>NZ_LMKO01000011.1 GCF_001421705.1 Xylophilus sp. Leaf220 | reverse complement strand
AGTCCGGCGCAGCCGGACCGCCGCAGCGGGGTCGCCTTTCTTTGGTTCCTTTCTTTGGCGAAGCAAAGAAAGGGACTCGCCCGCGGGGGCGAAATCCCCGCCTCCGGACCCAAAACAGGCAATGCAGCGATAAGCAGCAGCGACACACAAAAGCCGGGCGCGGCCCTCACCCCAACCTCTCCCAGGGGGAGAGGGGGCAAGATACAGCAGCCAGCCAGCCAGCCAGGCCAGCCAGGCCAGGCCGGACTACGCCGGCCACCCACCCCTACGCCAACATCACCCGATTCTTCCCCGCCTTCTTCGCCAGATACATCGCCTGATCCGCCCGCTTCAGCGCATCCCCCGGCGTATCGCTGGCCGACACCGCCGACACCCCCGCGCTGAAGGTGATCAGCACCTTGTCGTTGTTCGCCAAGAAGAAGCGCTTTGTCAGTTCCCGCTGCAGCCGCTGCAGCACCGCCACGCCCTCGGCCGGCGGCGTGTCCGGCATGACCACCACGAACTCCTCGCCGCCATAGCGGGCCAACGTGTCCTGCGCCCGCAGCGATTCGCGCGCCACCTGCGCCAGGTGCACCAGCGCCGCGTCGCCGCTCGCGTGGCCCAGCCGGTCGTTGATCTGCTTAAAGTTGTCGATGTCGAGCAAACCGATGCAGACGGCGGTGCCGGCCCGGCGGGCACGGGCCACTTCGCGGTCGGCGGCTTCGTCCAGACCCTTTCGATTCAGCGCGCCGGTCAGCGGATCGTGGCGGGCCTGCGCGCTGGCGTTCTCCAAGGCTTCCTGCAGGCGGCCGATCTCGGCCTGGGTGGCGGCGGTCTTGTCCTGGAGCGACTGCAGCTCGTCGCGGTGGACCCGGCTGTCGAGCGCCATCGCGCGGGTGGCGGAGATCACCTCCTGGAGCACCGGCGCCATCTCCTCCAGCGAGCGCACCGCGCCCAGCCGGTCGGCGCACTGTTCGATCTTATCCTGGTAGACGCCGCTCGATTCGGTCATCTGCGAGAGCCGCGCGATGAAGCTGGCCAGCATGTCCTTCATCTGCGCCTGCGCATCGAGGCTGCGCTGGCGCGATTCGGACTGCTTGACGATCACGTCCTTCAAGCGCTTCTGCAGGTCGTCCAGGCTGCGCAGCGTCAGGGGCGGCTCGGCGGCGGCCTGCAGCGCGTCGGCCTGGCCCTTGAGCCAGCGGTCGTCCAGGCTCAGTTCGCCGATGTTCTGGAAGATCAGTTGCAGGGAGGCGAGCAGCCCGGCGCGGATAGCCGACTGGTCCTCGGCCGCGAACGAGAGCCTAAAGCCCAGGTCGGCCAGCATGGGCTGCAGCACCTGGGCCGGGGAGGGCGCGCGCAGGGCCTGCAGCAGGGTGTCGGCGGTCTGCTGGAGCCGGGCGTCCTCGGTGCCGAGGGCGGGCATCACGTTCTCGACCAGGCGGGCGATCTGCTCCAGCAAGGCGGCGGGCAGGGTCTCCACCGCCGCCGCCGGCGCAAGCTCCACCGGGGTGTTGGCCGTACTGTCCACCGCCGCCTCTGCCGCGGGGGAGACCGCGGTCGTGTCCTGCGCGGCGGAGGCGCCCAGGCCCAGCTGCGCATAGCCGGCGATGGCGCGCTGCAGGTCGGTCCAGCTCTTTTGCTGCACCGCCGCGTCGAACTGGGTCAGCAGGCGCTTCTGCACCGGCGTCTGCCCGGGCAAGGCACGGGCGATGCGGCCCAGCGGGCCGTCGGGAAACGGCGCGGGCGTGGCCGCGCCGGCGATCTCGTCGTAGAGCGCCTGGTAGTTGTCGGGGGACGGGGCGAGTTTGCGGGCCGCCAGCAGCTTGAGGGTGTCCCGGGCGATCTCGGAGGGCGGGCGTGCAGGCATGGCGGTGTGGGGAGCGAGATATGTAACGGGAGGCCTGGCAAGTGTGCCAGACCAGTCTGTATGGAGGCAGCCGAAGAGGGTCGGCCTGAAAAGGCCGCAGGAAAGTTTCTTGGCCTATATAAACCCAGGTAATAAACCGAAGAACTTACAAAAGTTGCATCAAACTGACAGACGTACTGGATGCATGCCAACCGCTATGGCCGTTATTGGCAACTTGCACCCCGATCGAACCGGTGGAAGAGGACAATGCAAAAACTGTAACTTATTGATTCGCCACATGAACTCCTTCAAAAATATGAAACTCGGCACGATGCTGGGCATGGGTTTCGCCGCCGTGATCCTCATGGGCGTTCTGGTTGCGGGTTACGGCCGGTTGCAGCTCAACTCGGTCGGCGACGAGATCAAGCTGCTCGCCGACGATCGCATCGTCAAGGTGCTCCAGGTCCAGGACATCAAGGACAACCTGAACGTGGTCGCGCGTGCGGTGCGCAACATGGCGCTCTTGACCGACGCCGCGCAGATGGAGGCCGAGAAGAAGCGCACGGCCGAGGCACGGACCGCCAACACCGCCACGATCGCCGCCTTGAGCAAGACCATCACCTCCAGCAACGGCCGCGCACTGCTGGCCGAGGTGGAAAAACTGCGCACCCCCTACAACCAGACGGTCGACAAGGCGATGGCGCTGGCGATCGGCGGCAAGCGCGACGAAGCGCGCGACGTGCTGCTCAACGAAGTCCGGCCGACGCAGAGCGCCCTCTTCGCGTCGCTGGAAACGCTCAACAAGTACCAGCGCGAACTCATGCAGTCGGCGGTCGACCAGTCCGAGCGCAACGCCGCATCCGCCGGCCTCACCATGCTGGTGGTGGCTGCGCTGGCGGCAGTGCTGGGCGCGCTGCTGGCCTGGGCGATCACCCGCCGTGTCAAGGTGCAGCTAGGCGGCGAGCCCGCCTATGCCGCGGCCATCGCGCAGGAAGTGGCGCGCGGCAACCTGGCCGTCGACGTGCTGCTGAAGAAGGGCGACAGCACCAGCATGCTGGCCGCGATGGAGCTGATGCGCGGCAGCCTGAGCCGCGTCGTGAGCGAAGTGCGCCAGGGCAGCGAATCGATCGCCACCGGCGCCGGCCAGATCGCGACGGGCAATGCCGACCTGAGCCAGCGCACCGAGGAGCAGGCCTCTAACCTGCAGCAGACCGCCGCCTCGATGGAGGAGATGAACTCCACCATCAAGCAGAACGCGGAGACGGTCCGCACCGCGACGCAGATGGCGCAGTCGGCCAGCACCACCGCCAGCCGCGGCGGCGAGGTGGTCGGCGAGGTGGTGCGCACGATGGAGGACATCTCGGCCAGTTCGCGCAAGATCGGCGACATCATCGGCGTGATCGACGGCATCGCGTTCCAGACCAACATCCTGGCGCTGAACGCGGCGGTGGAAGCAGCCCGTGCGGGCGAGCAGGGTCGCGGCTTCGCGGTCGTGGCATCGGAAGTGCGCAGCCTGGCGCAGCGCAGTGCGACGGCGGCCAAGGAGATCAAGACCCTGATCGGCGAAAGCGTGGAGAAGGTCGACGCCGGCACGCGCCTCGTGGGCGAGGCGGGCACCACCATCGGCGAAGTGGTCGATCAGGCCCGCCGCGTGGCCGACCTGATCGGCGAGATCGGTGCGGCGACGCACGAGCAGTCGCAGGGCATCTCGCAGGTGAGCGACGCGGTCAACCAGCTCGACCAGGTGACGCAGCAGAATGCCGCGCTGGTCGAGGAATCGGCCGCCGCGGCCGACAGCCTCAACCACCAGGCCGCACGCCTGGTCGACGTGGTCAGCGTTTTCAGGCTCGATGCGTCGACGGCCCAGGCCCTGATCCAGGGTGTGCAGCAGCGCAGCCGCGGCGCCCTGCCGGCGGCACCGGTCCGGGCACCAGCGGTGCAGGTCCGCAAGCCGGCCGTGCCCACGTTGTCGGTTCGCACCGCTCCTGCAGCGGCTGCCGCAGCGCCCCGCGCGGTGCCTGTCGCCCGGTCCACGGCGGTGGCGGGTGCCGCAGAGGACGACTGGGAAAAATTCTGATCCCTGCGCCGGCCGCGCACCGCGCCAGGCGCCCGGCGTTTAGCCTGCCGGCGGGAACCAGGCGGTGCCGGGACGGCCGTCCCACGGCGGATAGCGGTGCATCGTCCGCACGAACGCCGCGCTCCCGCTCCATTCGGCCAGCCAGGCGTGGAGGTGGGGCCAGGGTTCCGCCGCGAAGCCATCGGGCGCGACCATCGCGAACTGGCGCACGAAAGGCAGGATGGCCGCATCCGCCAGGCACGGGCGGTCGCCGAACAGATGCGGCGCGGTGCGCAGGCGCTCCTCCAGCGTCTGCAGCCAGGCCGCGCCGACTCCGCGCGCGTCCGTGCCGGCCGGCAAATCCGTCGGCCGGTTCGGGTACTTGAAGGCATCGAGCGCCGGCTTGAAGACCGCGTCGCACGCATCGACCAGCGCCCACACCGCGTCCAGGCTGCCGCACGCGGGCTGGAGCCACCGGGCCGGATCGTGCCGCTCCAGCGCCCAGCGCATGATGGCCAGGCTCTGGTCGATCACCCGGCCGTCGGCCAGCACCAGCACCGGTACCGTGCCTTTGGGCGATGCGGCCCACAGGGCTGCCGGCTTGTCGCGCAGCACCACCTCGCGCAGTTCGCACTGCACGCCGCCGGACAGCAGCGCGGCCCGGGCCCGCATCGCATACGGACAGCGCCGGAACGAATACAGGACGGGCAGGGGCTGCGCGTTCAGTTCCACGGCACCGCGCCGGGGCCCGAGTCGTCGGCGTCCTCGGCCATCCGCTCGCGCAGGGCGCGCTCCGCGTCGGCCAGTTCCCGCTCGCGGCGCTGGCGTTCGGCCGGCGCCAGGTTCGGCAGGTCGCGCGCGAACTGCTGGCTGATCCATTTGAGCTTGAGCGCGAGCGATGCGGCGGTGTCGGGCGTGGTCATGCGGCTTTCGGGGGCGGAAAGGCGGATTAGACCATCGCCCCCTCCACCGGCGGGGCGTCCTTGGGCGCATGGAAACTGCGGTCCAATAGCCGCATGGAACAACTGCACGACATGGCGGGCCGCCTCGACGCCCTGGAGATGAAGGCGAGCTTCGCCGAAGATTTGGTGGACGAACTGAACCTCGTCGTCTACCGCCAGCAGCAACAGATCGACCGCCTGCTGCTGCAGGTGCAGCACCTGCAGCAACAGACGCCCGACGGCGGCACCGGCGCCGCCACCAACCTGCGCGACGAATTGCCGCCCCATTACTGAGAGCGGCTTTGCGGATGTCGACACATTCGATTCCAGCTGTAAACCGAGTAATAATGTGTTTCTTGATGTTCAACGTCGGGTCATAGGCGCATCGGGTGTGCGGTGGCCGACACCTATCGGCCCCTCACCATGCAAGACGACAGCGCAGAGGCGATCGCACGCGACATCGCCGCCATCGGCCGGATCAGCGCGGTCCCGTCGCTCCTGAAGATCGTCTGCCAGTCCACGGGAATGGAATTCGCCGCCATCGCGCGGCTCACCGACAGCCACTGGACGGCCTGCGCGGTGGAAGACCGCGGCGCGCTCGGAGTGTGCGTGGGCCAGCAGTTCCCCGCCGCGGCGACGCTGTGCCACGAGGCGCGCGTCGCCCGCCGGCCGGTGGTCATCGACCATGCGAGCCGCGATCCGCGGTACTGCGCACACGCCGGCCTGCAGACCTTCGGCATCGAGCGCTACATCTCGGTGCCGATCGTGCTGCCCAGCGGCGAGTATTTCGGAAACCTCTGCGCGATCGACCGGCAGCCGGCCACGGTACCGGGGGCCCAGACCGTCGGCATCGTGATGGCCTTCGCCGAACTGATCGCGGCCCAGCTGCAGAGCGAGCGTGTGCAGACACAGACCGCTTCGGCCCTGAAACGCGAGCAGGCGCTGGCCGAGCTGCGCGAGCAGTTCATCGCGGTGCTGGGCCACGACCTGCGCAATCCGTTGAGCACCATCGCCATGATGGCCGAGTTGCTGCGGCTGCGCACTGCGGATCCGGTGCTGGTGAAGATGGGCGACCGGCTCGACGTGAGCGTGCAGCGCATGCTGCGGATGATCGAGGACATGATGGATTTCGCGCAGGGCCGGCTGGGCTCGGGCATCCAGCTCGACGTGCGGATCGATTCCTTCCTGGCCGACAGCCTGCGCGACCTGGTGGCCGAACGGCGCGCCAGCTTCCCCGAGCGCGACATCGAAGACCGCATCGGCCTGCTGGGCCCGGTGCGCTGCGATCCGCTGCGGGTGCAGCAGATGCTGTCGAAACTGCTGGACAACGCCCTGCGCTACGGTGCCGCAGAGCAGCCGATCCGGGTCGACGTGCACACCGATGCCGACATGCTGCATATCGAGGTGGGTAACGGCGGGCGGCCGATCCCCGCGCTCGACATGCCCCATCTCTTCGAGCCCTACTGGCGGCCGACCGCCACCCCGCCCGGCGGCGGCGTGGGCATGGGGCTCTATCTCTGCGAGCAGATCGCGCGGGCGCACGGCGGCACGCTGGAGGTGACCTCCTCGGCCGCGCGGGGCACCTGCTTCCGGGCCCTGCTGCCGCGAACGGCGACCGAGGGCCTGCTGGCGCGGGCGGCCGAGGACGGGCGCGAGGTCGGCTGACGAGGGTCCGCGCTGCGGCGGCCTGCGCTCAGGCCCCGGCCGTCGTCGCCAGCGTCCAGAGCGCTTCGGCCACCGGCGCCATCTCGGCGCGCTGGCGGTAGAGCCGTATCTCGATCGGCAGCTGCCACTGCGCGCCGCCCGCGTCGACCAGACTGCCGCGGGCCAGGTCTTCCGCGACCAGGCTGCGCGGCAGCCAGGCGATCCCCCGGCCCTCCAGCGCCATCGTCTTCAGTAGCACCGCATGGTGGGCGGTGAAGACGACCGCGGCCTCGGGCAGGGTGGGCGAGGGCGCATCGCCGAGCGCGCCGCGCATCCGGGCCCGCATGATGCGGCCCAGGCCGCTGGCCTCGCTGTAGGCCAGCACCGGCGGCGGAGCCCCGGCACTGCCGATGGCATGGCGCGGCCGCCCGCCGGCTTCCGCTGCGCTCACCGGCAGCAGCAGGTCGTCTGCCAGGCGCACCACCGGGTACTGCGCCTCGTCCAGCCGGCCCGGCGCGTCGGGGTGGCCGTGGCACAGCAGGAACTGCACCCGGCGCTGCAGCACCAGGTCCTCGCAGGCCTGGGAGCTGTCCGACACCATCTGGATCGGGCCGACCTGCAGCGCCGCCTCGACACCGCCCAGCCAGCGCGGAAAGAAGGTGAGCGACAGCACATGGGTGGCGGCGAAGCGCAGGCTGGCCGCGGCGATGTCGTGCGCGGCGCGGGCCTTGATGCGGGCCGCTTCCAGCCCGGCCAGCACGTCTTCGAGCAGCGGCAGGAAGCGCTGGCCGGCGGCGGTCAGGGCGGCCGGATGGGCGCTGCGGTCGAACAGCTCCACGCCTACCCAGTCCTCCAGCGCGCGGATGTGGCGGCTGAAGGCCGGCTGGGCGATCGAGCGGGCCTCGGCCGCGCGCGAGAAGCTGCCGCTGTCGGCCAGCGCCAGGAAGTCCTCGAGCCATTCCAGGTCGAGCGGTCGGTTGCCGGGGCCCATGCGTGGGTGCTCTGCGATAGATGTATGCGATTCGGGTATTGGACCGGCGCGGCCGGCGGAGCAATCATGCGGCCTGCACACCCAGCAGCCCTTGCACACCGGAGACACAGCATGCCAGCCATCGCGAATTATCGCGGGATCATCCCGGCGATTTCCTGCCCCTTCACCCCCGACCACCGGATCGACGAGCCCGCGCTGCGCAAGCTCGCCTCGTGGCTGGCGGGCCACGACGGCGTGGTCGCCATCATGACCAACGGCCACACCGGCGAGGTGTTCTCGCTCACCCCCACCGAGCGGGCCGAGGTGACCCGCATCGTCGCCGACGAACTGAAGGGCCGCTGCCCGGTGATCTCGTCGATCGTCTGCGAAGGCCTGGCCGAGGCCGCCGAGCACGCCCGCCTGGCCAAGGCCGCCGGCGCGGTGGCGCTCGACGTGATGCCGCCGCACCACTGGCTGCGCTTCGGCTTCACGCCGGGCCACGCATTGCAGTACTTCGACGCGATCCACAAGGCCGCGCCCGACCTCGACCTGGTCTGCCACGTCTACCCCGCCTGGACCCGCGCCTCCTACTCGTCGCAGCTGCTGGCCGAGTTGGCCAGGCTGCCGTACCTGCAGGCCTTCAAGGTCGGCCAGCGCGACATGAACAAGTACGCCCGCGACATCCAGGCGATCCGCGAGGCAGACGCCTCCAAGGCCATCCTCACCTGCCACGACGAGTACCTGCTGGCCTCGATGGTGCAGGGCGTCGACGGCGCGCTGGTCGGCTTCGCCACCTTCATCCCGCAGCTGATCATCGACCTGTGGAACGCGGTGAAGGCCGGCGACCTCAAGAAGGCGATGGAGGTGCAGGCGGTCATCACGCCGCTGAAGGACGCGGTCTACGGCGGCGGCGAGCCCACCGGCGAGGCCCATGCCCGGATGAAGGGCGGCATGTACCTGGCGGGCGTGATCGACGACGCCACGGTGCGGCCTCCTACCGAAGCGCCCAACGCGCAGGAGGTGGCGGCCCTGCGCGCCGCCGTGGAGCAGGCCGGCTTGCTCAAGCGCTGAATCCACGGCCGGCCGCGGCCGGCCCCCGTGCGGCAGGCGGCGACGCATGCCGCGGGCTCTGGGCCTTCCGGCCGCAGCGCATCGACATCGATAAAAACAGGAGACACCGCATGCAACGCAAGACTTTCGTCAGAGCTGCCGCAGCCGCACTCGCTTTGGCCGCCGCCGGCGCCGCCTTCGCCCAGGCCTACCCCTCCAAGCCGGTGCGGGTGGTGATCCCGTTCCCGCCCGGCGGCACGCTCGACACCGTCGGCCGGCAGCTCGCGCAGAAGCTGGGCGAGCAGACCGGCCAGAGCTTCGTCATCGAGAACAAGCCCGGCGGCAACGGCATCATCGGCGCCGACATCGTCGCCAAGTCGCCGGCCGACGGCTACACGCTGCTCTTCAACGCCTCCACCTTCACGACGGCGCCGATGACGATGAAATCGGTCCCCTACGGCGTGGTGAAGGACTTCACCCCGGTGGCCCTGGTCGCCAAGGCGCCGCTGTCGGTCGCGATCAACAAGAACCTGCCGGTGACCGACATCAAGTCGCTGCTGGCCTATGCCAAGGCCAATCCGGGCAAGATGAATTTCGCGGTCGGCTCGGTGGGTTCGGCCGGCCACCTGGCCACCGAGATGCTGAAGCGCGCCGGCAACCTCGACTACCTGATCGTCTCGTACAAGGGCACCGCGCCCGCGTTCCAGGACCTGATCGGCGGCCAGATCGACGGCTTCGTCGACCCGATCCTGGGATCGCTCCAGTACCACAAGAGCGGCATGCTGCGGGTGGTCGCCGTCACCTCGGCCAACCGCGCGCCCAACCTGCCCGACGTGCCCACCGTCGGCGAGACCATCCCAGGCTACGAGGCCTACAGCTGGTACGGCCTGTGGGGCCCCGCCAGGCTGCCGGCCGAGATCACCGCCCGGCTCAATGCCGAGGTCAACAAGGCCCTGGCCACCGACATGAAGGACAAGCTGCAGGAGCAGGGCCTGCTGCTCACGCCCGGCAGCGTGAAGGACTTCGAGAAGTTCCAGCACGACGACATGGTGCGCAGCCAGAAGATCGTCACCGAGGGCAATATCCGTGTCGAGTGACGCCTTGCACGCCGTCGTCACCGGCAGCAGTTCGGGCATCGGCCGCGCGATCGCCGAATCGCTGTTGGCCACGGGCTGGCGGGTCAGCGGGCTCGACGTGTCGGCCCCGGGCATCGTGCGTGCGGATTTCTCGCACGTGCAGGTCGACCTGGCGCAGGGCGACGAGATCGCCCGGGCAGCCGCCAGCCTGGGCGTGCCGGATGCACTGGTGCATGCCGCGGGCGTGTTGCGCGTCGGGCCGCTCGGCCAGCTGGACCTGGCGGGCGGCGAGCTGATGTGGCGGCTGCATGTCGATGCGGCCACCCGCCTGGCCGATGCGCTGGTGCCCGGCATGGCCGCACGCGGCAGCGGCCGGGTGGTGTTCGTCGGCAGCCGGGTGGCGCAGGGCATGCCGGGCCGCGGCCAGTACGCGGCGACCAAGGCGGCCCTGGTCGCGCTGGCGCGCAGCTGGGCGGCCGAGGTGGCGGACCGTGGGGTGACGGTGAACGTCGTCTCGCCCGCGGCCACCGCCACCGCGATGCTGCAGGACCCGTCGCGCGCCGCCAGCGCACCGCGCCTGCCCCCGATCGGCCGGCTGATCGCGCCCGCCGAGATCGCGGGGCTGGTCGGCTACCTGCTGTCGCCCATCGCCGCGGCCATCACCGGTCAGGACATCGCCGTCTGCGGCGGATCGTCACTGCCCCGCTAGCGCCAGCCATTCGTTTTTTTACCGCAGAGAAAGCACGCCAAGACCATGAAGATCGTCGACATCCGCGAGTCCACCCGCCCGATCAAATCGGACATCCGCAACGCCTATATCGATTTCTCGAAGATGACGCTGAGCCTGGTGGCCGTCGTCACCGACGTGATCCGCGACGGCCGGCCGGTCGTCGGCTACGGCTTCAACTCCAACGGCCGCTACGGCCAGGGCGGCCTGATCCGCGAGCGCTTCCTGCCGCGGCTGGCGGACGCCGACACGCCCTCGCTGCTCGACGAGACCGGCGAGAACCTCGACCCGCACAAGGTCTGGTCGCGGATGATGATCAACGAGAAGCCGGGCGGCCACGGCGAGCGCTCGGTCGCGGTCGGCACCATCGACATGGCCATCTGGGACGCGACCGCCAAGATCGCCGGCAAGCCGCTCTACCAACTGCTGGCCGAGCGCTACGGCACCGGCACGCCGAACCCGCGCGTCTTCGTCTACGCCGCCGGCGGCTACTACTACCCCGGCAAGGGCCTCGACGGCTTGAAAAAGGAGATGGAGAGTTATCTGGCGCGCGGCTACTCGGTGGTGAAGATGAAGATCGGCGGCGCCTCGCTGGCCGAGGACTGCGAGCGGATCGAGTCGGTGCTGAAGATCCTCGGCCCGGGCCAGCAGCTGGCGGTCGATGCCAACGGCCGCTTCGATCTGAAGACCGCGGTCGAGTACGGCCGGGCCCTCGCCCAGTACCCGCTGTTCTGGTACGAGGAGGCGGGCGACCCGCTCGACTACGAGCTGCAGGCGAAGCTGGGCGAGGTGTACCAGGGCCCGATGGCCACCGGCGAGAACCTGTTCTCGATGCAGGACGCCCGCAACCTGATCCGCCACGGCGGCATGCACAAGGACCGCGACTGGCTGCAGTTCGACTGCGCGCTCAGCTATGGCCTGGTCGAGTACCTGCGCACCCTCGACATGCTGAAGGAACACGGCTGGTCGCCGAGCCGCTGCATCCCGCACGGCGGCCACCAGATGTCGCTGGCGATCGCCGCCGGCCTGGGCCTGGGCGGCAACGAGAGCTACCCCGACCTGTTCCAGCCCTACGGCGGCTTCCCCGACGGGGTGGCCGTGCAGGACGGCTACGTCACGCTGCCGCCGCTGCCGGGCATCGGCTTCGAGGGCAAGGCCGACCTGATCGCCGCGATGCGCGAACTGGCCTGAGCCGCTAGCCCGGCAGGCGCGCGGCGGCCAGCTTCAGCGATTCGGCGAACGCCCGCGCGGCCGCTTTCGGTCGGGTGCCGGAGCGCGCCACCAGGTACAGGTCGAGGTGCGCCACCGGTTCGCGCAGCATCGCCACCGACAGGCCCTGGCGCAGGCATTCCTCCATCGCGAAGGAGGGCATGACCGCGTGGCCCAGCCCCGCCCGCACCATGCCGATGATGGTGCCCATCAGGTTCATCCGCAGCCGCTCTTCCGGCAGGCAACCGATGCGGGCCAGCTGCTTTTCGATCAGCACCTGGATCGGGTTGCCCGACGGCAGGCTCAGCAGCGCCAGGCCTTCGAGGCTCTTCCAGGTCTGGCTCTTGCCGAGGCCGCCGCTCGACGCGTTCGGCGGCCCGATGTGCATGAGCCTGAACCGGCAGAGCGGCTGGCGCGACATGCCCACGGCCGGCTTGACGAAGAAGCCCAGGCCGATGTCGGCGTCGCCCTGCAACACCGCCTTGCGCACGGTTTCCACCTCGACATCGGCCAGGTGGACCTGCACGCCGGGATGGGTGGTGCCGAAGCCGCGCACCACGTCGGGCAGCAGGCTGGCCGACACCATGGGCGTGGCCGCGACCGACAGGCGAGACCGCACCGCCGATTCGCTCCCGTCGATCACCGCGCCCAGCGAGCGCAGCTCGCCGATCACCCGCTCGGCCACCGGCTGCAGCCGCCGGCCTGCGTCGGTCAATGCGAGCGAGCGGGTGGTGCGGTCGAACAGGCGCGCGCCCACCTGGTCCTCCAGCTCCTTGACCAGCATGCTCATGCCCGAGGGCGACAGGCTCACCTGCTCTGCCGCCTTGGCGAAGCTCTGCAGGCGGGTGATCTCGAGAAATGCCTGGAGCTGGCGGCTGCCGATATTCATCAGTTTCTGTGACGAATTCATCAAAAATTACCGTTTGTTCGATGCCGGAGATGCCGCTGTAATTGTCCATCAACTTCCAGAGAGACAAACATCCATGAAGAATTCCAACGGGTCGTGCTCCTGCGTCCATCGCCGGCGGCTGCTGCTGGGCGGGCTCGCCGCGACGGTCGCGCCCTTCGCGAGAGCCCAGGGCGCGGGCGAGGTGCCGGTGCGCCTGGTCGTGCCGTTCACCCCCGGCACCGGCATCGACATGGTGGCCCGCCAGATCGCGGCGCCCCTGTCGGAGCGGCTGAAGCGGCCGTTCTTCGTCGACAACAAGCCCGGCGCGTCGGGCATCATCGGCACCCAGGAGGTGGTCCGCGCCGCGCCGGACGGCTCGACCCTGCTGGTCAGCGTCAACACGCTGGTGATGAACACGGCGCTCTACCCCAAGCAGGGTTTCAACCCCCTGACCGACCTGCAGGCGGTGAGCCAGACCAGCTGGGGCCAGCTGGTGCTGGTGGCCGGCCCCAACGCCAGGATCGAGTCGCTGAAGGACCTGCTCGACCGCGCCCGTGCCAAGCCGGGCGCGCTCAACTACGGCTCTCCGGGCCCGGGCACTCCCCACCACCTGGCGATGGAGCTGCTGAAGAACCGCGCCCGGATTTCGCTGACGCACATCAGCTACCGCGGAACCGCGCCCGCGTTGAACGACCTGCTGGGCGGGCAGATCGACACGATGTTCCTGCCGATCCACGTCGCGCTGCAGCATGTGAAGGCCGGCAAGCTCAAGGCGCTGGCGATCAGCTCGGACATGCCGCACCCGCTGCTGCCCGAGGTGCCGCCGCTCGGCGTCCTGAAGCTCGGCGACCTCAACGTCGACATGTGGTACGGGGTGTTCGCGCCCGCGGGCACGCCGCGGCCGTTCGTCGACCGGCTCAATTCCGAGTTGCGCGAGGTGCTCGCGCAACCGGCCGTCGCGAAATCCTTCGAGACCCAGGGCATGACCCCGGCGCACGGTTCGCCCGAGGCCTTCGGCAAGCTCGTCGCGGCCGATGCGCGGCGGTGGTCCGACCTGATCAAGGCCCAGGGCATCACGGCGGAATGACACACAACGAATGAACGCAATGCACACAGAACAAGCGAATGCGCAGCACGATGCCGAGGTGGTCATCGCCGGAGGCGGGCCGGTGGGCATGGGGCTCGCCATCGAGCTCGGCCAGCGCGGCGTGCGGGTCGTGGTGGTGGAGCGCTACCCGCAGCCCCAGCCGATCCCCAAGGGACAGAACCTGACCCAGCGGACGATGGAGCACTTCCACTTCTGGGGTGCCGAGAAGCGGCTGCGTGCCGCACGCACCATTCCGGTCGAATACGGCATCGGCGGCCTCACGGCGCACGGCAGCCTGCTGGGCCCGCATACCTACGACTGGCTGCAGCGCGAACTTGTCAAGCCCTACTATTTCACCGGCAACGAGCGGCTGCCGCAGTACGCGACCGAAGCGGTGCTGCGCCAGCGCGTGGCCGAGCTGCCCTCGGTGCGGACGGTGTACGGCTGGGAGACCCGGAGCGTGGCGCAGGACGACGACGGCGTGTCGGTCACGATCGCCGAGCGGGGCGGCGAGGGCGAGCGCGTGCTGCGCTGCGCCTATGCGGTCGGCGCCGACGGGGCCCGCTCGGTGGTGCGGGAGCAGGCGGGCATCGCCCAGACCCGCACCGACCACGACCGGATGATGGTGCTGCTGGTCTTCCGGTCGCGCGAGCTGCACCGGCTGCTGGAGCGCTACCCCGGCAAGTCCTACTACAACGTGCTGCAGCCGGAGCTGAAGGGCTACTGGAAGTTCTTCGGCCGGGTGGACCTGGGCAGCACCTGGTTCTTCCATGCGCCGGTGCCGCCCGGCACCACCAAGGACAACTTCGACTTCGCGGCCTACCTGCACGAGGCGGTGGGTGCGCCGTTCGATGTGGAGTTCGAGCACATCGGCTTCTGGGACCTGCGCTTCATGCTGGCCGATCGCTACCGTGCCGGCCGCATCTTCGTCGCCGGGGACGCGGCGCACAGCCATCCGCCCTACGGCGGCTACGGCGTCAACTCCGGCTTGGAGGACGCCCGCAACCTGGGCTGGAAGCTGGCGGCCACCTTGCAGGGCTGGGGTGGCGAGCGCCTGCTCGACTCCTACGACGCCGAGCGGCGTCCGGTCTTCGCCTCGACCATGCGCGACTTCATCGCCAAGTCCATCGAGGACGACCGCGTTTTCCTGGATGCGCACGACCCGTCGCGCGACCTGGCCGCGTTCGAGGCGGCATGGACGGCGCGGGCCCAGGGCGCCGTCGGCGAGGTGCACGCCTTCGAGCCGCACTACGAAGGCTCCACCGTCGTCTGGGGCGGAGAAGACCGCACCAGCAGCGCCAGCGGCTCCCACCGGTTCGACGCCCGGCCCGGCCACCATCTGGCGCCCGCGGCGCTGCCGTCGGGGCGCAATGTCTACGAGGCGCTGGGCGAAGGCTTCACCCTGCTGGCATTCGATGCCGACGCGTCGGCCGTCCAGGCGTTCCGCGATGCCGCGGCCGCGCAGAACCTGCCCCTCACGGTGGTGGAGGCCACCGGCAGCGGCGAGCAGACCCGGTACGGTGCCCGGCTGGTGCTGGTACGCCCCGACCAGTTCGTCGCCTGGACCGGCGGCGCGGGCGCGGTGTCCGTCGGCCAGGCGCGCCGGGTGCTAGCGCTGTCGGCCGGCATCCCGGAGCTGGAGGCCGCCGTGGCCTGACCGTCCACCGGCGCCGGCGCCGGCGCACCGCCGTGCCGCCGTCGGCCGGCGCAGGCACGGAAGCTGCGGCGATGCCGGATCGTGCGCCCTGCCGGGCCCGGGCCGCTAGGGGGCGGCGTCCATGGCGCCACGGTCGGCCCGGGCTTCGGCCACGCAGAGCCGGTTGCCGCCGTCGCGCTTGGCGCGGTACATCGCCGCATCGGCCTGCCGCAGCAGCAGGCCGATCTCGTCGCCGTGCGACGGCACCAGCGCGATGCCGATGCTGGCCGCCACCTGCACCGCCTGCCCGGCCAGCGCGAAAGGCTGCGCCAGTGCGGCGCGGATCTTCTCGGCGGTCTGCAGCGCCTGCGGCGCCTCGCCCACGTCGTGCAGCAGCACCATGAATTCGTCGCCGCCCATGCGGCCCACCGTGTCGGAGATCCGCACGCTGGCGCAGAGCCGGATCGCCACCTCCTGCAGCAGCTGGTCGCCCACCGCGTGGCCCAGGGTGTCGTTGACCTGCTTGAAGCCGTCCAGGTCGAGGTAGAGGACCGCGAACCGGCTGCCCGCCTGCCGCACCCGCGCCAGGCCGGCGCGCAGCCGCTCGTCGAGCAGCGCCCGGTTGGGTAGGCCGGTCAGCATGTCGTATTCGGCCAGGTGGCGCAGCCGCGCCTCGCTCTGCCGGCGCTCGATGGCGGCCGCCACCTGGGTCGAGACGAACTGCAGCAGTTCGATGTCGCGTTCGTCGTAGCCGGCATCGCCCGCCCGGCGCTGGACCGACAGCGCCCCGATCACCCCCGCCTGGCCGTGCAGCGGCACACCCAGCCAGTCGAGCGCGTCGGCCGCCAGGTCGCCCGGCGGCGGGCCGGGGCGGGCGGAACGGTCCTGCGCGGTGTAGTGCAGCGGCTGGCCGCTCTGGATCACGTCGGCCGACAGGGTGCGGGCCGCGGGCATCGGCCCCTCGGCCGCGGGCAGGCCGCTGGCGTAGGCGAAGCGCGGCCGGCCGCTGGCGGCGTCGTGCAGCGCCACGCCGAAGCCGCTGGCCGGCAGCAGGCCGCGCACGATCTGGTGGACCTGCTGCAGCAGCGCCCGCACGTCGACCGCGGCGTAGGCCGCCTCGGCCAGCGCCAGCATCGCGGCCTGGCGCCGCTCGGCATGCTTGAGCGCGGTGACGTCGCGCGCCACCGCCACCCGCACCTGCCCCGCTTCGGACCAGCGGGCCGACCACATGATGTCGACCGCCCGGCCGTCCTTGCGCAGGTAGCGGTTGTAGAAGTGCGGCTGCAGGTGCCCGGCGACCAGCTCGTCGACCGCCCGCAGCGTGCGCTGCCGGTCGTCGGGGTGCACCAGCTCCAGCATCGGCCGGCCCAGCATCTCCTCGGGCCGGTAGCCGAAGATCCGCTCGCCCGACGCGCTGACGAACAGGAACCGCCCGGCCGGGTCCACCACGCAGACGGCGTCGACCATCAGGTCCATGACCTGGGCGAGGGAGACGTCGATTCCGATGGTGGGCATGTGCGGTGAAGTCTCGGCAGGGCGGGGCATCGAATGGAGGCGACGTCCCTGGGCGGGACCGGATCGGTGTCCGGCCGCGGAAAGCCCGCATGCATTCTGGCCGACCGCGTGGAAGCCCGGTCGGCGAAACTCCGGGATGCTATGGAAAGTGTAGCTGATGGTCGGTGCGTGGAGCGGGCTGCGGCTACTTTTCCCGTGGATCCGGAGTGGCGTGGGCGGCTGGGCTCCGGCCGACCGCCTCCAGGTGCGCCAGCAGCAGGGCCGCGGCCGGCGAGAGCGTCTGCAGGTCGCGCAGGCAGATCGCGAACCGCCGCCGCGCCCAGGGGTCTGCCAGCGGCACCACGGCCAGGCCGTAGGCGGCGGCATAGGGCTCGGCCACCTCCTGCGGCACGATGCTGATGCCGAGCCGGGCGCGCACCACCCGCAGCGCGGCGTCGAAGTTCGACACCAGCATCCGGTGCACCAGCGGCCGGCCGGCCACCGCGGCGGCGCGCTGCAGCACCACCTGCACCGCGCTCAGGGCGGGCATGCCGACGAATTCGTGGTCGAGCGCCTCGGCGAAGGCGATGCTGCGGCGCTCGGCCACCGGATGGCCGGGGTAGGCGACGATCGCCAGGTGGTCGCTGCGGTAGGTGCGGCTCTGCAGCCCCTGCAGGTCGGCCGCGTCCCAGCAGATGCCGAGCGAGGCGCTGCCCTCCCGCACGCCGCGGACCACGCCGGGGCTGAGCTGCTCCTCGATGTGCACCTGGATGTCGCGGTGCGCCGGCAGCTGCAGGAAGGCGGCCACGTCGTCGGCCAGCGACTCGGCCAGCACCGAGGCGGTGGCCAGCACCCGCACCTGGCCGCGTACGCCGGTGGCGTAGGCCGCCATGTCGCGCTCGATCCGCTCCAGGTTGAGCAGCACCGCCCGGGTGTGTTCCAGCAGCGTCTCGCCGGCGGTGGTGGGCGCCACGCCGCGGCGCCTGCGCACCAGCAGCGGCGTGCCGACCGCGTGCTCGAGCTGCGCCATCCGCTTGCTGATCGCCGATCCGGCGATGCGCTGCTGCTCGCCGGCGCGGGCGATGTTGCCGGTCTCGCACACGGCGGCGAAAAGGCGCAGGCTGGTCAGGTCAAGGTTCACGTTAGAACGGGCTGGCGCCTCAGGTATTCCGGTTCGGCATCTTAAGGGTTCCGAATGAAATCTTGCGAATCGTTTCGGAATGCCTAGACTGCGGTAGAGCGTGGCGCCCGCCGGGCCCCGGCGCTTCCCCACGGAGACGAACGCATGAACATTCCCTTGGCCTCCAGCGCGCCGGCCGCGCGGCCACGCCGTGCCACGCTGCGCGAAGTCGGCCTGCGCGACGGGCTGCAGAGCATCGCGCGGGTGGTGCCCACCGCGGACAAGATCGCCTGGCTGCGCGATGCGCATGCGGCCGGGCTTTGCGAGATCGAGGTCGGCTCCTTCGTGCCGGCCCGCCTGATGCCGCAGCTGGCCGACACCGCCGACCTCCTGGCCGCCGCGCGGGCGCTGCCCGGCGTGTTCGCCTCGGTGCTGGTGCCCAACCTGCGCGGCGCCGAGCTGGCGCTGGCCCACGGGGCCGACGCGATGATCGTGCCGCTCTCGGCCAGCCATGCCCACAGCCTGGCCAACCTGCGCCGCACGCCCGACGAGGTGATCGCCGAGGTCGGCCGCATCCGCGCGGCGCGCGACGCCGCCGGATCGAAGGCGCTGATCGACGGCGGCATCGGCACCGCCTTCGGCTGCACCCTCCAGGGCCGGGTGGAGCCGCACGCGGTGCTGCGCTGCATGCAGGGCCTGCTGGACGCCGGCGCCGACCGGGTGAGCCTGGCCGACACCGTGGGCTATGCCGACCCGGGCGCCGTGCGCGACCTGTTCGAGGCGGCCCGCCGCATCGCCGGCGACCGGCTCTGGAGCGCCCATTTCCACGACACCCGCGGCATGGGCCTGGCCAACGCCTACGCGGCGCTCGAGGTGGGCATCGACCGCTTCGACGCCTGCCTGGCCGGCATCGGCGGCTGCCCGCATGCGCCCGGCGCCAGCGGCAACGTCGACACCGAGGACCTGGCCTTCATGCTCGAGAGCATGGGCATCGCCACCGGCCTGGATCTGCCGGCGCTGCTGGCGCTGCGGCAGCGCATCGCCGGCTGGCTCGACGGCGAGACGCTGCAGGGTACCCTCTGGCGCGCCGGCTTTCCGAAGACCTTCGTCCCCGCCACGCCCGGCCTGCCGGTGCCGGGCGGTGCTTCCATCCCCCGCGAGACCGCCTGCGCATGAACACCTCCACCGCCGCGGCGCATGCCGCCCTGTCCGACACCGCGGAAGGCGCGGCGAGTGCCCGCGCCGCGCCGCGCCGGCTGCCCCTCGACGGCATCCGCGTCGTCGAATTCACCCACATGGTCATGGGCCCGACCTGCGGCATGGTGCTGGCCGACATGGGCGCCGAGGTGATCAAGGTCGAGCCGATCGACGGCGACCGCACCCGGCACCTGCTGGGCGCGGGCGCGGGCTTCTTCCCGATGTTCAACCGCAACAAGAAGAGCATCGCGCTCGACCTGCGCAGCCCCGCGGGGCTGGAGGTGGCGCACAAGCTCTGCGGCACCGCCGACGTGGTGGCCGAGAACTTCCGGCCCGGCGCCATGGCCAAGTACGGCCTGGACCATGCCGCGCTGTCGAAGGTCAACCCGCGGGTGGTCTACGTCAGCCACAAGGGCTTCCTGCCGGGGCCGTACCAGCACCGCACAGCGCTCGACGAGGTGGTGCAGATGATGGGCGGCCTGGCCTACATGACCGGCCGGCCCGGCGACCCGCTGCGCGCCGGCACCAGCGTCAACGACATCATGGGCGGCATGTTCGGCGCCATCGGCGCGCTGGGCGCGCTGATGCAGCGGATGCAGACCGGCGTGGGCCAGGAGGTGCAGTCGGCCCTGTTCGAGAACAACGTGTTCCTGGTCGGCCAGCACATGCTGCAGTACGCGATCACCGGGCAGGCCGCCGCGCCGATGCCCGAGCGCATCTCCGCCTGGGCGGTCTACGACGTGTTCACCGTGCGGGACGGCCAGGTGTTCCTGGCGGCGGTGAGCGACGCGCAGTGGACCACCTTCTGCAACGCCTTCGGCTATGCCGACCTGCTGGCCGAACCCGCTTACGCCACCAACAACGCCCGCGTGGTCGCCCGGCCCGCCCTGCTGGCCACGCTGCGCCGGCGGCTGGCGGACCATACCGTGGCGGAGCTGTCGGCCACCTTCGAGCGGCACGGCCTGCCGTTCGCGCCCATTGCCCGGCCCGAGGAGCTGTTCGACGACCCGCACCTGCGGGCCACCGGCGGCCTGGCCGACATCCGCCTGCCCGACGGCCCGCACGCCGGCGACATCGCCCAGGCGGCGCTGTTCCCGATCACGATGGCCGGCGAGCGGCTGGGCGTGCGCCTGCACCCGCCCACGCTGGGCGAGCACACCCGCGAGCTGCTGCAGGGCCTGGGCTACGACGCCGACGGCATCGCGGCGCTGCATGCGGCCGCCGCCGTGGCCTGAGAGCGCCCGCTGCCGCAGCCGTGCGGCGGCGTGCCCGTACTGTTTCCCACCACCATAACGACGAGACAAGCCCATGCGCCACGCCACCGCCTCCCGCCCGCTCGACCGCCGCGCCTTCGGTGCGCTCGCGGCCGCCGCCTTCGCCGCTCCGGGCGCGGCGTTCGCCCAGTTCGGCGACAAGCCGCTGCGGGTCATCATGCCGCTGTCGGCGGGGTCGGGCGCCGACGGCGCGATGCGGGCGATCGGCCCCAGCGTCGGCAAGGCCCTGGGCCAGCCGGTGGTGATCGAGAACCTGCCCGGCGCCGGCGGCATCACCGGTACCGCGCAACTGGTGCGCGCTCCGAAGGACGGGCAGACGATCGGCATCGTCTCCAACAACCACGTCGTCAACCCGAGCGTCTACAAGAGCGTGCCGTTCCACGCGATCGACGACATCACGCCGATCACCGTCATCGGCGCCACGCCCTTCGTGCTGGTGGCCCACCCGTCGGTGCCGGCGAAGAACGTGCAGGAACTGGTCGCGCTGGCCCGGTCCCGGCCGGGCCAGCTCAACTACGGATCGAGCGGCAACGGCACCATCCTGCACCTGGGCGCCGAGATGTTCGTGCACGAGGCGCAGGTCCAGATCAAGCACATCCCCTACCGGGGCATGGGCCCGCTGATGGCCGACGTTCTGGGCGGCCAGGTGCAGCTGGCGGTGGTGGCGGTGGCGCCGGCCGCCGCGCACATCCGCTCCGGTGCGTTGCGTGCCCTGGGCGTGACCACCGCGCAGCGCACGCCGGCCCTGCCCGAGGTGCCGACCATCGCCGAGCAGGGCCTGCCGAACTACGCGCTGGAAGGCTGGATCGCCGCCATCGGACCGGCCGGCCTGCCCCGGGCCGAGGTCAACCGCCTCTACGAAGGCTTCAAGGCCGCGGTAGCGATGCCCGAGGCTCGGGACGCGCTGGTGGCGCAGGGCTATACCGTCCAGATGCAGACGCCCGAGGCGACGGCCGCCTTCTTCCGGACCGAACTGGCGCGCATGGCCGCGGTGGTGCGGCAGGCCAAGGTGCAGATGGATTGATCGCTGCGGCGCCATCGCGCGCGGATACCGGCCGCGGCGCCGCATACATGCGCCGTTCCGCGCCGCCGCACAGAACTTCGCAGAAAGCCTGCCGCCCGCCGCCGCTACAGTGCATGCAGACCACAACGAGAGGAACCTGCATGGGCCCCGCCGCCGAGACATCCCCCCGCATCCTGCACGGCGCCGCCGCCGGTGCCGACCGCCCGCCCGGGCGGCCCGACTGGACCATCCCGCAGGGCTGGGAGCGCTACACGCCGCAGGAGCACGCCACCTGGCGCACCCTGTTCGAGCGGCAGTCGAAGCTGCTGCCCGGCCGCGCCTGCGAGGCCTTCGTCGCCGGCATGCAGGCCCTGCCGATCGGCGCCGGGCAGATTCCCGACTTCGAGCAGCTGAGCGAGGTGCTGATGCGCCACACCGGCTGGCAGGTGGTGGCGGTGCCGGGCCTGGTGCCCGACGAAGTGTTCTTCGACCACCTGGCGAACCGCCGCTTTCCGGCGGGCCAGTTCATCCGCACGCCGGCGCAGCTCGACTACCTGGAAGAGCCCGACGTCTTCCATGACGTATTCGGCCATGTGCCGATGCTGATGAACCCGGTGATCGCCGATTTCGTGCAGGCCTACGGCCAGGGCGGGCTGCGGGCGCAGGCGCTGGGCGTGCTGCCGCAGCTGGCGCGGGTCTACTGGTACACGGTCGAGTTCGGCCTGGTGCGCGAGGCGGCCGGCCTGCGCATCTACGGTTCGGGCATCGCCTCGTCGTACACCGAAAGCGTCTTCGCGCTGGACGATGCGTCGCCCAACCGCATCGGCTTCGACTTGGAGCGGGTGATGCGCACCCGCTACCGGATCGACGACTTCCAGGAAACGTATTTCGTGCTCGACCGCCTGGACGACCTGCTGAAGCTCGCCGAGGTCGATTTCGGACCGCTGTACGAGCGGGTGCGGCGCCTGCCCGAATACGAGCCGGGCGACGTGCCGGCGACCGACCGGGTGCTGCATCGCGGCACCGGCCGCTACCACGCCGCGCGCAAGGCGGCCTGACGGCCCTGTTCCTGGCGGCCGGTACGGCGCTACCAAAAAAAGAGCGCCTGGTCGTTGCGGAACAACGGCCAGGCGCTCTTTTCATGCCCGTCTCCGGGCGACGGGCACTTACAGCGTGTCGATGAAGCTGCGCAGCTTGTCCGAGCGGCTCGGATGCTTCAGCTTGCGCAGCGCCTTGGCTTCGATCTGGCGGATCCGCTCGCGGGTCACGTCGAATTGCTTGCCGACTTCTTCCAGCGTGTGGTCGGTCGACATCTCGATGCCGAAGCGCATCCGCAGCACCTTGGCTTCGCGCGGCGTCAAGCCGTCGAGGATGTCCTTGACCACGTCGCGCAGGCCGGCCTGCATCGCGGCCTCGATCGGGGCGGTGTTGGCACCGTCCTCGATGAAGTCGCCCAGGTGGCTGTCGTCGTCGTCGCCGATCGGCGTTTCCATCGAGATCGGCTCTTTCGCGATCTTCATGATCTTGCGGATCTTGTCCTCGGGGATCTCCATCTTCTCGGCCAGGATGGACGCATCCGGCTCGAAGCCGAACTCCTGCAGGTGCTGGCGCGAGATGCGGTTCATCTTGTTGATCGTCTCGATCATGTGCACCGGGATGCGGATCGTGCGCGCCTGGTCGGCGATCGACCGGGTGATCGCCTGGCGGATCCACCAAGTGGCATAGGTCGAGAACTTGTAGCCGCGGCGGTATTCGAACTTGTCGACCGCCTTCATCAGGCCGATGTTGCCTTCTTGGATCAGGTCGAGGAACTGCAGGCCGCGGTTGGTGTACTTCTTGGCGATGGAGATCACGAGGCGCAGGTTGGCCTCGATCATTTCCTTCTTGGCGTCGCGCGATGCGCGCTCGCCGTCGTTCATCCGCTTGTTGATGCCCTTCAGCTCCGGCAGCGGCACGACCACCCGCGACTGGATGTCCATCAGCTTCTGCTGCAGTTCCTGGATCGGCGGAATGTTGCGGGCCATCACCGTGCTCCAGGACTTGCCCGAGGCGACCTGCTTCTCGACCCACTTCAGGTTCAGCAGGTTGGGCGGGAAATCCTTGACGAAGGTCTCCTGCGGCATGCCGCACTTGTCCACGATGATGCGGCGCAGCTCGCGCTCCTTCTTGCGCACGTCGTCGACCTGGGCGCGCACCATGTCGCACAGCTTCTCGATGGTCTTGGCGGTGAAGCGGATCGTCATCAGCTGCTCGCTGAGGGCGGCCTGGGCCTTCAGGTAGGCAGGGGTGCCGTAGCCTTCCTTGTCGTAGATCTTGTGGACCGTCTCGAACAGCTCGCGCATCCGGTCGAAGCGCGACAGCGCCTCGCGCTTCAATTCCTCGAGCTTCTTGGTCAGCGCCTTGGAGCCGCCCTTGCCGTCGTCGTCATCTTCCTCGTCGAACTCGTCGAAGTCTTCCTCGGCCACGTAGTCGTCGGCCTCGTTGGGGTTCGAGAAGCCGTCGACGATGGTCGAGATGACGACCTTGCCTTCGCGGATGTCCTCGCCCATCACCAGGATCGCGGCGATGGTGGCGGGCGACGCGCTGATCGCCTCCATCATGGCCTGCAGGCCGCCTTCGATGCGCTTGGCGATCTCGATCTCGCCTTCGCGGGTCAGCAGCTCGACCGTGCCCATCTCGCGCATGTACATGCGGACCGGGTCGGTGGTGCGGCCGAACTCGCTGTCGACGGTGGAGAGCGCGGCTTCGGCCTCTTCCTCGGCTTCCTCGACGGTGGCGGCGGTGGGGGTGACGTTGTTCTGGAACAGCGTCTCGGCGTCGGGCGTCTGCTCGTAGACCGCGATGCCCATGTCGTTGAGCATGGCGATCACGACTTCCATCGTCTCGGCGTCGACCAGCTTGTCGGGCAGGTGGTCGGAGATCTCGACCTGCGTCAGGTAGCCGCGGGTCTTGCCGAGCGTGATCAGGGCCTTCAGGCGGGCACGGCGCTTGGCCATGTCCTCTTCGGACAGGACGGTCTCGTCCAGGCCGAATTCCTTCATCAGGGCGCGTTCCTTCGCCTTGCTGATCTTCATGCGCAGCGGCTTGACCTTCTCGGCCGGGGCGGCGGCGGTGGCGTCGCCCGTCTCGGCGACGACCGCGGTCTCGGCTTCCGGCTCCTCGGCGAACTCGGCCTCGATGTCCGACAGGTCGGTGTCGTCGCCGTCGCTGTCCTTGGCCTTGCGCGCAGCCGTCTTGGCGGGTGCGGCGGCCTTGGCCGGGCGGCCCGGCTTCTTCTTGGGCGCAGCGGCTGCGGCAACGTCGTCGCTGCCGGCTGCGGCCGCGGCGGCAGGCGCCTTCACCACCTTGGGCTTGGTGGCCTTGGCCGCCTTGGCGGCGTTCTTCAGCAGTTCGTCGGCTGCGTCTTTGAGTTTCGAGGCGGTGGACTTGGGAACGGTCACTATCGTGGCTTTCTTCGCGGCGGCAGGGGCGGCGGCCCGCACTGCTGGCTGGGCAGCGGCTTTCGACGGTCGCGCTGCGGGTTTGGAAACGGTCTTGGCGGGCGGGGCGGGCTTGACGGACTTCGCGGGCTTTTGAGCAGGCATGAGAACCTCGGGATCAAAGACGGACACAAAGAAGATGCAAGGCGCCACGAACCCGGCGCTGACAGAAACGGCAGGGACCGGGGCCCGCTGCCTGTGCTGCAGAAGACCCGGCGCTGCCCGGTACCTACTGCAAGTGAGGAGAAATCCTCGGACGACAAGATGTCTGGGCGATCATTTGGAGTGCAGTCCTTGCGGGGATGGGGCGGTCGTGCGCGGTGGCATCGGTGGGCCGGTATCCGGAGGTGCTGCTGTCGCTCTTGCCGTCAGCTAACCGCGCATTATAGCGCGGCGAGGTTTCCTACATGGGGACGGGGCGTGCCGACACAAGGGCCTTGCGCTGCTCGTCGAGTGCGCGCCAGCGCTGCATCGCGGCCGGGTCGGTCGCCGCCGCGGCGATCGCCTCGCTCTGCTGGCGCTTGATCTGCTCGATGAACTCGAGCCGCAGCACGCCGCGCAGCTCGGCCCTGATGTCCTTCAGGTCGGCCTCGGCCACCGTCTCGGCGTGCGGCCCGGCCATCAGGCGCAGGGCGGTGGCTTCGCAGTCGTGGCCTTCCAGGCCCTCGCGGATGGCGGCCCAGGGCAGCGGGCCGTGCTCGTGGAGCTGGCCTTCCAGCCAGACGAACAGCGGGCCGTGCGGCGCGGGCAGGGCGCTCAGCATGACGTGCTCGTCCTGCGACAGGTCTTCCATCGCCGCCATGTGGGTCAGCAGCAGGCAGGCGGCATGGTCGGCGCGGCTCGGCGGCGCGGTGCGGGCCCGGCGGGCGCCGCCGGTGGCGTCGCCGTAGTCGTCGTAGCCCTCGTGGCCCTGGTGGTCGCGGAAATCCTGGAAGCCCGACTTGCCGCGGCCGAAGGAGGCGCCGCGGCCGTCCGCGCGCCACGGCCGCCGCCCGGCCCGCGGGTCGGCAGCGGGCGGGCGGGGCGGCTGGTCGGGCGCGCCGGGGTCGGCCGGTTCGGGCGCGCGGCGCTCGGCCCCGCGCCCGCCGCGGCCCGCCTCCTTGGCGGCCCACAGCTCCGACAGGCCGCGCGCCTCCAGCTGGACCGCCTCGGCGATCTCGGCGATCAACTGCAGTCGCAACGCGCCCTCGGGCAGGGCCTGCCAGAGCGGCCGGGCCTGGCTGGCCATGCGGGCGCGGCCCTCGGCGGTATCCAGGTCGCAGCCCTCGCGGGCGGCCTCCAGCAGGAAGCGGCTGAGCGGCACCGCGTCGGCCACGTGCCGGGCGAAGGCCTCAGTGCCGTTCTCGCGGATGAAGCTGTCGGGGTCGTGCTCGGCCGGCAGGAACAGGAACTTGACCGAGCGGGTGTCTTCGGCGAAGGGCAGGGCCGCATCCAGCGCCTTACGCGCCGCCCGCCGGCCGGCGCCGTCGCCGTCGAAGCTGAAGACCACCGTGTCGGTGAACCGGAAGAGCTTCTGCACATGTTCGTGGGTGCAGGCGGTGCCCAGCGTGGCGACCGCGTTGGGAAATCCCAGCTGGGCCAGGGCGACCACGTCCATGTAGCCCTCGGTCACCAGGGCGTAGCCGTGCTCGCGCAGGGCCGAGCGGGCCTCGAAGAGGCCGTAGAGCTCGCGGCCCTTGCTGAAGACCGGCGTCTCGGGCGAGTTGAGGTACTTGGGCTTCTCGTCGGTCAGCACCCGGCCGCCGAAGCCGATGCATTCGCCCTTGACGTTGCGGATCGGGAACATCACCCGGTCGCGGAACCGGTCGTAGCGCTTGCGCTCGGATTCGGGCACGCCGTCTTCTTCCTCGCCGACGATCACCAGGCCGCTCTCGGCCAGCAGGGGGTCGTCGTAGGCCGGGAACACGCTGGCGAGGCCTCGCCAGCCGGGCGGCGCGTAGCCCAGGCCGAAGCGCCGCGCCACCGCGCCCGACAGGCCCCGGCCCTTGAAATAGTCGATCGCCCGCTGCGAGGTCTTCAGCTGCTTGCGCCAGGCGTCGCCGGCGCGCTCCAGCACGTCGCTGAGGGTGGCCTGGCGCTGGCGCTGCTCGGCGGCCCGGGCGCGTTCGGCGGGCGAGACGTCGTCCTCGGGCACTTCCAGGCCCTGCTGCTGGGCCAGGTCCTTGACCGCGTCGACGAAGCCCATGCCGACGTACTCCATCAGGAAGCCGATCGCGTTGCCGTGCGCGCCGCAGCCGAAGCAGTGGTAGGTCTGGCGCGACGGGCTCACCGAGAACGAGGGCGACTTCTCGTTGTGGAACGGGCACAGGCCGGTGAAGCTGGCGCCGGCCTTCTTCAGCTGCACGTGCCGGCCCACCACCTCGACCACGTCGGTGCGGGTCACGAGCTCCTGGATGAACGACGGGGGAATGGCCACCGGGGGATTATCCCGGCAGCGGCTCAGCCGCGCTGCACGCCCGGCCGTCCGTCCGCGACATGGAAGCGCGCGAGGGTGGCGATGCCGCTGTCGGCACGGGCCGGATCGTCGACCCCGCGCAGCAAGGTGTCCCAGCCGCGCGGCGTGAGCTCGGCCAGGGCGTAGCCGCGCTTCTCGCAGTCGGCGAAGACGACCTGCGGGTTGCGCCGCACCAGGGCGTCGACCCGCTCCTGGGTGGTGCCGGAAAACGACGAGACCGAGGTGCCGCAGAACTCGCTGGCGATCACCGGACCGGCAGCGCGGGCGCCATCGGCATGCAGGTTGCAGACGTAGTTCTGGTGGATGTCGCCGCCCACGAAGACGGTGTTGCGCGGTGCATGGCCGGCGATGGCGCCGATCAGCCGGTCGCGCGCGGCGGGGTAGCCGTCCCAGCTGTCGGTCGGCACCGTGGCGTGGCCGGCGGGGCCGTAGTGGCGGGGCGAGAACAGGGTCTGCTGGGCCAGCACCGTCCAGCGGGTGGCGCCGCCGGCCGCGTCCTCGGCCAGGCCCGCATCGAGCCAGCGCTCCTGCGCGGCCCCAAGGAAGCTGCGGCCGGGCGACTGCAGTTCGGGGCATTCCTCCTCCCGCACCGCGCCGGCGCTGCTCCTGGTGCGGTCGCGGCAGGCCTGCAGGTCCTTGAACTGGCGGCCGTCGAGCACATGGAAGCGGGCCAGCCGGCCGAAGGCGTAGCGCTCGTTCACCCGCACCCCGCCCAGGGTGCCCAGGCCGGCCATGCCGCGCACCAGGGCACCGCTGCGCAGGGGCATGTTCTCGTAGAAGGCCTGGTAGGCGGCGCCCCGCTGCGCCAGGAAGTCGGCGGGCGCTGCGCGGCCGTGCAGGCCGGCGTAGTCGTTCTCGACCTCGTGGTCGTCCCAGGTGACGATCCAGGGGCAGGCGCGGTGGGCGGCCTGCAGGTCGGGGTCGCTCTTGTGCAGGGCGTAGCGGTCGCGGTAGTCGGCGAGGGTCACCGCCCGGTGCAGGGCGTGGGTGCGGGCCAGCGGCCGGTCGGGTTTGCGGGGCGTGGCGGTCTCGTAGATGTAGTCGCCCAGGAACACCACCAGGTCGGGCTGCTCGGCCGCCAGGTGGCGCCAAGCGGCGTAGTAGCCGTGCTCCCAGCGCTGGCAGGAGGCGAAGGCGAAGCGCAGCCGCGCGGCCAGGGTGTCCGCCGCCGGGCTGGTGCGGGTCCGGCCCGCCGCGCTGACCGCGTCGCCCGCCATGAACCGGTAGTGGAACCAGCGGTCGGGCGGCAGGCCCGCCAGTTCGACATGCACCGCATGGCCCAGCGCCGGCAGGGCGGCGGCGGTGTCGGCACGCACGATGCGGCGAAAGCCGTCGTCGTCGGCGAGCTCCCAGCGCACCGGCACCTCGGCCGCCGGCTGCGCCAGGGCGGTGGCGTCGAGGCGCGTCCAGAGGACGAAGCCGTCGTCCGACGGCGAGCCGCTGGCGACGCCGCAGGCGAAGGGATCGGCCCGCAGGCCGCGGGCGAGGCCCGGACGAAGCGCAAGTGCGCCGGTCGCGGCGGCGGCCGCCAGGCGCAGCCAGAGTCTTCGGTCCATGAAGGGTGCGGGGGATGGTGGGGCCGCTAGGGTAGCGGAGCGCCGGGGAGGGCGGCGGCGCGGAGCACGCGGCCGGGGCAGCCCTACGCGACAACGATTCGAACGAAAAAGGCCGCTGGCCGGCGTATGGAGCCGACTGCTAGCTATGAAAAATATAGCAACCGATCCGGGGAGCTACGGGGACCGCTGCGAGCCGCTACGCCCGTCGACCCGCCGGCCACACGTTCGAGCCGCCCTCAGCAGGGCCCGTCCAGGTGCTGCAGCGACGCGGGGCTCACCACGTAGGTCACCGCTTGGTCCTGCTGCTTGAAGGCGAATCCGTAGAAGAACTCGCCGTGCATCGGGATCCAGAAGACGACCGGGTCGTGGTAGAGGTCGCCGCCCCATCCGGCCTCGGCCGCCAGCACCTTGGCGGCTTCCCAGTCGGCCATGAACTGGCGGTAGTTCACCGTCGACTGGGTGTCGGCCGCACCCTGCCGGACGGTGGTGGTGGCTTCCTGCGCGGCCAGCTGCCCCGCCAGCTCCGCGACCGTGGACAGGTGTTGCCAGTGCCGCTGGAGCGGGCCCAGTTGGTAGATACACCATTCCATGGTTGTGTTCCTCGCGCCGTGGGAGGCGCGTCTTCGGTGGCGATGGGTACCGGGGCGGGAGGGTTTCGGGCCGGGCGCGGTGCTCCTGGGCAGGAGGCCGGCACCGGCGAATACTAGCTCCCACCGGGTGATCAGTCGTAGGTGATGGTGTAGACGAGGTCGACCGCGCTCTTCGCGCCGGTCTGGCCGCGCAGCTGCAGCCGGCGGGTCAGGTCGTAGAAGATGTAGAGCGTGCCGAGGGTGCCCGACAGGCTGCGCTCGTAGGTCAGGTAGACGTTCTGCGACACCCGCTTGCCGAAGGTCAGCGCCGCGGCCGAGGCGTCGCTGCCGCTGCCCGGGCCCTTGAAGCCGACCTCGTCCAGCCCGACCTTGGCCGCGATGTTGCCCGAGCCGCCACCGCCGCCGGAGAGCAGCGCCAGCGCGGCCTGCTGCAGCAGCGCAGCCTCGGCGCCGCCGCTGGCGGCCGCCCGGCCCAGCACCACCCACGAGAGCTTCTCGGCATCGGGCAGGTCGGGGTCGGAGTACAGCCGCACCACCGGCGACTGCGCGCTGCCGGTTATCTGCACGCCGGCCCGCACGGCGATGTTGGGCCGGATCGCCAGGATGTCGAGCGCCGGGTTGTCGTAGGCGCCGCTGAACCGCGCCAGGCCCGATTCGATATCCAGCTGCTGGCCGTAGGCACGGTAGCGGCCCTGCACCGTGCGGATGTCGCCGGTGACCCGTGGCGGCACGTTCAGGCCCATGGTGCTGGCGATCTCCAGCTTGCCGGTCAGGCGGGTGGTGAGGCCCTTGCCCTGCACCGCGAAGTCGTCGCCCATGTCGAAGGTGACGACGATGTCGGGCGGCTGCGCGGTGTTGACCCGGGTGGCGGCCTGGTCCTCGCGCTCGGCGGCCTTGGCGGCTTCGCGGTCCTTGGCGGCCGAATGCACCACCACGTCGGAGCCCAGGCTGGGCGCGCCGCCGTCGGGCAGGATGATCGCGGCCCGGTCGGCCTTCAGCGCGCCGCGCAGGGTCAGCTTGCCGTTCTCCAGCCGGGTCTGCAGGTCGCCGGAAAGCGTCACCTGCCGGTCGGGCCGCACCGAGACCCGCAAGGACCGGATGTCGGTGTTCAGCACGATACGGATGCCGTTGCCCCAGCTGAGATCGCCGCGGGCGGTGAGCGATCCGCCGTCGTCGCCCGCCAGGCTGCGGCCGGTGGAGCGGCTGCCGGCGATGCCGGCGATGCGGGTGCTGCTGCCGGTGCCGCCCTGCAGGGTGAACTCGGTGATCTCCAGCCGGTCGCCGCGCAGGGTGGAACGCAGCCGGCCGTTGCGCAACTCGATGCCGTCGACCACCGACCGCACCGACAGGCCGTCTGCATTGAGCGTGCCGTTCCACTGCGGTGCCGCGCGGTTGCCGCTCAGGGTGGCGGCGGCCTGCAGCGAGCCCTGCACCCGCCACCCGGGCGGCGCCAGCACCGACCATACGCCGACATTGGGCAGCCGCGCATCCAGCTTGCCGGCCAGCGGCGCGTCGTCGGCCCAGCTCCAGCCGCCGTCCGCGCGCTGCAGCCGGGTGGAGGCGCTGGCGGTGACCTGGCCGGCGCGTTCGCTGTCCCACAGCAGCTCGGCCGCCACGGCGTCGCCATCGGCCTTCAGCTCGACCCGCGCCTGGCGGATGCCGGCGGCGGTAGTGGGCGCGGCGCTGGAGCTGGCCGCGCCCTGGATGCCGGTGCCGGTGCCGCTGCTGCTGACGCGGGTGACGGCCGGCGCCTCGCCGGTCTCCACCCGGATGTCGCCGCTCTGGCGGGCCAGGCTGGCGCGGGCTCGCAGGCTGTCGCCGGCATCGATGTCCCAGTCGCCGTCGAACACCAGATTCCCGGCCAGCCCCAGCCCGGCCAGGGCGTCCTTGCCGCCGGCGGTGAAGGCCTGGGCCCAGGCCATCGGCAGGCCGGTGAGCCGGCCGCGGGACTGCAGCCGGTGCGCGGCGGGCGCCTTGTCGCGTGCCGTCTGGCTATAGCGCACCGGCTCCCAGGCCAGCCGCACCGTGCCGTCGACCGGGCCGCGCAGGCTCGCCCGGCCGGCACCGGCCTCGACCGCCAGGGCCCGGGCCTCCTGCCGCACGGTGGCGGACACGGGTGCGTCCAGCACCAGGTTCCACGGGCCGGGCAGGGTGCTGTCCTGCGCTTCCAGCTGCAGCCGGTCCAGTGCCAGGCGCCATTTTCCGGGGCCGTCCATGCCGCCGCTGGCGGAGGTGCGCAGGTTCGCGCGTCGGGTACCCATCGTGGCCTCGCCCTGCAGGGAGAGCGCGGCCTGGGCCAGGCTGCCGCTCACCTCTGCGCGCAGCTTGCGCAGGGCGATGGTCTGGGACAGGCCTGCTTTCACCGCAGCAGCGGGTGTCGTTCCCTTGACGGTGGCAGAGGCGGGTACAACGGCGGCGTTCCCCGCGGCCTCGGTCCCGGTCCCGGTCACTGCAGTGGCGGCTGCCGGAGCGGGCATGACGGTCGCGGCAGTCGTGGTGGGGGCTGCGGCGCCGGCCGATCCGGCAGCGGTGGCCGGGGCGGTCGCGCCGGTTGCGGCGCCGGCGGCGGGCAGGCGTACCTCCAGGCGCGGCGCGTCCAGCGTGGCCTGCAGGGTCAGGTCGCCGCCCTTGGGCGCCGTGCCGTTCGCCAGGCGCTGCTGCAGCGATTTCCATCCGCCCTGCCAGCGGCCGTCCAGCTGGGCGGCGCCGTCCAGGCCGATGCCGGCGAAGACGCCCGACAGGCCGGGCAGCCGGGCGATCCAGGCCTGCATCTGCGCCGCATCGCGCATCTGCAGCGACAGCTCGCCGTTGCCGCTGGCGGGTGCCATGCGCCCCTGCACCTTGCCGGCGGCGCCGGGCAGCACGAAGCTCAACTGGCCTTCGCCCGCCTGCTCGGGCACGCGGACCTTGGCGGTGCCTTGCAGCGAGGCGTCGGTGGCCTGCACCTGCAACCGTGCCAGGTCCAGCACCTGGCCGTTCCACTCGCCCTTGGCGGCGAGGCTGCGCAAACCCAGGCCGTCCAGCGGCGATCCGGCCGGCGCGGCGCGGCCCTTGCGGGCGGTCTGCGCCTTCGCGGGCGCGGGGCCGACGGCCTGCAGGTCGGTGTCGAACAGGATCGAGGTGCCCCGCGTCTCGGCCTTGGCCGTGCCGCCGATGGCAGGTCCTTCCAGCTGGGTGTGCAGGGCGCCCGGGCGGATGTTGCGCAAGGTGGCGCTGGCGGTCCAGACCGCGGGCGTTCCAGGCGTGGCAGGCGTGGCCGGGGGCGGCGAAGGCGTCGCGGAAGACGCGGCAGGCGGTGCGGAGCCTGCCGGCGGCGCGGAGGGGGCGGCAGTGGCCGCGGCGTCGGGCGGCACCGCCGGGGTGAAGCGAGCCTCCAGCCGGATCTCGCCGCCCGCGGTGCGCACCGTGGCCTCGGGCACGGTCCAGGTGCCTTGCTGCAGGGTGGCGAGGGCCTGCAGTTCGTCGACCGGCAAGCGCTTCCGGTCCCAGGGACCTGCGACCGCGTTGCTCAGGTCGGCGCTGGCGCGCAGGCCGTCGCCTTCGGGCTGGACCTGCACCTGGCCCTCGAGCAGGGTGCTGGGCAGTTGCGGCCAGAAGGCGGCCAGGTCGAGCGCTGCCAGCCGGGCATCGAGCTGGACCAGCGGCTGCGGCAGCCACGGCGCGATCCGGGCCTTCAGGTCGGCGCTGGTCGCGGGCGCCGTGCCGGTCTCGGTCTGCTGGAGGCGGGCCGCGACGGCCAGGCGCGCGGCCTCGGTCGCCAAGGTGCCCTTGACCGTGGCCTCGCCTTGCAGTGCGACGCTGGTGCCCTCCGTGCCGGGCACGGCGGTGCGCAGCCGTGCGGCGAGCGTGGCGTCGAGCGCCATCGGCGCGGCGCCCTGCAGCGTGGCCTGGCCGCTGTAGTGGCCCTCGGCCACGTCGATGCCGTCGACTTCGAGCCGATGGGTGCCGTCGGTGTAGCGGTAGCGGCCGGCCAGGTTGCGGGCCTGCAGCGGCGGCGGGCCCGACCAGTCGATCGCATCGACCTGGAAGGGCAGATCGACCTCGACCGGCAATGTGATTTCCTGCAGCGGCTGGGTGGGGCTGTCGTCGCCCGGGCCGCGCTTCTCGGCGACCACGCGGGCCACGTGCAGCTCGCCGAGCTGGACGCGCTTCTTCAGGAGCGGCCGCCATTGCCAGCCGATGGTGGTGTCGTGCAGCTCGACGGCCAGCGTCGGGCTCTCGTAGCGCAGCCAGCCGATCCGGCCACCGGCACGGACCGATCCGCTCACGTCGCGCGACTGCAGCGTCTGGCCGGCAGGCATGCGCTGTGCCACCTGGGCCAGCACGGTCGCGAGCGAGTTCGACGATCCGGTCCAGACCCATGCGGCCCCGAGCAGCACCGCGACCAGGGCCAGCAGCACCACCAAGGCGAACACCACCTTGCGCAGCGCCGGATGCCGGCGGGGCGTACGCGGAGGGGGAGCGGAGGCGCGGCCGTCCGGGGAGCCTGGACGCGCCCCTTCCAGCGGATCGGGACGCGGAGCGTCGGGGGACGTGGATGCCATGTGCGACGAGTATTGCCAGCCCGCGCCGGCGGGGCGTCAGAAAGTGAAACCGAGGCGCAGGTGCAGCCGCAGCCGCTTGGTGTCGACGCCGTAGGCGACATCGGCCTGTACCGGGCCGACCGGGCTGCGCCAGCGCACGCCGGTGCCGACGCCGACCTTGGCCTTCAGGTCGCCCACCCGGTCGGCCACCGCGCCCGCGTCGACGAAGACCGCGCTCTCGAACTCGGTCATCTCGCCGTTCCAGACCACCGGGCGCTGCCACTCCACGCTGCCCACGCCCAGGTAGCGGCCGGCGAAGATCTGGTCGCCCTCGGTCCGGGCGCCGATCTGGCGGTAGCTGTAGCCGCGCACCGTGGTGTCGCCGCCGGTGAGGAACATCAGGGTGGCCGGCACCTGGGCGTTGGCCCGGGTCATGACCGCTCCGGCCTCGGCCCGCAACTGCAGCCGGCTGCGCCGGGCCTCGCCGCCGTCGGCCGGCTGCACCGTGCCCAGCGGCACGAAGTACAGGCCGCGTGCATAGGTGCGGAAGAAGGGCGACCGCTCGCCCATCAGGGTGTAGCCCGGCCCGATTTCCAGCGCCACGCCGTAGCCGCGGGTGGGTGCGGTGGGGTTGTCGAAGTAGCGGCCGGTCCAGCCGTAGTTGACGCTGAGAGCCGAGGCCGACGGTGGCGCGTTGATGCCCTGGTTGGCAGCGTAGTCGTACTGCAGGTAGTAGTTGCGGTCGATCCGGTCGGTGCTCTTGCCGCGGCCTGCGCGCAGCCGGCCGCTGTTGACCTCATAGCTGCCCGAGGTCTCGCGCTTGACCAGCTCGGAGGTCACCCAGCGCCAGCCGCGGTCGTCCGGCAGCGAGGACTGCTCCGAGCCGAACGACTTGGTCTTCTGGTCGATGGAGATCTTCGAGACCGCCCGCCAGCCGATGATCGGCAGCTGGTTGTGGGTGTGGTCCAGGCTGACCCGCGGGCCGCTGTCGGTGCTCAGGCCCACGCCGAAGACCACTTTCTGCAGCCGGGCGTCGCGCACCTGGGCGATGACCGGGGCGGTGAGCGGGTCGGGTGCGTTGGGGTCGAGCGTCAGGAACACCGAATCGAAATAGCCGCTGGCGGCCAGCCGCTGCTGGGCCTGGAGCAGCTTGGCCTGGTCGTAGTCGGCACCCACCGGCAGCAGGGACAGGCGCTGCGCCACCTCGGGCGGGTAGCGCTCGGCGCCGCGCACCTGGATCGGGCCGAAGCGGTAGGCGGGCCCCGACGCATAGGTCACCGCCAGCCGTGCCTGCTGGGTGTCGGCGTCCACGTCGGCCTTGCTGCTCTCCACCTTGCCGGTAGGAAAGCGTTGGGCGTTGAGCCGGCGCAGGCCGCCGGTCTTGGCGGCGTCCCAACCGTTCTGGGTGAAGCCCTGGCCGGGCCGCAGCGACCAGCCGTTGCGGATGGCGGTGCGCTGCTCGGCGGCGCGCGGGTCGTCGGCGATGGCGCCGGTGAAGTCGACCTGCACGTCGGTGATCCGCGTCTGCTCGCCCGGATCGACCGCCACCACGATCTGCCGCGGCGCCTTGGCCTCGGGCGTCTCCCGCATGTCGAGGGTCAGGCGGGGAGCGAAGTAGCCGAGCGTGGCGAGCAGTTCGCGCGCATTGGCTTCGGCCGCGCCCAGCAGCCGGGAAAGCTCGCGCGCGTCCAGGTCGGCGAGCGACCGGTAGCGCTGCAGCTCCATGTGGCGGGTGAGGTAGTCGCGGATCTCGTCGGGGGCACGCACTTCGAGGGTGAAGGCGTCGCGCCCGTCGCCGGCGGGCCTTTCTTGCGCATCGGCGCTGCTGAGCACCCGGGTGCCGTCGTCCGCGGCGGAGGCCTCGTCCTTCTTCTTCAGCAGGCTGCAGCCCGGCAGCGCGAGGGCGGTGCAGAGAAAAAGGGACAGTGCGGTTAATCGAGAGGAGGAAGAGGAGTAGGAGAGGCGCCCGGGCATCACCTATTTTGACAGGAGGCGCATCGTTTCCTCGAGGCCTTTGAGTGTCAAAGGGTACATGCGGTTCGACATCAGCTGCTGGATCACCGCGATGCTCTGACGGTACTGCCAGACGCCCGGCGGCTCGGGGTTGATCCAGGCGTACTTGGGAAACGCGTGGGTCAGCCGCTGCAGCCATTCGGCGCCCGGCTCCTCGTTGTTGTACTCGACGCTGCCGCCCGGGTGCAGGATCTCGTAGGGGCTCATCGTGGCGTCGCCGACGAAGATCAGCTTGTAGTCGCGGTTGTACTTGCGCAGGATGTCGTGCGTCTCGAACTTCTCGGCGAAGCGCCGGCGATTGTTCTTCCAGACGAAGTCGTAGACGCAGTTGTGGAAGTAGTAGAACTCCAGGTGCTTGAACTCGCTGCGGACGGCGGAGAACAGCTCTTCGACCCGGCCGACGTGCTCGTCCATCGTGCCGCCCACGTCCATCAGCAGGAGCAGCTTCACGTTGTTGCGGCGCTCCGGCACCATCTTGATGTCGAGGTAGCCGGCGTTGGCGGCGGTCGAGTGGATGGTGTCGTCCAGGTCCAGTTCGTCGGCCGCGCCCTGCCGGGCGAACTTGCGCAAGCGGCGCAGGGCCACCTTGATGTTGCGGGTGCCCAGCTCCTGCGTGTCGTCGTAGTCCCTGTAGGCCCGCTGCTCCCAGACCTTCACCGTGCTCTTGTTCTTGCCCGGCCCGCCGATCCGCACGCCCTGCGGGTTGTAGCCACCGTGGCCGAAAGGCGAGGTGCCGTTGGTGCCGATCCACTTGCTGCCGCCTTCGTGGCGTTCCTTCTGCTCCTCGAGGCGCTTCTTTAGCGTCTCCATCAGCTCGTCCCAGCCCATCTTCTCGATCGCGGCCTTCTGCTCGGGCGAGAGCTCGCGGTCGAGCAGCTTGCGCAGCCAGTCGGCGGGCAGGTCCTGGCTGAAGTCGGTCAGCAACTCGACGCCCTTGAAGTAGGCGGAGAAGGCGCGGTCGAACTTGTCGAAGTGCTTCTCGTCCTTCACCAGCACGGTGCGGGAGAGGTGGTAAAAGTCGTCGAGCGTCCAGGCGCCCTCCGATTGCGGGCCCACCACGTCGGCCTGCAAGGCTTCCAGCAGGGTGAGGAATTCCTTCACCGAGACCGGCAGCTTGGCGCTGCGCAGCGTGTAGAAGAAGTCGATCAGCATGGCGGCACTCCCGGCGCGGCTTCGGGCCTCAGGCCGCGGCCGCGCGGCGCTCCAGCAAGTGCTGCAGGTGGGCACGGGTCTCGGGCCATTCGCCGCTGCGCAGGCTGTACATCACCGTGTCGCGGATCGTGCCATCGCGGCGCAGCGCGTGGCCGCGCAGCACGCCGTCCTTGCGGGCGCCCAGCCGCTCGATCGCCTGCTGCGAGGCGAAGTTGAAGTTGTCGGTGCGCCATCCCACCACGTGGCACTGCAGCACATCGAACGCATGGGTCAGCATCAGCAGCTTGCAGGTGGTGTTGACGTGGGTGCGCTGCCAGCGCTTGGCATACCAGGTGTAGCCGATCTCGACCCGCCGCAGGGTCGGCACGATGTCGTGGAAGCTGGTGGTGCCGCGCACCTCGCCGGTGGCGGCGTCGGTCACCGCGAAGGCGAAGCGATCGCCCGCCTCGCGCATGCGCAACGCGGTTTCCACATAATTCCGGGTGTCATCGGGTGTCGGCACCGAGGTGATCCGCAGCCGCCACAGTTCGCCGTCTGCCGCCGCGGAACGGAGCCCGTCGACATGCTCCAGTCCGAGCGGCACCAGCGCGAGGTCGCCCACCGTCAAGACCACCGGTTCCACGAACGCCATCACATGCCCCTCTGCAGCGGGCCGTAGCGCCGCGCGAATGCCCAGCGGGCCAGTTGCACACCGCCGCCGCCACCGATGCCGACCAGGGCGATGCCCAGCATCGCACGGGTGCCGTAGCCCTCGGTGCCGAAGGCGTCCAGCCCCAGCCACAGGCCGGCGAAACGGCCCAGCACCGCACCGACCAGGAAGCCGCCCGACTGGGCCAGGCCCAGCAGCAGGAGCTGGCGCGACGAAGGGGCGGCGCTGCTCATCGGTTGCGGCTGTTCATGAACACCAGCTTCTCGAACAGCGTCACGTCCTGTTCGTTCTTCAGCAAGGCGCCCACCAGCGGCGGCACCGCGACCTTGCTGTCGGGGCTGTGCAGGGCCTCGACCGGGATGTCCTCGGCCACCAGCAGCCGCAGCCAGTCGATCAGCTCGGAGGTGCTGGGCTTCTTCTTCAGGCCGGGCAGGTTGCGCACGTCGTAGAAGGTCTTCATCGCCGCGGAGAGCAGTTCGCGCTTCAGGGACGGGAAGTGCACGTCGACGATCTTCTGCATCGTCTCGGCGTCGGGGAACTTGATGTAGTGGAAGAAGCAGCGGCGCAGGAAGGCGTCGGGCAGCTCCTTCTCGTTGTTGGAGGTGATGAACACCAGCGGCCGGTTGCGGGCCTTCACCAGCTCGCGCGTCTCGTAGCAGTAGAACTCCATCCGGTCGAGTTCGCGCAGCAGGTCGTTGGGGAATTCGATGTCGGCCTTGTCGATCTCGTCGATCAGCAGCGCCACCGGTCGGTCGGCGGTGAAGGCCTGCCACAGCACGCCTTTGACGATGTAGTTGTGGATGTCCTTGACGCGGTCGGAACCCTCGATGCCGGCCAGCTGGCTGTCGCGCAGGCGGCTCACCGCATCGTATTCGTACAAACCCTGTTGCGCTTTGGTGGTCGACTTGATGTGCCACTGCAGGAGCGGCATTCCGAGGGTCTCGGCGACCTCCTCGGCGAGCATCGTTTTCCCGGTGCCGGGCTCGCCTTTTACGAGGAGAGGACGCTGCAGGGTGATGGCCGCATTCACCGCCAGCATCAGGTCCTGCGTGGCGACGTAGTTCTGGGATCCTTGGAACTTCATGGCGTGTCGGCGTGGGGAAAGCGGGACATTCGGAGGCCCGCGAAATCCGCGGTCGAGAGGGGCTCGACACCTATAATCAAAGGCTGATCAGCGTCTGAACCTCACCAGATTGTGCGCGCAAAATGAATAAGCTGTTGACCACGATGTTTGCCCTGGCTGTCGCCTCAGTGACCGCCTTCGCCCCCGCTACCGCACAGGACGCGAAGGGCGACGTGAAGGCCGGCGAGAAGAAGGTCTCGATGTGCATCGGCTGCCACGGCATCGTGGGCTACCAGGCCAGTTTCCCCGAGGTCTACAAGGTGCCCAAGATCTCGGGCCAGAGCGAGAAGTACATCGCCGCCGCGCTCAACGCCTACCGCGCCGGCGACCGCAAGCACCCCACGATGCGCAGCATCGCCGACAGCCTGACCGACCAGGACATCGCGGACGTCTCGGCCTACTACGCCCAGCACGGCAAGGACGCGTCCGCCACCCTGGCGGACAAGCCCTCGCGCGAGCCGAACGCCCAGGTCGCCGCACTGCTGCAGAAGGGCATCTGCGTGTCCTGCCACGGCGCCAACTTCTCGAAGCCGATCGATCCGAGCTACCCGCACATCGCGGGCCAGAACGCCGACTATCTGTTCGTCGCGCTCAAGTCGTACAAGACCGGCAACAACGCCAACAACATCGGCCGCTCCAACGGCGTGATGGCGGGCGTGGCCAAGCAGTTCTCCAATGCCGAGCTGAAGGCGCTGGCGGGCTATATCGGATCGCTCGACGGCGACCTGAAGACGGTGCCCGAGTCGCGCTTCAGGTAAGCCACGCCGCTTCGAACCGCCCATGAAAAATGCCGCTCGAGAGCGGCATTTTTCATGGGCGGTGCTTGGTCGCCTCACACGTCGAAGAAGACCGTCTCCTTCGGGCCCTGCATGTGGATGTCGAAGCGGTAGACGATGCGGCCGTGGGCATCGGTGCGCCGCGCGACCAGCGTTTCGCGGCGCTCGGCGGGCACGGCCGCCAGCACCGCATCGCGCGCATTCGCTTCCGTCTCGTCGTCGAAATACACGCGGGTGAACGCATGCAGCGGCATGCCGCGCATCAGCACGATCAGGTTGATGTGGGGCGCTTCTGCAGGCGAATGGGCGCCGGGCTTGAGGGTCTGGAAGACGTAGCGGTGCTGCGGATCGGTGCCGGTGCCGCAGCGGCCGAAGCCGCGAAAGCCGTTCTGCCGCGACGTGGCGCGCGGCGCCTCCGACGCCTGGGCGTAGCGGCCCTGCGCGTCGGCCTGCTGGATCTCGATCATCGCGTCGACGACCGGTTGGCCGTCGCCGTCGTACACCACGCCTTCGAGCAGGATCTGCTCGCCCTCGGCATGCGGCGAGGCGACGACCGCGTCGAACGGCTGGTCGAAGTCGTACTGGTACTGGGCGGCGGTCAGGCCGTAGGCGAAGTAGGGGCCGACGGTCTGCGACGGGGTCTGGCCGAAGTTCTCGCGCAGTGCGCTCATCAGGTGGTCGTGCATCGCGGTCTCCTTATTTCCGGGTTTCGAACGGCGTCTCGTCGGCGCCGCGCAGGACGATGTCGAACTGGTAGCCGAGGGCGAAGCCCTCTTCGGTCAGGTCGAGGGTGAAGTCGGCGACCAGGCGGTTGCGTGCCTTGGCGGGCGTGGCCTGGAAGATCGGGTCGTACTGCAGCAGCGGATCGCCGGGGAAGTACATCTGCGTGACCAGCCGGCTGGCGAAGTACTGGCCGAAGAGCGACAGGTGGATGTGCTGCGGACGCCAGGCGTTGGGGTGGTTGCCCCACGGGTACGCGCCGGGCTTGATGGTGAGGAAGCGGTAGCGGCCCTCGTCGTCGGTCAGGCAACGGCCGGCGCCGAGGAAGTTGGGGTCGAGCGGCGCGTCGTGCTGGTCGACCTTGTGCACGTAGCGGCCGCTGGCGTTGGCCTGCCACAGTTCGACCAGCGTGTTGCGGACCGGGCGGCCGCGCTCGTCGACCACCCGGCCGGCCAGCACCATGCGCTCGCCGATCGGCTCGCCGTTGCGGCGCGCGTTGCGGGTCAGGTCGTGGTCGAGCGCGGCGATGCTGTCGTGGCCGTAGACCGGCTGCGAGAGTTCGCCCAGCGCGGCCTTCAGCGGCAGCAGCGGCCGCGTCGGCGAACGCTTGACGGTGGATTTGTAGCCCGGCGACAGGTAGGCCGAATGGCTCTGCCAGTCGCGCGGCGTGAGGATGGTTGCAGGGCTTTCGGTAGAGCCGTTCATGGGAAGTCTCCTGGCGTGGGGCGGCGCATCGGCCGGAATGTTCGGCGCCGATTCTCCCGCCGGGTTTGCATGCTGTAAATTGAGAGATTCCACAGATTGCATAACCAACGGTGATGAAAGCCGATTTACCGCCATCGCACGCTGCGGCACCGTCCCCCATGGCCGAGAGCTTCGCGCGCCAGGTGCAGCTGCGCCATCTGCGCTGCCTGGTGGCAGTGGCGCAGGAGCGGCACCTGGCCAAGGCCGCGGCGCGCCTCGCGCTCACGCAGCCGGCGGTGTCCAAGACGCTGTCGGAGCTGGAGGCGCTGGCCGGCACCCGCCTGGTCGAGCGCGGCGTGGCCGGGCGGCGCGGAGTGCAGGGCCTGTCGGCCGCCGGCGAGCAGTTGCTGGCCCACGCGCTGCGGGTGCTGGAGGCGATCGATGCCGGCGCGCAGGCGCTGGCGCCCGCCGCCGGTGCCGGGCCGGCGCGGCTGCGCATCGGCGCCCTGCCCAGCGTGGCGCCGGCCCTGCTGCCGCAGGCCCTGGCGCAGTTGCGTTCGCGGTGGCCCGACCTGCAGATCACGGTGCGCACCGGCACCAACGCGTCGCTGCTCGACGACCTGCGGGCGGCCGAGCTGGACCTGGTCGCGGGCCGGATGAGCGATCCGCGACTCATGGAAGGCCTGAGCTTCAGCCTGCTCTACCAGGAGCCGCTGATCCTGGTGGCGCGGGCCGGGCATCCGCTGTCCCGCCGCCGGGTGCCGGTGCAGGCGGTGCTGCGCCATCCGCTGGTGGTCTACGGGCAGGGCACCGTGCCGCGGCACCATACCGAGAGCTTCTTCGCATCGCTCGGCATGGCGTTGCCGGCCCCCACGCTCCAGACACAGGACGTGGCGCTGGCCCGGCTGGTGGTGCTGCAGTCGGATGCCGTCTGGATCACCCCGCTGGGCGCGGCGCGCGACGACCTAGTCGAGAAACGCATGGTGCGTCTGCGGATCGACACTGCCGGCACCGAGGAGCCGGTCGGCCTGCTGCTGCGGACCGACGCGGTCCCGTCGGCCGCGTGCGACGCGCTCGCGGCGCTGCTGCGGTCGGCGGCGGCGGCGCTGGTCGCGGCACCGGGGCGTGCGGTGCGCAAGGGACGGCTCGAAACCTGAAGAGGCGCCGGTAGCCCGTGGAGCTGGTTTGCTCCTGAATTGATAGCTGCCGGTCGTCTGGCTACGCCGGCTGCAGGCCTGAATGACGCAGAAAACGGACCCTGGCGCAGACCGGTCGCCTGGCGAGTGCCGTGAATGCCGTGCCGATCGGCCCGCGCCCGGAACGTAGGCCGATTTCGCCCGAAAGGCTTCGGCGCTTGCCGGCCTTTCCTTTCCACGAAACAATCGCCCGGTGCCCGCGGGCGCCTCCCTGTCGGCGGCGCCGTGGGCGAGTCGGAGAACTCCATGCGCTTCCTGTCCCCCGGTTCCGTGTCCCGCGCCGCACTGGCCGCCGTCCTGTGCGGCGCCAGCCTCGGGGCATCGGCCACCTGCTACACCGTGTACGGTCCCAACAACGCGGTGATCTACCGGGCCGACCGTCCGCCGGTCGACATGCGCTACGCCCTGCACGAAACGGTGCCGCGGCGCTTCGGTGCGGGTGCCACGATGATGTTCACCCTGGCCAACGACGCGTGCCTGGGCATCGGTTCGGGCGAGGGCAGCACCGGCCCCACCACCGGCTACCTGGCCCAGGTGGCCGACCGCGACACGATCAGCGCCGATGCCCTCGGCGTGCGCCGCGCCAGCCGCAGCTCCGGCCCGACGCGGTCGATGGGCGACGTGGTCACCGCGCCCCGCACCATCCGGTCGTCACCTGCCGTTCGCCCATAACAAAGCCGCAGGCCGGGAATCCGGCGTGCGGCGAGGTCGAAAGCGACGGTGATGCGCCGGGCTCCTGCCCGGCGAATGAGCTTACTGCTCGAACGTTCCTGCGGGAAACAGGTCGTCTACCTGGAAGATACCCAGGTCGGTCGCCTCGGCTGCATGGTCGGGCAGCAGAGCGGCAGCCGCCGCGCTGATGGCGACCAGGATGGTGACGGTGAAGGCGGTGAACGCGGTGCGCATCGAACGTCTCATGGTGAATCCCTCGGAAATTGAGAGGATTTGACAGCGGCGGTCGGCGGACCCGTGACGGACAGGGTGCTTAGCTACATCAGGAAACTGCCTACAGCCGTGCACCCGAGAATATGGGAGACCGCATGCAAAAGGCGTAAAAAAAGCGGCTTTCGGGGTAAAGGGCGTAAGCAAAACGACCGGTTCTGCATCCGCGCGTTACGGCGCAACCGGAACGCACTGCGTTACAACCAGCCGATGGCGCCCCGAGCGCCGTCCTCCAGCGCGGTCCGGCAGGCGGGCGCCTCGGCCTCCGGCATCTGCCACCGCAGGCGTACGCCGGTTCCGTGCCGCACCTCCAGCAGGGTCGCTCCAGCCGTGGAGATCGCGCGGCGCACCAGCCCCTCAAGCGCATATGGCACCTCGCATTCCAGCGAAGCGAGCCGCCGCACCTCGACCTTCGACGCCGTGGCCAATGCCCGGGCCACCGCATCGGAGTAGGCGCGCACCAGGCCCCCGGCGCCCAGCTTGACGCCGCCGAAATAGCGCACGACGGTGGCCAGCACCCCGTCCAGGTCGTGGTGCCGCAGCCCTTCCAGCATCGGGCGGCCGGCGGTACCGCCGGGCTCGCCGTCGTCGACCGCCGCCGACTGGCCACCGGCCATCAAGGCCCAGCACACGTGGGCGGCATCGGGATGTTGCCGGCGGAGCGCTGCCACCCGGGCGACGGCGGCAGGCCGCCCGTCCACCCCTTCGACACAGCCGATGAACCGGCTTTTCCTGACCAGGATGTCGCTGTGGCCCGCGGCGGCGAGCGTCGAGGGCAAACCGGCCTCAGGCCTTCGCGGCGGCCAGGGCCTGCAGGGCGGCGGCGATGGCCGCGCGATCGCCCGGGCCTTCGGCGCAATCGGCCAGCAGCGCGGCCAGGTCGGTGCCCGGCTGCTGCAGTGCGCCCATGGCCTGCGCCGCATCGCGGGGGGCGGCATAGGCTCGGCTCTGCAGCAGCAGCATGCCGTCGGCGTCGAGCAGCTTGAAGCGGAACCGGCCGTCGGCCTCGCGGTACTGCTTGAACGTGGGCAGGGCGGTGCGGGCGGCCTTGGCGGGCGCCGCGGCGGTGGGTGCGCCGGCCAGGCGGCGCAGGCCGACGGCCTGGCGCAGTTCGGCCATCAGCGGCGTCGCCAGGGCACGGGCCTTCACCGCGCCGGCCATCAGGATGTCTTCGATCTTGGCCGGGTCGGCGATCAGCGCCTGGTAGTGCTCGCGCATCGGGGCTACCTCGCGGTCGATGCGTTCGAACAGCGTCTGCTTGGCGTCGCCCCAGCCGATGCCGTCGGCATAGGCCTGGCGGAGCGCGTCGGTTTCGTCGGCGGACGCGAAGGCCTGGTAGACCTGGAACAGAGCCGAGCCCTCGGTCTGCTTGGCCTCGCCAGGCGCGCGCGAGTCGGTCACGATCGAGGCGATGCGGCGCTTCAGCTCGGCCTGCGGCACGAAGAGCGGGATGGTGTTGTCGTAGCTCTTGCTCATCTTGCGGCCGTCGAGGCCGGGCAGCAGCGCGACAGATTCCTCGATCTGCGCCTCGGGCAGCACCAGGTGCTCGCCGTAGAGGTGGTTGAAGCTCGACGCGATATCGCGCGCCATCTCGATGTGCTGGACCTGGTCGCGGCCCACCGGCACCCGGTGCGCGTTGAACAGCAGGATGTCGGCCGCCATCAGCACCGGGTACATGAAGAGGCCGGCGCTCACGTCGGCATCGGGGTCGTTGCCGGAGGCGGCGTTGCGGTCGACCGCAGCCTTGTAGGCATGCGCCCGGTTGAGCAGGCCCTTGCCGGTGACGCAGGTCAGCAGCCAGGTCAGCTCGGGGATCTCGGGGATGTCGGACTGGCGGTAGAAGGTCACGCGCTCCGGGTCCAGGCCAGCCGCCAGCCAGCTGGCGGCGATCTCGAGGGTCGAGCGCTGGATGCGGGCCGGCTCGTCGCACTTGATCAGGGCGTGGTAGTCGGCCAGGAAATAGAAGCTCTCGGCACCGGGCTGGCGGCTGGCGGCCACGGCGGGGCGGATCGAGCCGACGTAGTTGCCCAGGTGGGGAGTGCCGGTGGTGGTGATGCCGGTCAGGAAACGGGTGGGGCGCATGGCAGCAGGAGCGGAGAAAGAGAGGAGCGCCGGTCAGCGCAGCAGCGAGACCAGCGGCGTGATGAGGAGGTTGATCGCGCTGTAGCCGACCGACATCAGGGGCTGCAGCCAGTAGGTGCCCACCAGCCCGGTGACGACCAGGGCCAGCACGATGAAGAAGCCGTAGGGCTCGATGCGCGAGACCATCTGCGACTGCTTCCACGGCAGAAGGCCCACCAGCACCCGGCCGCCGTCGAGCGGCGGCAGCGGAAAGAGGTTGAAGGCGCACATCACCAGGTTGACCAGCACCCCGGCACGGGCCATCTTGAGGAAGAACGGCTCGTCGACGTCAAGGGCTACCAGCGCGACCATCGCCACTGCCCACAGGATCGCCTGCACGAAGTTGGAAAGCGGCCCGGCCAAGGCGACCCAGATCATGTCGCGCTTGGGGTTGCGCAGGTTGCCGAACTGCACCGGCACCGGCTTGGCGTAGCCGAACAGGAAGGCGCCGGAAGTCGCGAAGTACAGCATTACCGGCATCAGGATGGTGCCGACCGGGTCGATGTGCTTGAGCGGATTGAGCGTGATGCGCCCCATCATCAGCGCGGTGTTGTCGCCGAAATGCCGCGCCGCGTAGCCATGGGCGGCCTCGTGCACGGTGATGGCGAACAGCACGGGCAAGGCGTAGACCATCACGGTCTGGATCAGGTTGGCGAAATCCACAGGCGATTGTCTCAGAGGGTGATGGCAGGTGCGAGAAAAGGCAATAGAACCGTAGCGAGCAAGCCCGAGTGTGCAGTGAGGACCGGATCCGTACTCTCGTACGGTGAGGACCGGAACCGCGCAATCGGGCTGCGCAGTAGGTTCTATCGCCTTTCCTACTCGGGCATGCCCAGAGCCGCGAGGCTTCCGCTGCCGCGGCGGACCAGCACCGGATCTTCGCCGATGCCCATCGGCACCAGGTCGATCACGGTGGTGGGCTCGGCCGGGCAGGCGCCCGCATCGACCACCGCGGCCAGCAGCTTCTCGTAGCGGGCGCGGATGTCGGCCGCGTCGTTGAGCGACTCGGTCTCGCCCGCCGGGATCAGCGTCGTGGCCAGCAGCGGTGCGCCGTGCGCCTCCAGCAGCCCCTGCAGCACCTTGTGGTCGGGCACCCGCAGGCCGATGGTCTTGCGCTGCGGATGGCTGAGCCGCCGCGGCACTTCCTTGGAAGCTTCCAGGATGAAGGTGTAGGCGCCGGGGGTGGCCGACTTCAGCAGCCGGAACTGCTTGTTGTCGACCCGTGCGTAGCTGGCCAGCTCGCTCAGGTCGCGGCAGATCAGGGTCAGGTGGTGGCGGTCGTCGACCTGGCGGATGCGCCGCATCGCGTCGACCGCGTCGCGGTCGTCCAGGTGGCAGACCAGCGCGTAGCTGGAGTCGGTGGGTACCGCGGCCACGCCGCCGCGCTGCAGCAGGGCGGCGGCCTGCTTGAGCAGCCGCGGCTGCGGATTGTCGGGATGGACTTCGAAATACTGGGCCATGGTCTTCTTCTCTCTTCAATGCGCTGCGGGGGCGCGGTGCGTCGCACCTCGCCCGGGGTGTGGTTCATCCCTCTGCCGGCTGGACGACGATGCGGCTTTCCCGCACGGTGAGCCAGGCGCCCATCGCGCCGCAGGCCGCGATCAGCAGGATGCCTGCCACCGATGTGCGGTCGGGTACGTGGTCGAACAAGAGCCAGCCCGCCAGAACCGCGAAACCGATCTGCGCGTAAAGGCAGGGCATCAGCGTGGCGGCGGGCGCGCGGGCATAGGCCAGGGTCAGCAGGAAGTGGCCCACGGTGCCCATCAGCCCCATCAGGCCGAGCGCCAGCCACACGCTGCCGCTGGTGGGCGTGACCCAGACGAACGGCAGGATCGCCGACATCACCAGGGTGCCCACCCAGCCGCTGTAGAACTGCATCACCATCGGATCCTCGGTCTGGGCGAGCCGGCTGGTCAGCACCTGGAACCAGGCGTTGCAGACCACCAGCCCCAGCGGAAGCAGCATCGCCCAGCCGAACGCGTCGCCGCCGGGCCGCAGCACCACCAGCGTGCCGGCGAAACCGCCGGCCACCAGCGCCCAGCGCATGCCCGAAACCTGCTGGCGCAGCACGGTGGCGGCCAGCACGGTGATCGCCAGCGGCGTCACCATCACGATGGCGGTGAACTCGCCCACCGGCATGTGCTGCAGGCTGAAGAACGAGAACATGCTGGTCATCATCAGCAGCAGGCCGCGCAGGCACTGGAAGCGCGGGTGCTCGGTGCGCAGCGCCCTGAAGCCGCGGCTCGGAATGATGGCCGCGGTGGTGGACCAGGCCTGGAACGCATAGCGGAACCACAGCGCCATCGCCAGCGGAACACTGGCCCCGGCGACCTTGGTGCTGGCATCGAGGGTGGCGAAGCAGGCGGTGGCCACCACGGCCAGGACGAGGCCGGTCAGCGCGGACGGCGCCGGCGTCAACGCCCCGCGTCCTTCACTGGATCCGGTCCCGCAGCAGCGTCCAGACCGGTTCCAGATCGGCCGGCAGGGGCGGCAGGCCGCCCAGGTCGGTGCGGGATTCCTCGGGGCTGTGGAAGTCGCTGCCGCGCGAGGCGGCCAGGTTGAACTCGCGCGCCATGTCGGCGTAGGTGCCGTATTCCGCAGGTGTATGGCTGCCGGTGACCACCTCCACGCCTCGGCCGCCGTGGGCCTTGAATTCGCTGAAGAGCGCGAACTCCTCGTTGGCGGTGAACTTGTAGCGGCCCGGATGGGCGATCACCGCCACGCCGCCGGCATAGGTGATCCAGTGCACCGCGTCGGACAGCGAGGCCCAGCGGTGCGGCACATAGCCGGGCTTGCCTTCGGTGAGGTAGCGGCGGAACACCTCGGACGTGTCGCGGCAGACGCCGGTCTCGACCAGGAAGCGGGCGAAGTGGGTGCGCGAGATGAGCGCCGGGTTGCCCACGAAGCGCAAGGCGCCTTCGTAGGCGCCGGCGATGCCGACGCGCTCCAGCTGGGCCGCCATCTCCCGGGCCCGCGGGCCACGGCCGTCGCGCGTGTCGGCCAGGCCGCGGCCGAGATCGGCGTTCTCGGCATCGAAGCCCAAGCCCACGATGTGCACCGTCTCGTCGGCGAAGGTCACCGACAGTTCGACGCCGGTCAGATAGGGCAGGCCGACGGCCTTCGCCGCGGCCGCCGCGCGCTGCACGCCGCCGATCTCGTCGTGGTCGGTCAGGGCCCACAACTCGACCCCGTTGGCCTTGGCGCGCGCCGCCAGCGCCTCCGGCGTGAGCGTGCCGTCGGAGACCACGGAGTGGCAATGCAGGTCGGCGTTCTGGAAGGTAGGCACGCGGCCATTCTAGGGCGACCGCATGGTTGTTCGAGCGAAAGGGGCTATCCGAAGGACTGCCGCTCGGCCACTAGCTATCGAAAACATAGCAGATAGCCGTTGTATTTGCGCTGCACACTGAATTTCAGCCGGAAGATATGCACGACGACGCCCGCTGCATGAATCAGAATGTTTCCCTTCTCATGTTGTGTTCACTACACGAAATAATTTCATGAAATTCAACGACCTTCGCGTGTCGACCAAGTTGTGGTGCGGCGTTTTCGGCCTGCTGTTGCTCACCCTGGCGGTGACCGCCTGGTCCCAGTACCGGGCGACGGTGCTGGCCGACGCGGCGATGGAGCAGGTGCGGGCCTACGAGCACCGCATCGCCACCGCGATCGAGTGGCGCGGCGCCACCGAGACGGTGGGCGACCGGGTGCTGGCGAGCAATGCGTCGGCCGATACCGCCCTCGGCGCGCTGTTCGACGCACGGGTCAAGTCGGGCGTCGCCGCGATCAGCGGCATCCAGAGCAAGGTCGTGGCCGAAGCTACCAGCGATGCCGACAAGGCCGCCCTGCAGAAGGTGGCGTACGAGCGGGTCGCCGTGCTGGCGCTGAACAAGCAGGCGCGCGAACTCAAGACCGCGTCCGCCAGCGCCGCGGTGCCCGCGGACTTCGTCGAGAAGACCTACCTGCCGGCCATCGGCCGCTACGTCGGCGCGCTCGATGCCTTCGTCAAGGTGCAGGAGCAGCAGCGCGACGCCGCCATGCAGGCGCTGCAGTCTTCCCGCCGCCAGGCGCTGGCCGTGACGCTGGGCACCATGGCCCTGCTGCTGGTCGCCGGCGCCGTGCTGGTGGCGCTGCTGGTGCGGGCGATGATCCAACCGTTGGCCCACGCGGTGCGACTGGCCGAATCGATCGCCGCGGGCGACCTGACGGCCCAGCCGCAGTCGGCCCGCCGGGACGAATTCGGCCAATTGCTGCAGGCACTCGACACGATGGTGCAGCGGCTGCGCGGGGTGGTGGGCGAGGTGCGCGCGGGCGTCGAGTCGGTCTCCACCGCATCGTCGGAGATCGCCCACGGCAACCA
>NZ_LMKO01000010.1 GCF_001421705.1 Xylophilus sp. Leaf220 | reverse complement strand
CGCCACACACCGATATAGCCGCCCCGCGTCTTGACCTGCAGGTCGGCGCTCGACTCGGTGTACTCGCCGTTGGGCAGGCGCACCTGTTGGGACCAAACTAGACCAGGCAGAAACCACAAAAAGATAAGTGCGGTCACCAGGGTTGCTGTGAATGTATTCCGGTGACCCAGACTACAAGCTACCCTGTGACAAATTCGAACGCTGATGCTTTTGAAAACCACCACTATCCACCCCTAAAATCATATTGTTACATAAATAACAATATGTTACTTATTAAGGTATTGTGGGGCATGTTGAGAAATAGATCGAGGAAAGGTATTTGATCCGACAGCCAGCACCGGCGGAATCTCCCGCGCCAGGAAGTCGTAGACCGTGCGCACCCGCGGATCGACCCGGATCTCCCGGTGCACCGCCAGCCAGCAGGGCAGCGCCCCGGGCCTGAAGCCCGGCAGCACCGCGACCACGCCCGGCCAGTGGTCGATCGCGTAGCGCGCCACGAAGCCCAGGCCGGCGCCCTCGGCCACCAGCCGGCCGTAGACGATGTGGTTGTCGGTGCGCAGCGCGAAATCGCCGCGGGCCAGCGCCAGGCCGGCACGGGCGAAGCCGCGCAGGATGGTCTCGTCGCGGTCGAAGCCGATCAGCCGGTGGGCGGGCAGGTCGTCCGGGCTGCGCAGCGGCGGGGCGGCGCGCAGGTAGCGCGGATGCGCCGCGGCCACCACCTCCACCTCGCCCAGCTTGCGCGCCACCAGCGATTGCTGCACCGGCCGCACCATCCGCACCGCGATGTCGGCATCGCGCCGCAGCAGGTTGGAGAGATCGTTCGACGCGACCAGCTCGACCTGGATCTGCGGATGCGCCTGGCCCAGCCGCGCCAGCACCGGCGGCAGCAGCCAGGCGGCGGCGGCCTCGCTGGTGGTGATCCGCACCGTGCCGTGCGCCGCCGACCGCGCCGCCGCCAGGTCCCGCTGCACCGCCGCCGCGGCCTCCTGCATCTGCCGTGCCGCGCCCACCACCGCGCGCGCCGCCGCCGTGGGGGTGACGCCTCGGCCGGTGCGCTCGAACAGCGGCGCACCCAGCTGCGATTCCAGTTCGGCCACGTGGCGGCTCAGCGTCGGCTGCTGCATGCCGGTGCTGCGGGCCGCCGCCGTCAGGCTGCCGGCATCGAGCACCGCCAGGAAGCTGCGCAGCAAGGTCCAGTCGAAGGCCGTGTGTGACGTATCCATGCGGAAGTGTATAGCTCGCATGCGGCCGACAGCGTAGCGCCGCAGGGTGCCTCCCACGACACTGCGGGCCACGGCGGACGCCCCGCCCTTCCCCACAGGAACCCTCGCCATGCCCGGTACCACCTCTTCCACCCCAGCCTCCGTGCTGGTCCTGGGCGCCCGCGGGCGCTTCGGCGCAGCGGCCGCCGCCGCATTCGACGCCGCCGGCTGGCAGGTGGTCGCCCAGGTGCGGCACGGCACGGCGCCGGGCCTGCCGGCCCGCGCCAGGCTGCTGGTCGCGCCGCTGGGTGCCGACGGGCAGCCGGTCGCCGAGGCGCTCGCCGCCCACGGCCTGCCGGCGCCGCAGGTGGTCGTGCATGCCGTCAATCCCGCCTACACCCGCTGGGACGAAGAGGCGATGCCGGCCGCCCGTGCCGCGATGGCGCTGGCCGGGCGGCTGGGCGCCCGCTTCATGCTGCCGGGCAACCTCTACAACTACGGCGCCGGCATGCCGCCCCGGATCGACGCCGACACGCCGCAGCGCCCCACCACGCCCAAGGGCCGGCTGCGCGTCGACCTGGAGGCCGAACTGGCCGACCGCGCCGCAGCCGGCCGGCTGCGCGCCACGGTCATCACCGCGGGCGATTTCTTCGGCGCCGGCCGGGGCAGCTGGCTCGACCTGGTCATCGCGAAGCACCGCGCGCGCGGCCGGCTCGACTACCCGGGCGACCCGGCCGTGCTGCACACCTGGGCCTACCTGCCCGACCTGGCGCGCGCCTTCGTCGCCGCGGCGGCGGTGCCGCAGGCCGCGCCGTTCGAGCGCTTTCTCTTCGCCGGCCACGCGGTCACCGGGCATGAATTCCTGGCTACGCTGGAGCAGGCCGCGGCCGATGCCGGCCTGGCGCCGGCGCGGGGCTGGCGGCGCGGCGGCGGGCTGCCGTGGGGGCTGATGCGCGCGCTGGGCCCGGTGGTGCCGCTGTGGCGCGAGGTGGTCCGGATGCGCTACCTGTGGCAGGTGCCGCACGCGGTGGACGGGCGCCGGCTCGCGGCCGCTGTGGGTGTCCCACCGGCGACGCCGCTGCGCGCAGCGTTGGCGGCGGCCCTGCGGGATCTGGAAAAGACCACGCCCCCAGCGGCTGCCTGAGCACGGCCCGGCCGCATCGCCGGCCGCATTCCACACCGCATCCCGGCGTTTCGCGCCGCCCGGATGCGCTCCATCGCATGGCAGTTCCCGGCATGCGCCGGCCCCGGCACAGTGCGAGCCATCGGTGCCCCGCGCACCCCGTCCGCCGCCCTTCCGGGCCACCAGGAGCCGCACCATGACCAGCCCTCTCGCCATCCTCCAGCACACGCCCACCTGGGTCTTCGGCGTCTTCGCGCTGCTCGCCTGGCTGGGTGGCCGGCAGCTGCGCCGGCACACGCTGCCGCTGTCGCGGGCCGTCCTGGTGCCGCTGGGCATGGGGACCTGGTCGCTGTACGGCACCCTGTCGGCCTTCGGCGACCGGCCGCTGGCACTACTGGCCTGGGCCGCCGCGGCGCTGCTCGCCGCCACCTTCGTGCTGCGCCGTCCGCTGCCCGCCGCGGCCTCCTACGACCCGGCCGCGCGGCGTTTCGACCTGCCGGGCAGCGCGGTCCCGCTCGTCCTGATGATGGGCATCTTCGCCACCAAGTTCGCCGCCGGCGTGGCGCTGGCGCTGCATCCGGCGCTGGCGCACGACGCCGTCTTCCCGCTCGCGGCCTGCACGCTGTACGGCGGCTTCGCCGGCAGCTTCCTGGCCCGGGCGCTGCGGCTGGGGCGGATGGCGCTGCGCCAGCAGCTGCCGGCCGGGGCCGCGCTGAACTGATACGCCGCCATGCTCACACGTCCCCCAGAATCCCACCCCATGAACACCCCGCTGTCCCCCGACGAAATCGACCGCATCGCCCGCCGGCGGGCGGGTGCCAAGCTGGGCTGGTACGTGCATGCGGCGGTGTACCTGGCGGTGAACCTGGGGCTGGCCGGCCTGGCGTTCGCGACCGAGCAGCGGCGCTGGTCGGTGTTTCCGGCGCTCGGCTGGGGCCTGGGGCTGCTGCTGCACGGCGTCTCGGTCTGGGTGCTGGGATCGGGCAGCGGCCTGCGGGAGCGGATGGTGGAGCGCGAGCGGGCGCGGCTGCGGCGCCGGCAGGACGGCCTCTGATGGGCGTTGCCGCCCACCCCGCGCCGGAAGGCATCGCCCGGCTGCGGCGCGGACTGCAGACCTGGGCGTTCTGCCTGGCGATCTCGTCGGTGCAGGTGTTCGTGGACCCGGCTAAACGCTATCTGGTGGAGCTGGTCTATTCGCTCAGCATCGGCACCGCCTGCTGGTTGCTGGCCGAGCTGTCGCGGCAGGTGCTGCGGCGCCCTACCGACCCGGGCGGCTGGCCGCACGACTGGCGCGGCGCGGTGCTCTTCGTGTTCAGCGTGGCGGGCGGTTTCTTGGTCGGCACGCTGCTGGCCGATGCCTGGTTCGGCTGGTCGTCATGGGACGGCCACGGCGACGTCAAGCGCTCGGTGGCGGTCACCGCGGTCGCGGGCTTCGGCATCACCTACTTCTTCCACAGCCGAGGCCGCGCCGCGCACCTGGAAGCCGCCGCCCGCGAGGCCGCCCGCACCGCCACCGAATCGCGCCTGAAGCTGCTCGAGACGCAGCTGGAGCCGCACATGCTCTTCAACACCCTGGCCAACCTGCAGGCTCTGGTGGCGACCGACCCGCCGCGGGCCGGAGAGATGCTCGACCACCTGATCGCCTACCTGCGCGCCACCCTGGGCGGCTCGCGGGCCACGCTGCATCCGCTGCAGGCCGAGTTCGCCCGGGTCGGCGACTACCTGGCGCTGATGCAGATCCGCATGGGCGGCCGGCTGGCGTTCGCGCTCGACCTGCCCGGCGCGCTGGGAGCAGTGCCGGTGCCGCCGCTGCTGCTGCAGCCCCTGGTCGAGAACGCGATCCGCCACGGGCTGGAGCCGCAGGTCGAAGGCGGCCGGATCGACGTGTCGGCCCGCACCGAAGGCCAGGGGGCGCAGGCGCAGCTGTTGCTGGAGGTGCGCGACACCGGCATCGGCCTGCCCGCCGCCGCGGCCCTGCCGCAGGCCGGCAGCGGCTTCGGCACGGCCCAGGTGCGCGAACGGCTGGCCGCGCTGTACGGCAGCGCCGGCGCTATCGAAATAATAGCTAATGGCCGGCGCGGGACGCTGGCCAGCGTACGATTTCCCTTGCATTTCGAGCATCCGCAGGAGCCACCGGCCCGATGAGCCCCACCGACCCCTCCCTCCCCGCTGCCGGCGGCCCCACCGCCCTGATCGCCGAGGACGAGCCGCTGCTCGCCGCCGCGCTGGCCGCGGCCCTGGCCCGCGCCTGGCCGGCGCTGCGCATCGTGGCCACGGTGGGCGATGGCGCCTCCGCGGTGCGCGAGGCGCTGGCCCGTGCGCCGGACGTCCTGTTCCTCGACATCCGCATGCCGGGCCTGAGCGGGCTGGAGGCCGCGGCCGCGCTGGCCGACGAATGGCCGGCCGCGCAGCCGCTGCCGGCGCTGGTCTTCGTCACCGCCTACGACCAGTACGCGGTGCAGGCCTTCGAGGCGCAGGCGGTCGACTACCTGCAGAAGCCGGTGCAGGCCGACCGGTTGCAGAAGACGGTCGAGCGGCTGCAGGCGCTGCTGGCCGCGCGCCGTTCGGCCCCGCCGGCCGGGGACGAGCCCTATGCCCAGCTGCGCCGCCTGCTGGCCGCCCTGCCCGGCAGCGGCACCTCGCCGCCCGCCCCCGCCACCGTCGCACCGCTGCGGCTGATACCGGCCAGCGAGGCCGGCAGCGGCGGCACGGTGCTGCGGATGGTGCCGGTCGACGAGGTGCTCGCCTTCGAGGCCGCCGACAAGTACGTGCGGGTGCTGACCGCCGGCCGCGAATACCTGATCCGCACCCCGCTGAAAGAGCTGGTTCCGCAGCTCGACCCCGAGGTCTTCTGGCAGATCCACCGCGCCGTGCTGGTGCGGGCCGCGGCCATCGACACCCTGCAGCGCAACCCGGCCGGCCAACTGCACCTGGCGGTGCGCGGGCTGGGCGAGCGCTTCGTCGTCAGCCGGCTCTACGCGGGGCGGTTCAAGGCGATGTAGCGGCCGCGTTCGCCGCACCGGCAGCCGGGGGCTCGGCCGGCAGCAGCACCTCGACCCGCAGGCCGAGGCCCTCGGCGCCGGCCAGCAGGCGCAGCCGGCCGCCGTGCAGCCGGGCGATCTCGTCGGCAATCGCCAGGCCCAGGCCGCTGCCCTCGCCCTGCGCGCCGGGCGACCGGTAGAAGCGCGACAGCACCCGCGGCCGCTCGTCCGGGGCGACGCCCGGGCCGTCGTCCTCCACCTCCAGCCGGGCGCCGCCGCCGTGGTCGGGGCCGCAGCGGATGGTGACGGTGCCGTAGGCATGGGCGTACTTGACCGCGTTGTCGACCAGGTTGCCCAGCATCTCGCGCAGCAGCCAGGCGTGGCCCAGCGTGCGGGCCGGCACCACCTCCAGCCCCAGGTCGATGCCGCGCGCCGAGGCGGCGTCCAGGTGCGTCTCCAGCATCGATTCGCAGAGTGCCTTGAGGTCGACCGGCGCCGGCTCCTGGCCCTGCAGCGCATGGGCGTCGGCTCGCGACAGGGCCAGCAGCTGGTGCGCCAGCTGCGAGGTGCGGCGGGTGGCGTCGCGCAGCTTGTAGACGTCGTTTGCTTCCAAAAGCATAGCACCAGGCCGGCGCACCACGCCGGCTGCAGGCACTTTCGACTCGGATTCCTGGCGGATCGCCGCCTGGGCCCAGGCCTCGACCTGGGCCTGCAGCCCGGCCAGCGGGGTGCGCAGCTGGTGGGCCGCGTCGGCGACGAAGCGGCGCTGGCTCTCCGACTGGGCGTTGACCAGGCCGAAGAGCCGGTTGAGCGCCTGCACCAGCGGCCGCACTTCCTCGGGCGAGGCCCGGGCGTCGAGCGGGCTCAGGTCGCGCGGCGAACGGTGCTGCACCGCCTCGGTCAGCGCGGTCAGCGGGCGCAGGGCGTGCTGCACCGCCAGGTGCATCGCCAGCGCCGCCAGCGCCAGCAGCACCAGGTTGGGCAGCAGCGCCCGCAGCAGCAGCGAGCGGCCCCACTGCTGGCGGGGATCGGAGCCGTCGGCCAGCTGCATCACAAGCTCGCCCGCCGGCGTCTGCACCCGCTGGGCGACGATGCGGTAGACCACGCCGTCGTGCTCGCGGCTGAAGAACTCGGGTTCGCGGGTGCCGGGGCGCATCGCGTCGATCCAGTCTTCGCCGTAGAGCAGGCGGCCGTCTTCCGAGGTGACGCTGTAGGCCGCGTAGCCGTGGCGCTCGCGCAGGAATTCCTCGACCGGCGGGGCGAGCAGCAGCGTCGGCATGGCGCGGGCGCGGTCGGGCACGACGATCGAATCGGCCATCAGCGGCACCATGCGCAGCAGCTGCGCGTCCTGCTGCAGCGCGGCGCTGTCGGCCGAGCGGTAGTCGAGCCAGGCGCTGAAGGCGGCCAGCAGCACCAGCGGCAGCAACAGCAACACCAGCAGCCGCCGCTGCAGCCCGAGCCGCATCGAGCGCCAGCGGCGGTGCGGCGAAGGGGCCGGCGCGCCGGGCGCTGCCGGCGGGGCCGCGGCGGTCCCGGCCTCAGGCAAGGGCGCGCCCGGTCAGCTCCAGCCGGTAGCCGAAGCCGCGGATCGCCCGCAGCGCCACGCCGTGCGGCTCCAGCTTGCCGCGCAGCCGCGAGACATAGACCTCGACCGCGTTGGCGGTGATCTCCTTGTCCCATCCGGTCAGGGCCTGCAGCAGCTTTTCCTTGCTGGCGGGCTTGGGGGCGTGCAGCAGCAGGTACTCCAGCACCGTCCATTCGCGCGGACCCAGGTCGAGCGGCTGGCCGTCGATGCTGCCGCGGCGCTGCGCCGTGTCCAGCTCCAGCGGGCCGAAGCTCAGCACCGCCGAACTGGCCGCCTGGGAACGGCGAAGCAATGCGCGCAGCCGGGCCAGCAGCTCCGGCAGCTCGAAGGGCTTGACCATGTAGTCGTCGGCGCCCAGGTCGAGGCCCTGCACCCGGTCCTGCAGCGCGTCGCGCGCCGTCAGGATCAGCACCGGCAGGGTGTGCGCGTCGCGCCGCAGCCGGTGCGTCAGCTCCAGCCCGTCCATGCCGGGCAGGCCGATGTCGATGACGGCCGCGTCGAAGCGTTCGGTGCGCATCACCTCCTCGGCCCGCTCGCCGCTGCCGACCCAGTCGACCGCATAGCCGGCGCCGCACAGGCCCAGCTTGATGCCGCTGGCGAGCATGACGTCGTCTTCGACCAGGAGCAGTCTCATGGATGGATGGATGTGTGAAAGGCAGGAGGGCCGCGGAGCCGACACTGCAAAGATAGCACCCGCCTCCCGGGCCGCGCCCCAGGGCATGCCCCATGGTGCGAACGACGCGGGCACGCCAGCGTCGTGGGAAGGCGGGTATCGTGCCGGTCGGCCCGCACTACCTTCCTCGTATCCACATGCCTGCCAGCGCCCTGATCGTCACCCTGCAGATGGACCCCGCGGCCGCCGAACGCTTCACCGCCCTGCGGCGCGCCCATTTCCCGCCCGCGCGCAACTGGCTGGAGGCCCACGTCACGCTGTCCATGCGCTGCCGGTGGCGTCGCTCGACACGGTCCTGGCCGATGCGGCGGACCTGGCGGCGCGCACCGGGGCTTTTGCGTTGCAGGTGGACCGGTTGCTGTTCCTGGGAGCGGGCGTGGCCTATCTGCTGTCGTCGCCCACCGCCACCGACGTGCGCCGCACGCTGGCCGGACGCTGGGACGCACTGCTCGGGCGGCAGGACCGCCAGTGGCACGGCCGGCTGCACGTCACCGTGCAGAACAAGGTCGCGCCCACCACGGCGCGCGCGCTGCAGGCCGCGCTCGAACAGGATTTCGTGCCGCATGCGGTGGGCGCCACCGGCCTGCAGGTCTGGTACTACGAGGGCGGGCCGTGGCGGCATGCGGCCACGTTCGCGTTCGCCGGTGCGGCCGGCGGCCCCGCAGGCGGCTGAAACGCGGTCTCGCCGGTCAGCGGGTCGATAGCACCAGCAACGCCCGTGCCTGCGCACGCCCCACCCGCGACAACGCGTGGGTCAGGTAGCCGGGGAAATGGATGCAGTCGCCCACCGTCAGCCGCTCGGTGCGGTCGGAAAAACTCACGTCGATGGTGCCGGACAGCACGTAGAGCATTTCCTGGCCTTCGTGCTGCGCATGGACCGCCGCGCCGTCGGCACCGGGATAGATCACGAAGGCCTCGAACGAACCGACCGAATGGCCGTGCAGCAGCGGTGCGAACTGGTGCTGCGCCGGTTCGTCGGCCCGGTAGCGCGGCGCCAGGTCGCTCTGGCGGGTGACCTTGATGTCGGCCTTGTCCAGCGTCTCGCCGACCAGGTGGCCGATGCTGGTGCCCAGCGCGGTGGCGAGCTTGGCCATGACCGAGATCGAGGGTGTCTTCAACCCGCGCTCCAGCCGCGAGATGTGGGCCTTGTTCACGCCGATGGCGTCGCCAAGCTCCTCCACCGTCATCTGCTTGAGCCGGCGCAGCGCCTTCATGCGGGGACCGAAGCTCGCGAATGCGCCGGCGGTGGCGCCGGCATCTGCCGGCAAGGGCGCCAGCGGGACGGCGGCATGCACCGCGGAAGACTTGGGAGACGGCATGTTGCGATGTTGACATAAGTCAACGTGTTGACCAGAATAGGTCAACACGTTGACTGAGGCCTGCGGGCTGCTCGCGGCCATGGCCGGCCTGCCCTTACTTCCTATCCAAAAAGGACATCCATGCGCAGCGACCAGGACATCAAGGATTCGGTTTTTCGCGACCTGCAGGAGAAGGCCTCGCCGGTGTCGTACAGCCCGAGCGAGCAGCTCGCGCTGGCCTGCCGGATGCTGGCCGAGGAAGGCCACTGGGCCAACGGCCTGGCCGGCCAGATCACCGCCCGCGGCGAGGCGCCGGGCACCTACCTCACACTGAAGTTCGGCATCGGCGCGGACGAGGCCGTACCCGGCAGCTTCATCCTGGTCGACGACGACCTGCAGCCGCTCGACGGCGTCTCGCTGCCCAACCCGGCCACCCGGTTCCACCTGTGGGTGTACCGCCACCACCCGGCGGTGAACTGCATCGTGCATACGCATCCGGCGTCGGTGTCGGCACTGGCCATGACCGGCCAGCCGCTCGCCATCGCCTGCATGGATGCGACGCCTTTCTACGAGAACTGCGGGCACCTGGAGGAATGGCCCGGCCTGCCGATCACCAACGACGAGGGCCGCATCATTTCGCAGGCGCTCGGCGACCGCAACGCGCTGCTGCTGGCCCACCACGGGCTGCTGACGGCGGGCAGGACGGTGGCCGAGGCGACCACCCTGGCCATCTGGATGGAGCAGGCAGCCGGCATGCAACTGCGGGCCGCCGCCGCCGGCACCATCCGCCCGGTGCCGGGCCACCTGGCACGCGAATCGCGCGACTTTCTGCTCAAGCCGCAGATCACCGACATGACGTTCCAGTACTTCGCACGCCGCGCGCTGCGCGCCGATCCGGCCTGTCTGGCCGGCTGACCGCGCGCAGCTCGCCGACCCCGAGCCGATTCGTACCTCCTCCCACGAAAGACCGCCATGCACCGCCGCGCCCTGCTCTCCACCACCGCCGCACTGGCCGCCGTCTCGGCACCCGCCCTGGCCCAGGGCAACCCCGCCGTGCGCTGGCGCATGCCGTCGAGCTTTCCCAAGTCGCTCGACACCGTCTATGGCTGCGCGCAAGCGATCTCGGACACGGTGCGCAAGCTGACCGATGGAAAGTTCGTCATCAGCCCGTTCGCGGCCGGCGAGCTGATGCCGCCGCTGGCGATCCTGGACGCGGTGCAGGGGCGCAGCGTCGAATGCGGGCACACGGCCGGCTTCTACTACGTGGGCAAGGAACCTGCGCTGGCGTTCGACACCGGCGTGCCCTTCGGCATGACGCCGCGCCAGCACAGCGCGTGGATGGCGCGCGGCGGCGGGCTGGAGTTGATGCGCGGCGTCTACGACCGGTTCGACGCGGTGCAGATCCCGTGCGGCAACACCGGCGCGCAGATGGGCGGCTGGTTCCGCAAGGAGATCAAGCAGGTCAGCGACTTCGAAGGCCTGCGCATGCGGGTGCCGGGCCTGCTGGGCAAGGTCTACACGAAGCTCGGCGCCACGCCGCAGCAACTGCCGGCGGCGGATGTCTACCCGGCGCTCGAGAAAGGCACGCTGGACGCCGCCGAATTCGTCGGGCCCTACGACGACGAGAAGCTGGGGCTGTCGAAGGTGGCACGCTACTACTACGGCCCGGGCGTGATGGAGCTGGGCGCCTCGCTGTGCTTCATCGTCAACAAGAAGGCCTGGGCGGAGTTGCCCGAAGCCTACCGTGCCGCCTTGGAGGCCGCCTGCGCCCAGGCCGGGGCCGACATGCTGGCCAAGTACGACGCCAACAACGTTCCGGCCCTCAAGCGCATCGTGGGCGCCGGCGCCCGGCTGAGCTACTGGCCCAAGCCGGTGATGGACGCGCTGCACAAGGCCACCCGCGAGGTGATGGAGGAAGAGTCGAAGACCAACGAGACGTTCGCCAACGTCTACGGGAAGTGGCGCAGCTTCCTGGACGAGCAGCTGCTGTGGGGCTCGGTCAACGACGGCGCCGCCGAGCAGTACATGCTGGGCACCCGCCGCAAGACCTGACGCCGCGGCGCCGCCGCGCCCGCCCATCTCCATCCGCCTGCCGGGAAACACGCCCGCGCCGCGCTTTTCCATAGGGAAAACCCCGCCGATCCGCGTCAGCTTAATTTCAGCGCGGCGCGCGGGCCCGGCAGTACGATCCGCCAGCCCTGCCGCAGGGACGCCCCGCGGCGCGCGGGCGTGCTCCCGTTTCGCGGCTTTCCCGAAGAAAGGCATCGACGTGTCCGTCCTCCTCAAATTCGCTTTCCTGGTCGACTGGATCAGCACCCGGCTCGGCAAGCTGGCCGCCTGGGCGGTGCTCGCCGCGGCGCTGATCTCGGCGGGCAACGCCTTCATCCGCTACGGCTTCGACGTCAGCTCCAATGGCTGGCTGGAGATCCAGTGGTACCTGTTCGCCGCGGTGGTGATGCTGGGCGCGCCGGTGGTGCTGCAGCTCAACGAGCATGTGCGGGTCGACATCCTCTACGGCAAGCTCAAGGGCCACGGCAAGGTGTACGTCGACATCCTCGGCCTGGCCCTCTTCCTGATCCCGGTGATGGCCATGCTCGCCTGGTTCAGCTGGCCGCTCTTCATCCGGATGTACGAGACGCACGAGATGTCGGGCAACGCCGGCGGCCTGATCCGCTGGCCCGCGATGCTGCTGCTGCCGCTGGGCTTCGGGCTGATGGTGCTGCAGGGCCTGTCCGAGATCATCAAGCGGGTGGCCTACCTGATGGGCGTGCACCAGATGGACACGCATTACGAAAAACCCGTCCAGTGAATTCGCTCTCCCCCAGGCTCCGCACTTCGTGTCTTCGCCAACCCCCTTCCGGGGGCGACGCTGGCGGACCGGCAAAGCCGGATCCACTGCGTCCTCGGGCAAGCCCAAAACCATTCCCTAACTGAGTAGTGCCATGCAAATGGAAAATTTTGCCCCGATGATGTTCGGGGGGCTGGTGCTGATCATGCTGATCGGCTTTCCGGTGGCGTTCTCGCTGGCGGCGCTGGGCCTGGCCTCGGGCTTCTTCGCGATCGAGATGGGCTGGTTCCCGGCCAGCTTCATGGCCAACCTGCCGCTCAACATGTTCGGCATCCTGAGCAACGAGCTGCTGCTGGCGATCCCGTTCTTCACCTTCATGGGCGCCATTCTCGAGAAGTGCGGCCTGGCCGAGGACATGCTCGACTCGATGGGCCAACTCTTCGGCCCGGTGCGCGGCGGGCTCGGCTACTCGGTGATCATCGTGGGCTTCATCCTCGGCGCGATCACCGGCACGGTGGCGGGCCAGGTGATCGCGATGGCGCTGATCAGCCTGCCGGTGATGATCCGCTATGGCTACAACATGCGCTACGCCACCGGCGTGCTGGCGGCTTCCGGCACCATCACCCAGCTGGTGCCGCCGTCGCTGGTGCTGATCGTGATGGCCGACCAGCTCGGCCGCTCGGTGGGCGACATGTACAAGGGCGCCTGGGGCCCGTCGATCCTGCAGGTGCTGATCTTCGCGGGCTACACCTTCATGCTGGGCGTGTTCAAGCCGCACCACGTGCCGGGCGTGCCGAAGACGGCGCGCACCCTGCACGGCTGGGCGCTGTGGCGCAAGTGCCTGCGCGGCATCCTGCCGGCCGCGGCGCTGATCTTCGCGGTGCTGGGTTCGATGGGCGGCCTGCCCGGCATCAACGTCGCCATCGCCACGCCGACCGAGGCCGGCGCGATGGGGGTGGTGGGCGCGCTGATCCTGGCCGCGATGCACAAGCGCCTCACCCGGCCGCTGATCTGGGAGGCGATGGTCGGCACGATGCGGCTCACCGCGATGGTGGTCTTCATCCTGATCGGCGCGCGTGTGTTCTCGATGGTGTTCCAGGGCGTCGACGGCGCGCTGTGGGTGGAGCACCTGTTGAGCGGCCTGCCGGGCGGCCAGACCGGCTTCCTGATAGTCGTCAACATCTTCATCTTCTTCCTGGCGTTCTTCCTCGACTTCTTCGAGATCGCCTTCATCATCCTGCCGATGCTGGGGCCGGTGGCCAACAAGCTGGGCATCGACCTGGTGTGGTTCGGCGTGCTGCTGTGCGTGAACATGCAGACCAGCTTCATGCACCCCCCCTTCGGCTTCGCGCTGTTCTACCTGCGCGGCATCGCCGACACGCTGTTCAAGGAGAAGCGCATCGCCGAGCCGATCAAGTCGAGCGACATCTACCTGGGCTCGATCCCCTGGGTGGTGATGCAGTTGCTGCTGGTGACGATCGTGATCTTCGTGCCGCAGACGGTGACGATGTTCCTCGACAAGGACGAGGTGATCGACCTCGACAAGGTCAAGATCGAGATGCCGGCCGAAGACGTGCAGCCGCCCGCGGCGGCCGAGTCGGCCGACGACGAGCAGAAGCGCGTCGAGGAGATGTTCAAGCAGGGCAACAAGTGATGGCGGTGCACGTGACCGATCCGCTGGCGCCGCTGGGCGCGCATTTCGGGCCGCCGCCGTTCCGCTTCGCGCCTGCGGGCGGCACCCTGGAATCGCCGGCGTTCTCGCCCGCCTTCCGGCTGCTGGCGGGCACGATCGTCGGCGGCTGCTGCTTGTGGGTGGCGCGGCTGTGGATCAATGGCGCGCTGCAGCCCGGCAGCGGCCTGGTGTGGGTCGGCGCGGGCCTGGCGATGATGCTGTGGACCCTGTGGCACCTGCTGACCAGCCGCACCCGATTGAGCGCAGAGGGCCTGCACCAGCGCTGGATCTGGGACAAGGCGATGCCGCTGCGGGAGCTGGCCTTCTGCAAGCTGATCCGGGTACCGGGCCTCGACTGGCTGATCGCGCCGCGGCTCTACGCCCGCACGCTCACCGGCAAGTTCACCGTGTTCTATGCGGCCTCGCCCGCGATGCTGGCCGAGTTCGCGCGGTTGCGGGACGAACTGCAGGCGTTCCGCCGGGGCGGCGCGCAGGTCTAGCGCCGGGGGGCCCGGTCAGCGGTGCGTCCACCACCGGTGCGCACCGCGGGCCGCCTGGTCGAGCATGAAACCCAGCGCACCGATCAGCACGATGGCGGCCATCAGCTCCGAATAGGCCAGCCGGTCGCGGGTGTCCAGCACGAAATAGCCCAGCCCGGCCTGCACGCCCAGCATCTCGGCCGGCACCAGCACGATCCAGACGATGCCGATCGCCAGCCGCACGCCGGTCAGGATGTGCGCGGTGATGCCCGGCAGCACCACCTGCCGGACCGTCTCCCACCGCGTGGCCGAAAGGCTGCGCGCCAAGGCCAGCCACTGCGGATCGAGCTGGGCCACGCCGGCGGCGGTATTGAGCACGATCGGCCACACCGCGGCGAACGCCAGCAGGAACACCACCGGTGCATCGCCCACGCCCAGCACCATCACCGCCACCGGCATCCACGACAGCGGCGACACCATGCGCAGGAACTGGAACAGCGGCCCCGTCGCCTGCGCCACGCTGCGCGACACGCCCACCGCGACCCCCACCGGCACGCCCACCGCGAAGGCGATGCCCAGGCCCGCGGCCACCCGCTGCAGGCTCAGGCCGATGTGCAGCCAGATGTCGCTGCCCGCCAGCAACTGCAGCAGTGCCGCCGCCGACACCCCGGGCGCGAAGGCCGCGGCGATCGGCGTGCGTTGCGCCAGCAGCGCGGTGCCGGCCGACCAGAACGCCACCGCGGCCAGCAGCCCGGCGATCGGCAGAAGCGCCCGCCGCATCAGCCGGCAAGCGTCTCGCGACGCGTGTAGTCGGCCGGCACGCCGAAGACCTGCGGGCCGCCCACCGCCTCGATCGCCTTGCGCACGAAGCGGTCGTCGACCAGGTCGCGCGCGACGAAGGCCGGATCGAGCTTCTCCAGAAAGTCGGCGGCGCCTTCGACCTTCGTCTGCTGGATGGCCCGCACCAGCTCCTGGGTGTACGAGGGGTACGGGTAGGGTTGGAAGTCGATCCGCCGTTGCTGCCAACCCTTGTGCCGCACGATGCCGCGGGCTTCGTAGTCGGCATAGTCGGTCGCGGCCAGAACCTTGGCGAGCGTCTGCGGTGGATGCGGCGTATAGCGACGCTCGCCGGCGTTGGAGAGCAGTTGCGCGGTCTGCAGCCGGTTGTCGCGTGTCCAGAGCTGGGCGCGCACCAGGGCGGTGGTCACGCGCTGCGCCCACTCGGGCTTCTCGGCCAGGTCGCGCTCGGCCAGGAAGGTGACGCAGCAGGCATGGTCGCGCCAGACGTCGCCCGAGAAACGCAGCACCTTGCCCACGCCCGCGATCTCGGCCGCGGCATTGAAGGGCTCGGCGACGATGAAGCCGGCGATGCTTTTCGCCGCCAGCGCCGACACCATCTCGGCCGGCGCCAGCACGACCAGGTTGACCTCTTTCGGCCCCACCGGCGCGCCGCGCGCACGGGTGACGGCAGACAGTCCGGCGTCGCGCAGCAGCCGCTGCAGCAGGATGTTGTGGACCGAGTACCAGAACGGCACCGCCACCGTGCGGCCGCCCAGGTCGGCCAGGCCGCCGATTTCGGGAAGCACCGTGAACGCCGATCCGTTGATGTGGTTCCAGGCCACCGTCTTGGCCGGGAATTTGGCGCCGTAGCGCACCCACAGCGTGGCGGGCGTCAGCAGGTGGATCACGTTGACCTGCCCGGCGACGAAGGCCTCGACCACTTGGGCCCAGCTGCGAAAGAGGCGGGGCGGTTCCGTCTTCAAGCCCTCTTTCTCGAACAGGCCCCGGCCATGGGCCACCAGCAGCGGCGTGGCGTCGGTGATGGGCAGGTAGCCGATCTTCACCGGCTGGTCGTCGCCCTTGAACGTTTGGGCACGGGCATCGCCGGCTGAGAGCAGCGGCGCGGCCACGCCGGCGCCGGCCAGGGCCGAGAGGCGCAGCATGTCGCGCCGCGTCAGGCCGCAGCCGCAGTCGGACGAGGCGCAGACATGGTGCCGCTGGGGCGCGGAATGGCTTTCGAGTAGGGACGTCGGTGCGGTCATGCCGGTGCTTTCGGGCGGTAGGAGAAAAAGGATGCGCGTGGCGGTATCAGGCCGGTGCGGCCGGGGCGTGCGGCGCATGCGGCGCATGCGACGCTTGCAGCGCCCCGAGGATGTCGAGGCGCAGCGCGGTCAGGTCAGCCATGTGCCGCTCGCGCGGCCGCGGCGCGGCCACGGCCCATTCGCGCAGCACCCCGCCGGGCCGGCCGCCCATCAGCAGGATGCGGTCGGCCACCAGCAGCGCCTCGTCGACATCGTGGGTGACCAGCAGCGTGGCGGCATGGCGGCGCTGCGTCACCTCCACGAGCAGGCGCTGCATGCCGGCACGGGTGATCGCGTCGAGCGCCGAGAACGGCTCGTCGGCCAGCAGCAGCGCAGGCTCCCGCGCCAGCGCGCGCGCCAGCGCCACCCGCTGGGCCATGCCGCCCGAGAGCTGGGCCGGGTACAGCGCGCCCTGGCCGGCCAGGCCGACGGCGGCCAGCGCATCGTCGGCCCGGCGGCGCAGCGCGTCGGTGCCGAGCCGGGGCTGGTGCTTGAACGCGAGCCCGAAGGCGACGTTGCGCGCCACGTTCAGCCACGGCAGCAGTCCGGGCTGCTGGAACACCAGCGCCGCGCGCGGATGCGGCGACTGCAGCGGCTGCCCTTCGAAGCGCACCGTGCCGGCCCGCTGCACCGCCAGACGTGCCAGCACCCGCAGCAGGGTCGATTTGCCGCAGCCGCTGCCGCCCAGCAGGCACACGGTTTCGCGCGGCGCGACCGACAGCGACACGCCGTCGAAGAGCGGCGGCGCGTCGCCGTCGCCGTAGCCGAAGGAGAGCCCCTCGGCCTGAAGCAGCGGCGGCGTCTGTGCGGTCTGCGGTTTCTCCAGCATCGGTGGCGCCATCAGGAAGCCGTTGCGGCCTGCGCGGCACCGGCGGCGTAGTGCGCCTGCAGCGCGCCCTGCAGTTGGGTCACGCTGGGCGTGACGATCGGGATGAACGCGGCCTCGCGCCAGCGGCGCGCGAAGCTCAGCGGCTGGTCCCGGTGGTATGCCTTTCCGCCGCCGGCCAGCAGTTCGAGATGCACCGCCTGCTGCGCCAGATCGGCCAGCGCGAGCCGCAGCCGGAACAGGGCCGCCGGCTGTGTGACGAAGCTGCCGTTCTGCAATCCCGCATTCAGTGCCTCCACCGTCTGGCCGAGTGTGCGGCCGTGCCGCTCCACCGGCGCGGCCAGCACGCCGCGTGCGGAACCAGCCGCCTCGGCGGCGGTGGACAGCGCTGCACGCGCCAGCCCGATCGACAGGCCGCACTGCAGCGCCAGGAAAGCGGGCCGTACCTGGGGCAGCCAGGCGTTCGCGTCGGGATGCAGCAGGTCGGACGCGCCGAGCGGCAAAGTGTCGATATCGAGCGCCGCAGTGTTGCTGCCCCGCAGCGCGATCAGGTCGAGGTCGGGGCTGCGCTGCAGGCCGGCCCGGCCCGCCGGCAGCGCCGCGACGAAGGGCGGGCCACCGCCGGGGCGCTGCACGGCGACCGCCGCCAGGAAGTCGCCCGGCGCGCCGCCGCGCAGGTTGGTGCACCACGGCACCCGGCCCTGCAGCAGCCAGCCCCGGCCGCCAACCGCATCGGTCGCATGCACCTGCAGTTCGGCGATGCCGCCCAGGTACTTCATCGCGTTGGACAGGCCCGATGCACCCGCGATCTCGCCGCGCAGCAAGGCCGGCAACGCGCGCTCCCGCAGCACCGCGTTGGGCGACTGCAGCAAATATTCGATGAAGGAGCGCTGCCCCCAGAAGACGAAGGCGGCCGCCAGCGACTGCCCCGCCACCGCGGCGATCGCCTCTACCGCATCTGCGGTGCTGCCGCCCTGCCCGCCCGCCGCCTGCGGCACGCCCAGGCCGAACAGGCCGGCCTGCGCCAGGCGCGGCACCACCTCGTGCGCATGGGTGGCCTCGGCATCGAGCGATTCGGCGTGGCCGGCCAGCCACGTACGCAGTTCCTCAGCCAGCACGGGCCGCCCCGGCGCTCGCATCGGCGGCCAGGGCCGCTCCGCCTGGCAGCCAGGGGTGCAGCTCAGGGTTGACCGGGCTCTGCGCGAGACTGTTGGCGAAGTTGCAGAGCGTGGCCAGGCTGATGCCCAGCACCACCTCCAGCGCCTCCTGGTCGCCCAAGCCGGCCGCGCGGAAGGCCTGCAGCGCCGCGTCGGTCACCTGGCCGCGGGTGACGATCACCGCTTCGGCGAAGACGCGCACCGCGTCGAGCCGCGCCTGCCCGGTGTCGCTGCCGGCCTGCAGCGCACGGACCGCGGCGGCGTCGAGGCCCGCCTGCCGCAGCGCGACCTTGCTGTGCCCCGCCACGCAGAAATCGCAGCCGTGCACCCGGGCCGCGGTGATCTGCACCACCTCGCGCTCGGCCAGCGAAAGCGCGGTGCGGCCGTTGATCTGCGACACCGTCTGGTAGGCCTCCAGCGCCACCGGCGCATTCGCCAGGATGCCGACCAGGTTGGGCAGGAAACCATTGGCGGTGGCGGCCCGCTCGACGGCGGGGCGGCTGGCTTCGGGCGCGGTGGCGGCGGTGTGGAGTGCGAGGCGGGTCATGGTCGGAACGGCGAGGGCCGGAGGGGGGATGGCTGCATCGTCGTGCCACGGCGGCGACGGGGCAATGCCTGGGCGTCTTGCATTTATGGCCGTTCGTATCGGGTGCGCACCAAAGCCATCGCCGCCGGCACGGGCGTTCACACGGCGGCGGCGGCCAGCGCCGGCGCGCGGGTGTGGCGACGCTGCCAGGCCCCGGGCTGGGCGCCCATCACCCGTTTGAAGGCCCGCGAGAACGCGGCGTAGGAGGCATAGCCCACCGCCTCGGCCGCCTGCGCGATCGGCTCGCCCTGCGCCAGCCTGCGGGCCGCGATCTGCATCCGCAGCAGCAGCAGGAACTGCAGCGGCGGCTGGCCGCAGGCCGCGGCGAACTGCCGGAAGAACGCGGCCCGCGACAGGTGCACCCGCTGCGCCATGTCGTCCACCGACCACGGCCTGCCGGGCGACTGCAGCAGGTCGGCCACCAACGGCGCGAAGCCGGGCCGCCGCAGCAGCGACCAAAGGCCGCGCACCTGTGCGTCGCCGCGCGCTACCTCGCGCAGGCCATAGAAGAACAGCAGGCCGGTGAGCCGGTCCATCACCGACGAGGGCATGCTGCCCACCCGCCGCGCCTCGTCGCGCATCAGGTCGAACAGTGCGCCGGCCGAAGCCATCGGCGCCTCGTCGGCGCGCAACACCAGCGCCGCCGGAAACGCGTCGGCCACCAGTTCGCGCATCGGCCCGCCGAACGCGAAGAAGCCGCAGGCGAGCCCGGTCGCACCGACGTCGACCGATGTGCCCAGCGGCTGCATCGGCAAGGGGCCGCAGGCGATCGCGGCGTCTTCGTAGGGCGAGAGGAAGTGCGGCACGTCGCGCATCAGGAACACGCCGTCGCGCGGGCCCAGGGCCACCGGCGGACGGCCGGGCAGGTGCAGCCAGCAGCGGCCGGCCAGCACCAGGTGGAAGCTGGCGCGGGCCCGGCCAGCGGTGGAGGCGCGCCAGCGACCGCAGTACTGGCCGACGTGGAACACGCTCGCTTCCCAGGCCAGGCCGTCGAGCAGCCAATCGACCACCCGGTCGAGATCGAGGTCGGGCGGCGGCATCGCGGGATTCGCCAGGGCACGGATCGAAAGGCCGGAGTTCGCAGTCATAGGCGCGCGAGTCTGGTACCGCACGGCCACGCCGCCAACGAAGTTTTGCGCCTGAGCTTATGCGGGCACGGCCATGCGGCGCGCGCTAGAGTGACCGGAAACAGCGCCGCCGCCGACCCGCGACCGCGCCCCGGAATACGCACGCATCTTCGGTCGCTCGGCATCCCTGCGCGGATGTCCGTATGCTGCAGCTCTCGTCCGTCCGATCTTCGCCTGGAGTACACCCGTGACCCTGCCCACCACCCGCCTCGGCCGCACCGGCCTCGTCGTCTCGCGCCTGGCGCTCGGCACCATGACCTTCGGCCTGCAGACCGAGGAGCCGGTGGCCTTCCAGATCCTCGACAAGGCCACCGAGGGCGGCATCGATTTCCTCGATACCGCCGACGTGTATCCGCTGGGCGGCGGCTGGCAGAACGCCGGCCGCACCGAAGAGATCGTCGGCCGCTGGCTGCGCGCCGCACCCGGCCGGCGCGAGAGCGTGGTGCTGGCCACCAAGGCGGTGGGCATCATGGGCCCGCACGCCCGCAACCAGGGCGCCTCGCGCCGCCATCTGCTGCAGGCGATCGACGCGTCGCTGGCGCGGCTGCAGACCGACTACGTCGACCTGTACCAGCTGCACTCGGACGACCCGAACACCCCGCTCGACGAGACGGTGGAGGCGCTCGACACCATCGTCAAATCTGGCCGCGCGCGCTATGTGGGCGTGTCCAACTACCTGGCCTACCGGCTGGCCCGCGCGCTGGGGCGGGCCGACGTGCTGCGGCTCACCCGCTTCGTCTCGGTGCAGCCGCGCTACAGCCTGCTGTTCCGCGAGATCGAGCGCGAGCTGCTGCCGCTCGCCGCCGAGGAAGGCCTGGGCGTGATCCCCTACAACCCCCTTGCCGGCGGCCTGCTGACCGGCAAGCACCGCGCCGGCGCCGCGCCCACGCCCGGCACCCGCTTCACCCTGGGCAATGCCGCCGACCGCTACCAGGAGCGCTACTGGAACGAGCGCGCCTTCGGAACCGTCGAGCAGCTCGGCGCCCTGGCCGACGAGGCTGGCGTGCCCCTCACCACCCTGGCCGTCGCCTGGGTCATGGCCCACCCCCAGATCACCGCTCCCCTCCTCGGCGCCAGCCGCCCCGACCAACTGGACGCCACGCTGGCCGCTGCAAGCTACACCATCCCCGCAGACCTGAAGGCGAAGCTCGACGCGATCACCCACGAGTACCGCCACGGCGACGCAGTGCGCTGACGGCTCGTTCCTGCAGATGGCAATTCGCCGCCTAGGACTTCTTGGCGATTTGCTTCGACACTCCCGTCAGTTCGCCCACCGCTTTTTCGTCGTTGGGCGCTACACCGCCAAGCCATGCGGCGGTCGCTGCCCCGTCGTTTTCAAGTGCGGCACGCCGCTGCGCGGCGAATCGCGCGTACTCGGCCTGCGCATGGACGACCGCCTGTTCGTGCGAAACGGTCCCGGCGCCTGCCAACACTTGCCTGTCGTTAAAGCTCAGGAATGCATCCAGCTTCTCGCTCCAATCCTTCAGAAAGACTTCCTTGCGGCGCATGGCCTGGTCTTCGGCGAAGTCCAGCCACATGGTGACGATGCGATTGAGTTCGGTGACTTCACGCTCGTCCAGGTAGTTCTTCGCCACACCGACATCGGCCTTTTGTACCGTACCTTTTCGGCTGCTCGTGAGGCCCATGTGCGGCCGCGTGTGGTCGGCACGGCGACGGATGATCTCGGCTGCGGTCTGCCCGGACACGGCATAGTGCAACTTATTCTGAATAGTGCGAAAGAACGCCGTGGTTTCCGGCAACGTGGGCAAATAGTCGGCGGCCAAGGTGAAAATTTCGCGCACCCGCAGGTACATGCGTCGTTCGCTGGCGCGGATATCGCGAATGCGCTCCAGCAGTTCGCCGAAACGGTCGGGCACCGACGATTTGCCTACGGGAGGATTCTTCAGCCGCTCGTCGTCGACCACGAAACCTTTCAGCAGGTACTCGCTCAGATGTGCCGTAGCCCATTGGCGGAACTGGGTGCCGCGGGCCGAGCGGACCCGGTAGCCCACTGCGAGGATGACGTCCAGGCTGTAATGGCGCACCGTACGTCTTACTTGGCGACTGCCCTCCTGGCGAACCTGTAAGCCGGACTTACAGGTTGCCCCGGGGTCCGCTTCACCCTCCAAATAGATGGCCTTGACATGCTGGGTGATGTTTTGCGGAGTGGTCTGGAACAGCGTGGCGATCTCGGCTTGGCTCAGCCACAACGACCCGTTTTCCACTCGCATCTCAACGCGGGTGATCCCGTCATCGCTGGTGTAGAGAACGAACTCGCCAGCCCCACCATCGAGGTCGGAAGGACCGCCTGCGCCACCCGCCTCCAAATCATCGGCAACACCTTGCCCTGTCTTGCGTACATCGGTCACCCAGTGCCTCCTCCAGATCGAAGACCGCTCGCATCTTGCGGCAGCCTGCATCGTTGCAACCCTCGTGCATACGATGGACCGCGATGCGCGGCTCCGGATTCTTACTCACGAAGAGGGCAAAGACACCGCGAACACCACGCAAACGAAAACGCCGCCCAAAAGCGGCGGCGATCCATTCACCAAGAACACCGTGGAACCGGCTTAGCCGGGCCACCGGTGTTGCCCCCGGCGAGGGGGTAGGCGTAGACGCGAAGCGCGTAGCCTGGGGGTGTACTTACAAGGTGACGCCCTGCATGTAGCTGTCGAAGCGCGCCTCGGCGAAGCGCGACCACAGCAGCTGGTCCTTCTGGAACGCGCGGTAGTCGGCGTACAACGTCTTCCAGTCGGCATTCTTCGCGTCCAGCTCGGCGTATACCTCCATCGCGGCCTTGAACGATGCATCGAGCACCGGCTTCGGGAAGGCCAGGACCTTGGTCTTGGCGCCGACCAGCTGCTTCAGCGCGGTCGGGTTGCGGGCGTCGTACTTGGCCTGCATGTCGACGTGGGCGTGCGAGGCCGCGGCCTGCACGATGGCCTTGTACTCGGGCGTGAGGGCGTCGTAGGCCTTCTGGTTGACCTGCAGGTCGAGCTGCAGGGTGCCTTCCCACCAGCCGGGGTAGTAGTAGTACGGCGCGACCTTGTTGAAGCCGAGCTTCTGGTCGTCGTACGGTCCGATCCATTCGGCGGCGTCGATCGTGCCCTTCTCCAGCGATTGGTAGATTTCGCCGCCGGGGATGTTCTGCGGCACGGCGCCCAGCCGCTCGATGACGCGGCCGGCGAAGCCGCCGATGCGGAACTTCAGGCCCTTGAAGTCTTCGACGGTCTTGATCTCCTTGCGGAACCAGCCGCCCATCTGCGCGCCGGTGTTGCCGCAGGGGAAGTTGACCATGTTGTACTTGGCGTAGAACTCGCGCGTCAGCTTCAGGCCGTTGCCCTCGTACATCCAGGCGTTGAGCTGGCGGGTGTTCATGCCGAACGGTATGGCCGCGCCGACGGCGAAGGCCTCGTTCTTGCCGAAGAAGTAGTAGCCGGCGGTGTGGCAGGCCTCGATCGAGCCCTGCTGCACGCCGTCGATCACGCCGAGTGCGGGCATCAGCTCGCCGGCCGCGTGCACGCTGATCTGGAACTTGCCGCCGGTCATCTCGCCGACCTTCTTGGCGAAGGTCTCGGCGCCGCCGTAGATCGTGTCGAGCGGCTTGGGGAAGCTCGATGCCAGGCGCCAGCGCACCGCGGCCTGGGCATGCACGGCCGGCGCGGCGCCGGCGGCGAGGACACCGGCAATCCCGGCATGCTTGATGATGGAACGACGATCCATGGCTTGACTCCGATTTTTTGGAAAGACCGATCCCGGCAGTGGCGCAGCGGCGCAGCGCACCCCGGGTCGGGGCCATTCTAGGAATCGTCTTTTGCGGCGGCGCAGCGGGTTTTCCCGCGCGGCGGTGCCGGTATTCAGCAAACTGCAAGCTTGCCGCGCGGGCCGCGGCGGTGGCGCTCAGCCGCCGAAGCGTGCGGCGATCGAGGCCGCGATGCCGGTCGCGTCCAGCCCCGCCAGCGCCAGCAGCCGCGCCGGGTCGCCGTGCTCGATGAAGTGGTCGGGCAGGCCCAGCTGCAGCACCGGGCGCACAATGCCGGCGGCGTTCAGCGCCTCGGCCACCGCGCTGCCGGCGCCGCCCATCAGGCAGCCCTCCTCCACCGTGACCAGCGCCCGGTGCGACTCGGCCACCCGCAGCAGCATCGCAGTGTCGAGCGGCTTGGCCCAGCGCATGTTGACCACCGTGGCGTCGAGCTTCTCGGCCGCCTCCAGCGCCGCGTAGAGCAGCGTGCCGAAGGCGAGGATGGCGATGCCGCTCTGGCCCTGGCGGCGCACCTCGGCCTCGGCATAGGGCAGTGCTTCCAGCGACGCCAGCGGCACCGTGCCGGCCCCCGCGCCGCGCGGATAGCGCACGGCGACCGGGTGGTTTTGCGCGAAGGCGGTCGAGAGCAGCTGGCGGCACTCGCGTTCGTCGGCCGGGCAGGCGACCGCCATGTTGGGGATGCAGCGCAGAAAGGCGATGTCGTAGGCGCCGGCGTGGGTGGCGCCGTCGGCCCCGACCAGCCCGGCGCGGTCGAGCGCGAACACCACCGGCAGGTTCTGCAGCGCCACGTCGTGCACCAGCTGGTCGTAGCCGCGCTGCAGGAAGGTCGAGTAGATCGCCACGACCGGCTTCAGCCCTTCGCAGGCCATGCCGGCGGCGAAGGTCACCGCATGCTGCTCGGCGATGCCGACGTCGTAGTAGCGGCCCGGGAACCGCCGTTCGAACTCGACCATGCCCGAGCCTTCGCGCATCGCCGGGGTGATGCCGACCAGGCGCTCGTCGGCCGCAGCCATGTCGCAGAGCCACTGGCCGAAGACCTGGGTGAACGTGGTCTTGGGCGCGGTGGCCGGCTTGACCAGGCCCACCGACGGGTCGAACTTGCCCGGCCCGTGGTAGGCCACCGGATCGGCCTCGGCCAGCTTGTAGCCCTGGCCCTTCTTGGTGACCACGTGCAGGAACTGCGGGCCGTCGAGCAGCTTGATGTTCTCGAGCGTGGGGATCAGCGAATCCAGGTCGTGCCCGTCGATCGGGCCGACATAGTTGAAGCCGAACTGCTCGAACAGCGTGGCCGGCACCACCATGCCCTTGGCATGCTGCTCGAAGCGCCGGGCCAGCTCGAACAGCGGCGGCGCGGCCTTCAGCACGCTCTTGCCCACGTTCTTGGCGGCCGCATAGAAGCGGCCGCTCATCAATTGCGCCAGGTAGCGGTTGAGTGCGCCCACCGGCGGGCTGATCGACATGTCGTTGTCGTTGAGCACCACCAGCAGCTTGCCGTCGAGCACGCCGGCGTTGTTGAGCGCCTCGAAGGCCATGCCCGCGCTCATCGCGCCGTCGCCGATGATCGCGACCGCGTGGCGGTCCTCGCCCTTCTGCTTGGCGGCCATCGCCATGCCGAGGGCGGCCGAGATGCTGGTCGACGAGTGGGCTGTGCCGAAGGTGTCGTAGTCGCTCTCGGCCCGCTGCGGGAAGCCCGACAGGCCGCCCTGCTGGCGCAGGGTGGACATGCGGTCGCGCCGGCCGGTGAGGATCTTGTGCGGATAGGTCTGGTGGCCCACGTCCCAGACCAGCCGGTCGCGCGGGGTGTCGAACACCGCGTGCAGCGCGATCGTCAGCTCGACCGTGCCCAGGTTGGAGCTGAGGTGGCCGCCGGTCTTCGAGACGCTGTCGATGACGTAGGCCCGCAGTTCGCCGGCCAGTTGCTTCAGCTCGTCGCGCGAGAGGGCGCGCAGCGCCGCCGGATCGTCGATGCGGTGCAGCAGCGCGGCACCCGCGGCGGCGTCGGGTGGCGTGTGGGCGTTGGAATCGGCGTGGGACATACGGATCTTCTTGCTATATCTTTGATAGCTGGTCGCCGGCGTTCCGCGCCGGCTGGAGCATGTTTTGGCACTGCATCGGCATGGCGTGGCCTAGGACGAGCGGTCGATCACCATGCGGGCCAGCGCCTGCAGGGCGGCGGTGTCGGCCAGGTCGGAATCGGCCAGCGCCTGCAGCGCGTCGCCGAGCAACTCGGCCGCATAGGCGCGGGAGCGGTCGAGGCCCAGCAGCGAGACGTAGGTGGGCTTGTCCTGCGCGGCGTCCTTGCCGGCGGTCTTGCCGAGGGTGGCCGAATCGGCGACCACGTCGAGGATGTCGTCGACCACCTGGAAGGCCAGCCCGACCGCCGCACCGTAGCGCTGCAGCGCGGCCAGGGCGCGTGCCGGCGCCGCACCGCAGGTGGCGCCCATCAGCACGCTCGCCTCCAGCAGCGCGCCGGTCTTCAGGCGGTGCATGTGGCGCAGCTCGGGCTCGGTCAGGGGCAGGCCGACGCTGGCCAGGTCGATCGCCTGCCCGCCGGCCATGCCGGTGTGGCCGGCCGCCACCGCCAGCCGGCGGCAGAGCGCGGCCTGCACCGCGGGCGGCACCGGCACCGTGTCGGGCACCAGCAGCTCGAAGGCCAGGGCCTGCAGCGCGTCGCCCGCCAGCAGCGCGCCGGCCTCGCCGTAGCGCACATGGACCGTCGGCTTGCCACGGCGCAGCACGTCGTCGTCCATGCAGGGCATGTCGTCGTGGACCAGGGAGTAGGCGTGGATCAGTTCGACCGAGCAGGCGGCGCGCAGCGCGGCCTCGTCCAGCGCGGCGGCGAGCGACGCGGCATCCAGGCCGTGGCCCTGCATCTGCCCGTCGAAGGGCGCCACCGCGGCGCGAGCGCCCAGCACCAGCAGCGGACGCAGCCGCTTGCCGCCGTCGAGCACCGCATAGCGCATCGCCGCGCCCAGCGAGGCCGGCGCGTCCTGCGCGACCCAGTCGGAGAGGGCCTGCTCGACGCGGGCCAGATGGTGGTGGCTCCATTCCTTCAGGGCGAAGGCCGGTGCGGGTGCCGCCGCCTCGGCGGCCGCGGGTGCGGGAAACGTCATGTCGGCGTCCAGGGCTTGATGCCGCCGTCGTCCAGCACCTTGATCTGCGCCTCGACCGCCTGCAGCTGGGCACGGCAGAAGGTCAACAGCGCGGCGCCGCGCTGGTAGCCGACCAGCAACTGGTCGAGCGGCAACTGGCCGGCGTCGAGCCGGGAGACGAGCTGCTCCAGTTCCTGCACCGCTTCCTCGTAGGTGGCGGGCAGTGCGGCGGCGGTGGGGGTGGCGGGTGCCTTGGGCATCGTGGGGAAATGCGGCGCAAAACCGTCTGGGGGAAACGGTCGATTCTAGGGGGGCATGCCAACCCAGGCGCCACCAAAGGCAACCGCCATGTCCCTTCTGCGCGTCGGCACACCGGTCGGCGGAAGGGGTCGCGGGTACAATCGGGCTTCCCCGGGCCGGCTTCATGCCGGCTTCGCTTTTTCTACTGTGCCCCCGCGCACTCCTGTTTCTCCCTGTGGGGAGTCTTTAGGTCAGGTCACCCATGTCTGATTTAAGTCTTCGACTGCAGCAGGCCACGAGCCAACTACCAGTTTCCAGCTACTTCGACGAGGCGCTGTTCCAACGCGAACGCGTCCGGCTCTTCCAGAACGGGCCCCGCTACGTGGGGCATACGCTGGCCGTGCCCGAAAAGGGCGACTACTACGCACTGCCGCTGGAAAGCGAAGGTCGCGCCCTGGTGCGCGGCGCCGACGGCGCGGTGCAGCTGGTGTCGAACGTCTGCCGCCACCGGCAGGCGGTGATGCTCAAGGGCCGCGGCTCGCTCGACGGCCATGCGCCGGGGCACGCCGGCGGCAACATCGTCTGCCCGCTGCACCGCTGGACCTACGACAGCCGCGGCCAGCTGCTGGGCGCGCCGCATTTCGCCGAAGACCCCTGCCTGAACCTGCGCAACTACCCGCTGCAGGAGTGGAACGGCCTGCTCTTCGAGGCCGGCAGCCGCGACGTGGCCGCCGACCTGGCCGCGATGGGCCCGCGCGCCGACCTCGACTTCTCCGGCCACGTGCTCGACCGGGTCGAGATGCACGAGTGCCACTACAACTGGAAGACCTTCATCGAGGTCTACCTGGAGGACTACCACGTCGGCCCGTTCCACCCCGGGCTGGGCCAGTTCGTCACCTGCGACGACCTGCGCTGGGAGTTCGGCCAGGAGTATTCGGTGCAGACCGTCGGCGTGGCCAACCGCCTGGGCAAGGCCGGCAGCCCGGCCTACCAGCGCTGGCAGGACCAGCTGCTGCGCTACCGCGACGGCCGCCCGCCCAAGTACGGCGCCATCTGGCTCACCTACCACCCGCACATCATGGTGGAGTGGTATCCGCACGTGCTCACCGTCTCGACGCTGCACCCGATCAGCCCGACCAGGACGATGAACATGGTCGAGTTCTACTACCCCGAGGAGATCGCCGCCTTCGAGCGCGAATTCGTCGAGGCCCAGCAGGCCGCCTACATGGAGACCTGCGTGGAGGACGACGAGATCGCCGAGCGGATGGACGCCGGACGGCGCGCCCTGCTCCAGCGCGGCGACGACGAGCGCGGCCCCTACCAGAGCCCGATGGAAGACGGCATGCAGCACTTCCACGAGTGGTACCGCGGCGCGATGGGCGACGACCCGGCGGTGCGCTGATCGCTATCGAATGCATAGCACCATGCCGGCATCACACGCCGGCTACAGCCCTTTTTCCCGCATGAAACCGGACCCGGCGGCATGAAGGCCGGCTGGATGCTGCTGGCGGCCTTCTTCTTCGCGACGATGGGCGTCTGCGTCAAGATGGCGTCGGCCAGCTTCAACCCGGCCGAGCTGGTCTTCTACCGCGGCCTGATCGGCATGGCGGTGATGGTGGCGCTGGCGCGGGCGCGCCGGATACCGCTCGCCACGCGCTATCCCGGCATGCACGCCTGGCGCAGCATGGTGGGGGTGACATCGCTCACCGCCTGGTTCTACGCCATTGCCCACCTGCCGCTGGCGACCGCCGTCACCCTCAACTACATGAGCAGCGTGTGGATCGCCGCCTTCCTGGTCGGCGGCACGCTGATGGCCTGGCGGCCGGGCGCCGGCCACGACCGACCGCCGCTGCAGGGGGCGCTGGTGCTCACCGTGCTGACCGGCTTCGCCGGCGTGGTGATGATGCTGCGGCCGACGATCGACCCGCAGCAGATGCTGGCCGGGGTGGTGGGCCTGTTCTCGGGCGTGACCGCCGCTTTCGCCTACATGCAGGTGATGGCGCTCTCTCGGGCCGGCGAGCCCGAGGCGCGCACCGTCTTCTACTTCGCGGTGGGATCGGCCGTGACGGGCCTGGCCGGCATGGCGCTGGTCGGGGTCTCGCCCTGGTCGTGGCAGGCGGCGCTGTGGCTGCCGCCGCTGGGCCTGCTGGCCTCGGGCGGCCAGTACTGCATGACGCGCGCCTACGCCACCGCCGGCAACCACCGCGGCACGCTGGTCGTGGCCAACCTCCAGTACACCGGCATCGTCTTCGCCGCCGGCTACGGGGTGCTGCTGTTCGGCGACACCATCGCGCCGATCGCCTGGGCCGGCATGGCGACCATCATCGCCAGCGGCGTGGCGGCCACCGTGCTGCGGGGGCGCACGCCCGCGCCGGGCGACACGGTGCGGCGGCGCTAGGGCGGCGGCGCCACCACCGCCGCGGCCCGCCACTGCCGGGCTACCATTTGGGCCAGCGGTGCGCCAACCCCGGCGCACCTCCCGCACCGAACGCCAGGAGCCCGCCATGCCCCAACCGCACGCCCCCTATACCGCCCTGATCTCCGCCGAGGAGCTGCAGGCCCTGCTCGCCGCGAAGGCGCGGGTCATGGTCTTCGACTGCAGCTTCGACCTGATGCGGCCCGAGGCCGGCGCCCAGGCCTTCGCCGAGCGCCACATCCCCGGCGCCCTGCATGCCGACCTGGACCGCGCGCTGAGCGCCAAGCACGGCCTGCCCGGCGCCCACGGCACGGTGGTGGTCGCCCGCGAGGCCGACCGCCCCGCCAGCGGCGGCCGCCACCCGCTGCCGAGCCGCGAGAACTTCGCCACCTGGCTCTCGTCGGTCGGCTTCGCCAACGACATGCAGGCGGTGGTGTACGACCGCAACAACGCCAACTACTGCGGCCGCCTCTGGTGGATGCTGAAGTGGGCCGGCCACGACGCGGTAGCGGTGCTCGACGGCGGCCTGCAGGCCTGGGAGGCCGCCGGCGGCGCGGTGGCGACGGGGCAGGAGCCGTCGCACTTCCAGACCAGCTTCGACCTCCGCGCGCCGCTGCGCACCCTGGTCACGGTGCAGGACGTGGCGGCCGGCCTGGCCGACCCGGACCGCACGCTGGTCGACGCCCGCGCCCCGGCGCGCTTCCGCGGCGAGGTGGAGCCGCTCGACCCGGTCGCGGGCCACATCCCCGGTGCGCTGAACCGGCCCTTCGCCGAGAACCTGGGCCCCGACGGGCGCTTCAAGCCGGCCGAGGTGCTGCGCCGGGAATTCGATGCGCTGCTGGCAGGCCGCTCGCCCCGGGGCGTGGTCGCCTACTGCGGCAGCGGCGTCAGCGCCACCCCCAACGTGCTGGCGGCGGAACTGGCAGGGCTGGGCCCCGTCGGCCTGTTCGCGGGCAGCTGGAGCGAATGGAGCAGCGATCCGTCGCGCCCGGTCGCGACCGGCGAATAGCAACTGCGGCCCCGGGCGCCGCAGTACGGTCCGCGCACCGCGAGCCGCCCGAAATCTTTTTTCCGGCGACCTGCCGGGTGCTCCCAAAAAGGTAGCTTGCTATCTTTTTTGCGACAGCAGGGTGCGCGGGATTTGTCCGACACCCGCTTCCGGTCGCCCGCAGGAGGACGAACGCGGGTCGAGCGCCTTCCCGCGCGGTGCCCAAGCTTTCAGCACAAGCGGCGGAGACAGCGGCCCTTGTAAGGCAAACACCTACAAGCCCGGATGGAAACCAGACAAAACGCACGGTGAGACGCTGACTTAATTTCTGTTTGGGACGTCTTCACAATCCATTTCACCGAATCGCCTCACATGCAATGTTGCATACGGTCGGAATCGGACCTGAAAAGGACTGACCCCATGAACACCGAACAAATGCTTGCCGAGATCCGTGAAGCCAACCTGACGTACCTGATGCTGGCCAAGAACCTGATCCGTCAGGACAAGGCCGAAGCCGTCTTCCGTCTTGGCATCAACGAAGAATCCGCCGAGCTGCTGGCCTCGCTGTCCTCGGCCCAGGTCCTGAAGCTGGCCACCGGCAACACCCTGCTGTGCCGCTTCCGGGTCGACGACGACATGGTCTGGAACCTGCTCACCAACCAGAGCACGCCCGCCAAGATCGGCAACGAGGCGACCAACCGGCTGCACGGCAACATCCTGATGGCGGGGCGCCTCTCCGAGGTCATTTAGCTCCCCCCAGGCTGCGCGCTTCGCGTCTTCGCCTGCCCCTCGAGGGGCGAAGCCGGCGGACCGGCGGGGCCGGATCCGCGGCTTCCCTGAAAAAGTCCTCCCCTCTTTCGACCACCGTTTCCAGGAATACCAGCCATGACCGCAGTTGCAGCAGCACCCAAGAGCGTCCTGAACGAATCGCGCCAGATCGAGCGGGCGGCGATGCTCATCAAGATGGGTGCGCGGATGCAGGTGCTGGAGTCGGAGACGACGCTGTCGTACGAGCGGCTGATCCGGCTGTACAAGGAGATCGCGGGCAAGTCGCCGTCGAAGGGACAGCTGCCCTTCTCGACCGACTGGTTCCTGACCTGGCAGGAGAACATCCATTCGTCGCTGTTCCTCAACATCTACGAATACCTGAGCAAGGGCGCGTCGCTCGAACCGGTGGATGCGCTGACCAAGGCCTACCGCCTCTACAACGAACAGGTGGACGCCGCCGGCATCGAGCCGCTGCTGTCCTTCACCCGGGCCTGGCGCCTGCTGAAGTTCGTCGATGCCTCTATGCTCGAGATGACCACCTGCTCCAAGTGCACCGGCCGCTTCGTCACCGAGCCCTACGAGAACGCCCGCCACTTCGTCTGCGGCATGTGCAACCCGCCCGCCCGCGCCGGCAAGAGCAAGGCCGCCGGCGCCCTGATGCTGCACTGAGCGTACCGGCGGCCTTCGCCTACAGCGTCCTGCCCCACCGGGCGACAGAATCGCCCGGATGCAACAGCCGCCGCCCCCTCCTCCCGCTGCCGACGGCCCGGAGGCTGCGCCGGCAGCCGCGGTCGACGTCGTCACGCCCGCCCCCAACACCCGCCTGATCGAGCTGCCGCCCGGCGCAGACCCCGACCAGCCGCGGGTGCTGCTGCAGATGCCGGTGGACGTGCGCAGCATCTCCCTGGTCGTGCTGGCGGTACTGGCCAGCATCGTGGTGCTGCGCTGGGCGGGGGCCGTCTTCATCCCCTTGCTGCTGGCGCTGATGCTCACCTATGCGCTCGCGCCGGTGGTGGAGTGGTTCTGGCGCCGGCACGTGCCGCGGGTCTTGACCACCACCGTGCTGCTACTGACAATCGTCGGCTCGATCGGCTCCACCGCGTACTGGCTGAGCGCCGACGCGGCCGAGCTGTTCAACGACCTGCCGGTGGCCGCCAAGAAGGTGCGCGACACCCTGCGCGCCCGCAGCCAGCAAGGCCCCGGCGTGCTCGACACGGTGCAGAACGCCGCCACCCAGATCGAGCAGGCCACGCAGGGGCAGGCCGCGCCGCTGTCGCCCCGCGGCGTGACCCGGGTGCTGATCGAGCGGCCGCCCTTCAACATCCGCGACTACCTGTGGAGCGGCACGGTCGGCCTGATGGGCTTCGCCGGGCAGATGATGGTGGTGCTGTTCCTGACCTTCTTCGCCCTGTGCGCCGGCGACACCTTCCGCCGCAAGCTGGTGAAGATCACCGGGCCCAGCCTGTCGCGCAAGAAGATCACGGTGCAGCTGCTCGACGAGATCACCGGCCAGATCGAGCGCTACCTGCTGGTGCAGCTGGTGATGAGCGTGGTGGTCGGCATCGCCACCTGGCTGGTGTACTGGGCGCTCGGCATCGAATATTCGGCGGTCTGGGGCGTGGTGGCCGGCCTGCTTAATTTCGTGCCCTACATCGGCTCGCTGGCGGTGACCGGGGGTTCGGCGCTGGTGGCCTTCCTGCAGTTCGGCACCGTCGACATGGCACTGATCGCCGGCGGCGCGTCGCTGGCCATCCACACCATCAGCGGCAACCTGGTGACCCCGTGGCTCACCAGCCGGGCGAGCAGCATGAACCCGGTCGTGGTCTTCGCCAGCGTGCTGGCCTGGGGCTGGCTCTGGGGCATCTGGGGCCTGCTGCTGGGCATGCCGATCATGATGGTCATCAAGGCCGTCTGCGACCGGGTGGAGGACCTGAAGCCGATCGGCGAGCTGATGGGGAAGTAGGCCCCGACTCGCTAGTGACAGGAGCTGAATCCAGGCAGCGACGCCGTGCGCCGATGCTTCCGCGATACCAACGAAAACTTGTAGCGCCGCTCAGGGATTGCCACCGGCGGAACCGCCCACCAGCAAACGCCGCAGCGCCTGCCGCACCGGTGACTCCACCGGCGCATCGGCCTCGCCGGTGATCCGTTGCCGGGCCAGGCTGCGCGCCTCGGCGGTGCGCATGTCGATCTCGCGCACCACCTGGCCCTGGTCGAACACGAAGGCGACGTCGGCCAGGGACAGCACGTCCTCGACGTCGTGGGTGATCATCAGCACCGGGATGCCCCAGCGGGCCTGGACCTGCTTCAGCTCCTGGCGCAGTTCGGCGCGCAGCGCCGGGTGCAGGGCGGCGAACGGTTCGTCGAGCAGCAGCACCCGGGGCTCGCAGGCCAGCGCGCGGGCCAGGGCGACGCGCTGCTGCTGGCCGCCGGAGAGTACCCGCGGCCGGCTATCGGCGAGCGGGGCCAGGCCGAAGCTGTCGAGCAGCGCCTGCACCCGCGTAGCCTCGTCGGGCGACAGGCGCCGCTTGCGCCAGCTGCGCAGGCCGAAGGCGACGTTGTCGCGCACCGAGAGGTGCGGGAACAGCGCGTAGTTCTGGAACAGGAAGCCGACCTCCCGCGCGGGCGCCGGCAGGTCGATGCGGGCCGCGGCGTCGAACAGGGTGCGGCCGTCGAGCCGCACATGGCCGGCGTCGGGCCGCAGCAGGCCGGCAATCGCCTGCAGGGTGAGCGACTTGCCGGCGCCCGAGGGGCCGTACAGCGCGGCGAACGGTGCGTCGGTCGCGAAACGCGCCGCCAGCGCGAAGCGCCGCCTGCCATCGACCACCGACAGCTGCAGGTCGACGTCGATCATGGGGTGCGGCGCCCGCACTGCATCACCGGCACACCCTGTGCACCGCCCTGCGCGCCGTGCCGCTCACGGCTTGCCGAAGCCGTAGCGCGCCAGGATCTGCTGCCCGGCGTCGGAGCCCAGGAAGGCGATGAAGTTCTTCGCCAGCGCCTTCTGCTGGCTGTCGGCCACCACCGCCACCGGGTAGCTGACGGGCGTGTGGCCGGTCGGCGTCAGCACGACCTTGACCTTGTCGCCGGCGATCGCGGCATCGGTGCGGTAGACGAAGCCGGCCTCGGCCTCGCCGCGGCTCACGTAGTCGAGCACCTGGCGCACGCTGTCGGCCTGCACGAACTTCGGCTCCAGCACCGTCCAGAGGTTGGCGGCCTCCAGCACCTGCCGTGTGTAGCGGCCGACCGGCACGGTGGCGGTCTTGCCCACCGCGATCTTGCGGACGGCCGGGCCGGCGAGGTCCTGCAGGGTCTTGACGCCGGCACCGTCCTGCGCCGGCTCGACCAGCACCAGGCTGTTGGTGACGAAGTTGGCGCGGGTGGCCGGATCGACCAGCTTCTGCGCGGCGCCGCGGTCCATCGTTTCCTGGTCGGCGCTGGCGAACACGTCGACCGGCGCGCCCTGGGCGATCTGCTGCAGCAGCGTGCCCGAGGCGGCGAAGTTGTAGCGCACGGTAGCGCCGGGGTGCGCGGCCTCGAAGCGCGGCGCCAGCTCCTTGAAGGCATCGGTCAGGCTGGCGGCGGCCGACACGGTGATCTGCTGCGCGGCGGCGGCGAAGGGCAGCGCGAGCGCCAGGACGAGCGAAGCGATACGGGTGGTACGCATGGGAACATTCCTTAGGGACGGAGGGAGAAGAAGCGGTTGGACAGCACCAGCACCGCGATGGAGAGCACCGAGGTGACGACGACCAGCACCAGCGCCATGTCGTCGTGGCCGGCCTGCACCGCGTCGTAGATCGCCATCGACAGCGTCTGCGTCTGCTGCGGGATAGAGCCGGCCACCATCAGGGACGCGCCGAATTCGCCCATCGCCCGGGCGAAGGCCAGCAGCGCGCCGGCCAGGATGCCGGGCCAGGCCAGCGGCAGGGTGATGCGCAGGAACACCGACCAGCGCGACTGACCGAGCGTGCTGGCCGCTGCCTCCAGCGAACGGTCGACGCCCGAGAACGCGGCGCTGGCCGACTTCAGCACCAGCGGCAGCGCCACCACCGCAGAGGCGACGACCGCGCCGTGCCAGCTGAAGATGATGGTGTAGTCGAGGTGCTCCCGCAGCCAGCGGCCGAGCGGGCTGCGCCGTCCGGCCGCCACCAGGATCGCGTAGCCGATCACCGTCGGCGGCAGCACCAGCGGCAGCATGAAGACCGATTCGAGCACCTGGCTGCCGAAGAACCGCTTGCGGGCGAACAGCCACCCCAGCGCGACGCCTGCCACCAGCGCCAACAGCGTCGCCAGCCCCGCCACCTTGAGCGAAAGGGCCAGCGGGAACCAGTCCATGGACAGCAGCAGCGGGGGTATCGTCGTATCCATGCGGGTATGACGGATTGTGGCACAGGGGACTTGCCGGACGGCCAGGCGGATGCGTGCGACCCACCCAGGCCGTTTCGGGTGCCGAATCGTACTCCAGCCGGCGTCTGGCGCCGGCCATCAGCTATCAATACCGTAGCAAAAGCATTGCCGGACGCCACCGGCACGGAGGCCCGCAGCCGTCCGGGGGCTCCTGGCGCACGCCGCTCAGGGCGCCAGCATAGCGGTCAGCGCGTCGATGTCGGCCGCGGCCGCGGTGCGCGCCGCCGCCTCGATCGCCCGGTAGTGCCGCACAACCGCCTCGCCCACGGCGGTGAGCGAGGTGCCGCCGCCGTGGGCGCCGCCGGCGGAGGTCTGCACCGCGGGCGTGCTGAGCGCCCGGTTGGTCTCGTCGACCAGCAGCCAGGCGCGGCGATAGGACATGTCCATCTGCCGCGCCGCGGCCGAGATGGAGCCGGTCTGCGCGATCGCCTCCAGCAGGGCGACCTTGCCCGGGCCGATGGCGATGCTGTCGTCGCGGTAGATCCGCAGCCGGAACTGCGCCTTGGGTGTCGTCATGGCGCGCGCGTCACTCTTCGCCCAGCACCTCGCGGATGGCCTCGGCCGTGTTCTCGGCATGCTGGGCCACCTGGTCGACGTTGCGGCCGATCACCTCCAGCGCATAGGTCCCCGAGACGATGCCCCGGTACCAGACCTCGGCCGCCAGCACGTCGGGCGCCATGCCCTCCACCGCGCCCACCAGGCAGTCGATCACCGACTGCAGGCCGGCGTCGGCGTAGAGCTCTTCCGATTCGAAGCTCACCCGGTACTCGTAGAAACCGGCGCGGCTGCCCTCCACCTCGATACGCACAATCATCGAACCCTCCTTCATGCTGGGGCACCGATTGTGAACGGCGTTGGCGGCGTCGGCCGTTTCTCAGGCCATGGCGGCGGCCAGACCTCCCCAGTGCGTGTCGAAGATCTTCGGGTCCATCGTCGCCACTTCGCCGATCAGCGGCCGGAAGCCCATGTGCGCCACGACGTCGCGTTCGATGTCCACGCCCGGCGCGATCTCGGCCAGCGCCAGGCCCTCGGGCGTCAGGCGAAACACCGCGCGCTCGGTGACGAACACCACCTCCTGCTGCCGCAGCGCCGCGTCGTGGCCGTTGAAGGTGATCTGCTCCACCTGCTCGATGAACTTGCGCGAGCGCCCCTCCTGCACGATCTCCAGCCGTCCCCCGCCCACCCGCACCTGCAGGCCGCCGGCGGTGAAGGTGCCGCAGAAGACCAGCTTCTTCGTGGAGCGGGTGATGTTGACGAAGCCGCCGCAGCCCACCGGCCGGCCGTTGAACTTGCTGACGTTGACGTTGCCCTGCGCGTCGGTCTGCGCCAGGCCCAGGAAGCTCATGTCGAGCCCGCCGCCGTCGTAGAAATCGAACTGCGTGGTCTGCTCCAGGATCGACTGCGGGTTGTAGGCCAGCGCGAAATCGCCGCCCTGCGCCGGCACGCCGCCATTGACGCCGCTCTCCACGCTCAGCGTCAGCAGGTGGGCCACGCCCTCCTCCGCCGCCACCGCCGGCACGCCCGCCGGAATGCCGATGCCCAGGTTGGTGACGGCGCCGGCCCGCAGTTCCAGCGCGGCGCGGCGGGCGATCACCTTGCGCTCGTCGAGCGGCATCACCGGGATGCCGTGCATCGGCACCCGCGCGTCGCCGCAGAGCGCCGGATCGAACTGGGTGGCGATGGTCTGCATGTGGTTCTCGGGCGCGCCGACCACCACGTAGTCGACCACCAGGCCCGGAACCTTCACCGCCTTCGGATGCAGGCTGCCGCGCGCGACGATGCGCTCGACCTGCGCGATGACGATGCCGCCGCAGGCGCGCGCCGCCTGGGCGATGGCCACCTGCTCCAGCAGCACGCCCTCCTTGTCGAGGGTGATGTTGCCGTCCTCGTCGGCCACGGTACCGCGGATGATCGCCACGTCGATCTTCGGGCAGGGGTAGTGCAGCCACTCCTCGCCGGCGAACTCGACCAGGCGCACCAGGTCCTCGCTGCAGGCTGCGTTGAGCTTGCCGCCCTCCAGCCGCGGATCGACGAAAGTGCCCAGCCCGACCTTGGTCAGCAGGCCCGGCGAGCGGCTGGCGATGTGGCGCGTCAGCTGCGAGAGCGAGCCCTGCGGGAAGTTGTACGCCTCCACCGCGCCGTCGAACACCATCTTCATCATCTCGGCGCCGGTCTGGCCGAAGTGGCCGGCCACCACCCGCCGCACCATGCCCGGATGGGCGAAGTGCACCATGCCGCCGTCGCGGCTGTTGCCGACCGCGCCGCAGGCCCAGGTGGCGAGGTTGCGCGGATGGCCGGTGGCCAGGAAATGCCGTTCGATGCCCTTGAGCACTTCCTCGGCCAGGCTGGTCATCGCCAGCCCTCCCAGGAAGAGGGTGGCGTCGTCGCGCACGAGCGCGCCGGCCTGGTCGGCGGTGATGACTTGCATGGAAGCTCCGATGGAAAGAGAAAAGTTCTTTGGAACGGTGGGCGGCAGCGGGGGCGGCGCGCGCGTCAGCGCTTGCCGGCGTCGGTCACCCGCACGATGGTGGCCATGCCGGTGTCGCCGGCGGCGCAGCCGGTGAAGAGACCGGTGCCGCCGCCGCGCAGCACCAGTTCCTCGACCAGTTCCATCACCGCGCGCAGGCCGGTGGGTGCCTGCGGATGGCCCCAGACGAGCGAGCTGCCGTAGTTGTTCATCCGCTCCCAGGCGAAACCGGTGTCGCGCGCCAGGGCGATGTCGTTCACCGCGAACGGGTTGTGGGTCTTGACGGCGTCGATCTGGTCGATGGCGAGGCCCGCGGCCTTCAGCACGTTGAAGCAGGCGGGCGACGGCGCCATCGGCATGTAGCCCGGCTCGACCCGCGCCATGCCGAAGCCGAGGATCCGCACCTCGATATCCGGGCGGGCCGACATCGCGCGGGCCAGCTCGCGGGTGGTGACCAGCGCGCCGGCGTTGCCGTCGGCCGGATGCGTCTGCCCGCCGAAGGTGACGGTGCCGTCGGGCTTGACCGGCTTCAGCCGCGCCAGGCCTTCGGCCGTGGTGGGAAAGATGCCCTCGTCGGCCGACAGCACGCCGGCCGGCTTCTTGCCGCGCGGATCGCCCAGCGGCACCTCGACCATGTAGCGCCGCTGGAAGGCGCGGTCGTCGGCCAGCGCGGCCTCGTACTGGGCGTGGCGGTGCAGCTTCACCGCATGCTGCTCGGCGGTGTCGATGCCGTAGCGTCGGGCCACGTTCTCGCCCGTCTCCAGCATCGCGTTCTTGGCATACGGGTCGTGCGCCATGTTGTCGGGCACCCAGTGCTCGGTATGGCCGTAGCCGCCCGGGCCGGCGGGGTTGGGGTAGTACACCACCGGGCCGTTCGACTGCTTGTCGGCCATCACCAGCAGCGCGCAGCGGGCGCTGCCCAGCGCCACCTCCTGCGCCGCCATCTGCAGCGCCCGCACGCTGGTGGCGCAGGCCTGCTGCACTGTGGGGCCGGCCACCCGGTCGATGCCCATCAGCCCGGTGACATAGGGCGTGCCGTAGAAGCTGCCGCGGTACGGGTTGGTGTGGCCGAGGATGGCCAGGTCGATCTGCGACAGGTCGGCACCGCGCGCCTCGAGCGCGGCGCGGCCGGTGCGAGCGGCCAGCGGCAGCGGGTCGAGCGTGGCGAGCGCGCCCTGCCATTTGGCGAACGGGGTGGACCAGTAGAGGCCGTAGGGAATGTATGCCTGCATGCGATGTCTCCTTGCTTTTTCTGGGCAGCGGCGCTGCGGGATTGCGAGATCGGGGATTACCCGCAGGGCCTGCACCGAAGGCCCCGGACGGCATTGCCGCCCCCGAAAACTAGTTATATACTATAACCAAATCACACTTCGCAAGCAAGAAAGCGCGCCATGTCCCAGCCCTCATCCGCCACCGGCCTCACCGTCGAGATCCAGGACACGATCGCGATCCTGCGGCTCGACCGGCCCGCCAAGCGCAACGCCCTCAACGACGCGCTGGTGCTGGCCCTGCGCGACGCCTTCGAGCGGATGCCCGCCACGGTGAAGGCCGCGGTGGTGCACGGCGCGGGCGACCATTTCTGCGCCGGCCTGGACCTGTCGGAGCTGAGCGAGCGCGACGCGGTGCAGGGCCTGCACCACTCGCGCATGTGGCACAAGGCGCTCGATGCGCTGCAGTTCGGCCCGGTGCCGGTGATCGCGGCGCTGCACGGCGCAGTGGTCGGCGGCGGGCTGGAGCTGGCCAGCGCGGCCCACATCCGGGTGGCCGACGCCACCACCTTCTACGCCCTGCCCGAAGGCACCCGCGGCATCTTCGTGGGCGGCGGCGCCTCGGTGCGGGTGCCGCGCCTGGTGGGCGTGGCCCGCATGACCGACATGATGCTCACCGGCCGGGTGTACGACGCCGAACAGGGCGAGCGCGCCGGCTTCGCCCAGTACCTGGTGCCGGCGGGCGAATCGCTGGCCAAGGCGATCGCGCTGGCGCAGAAGGTGGCCGGCAACGCGCCGATGACCAACTACGCCCTGACCCAGGTGCTGCCCCGCATCGCCGACCAGACCGCCGACCACGGCCTGCTGACCGAATCGCTGGTCGCGGCCATCGCCCAGTCGGCACCCGAGGCCAAGGCCCGCGTCGCGGCCTTCCTGCAGGGCAAGGCCGCCAAGGTGCAGAAGGGCTGACACGCCCGCCCTGCCCCGCCGGCCGCGCCACCACGAGAACGACAGGAGACATCCCATGGCCGCAACCACCCTCGCCGCGGACGCATCGTCGGCCACCGCCGCGCCCGCCCGCTACCGCCCGATGGCCTACGGCGACGACACGCCCCGGGTCACGGAAGGCCCGACGGCCGGCGTGCGCTACCTGGTCAGCCGCACGCCGCTGCAGCCCTACGCCCGCAGCATGGGCGAGCGGCTGGCGCACTGGGCCCGCACCGCGCCCGACCGCACCCTGTTCGCCCAGCGCCTGCGGCAGGTCGACGGCACGCTGGGCGACTGGCAGCACCTGATCTATGCCGATGCGCTGCAGGCGGCGCGCCACGTGGGCCAGGCGCTGCTCGACCGGGGCCTGAGTGCCGAGCGGCCGGTCGCGATCCTCAGCGAGAACTCGCTCGACCATGCGGTGCTGGCGCTGGCCTGCCTCTACGTCGGCGTGCCCTACTGCGCGGTGTCGCCGGCCTACTCCACCGTCAGCACCGATTTCGGCAAGCTGCGCCATGTGCTCGACACGCTGACGCCGGGCCTGGTCTTCGCGGGCGATACGGCCCGCTACGGCGCGGCGGTGCGCGCGGTGGTGCCGGCCGACTGCGAGGTGGTGGTGGCGGGCGATGCGGCACTGCTGGAGCGGCCCGCCGGGCGCGTCACCGCATTCCAGTCGCTGCGCGGCACGGTGCCCACGCCCGCCGTCGATGCGGCCGCTGCCGCGGTGGGGCCGGACGACATCGTCAAGTTCCTCTTCACCTCCGGCTCGACCAAGCTGCCCAAGGCGGTGGTCAACACCCACCGCATGTGGTGCGCCAACCAGCAGCAGATGCTGCAGGCGATGCCGGTGCTGGGCGAGGACGGCCTGGTGCTGGTCGACTGGCTGCCGTGGAACCACACCTTCGGCGGCAACCACAACTTCGGCATCGCGCTCTACAACGGCGGCACGCTCTACATCGACGACGGCAAGCCCACCGCCGCGCTGATGCCCGAGACGCTGCGCAACCTGCGCGAGATCGCGCCCACCGTCTACTTCAACGTGCCCACCGGCTTCGAGGCGATCGCCGAGGCGATGAAGACCGACGCGGTGCTGCGCCGCAACCTGCTCTCGCGGGTACGGCTCTTCTTCTACGCCGCCGCCGCGCTGGCCCAGCCGGTCTGGGATGCGCTGCACCGCAGCGCCGAGCACGAGGTGGGCGAGCGGATCGTGATGGGCGCCGGCCTGGGCATGACCGAATCGGGCCCCTTCGCCCTGTACGTGAACCGGCCGCAGGTCGGCTCCGGCGACGTGGGCGTGGCCGCCGCCGGCCTGGAGCTGAAGCTGGTGCCCCAGGGCGGCAAGACCGAGCTGCGCTACCGCGGCCCCAACATCACCCCCGGCTACTGGCGCAACCCCGAGGCGACGGCCGAGAGCTTCGACGAGGAGGGTTTCTTCTGCACCGGCGACGCGGTGGCCTGGGCCGACCCGGACGACGCCGCGCGAGGCCTGCGCTTCGACGGGCGCATCGCCGAGGACTTCAAGCTCTCCACCGGCACCTTCGTCAGCGTGGGGCCGATGCGCGCGCGGATCATCGCCGCCGGCGCGCCCCATGTGCAGGACGTGGTCGTCACCGGACTGAACCGCCGCGAGGTGGGCGCCCTGGTCTTTCCCACACCGGCGGTGCGCGCCCTGGCCGGCCTGCCGCCCGGCGCGCCGTGGGCCGAGGTGCTGGCCAGCGCGCCGGTGCGCGCCCGTTTCCAGCAGCTGCTCGACGCGTTGGCCGCCACCGCGACCGGCAGCGCCACCCGCATCGCCTGCCTGCTGCTGCTCGACGTTCCGCCCTCGATCGACCGCGGCGAGATCACCGACAAGGGCTCGATCAACCAGCGGGCGGTGCTCCAGCACCGCGCCGCCCTGGTCGATGCCCTGCACGACGGCCAGGCGCCCGGCGCGCTGCGCCCCTCCTCCACCCCCCTCTAGGACAACCACCATGGACATTCAAGGACACGCCGCGATCGTGACCGGCGGCGCATCGGGTCTGGGCGAAGCCACCGCCCGCGAGCTGGCCCGGCTGGGCGCGAAGGTGGCGGTACTCGACCTGAACCTCGCGCGCGCGACCGAGGTCGCGGCCGAGATCGGCGGCATCGCCTGCGCCTGCGACATCGCCGACGCCGCCAGCGCCGAGCCTGCGCTGGCCCGCGCCGCCGAGGCCCACGGCCCGGCCCGGGTGCTGATGAACGTGGCCGGCATCGGCAGCGCCAAGCGCGTCGTGCAGCGCGACGGCAGCGCCGCGCCGCTGGACGCCTTCGAGCGGGTGGTGCGGGTCAACCTGGTCGGCAGCTACAACATGAGCCGGCTCTTCGCCGCCCGGTGCGTGCCGCTGGAGCCGCTGGCCGGCGGCGAGCGCGGGGTGATGCTGTTCACCGCATCGGTCGCGGCCTTCGACGGCCAGGTGGGCCAGCAGGCCTACAGCGCGTCGAAGGGCGGCATCGTCGGCATGACGCTGCCGATGGCCCGCGACCTGGCGCAGTACGGCATCCGCGTCTGCACCCTGGCGCCGGGCCTGTTCGCCACGCCGCTGATGCAGGAGCTGCCCGAGGCGGTGCAGGCATCGCTGGCCGCCTCGATCCCGTTTCCGCCGCGGCTGGGCCGGCCGGAAGAGTTCGCCCAGCTGGCGGCGCACGTGGTCGCCAACGGGCACCTGAACGGCGAGGTGATCCGCCTCGACGGCGCGCTGCGGATGGCGCCGCGCTGACGCCGGCGCAGGCCGGCGACGGACCGGCGCGATCGGCAGTCCTGGAATGCCGATGCTATGTTTTTAATAGCTAGAAGCCGGCGCCATACGCCGGCCCCAGGCACTTTCGATACTTAAGAAGGAGACGACATGACTTTGCACCGCCGCCATCTCTTGCAGGGCCTGGGCGCCCTGGCCGCCACCGGCCCCTTGGGGCTGCGCACCGCGCAGGCCCAGGCGCTGGACCAGGTGAAGATCTTCTACGGCTTTCCCGCCGGCAGCTCGGGCGACACCGTCGCGCGGCGGGTGGGCGAGCGCTTGGCCGGCAGCCCCTACACCCGCAACCCGGCGGTGGTCGAGAACAAGCCGGGCGCCGGCGGGCGCATCGCGCTGGAATCGCTCAAGGCGTCGCCGGCCGACGGCTCCTGCCTGGCGCTGGCGCCGGTCTCGGCGCTGGCCAACTACCCACACATCTACGCCCGGCTGGCGTACCAGCAGAGCGATTTCGCGCCCGTCTCGATCGCCGCGGTGATGCACCACGGCCTGGCCGTCGGCCCGATGGTGCCGCCCGAGGTGAAGACGCTCAAGGACTTCGTCGCCTGGGCCAAGGCGCATCCGAAGGACGCCAGCTACGGCTCGCCCGGCGCCGGCACCACGCCGCACTTCATCGGCGCGCTGCTCGGCATCGAGACGCAGACCGAGCTGAAGCACGTGCCCTACCGCGGCTCGATCCCCGGCGTGACCGACACCGTCGGCGGCCAGATCGCCGCGATGGTCACGCCCAGCGGCGACTACCTGCCGCACTTGAAGAGCGGCAAGCTGCGGGTGCTGGCGACCTCGGGCCGGCAGCGCTCGCCCTACCTGCACGACGTGCCGACCTTCGCCGAGCAGGGCCTGCCCAGCCTGACGGCCGAGGAATGGTTCGGCTTCTACGCCCCGGCCCGCACCCCGGCCGCGACGGTGGCCGCCGCCAACGCGGCCATCGCCCAGGCGCTGCGCGAGAAGAGCGTGACCGACAGCCTGGCGATCGTGGGGCTGATCGTGCAGGGCTCGACGCCCGAGGAGATGGCCGCCTCGCAGAAGAGCGAGTACGAGCGCTGGGGGCCGCTGATCAAGAAGATCGGCTTCACCGCCGAGTCCTGAGATCACCCCCAGGCATCGCGCTTCGCGTCTTCGCCCACCTCCTGCGCGTTGGCGATACCGGGGGACCGGCAGAGCCGGATCCACGGTATCCCTGAGCCGCCGAACACCTCTTCTTCGCCTTTCCCGTTCCTCCGGAGATTCGCCATGTCCACACGATTCCGTACCTTCGCCCCTTCCCCTGTGCTGGCCGTCGCGCTGGCGGCCACGGTCGTCGCCGCGTGCGGCGGGTCCGACGGGCCGCCCGCCGCGCCGCAGCTGGCGGCGGCCACGCCGGGGACGCTGCAGTCGTGCACCGATCTGGTCGGGCGCGGGGGCTTTGCCAACACCACCCTGACTGCGGCCACGCTGGTGCCGGCGGGCACGTTGGCGGTCGCCGGGCAGCCGGTGGGCGAGCACTGCCTCGTGACGGGGCGAATGTTCAACCGTGTGAGCCCCGTCGACGGACAGACGTATGCGATCGGCTTCGAGATGCGGCTGCCGCGGGCGTGGAACGGCCGCTTCTTCCACCAGGTCAACGGCGGCACCGACGGCGCGGTTCTGACCGCGACCGGCGGCATCGGCGGCGGCGGCCCTCTGACCAGCGGGCTGCAGCAGGGCTTCGCGGTGATCTCGTCGGACGCGGGGCATGCCGCCGCGCAGAATCCGCTGTTCGGACTGGACCCGCAGGCCCGGCTCGACTACGGCTACCAGGCGGTCGGCAAGCTGACGCCGATGGCCAAGGCGCTGATCGCCACCGCCTACGGCAAGGGCCCCGACCGCTCCTATCTGGTCGGCTGCTCCAACGGCGGCCGGCATGCGATGGTGGGCGCCGCCCGGTATGCGGACCAGTACGACGGCATCCTCGCCGGCAACCCGGGCTTCAACCTGCCGAAGGCGGCGGTCGCCCAGCTCTACGGAGCGCAGCAGTTCAACACCACCGCCACCAACCCGGCCGACCTGGCCAGCGCCTTCACCCCGGCCGAGCGCGCGCTGGTCGCCGGCAAGGTGCTGGAGCGCTGCGACGCGCTCGACGGCGCGAGCGACGGGCTGGTGCAGGACGTGCAGGCCTGCAAGACGGCCTTCTCGCTCGACCGCGACGTGCCCACCTGCACCGGCGGCCGCACCGGCAGCTGCCTGAGCGGCGCGCAGAAGACGGCGCTGGGCAACATCTTCAAGGGCGCCCGCAACAGCGCGGGCAACGCGGTGTATGCATCCTTCCCGTTCGACGCGGGCATCACCAGCAGCAACTGGGCGGGGTGGAAGTTCAGCTCGTCGATCGGTGCGGCGCGGGACCCGGTGGCGGTCGGCTTCATCTTCCAGGTGCCGCCGGCGCCGGTCTCGATCCTGGCCGACACCAAGGCCTTCGCGCTCGGCTTCAGCATGGACACCGACGCGCCGAAGATCGCCGCGACCAACGCGCTGTACGGCGAATCGGCGCTGTCGTTCATGACGCCGCCGGCGGGCGATCTCTCCACCCTGCACGACCGCGGCGCGAAGATGATGGTCTACCACGGGGTGAGCGACGGCGTCTTCTCGCCCGACGACACCGTCGCCTGGTACGACCAGCTGCGCGCCAGCCGCGGCGGCTATGCGGCCGACTTCGCGCGGCTCTACCTGGTGCCCGGCATGAACCACTGCAGCGGCGGCCCGGCCACCGACCAGTTCGACATGGTCAACGCCCTGGTGCAGTGGGTGGAACAAGGCCGCGCGCCGGATCGGGTGATCGCCACCGCCCGCGGCGCCGGCAATGCCGGCGGCGTGAACACCGAACTGCCCGCCGGCTGGTCGGCCAGCCGCAGCCGGCCGCTGTGCGCCTATCCGCAGGTCGCCCGCTACAACGGCAGCGGCGACACGGAAAGCGCGGCCAGCTTCAGCTGCCAGTAGCCGCCGGGGCGCTTATGCGCGGCGGCGGGGCCGGCCTGCCGTCGCGTCACAATCGGCCGATGCCCTCCCCGCGCAAAAGCGCCGCCCCGTCCGCCGTCGCCACCGCCACCACCGAGGTCGACACCCGCTACCTCGAAAGCCTGGTGGGCTATAACGCCCGCCGCGCGTCGCTGGCGATCATCGAAGTCTTCATGGAACGCATGGCGGTCTACGGATTGACGGTGGTCGATTTCTCGGTGCTGTCGCTGGTGGCGCACAACCCGGGCATCACCTCGCGCCAGCTCTGCACCGCGCTCAGCATCCTGCCGCCCAACCTGGTCGGCCTGATCGCGGCGCTGGACCGGCGCGGGCTGGTGGAGCGCCGGCCCCATCCCACCGACGGCCGCGCGCTGGGGCTGCACCTGACCCGCAGCGGGAAGGCGCTGGTCAAGCAGGCGGAAGCGACCGCGGCCGAATTGGAGGTGGACGCCACCGCGCGGCTGACCGAGCGCGAACGCGCCACGCTGATCGCGCTGCTGCGCAAGGTGTACGGCGGCAGCGCCTGAGGCGGTACGGCGCCGGGTGGCGCCGGACAGCGGGCTTACGCGGCGGCAGGAGCGAGCGCCGCATCCAGCAGCTCGATCCAGTGCCGCACCGGCACCTCGCTGCCGCTCTGCAGGTGGGTGATGCAGCCGATGTTGGCCGAGACGATGGTCGTCGGCTGCAACTGGTTCAGATGGCCCAGCTTGCGGTCGCGCAGCGGATAGGCCAGCGCTGGTTGCAGCACCGAGTAGGTGCCGGCCGAGCCGCAGCACAGGTGCGATTCGTTGGCCGCCACCTGGATGTCGAAGCCGAGCGCGCGCAGGTTCACCTCCACCCCGCCCCGCAGCTTCTGCCCGTGCTGCAGGGTGCACGGTGGGTGGTAGGCCACCACGCCCACGGGCGGCGTGACACGGGATTTCAGGGCCGGCACCAGCTCGGGCAGCAGCTCGCTCAGGTCGCGGGTCAGGTCGCTGATCCGCCGGGCCTTGGCGGCATAGGCCGGGTCGTCGCGCAGGATGTGGCCGTATTCGCGCACCGTGGCGCCGCAGCCCGACGCGTTCATCACGATCGCCTCGGCCTCGCCGCGCTCCACGATCGGCCACCAGGCATCGACGTTGGCGCGCATCTGCGCCTTGCCGCCGGCTTGGTCGTTGAGGTGGAATTTCACCGCGCCGCAGCAGCCGGCCTGGGGCGCCACCATCGCCTGGATGCCGGCCGCGTCCAGCACCCGCGCGGTGGCGCTGTCGATGTTGGGCATCATCGAAGGCTGCACGCAACCCGCCAGCACCAGCACCTTGCGCACATGGCTGCGGCTGGGCCATGCGCCCGGTGCCTGCCGGGCCGGCACCTTCGCCTTGAGCGCGCCGGGCAGCAGCCCGCGCACCGCCTGGCCCAGCTTCATCGCCGGGCCGAAGAGCGGCGACGGCAGCGCCTCCTTCAACATCCACCGGGCGGCGGCCTCGCCGGCCGGCCGCGGCACCTTGCTGTCGACCACCTTGCGGCCGATATCCACCAGGTGGCCGTACTGCACCCCGCTGGGGCAGGTAGTCTCGCAGTTGCGGCAGGTCAGGCAGCGGTCGAGGTGCAGCTGGGTGCTGCGGGTCGGCGTGTGGCCCTCGAGCACCTGCTTGATCAGGTAGATGCGGCCGCGCGGGCCGTCCAGCTCGTCGCCCAGCAGCTGGTAGGTCGGGCAGGTGGCGGTGCAGAAGCCGCAGTGCACGCACTTGCGCAGGATGGCCTCGGCCTCCATGCCGTCGGCGGTGCCCTGGAATTCGGGAGCGAGTTCGGTTTGCATGGGGTGTGGTTCTTGTCGGTGGGCCGAAGCGCTAGCGCATCGGTGCCGTGGGTGCCGCTGCCGGCGGTCCGGCGGTCTGCGTGCCCCGGCCGGCGGATGCGGGGCGATTGAAGATGCCGGCCGGATCGAACTCTTTTGTCAGCGCGCCCTGGATGCGCTCCAGCACCGGCGAGACGGCGTCGAAACGTGGCTCGTGCGCCGACGCGGCAGACGCGCGGAACAGCGTCGCATGGCCGCCGGCAGCGCGCGCCGCGGCCCGCATCCGCGCCGACGCACCGGGCGCCGCGCGGTACCAGCGCTGGCCGCCGTGCCATTCAACGAGCGGTGTTTCGTGCAGCGGCATGGCTGGGGCGGTCTGGGGCACCGACAGGCGCCACAGATCGAAAGCATCGGATTCGCTTTTGTCGAACCATGGGAGCTGCTGGTGGCGCAAGGCATCCCACCGATCCGCGGTATCCGCCACCCGCTTGCCGCCGAGCTGGGTGCACGCCGCCTCGACCGCCGCGACCGCGCCGCGCAGGCGCAGGTACAGCACGCCTTCGCCGTGCTCTTCCAGCCACGCGCTGGCATTGAGCGGCAACGGCCGCCCGCCCCAGCCGTGCAGCAGCGCCAGCGCCTCGGTCTGGCTGCAACCGAAGCGCAGCGTGGCCTCGGCCGGCATGTGGGGCAGCACCTTCAGGCTGACTTCGGCGATCACGCCCAGCGTACCCCGTGAGCCGGCCAGCACGCGCGACACGTCGTAGCCCGCCACGTTCTTCATCACCTGCCCGCCGAATGTCAGCACCTCGCCACGGCCGTTGACCAGCGTGGCGCCGAGCACGTAGTCGCGCACCGACCCCAGATTGGCCCGGGCAGGCCCCGCCAGCCCGGCCGCCACCATGCCGCCGACGGTTCCACCCGCGGCGAACTGCGGCGGCTCGAAGGGCAGGCACTGGCCTTTTTCCGCCAGCGCGGCTTCCAGCTCGGCCATCGGCGTGCCGGCGCGCACGGTGACGAACAGTTCGCTCGGCTCGTAGCCGGTGATGCCCGAGAACGCGCGCGTGTCGAGCGTTTCGCCCTCGACCGCATCGCCGTAGAAATCCTTGGTGCCGCCGCCGCAAAGACGCAGCGGCGTGCCGTGCGCGGTCGCCGCACGGATGCGGTCGACCATCGTGTCGAGCGCGGAAGATGCCGAAACCATGGGTTCGTCCTAGAAACGCGGAAGATCGGCGAAGGGCTGTACCTGTCCGGCGCGGACCACCTGCTTGCCGTATTCGGCGCACCGCTGCAGCGTGGGAATCACCTTGCCCGGATTGAGCAGGCCTGCCGGATCGAAAGCGCGCTTGACGCCGAACATCTGCTCGTTCTCGGCGGCGCTGAACTGTACGCACATGCTGTTGAGCTTTTCGATGCCGACACCGTGCTCGCCCGAGATGGTGCCGCCCATGGTGACGCTGGTCTCCAGGATGTCGGCGCCGAACAGCTCGCAGCGGTGCAGCTCGTCGGGATCGTTGGCGTCGAACAGCACCAGCGGATGCAGGTTGCCGTCGCCGGCATGGAACACGTTGCAGCAGCGCAGCCGGTACTTCTTCTCCATCGCCTGGATCGCCAGCAGGATGTCGGCGAGCCGCTTGCGCGGGATCGTCGAATCGAGGCACATGTAGTCGGGGCTGATCCGGCCCGATGCGGGGAACGCGTTCTTGCGGCCGCTCCAGAATTTGAGGCGCTCGGCCTCGTTCTCGCTCACCGCGATCGCGGTCGCGCCGCAGTGGCGTAGCACGTCGGTCATCCGGCCGATCTCTTCGGCCACCTCTTCGGGCGTGCCGTCCGATTCGCAGAGCAGGATGGCTTCGGCATTCAGGTCGTAGCCGGCCTTGACGAAGTCTTCGACCGCCGCGGTCATCGGCCGGTCCATCATCTCCAGGCCGGCCGGAATGATGCCGGCCGCGATCACCGCCGCGACCGCATCGCCCGCCTTGCGCAGGTCGTCGAAGCTGGCCATGATGCAGCGGGCCAGCTGCGGCTTGGGCACCAGACGCACGGTGACCTCGGTGGTGATCGCCAGCATGCCTTCGCTGCCGATGACGAGCGGCAGCAAGTCGAGGCCCGGGCTGTCGAGCGCATCGCCGCCGAACTCGACGGCGTCGCCCTCCGCGGTGAAGCCGCGAACCCGCAGCACATTGTGCAGGGTGAGTCCGTACTTGAGGCAGTGCACACCCCCCGAGTTCTCGGCCACGTTGCCGCCGATGGTGCAGGCGATCTGGCTCGAGGGATCCGGTGCGTAGTAGAGATTGAACGGCGCCGCCGCCTCGCTGATCGCCAGGTTGCGCACGCCGCACTGCACGATCGCCGTACGGCACAGCGGATCGATTTTCAGGATGCGGTTGAACCGGGCCAGCGAAAGCGTCACGCCCATGAAGTGCGGCATCGCACCGCCGGACAAACCGGTGCCCGCCCCGCGTGCCACGACCGGAACACCCAGGCGGTGGCAGGTCCTGAGCACCGCCGCGACCTGCGCTTCGGTCTCCGGCAACGCCACCACGAGCGGCCGCATCCGGTAGGCGGTCAAACCGTCGCATTCGTACGGCGTCGTGTCTTCATCGTGCCAGATCAGCGCATGCGGAGGCAGGTCGCGCTGCAATGCACGAACGACCTCCTGCTTGCGTGCCGCACGTTCGGTGGGATCTTGCGGGTTCGTCTGGGTGGTAACGGTCATGGGCGCGGTGGATCAGCGTGAGCCCGCCAAGATGACAGGGTCGCCACAAAGATCAAAGAGGGATTACGCCGACCTTGGGCTCTAAATTCGCCCTTCTGATTTCATGGACGAACTGCCATGGCTTGGCACCCGATCTGCCAGCCTACTGTACGAAAAAGCGCGTTCGTGCGGGTAGAAGTTTTTGGTTGGTTGGTACGCAAAAACTTCCGACAAAAGCATCGATGGCGGTTTGCCCCTTCTCCACTTCAACCGACCCGCTTGGCTGAGTATCAGGGTGCCTTGAAGCGTTTTGCGCGCGCCGCAAAAGGTAAAGCCCCCGCATCCTGGGGATGCGGGGGCTTTACGGGCTGTAGGAGCCTGACGATGACCTACTTTCACACGGGAACCCGCACTATCATCGGCGCGGAGGCGTTTCACTGTCCTGTTCGGGATGGGGCCATCAAGCCGGTGCCCTGCGAGGCGCGCGAGACGAAATAGGAGGTCGCCATCGC
>NZ_LMKO01000009.1 GCF_001421705.1 Xylophilus sp. Leaf220 | reverse complement strand
CGATCGCCGCCGTCAGCGTGGTCTTGCCGTGGTCGACGTGACCGATCGTGCCGACGTTGACGTGCGGCTTAGTACGTGTGAATTTCTCTTTTCCCATTTCCAACTCCAGATAAAGAACAGCCCGTGGTTTTGTTTAGGGTCTGCACCGTGTTGCTGATTCCCCCGCCACGGGCAACGGGGGGCACACAGTCGCAGACCGTTCAATCCAGTCCCGACAGACCATGTCTTCCCGCGGGACACCGCGGATCCGGCTCTGCCGGTCCGCCAGTGTCGCCCCCTGAAAGGGGGTCGGCGAAGACACGAAGTGCGAAGCCTGGGGGTTCAGCTTTACTTCGCGCGAGCCGCCATGATGGCTTCCGACACGTTGCGAGGAGCTTCGGCGTAGTGCTTGAACTCCATCGTGTAGGTGGCGCGGCCCTGGGTGGCCGAACGCAGCGTGGTCGAGTAGCCGAACATTTCCGACAGCGGGACTTCGGCCTTGATCGCCTTGCCGCCACCGACCATGTCGTCCATGCCCTGCACCATGCCGCGACGCGAGGACAGATCGCCCATCACGTTGCCGGCGTAGTCTTCCGGCGTCTCGACTTCCACGGCCATCATCGGCTCCAGGATCACCGGGCCGGCCTTGCGGCAGCCTTCCTTGAAACCGAAGATCGCGGCCATCTTGAACGCGAGTTCGTTCGAGTCCACGTCGTGGTACGAGCCGAAGTGCAGCGTGACCTTGACGTCGACGACCGGATAGCCGGCCAGCACGCCCTGGGTCACGGCTTCGTTGATGCCCTTTTCCACCGCGGGGATGAACTCGCGCGGCACCACGCCGCCCTTGATCGCGTCGACGAACTCGATACCCTTGCCCGGCTCGTTCGGCTCGATCTTGAGCACGACGTGGCCGTACTGGCCCTTGCCGCCCGACTGGCGCACGAACTTGCCTTCGGCTTCTTCGACCGTCTTGCGGATGGTTTCGCGGTAGGCCACCTGGGGCTTGCCGACGTTGGCTTCCACGCCGAATTCGCGCTTCATCCGGTCCACGATGATTTCGAGGTGGAGCTCGCCCATGCCCGAGATGATGGTCTGGCCGGACTCTTCGTCGGTCTTCACCCGGAACGAAGGATCTTCCTGGGCCAGGCGCTGCAGCGCGATGCCCATCTTTTCCTGGTCGACCTTGGTCTTCGGCTCGACGGCCTGGGAGATCACCGACTCGGGGAACACCATGCGCTCGAGGGTCACGATGGAGGTCGGATCGCACAGGGTCTCGCCGGTGGTCACTTCCTTCAGGCCCACGCAGGCGGCGATGTCGCCGGCGCGGATTTCGCTGACTTCTTCGCGGTTGTTGGCGTGCATCTGCACGATCCGGCCGATGCGCTCCTTCTTGCCGCGCACCGGGTTGTAGACGCTGTCGCCCTTGCTCAGCACGCCGGAATAGACGCGCACGAAGGTCAGCTGGCCCACGAACGGATCGGTCATCAGCTTGAACGCCAGTGCCGAGAACTTCTCTTCGTCGTCTGCCTTGCGGACGACCGGCGCTTCGTCTTCGTCGGTGCCCGAGACCGGCGGAATGTCGGTCGGAGCCGGCATGTAGTCGATGACCGCGTCGAGCATGGCCTGCACGCCCTTGTTCTTGAACGCGGAGCCGCACAGCATCGGCTGGATCTCGCAAGCGATGGTGCGCTGGCGGATCGCGGCCTTGATTTCCGCCTCGCTCAGGGCTTCGCCTTCGAGATACTTGTTCATCAGCTCTTCGCTGGCTTCGGCCGCGGCCTCGACCAGCTTTTCGCGGTACTCGTTGCAGACATCGACCAGGTCGGCCGGAATGTCGCGGTATTCGAAGGTCACGCCCTTGTCTTCGTCCCAGAAGATGGCCTTCATCTTCACCAGGTCGACGATGCCCTGGAACTTGTCCTCGGCGCCGATCGGGATCTGGATGACGACGGGGTTGGCCTTCAGGCGGTCGACCATCATCTGGCGAACGCGCAGGAAGTTGGCGCCGGTACGGTCCATCTTGTTGACGAAGGCCAGACGCGGAACGCGGTACTTGTTGGCCTGGCGCCAGACGGTTTCCGACTGGGGCTGCACGCCGCCGACGGCGTCGTAGACCATGACCGCACCGTCGAGCACGCGCATCGAGCGCTCGACTTCGATGGTGAAGTCGACGTGGCCCGGGGTGTCGATGATGTTGATGCGGTGTTCGTCGAACGTACCGGCCATGCCCTTCCAGAAGCAGGTGGTGGCGGCGGAGGTGATCGTGATGCCACGCTCTTGCTCTTGCTCCATCCAGTCCATGGTGGCCGCGCCATCGTGCACTTCACCGATCTTGTGGTTCACACCGGTATAGAACAGGATGCGCTCGGTGGTGGTGGTCTTGCCGGCGTCGATGTGCGCGGAGATACCGATATTGCGGTAGCGCTCGATGGGGGTCTTGCGGGACATGAAATTTACTCCGTTAACGGACGGAAGCCCGCCCACCGTTTTCGGTGGATCGGGCTTCCGGCCTGTCTATTGTGAGAGACGGCTGTGACAGTTCTTAGAAGCGGAAGTGGCTGAAGGCCTTGTTGGCTTCTGCCATGCGGTGCACTTCGTCGCGCTTCTTCATGGCGCCGCCACGGCCTTCGGTCGCTTCGAGCAACTCGTTGGCCAGGCGCTGGGCCATGGACTTCTCGCCGCGCTTGCGGGCGGCTTCCTTGATCCAGCGCATGGACAGGGCCAGGCGACGGACAGGGCGCACTTCGACGGGCACTTGGTAATTGGCACCGCCGACGCGGCGGGACTTCACTTCCACCATCGGCTTGACGTTGTTGATCGCAACGACGAAGGCTTCCAGCGGGTCCTTGTCAGGATTCTTCTTCTCGATCAGGTCGAGCGCGCCGTAGATGATGCGCTCGGCGACGGCCTTCTTGCCGCCTTCCATGATCACGTTCATGAACTTCGAGAGTTCGACATTGCCGTACTTAGGGTCGGGCAGGATTTCACGTTTGGGAACTTCGCGACGACGTGGCATTTTTCACCTCTTGTTTGCTTCAGTTGGCATCCTGGCGGACACCGCGAGAGCCAGCAGGACTCTCACTTACTCGACCCGGACATCGGGTCACTACGCTGCCTCTCCGCGCCACGCGGAAAACAGCACCTTGAATTCTGACGAAAGCGCAGGGCTTACTTGGCCTTGGGCTTCTTGGCACCGTACTTGGAGCGCGACTGCTTGCGATCCTTGACGCCTTGCAGGTCGAGCGAACCACGGACGATGTGGTAGCGCACGCCCGGCAGATCCTTCACACGGCCGCCGCGGACCAGCACGACGCTGTGTTCCTGGAGGTTGTGGCCTTCGCCGCCGATGTAGGAAATGACTTCGAAGCCGTTGGTCAGGCGAACCTTGGCGACCTTCCGCAGTGCGGAATTGGGCTTCTTGGGGGTGGTGGTGTACACGCGGGTGCACACGCCGCGGCGCTGCGGCGAGTTTTGCATCGCGGGGCTTTTCGACTTGGTCTTTTCGACCTCGCGGCCCTGACGCACGAGCTGATTGATGGTTGGCATTAAAAACGTCCCTAAACGTTTGACTTGAACGAAAACGTGAAACCCTTCGGAAATTCCGAAAAGCCTTCTAATGTAGCAGGCCCGACCTAGCGCGGCAAGGCCCAGGCCCTGCGGCGCGTAGGCCCTTCGCCACGCGCCGGCGGCCGATCACTTGATCCAGAGGCGGATCGAGTCCCAGCTGCGGCCGAGGAATCCGGCCAGCGGCACCGCCTCGAGCGCCACCAGCGGCACGTCGAGCAGCGGCTGGTCGGCCAGCGACACCTTCAGCGTGCCGACGGCCTGGCCCTTGTCGAAGGGCGCGACCAGCGGGTCGGGCCGCGAGACGTCGGTCTTGACCTTGCCGGCGCTGCCGGCGGGCACCGCGACCACGATCGCCTCGGGGCGGCCGAGCTTGATCGCGTTGCTCGTGCCCTTCCAGACGCTCGGCGTGACGACGGCCTGGTTGGCGTCGAACAGCTTGACGCCCTCGTAGGCGGTGTAGCCCCAGTTCAGCAGCTTCTGCGATTCGTTTGCGCGGGCGCTCTCGCCCGAGGCACCCAGCACGATGGAGAGCAGCCGGCGCTGGCCAACGCCCGGGAAATCGCGCCTGGCCGTCGCCACCAGGCAGTAGCCGGCGGCGTTGGTGTGGCCGGTCTTCAGGCCGTCGACCGTGGGGTCGCGGAACAGCAGGGTGTTGCGGTTGTGGCTGTTGCTGGCGGGCGTGCCGGGGTAGCGGTACTCCTTGAGCGCGTAGTAGCCGATGTACTCGGGGAAATCCTTCATCAGCCGGGTGGCCAGGATACCCAGGTCGCGCGCGGTGGTGGTGTGGCCGGGCTCGGTCAGGCCCTCCGGATTCTTGTAAGTGGTGTTCTTCATGCCCAGGACCTTGGCCTGGTCGTTCATCAGCTGCACGAAGCGCTCGGCGGTGCCGCCCACGCCCTCGGCCAGCGCCATGGTGGCGTCGTTGCCCGACTGCACGATCAGGCCCTTGAGCAGGTCTTCGACCGGCACCTGCATCTTCGGGTCGATGAACATGCGCGATCCCGGCATCTTCCAGGCGCGCTGGCTGACCGGCAGCGTCTGCTGCAGTGTGATCTTCTTGGATTTCAGCGCGTCGAAGATGATGTAGGCCGACATCAGCTTGGTGAGCGAGGCCGGCTCGACCGGCATCTCGGCATCCTTCTGGGCGAGCGTCTGGCCGGCGGTGACGTCGAGCAGCAGGTAGGCGCGCGCGGCGATCTCCGGGGCCTGGGGCGCCTGGGCGAAGGCCGGCGACGCGGCGAGGAACGGTGCGGCGAGCGCGGCGAAGACGAGCGCGCGGAGCGACGGCAGGAAGCGGGTCATGGGAGGCAGGGGGTCTCGGGCAGGGCGTCGGAGGAAGAACGCAGGTGTGGCACTCAGGGCGCTAGCAGGTGGCGCACCACCAGCCCCTTGAGCAGCGGCAATTGTCCGTGAAAAAAATGGCCGCCACCGGGAACGACGGTCACAGGAAGTGTCTGCGGCCGCGCCCAGTCCATCACGTCGGCGAGCGGCACCGTGTCGTCGTGCTCGCCGTGGATGACCAGGGTGCGCTCGTGCGCGGCCGGCGGCACCGGCGCCACCGCGAAGCGCGAGGTGGCGGTGCCGACGAAGACAATCTTCTCGACCGGCCGGCTGTCCCAGAGCGCGGCGATCGCCTGGCTGGCGACGAAGGAGCCGAAGGAGAAGCCCGCCAGCGCCAGCGGACCGTCGGCCGCGGCCTGGTCGATCACCGCGCGCAGGTCGTCGGCCTCGGCGCGGCCCTCGTCGTAGACGCCGGCACTGGCGCCCACGCCGCGGAAGTTGAAGCGCACCGCCGTCCAGCCGCACTGCACGAAGGCGCGCGCCATCGTCTGCACCACCTTGTTGTCCATCGTGCCGCCGAAGAGCGGATGAGGATGGCAGATGACGACCGTGCCGCGCCCGGGCGTGCCGGCTTCGGGCGCATCGCGTGCCGCCTCGATCGCGCCGGCGGCGCCGGTGAGTTGCAGGGCCTGGGTCTGGGCGTTCATCGGCATACTATTAATTTGATAGCTGAAGGCCGGCGTGGGACGCCGGCTGCAGGCACTTTCGGCTTGAATCGGGAGAAGAGCGCGTCAGCGGCCGACGTCCGGCGGCAGCAGCAGCCGCTCGACGACCCGGCCGTTCTGGAGGTGCGAATCGACGATCTCGTCGATGTCGGACGCATCCACGAAGGTGTACCAGGTGCCCTCGGGGTAGACCACCGCCACCGGCCCGCCGGCGCAGCGGTCGAGGCAGCCGGCCTTGTTGACCCGCACCTTGCCGACGCCCGCCAGGCCGGCCGCCTTGACCCGCGACTTGCAGCGGTCGAAGCCGGCCTGCGCGTCGTGCACCGCGCAGCTGTCCTCGCCGCCCTTGCGCTCGTTGAGACAGAAGAAGATGTGGCGTTCGTAGTACGGGGGCTGCGCCGCGGGCGCGTTCGTCGTCGTCGTCGTGGAGCTCATCGCGCCATTCTAGGCAGCCGGGCGCCACCGCTGGCGCCGCGAGACCCGCAGCAGCAGCCAGCCGAGCGCCGCATACGGCCAGACCCAGCCGAGCCACTGCACCACGCCGTGGAAGCGGATGAAGCGGCCCTGCTCCCAGGTCTGCAGCGTCTGGGCGAAGTAGGCGCTGGTGGGCGCGTCGTTCAGCACGTTCAGGTGCACCACCAGCAGCAGCAGCGCCACCGCCGCGCAGCCGCGCCGCGGCACCGCCAGCGCGCCGATGCCCAGCACCACCGCCGTCGCCAGCCCCACCTGCACCGGAAAGCTCAGCCACACCCCGACGTGCGACGGCCCGTAGGTCAGCGCGGACGACAGCGCCGTCGCCGCCACGCCCGCCGCCAGCACCAGGGCCGAGGCCACCGCCCGCGCCCGCCAGCCCTGCACGATGCAGTTGGCCAGCAGCGCCGGCACCAGCGCGCCCAGGGTCACGCAGAGCAGTTCGGCGCCGGGGATCAGCGGCTGCAGTTCCACCTCGCGCATCGGCATCCATTCGAGGAAAGGCGTGTCCTCCAGCAGCAGGGCCAGCGCCTCCTCCAGCCGCTCCAGCACCTGGCCCAGGCCGAAGGGCACCGCCACCGGGAACAGCAGCGCGACCGGCCAGAGCGCCAGCAGCACCAGCGCGCCGCGGGATTCGGGCTCCAGCCAGCGGGCCCGCACCCGGTCCCAGCGGGCGATGGCGCCGAGCCATTCCAGTCCCCAGGCCACCGCCGCGCCGGCCGTGGCGCCGGCGGCGTTCAGCGCCAGGTCGACGTTGGACGGCACCCGCACCGGCATGTAGCTCTGCAGCGATTCGAGCAGCAGCGACAGCAGTGCGCAGGCCGCCACCGCCGTCAGCACGCCGCGCGGGCCGCGGCCGGTGCGCAGCGCGGCCAGCGCGGCCAGGAAGCCCAGCGGCGCGTAGCCCAGCACGTTGGAGGTGACGTCGAAGCCGGTCCACCAGCGCGGCAGCGGCGCGGTGAGAAAGGCCCAGGGCGCGATGCCCTGGTCGCGCCAGCCGTCGAACGGGTAGAGGCTGGCGTAGACCACCAGCACCGCATAGGCCAGCGCCAGCGGCCAGGCGGAGGTCTGGAGCCCGCGCCCCGGCCGGCCCGCCGGACCGGACCGCGCAGTCCCTTCGATGGTGTGCCCGGCAGCGCCCGCCGGGGCAGGCCCGTCCGGGGCCGCGGGAGGGGTCGGGGACGGCATGCGCGCCCCTAGAACGGCTTGACGACCACCAGCACCACGGCCGCCAGCAGCAGCGCCACCGGCACCTCGTTGAACCAGCGGTACCAGACGTGGCTGCGCCGGTTGCGTCCGACCGCGAACTTGCGCAGCAGCGATCCGCAGGCATGGTGGTAGCCGAGCGCCAGCAGCACGACGAAGAGCTTAGCGTGCATCCAGCCGTTGCCTTCCGAGGCTGGCCCGCGGCCGATGCCGTAGCCCAGGAACAGCCACAGGCCGAAGACCAGCGCCGGCACCGCCAGGAAGGTGGTGAAGCGCATCAGCTTGCGGGCCATCAGCAGCAGCCGGTCGCGCTCGGCATCGGAGCCGGCCGGCACCTGGGCCAGGTTCACTAAGATGCGGGGCAGGTAGAACAGGCCGGCGAACCAGCTGGCGACGAAGACGATGTGCAGCGATTTGACCCAGAGCATGGCCCGAGTGTAGGACCGCCCCGGCCGGACCCGCGCTGGCAAGGGGCAGAACGCGGGACAAAAAAAACCCGGCACATGGCCGGGTTGGGTAAACCTCGGGCCCGCAGGCGCGAAGTACCCGCTCAGGGAGGAAAAGCGGGGGACGACCTTGTCGCCCGGAAAGAAATGTAAGGATTAGTGCCACTTGTCGCAAGGCTCACTCCGACGAACGGTAAGCATGCGTCCCGTCCGCGCCGGAACGGCCCCTCGCCCCCGGCCCGCGTTTCGGGGCAAGATCGCACCCATGCACCACTCCAGCCCCACGCCCTACCCCCTCGCCCGCCCCCGCCGCCTGCGCCGCAACGCTTTCAGCCGCAACCTGGTGCGGGAGAACCGGCTCACCGCGCACGACCTGATCTACCCGGTCTTCGTGCTCGACGGGCAGGGACAGCGCCAGGCCGTCGGCTCGATGCCCGGCGTGGAGCGCCTCAGCCTCGACCTGCTGCTGCCGCTGGCCGAGGAGTGCGTGGCCCTCGGCATTCCGGCGATCGCGCTGTTCCCGGTGATCGACGCGGCCCTGAAGACGCCCGACGGCCGCGAGGCCGCCAACCCCGACGGCCTGGTGCCGCGGGTGGTGCGCGCCCTCAAATCGCGCTTCCCCGACCTGGGCGTGCTGACCGACGTGGCGCTCGACCCCTACACCAGCCACGGCCAGGACGGCCTGATCGACGAAGCGGGCTACGTGCTCAACGACGTCACCATCGAGATGCTGGTGAACCAGGCTCTGACCCAGGCCGAGGCGGGCGTCGACATCGTCGCGCCCAGCGACATGATGGACGGTCGCATCGGCGCGATCCGCACCGCGCTGGAGGAGACCGGCCACATCCACACCCAGATCATGGCGTACAGCGCCAAGTACGCCAGCGCCTTCTACGGGCCGTTCCGCGACGCGGTGGGCTCGTCGGGCAACCTCGGCAAGAGCGACAAGAAGACCTACCAGATGGACCCGGGCAACAGCGACGAGGCGCTGCGCGAAGTAGCGCTCGACCTGGCCGAGGGCGCCGACATGGTGATGGTCAAGCCCGGCATGCCCTACCTCGATATCGTGCGGCGGGTGAAGGACGAGTTCCGGGTGCCGACCTTTGCCTACCAGGTCAGCGGCGAGTACGCGATGCTCAAGGCCGCCGCCGCCAACGGCTGGCTCGACCACGACGCGGCGATGCTCGAAAGCCTGCTCGCCTTCAAGCGGGCCGGCGCCGACGGCATCCTGACCTACCACGCGGTGCACGCCGCCAAGCTGCTACAGAATAAATAGCAGGCAGCCGGCGTCCCGGGCCGGCCGTGGCTATGATTCGTTCATCACCATCCAGGCCGGGCCCGCCGGTCTTTCCATGCGCATCTTCGAGCTCCACGGCAGCCGCGTCGCCGAAACCGACCGCCTGCCCGCCGCGCCCCCGCCGCAGGGCTTCTACTGGATCGCCTGCAGCCGGTCCGAATTCAAGGAGGCGCAGGCACGGATCCAGGCGGCGCTGCTGGCCGCCGCCGGGGTGCAGCTGGTCGAGCTGCACGTGTCCGACCTGCTGAACGCCCAGCTGCCCTCGCACTACGACTACACCTCGCAGTACGACCTGCTGGTGTTCCGCCGGCTGGCCACCCAGCACGGGGCGGCGGCGCAGGCGGACGGCCCGGGCGCCACGCCGGCGTCCGCGGCCGCCGCTCCCGGCACCGATGCGGGCGCCGCCGCCGCGCCGCCGGCCGCCCTGCGCCGGGTCGATACCCGGCCGATCGGCTTCGCCGTCTTCGACCAGGTCCTGCTGACGGTGCATCCCGAGGACTGCGCGGTGCGCGACGCCTACGCCCTGCGCCTCCTGGCCGGCCACGGCAGCGAGACGCGGGCCACCGGCGCGCGCCAGCCGGCAAGCCCCGCCGACCTGATGCTGCGCATCGTGAACCTGGTGGTCGACGGCTACCTGGAACTGCGCCGCGACCTGACCCGGGGCCTCGACCTCTGGCAGAACCAGCTGTTGCAGCCGCACAGCCGCTTCATCGACTGGAGCGCCCTGCTCGACGCCCGGCTGGCACTGCACCAGCTCGACGAGATCTGCGAGGACCAGCGCGCCGCGGTGCAGGACTGGATCGACGCGCTGGAGGCCTGGCCCGAGCCCGCCACCGCCGCCGCCCACCGCGAGCGCGACCTGCTGCAGGTGCGCAGCCGCGACGTGCTGGAGCACATCGAGCGGGTGGTGCACCACGTGCGGCGGATGGAGCAGACCGCCGAGACCACGGTGCAGATGCATTTCAGCCTGCAGGGCAACCGCACCAACGACATCATGCGGGTGCTGACCACGCTCACCGCCATCTTCCTGCCGCTGAACCTGATCGCCGGCATCTTCGGAATGAATTTCGAGGTGATCCCGCTGACCCACAAGCAGGACGGTTTCTGGTGGGCGATGGGCACGATGGGCGTGATCGCCGTCGGGCTGATCGGCTGGTTCTGGCGCAAGAAGTACCTGGCGCGGCCGAGCCGGTGACCATCGGTCCGTGGCGCAGGTGCCGCGGAACGCAAAAAAGCCGACACCCGGAGGTGTCGGCTTTTTCGCGTGCAGTCCGTGCGCAGGCGGCGGGTCCACCGGCCTGCCGCGGTCTTACATGTAGCCGGCTTCGCCGTGGGCGACCTGGCCCAGGCGGACGGCTTCGCGGGCCTGTGCGTTGACCGTGGCGCGGTCGGCGGTCGACTCGATGCGCACGGCGTACGGCGAGCGCTGGTCGCCTTCGCCGGCGGTCGCGACAGGACGGGCGGCGCTGGTCGCGACGCGGTTGATGGTGTAGCCGGCCGGTGCGACCAGGGCCACGGGCGCTTGGGCTGCGTAGGGCGACTGGGTGTCGCCTTCGCCCATCGGGGCGGCATGGGCGCCGAGGGAAGCGGTAGCGGCGAAAGCGGCGATAGCGAGGAGTCGGGATGCGTTCATGATGATTTCCTTCTTGTGAGTTTCAAAACAACCCGGGGCACTGGGAGCGCCCTCTGTCCGCTGGGGACTTCGGGTTTGCATCTATTGCACTGGGTATGAACATGAGCTTAGGCCGAAGTTTCACCGTTAAATGCCCACGGATAGAATCACACTGTTTCGCAACTCGAATCAATGACAGTTTTATGTATTTGATTCCAGGTTAAATCCCACGCGTAACCCCTTCTCGTAAGCCGAATCCTACAGCGCCCCGGGCTTCTACGCCTGCTTGCAGGGTTTCACAGATTGAAACAATGGACTCTCTCGACCTGATCCGGGCGTTCCGCGAGGTGGCGTTGCGCGGCAGCTTCTCGAAAGCCGCGGTGCCGCTGGCGCTGTCCAAGGCCAGCGTCAGCAAGTACGTGGCCGAGCTGGAATCGCGGCTGAAGGTGCGGCTGCTCAACCGCTCGACCCGCACCGTCAGCCTGACCGACGCCGGCGCCCTGCTGCTGGAGCGCAGCGCGCCGCTGATCGAGATGATGACCATCACCCAGAACGAGCTGAGCGAGCGGGCCGAACAGCCCGGCGGTCGGCTGCGGCTGTCGGCGCCGCACGGGCTGGGCGCCACCTCGCTGCCGCACGTGCTGAGCAGCTTCATGCAGCGCTATCCGGCGGTGACGCTCAGCCTGCACCTGAGCAACCGGATGGTCGACCTGGTCGAGCTGGGGATCGACGTGGCCCTGCGGGTCGGCACGATCGACGACAGCAACCTGATCGTGCGCCGGCTGCGGCGGGTGGAGTTCTGTGTCTGCGCCACGCCGGCCTACTGGGACCGGCACGGCCGGCCGACGCATCCCGACGACCTGGCCCGCCACGACGCGCTCACCTACTCGCTGCAGAGCGCGCAGCCCTACTGGCGCTTCCAGGTGAACGGCCAGCCGCACACCGTCGCGCTGCGCAGCCGGCTGGAGGCGACCGACGCGGCGCCGCTGATCTCGGTCGCGCTGCAGGGCCTGGGCGTGGTCTGCCTGCCGCGGCTCATCCTGCAGCCGCAGCTGGAGGCGGGCACGCTGGAGCAGGTGCTGGAACAGCATTCGCAGCAGGACGTCTGGCTCTATGCCGCCTATTCGCAGCGACGGCACAACAGTGCGGCGATGCGGGCCCTGTTGGCCCACCTGGAAGAGACCTGGGGAACGGCGCCCGGGTAAAAAATAACGCGGAATTGCATCCGGGCTTTGCGCAGGTGCGTAGACAGGGCAGCGGGACCTGCCCCGCGCCCCCGAAAGCCCCGCCGTGATACCAGCCCGCCTTCTCTCGACCCTCTCGCGCCTGTCGGCACTGCGCCGGCTGCTGGGCGCCTACCGGCAGCTGGAGGCCCTCTACCGGCACCAGGCGATCCTGGCGTTCGACGCCGACGGCCGGGTGGTGGAAACCAACGCGACGCTGCAGCAGCGCCTGGGCCTGGGCCCGGCGCAGTTGAACGGCCGGCACTACCGGACCCTGCTCGACCCGCAGGACACCGCGGGTGCCGATCCCGACACGCTGTGGTGGGCGCTGCTGCGCGGTGAGGCCAGCGTCGGCTGCCTGCACTTCACCGCCGCCGACGGCAGCCGCGCCTGGTTCCAGGCCCAGTACAGCCCGGTGGCCGATGCCGGTGGCCGGGTGCGCCGGGTGGTGGCCTATGCGGCCGACATCACCGACCGGGTGCACGCGGCCCGCGCCCGGCAGCAGGAGTTCCGGGCGCTGCAGCGGCTGGTGCCGGCCCCTGCCGCGGTGCCGGCGCTGTCGGTGGCGGCCGGCACCCCGCCGGGCTTCGTGGCCGCGGGCACACCCGGAACCACCGTGGTGCAGGCGGCCCACGTGCTGTCGGCGCCTCTCTCAACCCGGCGGGTGCTGGACGCGGCAGGATTGATGGACGGCATCGTGCTGCAGACCGAGCAACTGGCCCGCCACGCGGCGATGCAGGTGGTGCGGCAGAACGACGTGGGCGGCGGCCTCTCACGCCTGGCCGGCGAGGCCCACAGCCTGGCGCTGCGCAGCGCCGAGGCGGGCCGCGAAATCAAGCAGCTGATCGGCGTACCCGCCGGCCATGCCGGTGGCGGCGAGTCCCACCAGCACGAGGCCGACCGGCTGGTGCTGCGGATCCAGGCCTCGGCGCGCCGGGCGTCGACGGTGATCGACGCCATCGCCCAGCCGGAGCCGCGCCACCGGCTGGAGCGCACGCCGCGGCCCTGAGGCCTCGCCGGCCGTCGAACCGGGGGCACGCGGCCGACCTGGCGCGGCAGGACCGCCTGCATCCGGCCCTGGCCGGCATGGGACGTGTCGGCCCGGCCGTCAGCCGACGTGCTGGGCGAAGAACGCCAGCGAGCGCTCCAGCGCCTGCCGGGCCGCCGGCGCGTCGTAGGAGCCGCGCTGGTCGCAGTTGAAGCCGTGGTCGGCGGGGTACACGTGCACCTCGACGTCCGGATGCGCCGCCTTGAAGGCCTCGACGCTCGGCAGCGAGATGTAGTGGTCCTTCTCGCCGAAATGCGCCAGCACCGGGGTGCGCGGCGTGCGGGCGATCTCCTCCGGGCCGGTCGCGCCGCCGCCGTAGTACATCACCGCGGCCGACAGGCCCTGCACCAGCTCGGCCGCGCGCCACACCAGCAGCCCGCCCCAGCAGTAGCCGACGATGCCGACCTTGCCCGCCTTGGCCGCGTAGAGCACCGCGGCCTGGATGTCCTGCAGCACGCCGGGCGTGGGCAGGGCTTCGACCGCGGCCTTCAGTTCCATGCCGGCCTTCATGTCGGCCTCGGTGTAGCCCAGCTCGACGCCCTGGCGCACCCGGTGGAAGGTGGCCGGCGCCACGGCCAGGTAGCCCTGGGCGGCGTAGCCGTCGGCCACCGCGCGGATGTGCGAATTGACGCCGAAGATCTCCTGCAGCACCACGATGGCGCCCTTGGGCGTGCCGGCGGGCTCGGCCACGTAGGCGGGTATCTGGACGCCGTCGGCGGCGGTGAGTTGAACGGTGGAAGAACCCATGGGTGTCATGCTCCTTGGAGGGATGTGGATTGCAGCTTGCGCTGCAGGAAATCGAGCCGGTCCTGGCCCCAGAAAATCTCGCCGCCGACCACGTAGCTCGGCGCGCCGAAGATGCCGGCGGCGATCGCCTCCTCGGTGTTGGCCTCGTAGCGCTCGTGCACCGCCTGGCTGTGCGACTGCTCGTGGCGCGCGGCCGGCAGGCCGCACTCGTCCAGCAGGGCGGCCAGCACCTTGGGATCGGCGATGTTGCGCTGCCGGGCCCACACCGCGGCGAAGACCGCGCCGGCCAGCCGCAGCGCGGCGGCGGTGCCGTCGTGGTGGTCGACCGCGATCAGCAGCTTGGCCGCGTCGTCGCCCGACACCGGGAAGAAGGTGGGCTGCGGCACCAGCGGCAAACCCAGGTGCCGGGCGAAGCGCTGCAGCTCGACCAGCCGGTAGGCCTGGCGCTGCGGCGCCCGCTTGCCGAGCGGCACGCCGCCCGAGACCGGGAACACGTGGCCCAGGTCGACCGGCAGCAGCCGCACCGTGGCGCCGGCCTGCGCGGCCAGGGCGACGAAGCGGTCGTGGCCCAGGTAGGTCCACGGGCTCTGGGGCGAGAAAAAGTAATCGACGGTGGTGGTGGCGGTCAAGCGGTCTGCTCCTCGGAGGACGTGGGGCGGGCATGCGCCGGCCCTGGGACGGCGCACGGGCGCTGCGGGCCGATTCTGCCGAGCCGCCGCGCCCGCCGCCCGGCCGCGGGCTGTTCCTGCGCACGCCGTGCGGTCTTGCGGCCGGCCAGCCGTGCCCGGCCGGTGCTCAGGGGGTGGCCTGCACCTGCGGCAGCCAGGCGGCGATCTCGTCGGCCGCGGCGTCGGTGGCGGCGGCCAGGGCCTGCACGCCGCCGGGCGCGTCGGCCGTGGGCGCCGGGCGGCTCACCAGCACCACCCGCTGGGCCAGCAGCCGCTCGCCCTCGGCCCGGTTGTCGACCAGTGTCACCCGCAGCCGGACCACGCCGGCGCTCTGGGTGGGCGCGCTGAAGATCTGGCTGAACTCCTCCAGCTGCACCCGCAGGATGTGGGGCAGCTTGCCGTCGGTGCGCTGCAGCGCGGCGCTGTCGTCGGCGTTGAGCACCGCTCGGTCGCGGCCCAGGCGCTCGCGCAGCCGCTGGCGCACCAGCTGCGACGGCGCCAGCGACCAGCGGGCCATCGCATAGGGCCGCAGCTGCTGCGCGTCGGCATAGGTGAAGCGGAACATCACCGCCGCGGTATCGACCACGCCGGCCGAATCGACGTCGGCCAGCGCCAGCGGCGGCTGCGGCGCGATGCGGGTCTGGGCGCGGGGCTGGACCTCGCCGGGGCCGAAGTCGTAGACCAGCGGCCGGGTGGGCCGGTCGGGCAGGGCCGAGCATCCGGCCAGCAGTGCCACGGCCACCAATGCAGCACAGAAAGTGCCTCCAGCCGGCGTACGGCGCCGACCACCAGCTATTGTTTTCGTAGCAAATTCCGTGTGGCGGCTCATCGTGCTTCTCCGGGTGCGACGAAGCCCTGCTCGCCCGGCCCCGGGCGGGCGGGCCCGTTGCCGAAGAGCAGCGACTGCGGGTTGTCGTTGATGTTGGTGACGGTGCGGCCCAGCTGGCGCACGGTGCGCGAGGCGTCGTCGGTGACCCGGTTGAGCCGCGGCAGCGTGGTCGAGCCGAACTGGTCGACCGCATGACTGAGGGCGCCGGTGCCCTGGGCCAGCCGGTCGAGCGGGCCGTCGGCCGCGTTCAGGCGCTGGGCGGTCGTGGTGATCGCGCCGGCGGCCGTGCCGATCTCGCCGGCCGCGCCCTTGAGCGAGACGAGGGCGGCGCTGGCGTCGCTCACCGCCTTCGGCACGCCGGCCAGGGCCGGGTCGACCCGCTGGGTCATGGTGGTGTCGATGCGGGCGGTCAGCTGCGAGACGCTGGCGGTGGCGGCGGCCATGCCGTCGAGGGCGGCCGAGAAGCGCTTCTGGTTGTCGTCGCCCAGCAGGGTGTTGAGGCGCCGGCCGGCCTCCTCCACCTGGGCCAGGATCGCGGGCGCGCTCTCGGTCAGCTTGCCGAGCTGCGACGGCTTGATCGGCATCCGCGGAATGCCGTTGTCGCCGGGCGGCGGCGGGGGCGGCGGGTCGTCGGCGTCCTCGTCCAACTGGATGAAGGCCAGGCCGGTGATGCCCTGGTAGGCCAGCGTGGCGAAGGTGCCGGGCGTGGTGGGCGCGTCTTCCTGCACCGCGATGCGCACCAGCACGTTGCCGGGGTTCTGCCGGTCGAAGCCGATCTGCGTCACCTTGCCGACCGGCACGCCCTTGAAGCGCACCGGTGCCTGCAGCTGCAGGCCGGTGACCGTGTCCTTGGTGGAGAGTTCGTAGCTGCGGTAGCTGCCGGTGTCGCGGGTCAGCCAGATGGCCAGCACCACCAGCAGGGCGGTGAGCCCCAGCACGAAGATGCCGGCCGCGAAGGCGTGCGATTTGTTTTCCATGTCAGTGTGTCCTGTTGTCGGCCGGCGCGGAAGGCGGTGCCGGCGGCAGCTCCACCACCGCGCGGCGGCCGCGCTCGCCCTGGAAATAGGTGCGGGTGAACGGATGGTCGAAGGTCGCCACCTCGGCCGGCGGCCCGCTGGTGATGACCCGCTTGTCGGCCAGCACCGCCACCCGCGTGCTGAGGGCGAAGAGCGTGTCGAGGTCGTGGGTCACCATCACCACCGTCAGGCCCAGCTCCTGGTGCAGCGAGCGCAGCAGCTCGCAGAAGTCGTCCGAGGCGCTCGGGTCGAGGCCGGCGGTGGGTTCGTCGAGCAGCAGCAGCGGCGGGTCCATCGCCAGTGCCCGCGCCAGTGCCACCCGCTTGACCATGCCGCCCGAGAGATCGGCCGGCATCTTCGCCCCGTCCTGCGCCTTGAGGCCGACCATCTGCAGCTTGACCATCGCCACGTCGCGCGCCAGCGCGGTGGGCAGCGTCTTCAGTTCGCGCAGCGCGAAGGCGATGTTGTCGAGCACGCTGAAGGCCGAGAACAGCGCGCCGTGCTGGAACAGCATGCCCACCCGGCTCGACGCGCCGCGCCGGCCCATCTGCGAGGCCGGCTCGCCCAGCACCTCGACCTCGCCGCGGGTGGGTACCTCGAGCCCCAGCATCTGGCGCAGCAGCACCGTCTTGCCGGTGCCCGATCCGCCGACCAGGCTCAGGATCTCGCCGCGCGCGATGCGCAGGGCCAGGTCCTGGTGCACCACCACCTGCCGGGGCGGCGTGCCGAAGGCGGTCCAGAGTCCGCGGATGTCGACGACCGGCGCCTCGGCGGCGGAGGCGTCCGGCGCGGCGGTGGAGGGGGTGAGCGTGTCTTGCGCCATCACAGACCCACGTTGCGGAACACGATGGCGAACAGCGCATCGACCAGGATCACCACGGTGATCGACGTCACCACAGACGCGGTGGTGCCCTGCCCCAGGCTCTCGGTGTTGGGCTTGACCCGCAGGCCGAAGTGGCAGCCCACCAGCGCGATCATGATGCCGAAGACGACCGACTTGAACACCGCCACCACCAGGTTGCCCGGCGCCACCGCCGCCGGCAGCGCGTTGAGGAAATAGGCGGGCGTGATGCCCAGCGAGATGTCGGCCGCCAGCATGCCGCCGGCGAGCGAGGCGAGCGTGGTCCACACCGCGATCAGCGGCATCGCGACGGCCAGCGCGATCGCCCGCGGCAGCACCAGCCGGAAGCCGTGCTGGATGCCCATGACCCGCATCGCGTCGAGCTCTTCGGTGACCCGCATCACCCCGATCTGCGCGGTAATGGCCGAACCCGAGCGGCCCGCCACCAGGATCGCCGCCAGCAGCGGCCCCAGCTCGCGCACCAGCGAAATGCCCAGGATGTTGACGATGAAGGATTCGGCACCGAACTGCCGCAGCTGCAGGCTCATCAGGTAGGCCAGCACCACCCCGATGAGGAAGCCCACCAGCGCGGTGATCGGCATGGCCGCGGCGCCCATCTGGAACAGGTGGCCCGACACGTCGCGCCACGGCCCCTGCCGCGGCGACCGCACCAGCTTGACCGCGTCGATCAGCAGTTGCCCCACCAGCCGCGTCAGGTAGCGCAGGTGGCCGACGCCGCCCAGCACCTTGCGGCCCATCGCGTCGATGCCGGCCATCGCCACCGAGCCCCGCGGCCGGGCCGGCACCTCGACGGTGAAGCGCTCCACCCGCTCGAGGATCGTGCGCTGCGCATCGGTCACCGAGACGGTGGCGGGCCAGCGGTGCTGCCAGTGCGTCCAGAGCAACTGGGCGCCCACATGGTCGAGCATCTCGACCTGGCGCAGGTCCCAGGCGCCGCCGTCCCCCGGCGACCGCTGCAGATCCGCCGAGACGCCGCGCCAGGTGGCCCGGTCGCCCAGCTGGGCGGCCGTCCAGCGGCCCTGCAGCACGAAGGCCGCATGGGGTGCCGCACCACCGCCGTCGCCTTCCGGGCGGCCGATGCGCGGCCGGTCGTCCTGGGAAGGCGATGGCGAAGGGTCGGCGGCTGTGGCGGAGGAAGAGGACAACGGCGGTGGAAATAGGGATGCGCGGCCCTGGAGCCGGGTCGGCGGGGCGGGACGCACGATGCTAGTGGGCCGACCGCTGGCCGGTTGTCAGCCAAGGGCGCTATTTCGCCCGGGTCGCCGATCGCGCACCGCCTGCGCGCGCATTGCTGGGTTTACACCCTGTGGCCCGCTGCCGCGAAGGTCTAGCATCGACCGTACCGCCACCCACCCTCCGGAGACACGCCGATGGCCCGTTTCTCGCTCCTGCAACCGGGCACGCGGCTGATGCGCCGCCTGGGCCTGCCTGCCAAGATCGCGCTGCTGGTGGGCGCCGGCCTGTGCGCCCTGCTGACGACCGCGCTGGTGCCCGCGGCGCGCGGATGGGCCGCCGGCATCGGCGCGGCGGCGATCGTCTACCTGGGCCTGGCGCTGCACCGCGGCATGGCCCACGACCTGGCGCTGCTGACCGCCGCGATGGCGCGTGCCGCCCAGGGCGACCTGCTGGCCGGGCCCCGCATCGCCGGCCGCGACGAGATCGGCCGCCTGGGCGGCCTGCTCGAAGGCATGGTGCGGCTGCTGTCGTCGATGGTGGCCGACATCCGCAGCAACGCGGCGCTGGTGGCGCATGCCGGCCACAGCCTGGCCGCCGACAACCGGGCGCTGGCCGAGCGCACCGAACAGCAGGCGGCCAACCTGGAGCAGACCGCGGCGAGCGTCGAGGAGCTGGCCTCCACCGTCATGCAGAACGCGCAGACCGCCCAGGCCGGCGACCGCCAGGCCACCCAGGTGCGCGGCGTGGCCGACGCCGGGGCGCAGTCGATGGCCCAGGCGGTGCAGTCGGTCGAGGCGATCCAGGAAAGCGCGCGGCGCATGGCCGAGATCACCGCGGTGATCGACGGCATCGCCTTCCAGACCAACATCCTGGCGCTGAATGCGGCGGTGGAGGCGGCGCGGGCCGGGGAGCAGGGCCGCGGCTTCGCGGTGGTGGCGTCGGAGGTGCGCTCCCTGGCCGGCCGCTCCGGCGCGGCGGCGCGCGAGATCCGCGACCTGATCGCCGATTCGGTGCGGCAGGTGGAGGCCAGCGCCCGGCTGATCCGCACCGCCGGCACCGGCATCGGCGACATGGCCGCCGGCGTGCACCGGCTGGCGGGCAACGTGAGCGAGATCTCGGCCTCCAGCGACGAGCAGAGCACCGGCCTGGCCGAGATCAGCGCCGCCGTCCAGCAGCTCGACCAGATCACCCAGCGCAATGCGCAGATGGTCGGCCAGGCAGTCCACCAGGCCGAGACCCTGGAGCACCGCGCCTCGACCCTCTCCCGCGCGGTCACTTCGTTCCGGCTGCAGCAGGGCACGGCCGACGAGGCGATGGCCCTGGTGGGCCGCGCGGTGGCCGTGGCCCGCACCACCCCGGCCGCCCGGCTGCCCGGGCTGCTGACCGACCCGGCGCAGCGTTTCCACGACCGGGACATGTACGTCTTCGCCCTCGATGCGGGCGGCACCTACCGGGCCTTCGGCGGCAACCCGGCCAAGGTCGGCTCCCGGGTGCAGGACATTCCCGGGATCGACGGTGCCGGCCTGATCGCCGCGATCGTCGCCCAGGCCGAACGGGGCCCGGGCTGGGTCGAGTACGACATCGCGAACCCGGCGACCGGCCGGGTGCAGACCAAGATGTCCTTCGTCCAGCAGTGCGGCGGGCTGTACCTGGGCTGCGGCGTCTACAAGTCGCTGGTGGCACCGGCATGAGGCGCGGGCGCCATCGGAGTGCACCAAGCTCGGGTAAGCCCTATGCGCCCGGCTGGTGCAAGGCACTACATTGAGGCCACTCGCAAACGGGCCCCCGGGACCTGTTGGGGCGGGGGCCGAGGAGACAAACGCCAGACCGAACAGAACCAGAACAATCGCCCGAAGCATCCTCCATGAGATGCGTGGCACTTCTCACAGCGCCGTGACCGTGTGGTCCGGCGCTTTTTTTTGTCCTGGCGATGGCGGGATCGCCTGCCGCGCCGGGAGAGCGAGCAGCGGGATGCGAGGTGTTTCGGGCCTGCGGCCGGCGTCCGGCGCCGACCACCAGCTATCTATTCGATAGCAAAGGCCTGTTTTCCGGCGTCGACCGCCAGGGCCCGTGCCTCAGGGCGCGGCCAGTTCCACGTCCTCCACCCGGCGCGGTTTGCCGATCGGGGCGCCGGCCTTGCCGATGCGGGTGGCGGCCATGTCTTCCTCGCTCGGGTACTGGCCGGCCAGCACGTAGTCGAAGACCCGGCGCGCGATCGGGGCGGCGGCGCCGGCGCCCCAGCCCGCGTTCTCGACGATCACCGCCAGCGCCACCTTCGGGTTGTCGGCCGGCGCGAAGGCCATGAACAGGGCGTGGTCGCGCTGGTGCTCTTCCAGCGCGCGGGCGTTGTACTTGGTGTTCTGCGCGATCGTCACCGCCTGGGCGGTGCCGGTCTTGCCGGCCGCCTGGTACGGCGCGCCGGCGAACACCGCGCGCGCCGTGCCGCTGGTGACCACGCTGACCAGCCCGTTGCGGATCACCGCGATGTTCGACGGCTTCATCTGCAGGTCGATGGCCGGCGGCTGCTCCACCGGCGTGAGCGTGCTGCTGACGGCGTCGCGGGTGGCGCGCACCAGGTGCGGCCGGTGCTTGATGCCGCCGTCGGCCACGATCGCGGTGGCCTGCGCCAGCTGCAGCATGGTGAACGCGTTGTAGCCCTGGCCGATGCCGAGCGAGATCGTCTCGCCGGCGTACCACTTGCGCTGCTCGGGCCGCTTGTAGGTGGTACGCTTCCATTCGGTGCTGGGCAGCACGCCGCGCACCTCGCCGTTGATGTCGATGCCGGTGGTCTGGCCGAAGCCGAGCGGCTTCATGAAGTCGTGGATCATGTCCACGCCCATCTCGTTGGCCAGCGAATAGAAGTACACGTTCGACGACAGCTGGATCGCCCGCTGCATGTCGACGCCGCCCAGGTTGCCCTCGGGGCTGCCGAAGCGGTGGCCGGCGAACATGTAGAAGCCCGGGTCGTTGACCACCACGCCCGGCCCGCGCTTGCCGGTCTGCAGCGCGCCCAGCGCCATGAACGGCTTGTAGGTGGAGCCCGGCGGGTAGGTGCCGCGCAGCGCGCGGTTGAGCAGCGGCTTGTCGAGCGACTCGTTGAGCGCGGCCCAGCTCTCCTGGTCGATGCCGTCGACGAACAGGTTCGGGTCGAAGGTCGGCTTGCTGACGAAGGCCAGCACCTCGCCGGTCTTCGGGTCCAGCGCCACCAGCGCGCCGCGGCGCTCGCCGAACAGGTCCTCCACCATCTTCTGCAGCTTGATGTCGATCGTCAGCACCACCGAATGGCCCGGGCTGGCCGGCCGGCTGGAGAGCCGCCGCACCGCGCGGCCGCCGGCCGAGGTCTCCATCTGCTCGACGCCGGTGGTGCCGTGCAGTTCGCGTTCGTAGCTCTGCTCGACGCCCAGCTTGCCGATCACCTCGGTGCCGCGGTAGTTGGGCGCGTCGTCCGAGTCGTCGAGCCGCTCCTTCTCGCGCGGGCTGATCCGGCCGATGTAGCCGACCACGTGGCCGCCCAGGTCGCCGAACGGGTAGTTGCGGAACAGCCGCGCCTTGATCTCCACGCCCGGGAACCGGTAGCGCTGCACCGCGAAGCGCGCCACCTCCTCGTCGCTGAGCCGGGTACGCACCGGCAGCGACTCGAAGTTGCGCGACTCCTCCACCAGCTTCTTGAAACGGCGCCGGTCGCGCGGCGTGATCTCGACGATCTCGGCCAGCGCGTCGATGGTGTCGTCGAGCGCGCCCACTTTCGAGGGCGTGATCTCCAGCGTGTAGGCCGAATAGTTGGTCGCCAGCACCAGCCCGTTGCGGTCGAGGATCAGCCCGCGGTTCGGCACGATCGGCACCACCGCCGTGCGGTTGCTCTCGGCCTGCGCCGCCAGGTCCTCGTGGCGGGTGACCTGCAGATACACCAGCCGCGACAGCACCAGCCCGAACGCCCCCAGCACCACCAGCGCGATCACGATCACCCGCCGGCGGAAGCGGTTGAGGTCGGCCTCTGTATTACGAAGTTCGGTCATCAGAGTGGCCGATTCTCGTCAGGGTCGGGGGCGCGGCGCTGGGGCGCGAGCAAGACCACACTGGCCAATGGCCAGAGCAGCGCCTCGAACACCGGCGCCAGCACGAAGCCGAAGCCCGGGAACACGCCGCCCGCGGCGGTGCGCACCAGCACCTCGATCGCCTGCGCCGCGAAGAATACCGGCAGCAGCTGCACCGTCTGCGCCGCCACGCTCAGCCACAGCAGCCGCCGCTGCAGGTAGCCGCCCAGGAACACCAGCACGGTGTAGCCCAGCGCATGCTGCCCGAGCAGCGCCGCCTGGTGCACGTCGATGCACAGGCCCAGCACGAAGGCCACGCCCATGCCGACCCGCGCCGGCTGGTGCACCGACCAGAACACCAGCAGCAGCAGCAGCGGATCGGGCGCCCAGACCGCGCGGCCGATCGGCAGCAGGTCCAGCAGCAGCGCGGCCGCCAGGCTGCCCCACAGGAAGGCCGGATTGACCGGCAGCAGCAGCTGCTGCTGGCCCTTGCCCATGATCATGCGAAAGCTCCGGCCGACGGGGCGGCATGCGGGTGCGGCCGCGGTGCGGCAGCAGCGAAGGAAGGGAGGGCGTGCACGGCGAGGCTCATGGCTGCCCGGCGGCGGCCGGTGCGGCCGGTGCGGTGCGCGGCGCGGTGGCCGGCACGCGGGCGGGCGTGGCCGGTGTCGCTGGTGTCGCCGGATTGGCCGCTGTACCGGCCGCGGCGGGCGCTGCCGCATTGCCCGCCGGCCGGCGCGCGGCAGGGGCCTGCGCCGGGGCAGCCGCCGCCGGCTTGGGGGCGGTGGTGGCGGGCGCAGTGCCCGCCGACCGGGCCGCGCCGGTACCGGAGGCCGCAGCAGCGGCAGCGGGCGCGGCGGTGCCGGCCGGCGCCGCACCGGCGGCCGGCTTGGCGCCCGCCGCGGGCTTGCCGCGCGGCACGCCCGCCACCGAGCCGCTGCCCGGCGGATTGGCCGGCGCCGCCGCCGGCCGGGGCGGCAGCTGCGCGCTCAACGGCTGCAGCACCATCACATGGCGGGCGCCCTGCATCCGCGCCATCGGGATGCAGTGGATCCGGGCGAAGGCCGAGTCGGCACGCCGCTCGACCTTGTCGACCTTGGCGACCGGCAAACCGGCCGGGTAGACACCGTCGACCCCGCTGGTGGTGAGGACGTCGCCCTCCTGCACGTCGGCGGCGCTCGGCATGAAGCGCAGCTCCAGGCCGCCGCCCAGGTCGGAGGCCGGATTGCCGTAGGCCACGCCGCGCACCCCGGTGCGGGTGTTGAGCACCGGGATCGCATAGTCGCGTTCGACCAGCAGCGTCACCTCGGCCAGGAAAGGATGCACCCGCGTCACCTGGCCCAGAACGCCGGCCTCGTCGATCACCGGCGAACCGACGGCCACGTCCTGCAGCATGCCGCGGTCGATGATCACCCGGCGGGTGTACGGGTCGGGCGCGTCGTACAGCACCTCGGCCGCCTGCTCGGGCGACGTGAGCCGCGGCCGCAGCGCCAGCAGGTCGCGCAGCCGGCCGTTCTCGAGCAGCAGCTCCTCGACCTGGTTGGCGCGCTGCGACTGCTGCAGCATCTGCTGGCGCGCCGCGTCTTCCATCTGCTGGGCCGACTGCACCGTCTGCAGGTAGCCGAGCCCGCCGCGCACCCAGGCCACCGGCTGCAGCGCGATGCGCTCCAGCGGATACAGGACGGTGGAGATCGCCGTCCGCAGCGGCGGCGTGATGCCCAGCCGCGCATCGGCCACCATCAGGAACAGCGACAGCGCGGCGAAGAACACCAGCGTCGACAAAGCCGAGGGACCCTGCTTGAAGAAAGGCGGCGCAGTGCGGTCCAGGGTTCCCAGGGGCATGGTCGGAAAAAACGCGGCAGGACGGCGGACGAAGGGGTATCGGGCGGATGCGGCCAGGGGACGGAGCCGGCGCGCAGCGCGCCATCATAGAGAGCAAGCGCGCCGCTACCGCCGCAAAACCCGAAGATCACCCCGAAATGCTATGAAAACCGTAGCTGGATGCCGGCCAATGACGCCGGCTGCGGCCACTTTTCGCCAAGAAGACGCGCCAAGCGGCGCGACCGCCCCACCCACGTCGTCCGCGAAGCATCCGCCCGGCAAAGCCACCACGGCACCTCGCGGTGTCCGCCCCAGCCGCGCCAGGGTCTCCCTGGCGCCGGCGGAGCCCTCCCCCCCGGGGGGATGGCGAATTACACGGAGCGCAGCGCAGTGAAAAGCCGAGGGGGCCTACTCAGACGTGAAGATGCTGCCCAGCCGGTCCATCCGCTCCAGCGCCATGCCGCAGCCGCGCACCACGCAGGTCAGCGGCTCCTCGGCCACCAGCACCGGCAGGCCGGTTTCCTCGGCCAGCAGGCGGTCCAGGTCGCGCAGCAGGGCGCCGCCGCCGGTCAGCATCATCCCGCGGTCGGCGATGTCGGCGCCCAGTTCGGGCGGCGTCTGCTCCAGCGCGTTCTTCACGGCCGAGACGATGTTGTTGAGCGGGTCGGTCAGGGCTTCGAGCACCTCGTTGCTGCTGATGGTGAAGCTGCGCGGCACGCCTTCGCTGAGGTTGCGGCCCTTGACCTCCATCTCGCGGACTTCGGAGCCGGGAAAGGCGGAGCCGATCTTCTTCTTGATCGCCTCGGCCGTCGGCTCGCCGATCAGCATGCCGTAGTTGCGGCGGATGTAGTTGATGATGGCCTCGTCGAACTTGTCGCCGCCGACGCGGACCGAGCCCTTGTAGACCATGCCGCCGAGCGAGATCACGCCCACCTCGGTCGTGCCGCCGCCGATGTCGACCACCATCGAGCCGGAGGCTTCCGACACCGGCAGGCCGGCGCCGATGCCGGCGGCCATGGGTTCCTCGATCAGGTAGACGGCGGTGGCGCCGGCGGCCTCGGCCGCGTCCTTGATCGCGCGGCGCTCGACCTGGGTCGAGCCGCAGGGCACGCAGATGATGATGCGCGGGCTGGGGGTGAACAGCGTGCGCGGGTGGACCATCTTGATGAACTGCTTGATCATCTGCTCGGTGATCACGAAGTCGGCGATCACGCCGTCCTTCATCGGGCGGATCGCCTCGATGTTGCCGGGCACCTTGCCGAGCATCGCCTTGGCCTCGCGGCCCACGGCCTGGATCACCTTCTTGCCGTGCGGTCCGCCCTCGTGGCGGATGGCGACGACCGAGGGCTCGTCGAGCACGATGCCCTTGTCGCGGGCGAATATCAGCGTATTCGCGGTGCCGAGATCAATGGCGAGGTCGGTGGAAAAATACCGACGGAAGGAACCAAACATCAAAGTCCTCTCTGGCACGGCGTGCGCGTCGGCCAGCCGTCGCCAATTTCTGGTGTCGAATCAGGGTGAAAAACGGGGGGATACGCGCAGTAGACGGCGATTTCGCCGGCGGAACAGGCCTGGCAGGCTGTTTCGGCGAAGGCGGGATAATACCCGATCCCCCATGCGCCACCGCGGCTGCGGCGGCGCCGGCCCCCACCCTTTACCTCCGGTTTTCAGGCGTCCGCGACGCCCCCATTTCCCTATGGCACTCACACCCCAGGACATCGGTCGCATTGCCAACCTGGCACGGCTCGAACTGCGCCCCGAAGAAGGCGACCGCCTGCTGGCGCAACTCAACGGCTTCTTCGACGTGGTCGAGCAGATGCGCGCGGTCGACACCGCCGGCATCGAGCCGATGGCCCACCCCGTCGCCGCGGTCCAGGACGTGACCCTGCGGCTGCGCGACGACGCGGTCGGCCGCTACCCGTCGCGCGACGACAGCCAGAAGAGCGCGCCGGCCGTCGAGAGCGGCCTGTACCTCGTCCCCCGCGTGATCGAATGAGCCCGGCATGAGCAGCACCCCCACCACCCCATCCACTGCCCTGCACGACCTGACCGTCGCGCAGCTGGCCGCCCGCCTCGCGGCCAAGGACGTCTCGGCCGTCGAGGCCGCGCAGCACTTCCTCGACCGGGCCGCCGCCCATGCCGACCTGGGCGCCTTCGTGGCACTCGACCCCGACGCCACGCTGGCCCAGGCCCGCGCGGCCGACGCCCGCATCGCCGCCGGCACCGCCGGGCGACTCGAAGGCGTGCCGCTGGCGCACAAGGATATCTTCGTCACCCGCGATTTCCCGACCACCGCCGGCTCGCGCATGCTGGCCGGCTACCGCTCTCCTTTCGATAGCACGGTGGTGGCCAACCTCGCCGGCCAGGGCGTCGTCACGCTCGGAAAACTCAGCTGCGACGAGTTCGCGATGGGCTCGGCCAACGGGAACGTCGCCGTGCCCGCGGCCGGCGGCGATGCCGTGGTGCCGGTGCGCAACCCGTGGGACACCGCGCGCGTGCCCGGCGGCTCCTCGGGCGGCAGCGCTGCCGCCGTGGCCGCGCGCCTGGCGCCGGCCGCCACCGGCACCGACACCGGCGGATCGATCCGCCAGCCCGCCGCCTTCTGCGGCATCACCGGCATCAAGCCGACCTACGGCCGGGCCTCGCGCTACGGCATGGTGGCCTTCGCCTCCAGCCTCGACCAGGCCGGCCCGATGGCCCGCACGGCCGAAGACTGCGCGCTGCTGCTGTCGGCGATCTGCGGCCCCGACCCCGACCGCGATTCCACCTCGCTCGACCTGCCGGCCGAGGACTTCACCCGCACGTTGAACGACGGCCTGCAGGGCCTGCGCATCGGCATCCCGAAGGAGTTCTTCGGCGAGGGCCTGTCGGCCGACGTACGGGCCGCGGTCGATGCCGCGCTGGCGCAATACGTACAGCTGGGCGCGACGCTGGTGCCGATCAGCCTGCCGCGCACCGAGCTGTCGATTCCCGTCTACTACATCATCGCGCCGGCCGAGGCGTCGTCGAACCTGAGCCGCTTCGACGGCGTGAAGTTCGGCCACCGGGCCGCCCAGTACACCGACCTGCTCGACATGTACAAGAAGACCCGCGCCGAAGGCTTCGGCGACGAGGTCAAGCGCCGGATCATGATCGGCACCTACGTGCTGTCCCACGGCTACTACGACGCCTACTACCTGCAGGCCCAGAAGATCCGCCGCATGATCGCCGACGATTTCCAGAACGCCTTCAAGAGTTGCGACCTGATCGCCGGCCCTGTCGCCCCCACCGTCGCCTGGAAAATCGGCGAGCACGGCAGCGACCCGCTCGCCGACTACCTGGCCGACATCTTCACCCTGCCCGCCTCGCTGGCCGGCCTGCCCGGCATGAGCGTGCCGGCGGGCTTCGGCGCCGCGGGCATGCCGGTGGGCCTGCAGCTGATCGGCAACTACTTCTCCGAATCGCGGCTGCTGAACGCGGCCCACCGGTTCCAGCAGGCCACCGATTTCCATCTCCGCAAGCCGGAGGGCATCTGAACATGAGCGAACCCGTGAACTCCTTTGCCGCGCAGCAGGAAGGCCGCCCCACCGGGCCGCTGGTCCAGGGCTACGAAGTCGTCATCGGCTTCGAGACGCATGCCCAGCTCTCGACCGTCTCCAAGATCTTCAGCCGCGCGCCGACGGCTTTCGGCGCCGAGGCCAACACCCAGGCCGCGCCGGTCGACCTGGCGCTGCCGGGCACGCTGCCGGTGATGAACAAGGGCGCGGTCGAGCGCGCGATCGAGCTCGGCCTGGCGCTCGGCTCCCACATCGCGCCGCGCAGCGTCTTCGCCCGCAAGAACTACTTCTATCCCGACCTGCCCAAGGGCTACCAGATCAGCCAGTTCGAGATCCCGGTGGTGCAGGGCGGCAGCGTCGAGTTCTTCCTGGAAACCGGCAAGGGCGCCGATGCGGCGCGCGAGAAGAAGACGGTGCGCCTGGTGCGCGCCCATCTGGAAGAAGACGCCGGCAAGTCGCTGCACGAGAACTTCATCGGCCAGAGCGGCATCGACCTGAACCGCGCCGGCACGCCGCTGCTCGAGATCGTGACCGAGCCCGACATCCGCTCGTCGGCCGAGGCGGTGGCCTATGCCCGCGAACTGCACAAGATCGTGACCTGGATCGGCATCTGCGACGGCAACATGCAGGAAGGCAGCTTCCGCTGCGATGCCAACGTGTCGGTGCGCAGGCCCGGCCAGCCGCTGGGCACCCGCCGCGAGATCAAGAACCTGAACAGCTTCAAGTTCATGCAGCAGGCGATCGACTACGAGATCCGCTGGCAGATCGAGGAGATCGAGGACGGCCGTGCGATCCAGCAGGCCACCGTGCTGTTCAATCCCGACACCGGTGAAACCCGCGCGATGCGGACCAAGGAAGACGCGGCCGACTACCGCTATTTCCCCGACCCCGACCTGCCGCCGCTGGTGATCGGCGCCGACTGGGTCGAGGGGGTGCGCGGCCAGATGGCCGAACTCCCCCGGGTGATGGCGGCCCGCTTCGTCGCCACCCACGGCCTGCCCGAGTACGACGCCACGCAGCTCACCCAGGACAAGGGCACCGCCGCGTACTTCGAGGCCGCGGTGGCCGCCGGCGCCGCGCCCAAGCTGGCCAGCAACTGGATCATGGGCGAACTCTCGCGCCGGCTCAACGCCGGCGGCATCGCGCTGGCCGATGCACCGGTGTCGGCCGTGCAGCTGGGCACGCTCATCGGCCGCATCGGCGACGGCACGCTGTCGAACAACACGGCGCGCCAGGTGTTCGACGCGCTGTGGACCGGCGACGGCAGCGACGTGGATGCGGTGATCGAAGCCAAGGGCCTGCGCCAGGACAACGACAGCGGCGCGCTGGAGGCGATCCTCGACGAGGTGCTCGCCGCCAACCCGAAGAACGTGGAGGAGTTCCGCGCTGGCAAGGAGAAGGCGTTCAACGCACTGGTGGGCCAGGCGATGAAGGCCAGCAAGGGCAAGGCCAATCCGGCGCAGGTCAACGAACTGCTGCGCAAGAAGCTCCAGGGCTGACGCAGGGCGGACCGCGCCGCCGCGCTCAGCGCGGCAGCAGGATCGGCGCGGGCTGCGCCGGCTCGGGCGGCGGCGAGGCCCAGAGCGGCCGCAGCTGGGCGCTCTCGGTGTCGAAGCGCAGGTGCACCCGTTGCTTCTCCTGCTCCAGTTCGGCCAGGGCCTTCTTCTGGATGCCGATCGCTTTCAGCACGTCGGCCTTTTCCTGGAATAGGCCGTTGGGCATCTTGGCGCTGTCGGCGGCGAAGCGCGCCATCGCGGCCTCGACGTCCTTCTGCTGGCGCTCGAGCTGGCCGATGCGCAGGCGGGTCAGGGCCATGCTCTCGTCGACCCGCTGCAGGGCACTGGCGCGTTCTGCGTTGTGCGCCGCCTCGTTGGGGTAGCGGACCAGCATCACCCGCTCGCGGCGCGCCTGCTCGGCGGCCTGGGCCCGGCGCTCGACCTCGGCACGGTCGCGGGCCTCCTGGGCCAGACGCTCCATTTCGGTCGGCGGCGGCACCACCACCCGGCGCAGCGATCCGCTGGGGTTGAGCTCGCGCTGCTCCCGGTCGAGGCATTCGGCGATCGGCCGGTCGGAGGTGAGCCGCCGGCCCTTGGAATCGACGCAGGCGTAGATGCTGGGGCCGCCGGCCGGCTGGGGCGCCTGGGCCTGCACGCCCGTCGCCGCGCACCAGAGCGCCGCCACGGCGCATGCCCATGGTCCGGTCCTTCTCAGCCTGCGCGCTGCTTCCACTGTGTTCCTGTCGTCGTATCAGTCCTGGACGCCGTAGCGCTGGCGGTAGGCCAGCACACGGGCATGGTGGGCGGTACTTTGACCGCCTGTTTCATTCAGATACAGCAATAAGTCGGCCAGCCTCGCGATGGTGCAGACCTGCATGCCCAGACGGCCCCGCACGTACTGCACCGCGCTGTGGTCGACGTCCTGCCCGTTCTCGGTCGCCTTCTCCTGGCGGTCGAGGGCGATCGCCATCGCATGCGGCACCGCGCCGGCGGCCCGGATCAGGGCGATCGACTCGCGCGCGGCGGTGCCGGCGGACATCACGTCGTCGATGATCAGCACCCGGCCGGCCAGCGGCGCGCCCACCAGGGTGCCGCCCTCGCCGTGGTCCTTGGCCTCCTTGCGGTTGTAGGCGAAAGGCAGGTTGCGGCCGCGCCGCGCCAGCTCGACCGATACCGCCGCCGCCAGCGGAATGCCCTTGTAGGCCGGGCCGAAGACCATGTCGAATTCGATGCCGCTGGCGAGCAGGGCCTGTGCATAGAATTCGGCCAGCCGGCCCAGCTTGGCGCCGTCGTCGAAGAGGCCCGCGTTGAAGAAGTACGGGCTCAGCCGGCCCGCCTTGGTCTTGAATTCGCCGAAGCGCAACACGCCGGAATCGACGCAGAACCGCACGAAATCCTGGGCCAGCCGCGGATCCGTCGCCGCGGTTTCCTGAGCTGCCCGGACGCCATCAACCAGCATGGAGAAATCCTTGTTCAAATTGACCAGCCTGAACCTCAACGGCATCCGCTCGGCGGCCACCAAAGGCGTGGAAGCCTGGATCGCGGCCACTGCGCCGGATTGTATTTGCGTGCAGGAGGTCAAGGCCCAGGCGGCCGACGTGGCCGGCCGCTTCGAGCAGATGGCCGGGCTCCAGGGCCATTTCCACTTCGCGCAGAAGAAGGGCTACTCGGGCGTCGGCATCTATACCCGGCACACGCCGTCGGACGTGCGCATCGGCTACGGCGGCGAGGAGTTCGACGCCGAGGGCCGCTACATCGAAGCCCGCTTCGACACGCCCGCCCGCAAGCTCTCGATCATCAGCTGCTACTTCCCCAGCGGATCGTCGGGCGAGGAGCGGCAGGCGGCCAAGTTCCGCTTCCTGGCCGACTTCCATCCGCACCTGATGCGGCTCAAGGCCGAGCGCGAGTTCATCCTCTGCGGCGACATCAACATCGCCCACCAGCAGGCCGACCTGAAAAACTGGAAAAGCAACCAGAAGAACAGCGGCTTCCTGCCCGAAGAGCGCGCCTGGATGACAAAAGTGTTGCACCTGACCGACGAAGGCGGCGGCCTGGTGGACGTTTATCGTCAGCTCCAGCCCGACGCCACCGAGGCCGCCTACACCTGGTGGAGCAACCGGGGACAGGCGTATGCGAAGAACGTGGGATGGCGGCTGGACTACCACCTCGCCACGCCCGCGATGGCCGCGCTGGCCCGCACCGAGCAGATCTACAAGGACGTCAAGTTCTCGGACCACGCGCCGGTGACGGTGGATTACGACTTCATGTTGTGATGGGCCCCGCGGATCGCACGGGGCTACCTGCGTCGCTCTCGGGACCGAAGAGTCAGCGTCATCGACCGATGCTTCACGCCCATCCGTACTCCGGATGAACGCTTTCGGTTGGTTATGGAAGCACCATTGCGTTTCAAGACAACGGTCAAATCCGATTCGCTATGACAAACCGATACCACACCAGCGGAGCCGAAGGTGAATTCGAGCCCGGCTCACACGACAAAGTGCTGCGCAATCTGGTCGGCATCACGTCCGCAGACGATATGGACGAGCTTGAATTGCGCTTGCTCGGCGAGTTGTACGACGAACTCCTCGTGCAGGACCTGCCCGATCGCCGGTTGACGGTGGCCGACCTCAAACGCTGGCACCGTTTGTGGCTGGGCAACGTGTATGCATGGGCAGGCCAAGAACGGTCGGTTAATCTGGGAAAAAACGGCTTCCAGTTCGCCGCTGCAGGGCTCCTGCCTCGATTGCTGGGAAATTTCGAACGGGAATGTCTGGCGCGGTGGACGCCCTGTGACAACCTAGCACCCGACGAACTGGTGGCTGCTATCGCGGTGACGCATGTGGAGTTGATCGTCATCCACCCGTTTCGCGAAGGCAATGGACGTTTGTCGCGCTTGCTGGCCGATGTGATGGCCGTGCAGGCGGGTCATGACCCGCTGGACTACACCCGTTGGGAGCAACACAAAGCGGCCTACATCGGCGCTATTCACGCCGGATTTTCCAACGACTACGGCCCGATGAAGCTATTTGTAGCCCAGGCTATGGAGCCTAACGATGCCCCCCTCAGCGGGCCAGCTTGATGTGCGAGAAGCGCGCCCTGGGCTGCTCCAACCGATGCTCGAGCTGAGAAATGCTTTGGCCCGTTTCCACTGCCGTAGAGCTGGCGACGGACCGCACGACGGCCTTGCGGGTGGGGGTCTTGCGTCGCCGGAGCGCGGGAGTTCTAGGCATGCTGTCGCTCTTGAAGTGAGTGCTGGATTTTATCCACGTCATGTTTTGCTCGCTGCAACGATGCCGACCCAAAGGCGGCCTACGGTCAACTGGAGGCCGCAAGTAGCGCACGCATTGGACCCGCAACGGCCGCAGGAGCGGCCGGGAAACGCCCCGCGGGCGCGAGTTTCCCTACTGCACCCGCAAAATCGCCGCCACCGGCCCGCCGCCCGCCGGCCCCTGGTGCTCCGCGCCGCCCGACACGTAGAGCGCGGTGTGGCCGACGACCGAGGCCAGCACGCCGCCCACCGCGGCCCGCGCATGCCGGGTGGCGTTGATGTCGGAATCGTTCAGCATCGTGTGGCGGGCACCGCGCACCCGGCCGTCGGGGCTGGCCTCGGCCTTGGCCAGCAGGTTGACCAGGCGACGGTCGATCGCGGCGGCGTCGGTGTCGGCATCCAGGCCGAAGGCGTCGCGCAGCAGGCGGCGGACGCTGGCGGCGTCCACCGCGTCGCGCATCACCGTGTGGGCGATGCGCAGCGCGGAGCTGCTGCCGGCGGCCTCGCCCAGCACCACGACCACGTTGCCCTCCAGCTCGATGCCGGCCGAGACCGAGGCGCGGGCCGAGTGCAGCGACCAGTCGGACAGCACCACGCCGTAGTGCAGCGCGGCGCGGTCCACCTCGCCCAGCGCCGCGGCCACGCCCAGGGCCGACGCGCCGCGCGAATAGCCCATCGATTCGTAGGTGTCGCGGGTGACCGGCACAGCGCCCCGCTCCAGCGCGTCCTGCACCTTGGCCGAGGTGAGCAACGGGCACTTGACCTGCACGAAGTGCACGTCGGCCGCATCGGCGATGCCCGCGTCGGCCATCGCGGCGCGGACCGCGCCGGCGGTGGCGTCGATCTGCGCCGTGCGGCCGATCTCCTCGGGCACGAAGTCCCGGGTGTGGGCGATGCCGACGACCAGCCGCTTCTCGCCGTGCGACGGCACGGCCGCGGCGGGCTGTCGGGTGAAGACGGTGAAGTGCGGCGACAGCACGCCCTCGGTGCCGCCCGACATGACCAGGGCCACCCGCTGCTCGGCCTCGGCCGCGGAGCAACCCAGGTAGGGCGCCAGGAAGTGGCACCAGGCAGCGGCCGCGTACTCGCGGGTGTAGTCGTTCACGCAGCCGTTGCCTTCGGTCTTGCCCATCACCGCGACGATGCGGCGCGGGTCGAGCGTGCCCGCGTCCACCAGCGCCTGCACGCCCCGCAGGTCGCCGGGGCCGCTGCAGCCGATGCGGAACACCTCGACATGCTGGCCCGCCGAGGGTGCGGCGGCGGGGACGGTGGAGATGTCGGTGGAGAGGACGGTGTCGCGGTTCATGGTGTCGTCTTGGAAGCGGCGCGCGCCAGGTGCACCTGGTGCAGCGTGATCTTGCGCACCTCGGCCTGGCTGGCGGCGATGTGGTCCTGCAGCAGGCGCTCGGCCGTAGCGGCCTGGCCGGCCAGCACCGCCTGCAGGATCTCGGCATGCTCGTCGTAGGTGGCGGCGATGCGGGGCGCCTGGGTGAAGTCGAGCCGGCGGATGATGCGGATGCGTTCGGTCACCTCGCGGTGCACCCGCGCCATCTCGGCATTGCCGGCGGCGGCCACCAGCACGCAGTGGAACGCCTCGTCGCGTGCCGCCACCTCGTCGCGGTCGGTGCTGCGGGCCTCGGGCGCGACCAGCCAGAAGGCGGCCAGCGCGTCGAGCGGGGCGCGGTCCGACCGCGGGTCCCGGGCGCAGAGGCGGCGCACCGCCTCGGTCTCCAGCACGCGGCGCAGGTCGTAGAACTGCTCGAACTGCTCGAAATCGAAGGGCAGCACCCGCCAGCCGCTGCGGAACATCACCTCGACGAAGCCCTCCTGCTGCAGCTGGAACAGCGCCTGGCGCACCGGCGTGCGGGACACGCCCAGGCGCTCGCTGATCTCGCTCTCGGTGAACCGGTCGCCCGGCACCAGCCGGAAATCGGCGATGTCGCGCTTCAGGAGCGCATGCACGTCCTCGGCGCGGGAGCGTCGGGGCGCGGGCGAAACAAGGGGGATGGGGGCGGTCTGCACGGAGCCGATGGTAGTGGCCGACGCCGATCAGCGCCCGGCGGGCAGTGCCGCCAGCAGTGCGGCACTCGGCGCGGTCCAGCCGACGATGGCGCCCTGGGCGCACAGCATCTCCAGCGTGGCCTGCTTGAAGGCGGGGAAATAGCTCTCGGTGCAGTCCTCCAGCAGCAGGCCGTCGTAGCCGCGGTCGTTGGCCTCGCGCATGCTGGTCTGCACGCAGACCTCGGTGGTCACGCCCATGAAGAGCAGGTGGTCGATGCCGCGCCGCTGCAGCAGGTCCTGCAGGCCGGTGGCGTGGAACGCGCCCTTGCCGGGCTTGTCGATCACCGTCTCGCTCTCTAGTGGCGCCAGCGCGGGCACGATCTCGCAGCCCGGCTCGCCCGCGACCAGGATGCGGCCCATCGGCCCCGCGTCGCCGATGCGCAGCGCGGGCGTGCCGCGCAGCCGCTTGGCCGGCGGGCAGTCCGACAGGTCGGGCCGGTGCGCTTCGCGGGTATGCACCACCATGCCGCCGATGGCCCGCCAGGCCCGCAGCACCGCGGCGCAGGCCGGCACGATGGCCTGCAGCCGGGACACGTCGTTGCCCAGCGCGGCGCCGAAGCCGCCCGGCTCCAGGAAATCGCGCTGCATGTCGATCACGACCAGCGCGGTGCGGGCCGGCGCGAAGCGGTAGGCGAAGGGATTCGCGTCGAGCGTGAGGGTGTCGTCGGTCATGGCGAAACGGGGGGCGGGGAAGGGTCCGAAGGGGCCGGGGCGGCCGGCGCGTGGCCGCCCGCCATGTGGGCGCCGAGCTGGCGGCGGTCGGCGGCGGCGGCCGGGGTTTCGAAGACGATGCGGCCTTCGCTCATCACCACGATGCGGTCCGACAGGGCGAGCAGTTCGTCCAGGTCCTCGCTGACCAGCAGCACCGCGCCGCCGGCGTCGCGCACGCCGCGCAGCCGGGCGTGGATGTCGCGCACCGCGGCGAAGTCGAGGCCGAAGACCGGGTTGGCGGCGATCAGCACCCGGATGTCGCCGTAGAGCTCGCGGGCCAGCACCGCGCGCTGGACGTTGCCGCCGGAGAGGCTGCGGATCGGCGCGTCCTCGCCGCGGGTCTTGACGCCGTAGGCGGCGATCCATTCGCGGGCGCGGCGGCGCCAGGCCGCCGTGCGCAGCCAGCCGGCGCGGGCATAGGGCGGCTGGTCGAAGTCGCGCAGCGCCATGTTCTGGGCGACGCTCAGGTCGGCGACGCAGGCGTTGCGCAGCGGCTCCTCGGGCAGGCTGCGCACCCGCAGGCGGCGGTTCTCGGCGCGGCGGGCGCGCCAGTCCTCGCCCGCCACCCGCACCCGGCCGGCCAGGCGCGGCCGCTGGCCCACCAGCGCCTCGACCAGCTCGCGCTGGCCGTTGCCCGAGACGCCGGCCACGCCCAGGATTTCGCCGGCGCGCACCGCCAGGTCGATGCCGTGCAGCGCCCGGGTGCCGCGGTCGCCCTGCGCGGCCAGGCCCTCGACCTGCAGGAGCACCGGTGCATCGATTGCTATGGTTTTGATAGCTGATGGCCGGCGATCCGCGCCGGCTGCAGGCAGTTTTTTTTCGGAAACGGCGTCCTCGCCCATCATCGCGGCCGCCAGGGCGTCGCTGCGGGTGTCGGCCACCCGGCCGTGCAGCACCGCGCGGCCGCGGCGCAGCACCGTCACCGCGTCGGCATAGGCCTCGACCTCGCGGAACTTGTGGGTGATCAGCAGCACGCTGCAGGCGCCGCTGCGGGCGATGGCCCGCACATGGCCCAGCACCTCGTCGGCCTCCTGCGGGGTGAGGACCGAGGTGGGCTCGTCCAGGATCAGCAGGCGGGGGCGCAGGTAGAGCTGCTTCAACAGTTCCAGTTTCTGCTTCTCGCCGGCGGCCAGTTCGGCCGGGCGGGCGTCCAGGTCCAGCCGGAACGGCGTGGTGGCCAGGAAGGCCTGCAGCGCGGCGCGCTGCGCCCGCCAGTCGATCACGCCGGGCACCTGGCCGCTGGCCAGCAGCAGGTTCTCGGCCACGCTCATGCCGGGCGCCAGGGTGAAGTGCTGGTAGACCATGCCGATGCCCAGCGCCCGCGCCGCGGCGGGGCTGGCCACCTCGTGCTCGCGGCCGTCGAGCAGCAGGCTGCCCTCCTCCGCGCGCTGGAATCCCGCGACGCACTTGACCAGCGTGCTCTTGCCGGCGCCGTTCTCGCCGAGCAGCGCATGCACGCTGCCGGGCGCCACCTCCAGCGAGACGCCGTCGAGCGCGGTGAACGCGCCGAACCGCTTGGTGAGGCGGTAGGTGGAGAGCGCCAGCGCGCCGGCGTGCACCGGCAGGCCGCCGATCGGCGCGGCGTTCATGCGGCGATGTCCGTATCGCGCCCGGCCGGCTCCGCGGGCTGCAGCAGGTCCAGCAGGGCCTGCGAGGTGGTGTGCGCGCCGAAGACGCCGCCCTGCATCGTGATCATCTTCAGCGCGGCGTCGTGGTTGCCGCGGTCGGTCGCGGCGGTGCAGTCGGACAGCACCAGGCATTCGAAGCCGCGGTCGTTGGCCTCGCGCATCGTGGTGTGCACGCAGACGTCGGTGGTGATGCCGGTCAGCACCAGGTTGGCGATGCCGCGGGTGCGCAGGACCAGCTCCAGGTCGGTGGCGCAGAAGGAGCCCTTGCCGGGCTTGTCGATGACCGTCTCGCTGTTCAGCGGGGCCAGCGCGGGGATGATCTCCCAGCCCGGCTCGCCGCGCACCAGGATGCGGCCGCAGGGGCCGTCGTCGCCGATGCCGGTGCCGTTGGCGCCGATCTGGCGCGAGCGCCAGCGCTTGTTGGCCGGCAGGTCCGAGAGGTCGGGCCGGTGGCCCTCGCGGGTGTGGATCACCATGAAGCCCTGGGCGCGCATGCAGGCCAGCACCCGGGCGATCGGCGCGATCGGCGCCTGCGTCAGCGACAGGTCGTAGCCCATCACGTCGACATAGCCGCCCTCGCCGCAGAAATCGGTCTGCATGTCGATCACGACCAGCGCGGTGTTGTCGGGCCGCAGCGCGCCGTCGTAGGGCCAGGGATACGGCTGGGCCGGGACGTAGCGTGGTGCGTCGGTGCGGGCGGCAGCGGGGGTGGTGGCAGTGGTGGTGGTGCTCATCGGGCGGGCTCCTGCGGGCCGGGAACGAGGGGATGGTCTTCCGGGCCGCGGTAGGCCCGGGTGGGCGGCGCGAAGCCGCAGCCGCTGCCGTCGGTCACCCGCACCTGGTCGCCCCAGGGCAGGCGGTAGCGGCCGGCGGCCATGTCGTGCATGTAGGTGTAGGGGCAGTCCTGGGCGCCGCCCTGCACCGCCACGTAGCCGCGGTGGTAGAGCTGGTAGATGTTGTTCTCGACGCCCCAGCCGGTACGGGCCTCGCGCACCAGGTCGGGCCGCAGCTCGGCGGTGATGATCTCGTCGGCCCGGCCGCCGCCCTCGACCATCACCGTGCCGTCGAAGCTGCAGAACATGCCCTCGCCCATCGAGTCGAAGCTGCCGTCGCTGCCGCACAGGCAGACGCTGGCGGTGTAGGCCAGGTTGCAGAAGGCGTTGGCCTGGTTGGTGATCTTCCAGGCGTGGCGGATCGGCGCGGTGTAGCCGGCGGTGCGCAGGATGATGTCGGCGCCCTTGTACGCGGCCTCGCGCGCCATCTCGGGAAACATGCCGTCGTGGCAGATGATCAGCGAGAGGCGGCTGCCGTTGGGACCTGTGCACACCGGCACGCCCAGGTTGCCCGGCTCCCACGGCTCCACCGGCACCCACGGGTGCAGCTTGCGGTAATAGAGCTGGATCGCGCCGGTGTCGTCGATGATCAGGCCGCTGTTGTAGGGGTTGCCGCCGGGGTTGGCCTCCATGATCGAGAAGCAGCCCCAGATGCGGTGCTCCGTGCACGCTGCCTTGAAGGCGGCCACCTCGGGGCCTTCAAGGCTGCACATGATCTCCGGGTTGGTGTCCATCGACAGGCCGTGCAGCGCGTATTCGGGGAACACCACCAGGTCCATGGTGGACTGGTTGCGGCGGGCCTTGCCCACCAGCTCGCAGATGCGCTGCGTCTGCGCCGCCAGCTGCGCGGGGGTCTGCACCACCGGCAGCTGCAGCTGCACCAGGCCCACGACCACGCCGTGCGCCGATTTGTTGAGTCCGCCGAGTCCGCTCATGGAAGGTGTCCGATCGTGGTCAATGGGAAGAAGAGGAAGTGGAGTACGCCGAGGTCAGCTCGCCCGGCTGCCCCGGCACCGCGCGGCCGGGCCGGCAGGTGACGACCAGGATCAGCAGCGTCAGCGCATACGGCACGGTGTTGAACAGGTGGTAGCCCCAGCCGATGCCCACCGACTGCAGCGCCGGGCCGATCGCCCCGGCACCGCCGAAGATCAGCGCCGCACCCACGCAGCGCAGCGGGCTCCAGCGGGCGAAGATCACCAGCGCCACCGCGATCAGCCCCTGCCCGCTGGAGATGCCCTCGTTCCAGCTGCCGGGATAGAACAGCGTGAGCGACGCACCACCCAGCCCCGCGATACAGCCCCCCAGCGCGGTGGCCGCGATGCGCGCGCCCGCCACCGGGTATCCCAGCGCCCGTGCGGCGTCGGCCGAGTCGCCCGCCAGCCGCACCAGCAACCCGGCGCGGGTGCGGGCCAGCGCCCACCCCATCGCCACCGCCAGCCCGACGCCCAGCGGCAGCAGCGGGTTGATCTGCAGCGCTTGGCGCACCGCCGGCACCTCGCTCCAGGCGCCCAGGGCCAGCGCCGGCAGCTGCGCCGCCTGCGGCTGGATCAGCGGCTTGCCCAGGTAGAACGCCAGCCCGGTGCCGAGCAGCATCAGCGCGATGCCGACTGCTATGTCGCTCACCCGCGGCAGGGCGCACAGCAGGCCGTGCAGCGTGGCCAGCAAGCCGCCCGCGCAGGCACCGGCCAGCACGCCCACCCAGGGCGAGCCGCTGGCCCAGGCGCCGGCGAAGGCGGCCATCGCCGACAGCACCAGCACGCCCTCCAGGCCCAGGTTGATCCGCCCCGATTTCTCGGTCAGGCATTCGCCCAGGCTCACGAACAGGAAGGGCACGCCCACCCGCAGCGCGCCGCCGAGGATGGCGGCGAGCAGCACGGTCCACTGGTCGGCGGTCATGGCATCGCCTCCTTCGGCGTGGAGACGGGCACGCCGCGCCCGGGCCAGGCCCAGGGCCGGCCGCGCAGCGTTTCGCTGGCCAGGATCAGCACGAAGGCGATGCCCTGCAGCACCAGCATCGACGCGTCGGGCATGCCCAGCCGCCGTTGCAGCAGGCTGCCCGCCGCGCCGAAGCCGCCGAACACGATGGCCACCGGGACGATCGCCAGCGGGTTGTGCCGGGCGATGAAAGCCACCAGGATGCCGGCGTAGCCGTAGCCCGCGATCAGCGCCGCATTGGCGCTGCCGTGCACCGCCGTCACCTCGACCGCGCCGGCCAGGCCCGCGCAGGCGCCGCCCAGCGCGCAGGCCAGCAGCACCAGCCGGGTGGCGGGCAGGCCCACCAGCTGCGCCGCGCGCGGATTGCCGCCGACCACCCGCACCGCGAAGCCCGAGACGGTGCCGCGCAGCCACAGGCCCAGCCCCGCGCAGGCCAGCACGCCCAGCACCAAGCCCCAGTGCACGTCGGAGCCGCCGATGCCGCCGATCAGCAGCCCTTCGGCCAGCGGCGGCGTGGACGGCTTGTTGAGGCTGGCCGGGTCGCGCAGCGGCCCCTCCACCAGGTGCCGGAACAGGCCCACCGCCACATAGGCCAGCAGCAGGCTGCCTATGGTCTCGTTGACGCCGCGCGCCTGGCGCAGCCAGCCGGCCAGCGCCGTCCAGCCCGCGCCCACCAGCGCACCGGCGGCGCAGAGCACCGCGGTGCCGGCGACGGTGGCCGGCAGCGGCAGCCACTGCGGCAGCACCGCACAGGCCAGGCCGCCCAGCACCAGCGCGCCCTCGCCGCCGATCACGATCAGCCCGGCGCGCGCCGGGATCGCCACGCAGAGCGCGGCCAGCATCAGCGGGGCCGCACGCTGCAGCGTGTTCTGCCAGGCGAAGGCGCTGCCGAAGGCGCCGGTGAACAGCGTACGCCACACCTCCACCGGCGACGCGCCGCCGAGCCCGGCCAGCGCGCCGAACAGCAGCAGCGCGGCGCCGACCGCCAGCACCGGCAGGGCGATGTCTTTCGAGGTTTCGCGCAGGGACATGGATGCCTGTCGTGCCGCGGTCAGATGCTGCCCACCACGCCTTCGACGAGGTAGTTCATCTTCTCCAGCTCGATGTCGGTCTGGCCGTAGTTCTTGCCGGCGGGCACCACCACCTTGCCCTGGTTGTCCTTGAGGCCGCCGGTGAAGATGTCGAAGCCGCCCGCCATCATCTTCGCCTTGACCGCATCGGCCTGCTTGCGTGCGGCCTCGCTCACCGCCGGGCCGTAGGCCGACATGCGCACATAGCCGTCCTTCAGGCCGCCCCGCAGGAAGTTGGGATGCGGCTTGCCCGACTGGGCCGCGGCGACGAAGGCCTGGTAGGCGGTGATCCAGTTCCATTCGGCGCCGGTCAGGTAGGCCTGCGGCGCCAGCTTGGCCTGGCTCGCGTGGTAGCCGCAGACCGACTTGCCGCGCTTGGCGGCCGTCTCGACGATGACCTTGGGGCCGTCGACGTGCATGGTGAACACGTCCACGCCCTGGTCGGCCAGGCTGTTGGTGGCCTCGGCCTCCTTGACCGGCAGCGACCAGTCGCCGGTGAAGATCACATGGCAGGTGATGCCCGGCTTGACCGAACGCGCGCCCAGGGTGAAGGCGTTGATGTTGCGCAGCACCTGCGGGATCGGCTTGGCCGCGACGAAGCCGATCTTGTTGCTCTTGGTGGCGTGCGCCGCCACCACGCCGTTCAGGAACTGGCACTCCTCGATGTAGCCGAAGAAGCTGCCCACGTTCTTCGGGTGCTTGCCCTCGGTCCAGAGGCCGCCGCAGTGGGCGAAGCGCACATCGGGATTCTTGCCCGCCACTGCCAGCACGTGCGGGTCGAAGTAGCCGAAGGAAGTGGGGAACAGCAGCTGCGCGCCGTCCTGCGCAATCATTCCGCCCATCGTCTTCTGCACCGCGGAAGTCTCGGGCACGTTCTCTTCCTCGACCACCTTCACGCCGGGCATCTTCTTCAATTCCGCCGCGGCCTGCGCATGCGACTGGTTGTAGCCGTAGTCGTCGCGCGGGCCGACGTAGATGACGCCGACGGTCAGCGGCTTCTGGGCGCGGGCCGCCGTGCCCCAGGCGCCCAGCGTGCCGGCGGCGCCCAGGGCGGCGAGGGTCTTGAGGGAATCGCGGCGGGAGGCGGAAGAGAAGGAGTGCGTCATGGAAAGCTCCTGAAATGAAGGGAAAGACGAAGACGAGAGGAATTGCAGGGATTCAAAGCAGGCTGACGTGCGCCGCCACCACCCGCCAGCCCTCGGGCGTGCGCACCCAGGTCTGGCTCTGGCGGCCTTCGGCATCGCCACCGTCGCGGCGGAACTCGAGGTTGCTGGTCGCGAAGTCGCGGCCGTAGGTGGTGACGACCTGGCGCAGCACGGTGCGCGGCGGGCTCTGCAGCGGCAGCGCGGCGCGGAACGCGCGGATCGCCTCGAAGCCGTACTGGTTGCCGGTGTCGCCGTAGCGCAGGGTGTGCGGGCTGTGCCAGAACAGGCCGTCGAGCACCGCCACGTCGTTGGCCATCAGCGCGGCCTCGTAGCGGGCGCAGACGGCCTGCACTTCGGCCAGGATCTCGGGCAGGTTGGTGTCCATCGGGGGCCTCAAGAAACGGTGGGAATGGGTGCCATGTCGGCTGCCGCGGCAACGCGAGCCGCCACGTAGGCGCGCCAGCCGCCGTGCGCGCTGACGTCTTCGGCGCCCTGCAGCGCATGGCCTTCGCAGACGAAGCCGTGCACCCAGCGGCCGTCGGCCAGCTCCACGCTGCCCAGCGCCAGCGGCGCCGGCACCAGTGCCAGGAAGCTGCCGACCTCGGCCAGCGGCACCTGCCAGACCTCGAGCGCGATCGCGGTACCGCCCGCCTCGCCCTCGGCCAGGCGGCGCAGTCCGGGCTTGGGCGGCACCGTGCCGGGCAGCGCGTGCAGCCGGTAGCGCGGCGTGGTGGCGGTGGCCTCCTGCAGCCGCGCGCCGCGCGAGGTCAGCTGTCCGTTGAGCGGCAAACCCGACAGATGCGCGCCCACCACCGCCAGCGCCAGGTGGGTGGCGGGTGTCGGCTGCAGCGCGGCGACGGGTACCGGCGCGGGCAGCGGCCGGCCGGTAGCGCCCTGCGGCAGGCCGGTGGCGTGGTGGAAGCGCTGCCCCAGGTCGGCCAGCTGCCAGTCGCTGCCGGCCCGGCCCACCAGGGTGATGCCGAAGGGCAGGCCGTCAGGCCGCAGGCTCGCCGGCACCGAGAGCGCCGCATAGTCCAGCAGGTTGACGAAGTTGGTGTAGTGGCCCAGCTCGCGGTTGCGCTCCACCGGCGCGGCGCGCATCGCCTCCACCGTGCAGTGCGTCGGCGCGGTCGGCAGGCACAGCAGGTCGATCTGCTCCCACATCGGCAGCGCCTGCGCGGCCAGCGCCTGCAGCCGGTGCTGCGCGTCGAACACGTTGGCCGCGCCGTAGCGCTGGCCGGCGGCGAGGATCGAGCGCACCGGCTCGACCACCGCGTCGGCATGGGCGTCGAAGAAATCGCGCACCGCGGCATAGCGCTCGGCCACCAGGGCGCTGTCGTAGAGCAGCGCGGCGGCGGCGGCGAGCGGCGCGTAGTCGATTGCCACCCGGGTGCCGCCCAGGGCTTCGAGCTGCGCGCAGGCGCCGGCGAATGCGGCCTCTGCCAGCGTGTCGCCGTAGAACTCCGGCACGGCCGGCACGCCGAAGCGGAAGGCGTCGGGCAGCGGCGCGCGGGCCATCGGCAGCGCGCGGGAGTACGGGTCCTGCGGATCGTGGGCGATGGCCGCCTCCAGCACCCGCACCGCCATCGCCACGGTCGGCGCCAGGATCGACACGCAGTCGACGCTCTGCGCCGCCGGCAGCACGCCGCGGGTGCTGACCAGGCCCTTGCTGGGCTTCAAGCCGACGATGTTGTTGAGCCCCGCCGGCACCCGGCCGGAGCCCGCGGTGTCGGTGCCCAGCGCGAAATCCACCTCGCCGGCCGCCACCACGTAGGCCGAGCCGGAGCTGGAGCCGCCGCTGACGTAACGCCCGTCGAGCGCATTGGGCACCGCGCCGTAGGGCGAGCGGGTGCCGTTCAGGCCGCAGGCGAACTGGTCGAGGTTGGTCTTGCCGGCCAGCGCGGCACCGGCCTGCAGCAGCCGCTCGACGACCTCCGCATGGGCGCCGGGCGTGTAGGCGAAAGCGGGGCAGGCGGCGGTGGTCGGCACACCGGCCACGTCGATGTTGTCCTTGGCGGCGAACCGCAGGCCGGCCAGCGGGCCCGCGGCCGCGCCGGCCAAGTCGGTACCGAAACGGGCGATCCAGGCTGCCGCGGGCCGGGCTGCCAATTCGGCAGGCAGCGAATGCGCGGCAGGCACGCTGCCGTCCAGATCGGTGGAGAATGAAGATGAATCGCTGTGCACCACGGTTAAGCATCCAAACTTGTACACAAGACGAGATGCAAGGGCCGTGCCACGAACCGGCACCCGACGACCGCCCCCTGGCTCGGGCCGTCGCCCGCTACAGGTTAAATAGCATCAAGCCGGCATTCCACGCCGGCTGCGGCCACTTTTCTTCTACACGGGGGGTCGATCCGCCCCCGCGTGGCGATCCGCTTCCGAACGGCACCCATGCCCCACGAACGGGCGCCGACACGGTGCACCGCCACGGCCACGGCGACAATCGGCCGATGCTCCAGTACCGCACCCTCCCCGTCACCGCCTTCCAACAGAACTGCTCGCTCCTCTGGGACGACGCCACGATGGAGGGCGTGCTGATCGACCCGGGCGGCAACGTGCCGCTGCTGATCGCCACCGCCGAGGAACTGGGCGTGGCGCTCACCCAGATCTGGCTCACCCATGCGCATATCGACCATGCGGGCGGCGTCGCCGAACTGGTCGCCCGGCGCGGCCTGCCGGTGATCGGCCCGCATCCCGACGACCAGTTCCTGATCGACGGGCTGGCCGAGCAGGCGCGTGCCTTCGGCTTCCCGCCGGCCGGCGCCTTCGTGCCGCAGCGCTGGCTGCAGGGCGGCGATACGGTCGCGCTCGGCGAACATGTGTTCCAGGTGCGGCACTGCCCCGGCCACACGCCGGGCCACGTCGTCTTCCACAATGCCGAGATGAACCGAGCCTTTGTCGGCGACGTGCTCTTCGCCGGATCGGTCGGCCGCACCGATTTCCCCCGCAGCGACCCGCAGGCCCTGATCCGCAGCATCGTCACCCAGCTCTGGCCCCTGGGCGACGCCACCGTCTTCGTGCCCGGCCACGGCCCCGAGAGCACCTTCGGCCGGGAGCGCAAGAGCAATCCGTACGTCGGCGGGACCTGAGCGCAGCGTTCGGTTGGGGGCAGTGGATCAACCCCTGCGCTTGGCCTGCTCGTACAGCGGCTCCACCTTCGGCACGTTGGCCTGCAGCTCGCGGATACGGTCGGGGCCCGAGGGGTGGGTGGAGAGGAAGTTGGGGCCTCCGGCAGCGCCGCTGGCCTTGCCCATCTTCTCCCACAGCGATACCGCCGATTGCGGGTCGAAGCCGGCCCGTGCGGCCAGTTCCAGGCCCACGATGTCGGCATCGGTCTCGTCGGCGCGGCTGAAGCGCAGGGTGAGCAGCTCGCCGCCCAGGCCGGTGACGGTCTGGCCGATCTGGCCCAGGCCGAGCAATTGCGAGATGGCCGAGACGCCCAGCTGCGTGGCCTGCGTCTTGGCGACGCGGGCGCGGGCATGTTCGCGCAGGGCGTGGGCCATCTCGTGGCCCATGATCATCGCGGTCTCGTCGTCGGTGAGCTTTAGCTGGTCGAGGATGCCGGTATAGAAGGCAATCTTGCCGCCGGGCATGCAGAAGGCGTTGATCTGCTTGCTGCCGATCAGGTTGACCTCCCACTTCCAGTTGCGGGAGCGGTCGTTCCACTGTGCGGTGTACGGGATGATCCGCTGCGAGATGGCGCGCAGCCGGACGACCTGCGGATGGCTGTCGGGCGCCAGCGCGTTCTGGGCACGGGCCTGGGCCATGAGCTCCGGGTACTGCTGGGCGGCGGCCTGCTCCAGGGTCTCGGCCGGCACCAGGCCGCGCAGGCGCGAGCCCTGGCCGACATCGACCTGCGCCAGCGCGGCCGAGGTGCCGCCCGCGGCCACCAGGGCGGTGAAGCCGCGGCGCGTCCAGGTACGGGGTGGAAGGCCGCCGGCGCCGGCGGATGCGGCGGGGGCGGGTGTCTTGAGGTCGCAGAGTCGGCACATGCGGCCAATAATAGGCAGAACCCTGGATTCACATGTCGGACAGCATCCCCAACGCGGCCGCCGCACCCTCGCCCTCTCCTTCTTCCGCGGTGCCGACGCCGCCGCCTCGCCGATCCTGGCGCGCGGCCTTCCGCGTCTACCGGGAGCCGGCCAGCCTGCGGATGGCGGCCCTCGGCTTCACCGCCGGGCTGCCGCTGCTGCTGGTGCTGGGCACCCTGAGCTTCTGGCTGCGCGAGGCGGGCATCGACCGCACCACCATCGGCTACCTGAGCTGGGTGGGCCTGGCCTATGCGTTCAAGTGGGTCTGGGCGCCGCTGGTCGACCGGATGCCGATCCCGCTGCTGACCCGTGCGCTCGGCCGCCGGCGCAGCTGGCTGCTGCTGGCGCAGTGCGTGGTGGTGGCCGGCCTGGTGGGCATGGCGCTGCACGATCCGCGGGCCGACCTGGGGCCGGTGGTCTGGTGCGCGCTGGCGGTGGCGTTCGGCTCGGCCACGCAGGACATCGCGCTGGACGCCTTCCGGATCGAATCGGCCGACGCCGACCGGCAAGCGGCCCTGGCCGCCACCTACCAGACCGGCTACCGGCTGGCGATGATCTGGGCCGGCGCCGGCGCGCTGTGGATCGCCGCGCGGGCCGAGACGGCGGGTACGGCCGGCTACCAGCCGGGCGCCTGGTCGTTCGCGTACTGCGCGATGGCGGCGTCGATGGCGATCGGCATCGCGACGGTGCTGTTCTCGCCCGAGCCGGCGCCGCGCGCCCTGCCGCCGGCCCGCGACGCGGCCGAGTGGCTGCGCGGCGCGCTGGTCGATCCGTTCGCCGACTTCATCCGCCGCTACCGCGGCCAGGCCCTGCTGATCCTCGCGCTGATCGCCACCTACCGCATCAGCGACGTGGTGATGGGCATCATGGCCAACCCGTTCTACGTCGACATGGGCTTCACCAAGGACGAGGTGGCCAGCGTCACCAAGGTCTACGGCGTCGCGATGACCCTGGCAGGCGCCTTCCTGGGCGGCGCGCTGACGATGCGGGTGGGGGTGATGCGGGTGCTGATGCTGGGCGCGGTGCTGTCGTCGCTCTCCAACCTGCTCTTCGCCTGGCTGGGCACGCGGGGGCACGACGTGGCGGGGCTGATAGCGGTGGTGTCGGCCGACAACCTGGCCGGCGGCATCGCCTCGGCCGCCTTCATCGCCTACCTGTCGGCGCTGACGAACATCCAGTACTCGGCCACGCAATACGCCCTCTTCAGCTCGATGATGCTGCTGCTGCCCAAATGGCTGGCCGGCTTCTCGGGCGTGTACGTCGATGCGCACGGCTACGGCGCCTTCTTCACGATGACCGCCGTGCTCGGCCTGCCGGTGCTGGTGCTGGTGGCCCTGGCGGCCCGCGCACGACTGCGAGAAGAAAAGGCCTGAGTCCGGCGCGGGGTGCCGACCAGCAGCTATACATTCGATAGCATTCGATCTGCGCCGCGCACCGCCGTTTACCCAACTTTACGGTGGCTTCAACCGAACGCCCGACCATCGGCACGAGCATGCAACCATGAGCACACCCAGCCCCACCCGACTTTTGATGATCGAAGACGACGCCCGCCTGGCGCAGATGGTGGGCGAGTACCTGACCCAGTCGGGCTTCGAGATGGCCCACGCGGTCGACGGCCTGAGCGGCCTGGCGCAGGTCCAGGGCGACGGGCCGGTACCCGACCTGGTGATCCTCGACCTGATGCTGCCCGACATCGACGGGCTCGAGGTCTGCCGCCGCATCCGCGCGCTCTCCAGCGGCGCCTCCCGCGTGCCGGTGCTGATGCTCACCGCCAAGGGCGACCCGATGGACCGGATCATCGGCCTGGAGATGGGCGCCGACGACTACCTGCCAAAGCCCTTCGAGCCGCGCGAACTGCTGGCCCGCATCCGCGCCATCCTGCGCCGCCGCGGCGACGGCGCCGCGCCGTCGGCCCGCACGTTGCGCTTCGGCACGCTGGAGATCGACCGCGACGCCCGCGCGGTGACCGTCGGCAACCAGGCCTGCGAGCTGACCTCCTACCAGTTCGACCTGCTGGTCGCGCTGGCCGAGCGGGCCGGCCGGGTGTTGAGCCGCGACCAGATCATGGAAGCCGTGCGCGGCCGCGAGCTAGAGGCCTTCGACCGCTCGATCGACGTGCACATGGGCCGCATCCGCGCCGCGATCGAGGTCGACGCCAAGAACCCCAAGCGCATCCTGACGGTGCGCGGCGTGGGCTACGTGTTCGCGAAACAACAAGACTAGACGTGGTGACGCCGACCGCATCGCCGCCGCGCCCATCGCGCTCCGGGCCGCTGGCGCGCCTGGGGCAGCGGCTGTACGTGCGCATCTGGCTGGCGGTGCTGCTGGCGGTGGCGGTGCTGACGCTGCTGGTCGGCTGGGCCTGGCAGATGGCGGCCGATCCGCCGCCGCGGGAGCTGATCGTGCGCAACGTCGAGGGCGGCGTGGTCGGCAACGGCATCCTGCGGCGGCGCATTCCGCCGGGCGAGGCGCCCACCGATACCGGCCCGAGCGACAAGCCGTTCCCGCCCAACCTGCACCCGCCGCCACCGCCGCGCACCGGCCCCGAGTTCGTTGTCACGATGGGCGACGGCCAGTTGCTCACGATGCACCTGCAGCGCCCGCCCGGCGGCTTCTGGAACAAGCCGCCCTTCGGCTTCTTCTGGACGCTGGGGCTGGTGGCGGTGGCGGTGGCGCTGGCCACCTACCCGATCATCCGCAAGCTCACCCGCCGGCTGGAGCGGCTGCAGCAGGGCGTCGAGAGCTGGGGCCGCGGCGACCTGGCCGCGCGGGTGCCGGTGCAGGGCTCCGACGAGGTCGCGTTCCTGGCGCGCCGCTTCAACCATGCGGCCGAGCGGATCGAGACGCTGGTCGAATCCCACCGCACCCTGCTGGCCAACGCGTCGCACGAGCTGCGCTCGCCGCTCACCCGCATCCGCATGGGGCTGGAGCTGATGGGCGGCACGCCGTCGCCCGCCTTCAAGGCCGAGATCGCCCGCAACATCGCCGAGCTCGACCAGCTGATCGACGAGATCCTGCTGGCCAGCCGGCTCGACGCGCAGGAGGCCGACGTCGGCACCGAGGAGCCGGTCGACCTGACCGGCCTGGCGGCCGAGGAATGCGCCCGCGTCGGTGCCGAGCTGCAGGTAGACCCCAGCGCCGCCGACGTGGAGGTGCACGGCGTGGCCCGCCTGCTGCGCCGCGCGGTGCGCAACCTGCTGGAAAACGCCCGGCGCTACAGCCAGGGCGATATCGAACTGCTCCTGCAGCGCGAAACCGCCCCGCCGGGCCGCCCCGGCCGCGCGGTGCTGCGCGTCTGCGACCACGGCCCCGGCGTGCCGCCCGAGCAGCGCGACCGCATCTTCGAGCCGTTCTACCGCCTGCCCGGCGCCAGCGAACGCGACGGCGGGGTCGGCCTGGGCCTGGCCCTGGTCCGCTCGATCGCCCTGCGCCACGGCGGCACCGTCCGCTGCGAAGACCGCCCCGACGGCGGGCCGGGCGCCTGCTTCGTGCTGGAGATGCCGCTGGAGGCGGCGCGGGTGGTGCGGGTGGTGCGGGGCGAGCACCGCGTCGAGGCCTGAGGCGGGCAGAGTGTTCCTGCGATCTTAGGAACAGGCTGATGCGACCGTTGGTTCTGCCCGAAAAATCCTGCGCTCGCAGGAATTGAAAACCGCTAGCGGGATGCGTGCGCGGCCGCCGGCCAGCGCTTCCACATCGCCCCGTACAACCCCGCCCCCAGCACCAGCGAGCTCGCCGCCAACGCCAGCGCCCAGTGAAACCCCTCGGCCCGCGAGGCGGCGCGCGACAGCAGCAGCGCCACCAGCGGCGGCCCGGCGATCTGGCCGATGCCGTAGAGGGCGGTCAGCAGGCCGGTGAAGCTGGCGCCGGCGGCGGGCCATTCGCGGCGGGCCTCCTGCAGGGCGAAGAAGGTGATCGCGGTGAAGGGCAGGCCGAGCAGCAGGCTGCCGAGCGCGAAGCCTGCCGGGCCGGGCCACGCCATGCCCAGCACGATGGCCGCGGCCTGCACCAGGTAGCACGCCGCCAGCAGCAGGCGCCGGTCGCGGGCCTGGGCCACCCGGGTCGAGAGCAGGGCGCCCAGCGCCACGCCGCCGCCGAACATCGGCCAGAACAGGTCGGGCCAGGGCGAGCCGGCCGGCAGCACGGTACGGGCGATCACCGGCAGGAAGGTCGCGGTGACGATGTAGCCGAAGCCGGCCAGGCCGTAGGCGATGGCGAGCAGCGCACGCTCGGCGGCGGGCGACGGCGCGGGCGCCGACGGCGTGCCGTGCGCCGGCCCGCCGGCCGATGCGGCCTCGCCGCCCCGCCCCAGCACCGGCCAGACGAAAGCGGTCAGCAGTGCGGCCAGACCCCCGAACACCGCCCAGCCGGTAGCCGCGCTCCAGTGCGCCGCCACCATCGCGCTGGCCGACAGGCCCGTCAGCGCGATGCCCAGACCCGGCCCGCAGAAGATCAGCCCGCCGAGGGCCGGCGTGCCCAGCGCGGTCAGCCGGCCCATGCACCAGTGAGAGGTCGACAGGAACACCATCGCGCTCACCACCCCGGCGATGAACCGCAGCGTGGGCCAGCCGGCTTGCCACGGTACGGCCAGCCCCACCGTAAGCAGCACCGTCAGCACCAGCCCTCCGCGCGCCAGCGCCGCACCCGGCGCCGCCCGCCCTATCCGGCGGCCCAGCCACGGCAGCGCCATGTAGAGCAGTGCCCCGACCAGGTAGCCGATGTAGTTGGCCGTCGCCAGCCAGCTGCCGGCGGCCAGGTCGATCACGCCGTCGTGCAGCATCATCGGCAGCAAGGGCGTGAAGGCGAATCGGCCGATGCCCAGCGCCGCCGCCAGGGTGGCGGTGCCGGCGATGGCGATGTGCAGGGGCCGGTCGGGGCGGATGCGGGGAATGAAGCGAAGCGGCACGGAAAAGGTAGGGATAAAGCCCACGCCACGGCGGCGCCTTTCCATCTTATCAAGAGAACGAAAATATAGAATCGATCCCCAGAGAAGATCGACAGGGGACGCAATTGGATCTGGCAGCGCTGGAAATCTTTCGTACCGTGGCGGCCGAAGGCAGCATCACCCGCGCAGCCGAGCGGCTGGGCCGGGTGCAGTCGAACGTGACGACCCGGGTGCAGCAGCTGGAAGACGCCCTCGGCACCGCCCTGTTCCTGCGCGAAGGCAGGCGCATGGCGCTGACCACCGAAGGCCGCACCCTGCTCGGGTATGCCGACCGCCTGCTGGCCCTGGCCGAGGAAGCCCGCCAGGCGATGCGCCCGGCCCACCCCGCCGGCCGGCTGCGGCTGGGCTCGATGGAGAGCACCGCGGCAAGCCGGCTGCCCGGGCCGCTGGCGCGCTTCCACCGCCAGTGGCCGGAGGTGGCGCTGGAGCTCTCCACCGCGTCCAGCCAGCAGCTGATCGACCGGCTGGAGGCGCATGCGCTCGACGCGATCCTGGTCGCCTGGCCACCGGGCGATCCGCCCGGCCCGGGGCTGGACGCGACGGCGCTCTACGCCGAGGAACTGGTGCTGGCCCTGCCGGCCGGCCATCCGCCGGTCACGGGCCCCGCCGACGTGCAGCCCGGCACGCTGGCCGCCTTCGAGGCGGGCTGCACCTACCGCCGCATCGCCCAGGCCTGGCTGGCCCCCCGGCCCCGGACAGTGCAGCTGCTGGAGCTGGGTTCCTACCACGCGATCCTGGCCTGCGTGGCGGCCGGCGGCTGCGTGGGCGTGGTGCCCCGCTCGGTGCTGGCGCTGACCCGCGTGCCGAGCGAGCTGCGGCTGCATCCGCTCTGCACCGCCGACACGCTGCTGGTGCGGCGCAGCGGCTACCGGTCGGCAGCGCTGGATGCGCTGCAGGCGGCGCTGCAGGCGGCGCTGCAGGACGGCGTGGCGGTCGGTCCTGCGGATGCTGCGGCCACGACGCCCCCCGATGCGCCTTCCCGCGACGCCGAAGGATCGGCCCGCCCTTAGCCGGCGCGCGCCTGCGCCGGCAGGCCGCCATCGTCCCCACCCACCATCCCAGGAGCCTTCCATGACCGCATCCCTGCGCACCACCCTGGGCCTGCGCCTGCCCATCGTCCAGGGCCCGATGACCGGCGCCGACACCCCCGCACTGGCCGCCGCCGTCGCGGCCGCCGGCGGGCTGGGCATGCTGAGTGCCGGCGTGCGCTCCGCGGCCGCTTTGGCCGACGCTGCCGCCGACGTCCGCCGCCGCACCGACCGGCCCTTCGGCATCAACCTCTTCGTGCAGGACGCGCCTTCGCCCGACCCGGCCACCGTGGCCGCCGCCATGGCGCGCCTGGCGCCGCTGCACGCCGAGCTGGGCCTGGCACCGGCCGTGCCCGCCCAGTGGTGCGAGGACTTCCGGCAGCAGCTCGACACCGTGATCGCGCTGCGCCCGGCGGTCGCCAGTTTCACCTTCGGCATCCTGGTCGCGGACGACGTGGCGCGGTTGAAGGCGGCGGGCTGCCGCGTGGTGGGCACCGCCACCACGGTGGACGAGGCCCGTGCCTGGGCGGCCGTGGGCGCCGACGCGGTCTGCGCGTCGGGCATGGAGGCGGGCGGGCACCGGGGAACCTTCCTGGGCGACTTCACCGCCTCGCTGGTCGGCACGATGGCGCTGGTGCCGCAGTGCGCCGATGCGCTGCGCCCGCTGGGCATTCCGGTGATCGCGGCCGGCGGGATCATGGACGGCCGCGGCATCGCAGCGGCCCTGGCCTTGGGCGCGCAGGCGGTGCAGATGGGCACCGCCTTCCTGGCCTGCGACGAATCGGGCATCGGCAGCGCGTACCGCCAGGCGCTGCAGTCGGCGAGCGCCACCGACACCCGCATCACCCGCGTCTTCTCCGGCAAGCCGGCACGTGGGATCGTCAACCGGGTGATGGAGCAGCTGCGGGACGACGAGCTGTCGGTGCCGGCCTATCCGGTGCAGAACGCGCTGACCGGGGCCTTGCGCAAGGCGGCGGCGGCCGCGGGGGATGCGCGGTATCTGTCGCTGTGGGCGGGCCAGGGGGTGGCGGGGGTGCGGCCGATGGGGGCCGGGGCGTTGGTGGAGGTGCTGGAGAGGGAGTGGCGGGATGCGGTGGCGGGATTGCAGTCGTCGGCTTAGGGGCCGCTCATTTGCACCGGGGGGGTTGTTTGCGGTCGTTGTCGGGGTGGTGCGGGGGCCGTGATCGCCGGGTGACCCCCTCCGCGAATGTCCCCCGCCTTCGGCTCCTCCTAATACGATCCCCCTCGCTCCTGCCGCGCTGAAGGGAGCCCGTCCGGATGACCCC
>NZ_LMKO01000008.1 GCF_001421705.1 Xylophilus sp. Leaf220 | reverse complement strand
CATAGAACCTCAGACATGCGCGGCCCTTTTTCCGCCTGCCGCTGCGCTCCTCGGCGCATCCCGAGGGGCTTGGGGGCGGGGTCCTTCGGCTGCTGCCGGCTGCGCGGCAGTGACGGCTGGGGCAGGCGTTGTGCAGTCTTGCTGCTTCAGCGGGTCGTGCCTGCGTCGTCTAGCCAGATGGCGCCGTCGGCTTCCCGCACCGCCAGCGCGTCGAGGCTGCTGCCCCGGCACGGGCCGCCCACGCACAGTCCCGTGTCGGGCGCATAGATCGCTCCATGCCGCGCGCACATCAGGTAGGTCTTGCTGCGGTCGAACACCTGCCGCTCGAAGTCGATCGGCACCGACGCATGCGCGCATTCGTTGACATAGCCGAACACCCGGCCGTGCCACCGCACCGCCAGCGCCGGCTGGCCCGCCGGCGTGGCGAAGGTGACGGCCAGGCCGCCTTCCTCGAGGTCGGTGGCGGTGCAGATGCGGTGGGGGGTCATGGGGCTTGGGTGGAGCGGCGTAGCCTGCGATGCTGCGCTGTTGGGCGCGCAGGAATCCTGCGCGGATCAGGGGAGGTCGTACGCATCGAGCGCTGCCAACAGCGCTTTCTCCAGCCCGGGCAGGTCGTCGTTCGCCGTTTTGAACAGCACCTCGTGCGCGACCGCTTCGTAGCCGTGGGCGAGGACGTTGCGAAGTCCGACGATCTGGCGCCACGGGATGTCCGGCATCGCCATGGTGGCCTGCGGGGCCATGCGGCTGGCAGCTTCGCCCAGGTTGATGAAAAGCTTCTCCGTCGCAAGGCACAGTACGCGGTTCTGCACGAAAGCATCCAACGGCACGCCGTGCACGAAGCTTCGCAACTCCTGGACGAACTGCAGCATGTCGGCCAGATGGGCAGGGTTGCGATCGGTCACTGCTGGAACAGGGGCGGCTGCGATCGCAGTTGCGGCTCGATCGCCCGGCGCCGGTAGGCGTTGCGCAGGACCGAGGGAAACGCCAGGTCGATCCTGCGGCCGCCGAAGGCCTCGGAGAGCTCGGCCTGCATGTCGACCAATGAGAAGCCGCTCGGGGCCTCGCCCGGTATGAACTCGACCAGCAGATCGACGTCGCTGTCGGGCCGTTCCGCGCCGGTGGCCGCGGAACCGAACAGCTGCAGACTGCGCACGTGGTAGCGGCGGCAGATGTCGTCGATTCGCAGGCGGAGGGCAGGCGCGATATGCATGGCGGGATTATCCGGCGCGCGGCGCGGGCAAGCCAGTCGCCTGCGGCCCTTCACCCCTCCTCCGGCACCCGCTTCAACTCCTCCATCCACACCACCGCCTCCGAGTCGCTCGGCGCCCGCCAGTCTCCGCGCGGCGAGAGCGAACCGCCCGAGCCGACCTTGGGGCCGTTGGGCACGCAGCTGCGCTTGAACTGGCTGGTCTTGAAGAAGCGCCACAGGAAAGTGCCCAGGTGCTTCTTGATCTCGGCCAGGGTGTACTGGTTGTGGGCGGGCAGGTCGTCGGGCCAGGTGCCGGTGCGGCGGTCGCCCCAGGCGGTGTGGGCCAGGAAGGCGACCTTGCTGGGGCGGTAGCCGTAGCGCAGGACGTAGTACAGGTGGAAGTCCTGCAGCTCGTACGGGCCGATGGTGTCCTCGGTCTTCTGGCCGGGCTGGCCGGATGCTGGGGCGGCGGCTGCCGCGGGCAGGGTGTCGCTGGCATCGGCCTGTGCGGCATCCGGTCCAATGCTATTTTTTTGATAGCTGCTGGCCGGCGCTGCAGGCCGGCCGGCGGGCGATCTTGCTTGCAACGCATCGGCCAGGTCGCCGTGCGGCACCAGCTCGGGGCTGACCTCGGTTTCGACGATGGCGCGCAGCACGGCGCTGCCCTCGGCGCCCAGCACATCCTGCTGGGCCACCCAGCCGACCAGGTGCTTGATCAGCGTCTTGGGCACGCTGGCGTTGACGTTGTAGTGCGACATGTGGTCGCCCACGCCGTAGGTGCACCAGCCCAGCGCCAGCTCGCTCAGATCGCCGGTGCCGGCGACGATGCCGTTGTGGAAGTTGGCCAGGCGGAACAGGTGGCTGGTGCGCTCGCCGGCCTGCACGTTCTCGAAGGTGATGTCGTAGACCGGCCGGCCGTCGTGGAACGGGTGGCCGATGTCCTGCAGCATCTGGGTGCAGCTGGGGCGGATGTCGATCTCGCGGGCGGTGCAGCCGATGGCCGCCATCAGCGCATGCGATTGCGCGAGCGTGCGGCCGCTGGTGGCGAAGCCGGGCATGGTGAAGCCCAGGATGTTGGCGCGCGGCAGCTGCAGCCGGTCCATCGCGCGGGCCAGCACCAGCAGCGCGTGGGTCGAATCCAGTCCGCCCGACACGCCGATCACCACCTTCTGGATGCCGGTCGCCTCCAGCCGCTGCACCAGCGACTGCACCTGGATGTTGAACACCTCGCGGCAGCGCTCGTCGCGGGTCGCGGCGTTCGAGGGCACGTAGGGGAAGCGCTCCACCCGGCGCTGCAGGCCGGTGGCGTGGTGCGGCAGCGGCAGGTCGAAGCCGACGGTGCGAAAGCCCTGCAGCGCGCCGCGGTGCTTCTGCACCGAATCGCCGAAGGTGCCCTGGCGCATCCGCTCGCGCGAGAGGCGCTCCAGGTCGGCATCGGCGCTGATCAGGTGCGAGGCGTCGGAAAAGCGTTCGCTCTCGGCCAGCAGTTCGCCGCTTTCGTAGATGAGCGCCTGGCCGTCCCAGGCCAGGTCGGTCGTCGATTCGCCGATGCCGGCCGACGAGTACAGGTAGGCCGAGAGGCAGCGCGCCGAGTGCAGCCCCACCAGCTGGTGGCGGTAGCTGGATTTGCCGATGGTGATGTTGCTGGCCGACAGGTTGACCAGCACCGTGGCGCCCGCCAGCGCGGCGTAGCTGCTGGGCGGGATGGGGACCCACACGTCCTCGCAGATCTCGACGTGGATCTTCAGCAGCGGCAGCTGCCGCGCATGGAAGATCAGGTCGGAGCCGAAGGGCACGTCGCCCTGGCCGCAGAGCGCGATGGTGGTGGCGAGCGCGCTGGTGCCCGAGTCGAACTGCCGCGCCTCGTAGAACTCGCCGTAGTTGGGCAGATACGTTTTGGGCTGCACCCCCAGCAGCCGGCCGCCCGCGACCAGGGCCGCGCAGTTGAAGAGCCGGTGCTCCACCCGCAGCGGCAGGCCGACGACGGCGACCGCCGGGATGTCGAGCGACGCGTCGACGACGGCCTGCAGCGCCGCCTCGCAGGCCTCGAGCAGGGCGGCCTGGTGGAACAGGTCGTCGCAGGTATAGGCCGACAGGCCCAGCTCGGGGAAGGCGACCACCACCGCGCCGCCCGCCGCGGCCTCGCGGTAGAGGCGAATGGTTTCGGCGGCGTTGAACACCGGATCGGCCACCCGGTTGCGCGGCACGCCCACCGCCAGGCGGGCGAAGCCGTGGCGGTAGGGGTTGGAGAAGGGGAGCGACGCGATCGCTTCGGACGGTGTCATGTGCATTCTTTCTGCGGTGTCATGGCGCGGTGCGTGCTTCGACTTCGGTCACCAGCGACAGGGCGGCGGCTGCCAGATCTTGCACTGCCCCTTCGCCCAGGTCGAAGTGGCCTTCGTATTCCGCCAGGTTGCGCTTGCGGTGGGCAGCGTCGAGCAGCCGCCAGCGCGCGGGTGGCCAGCCCAGCGTGTGCTCCAGGCACTGGAACACCGTCACCCGGTTCTCGCTTCGGTAGCCGTGCCATCGCAGCATGGCCAGCGCGGCGGCATGCGCAGCATCGTAGGCGCAGCTGAAGCGCGTTTCGAGCGAATTCGCGGTTTGGGCGACATCCGCAAGGCGGACACGCGCACGCCGCAGCATGCGGCCGATTTCCGCATCGTTGCGGGGCTCTGCTTTCAACGGGTGGATGCGAACCAGGTTATCCAGCGGCACCAAGCCCATGCGGCGACCCCCATAGCAGAAGTAATGGCTGCGCCAGAACGCGCGAAACGAAGGAGTTCGGGTCCGCCACGCGCTCCTGAAACTCCGCAACGGTGTAGCAGCTCGGATTCACCGGCCGTCCCAGCGTGCTTTCCGTCCCGGCCAGGCAAGCCAGCAGATCGCTCCAGGAGACCGTGTCGCTGACGACCAGCAGATCGATGTCGCTGGCGGCGTGTTCGGTGCCCTTGGCGACCGAGCCGAACACCAGCGCCAGGACGATCCGGTCGCGCAGCGGCTCCAGTGCCGCCTGGATCACCGGCACCACGGCCAAAGTCTTCTTGGTCAAGGACGCTATCTCGGCGAACACGGGGCTGGCGGCATTCGCGCGGTAGCGGCGCAGGTTGCCCACCCTTTCTGCCTGTGCCAGACCGCTCTGCTCCAGTCGCTTGAGTTCGCGCTGTACCGATGCACTGCCGAGCCCGGTCAACCGGATGAGCTCGTTGACGTGGAACCAACGCTCGGGCTGGCCGAACACCCAGGTCAGGACCTTGGCCTGAGCGGGCGAGAAAAGCGCATCGGCGATAGACATAGATCCAAATCTAGCATGATCATGCCAATATTTGGCTTGATTTCCGCATCGGCAGGCGACGGCGGCTGCCTATCGGTGTGCGAAGTAGCGCTGCACCACCGTCGGCAGCGCATGCCGTTGCGCCGCCTGCACCTTGGCCAGCAGCGCATGGTGCGCATGCGGCACGCCGAAGCGGGTGCACAGCTGCCGCCGCAGGTGGCCCAGCAGCGCGGCGGCCATCTCCGCATCGGCCAGCGCCCGGTGGGCCCGGCCGGTCGGCGCCAGCCCGTGCAGCGCCGCCAGCGCGCCTAGCTTGTGGGTCTTGGCCTCCGGCGTCAGCCGGCGCGACAGCAGCAGGGTGCACACGAAAGGCTGGGCGGCCGCCACCTCGGCCCGCTCCAGTTCGCTGACCCAGAAGCGCCGGTCGAACGACGCGTTGTGCGCCACCATCGGCGTATCGCCCACGAACCGCGCCGCCTCCGCCATCACCTGCGCCGCCGGCGGCGCCGCGGCCACCATCGCGTTGCTGATGCCGGTGAACGATTCGATGAAGGCCGAGATGCGTACCCCCGCGTTCATCAGGCTCTGGAACCGGTCGACCACTTTGTCGCCCTCCATCAGCACGATCGCGACCTCGGTGGCCCGGTCGCCCATCAGGGGGGAGAGGCCGGTGGTTTCGAAGTCGATGACGGCGGTGCGGGGCATGGGGAAAGCGTGCGAATCAGATCGCTTTTGCAGCTGCCGGCGGCACATGCGCCGACGCCGGCAGGCCTGCGGCGACATCACGGAAGGATGCCAAAGCTGCCTCCAGATGGTCGATGATCGCCTGCTGCAGCACATCCGGCGGCGGCAGGTCGTCCAGGTTGTCGAGGCTGTCGTCCTTGAGCCAGAAGATGTCGAGGCTGGCCTTGTCGCGCGTTACCAGGTCGGCGTAACTGAAATGCCGAAAGCGCTCGGATTCCACGCGGTCATGCCGGTTGGCCGGCTTGTAACAGTCGACGAACTCGCGCAGGTCGCCCGTGGTCAACGGCCGCGTCTTGAGCGTGAAGTGCTTGTTGGTGCGCAGGTCGTAGATCCACACGCCCTTGGTGTGCACCTTGCCATCGGCCGGCTTCTTGTCGAAGAACAACACGTTCGCCTTTACGCCCTGCGCATAGAAGATACCGGTCGGCAGCCGAAGCAAGGTGTGCACGTCGCATGTTTCGAGCAGCTTGCGCCGGATCTTCTCGCCCGCACCGCCCTCGAACAACACGTTATCGGGCAGCACCACCGCCGCCTGCCCCGTGGTTTTGAGGATGGTGACGATGTGCTGCAAGAAGTTGAGCTGCTTGTTCGACGTGGTCTGCCAGAAGTCCTGCCGCTCGTAGGTGAGCGCGTCGCGGTCTTCCTCGCCTTCGGCATTGGTGATGGTCATGCTGCTCTTCTTGCCGAAGGGCGGATTGGCCAGCACGTAGTCGAAGCGCTGCTCGGGCGCAGAGATCAACGCATCGGCGCGATCGACCGCCGGCTCCCCATCGAGCTCGCCCACGTTGTGCAGAAACAGGTTCATCAGACACAGCCGCCGCGTTGAAGCGACGATCTCGTTGCCGAAGAAGGTCTTGCTGTGCAAGAACTTCTGCTGCGTGATATTGAGCTTGAGCCCGCTTTTCTGCGTCAACCAGTCGTAGGCGCCGAGGAAGAAGCCACCCGTGCCGCAGGCCGGATCGGCAATCGTCCTCATCGGCTGCGGCCGAATGCATTCGACCATCGCCTCGATCAGCACACGCGGCGTGAAGTACTGGCCGGCGCCGCTCTTGGTGTCTTCTGCGTTCTTCTGCAGCAGACCTTCGTACAGGTCGCCCTTGGTGTCGGCGTCGAGGCTGATCCAGCTTTCGGCATCGATCAGCTGCACCAGCCGCGACAGCTTGGCGGGGTCCTGGATCTTGTTCTGTGCCTTGAAGAAGATCGCGCCCAGCATGCCTGGCTCCTGGGCCAGCTTGTGCAGCACCGCCAGGTAATGCGCTTCCAGCGGCTCGCCGGTCTTGCCCTTGAGGCTGGGCCAGTCGAAGCCCTTGGGAATGTTGGCCGGCCGGTCGTACGGCTGCTGCGCGTATTCATGCGTCAGCTTCAAAAACAGCAGGTAGGTCAGCTGCTCCAGATAGTCGCCATAGCCCACGCCGTCGTCGCGCAGCGTGTGGCAGAAGTTCCAGATTTTTTGGACGAGGGAGGAGGCGTTCATGAACTGAGGATTTATCCAGCGCAACGAGAACTCGATGGGTCTCTATCAAATGACCAGCAAGTACCCGAATTTTCCGTAAGCTGTTGATTAACAATGAATTTTTATGTCGGGGAGGCGTTTGCATACAGCTCGGGGCACTGATTTGCAAGTAACGCCACCGCCACGCCGTCACCGCCTGTTCGAGGTCTTCATCAAATGCCCGTTAGGCAAGCAGGCCGCGCTCATCCGTCGTTCTGTTCTTCCGAACTGCTGGAAGCCGCTGTGTAGGCCTGTCTCGGATCGCGCGGATTCGTGTAGGTCGTGCGCAGAACGCCTTCTCTGACCATCGGCGTGAGCGTGCGCTTGCGGAGATCGTCCGAATCGCGTTCCAGCACGTGGGCCAGCACGCGTAGCCCCAGATGGCGGCCAGAGCAAAGCGCAAGAATGCTCGCTCGAAGTGCCGATGGCGCCACGCGTCCGCGCCCCGCCACCGGCCGCCCCAGCTCTATCAGCTGGGCCTGAATCGCAGGCAAGACGGTGGCCCAGTCGAGCAAAGGCTGAACAACGGCGCCCCCCGCCAAGGCGGGCTCCGGTGGTTGCGCCGCTAGCTCCGGTGATTGGCCTGCTAGCTCCGGTGTTATGACGCCAAGCTCCGGGGGTGCAACTGCTTCATCGGCGATATCGAAGACAGTGGCCGTCAAACGCCTTTGCCAAGGCAGGAAATAAACCGTACCTCTGCCTGCGCCGTCCGGCAAAAGCAGCCCGTCGCGCACCAAGCTGCCCAACATCTTGGTCAGATCAGCGGGATGGTCCGTGCAGATCTGCTTGAGCCGGTCGTGACTCACGACCCCTTCTACTTGCGCCGTGATCAGTGCCAGGCGGGCGGTGTTCGGCAGAAAGCTGAATCGTGTGCCCAGGCGCTCTTCCAATTGCGCCACCGCATCCGCCGGCACCAAGCTGCTCATCCGCAGTTCCATCAGCGTCTGCTCGGGCTCGGGCAGTTCATACAGAACTGGGCGGCGCCAATGTTGCCCCGCCCAGTTCGTGTAGATCTTGGGGAGTCCGGAGCCTGCGTGGTCGCCATAGCCCACCAGTTGGAACATGGTCTGCAGACGCCGATTTCGGCAGTCGCTGTTGCCACCGTGAATCGCCAGCTCCGGCGGAATGCGCATGCGACCCGGATTGCGAAAGCCATACATGTCGGGCCGCTTCACCACGAGCACCGACACACGACCTGAATAGTCCGCGTGGATTAGTGTGTTGGCGAGCGCCTCGCGCAGCGCCTCATGCACGGGCGTGTCGTCCACCCGTTGCCCGTCCTGCAACTGAAACGGCACCTTCAAACCAGCGGTGAGTTTTTGATAGACCTTCCGAAAAAAGTCGTAGAGATTGCCGGACCATGTGCCATCGGGAACCAGGCGGTCGATCCAGCGTCGTTCTGTGCGGGCCTCGGGCCGCTCCTGAAAGTCCACCATGTAGTGCGGCAACGCGTCCCGGATGACTTCGGCGCGCCCGAACATGAGCAGCCCGGCGACACGCAGACCCGAAATACCCTTCTCGCGGTTCTTGCCCCATGCGCCGATTCGCTCCAGGAATTCCGGCACCGGCAACTCCGTCCACACATGGCCCGGGCGAACCGCTGCGAATCGATTGCGGTAGGCCGCCACCGATTCCATGTCCAGATCCACAAAGTCAAAGCCTTCCAGCACAAGCTCGTCGCGCGAGTCCTCCACGCGTTCGGCAAGCATGCGCCGCACCATTTCGTCATCGGCGGCGTAGTCGCCCTCGTAGCGCCTCAGCCATGTGCCGCCGAAAGGGTTGGCGCCCAAATGAACCGGTCGTTGCTGCCGCGTGGCGCGGGGCACGCGCACCTGGAGCACCGACTCACCATCCACGCGAATGGGTTGAACATCCGATTCACCGAGCAGGTTCGTGCTGACCTGTTTGCGGTTGTGCAGGTTGTCCCAAAGCGCCTTGCGCACTTTCTCAAGGTCCGCCAAGCCGACAGCCTTGAATTGACCCCGTGGCTTTTCCTGCACACCCAGCAGAATCAGGCCGCCGTCGGAGTTGGCCATCGCGCTGTAGCTGCGCCAGAAATCGTCAGGAAGCTCACCGCGCCCCTCTCGCCCCTGTGCAGCCTTGCATTCCAGATCGGCACTCTCGCCGAGTGCGATCAGTTCTTCTGTTGTGAGATTGTGGTTCATGACACATTCGCGGTTCGGCGCCCGCGCCGGGCTTTCGTTGCGCTGGGTGCCGCCCGATCGGCGCGGATGCGTTCCAGCAGCACACTGGCCGTCTCGTCGTTCGGGTCTTGCGGGACGAGTTGGCCGGAGAAGGCGGCTTGGAGGATGTTCTTGCGTTGGGCGGCGGACTGCCTTGCCGCCACCTCAATGGCTTCGTCACTGCGGTCCGCGCGCTCAAGCATTTCATGGAACTGCTGAACAGCCTCAGCGATTTCGGCTGCTGGCGGCATGGGGATAGGAAGCCCGTGCAGATCGCTCAGCGAAATTCGCTTGTGCCCGGCCGTTGATTTCGCTGCGGCCTCCAGAAGCGTCCGTACGTACCCGCTCCGAAAGCAGCAAACCAGAAAGTCTCCAAGACTACCGAACAACGGAGACACCTTTCCTCGAAAAATACGATCTGGAAACTGAACGCCCAAGATAGGTATTTGTTTGACCAACGCACAACATCCGACGTACTCGACCGAACCACTAAGCCGGGTAATTAGTAGATCGCCAAGCTCAAGGAAGTTATCAACACGATCACTTTGATCTTGTTGAAGGTAGTTCAGCGCTTGGAAGTCGATTCGGCCCGGCCGAACCGCGCTCGATTTCAAGACGGGATAGTCGGTCGGCTGCCGACCCGATGTTTCCGCCGTGCCGCTTCGTAAGTCATAGACAACTTGGTCAAGGGATGCCCAAACCCAGCTCTGAGGCAATTTCGGTAGGCCCTTCAAGGCCGGCGCCACCGGCTCCGGGTAGTTGTCGCGCCAACCCTTCGCCGGTGCCTTGCGTCGCGCTTCGAACTTGGCAAGCTGCTTGGCTTCCCACCGCGCCCGCCGCTCGCGCAGGATGCGCTCCAGCAATTGCGCACCGCTTTCCTCGGGCTCGCCGTGCTTTGCGCGCCAGGCTTCGGTCAGCCGGCCTTCGACCGCGGCCTTGAGCAGCGACTGGCGGTATTGCGCGAGCTTCTTTTGCGCCGCCTTGAGTTCGGCCACGCCGGCATCGAGGTCAGACAGCAGTTCTTCGAGTTTGTCGACGATGCGGGTTTGTTCCGAATGCGTCGGGACACGCATCGCGAAAGCGTTGATGTCACCCGGACGCACAGCCGGATAGAGCGCGCCTTGAACGACAGCGCACATGGCATCAACAAACTCTTGTGATTGAACGAGGAAATACAGGTACTTGGACACCATGTGCTTCGACCGCAACACGTGAAACCCCGTGGAACCAATTGCGCCATCTAGATGAGCCGGAACAATCGCTACCGCATTCAAGTTTGGACGGGTCATAGAAACTAGAACATCGCCAGTACTGAGCCGCTGTTTGGCCCGGCTAGGCGCGCTATCTACGGGAACAGTCTGTGGCGCCTCAACCGTCTTTCGTTCGCGATCAATGCTTCCGATGTCGACATAAACGAAATGGTCCCCTTTGACCGGGCCAGTCTGATCAACGGACTCGTTTGCAACTTCGCCCAGGTTTGCATAGCCCTCATCTTTGCTCACGCCACCAACTCCAAATTCATCTCATCCATCAATGGATCCAGTTGTTCGCCAAACACGCCCCATGCCTTCTGCAGTCCACCCTTGGCCGCGAACGCCGCGTAGTTGAAATGTGGCCGCCCGATCGCGCAGCTCGACGCGATATGGTCTTTCATCAGTCGCAACCAATCCATCTGCTCCGGCGTGAACGCAGTCGCGCGCTGGCCGTTGTGGCGGAACACCCAGTCGGCAAAACGCTTGTCGACCTCATCGGCAAAGGGCCGCAACTCGGCGCCTTCGCCGTCCATGCCCGACGCAAAGCGCACCAGCGAGATCAGGTCGGTCAACTGCCGCTGCCGGTCCGCGCCCTTGACCCGGTTCGCGTGCACGCGCGCATAGGCGCTCCACAGGCGCTCGGTCGTCAGCATCAGCGGCGGGCGGCTTAGCTGCTCGTGCAGGTCCTCGATCATCCCGAAGGTGAGCGCGCGGCGCTGATAGGGCTGCTGGTAGAAAAAGCTCAGCGCGCCGATCTCGTCGTGGTGCGCGGCCAGGTAGTCGCTGAAGGTCTGGATGACCTTGCGGGCCTCGTCTTCGGCCTGCGCGCTGTAGCCGGCAAAGGTCACCTGGTCGAGGTTGATGTGGTCGATGAGCTGCTCGCGCTCGCGGCGCGCGCCTTCGATCTGGTCGCGGAGTGCTGGCTGGTCGAAGGGCGCGCAGGCGGCGGCCACGCGCTGGTTGCGGGCTTCTAGCAGCTCGTCGGCCGTGAGCGTGGATTCGTCGCGCGTGACGCCGCGCGCGTGCGCGGTTGCGAGTGCGGTGGCGGCGATGCGGTCGGGGTCGAGTGCGACGATCAGCGCCTTGCCCAGTTCGCCGACCGGTACGCCGCCTGCGGCCTTCTCGATGCGCGCCTTGGCCTTGTCGTCGAGTTGCTTGGAAAGGCGCACGAGGCGGTTGGCCAGGCTCACCACGGTGTCGTCGTCGCGGTGGCCCATCGCCACGCCCTGCAGCAAATCCTTCAGCGCCATGCCGGGCTTCTTCTCGAGCGGGCGGCTTTCGGTCTTGAGCGACTTCTCGACGCCCACCGCATCGATCAGCACGAAGCGGGTCTTGGCGCTGTCGGCGCTGTTGCTCACGCGCTGCAGGTCGTCGAAGCCCAGGCTGCGCACGCCCCGGCCTTTCATCTGCTCGTAGTAGCCCTTGCTGCGCACGTCGCGCATGAAGAGCAGCACTTCGAGCGGCTTCACGTCGGTGCCGGTGGCGATCATGTCCACCGTGACGGCGATGCGCGGGTGGTAGTCGTTGCGGAAGTTGCTGAGGATGGTGTCGGCGTCCTCATCGGAGCGGTAGGTCACCTTCTTGCAGAACGCGTTACCCTGGCCGTAGACCTCGCGCACCATCTGGATGATGTCGTCGGCGTGGCTGTCGGTCTTGGCGAATATCAGCGTCTTGGGCACTTCCTTGCGGTTCGGAAAGATGGTGGTTTCCACCGCCGTCTTCATCGCCTGGATCACCTGCCGGATCTGGCTCGGGTTGACCACCGAGCGGTCGAGCTCCTTGCCGGTGTAGGCCGCGTCTTCCTCTGTCTCTGCCCAGCGCTTCTTGCGCGTCTGGCGGTCGCGGTGGTCGATCCATTCCTTGGCGGTGAGCAGCGCGCCCTTCTGGGTGACCTCGGTTTCGATCTCGAACACGTCGTAGCCGACGTTCACGCCGTCGGCCACCGACTGCTCATAGGTGTATTCGGCGACGATGTTCTCGTTGAAGAAGCCGAAAGTGCGCTTGTCCGGCGTGGCCGTCAGGCCGATCAGGGAAGCGTCGAAGTAGTCGAGCACCTGCTTCCACAGGTTGTAGATGCTGCGATGGCATTCGTCGATAACGATGAAGTCGAAGGCCTCGACCGGCAAGTCAGCGTTGTAGCGCACCAGCTTGGCCTGCTTCGGAAGTTGCTGCACTTCATTGAGAGACACGTCTTCGGCCGACTCGTCGATGGGCTCGCCTGACAGCACCGAGTACATGCGCTGGATGGTGCTGATGACGACCTGCGCATGGGGGTCGATGCTGCTCGAGGCCAGGCGCTGCACGTTGTACAGCTCGGTGAACTTGCGGCTGTCGTCGGGCGGCGTGTAGGCCATGAATTCCTGGTGCGCCTGCTTGCCGAGGTTGCGCGTGTCGACCAGGAACAGCACGCGCTTGGCGCCGCCGAACTTGAGCAGGCGATAGACCGAAGTGATGGCGGTGAAGGTCTTGCCGGCGCCGGTCGCCATGTGCACCAGCGCACGCGGCTTGTTGAGCGCCAACGACTTCTCGAGCCCAGTGACGGCACTGACTTGGCAGTCGCGCAGGTTGCGCTCCGGCAGTGCGGGCATACGTTCGGCGAGGCGGCGGCGCAGCGTATCGGGTTGGGCCAACCATTCGGCCATCTGTGCAGGCCGAAAAAAATGGAACAGCTCGCGCGAGCGCGGGGCCGGGTCGCGGCCATCGGTGAAGCGGATGACCTGGCCCGTGCTCTCGAATAGGAAAGTAAGCGGCGCTGCCTTCAGGCGCCATTTGAGCGTGCTGCCGGCGTAGCGCGCAGTCTGCTCCTCGACGAACGTGAGGATGGTGTTGTCGGGCTTGGCCTCTATGACGCCGACCGCCTCTCGGTCGATGAACAACACGTAATCGGCTGGGCCGGTATCGGTCGGATACTCGCGAACAGCAACGCCAAGAGCTGCACCGAGGTTGGCCTGTCGGCTGTCCTGCACCATCCAGCCTGCCTGCGCCAGCTTGTCGTCGATCTGCTGGCGGGCTTTGGCTTCGGGTGTCATGGTGGCCTCTTTAACGAAGAACGAAACGGGCTTCGCATTGCGCGATCCTTCGCTGGTCGCAACGATGGCCGTCGCATCCAAAAGGCCCGTTCAGCCGCGGTCACACGTCGATATTCGCCGCCCGCAGCGCATTCGTCTCGATGAAGTCCCGCCGCGGCTCCACCTCGTCGCCCATCAGCATGGTGAACACGCGGTCGGCCTCGATCGCATCGTCGATCTGCACCCGCAGCAGGCGGCGCACGGTCGGGTCCATCGTGGTTTCCCACAGCTGGGCCGGGTTCATCTCGCCCAGGCCCTTATAGCGCTGGCGGGCGGTGACGCGTTCGGCCTCGCTGATCAGCCAGCGCATGGCCTGGCGGAAGTCGGTGACCTTTTCCTCGCGGGCCTTGTCGCCCTCGCCGCGCTTGACCACGGCGCCGGGGGCCAGCAGGCCCTCGAAGGTTTCGGCGGCCTTGGCCAGGGCTTCGTAGTCCGCGCCGTGGACGAAGTCTTGGGTGATGACGCTGCTCTTCACGTTGCCGTGGTGGCGGCGGCTGATGCGCAGGATCGGCTTGTCGGTGCGGGTGTCGAACTCGCTCGCCACTTCGGCGGGGGCGCCGTTGGTGGTCAGCTCGCGCAGCTTGGCCTGCAGGGCGACGGCGCTCTGCTCGGCGGATTCGACGGTGTCCAGGTCCAGCTTCACGCCGTCGGCGATCGCGCGCAGGGCGGCGGCGTCCATGAAGACGCCCAGGCGGCCGATGACCGACTGGGCCAGCTGGTGCTTGTGGGCCAGGTCGTCGAGGGTTTCGGCGGACAGCACGCGGGGGCTGTCGCCGCCGGTGGTGACGCTGGCGTCCTTCAGCGCGATGCGCAGCAGGAAGGCGTCTAGCGCGCCGGCGTCCTTCAGGTACTGCTCTTCCTTGCCCGACTTGACCTTGTAGAGCGGCGGCTGCGCGATGTAGATGTGGCCGCGCTCGACCAGCTCGGGCATCTGGCGGTAGAAGAAGGTCAGCAGCAGGGTGCGGATGTGGGCGCCGTCGACGTCGGCGTCGGTCATGATGATGATGCGGTGATACCGCAGCTTGGCGACGTTGAAGTCGTCCACGCCGGTGGTGCCGCCCACGCCGGTCGCCTTCCCGATGCCGGTGCCCAGGGCGGTGATCAGCGTCAGGATTTCGTTGCTGGTCAGCAGCTTCTCGTAGCGGGCCTTCTCGACGTTCAGGATCTTGCCGCGCAAGGGCAGGATGGCCTGGAACTTCCGGTCGCGGCCCTGCTTGGCGGAGCCGCCGGCGGAGTCGCCCTCGACGATGTAGATCTCGCACAAGGCCGGGTCCTTCTCCTGGCAGTCGGCCAGCTTGCCGGGCAGGCCCATGCCGTCGAGCACGCCCTTGCGGCGGGTCATCTCGCGGGCCTTGCGGGCGGCTTCGCGGGCACGGGCGGCCTCGACGATCTTGCCGCAGATGATCTTGGCGTCGTTGGGCCGCTCCTGCAGGTAGTCGGTGAGCAGGCGGCCGACGATGTCTTCGACCGGCGCGCGCACTTCGCTCGACACCAGCTTGTCCTTGGTCTGGCTGCTGAACTTGGGCTCGGGCACCTTCACGCTCAGCACGCAGCACAGGCCTTCGCGCATGTCGTCGCCGGTGACCTCGACCTTGGCCTTCTTGGCCAGCTCGTTCTCTTCGATGTACTTGTTGATGATCCGGGTCATCGCGGCGCGCAGGCCGGTCAGGTGGGTGCCGCCGTCGCGCTGCGGGATGTTGTTGGTGAAGCAGAGCACCTGCTCGGTGTAGCCGCTGTTCCACTGCATCGATACCTCGACGCCGATGTGCGTGCCGGGAATGCCGCCGTACGTCTCGGCCGGCTTCTCGCCCGCGGCGTAGAAGGGCGTGGGGTGCAGGATGGTCTTGCCCTTGTTGATGAACTCGACGAAACCCTGCACGCCGCCGGCGCCGGAGAAATCGTCTTCCTTGCCGGTGCGCTCGTCCTTCAGGCGGATGCGCACGCCGTTGTTCAGGAAGCTCAGCTCGCGCAGGCGCTTGGCCAGGATCTCGTAATGGAAATCGGCGTTTTCCTTGAAGATCTCGTTGTCGGGCAAAAAGTGCACCTCGGTGCCGCGCTTCTCGGTGTCGCCCATGATGCGCATCGGCGAGACCTCGACGCCGCCCGCCTGCTCGACGATGCGGTTCTGCACGAAGCCCTTGCTGAACTCCAGCACATGGACCTTGCCGTCGCGCCGCACCGTCAGGCGCAGCATCTTGCTGAGCGCGTTGACGCAGCTCACGCCCACGCCGTGCAGGCCGCCCGAGACCTTGTAGCTGTTCTGGTTGAACTTGCCGCCGGCGTGCAGCTCGGTCAGCGCGATCTCGGCGGCACTGCGCTTGGGCTCGTGCTTGTCGTCCATCTTGACGCCGGTGGGGATGCCGCGGCCGTTGTCGGTGACCGAGATGCTGTTGTCGGAGTGGATGGTGACGACGATGTCGTCGCAGTGGCCGGCCAGGGCCTCGTCGATCGAGTTGTCGACCACCTCGAACACCAGGTGGTGCAGGCCCGAGCCGTCGGAGGTGTCGCCGATGTACATGCCGGGGCGCTTGCGCACCGCCTCCAGGCCTTCCAGGATGGTGATCGAGCCTTCGCCGTAGCTGGTGTCGGGCGACACCTCGACGGGAATCGCGTGGACGATCTCGGCTTCGTAGACCGGCTCGGTGTGCGGTACCGCGTCGGGGGTCGTCGTCTGGGGCTTGGAGGTGTCGGTCATGTCGTTTCCTTCACTCGCCCCGTGGGGCGAGATTTACAGGCCAAAGAGGCCCGAAGCCGGCGTGGTGCGCCGGCTTCCAGCTATATTTTCTATAGCAATCTGTCAAAACACGCGTACGGGCGGCGGTCAGATGCGCATCGGCATCACGACGTACTTGAAGTCGGCGTTCTCGGGGATGGTGAGCAGCGCCGAGCTGTTGGAATCCGACAGCTCCAGCGTGACCATGTCCTGCTGCATGTTGGCCAGCGCGTCGATCAGGTAGGTGACGTTGAAGCCGATCTCGATCGTGTCGCCGCCGTAGTCGATGTCGAGCTCGTCCTGCGCCTCTTCCTGCTCGGCGTTGTTGCTGGCCACCCGCAGCGTGCCGGGCTCCAGGTTCAGCCGCACGCCCTTGAACTTCTCGCTGGTCAGGATGGCGGTGCGCTGCAGGCTGCCCAGGAACGGCGCGCGGCCCAGGGTCACGCTGTTCTTGTGGTTCTTCGGGATCACGCGGTTGTAGTCGGGGAACTTGCCCTCGACCAGCTTGGTGACGAACTCCATGCCGCCGAAGGCGAACTTGGCCTGGTTGTTGGCGAACTGCATCTCGATGCGCGGCGGGTTCTCGGCATCGCCCGCGTCGCTGAGGAGGCGCTGCAGCTCCAGCACCGTCTTGCGCGGCAGGATGACCTCCTGCTTGGGCACCTCGACGTCGAGCGTGGCGGCGGCGTAGGCCAGGCGGTGGCCGTCGGTCGCGACCAGGGCCAGCTGCTTGCCCTCGGCCACGAACAGGATGCCGTTGAGGTAGTAGCGGATGTCGTGCACCGCCATCGCGAAGCTCACCTGGGAGAGCAGGCGCTTCAGGGTCTTCTGCGGCACGCTGAAGGCGGGGCCGAAGTTGGCGGCCTCCTGCACCAGCGGAAAGTCCTCGGCCGGCAGCGACTGCAGGGTGAAGCGGCTCTTGCCGCCCTTCAGGATCAGCTTGCCGCCGGTCGATTCCAGCGACACCGTCTGGTCCGACGGCAGGGTGCGCAGGATGTCGATCAGCTTGCGCGCGCCGATGGTGGTGGTGAAGCTGCCCTCGTCGCCCCCCAGGTCGGCATGGGTGCGGATCTGGATCTCCAGGTCGCTGGTGGTCAGCTGCACCTGGGGGCCGGTCTTGCGGATCAGCACATTGGCCAGGATGGGCAGCGTATGCCGCCGCTCCACGATGCCCGCTACCGACTGCAGTGCCGCGAGCAGCGTTTCTTGGTGGGCCTTCAGGACGATCATTTCAACCTCTTCTCCAAAGCGATTTCTGTGGTGTGTAGGGCCAACCCCTCACCGCGGCCAGCCCGTCATTTTCGCCGGTTTTAGGGGCGCTTCCTGCGATCACCAGCCACTTCCGGAAACACCGTGGATCCGGCTTTGCCGGTCCACCGGTGTTGCCCCCTGAAAGGGGGGTGGCGAAGACGCGAAGCGCGCAGCCTGGGGGTTATCCTTTTAAGGTTTGCTCGAGCACGTGCAGCTGCTGGTTGAGTTCGGTCAGCTGCTGGCGCTCGGCGGCGATCTTGCGCACCGCGTGCAGCACGGTGGTGTGGTCGCGCCCGCCGAACAGCTCGCCGATCTCGGGCAGGCTCTTCTGGGTCAGTTCCTTGGCCAGGTACATCGCGATCTGGCGCGGCCGCGCGATGCTGGCCGGGCGCTTCTTGCTGTACATGTCGGCGACCTTGATCTTGTAGTAGTCGGCCACCGTCTTCTGGATGTTTTCCACACCGATCTGCCGGTTCTGGATCGAGAGCAGGTCGCGCAGCGCCTCGCGCGCCAGCTGGATCGAGATGTCCTTCTGGTTGAAGCGCGAATAGGCCAGGATCTTGCGCAGCGCGCCTTCGAGTTCGCGCACGTTGGAGCGCACGTTCTTCGCGACGAAGAAGGCCACCTCTTCCGGCATCTCGACCGCCTCGGAGCGGGCCTTGTTGATCAGGATCGCGACGCGCATCTCGAGCTCGGGCGGCTCGATGGCGACCGTCAGGCCCGAGTCGAAGCGCGACACCAGCCGCTCGTGGATGTCGGCCAGGCCCTTGGGGTAGGTGTCCGACGTCATCACGATGTGGCTCTTCTTGGCCAGCAGCGCCTCGAACGCGTTGAAGAACTCTTCCTGCGTGCGGTCCTTGTTGGCGAAGAACTGCACGTCGTCGATCAGCAGCAGGTCGAGCGAGTGGTAGCGCTCCTTGAACTCGTCGAAGGTCTTCCTCTGGTAGGCCTTGACCACGTCCGAGACGAACTGCTCGGCATGGATGTAGAGCACCTTCGCGTCGGGCCGGTCGGCCAGCAGCTTGTTGCCGACGGCGTGCACCAGGTGGGTCTTGCCCAGGCCGACGCCGCCGTAGATGAAGAGCGGGTTGTACAGGTGGCCCGGCATGCCGGCCACGTGCATCGCCGCGGCGCGCGCCATGCGGTTGGCGGTGCCCTCGACCAGGGTGTCGAAGGTCAGGCCGGAATTGAGCCGGTTCTTGAAGGCGGGTGCGGCGTCTTCCGCAGCAGCGGCCAGCGGCTCGGCGGTGGCCTGTGCCGAGGGCGTGGCGGGCGCGAGGTGGGTGCGCACAGCGGCTTCCCGCTGGGCCAGGGCCAGTTCGAGCGCCACCGGCTGGCCGTAGATGCGCTCGAGCACCTGGGCGATGCGGCCCGAGTACTGGGCGCGGATCCAGTCGAGCTTGAAGCGGTTGGCGACGAACAGGGTGACCCGGGAGAAATCCTCGGTGACCTGTGCGACCAGGGGCTTGATCCAGGTGTTGAACTGCTGCTCGGGCAGTTCCTGGGCCAGTTGTTCGACGCAGGCCTGCCAGAGGCTCTGGCCTGCTTCGTCGTCGGCGCCGGGGAGGGCGCCAGGGGGGTGTCCCTGGGTCATATGGGGCAGGCGGTGCCGTGTGGATAGACACGGGGGTCAAACCGCCGGATTCTAAATTATCAACGCCTTGTCCACAATGCGCGGCGGGCCGCCCGCGGCCTGTGGCCGTGGCCTGTCTGGGGCCATGCATTGCCAGAACACCCGAGTTTGATGATAATCATGGGTTTCCCTGAAAAGCGTTCAGGGGCCCTCCACTGAAACTGCTTTCCAAGGATAGATTGTCATGAAGCGCACATACCAACCCTCCAAGATCCGCCGCGCCCGCACCCACGGCTTCCTCGTCCGCATGAAGACCCGTGGCGGCCGTGCCGTCATCAACGCACGCCGGGCCAAGGGCCGCAAGCGCCTCGCCGCCTAAGAAGGCGCGAATAAATCTACTGCGCGGCCCGATCCCGCACCTGCGGTACTCACCGTACGAAAGTACGGCTCCGTTCCTCGGCGCAGGCTCAGGCCGCTCGCTACGATTTCTTCACACCTTCTTGCCCTGTTGGATATTTTCCGGTCCGTTGCCGGTGTGCCGCGTGTTTCCAATCCTGCCTGTGGTCGTCCTTTCGCCTTTTCGGCCGGGATGAGCGCATGCAGCGCCTGAAGACACGTCCGCAGTTCCAGGCCGTCATGGCCGGCGGCATCGTCTCGCGTACGCCGCATTTCGCGCTGCACCGTCTGGTGCTCGATGCCGCCTTGCCGGCATCGGCCGGTGCGGAGGCCGAAGCTCCTTCGGCCGCGCCCCTCCCCCTGTTCTCGATGCCCGACGTCTGGCTGGGTGCGCTCGTGCCCAAGCGCTGGGCGCGCCGGGCGGTGACGCGCAACGCGATCAAGCGGCAGATCTACACCGTCGCCGGAGAGCGCTGCCTGCGCATGCCGCAGGCCGGCTACGTGGTGCGGCTGCGCACCGCGTTCGACCGCAAGGTGTTCGTCAGCGCCACCTCGGACCAGCTCAAGCGCGCGGTGCGGGAAGAGCTGCAGCAGCTGCTCGCCCGGGTGGCCACGCTTCCGTTGGTCGCGGGTGCTGCCGCGGCTGCGCCGGCGGTGGGCGCGGCACCGGCCCGGGGCGCGGCGCGCGCTGCGGCATGATGCGCCGTGTCCTGATGGCCGCGGTGCGCGGCTACCGGCTGCTGCTGAGCCCCTGGATCGGCGGCGACTGCCGTTTCGAGCCCACCTGTTCGGTCTATTCGCTGGAGGCGCTGGAGCGCCACGGCGCGGCGGCCGGCACCTACCTCACCCTGCGGCGCATCGCCCGCTGCCAACCCTGGTGCCAGGGCGGCTGCGACCCGGTGCCCGAGGCGCCGCCGAAATTCTTCGCCTGGGCCGCGGCCCGTGGCGACACCTGCGTTTCCCCTTCCGTTCCCCCTTCCGAGAAGAAGTCTTCATGAACGACATCCGTCGCACCGTCCTGTGGGTGATCTTTGGCTTTTCCATGGTGCTGCTGTGGGACAAGTGGCAGATCCACAACGGACACCAGCCCACTTTCTTCCCCACGACCACGCCGGTCGCCACCGCGCCGTCGCCCGACGCCGGCCGCCAGGAAGGCGCCTCCAGCGTGCCGACCGTGGCCTCCACGCCCACCACCAGCGGGGGCGCGGTCACGGCCGGCGGCACCGCGCTGCCGCCGGCGGCCACCACCGTGCCGCACGAGCGGACCGAGGTGCGCACCGACGTGTTCCGCCTGGTGTTCGACAGTGCCGGCGGCACGCTGGTGCAGGGCGAGCTGCTGCTGCACGGCGATTTCGAGCACAAGGACGACAACTTCCTGCTGCTCGACGAGAGCAAGAACCGCGTCTACGTGGCCCAGACCGGCCTGATCGGCGGGACCAACTTCCCCACCCACAAGTCGCCGATGACCCTGGTCCCCGGCCCGCGCACCCTGGCCGACGGCCAGGACACGCTGGAAGTGCGCTTCGAATCGCCCGAGACCGACGGCGTCAAGCTGATCAAGACCTATACCCTGAAGCGCGGCAGCTACGCGATCGACGTGAAGCAGGAAGTGGTCAACAACACCGCTGCCCCGGTGTCGCCGCAGCTCTACCTGCAGCTGGTGCGCGACGGCAACAAGCCGCCGGGCGAGTCGTCGTTCTACTCCACCTTCACCGGCCCGGCGATCTACACCGAAGCCAAGAAGTACCAGAAGGTCGAGTTCAAGAAGATCGAGGAGAACAAGGTCGACATCGAGAAGCAGGCCAGCAACGGCTACGTCGCGATGGTGCAACACTACTTCGCCACCGCCTGGATGCTGCCCGACGGCGTGCAGCGCGACCTGTTCATGCGCAAGGTGGACAACAACCTCTACGCCGTCGGCATGATCACGCCGCTGGGCGAACTGGCCCCGGGCGCCCGCAAGACGGTGGACGCCACCTTCTACGCCGGCCCGCAGGAAGAGAAGAAGCTCGAAGCCCTGGCCCCCGGCCTGGAGCTGGTGAAGGACTACGGCTGGCTGACCATCCTGGCCAAGCCGCTCTACTGGCTGCTCGACAAGCTGCACGGCGTGCTGCACAACTGGGGCTGGTCGATCGTGGCCCTGGTGTTCCTGCTGAAGGCGGCCTTCTACTGGCTCAATGCCAAGGCGTACGCCAGCATGGCCAAGATGAAGGCGATCAACCCGAAGATCATGGCGATGCGAGAGCGGCTCAAGGACAAGCCGGCCGAGATGCAGAAGGAGATGATGGCCATCTACCGCACCGAGAAGGTCAACCCGATGGGCGGCTGCTTCCCGATCGTGATCCAGATCCCGGTGTTCATCTCGCTCTACTGGGTGCTGCTCTCCAGCGTCGAGATGCGCGGCGCGCCGTGGATCCTGTGGATCCAGGACCTGTCGGCACCCGATCCGTTCTTCATCATGCCGCTGCTGATGACCGCCACCAGCCTGCTGCAGACCGCGCTGAACCCGACGCCGCCCGATCCGATGCAGGCCAAGCTGATGTGGATCATGCCGCTGGCCTTCAGCGTGATGTTCTTCTTCTTCCCGGCGGGCCTGGTGCTGTACTGGCTGACGAACAACATTCTGTCGATCGCGCAGCAGTGGATCATCAACACCCGCATGGGCGTGCCGCCGCAGTTCAACCTGCCGAAGTTCAAGTAAGCCGCACCCGGCACTGCGCCGACGAGGCCGCCACGACCGACAGGTCGGGCGGCCTTTTTTCATGGTCGCGCCACTGCGGGGCAGCGCCGCGCACCCGGCCGGGGTTGGCGCAACACCGGCACCCGCGCTGGGGTTTTCCCGGGGTGCCGGCGGCGATGGTGGGACAATCCCGGCTACCCAAGGGCCTCAGCGTCTGCTAGGCAATCCCCTCGCTGCGCATTTTCGCCGCAGCCTTTCTCCGCAGTTCTCCAACTCAGAAATATGAAAAAGTCGATCAAGGTCTCGACCGGCGCCGCCATGGCGCTGGTCGTCGCGGCGGTACTCTTCCTGTACTGGCCGCTCTTCCCCCGCTCGGTGCCCGCCGCCGAGAACGACCAGCCCGTCGACGTGGTGCTGGTGGGGGCCGGCGTGATGAGCGCCACGCTCGCCACCTACCTGCAGGAGCTGCAGCCCGACTGGAAGATCGAGGTGTTCGAGCGCCTCGACGGCGTGGCGCTGGAAAGCTCCAACGGCTGGAACAACGCCGGCACCGGCCACTCGGGCTTCGCCGAACTGAACTACACGCCCGAGCTGCCCGACGGCTCGATCGAGACCAAGCGCGCGGTGGCGATCGCCGAGCAGTTCGAGATCTCGCGCCAGTTCTGGGCTCATCAGATCGGCCGCGGCCACCTGCAGAAGCCCGCGAGCTTCGTGAACGCCACGCCGCACATGAGCTTCGTCTGGGGCGACGCCAACATCGAATACCTGAAGAAGCGCCATGCCGCGCTGACGAAGAACCCGCTCTTCTACGGCATGGAGTACACCGAGGACCAAGCCAGGATCGCCCAGTGGGCGCCGCTCCTGATCGAGGGGCGCGACCCGCAGCAGAAGGTGGCCGCCACCTACATGCCGCTGGGCACCGACGTCGACTTCGGCAGCGTCACCAACCAGCTGGTGCGCAGCCTGCAGCAGTCGCCCAACTTCAGGCTCACCCTGCAGCACGAGGTGCGAGCACTGCGCCAGAACGACGACAAGACCTGGAACGTGACCGTCGCCAACCTGGCCGACGGCGCCAGGGAAAAGACGGTCAAGGCCAAGTTCGTCTTCGTGGGCGCGGGCGGTGCGGCACTCAAGATGCTGCAGGCCTCCGGCATTCCCGAGTCGCGCGACTACGCCGGCTTTCCGGTCGGCGGCGAATGGCTCGCCATCGAGAACCCGGCGCTCACCGCCCGCCACACGGTCAAGGCCTACGGCAAGGCCGCCGAGGGCTCGCCGCCGATGTCGGTGCCGCACCTCGACGCCCGCAAGCTCGACGGCAAGGACGTGGTGCTCTTCGGCCCGTTCGCGCTGCAATCGACCAAGTTCCTGAAGCAGGGCTCGTGGTTCGACCTGTTCTCGTCGGTCAACCACGACAACCTGGGCGGAATGCTGCGGGTGGGCATCCACAACCTGGACCTGGTGAAGTACCTGGTGCAGCAGGCGGTGCTGACCGACGAAGACCGCCAGCGCGCGGTGGCCGAGTACTTCCCCAACATCAAGCGGGAGGATTGGCGCCTGGCCGTGGCCGGCCAGCGGGTACAGGTCATCAAGCGCGACCCGAAGGAAGGCGCCGTGCTGCAGTTCGGCACCGAGATCGTCTCGGACAAGGACGGCACCATCGCCGCGCTGCTGGGCGCCTCGCCGGGAGCGTCCACCGCGCCGCACATCATGATCAACCTGATGGCCAAGGCCTTCCCGCAGCAGATGACCGATGCGGGCTGGAAGCCGCGCCTGCAGCAGATCGTGCCCTCCTACGGCCGCAAGATCAACGACACGCCGGCGCTCACCAACGAGATCCGCCGGATGACCAGCACCGCGCTCGCACTGCCGTACCTGGAGGTGCCGGCCGACGTGGCCTCCAAGGCATCGACCGAGCCGACGCCTGCGGTGGCCCCGGCGCCGCCTGCGCCCGTGCCTGCCGGCCGGTCGCAGAACAAGGAAATGCAGGCGCTCTGATCCGGCCACCTGCGGCGGGCGGGAGCACCCTGCCTGCACCACGCCCCACCCTGCCCTGCGCAGCGTGGGGCTTTTTCATGCCCTCGCCGAGAATCGCCCCATGCACGACCACCGCCACGACCCCATCGCCGCCATCGCCACCGCTCCGGGCCGCGGCGGCGTGGGCATCGTGCGGATCAGCAGCGGGACCGACCTCGGGGCGCTCGCCCAGGCGCTGTGCGGCCGCGCGCTGCCGGCGCGCGAGGCCTGCTACGTGCCGTTCGGCGACGCGGCCGGCCAGCCGATCGACCAGGGCATCGCGCTGCGGTTCACGGCGCCGCATTCCTATACCGCCGAGCATGTGCTGGAACTGCAGGCCCACGGCGGCCCGGTGGTGCTGCAGCTGCTGCTGGCCCGCTGCCTGGAGGCCGCGGCCGAGACCGACCCGGCCACCGGCCGGCCGCGCCTGCCGCGCCTGCGCCTCGCGCGCCCCGGCGAGTTCACCGAGCGCGCCTTCCTGAACGACAAGCTCGACCTGGCCCAGGCCGAGGCGGTGGCCGACCTGATCGACGCCAGCACCGAGGCCGCGGCCCGCAGCGCCAGCCGCTCGCTGGCCGGCGCGTTCTCGGCCGAGATCGTGGCGCTGCGTGACGCGCTGGTCCACCTGCGGATGCTGGTCGAGGCGACGCTGGACTTTCCCGAGGAAGAAATCGACTTCCTGCGCAAGGCGGACGCCGACGGCCAGCTATCGAAACTGCAGCAGTCGCTGGCGCAGGTGCTGCTGCGGGCGCGGCAGGGTGCGCTGCTGCGCGAAGGCATCACGGTGGTGATCGCCGGGCAGCCCAACGCGGGCAAGTCCTCGCTGCTGAACGCGCTGGCCGGGGCAGAGCTGGCCATCGTCACGCCCATCGCCGGCACCACCCGCGACAAGGTGGCGCAGACGATCCAGATCGAAGGCGTGCCGGTGCACGTGGTCGACACCGCCGGCCTGCGCGACAGCGACGACGCGGTGGAGCGGATCGGCATCGCCCGCGCCTGGGACGAGATCGCCAAGGCCGACGCGGTGCTGTTCCTGCACGACCTGACCCGGGCCGATGCTATCGATTACATAGCGGGAGACCGGCTCGTGGCGTCGGCCATGACGACGAAAGTATCCGAAAAAGTGCCGGTGCTGCACCTGTGGAACAAGGCCGATGCCGCCGACCCGGGCGCTGTACGGCCGACGTTGTCGGAAGGCGCCGCGCAGCCCGCGGCCGAAGACGTGCTGCGCGTATCTGCTTTGACAGGCGACGGCCTGGACGCCCTGCGCCGGCGGCTGCTGCAGATCGCCGGCTGGCAGTCGGCGCCCGAGGGCCTGTACCTGGCCCGCGAGCGGCATGTGCAGGCGCTGCGGCAGGTCGACGGCCACCTGATGGAGGCGGCCGCCCATCTGGCCGCGCAGGCGGGGGCGCTGGACCTGCTGGCCGAGGAGTTGCGGCTTGCCCAGAACGCGCTGAACACGATCACCGGCGAATTCGGTGCCGACGACCTGCTGGGTGTCATCTTCTCCCGATTTTGTATCGGCAAGTAACGGCCTGCAGATCGCGACCGGTCGTTTTGACTGGAGAACCGGCGATCCGCCATCTGTAACCTGCGGTAATGCGCTCTTGTGGGTAATCCCGCAGACCGTTACCGTGCGCCCACCATGAATGCAAGTCTCCACGCCGTTTTTCCTGCCGGCTCGGCCGAGTTCGAGCTGGAGGGCCTGATCAGCGCGATCGAGTCGGCGCCGGGTGACGATGCGATGGTGAACCTGCTAAGCGCCGCCGACTGGCGGGTGCTGGCACCCTACCTGCAGGTCTGCACGCTCACCCAGAGCCAGGTGCTGTTCACCGAGGGCTCGGCCGACCGCACCCTCTACTTCGTCGAACGCGGCAGCCTGAGCGTGCATGTGGAGGACGCCCAGGGCCGGCTGCGGCTGGCGATCGTCGGGCCGGGTTCGGTGGTGGGCGAGGGCGCCTTCTTCTCGCACCGCCCGCGCAGCGCCACGGTGCAGGCCGGCAGCCCCTGCGTGCTCTGGAGCCTGTCGCCCCTGCGCTTCTCGGAGCTGACGCACCGCCAGCCCACGGTGGCGCTGAACCTGGCACTGGCCGCCGGCGGCGTGCTGGCGAAACGGCTGGCCAACCGCCGCCGCCGGGTCGCCTCGACCTGAGCCGCCCTGCCGCCCCCGCCTGGAAGCCGCCGTGAGCGGCTTTTTTTGCGCCCGCCGCTCGGCCGCCGTGCCGTCTAGCCGGCGCTGAAATCCACCAAGGTGAACAGCGGCAGGCCGGCGGCCCGCAGCCGGTCGGAGCCGCCCAGTTCGGGCAGATCGACGATGGCGGCGCCCTCGATCACCACCGCACCCAGCCGCTCCAGCAGGTTCTTGCCCGCCATCATCGTGCCGCCGGTGGCGATCAGGTCGTCGACCAGCAGCACCCGGTCGCCGGGCTTCACCGCGTCGGCATGCAGCTCGACGGTGGCGCTGCCGTATTCCAGCTCGTAGGTTTCGGCGACGGTGGTGAACGGCAGCTTGCCCTTCTTGCGGATCGGCACGAAGCCGATGTTGAGCTCGTAGGCGATCACGGCGCCCAGGATGAAGCCGCGCGCGTCCAGGCCGGCCACCACGTCGGGGCGCATCGCCCGGTCCATGTAGCGGTGCACGAACGCGTCTACCAGCACCCGGAACACCTTGGGGTCCTGCAGCAGCGGGGTGATGTCACGAAACTGTACGCCCGGCGCGGGCCAGTCGGGTACGGTCCGGATGTGGCGGCGAAGGTAGTCGTGGACGTGAAGATCGTGCATGGAGGAGCCCAGGCCGCGGACGCGACCTTTGTGGACATTCGTTGGGTGTAAATTAAGCCGGATAAAATTACAAATCGTCGCCGGCGCACTCATAATGATTTGGTGATTTTCCCTTTTCGGGGACCACGTTCAGCCTACCCCTTCACACGATGGCGTATACGGTTCTGCTGATTGAGAGTGAGCTGGCACGCGCCGACCGGCTGACCAACGCCTTGGCTCCGGCTGGCGTGGTGGTGCGCACCGCGGTGGACCTGGCGGCCGCGCGCGATGTGCTGGCGGCAGGGCCGGTCGAGGCGGTGGTGGTGCGCCACCTGCTGCCCGACGGCAGCGCCTTCGACCTGGCGCCGGCCGCGCCCGGTGCGGCGCTGCTGATCGGGGTGGAGGAGGGCGACGAAGCGGTGGCGGCGCGGGCGCTCGACCTCGGCTTCGACGACTACCTGGTCTTCGACGGCAGCGGCGGCTACCTCGACGTGCTGGCCCACCAGGTGGGCACCGCGGTCGCGCGGCGCCAGGCGCAGACGCGCTCCGTCCTGGTCAACGAGCGGGTGGCCCGGCAGAACCAGCTGCTGCAGGCGATCCTGAAGGCGCACTCCAACTTCCTGGTGGCCGATGCGCCGGGGGCCGCGTTCGACGCGCTGCTGGAGGATTTCCTGCAGCTGACCCGCAGCGGCTACGGCCTGATCGCCGAGGTGCTGTACGACCCGCAGGACAAGCCCTACCTGCGCTGCTACGCGCTCACCGACATCAGCTGGGACGACGCCACCCGCGCGGCCGTGGCCCGGCATGCCCAGACCGGCATGCTGTTCAACAACCTCGACACGCTGTTCGGCGCGGCGCTGGTGACCGGCGAAGCGGTGATCTCCAACGCGCCGCCCACCGATCCGCGCAGCGGCGGCCTGCCGCCGGGGCATGCACCGCTCGACGCGTTCCTGGGCCTGCCGGTGCATGCGTCGGGGCGGCTGGTGGCGTTCGTCGGCGTGGCGAACCGGCCGGGCGGCTACTACCGGGACGACGTCGATTTCCTGCAGCCGCTGGTGATCACCGTCGGCCAGCTGGTGGAGGCGCGGCGGGCGCAGTCGGAGCGGGTGATCGCCGAGCTGGGCCTGCGCGAGAGCGAGGCGCGCTGGCGCCGGCTGAGCGAGCTGTCTTCCGACTGGTACTGGGAGCAGGACGCGCAACTGCGCATGAGCCGCATCGACGGCGGCATCCTGCGCAGCACCGGTACCAACGGCCGCGCCTACCAGGGGCTGAGCGCCTGGGAGCTGCCGGCGATCGGGGTGAGCGAGACGCGTCGCCGGGCGCTGCGCCAGCAGATGGAATCGCACGAGGTGTTCCAGGATTTCGAGATGGCGGTCGAGGGCGACGACGGCATGCCGCACTGGATCTCGATCAGCGGCGCGCCGGTGCACGGGGCCGACGGCGCCTTCATGGGCTACCGCGGCATCGGCCGCAACATCACCGAGCGCAAGAAGGCCGATGCGCGGATCGAGCAGCTGGCGTTCCAGGACGAGCTGACCGGCCTGCCCAACCGGCGCAGCATGATCGACCGGCTGCAGCAGGCGCTGGCCGACAGTTCGCAGCTGGGGCGCTCGGGCGCGGTGCTGCTGCTGGACCTGGACAACTTCAAGGACCTCAACGACACCCTGGGCCACGAGTTCGGCGACCAGCTGCTGCAGCAGGTGGCGCAGCGGCTGCGCGGCTGCGCCCGGCCGCACGACACGGTGGCGCGGCTGGGCGGCGACGAGTTCGTGCTGCTGCTGGAGGGCCTGTCGAGCGACCTGGCGTGCGCCCGCCAGCAGGCCGAGACGGTGGCGCAGGCGGTGCTGCAGTCGCTGCGCATGCCGCACGCGGCCGACCAGGCCGACGTGCTCTGCACGCCCAGCATCGGCATCGTGCTGTTCCAGGACCACCTGTTGCCGGTCGACGAGCTGCTCAAGCGCGCCGATCTGGCGATGTACGAATCCAAGGCGTCGGGCCGCAACACCTGCAGCTTCTTCGATCCGAAGATGCTCGAGGCGGTGTCGAAGCGGCTGCGGCTCGAGTCCGACCTGCGGCAGGCGTTGGCCCAGCGGGCGCTGGTGCTGGTCTACCAGCCGGTGGTCGACCGCGCGGGCGCGCTGGTGGGGGTGGAGGCGCTGGTGCGCTGGCCGCATCCGCAGCGCGGCATGGTGTCGCCGGCCGACTTCATCCCGGTGGCCGAGCAGACCGGCCTGATCGTGGTGCTGGGCCGCCAGGTGCTGGAGGAGGCCTGCCGCCAGCTGGTGGTGTGGGAGCAGGACGCGCGCACCCGGCAGCTGACGATCGCGGTGAACGTCAGCGCCTACGAGTTCCGGCATCCGCACTTCGTGCAGCAGCTGATCGAGACGGTGGAGCGCGCCGGCGCCGATCCGCGCCGCCTGAAACTCGAGCTGACCGAGAGCCTGCTGCTGCACGACGTGCAGGACACGGTGGCGAAGATGCTGGCGCTGAAGGCGGTCGGCATCGCGCTGGCACTGGACGATTTCGGCACCGGCTATTCGTCGCTCAGCTATTTGAAGCGGCTGCCGCTCGACACGCTCAAGATCGACCAGTCGTTCGTGCGCGGCATCCTCACCGACCCGCACGATGCGGCCATCGCCGGCACCATCGTGCGGCTGGCCCGCAGCCTGGGCCTGCGGGTGGTGGCCGAAGGGGTGGAGACCGAAGGCCAGCGCGACTACCTGTTGGCCAGCGGCTGCGAGTACCTGCAGGGCTACCTCTTCGGCCGGCCGGCGCCGGTGGAAGCGCTCGACAAGTTCTGGACCTGAAGGTCCGGGCGAACCCGCTGTGCGGGCCGGCCGCGCGGCCGGTTCAGCGCCGCCGCAGCAGCAGCTCCTCTGCCAGGGCCAGGGCCTGCGGCCGGCCCGACAGCACCAGCGTGTCGCCCGCCTGCACCGGCGTGTCGGCGGCGGGCACCACCGTGTGGCCGTCGGCGCGGCGGATGCCGACCACGCGGACGCCCACCGTCTCCAGCGCCACCGCGCCCAGCAGGCGGCCGACGGCGGCCACGTCGTCCGGCAGGGTGCAGGGCGCGAGGCGCTCGGTGTCGCGTTCGTGGGCGCCGTCGTCGTCCGCGCCGTGGAAGTAGCCGCGCAGCAGGTCGTAGCGCGCGTCGCGCTGGTCCTGCACCACCCGGATCACCCGGCGCATCGGCACGCCCACCAGGGCCAGCGCGTGGCTGGCCAGCATCAGCGAGCCTTCGATCGCCTCGGGCACCACCTCGGTGGCGCCGGCCTGCTGCAGCCGCTCCAGGTCGTGGTCGTCTTGGGTGCGCACGACCACCGGCACCTGCGGCGCATGGGTGCGGGCGTGTTCCAGGATGCGCAGCGCGCCGTTCACGTCCAGGTAGGTGATCACCACCGCGCTGGCGCGGGCCAGGCCGGCGGCCATCAGCGCCTGGAGCCGGGTGGCGTCGCCGAAGGCCACCGCATCGCCGGCGGCGGCCGCCTGGCGCACCCGGTCGGGGTCGAGGTCGAGCGCGACCGAGGCGATGCCCTCCCGCTCCAGCATCCGCGCCAGGTTCTGGCCGCAGCGGCCGTAGCCGCAGATGATCACGTGCTTGTTGGCATTGATCGACTTGCGGGCGATGCTGGTCATCTGCAGCGACTGCTGCAGCCATTCGCTCGAGACCAGCTTCATCACGATGCGGTTGCTGTGCTGGATCAGGAAGGGCGCGGTCAGCATCGACAGCACCATCGAGGCCAGCACCGGGTTCAGCAGCTCGGGCGAGACCAGGTTGCGGTCCTGCGCCAGCGACAGCAGCACGAAGCCGAACTCGCCCGCCTGCGCCAGGTACAGGCCGGTGCGCAGCGACACCCCGGCCGATGCACCCAGCCACCGCGCCAGCAGCGTGATCAGCGCCAGCTTCAGCGCCAGCGGCACCAGCAGCAGCGCCAGCACCACGCCCCAGCGGTCGAGCAGGATGTGCCAGTCGAGCATCATGCCGATGGTGATGAAGAAGAGGCCCAGCAGCACGTCGTGGAACGGCCGGATGTCGGACTCGACCTGGTGCTTGAACTCGGTCTCCGAGACCAGCATGCCGGCCACGAACGCGCCGAGCGCCAGCGAAAGCCCGGCGCTCTCGGTGATCCAGGCCAGGCCCAGGGTGATCAGCAGCAGGTTGAGCATGAAGAGCTCCTCGCTGCGCCGCCGCGCCACGATGGTGAGCCACCAGCGCATCACCCGCTGGCCGCCCACCAGCAGCAGCGTGACCAGCACGGTGGCCTTGGCCATCGCGATGCCGACCTCGATCAGCAGCCGCTCGGGCGACGAGCCCAGCGCCGGGATCAGCACCAGCAGCGGCACCACCGCCAGGTCCTGGAACAGCAGGATGCCCATCACCCGCTTGCCGTGCTCGGTCTCCAGCTCCAGCCGCTCGGCCATCAGCTTGACGACGATCGCGGTGCTGCTCATCGCCAGCGCGCCGGCCAGCGCCACCGCGGTCTGCCAGCCGACGCGCCAGGGCGCCGGCACCCACAGTGCGAACAGCAGCATGCCGCCGATGGCCACCGCCATCGTCAACGCCACCTGCGCCAGGCCCAGGCCGAACACGTGGCGGCGCATCGCCCGCAGCTTGGGCAGGCTGAACTCCAGGCCGATGACGAACATCAGGAACACCACGCCGAATTCGCCCAGGTGGCGCACGCCTTCGGAGTTCTGCGCCAGCGCCAGCGCGTGCGGCCCGATCAGCACGCCCGCGGCCAGGTAGCCGAGCATCGGCGGCAGCTTGAGGCTGCGGCAGGCCACCACGCCCACCACGGCGGCCAGCAGGTAGAGCAGGGTGAGGGCGAGCGACGACATGCCGGATGCTAGCAAGCACGGTGCCGGCCCGGGTCTCCTGGCGCGCCGAAACACGCCGGAAGGACCCGGCCGATAAAATCCGGCGGATGACTTCTGCCGCCCCGCCCCTGCCCGCCTTCGATGCCGACGCGGCGCTGCGCCTGGCCCGCGACACCCTCGACATCGAGGCCGCGGCCGTCACCGGGCTGAAGGCGCGCCTGGGCGACCATTTCCCGCAGGTGGTGCAGCTGGTGCTGCGCTGCACCGGCCGGGTGGTGGTGATGGGCATGGGCAAGAGCGGCCACATCGGCCGCAAGATCGCGGCGACGCTCGCCTCCACCGGCACGCCGGCGATGTTCGTGCACCCGGCCGAGGCCAACCACGGCGACCTGGGCATGATCACCGGCCAGGACGTGGTGCTGGCCATCTCCAACAGCGGCGAGGTGGCCGAGCTGGCGGGCATCCTGCCGGTGGTCAAGCGCATGGGCACGCCGCTGGTCGCGATGACTGGCGGGCTGACCTCGACCCTTGCCCGGCATGCCGACTGGGTGCTCGACAGCGGCGTCGAAAAAGAGGCCTGCCCGCTCAACCTGGCCCCGACCGCCAGCACCACCGCGCAGGCGGCGTTGGGCGACGCCCTGGCGGTCGTGCTGCTGGAGGCGCGGGGCTTCCGTGCCGAGGATTTCGCGCGCTCCCATCCGGGCGGCGCGCTCGGCAGGAAGCTGCTGACCCATGTGTCCGACGTGATGCGCACCGGCGACGCGGTGCCCGCCGTGCGGCCCGACACGCCGCTGGCGGTGCTGATGCGCGAGATGAGCGCCAAGGGCCTGGGCGCCGCGGCGGTGGTCGATGCCGACCGCCGGGTGCTGGGCGTCTTCACCGACGGCGACCTGCGCCGCCTGGTGGAGACCGGCGCCGACCTGCGGGCATTGAGCGCGGCCGAAGTGATGCACGCCCGGCCCCGCACCATCGCCCCGACGGCCCTGGCGGTGGATGCCGCCGAGCGGATGGAGGAACACCGCATCACCAGCGTGCTCGTGGCCGATGCCGACGGCGTGCTGGTGGGCGTGGCGCACATCGGCGACCTGCTGCGGGCGAAAGTGATATGACCCCCAGGCTGCGCACTGCGTGTCTTCGCCTACCCCCTTGCAGGGGGCACGGCCGGCGGACCGGCGGAGCCGGATCCGCGGTCGTCCTGAAACGAATTCCGCGCCTCTTATGGGCGGTTCATGGCTGATAAGCACGCAATGCTCCCTCTCGATTCCCTGCCTCCCATCACCCCGGCGCAGCGCTGGGCGCCCGAGTTGCTGCTGCGCGCGCAGGAGGTGCGGGTCGCGTTCTTCGACGTCGACGGCGTGCTGACCGACGGGGGGCTGTACTTCACCGAATTTCCCGAGGCCGATCCGCGCGGCGGGGGCGAGACGATCAAGCGCTTCAACACGCTCGACGGCCACGGGCTGAAGCTGCTGCAGCGGGCGGGCATCGTGCCGGCCGTCGTCACCGGGCGGGATTCGCGGCCGCTGCGGGCGCGGCTGGCGGCTCTCGGCATCGCGCATGCGCATTTCGGCACCGAGGACAAGCGGCCGGCGGCGCAGGCGACGCTCGATGCGCTCGGCCTGGGCTGGCACCAGGCCGCGGCGATGGGCGACGACTGGCCCGACCTGCCGATGCTGCGCCGCGCCGCCTTCGCCTGCGCCCCGTGCGGCGCCCATGCCGAACTGCTGGCCGTCGCCCACCACGTGACCCGTGCCACCGCCGGCCACGGTGCGGTGCGCGAGTGCTGCGACCTGCTGCTGGCCGCCACCGGCCGCTACGACGCCCTGCTGCAGGAGTATGCGCATTGACGCGACGTCCGGAGGCCGCCCGGTGAGCGCGGCCCGCGGAAGCTTCAAGCCCGTCGCCGCGCTGCGCACCGCGCTCGACCGTGCCTCCATCTACCTGCCGGTGCTGCTGATGGGCCTGCTGGCGCTCGGCAGCTACTGGCTGGTGCGCAGCACGCCGCCACCCGCGGTGGCCGAACCCGAGCGCCCGGTGCGCCACGAGCCCGATTACTTCATGCGCGACTTCGCCGTCCGCAACTTCGACAAGGACGGCAAGCTGACCAGCGAGATCTTCGGCACCGAAGGCCGCCACTACCCCGACACCGACACGCTGGAGATCGACAAGCCGCGGATCCGGTCCTTCAGCAAGGACGGCAAGCTGACCGTCGCCACCGCCAACACCGCGCTCAGCAACGGCGACGGCTCGGAGGTGCAACTCTTCGGCAACGCCATCGTGACCCGCGAGGCCACCACCGACGCGCGCGGCCAGCCGGTCCCGCAGATGCAGTTCCGCAGCGAGTTCCTGCACGCCTTCACCGAGACCGAGCGGGTCAAATCCCACAAGCCGGTGGTGCTGACCCGCGGCCAGGACCAGTTCACCGGCGACGGCATGGACTACGACAACTACGACCAGGTGGCCAACCTGCGCGGCCGGGTCCGCGGCATCATGGTGCCGACACCCCGGGCGGCACCGGCCGCAGCGCCTGCTCCGGTGCGCAAACGCTGAGGGCGCGCCGGCCCCCGCAGGCCGCGGCGGATTTCCCGATCCGGCGACGCTCGCTTCCCGCGGGCTCCGGCGGTTGGTACGCTCGCGGGCCGACCTCCACCCACCCGGACCTTCTCCATGACCGACGCCCCGCTCGTATTCATCACCGGCGCCTCCAGCGGCATCGGCCAGGCGCTGGCTCTGCGCTACTTCCAGGCGGGCTGGCGGCTGGCGTTGGCGGCACGCCGCACATCGGAGATCGAATCGTGGGCCCGCGCAAGCGGGGTGCCGGCCACCAGCTATGGTATTTATAGCGCCGACGTGTCGGTGCCCGACAGCATCGTCGCCGCCGGGCAGCAGTGCCTGGCGCAGCAGGGCGTGCCGCAGGTGGTGATCGCCAACGCCGGCATCAGCGTGGGCATCGACACCGCCGACCGGGCCGACCTCGACGTGCTAGCCCAGACCTTCGCCACCAACAACACCGGGCTGGCCGCCACCTTCCATCCGTTCATCGCGGCCATGACCGCGCGGGCGCGGCAGGGCGGGGCGCCGGGCCGGCTGGTGGGGATCGGCAGCGTGGCGGGCATCCGGGGTCTGCCGGGCCACGCGGCCTACTGCGCCAGCAAGGCGGCGGTGATCGCCTACTGCGAAAGCCTGCGGGGCGAACTGCGCGGCACCGGCGTACGGGTGGTGACGATCTGCCCCGGCTACATCGACACGCCGCTGACCCGCGCCAACCGCTATGGCATGCCCTTCCTGATGCAGCCGGCGGATTTTGCCGACCGGGCGTTCCGCTCCATCGAAGCGGGTGCCGGCTACCGGGTCATTCCGTGGCAGATGGGCGTGGTGGCCAAGCTGCTGCGGGCGCTGCCCAACCCGCTGTTCGACCGGCTGCTGGCCGGCCGGCCGCGCAAGCACCGGCGGGGCGAGGCGGGGCGCTAGGTTCGGTTATCGGTTATCGGTTATCGGCTGGCTGCTGCGATACGACCTCCCTGCAGCCGCCTGACAGCGTGCACCTTGGCTGCGTGCACTGCCGGTAGGGCGCCGGGACCTGTGATACGGCGTTCCCCATGCAAAAAGGCCCCGCAGGGCCTCTTTTTCGTTTTGCCGCCAGTGCGCGCCGCGCAGCGGCACCAGACGATCAGTAACCGCCGCCGCCACCGCCGCCGTAGCCGCCGCCATTGCCGCCACCGCTGCGGCCACCACCACCGCCGCCACGGGGACCGGAGCCGTACGGGCTGCGGAAACCGCCGTCGCCTGCGCCACCGTTGCTGCCGCCGCCACCGCCACGGCCACCGTAACCCCCACCGCCGCCGCCGCCGTATCCACCGCCGCCGCCACTGCGACCGCCGCCGCCATAGCCACCGCCGCCGGATCCGCCGCCGCCGTAACCACCACCGCCACTACCACCGTAGCCGCCGCCACCGCCGTTACCGCCACCGCCGCCGTAGCCACCGCCACCACCGTATCCGCCACCGCCGCTGCGGGGAGGACGGGCTTCCATCGGACGGGCCTCGTTCACCACGATGCCGCGGCCGCCGAGCGGCTGGCCGTTCATGCCGTTGATGGCGGCCTGGGCCTCGTCGTCGCTGCCCATTTCGACGAAACCGAAGCCCTTGGAGCGTCCTGTTTCGCGCTCCATCATGACTTTCGCGCTGGTGACCGATCCGAATTGGCCGAAGGCCTGTTCGAGGTCGCTGTCGCGGACGGAGTAAGGCAGGTTGCCGACGTAGAGTTTGTTGCCCATGACGGGAGTCCTCAAAAACAAAGATAAAGCGATGGAGTCCCGAAAACGCAATCAACACCGACTACGCGAAACCGACGCATCACCAAGGAAAGCACAGGTTTTTTGGCCCCTGCGCTGTCATTATGTCGCAGAAGTTCCAGCCGAACGCAAGCATGCCCCCACCGAAATAGCAACCTCGCCGGTGCATGAAAAAAGGGCCCGAAGGCCCTTTTGTGGTGCGATTGTGTCGCTGCTCGTGGAGAGCTCAGTAACCGCCGCGGCTACCGCCACCGCCGTAACCGCCGCCACCACCGCTGCGGCCACCGCCGCCGCCGCCGTAACCGCCGCCGCCGCCGCCACCACCGTAGCCGCCGCCACCGCCGCCGTAACCGCCGCCGCCACCGCCGTAGCCGCCACCGCCGCTACGGGGAGGACGTGGCTCCATCGGACGGGCTTCGTTGACGACGAGGTTGCGGCCGCCGAAGGCTTGGCCGTTGGTGCCGTTGATGGCTGCCTGGGCTTCTGCGTCGCTGCCCATTTCCACGAAACCGAAGCCCTTGGAGCGGCCGGTATCGCGTTCCATCATGACCTTGGCGCTCGAGACAGAGCCGAATTCGCTGAAGGTCTGCTGCAGATCTTCGTCACGGAAGGTGTAGGGCAGGTTGCCCACGTAAAGTTTGTTGCCCATCTCGGGACTCCTCAAAAAAACAAAACGCGATGGAGTCTGGGCAACGCAATCAGCAAACCAGTGACGACTTCAAAGACGCGAAACTGACCATACACCGCAAAGAGACATGGGTGCCGGAAGCACCCATGCCCACCAATTATGCGCGATATTTTCGGTTTGCCTACCACCTTTGGGGCGGTTCGATGCGGGGTTTTCACCGGGTGCGCAATGAATTACAGAATTGTGCCGGGGCAGTTTTGGGGAACATGGCGGCCCCGGAATGCGCAAAACGACACAGCCCGTTCGCTTCCGGTCCTTAGGATGGCGGGGCACCGCGCCCTGCCCGCGGTGGTAGGGAGCCGAGCCATGGCGTTGCATATCCTGTCGTTCTTCCAGCGGCGCTGGCCTGCGTGGATGCTGCTGTGCGCCGCGGCCGGGCCTGCATCGGGCGCGGCCCCGGCGAGCGATGCCGATCCGCTGGCGGCCGAGCGCTGGAAGACCCGACCGCTGGTGGTGGTGGCGCCGTCGCCGGACGATCCGGTGCTGCAGGCGGTCCTGGCGGCGGCCCGCTCCGACGGCGGACGCCGCGCCTTCGCCGACCGCGACATGGTGCTCTTCACCGTGGTCGGCACCACCGGGCAACGCGAGGGCCGCGCCCTTTCGCCCGGTGCGACCCAGGCATTGCTGAAGGCACTGGCGCTACCGCCCTCCGATGATGGGGTGTTGGTGCTGGTCGGCAAGGACGGCGGTGCCAAGCTGGCCCAGCGCCACCCGGTGGATCTGCCGGCGGTCTATGCCGAGATCGACGGCATGCCGATGCGGCAGAACGAGGTGAAGCGCTCGCCGCGTTAATGCTATCGATTGCATAGCTGAGGGCCGGCGCCTTGAGCCGGCTGGAGGCTGTCGGGGCTTCCAACCCGGTGCCGGCAGGGGCTCTGCGATATTCCCGGCCGTTGCAGGGCCCGCAACTTAAAATGGCTGCGGTGCAAGGCGATCGCATCCGGACTGCTCGGCAAGGCAGGGCTGGATGGGCACGGCACGGCGCCGACACGCCGGCGGACGATGGGCGTTCGCCGCGATGCCTCGGCTGCGGCCGCATGAGAGCCGCCCGCAACCATATTTTTCGCGACCGCCGATGTCCGCCCGGCGCAGGCAGCCCACAGCAGGAGGCTGCCAACCGACCGGGTGCGCGGCGACCAGAAGGAAACCAGATGATCTACCCCCAGGAATTCGACGTGATCGTCGTCGGCGGCGGCCACGCCGGTACCGAGGCGGCGCTGGCCGCCGCCCGCATGGGCGCCCGGACGCTGCTGCTCACCCACAACATCGAGACGCTGGGCCAGATGAGCTGCAACCCGTCGATCGGCGGCATCGGCAAGGGCCACCTGGTCAAGGAAGTGGATGCGCTCGGCGGTGCGATGGGTATCGCGACCGACGAGGGCGGCATCCAGTTCCGCATCCTGAACAGCTCGAAAGGCCCGGCGGTGCGGGCCACCCGCGCCCAGGCCGACCGCATCCTCTACAAGGCCGCGATCCGGCATCGGCTGGAGAACCAGCCCAACCTGTGGCTGTTCCAGCAAGCGGTGGACGACCTGCTGGTCGAAGGCGACCGGGTGGCGGGCGCGGTGACCCAGGTAGGCATCACCTTCCGGGCTCGCACCGTGGTGCTCACCGCCGGCACCTTCCTGGACGGCAAGATCCACGTGGGCCTCAACAACTACGCCGCCGGCCGCGCGGGGGACCCGCCGGCGGTGAGCCTTTCGGCGCGCCTCAAGGAGTTGCGGCTGCCGCAGGGGCGATTGAAGACCGGCACGCCCCCACGGCTCGACGGCCGCAGCATCGACTTCAGCCAGTGCGCCGAGCAGCCCGGCGACGGCATGCCCGGCGGGGTGGGGGAGTCGGTGCCGGTGTTCAGTTTCATGGGCAAGGCGGCGATGCATCCGCGCCAGGTGCCGTGCTGGGTGACCCACACCAACGAGCGCACCCACGACATCATCCGCAGCGGCTTCGACCGCAGCCCGATGTTCACCGGCAAGATCGAGGGCGTCGGCCCGCGCTACTGCCCGAGCGTGGAAGACAAGATCAACCGCTTCGCCGACAAGGAAAGCCACCAGATCTTCCTGGAACCCGAGGGCCTGACGACGCACGAGGTGTACCCCAACGGCATCTCGACCAGCCTGCCGTTTGATATCCAGTACCAGCTGGTGCGCTCGATGAAGGGCCTGGAAAACGCGCACATCCTCCGCCCGGGCTACGCGATCGAGTACGACTATTTCGACCCCCGTTCGCTGAAGAGCAGCTTCGAGACGCGCCAGATCGGCGGGCTGTTCTTCGCCGGGCAGATCAACGGCACCACCGGTTACGAAGAGGCGGCGGCGCAGGGCCTGTTCGCCGGCATCAACGCCGCGCTGCAGTGCCGGGGTGATGCGCCGTGGCTGCCGGGGCGCGACGAGGCCTACCTGGGCGTGCTGGTCGACGACCTGATCACCAAGGGCGTGACCGAGCCCTACCGCATGTTCACCAGCCGGGCCGAATTCCGCCTGCAGCTGCGGGAAGACAACGCCGACATGCGCCTGACCGAAACCGGTCGCCGGCTGGGCCTGGTGGACGACGCGCGCTGGGATGCCTTCAGCCGCAAGCGCGATGCTGTTTCACGTGAAACAGAGCGGCTGCGTTCGATCTGGGTCAGCCCGCGCAACCTGCCGGCCAGCGAGTCGGAGCGGGTGTTGGGCAAGGCGATCGAGCACGAATACAGCCTGGCGGAACTGCTGCGCCGGCCGGATGTGAGCTACGACGGCTTGATGTCGCTGGCCGACGGGCGCTATGCATCCGACACTGTTTCACGTGAAACACTCGGGGATGCGCGCGATGGCGTGCTGGAGCAGATCGAGATCTCCGCCAAGTACTCCGGCTACATCGACCGCCAGAAGGACGAGGTGCAGCGCGCATCGCATTACGAGCAGTTGCGCCTGCCCGACGACCTGGATTACCTGCAGGTGACCGCGCTCAGCTTCGAGGTACGTCAGAAGCTGCAGAAGCACCGGCCCGAGACGCTGGGCCAGGCGTCGCGGATTTCCGGCGTCACGCCAGCGGCAGTGTCGCTGCTGCTGGTGCACCTGAAAAAGCGGGGCGCCCGCGGCTTCGCATCCACGGCGGCTTCGCCCGAAGCGGTCGTCTAAGCATTCACCTTCGCTCTCGCCGCGCATTCGGCGCGCGGGGCTCTCCCGGAATTTCTCATGCCAGACTCGAACGCTGCCGCCGTGCAGCAGCAGATCGCCGCCGGTGCTGCGGCACTGGGCATCGCGCTGGATGCCAACCAGTGCGAGCGCATGGAGCGGTACCTGGGCCTGATCCAGAAATGGAACAAGGTCTACAACCTCACTTCGGTGCGCGACCCGCAGGAGATGCTGACGCACCACCTGCTGGACAGTCTGGCGGCGGTGCCTCCCTTGTTGCGGCAGCGCAAGGCCGCAGGGGGCGACGCAGCCCGGCCGTTCTCCCTGCTCGATGTCGGTGCGGGCGCCGGCTTGCCGGGCGTGGTGGTTGCCATTTGCTGTCCGCAGGCCGATGTGACCTGTGTGGACACCGTGGCTAAGAAGGCGGCCTTCCAGCAGCAGGTGGCCCTGGAACTGCGGCTGCCCAACCTCAAGGGGCTGCATGCGCGGGTCGAGACCTTGAGCGGGCCGTTCGATGTCGTCGCGTCCCGGGCGTTCGCTTCGCTGGTGGATTTCACCCACTGGTCGGTCGATGCGGTGGCGCCCGACGGGGTGTGGATGGCGATGAAGGGCAAGCATCCGTCGGACGAGCTGGAGGCTTTGCCACCCGGAATTCGCGTGTTTCACGTGGAACAACTCGCCGTCCCGGGACTGGCTGCGGACCGCTGCATCGTCTGGATGCGCAAGAACGTCGCCGCCGGTGCGGCGGCGGGTCCTGCAGGGCAGGGCGCTTAAACTCGAGCCCCGCCGCATTCCGCAGCTTCCTTGTTTCTCACCTGTTCCCCATGTTCGGCATCTCTGATTACGGTTCTTTCTGCGCGGCGGTGGTCGTGTTCCTGATGCTGCCGGGCCCCGGCACCTTCGCCTTGCTCAACTCGACCGCCAAGGGCGGCTTCAAGGCCGGTGCGGCCGCCACCGTCGGCCTGATCGCGGGCGACCAGGTGCTGCTGTGGCTGGCCGTAGGCGGTGTGGCAGCGCTGCTGGCCGCCTATCCGCCGGTGTTCATGGCGGTGCAGTACGTCGGCGCCGCCTACCTGGTGTGGATCGGCTTTCGCCTGCTCACCGCCAAGCCGGGCGATGCCGGCCCGGTGCGCATCGAGCCGCGGCACTACGCCCGGCAGGCGTTCTTCATCACCTTGCTCAACCCCAAGGCCATCGTGTTCTACATGGCCTTCTTTCCGCTGTTCGTGAACCCGGCCACCCACCGCGGCGGCGTCACCTTCGCCGCGATGGCGATCACCATCGCGGCGTTGACGGCCTGCTACTGCCTGGGCCTGGCCGCGGTGGCGCGGGCGGTGACCGCGCAGGTGCGGGCGCACCGGCGGGTGGCCAAGGGTCTGGAGCGGCTGGCCGGCGTATTCCTCATCGGGTTCGGTCTCCGGCTCGCGATTTCCAAGTAAGTAAGAAGACCCGACATGGCCCAGATTTTTTGCATCGCCAACCAAAAGGGCGGCGTCGGCAAGACGACCACCTCCGTCAACCTGGCCGCCGGCCTGGCCAAGATCGGCCAGCGGGTATTGCTGGTCGACCTCGATCCGCAGGGCAATGCGACGATGGGCTCGGGCGTGGACAAGCGGGCGCTGGAGTCGACGATCTACGAGGTGCTGGTCGACGGCGTGCCGGTGTCGGAAGCCCGGGTGCGGGCCGACCGGCTGGAGGAGAGCGGTTGCGCCTACGACGTGCTGGGCGCCAACCGCGAGCTGGCCGGAGCGGAGGTCGAGCTGGTCGGGCTCGACCAGCGCGAGAAGCGGTTGAAGGGCGCGCTGGCGCTGGTCGATGCCGACTACGACTTCGTCCTGATCGACTGCCCGCCCTCGCTCTCGATGCTGACGCTCAACGGCCTGTGCTCGGCCCACGGCGTGGTCGTGCCGATGCAGTGCGAGTATTTCGCGCTGGAGGGCCTGACCGACCTGGTCAACACCATCAAGCAGGTACACGCCAACCTCAACAAGGACCTGCAGATCATCGGCCTGCTGCGGGTGATGTTCGACCCGCGGATCACGCTGCAGCAGCAGGTGAGCGAGCAGTTGAAGGACCACTTCGGCGACAAGGTGTTCGACACGGTGATCCCGCGCAACGTGCGGCTGGCCGAGGCGCCCAGCTACGGGCTGCCCGGCGTGGTGTTCGACCCGGCGTCGAAGGGCGCGCAGGCCTTCGTGGCCTTCGCGTCGGAGATGGTGGCCCGTGCCACGAAACCCAAAGCCAAAAAGGCCTGAAGCCGGTAAGAGACGATGGCCACCAGCTATGAAAAAGAGAGCATCACCGTCCTGACCCTGCCCGGCTGGCATGGCAGCGGTGCCGACCACTGGCAGACCCGCTGGGAGGCGCTGTACGGCTACCGGCGGGTGGAGCAGCACGACTGGCAGCGGCCCCTGCGCGGCGACTGGAACGCGCGGCTGGAGGACATGGTGCTGGGCTGCGGGACGTCGGTCCTGCTGGTGGCGCACAGCCTGGGTTGCGTGCTGGTCGCGGCCTGGGCCGCGCACTCTCGCAATACCGACCGCATCCGCGGCGCGCTGCTGGTGGCGCCGCCCGACATCGAGCGTGACGACCTGCGGCCGCAGCTGCCCGGCTGGACGCCGGTGCCGCGCAGCCCGCTGCCGTTCCCTTCGCTGGTCGTCCACAGCAGCGACGATCCTTATGCCGCCCCGGGCTACGCACAGCACATCGCGCAGGCCTGGGGCAGCGCGCTGCACGGCGTGGGCCCGGCAGGCCATATCAATGCCGACGCCGGCCTGGGCGACTGGCCCGCCGGCCATGCGCTGCTGCAGGCGTGGCGGGCCGCCGGCTTCGCCACCGCTCCTGCGCCGCGCACCTGAAACCCGAAGACACAGAAGGAGCCGACCGATGGCCACCACCACCAAGAAACCCAAGGGCCTCGGCCGCGGCCTCGAAGCCCTGCTCGGCCCCAAGGCCAGCGAGGCGCCGGCCGATGCCGCCGGCAGCCCGGTGGACGGCCTGCCGCACGCACTGGCGCTGGCCGACCTGGTCCCGGGCATCTACCAGCCCCGCACCCGGATGGACGAGGGCGCCCTGTACGAGCTGGCCGAGAGCATCAAGGCGCAGGGCATCATGCAGCCGATCCTGGTGCGCCGGCTGAAGGACGGCGACAACGCCGGCAAATACGAAATCATCGCCGGCGAGCGGCGCTTCCGGGCGGCACGGCTGGCCGGCCTCGACAGCGTGCCGGTGCTGGTGCGCGACGTGCCCGACGAGTCGGCCGCCGCGATGGCGCTGATCGAGAACATGCAGCGGGAAGACCTGAACCCGCTCGAGGAAGCGCAGGGCCTGCAGCGGCTGGTCAAGGAGTTCGGCCTGACGCACGAGCAGGCGGCGCAATCGGTCGGCCGCTCGCGCAGCGCCGCCAGCAACCTGCTGCGCCTGCTGAACCTGGCCGACCCGGTGCAGACGATGCTGATGGCCGGCGACCTGGACATGGGCCATGCCCGTGCGCTGCTCTCGCTCGACCGGGCGGCGCAGATCACCGCGGCCCACCAGATCTCGGCGCGCAAGCTGTCGGTGCGCGAGGCCGAGGGCCTGGTCAAGAAGATCGGCGCCGAGTTCAGCCTCTCGGCCCAGAAGCCGCCTGCCGCCCGCAAGGAGAAATCGAGCGACCTGCGCCAGGTGGAGGAAGACCTGGCCGACCTGCTGACCGCCGCCGTCGAGGTGCGGGTCAAGAAACGGGTCAAGCGCCACGGCCGCACCGAGGACACCGGCGAGGTCGCGATCCAGTTCGCCAGCCTCGACGAGCTCAACGGCCTGATCGACCGGCTGCGCCGCACCGCCGGGCGGTAAGCCCCCCATGAAGGCGCCGCGCCTGCCCTGGCCCGTACCGGCGCTGCTGGTCTGGGGCTCCGCATGGGGCCTTTTCGCGCTGTTGCAGGCACTGGGGCCACCCGCCCTCCAGGGCCTGCCCGCGGTGGCGCTGGCGACCGCCTGGGGCGCCCTGGGCAGCCTGTGGGGCACCACCCGGATGCGGCGTCTGCTGCTCGCGGGCGGATTCCCCGTCTCGCTGTTGGCCTCGGGTGCCGTGGCGCTGCCGGGCTGGGGCTGGCTGCTGCCGCTGGCCCTGTGCCTGCTGGTGTACCCGGTGCACGCCTGGCGGGATGCGCCGGTGTTTCCCACGCCGCGGGGTGCCCTGCGGGACCTGCCCGGGGCCGTGCCGCTGGCGCCCGGCAGCCGGGTGCTCGACGCCGGCTGCGGCCTGGGCGACGGCCTGCGGGCGCTGCGCGCCGCCTACCCGGCCGCCGTGTTGCACGGCATCGAATGGAGCTGGCCGCTGCGGCTGCTGTGCGCACTGCGCTGCCCGTGGGCCCGGGTGCGGCAGGGCGACATCTGGCGCGCAGGGTGGCAGGACTTCGCGCTGGTCTACGTCTTCCAGCGGCCCGAGAGCATGGCCCGCGCCTGGGACAAGGCGCGCGCCGAGCTGGAGCCCGGCGGGGCGATGGCGAGCCTGGAATTCGAGGTGCCGGGCGTCGAAGCCGACCGCCGGTTGCGCACGCCGGACGGGCGGCCGCTGTGGATCTACCGGGTGTCGGGACCGGGCAAAAAGTAACAATTTCCCCCGGGCCGGTGGGGTTCCAATGCCCTGGATACCACAGTATGCTGCGGGGTTTTTCGACGACCCCCGCCCCGCTGTGGGCGATTTCCCTGGAGATTCCATGCGCGTTATCCGTACCGCTCCCCTCTCGCTGGCCTGTGTCGCCGCCGCAGCCCTGCTGCTGACCGGCTGCGAGACCACCGACATGAAGATGGGCGCGCCCGGCGCCAAGACGATGGCGACCGGCTCGGCCGCCGGCGGCGCCACCGACGGCGCCAGCAGCCAGCTCGAGCGCTGCGCCGCCCCGCTCGGCACCGTGTCGCTGACCGAGAACCAGCAGGCCGGCTGGTACACCATCCTGCGCAACGAATACCGCCTGCCGCCGACGGCCAACCTGCTGCGCCTGCTGGTGCAGCAATCGAACTGCTTCATCGTCGTCGAGCGCGGCGCCGCCGGCATGAACGCCATGACCCGCGAGCGGGCCCTGATGCAGTCGGGCGAGATGCGCCAGGGCAGCAACATGGGTGCCGGCCAGATGGTCGCCTCCGACTACGGCATGGAGCCCGAGATCATCTTCCGCAACAACAACGCGGGCGGCGTGGCCGGCAGCCTGGGCGGCGCGATCGGCGGGCGCTACAGCGGCCTGCTGGGCGCACTCGGCGGCAGCATGAACACCAAGGAAGCCAGCACCATGCTGACCCTGATCGACAACCGCTCGGGCGTGCAGGTGGCGGCATCGGAAGGCAGCGCCTCCAAGACCGACTTCGGCGCCGTGGGCCAGCTGTTCGGCGGATCGGGCGGCGGCAGCCTCGGCGGCTACAGCAACACCGCCGAAGGCAAGGTGATCTCGGCCGCCTTCATGGACGCCTTCAACCAGATGGTCCGCGCGCTGCGCAGCTACAAGGCGCAGAGCGTGCAGGGCCAGGGCCTGGGCGGCGGCGGCCGGCTGGGCGTCGACGGCGCGGCAGCCCCGTCGCAGACCTCCGCCCCCGGCGGCCGCAGCGGCCCGGCCGGCGGCAGCATGTCGATGCGCGACGCGCAGGCCAAGTTGAACGAGCTGGGCTACAACGTCGGCACCCCCGACGGCGCCGCAGGCGGCCGCACGACGGCCGGCCTGCGCGCCTTCCAGCGCGACCGCGGCATCGCCTCGACCGGCCGCCTGGACGCGGCCACGATGAACGAGCTGTCGAAGTAAGCGCAGCCCGCAATGCGATGCTCCGGCATCGCACGCACGAAGGCCCGGCCGGCGACGGCAGGGCCTTTTTTACGAGCGAAATAGGTCCGCAGCCGGCGTCCGGCGCTGGCCTCCAGCTATCTATTCGGTAGCAGAGGGTTTCTGCTGCGCCGCCCCGTCCCACACCGCCAGCAGCTCCTGCGACTCCATCACCAGCCCCAGGTGCAGCGACACCATGCTGAGCGCCGCGGCCTCCAGCTGCGGATCGGTGCCGCGCACCAGGTCGCGCAGCACGATCACCCGGTAGTTGTGGTTGTTGGCGTCGAAGGCGGTGCTGAGCACGCAGCAGTCGGTGAAGCCGCCGTCGAGCACCACGGTCTCGATGCGCTGGTTGCGCAGCAGGAAGTCGAGGTCGCTGGGGTAGAAGGCCGAGAGGCGCCGCTTGGTGTCGACCCGCATGTCGCCCGGCTCCACCCGGGTGCACCACTCGGTCCAGCGGCTGCCCTCGATGGCGTGCGCGGCGGCATTCGGGATCGGCCCGACGTGCAGCGGGAAGGTGCGGCGCCAGGCGGCCGGGATGCCGCCGATGTCGTCCTCGCCGCCCGGCCGCAGGGTGGAGCGGACGTGGACCAGCCGCACGCCGCGGGCCCGCACCTGGTCGTGGAAGGCGTCCAGCGGCGCCACCAGGTCGCGTGCCCGCGGGGCGGGGCAGGGACAGTCGGGCGAATCGTCCAGGTGGCCGCGGTGCATGTCGATCGAGACGACCGCGGTGGTGGCGGGGTTCAGGTAGTCGGCGAACTGGCGCTCGTCGAGGCTGCGGGCTTGCTCGTAGACGTAGGCTTGCATGGGATTCCTTATCTTCTTTCTTCGCGCAGGTACGGCTCGCCCAGCGCGCCGGGCGTCTCGTCGCGGCCCTGGCGGGCCAGCGCCACCCACACCATCACGCCCAGCGTGACCAGGTAGGGCGTCATCAGCACGAAGTACTGCGGCAGGCCGATACCGGCGGCGGCCAGCTGCGGGATCAGCGCCTCGATGCCGCCGAACAGCAGCGCGCCCACCAGGGCCCGCCACGGCGACCAGCGCGCGAAGATCACCAGGCCCACCGCGATCCAGCCGCGGCCGCCGGTCATGCCGGCAATCCAGAGCTTGGTGCTGACGACCGCGATGTAGCCGCCCGCCAGCCCCACCAGCGCCGAGCCCGCCAGGATCGCCAGGAAGCGGGTGCGCAGCACCGGGATGCCGGCCGCGTCGGCCGCCTGCGGGTTCTCGCCCACCGCGCGCAGCCGCAGGCCGGGCACGGTGCGGTTCAGGTACCAGACCACGACAGCGAAGAGCAGCGGCGTCAGGTACACCAGCACGTTCTGGCGGAAGAGGCCGCCCACCACCGGCAGCTGCGCCAGCGGGCCGAGTGCGAGCGCGTCGAGCCCGGTGACCGGCTGGTTGGTCCAGCCCAGCACCGTGCCCAGCAGGCCGGTCAGGCCCTGGCAGAAGAAGACCAGTGCCAGCCCCGCGATCACCTGGTTGACCCGCAGCCACACCACCATCGCCGCGAACAGCACCGACACCGCCGCGGCGGCCACCATCGAGCCCAGCAGCGCGATGCCCGGCTCGTGCACCGCCAGCTGCACGCCGATGCCGGCCAGCGCGCCGACCAGCATCAGCCCCTCGGCCCCGAGCGACAGCACGCCGGCCCGCTCCGAGACGATCAGCCCCAGCGCCGCCAACGCAAAGGGCACCGCGAAATCGGGCATGTTGCCCAGCCAGTGTGCGATCAGGTCCATGGCTCAGGCGCCTTTCTGGCCGACGGCACGGATGCGGTGCCGGATGAAGAAATCCGACGACGCCACGCACACCACCAGGATCGCCTGGATCAGCTGCACCATCGAGAACGGGATCTGGTAGAAGACCTGCAGGCTGCGGCCCGCCACGAACAGGGTGGCGACCAGCACCGCCACCACGCTGGCGGCCAGCGGGTTGTTGCGGGCCAGGAACGCGATCAGGATGCCCGAGAAGCCGTAGCCGCTGTAGAACGACTGGGTGAGCCGCCCTTCCTGTCCGGCGGCCACCAGGAAGCCCGCCAGCCCCGCCAGCGCGCCCGAGAGCAGCACCGAGCCGGCCACCAGCCGCCGCACCGGCACGCCCACCGCGTCGGCCACTCGGCTGCCGGCATGCACGAAACGCAGGTACAGCCCGGCGCGGCTCCTGTCGACGAACCACCAGGCCGCCACCGCCACCAACGCCGCCAGCACGATCGCGCTGCTGAAGCCGCCGGCGATGTCGGGCAGGCGCTCGAAGCTCTCGAACTTGGGCGAGTAGGGAAACGCATCCTTCGGGTCCTTCCACGCGCCGTAGAGCAGGTGCAGCAAAAAGTTGGCCGCCACGTAGTTGAGCATCAGGCTGGAGATGATCTCGTTGATGCCCAGCCGCATCTTCAGCACCGCCGGCAGCACCACCCACAGCAGGCCGCACACCAGCGCCGCGGCGGCCATCAGCCACAGCCGCAGGCCGGGCGGGCCGACCGCGTGGAGCGAGACGGCCGTCGCGCCGATCGCGCCCCATACCATCTGCCCCTCCAGCCCCAGGTTCCAGAACCGCGCGCGGAAGGCCATCGCCGCGGCCAGGCCCACCATGACCATCGGCGCGGCCTGGAACAGCACCGCGCGCAGGTTCTGCGGATCGGTGAAGGTCTGCACCACGAACTCGTTGACCAGGTCGGCCGGCGCCACGCCCGCCGCGACCAGGATCGCGCCGCAGACGAACAGCCCCACCGCGACGGCCAGCGCCAGGATCGCCGCCTGCTGCGGCCAGCCGAGCTGCTGGCGCAGTTCCAGCGTGTAGCGGCGCTCCAGCAGGGGCACGAAGCGGCGGCGCGGCGGGGTGTCCGCTGCGGCGGCGGGTGCCGGCAGTGGCGGCGAGGGCAGGGGAGGGCTTGTCGTCGCGGTCACGGTGTTCGGTGGTTCGGGTAATGGGAAAAGCCGGAGGAGGAGGCGCGGCGCCGCGTCATGTCGCCACCATCGCCTGCCCGACGGCCTGGCGGTCGACCGGCGTGGCGAACTCTCGGGCGATGCGGCCACGCACGATCACGCCCACCCGGTCGGCCAGGGCCAGCACCTCGTCGAGGTCCTCGCTGATCAGCAGCACCGCGGCGCCGGCGTCGCGCGCGGCGCGCAGCCGCGCATGCACCTGCGCGCCGGCCCGCACGTCCAGGCCACGGCTCGGGCTGTGGGCCAGCACCAGGGTCGGGTCGCGGCTGAACTCGCGGGCGATCACCAGCTTTTGCGCATTGCCGCCCGACAGCAGGGCGGCCTTCTGCCGCAGCGAACGCACGCCCAGCACGTCGAAGGCTTTCACGGCCGCGGCCGCCTCGGCCTCCATCCGCCGGCGGTCGAGCCGCAGCGCGTGGCCGTAGCGGCCCGCATGCACCTGGCCGATGCCGAAGTTCTCGGCGATGGACAGGCCGCCCGCCAGGGCCAGCCCGTAGCGGTCGGCCGGGATCGCGGCGATGCCGAGCGCGCGGCGCTGCACCGTGCTGGCCGCCCCCAGGTCGCCGAAGCCCTCCAGGTGCAGGCTGCCCGGCGGCACCGGGAGCAGGCCCATGATCGCCTGCGCCAGCTCGCCCTGGCCGTTGCCGCCGACGCCGGCCAGGCCGTAGATCTCGCCGGCATGCACGGCGAGGTCGATGCCGTCGAGCGCCGGGGGGCCGTCGGTGGCCGCGAGGCTGCGCACGCCGCGCAGCACCAGGCGCGCCACGCCGCGCACCGTGGCGGCGCGCGTCGGCGGCGGGGGCGCCTCGCCCACGGTGAGCCGCACCAGGTCGGCCTCGGGCGTGGTGCGCGGGTCGAGCGTGGCGACGGTGCGGCCGCCGCGCATCACCGTCACCCGGTCGGCATAGCGCTTCACGTCGGCCATCTTGTGGGTGACCAGGATCACGGCGGTGCCCTGGCTGCGGGCGAGCGACTGCACGGTCTGCAGCAGCCGCGCGGCCTCGGCGTCGGTGAGCACCGCGGTGGGCTCGTCCAGGACCAGGATGCGGGCACCGGCCAGCAGCACCTTCAGGATCTCGACCCGCTGCTGCTCGGCGACGGAGAGATCGCGGACGCGCCGGTCGGGGTCGATCTCGAAGCCCAGCGCATGCGCCTGGGTGAGGATGGCCGCGCGCACCCGGGCCAGCCGCTGGCGGTAGCCGTGCACGTCGTCGTCGTCGACCACCGGCATGCCCAGCAGGATGTTCTCGGCGACGGTGAAGGGCGCGACCAGCTTGAAGTGCTGGTGGACCATGCCGATGCGGTGCTTCGCGGCGTCGCGCGGGCCGGCGAAGCGCACCGGGTTCTCGTCGACCCGCAGCTCGCCGGCCTCGGGCGCGTAGAGGCCGGCCGCGATGTTCATCAACGACGACTTCTGCGCGGTGAAGTGGGCATCCGCGAGGGCGATGAAGCCGTCGAAGGATTTGTGGATGTTGGAGAGGGTGAGGGCGGGGGTCATGGGGCGGGCTGTGGGGCTGGCGGCGGGTGGTCAGCGGCGGGTGGTTGCCAGCGGGCGGTATKGCTCCCTCTCCCCCTGGGAGAGGGCGGGGGTGAGGGCCGCGCCCGGCTTGCGATCCACTGACGGCTGTTTGGCCCGCTCCCGGCTGCCCTGCATGGCTCCCTCTYCCCCTGGGAGAGGGYGGGGGTGAGGGCCGCRCCCGGCTTTTCKSTGCAGCTGCCGTTCGATGCAACACTGCCCGTGTTGGGTCCGGAGGCGGGGATTTCGCCCCCGCGGGCGAGTYACTTCTTTTGCTTCGCCAAAAGAAGTAACCAAGAAAAGGCGACCCCGCGTGCTGCGTCCCTCCGCTGCGCTGCGGGCAACCTGCGGTGCTCGCGGCAGGCGGGGTCCGCGCAAACTCGCTGCGCTCAGACATGCGCGGCCCTTTTTCCGCCTGCCGCTGCGCTCCTCGGCGCATCCCGAGGGGCGGGGGGCGGGGGCTTTCGGCTACTGCCGGCTTCGCGGCAGTTACGCCTTGGGGCGGAAGCGGCAAGGGCAAAGACAAGGGCAAAGGCAAAGGCACCCCTTCTCCACCCGCACCGTCATCGGTATCAGCACCGGGACAGATGTTTGAACGAAAAGTGGCTGCAGCCGGTGTCTGGTGACGACCTTTAGCTACTCATTTGGTAGCGGCTGCAGATAGACGTGGCCACGTCTCGCCGTGTACTTTCTGAGAACTCAACCCGCTGCCAGCGCCGTCGCCAGCGACAAATCCTCCACCCAATGCCGGAAATTCTCGGCTGCGTGGCCCGGGTCGGCGCGCAGCAGGGCCGAGGGGTGCAGTGTCACCAGGACCGGGCGGCCCTGCGGGCCCTCGTGCCACTGGCCGCGTTCGCGCATCACCGCCACCGGGCGGCCCAGGATGGCGCGGGCGGCGGTGGCGCCCAGGGCCAGGACGGCCTGGGGCGCCACCAGTTCCAGTTCGGACTCCAGCCAGTGCAGGCAGGCGTCGACCTCCTGCTGGTGCGGCGTCTTGTGGATGCGGCGGGTGCCGCGCAGTTCGTACTTGAAGTGCTTGACCGCGTTGGTGACGTAGAGCCGGTCGCGCGACCAGCCCAGCTCGCGCACCGCGCGGTCGAACAGCTGGCCGGCCGGGCCGACGAAGGGGCGGCCGCGCAGGTCCTCGTGGTCGCCGGGCTGCTCGCCGACGACCATCAGGGCGGCGTGGGCCGGGCCTTCGCCGACCACCGCCTGGGTGGCGCCGGCGCCGATGGGGCAGGCGCGGCAGCGGTTGGCGGCGTCCTGCAGCTCGGACAGGTGCTGCAGCGCGGGCCGGCTGGCGGCGCCTGTGTGGCCGGCGACCACCACCGGCACGACGCTGCGGATGCGGCGGGCGGGCACGGTGGCGGCCTGGTCGATCATGCCGCCGCTGCGGGCCATCGCCTGGGCCGAGAGTTCGCCGATCAGCCTGGCCTCGGGCAGGTTGGGCCAGTAGCGGCGCGGCATCTCCTTCTGCATCATCTTCAGCTTGAGCCGCGCGGGGTTGAAGATGTGGGCGTAGTAGGTGAGCCAGAGGCCTTCGCCGGCATCGGCCGGCGGCGCGTCTTCCTTGCGGGCGCCGGGGCCGAAGGTCAGCGTGCGGCCGTCCCAGGCCACGCAGCGCTGCGGCGTGAGGATGGCCCAGCGCATCTGGGTGAAGCGGCGCTTGAAGAACGGCGCGTTGGCTTCGACGATGTGGTTCAAGGGCTCGAACCAGGCCACGTGCAGGTGCTCCAGGCCGTCTCCATGCGGGGCGGGGCCGTCGATCCCGTCGAGTGGAACGGTCGCCGTCGGCAGCAGCGGTACGTCGGCGCCAGCGGGGCCGCCGTCGGCCACGGTGCGGAAGCGCACGAAGGCGCGCATCTTGTGGATGTCGCGCCGCACCGCCTTGGCCATCTGCTCGGCCTGCAGCCGGTCCGGGTCCAGCGGGTCGTGGCGCAGGCCGGGCTCGTGGGCCATGCGCCAGAGCAGGCGGTACAGCAGGCCGAAGCGGTTGGGGTCGGCATGCAGGACGACGGTGGCGCAGAGCGCGAGGAAGGTGGGCGGGACCGAGACGGCCCGGGCGGGCCGCGCGGCGGAGAGGGCGGGCAGGGCGGGCGAGACGGTGCCGATGGGGCGGGCGGCGGACAGCGGTTCGGTGCCTGGGCCGTCGGCGGGTGCGTTGGAGGCGCCGTCGGTGTCGTCCGGAGCGTCGTCGGAGGCGGCCTCGACGGAGGTGTCGGGTTCGAAGGCGGGTTCCTCCGCGGACGGGTCGGTCGGTTCGGGGAAGAGCTGTCCCGTGTTGACGGCAAGTCGGTCGTCCTCGCCGGGGCGCCCGAACGGCGCGCTCGTTTCGGCATCGAACAGGCCGGGCGTGGCCGGCGCATCGTCGAACAGACCGGGCGTGGACACCTGCGTATCGAACAGCCCGGGCGACGGCGCGGCCTCCCGGCGCCCGGGCGCCGCCTGTGCGAACAGGTCGCCGGCGGCCCGGCCCTCCAACTGCCACTGCACCGCCTCGGGCGACACGCCGGCCGTCAGCAGGCGACGGGCCTGGGCGCGGAAGGCGGTCAGGTCGGTCTCGGAAGGCAGGAGGACGGTGTAGGTGGCCATCGCGCCGTTTCTGTGAATGAAAAGTGGCTGTGGCCGTCGATCCGTAACGGCCTCTAGCTATTCAAATGATAGCAAAGGGCCGATGCACGCATGATGCCGTCGCCGCCACCGCCCTCAGAACAGCGATGCCTGCACCGGCGCGGGCGGGGCCAGGGCCGGCACGGCGGTCTCCATCGCGCGGGTCGGCTTGTGGTCGTCGGTCAGCACGAAGGGCAGCACCTTCTTCAGCGGCACGTGGAGCCGGCCCAGGTCGGCGGCGCGCAGGCGGCGCACCCGGCGGGCCATCAGCAGCCGCTCGACGGCCTTCACGCCCAAGCCGGGCACGCGCAGCAGCATCTCGCGCGGGGCGCGGTTCAGGTCGACCGGGAAGCGCTCGCGGTGGGCCAGGGCCCAGGCCATCTTGGGGTCGACGTCCAGGGACAGCATCGCCCGGCCGTCGGCACCGGGGGTGACGATCTCGTCGTGCGCGAAGCCGTAGAAGCGCATCAGCCAGTCGGCCTGGTAGAGCCGATGCTCGCGCACCAGCGGCGGGGCCTGCAGCGGCAGGGCCCGGGCCGCGTCGGGGATCGGGCTGAAGGCCGAGTAGTACACCCGCCGCAGCCGGTAGCTGCCGTAGAGGGTGGCGCTGGTGGTGAGGATGGTGGCGTCGTCGGTCGCGTCGGCGCCGACGATCATCTGGGTGCTCTGCCCGGCGGGTGCGAAGCGGGGGGCGGCGGCCCGCTTCGGCCTGGCCTGGGGCACGAAGACCATCGGCTGGGCGGCGGCCTCGCGCGCCTGGCCCTTGGCGTCGTCGATGTGCAGCCGCAGCCGGGCCATCGAGCGGCGGATCGCGTCGCCGTCCTTCTCGGGCGCCAGGCTGGCCAGGCCTTCGACCGTGGGCAGCTCGACGTTGATGCTCAGCCGGTCGGCGTAGCGGCCGGCGCGCTGCAGCAGTTCGGGCGATGCGTCGGGGATGGTCTTTAGGTGGATGTAGCCGCGGAAGTCGTGGTCTTCGCGCAGGACCCGGGCCACTTCGACCACCTGCTCCATCGTGTAGTCGGGGTTCTGGATGATGCCGCTGGAGAGGAACAGGCCCTCGATGCAGTTGCGGCGGTAGAAGTCGAGGGTGAGGCGCACCACCTCGTCGACGCTGAAGCGGGCGCGGGGCACGTTGCTGGTGACGCGGTTGACGCAGTAGAGGCAGTCGTAGGTGCAGAAGTTGGTCAGCAGGATCTTCAGCAGCGAGATGCAGCGCCCGTCGGGTGCATAGCTGTGGCAGATGCCCGAGCCCTCGGTCGAGCCGATGCCCTTGCCGCCGACCGAGCTGCGCTTGGCTGTCCCGCTGGAGGCGCACGAGGCGTCGTACTTGGCCGCGTCGGCCAGGATGGCCAGCTTGCGGTGCAGCGGGTGGGCGGGGATGGGGTCGGTGAGCACTGTACGAATGTACAGGTTCGCGGCGGGCGGCGCACCGGTTCGCGCAAGGCCCGCTCGCCCCCGCGGTCATTCGACCTTGATGTTGCCCTTGCGGATGATCGGGCCGTACTGCTCGGCCTCGCGCTTGACCAGGGTAGCGAGCGCCTCGGGCGTGCCGCTGGCGGGCTCGAACCCCTGCTGGCGCAGGCTCTCGACCAGGGCCGGCGCGGCGAGGGCCTTGGCGATGTCGGCGTTGAGCCGCTTCACCACCGCGGCGGGCGTGCCGGCCGGTGCGAAGAACGCGAGCCAGCCGGTCGCCTGGAAGCCCGGCAGCCCCGATTCGGCCACCGTGGGGACGTCGGGCAGCTGGGGCGAGCGCCGGGTGCCGCCGCTGGCCAGGGCGCGCACCTTGCCCGACTTGACGAAGGGCATGGCGGTCGAGACGCTGATGAAGAACATCTGCACCTCGTCGGCGCTGAGCGCGACGATGCCCGGGTTGCCGCCCTTGTAGGGCACATGGACGATGTCGGTACCCGACTTGTCCTTCAACTCCTCCATCGCCAGGTGCTGCGGCGTGCCGATGCCGGTCGAGGCGTAGTTGAGCTTGCCGGGCCGGGACTTGGCCAGCGCGATCAGCTCGGTCACGTTGCGCGCCGGCAGGCCGGGGGTGACCAGCAGCACGTTGTCGAGCGTGGCGCCCAGCGACACCGGCGCGAGGTCGCGCGCCAGGTCGTAGGGCGGCTTGGCATAGAGCAGCGGGTTGGTGGCGATCGACGACTGGTCGACCAGCAGGGTGTAGCCGTCCGCCGGGGCCTGCGCCACCGCGGCGCCGCCGAGCAGCCCGGAGGCGCCTGGCTTGTTGTCGATCACCACCGGCTGGCCCAGGTGCTTGGCCAGCTCCAGGCCGACCAGCCGGGCGAAGGAATCGGTGCCGCCGCCGGCCGAGTACGGCACGACGATGCGGACCGGCTTGTCGGGGTAGACGGCCCGGGCGGGGCCGGAGGCCAGGAGGGCGAAGGCGGCGGCGGCCAGCACGGCCAGGCCGGTGCGCCGCGACGCCTTGCGGCGTGCGAGGAGGTGTTGCATGTCGTGTCTCTTTTCTTGTTTCTTGTTTCTTGTCGCTGGACGGCGCGCGGCACCCGGCCGGTGCCGCGCGGGGGTGCCTCAGACCAGGCTCATCGCGCCGGAGGTGGGGCGGTCGGGCAGCACCAGGTTGAACTCGGTCCGCACGATCTGCTGGATCTGCTCGTAGCAGCAGCCGAAGCGCAGCACGCGGCGGGTTTCCATCTCGATGATGGTGCTGCCGATGAAGTGCTCGTTGGCGTACTTGCAGCGGCCGTAGTCGACGCCGATGTCGACCTGCGCCAGCACTTCTTCCTCGATGTCGCGCAGCGCGAACTTGTTGCCGGTGAGCGAGCGGTTGGCCGACGAGCCCATCAGCGGCGTGGCCGAATCGAGCGACATGCGGGCCAGCTCGCCGTGCAGCCGGCCGGCGTTGAGCAGCAGGTCCATCGTCGGGCCCTTGGTGGAGCGGCGCAGGGCGCCGAACTCGGTGGTGCGCAAAAAGTCGTGGTCGGCGCGGTAGGGGCCGACCACCGACATCGGCAGGTCGTGGTCGCGGATGATGCAGCCGACCAGGTCGCGGTCGGCCTGCGACGCCTCGATCAGTTCGTTGAACATGTCCCAGTTGCCAATCACGCCGTTGGGCTTGGCCGAACTGCGGTTCTTGATCTCGTAGATCCGCTCCACCGCCCGGGCGGTGTGGGCGAAGATCGCATAGGACACGTCGAAGGGGATGATGCCGACGCCGCCCGAGCGCAACAGGCCGAAGATGCGGCGCGCGTCGGTGGTGAGTTCGTCGGCGGTGGGTTCCTGGCCGCGGTCGATCAATTGCATGGCGTTTTCCTTGTGTCTCGGTTGTAGGGCGGTTCCCGGGGTGCGGAACCTGGACCTCGACAGGCAGAAAGCGTGCCATCGGCGACACCATGGCTACATCGTTGATTTAAAAGGAAAAAAGCGGGTCTGCGCCGCATCGGCCATGTCGGTTGCGTTGCAGTGGAACGCCCGACCGTTTCGCTGCGACACGCACGGGCGGCCGCGGACCGCAGGCTAGACGAGCGGCTCGGCCCGCCCGTCCCCGTCGCCCCGGCGCAGCCATTCCACGACGCCGAAGGCCAGCGCCGCCAGCACCAGGGGCGCGAAGTAGTACAGCGCCCGGTAGGCCAGCACCGCGGCCAGGACCTGGTCCTTGGGCGCGTAGTCGGCCAGCACCGCCACCGCCACCGCCTCCAGCACGCCCAGCCCGGCGGGCACCCGCGAGATCAGGCCGGCCACTGCGCCGAAGAGCATCGTGCCCAGCACCGCCGGGTAGGCCACCTGCTGCTGCAGCAGCACCCACACGGCGCCGGACATCAGCATCCAGTTGGCGGCCGACATGGCGATCTGCACCAGCGAGAAGGCCGGTCCGGGCAGGGTGAAGGTGTGGCCGCGCACGGCCAGCGGCCGGCCGCGGCGCCAGGCGCAGACGAGCCAGTAGGCGACGGTGATCGCGCCCAGGCCGACGCCGATCGCGTGCAGCTGGCCGGGGGCGATCGACCAGCCTTCGGGCAGGTCGGGCGTGAACAGCCAGAACACCGCGCCGGCCAGCAGGAAGTAGCCGACCCAGTTGGTCACGATGCTGGTGCCGATGACCTGCCCGATCTGGCCGGTATCGAGCCCGTTGCGCGAATACAGCCGATAGCGCACCGCGACCCCGCCGACCAGCGAGCCGAGGTTGAGGGTGAACGGGTAGCTGATCAGCGTGATGCCCATGGTGCGCGGCACCGAGAGCGTGTGGCCGCTGAAATGCCGGCCGATCAGGTCGAAGGTGCTGTAGAGCAGGTGGCTCGCCGCGGCGAAGGCGGCGCCCGCGGCCAGTACCGGCAGCGGCAGGGCCTTCATCGACCGGAACACGGCGGGCCAGTCCACGGTGCGGGCCTGGCGGATCAGCAGAAAGGCGACCAGCAGCAGGAAGGCGATGCCCAGCAGCCGGATCGACCAGGTCCACCACGGCCGCGCACGCAGGCGGGTGAACCAGTGCGCGGATGCGGACTGCGCCGGCCGGGGCGATGCCGCGACGGAGGCCGGTGCGGGAGGAGTGGCCATCGTGCGGGGAAAAAGCGAAGGGCGGCGCGGGTGGAGAGGGGCGCGCCGTCGGGATCAGGCCGCGCCGGTGCGGGTGGGGCCGTCGGTCGCAGGGCTGGCCTTGTCGGAATCCGGCAGCGCCACCACCGGGACCGGCAGCACGCTCTTTTTTCCGCTGGGCAGCCACACCGCGAGCGTCGGGTACCAGCGCAGGAAATGGAAGACGAAGAAGCTGCGCACCAGGCGCCAGCCGCTCCACTCGGTTTCCAGGTGCTCGGTCTGGATGCGCTTGCAGCTGTGCTGCATCAGGTGGTCGAGCCGCTCGTGCAGGTGGGCGTTGAAGGCCGGGTCGCGGATGACGACGTTGGCCTCGAGGTTGAGCGACAGGCTGAGCGGGTCGAGGTTGCTGGAGCCGACGGTCGACCAGGCGCCGTCGACCAGCGCCACCTTGCCGTGCAGCGGACGGTCGCAGTACTCGTAGATGCGCACGCCGGCGTGCAGCAGGTGGTGGTAGAGCAGGGTGGCGGCCGTCTTCACGATCGGCATGTCGGGCTTGCCCTGCAGGATGAGCCGCACGTCGACGCCGCGCTGCGCCGCGCGGCGCATCTCCTGGATCAGCCGGTAGCCGGGGAAGAAGTAGGCGTTGGCGATCACGATCCGCTCGCGTGCGGCGCGGATCGCGGCGCGGTAGTGCCGCTCGATGTCGTTGGTGTGGCGGTGGTTGTCGCGGGTGACGAAGATCGCGTCCGCCGGGCCGGCGGCGGGAATCGCATCGCCTGCCGGCTTCGCTTCGGCCCTGCGGCGCAGCCAGCGGCGGCCGGGGCCGCTGATCGCGATCGCGTGCAGCAGGAAGCGGTGGATGTCGGCGACCACCGGGCCGGTCACCTCGACCGCGTAGTCCTGCTTGGCCTCGGGTCCGAAATCGGCCAGATGGTCGGCCGAATAGTTGATGCCGCCGACGAAGCCGCGGGTGCCGTCGACCACCACCAGCTTGCGGTGCATCCGCCGCAGCATGTTGTAGCGCTGGCCGAAGATGCGCTCGGCCGGGTCGAACACCCGCACCCGCACGCCGACCGAGGTGAGCGAGTGCAGGTACTCGGGGCTCAGGTCGGGCGAACCGTAGCCGTCGACCATCACGTCGACCTTGGCACCGTTCTTCGCGGCCTGCACCAGCGCGTCGCGCAGTGCCAGGCCGACCTTGTCCTCGAACAGGATGAAGGTCTCGAGCAGCACCTCCTGCCGCGCGGCGGCGATGCATTCGAATACGCGCGGGAAATAGGCTTCGCCGTTCTCGAGCAGGGTGAACTGGTTGCCGGGCACCCACCGGGCGTTGCGGACCGGGGCGTTGCTCATATCGTCAGCTCGGCCGCCAGCGGTGCGTGGTCGGAGAGGTGCGACCACGGCCGGCGCGGCAGCACGAAGGGCTTCTGCACCGTGGCGTTGCGCACGTAGATGCGGTCGAGTTGCAGCATCGGCATCTTGGCGGGAAAGGTACGGGCCGCCTTGCCGGTCGCCTGCACGAACACCTCGCGCAGGCCGGCGCCTTTCTGCAGGATCGAGTGCGCGCTGCAGCGCCAGTCGTTGAAATCGCCGGCGATCACCAGCGGCGCGTCGTCGGGGATTTCCTTGCGGATCAGCTCGCACATCAGGTGCAGCTGCTTCTTGCGGTGGTTCTCGGCCAGGCCCAGGTGCACGCAGATCGCATGCACGTCGGTCGTGCGGCCCGGCACCCGCAGCACGCAGTGCAGCAGGCCGCGACGCTCGGGGCCGCTGATCGACACGTCGTGGTTCTGGTAGTGGACGATCGGGAATTTCGAGAGCAGCGCGTTGCCGTGGTGGCCGTTGTCGTAGACCGCGTTGCGCCCGTATGCGAACTGCTCCCAGATGCTGTCGGCCAGGAATTCGTAGTGCGGCGTCTGCGGGTAGTCGGCGATGCGGTTCTGGTGCTTGATGTGCGTGCCCATCACCTCCTGCAGGAACACGATGTCGGCCGACACGCTGCGCACCGCGTCGCGCAGCTCGTGCAGCATGAACTTGCGGTTGAAGCTGGTGAAGCCCTTGTGGATGTTGACCGTCAGCACCCGGAAGTCGAAGGGTGCCGGCGTGTCGGTCGCAGGCGCTGGAGGGGAGGCATCGGTCATGAGAGTCTGGTCGGTCGCGGTGCGGAGGGCACCGCCGGAAGGGGCCGGGGCCGCGCGGCTGGCGGCCCTTCCGGATGGGTCAAATTCTCGGATTCCCGCCGTGCGGCGGGGTGTAGGACGGCAAGCCGATTTCCCGCCGCGCCGCAGGAGCGCTCTGCGTCGGCAGGCCTCAGAAGGTGTAGCCGTAGCGCAGCTGGACGAAGTTCTCGCCCGGGTTGGGCTTCTTGATGCTGGCGTTGGAGGTGTGTTCCACCCGCAGGACCAGCTCGTGCTCGCGGCGCTGGCCGAAGCTGTAGCCGGCACCGATGTGCGAGGCGAAGTTGAAGCGGGTGCTGAACTCCTTGTCGGCGGTGCGGTAGCGTGCGTTGGTGTAGGTGGCGCCGATGCCCGCATCGGCGAACCACGGCGAGGCGCCGTTGGCGAAGCGGAAGCGGAAGGCCGGCTTCAGGCTCAGCAGGTGGGTGGTGTCGTTGTTGTCGATGCCCGACGGCAGGCGGCTGTAGCCCAGGTCCCAGTAGGCGCCGACGCTGGTGCCCCAGAGCGAGTTCTTCCAGTCGATGGGCGCGGTGATGCCGATGGTGCCGACGTTGGTGTCGCTCGCGGTGCGGCCGTACTGGCCGTAGACGCCCGACATCACGGTCGGATCGGCATGGGCGGAGGAGAACACCAGCGCGAGGCTCGCGGCGGCGATGGACAGGAGAGAGGCTTTCATGGCGTATTGGGTAGGCTGGCGATACGGTAAGTGTAGGAACAATCGGTACGCAGTGCGCAGCGACGCCCGAATGGGTGCCGGCCTTCGCGTCAGCGTCCTACAGTTCGCGGGCGCATGGTCCGATAAATCGTGCCCGGGCTGTTTCGTATCGTTCACACACCCCAGACAAAGGGGCTCGAGAACCCCGCAACCACTGCATTTGCCAAAGGATCACCATGAACAAGACGATCGCCCATTCCATGCTCCTCGCCAGCCTGATGACCGTGGCCGCCGTGGCCTCGGCCCAGGTGCCCAACACCACCAAGGGTGGCGAGGCCACCACCCAGATGAACGGCAAGATCAACGGCCCGGACAAGTCGCCACGCACCTCCGACACGACCCGTGCCGAAGTCCGTGCCGAGGCCACCGCCATGAATAAGGGCAACGGTGCCAACTCCACCACGCCACAAGGCGAAGCCAGCACCACCGGCCCTGCAGGCCAGCCGAACGCAGCACCTGCCGGCACCGCACCGAGCACGATGGGCGGCCAGTCGTCCACCACGACGCGCGACATGAAGCGCGCCGAAGGCCGTGCCGCTTCCCGCGCCACGCCGAAGGAAGCCGAAAAGGCCAAGTAAGCCCTGCGCTGCTTTCCTTTCTCCAAGGTGAAAAGGCCCGCGCAAGCGGGCCTTTTCACGTCTGGCAATCGGTGGCGGTCAGCGGGTGCCGGGTGCCACGGCCGCGCCGGGTACCGGCGGCGCACCGCGTTCGCCGCGCGGGCCGTGGCCGTGGCCCGGGCCGCCCTTGCCGCCAGGACCGCCGTGCATCATCGGGCGCTCGTCGAACAGCTTCTGCTGGGCCGGCGTCAGCGCGGCGTAGAAGGTCTTGGTGGCGTCGCCCCGGCGGTCAATCTCGGCGTCGCGCTGGCCGCGCTCGGCACGCATCCGGTCGATGCGCTCGGGCGTGGTCAGCTTGGCCCATTCGCCGCGCTCGGCCTGCATGCGGGCACGCTGGGCAGGGTCGGGGCGGATCGCGGTGGTGAAGGCGTTCCAGGCCGGCTCTTGCGCGGCGGTGATCTGCAGACGTGCCTTCTCGCGGGCCAGGCCTTGTTCCATGCGTTGCTGCATGGCGGCCGGATCGCGGCGTTCGGCACCGCCGGCGCGGGGCGTGCCCGGTGCCGGTTGCGCGTCGCCGGCCATCGGCGTGGGCGGCGCTGCGGGTGGTGGAGGGGTTTGGGCCAGGGCCATGAAGGCTGCGGATGCCAGTGCGCTGGCGACGAGGAGTTTGCGGGGAGCGAATGTCATGGAAGCGTCCTTTCGGGTGAAGGCCCGGTGCCGTGTTTGGCATCAGGTTGGACGCCAGTGTTGCCGCCGCATGTAAGCGGGCCGTGGCCCGCAGGTGAGGTCTGTGTAAAGCCTTTCGGGAATTTCGTTACCGCTGCGGCCGGCCGCCGCCGGGCCCGTGGTGCGCCGGGCGCGGACAATAGGCGGTTTGCCGCCCGCTGTCCGGGCGGCGCCCGAGAGGAAGAGCGCAAGTGTTCAAGAACGTGATCGTCTACCGCATCGCGCCCGGCTGGGCCGGTACGCTGGAGCAACTGGAAGAGAACCTGGGCCGGGCCCGTTTCGCGCCCTGCACCGCCACGCAGGAGCGCTCGGCCGGCTGGCTGGAGCCGCGCGGCGAAGCCAACGGCCCGCTGGCCGAATCGGTCGGCGGACAGTGGATCCTGAAGTTCATGGTCGAGGCGAAGGCGGTGCCGTCGTCGGTGGTCAAGCGCGAGGTGCAGAAGCGCGCCGAGGAGATCGAGAAATCCACCGGCCGCAAGCCCGGCCGCAAGGAGACCAAGGAGCTGAAGGAAGACGCGATGCTCGCGCTGCTGCCGATGGCCTTCACCAAGCAGGGCGCCACCACCGTCTGGATGGACACCGAGGAGCGCTGGCTGGTGGTCGGCGCCGGCAGCCAGGGCCGTGCCGACGAGGTGGTGACCGCGCTGGTCGAGGCGGCGCCGGGCCTGTCGGTGGCGCTGGTCAACACCAACGTGACCGCGGTGGCCGCGATGTCCGAATGGCTGGTGAGCCAGGAGCCGCCCGCCGGCTTCAGCGTCGACCGCGAGTGCGAGCTGAAGGCGAGCGACGAGAGCAAGGCGGTGGTGCGCTACGCGCGGCATCCGCTCGACATCGACGAGATCCGCCAGCACATCGAGCAGGGCAAGCTGCCCACCAAGCTGGCGCTCACCTGGGACGAGCGCGTCTCCTTCGTGCTGACCGAGGGTCTCCAGGTCAAGAAGATCACCTTCCTGGACGGCGTGTTCGACGGCACCTCGCAGGAGAAGGAGGACGGCTTCGACGCCGATGCCGCCATCTCCACCGGCGAACTGCAGAAGCTGATCCCCGACCTGATCGTGGCCCTGGGCGGCGAGGTGCCCGAAGGCGCGATGCCGACGCCGCCTGCCGCCATGCCCGCCGCGGCCCCCTCGGCGCCCGAGGCCGCTGTCGCGGCGCCGGAGCCTGGGGCCGGCAAGGGCAAGCCGCTGGCCGTCGAAGGCGAGGATTTCTAGAGGAAAAGTGGCCGCAGCCGGCGCCGGTTGCCGGCTGCGCGCTATCGAATCAGGAGCATCCCGCCCCGGAGGCCGACCGGTCCGGCGGGTGCTTTGGCGGGGCCGGCGGGATCAGGCGTCGAGGCTGATCTTGCCGTCGCGCACGTACTCGTCGAAGGTGGTGCGCGGGATCGCGGCCAGGCCGACGACGCCGCTTTCTTCTTCCCAGCTCAGGGTGGCGCTGTCGGGGGCCAGCTCGACCTCGATCTTGCCGTGCGGGATGGGCAGGGGCAGTCCGTCACCCGGGGTGTAGGTGACGTCGCCGGTGACGGTGGCGAACTGGGACATGGAAAGCTCCTCGGTAGGTTTGGTATGTGTTTTTGCGCACGCGGGTGCACGCCGCCACCATTACATGCTTTTTCCGCGCCCGGTACGTGTCAAAACGCGGCGCGGTGCCGCCGGGGCCGGCGCGCGGCGGCGGGGCGGCGGCCGGGACCCTGCGGGGATCGCGCATACTGCCGTTTTCGACCCTTCGGCCCCCGTTCGTCCCCTTCATGCCCGCGACACCGTACACCCCCGGCCCCGACGAAGCACTGCGCCTCGACGCCCTGGCACGCCTGCATGTCATGGACACGCTGCCCGAGGAGGAGTTCGACGACATCGTGACCCTCGCTTCGCAGATCTGCGGCACGCCGATCGGGCTGGTGTCGCTGGTCGACGGCGAGCGGCAGTGGTTCAAGGCGCGGGTGGGCCTGGAGGCGCAGCAGACGCCGCGCGAGCAGGCCTTCTGCGGCCATGCGATCGAGGCCGCCGAACCGCTGATGGTGGTGGAGGACGCGACGCTGGACCCGCGCTTCGCCGACAACCCGCTGGTGCTGGGCGGCCCGGGCATCCGTTTCTACGCCGGCGCGCCGGTGCGCTCGCCCGAGGGCTATCCGCTCGGCACCGTCTGCGTGATCGACACCGTGCCCCGCACCCTGACGCCGGAGCAGGCCCGTGCCTTGCAGGCGCTGGCCCGGCAGACCTCCTCGCTGCTGCGGCTGCGGCGGCTGACGCTGTCGCAGGCGCAGCAGACCCAGGAGCTGCAGCGCAAGGTGACCGAGGCGCTGACCGGCGACCCGATCGAGCACGGCACCGTCCAGCAGCGCCACCGGATGGCCTCGGTCGGCCAGCTCACCAGCGGCATCGCGCACGATTTCAACAACCTGCTGCAGACGGTCAACGGCAGCCTGCAGCTGGTGCAGCGCCAGGCGGAGAAGCCCGAGCAGGTGCGGCGCTGGGCGGCCAGCGGGCTCGACGCGGTGGGCCGCGGCGCCAAGCTCACCGCGCAGCTGCTGGCGTTTTCCAGCGCCCATGCGCCCGACCTGGCGCTGCTGGCGGTCGACGACTTCGTCGGCGGCATGCAGGAGCTGCTGGCCCGCGCGCTCGGGCCGCAGGTGCGGCTGGCGTTCGACCTGAACGCCGCCGGCCTGCAGGTGATGGGCGACGCCACCCAGCTCGAGGCCGCGGTGCTCAACCTGGCGATCAACGCCCGCGACGCGATGCAGAAGGTCGGCAGCCTGCGGGTGGCGACGCGGGTGGTCGATCTGGCGGGCGACGCCACGCTCGAAGACGGCCGCTACCTGGCGCTGGACGTGCAGGACAGCGGCCCCGGCATGCCCGAGGACGTGGCCTCGCGCGCCTTCGAGCCCTTCTTCACCACCAAGGCGCCCGGCAAGGGCACCGGCCTGGGCCTGGCCCAGGTGCACGGCTTCGCGGTGCGGGCCGGCGGCACCGCCCGGATCCACGCCGTGGCCGGTCAGGGCACCTGCATCACCCTGTGGCTGAAGGCTGCGGTGCTGGGCCGGCGCCCGGAGCCGGAGGCCGCGGCACCGGCGGCCGCCTGCCTGCCGCCCGCCACCCGCGCCCGCATCCTGCTGGTCGACGACGACGCCGGCCAGCAGACCACCTGGTGCGCGCTGCTGGCCGACGTCGGCTACGAGGTGCGCGGCGTGCCCAACGGCCCGGCCGCCCTGCTGGCGGCCGCCGAGCAGCTGCCCGACGTGGTGCTGATCGACTGCGCGATGCCGGTGATGAACGGTCCGGCGCTCGCCGCCCGGCTGCATGCGCGCTGGCCCGGCCTGCCGCTGCTCTTCGTCACCGGGTACTCCGACATCGAGGAATTCCGTCCGCTGCTCGGCCGGCAGGCGGTGGTGCTGGCCAAGCCGCTGCCGATCGAGCGGATGGTGGAGGCGATCGAGGCGGCGCTGGACGCGGTGCGGCTCCCGCGGGGCTAGCCGGGCACCGACCGCACCGCGCCGGTCCCGGCGGCGCTCATCCGCCCGGCGCCCGGTTGCGGATCGCCTGCTGGATGACCCGCGACAGCGCCGCCACCGAATACGGCTTCTGCACCAGCTCGAAGCCGTGGCGGGTGTCGGCGGCCAGCACCTCGCTGTAGCCGCTGGTCAGCACCACCGGCAGGCCGGGCCAGCGCTGGCGGATCGCCTGCGCCAGCTCCACGCCGTTCATGCCCGGCATGATCACGTCGGAGAACACCAGGTCGAACCGCTCGTGGTCGGCCTCCAGCAGCGCCAGCGCCTCCTGCGCGTCGTGCGCCCAGTGGGTGCGGTAGCCCAGGTCCTGCAGCACGGCGGTGGAGAACTGCCCGACGGTGTTGTTGTCCTCCACCACCAGGATGCGGGCCGGCAGTAGCAGCGGGGCGGGCGCCACCGGCAGCGGCGCGGCGACCGGACGCTGTGCGGTGGCGGTGGCGGTGGCCTGCGGCAGGTAGAGGGTGAAGGTGGTGCCCTCGCCCGGGGTGCTCTGCACCGCGATGTCGCCGCCCGACTGCTGCGCGAAGCCGAACACCTGGCTCAGGCCCAGCCCGGTGCCCTTGCCCACCTCCTTGGTGGTGTAGAACGGCTCGAAGATCAGCTCCATCTTGTCGGCCGGGATGCCGGAGCCGGTGTCCTGCACCGACACCGCCACAAACCGGCCCGGCCGCGCCGGCTGGCCCCGCAACGCGGGCAGGGCGTCCACCGCCTCGATGCGCACCCGCAGTTCGCCCTCGCCGTCCATCGCGTCGCGGGCGTTGACCGCCAGGTTCACCAGCGCGGTCTCGAACTGGCTGGCGTCGGCGTCGGCCAGGTGCGGCGCGGCGTCGCCCTCGATCCGGATCTGCACCCGGCCGCCCACCAGCGGCCGTACCAGTTCGGCCACGCCGGCCACCTGGCGCGAGACGTCGAACACCTCGGGCCGCAGCGGCTGGCGGCGGGCGAAGGCCAGCAGCTGCGCGGTGAGCCGGGAGGCGCGGCGCACCGTGTCGGCGATCGCCTCCAGGTACTTGCGGCGGCGCTCCTCGGGCAGGTTCTTGCGGCGCATCAGCTCGACCGAGGTGCCGATGACGGTGAGCAGGTTGTTGAAGTCGTGCGCCACGCCGCCGGTGAGCTGGCCCACCGCCTCCAGCTTCTGCGCCTGGCGCAGCGCCTCCTCGGCCCGCAGCAGCTCGGCGCTGCGCTCCTGCACCCGCGCCTCCAGCGTCTCGTTGAGGCCGCGCAGCGACCGCTCCGCCGAGACGCGCGGCGTGACGTCGTAGCCGCCGACGAAGATGCCGGTGACGGCGCCCGCGTCGTCGCGGATCGGGTGGTAGAGCAGGTCGATGAAATGCTCCTGCGCATGGCCCGCCAGCCGGATCGGGCGCGACTGGGCGTTGAACGGCTCGCCGGTCGCGTAGACGCGGTCGAGCAGCTCGTAGTAGCCCTGGTCGGCCAGCTCGGGAAATACCTGGCGCACGCCGTTGCCGAGGAAATCGCGCTCGCCGGCGATGGTGCGGTAGGCGTCGTTGACGTAGTCGAACACGTGTTCCGGGCCCGACAGCAGCGCGACGAAGCCGGGCATCTGCTGCAGCGCATGCCGCTGGCGCGCGCGTTCCGCGGTGGCCTGGCGGGCGGCCACCACCTGGGCGGTCGCGTCGGTGGAGGTGCTGACCATGCCGATCACGCTGCCGTGCTCGTCGCGCAATGGCATGTAGGTGAAGCTCCACCAGGTGTCCTCGGGCGCGCCGTTGCGCAGCATGGTGAGCGGCATCTCGTCGAACCGGGAGCCTTCGCCGCGCAGCGCGCGGGCGACGATCGGTTCGATGTCGGGCCAGACGTCGGACCAGAGGTCGGCGAAGCGCCGGCCGATCGCGCCGGCCGCGCGGTCGCCCAGGAACGGCCGGTATGCCTCGTTGAACAGGAAGTGCAGTTCCGGCCCCCAGGCCATGCACATCGCCTGCGGCGAATCGAGCCAGGTGGCCAGCGTGGCCTGCACCGCGACCGGCCAGGTCTGCGGCGGGCCGACCGCCGTGGCGGACCAGTCGTGGCGGTGGATGTCCGCACCCAGCGCGCCGCCGGCAGCCAGGAAGGGGGGAACGCTCTGCGGGGTCATCGGCCGTCGTCGGGGAGGAGGTGGGGAGAAGTCGGGGTGTTCGATCGTACCGAGTGCTGGGCGGGCGGCGATGCAGGGTGTAACGACTGCCGTTCGCATCCGCGACCGGCCGCCTGCCCGGCCCGTGGCCGCTTCCCGCGTGCGTCGGCCGACGGATGCCGCCGCCTCCTCGCGCTGGTCAGCCCTGCCGCACCAGCCGCAGCAGCGTGATCTCCGACGGCGCGCCCAGGCGCTTGGGCGGGCCCCAGTAGCCGGTGCCGCGGCTCACGTAGACCTGCAGGCCGCGCAGCCGGTGCAGGCCGGCCACGAAGGGTTGCTGCAGCGGCACGAACAGGTTCCACGGCCAGAACTGCCCGCCGTGGGTGTGGCCCGAGAGCTGCAGCTGGAAGCCCGCATCCGCCGCGGCCGGCGCGCTGCGCGGCTGGTGGGCCAGCAGCACCCGGGTGGCGGCGGCCGCCGGCGCGCCGTGCAGCGCCTGCGCCGGGTCGCTGGCATGGGCGGCGTCGAAATGCGCAGCGTGGAAATCGGTCACGCCGGCGAGCAGCAGCGCATCGGCATCGCCGCCGACCGAACCGGCCGCACCTGCGGTCGGCCGCAGCAGCACGTGCTCGTTCATCAGCACCGTCAGGCCCATGCGGCGCAGCTCGTCGATCCAGGCGTGGGCGCCGGCGTAGTACTCGTGGTTGCCGGTGACGACGTAGCTGCCGTGGCGCGAGCGCAGGCCGGCCAGCGGTGCGATCCGGTCGCGCAGCGTCGGCACGCTGCCGTCGACCAGGTCGCCGGTGATCGCCACCACGTCGGGCTGCAGCGCGTTGACCCGGTCGACGATGCGGGCGATGTAGCCGCGGCCGATGGTCGGGCCCACGTGCAGGTCGCTCAGCTGGGCGATGGTGAAGCCCTGCAGCGCCGCCGGCAGTTGCGGCAGCGCGATGTCGATGCGCCGCACCCGCGCCGTGCGCCGCGCGTTCCACAGGCCGAGGGCCGACGCCGCCACCGCCGCCAGCACCACCGCCGCCGCGCTGCCGTCCCGCCACGCCGCAGGGGCCGGCGCCGCCGCCAGGCCCGCCGCACCAGCGGCCCACCACACCGCCAGCAGCAGGTCGCGCAGCAGCGTCAGCACCAGCAGCGACGAGAACCAGCCCATCGCGATGGCCCCCAGCCACTGCCAGGCCGGGTGCAGCGGCGTGCGCCGGGCCCACAGCGGGACCGGCAGTGCCGCGGCCGACACCAGCAGCACCGCGCCCAGCGCGATGCCCGCCGGCCACCAGGGCGCGAGGCCCGGCACCAGCCGCAGGGCGATGTAGGCGTGCAGCAGGGCGGTGAGGAAGAAGAACGGCTTGATCGGCATGGAGGCGTGGCACGGCAGGTGGCTGCCGGCGGCGGCCTGGAGGCGCAGATGCGGGCGTTTGCGCCGAATGGAACAGGCGGGCGGGGCGATGGGCCCTGGCCGCGCGCCCGGATGCCGCCACGGCGGCGCCCGGAAAAAGGCGGACCCTGGCCAGTCGCCGCGGTTGCGGCCGGCCGGACGTTCGGGCCGCGTCACCACGGGTTGCTATGGTTTCGATAGCTGGTGGTCGGCGTGGAGCGCCGGCCGGCGGCACTTCCGGTCGCATATCCAAGCACCCGCAGCCTCTGGGGTCGTCGCGGGGGTGTCGCACGGTCCGGGGGCCGCGGCGATAAGGTGCGGGCCGGCCCCTTGCTTGTACCCGGCTCCTTTTATCTTTTCTTTTCCCTTTCCAGGACTGCTTCCATGACCCAAGCCCACGGCTATGCCGCCACCGCCCCCACCACCCCGCTGGCGCCCTTCACCTTCGAGCGCCGCACCCCGGGACCGCTGGACGTGGCGCTGGACGTGCTGCACTGCGGCGTCTGCCATTCGGACCTGCACACCGCCCGCAACGAATGGCAGAACACGGTGTATCCCAGCGTGCCCGGCCACGAGATCGTCGGCCGCGTGACCGCGGTGGGCGACCTGGTGTCGAAGTTCCAGGTGGGCGACCTGGTCGGTGTCGGCTGCATGGTCGATAGCTGCCAGCACTGCACCCCGTGCGCCGACGGCCTGGAGCAGTACTGCGAGAACGGTTTCACCGGCACCTACAACGGCCCGATGTTCGGCGGCGGCGAGAACACCTACGGCGGGTATTCCGACCACATGGTGGTGCGCGAATCCTTCGTGCTGAAGATCTCGCACGACGAGGCCTCCCTGGCCGCCGTGGCGCCGCTGCTGTGCGCCGGCATCACCACCTATTCGCCGCTGCGCCAGTGGGGCGTCGGCCCCGGCCACAAGGTCGGCATCGTGGGGCTGGGCGGCCTGGGCCACATGGGGGTGAAGATCGCCGCCGCCATGGGCGCGCACGTGGTGCTGTTCACCACCTCGCCCGGCAAGCGCGAGGATGCGCTGCGCCTCGGCGCCAAGGAGGTGGTGGTGTCGAAGAACGCCGACGAGATGGCGGCGCACGCCAACAGCTTCGACTTCATCCTGAACACGGTGGCGGCACCGCACAGCCTCGACGCTTTCCTGGGCCTGCTGAAGCTCGACGGCACGATGACCCTGGTGGGCGCGCCGGACAGCCCGCATCCCTCGCCCAACGTGTTCGGGCTGATCATGAAGCGGCGCCGGCTGGCCGGCTCGCTGATCGGCGGGATCAAAGAGACGCAGGAGATGCTGGATTTCTGCGCCGCGCACGGGATCGTGTCGGATATCGAGGCGATCCGGATGGACGAGATCAACACGGCCTATGAGCGGATGTTGAAGAGCGATGTGAAGTATCGGTTCGTGGTGGACATGGCCAGCCTGGCGTAGGCTGCCGCTGCCGCTGCCGCTGCCGGCGTGCGGCTGTTGGCTCCCTCTCCCCCTGGGAGAGGGTGGGGGTGAGGGCCGCGCCCGGCTTTTCTGTGCGGTTGCTGTTCGATGCAACACTGCCCGTGTTGGGTCCGGAGGCGGGGATTTCGCCCCCGCAGGCGAGTCCCTTTCTTTGCTTCGCCAAAGAAAGGAACCAAAGAAAGGCGACCCCGCGTGCTGCGTCCCTCCGCTGCGCTGCGGGCAACCTGCGGTGCTCGCG
>NZ_LMKO01000007.1 GCF_001421705.1 Xylophilus sp. Leaf220 | reverse complement strand
GCGGGGTCGCCTTTCTTTGGTTCCTTTCTTTGGCGAAGCAAAGAAAGGGACTCGCCCGCGGGGGCGAAATCCCCGCCTCCGGACCCAAAAGCCGCAGCGCAGCGAAAAGCAGCAGCCGCACAGATCAGCCGGGCGCGGCCCTCACCCCCGCCCTCTCCCAGAGGGAGAGGGAGCAAGACCGAACAGCCGGCGCGTTGGCTCAACAGACGTCAGTGGATGGCCGACCGGACGCGGCCCTCACCCCCACCCTCTCCCAGGGGGAGAGGGAGCAAGTCCGAGGAGAAATCTGCCGGCCGGTCGCGGCCCTCACACCCGCCCTCTCCCGGCGGCAGAGGGAGCAGGACCGCGAAGCCGGGGCGCAGAGGCCCCCACCCCATGAGCCTCTCCACCCCCTTCATCCACCGCCCCATCGCCACCAGCCTCCTCACCCTCGGCCTGGCGATCGCCGGAATCCTCGCGTTCTTCCTCCTGCCGGTGGCCCCGCTCCCCCAGGTCGACTACCCCACCATCAGCGTGACCGCCGGCCTGCCCGGCGCCAGCCCCGACACGATGGCCGCCACCGTCGCCACGCCGCTGGAGCGCGCGCTGGGCGCCATCGCCGGCGTCAACGAGATCACCTCCACCTCGACCCTCGCCAACACCCGCATCACCCTGCAGTTCGACCTGGACCGCGACATCGACGGCGCCGCCCGCGACGTGCAGGCCGCGATCAACGCGGCACGCACCCTGCTGCCCACCGGCATGCCCAGCAACCCGAGCTACCGCAAGGTCAATCCGTCGGATTCGCCGATCCTGATCATCGCGCTCACCTCGTCCACCCTCACCCGCGGGCAGATGTACGACGCGGCCTCGACCGTGCTGTCGCAATCCCTGGCGCAGGTCGAGGGCGTGGGCCAGGTCTCGATCGGGGGCGGTGCGCTGCCGGCGGTGCGCATCCAGCTCGATCCGGCGCGGCTGGCGGCCAACGGCATCTCGCTCGACACGGTGCGCGGCGTGGTCACCAGTGCCAACGCCAACCGGCCGCTCGGCGCGGTGGAGCAGGGCGGGCGCTACTGGCAGATCGCCACCAACGACCAGGCGCGCACCGCGGCCGAGTACGGGCCGCTGGTGATCCGCTACCAGAACGGCAACGCGGTGCGGCTGCAGGACGTGGCCGAGGTGACCGACGGCGTGCAGGACGTCCGCACCTACGGTGTCGCCAACGGCAAGCCGGCGATCCTGCTGCAGATCTTCAAGCAGCCGGGCGCCAACATCCTCGAGGCGACCGAGCGGGTGCGGGCGCTGCTGCCGCGGCTCAAGGCCTCGATCCCCGCGGCCATCGACCTCGACATCGTGTCCGACCGCACGCCCACGCTGCGGGCCTCGCTGCGCGAGGTGGAGCGGGCCCTGGCGATCGCGGTGGCGCTGGTGATCCTGGTGGTGTTCCTGTTCCTGCGCAACGCCCGCGCCGCGCTGATCCCCAGCGTGGCGGTGCCGGTGTCGCTGGCCGGCACCTTTGGGGTGATGTACCTCTGCGGCTACACGCTCGACAACCTCTCGCTGATGGCGCTCACCGTGGCGACCGGCTTCGTGGTCGACGACGCGATCGTGGTGCTGGAGAACATCACCCGCCACATGGAGCGCGGTAAGAGCGCGCTGGCCGCGTCGCTCGAGGGCGCCAGGGAGATCGGCTTCACCGTCGTCTCGATGAGCCTGTCGCTGATCGCGGTGTTCATCCCCATCCTGCTGATGGGCGGCATCGTCGGCCGGTTCTTCCGCGAGTTCGCGGTCGTGATGTCGGCGGCCATCCTGGTGTCGATGGTGGTGTCGCTCACCACCACGCCGATGATGTGCGCGGCCCTGCTCAAGCCCCCTGCGCCGCGGCCCGCACGGGCCCCGTCGCGCGCCGGCCGGTGGGCCGCGGCGGCGGTGCGCGCAACCCGGCAGGGCTACCGCCGCTCGCTGGCCTGGACGCTGCGGCACCAGCCGGTCGCGCTGCTGGCGCTGGCGGCGGTGATCGGGCTCAACGTGTACCTCTACGGCGCCATCGCCAAGGGCTTCCTGCCCGACCAGGACACCGGCCGCATCCAGGGCTTCATCCGCGCCGACCAGGCCACCTCGTTCCAGGCGATGGAGCAGCGGCTGAAGCGCTTCCTGGCGATCGTCGAGGCCGATCCGGCGGTCGAGAACGTGACCGGCTTCACCGGCGGCGGCCAGCGCAACGCGGCGCAGATGTTCATGACCCTGAAGCCGCTGGCCGAGCGCAAGGCCAGCTCCGAAGAGGTGATCGAGCGGCTGCGCCAGAAGCTGCAGGACGAGCCGGGCGCGCGGCTGTTCATGAGCCTGCAGCGCGACATCCGCATCGGCGGCCGGCAGTCCAACGCCTCCTACGACTACACCCTGCAGGCCGACGACAACGCCGAGCTGCGCCTGTGGGAGCCGCGCATCCGCCAGGTGCTGCAGGGCCTGCCGGAGCTGGAGGACGTCAGCAGCGACCAGCAGGACGCGGGCCTGCAGACCTCCCTGGTGGTCGACCGCGACGCCGCCACCCGGCTCGGCCTGACGATGGCCGCGATCGACACCGCGCTCAACAACGCCTTCGGCCAGCGCCAGGTGGGCGTGATCTACAACCCGCTCAACCAGTACCGGGTGGTGATGGAGGCCGCGCCCGCCTGGCTGCAGAGCCCCGAGGCGCTGCGCGGTTTCTTCTTCGTCAACAACGCGGGCCAGCCGATTCCGCTGGCCGCCTTCGCCCGGATGGAGCTGACCAATACGCCGCTGCGGGTCGACCACGAGCGCGGCACGCCCGCCACCACCATCAGCTTCAACCTGCCGCCCAACGTGTCGCTGTCGCAGGCGACCGATGCGGTGAATGCGGCGGTGGCGGGGCTGGGCGTGCCGGTGTCGCTGCGCGGCAGCTTCGGCGGCACCGCGGGCGCGTTCAAGGATTCGCTCTCCAGCCAGCCGGTGCTGATCCTGGCGGCGCTGGTCACCATCTACCTGGTGCTGGGCATCCTGTACGAGAACCTGGTGCACCCGATCACTATCCTCTCCACGCTGCCCTCGGCCGGCGTGGGGGCGCTGCTGGCGCTGATGCTGTTCAAGACCGAGTTCTCGCTGATCGCGCTCATCGGGGTGATCCTGCTGGTGGGCATCGTCAAGAAGAACGCGATCATGATGATCGACTTCGCCATCGTGCGACAGCGCGGCGGCCACGTCACCCCGGCCCAGGCGATCTACCGGGCCTGCCAGCTGCGGGTGCGGCCGATCCTGATGACCACCGTGGCCGCCATCTTCGGCGCGCTGCCGCTGGCCTTCGGCACCGGCGACGGGGCCGAGCTGCGCCAGCCGCTGGGCATCGCGGTGGTCGGCGGCCTGCTCGGCAGCCAGCTGCTCACCCTCTACACCACGCCGGTCGTCTACGTGGCGCTCGACCGGCTGCGCCTGCGGGCGCAGCGCCGGCGCCAGCGCCGGGCCGCCGCCATACCCCTGCCCGTTCCGGATTCCGCATGAAAAATGCCCATTGCCGGCGAACAGCGCCGGCCTCCAGCTATCGATTTCATAGCATCGCCTCGGTGGTGGCAGCGGCCGCCCTGGCCGCCTGCAGCAGCACGCCGCTGCCCACCGCGCCCCCGCCGATGGACCTGCCGGCCGCCTACAAGGAGGCGGGCCTGTGGCAGCCCGCCGATCCGCAGGCGGCGGCCGCCGTGCCCGATGCCTGGTGGACGCTGTTCCAGGACTCGGTGCTCGACCGGCTGCAGCAGCAGGCCGCGGCCGGCAACCAGAACGTCGCGGCCAGCGTGGCCCGGCTGCGCGCGGCGCAGGCTGCGCTCGGCAGCAGCCGCGCCGCGCTGCTGCCCACGGTCAACGGCAATTTCGGCGGTACCCGCAGCGTGAGCAGCAGCAGTAGCGTTGGCACGGTCGATTCGGCGGGCAACCCGGTCGGCAGCACCGGCGGCCGGCCGCGCACCCTCTACACCCTGGGCGCCAGCGCCAGCTGGGAGCTGGACCTGTGGGGCCGCGTCTCGGGCGCGGTCGACGCCGCCCAGGCCGGCCTGCAGGCCAGTGCCGACGACGTCGCCGCGCTGCGCCTCTCCACCCAGGCGACGCTGGCGCAGACCTACTTCTCCCTGCGCGCGGCCGAGGTGCAGTCGCAGCTGCTGGCCGACACCCAGGCCGCCTACCGCCGGTCGCTGCAGCTCACCCGCAACCGCTACGCGGCGGGCGTGGCGGCGTCGGTCGACGTGGCGCAGGCCGAGTCGCAGCTCCAGTCCACCCTGGCGCAGCAGATCGAGGCGGACACCACCCGCGCCCAGCTGGAGCACGCGCTGGCCGCGCTGGTCGGCCAGGCGCCGGCGGCCTTCGACCTGCCGCGCACGGCGGTGCTGCCCCAGGCGCCCGCGGCACCGCTGCAACTGCCCTCGCAGCTGCTGCAGCGCCGGCCCGACATCGCCGCGGCCGAGCGCCGGGTGGCGGCGGCCAACGCGCAGATCGGCGTGGCGCGCGCCGCCTTCTTCCCGGCGCTGACGCTCTCGGCCAGCGCCGGCTACCGCAGCAGCACCCTGCGCGACCTGGTCGACGCGCCCAACGTGTTCTGGTCGCTGGGGCCGGCACTGGCGGTGTCGCTCTTCGACGGCGGCGCCCGCCGCGCCGCGGTGGAATCGGCCCGCGCCAACACCGACCTGGCCGCGGCCACCTACCGCCAGACGGTGCTGACCGCGCTGCAGGAGGTCGAGGACAACCTGGTCGTCGCCGCCAACCTGGAGCGCGAGGAAGCGGTGCAGGCCGACGCCCTGGCCGCCGCCCGCCGCGCCCGCGACGTCACCGACAACCAGTACCGCGCCGGCACCGTCAGCTACCTCAACGTGGTCGCCGCCCAGGCCACCGCGCTGGCGGCCGAGCGCACGCTGCTGGATGTGCGCAACCGCCGGCTGGCGGCGGTGGGGCAGCTGCTGAAGAACATCGCGGGGCGGTGGGAGCCGGTGTAGGCCGGGGCGTAGCGCGGCTCAGTCGCCGAACAGGTTGCGCTGGATCTGGTCGAGGTGCTGCACCAGCAGCCGCTCGGCCGCCTCGGCATCGCGGTCGCGCAACGCATCGACCAGGGCGCGGTGCTGCTGCTCGTACTGCGCGCGCCGCGTCCCGTTGAGCGAGCGTGCCTTCAGCCGCCCCCATTCGCCCTGGTCGCGCACCCGCTGGGTCAGCTCCAGGATGCGGACGAAGAAGCCGTTGTGGGTGGCCACGGCCAGCGCGGTGTGCAGCGCGCCGTCCCAGTGCTCGAAGGCCTCGATGGTCTCGGCGGCTTCGGACTGTTCGATGCAGTGCTGCATGGTGGCGAAGTCGGCCGCGGTGGCGTTGCGCACGATCAGCCCGGGCATCAGCGGCTCGATCAGGCGGCGGGCCACCATCAATTCGGCCGGGCTCACATCGCCGTCGAGGGTGGACGGCAGCCCGGCCGGCGCGGCCGGCGACACCGGCGCCCGGGCCACGAAAGTGCCGCTGCCGACCGATTGGGTGATCAGCCCCCGCTCGCGAAACTCGGCCAGCACCCGGCGCACCGCGCCGCGGGAGGCGCCGAAGCGCTCGCTCAGTTCGCGCTCGGCCGGCAGTTTCACGCCGACGCCCAGCGCGCCGGTGGCCATGCCTTCGCGCAGGTAGCGGGAGAGCGCCTTGGCGCCTTCGGCCTTGGGTTGGGCCAGCGGCTGCTCGGGGATCGACAGGTTCATGGGTTCTTGTGTAGTACCAATTGGTCTGTAATATTGCGCAATTGGTCTTGATTGTGGTCCATTTTGGTTCTACATTGCGTTGGTCCGCAATGCCACCATTTTGCCGGCCGGCCGGCTGCGCGGACCCAAAAAACCAATCGGAGACAAGCATGAAGAACTTCTGGATGCGCGGCGCGCTCGCGGCCGCGGTGCTGTGCGCGGTGCCGGCGGTGCAGGCGCAGGCGCAGGACTACCCCGCCCGCACGGTGACCATCGTCGTGCCCTTCGGCGCCGGCGGATCGGCCGACGTGTACGCCCGCCTGCTCGCCGAGAAACTGGGCCAGGAAACCGGCAAGACCTTCATCGTCGAGAACCGCCCCGGCGCGGGCGCGGTGATCGGCACCCAGTACGTGGCCAAGGCCGCGCCCGATGGCTATACCCTGCTGATGATGTCGAACACCCAGACGGTGAACGAATCGCTGGTGCGCAACAAGCCCTATGCCCTGATGCGCGACTTCGTGGCGGTGGCACCGGTCAACGAGGCGCCGCTGGTGCTGGTGGAGCGGACCGCGCTGGAGCCGAAGACGCTGCCCGACCTGATCAAGTACGCCAAGGCCAACCCGGGCAAGCTCAACTACGCGTCGTCCGGCACCGGCACGCCCTACCACATGGCCGGCGAGCTGTTCAAGAGCATGGCGGGCGTGGACATCGCCCACATCCCCTACAAGAGCAGCGGCGGCGCCCGCACCGACGTGCTGGGCGGGCAGGTCGATCTGATGTTCGACGCGGTCAGCACCATGACCGACCTGATCGGCACCCAGAAGGTGAGGCCGCTGGCCACCACCGGCAAGGTGCGCTCCGAGGTGCTGCCCGCCGTGCCCACGATGGCCGAACTGGGCCTGCCCGACTACACCGCCACCATCTGGCTCGGCATCCTGGCGCCCAAGGGCACGCCGCAGCCGATCGTCGACCTTCTGAACCAGAAGATCGCCAGGGTGGTGAACGACCCGGCGGTGAAGGCGCAGTGGGCCAAGAGCGGCCTCGACGGCCTGACGATGACGCCCGCCGGCTTCACCCAGTTCCTGAACCAGGACATCGCGAAGTGGCAGAAGATCGTCGAATCGGCGCACATCACCCCGGACTGAGGATGGCCGCCGTCTCGCTCTCGGTCAACGGCGTGCCGCGCACGCTGGAGGTGGATGCCGACCGCTCTTTGCTCGACGTGCTGCGCAACGAGCTGGGCCTGCGCGCCAGCCACTTCGGCTGCGGCGTGGGCGAATGCGGCGCCTGCATGGTGCTGCTCGACGGCCGTGCGGTGCCGAGCTGCGACACGCCGCTGTGGTCGGCCGCGGGCAAGTGCGTGCGCACGGCCGAGGGCCTGGGCACCCGCGCCGCGCCGCATGCCCTGCAGACCGCCTTCATCGCCGAGCAGGCCGCGCAGTGCGGCTACTGCACCTCGGGCATGCTGGTCTCGGCCGCGGCGCTGCTGCAGCACGACCCCGACCCGACGGACGCCGCGATCCGCGACGGCATGGCCCGCAACCTGTGCCGCTGCGGCACGCATCCCCGCGTGGTGCGGGCCATCGTGCGCGCCGCGGCGCAACTGCGGGCATGAACGCCGCGGCGCTGCCGGCCAGCCTGCAGGCCAACCCGCGCCTGTCGACCTGGCTGCGCATCGGGCGCGACGGCCATGCGGTGGTGTCCTCGGGCAAGGTCGAGCTGGGGCAGGGCATCCTCGGCGCGCTGGCGCAGATCGCGGCGGAAGAGTTGGGCCTGCGGCTCGACCAGGTGCGCATGGCGCCCGCGGTGACGGGTGCGAGCCCCGACGAGGCGGTGACTTCGGGCAGCCTGTCGGTGCAGCACTCGGGTGCCGCCCTGCGCCATGCGTGCGCCCAGGCCCGTGCCCTGTACCTGGCTCGAGCCGCGGCGCTGCACGGGGTGGATGAGGCGGCGCTGCAGGTGGTGGAGGGCGACATCGTCCTGGGCGACCGGCGCATCACCTGCTACTGGGACATCGCCGACTCCGCGCTGCTGGACACGGATGCCGAGCCCGGCGTGGCGCTGCGCGCCGCCGACCGCTACACCCTCGTCGGCCATGCGCAGCCGCGCAACGACATCGCCGACAAGGTGTTCGGCGAATTCGTGTTCATCCACGACCTGGTGTTGCCGGCGATGGTGCACGGCCGCATCGTGCGGCCACCGTCGCCGGACGCGGTGCTGCAGCGCTGCGACGAGGAGGCGGTACGGGCGCTGGACGGTGTCGTCGCGGTGCTGCGCGACGGCGCGCAACTGGGCGTCGTCGCAGAGACCGAAGTGCTCGCCGAGCGTGCGGCGGCGAAGCTCGCGAAAGCCTGCACATGGTCCGAGACCGAAAGCCTGCCCGATGCGCAGGCCCTGCGGTCGTGGCTGCAGTCGCGCCCCTCCACCGTGCTGGAGTTGCGCCGGGCGACGCCCGTCGGCGGCGCGGTGCGCACCCTGGCCGCTTCGTATTCGAAGCCCTTCGTCCGCCATGCCTCCATCGGCCCGTCGTGCGCGCTGGCGCTGTTCGACGGCGATGCGCTGGAGGTGTGGACCCACAGCCAGGCCATCTACAACCTGCAGAAGGACCTGGGCCTGGCCTTCGACCTGCCGGCCGGCAACATCCGCGTGCGCCATGTGCAGGGCGCCGGCTGCTACGGCCACAACGGCGCCGACGACGTGGCTTTCGATGCCGCCTGGCTGGCGCGTGCCTGCCCGGGACGCCCGGTGCGGGTGCAGTGGTCGCGTGCCGACGAGCTGTGCTGGTCGCCGGTCGGCCCCGCGATGGCTATCGACCTCGAAGCCGACGTCGATGCCGCCGGCCGGGTGCGGGCCTGGCGCCACCGCGGGTGGAGCCCCGGCCACGGCCTACGGCCCGGCCGCGGCGCCACGCCGACGCTGTTGGGCAGCTGGTACCTGGCGACGCCGTTCCCGCGTGTCGATGCGGTCGATGCGCCGCGCGCGGTGGGCGGCGGCGGCGACCGCAACGCAGAGCCGCTCTATGCATTTCCCTCCTGCGATGTGGAGTGCCGGCGCGTCACCGACGTGCCGATGCGCACCTCGGCCCTGCGTGCGCTGGGCGCCTTCGCCAACGTGTTCGCCATCGAATCGTTCATGGACGAACTGGCCCTGGCGGCAGGCGCCGATCCGCTGGCCTACCGGCTGGCGCAACTCGACGATACGCGTGCCGTCGCGGTGCTGAACGCCGCCGCCACGGCCGCCGGCTGGACGCCGCGCACCTTACCTGCGGGCGAAGGGCGTGGCCAGGGCATCGGCCTGGCGCGCTACAAGAACACCGGCGCCTGGTGCGCCGTCGTCGCCGAGGTGCAGGTCGAGGAGCGGGTGCGCGTGCTGCGGCTGCACATCGCGGTCGACGTGGGCCTGGCCGTCAATCCCGACGGCGTGCGCCAGCAGATCGAAGGCGGCGCGCTGCAGGCCACCAGCTGGGCGCTGCTGGAGGCGGCGCATTTCGACCGCACCCGCATGCTCGACACCGGCTGGGAGCACTACCCGATCCTGCGGTTCCCCGACATGCCGAGCGTCGAGGTGCAGCTGCTGCCCGGCGGCGGCCCTTCGCTCGGCGCCGGCGAGGCATCCCTCGGCCCCACTGCGGCGGCCATCGCCAACGCCGTGCACGACGCGCTGGGCGTGCGGGTGCGCGACCTCCCGCTGCTGCCCGACCGCATCCTGCAGGCGATGGAAGCTTGAACCCTTCACCTTCTTTTCTCTCCCTCAAGCAACCCCATGAAACTGACACTCTTCAGCGGCGGCGCCGCACAGGCCGTGGTGACCGGCCTGCAACCCGCGTTCGAGTCCACCTACGGCTGCACCCTGGCGCCCACCTTCGGGGCGGTCGGCGCCATGCGCGACAAGCTGCTGGCGGGCGAAGACTGCGATCTGCTGGTGCTGTCGTCCGCGCTGATCGAAGAACTCGTCCAGCAAGGCCATGTGGTGGCCGGCAGCGCGCGCCCTCTCGGGCCGGTCGCCACCGGCATCGCGGTGCTGGAGGGCGCGGCACCGGTCGAGGTGGGCACGGCGGAGGCGCTCAAGGCCGCGTTGTCCGACGCCCGAGGTCTATACGTGCCCGACCTGCGCAAATCCTCGGCCGGCATCCACATCGCCGGCGTGCTGAAGGCGCTGGGCCTCACCGAGGCGCTGGCGGGCCGCATCCACGAATTTCCGAACGGCGCCACGGCCATGCGCGAGATGGCGTCACACGGCGGCGAGGGCCTGGTCGGCTGCACACAGGTGACCGAGATCCTGTACACCCCGGGCGTCGCGCTCGTCGCCGAACTGCCGGCCGAGCACGCGCTGCGCACCGTCTACACCGCGGCGGTCTGCGCCCGGGCCGCATCGCCCGAGCTGGCGGCCAGGCTGGCCGACCACCTCTCGGCCGAGGCGTCCCTGGACCTGCGTCGCCGCAGCGGCTTCGCGGTCTGAGGGCCGAGAGGCCGGCCCGTTTCTGCACTCTGCCGAATTTTTCGTTTCTTTTCCTGGCACTACTTCAAGGAGTTTCCCCGTGCGCTTTGCAACCCTCGAACTGGACGGCAAGACCGTCCCCGTCATCGTCTCGCCCGACGGCACCGGCTACGCGCCCGTCTCCGGCTGGCTGGACGCGCCCTTCGACGGCGACATGTCCGACCTGATCGCCCGCTGCCTGCAACCTGCGAAGCAGGCCGCGCCTGCGGCCTGGCAGCCGCTGGCCGGCCTGCGCCTTCGCGCGCCGCTGGTGCCGCGCCGCAACGTCTTCTGCGTCGGCAAGAACTACCACGAGCATGCGGCCGAGTTCGCCCGCTCGGGCTTCGACACCTCGGCCGCGAAGGGCGAGACGGCGCCGTCCGCGCCGGTGGTGTTCACCAAGGCGCCGTCCACCGTGGTCGGCACCGGCGACGAGGTGCTCTCGTTCTCGGAACTGACCCAGCAGCTCGACTACGAGGCCGAGCTGGCGGTGGTGATCGGCAAGCCCGGCCGCGGCATCCGGGCCGAAGACGCCTGGGACCACGTCTGGGGCTACACCGTCGTCAACGACGTGACCGCGCGCGACCTGCAGCAGAAGCACCGGCAGTGGTTCATCGGCAAGTCGATGGACACCTTCTGCCCGATGGGCCCGTGGATCGTGACCGCCGACGAGGTCGATGCCGCCAACCTGCAGGTCAAGTGCTGGATCAACGACGAGCTGCGCCAGAACGCCAACACCCGCGACCTGATCTTCGACATCCCGACCATCATCGCCACGCTGTCGGCCGGCATGGAACTGCAGCCGGGCGACGTGATCGCCACCGGCACGCCGGCGGGCGTGGGGATCGGCTTCACGCCTCCGCGTTTCCTGGTGCCCGGCGACCGGATGAAGATCGAGATCGAGGGCATCGGCACGCTCGAGAACCGCATCGCCGGCTGACGGCCCGCGCGCCCCATAAAAAAAGAGACAAACCGAAATGAAAAACTACGACCGCCGCCGCATCCTCCAGTCCGTCGCGCTTCCGGCCCTGGCCTCGCTGGGACTGGGCGCGCATGCGCAGGAGGCCTATCCCAGCCGGGCCGTCACCGTCGTCGTGCCCTTCCCGCCCGGTGGCGTGGCCGACGTGGTGGGGCGTCCGGTGGCCGAGGCGATGGGCCGCTACCTGCAGCAGCCGATGGTGATCGAGAACAAGGGCGGCGCCGGCGGGGGTATCGGCATGGCGCAGGTCGCCCGCGCCCGGCCCGACGGCTACACGCTGCTGATGGCGCTGTCGTCGGTCGTGGTGCTGCCCGAGGCCGACCGGGTCATGCGGCGCGCGCCGATGTTCGAGCTGAACCAGCTGGTGCCGATCGCCCGCTTCACCGCCGATCCCACCGTGCTGGTGGTGCGTGCCGACAGCCCCTGGAAGACCTATGCCGAGTTCGCCGCCTATGTGAAGACGGCACCCGGCAAGCTCGCCTTCGGCTCCTCCGGCAACTACGGCACCATGCACGTGCCGATGGAGCAGTGGAAGGCCGCCACCGGCAGCTTCCTGCTGCACGTGCCCTACACCGGCGCAGGGCCCGCGGTAGTGGCGCTGCTGGCGGGCCAGATCGACGCTCTATCGACCGGGCCGTCGAGCGTGGTGCAGCAGGTGAAGGCCGGCCGCCTGCGGGCCCTGGCGCACTGGGGCGAGGGCCGGCTGGCGGTGCTGCCCGAGGTGCCGAGCCTGCGCGAGCTCGGGGTGCCGATCGGCTATTCGCAGTGGGCCGGCCTGTTCGCGCCCGCCGGCACGCCGCCCGAGGTGCTGGCCCGCCTCGGCGAGGCGGCACGTTTCGCCGCCCAGGACGCCCGCGCCGCGCAGTCGCTGGTCGCTGCCGGCAGCGTTTTCCAGTTCCAGGATGCGCCCGCGTTCGCCCGTTTCGTGCAGGCCGATGCGCAGGCGATGGCACGGGTGGTGCAGGGCATCGGCAAGGTGGATTGACCGCGGCCGCCGCCGGCGCGGAGCGGCTTCCGTGCGGATCAGCGCCGCTCGACCACCACCGGCCGCAGCTGCAGCGCGGCGCCGATCCGCTCGGCGGCCGCCTGCGCCGCACCGCGCGACGCATAGGGCCCGGCCTGCAGTCGGTGCAGCCCGCTGTCTGTCACGATGCCGAAGGACGGCGCCAGGCCCTGCAGTTGCGGCGCGGATTGCTGCTGCAGCGCGTCGGCGCCTTCGCGCCGCCCGAAGGCGCCGAGCTGGACCCAGAAGCCGGCGTCTGCCGCAGGTGCCTCGACCGTCGCCACAGGCGCCGGATCGGGTGGCAGCAAGCGCACCGGCGGCGGCGTGGCCGGGCTGACCGACACGGTGCGCACGGGTTCGGTCGCCGGGTCTTCGCGGGGCAGGCTCATCACCGGCAGGGCGGTGAGCGGGCGGAGGTCTGTCACTTCGATACGGGGTGCGGCGGTTGGCTGCGGCGCCTGGGGCGGCGGGGCCACCGCAGCGGCATCGGCCTGCGGCGGGGGCATCGGCGATGGCGCGACGGGCTGCGCTGCCGAACCATAACGACTCGCTGCCGACGCACGCGGCACATTGTCTCGCGTCGCTGCCACCGGCTGGACCAATGCCTGCGGTACCACGACCGCAGCAGCGACTGCAGGCGGGGCCACGCCACCGCCTTCACCACTGCCGGAGGGCACTGCCCGCGCCGCTGCCGCAAAAGCGGTGCCCGCCCCTTCCCGCCGCCAGGCGCCGGTGCGGATGTCGGTCTGGGTGATCCGCGTCACCTCCACCGGCGCCACGCCGCGCAGCAGGTCCAGGTGCAGGGCGGCGGTGTAGCTCAGGTCGATCACCCGGCCCGGGTGGAAGGGGCCGCGGTCGTTGACCCGCAGGATCGCCTCGCGGCCGTTGGCCGGGTTGCGCACCCGCACGTAGCTGGGCACCGGCAGGGTGGGGTGCGCGGCGGTCATCGCGTACATGTCGTAGCGCTCGCCGCTGGCGGTGGGCTTGCCGTGGAACTGGCGGCCGTACCAGGAGGCCAGTCCGCTTTCGCTGAACGGCTCGTCGCCCTGCATCGGGACGTATGAGCGGCCCGCCACGGTGTAGGGCTTGTTGGGGCCGCCGCTGCGGATCGTCTCGATGCGCGGCTCGGCGTCGGGCAAGCGCTCCAGGCCGGCGGGCGGGTGGGCCGGCGGTCCGTCGCCGCCGCCGCGCGGGCTGCTGGCGCAGCCGGCCAGCAGGGCGAGCACGCCGGCCGCGGCCCAGGTGGGCAGGGCCGGCCAGGGGGCCGGGCCGTCCGCCGTGCGCCACGACCGCCGGTGGGGAAGGGCGGCTGCGCGTGTCATGCGCCGAAGACGGCCTTCCAGAGCTGCAGCACCGCGTCGCGCGATTCGGCCAGTTCGTCGGCGGCGACCTGGGTCGGTGCCTCGTTGAGGCGTGCCTGGTGCTGCACCCGGCGCAGCGCGCGGTAGGCGTCGGCGGCTCGCTCGCCCACGCCGTGCGGCAGCAGGCCCGCTTCCTCCGCGCGGCGCAGCAGGGTGATGTTGCCGCGGTTCTCGCGCAGGATCGGGTGGGTGGCCGATTCGGCCAGCACCAGGTACTGCATCGCGAACTCGACGTCGACCATGCCGCCGGCGCTGTGCTTCACGTCGAAGCGGCCGGCCTTCACCGGGTGCGCGGCGCGCACCTTGTCGCGCATCGCGTGGATCTCCTGGCGCAGCGCGGCGGCGTCGCGCGGCGCGGTGATGACCGCCTCGCGCACCTCTTCGAAGCGCGCCTGCAGGTCGGCCGGCGGCGGATCGGTGTCGGATGCCAATGCCAGGCCCGATGCGCCCGCCACCGGCGCGAAGCGCAGGCAGCGCGCCCGGGTCATGGCCTGGTGCTCCCAGGTCCAGGCGGTGTTGCTGCCGCGCTTCTGCTGGTACTTGGCGAAGGCCGAGAAGCTGGTCACCAGCAGGCCCGAGCTGCCGTTGGGCCGCAGGGCGGTGTCGATCTCGTAGAGGTCGCCCTCGCCGGTCTTGACGGTCAGCCAGTTGATCAGCTTGCGCACGAAGTTGGCGTACACCTCGGGGGCGCGCTCGTCCTCGTCGTCGAAGACGAACACGATGTCCAGGTCGCTGCCGTAGCCCAGCTCCTTGCCGCCCAGCTTGCCGTAGCCGATGACGGCGAAGCGGCCCAGCGCGTCGTCGGCCTCCCGGTGGCGGTTGCGCAGCCGTTCCCAGCACCAGCGGGCGGTGACGCGCAGCACGGTGTCGGCCAGCGCGCTCAGGTCGTCGGCCACCTGCTCGACGGTCAGGCGGCCCTCGACGTCGCGCGCCAGGGTGCGGAACACCTCGGCATGGTGGGCGCGGCGCAGCAGGTTGAGCAGGGTCTCGTCGTCGTCCTCGGCGGTGGTGCGGACCGAGGCGAGGCGCTGTGCCAGCTCGCGCTCGAATTCGGCGGGCTGGAAGCGCTCGTAGAAGAGGGCTTCGCTCGCCAGTTCGTCGATCACGCCGGGGTGCTGCAGCAGGTAGCGGGCCGGCCACTTGGCCGCGCCCAGCAGGTGCAGCAGCCGCAGGTGGATCGCGGGGCGCTCCAGCAGCAGCGCCAGGTAGCTCTGGCGGCGCAGCAGCGGCTCGATCCAGCCGGCCATCTGCACCGCGGCTTCCTCGGTCACGCTGCCGTCGGCCACCCACTGCGCGGTGCGCTGCAGCAGCCGCACCAGCCGGGCCCGGTCCTCGTCGCGCAGGGCCTGCACCCGGGGGTGGTCGCGCCACTGGCCGACCCGTTCGCGCAGACGCTCGGGCAGGCTCTCGACCAGGGTCTCGATGTCGGGCGGCGCCTCGGCTTTTCCGCGGCTGCAGTTGCCCTTGGCGCACTTGCCGGCCTCGCCGCCCAGCAGGGTGTCGAACTCTTCGGCGACGAACTCGCGGTGCGCGTCCAGGTCGTGCAGGAACGGGCAGGCGTGCGCATAGCCCATGCTGCGGGCGATCCACTCCAGGTCGGCGTCCTGCGTCGGCAGCACATGGGTCTGCTGGTCGTCCAGGTACTGGATGCGGTGCTCGACCCGGCGCAGGAAGGTGTAGGCGCGGGCCATCGCGTCGGCCGTCTCCACCGGCATCAGGCCGGCCTGCGCCAGCCGCTGCAGCGCATCCAGCGTGGCCCGGCTGCGCAGTTCCGGGAACTGGCCGCCGCGCACCACCTGCAGCAGCTGCACGGTGAACTCGATCTCGCGGATGCCGCCGCGCGAGAGCTTGACGTCGTTGGCCCGCTCGGGCTTGCCGGCGCAGCGGCGCGCGGCCTGTTCGCGGATCTGGCGGTGCAGGTTGCGCAGCGCGTCGAAGACGCTGTAGTCGAGGTAGCGCCGGAACACGAAGGGCAGCACCACCTGGCGCAGGCCGTGCACCGGCAGGGTCTCGACCGACGGGCCCAGGCAGGCGCGCGGCGCCACCACGCGGCTCTTGAGCCAGGCGAAGCGCTCCCACTCGCGGCCCTGCGCCTGGAAGTAGTCCTCCAGCGCCGAGAGCGACACCGCCGCCGGCCCCGAGTTGCCGTTGGGCCGCAGCATCAGGTCGACCCGGAACACGAAGCCGTGCTCGGTGGTGTCGCCGATCAGGCCGTAGACCGCCTTGACCGCGCGGGCGAAGTAGTCGTGGTTGGTGATGCGGCCGCGCGCATCGGTGCCGGCGATGCCGGCGGTCTCGCCGTCCTCGTCGTAGACGTAGACCAGGTCGATGTCGCTCGAGACGTTGAGCTCGCGCCCGCCCAGCTTGCCCATGCCGACCACCCACAGCTGCGAGCGGCTGCCGTCGGCGCACAGCGGCGCGCCGTGGCGGGCATCGAGTTCGGCGAAGGCCTCGGCGCAGGCGGCGTCGAGCGCCAGTTCGGCCAGCTCGGTCACCGCGCGGGTCACGACGGAGAGCGCCGCGTTCTCGTCGCAGTCGAGCCGCGCCAGCCGCTCCATCACCAGCTGCCGCAGGATGCGCAAGGCCGCGTTGGTGGCATGGCCTTCGGCCCGGATCGCGGCCAGCGCGTCGGCCATGCTGGCCCGCGTCGGGTCGCCCGCGGGCAGCAGATGCAGCTGGCCCGCATAGCGGCGCCGCAGCCGCTGCACGAAGCGGGCGTGCGACGCCAGATCGCCGGGCGTGAAGACGAAGGTTTGCGTGCGGCCGCAGCCGGTGGTGGCGGGTACCGCCGGCACGTCTGCCGCTCCTGCAACAGCGTGTTCCTGCGGCGAACCCTCGCCGATACCGCGGGTCATAATTCCTGCCCCATACAAGCCCAACATGAACGAACCGAAAGAGACCCCCTCACGCCTGCTGAAAACACTGGCTGCCGGGACGCGTGGACTCTTGTGGTTGTTGTGGGCCGCGTGGCTTTGCTTCTTTGTCGCCTGGGGGGCGTTGCACGGCTGGATTGTGCCGCGAATCGCGGATTACCGTCCCCGCATCGAGGCAGAGCTTGGCAAGGCGGTAGGGATGCCGGTGCGCATCGGCAGCATCACCGCCCGCTCGGGCGGGCTGGTGCCCTCCTTCTCGCTGGGCGATGTGCAGCTGCTCGATGCAGAGGGCCGCACCGCCCTGCGGCTGCCGCTGGTGGTGGCCGCGCTCTCGCCGCGCTCGCTCTGGAACCGCGGCTTCGAGCAGCTCTACTTCGATGCGCCCGAGCTCGACGTGCGGCGCACCGCCGACGGCCGGATCCTCGTCGCCGGCCTCGATGTCGAGCGGGCCCATCCGCACGGTGGCGGCAGCGCGGCCGACTGGCTCTTCACCCAGACCGAGGTGGTCATCCGCAACGGCACGCTGCGCTGGACCGACGAGCAGCGTGCCGCACCGCCGCTCGCGCTCTCGAACGTGGACCTGCTGCTGCGCAACCGCCCCTGGCGCCATGCGCTGCGGATCGACGCCACGCCGCCTGCCGAGTGGGGCGAGCGTTTCCAGCTCGCGGGCCGCTTCCGCCAGCCGCTGCTGGCCGGACGCAACGGCCGCTGGCAGGACTGGGTGGGGCAGCTCTACGGCGACTTCGGCCGGATCGACCTGTCGCGCCTGGGGCAGTACGTGGACACCGCCGCGGTGGGCGGCATCGCGCTGCAGGAGGCCCGTGGCGCGGTGCGCGTCTGGGCCGACGTGGACCACGCCCGCATCACCGGCGGCATGGTGGACGTGGCGCTGCCCACGCTGGGCCTGCAGGCCGCCGCCCCCCTGCAGCCGCTGGCCCTGACCCGGGTGCAGGGCCGCTTCACCGGCCACCGCCGGCTAGCCGGCACGCAGGGCTTCGACCTCGCGGTGCAGGGTCTGCAGTTCGATGCGGGCGATGCGCTGCACTGGAAGGGCGGCAGCGCCGACCTGCGCTACACCGCCGCAAGCGATACCCAACTCGCCCGCGGCGAACTGCGGGCCGACGGCATCGACCTGGGCGCGCTCGCCACCCTGGCCGCCCGGCTGCCGGTGGGTGACGGCGCGCACCGCCTGCTGGCCGACCATGCACCCACCGGCCTGCTCGAGAAGCTGCAGGCGCGCTGGGAAGGCGACGGCACCGCGCTGCGCAGCTACCAGGCCACCGGCCGCGCCAGCCGCCTGGGTGTCGAGGCGCTGCCCGCGCCCGCGTCGGCCCAGGCGGCCGCGGTGGCCGAGGCGGTGGCCGTCGCGGCGCGCGCCGATGCGGTGCGGCCTGCCGGCACGCCGCCCACCCATGTCCACGTGCATCCACCGGCCGGCACGCCGGGCGTGCGCAATGCGGCGGTGGATTTCGACCTGAGCCACGCCGGTGGCAAGGCGCAGGTCGCGATCGACGACGGCGCACTCGAATTCCCCGGCGTCTTCGAGGAGCCCCGCGTGCCGATCGCGATGCTGCGTGCCGAGGCCCGCTGGAAGATCGACGGCCGCGCCATCGCGGTCGAGGTGCCCCAGCTGCGCTTCTCCAACGCCGATGCGGCCGGCGAGGCCCAGGCCCGCTGGCACACCGCCGACGCGACACCGCCATCCGCCGGCACCACCGGCACCCCGGGCCTGCCGCACGATCCGCGCTTCCCCGGCGTGCTCGACCTGACCGGCAGCCTGCAGCGCGCCGACGGTACCCGGGTCCACCGCTACCTGCCGCAGGTGATCCCGCAGGAGGTGCGCCACTATGTGCGCGACGCGGTGCAGGCCGGCTCCGCCAGCGGCGTGCAGTTCAAGGTGCGGGGCGACCTGCACCACATGCCTTTCACCGACCCGAAGCAGGGCGATTTCCGGATCGCGGCCAGGATCCGCGATGCGCACTTCGCCTATGTGCCCACCTCGATCCAGCCGGCGGGCGAGGCCCCGTGGCAGGTGCTATCGCCGCTGTCGGCCGAGCTGGTCTTCGAGCGCAACGGCATGGAGATCCGCAACGGCACCGGCCGCATCGGCCTGCCGGGCCGCACCTCCGAGCTGCGGGTGACGCGGGCCGATGCGCGCATTCCCGACCTGTCGCATGCGGTGGTCGAGGTGAAGGCCGAGGCGCAGGGCCCGCTGGCCGAGATGCTGGAGGCGGTCAACGGCTCGCCGGTCGCCACGCTCACCTCCGGCGCGCTGCAGGAGGCGACCGCCACCGGCCCGGCCGAACTCGCCCTGGGCCTTCAACTGCCGCTGGCCGACATGCGGCATGCCCGCATCCAGGGCCGGGTGGTGCTGGGCGGCAACGACCTGCGGCTGGCCGCGGCGGCCCCGCCGATGACCCGTGCCAGAGGCACCGTGGCCTTCACCGAGACAGGCTTCACCATCAGCAACGCCCAGGCGCGGATGCTGGGCGGCGAGAGCCGCATCGAAGGCAGCATGCGCACCGCCGGTGCCGCCGCGCCCCATGCGGTGCTGCCGGCCATCGGCCCCGCCGCCCGGCCGGCGGCACGCCCCGCCACCCCTGCGCTGCCGGCCGATGCGGTCCTGGCAGTGCGCGCGCAGGGCACGGTGAGCGCCGAGGGCCTGCGCGCCGCGCCGGAGCTGGGCCTGGTCGCGCGCCTAGCCGAGCATGCCCAGGGCAGTACCGACTACAGCGCCAGCATCGGCCTGCGCCAGGGCCGCCCCGAGGTGACGCTGGCCAGCAGCCTGCAGGGCCTGGCGTTGGACCTGCCGGCGCCGGTGGGCAAGGCCGCATCGGCCAGCCTGCCGCTGCGCTTCGAGAACACGGTGCTGGCCGCCGGTGCGGGCACCGCGCCCGGCGGGTCCGCGACCCGCGACCGGGTGCTGCTGGAACTGGGCCGTGTCGCGGCGGTGGAATACGAGCGCGACATCTCCGGCGCCACGCCGGTGGTGCTGCGCGGCGGCATCGGCATCGGCCTGGACGAGGGCGACCACGCCCCGGTGGCCGACCAGGGCGTGGCCGCCAGTGTGCGGCTGGGCGCGCTCGACATCGACGCCTGGGACCGGGTCGTGTCCGGCGCCACCGGCTCCAGTCGCCACGACCGGATGGCCGCGCCCCACCGAGCCGGCGACACGCCGCAGGCCGGCGCGGAAGGCTACCTGCCCGACACGCTGGCGGTGCGCGCCGAATCGATCACCTTCCAGGGCCGCACCCTGCACAACGTGGTGGCCGGCGGATCGCGCAGCGGCCCGGTCTGGCGGGCCAATGTGGAGACCGACGAGTTGAACGGCTATGTCGAATACCGGCAGGCGGCCGACGCGGTGCCCTCGCGCGTCTTCGCGCGGCTGGCGCGGCTGCGGGTGCCGGAGAGCTCGGCCAGCGAGGTCGAGTCGCTGCTCGACGACGGCACGCCCGGCGCCGACCCGGCCTCGCTGCCGGCGCTCGACATCGTGGTGGACGATTTCGAGCTGAAGGGCCGCGCGCTGGGCCGGCTGGAGGTCGATGCGCTGCACCGCGCCGCGGCTGACGACGGCGCCCACGAATGGCACCTCAACAAGCTCAACCTGAGCCTGCCCGAGGCCAGCTTCGCCGCCACCGGCAACTGGCGGCGCACCGGGGAGGGCGCGGCCCGTGCGCGGCGCACCGCGATGCAGTTCCGGCTCGACATCCGCGACGCGGGCCAGCTGCTCGGCCGCTTCGGCATGCCCGGCGTGGTGCGGCGCGGCGCGGGCCGGCTGCAGGGCTCGGTCGGCTGGGACGGCTCGCCCTTCGGGCCCGACTATCCCTCGATGGCGGGTCAGCTCAACCTGGCGGTGGAATCGGGCCAGTTCCTGAAGGCCGATCCGGGGCTGGCCAAGCTGCTGGGCGTGCTGTCGCTGCAATCGCTGCCGCGCCGGCTGGCGCTCGATTTCCGCGACGTTTTCAGCGAGGGCTTCGCCTTCGACTTCGTGCGCGGCGACGTGAAGATCGACAGCGGCATCGCCCGCACCAACAACCTGCAGATGAAGGGCGTCAACGCCGCGGTGCTGATGGACGGGCAGGCCGACCTGGCGCACGAGACGCAGAACCTGCGGGTGGTGGTGGTGCCCGAGATCAACGCCGGTACCGCCTCGCTCGTGGCGGCGGTGATCAACCCGGCGGTGGGCCTGGGCACCTTCCTGGCGCAGGTCTTCCTGCGCGGCCCGCTGATCGAGGCGGCCACGCAGGAGTTCCACATCACCGGCGGCTGGGCCGACCCGAAGATCGCGAAGCTGAGCGGCCGCGAACGCCTGGGCCGCAGCACGCCGCCGGCCGAGCCGCAGATGCCCTGAGAGGCATTCACAGCTTCCGAGCCGTCCGCTGTACCGAAGGAGAAGTCCATGCATGTCGCCGCCCTCCAGATGGTGTCGGGCACCGAGCCCGCCGCCAACCTGCGCTCCGCGCGCACCCTGCTCGAAGAGGCCGCCGCCCGCGGTGCCGAGCTTGCGGTGCTGCCCGAGTATTTCTGCGTGCTGGGCCAGCGCGACACCGACAAGCTGGCGCTGCAGGAGCCGTTCGGCCGCGGCCCGATCCAGGATTTCCTGGCGACCGCGGCGCGCGAGCTGGGCCTGTGGATCGCCGGCGGCACCCTGCCGATCGCCACCGACGATCCGGCCCACGCCCACAACACGCTGCTGGTGTTCGGCCCCGACGGCCACTGCGCCGCCCGCTACGACAAGATGCACCTCTTCTGCTTCGACGACGGCCAGACCGCCTTCGACGAGGCGCGCACCCTGGTGCCCGGCGGTGCGCCGGTCGTGTTCGAGCTGCCGTCGCGCGACGGGCACCGCTGGCGCATCGGCCTGTCGGTATGCTACGACCTGCGCTTTCCCGAGCTGTACCGCCACTATGCGGCCCAGGGCTGCGACCTGCTGCTGGTGCCCAGCGCCTTCACCCACGTGACCGGCGAGGCGCACTGGGAACTCCTGCTGCGCGCCCGCGCGGTCGAGAACCTGGCCTACGTCTGCGCCGCGGCCCAGGGCGGCCTGCATGCCAACGGCCGCCGCACCTGGGGCCAGAGCATGGTGGTCGATGCCTGGGGCGGCGTGCTCGCGCAGCAGGCCAGCGGCGCCGGCGTGGTGCCGGCCCAGCTCGATGCCGCGCGCCTGCGGCAACTGCGCACCCGGCTGCCGGCCCTGGGCCACCGCCGGCTGTGAGCGACATGGCGCAGCCCGCCGCCGGCACCGGACCCGACACGGTGCGCGTGGCGCCGCCGCCGGCTCCGGCGGAGGCCGGTGCGCCGGCGCTGCCCGCCGCGGCGCGGTGGCTGCTGCGGCTGCCCGGCTCCTGGCGGCGCTGGTCGCTGTGGCTGCTGCTGGCGGTGCTGGTCGTGGCGATGCTGGGCACCCTGGTCTGGCTCGCCGGCCGCTACGAGGCGAGCCAGGTGCAGAGCCGGGTGGAGCGCGACGTGAGCGACGCGGTGGCCGACGTGCGCACCGCGCTGGCCCGCAACCTGCAGAGCCTGCAGGCCCTGCAATCGGCCAACCCGACGCACGACGCCTGGATCGCCGCGGCCGGCGAGCTGATGCTGCGCCAGCGCGAGTTCATGCGGATCGAGTGGCGCAGCGCCGCCATGCGGCTGCGGGTGCATTCCGACACGCCCTACCGCGGCCTGGCGCTGGACACGCCCGCCACCGAGATGCCGGCGGACATGCAGCTGACCTGCGCCTCGGCACGGCGGCTGGGCGGCCCGGCCTACTCGCCGAGCTACTTCGTGCCGCATGTCGACGGCCTGGGCCTGGAGGTGGTGCACCTGTGCCTGCCGCTCAACGAAGGCATGCAGCCCGCCGGCTACCTGGTCGTGACCTACGGCCTGCCGGAGATCCTGTCGGACCTGATCGGCACCCAGATCAGCCGCCACCAGGACATCTCGTTCACCGAGCCCGACGGCACCCGCCTGGCCTCCCTGCACGGCGCGCTGCGGCGCGGCACGCGGGTCTTCAGCGGCCAGCAGCTGCTGGACCTGCCGGGTAGTGCGCTGGTGCTGCGCATCGACAACTGGCCCGGCGCGCCCAGCGTGTTCCCCAACGTGCTCACCGCGCTGGTCACCTTCATGTCGATCGCGCTGGTCACGGTGCTGGTCATGCTGGCCAAGGACAACCGCCTGCGGCTGCGCGCCGAGCACGACCTGGCCGATGCGCTGGCCTTCCGAAAGGCGATGGAGGACTCGCTGGTCACCGGCCTGCGCGCCCGCGACCTGGAGGGGCGGCTCACCTATGTCAACCCGGCCTTCTGCAAGATGGTCGGCTTCGCGCCCGAGGCGTTGCTGGGCCGCTCCGGCGCGCTGCCCTACTGGCCGCCCGAGCATGCCGACCACTACCTGCGCCGCCAGGCGACCCGCTTCGCCGGGGAGCTGCCGCCGCGCCACGGCTTCGAATCGGTCTTCATGCGGCAGGACGGCACCCGGTTCCCGGTGCTAATCATCGAGGCGCCGCTGATCAACGCGCAGGGCCTGCACACCGGCTGGATGGGTGCGTTCCTGGACCTGAGCGAGCAGCGCCGGATCGAGGAGCTCTCACGCGCCAGCCACGAGCGGCTGCAGGCGACGGCGCGGCTCGCCACCGTCGGCGAGATGGCCTCGCTGCTGAGCCACGAGCTGAACCAGCCGCTGGCCGCCATCGCCAGCTACGCCACCGGCTCGCTCAACCTGCTGCAGCAGGACCCGGGCGGCGCCGGCGCCACCGGCCTGCACGACGCCGACATCGCGGTGGCGATGCGGCGCATCTCCGAGCAGGCCGACCGCGCCGGCCGGGTGATCCGCAGCGTGCACGACTTCGTGCGCCGCCGCGACCAGGCCAAGGAGGCGACCGACCCGCGCGACCTGCTCGAATCAATCATGCCGCTGGCGAGCCTGCAGGCGCGCAAGCTCGACGTGGAGATGCACACCGTGCTGGAGCCGCGGCTGCCCCGGGTGCTGTGCGACCGCACGATGGTCGAGCAGGTGCTGCTCAACCTGGCCCGCAACGCGATGCAGTCGATGGACGGAACCGCGGGCGGGACCGGCGTGCGGCGGGTCGATTTCGGAATCCGGCGGGTCGCGGGCGGCGCCGGCGCCGGGCTGCGCGGCGGCTGGGTGATGTTCACCGTGGCCGACCGTGGCCCCGGCATCGCGCCCGAGGTGGCGGCGCAGCTCTTCACCCCCTTCTTCACCACCAAGCGCGAAGGCATGGGCCTGGGCCTGAGCCTGTGCCGCACGGTGGTGGAGCAGCACGGCGGCGTGCTCGACTACGCGCCGAACCCCGCGGGCGGTACGATCTTTTCTTTCACCTTGCCGGCCGTCGGGCCGGAATGACAGGCACGCACTGCGATGGAACCCGGAATGGATGCTCTCGTCTTCGTCGTGGACGACGATGCCGGCGTGCGCGACGGCCTGGCCTGGCTGCTGCGCTCGCGCCGGCTGCTCAGCGAGACCTACGACGGCGCGCTGGCATTCGACCAGATGCTGCGCGGCGGCGGCGAGACGGCCGGCCGCATGTTCGACCAGCCCTGCTGCCTGCTGCTCGACGTGCGCATGCCCGGCATGAGCGGCCTGGCGCTGTTCGACAGCCTGGTCGAGCGCGGCCTGCACCTGGCGATGCCGGTGCTGTTCCTCACCGGCCACGGCGACGTGCCTACCGCGGTCGATGCGGTCAAGCGCGGCGCCTTCGACTTCTGCGAAAAGCCGTTTTCCGACAACGCCCTGGTCGACCGGGTGGAGCAGGCCCTGCGCCGCTCGGCCGAGGTGCTGGCCCAGCGCCGGTCGGCCCGCGGCGTCCAGGCCCGCATGACCGACCTGACCGACCGCGAGCGCGACGTGATGCGCCTGGTGGTCGAGGGCCTGCCCAACAAGCTGATCGCCGACCAGCTCGACATCAGCGTCCGGACGGTGGAGGTGCACCGGGCGCGGGTGTTCGACAAGATGGACGTGAAGTCGGCGGTGGAACTGGCGAACCTGCTGCGCAACACGGCCTGAACGGATCTCGCCGCCCATGAAGAAAGCCACCCGCGGGTGGCTTTCTTCATGTACGCCGGGCGATCGCGCCCGGTGCTGCAGGGGTCCGGATCAGCCGCGCGGTGCCTCGCCCACGTAGATCTCGACGCGGCGGTTGCGGGCGCGGCCGTCGCCGCTGTCGTTGGAGGCGATCGGCTGGCGCGAGCCGTGGCCTTCGATGGTGAAGCGGCGGGTGTCGACGCCGCGCATCACCAGGTAGTCGCGGGTGCTGGCGGCACGGTCGACCGAGAGCGGGTTGTTGATCGCGTCGCTGCCGGTGCTGTCGGTGTGGCCGACGATGCGCACCGTGGCGCCCGGGTTGTTCTGCAGGCCGGAGGCGAACTGGTCGAGGATCGGCGCGAAGTTGGACTTCACGTTGGCGCGGCCGGTGTCGAAGGAGATGTCGCTCGGGATGTCGAGCTTCAACTGGTTGTCGGCCGTCTGCGTCACGCCGATGCCGGTGCCGCGGGTGGCGGCTTCCATCTCCTGCTTCTGGCGCTCCATGCGCTGCGACCAGATGTAGGTGCCGAGGGCGCCCACGCCCGCGCCGATCACCGCTCCGGTGCCGGCACGGCCGCCGGCGACCGCACCGATGGCGGCACCGCCGAGCGCGCCCGCACCGGCGCCCATGGCGGTACGGCGCTGCGTGTCGCTCATGTTCATGTCGGCACAGCCGGCGACCAGCATGACGGCGGCGGTGGCGCCGAGGATGATTTTTTTCATGGAGTACTCCTGGGGATGGACGGAACGGGGCGGGGCGGCCGCGCCGGAGCGCGTGCCATTCTTGTGATGGCCCATTGTTCGATCGCGGTCGGTGGAGCGGGTATCCCCATGTAATCGGGTCCGCGGCCGGTTCAGGCGGGCGGATCCTGCGGGTCGCGCGGTTCCTGCGGTGCGGGCGGCTCGCCGCCCTTGCGGCCCGAGAACATCGTCCACCAGACGATCGCCACCAGCACCACCAGCGCGAGCAAGGCTTCGAGCAAAATCAAGCCCATGATCAAAAGACTCCTGCGGGTTGCGACGACGCTGGCGATTGTAGGAATGCTCGCCGCGTGCGCCACCCGCCCGCCGCCGGAGCCTTCCGCCCCCACGCCGCCGCCGGCGGCCATGCCCTCGACGCCCGCGCGCCCGCCGGCCGCCACCGCGCCGCCCGTTCCCTGGCCTTCGGGCACCTTGCCCGCCCAGCGCAGCCGCTGGGTGCCCGCGCCGTGGGACGAGCTGCCGGGTTTCCAGCAGGACAACCTGTTCGAGGCCTGGAACGCCTGGATCAAGAGCTGCGAGCGGCCGGGCCCGGCCTTCGCATCGCTCTGCGGCGACATCCGCCGGCTGTCGATCGCGTCGCCCGAGGAGCAGCGCGCCTGGATGGTGCAGAACCTGCAGCCCTACCGGGTGGAGGCCGCCGACGGCAACGCCGAGGGCCTGCTCACCTCCTACTACGAGCCGGTGATCCCGGCCAGCCGGCTGCCCACCGCGCAGCACACGGTGCCGCTCTACAAGATGCCGTCGCCGATGCGCAAGCCCTGGTACACCCGCCAGCAGATCGACACCCTGCCCGAGGCCCGCGCGGCCCTGGCCGGCCGCGAGATCGCCTGGATGGCCGACCCGGTCGAGGCGATGGTGCTGCACATCCAGGGATCGGGCCGGCTGCGGGTGTCGGAGCCCGACGGCAGCGTGCGCACCGTGCGCCTGGCCTACGCCGGTACCAACGACCAGCCCTACCGCAGCATCGGCAGCTGGCTGCTGCAGCAGGGCCAGACGCGCGATGCCACCTGGCCCGGCATCCGCGCCTGGATCGCCCAGAACCCGCAGCGCACCGGCGAGCTGATGTGGACCAACCCGCGTTACGTGTTCTTCCGCGAGGAGCCGCTCGAAGGGCTCGATGCCGGCTTCGGCCCGCGCGGCGCGCAGGGCGTGGAGCTGACGCCCGGCCGCTCGATCGCGGTGGACCGCACCAGCATCCCGTACGGCACGCCGGTCTGGCTGGCGTCGTACGGCCCGTCGGCCGCGCTGCAGAAGCTGGTGATGGCGCAGGACACCGGCAGCGCGATCATCGGCGCGGTGCGGGCCGACTATTTCGCGGGCTGGGGCGCCGATGCCGGCGAGGTGGCCGGCCGGCTCAAGCAGGGCCTGCGGCTCTGGGTGCTCTGGCCCCGCTGAGCGGCGCAGGACGAACCGACACGACGACGACACGGAGATGAACATGCTTGCACGACCGATGATCCTGTGGCCCACGCTGGGCATGGCCGCACTGCTGGCGGGCTGCACCACCGGCCCCCTGGCGCGGGACATGCGCTACCGCTGCGACAACGGCATGCGCCTGAGCGTGCACGCCTACGAAAGCGCCACCCTGCAGGGCTACCGCGGCGCCGAACTGCTGCTGCGCGACGCGGGGGGCATCGGCCCCGAGCAGGCGGTGTTCAGCAACCCGCAGGTGCGGGTGCAGACCGGCTTCGGCGCCGATGGGCGCGAGGCGCAGATCGATGGCCAGATCCCCGGCGGCCGGGCCCGCTGCGTGCGCGAAGGCGGCTTCTTCTAGCCGTCCGCCACAGGCGGCCGGGCCAGGGGCGCATCCCCGGGCTGGTCAGCTTGTGTCATGGCTTTGTCATCGCAGTGCCATGAAGATTTCATCCGGGTTACCTATGGTCACAGGGTTTGCGCAGCGGCATGGCCGCTGCTTCCCACGACCCCACGAAAAGGTTCCTGCGCATGAACGCGAAGCACATTTCCGCGCCCGTCATCGACCCGGATGACATCGGCTACAACAACACGACCAACCCAGCGCTGGACAGCATGATCCCGGCGCGCCTCTCGCGCCGCGGCATGCTGCGCATGGGCGTGGGCACCGCGGGCTCGGCCCTGCTCGGCAGCGTCGCATTGGCCGGCTGCGGTGGTGGCGGCGACGGCGGTGGCGGCAGTGTCTCCACCCCCGGCGGCACCGACACGATCAACTCGCCGCTGCCCACGCTGGGCTTCAACGCCGTCGCCAAGAGCCTGGCCGACGTGGTGGTGGTGCCCGCCGGCTACACCGCCAGCGTGCTGTACCGCCTGGGCGATCCGCTGGCGGCCGACGTGCCCGCCTTCCGCAACGACGGTACCGATGCCGCCAACACCTACGACCGCCGCGCCGGCGACCACCACGACGGCATGACCTTCTTCGGCATGAACGCCGCCGGCACCCGCGACGACAAGGGCGCCAACCGCGGCCTGCTGGTGATGAACCACGAGGCGATCACGCCGACCTACCTGCACCCGCGCGGCCAGACCATCGTCGGCACCGGCAACGCGCAGACCCGCACCGTGGCCGAGGAAGTGCTGCGCGAGTTCTACCTGCACGGCGTGAGCGTCGTCGAGGTGGCGCAGGGCGCCACCGGTGCCTGGGCCTACGACCGCAGCTCGCGCTTCAACCGCCGGGTCCACACCCTCACGCCGATGATCCTGTCGGGCCCGGCCGCCGGCAACGCCGCGCTGGTCACCCAGTACTCGACCGACGGCCGCCGCACCCGCGGCACGGTCAACAACTGCGCCAACGGCACCACGCCGTGGGGCACCTACCTGACCTGCGAAGAGAACTGGGCCGGCTACTTCCGCCGCATCGCCGCCACCGACGATCCGAAGCGCACCGCCAAGGAGCGCACCGCCTTCGCCCGCTACGGCGTCGCCGGCACCGGCCGCGAACTGTGGGCCACGGTCACGCCCGACACTGCCGACCGCATCTACGGCCGCTGGGTCGCCGAGGTTTCCGGCGCCAGCGCCGCGGCCGACTTCCGCAACGCCGCCAACACCTACGGCTGGGTGGTCGAAATCGACCCGTTCACCCCCGATTCCATCCCGCGCAAGCGCACCGCCCTCGGCCGCCTGGGCCACGAAGGCGCCTGCCTGGGCCCGGTCGTCGCCGGCCAGCCGCTGGTCTGGTACATGGGCGACGACTCGCGCAACGAGTACCTCTACAAATTCGTCTCGACCCGCAACTGGGACGCGGCCGACACCAACGGCGGCCTGGCCGCCGGCGACAAGTACATGGACGACGGCCGCCTCTACGTGGCGCGCTTCAACGCCGACGGCAGCGGCACCTGGCTGGAGCTGAAGCTGGGCGTGAACGGCATCACCGGCACGAACGCCACCTACGCCTTCGCCGACGCCGCCGACGTACTGATCAACGCGCGCTTGGCCGCCGACGTGGCCGGCGCGACGAAGATGGACCGCCCCGAGTGGACGGCCGTCAACCCGCGCAACGGCGACATGTACCTGACGTTGACCAACACCAACGCCGCATCCCGCCCGATCACCGCCACCGACGCCGCCAACCCGCGCTTCTACAACGACCCGAAGGGCACCGCCGCCACCGCGCAGACCGGCAACCCCAACGGCCACGTGATCCGCCTGGCCGACACCGGCCGCAACCCTGCGGCCACCAGCTTCCGCTGGGACGTGTACCTCTTCGGCGCCCGCTCCACCGCCAGCAGCAACGTCAACCTGTCGAACCTCACCGCCGACAACGACTTCTCCAGCCCCGACGGCATGTGGTTCAGCCAGGCGGTCCCCGGCCTGCTGTGGCTCGAGACCGACGACGGTGCCTACACCGACGTCACCAACTGCATGTTGCTGGCGGCGGTGCCCGGCCAGGTGGGCGACGGCGGTGCGCGCACCGTCGTCAACACCAGCGGCACCACGACGCGCGAGCAGCAGACGCTGGTCGGCGCCGCCCCCGGCACCACGCTGCGCCGCTTCCTGGTCGGACCGAAGGAGTGCGAGATCACCGGCATCGCCGAATCGGGCGACGGCCGCGCGATCTTCATCAACGTGCAGCACCCGGGCGAAGACACCCGGCCGGACTATGCCAACCCGGCCTCGTTCGGCAGCCACTGGCCGGACGGCGGCGCCAGCCGCCCGCGCTCTGCCACGGTGGTGATCACCAAGAACGACGGCGGCCGCATCGGCGTCTGACGTTCCCGCAGCGGCCCCGCTCGCGGGCCGCCGACCATCTGCAAAAGGGACCTTCGTGGTCCCTTTTGCTATTGATACGATAGCAGGAGGCCGGCGCCGGACGCCGACTACAGGCACGAATCTTTCGAATTCGGCGTGCGCATGTCCATCTCCGCGCCGGACGAATTCCGCCCACGAAAAAGCGGGCCACCGTCGCCGATGGCCCGCCGTTCGCCCCCGCTGCGGCCGCCCGCGGGCAGCGGCGACGCGACTAGTCCAGATAGTCCGAGTAGTCCTTCTTCTGGTAGGCCGCCGTCGCGTCCCACGGTGCCGGCCGGATGGGCTGCACCTGCACCACCGTCTTGCGGCTCGACGGGCCCTGCGACGACTCCACCGAGACGGGCAGCTGCAGCTTGCGGTTCCACACCACCGTCAGCGCGCGGCCCGGTTCGCGCGACACGTAGGTCGTCAGGTCGCCGCGGGTGCCGCTCTCCTGCAGGCCCTTGAGCGAGGCGGGGTCGATCAGGTGGTAGGCGGCCATCCACGAACCGTCGAAGCCGACGTTGCCGTAATCGGTGGGTGCCACGTCGACCAGCACCTTGTCCTCGGCCGAGGCGAGCCGCAGCGCGGGCTTGCCGGTGGCCGCGTCGCGGCGGATCCAGCGGGCCGCGGCGGCCACGTCCAGGTGCCGGTGGCCGTGGTCGCCGGCGGCGTGCTCCGCGGCCGAATGCCAGCCGGCGGGCACGATGCGCTCGACCCAGACCTGGTCCTGCCGGCGCACCACCCGCTCGGAGAACTCGGTGGTGCGCTTCACCCCGTCGGCACCGGCCGAGACTATCGTGTGGCGCACCAGCAGGTCGGCGTCCTGCGCCAGGGCGGGCAGGGCCGCTGCCACGGCGCAGGCGGCCAGCACCGTGCGGGCGCCGCGTCGGAAGATCGATGTGCTGCCCATCGTCAGAACCCGAAAGCCTGCTTCAGCAGCGCGTTGACCCGGGTGTTCTCCATCGTGCCCTTGAAGACGTTGCTGCCGGCGCCGGTGGCGAACAGCATCACGTCGCCGCCGCCGTGGGTCTCGGCGCCGGGCGCGCCCAGGGAGACGCCCACTTCCTGCAGGTAGTTCTTGTCGCCCGAGGTGTCGACGTTGGTGATGTCGTCGCGGCTGGCCTTGCGCGGGCCGCCGCCGTTGCCGAAGACCAGGGTGGTGTAGGGCTTGCCGTCCGCGGCCTTGGCCAGGGCCTTGGTCTTGTAGTCGGTGGTCTTGCCCAGGATGTCGTTGCCCAGGTGCGAGTAGCCGTTGAAGGCCATCGTGTGGTCGTGGTCGGCGGTCACCACCACCAGCGTGTCGGCCAGGTTGACCTTGGCCAGCGCCGCCTTCACCGCGTCGTCGAAGGCGATGGTGTCGGCCAGCGCGCGCTTGGCGTTGGTGCCGTGCAGCGCATGGTCGATGCGGCCGCCCTCGACCATCAGGAAGTAGCCGGTGCCCTTGGCCGCCAGCGCGTCGATCGCCTTGGCGGTCATCTGCGCCAGGCTGGGTTCCTTGGCCGGGTCACGGTCGAGCTCGTACGACATGTGGCCTTCGCTCTGCGCCTGGTCGAAGAGGGCGATGATCCTGCCGTTGGGCGCGGCGTTGAGGCTGGCCAGGTCGCTGGCGTAGGCGTAGCCCTTGCCCTGCAGCTCGGCCACCAGGTCGCGGCCGTCGGGTCGGCCGCGCGGGCGGGTGGTGGCGTTGAACGGGCGCCAGTAGTAGCTGATGCCGCCCATCAGCACGTCGACGCCGTTGCCCAGCGCGGCGTTGTAGCCGGCGCCGCCGGGCACCGCCTGGCGCGCCAGCGCGTACTCGGCGTTGCGGTTGCAGTTGTGCGCATAGGTGGCGGCGGGCGTGGCGTGGGTCAGGCGGGCGGTGGTCACCACGCCGGTGACCTTGCCCTTGGCGATGGCCTGCTCCAGGATGGTGGGCACCGACGCGCCGTTGCCGGTGGCCGGGCAGTTGTTGACGGCGTTGGCGACCGCGGGCGTCACGCTGGTGTCGCTCGACGGCTCCCTGGAGAAGGTGTTGCCGTCCATCGCGATCACTTCGTTGCGCGACTTCACCCCGGTGGTGTAGGCGGCCATAGAAGGGGCGCTATCGGTGGTCTGCGCATCGAGCGAATAGGTCTTGACCCGGGCAGAGCGCGGCAGCGTTTCCATCGTCAGCGTGCCGGCCTCGCCGTACTTGTAGATGCGGCTGGCGGTGACCGTCACCGGGCCCATGCCGTCGCCCAGGAAGAAGATCACGTTCTTGGCTTCGCCGGCGGCGAGCGCCGGTGCGGGCAGCGTGGCGGCGAGGGCCAGGCACAGCGCGGCGGCGGCCTGCCCGGTGCGGGTGAGGGGGCGGTGGGTGTGCATGGATGCGGTGTTCTCGAAGGTGGTGCGGCCGCGGGGCGCGGCGGCGATGGCGGTGCCGGGCTGGGAGTGCGGTGCGTGCGTCACAGGCCCACCGCCTTGCGGATCAGGCCGAACACGGCCGTGTTGTCGATCGTGCCGCCGAAGCTGTCGGCGCCCTTGCCGATCGCGCCCAGGTACACGTTGCCGCCGCCGTGGGTCTCGCTGCCCGCGGCCACCGGGATCGTCGCCTCCTGGTGGTAGGTGGCGGAGAACACCTGCGCGTCGGTGAGCGCGGTGCGCACCGCCTGCCGGTTCTCGCCGTTGCCGAAGCCGATGATCGAGTACGGATTGCCGCCGGTGTCGGTGGAAAGCGCGCCGTTCACGTAGCTGCGCAGGAGGCCCAGCACGCCGGGGTTGGCCGCGGTGCTGGGGCCGGTGCGGGCCGAGTAGCCGTTGAGCACCAGCGTGTGGTCGTGGTCGGCGGTCACCACGATCAGCGTGTTCTTCAGGCCCGGGTCGATCGCCTGCATCTTGTCGATGCCGGTCTTGATGGCCGCGTCGAACGCCACCGTGTCGGCCAGCGCCTTGCGGGCGGTGGTCTCGTGCAGCGCATGGTCGATGCGGCCGCCCTCGACCATCAGGAACATGCCCTTGCCGTTGGCCTTCAGCTGGTCGATGCTGCGGGCGGTCATCTCGGCCAGGCTCGGTTCCTTGGAGGCGTCGCGGTCCAGGTCGTAGGCCATGTGGCTGGAGGTGAACAGCGCCAGCAGCTTGCCGGTGGGCGGCAGGCCGCCGAACTCGTTCTTGTTGCCGGCGAAGGCGTAGCCCCGGGCCTGCATCTCGGCGACCAGGTCGCGGGTGTCGGTGCGGGCGCTGCCGGCGGTGGTGCGCGGCTGGAAGTGGCGCAGCCCGCCGCCCATCACCACGTCGATGCCGTCGCCCAGCGCCCCGTTGTAGCCGGCGCCCTGCGGCACCATCTGCGCGGCGATGGTGTTCTCGCCGTCGCGGTGGCAGATATGGGCGTAGGTGGCGGCCGGCGTGGCGTGGGTGATGCGGGTGGTGCTGACCACGCCGGTGCCCATGCCGGCGGCCTTGGCCAGCTCCAGCAGGGTGGTGGCGGCGGCGCCGTTGCCGCTGGCGGGGCAGGTGGAATCGGCGCCGCTGATGTAGTCGGCCCCGGTGGCCGGGTTGAAGGCCGAGGTGGGCGTGGTCATCGAGATGACCTCGTTGTTCATCTTCACGCCGGTCATGTAGGCCGACATCGAGGGCGCGCTGTCGGTGACCTGGGCGTTGGCCGAATAGGTCTTCACGAAGGCCGATTCGGGCAGCGTGTCCATCGTCAGGTTGCCGTCCTCGCCCACGCTGTAGATGCGGGCCGCGGTCATGGTGGTGATGCCCATGCCGTCGCCCAGGAAGAACAGCACGTTCTTCTGGGCCAGGGGCGCCGCATCGCCCGCCCCGTCGGAGCCGCCGCAGGCGATGAGCGTGGCCGATGCCAGCGCCGACGCGATAAACCATTTCTTCATTGCAAGCCGCCTCTTCTGTTGTGTGTCTGGTGTTGGGAGCGCACGGCAGTCTTGGGCGGCCGCATGACGGCGGCGTGACATCGGCGACCGGCTGTCTGTTGAGCGGGCAGGCGCAATAAGCCCGGGCATATCGCCCAGGCTTATTGCTATGGTTTCGGTAGCTAGAAGCCGGCGTGGGGTGCCGGCCACAGGCCTGAAAGACCTATGAATGCCAGCGGGGCGCCACCGCCTGCGCCCCGCCGGGCCCCGTCACCGGTCGATGATCCGCCGGTGCACCACCGGCGGCCCGTCGCCCAGGTGGAAGGCGAGCTTGCGGTCGCGCAGGGCGACGTCCCAGGCGGTGACGCGGGTGAAGCGGCGCAGGTGCTCGGTCCAGGATTCGTCGGTGATCTGCTCGACGTAGCACGCCGGATCGTGCACGTCGTGCAGCAGGTGCCACTCCAGTGCGCCCTGGCGCAGCCGGCTGCGGCGGCTTTCCTGCATCAGCAGGCGGAAGTCCTCGGCGCGGGCCGGGTCGATCCGGAACTCGATGCTCACCTGCACCCGGCCGTGCTCGGGCGGGGTGGCGGCCACCGGCGCGGTGAAGGCCTGCGACGGGGTCAGGTCTTCCTCGCGGCTGCGGTCGGCCAGGAAGTACTGCACCGCTAGCATGACCACCACGCCCGAGATGCCGGCGGCCGTCAGGCCGGCGTGCAGGCCGACCAGGCTGGCCGTCTGGCCCCAGAAGGCGGCGCCCAGCGCCGTCGCGCCCATGATGGACATCTGGTACATCGACATGCCGCGTGCCCGCACCCAGTCGGGCAGCGCCAGCTGGGCCGAGGTGGCGAGCGAGTTGGCGGTGCAGAGCCAGGCCAGGCCCGCCAGCGCCATCGCCGGCGTGGCGATCCAGATGGTGGGCGCGAAGGCCACCGCGATGGTCGCCACCGAGGTGACGCAGGTGCCCAGCCGCACCAGCATGTCGCGCCGCAGCCTGTGCCGCAGCTGCGGCAGCAGCAGCGCGCCGACGATGGCGCCCGCGCCCATCGAGGCCAGCATGATGGTGAAGGTGCCGGCGTCGCCGCCGGGCAGCGCCCGGGCGATCAGCGGCAGCAGCGCCAGCAGCGCGGTCGAGTGCAGGAAGAACACCGCCACCCGCACCAGCACCGCCCGCATCCGGGGCGACTGCCGCACGAACTGCATGCCCACCCGCATCGCGCTGCCGAGCCGCTCGCGGCCCAGCGGGTTGGGTGCCACGGTGCGCTTCCAGCGGGTGATGACGATGGCCGACGCCACCGACAGGATCGCGTTCAGCACGAAGACCCAGTGGCTGCCGGCGCTGGCGATCACCGCGCCCGCCACCAGCGGGCCGATGATCCGCGAGGCGTTCATCGCGATGCCGTTGAGGCCCATCGCCGCCGGCAGCTGGCTGCGGGTGACCAGCTCGGGCACGATGGCCGAGAACACCGGCCAGCGCATCGCCAGGCCGATGCCGTTCAGGAAGGTGAGGGCCAGCAGCATCGGCGCGTTGATCCAGTCCGACAGGATAGCCACGCACAGCAGCAGCGCCACCACCGCCACCCAGAGCTGGGTGAAGATGAAATACCGCCGCCGGTCGAGGATGTCCGCCAGCGCGCCGCTCGGCAGGCCCAGCAGGAACACCGGCAGGGTCGAAGCCGACTGCACCAGCGCCACCATCACCGGCGAGGTGGTCAGCGAGGTCATCATCCACGCCGCCGCCACGTCGTTCATCCACATGCAGGTGTTGGCCGCCACCCAGGTGATCCACAGCAGGCGGAAGGTGGGCGCCGTCAGCGGCTCCAGCGCCGCCCAGGAGCGCGGCGGCGCGGCCCGGGCGGTGTCGGGATTGGCGGGGTCGTCGGTGAGGAGGTTGTTGTGGGGAGGCGGGGGAGGGGACGGCATCGCGGACATAGGCGGCCAATTTTGCGCCCTGGCCGCGGGCGGCTGGTTGCGAGGCGCATCCGCCGCGCCTGCACGAAACTTGGCAGGCACAGCGTCCGGCGTTGGAATTAACCGACACCACGACCCAAAAGCCGGTGATAGCGTCGATTTCCATGCACAGCACCACCCGCCGCCTCTGGGATATCTCCCCCCCGCTGGGCCCCGACAGCCCGGTGTTTCCGGGCGACACGCCCTATTCGCAGACCTGGTCGGCCACCTACGGACCGGGCTGCCCGGTCAACGTGGCGGCGCTCACCCTGTCGCCGCATGCCGGCGCCCATGCCGACGCGCCGCTGCACTACGACCCGCAGGGCGCCACCGTCGGCGCGCTCGACCTGGCGCCCTTTTTGGGTACCTGCCGCGTCGTCCACGCCATCGGCTGCGGTCCGCTGGTGCGGCCCGCGCACATCGCCCACGCCCTGCAGGACCTGCCGCCGCGGCTGCTGGTGCGCACCTACGCCCGCGCCCCCACCGGCTGGGACGACGCCCTGACCGGCTACGCCCCCGAGACGATCGAGCAGCTGGCCGACCGGGGCGTGCTGCTGGTCGGCATCGACACCGCCAGCATCGACCCGGCCACGAGCAAGACCCTCGACAGCCACCAGGCGATCCGCCGCCGCGGCCTGCGGGTGCTGGAGAACCTGGTGCTCGACGACGTGCCCGAGGGCGACTACGAGCTGATCGCGCTGCCCCTGCGGCTGGTGGCGGCCGACGCCTCGCCGGTGCGGGCGGTGCTGCGGTCGCTGGTGTGAGCTCCATGCCCCGCATCTAGAAGAAAAAGGCCTGTAGCCGGCGAACGGCGCCGGCCACCAGCTATCGAAAACATAGCAATCGAGCAAAAAAGCAAACAAGCAAGCAAGACATGACGACGACCACCACTGCCACCCCCACCACCCTGCAGGACTGCCGCGCCCTGGATGCGCAGGACCCGCTGCGCAGCCTGCGCGCCCACTTCACCCTGCCGGCCGATACCGTCTACCTCGACGGCAACTCGCTCGGCGTCCTGCCCACCGCGACTGCCGCCCGGGTGGCCGACGTGGTGGCGCGCGAATGGGGCCAGGACCTGATCCGCTCCTGGAACACCGCCAGCTGGTTCGATCTGCCGCAGCGCCTGGGCGACCAGCTGGCCCCGTGGATCGGTGCCGGGAAGGGCGAGGTGGTCTGCACCGACAGCACCTCGATCAACCTCTACAAGGTGCTGAGCGCGGCGCTCAACATCGCCCGCGAGGCGTCGCCCGCCCGGCGGCGCATCGTCAGCGAGCGCAGCAACTTCCCCACCGACCTCTACATCGCCGAAGGGCTGTGCAAGGAGCGCGGGCTGGAGCTGGTGCTGGTCGAGCCCGAGGACATCCCCTCCGCGCTGACCGCCGACGTGGCGGTGCTGATGCTCACCCACGTCAACTACCGCACCGGCGCGATGCACGACATGGCGGCCACCACCGCCGCGGCCCACGCCGCCGGCATCCTCACCGTCTGGGACCTGGCCCACAGCGCCGGCGCGGTGCCGGTCGACCTGCAGGGCGCGGGCGCCGATTTTTCGATCGGCTGCGGCTACAAGTACCTCAACGGCGGCCCCGGCGCGCCGGCCTTCGTCTGGGTCAACCCCCGCCATGCCGGCCGCTTCTGGCAGCCGCTCTCGGGCTGGTGGGGCCACGCCGCGCCGTTCCGCTTCACGCCCGACTACCAGCCTGCCGCCGGCATCGGCCGGTACCTCTGCGGCACCCAGCCGATTATCAGTTTGTCGGCCCTGCAGTGCGGCCTGGACGTGTTCGACGCCGCCGTGCCCCTGGGCGGCATGCCCGCCCTGCGCGCCAAGTCGCTGGCGCTGACCGACCTGTTCATCCGCATGGTGGAGGAGCGCTGCGCCGGGCACGGCCTGGGCCTGGCCACGCCGCGCGACCATGCCCGGCGCGGATCGCAGGTCTGCCTCACCAGAACAGAGGGCGCCTACGCCATCGTGCAGGCCCTGATCGCCCGCAAGGTGATCGGCGACTTCCGCCAGGGCGACGGCGGCACCGGGCCGCACCTGGACATCCTGCGCTTCGGCTTCACCCCGCTCTACATCGGCTTCGAGGACGTGTGGAACGCGGTCGAGCACCTGCGCCAGGTGCTGGAAACCGGCGAGTGGCGCCGACCCGAGTTCAACCAGACCAACGCGGTGACCTGACGACCATGTGCCCCCACCACGCCTCAACCCCGGCCGCGCCCGACGCGGTACCGACCCCTGTCGCCGCTGCCGCCGCCGTGGCCTCCGGCACCGACGGTCCCGGCGCCACCATCGTGCGGGAGGAGGGCGCCCAGCTCGACTTCAGCCGCGCGATGAGCTACGGCGACTACCTGCAGCTGGACGCGGTGCTGGGTGCGCAGAAGCCGCTCTCGCCCGCGCACGACGAGCTGCTCTTCATCGTCCAGCACCAGACCAGCGAGCTGTGGATGAAGCTGATGCTGCACGAGCTGCGCGCCGCCATCCGCTGCGTGGCAGAGGACGATCTGCAGCGCGCCTTCAAGATGCTGGCCCGCGTCAGCAAGATCATGGAACAGCTGGTCCACGCCTGGGACGTGCTGGCCACCATGACCCCGCCCGAGTACAGCGCCATGCGCCCCTACCTGGCCCAGTCCAGCGGCTTCCAGAGCTGGCAGTACCGCAGCATCGAGTTCGCCCTGGGCAACAAGAACGGCCTGATGTTGAAGCCCCACGAACACCGCCCCGACCTGCTCGCCGAAGTGCAGGCCGCCTACGCCATGCCCTCGCTCTACGACGAGGCCCTGCGCCTGCTGGCCCGCCGCGGGATCGAAGTGCCGGCCGAGGCGCTGGAGCGGGACTGGACCCAGCCCTACGCCCCCAGCGACGGCGTGGAGCAGGCCTGGCTGACCGTCTACCGCGACCCGAAGGCGTGGTGGGACCTGTACCAATTGGGCGAGGAACTGACCGACCTGGAAGACGCCTTCCGGCTCTGGCGCTTCCGGCACGTGACGACGGTGGAGCGGGTGATCGGCTTCAAGCGCGGTACAGGGGGGACGGGCGGCGTGTCGTATCTGCGCAAGATGCTGGACGTGGTGCTGTTTCCGGAGATCTGGCGGTTGCGGACGGAGTTGTGAAATGGCCGTGCCCTGCTCGAGAAACCAAGTGCAAAGCCGACTCTGAGGGCCAGCAGCCGGTGACCGGAACACACCGAACCGATGCCGTCAGCGGCTGAAAAAGACCGTCGATCCGAACATCGGATGTATCTTCAGCGCCCGGCATGTTCTAAAACACGACAGAGACAAAGCATGAAACTCACCACCCTCGCCCTGGCCGCCGCCCTCTCCCTGCCTTTCGCCGCCACCCCCGCCCTCGCCCAAACCAAGCCCAAGCACGACGAATTCTTCTGGCTCGGCGAGATCAACAAGGCCACGGCCGTCATCAACACCGACGAGGGCCTGCTCGACAAATCGGTCACGCCGCTGGCCTATGCGGGCATCACCAAGGTGCTGGCCGATGGCGACAAGCCGGGGGGCAAGCGGCCGACGCTGGTGATCACCTTCGAGCCGCTGCTGATCGAGGCGGCGGGGCCGCAGATCACGCTGCTGCATGCGGGGCGCTCCAGCCAGGACATGCTCTCCACCGTGCGCTCGGCCATGCTGCGCGACGAGATGCTGAACCTTGCCGACGCGCTCAACAAGGTCTCGGGCACGATGGTGCGGCTGGCCGACAAACACCGCGCCACCATCGTGCCCAACTACACCAACGGCGTGGCGGCGCAGCCCAACAGCTACGGCCACTACCTGCTGGGCCTGGCGGCGGGGCTGGACCGGGATGCGCAGCGCATCCGCGAGGCGTATGCCCGCCTCGACCGCTCGCCGATGGGCACCACGGTGCTCAACGGCACCAGCTGGCCGCTCAACCGCAAGCGCATGGCCGACTACCTGGGTTTCGCGGCCACGGTCGACAACGCCTACGACGCGGCCCAGGTGTCGGCGGTCGACCAGCCGGTGGAGGCGGGCGCCATCGTGATGGCGATCGCGCTGCACGCCGGCACCTTCATCGAGGACGTGATGACCCAGTACGCCCAGGCCCGGCCGTGGATCCTGCTGCAGGAGGGCGGCGGCAACACGTATGTCAGCAGCGCGATGCCGCAGAAGCGCAATCCGGGCCTGCTCAACAGCACCCGGCGCGACGCGTCGCAGGCCCTGACGCTCGGCATGGGCGCGGCGATCCAGGCGCACAACATCCCGCCGGGCATGCAGGACCCGAAGGAGGGCCGCAACAACGCCGCGATGCTGCAGAGCGCCGTCACGGTCCTGAACAACTGGGACCGCATCCTGAACAACCTGGTGATCGACCCCGAGCGCGCGCTGGAAGAACTCAACAGCGACTGGACGGCCTCGCAGGAGCTGGCCGACGTGCTGATGCGCAAGTACAGGCTGCCGTTCCGCGCCGGGCACCACTTCGCCTCCGAGGTGGTCGAGTACGCCAAGGCCAAGAACATCAAGCCGCTGGACTTCCCGTATGCCGAGGCGCAGCGCATCTACGCCGAGACGGCCCGGGGATCGGACTTCGCCCAGGTGCTGCCGATGCCCGAGGCCGAGTTCCGCGCCACCCTCGACCCGGTCGCGATCGTCAAGAACCGCCAGACCGCCGGCGGCCCGCAACCTGCCGAGATGGAGCGGATGGTGAAGGAGGCGCAGCAGCGCATCGCGCAGCAGGATGCGTGGATCCAGGGCAACCGGGCCCGGATCGCGTCGTCGCTGGCGCGGCTCGACGGCGATTTCCAGAAGCTGGGCGCCGCGGCGCGCTGAGGGCCTGCGCGCGCGCTGGCGGGGCAGGCCGGGCGCGCCCTCCGCGGGCAACGCCGGCCGGGCGGGCTATCGTTTTTCCAGATGCCCCAGCGGCAGCGCGCCGCCGGCCTTCACCTCGCCCAGCGAGAAGCTGGTGTGCAGGTCCTTCACATGCGGCAGGTTGGCCAGCCGCTGCAGGGCGAAGCGCGAGAAGCTGTCCAGGTCGGGCGCCACCACCTGCAGCTCGAAGGTGCCGGCGCCGCTGATGTAGTGGCAGCTGGTCACCTCGGGCAGCTGGCGCACCGCTTCTTCCAGCTGGCGCATCGCGTCGCCCGAATTGCGCTCGGCGTCGATCCGCACGAAGGCCAGCACGCCCAGGCCGATCTTCTGGCGGTTGACCGCGGCGTGGTAGCCCAGGATGAAGCCCGCCGCCTCCAGCGCCCGCACCCGGCGCCAGCACGGCGCGGCTGACAGGCCTACCCGCTGAGCCAGCTCGGCGTTGGTCAGCCGCGCATCGGCCTGCAGCTCGCGCAGGATCGCCAGGTCGAATTTGTCGAGTGTTTCCACTTTTGGGCCATTCCGGGAAAGATTCTTGCGCAGCATAGCCTTTGCAGGGCAACGAACGCAAACACTTATCCCGGGTGCAAACCTACACTGGTCCCAGAGGCGCACCCCCGACGCCCACGGAGACAAGAACGATGAACGCCCCACTCCCCGAGCACGTCCGCAAGGCCCTCGAGACGGTCACGCTCGACGACAAATACGCCCTCGACCACGGCCGCGCCTTCATGAGCGGGGTGCAGGCCCTGGTGAAGCTGCCGATGCTGCAGCGGCTGCGCGACCAGGCGGCCGGCAAGAACACGGCGGGCTTCGTCAGCGGCTACCGGGGCTCGCCGCTCGGCGGCTACGACCAGGCGCTGTGGAAGGCGTCCAAGTTCCTGAAGGCGCAGAACATCGTCTTCCAGCCGGGCGTCAACGAGGAGCTGGCCGCCACCGCGCTGTGGGGCACGCAGCAACTGGGCTTCTCGCCGCCGGGCACCAACAAGTTCGACGGCGTCTTCGGCATCTGGTACGGCAAGGGCCCGGGCGTCGACCGCTGCTCCGACGTGTTCAAGCACGCCAACATGGCCGGCACCACCGAGTTCGGCGGCGTGATCGCCATCGCGGGCGACGACCACATCAGCAAGAGCAGCACCGCCGCCCACCAAAGCGACCACATCTTCAAGGCCTGCGGCCTGCCGGTGTTCTTCCCGGCCAACGTGCAGGAGATCCTGGACCTGGGGCTGCACGCCTTCGCCATGAGCCGCTTCTCGGGCGTGTGGGCCGGCATGAAGACGATCCAGGAGATCGTCGAATCCAGCGCCACCGTCATGATCGATCCGCAGCGGGTCGACATCGTGATCCCCACCGATTTCGAGATGCCGCCCGGCGGCCTGCACATCCGCTGGCCCGATGCGCCGCTGGAGCAGGAGGCGCGCCTGATGCACTACAAGTGGTACGCCGCGCTGGCCTATATCCGCGCCAACCGGCTCAACTACAGCGCCATCGAGACGCCCCACGACCGCTTCGGCATCATGGCCAGCGGCAAGGCCTGGAACGACACCCGCCAGGCACTGCTCGACCTGGGGCTGGACGACGCATCGTGCCGCCGCATCGGCATCCGCCTGCACAAGGTGGGCGTGGTGTGGCCGCTGGAAGCGCAGCTGACCCGCGAGTTCGCGACCGGCCTGCAGGAAATCCTGGTGGTCGAGGAGAAGCGCCAGGTCATCGAATACCAGCTGAAGGAAGAGCTCTACAACTGGCGCCCCGACGTGCGGCCCAACGTGCTCGGCAAGTTCGGCGAGTCCGAAGGCGGCGGCGAATGGAGCATGCCCAACCCCACCGCCAACACCCTGCTGCGGGCCAACGCCGACCTGTCGCCCGCCATCATCGCGCGGGCCATCGCGCAGCGGCTCAAGAAGCTGGGCCTGCTGGATGCGGCCGGCGCCGACATGCGCGCCCGGGTCGATGCGCAGCTGGCGATCCTGGAGGCCAAGGAGCGCGCGATGCAAGTGCTGGACGCGACCGGCGTGCAGGGCGCAGACCGGGTGCCGTGGTTCTGCTCGGGCTGCCCGCACAACACCAGCACCGTGGTGCCCGAAGGCTCCCGCGCGGTGGGCGGCATCGGCTGCCACTACATGGCCACCTGGATGGACCGCAGCACCATCGGCTTCACCCAGATGGGCGGCGAGGGCGTGCCCTGGGTCGGCCAGCAGCCCTTCACCACCGACCAGCACATCTTCGCCAACCTGGGCGACGGCACCTACTTCCACAGCGGGCTGATGGCGATCCGGCAGGCGGTGGCCGCGGGCGTCAACATCACCTACAAGATCCTCTACAACGACGCGGTGGCGATGACCGGCGGCCAGCAGGTCGGCGAGCGGCCCGAGGGTCACAGCGTGCTGCAGATCGCGCAGAGCCTGCAGGCCGAGGGCCTGACCAAGGTGGTCATCGTCACCGACGAGCCCGAGAAGTACGACGGCGTGAAGATCGCCGGCGACCTGGAGGTGAAGCACCGCGACACGCTGGATGCGGTGCAGCGCGAGTTCCGCGAGATCCGGGGCACCACCGCCATCATCTACGACCAGACCTGCGCCACCGAGAAGCGCCGCCGCCGCAAGCGCGGCACCGCGGTCGACCCGGCCAAGCGGGTGGTGATCAACGAGCTGGTGTGCGAAGGCTGCGGCGACTGCAGCGTGCAGAGCAACTGCCTGTCGGTCGAGCCGCTGGAGACCGAATTCGGCCGCAAGCGCACCATCAACCAGAGCAGCTGCAACAAGGACATGAGCTGCCTGAAGGGCTTCTGCCCGAGCTTCGTCACGGTGGAGGGCGGCCAGCTCAAGAAGAAGGGCAAGGGCAAGTCGGCTTCGCCGCTGGACCTGGGCCCGCTGCCCGAGCCGGTGCTGCCGCGGCTCGACGGGGCCGACGACGTCTGGGGCATCGTGGTGGCCGGCGTGGGCGGCACCGGGGTGATCACCATCGGCCAGCTGCTGGGCATGGCGGCCCACCTGGAAGGCCGCGGCATCGTCACCCAGGACGCGGCCGGCCTGGCGCAGAAGGGCGGCGCCACCTGGAGCCATGTGCTGGTGGGCGCCACGCAGGACGCGATCCGCACCACCCGCGTCGGGATGGCCGCGGCCGACCTGGTCCTGGCCTGCGACCCGCTGGTGGCGGTCAACAAGGAGACGACGCTGCGGATGCGCGAGGGCCGCACCCACGTCGTGCTCAACGGCCACAGCACGCCAACGGCCGCCTTCGTGCGCAACGCCGAATGGCAGAACCCGGCGGACGCCTGCGGCACCGAGATCGCCCGCACCGTGGGCGAAGCCAACTTCGGCGCCTTCGACGCCGACGCCGCCGCCACCCAGCTGATGGGCGACAGCATCTACGTCAACCCGATGGTGCTGGGCTACGCCTGGCAGCGCGGCTGGGTTCCGCTGTCGCTGGCCTCGCTGCTGCGGGCGATCGAGCTGAACGGCGTGGCGATCGAGCAGAACAAGACCGCCTTCGCCTGGGGCCGCCGCGCGGCGCACGATCCGCAGTCGATGCACAAGCTGGCGGAGCCCGGCCAGGTCATCACCTTCAAGCCGCGCGAAACGCTCGACGGCCTGGTGGCGCGGCGTGCGCAGTTCCTGGCGGCCTACCAGAACCAGGCCTATGCCGATGTGTACCGCCAGTTCGTAGACCGGGTGAAGACAGCCGAGGCGCCGCTCGGCAAGACGGCGCTGTCGGAATCGGTCGCCCGCTACCTCTTCAAGCTGATGGCGTACAAGGACGAGTACGAGGTCGCCCGGCTGCACACCGACCGCGGCTTTTTGGAGCGGGTCAACGGTATGTTCGAAGGCGACTTCAAGCTGCACTACCACCTGGCCCCGCCCGGCATCGCCAAGACCAATGCGAAGGGCGAGTTGCAGAAGCAGCGCTTCGGCCCCTGGATGCTGATCGCGTTCAAGGTGCTCGCCAGGCTGAAGGGCCTGCGCGGCACCGCGTTCGATCCGTTCGGCCGCACCGAGGAACGCCGTACCGAGCGGGCGCTGGTGGGCGAATACCGCGCCAGCGTCGAGGCCCTGCTGCCGCGGCTCGACGAGACCAACCACGCGCTGGCCGTCGAGATCGCCCGGCTGCCCGAGCAGATCAAGGGCTACGGCCATGTGAAGCACCGCAACCTGGTGGCGGCCCGGCTGCGCGGCGCAGAGCTGCAGGCCCGCTGGAACGGCCCGGCCGAGGCGCGCGCCGCGGCTTGAGCTTCGAATCGGGCCCGGGCCGGCGTGCAGCGCCGGCCGGTTGCTATCGATTCGGTAGCGCCACGCGCTCGATAGTCCTCTGCCGCGCCGGGATACCCCGGGGCGTGTAGGAGGGGGCGCCGCATACAATCGCCGGTTGCCCGGGGTGGCGGCGCCAGCCGCGCCCGGCAGTTCCTCTCTTCCCAATTCGACGTGCGCGTCGTGGAGCCGCCCCTTGTTCATCTCTTCCGCATTCGCCCAGACCGCCCCTGCCGCAGCCGCCGGCGGTGGCGGCATCATGTCCTCGCTCACCGGCATGCTGCCGCTGGTGCTGATGTTCGTGGTGCTCTATTTCGTGATGATCCGCCCGCAGATGCGCAAGCAGAAGGAGCACCGCGCGATGCTCGACGCCATCGCCAAGGGCGACGAAGTGGCGACGGCCGGCGGCATCATCGGCCGCGTGACCCGCCTGGGCGAGGGAACCCTCGGCCTCGAGATCGCTCCCAACGTCGAAGTGCAGGTGCAGCGCACCGCCGTCGCGCAGGTCCTGCCCAAGGGCACCGTCAAGTAACCGGTCCCGCGCGGCACGCCTGCCGCGCCCGCAGGACCCGAGTCGAACCGAAGCGGCCCCGCGCCGGACAAAAAGCGCACAACACGCTCCAAGCTATGAATCGTTATCCGGTCTGGAAGTACGCGATCCTCGTCGTCGTGCTGCTGGTGGGGGCCCTCTACACCCTGCCCAATTTCTTCGGCGAGGCGCCGGCCGTGCAGGTCTCGGCGGGCAAGTCGAGCGTCAAGGTCGACGACGCCACCCGCACCCGCGTCGAGGAGGCCCTGAAGGCCGCCAACGTCGATGCCGGCGCGGTGACGCTCGACGGCACCTCGGTGCGCGCCCGCTTCGCCACGCCGGACGAGCAGCTGCGTGCCCGCGACGCCCTGCAGCGCGCCCTGGTGCCCGATGCCGCCGATCCGTCGTATATCGTCGCGCTGAACCTGATCTCGCGTTCGCCGGCCTGGCTGGCCAAGCTGGGCGCGGTGCCGATGTACCTGGGCCTCGATCTGCGCGGCGGCGTGCACTTCATGCTGCAGGTCGACATGCAGGCCGCCCTCGACAAGAAGGCCGAATCCTATGCCGGCGACCTGCGCACCACGCTGCGCGACAAGGGCATCCGCCACGGCGGCATCAACCGCGACGGCCAGGCGGTCGACATCCGGGTGCGCGACGCCCAGACCGCCACCGCGGTCAAGAACCTGATCTCCGACCAGTTCCCCGACCTGGTCGTGACCCAGACCGGCGACGGCGCCGACACCCGGCTGCTGGCCCGCATCAAGCCCGAGGCGGTGCGCAAGGTGCAGGACCAGGCGCTCAAGCAGAACATCACCACGCTGCACAACCGGATCAACGAACTCGGCGTGTCCGAGCCGGTGATCCAGCAGCAGGGCCTGGACCGCATCGTGGTGCAGCTGCCCGGCGTGCAGGACACCGCCAAGGCCAAGGACATCCTGGGCCGCACCGCCACGCTGGAAGTGCGCATGGTCGACGAGAGCTCCGAGGCCCGGGTGGCCGAGCGCAGCACCGCCGGCAACGTGCCCTTCGGCTCCGAGCGCTACCCCGAGCGCTCCGGCGCGCCGATCGTCGTCAAGAAGCAGGTCGTCCTGACCGGCGAGAACCTGACCGACGCCCAGCCCGGCTTCGATAGCCAGACGCAGGAGCCGACGGTCAACCTGACGCTCGACGCCAAGGGCGCCCGCATCTTCCGCGACATCACCCGCGAGAACGTGGGCAAGCGCATGGCCATCGTGCTCTTCGAGAAGGGCAAGGGCGAGGTGGTCACCGCGCCGGTGATCCGCTCGGAAATCTCCGGCGGCCGGGTGCAGATCTCGGGCCGCATGACCTCGGTCGAGGCGGCCGACACCTCGCTGCTGCTGCGCGCCGGCTCCCTGGCTGCGCCGATGGAGATCATCGAGGAACGCACCATCGGCCCGAGCCTGGGTGCCGAGAACATCTCGCGCGGCTTCCACAGCGTGGCCTGGGGCCTGGCGGCCATCGCGGTCTTCATGTGCGCCTACTACGCGCTCTTCGGCGTTTTCTCCAGCATCGCGCTGCTGGTCAACGTGGCGCTGCTGGTGGCCATCCTGTCGATGCTGCAGGCCACGCTGACGCTGCCCGGCATCGCCGCCATGGCGCTGGCGCTGGGCGTGGCGATCGACTCGAACGTGCTGATCAACGAGCGCATCCGCGAAGAGTTGCGCAACGGCGCCTCGGCGCAGGCCGCGATCCATGCGGGCTACGAGCGCGCCTGGGCGACCATCCTCGACTCGAACGTCACCACGCTGATCGCCGGCCTGGCGCTGCTCGCCTTCGGCTCCGGCCCGGTGCGCGGCTTCGCGGTGGTGCACTGCATCGGCATCCTGACCAGCATGTTCTCGGCCGTGTTCTTCTCGCGCGGCCTGGTCAACCTCTGGTACGGCCGCAAGAAAAAGCTCAAGAGCGTTGCCATCGGCACCGTCTGGCGCCCCGAGGCCGACGCCTCCGCTTCCACCGCCGTCTCGGCAAAGTAAGGAGACGACACCATGGAATTCTTCCGTATCCGCCGCGACATCCCGTTCATGCGGCATGCGCTGATCCTGAATTCGATCTCGATCATCACCTTCCTGGCGGCCGTGTTCTTCCTGTTCCACCGCGGACTGCACCTGTCGGTGGAGTTCACCGGCGGCACGGTGATGGAGGTGGCCTACTCGCAGCCGGCCGATCTGGAGAAGGTGCGCAGCACCGTCACCGGCCTGGGCTACCAGGATGTGCAGGTGCAGAACTTCGGCACCGCGCGCGACGTGATGATCCGGCTGCCCGCGCAGAAGGGCGTGTCCTCGGCCCAGCAGAGCGATCGCGTCCTGGGAGCGCTCAAGGCCGATCCGGCGACCGCCGATGCCACGCTGCGCCGGGTCGAGTTCGTCGGCCCGCAGGTGGGCGAGGAACTGGCGACCGACGGCCTGAAGGCGCTGGCGATGGTGGTCATCGGCATCATGGTCTACCTGGCCTTCCGTTTCGAGTGGAAGTTCGCCGTCTCCACCGTGCTGGCCAACCTGCACGACGTGGTGATCATCCTGGGCTTCTTCGCCTTCTTCCAGTGGGAGTTCTCGCTGGCGGTGCTGGCGGCGGTGCTCGCGGTGCTGGGCTATTCGGTCAACGAGTCGGTGGTGATCTTCGACCGGGTGCGCGAGACCTTCCGCCGCCAGCGCAAGATGGACACCGAGGCCGCGATCAACCACGCGATCACCTCCACCATCAGCCGGACCATCATCACCCACGGCTCGACCCAGCTGATGGTGCTGTCGATGTTCTTCTTCGGCGGCGCCACGCTGCACTACTTCGCCCTGGCGCTGACCATCGGCATCCTGTTCGGCATCTACTCGTCGTGCTTCGTGGCCGCGGCCATCGCGATGTGGCTGGGCGTGAAGCGCGAAGACCTGGTCAAGCCGGTCGCCAAGAAGGACGCGGCCACCGATCCGGCCGATCCGAACAGCGGCGCGCAGGTCTAGAAACAAGGCCCCCCGGCTTTGCACGCTGCTGCCGCAGCGTGTCATTCGCCACCCCCCGAGGGGGAGGCCCTGCCTGCCGCCGGGGGACCCGTCGGCGGCCGGTGGCTGTGAGATGGGTTGCCCTCGGGGAGGGCGCGCAGGGGCTCAGCCCTTTGCCACCCGCTGGAACAACCCGCCGGGGAGGCGGGCGACCCGGTCGTCGAGCTCCAGCTCCAGCAGCTGTACCTGCAGCGCCGCGGCGTCGGTGCCGGTGCGGGCCACCAGCGCGTCGAGGCCCACCGGGTTCCAGCCCATCGCACCGAGCAGACCGCCTGTGTCGTCCTCGCTGTCCCGCGCATCGGCCGTAGCGGCGGCAGCCGGGAACAGGGCCGGTTGCGGCGCCGGCGCGCGGCGGGCCGTCGCCGGTGCGGCAGGCCGGGCGCGGTCGGCGAACGGCGGCAGCTCCTCCAGCACGTCCTGCGCCGATTCGACCAGCTTGGCGCCCTCGCGGATCAGCGCATGGCAGCCGCGCGACTGCGGCGCGTGGATCGAGCCGGGGATCGCGAAGACCTCCTTGCCCTGCTCGACCGCCATCCGCGCGGTGATCAGGGAGCCCGAAGGCTGCGCCGCCTCCACCACCAGCGTGCCGAGCGACAGGCCCGCGATCAGCCGGTTGCGCCGGGGGAAGTTGGCGGCCAGTGGCGGCATGCCCAGCGCGTACTCGCTGACCAGCAGGCCCTCCTGCGCGATCCGGTGGGCCAGCGCCCGGTTCTGCCGCGGATAGACCCGGTCGAGCCCGGTGCCGACGATGGCGATCGTGGGGCAGAGGCCGGCCGTCGCGCCGTCGAGCGCGCCCTGGTGGGCGGCGGCGTCGATCCCCAGCGCCAGGCCCGAGACGACGGTCAGCCCCGCGCCGGCAAAATGCTGGGCGAAGGCCTGCGCGTCCCGCGCGCCCTGCGGCGTCGGGTTGCGGGTGCCGACGATCGCGATGCCGGGCGCCACTGCGGTTGCTACAGATTCGATAGCTGAGGGTCGGCGCGGGTCGCCGGCTGCAGGCACTTTCGGCTCGAAAACCGGCGATCCGAGCAGGTACAGCAGCAGCGGCGGGTCTTCCGTCGCCAGCAGCCCGGCCGGGTAGCCGGCATCGGCCAGGGTCAGGCAGCGCCGCTCGGCACCGGTCGCGTCACGTTCGTTCAGCCAGGCCCAGGTGGTGTCCAGCAGCGCGGCCAGGCCGGCGGGCTGGGCCTGCAGGGCGGCCGTCTGCGCGGGCGTCGCCACCTGCCGCAGCGCGGCGGCGGGCGCATCGAACACCGCCGTCGGCAGGCCGAACGCCGCCAGGAGCCGCCGGCCGGTGTCGGGCCCCACGCCGGGGGTCAGCGTCAGCCGCAGCCAGGCGGCGAGTTCGGCGTGTTCCATGGAGGAGAAAACGAGGAGTCTGTGGGGCGCGGGTCGCCCCGCTCAGGGGCACCGCGGATCCGGCTCCGCCGGTCCGCCGGTGCCGCCCCCTGCAAGGGGGGGCGGCGCAGACACGCAGTGCGGAGCCTGGGGGTGTACCTAGCCTCTAGGGCGCGATCAGCCGGTCGCCGGTCTTCACCGGCACGCGGATCTCCAGGATCAGCGCGTACGACACCCGCTCGAAGGTGCGGAACACCATCATCAGGCCGTTGCGCTCGTCGGGCAGCTTGATCTGGGTGGGCTTGTCGCCGGTGCGGTCGGTGATGCGCGGGCCCTCCGACAGGATCGCCAGCACGTGGCCGCTTTCCATGCCGTCGAGCGTGCCCTTGTTGATCGCGACGATCTGGTTCTGCGCGGCGTTGGCCACCGCGCTGCCGTAGATCGACACCACGCGGCCGTTCTCGATCGGGAACTGCGGCGCGCGCGGGTTGTAGCTGACCAGCTGGCGCGGCGGCTCGGGCAGCAGCCGGTCGCCGGCGCGCATTTCTTCCTTGGAGCCGACGATGTCGAACGAGGCCGGCACGATCTCCTGCAGATCCTTGCCGTCGCGCAGCGAGGTCTGGGTACTCTCGCTCTGCATCAGCCGGGCGCGGCCGACGTACTGGGCCTCGTAGCCCAGGATCTCGGCGGTGGCCGGGTCCTTGAGCGGCACCGCGTTGCGGAACACGCGGTAGTCGCGCGGCTGGCCCGGCTCGCGCATCAGCGGCGCGCCGGTGGGGCCCAGCGCGTAGGCGCGGTCGCCGCGGGCCAGCAGCACCCGCTCTTCCAGGGCGCCGACCAGGCGGGGCGCGTTCTTCAGGGTGAATTCGTCGACGATCAGCGGCTCGGCCAGGAAGGGCTCGATGAACTGCGGCTGCAGGGTGGGCAGCGCGCTGTCGGCCAGGCTCTCGTAGCGGGTGCGCGGCGAGATGCGGACCGTGTCGCCTTCGCCGCCGTAGCCGGAGCGCGAGGTGCGCAGCCGGGCCATGCCGTCGACCTTCTCCAGGTAGAGCGTCTGGCCGGGGTAGATCAGGTGCGGGTTGCGAATCTGCTCCAGGTTCATGCCCCAGAGCTCGGGCCAGCGCCAGGGCCGCTGCAGGTACATGCCGGAAATGGCCCAGAGGGTGTCGCCGCGCTTGACGACGTAGACGTCGGGCGCATTGGGCGACAGCTCCGCGACCGGGATGCCGGTCTGGGCCACCTGCTGCGCGGTGGCGCGCTGGGTCGGCGTGACGGGGTAGTTCTGTGCGAGCGCGGAGGTGGCGCAGCAGAGTGCGGCGGCAGCCAGCGCGACGGCGGCGCAGGGGGACTTCATTCGCATCAGGACAGGCTCCCTCGGGATGGCGCCGCGTCCCCGCGGGCGGGCGCTGCATCCAGCAAAATATCGTTACAAACAGCGGTGGATTCTCGCTTCATGTCCTTGAATGGGCAACGCTTATTGGCGCGGCGCGGCGGTGTCGGCCCCAAAGTGGCGGAAAATAGCGACAACTGCGTCCGCCCGCGACGCCTCCCCCCGCACGCCTTTCCGACCGCTTTCGCCCGACCGCCATGGCCCTGCTTCCCATCCTCGTCTATCCCGATCCCAAACTGCTGAAGGTGGCCCGCCCGGTCGAGGCGGTCGATGCCCGGATCAAGTCGCTCATCGCCGACATGACCGAGACCATGTACGACGCCAACGGCATCGGCCTGGCGGCCACGCAGGTCGACGTGCACGAGCGGCTGGTGGTGATCGACGTGTCGGAGGAGCGCGACAAGCCGCAGGTCTTCGTCAACCCGAAGATCGTCTGGCAGAGCGACGAGAAGGTCACCGGCGAGGAGGGCTGCCTCTCGATCCCCGGCATCTACGACTGCGTCGAGCGTGCCGCCGAGGTGAAGGTCGAGGCGCTCGACGGCGACGGCAAGCCGTTCACCGTGCAGGCCGACGGCCTGCTGGCCGTCTGCATCCAGCACGAGCTGGACCACCTGATGGGCAAGGTCTTCGTCGATTACCTTTCGCCACTCAAGCGCAACCGCATCAAGACCAAGATGGTGAAGCTGCAGCGCGACGCGCGGGACTGATCCCGCCGCCGCCGGCCTCGCAGGCCTTCACCCTCCGCAGGAGCCGCCCCATGCCCGATTTCCGTATCCCCTCGCACTGGGCCCGCCGGGCCCTCGCGGCCGGCGCCGCCGTGCTGCTGGCCGGTTGCGCCATTCCGTCCAAGGTGCCCGCCGGCGCGACGGTCGACGCGACCCAGGCCGAACTAGGCGCGCCCACCGGCCGCTACCCCTTGCCCGACGGCGGCCAGCGGCTGCAGTATTCGGAGCAGCCCGCGGGCTCTGCCGTCTGGAACCTCGACTTCGACGCCGCCGGCCGCCTGCAGCGCACCGACCAGGCGCTGCGCTATCCCAACTTCGACCAGATCGTGGTGAACCAGTGGACCGGCGACGACGTGCTGCGGATGATGGGCCGGCCGGCCCGCGTCGAACGGGTGGCGATGTTCGACGGCCCGGTCTGGACCTACCGTTTCAACGACTTGAACAACTACCGCTTCATCCACGTCCACCTGGACCCGGGCGGTGTGGTGCGGCGCATCCAGTACACCGACGAGAGTCTCTACCGCTTCCCGCAGGCGCGGTGAACCGGTGAAGGTCGTCTTCGCCGGCACGCCGGAATTCGCCCGCGTCGCGCTCGAGGCCCTGCACGCCGCCGGCGTCGAGATCCCGCTGGTGCTGAGCCAGCCCGACCGGCCCGCCGGCCGCGGCATGAAGCTGCAGGCCTCGCCGGTCAAGCAGTTCGCGGTGGCCCACGGCATGGCCGTCGCGCAGCCCCGCAGCCTGCGGCTCGACGGCAGGTACCCGGACGATGCCGCAGCCGCCCGCGAGGCGCTGCTGGCCGCCGGTGCCGACGCGATGGTCGTCGCCGCCTACGGGCTGATCCTGCCGCAGTGGGTGCTCGACCTGCCGCGCCTGGGCTGCTTCAACATCCACGCCAGCCTGCTGCCGCGCTGGCGCGGCGCCGCCCCGATCCACCGCGCGATCGAGGCGGGCGACGCCCGCACCGGCATCACCATCATGCAGATGGACGCGGGCCTGGACACCGGCGACATGCTGCTGACCGAAACGCTGCCGATCGACGCGGCCGACACCACCGCCACTCTGCACGACCGGCTGGCCCCGCTGGGCGGCCGGATGGCGGTGCAGGCGCTGCGCACCGCGGAGCAGGGCGGCCTGCAGCCGGTGCCGCAGCCGGCCGAGGGCATCACCTACGCCCACAAGATCGAGAAGGCCGAGGCGTTGATCGACTGGCGCCACGGCGCCGAGGCCATCGGCCGCCGGGTGCGGGCCTTCGATCCGTTCCCCGGCGCCGCCACCACCCTGGGCGGCGAGGCGATCAAGATCTGGTGCTGCGAAATCGATAGCGCGCAGTCGGCGCCCGGTGCCGGCTGCGGCACCGTTCTGTCTGCAGATGCGGCCGGCATCGCCGTCGCCTGCGGCCAGGGCGTGTTGCGGGCCACGGTGCTGCAGCGCGCCGGCGGCAAGCGGCTGCCGGCGGCGGACTTCTTGCGTGGCTTCGCGCTGCCGGCGGGTGCCGTGCTCGGCGCCCCACCGGCGGCATGAACGGCTCGGGCGTCTCCTATCCCGGCGAGGCCAGCGCCCGCGAGTTGCTGCGGCACCCCGAGTTCTGGCGCGGCATGCGCGAGATGTCGGGCATGAGCATCGGCATCGGCGCCTGGGGCCTGGTCACCGGGGTGGCGATGGTCAAGTCGGGCATGCCGCTGCTGCTGGCGGTCTTCATGTCGCTCACCGTGTACGCCGGCAGCGCGCAACTGGTGGTGGTGCCCCTCATCGCATCGGGCTCGCCGATGTGGGTGGTGTGGCTCACCGCGCTCTGCGTCAACCTGCGCTTCGTGATCTTCAGCACGATGTGGCGCGACTACTTCGGCCGCTTCCCGCGCGCGCGCCGCTGCCTGATGGGCTATGTGAGCGGCGACGTGACCTTCGTGCTGATGGCGCAGCGCTTTCCCGAGCAGGCGCCGGGGCCGGGGCAGGTGCCTTATTTCTGGGGCGCCTCCAGCCTCAACTGGACGACCTGGCAGCTCACCTCGATCGCCGGCATGCTCCTGGCCGAGACGATTCCGGTGCACTGGGGCCTGGGCTTCGCAGGCGTGCTGGCGCTGGTCGGCGTGCTGTGCTCGATGCTGGGCGACCGCATCACCTGGGTGTCGGCGGGCGTGGCGGCGGCCGCAGCGGTGGCGGCCTTCGCGCTGCCGCTCAAGCTCAACATCCTGGTCGGCATCGCCGCCGCGGTGACGGTCGGGCTGGTGCTGGAGGCTGCGCTGCCGCAGCGCAGCCGCATCGTCAGGCGCACACCGCCGATACCGCCGGCGGAGGACCGGCCATGAGCGCAGCGCCGAACCGCTTCAAGCAAGCTCGCACCGCAGTGCGCAGCACGAAGGTTTTGCAATGAGCGCAGCGCCGAACCGCTTCAAGCAAGCTCGCACCGCAGTGCGCGGCACGGAGCTTGCCCGATGACCGCCTGGGAGACCTGCATCGCCATCGTCGGCCTGGCCGCGATCACCGTGCTGACCCGCTGCTTCTTCCTGCTGCCCGACCGCGAGCTGCCGCTGCCCGACTGGCTGCGCCGCGGCCTGCGCTACGCGCCGCTGGCCGCGCTGGCGGCGGTGCTGGCGCCCGAGCTGGTGATGCGCGACGGCGCCTTCCTCACCACCCTGGCCGACGCGCGGCTGCCGGCCACGCTGGCCGCGGTGGCCTTCTATTTCTGGCGGCGCAGCATCCTCGGCACCATCGCGGTCGGCATGGCGGTGTACCTGCCGCTGCACGTCGGCCTGGGCTGGTAGGGCGGATACGGCCGCTGACGGGCGCGCCGCGGGGCCTCCCTACAATCGCCCGCACTTTTCGCGCCTTTCCTCCCTTCCTCCCTCCGCCCCTTCCTCCCTTTCTCTTCTTCCTCGAGTGCACCCATGAACGTCCTCCGCTTCTCCGATCTCGTCGCCCAGGGCAAGGCTTCCGGCCAACGCGTGTTCATCCGCGCCGACCTCAACGTGCCGCAGGACGACGACGGCCGCATCACCGAAGACACCCGCATCCGCGCCTCGGTGCCCTGCATCGAGATGGCGCTGAAGGCCGGCGCCGCGGTCATGGTCACCTCGCACCTGGGCCGCCCGACCGAAGGCGCCTTCCAGCCCGCCGACTCGCTGGCGCCGGTCGCCGCGCGCCTGTCGGAGCTGCTGGGCCGCGAGGTGCCGCTGGTGCAGGACTGGGTCGACGGCGTGCAGGTCGCGCCGGGCAGCGTGGTGCTGCTGGAGAACTGCCGCGTCAACAAGGGCGAGAAGAAGAACGACCCGGCACTCGCCAGGAAGATGGCCGCGCTCTGCGACATCTACGTCAACGACGCCTTCGGCACCGCCCACCGCGCCGAGGGCACCACCTACGGCATCGCCGAATACGCCGCCGTCGCCTGCGCCGGCCCGCTGCTGGCCGCCGAGATCGACGCGATCACCCAGGCTCTGGCAGCGCCGAAGCGGCCGCTGGTCGCGATCGTCGCCGGCTCCAAGGTCTCGACCAAGCTCACCATCCTGAAGGCGCTCTCGGCCAAGGTGGACCAGTTGATCGTCGGCGGCGGCATCGCCAACACCTTCATGCTGGCCGCCGGCCTGCCGATCGGCAAGTCGCTCGCCGAGCCCGACCTCGTCGACGAGGCCCGGGCGGTGATCGAGGCCATGCGCGCCCGCGGCGCCGCCGTGCCGATCCCCACCGACGTGGTCACCGCCAAGGCCTTCAAGGCCGACGCCGAAGCGTCCGTCAAGCAGGCCCAGGACGTGGCCGAGGACGACCTGATCCTCGACATCGGCCCCGACACCGCCGCCCAGCTGGCCGCGCAACTCAAGGCCGCCGGCACCATCGTCTGGAACGGCCCGGTCGGCGTGTTCGAGTTCCCCGCCTTCTCCCACGGCACCGAGACCATCGCCCGCGCCATCGCCGACAGCGAGGCCTTCAGCATCGCCGGCGGCGGCGACACCCTGGCCGCCATCGCGCAGTACGGCATCGAGAAGGACGTCGGCTACATCTCGACCGGCGGCGGCGCATTCCTGGAGATCCTGGAAGGCAAGACCCTGCCGGCGTTCGAGATCCTGCAGAAGCGGGCGGCGGGCTGATTGCTATCGAAATGGTAGCTGATGGTCGGCGGACCGCACCGGCTGCGGCTGCTTTTCGTGTGCAGTCTCGCCGATGGTGCGCCGGTTGGCCGGGCCGGCGCGCGCCACTCCTGAATCGATAGCAGGTGGCCGGCGCCGCAGGCCGGCCGGCAGGTGTTTTCCCTAGTGAATCGGGACCGGCCGCGGTGCCGACGGCCCCGGCAGAGCTTCTAGACTTCGGCGCAACGCAACACAACGCCGAGCCGGAGTCCTGCCATGTCCATTCCATTCCTGCACCGCCGCCGCCTCCTGGCCGCCACCATGCTCGCCATCGGCCTGGGCACCCTGCTGCCCGCCCACGCCGCCTGGCCCGAGAAGCCGATCACCATCGTCGTGCCCTACGCCGCCGGCGGTTTCGCCGACACCCGCATCCGCCTGGTCGGCCGCAAGCTGTCGGAGGCGCTCGGCAAGCCGGTGGTGGTCGACAACCGCGCCGGTGCCGGCGGCGTGCTGGGCACCGCCTACGTCGCCAAGGCCGCGCCCGACGGCTACACCCTGGGCGCGGGCAACCTGGCGCCGCTGGCCGTCAACCCCAGCCTGATGGCCAAGATGCCCTACGACGCGGCCAAGGACCTGGCGCCGATCGTGCTGATCGAGAACAGCCCGCTGATCCTGAGCGTGAGCCGCGAACTGCCGGTGAAGAACGTGCGCGAGCTGATCGCGCTGGCCAAGGAAAAGTCGGGCCAGCTGAGCTTCGGCTCGTCGGGCGTCGGCGGCGCCCACCACCTCTCGGGCGAGATGTTCCGCGAGCAGACCGGCACCCAGCTGGTCCACGTCCCCTACAAGGGCGGCGCGCCTGCGGGTGCCGACCTGATGGCCGGCCACCTGTCGATGATGTTCGAGATGGGCTACGCCGCCATGCCCGCGATCCAGGCGGGCAAGATCCACCCGCTGGCCGTCACCTCCAGGCAGCGCCTGGCCATCCTGCCCGACGTGCCGACGCTGGACGAATCCGGCGTCAAGGGCTTCGAGTCGTACAACTGGCAAGGCATCGTCGCCCCCGCCGGCACCCCGCGCCCCATCGTCGACCGGTTGAACGCCGAGTTCAACCGCATCCTGCGCGACCCGGAGGTGGCCAAGGCGATCGCCGATACCGGCAGCCAGGCGGGTGGCGGCACGCCCGAGGATTTCGGGCGCTTCATCGCGAGCGAGACGGTGAAGTGGAAGAAGGTGATCCAGGCGGGGAATATCAAGTTGGATTGAAAAATGCTTTATTTGCTATATTGGTAAGCTCGAAATCGCACTTCATTCAGTGCGGTGAGATCGAAAAAGGTCGATTGAATAGCAAATACAGCATATGGAAGATCTTTATTCCCTTGGCAGGGCGGTGGCGCAGCTCCGGCAAGCGCGCGGGATGACACAGCAGCAGCTCGCGACGCTGTGCGGCCTCGGCCAGTCCACCCTCGCGCGCTTCGAGACCGGAGGTGTCGCGGAATTCGGTTCGCGCAAGCTGCTTCGTTTGCTGGGGGCCTTGGGCCACGAGTTGTCGTTCGTGCCCAGGAGCGGTGGCGCCTTCACCCTGGACGACGCCCTGGCGGAACGGCAGCGGCAAGCCCGGGAACCGCGCAATGCCGAGGTTCCCGGGCGCGGCCGTCGATGAAGCTGCACGTCTACGTCCACGACCGGCCGGTCGCCACGCTGGAATCGACCGATGGTTTCCGGCATGTGATGAGCTACCACCCGGACGTCCCGGCGGAGCGGTTCGCCTCCTTGCTCATGCCGGTGCGCACCGAGTCCTATGTCTATCCGGAACTGCACCCCTTGTTCCGGATGAACCTGCCGGAGGGCTTCCTGCTCTCCGTCCTGCAGGAGCAGGTGGGGCCGCACGTCGGTGCATCGCCGCTGAGCCTGCTCTCCGTCGTCGGGCGCAACGCCATCGGACGGGTCAAGGTGGCGACGCCGGGGGCAGACCCGACGCAGCCGCCGGTGCCGTTCGACCTCCAAGGCGTCCTGCGGGGCGACAACTCGGAAGAGGCGTTCGTCGACCTGGTGCGCCGTCACGCGGCGTCGGGCGTGTCGGGGGTCGTACCGAAGTTCCTCTCGCCGAACGCGCTCGGCGTACACGGCAAGGGCACCCTGGCCACCGAGCGCTACATCGTCAAGGGCACGACCGCCCGGCTGCCAGGCGTGGCCCTCAACGAGCATCTGTGCATGGAGGTTTCGCGCCAGGCCGGGTTTCCGACGGCAACCACCGAGGTCTCCGACGATGGCCAGGCCCTGGTGGTGCACCGCTTCGATTTCGAGGCGGACGGCACGACGCGCAAGGGCATGGAGGACCTGTGCAGCCTGCTGGCACTGCGGCCGGAGCAGAAGTACGAATCGACCTGGGAGCGCGTCGTCGGGCGCATCAAGGACGTGACGCCGCAGGCCGGGCAGCAGAACGCGGCGCTCTCGCACCTGGCCGATCTGCTGCTGCTGACCTACGCGCTGCGCAATGCAGATTGCCACACCAAGAACATCGCCCTGCTCTACAGCGACCGTGACCACATCGCGCTGGCACCCGTCTACGACATGCTGACCATCACGGTCTACGACGACTACGCGAAGAATCCACCCGGCATGCCGGTGGAGGGGCGCAGCAGCTGGATGCCCGGCAAGGCGCTGGAGAGGTTTCTACAAACGCGGTGCAACGTGATGCCGGCGCAGACGCGGATATGCGTCGAACGCATCTGCGAGGCCATCGTCCAGGTCACTCCCCAGGTAGTCGCGGCCACGCAGCGCTACCCCGCGTTCCACGAGACGGGCAAACGCATGCTGCACGCCTGGAACGAAGGGATGAACAGTCTGCGCCTGCAGAAGGCATGGAGCCTGCCGTCGCTGGATGCGTCGATCGCGGCGGCCAGCTTTTCCGATCCGAAGCCCTTCAGCCCCGAGAAGCCCGAGAAAATCGGCCGCTCGCCCTTGCTGGGGCGGCGCTGAGCGCCGCCTCTGTCGCCGACCTTCTCAGGACGGTTTCCCGTCTCGGCCGACCTTCGTTTTCTTACCGCGTCCCCACCACCGGAAAGATCGCGAACGCCAGGCACGCCGCCATCAGCACCAGCGACACCAGCGCCGCCCACTTCAGCGTGAAGCGCTGGTGGTCGGCAAAGTCCACGCCGGCCAGGCCGACCAGCAGGTAGGTCGAGGGCACCAGCGGGCTCAGCAGGTGCACCGGCTGGCCGATCAGGGAGGCGCGGGCCATCTCGACCGGGGTCACGCCGTACTGGCCGGCGGCCTCGGTGAGGATGGGCAGCACGCCGAAGTAGAAGGCGTCGTTCGACATGAAGAAGGTGAAGGGCATGCTGACCAGCGCGGTGATCGGCGCGAAGTAGGGGCCCAGCGCCGGCGGGATCACCGCCAGCAGGCTGCGCGACATCGCCTCGACCATGCCGGTGCCCGACAGGATGCCGGTGAAGATGCCGGCCGCGAAGATCAGCGACACCACCGCCAGCACGTTGCCGGCGTGGTTGGCCATGCGGCGGCGCTGCTCGGCCAGGTCGGGGTAGTTGATCACCAGGGCCAGGGCGAAGGCGATCATGAACAGCACCGGCAGCGGCAGCACGCCGACCACCAGGCACACCATCAGCACGGCGGTGAGCAGGGCGTTGACCCAGCGCAGCCTGGGGCGGCGCACGTCCTCCTCGCCGGTCTCGTCGGGCGGCATGCGGCGGTCCTCCTCGTCCTCGACCAGGGCCGGCAGCACCTGGGACGGCATGCGGCCGCCGGCGGTGCGGCCGGTCAGCAGCGAGAAGCCCAGGCGGCGGCGCTCCTTCATGCCCAGCCAGAAGGCCACGCCGACCAGGCTGCAGACGGCGACCAGCATCGGGCCGACCATCGGGATGAAGACATCGCCCACGTCCAGGTGCAGCGCGCTGGCCGCGCGCGCCGTGGGGCCGCCCCAGGGCGTCAGGTTCATCAGGCCGCTGGCGATCAGGGCCACGCAGGTGAGGTTGAGCGGGTTCATCTTCAGCCGCTTGTAGAGCGGCAGCATCGAGGCCACGGTGATCATGTAGGTGGTCGATCCGTCGCCGTCCAGCGAGATGACCAGGGCCAGCACCGCGGTGCCGATCACGATCCGCAGCGGGTCGCCCTTCACCAGGCGCAGGATGCGGTCGACGATCGGGTCGAACAGGCCGGCGTCGATCATCACGCCGAAGTAGAGCATCGCGAACATCAGCAGAATGCCGGTGGGCGCGATCTTCTTGATGCCGTCGAGCATCATCGGCCCCAGGCCGGCGTGGAAGCCCCCGATCAATGCGAAGCCGATCGGCACCAGCGTCAGCGCGACCAGCGGCGAGAGCCGCTTGGTCATGATCAGGTACATGAATGTGATCACCATGCCGAAGCCCAGAATCGTCAGCATGTCGTCAGTCCTTGCATGGGGTGTGTCTCCTCGGAAGCGGGCCGGGCGCGCATCTGCCCCGGCGGTGAGCCGCGAGCTTAGGAAAGCAGCCTGTCGTCACCATGTCACCGGGCATGGGGACAAACCCTATGCGCAAAACTGCGTAGGGCCGCGCGCGGCCGGTGCGGGAGCGGCCGGCTGATGCGCATCCTGCTGGTGGAGGACACGCCCGACCTGGCCGACGCGGTGCTGCGCTGCCTGCGCCGTATGGGCCATGCGGCCGACTGGCAATCCGACGGCCAGGCCGCCGACGGCCTGCTGGAGCACCACGCCTTCGACCTGGTGGTGCTCGACATCGGCCTGCCGCGGATGGACGGCACCGAGATCCTGGCGCGGATGCGCGGCCGCGGCGACAAGACGCCGGTGCTGATGCTGACCGCCCGCGCCGACATCGAGGACCGGGTGGCCGCGCTCGACGGCGGCGCCGACGACTACCTGGGCAAGCCCTTCGATTTCCGCGAGTTCGAGGCCCGCTGCCGCGCGCTGCTGCGCCGGCCCCAGGGCCAGGCCGAGGCGGTGCTGCAGATCGGCCCGCTGGCGATCGACAGCGCCGCGCGCCGGGCCACGCTGTTCGGCCAGCGCATCGACCTGCCCAACCGCGAGTTCAGCCTGCTGGAGATCCTGGTCGGCCGCCTGGGCCGGGCCGTCACCCGCGAGGAGATCGCCGCCAAGCTCTTCGGCTTCGACGACGAGGCCGGGCCCAACGCGATCGACGTGTACGTGGGCCGCCTGCGCCGCAAGCTGGGCGAGGGCGCGCTGCGGATCACCACGGTGCGCAGCGTGGGCTACATCGCCGAGCCGTCGGCGGCCGGCGAACGCGACAGGACCGACCGGGGCGGCGACGGTGGCGGTAGATCGGTCGATGCGGCGGACGCGGGCTTCGGCGACGCGGAGGGCGGCGGCCCAGGGCACGGGCACGGCGACGGCGACGGCGACGGCGACGGTGGTGCCGGCGGCGATGGCGATTGAAGCGCGGCGCGGCGCAGTGCCGGCCGCCGCGCCCGCACGGCCGGCCACTGCCGCCGTCACCCACGGCTCGGTTCGCCGCCGGCTGCTCGGCACGCTGGGCGCGCTGTTCCTGGCCGCGATGGTGGTGCTGTCGGTCGCGGCCCAGGCCTGGGGCCGGCGCGCGGCCGACCAGTCGTTCGACCGGCTCTTGACCGCTTCGGTGCTGGCGATGGGCGACGCGGTCGGCTTCGACGGCGCGCAGTGGGACCTGGACCTGCCGTACGCCGCGCTCGACCTGCTGGCGATGGCGCCGGACGACCGCGTCTTCTACAGCCTGCGCACGCCGGCCGGTGCCCTGGTCACCGGCTACGACGACCTGCCCGCGCCGCCCGCCGCCCAGCGCCGCGAGGCCGAGCGCCGGGCCGCCGACGGCCCGGCCGCGCAGGATGCGACGCCGGTCTTCTTCGACGCGCCCTACCGCGGCGAGACGGTGCGTTTCGCCCTGGCCGGTCGCTGGGCCGCCGGGGCCGCGGACCAGGGGCGCGCCTGGCTGCAGGTGGGCCAGACCCGTCGGGCCCGCGACGCGGCGGCCACCGACACCGCACGCGTCGCCACCGCCGCGATCGCGCTGCTGACCGCGACAGCGCTGCTGCTGTGCTGGTGGGGCGTGCGCCGCGCGCTGGCGCCGGTCGCCCGGCTGGAGCACGAGATCGCCGGCCGCGCCGCCTCCGACCTGCAGCCGATCGCCACCCCGGTGCCCGCCGAGATGGCGCAGGCCGTCGGCGCGCTCAACCGCTTCATGGGCCGGCTGGCCGACAACCTGGACGCCCTGCGCGTCTTCATCGCCGACGCGGCGCACCAGATGCGCACCCCGCTCGCCGCGCTGCGCGCCCAGGCCCAGATGGCGGTCGACGAGCCCGATGCCGCCGAGCAGCGCCGCAGCCTGGTCGCCATCGAGCGCAACGCCGAGCGGCTCACCCGGCTGCTGAATCAGCTGCTGTCGGACGCCACCGTCGCCCACCGCGACACGCTGCGCCGCTTCGAGCCGGTCGACCTGCTGCGCACCGTGCGCGAGGCGCTGCGCGACGCGGTGCCGCGCGCCGACCCGCAGCCGGTGGTGCGGCTGCACTGCGACCTGCAGGCCGCGCCGATGCGGGGCGACGCGCTGATGCTGCGCGAGGCGATAAAGAATCTGCTGGACAACGCGCTCAAGCACGGGGTGCAGCGCGGGGCGGCGGGGCGCGCCGATGTCGGCGAGGGCGGCAGCGTCGGCGAAGCAGCGGCGGTGGAAGCGATGTCTGCGGCCACCCCGCGAACCGCAGAAGCCGTGGACCTGCACGACGGCGCATCGGCACTCGTAGCCGAGATCGACGTCACCCTGGCGCCGGCGCCCGGCGGGGGCTGGGCCCTGTCCGTCGCCGACCGCGGACCGGGCATCGCCGCCGACGAGATGCCCACGCTGTTCGAGCGCTTCGCCCGTGGCCGCGACGCGGGCCCCGGCGGCGCCGGCCTGGGCATGGCCATCGTGCACCGGGTGGTGGAGCGCCATGGCGGCCGGCTGGCACTGGAGCCGCGCGAAGGTGGCGGGCTGGTGGTGCGGATGCAGCTGCCGGCGGCGGGTGGGGAGGGCGCATGAGCCGGGCGGCGCACCCGACGTGCAGCGGCGACCCCACGGGCCGCGCCATGCGGGCAGAGCCGGCACCGGCTGCGGCCGGTTCGCCGACCCGGCGCGCCTTTCTCGCAGGCCTTGCCACGGCGGGCGCAGTGCCCGGCGCCCGGGCCACGTCGCCGGTCACCCCTGCGCGCGAGCCGCTGGAGGGCAGCGTGGTCCTGCTGCCCGCCCTGCGGCCCGCGGCAGGCGGCGCCACCGCACCCGCGCTCCTCGTGGCGGGATCGACCGACCTGCCGGTCTTCGCCCCGGTGCTGCGCGACTACCAGCGGCTGCACCCCGAGGTGGCGATCCGCTACGAGGAGTTCTCCACCCAGGCGCTCTACCAGGAGGCCGCCGCCGGCCGGCCGCCGCACGCGCCGTCGCCGGTGGGCACGGCCGACCTGCTGGTCAGCAGCAGCATGGACCTGCAGGCGCGGCTGGCCAACGACGGCCATGCGCAGCCCCATAGGTCCGACGCGACGGCCGCGCTGCCGGCCTGGGCACGCTGGCGCGACGAGGTGTTCGGCTTCAGCTACGAGCCGATGGTCATCGCCTACGACACCCGGCGCTTCACCGCCGCCAGCGCGCCGGCCACCCACCGCCAGTTGCTCGACCTGCTGCGCGACCCGGCGCGGCCGCTCGAGGGCCGCATCGGCACCTACGACCTGCAGGCCAGCGGCATCGGCTACCTGGCCGCCACCCAGGACGCGCGGATCGACGGCAACGCCGGTGCGCTGCTGGCCGCCCTGGCCGACAACCGGGCGGTGCGGGCCGAGCACGCGTCGGCCCTGCTCGACCGGATCGCCGCCGGCACGCTGGCGCTGGCCTACAACGTGCCCGGCTCCTACGTGCAGGGCCGCATCGCGGCCGGCGCGCCGGTCGGCATGGTGCTGCCGCGCGACTACACATTGGTGATCGCCCGCACCGCGCTCGTCCCGCGCACCGCGCCGCATCCGGCCGAGGCGCGGCGCTTCCTGGACTACCTGCTGTCGCCGCGCGGCCAGACGGTGCTGGCCCGAGAATCGCGCATCCTGCCGATCCGGACCGACGTGGAACGGGCGGCCCATCCCACCGGCGCGCTGCGGCCGATACCGCTCGGGCCCGGCCTGCTGGTCTACCAGGACCAGCGCAAGCGGGCGCGGTTCCTGGAAGCGTGGAGCGCGGCCGGCGGCGCGGTGGTGCAGCCCTCCGCGCCGGCCCGCTAGTTGCTATTAAATTAATAGCTGGTGGTCGGCATGCAGTGCCGGCTATCGCCCTTTTTCTTTCGAATTCCGCTTGTCGGGCCGGCTGCGGCGCAGGCGTAAAAAAGCCCGCTGCACGAGCGGGCTCTTTCTAAGGTCAACCGGTGGCTCAGGCCGCGGTCGGCAGGGTACGCGGAGTGCTGGTCGCGCGGCCGCGGAAATCGGTCCAGCACTGGCGGGTGAAGTCGTACAGCTTGCAGGCGCGTGCCGTCTGGAAGTACCACTTCCACGAGAAGCGCTGGATCACGATGCGGCCGGGCAGAAGCTGCTCCAGCAGCTTCTGCGCTTCCTTCAGCTTGTAGAGCGGGATGCTCATGTCCACGTGGTGGGCGGTGTGCTCCATGATGTGGTGCATCAGCGCGCCGACCTGCAGCGGGAAGGTCAGGTGCACCGTGGTCGAGACGAAGGGCTGGGCCTTGGCCCAGGCCGCGCGCTCGTCGTGCCACGAGACCTTGACGTGGGTGTGGTGCACATAGACCACGAAGCCGATCATCGCGAACCAGAACATCACCGGCACCACGAAGCCGGTCAGCAGCAGCCGCAGCACCGACTGGTCGGTGCCGAACGCGGTGGCGACCAGGCCGCCGATCCAGGCCAGGGCGAAGCCCGAGACCAGCAGGCAGTCCTTGGTGAAGATCGGGCGGTGCGTCGCGGCCTTGCGGTCGGGGAAGAACATCTTGTTCCACCAGATCTCGACCATGTAGTAGAGGCCCGGCGCCCAGCCGCTGCGGTAGAGGCGCTCCATGAAGCGGCGGGCCGGCGAGAGTTTCTGGTACTCGTCCTGCGTCAGCGGCGCCCAGACGAAGTCGACGCCCTTCAGGTTGGTGAAGCCGTGGTGGACCACGTTGTGGCCCATGTCCCAGAGGCTGTAGGGCGTGAGCGAAGGCAGGAACGCGATGCGGCCGATCCAGCGGTTCAGGCCCCGGTGCGAGGTCAGGCTCTGGTGGCAGCCGTCGTGGCCGATGATGAAGAGGCGGCCGATGACGAAGCCGGCCGCCAGGCCGCAGAGCAGCATCGCCCACAGCGGCTCGAAGGTGACGGCGCCGTACAGCGCGGCGCCGAACAGCGCGTAGTCCAGCACCAGCAGCGCGACGGCGCGCAGGGTGGAGCGCTGGCACAGCGGGATCAGCCACGAGCGGATCGTCTTGCGGTGCGGCAGCGGCGCGTCGGCGGCCAGAGGCGAGGGCAGCACCACGGTGCCGGTGTCGGCGGCGACCGCGGCGGCGGGGGGCGCGGCCGGGGCGGGTGCATCGGCGACGAAGCCGGTGTGCAGCGGGGAGGGCAGGGGCGTCGGCATGGCGCGTTCGGAGGTGGAACTCATGGCGGGAGGCACAAGGCGGCAGGGTTGCTGGGGATGCCTGGCGGGCGCCGGGGGCGCCGCGTGGGTCCGGAGAGACGGGCGGCCGTGCGTCCGTCCGTGCGACCGGGATGGTAGCCGACGGCCCAAGGCAGACCCGTGACCAAGGTCAATCGCGTGGACGGCGCACCACAGGCGCGGCGGCCCGGAGTTTCGGCGGGGTTACCGGCGGGGTCGGGGCGGCGTGTGAGAATCTTCGGCGAACCGCACGCACCGTGCCCCAACGAAAAAGCCAGGAGACTCCATGTCCGAACGCCAGCGCCGCGCCACCAAGATCGTCGCCACCCTCGGCCCCGCGTCCAGCGCGCCCGACATGCTGGAGCGGATGATCCGGGCCGGCGTCAACGTGGTGCGGCTCAACTTCAGCCACGGCCTGGCGCAGGACCACATCGACCGGGCCCGCCTGGTGCGCGAGGCCGCCCAGCGTGCCGGCCGCGAGGTGGCGATCATGGCCGACCTGCAGGGCCCGAAGATCCGCGTCGGCAAGTTCGCCGAAGGCCGGGTGCTGCTGGAGCAGGGCGCGCCCTTCGTGCTGGACGCGTCCCGCACCGAGCTGGGCGACATCGCCGGCGTGGGCCTGGATTACAAGGAACTGCCGCGCGACGTGAAGCCCGGCGACGTGCTGCTGCTCAACGACGGCCTGATCGTGCTGAAGGTCGAGCGGGTGCTGGGCGAGCAGGTGCACACCAGCGTCAAGATCGGCGGCGAGCTGTCCAACAACAAGGGCATCAACAAGCAGGGCGGCGGCCTGACCGCGCCGGCCCTCACCGCCAAGGACATGGACGACATCCGCACCGCGATGGCCTTCCAGGCCGACTACGTGGCGGTGAGTTTCCCGAAGAACGCGACCGACATGGAGATGGCCCGCCAGCTCTGCTACGTGGCCGGCGCCGAATACCGCCACCGCCCGGGCCTGATCGCCAAGATCGAGCGGGCCGAGGCGATCCCCAAGCTGGAGGAGATCCTCAAGGTCAGCGACGGCATCATGGTGGCCCGCGGCGACCTGGCGGTCGAGGTGGGCAACGCCGCGGTGCCGGCGCTGCAGAAACGCATGATCAAGATGGCCCGCGAGCAGGACAAGTTCGTGATCACCGCCACCCAGATGATGGAGAGCATGATCACCAACCCGGTGCCGACGCGCGCCGAGGTGAGCGACGTGGCCAACGCGGTGCTGGACGGAACCGACGCGGTGATGCTCTCGGCCGAGACGGCGGCCGGCCGCTACCCGCTGGAGACCATCGTCGAGATGGCCGCCATCTGCTCGGCCGCCGAGGCGGCCGAAGACGTGGAGCTCGATGCCGACTTCACCGGCCAGACCTTCGGCCGCATCGACCAGTCGATCGCGATGGGCGCGCTCTTCACCGCGCACCACCTCGGCGCCAAGGCCATCGTCGCGCTGACCGACAGCGGCTCCACCGCCCTGTGGATGAGCCGCCACCGGATCCACGTGCCGATCTACGCGCTGACGCCCCGCGTCGCCACCCAGCGCAAGATGGCGATCTACCGCAACGTGCGCCCGCTGCTGATGGACAGCAGCACCGACCGCGACACCGCGCTGGCCGAGGCCGAGATGCACCTGAAGACCCGCGGCATCGTCCAGCAGGGCGACGTGTACGCGATCACCTGCGGCGAGCCGATGGGCGCGCCCGGCGGCACGAACATGCTGAAGGTGTGCCGGGCGGGGTAGCTGAGGCCCCCGGCTTTTCACTCCGCTGCCGCTGCGTGTAATTCGCCACCCCCTGAGGGGGGAGGCTCCGCCGAGTCCAGGGGAACCCTGGCCTGGCGGGGGCTGGACGGGGCAAGATGGCGGCCTTGGCAAGCTGGCATCTTATTAAGGAAGACCTGCACAAATCAGCTTTGGCCCTGGTTGGCTGGTCGTCCGGCAGGTATGGATCAACTAACAAAACCGGGTCTGACCACAGAGCCACGCGCTCCATCTCGCCGATGAATTCAAATTTGCGCGTTCGCTTGGTAGAGGTTCCCAAAACGAGGCTTGGTTGTTTTACACCGCTGTCGTGCCAGTACTCGGCGTAGATGCCAACCACCGAGCGTTTGGATTCATGCAGACCTTCCCTAGGGAACATCTTGTCTCATCTATGAAAGAATAAATCGAGAATGCAAATTTCATACCGCTGGGTTTGGGCATCCGAGGCTGCTCACTCACGCCTACATGTTTGTGTCCGTGGCATCGATCAAGACCGACGAAAGCGTTAAATGACAGACCGCGAAACGCCCGAAATTTCCAGCGATAGTATTGAACCGGCAGAGGCGCCACCGCGGGTCGTAAGTCTTGAAGCCAGCATCATGGCAAAGCTCAATCTGGCGGACTTCCAGAACGCAGTGCCCATGCTGCGAAAACTGAATATTGTCAATGACACCGAGGTCGCGCTGAAAGCGCTGGACCTTCGGATCGAGTCCACGCCCGCTTTCTTGAAGCCGAAGGTATGGCGGGTCGAAGCCATTGGCGCTCGCGAAAGCTGCCGCATTTCTGACTTGGACATCCAATTGGATGGCCCCTTGCTGACACGCCTGACCGAGGCGGAAAAAGCGACGGTGACCTTTACGCTGCGGTCCCGGGCGGATTCGACGCAGACCATTGCCTCGTTTGACCACCAGGTCGAGCTGTTGCCTCGCAACCAGTGGGGCGGACTCTCTCATTTGCCCGACCTTGTTGCGGCCTTCGTACAACCGAACGATCCATCCGTGGACCGGCTACTGAAGCAAGCGGCCGAGGTCCTGCGAAAGAACGACAAGAACCCTGCGCTGGATGGCTATGCGGGCGGCAACAAGCGAGCCTGGGAGTTGGCATCTGCAATCTGGAGTGCCGTCGCTTCTCTGGGCCTTGACTACGCACTTCCACCGGCAAGCTTCGAACACGCAGGCCAAAAGGTTCGTGGCACCAGCCATATCCTCGAATCCGGTCTGGCGACTTGCCTGGACCTGGCTCTGATGTTTTGCTCGGCCTTGGAGCAGGCTGGGCTCAACCCGGTGCTCGTGTTTACCAAAGGCCATGCCTTCGTCGGTCTTTGGTTGAAGGCGGAGCAGTTCACCACCGTTGTCGTGGACGACGTGACCGCGGTCCGCAAGCGAGTGAAATTGAAGGAGATGGTGCTCTTCGAAACCACCATCATCACGCACCGGCCTGCTCCCAGTTTTACCTATGCCACCGAAAGAGGCATCGAGCAGATCGGTGAACCTGTTGAAGAAACTTTCGAGCTGTTGGTCGATGTTCGTCGCGCACGGATGCAACGCATCAAGCCTTTAGCTAATGCCGAAGCGATCGCGCCGAGTGCCGCGGCCGCGCCGCATGTGATTGCTGAGCCTGTTTTTGCTGAAGCTCCAGAACTTCCTGAAGAGGAGGCAAGCAGCGAGGTCCATGCTGCGGCTCTCAACCCCAAGGACCGCCTTGCCAGGTGGCAGCGGAAGCTGCTGGATCTTTCGCTGCGCAACAACCTCCTGAATTTCAAAGGCAGCAAGAAAGCCTTGAAGCTGGAGGCGCCGGACCCTAGCCTGCTCGAAGATGTGCTGTCGGAAGGCCAGAACCTAAAGGTACTCCCGCGACCTGACTTGATGGATGGGGCGGATCCGCGCAGCCAAGCCATCCACGAAAGCCGGGAGCGTGAAAACGTTCGTCGAATTCATGCACTCGATGCTTTGAAGCGCAGGGAAGTCTTCGTGGGCGTGGCCAAGGACGAGCTGGAGGCCAGGCTGGTCGAGCTCTACCGTACGGCGCGTACGACCTTGGAAGAAAGCGGCTCGAATACGCTCTACATCGCGCTGGGGTTCCTGTCCTGGACCAGGGACGATCGCGAAGGCCAGAAGTACCGCGCGCCGCTGATTCTGGTGCCTGTCACCCTGGGCAGAAAGAACGCAAGGTCCGGCTTCACCCTGTCCCTGCATGACGATGAGCCGCGGTTCAACCCCACCCTGATCGAAATGCTCAGGCAGGACTTCAACCTGAGCCTGGGGATCGCGGAAGGCGAGTTGCCCAAGGACGAACGGGGGCTCGACATCCAGACTCTCTGGAAAACCGTCTCGCACGCCATCAAGGACATCAAGGGCTGGGAAGTGTCCGAGGAGGTCGTGCTGGCGATGTTCTCGTTCGGCAAGTACCTGATGTGGAAGGATTTGACCGAACGCACCGACCAACTTCGCGAGAACGCGGTCGTTCGGCATCTGATCGATTCGCCCCGGGACAGCTACCCCGCTGGCATTCCGTTTCCCCATCCCAAGAACCTGGATCGCGAGTTTGGCCCGGAGCAGACCTTTTGCCCTCTGCCTGCCGACTCTTCCCAGTTATCTGCCGTCATGGCGGCTGTGCGCGGCAAGGACTTCGTGCTCATCGGCCCGCCCGGCACCGGCAAGAGCCAGACCATTTCGAACCTCATTGCACAGTGCTTGGCCGAGGGAAAACGCGTCCTGTTTGTCTCCGAAAAGATCGCAGCGTTGGACGTGGTTTTCCGCCGCTTGCGGGAGGTAAAGCTGGGAGAGTTCTGCCTCGAACTTCACTCGAGCAAGGCGCGAAAACTGGATGTGCTCGCCCAGCTCAAGACCTCCTGGGAGTCCACGGGCCAAATTGACAAGGATCAATGGCGGGCAGAAGCGCAGCGCCTGAAAGCGCTACGTGACGAGTTGAATGTCTATGTTGAGCGGCTTCATTTTCGTTTCGCCAATGGCATGACCATCTATGAAGCCATTGGACGTGTGGTCGATGGTGACCTTGTTCCGCATCTCGGCCTTTCGTGGGATGTGGCACATGCCCATGATGTGTCGACCATTGCGCGCATGAATGAAGTGGTCGAACGTCTAGACGTCAATGCCAAGGCGCTCGGCTACGACAACTTGCTCAAAAGCGCACTTGCGGACGTCGGGCACACCGAATGGTCTCCCCGTATTCAGCACAGCTTGGGGGAAGCCGCTCGGGCAGCTGTGCCGGTTGCCGAGCGAGTGTTGGCAGCGTTCGACGAATTCGCGGTGGCATGCGGCCTTCCACCCTTGGCATCTACACAACGCAGCCGCAAGGCTTTGCGCTCTCTTGCATTACTGCTGCCCGATGCAGTGGGGCACGACTGGAGATTCACTGCCAGAAACGATGCCTCGGCCACCGTGGCCAGGCTTCGACGTGGTGTCGACCTATTGGAGCAACATCGGAGCTTGACCGCTGCCTTGTCGCCGTCCTGGCCCGCCTCGGTCATGTCGTCCTGCCGGCGGGGACTGCTGCTGCTGCAGCACCGTAGGGATCTGCTGAACGGTTTGGGCAATCCTTGGGGCGACGACATCATCGGTGAGCTGGAAACTGGACTCGGTCTGTTGGCCGAAATCGCTGCGACCAATGCCCGCCTTTCGGTGAAGTACGGCGAGGGAATAGAGCAACTCAACGTGTCACTGTTGCAGCGGGAATATGCCAAAGCGGAAAAGGCAGTCTGGCCTCTCTCGCACCTGGGAAAAAAGAAAATCAGACAGGTGGTGGAAGCCTGCGTCAGCGGGGTTGGCGAACCCGATGTGCCTGCCGACTTGCTGTTGTGGACTCGCATCAGAGAGTTGAGGACACAGGTCGAGGCGGTTGAGATCGGCGCGGCGGTCGAAGGCATTTGGTCCGGTTTGAAAACCCGGCCAGAGTTCGCAGACGCGGCGATCAGGCTGCAGCGCGCCTTGGCCTGCGGGAAGAACAGCGCGCCGTGGGATGACAGGGATCTCGAGCCCGTGGCGAATGGGCGCTGTGGAGACCGGCTGGCTGGAGAGCTCAAGACACTGCGGGCGCTGAAAGGCCTCGAGGAAGAGCTTGACTCACTGGAGAACCTGACCGGCCCGACTCACCAGCTTTGGGCAGGTCGGTCGACCCGGGTGGATGGGCTCGAAGCGGCGCTTTCTTTCGTGGATGCGTTGGACCAAGTACGCGTGAAGGGCCCCTTGCCAGGAGATCATCCACAGGTTTCGACAGGCGAATGTGGTTTGGCATTTTATGAAGACGTCCAGCGGATTCGTCGGCGTGTCGAGGTTGAAAAAGGTCTTGCTTATCTAACTGATCTGACACCGCTAACCAACGGGCTCTGGAGTGATCTCGATACCGCAGTAGTGCAGGTCGAGAAAGCGATAGCGTTCCAGTCAGCGCTCACCAAGTCCATGACAGGCCTTTCGGAGAAGCCGGAAGAACTGCCGGCAGTGGCCAATGCCCTAGAGCAATTGCTGGGCGTCAACGTGGCATTGCTGGATCCGTCCGGCACGCTTGCGCTGAATGCCGCGCAGTACCTCGCCGCGCAGGCGGAACTGCAGCCGGTCGTTGACTACCTCGGTTCTGTCGCTGCATTTTCCGAAGCTTCCAAGACCAAGATCAGCACGCTTGCGCTACCCGCCCTCATCGCGCACTGCGAAGGTATCGTGCGGTCGGAAGCGCGGCTCAATGCCTGGTGCGCCTGGCGCAAGGTCAGGGATCAGGCGATCCAATTGGGGCTTTCCGGCATGGTGGCCGGTGTCGAGAACGGCGCCGTGCCGCATGGCCAACTGCGCAATGCCTTCGAGACTAACTACAGCCGCTGGTGGCTGAATCTCGTGGTCGATGACGAACCCGTCATCCGGACCTTCGTTGCGGCCGAACATGAGAAGCGCATCCGCGATTTCAGGGCGCTGGATGCACGGCATGTTGAACTGACACGTGCTTGGATACGGGCATCCCTCTGTGCCGATTTGCCGCAGCAGGACGAAGTGACGCGCAATTCCGAATGGGGCGTACTTCGTCACGAGATGACCAAGAAATCCAAGCACCTCCCGCTGCGGACCTTGATGTCCAGCCTGCCCACGGCGCTGACCAAACTCACGCCTTGTTTGCTGATGAGTCCTTTGTCGATTGCGCAGTACCTGAGTGCGGATGCCAACGCGTTTGACGTGGTGGTGTTCGACGAGGCATCGCAGATTCCGGTGTGGGACGCCATCGGTGCCATCGCTCGCGGCAAGCAGGTCGTGATGGTCGGCGATCCGAAGCAATTGCCGCCGACCAGCTTCTTCGACCGAGCAGAGGCTGCCAACGAGGACGATGAACTCGAAGGAGATCTCGAAAGCATTCTGGACGAGTGCATGGGAGCCAACCTGCCGACCATGAATCTGTCCTGGCATTACCGTAGCCGCCACGAAAGCCTGATCGCGTTTTCCAACCACCGCTATTACGGCGGGTCGCTGGTGACCTTTCCCTCGCCTGTGACGGAAGATCGGGCAGTCAGCTTCCACTACGTTGATGGCACCTATGAAAAAGGCGGTGCCCGGACCAACAAACCTGAGGCCATGGCCGTAGTCGGCGACATCGTGCGCAAGCTCAAGGAACCGGGTTTTCAGGCTTCCGGTTTGACGATCGGTGTGGTGACATTCAATTCCGAACAGCAGGCCCTGATCGAGGATCTGCTGGACGAAGCGCGACGCAAGGATCCCTTGATCGAGCCTCACTTCGCGGAGTCGGCGTTGGAACCGCTGTTCGTCAAGAACCTGGAGAGTGTCCAGGGCGACGAGCGCGACATCATGTACTTCTCTATTACCTACGGCCCCGACCTGACGGGGGCCGTGTCGATGAATTTCGGCCCTATGAACCGGGACGGAGGAGAGCGACGGTTGAACGTCGCCATTACGCGCGCACGGCAGGAACTACGCGTGTTTTCCAGCCTGCGTGCTGAGAAGATGGACCTGGCACGCACCCAGGCACGTGGTGTGAAGGACCTAAAGCATTTCCTGGAGTTCGCCGAACGAGGCACCAAAACCCTGGCTGAGGCGACCAAGGGAAGCCTTGGCGGCTTTGAAAGTCCATTGGAAGAGGCCGTGGCATCTGCGCTCGCGAGCAAAGGCTGGGAAGTTCACACACAGATCGGCGCTTCATCTTTCCGAGTCGATCTGGCTGTGGTTCACCCCGATGCCAGAGGCACGTATTTGAGCGGCGTCGAATGTGACGGCGCCACCTACCACCGATCGGCTACTGCCCGCGATCGGGACATGCTGCGCGAACAGGTGCTTAGGGGATTGGGTTGGGAAATCGTCCGGATCTGGTCGACCGATTGGTGGGTCGATAAGGTCGGGACGCTTGACCGGGTCGATCGGCAACTGAACGAGCTGCTCGCCGATAGCCGCGCGCTGCGGGCGGAGGAAATAATGCAGCAGGAAGTACGTGATTCTGCGCAGGACGCGATTGAGAAAGCGCAGTCGGCGGCACTTCCGATTCCGGCGGATGATGTTTCTGGCCAGCAGTCATGTGCGCAAATGGTCGAGGAGTCGGCAAATGAGCCTGCAGTGCCTGCAGCTTTGTACGCACGAAATCAGGTGGGCGAGGTGTACGAGCCTAGGCTGAAAATTCAATACATGCTTGCTGATCTAGCCGAAGCCGTTGTCTCGATCAACGCCGATAACTTTTTCGATCGCGGATATGACGAGACGCTAAACAAGATGGTCCAGCACATCGTGAAGACCGAGGGGCCTGTTCAGGATGCCGTTTTGTCACGTCGAATCGCCCGCGCTCATGGGTGGCAGCGGACTGGTGCGCGGATCCACGATCGTGTGATGCTTCTGGCAAAGCAGTCATTTGAAGTGACAGAAGAGGAAGATGTGCTTTATTTTTGGCCTGAGGCTGCTGGGTCAGAAACACATTCCCTATTCCGCTCTCCTGGAAGCGAAGTTAGGCCGGTTGACGAAATATGTATGCCTGAATTGGTGCAACTCGCCAACCGCGTGCTGATAGATTTTTCTGGGGATGCTGCGATTACGGCGATGGCGGATGAGCTTGGCTTGGGGCGTTTGAGGACAGCCTCTCGGGAGCGTGTTCTTAAAGCTATTACCGAGGCGGAACTGCTCCGCAAAGCCAAGTCTGCATCGCCGCAAAAGTAGCGGTTTATTTAGTCGAAGCGCAGGGATACGCCGGTGACGAACGAAGCGTCGCCGCGCTTGATGCCGACGCCGGGGTCGCTGTCGTAGCGGTAGTTCAGGCCGGCGGTCAGGTTGAGGGTGGGGGTCATCGCCACCGAGATGCCGGTTTCCAGCGCGCCGCGGTAGGCGCCGCGGTCGGTCAGGTTGGGGTAGACGGTGACCTTCTGGCGGACGCGGGTGGTGTCGGTGAGCCGGTGGCTCGATTCCTCGGCCATGACAAGCTCGGTACGGCCGTATTCGGAGCGCACCTTGTCCAGCACTTCTGTGGGCGTGACGTACTTGTCCTGGGTGTAGCCCAGGCCGAGCGAGATGTCCAAGTTGTTCTCGTCGCCACGCAGCATGTGGCGGCCGACGCCGCCCGCCAGCGAATACCGGTGGCCGATGTTGGAAGGCCGGTCGCGGATCAGGTCGACCGCGCCGAAGCTGAAGCTGTTGCGCGAGATATCGCGGTTGTACTGCGTGCCGAGCGAGTAGCGCTGGGCCGATTTGCTGCCGTTGGCCTGGCCGTAGTTGAGCTGGCCGCGGGCGATGAGCTTGTCGTGTTCGGTGACCCGGGCCGCCTCGCCGCTGGCGTTGATCGCGGTGGTGTCGCTGTTGCCCTTGGTGGCGTTGCCGCCGGCGCTGAAGAGGTAGCGCCACTCGCCGTCGGGTTTCAGCGTGACCTGTGCCCGGGTGACGGCGGGCAGGCAGGCGGTGGCCGCGGCGCAGGCGGCCAGCGTGATGGCGCGGAACTTCAAATCGGACTCCTTCCTCGTTTCTCGGGTCCGCAGACGCGCAACACCCGGCTCTCTCATGGTGCACTGCAACAGGCCCCGGGTTCCCCCCGGCAGATGTGCCAGTTGTATCAAGGTGATAACACCGCGCGGCGGCGTCCTGCCTACAGTGCTGCACCGGCCCTCGCGGTCGTGGTGCGGACAGGCACCATTTTCCCTCAGCCGATGAACCGCTCATGAGTCCGCCCTGAACAACCCGCAAGCCGTTGATCTGGTTCGTAGTTCTTCGGGTTGATGGGCGCGGGATTTGCAAGATATGGTTTTGCCAGTACCTGTTTTCTTGCAA
>NZ_LMKO01000006.1 GCF_001421705.1 Xylophilus sp. Leaf220 | reverse complement strand
CGATCGCCGCCGTCAGCGTGGTCTTGCCGTGGTCGACGTGACCGATCGTGCCGACGTTGACGTGCGGCTTAGTACGTGTGAATTTCTCTTTTCCCATTTTTTCGACTCCGAAAAAAATATCTCGATCAAATACAACGCGAACCATGCACCGCCGGGGGCGATGCGGCACCATCTTGGATTCTGGTGCCCTTTGCGGGAATCGGACCCGCGACCTCTCCCTTACCAAGGGAGTGCTCTACCACTGAGCCAAAAGGGCATAGGCGCCTGCAGTGCAGACACCCGACATTCACTTGCAACCAACGAAAACGCGTGGAGCGGGAGACGGGAATCGAACCCGCGTCATTAGCTTGGAAGGCTAGGGTTCTACCATTGAACTACTCCCGCATCGGCGGCGACGCGAACCGCGCCACAATGCGTTTTCACTGGTGGAGGAGGCTGGATTCGAACCAGCGTACGCGTAAGCGGGCAGATTTACAGTCTGCTGCCTTTAACCACTCGGCCACCCCTCCAGTGAATCCACGACTATAGCAGCTTTTCTGAAGATCGCCCAGCCGCATCCGCAAGCAGCAAGCAAAAACACGCGTTCGACCGGAAAGCGCGAGAATGCTGCACCGCAACAAACCGGATGTCCCATGCGCTCCATCGCCGAAACGGCTGCGGCCCCCACCCTGCCACGACCCATCAGCCTCGCCCTGCAAGGGGGCGGCGCCCACGGCGCCTTCACCTGGGGCGTGCTCGACGCCATGCTGGAAGACGGCCGCCTGCAGTTCGACGGGCTGAGCGGCACCAGCGCCGGCGCGGTCAACGCGGTGGCGATGGCGCACGGCTTCGCGGTCGCGGCGCGCGACCGCGGCACGCCCGGCGATGCTGCGGAAGCCGCCCGCGCCGCGCTGGCGGCGGTGTGGCACGGCGTGGCGGCGCTCGGCAGCCTGGGCTCGATGGCCCAGGGCGTCGCGCGGCTGATGACCGGCGGCTGGCGCGCCGACCCGCTCGGCACCGGCGCCTTCAACGAGGCGATGAGCCGCTGGCTGTCGCCCTACCAGAGCAATCCGCTCGACATCAACCCGCTGCGCCGGCTATTGGAAGAGCAGATCGATTTCGACGCGATCGCCCGCCACAGGTCGCCGCAGGTGTTCGTCTCGGCCACGCATGTGCAGACCGGCCGTGCAGCGATCTTCCATGGCAAGCACCTCACGCTGCCGGCGGTGATGGCCTCGGCCTGCCTGCCGATGCTGTTCCAGGCGGTGGAAGTCGACGGGGAGCACTACTGGGACGGGGGCTACTCGGCCAACCCGGCGCTGGCCCCGCTGATCGACCACTGCCAGGCACGCGACATCGTGCTGGTGCAGCTCAACCCGCTCTCCCGCGCCCACCTGCCGCAGACGCCCCAGGAGATCGCCGAGCGGGTCGGCGAGCTGGGATTCAACGCCAGCCTGCTGCAGCAGATGCGCAGCATCGATTTCATCAACCGGCTGGTGGCCTCGGGCCGGCTGCAGGAAGGCGAAGGCTACAAGGAACTGCACTTGCACCGGATCGACGGCGGTGCGGCGATGGACGAGATGTCGGCCGCCAGCAAGCTCTCGGCCGATGCCGCGGTGATGGACCGGCTCTTCGGCCAGGGCCAGGATGCGGCGCGGCTCTGGCTGCAGCAGCACTTCGCCGACCTGGGCCGGCGCAGCACGATCGACATCCGCCGCGACTACGTGGGCCACGGCGAGCCCGAACCGCGAAAATTGCAAGCCAAAACCGCCTGAAGCCGGCGTCCGACGCCGGCCTGCAGCTATACAAACGATAGCAAATCAGGCGCCGTGCTGTTCGCGCCACTCCCGCGCCTGCGAGAAATGGCCGCAGCCGATGAAGGGCGTGGGCGGCCGCAGCGCAGACAGCGGCGACGGGTGGTTGGCCATCAGCACCCGGTGGCGCTGCGGATCGATCAGCGCCCGCTTGCTCTGGGCGTGCGCGCCCCACAGCATGAAGACGACCGGCCGGGCGCCGTCGGCCACATGGCGGATCACCGCGTCGGTCAGCACCTCCCAGCCCTTGCCGGCGTGGCTGGCGGCCTGGCCTTCTTCTACCGTCAGGCAGGTGTTGAGCAGCAGCACGCCGTTCTTCGCCCACTTGACCAGGCTGCCGCCGGGCTGGGGAAACGCCGGCGGGGGCGTGCCCAGGTCGCGCTGCAGCTCCTTGAAGATGTTGCGCAGCGACGGCGGCAGCGCCACGCCGGGCGCGACCGAGAAGGCGAGCCCCTCGGCCTGGCCGCGGCCGTGGTACGGGTCCTGGCCCAGGATCACCACCCGCACCGCGTCGGGCGGCGTCAGCTCCAGCGCGCGCAGGGGCTGCGGCGGGAAGATCGCGGCGCCCGCTTCCAGGCGCTGGTGCAGGAAATCGAGCAATTTGATGCCCACGGCCCCGGTGAAGAAATCCTCCACCAGCGGCTGCCATCCGGGCGCCACCGGCCAGTCGGCCGGGTCGCAGCTCTGCAGTTGGTCGGCCATGTCGCGCCTGCCTTCTCGTGCGGATGCGGTCAGCCGAACAGCGCGGCCAGCGCCACGCCCGGATCCTTGGCGCGCATGAAGGCCTCGCCCACCAGGAACGCGTGCACGCCGGCGTCGCGCATCCTCTGCACGTCTTCCTGCGCCAGGATGCCCGATTCGGTGACCAGCAGCCGGTCCTTCGGCACCTCGGCCAGCAGGCCGAGGGTGGTGTCGAGCGTCACCTCGAAGCTGCGCAGGTTGCGGTTGTTGATGCCGACCAGGGGCGTGCGGAGCTTCAGCGCGCGCTGCAGTTCCTCGCCGTCGTGCACCTCCACCAGCACCGCCATGTCGAGGCCGCGGGCCACCGCCTCCAGGTCGGCCATCTGTGCATCGTCGAGCACCGCGGCGATCAGCAGGATCGCGTCGGCACCCATCGCACGGGATTCGTAGACCTGGTAGGCATCGACCATGAAGTCCTTGCGCAGCACCGGCAGGTCGCAGGAGGCGCGGGCCTGCTTCAGGTAGTCGACGCTGCCCTGGAAGAACTGCTGGTCGGTCAGCACCGACAGGCAGGCGGCGCCGTGCTCGGCATAGCTCTGGGCGATGTCGGCGGGGACGAACTCCTCGCGCAGCACGCCCTTCGACGGGCTCGCCTTTTTCACCTCGGCGATCACCGCGGGCCGGCCGGCGGCGATCCTGGCGCGCAGCGCGCCCTCGAAATCGCGGGTCAGGACGCGGGATTCGGCGTCGAAGCGCACCGCGTCCAGGGGGCGGCGCTTGCGGGCGGCGGCGATTTCCTCGTGCTTGACGGCCACGATCTTCTTCAGGATGTCGGACATGGGGAGCGGCCGGCAACAGGCGCCGGCAAATGGAAAAAAGGAGGACGCGGCTCATGAGAGCCGGCGCGCTGCGCGGATGCGCGGACCCTGCCGATTCTGGCACCGCCCGCCGGGCCATGCACCTGCACCGCGACGTCCGGCCGCGCGCCACGCAACAATGCCGCATGACCCTGCCCACCACCGCCCCCCATCTGCGCCCCGTTCCCCTCGCCAAGGCCTACCGCCTGCTCAACCACGGCCCGACGGTGCTGGTGACCAGCGCCCACGGCGGCCGCCGCAACGTGATGGCCGCCGCCTGGAACATGGCGCTGGATTTCGACCCACCGAAGGTGGCGGTGGTGATCGACAAGGCCACCCATACCCGCGCGCTGGTCGAGGCCTCGGGCCGCTTCGCGCTCAACGTACCCTGCCGGGCGCAGGCCGCGGCGACGCTGGCGGTGGGCCAGTGGTCGGGACGCGACGTCGACTCCACGGCGGACGCGCCCGACAAGTTCGCGCTGGCCGGGCTCGACGTCTGGCAGCCGGAGGTGGAGGGCGCCCGCGACTGGCCGATGGTCGTCGGCAGCGTGGCCTGCCTCGCCTGCCGGGTGATCCCCGAGCCGCACAACCAGGCGCGCTACGACCTGTTCCTGGCCGAGGTGGTGGGCGCCTGGGCCGACGAGCGGGTCTTCGCCGACGGCCACTGGCACTACGGCGACGGCACCGACCCGGGCCTGCGCACGCTGCACTACGTGGCCGGCGGCGCGTTCTTCGCGATCGGCGAATCCTTCGAGGTGCCGATGCCGCCGGCCCTGCCCGGCACGTCCGGCAAAGCGGGCTAGCCGTTACGCCGCGGCGGCGGCCCGGCGGGTCGCCTCGACCAGCTGCTGCAGCTTGCCGCGCGCCGCGCCGCTGTCAATCGCGGCGCGGGCTTTTTCCAGCCCTTCGGCGATCGAGCCGGCCACGTTGGCGGCATAGAGCGCGGCACCGGCGTTCAGCGCCACGATGTCGCGCGCCGGGCCGGCCTCGCCCGCCAGCACGCCCTGCAGCAACGCCATCGACTGCTCGGGCGTCTCCACCTTCAGCGCGCGGTGGCTGGCCATCGGCAGGCCGAAGTCCTCGGGGTGAACTTCGTACTCGGTGATCTCGCCGTCCTTCAGCTCGCCCACCAGGGTGCCGGCGCCCAGGCTCACCTCGTCCATGCCGTCCTTGCCGTAGACCACCAGCGCATGCTCGGCGCCGAGCCGCTGCAGCGCCCGCACCTGGATGCCGACCAGGTCGGGGTGGAACACGCCCATCAGGATGTTGGGCGCGCTGGCCGGGTTGGTGAGCGGGCCCAGGATGTTGAAGATGGTGCGCACGCCCAGTTCCTTGCGGACCGGCGCCACGTTCTTCATCGCCGGATGGTGGTTGGGCGCGAACATGAAGCCGATGCCCACCTCGGCGATGCAGCGGGCGATCGCCTCGGGCGGCAGGTTGATGTCGATGCCCAGGGCCTCCAGCACGTCGGCGCTGCCGCTCTTGCTGCTGACGCTGCGGCCGCCGTGCTTGCTGACCTTGGCGCCGGCCGCGGCGGCCACGAACATCGCGCAGGTCGAGATGTTGAAGGTATGCGATCCGTCGCCCCCGGTGCCGACGATGTCGACCAGATGGGTCGCATCGGCCACGTGCACTTTGGTCGAGAACTCGCGCATCACCTGGGCGGCCGCGGTGATCTCGCCGATCGTCTCCTTCTTGACCCGCAGGCCGGTCACGATGGCCGCGGCCATGACCGGCGACAGCTCGCCGCGCATGATCATGCGCATCAGGTGCAGCATTTCGTCGTGGAAGATTTCGCGGTGTTCGATGGTGCGCTGCAGCGCTTCCTGGGCGGTGATCGACATGGTGGCGTTCCGTGATTGTTATGAACGTTTCGGGGCTCTGGCCTTTTATCTGCAACGGCTTTTAGCTACTGATTCGATAGCATCGCGTCACGTCTGGTCCAAAAAGTTTTTGAGCATCGCGTGGCCATGCTCGGTCAGGATCGACTCGGGGTGGAACTGCACGCCCTGGATCGGCAGCTCCTTGTGGCGCACGCCCATGATCTCGCCGTCGTCGGTCCAGGCGGTCACCTCCAGCACCGCGGGCGGGGCGGCCTTGTCGATCGCCAGCGAGTGGTAACGGTTGACGGTGAACTGGGCCGGCAGGCCCGAGAACACGCCCTGCTGGGTGGTGGTGATGACGCTGGTCTTGCCGTGCATCAGCTGCTCGGACCTGACGATGGTGCCGCCGAAGGCCGCGCCGATCGCCTGGTGGCCCAGGCACACGCCCAGGATCGGCAGCTTGCCGGCGAAGGCCTGGATCGCCGCCACCGACACGCCCGCCTCGGCCGGCGAGCAGGGGCCGGGCGAGACCACCAGCCGGTCGACCCCGGCGGCGATGCGCTCGGCGATGCCGTCGACGGTGATCTCGTCGTTGCGGACCACCTGCACCTCGGCGCCCAGTTCACCGAAGTACTGGACGATGTTGTAGGTAAAACTGTCGTAGTTGTCGATCATCAGCAGCATGGCGGGTCTCCAGGCGGTGGCGCGGCGCGGGGCGGCCGGGCGGGGGTGTCGGGGGTCTGTCGGTGCCGTCTGCACGGGGCCGGACGGCCGGCGGGCGAGGATCGCACCGCGGAAAACGGAAGGGGCTTCGCAGGAAGCGCGCGCCGGTGCGGGGCGCGGGGGAGTCGGTCAGGCGGTTGGCTTGCGCCAATGCCGACGGCGGATCGTCGCAGGGGAGAAGGACGGTGTGGCACGCATGGTGGCTGCATTATGGCGCGGGTCGCGGGCGGCCCGGACGGCGGGGGGCTACCGGTCCACCGGCAGGAAGAGGCTCTCCTTCACCTCCTCCATCACCACGTAGCTGCGCGACTCGGCCGCGACAGGCAGTTTCTTGAGGATGTCGCCCAGCAGGTGGCGGTACTCGCCCATGCCGCGCAGCCGGAATTTCACCAGGTAGTCGAAATCGCCCGAGACCAGGTGGCACTCCATCACCTCGGGCATGTGCAGCAGCTCGCGCCGCACCTTCTCGAACACGTCGCCCGACTTGGCCGCGAGCTTGATCTCGACGAATACAAGCAGCGTCTTGCCCAGCGCCTCGGGCGACACCCGGGCGTGGTAGCCGGTGATGACGCCCTCGCGCTCCAGCCGCCGGACCCGCTCGGTGCAGGGCGAGGCCGACAAGCCCACCCGCTCGGCCAGCTCGGTCATGGAGATGCGGCCTTCGCGCTGCAGGCAGTCGAGGATCTTGCGGTCGATGCGGTCGGGTTCGAACATTTCGCTGGCGGTGCCGGGGGCGCACCATCAAAACAGGGGTTTTTCCAAGGATTCACCGAGAAATCCGCGGAATCCACCGGCACCTTCTTTCTACAGTACCGAATCCACGGAATACCGAAAGATTCTCCATGAAAGTCATCGTGATGGGCAGCGGCGTGATCGGCACCACCGCCGCCTACTACCTGGCGCGCGCCGGCGCCGAGGTGACGGTGCTCGACCGCCAGCCCGCCCCCGCGCAGGAGACCAGCTTCGCCAACGCCGGGCAGGTGTCGCCCGGCTATTCCACCCCCTGGGCCGCGCCGGGCATTCCCCTCAAGGCGCTGAAGTGGATGTTCCAGCAGCACGCGCCGCTCGCGGTGCGGGCCGACGGCAGCCTGTGGCAATTGCGCTGGATCGCCCAGATGCTGCGCAACTGCACCGCCGAGCGCTACGCGGTCAACAAGGAACGGATGATGCGGGTGGCCGAGTACAGCCGCGACTGCCTGCGCCAGCTGCGCGCCGACACCGGCATCGCCTACGAGCACCGCACCGGCGGCACCCTGCAGCTGTTCCGCAGCCAGGCCCAGATGGATGCGGTGCAGCGCGACATCGCGGTGCTGCGGGAATGCGGCGTGCCCTTCGAACTGCTCGGCCGCGACCAGCTGGCGGCCGTGGAGCCGGCCCTGGCCCAGGCCCGCGAGCGGCTGGCCGGCGGCCTGCGGCTGCCCGGCGACGAGACCGGCGACTGCCACCTGTTCACCCGCGCCCTGGCCGAGAAGGCGCGGGCCCTGGGCGTCGATTTCCAGTTCGGCCGGTCGGTGCAGGGCCTGGTCGCGGGCGGCGACCGCATCCAGGGCGTGCGGGTCGACGGCCAGCTGCTGGGCGCCGACCGCTACGTGATGGCCTTCGGCAGCTATTCGCGCGATGCGCTGGCGCCGCTCGGGCTCGACCTGCCGGTGTACCCGGTCAAGGGCTATTCGCTGACCGTGCCGCTGACGGACGAGGCGCTGGCGCCCCGCTCTACCGTGCTCGACGAGACCTACAAGATCGCGGTGACCCGCTTCGACGATCGGATCCGCGTCGGCGGCATGGCCGAGCTGGGCGGCTTCGACCTGCGGCTGGACCCGCGCCGCCGCGCCACGCTGGAGATGGTGGTGCAGGACCTGTTCCCCGGCGGCGACGTGCCCCGCGCCAGCTTCTGGACCGGCCTGCGCCCGATGACGCCCGACGGCACCCCGATCGTCGGCGGCACCCGCTATGCGAACCTGTTCCTCAACACCGGCCACGGCACCCTCGGCTGGACGATGGCCTGCGGCTCCGGCAAGCTGCTGGCCGACCTGGTGACCGGCCGCCGGCCGGAGATCAGCACCGAGGGGCTGGCGATCGACCGCTATGCATCGCGCAGCCGCGCCCGCAGGCCGGCAGGGTCCGCCACGGCCGCCGCCTGAGCCCGGCCGAGCCCGCCGCGCCGCACGGCGCACAGGGCGGGTTTGCGAAACGAAAGTGCCTGCAGCCGGCACGCTGCGCCGACTACCAGCTATGGTTTCAATAGCAAACCGGATGCGATCCGTGCGGCGTGGGCGGACCGACGGCCCGTCGCCTACGGGTGCCAGGTCGACACCACCGGCGGCGTGTGCGGCGACACCGCGCCGGCCAGCGCGTACGACAGCCGGTTGGCCGCGTCCATCACCGTGCGGGCGTGGGCCGTCAGCACCGCCTCGGTCAGCCGCGCGGCGGGGCCGGAGATGCAGACCGAGCCCAGCAGCCGCCAGTGCTGTCCGAAGACCGGCGCCGACACGGTGGCCACGTCCTTCTCGCGCTCGCCGATCGACAGGCAGTAGCCCTGCTGGCGGATGCGCTCGTACACCGCGCCGCGCTGTCCCGAGAACGCCAGGATGATCCGCCCGGGCGAGCCCTTGTCCAGCGGCAACGCCTCGCCCATGCGCGCATGGTGGCGCAGCGGCTGCACGCCCTCGACCCGCATCAGGCAGGTGCGGAAGTCGCCCTCCCGCACGTAGAAGGCCGCGCTCTCGCGGGTGGCGGTGGAGAGCTTGCGCAGCATCGGCTCGACCACGTTCTGCACGTCGAAGCCCGACTGGTAGCGCGCGCCCAGCCAGCCCGCCGCCGGGCCCAGCCGCCATTCGCCGCCGTCGCACTGGACCATGTAGCCCTCCTGCGCCAGGGTGCGGGCGATGCGCAGCGCGGTGGTCTTGTGCAGGCTGCAGCGCCGGCTCAGCTCGGCCAGCGAGAGCTGCGATTCGCCGAGCGCGAAGGCGCCCAGCAACTGCACCGCCCGCGTCACCGCGACCACGCTGCCGGTGCTGGCGGCCGGTGCGGCAGCGGCTGCGGCTAGCGCGGCGCGCGGCGCACGCGCCGACGGCGACAGGGGCGGCGGGGCCGCGGCGGGCGGCGCCAGCGGCGGGGCCGGCTTCTTCGCCAGCGGTTTCGTCGTGTTTCGCACCATGGATACCGTTTCGATGGATGAAACTGCATTGTATGGATCGAAACACGGTCCTACAGTCCGTTTCCCTGCCCGCTGCATCCGGCAGCGCATACAACAAGGAGACGACAAGATGCCCGCAACTTCGACGAAGACGACCGGCCGCCGCATGGCCGTGCTGGGGGGCCTGGCGCTGGCCGCCCTCGGCGCCCTGCCCTGTGCCGCATGGGCGCAGACGCCCTACCCGGCCAAGCCGATCCGCCTGGTCGTGCCCTTCCCTCCCGGCGGCGGCACCGACCTGATCGCCCGCACCGTGGCGCAGAAGCTCACCGACACGCTCAAGTGGACGATCGTGATCGACAACCGCCCCGGCGCCGGCGGCAACCTGGGGGTGGACGCGGTCGCCAAGGCGCCGGCCGACGGCTACACCCTGGTGCTGGGCCAGACCAGCAACCTGGCGATCAACCCCTCGCTCTACGCCAAGCTGCCCTACGACCCGCTGAAGGACCTGGTGCCGGTGGCGCTGGTGTCGTCCTCGCCGATCGTGGTCGCGGTGGGCGTCAATTCGCCGTACAAGACTTTCGCCGACGTGGTGGCCGACGCGAAGAAGCGGCCGAAGACGATCACCATGGGCTACTCTGGCAACGGCACCGTCGCCCACCTGGCGAGCGAGCTGGCCCAGAAGACCGCCGGCATCGACCTGCAGCATGTCCCCTACAAGGGCGCGGCGCAGGCGATGACCGACCTGGTGAGCGGCCAGATCGACCTGTACATGTCCTCGGTGCCTACGCTGCTGGGCCAGGTGCGCAACCAGAAGCTGCGGGCGATCGCCGTCACCTCGGCCAAGCGCTCGGGCGAACTGCCCGACACGCCGACGCTGGCCGAATCGGGCTACCCCGGCTTCGACGCGGTGACCTGGTTCGGCATCCTGGCGCCGGCCGGCACGCCGGCGGACGTGCTCAAGACGCTCAACGCCGAGATCAACAAGGCGCTGCGCGACCCGGCCGTGGCCGCCAAGCTCAAGTCCGACGGCGGCGACGTGATCGGCGGCACGCCGGAGCAGTTCGCCACCCTGCTGAAGAACGAGATCCCGCGCTGGGGAAGGATCGTCAAGGACTCCGGCGCGACTATTGACTGACATCCCCCCGGGCGGCTGCGCCGCCTCCCCCCTTCTCTCGCACGGCTGCGCCGTGCGGGAAGGGGGGCACACCCGGTGGACCGGCAGAGCCGGATCCACGGGTGTTCTGAGGGGGGCTTCGCTGCGCTTGCCGGGACGGCGGAGCGTGGGGCTTCCTGCGATTTTCTCATTTCACTCTGCGAGTCTTCCATGAGCCAACTTCCTGAAATCGTCCGCGCATTCGACCGCGTCTCCCCCGAAGTCGTCGCCCGGGCCAAGACCTTCCAGGCCGCGATCCTGGCCGACGTGGCCGGCCGGCGCGGCACGATGCATGCGCGGGTCACGCCGGTCGATCCGAAGATGGTCGTCGCCGGCCCGGCCTTCACCGTCGAGGTGCGCCCCGGCGACAACCTGATGATCCACGCGGCCATCGCGCTGGCGCAGCCGGGCGACGTGCTGGTGATCGACGGCAAGGGCGACCAGACCGCCGCGCTGATGGGCACGCTGATGCTCAGCGCCTGCAAGAAGCGGGGCCTGGCCGGCGTCATCGTCGACGGCGCGATCCGCGACCGGCTCGAACTGCTCGACCTGGGCTTTCCGGTGTTCAGCGCGGGCTTCAACCCCGCCGGTCCGACCAAGTACGTGCCCGGGCGCATCAACCACCCGATCTCGGCCGGCGGCACCGTGGTGAACCCGGGCGACCTGGTCGTCGGCGACGCCGACGGCGTGACGGTGATCGAGCGCGAGAAGGCGCCCGCGATGATGGACCTGGCGGTCAAGAAGGTGGCCGACGAGGCCAAGCGCCTGGACGCGATCGCGGCCGGCAACACGGCGTCGGCCTGGCTGCCCGCCGCGCTGCGCGCCGCCGGCGTGCTGAAGGATGGAGAGTCGCTGTGAGCGCCATCCTCGTCACCGGCGCCGACCTGGCACCCCAGGCCCTCGACCTGCTGCAGGACTTCGACGTCGTGTACGCCGGCAAGACACCGACCGAGGCCGACCTGGTCGCGCTGGCCCGGCAACACGACCCGGTCGCGATCATCGTGCGCTACGGCAAGGTGGGCCCGGCCGTGATGGACGCGGCGCCCTCGCTCAGGGTGATCTCCAAGCACGGCAGCGGCACCGACACCATCGACAAGGTGGCGGCGAAGGCACGCGGCATCGAGGTGGTGGCCGCCGTGGGCGCCAACGCCGCGGCCGTGGCCGAACAGGCCCTGGCGCTGCTGCTGGCGTGTGCCAAGTCGGTGGTGCCGCTCGATGCGCGCATGCACGCCGGCCACTGGGACAAGGCCACGCACAAGAGCCTGGAGCTGGGCGGCCGCACCGTCGGCCTGCTGGGCCTGGGCGCGATCGGCCAGCGCTTCGCGAAGATGGCCGACGCGATGGGCATGCGGGTGATCGGCTTCGACCCGTATGCGAAGGACCTGCCCGCGTATATCGCATCGGTGGACCTGGAGACGATCTGGCGCGAGTCCGACGCGGTCTCCCTGCACTGCCCGCTGACCGACGAGAACCGCGGTCTGCTCAACGCCGACACGCTGGCGAAGTGCAAGCCCGGCGTGATCGTGGTCAACACCGCACGCGGCGGCCTGGTCGACGAGGCCGCGCTGCTGGCCGCGGTGCGCTCGGGCCATGTGCGCGGCGCCGGCCTCGACAGCTTCGCGGTCGAGCCGATGGCCGCCGGCCACCCGTTCCAGGGCCAGGAGCGCATCGTGCTGAGCCCGCACATCGGCGGTGTGACCAGCGACGCCTACGTGAACATGGGCGTGGGCGCGGCCAGGAACGTGATGGAAGTGCTGGCAAGGCGGACCGTCACAGCAGCCGAAAACGTCGGCGTCACGTAGGCCGTTTAGGACCCCATCGGGCTGTAGCCAGCTCCAGACGACGACAATGCGCTATCGAATACGTAGCAAATATCGGACAGGTGTCGCCGCCAGAGCGGACGTCCTGCAACGGCCACGCCACACCGCCACCCAAAAAAATAACGGTGCAGGAGGCGCGACCTCGTCGCACCCTCTGCACCGTTTATGCGGAGCGGCCCCGGAGCAGGTCCGGCCCTACCCGCAGCAATATCAGCGCTTGGACCAGACGGCACCAAGCACGAAGCCAATGCCGGCGACGATCGCCAGCGTGGCCAGCGGGTTCGCCACGGCAGACTCGCGCACCTGGTTCAGGGCTTCGCCGTAGGTTTCCTGGACCTTGCCGGCCACCTGGCGGGCCTTGCCTTCGGCTTGCGTGCCGGTGTCGCCGGTGAGGCCGCCCACGGCGTCCTGGACACGGCCGGCGAGTTTCTGAACGGTGCCTTCGGTTTGTTCGAGCATGGTGGTTCCCTTCGGATGTTGTAAGAAAGAAGATCCGGCGCTGCCAGCGCCGGACGGGTTCGCCTCAGGGCGAAATTCCACTATCGCTTCTCAGGCCCGTTCGCGGCGACGCGCAATGCCGGCACCTGCTGTAGTGCAATCCACCCGCCGTCCTGTCGGACTCTGCGCTACCCACGCCCACCGCGCCAGGGCCGGCTGGCAGCTTCAGTCGGCCATCGACTGGCGCCGCACCGTCGCCTGGATCGGATCGGGGTTGTCCGATGCGGGCTGGCCCTCGTGGCTCACCTGGATGTGCATGTGGGTCATCTGGAAGGCGCCGTACACGGTGGAGAAGGCGGTGTTCTTGGCGTCCAGCCCGGTCGCGACGCGCACGATGTTGAACGGCTCGGCCAGCTGGGTCGGGTCGAACATGATCCAGCGGCCGCCGATCCAGGCCTCGATCACCGCGTGGAAATCCTGCGGCGGCTCCTGGAAGTGGCAATAACCGCCGACCAGCCGTGCCGGAATGTTGAGCGCCCGGCAGAAGGTGATCGCCAGGTGGGCGAAATCGCGACAGACGCCGACCCGCTGCTGGTAGGCATCGAGGGCGGTGGTGGTCGGGTTGCTGGTGCCGATCTGGTAGGCGATGTTGTCGCGGATCCACTGGCAGATCGCCTCGACCCGGCTCGGGCCGCGGTTCAGGTGGCCGAACAGGTAGCGGGCGTCCGAACCCATGGTGTCCGACGGGCAGAAGCGGCTCGGCATCAGGTAGGGCAGCACCGCGTCGGGAATCTCGGAGATCTCGGCTTCCAGCTCCAGGCCGGTGGGGGCCGGGCGGTCGATCTGCACCGTGGCGTCGTAGCGAAGGCCGAGCAGGCCGGGCACCGCATCGAAGCGGAACATGCGGTTGCCGTAGGGGTCGGTCGACGGTCGCACCACGATGCCGGTGCCGACGACGAGGTTCTCGGCAAGCAGCAACTGGTCTTCGGAGCGGGAGCACTCGATCTGGAAGATGAAGTGCGACGGCTGGTACACCTGGTACTCCAGGTCGCAGCGCAGGACGGTGGGTGCAGGATTGGCGGCCGGGATTGGCATGGCGGACATGGGGGCTTTCGTTGCGGTAGGCAGGGCCGTGGCGCCATGCACTGGCAACAACTATGCCCGCCGCGGGGCCGTCGGCGTGTGGGCCGGCGCCCCTGCTGCAAGTGGGTGCCCGTCCTTCACGCCCCCCGGTCGGCCCGGCGTGCCGGCAGCACCCGGCCTTCGCATTCGCCGAAGCCGACGGTGCGGAAGCCGTCGCGCTCGCCGCGGGCCCGCAGCATGACGCTGTCGCCGTCCTGCAGGAAGGCGCGGGTCTCGCCGTTGGCCAGCACCAGCGGCTGCTTGCCGCCGCCCGACAGTTCCAGCATCGAGCCGCCCTGGTCGGGCGTGGGGCCCGACTGGGTGCCGGAGCCGAGCATGTCGCCCGGCTGCAGGTTGCAGCCGCCCACCGTGTGGTGCGACAGCAGCTGGGCGATGGTCCAGTACGAATCCTTGAAGTTGGAGCGCATCAGCCGCTGGTGCGGCTGGCCGTCGGCGCGCATCTTCGGCGTCTGCAGCCAGACTTCGAGCTGCAGGTCGAGCGCGCCGCGGGTACGGTTGTCCTCGCTGTCGAGGTAGGGCAGCGGCTGCGGGTCGCCTTCGGGCCGGGCGAAGGCGGCGCGGAACGGCTCCAGCGCCTCCAGCGTCACGATCCAGGGCGAAACGGTCGAGGCGAAGTTCTTCGACAGGAACGGGCCGAGCGGCTGGTACTCCCAGGCCTGGATGTCGCGCGCCGACCAGTCGTTGAGCAGGCCCAGGCCGAAGAGATGGTCCTCGGCCTCGGCCATCGGCACCGGCTCGCCCTGCGGGTTGGCGGTGCCGACGTAGATCGCCATCTCCAGCTCGTAGTCGAGCCGCTCGCAGGGGCCGAAGCGCGGCGCGCCGTCGGTGCCGCCCGCGCCCAGCTGGGCCACCGGCCGCGGGAACTGCTGGCCCGAGATGCCGATGGACGAGCTGCGGCCGTGGTAGCCGATCGGCACCCACTTGTAGTTGGGCAGCAGCGGGTTGTCCGGGCGGAACATGCGGCCGATCGAGGTGGCGTGGTAGACGCTGGTGTAGAAGTCGGTGTAGTCGCCGATGCGGGCGGGCACCGCGTACTCGGCCTCGGCCTGCGGCACCAGTGCGGCCTGCCAGGCGGACTGGGCGGCGGCGCCGGTGCGCAGGCCGTCGGACAGCGCCTGCCGCAGCGCCACGCGCGCCGCCCGGCCGCGGGCCATCAGGGCGTTGAGGCTGCCGTCCTCGGTGCCGGCCAGCGCGGCGGCGGCCTCGCCCGCAAGCTGGCCGGCCTGCACCAGGGCCAGCAGGTCGACGACCTGGTCGCCGATCGCGGTGCCGGGGCGGAAGGCCTCGGCACTGCCGGCGCGGCGGAAGATGCCCAGCGGCAGGTTCTGGATCGGGAAGTCGGTGCCGTCGGCGTTGGCGCTGGACACCCAGCTCTGCAGGGCGGCGTCGTGGGTGCGGTCGATTCGTGCGGTCATGGGCGTGCTTCGGAAAATGAGGGTGAACAGATCAGTCGGCCGACATGCCGGCGCGGCGGGCGACGTCGCCCAGGCGCTGGTACTCGGTCTGGGTCAGGGTGGCCAGCTCCTGCGGGGTGGAGCCGCGCGGGGTGAAGCCGGCCTGGACCAGCTTCTCCTTCACCTCGGGCAGGGCCAGGGCCTCGTTGATCGCGGCGTTGAGCGCCTGCACCAGGGGCGCAGGCATGCCGGCCGGGCCGTACACGCCGAACCAGGGCTCCAGCGCATAGCCCGGCAGCCCGGCTTCGGCCAGCGTGGGCACGCCGGGCAGCGCAGGCGAGCGCTGCGGCCCGGCGACGGCCAGGGCCCGCAGCCTGCCGGCCTGGATGTGCGGCAGCGAGGCCGGCAGGTTGTCGAACATCGCGCCGACCGTGTTGCCCAGCAGGTCGTTGATCGCCGGGCCGCTGCCCTTGTAGGCGACGTGGGTCAGCTCGGTGCCGGTGGCCTGGGCGAACATCACGCCGGCCAGGTGCATCGAGGTGCCGGCGCCGGCGGTGGCGTACGGCAGGCCGGGTTTGGCCTTGGCAGCGGCGACCAGGTCGGCGACGGTCTTCACCGGCGAGGCGGCGGGCACCTCCAGCACGATGGTCGAGGTGCCGAGCAGGCCGATGGCGGTGAAGTCCTTGCGCGGATCGAAGGCCATCGACTTGTAGATGTGCGGGTTGAGCGCATTGGTAGAGATGGCGCCGAAGCCGATGGTGGTGCCGTCGGGCGCGGCCTTGGCGACCGCGTCCATGCCGATGTTGCCGCCGGCGCCGCCGCGGTTGTCGATGACCACCGGCCGGCCGAGCGTCTCGGCCATCTTCTGGCCGACGGTGCGGGCCACCAGGTCGGTGGTGCCGCCGGCGGTGTAGGGCACGACGAAGCGGATCGGCTTCTGCGACCCGTCGGCGGCCTGGGCGAGAGGGAGCGCCAGCGCCAGAACGGCGGCGGTGGCGGCCAGCCGTGCGAGGCTGCGGCGTCGGTCGAGGGAAGTGGGCATGCGTGGTCTTTTCTGGGTTGTATGCGGAGGGCCGGCCGGTGTCAGGCCTGCTTGAACTGGTCGCCCAGGCCCTGCCAGCAGTCGGGGTAGTTCGGGTCGCGCACGCCGCCCTGGGTGCTGTCCTGCAGCGCGTAGGCGGTGGGCACGAACCGGTAGCGGCTCTCGAACATGAAGGCCAGGGTGCCGTCGAGCTTCTGCGGCTGCAGGTGGCTGGCGCTGGCCTTCTCGAACGAGGCCTCGTCCGGGCCGTGCGGCACCATGCAGTTGTGCAGGCTGGCGCCGCCGGGGCGGAAGCCCTCGGCCTTGGCGTCGTACTCGCCGTAGACCAGCCCCATGAACTCGCTCATCATGTTGCGGTGGTACCAGGGCGGACGGAAGGTGTCCTCCTGCACCAGCCAGCGCGGCGGGAAGATCACGAAGTCGCAGTTGGCGGTGCCGGGCGTGTCGCTCGGCGAGGTGAGCACGGTGAAGATCGACGGATCGGGGTGGTCGAAGCTGATCGAGCCGATCACCATGAAGTTCTTGGTGTCGTACTTCAGCGGCGCGAGGTTGCCGTGCCAGGCGACCACGTTGAACGGCGACTGCGCCATGTCGGCGCGCCAGAGCCGGCCGCCGAACTTCTTGACGATCTCGTAGCCGCCCTCCCCTTCTTCGGCGGCCGCCACCGGCGCCTGGAAGTCGCGCGGATTGGCCAGGCCGTTGGAGCCGATCGGGCCCAGCTCCGGCAGCCGGAAATGGGCGCCGTAGTTCTCGCAGACATAGCCGCGCGACGGGCCGTCGGGCAGGCCCACCTTGAAGGCGATGCCGCGCGGCACCAGCGCGATCTCGCCGGGGGCGACCTCCAGCACGCCCATCTCGGTGGTCAGCACCAGCCGGCCCTGCTGCGGCACGACCAGCAGCTCGCCGTCGGCATCGACCAGCGCGCGGCGCTCCATCGACACGTTGGCTGCGTAGACCAGCGCGCCCATGCCCGCCTGCATTTCGGCATCGCCGTTGGCGACCACGGTGCGCAGGCCGTCGACGAAGTCGGTGGGCGCCTCCGGCAACGGGAACGGCGCCCAGCGCATCGGATCGGGCGGCATCGCGGCGCCGCCGGCGGCGCCGGTGGTCCAGGCAGCCTGGGCGTAGGGCTGGTAGCGGCCCGACACCACCGAGGGCTGCCGGCGGTAGAGCCAGGTGCGCAGGTTCTCGTGCCGCGGCGCGGTGAAGGCACTGCCCGAGACCAGTTCGGGGTACAGCGCGAAAGGTGCCTTCTGCGGGCTGTTGCGGCCCTGCGGCAGCGCGCCCGGCACCGACTCGGTCGAGAACTGGTTGCCGAAGCCGCTCTGGTAGCGCAGCGCGCCGGTGGAAGAGGCCGCTGCCGGGGTCACGGTTGCCGTCGTCATGGTGTCACGATGCCTTTGCTATCGAATCGGTAGCTACCGGCCGGCGAGTGGCGCCGGCTGGGAGCACTTTTTGCTTAATAACGGTTGCAGAGGGCGTGAAAGAACCGTCGCGACCAAGCCCGCGTATGCGCCCGGGACCGGAGCCGTACGCTCGTACGGCGAAGGCCGCAGGCGCGCAATCGGGCTGCGCAGCAGGTTCTCTCACGTCTTCTCAATCGAGCTGGATCTTGTTGTCGCGGATCAGCTTGCCCCAGCGCTCGCGCTCGGCTTTCACGAAGCGGGCCATGTCGTCGGGCGAGCCGGGCAGCGCCTCGACGCCCAGCGCGGTGAAGCGGGCCTTCACCGCGTCGGAGCGCAGCGCCTCGACCAGTGCCTTGTTGAGCGTGGCGATGGTGGCGGGCGGCGTGCCGGCGGGCACCGACAGGCCCTGCCAGGCCGAGGCCTCGAAGTCGGCCAGGCCCTGCTCCTGCAGCGTCGGCACGTCGGGCAGCGAAGCGATCCGCTGCGCGCTGGCCACCCCGATCGCCTTGACCTTGCCGGCCAGCACGAACTGGGTGCCGACCGCCGTGTCGATCAGCATGAAGGGCACGCTGCCGCCCAGCACGTCCTGCATCGCGGGCGCAGCGCCGCGGTAGGGCACCTGGGTCATCTTGAGGCCGCTCTTCTCGCGCAGCATCTCGGTGGCCAGGTGGTGCGGGCTGCCGGGGCCGGCCGAGGCGTAGTTGACGCCGCCGGGCTGCGCCTTGGCCCAGGCCACGAACTCGGCCCAGTTCTTCGCCGGCACCTGCGGCCCGACCACCAGCACCAGCGGAAAGCGGGCGATCAGGCCGACCGGCGCCAGGTCCTTTTCGGCGTTGTAGCTGAGCTTGGCGAAGAGAAACGGGTTGGCCGCCAGTGTCGCGAAATCGGCCGTCAGCATCACGTTGCCGTAGTCCTTCGACCGGGCCGCGTAGTCGGCCGCGATGTTGGTGGCCGCACCCGGCTTGTTGTTGATGATGACAGGGCGGCCGAGCTGCCTGGACATGCTCTCGGCGGTGGCGCGGGCCACCGCGTCGGATCCGCCGCCCGCGGCGTAGCCGACCACCCATTCGAGCGGCCGGACGTCCTGGGCCAGGGCGGCCAGCGGCGCTGCGGCGGCGGCGCCGAGCGCCAGCGCCAGGGCGGCGCGGCGGGTGAAGGGGGTGCGGGAGTCGGTCATGGGTCGTGTCTCTTTCTGTAGGTTTTTGAGGACTTGGGGAACGGAAAAATGCGGTGACGGGGTCAGGCCACCGGTGCCGCGCCGCGTGCGGCGGCCAGCGCCTCGCGCAGCACCGGCAACGCGCCGATGTGGTTGGACAGCAGCAGCACCAGGCGGGCGTTGAAAGCGTGGCTCTCGTCGGTGGAGAGGGGCTGGTGGGCGTCGATCAGGGCTTGGTAGAAATCGTCGGGCGCGTCGAGGTGGGGGGTGGTGACGAGGTTGTGCGGGCTGCCGGGCAGGGGCTTGTCGGAGGGCGCTGCGGCTGGCGGGCGGGCGCGGCCCTCACCCCCGCCCTCTCCCAGGGGGAGAGGGAGCAAGACCGGGGCGGGCGCAGGCAGCGGGGCGTGGCCGAGGGAGCGGCGCACGGCGTCGCGCACCGCGTCGGCCGTGGGCGCGCGCCAGCGGGCGGCGATGTGCTGGTCGGGGCGCAGCAGGTAGGTGGTGCCGGGCCGGGCGTCGTAGCGGCGCCAGGCGGTGGCGTGGGCGGCGGTGTCGGGGACGCGCAGGACCCGCAGCGATCGCGTCGACGGCGACGGCGAAGGCGAAGGCGAAGGCGAAGGCGAAGGCGAAGGCGACGGCTGCGGCTGCGAGAGCGACAGCAGTTCCGGCTGCGGCTGCGGACGGGCCGGTCCGCCCGGCATCCGCAGCGCCGAGTCGGCCTCGGCCAGCGCGCGCAGGCTGTGCTCGGCCGCATCGCCCTCGCCGAAGACCAGCGCGGCGAAGCCGGCGCCGTCCAGCCGGCGCAGCAGCCAGCCGTCGTCCAGGGGCGCATCGACCGCGGGCGCGCCGGGCAGTAGCGGGCCGGCGAAGGCGTCGGTGTCTTCCGTCACCAGGGCCGAGCCGGCCAGCACCGTCGGCAGCGACAACCGGCCGCTGTTGACCAGCCTGCGGGCGAAGTCGTGGTCGCGCGCCAGGTGCAGCACCGCGTCGCGGAACACGCGGCTGACCGGGCTCTTGGGGGTGATGAAGTCGGTGGAGCGGGTGGAGGCGAGGATGTTCTCGTCGGCCGCCATTTCCCGCTCGCGGGCATAGCTGTCGAGCAGCGCGTCGGGCGCGCCCTGCTGCAGCACCGCGGCCAGCTTCCAGCCCAGGTTGTCGGCGTCCTGCACGCCCGAGTTGGCGCCGCGTGCGCCGAAGGGCGACACGCCGTGCGCCGCGTCGCCGGCGAACAGCACCCGGCCGTGGCGGAAGGCGTCCATCCGCTGGCAGGCGAAGGTGTAGACGCTGGCCCAGACCAGTTCGAAGCGCGCGTCGGGGCCCAGCAGCGCCCGCACCCGGGGCAGGATGTTCTCGGGCTTCTTCTCTTCTTCCGGGTCGGCGTCCCAGCCCAGCTGGAAGTCGACGCGCCAGACATGGTCGGCCTGCTTGTGCAGCAGCACGCTTTGGCCGGGATGGAACGGCGGGTCGAACCAGAACCAGCGCTCGGCCGGGGTGTCGGCACCCACGCGCGGCCGGCCGGCGGGGGCCGGGTCGGCCGGGTCGGGCACGCCGGGAGTCGGCACCGGATCGGCGCCGTCGATCTTCACGTCGGCGATCAGGAACCGGTCGCGGAAGGTCTGGCCCCTGCTCTCCTGGCCCAGCAACTGGCGCAGCGCCGAACGCGATCCGTCGCAGGCGGCCACGTAGCCGGCGCACAGGTCGTAGCGGCCGTCGGGCGTGTCGACGGTCAGGGTGGCGCCGTCCGCGTCCTGCACCAGGCCGACCACCCGGCTCTTCCAGCGCACCTGAAGGTTCGGCAGTTGCGCGGCGCGGGCGGCCAGTTGGCCTTCGACGTGGTACTGCTGCAGGTTGATGAAGGCGGGCCGCTCGTGGCCCTCCTCGGCCAGCAGGTCGAAGCGGTAGACCTGCCGCTCGCCGAAGAACACCCGGCCGGTGCTCCACGACACGCCCTTGGCCACCATCGGCGCGCCGCAGCCCAGGCGGTCGAAGACTTCCAGCGTGCGCTTGGCGAAGCAGATCGCGCGCGAGCCGGTCGAGAGCCGGCAGTCGTTGTCGAGCAGCAGCACCGGCAGGCCACGCTGCGCCAGGTCGATCGCCAACGCCAGCCCGACCGGGCCCGCACCGACGACCACGACCGGGTGCCGCGCCGGCACGGCGCCGTCGAGTTCCGCGGGCCGGGTGTAGTCGAACTCCAGCGCCTGGAAATCGGCATCGGCGCCCAGCGTGGGCAGGTCCTGCAGTTTCACGGTCGTCTCCGCCAATGTTGTCTCGTCCTCGTCGCCGCGCAACCCCTCTCAGGGATGCCGTGGATCGGGCTCCGCCCGGCCACCGGCATCGCCCCCCTTCCCGCGCAGCGAGAGAAGGGGGGGGTGAGGGCCGCGGCTCCATGCCTGCATGTGCAGGCATGGACGGCCCGAACGGTCGCTGCCTCCGGCAGTGGCCTCGGGCATCCCCGCTCGGGGGTTGTCCTACCCCTCCAGGGTGTTCCACATCTCGGTATCGCGCTCGGCGGTCCAGATGCGCGGGTCGGCATGGCCGGTGGCCTCGTCGTAGGCACGGGTCACGTCGAAGGGCATGCAGTGGTCGAAGATCACCCAGTGGCCGTAGCGGGGCTTCAACGCGTCGTAGGTCTCGCGGTAGATGCTCTTCAGGTCGAGCCCGCGGGCCACGCCGTTGTTGACGGTGGTGTAGACGTCGGAGACGAAAGCGCGGGTGTAGGCGATGGCCTCGGCCACCTTCTCGGGCGTCTGCAGCGCGTCGCCGCGGCCGGGCACCAGCTTCTCGAAGCGGTAGGCCGAGAGCCGGTCGAGCGTGGCGGGCCAGTCCTTGAAGTAGCAGTCGCCGGCGTAGGCGGTGCTTTCGTATTCCACCAGATCGCCGGCGAAGCAGACCTTCTGGTCCTCGATCCAGGCGATGGTGTCGCCCTTGGTATGGCCGCGGCCGATCTGCGCGATCTTCACCTCGACCTTGCCGAGCCAGACGCTCATCTGGCCGGTGAAGGTCATGGTGGGCCAGGTCAGGCCGTCGGGCACCGACTCGACTGCGCGGAAGAGCCGCGGGAACCGGCCGATCTCGCTGGCCTTGTCCTGCTCGCCGCGCTCGACGATCAGATCGTAGGTATCGCGGCTGGCGATGACCTGCTGCGCGCCTTCCTTGAAGTACGCGGATGCGCCCAGCACCCGCACCGCGTGGTAGTGCGACAGCAGCACGTACTTGATCGGCTTGTCGGTCACTTCGCGGATGCGGCGGATCAGGTCCTGCGCCATGGCCGGCGTGGCCTGGGTGTCGACCACCATCACCGCGTCGTCGCCGATGAAGACGCCGGTGTTGGGGTCGCCCTCGGCGGTGTAGGCCCAGGCGTTCTCGGTCAGCTGGACGAAGCTGACCTTCTTTTCCTCGAGGTCGGCATGGCTGGCGAAGGTCTTGGTGCTCATCGGGTGTGTCTCCGTGCGCCGTCGGCGGTCCGGCATATTAGTTTTAGACGAAATCGTTCGCAGGGAACGAACTTTGCGATGCTACCGCCAAGATTCGCCCATGTCTAATGAATTCGCCTCCGCGGCTACCATCCGCAGCAAGAGGAAACGCGCATGCAGCAAGACGAGAGCGACGACAACGACGGCGAGCGGGGCCGCCGCGGCATCCAGAGCGTGGAGGTGGGCGGCCAGCTGCTGCGCGCCCTGGCGCACGAGGGCACGCCGATGGCGCTGAAGGACCTGGCCCGCGGCGCCGGCATGTCGCCGGCCAAGGCGCATCCTTATCTGGTGAGCTTCGGTCGGCTGGGCCTGGTGGAGCAGGACCCGACCAGCGGCCGCTACGCGCTGGGGCCGCTGGCCCTGCAGCTGGGACTGATCAGCCTGCAGCAGTCGAGCCCGGTGACGCTGGCGACGCCGCTGCTGGCGCCGCTGTCGCGCGCCATCGGCCAGACGGTGGCGATCGCCGTCTGGGGCAACCGCGGCCCGACCATCGTGCGGGTCGAGGAATCGGCCGAGACGGTGTTCGTGAGCATGCGGCACGGCACGGTCTTCTCGCTTACCGGCACCGCCTCGGGCCGTCTCTTCGGCGCCTACCTGGAGCCGTCGCTGGCCCGCGCCACGCTGGAGGCCGAGCGCCGGCTGGTGGCCGAGCGCCCGCCGGTCGACAGCCCCGGCACCCCGCCGCGCGACCCGCTGCCCACCTGGGAGCAGTTCGAGCGCCAGCTGGCCGAGGTGCGCCGCCACGGCATCAGCCGCTCTGAGGGCGAGGTGGTGCGCGGCGTGAACGCGATGTCGGCCCCGGTCTTCGATGCGTCGGGCGAGCTGGTGCTGGCGATCACCTCGATCGGCGCGGTGGGCACGTTCGACGCGGCGTGGGACGGGCCGGTGGCGCGGGGGTTGCGGGCGTGTGCGGCGGAGGTGTCGGCGCGGTTGGGGGCTTCTCTTCCTCCGCCCGGTGCGTTCACGTGAAGATTTTGAATGGAATGGGGCTTTGGCCGGCTATGGATGCCGGCTTACTGCTATTTAATTTGTAGCGGCCGGGGCTTGGACGGGGCTTGGACGGGGCTTGGCGGGTGCGGGGGCCGGGATCGCCGGGTGCCCCCCTCCGCGAATGTCCCCCGGCCTGCGGCCTCCTCCTTTATTTCGCTGCGGGGGGCACCCGACACTCCCGGCCCGGGAAGCGTCGCGTCGTGCGGGTCGGATCAGGCGACAGGTTGCAGGTGCTGGCGCTGTGTCTGTATCAACGCCTGCGAAGGCCGCCGAGCGCATCCAGCCGACCGCCCCCCACCGTCGATCAAGCATCCGCGAGGGATCGTTGCTCTGCGCAGCGAAATAAAGGAGGAGCGGCGGGCGCAGCCCGTCGCGGGGGACATTCGCGGAGCAGAGTACGCCGTCGGCGCGAGCCCGGACCAAGCGCCCAGCCCCAGCCCCAGCCCCACCGCTACAAATTCAATAGCTAGAAGCCGGAATACGCCGCCGGCCACAGGCACTTTCGACCCGCAAACAGCAGTCCGAAGGCCAAAACCCGCCCTACTCCAGCCCTTCCTCGACCAGCTCCGCGGCGCGCAGTACCGCCCGTGCCTTGGCTTCGGTTTCCTTCCACTCCAGCTCGGGCACCGAATCGGCAACCACGCCGGCGGCGGCCTGCACGTAGAGGGTCTGGCCCTGGATCAGGCCGGTGCGGATCGCGATGGCCACGTCCATGTCGCCGGCATAGCTGATGTAGCCGCAGGCGCCGCCGTAGAGGCCGCGCTTGCTCGGCTCCAGCTGGTCGATCAGCTCCATCGCATGGACCTTGGGCGCGCCGGTCAGGGTGCCGGCGGGGAAGGTGGCGCGCAGCACGTCGATCGCGCTCATGCCGTCGTTGAGGATGCCCTCGACGTTGCTCACGATGTGCATCACGTGGCTGTAGCGCTCCACCGCGAAGGCCTCGGTCACCTTCACGCTGCCGGTCTTGGCGATGCGGCCGATGTCGTTGCGGGCCAGGTCGATCAGCATCACATGCTCGGCACGCTCCTTCGGGTCGTTGACCAGTTCGGTCTCGGCGGCCTTGTCGGCATCGGGCGTGGTGCCGCGCGGGCGGGTGCCGGCCAGCGGGCGGATGGTGATCTTCTGGCCGTCGACGGCCGTCTCCTGGCGCACCAGGATCTCGGGCGATGCGCCCACCACGTGCATGTCGTCGCCGAAGTTGTAGTAGTACATGTAGGGCGACGGGTTGAGCGACCGCAGGGCCCGGTACAGCGACAGCGGAGCCTCGGTATAGCGCTTCTTGATCCGCTGGCCCACCTGCACCTGCATGAAATCGCCGGCGGCGATCAGCTCCTTGGCGCGCTCCACCGCGGCGATGTAGTCGGCCTTGGCGAACTCGCGCTCGGTCGGGTGGCTCTGGGTGGGCTTGACCACCGGGGCGCTCACCGAATACTTCAGCTGCTCCTTCAGTTCGCGCAGCCGCTTCTTGGCGTTGCCGTAGGCCTCGGGCTGGGCCGGGTCGGCGTACACGATCAGGTAGAGCTTGCCCGAGAGGTTGTCGATCACCGCCAGCTCTTCGCAGTGCAGCAGCACGATGTCGGGGCAGCCCAGCGTGTCGGGCGGGCAGGAGGCCTCGAGCTTCTTCTCGATGTGGCGCACCGTGTCGTAGCCGAAGTAGCCGGCCAGCCCGCCGCAGAAGCGCGGCAGGCCGGGCCGGATCGCGGCCTTGAAGCGGCGCTGGTAGGCGGCGATGAAGTCCAGCGGATTGCCGCGGTCGGTCTCCACCACCACGCCGTCGCGCACCACCTCGGTCTTGGCGTCCGCGCCGAAGCCGGTGGCGCGCAGCAGGGTGCGCGCCGGCAGGCCGATGAAGCTGTAGCGCCCGAAGCGCTCGCCGCCCACGACGGATTCGAGCAGGAAGCTGTACTTGCCGCCGTCTTTCGCATGGGCCAGCTTGAGGTAGAGCGACAGCGGCGTTTCCAGGTCGGCGAAGGCCTCGGCCATCAGCGGAATGCGGTTGTAGCCCTGGGCGCTCAGGCTCTTGAATTCGAGTTCTGTGATCACGGGGAAGGTTCTCCGGCAGGCGGACATCCGGTGCGCGCGGTGCGCCGCAGACTGGGAAAGCAGGGGGATGCCGCGTTCAATCGATCGGCCCGCGTCGGGGCCACGGGGGCACGGCGCCGGCGTGGGGAACGCGGGCCGCGCGGTTCAGGTGCGCAGTGTGGATGGCTTGCGCCAGGGCCAGGCTCCCCGGTCGCTGAGACCTAGAAGGAAAGTGCGGTGAACGAACATGCGCGCCAGTGTAGCAGCGGGTTCGCGGCGGCCGGGCCCGGTTTTTGGGGGCTCAGGCGCGGGGTGCCAGCAGGGCCGCGACCTCCTCCAGCGCATCGACGAAACCGTCGGCGTCGACTTGCCGCACCGGTTCGCCGTGGTTGTAGCCGTAGGTCACCAGCACCACCGGGCAGCCGGCGGCACGGGCGGCCTGCGCGTCGTTGCTGGAGTCGCCCAGCATCAGGGTGCGGCCGGGCGCGGTGCCCAGCGCGCGGCAGCTCTCCAGCACCGGCAGCGGATCGGGCTTCTTGCGCGCGAAGCTGTCGCCGCCGAAGACGGTGCCGAAATAGCGGGCCAGGTCCAGCGTCTCCAGCAGGTCGCGCGCAAAGCTGGCGGGCTTGTTAGTCAGGCAGAGCAGCGGCAGGCCCCGCGCCCGCAGAGCCTCCAGCCCTTCCCGCACACCGGGAAACAGCGCGGAATGGCGGCCGTTGACGTCCGCATAGTGGTGCAGGTAGCGGGCCAGCGCATCGGATGCGTCGGTGGACGGCAAGCCCGCATGGGCGAGGGCCAGCTGCACCAGGTGCTCGGAGCCCTTGCCCACCATCAGCGACAGCGCCGCACGGCCGATCGGCGGACGTCCGCGCTCGCCGAGCATGCGGGCCAGCGCAGCCTCGAAATCGCCCAGCGTGTCCACCAGGGTGCCGTCGAGGTCGACGATGGCGGCGTCGATGGCCAGCGGCCGGGAGGAGGAAAGGATGGAAGAGGACACAGCAGGGCCTGGATAAGTGGAGCACGCGAACCGGCGCCGAGAATAGCGCGCAAACCGCCTGTCGCGCGGCGCGCAGAAGACCGTGCCGCGCGCTACCGCGTCGCCCCTGCCTGGCGGTGGGCCGCCCGCAAGGCCTTGTGCAGCGCGTCGATCTGCGGCATGCGGGCGTGGCGCTTGCGCTCCACAAGGCCGATCTCGCGCTCCAGTCCGCTCCGCTGGAGGCCGATGGCCCGCACCTCGCGGGGCAGCGGGAAGTAGGCCTTGCACCGGGGGACCAGCGCCACGCCGGCGCCGCAGGCGACCAGCCGGATCAGGCCGGCGATCTCGTCCATCTCGACCGCGTCGTCCACCGCGATGGCCTCGGCTTCGAGGAACTGGGCCACCCGGCGCCCGCCGAAGGAGCCGCGGTCGTAGCGCAGGAAGGGCTCGCGGCCGAGCAGCGCTCGCCAGTCGCTGCCGCGGACGTGGCGCGGCACCGCCAGCACGAAGGGTTCGCTCCACAGCGGCCGCCAGACCAGTTCCGGCGGAAGCGCGAAGTGAGGCCGCACCATCACCGCCGCATCCAGCTCGCCGGCATCGACCTGGCCCAGGAAGCCCAGCGAGACGCCCGGCACGATCCTGGCCCGCAGCAGCGGATAGCCGGCGCGCACCGCCACCAGGGCGTCGGGCAGCGGATGCGCCTGGACCGACGCGATGGCACCCACCCGCAGTACCGACGGCAGTGCGGTTCGAAGCGGCCGGTGCAGCCCGTCGAACAGCGCCACCAGTTCCTGCGCCCGCACCAGCATCTCCTGGCCTGCGGCGTTGAGCTGCGCGCGCCGGCCGATCCGGTCAAACAGCGCGAAGCCCAGGCTCTCCTCCAGGCGCTGGATCTGCGCGCTGACGGCCGACTGCGTCAACCCGACTCCGGTGCCGGCGCGGGAGAAGCTGCCGTACCGGCCCACGGCAAGAAGGGTGCGCAGTTCCTTGAGCATCGGGTGCCGTCCGTCCATCGAGAAAATCGATCAAGCATACAAAAAAAGATCGCTTTTCAGGATGGCTCGTGGTTTCTAGACTGTCGCCTTTCCTCAGCACTCGACCCGACCACGATGACCACCACCGCCCCCGCCACGATGCCGCCGTTCCACCTGGCCTTCCCTGTTCACGACCTGGCCGCCGCCCGGCGCTTCTACGGCGGACTGCTGGGCTGCCCCGAAGGACGGAGTTCGCCCGACTGGATCGACTTCAACTTCTACGGCCACCAGATCGTGGCCCACCTCGCACCGGCCGAATGCGGGTTCAGCCAGGTGAGCGCGGTCGATGGCCACGGCGTGCCGGTGCGCCATTTCGGCGCGGTGCTGTCGATGGACCAGTGGCAGGCGCTGGCCGACAAGCTCACCGCGGCGGGCACCACCTTCGTGATCGAGCCCTACATCCGCTTCAAGGGCGAGGTCGGCGAGCAGGCGACGATGTTCTTCCGCGACCCGTCGAACAACGCGGTGGAGATCAAGGCCTTCGCGAACCTCGACTCCCTGTTCGCCAGGTAGCCGTTCCGGCCGGGTGCGGGCCATGCGTCAGGGCAGGGCTCCTACAGTTCCGAACCCCGGCGTCCTACCGGGTTTCGATGGGGTTGAAGACCAATATGTTTTCTCACCGGGTGCAGATGCATGGCATCGACCCTTTCCCCATCAGCAAAGGAGCCCACCATGAACCAAGACAACGACCTGAACCGCGACCCGATCACAGACGAGCCGGGCGCCCACCCGATCGGCACCGGCATCGGCGCGAGCGGCGGTGCGGTGACCGGCGCGGCCCTCGGCATCGCCGGCGGACCGATCGGCATCGCGGTCGGCACGGTGATCGGCGCGGTGGTGGGTGGCCTGGCCGGCAAGGGCGCCGCCGAAGCCGTCAACCCCACGGCGGAGGACGCCTACTGGCGCGATGCCTACACCCGCGAGCCCTACTACGCGGAAGACCGCAGCTTCGACGACTACAGCCCCGCCTATCGCGCGGGCTACGAAGAGCGCAGCACCCGCCAGGGCTCGTTCGACGACTACGACGCCGAACTGGCCAGCACCTGGGACAGCCGCCGCGGCGGTTCGCGCCTGACCTGGGACGAGGCCCGGCCAGCCACCCGGGCCGCATGGGAACGCGCCGAGCGTGTCTACCCGTCGGAAGGCTACTACGACGGCAAGCGCTGATCGCCAGTGGGCGGTGGCACTTCAAGTGCTTCGCCCGTCCAGCGAAAGCCCATCATCACAAGAACGACGAGGACCGCCATGAAAGACACCATGACCACGAAGTCGGAGCGCGAACCGGTGGTAGACCCCGATGGCGTTCCGGCCGATACCCGCAAGACGGACGACGAGCGCGGCGACACACATGCGAAGCAATCCGGTTCGGCGCGCATGCCGCACGAGCGCGACGAATCGGCCGACAACCAGCAGTTGCAGGAATCGTCCAATAAGAAGATGGGCGACCAGGCCCATGCCGATGCCACCGGCCCCCAGCAGGACACCGACAAGGGTCCGGTGATGGACAAGGTCTACCGCGAGGGCGTCAAGCCCGGGGCGGGCGACCCGAACAACCGGAACCCGAAATAAGAAAAGCCGCTTCAAGCGGCTTTTTCTTTATGCGGGAATCGCGTCGAGGTTCGGTCGGTCCCAGAAGCGGTGGGCGGCGATCATCCTGATGAACTCCTGCGCCGTCAGTTGCAGCGCCTCGGCATCGCCGACGCCCAGCGCGACACCCGGATGGCCCGCCAACGCGTCGGCACTACGCGTGCCGGCTTCGACGCCCAGCAGACGCAGCATGGCGATGCCCTCGCCCATCACGCAGATCGGCTTGCAGTGCTTGTAGGCCTCCAGCACGAAATGCACCGCCTCGCCCAGCTGGGAGAGCGTGTCCGCGCTGTCCTTGCCGCCGGCGACCAGCACCGCGTCGAACATCACCGACGGACTGCCGGCGAAGGTGCCGCCCACGTCGAGCCGGCGTCCACCGGCGGTGGCCACTGCGCCCAGGCGCGGCGCCACGACGGTGCAGACCGCCCCGGCATCGGTCAGCGCATGCTGCACGATGCGCAGCGACACCACGTCCACCCCGTCGGCCGCGACCACCGCGACCCGCCGCGTGTGGATGCCGCCCTTGTCGGGCCGCGCCTGCATGCTGAGCGACGGCGCCTCTTCCAGCGGCAGCTCGGTCCGGGCCTCGCGGAAGCCGGCTTGGCCCGCTGCGGCCTTGGTATCGGGCGCATCGGTGCCGAGCGTCGCCGCCACCTTCTTGGCCAGCCGCGGGTCGACATGCGCCAGCGTATCGACCATGCGCTGGCGGATCACCGGCACGCCGACCTTGCCCAGCTCATAGCGGAAGGCCGCGACGATGTGTTCCTTCTCGGCCGGCGCCATGCTGTTCCAGAACAGCGTCGCCTGGCTGTAGTGGTCGTCGAAGGTGGGGCTGCGGCGGCGCTGCTTGGGCGGCGCGACCGTGTCGTCGGCGTAGCTCTTGAAGCCGGCCGACGCGCCGTCGACCCGGAACGCCGCACCGGTGGGGCTGCCGAGCGAGTTGGGCTCGTAGGCGACCGCGTTGCGGTTGATCGTCTGGCGGTGCCGGCCGTCGCGCTGGAAATTGTGGAAAGGCACCACGCTGCGGTTGATCGGCAGTTCGTGGAAGTTGGGGCCGCCCAGGCGCGCCAGCTGGCTGTCGGTATAGGCGAACAGCCGGCCCTGCAGCAACGGGTCGTTGCTGAAGTCGATGCCCGGCACCAGGTGCGCGGGGTGGAAAGCCGCCTGCTCGGTCTCGGCGAAGAAGTTGTCGGGATTGCGGTTGAGCACCAGACGGCCCACCAGCTGCACCGGCACCAGTTCCTCGGGGATCAGCTTGGTCGGGTCGAGCAGGTCCACGCCGAGCGACTCGGCCTTGTCTTCCGACACCACCTGCAGGCCCAGCTCCCACTCGGGGAAATGGCCCTGGTCGATCGCCTCCCACAGGTCGCGCCGGTGGAAATCGGGGTCCTTGCCGGCGAGCTTCTGCGCCTCGTCGAAGGCCATGCCGTGCAGGCCCAGGCGGGGCTTCCAGTGGAACTTGACGAAGTGCGTCTCGCCGCGGCCGTTGACCATGCGGAAGGTGTGCACGCCGAAGCCCTCCATCATGCGCAGGCTGCGCGGCAGTGCGCGGTCGCTCATGGCCCACATCAGCATGTGGGTGGTCTCGGGCATCAGCGACGCGAAGTCCCAGAAGGTGTCGTGCGCACTGGCCGCCTGCGGCATCTCGTGGTGCGGCTCGGGCTTCATCGCGTGGACCAGGTCGGGGAACTTGATCGCGTCCTGGATGTAGTACACCGGCATGTTGCTGCCGACCAGGTCGTAGTTGCCTTCCTGGGTGTAGAACTTGACGGCGAAGCCGCGCGTGTCGCGCACCGTGTCTGCCGAACCGCGCGAGCCGGTGGCGGTGGAGAAGCGCACGAAGACCGGCGTGCGGGCCTCGGTGTCGTTCAGGAAATGCGCGGTGGTGTATTCCGACAGCGCCTTGTAGACGTGGAAGGTGCCGTGGGCACCGGCTCCGCGGGCGTAGACGACGCGTTCCGGGATGCGCTCGTGCGAGAAATGGCTGAGCTTCTCGCGGAGGATGAAGTCCTCCATCAGCGTCGGGCCGCGCGCGCCCGCCTTGAGCGAGTTGTGGTTGTCCGGTATCTGCAGCGCCTGGTTGGTGGTGAGGGTCGCTGCCGTGTCGACGGTATAGGCCTGGAGCTGCTGCAGCTTGTCCGCAGAGCCGTCTGCCGCCCGGGCCTTGGTGGTGGCCCGTGCGCCGGTCCTGGTACTGGCCATGAGATGGTCTACCTTGTCGTTATGGGGTGCCGGCCGCTACGGCCGGGCGGGAATGCTGGCACGGCCACCGCGTGCGGTCGCCGTGCCCGGGCGCAAACAACCCTCAGTAGTCGTAGCAACGCTCGAGCGCACGGACCAGCGCGGTCAATGCGAAAGCACCTGCCACCCCTGCCACGCACCAGATAAGCCATTCCATGGTCCGCTCCTTCTGACGGTTGGTTTGCGCCACGGCGCCGGTTGCATCGGCGCTTGGTGGATAACCATCAGGGTAAATGGGCGAATACGTAATGTCCGTAGCCGGATGCAAGCGGCACCTGTGGGACATTCCCCGCGGAAATGTCGGCACGGTCCTACGCCGGCGGCGGGGCGACCGCCCTGGGCTTTTTCAGCCGGCCAGTGCGGCCCGCATGCCGTCGATCACCGCGCGGTAGTCGGGCTTGCCGAAGATCGCGCTGCCCGCCACGAAGGTGTCGGCACCGGCGGCGGCCACGCGGGCGATGTTGTCGGTCTTGATGCCGCCGTCCACCTCGAGCCGGATGTCCTTGCCGCTGGCGTCGATGCGCTTGCGCACCTGTTCGATCTTGCGCAGGGCCGAATCGATGAAGCTCTGGCCGCCGAAGCCGGGGTTGACGCTCATGACCAGCACCAGGTCGAGGTCGTCGATCGTCCAGTCCAGGATGTCGAGCGGGGTGGCCGGGTTGAACACCAGCCCGGCCTTCAGGCCCTTGGCCCGGATCGCCTGGATGCTGCGGTGCGGATGGGCGGCCGCCTCGGGGTGGAAGCTGATCAGGTCGGCACCGGCGTCGGCGAAGGCGGCGGCCAGCGCATCGACCGGCTGGACCATCAGGTGCACATCCACCGGCACCGGGCTGCCGTCGGCCTTCTTCGCATGGGGCTTCAGCGCCTGGCAGACCATCGGGCCGAAGGTCAGGTTGGGGACGTAGTGGTTGTCCATCACGTCGAAATGGATCCAGTCGGCGCCGGCGGCGATGACGTCGCGCACCTCCTCGCCCAGGCGGGCGAAGTCGGCCGAAAGGATGGAGGGGGCGATGCGGTGGCGGGGGGCGGCAGGGCTCATGGCGGAATTGTCGCAGGCCGGACCGCCCCGCCCCGTGCGACGCCGTACGGTCGCGGCACCTCAGCCGACAGCGCGACCGCAGGGGGCCTAGTAACATCGCCGCCATGCCGAAGCACCAGTTCCAGATCACGGTCGAGCCCCAGTACCTGCCCGCGCAGTCGCAGCCCGAGCAGCACCTCTACGGCTTCTCCTACACGATCACCGTCGTCAACGTCGGCGACGTCGCGGCGCAGTTGATCGCCCGCCACTGGATCATCCGCGACGCGCGGGGCCATGTGGAGGAGGTCAAGGGCCTGGGCGTGGTGGGCCAGCAGCCGCTGCTCAAGCCCGGCGAATCCTTCCGCTACACCAGCGGCTGCCGGCTGCGCACCCCCAACGGCACGATGCAGGGCAGCTATTTCTGCGTGGGCGAGGACGCCACCCGCTTCGACGCCGAGATCCCGCTCTTCGTGCTCGAAGCCTACGCCAGCCCCATGCCCGGAGACGGCACGCCCCGGGTCCTGCACTGATGCGCAGCAAGCGCGATCTCAACGGCATCCTGGAGCGGCTGGACCCGGCCGCGCCCCTGGCCGTGCGCCACCTCTGGCTGATCGAGCTGACCGACTGGATCCGCGGCAAGGGCGCGACGCCGCAGGCCGCCGTCAGCCGGGTGCAGCTGCTGCTCGACGCGGTCGAGTCGCGGCCCGAGGTGCGGCTGCGGCTGCGCGCCTGGTGGTCGCGGCTGCTGCACACGGTCGACATCACCACTCTGCTGGCCGACTTCGGCTTCGCGCCGCGCAGCGCCTTCGTCAGCGAGGCGTCGGAGCGGATCCGCCGCAAGATCCTGCCGGCCAGCCCCGAGACGATCGATGCCTCCGAGCTGTTCCTGCTGGCGCTGCCCCACGGCTTCGACGCGCAGTGGATCTCGCTGCTCGACGGCCGGCAGCGCCGCCGCATCGCCGACCTGCTGGCCGCGCCCGACACGCCGCAGCCGGCGGACGGCACGGCCGCCGTGGCGCCCGCCCCGCCCGGTGAGGCCACGGCCACCGCCCGGACGCCGGACCTGTTCGGCGCGCCTGCCGCAGCCATAGCCCCTCCCGCAGCCACAGCCACCACCGAAGCGCCCCTGCCCGACCCCTGGCAGCAGGCCCTGCTCGACGCACTCATGTACTGCGCCGGACAGGTGCTCTCCACCGGATTCGCGCCCGAACTGCGGCTGCGGATGAACGCCGCCGCGCGCGAGGCCCAGCCGTTCCATGCGCTGATCCGCGACGTCGAGGCGCTGCGGGTCGAGGCGCAGCGCCTGCCGCGCGACGACGCCGCGCTCGAGCGGGCCGCCCGGCAGCTGCGCGCCCGGCTCGACGCCTGCCGCTTCGCCGCCGCCACCGTCTACACCCACCTGGAAGAGAACGGCGTCTCGGTCGGCCTGGTGTTCCGGCTGCGGCAATTGCGCGAGCGGCTGCTGCGGATCCGCGAACTGCTCGACTGCGCGCTCTCGGCCGACGCACCGGCGGCCGCCGCCCGGCTGCTGTCGCGGCTGGTGCTGCTGGGCCACGAGCGGCGCAGCGTGCGCGCCCTCATCTCGGCCAACTCCTCCCTGCTGGCCGCCAAGGTGGCCGAGCGCAGCGCCGAGACCGGCGAGCACTACATCACCCGCGACAGCGCCGCCTACGGCCGCATGCTGCGCCAGGCGGCCGGCGGCGGCGTGCTGACCGCGGGCACGGTGCTCGGCAAGTTCGCGATCACCGCGGTGGGCCTGTCGGCCTTCTGGACCGGCATCTGGTCGAGCCTGCTGTACGCCGGCAGCTTCGTGCTGATCCAGCTGCTGCACTGCACCCTGGCCACCAAGCAGCCGGCGATGACCGCGCCCGCCATGGCCGCCAAGCTGAAGGAGATGGGCCCCGGCGCGTCGATGGATTCCTTCGTCGACGAGGTGACCCACCTGGTCCGCTCCCAGGTGGCCGCGGTGCTCGGCAACGTATTCACCGCATTTCCGGTGGTGCTGGCCGCGGGCGCCCTGCTGCAGGTGGTCATGGGCCATCCGATGATCTCGCCGCGCGAGGCGCAGCACACGCTGGAAGCGCTCACCCTGCTGGGGCCGACCGCCTTCTTCGCCGCCTTCACCGGGGTGCTGCTGTTCTCGGCCAGCATCGTCGCGGGCTGGGCCGAGAACTGGTTCGTGCTGCACCGGCTGGATTCGGCGATGCGCTTCAACCCGCGCATCACCCGCTGGCTGGGCACGCCGCGCGCGGCGCGGCTGGCGCACTTCATGCGGCAGAACGTCTCGGGCTTCGCCTCCAACGTGTCGCTGGGCTTCATGCTGGGCATGATCCCGCCGCTGATGGCCTTCGTCGGCATCGGGCTGGAGGCGCGCCACGTCACGCTCTCCACCGGCCAGATCGCGGCCGCGGCCGCGGCCTACGGCCCTGCGGTGCTGCACATGGCGGCGTTCTGGTGGTGCCTGGCGGCGATTCCGGTGATCGGCGCGCTCAACCTGATCGTCAGCTTCACCATGGCGTTCCGGCTGGCGCTGCGCGCGCACAATGTCGGCAGCCTCCAGCGCGCCCGCATCCGCTCGGCCATCTGGGCCCGCCTGCGGCATGCGCCGCTCTCGTTCTTCGTGCCGCGCGGATCGCCCACGTCGAACGCGGGGACCTGACCACCGCGGGCCCCGGCCCCTCTGCCGGCCGGTGCGACCGCGCCGGCACTCGGAGACCATGAACCGATGACCGAAATCGTGACGATCTGGGCCGACTGGCTGCGTCCTTCGGCCAGCCTCGCGACCGTGCAGTGGTCGCTGCTGCTGGCGCTGGCCGCGCTGGCCGGCTACCTGTTCCACCGCCACGCCGGCCTGCCCAAGGTGGTGGGCTACTCGCTGGTGGGCGGCATGGCGGGCTTCGCCGGTTTCAGCGGCGCGGTGTGGCCGCTGCAGGGCACCGGCCTGTTCCTGCTGGAGCTGGCGATCGCCACCGTGCTGTTCGAGGCCGGCGGCCGCATCCCGCTGCGCTGGTTCCGCCACAACCCGATGGTGCTGGTGCAGAGCGTCGCCGAATCGGCGCTGACCTATTGCGCGGTGGCCTACGCGCTGCAGTGGCTCGGGATGCCGGCGCGGGTGGCCCAGGCGCTGGCGCTGGTGGCGATGGCCGCATCGCCCGCGGTGCTGGGCCGGGTGGCGCTGGACATGCGCGCCGCCGGCCCGGTGACCGACCGGGCGATGGTGCTGGCCACGCTCAGCACGCTCTACGCCCTCTCCTTCGGCACCGCGCAGGCGGAGCTGGAGCAGCGCCAGCAGCTGCACCTGCTGGCCAGCCTCTACCCGGTGGCGCTGGTGGCCGCCATCTCGGTGCTGGTGGGCGGCGCCCTGGCGCTGGCGCTGCGGCTGGCGCTCAAGCTGATGAGCCCGGCCAGCGAGAACACTTCGGTGCTGCTGCTGGCCCTGGTGGTGGCGGCCACCGGCATCGCCTCGCACCTGGGCGGCTCGGCGCCGATCGCCGCGCTGCTGGGCGGCATGCTGCTGAAACAGCTGCATCCGCGGCCCTGGGCCTGGCCGCGGCAGCTGGGCACCGCGGCCTCGCTGCTCACCATGATGATGTTCGTGCTGGTCTCGGTGGTGGCCGCCCAGGTCGGCTGGACGACCAGGACCGCGCTCCTGGTGCTGGTCCTGATCGCCGCCCGGGCGCTGGCCAAGATCGTGGGCGTGGCGCTGGGCAATGCGGGCAGCGGCGCCAGCTGGCGGCAGGCGCTGTGGGTGGGCTGCGCGATGTCGCCGATGTCCTCCATCGCGCTGCTGATCGCCTCGCAGTTCGCGCTGTCGCAGGGGTCCGCCGGCCGCGCGGTGGCGCAGGTCGCCCTGCCGGCGATCCTGGTGATGGAGCTGCTGGGCGCGGTGGTCGCCACCGTGGCGCTGCACCGGGCGGGCGAGGCGTCGCGGCCCTGGCTGCCGTCGCTGTTCGGCGGCCGGCGCGGTGCCCTGCGGCGGCAGGCCGAAGGAGGCGCGCATGACGCTTGAGGCCTTCGTGCCGTCGCGCGCCCTGTCGCTGGGCGTCGAGCTGGAGCTGCAGCTCGTCAACACCCACGACTACGACCTGGCGCCCTATGCCGAGGACATGCTGCGGGTGATGGAGGGCCTGCCGCTGCCGGGCGCGGTGGTGCCCGAGATGACCTCGAGCATGATCGAGATGTCGACCGGCGTCTGCCATTCGGCCTCGGAGGTGCTGGGCCAGCTCTCCACCATCCGCGACGCGCTGGTGCGCTCGGCCGACAAGCTCAACATCGCGGTGGTCGGCGGCGGCACCCACCCGTTCCAGCAGTGGCACGAGCAGCGCATCTACGACCGGCCGCGCTTCCGGGAGCTGTCGGAGCGCTACGGCTACCTCTCCAAGCAGTTCACCATCTTCGGCCAGCATGTGCACATCGGCTGCCCCGACGCCGACAGCGCCCTGCTGATGCTGCACCGCATGTCGCGCTACATCCCGCACTTCATCGCGCTTTCGGCCTCCAGCCCGTACGTGCAGGGGCAGGACACGCAGTTCGACTCGGCGCGGCTCAACTCGGTCTTCGCCTTCCCGCTGTCGGGCCGGGCGCCGTTCACCCTCGACTGGTCGGAGTTCGAGGCCTACTACGCCAAGATGACCCGCACCGGCGTGGTCAAGAACATGAAGGATTTCTACTGGGACATCCGGCCCAAGCCCGAGTACGGCACGGTGGAGATCCGGGTGTTCGACACGCCGCTGACGGTCGAGCGGGCCGCGGCGCTGGCCGGCTACGTGCAGTCGCTCGCCGCCTGGTTCCTGGCCGAGCAGCCCTTCATGCCCGACGAGGACGACTACCTCGCCTACACCACCAACCGCTTCCAGGCCTGCCGCTTCGGGCTGGAGGCCAACTACGTCGACGCCGCCACAGGCAGCCACATGCCGCTGCGCGACCACATCCTGCTGACGATGCACCAGGTGCAGCGCCATGCCGAATCGCAGGGCGCCGCCGCCGCGCTGCACCTGCTGCGCGGCGACGTGAGCGCCGGGCAGAACGACGCCCGCTGGCTGCGCGAGCGCCAGCACCAGGAGCAGCTGCTGGCCGAGGTGACCCGACAGGCGGCCAGGCGCTTTCGCGGCGCGGCGCCCTGACGCCCGCCGCGCCGCAGCGGGCCGGCGAAACGCCTGCGCACGTACGCTATCGAAACCATAGCTGGAGGCCGGCCTTCCACGCGGGCCAGCGGTACTTTTTCTTTTGAATTTTGGGCGTTCTCCCGGACCTCGCCCGACCCCCGCGCATGCGGCGCGCGCATCCCGCAAGCCCTGCGGCACCGCCGGCCACGGCTGCATCCGGTCACACCGCATGCGCGTACTGCTTTACTACAATCCGCCTTCGCCGTTCGACGCGGCCGTCCCTCCCCCACCCCTTTTTGCCGCGGCGCCCGGAGCAGTCGCTTCCCTCGATGTCCCAGTCAGAAAAGCCCCGGATCCGCAATTCGCTGCCCCCCGAAGTGGGCGTCCTGGAATCGGGCGCCAACGCGATCGCCGAGCACCGCGACGACATCTTCTTCGCCGCGATCGAGACCACCCGCATGCCGATGCTGGTGACCGACCCGCGGCAGCACGACAATCCGATCGTCTTCGCCAACCGGGCCTTCATCTCGATGAGCGGCTACAGCAGCGAGGAGATCGTGGGCCACAACTGCCGCTTCCTGCAGGGACCCGACACCGACGCCGCCACCGTCGCCGCGATCCGCGAGGCGATCGAGGACCGGCGCGAGATCAACACCGAGATCCTCAACTACCGCAAGGACGGCACCAGTTTCTGGAATGCGCTCTACGTCTCGCCGGTCTACAACCAGAACAAGGAACTGGTCTACTTCTTCGCCTCGCAGCTCGACGTGAGCCGGCGCCGCGACGCGGAAGAGGCGCTGGGCCAGGCCCAGAAGATGGAGGCGCTGGGCCAGCTGACCGGCGGCATCTCGCACGATTTCAACAACCTGCTGCAGGTCATGGCCGGCCACCTGGACCTGCTCGACGCGCGCCGCAAGGCCGGCCGCGCCGACGACGTGTCGATCGGCCGCACCGTCGAGAGCATCCGCAGCGCGGTCACCAAGGCTTCGACGCTCACCCAGCAGCTGCTCGCCTTCTCGCGCAAGCAGCGGCTGGAGGGCCGGGCGGTCAACCTGAACCAGATCGCCGGCGGCATCACCGAACTGGTCAAGGAAACCCTCGGCAACGGCGTGACCGTCAGGACCGAACTGGCGGCCGACCTGGGCAACTGCCAGCTCGACCCGACCCAGCTCGAGGTGGCGGTGCTCAACGTGCTGGTCAACGCCCGCGACGCGATGCCCGACGGCGGCACCGTCATCCTCAAGACCAAGAACATCCAGGTCGACGCGGAGGACGTCAGCGCCTTCGCCGGCCTGCGCCCCGGCCACTACGTCAGCCTGTCGATCACCGACACCGGCACCGGCATCCCGCCCGAGATCATCGCCCGGGTGATGGACCCGTTCTTCACCACCAAGGAAGAGGGCAAGGGCACCGGCCTCGGCCTGTCGATGGTCTACGGCTTCGCCAAGCAGTCGGGCGGCTCGGTCGACATCTATTCCGAGATCGGCGTCGGCACCACGGTGCGGATGTATTTCCCTGTGTCCGAGACCATCGTGCGGGGCGGCAACGTGCTCACCCCGCGCGCCGCGGACCGCGGCGGCAACGAGACGATCCTGGTAGTGGACGACCGGATCGAGGTGGCCAGCCTGTCGCGCGACATGCTGCAGGACCTGGGCTACACCGTCCACATGGCCTCGAGCGCGCGCGAGGCGCTCGAGATGGTCAAGGCCCACCAGCACGAATGGACGCCCGACCTGCTCTTCTCCGACCTGATCATGCCCGGCGGCATGAACGGCTTCGGCCTGGCCCGCGAGCTGCGGCGCCGGGTACCGCAGATCCGCATCCTGCTGACCACCGGCTACGCCGGCTCCTCCGACGGCAAGAACACCGACGAGGGCGTCGAGTTCGAAATACTCAAGAAACCCTACCGCCTGGCCGACCTGGCCCGCCGGGTGCGGATGGTGCTGGACGGGCCGACGGGCAAGCACGTCTGAACGGGGCCGGCGGTCGAGCCGTCTCCGATGCGCCGCCCGCCGTCACGCGGCCTGGCAGCGTATTGCTATGAATCTGATAGCTAGCAGCCGGCGGATCACGCCGGCGACTGCCCCTTTTCTCTGTGAACACGTGTACGGTCGTCCGCATGCGGCGGACCGCGGGGGCGATCCCTTCAGCCGAGCAGTTCCAGCAGCCGCTCTTGCGCATGGACGACCGTCGCGGCGCGTACCGCTGCGCGGTCGCCGTCGAAGCGCCGGCATTCGGCGTGCACCGCGCCGCCCGCCAGGGCGAAGCCGAACCACACGGTACCGACTGGCTTCTCGGCGCTGCCGCCGCCCGGCCCGGCCACGCCGGTCACCGCGACCGCCAGCTGGGCCCGGGCATGCCGCAGCGCACCGGCGGCCATCGCGCGGGCCACCGGCTCGCTGACCGCGCCGTGGGTGGTGACCAGGTCGGCGGGCACGCCCAGCAACTCGGTCTTGGCGGCGTTGGAATAGGTGACGAAGCCGCGCTCGAACCAGGCGCTGGAGCCGGCCAGCTCGGTGCAGGCCGCGGCGATCAGGCCGCCGGTGCAGCTCTCGGCCGTCGCCAGCATCCAGCCCCGGGCCTGCAGCCGTGCGGCGACTGCCGGCCAGCCGGCGGAAGGGGTGGCGGCGCTCACCACTGGTAGTACCGCCAGCCGGTGATCACCAGCAGGGTGCAGCCCGCGGCCACCAGGTCGTCGAACAGGATGCCGAAGGCGCCCCGCGCGCCGCTGCCGTGAAACACCTTGTCGGCCCAGCCCACCGGCCCGGGCTTGGCGGCGTCGAAATACCGGAACAGCCCGAAGGCGATCGCCTGCCCCGCCAGCCCCATGGGCATCGCCAGCCACAGCACCGCCCAGAACGCGACGATCTCGTCCCAGACGATGTTGCCCGAATCCGCCGTGCCCAGATGGCGCGAGGTCACGGTGCAGGCCCACCAGCCCACCGGCAGCGACGCCGCGATCAGCCAGCCGATCTGGGCCGGCGTGCACCAGATCTGCAGCACCAGGAAAGCCACCCAGGCCCAGAGCGTGCCCGCCGTGCCCGGCGCGACGGGGCTCAGCCCCGAGCCGAACCCCAGCGCGATCCAGTGCGCCGGATGGGCCCGCATGAAGCGGGCGTTGGCCTTGACCGGGCGGACGGGCGCCGGGGCGGCGGCGGGGCCGGGCGCAGGCGCGGAAACGGAGAATTCGGTGAGCGACATGGGCGACGCCGCGGGGGCGCAGGAAACGCGGCGGCCGAAGGGCCGCACGCACGCCCCGATTCTGCCGGCTCGGCCCTCGCCCGCGGTGCACGGGTCGAAAGAGCCGCGGCGGCGCACTCGGGCGGCTTTGCCGGCGCCCGGCCGTCTCAGCGCCCGGTTTCGCGCAGCCAGTCCGTCCGGGCCGCCACCGCGGTACCGGCGAAGTCGCTGAACACGCCGTCGATGCCCGCGCGGAAGAAGTCCTTGTACTCGGCCGCCGGGTCGCCGTTGTAGAGGCCCGGCAGGTAGCGGCGCTCGTTGCGGAAGGTGAAGGTGTGCACGATCAGGCCGGCGCGGTGGGCGTCGCCGATCAGGGCGGTGGGGGTGACGCTGTTCACGTCGGCGAGCGCGCCGGTGTAGGGCGTGCCGTCGGCGTTGCGGTCCTTGAAGGGCGAGACCTTCCACGCCATGACCTGCGGCTTCCACGGGCCGATGCCGTCGGCGTAGGTCTTGATCTCGGCCAGGCCCGCGGGGGTGAGCATTGCGCCGAAATACCGGGTGTCGCCGGCCAGCATCCAGCTGTAGGGACGGGCCGAGACGAAGTGGTCGGAGTTGCTGGCTTCGTAGATGAGCGCGCCGGTGCGGTAGTCGACCGCGTTGCCGTCCACCAGCTGCACCGCCCTGGCCTGCAGGCCGGCGCTGCGCAGGTACTTCAGGCTGGCCGGGTCGAAGCTCTGCACGAACACCGCGGCGCCGCGGTTGTTGAGGCCGTTGTCGTTGAGCGACTTCAGCAGCGCGTCTTCCAGCGGCCGGCTGCCGGCCCGGCCGCAGCCGTTGGCGATCGCCTGCGCGTTGTTCCAGATCGGGTTCTTGGTCTCGGGGTAGACCGAGATCGTGCGGCCGGTGGCGGCGCTCCTGGCGCGGGCCACATCGATCACCTCCTGGAAGCTGACGATCGGCAGCTTGCCGTTGAGCTCGGTGGGGCGCTCGGTGCGGGCGTCGTAGGTGGTACCGGCGATCAGGGTGCGAAACTCGGCCATGGTGAAGTCGGTGATCGACCAGTCGCCGGTATGGTCCTCGCCGTCGACCACCAGGGATTTCAGCACCGACTTCGGATCGGCCGGGTTGGTCAGGTCGGTCAGGTACTGGGCCGGGCCGCCGAAGACCTTGGCGTCGTAGGGCACGTTGACCAGCCGGCCGGGCACGGTGCGCTTGCGGGCCGCGACCGATGCGTTGGTCTTGGCGACGTCGGCGACGTTGGTGTTGTCAGAGAGCCAGGGGTTGTGGCGGGCCACCAGCACGCAGTCGCGGGTCAGGTGCAGGTCGAGCTCGAGCGAATCGGCGCCGGCATCGGCCGCGGCCTCGTAGGCGAGCCGGGTTTCCTCGGGGAACAGGCCCGGCAGGCCGCGGTGGCCGATCACCAGCGGCATGGCGCCGTCGAGGGTGGGCAGGGTCGATCCGCCGTCGCCGCCCCCGCAGGCGGTGGCCAGCAGGCCGGCGGCGGCGGCGGAGACGAGAAGGCGCAGGGGCGGCGTGCGAGCGGGCATGGTGCTTGTCTCCTGAGGGTGGAGCCGCCATTGTGTGAACGGCGCATGTAGGTTCGGTGACAGGGAAAGCGCGCAGACCCGCGGTGCCGGACCCTGCCGCGACGGGGCCGGACGCCGGTGCCGCCGAATGCCCGGACGCCGGTGCCGGCGCGCGCCCGCCGCTACGATGCCCTCCGATGGACGCCGCCGACGACACCCCCGCACCGCCCGCGTCGTTCGCCGTGGCGGTGCGCATGCTCTGCGACTTCACCGCCCGGGCCGGCGACCTCGACCAGCGGTTCAACCCGTCGCCCTCTGCGCAGGAGGGCATCGCCGGCCACACGGCGGTGACCGCGCGGCGGCCGGCAGGCTACGAGCGCGAGGTGTCGCTGGCGGGCACCTGGGGGCCGTTGCGGGTGCGGGGCCGGGCCGACGGCTACGACCCGGCCGCAAACCGCCTCGAAGAGATCAAGACCCACCGCGGCGACCTGGCGCGCCAGCCGGCCCACCAGCGGCTGCTGCACTGGGCGCAGGCCGAGGTGTACGGCTGGCTGCTGTGCGAGGCGCGCGGGCTGCCCGAGATCGAACTGGCGCTCGTCTACTACGACATCGGCTCCGGCGCCGAGACGGTGCTGGCACAGCACCACGATGCGGCCACCCTGCGGGCGCGGTTCGAGGCGCGCTGCGCCGCCTTCGTCGCGTGGGCGCGCCAGGAGATCGCCCACCGCGCGGCCCGCGACGCGGCGCTGGCGGCGCTGCCGTTCCCGTTCGCCGACTTCCGGCCGGGCCAGCGCCCGCTGGCCGAAGCCGTCTACCGCAGCCAGCGCGGCGGGCGCCACCTGCTGGCCCAGGCGCCCACCGGCATCGGCAAGACCGTCGCGACCCTGTTCCCGGCGCTCAAGGCCTGCGTGCCGCAGGGCGATGCCCGGCCGGGCCTCGACCGGGTGTTCTTCCTGACCGCGCGCACCTCGGGCCGCCAGGTGGCGCTCGATGCGCTGGCGCGGCTGGCCGCCGCTGCCGCACCCGCCGCCCCGCTGCCGCTGCGGGTGCTGGAACTGGTGGCGCGCGACAAGGCCTGCGAGTACCCCGACCGCGCCTGCAACGGCGAATCCTGCCCGCTGGCCCGCGGCTTCTACGACCGGCTGCCGGCCGCGCGTGCCGCGGCCGCGCAGGCCGCAGGTCCGCTGGGCCGCACCGCGCTGCGCAGCGTCGCCCTGGCGCACGATGTCTGCCCCTACTACCTGGGCCAGGAGATGGCCCGCTGGTGCGACGTGGTGGTGGGCGACGTCAACCACTGGTTCGACGGCAGCGCGATGCTGTTCGCCCTCTCCACCGAGGCCGGCTGGCGCAGCGGCGTGCTGGTCGACGAGGCGCACAACCTGGTCGAGCGGGCGCGCGGCATGTACTCGGCCGCGCTCGATCCGCTGCTGTTCGCCGAGGCCCGGCGCGCGGCGCCCGTGTCGCTGAAGACGCCGCTGGAGCGGCTGCGCCGTGCCTGGAAGGCGCTGGCACCCGCCGTGCCGGCGCCGGAGGCCCGCCGCGATTTCCCGGATGGCATTCCACCCGCCTTCCTGCGCGCCCTGCAGGACTGCGCCGCCGCGGTGGGCGAGACGCTGGTCGCGCAGCCCACCACCGGCCCCGGCGACACGCTGCAGCGCTTCTGGTTCGAACTGCTCGACTTCGGCAAGCGGGCCGACAGCTTCCCCGGCGGCCACTCGATGTTCGACGCGGTGTGCCGGTCCGACGGCAAGGGCCTGCGTCTGCACATCCGCAACCTGGTGCCGGCCGGGTTCCTCGCGCCGCGGTTCGCGGCGGCGCACGCCACCACCCTGTTCTCCGCCACGCTGCGGCCGGCCGACTACCACCGCGAGATGCTCGGCCTGCCCGCGGACACGGTGGCGGTCGACATCCCCTCGCCCTACACCGCGGGGCAGCTGCGGGTGCGGGTCGCGCCGCACATCTCGACCCGCTGGCAGCACCGCGAGGCCAGCCTGGATGCGGTGGGCGACCTGGTCGCGGCGCAGTACGCCGCGGCGCCGGGCAACTACCTGGCCTTCTTCAGCAGCTTCGACTACCTGCGCCGCGCCGCCGACCGGCTGCACGCGCGGCACCCGGCGATCCCCACCTGGGAACAGTCGCGCAGCATGGCCGAGCCGGAGCGCGACGCCTTCCTGGCCCGCTTCGCCCCCGGCGGCCGCGGCGTCGGCTTCGCGGTGCTGGGCGGCGTGTTCGGCGAAGGCATCGACTTGGCCGGCGACCGGCTGATCGGCGCCTTCGTCGCGACGCTGGGGCTGCCGCAGGTGAACCCGGTCAACGAGCGGCTGCGCCAGGCGCTCGACGCCCGCATCGGCGCGGGCCGGGGCTACGACTACACCTACCTCTACCCCGGCCTGCAGAAGGTCACCCAGGCCGCCGGCCGGGTGATCCGCTCGGCCGAGGACCGGGGCACGGTATGGTTGATGGACGACCGGTTCGCCCGGAAGAAGGTGCGCGCGCTGCTGCCGCCGTGGTGGCACGTGGAGACCGGCACCGAAACGCAGCCGTGCGCCGTCCCACCTGGATACCCCCCGCCATGACCCCTGCCGAACCCGCCGCGGAAGAAGCCTTCATCGCCACCCCGGCCGGCCGGCTGCACGCCTGCCGGTGGCCCGCGCACGGCGCCCGCCGCCCGCAGCCGCCGATCGTGCTGCTGCACGACTCGCTCGGCAGCGTCGACCTGTGGCGGTCGTTTCCGCAGGCGCTGGCAGAACGCAGCGGGCGGGATGTGGTGGCCTACGACCGCCTCGGCTTCGGCCGGTCCGACCCGCACCCGGGCCGGCTGGCGCTCGACTTCGTGCAGCAGGAGGCGCAGGGCGACTTCGCGGCGGTGCTGGCGCATTTCGGGATCGACCGGTTCGTGGCCTTCGGGCACAGCGTGGGCGGCGGCATGGCGCTGTGCATCGGCGCCGCCTACCCCGCACGGTGCCGGGCGGTGGTCGTCGAATCGGCCCAGGCCTTCGCCGAGGCGATGACGCTGGACGGCGTGCGCGCGGCCCAGGCCTCGTTCGCGGAACCCGGCCAGGTCGAGCGGCTGGCCCGCTACCACGGCGACAAGGCGGCCTGGGTACTGGCCGCCTGGACCGAGACTTGGCTCGCGCCGGCATTCGCCGGCTGGAACCTCGATGCCGAACTGCGCCGCCTGCGGCAGCCGACCCTGGTGCTGCGCGGCAGCGAGGACGCGTTCGGCTCGGCCGCGCATGCCGGGCGGATCGCCGCGCATGCCGCCGGCGTGGTGACGGTACGCACCTTCGACGGGGCCGGGCATGTGCCGCACAAGGAAGCGGCCGAGGGGGTGTTGGATGCGGTGGGCGACTTCCTGGGAACCGTCGACGCGGCATAGCCCGCGACGCCGCCCTGGGCCGGGTGCCCATCGCGAAACCCGAAAAACTACGATTCGTATACGTTTCGTATAATGCCGACCCATGGGTATCGTCAAAATTTCCGACCGCATGCACGCCGACCTGCGGGTGGCGGGCAACGCGCTGAGCCGCTCGATCAATGCGCAGGCCGAGCACTGGATGCGGGTCGGCATGCTGTCGGAACTCCACCCCGACCTGAACCACCGGGACATCAGCCAAATGCTGATCCGGGCGGAGCAGGCGGGCGGGTTCGACCTGGACGGCCTGCTGCCGCCCACCGTGCCGGCCATCGCCCCCGCGGTGAAGCGCGCGGCATGAGGGGCCACGGCGTCCCGATCCGCACGCCCGCCGAGATCGCCCAGGCCCGCGCTGCCGGCCGGCTGGCGGCCGGGGTGCTGGCGATGGTGGCGCCGCATGTGCGGCCGGGCGTCAGCACCGAGGCGCTCGACGCGATCTGCCACCGCTACATCGTCGACGTGCTGGGCGCCACGCCGGCCAACATCGGCTACCAGGGCTATCCCAAGACGATCCTCGCCTCGGTCAACCAGGTGGTGTGCCACGGCATCCCGTCGCCCGACAAGGTCCTGAAGAAGGGCGACATCGTCAACCTCGACGTGGCGCTCGTCCACGACGGCTGGTTCGGCGACACCAGCCGGATGTTCTTCGTCGGCGAGCCCAGCACCCTGGCGCGCCGGCTGGTCGCCACCACCTGGGAGGCGCTGGCCGCCGGCATCCGCCAGGTGCGTCCCGGCGCCACCCTGGGCGACGTGGGCCACGCGATCCAGACGGTCGCGCACCGGGAGCATTTCTCGGTGGTGCGCGAGTTCTGCGGCCACGGCATCGGCACCACCTACCACGACGAGCCCCAGGTGCTGCACTACGGCCGCCGCGGCGAGGGGCTGCGGCTGGAGCCGGGCATGGTCTTCACCATCGAGCCGATGCTCAACGCCGGCCGGCGCGAGACCAGGACCCTGGCCGACGGCTGGACGGTGGTGACGAAGGACCGGTCGCTGTCCGCCCAGTGGGAGCACATGGTGGCCGTGACGCCCGACGGCTTCGAAGTGCTGACGCCGTGGCCGGACGGCGACGGCGGCTACCCGCCGATCGTGCCGTGTTAGCGGCTCGGCACGCCCCGCGGCCGCGCCGCCTCAGGCGAAATGGTCGAACGACGCGAAGCGCCCGTCCACCGCGGCACCCGCCCCGTCCCGCAACTGCACGCCGCTGCCAGCCACGACCGATCCGATGCGGGTGACCGGCGTTCCGCTGGCCGCGCCGGCGGCCCGCACCCGGTCGGCCGCAGCGGCCGGCGCGGTGAAGGCCAGCTCGTAGTCGTCACCGCCCGCCAGCACCAGCTCCAGCCGCTTTTCCGAAGAAAAAAGGCCTGCAGCCGGCGATCCGCGCCGGCCGCCAGCTATCAAATCAATAGCAACCGAGGTATCGATCGTCGCGCCGACGCCGCTGGCGCGCAGCACGTGGCCCAGGTCGCCCAGCAGGCCGTCGCTGATGTCGACCGCGCTGGTGGCGATGCCGCGCAGCGCGGTGCCCAGGGCGACGCGGGGCGTGGGCGCTTCCATCCGCAGGCGGGCGGCGGCGAAGGTCTCGGCGGGAACGTCCAGCGTGCCGCGAAACACTTCCAGCGCCAGCCGGGCGTCGCCCAGGGTGCCGCTGACCCACAGGTCGTCGCCCGCCCGTGCGCCGCTGCGCAGCAGGGCCTGGCCGGCGGGCACTTCGCCGAAGACGGTGATGCAGATGTTGAGCGGGCCGCGGGTGGTGTCGCCGCCGACCAGGTCGCAGCCGTGGGCGTCGGCCAGCGCCAGCAGGCCCTGCGAGAAGCCGGCCAGCCAGGCCTCGTCCACCGCCGGCAGCGACAGCGCCAGGGTGAAGGCGAGCGGCTCGGCGCCGCAGGCGGCCAGGTCGCTCAGGTTGACCGCCAGCGCCTTGTGGCCGAGCCGCACCGGATCGACCGTCGGGAGGAAATGCCGGCCCTCGACCAGCATGTCCGACGACACCGCCAGCTGCATGCCGGGACAGGGCGCGAGCAGCGCGCAGTCGTCCCCCACGCCGAGGGGCGAGCGCCGGGCGGGGCGTTTGAAATAGCGCTGGATCAGGTCGAATTCGCCCATGGGTACGGTCGCGGCAAAAGGGAACGAGGATAGTCGCGCCGGGCACGGCGCGGTGCGATGCGGCGAGCCGGTCAGCCGCCCGGCTGCCGCTGCCGGAAGGCCGAGGGCGCCTCGCCGGTGTGCTGGCGGAAGGCCCGGCTGAAATGGGCGCTGCTGTTGAAGCCCCAGCCCAGCGCGATCTCGGTGGCGGTGCGGTGGGCGTGGGCGGGCGACCGCAGGTCGCGCATGCAGGCCTCGATGCGCTGGCGGACGATGTAGCCGGCCAGGGTGCCGTCGTCGCCGGCCGAAAAGGCGTGGTGCAGCTGCCGCTTGCTGCACTGCAGGGCACCCGCGATGCGCGCGAGGCTGAGCGCCGGGTCGCGCAGCTGCTGGCGCACCAGCAGGCGGATGCGGTCCTGCAGGGCGGCGCGCCGCGCCTCGGGGCCGGGCCGGCCGGCCGCCTCCTGCAGCGAGAGCTGGACCAGCTGCAGGATCAGTTCGCCCGCGCCGTGCGCCGCCTCGGCGCCCATGTGGGGCAGCTCCTGGTAGGTGCTGCGCATCGCCTGCAGCGCCACGCGCGAGATGCCGGCGGCGCCGCCCACGTGGCGGGCCAGGGCCGCGGCCGTCTGCGCGGCGCTGCCGGCGAACCGGTGCAGCGGCAGCATCACGATCAGGTGGTCGGAGCGGTCGGGGTTGGCCACCGCGTAGTGGCGGGTGGTGTCGTAGATCGCCCAGCCGCCTTCCTGCACGCAGGCGCTGCGGCCGTGCTGCTCGACCTGGGCGCGGCCCTGCCAGGGGGCGATGATCTTCAGGTAGCCGGCCTCGCTGCGCCGGGCCTGGTCGTCGCTGCGCAGCACCCGGTGGCGGTCGGCCTCCAGCCGGGTCAGGATCACCTCGCCGGCCTGCGCGGCCTGCAGGCGGCCGTCGAAGTCGGTGTCGCCGTACAGGTCGGTCTGCAGGCCGCCGAAGTGCCGTCCGATCCACTCGCACCACTGCGGCGCCCGCTCGCGCGGCGCAACGTGGTCGGTGGAGAAATGGTGGGGCGCGGGCATTGGCGGCAGACGGGGGCTCGGTGCATTATGCGGAGCGGCCCGCCCGCTGCATCCGGGGTCGAACCCCGGGCCCGGCAGGGTCGGCCGGGGCGAAGCGCCGCGCCAGGAAGTCCACCAGCGCCCGCACCCGCGCAGGCACGAACCGGCCGCTGGGCAACAGGGCGTGCAGCGGGTAGGCCTCGGTCTGCCAGTCGGGCAGCAGCGGCACCAGGCGACCGGCCGCGATGTCGGCCTGCACGTCGATCGCCGATTTCAGCACCACGCCGTGGCCGGCGACGGCCCATTCGCGGGCCAGGCCGGCGTCGTCCACGCTGCGGTCGCCGTCGACCCGCACCTCCGTCCAGTGGCCGTCCCGGGCGAAGCGCCAGACCCGGTTGCGGCGACCGGCGCGGCGGAAGGTGATGCAGTTGTGGCACGCGAGGTCGGCCGGCACCGCCGGCGCCGGATGGCGCTGCAGATAGGCGGGCGCTGCGCAGAGGACCGGGTTGGCGTGCGCCAGCAGCCGCGCCACCAGCCGCGAATCGGCCAGGGCGCCGTAGCGGATCGCCACGTCCACCTCGTCGCGCAGCACGTCCAGCGGCCGGTCGCCCACCCGCAGGTCCAGCCGCACGCCGGGATGGTCCTGCAGGAATTCGGCGATCCACGGCTGCAGCACGGTGCGCGCCAGATCCGACGGCGCCGCCACCCGCAGCGTGCCGACCAGCGCGGCCCGGTCGTCGGCCACCTGGGCCGTGCCCTCGGCCAGCAGGTCGAAGGCGCGGTTGGCGTAGTCGAGCATCACCTGGCCTTGCGGGGTGAGCCGCATCACGCGGGTGGAGCGCTCGAACAGCCGCACGCCCAGCTGCGCCTCCAGCCGCTTCAGTGTGGCGCTGGCGGCGGCGGGCGTGATCTGCAGGGCCTGGGCCGCGGCGGTGAGGGTGCCGCCGCGGGCGGTGAGCACCAGCACCCGCAGGTCGGATAGATTTTCAATCTTCATTTGAAAATGATAGTGCTGCCGGGGGACTTATCAAACCGGGCTCTGGCATCGCAGAATGGTTGCATCGATCACCCCCTCACAGGACCCGCCATGAAAGCCGTAGGCTACCGCCATCCCCTCCCGATCACCGAACGCGCAGCCCTCGAGGACCTGCAGCTCCCCGACCCGACACCTGGCCCGCGCGACCTGCTGGTGCGGGTGCGGGCGGTGTCGGTCAACCCGGTCGACACCAAGGTGCGGCGCAGCACCGCGCCCGACGAGGGCAGCGCGGCCAAGGTGCTCGGCTGGGACGCGGTGGGCATCGTCGAGGCCATCGGCGCCGAGGTGCAGGGCTTCCAGGCCGGCGACCGGGTGTACTACGCCGGCTCCATCGTCCGGCCCGGCTGCAACAGCGAGCTGCACGCTGTCGATGCCCGCATCGCCGCGCTGGCGCCCACCACGCTCGACGACGCGCAGGCCGCCGCACTGCCGCTGACGACCATCACCGCGTACGAACTGCTCTTCGACCGTCTGGGCGTGCCCAAGGGCGGCGGCGCCGGGCAGACGCTGCTGGTGGTCGGCGGGGCGGGCGGCGTCGGCTCGATCCTGGTCCAGCTGGCCCGCACCCTGACGCAGCTGCGGGTGGTGGCGACCGCCTCGCGGCCCGAGACGCGCCAGTGGTGCCTGGACCTGGGCGCCCACCTGGTGATCGACCATACCCGCCCACTGGCAGAGGAACTGCGCGCCGCCGGCATCCCCGCGGTGGACCTGGTCGCCAGCCTGACGCACACCCAGCACCACTACGCCCAGATCGTCGAGGCCCTGAAGCCGCAGGGCAAGCTGGGCCTGATCGACGACATGGACGCGCTGGACGTCACCGCGCTCAAGCGCAAGGCGCTCTCGCTGCACTGGGAGCTGATGTTCACCCGGCCGATCTTCGACACGCCCGACATCGCCGAACAGGGCCGCCTGCTGGCCGAAGTGGCGGCGCTGGTCGATGCCGGCCGGGTGCGCACCACGCTGGCCGAGCACTTCGGCACCATCGACGCCGCCAACCTGAAGCGTGCGCATGCGCTGCTGGAGAGCGGCTCGGCGCGCGGCAAGGTGGTGCTGGAAGGATTCTGATCCGGCACGGACGGCACCGTGGGCGCCACCCGGGTTTCCTCCCGCCGGATTGCGCCGTGGGACATGCCGGCGTGCGCTCCCAGTCAAGCCGCCAGCGGCGCGGCTGCGTAGCATGGGAGGCTCCCCAACCCGATCCCGTCCACCCAGGAGACACGGCCCATGTCCACCATTTCCATGCTCGTCGGCGGCCAGCCCCGTCCTGCCGGCAACGGCGCCACCTTCACCCGCAAGAACCCGCTCGACGGCCAGGTGGCGACCACCGCCCCGGCGGCCACGCCCGACGACGCCCGCGCCGCGGTCGATGCGGCGGCGCAGGCCTTTCCCGCCTGGGCCGCGCTGGGCCCCGGCGCCCGGCGCGCGCTGCTGATCAAGGCCTCGGCCGCGCTGGAGGCCAAGGGCGAGGCGTTCGCCGCCGCCATGGCCGCCGAGACCGGTGCCTCCGGCATGTGGGCCGGCTTCAACGTGCACCTGGCCGCGGGCATGCTGCTGGAAGCGGCGGCGCTCACCACCCAGGTGGGCGGCGAGCAGATCCCTTCGGACGTGCCGGGCAGCCTGTCGCTGGCGGTGCGCCAGCCGGCAGGCGTGGTGCTGGGCATCGCGCCCTGGAACGCACCGGTGATCCTGGGCGTGCGCGCCATCGCCACGCCGCTGGCCTGCGGCAACACGGTGGTGCTGAAGGGCTCCGAACTCTGCCCGCAGACCCACGGCCTGATCGTCGAGGCGCTGCAGGAGGCCGGCCTGCCGCCGGGCGTGGTCAACTTCGTCACCAACGCCCCGGCCGACGCGGCCGCGGTGGTCGAGGCGATGGTGGCCCACCCCGCGCTGCGGCGGGTCAACTTCACCGGCTCCACCCACGTCGGCCGGCTGATCGCGCAGACCTGCGCCCGGTACCTGAAGCCCGCGGTGCTGGAGCTGGGCGGCAAGGCGCCCTTCGTGGTGCTGGACGACGCCGACATCGCCGCCGCGGTGGATGCCGCCGCCTTCGGCTCCTTCGCCAACTCGGGCCAGATCTGCATGTCGACCGAGCGGATCGTGGTCGATGCGAAGGTGGCCGACGCCTTCGCCGAAGCCTTCGCCGCCAAGGCCCGCACCCTGCCGCTGGGCGATCCGCGCCAGGGCCCGGTGGTGCTGGGCTCGGTGGTGGACATGGCGACGGTCGAGCGCTGCAACCGCATGGTCGACGACGCGCTGGCCAAGGGCGCCACCCTGCTCTGCGGCGGCAAGGCCGACAGCACGCTGATGCCCGCCACCGTGCTCGACCACGTCACCCGCGAGATGGAGATCTACCACGAGGAATCCTTCGGCCCGGTCAAGCCCATCGTGCGGGTGGACGGCACCGAGGCCGCCATCGCCTGCGCCAACGACAACCCGTTCGGCCTGTCGGCCGCGGTGTTCGGCCGCGACGTGGCCCGGGCCTGGCAGGTGGCGCGCCGGATCGAGTCGGGCATCTGCCACGTCAACGGCCCCACGGTGCACGACGAGGCGCAGATGCCCTTCGGCGGGGTGAAGGATTCGGGCTGGGGCCGTTTCGGCGGCAAGGCGGGGATCGAGGCGTTCACCGAGCTGCGCTGGATCACGCTGCAGATGGGCGAGCGGCACTACCCGTTCTGACCCGCGGCACTGTGCGGCGGACGGCGGCGAGTGGCCCGCTGCCGCCTGGGCCCTAGAGCGCCTTGCGCAGGTTGGCCGGCGCGATGCGCAGCGCCTCGCGGTACTTGGCCACGGTGCGGCGGGCGCATTCGATGCCCTGCTCCTTGAGCATCTCGGAGATCTGGCTGTCCGACAGCGGCTTGGCCGGGCTTTCCGACGAGACGAACTGCTTGATCAGCGCTCGCACCGCGGTGCTCGACGCGTTGCCGCCGGTCTCGGTGCCCAGCGCCGAGCCGAAGAAGTACTTCAGCTCGAAGGTGCCGTAGGGCGTCGACATGTACTTGGCGGTGGTGACGCGGCTGATGGTCGACTCGTGCAGGCCCAGCTCGTCGGCGATCTCGCGCAGCACCAGCGGGCGCATCGCCAGCTCGCCGTGCACGAAGAAGGCCTTCTGCCGCTCGACGATGGCGTTGGAGACCCGCAGGATGGTGTCGAAGCGCTGCTGGATGTTCTTGATGAACCAGCGCGCTTCCTGCAGCCGCTGCTGCAGCGCCTGGCTGTTCTGGCCCTTGTGCTGGCGCAGCGCGTTGGCGTAGATGTCGTGCACCCGCAGCCGGGGCATCACATCGCCGTTGAGCTGCACCTGGAAGCGCACGTTGGTGCCGCGGCCGATGCGGCGCACCAGCACGTCGGGCACGACCACGTTGCGCTCCACGTCGACGAAGCGGCGGCCGGGCTTGGGCTCCAGCCGGGCGATCAGCGCCATCGCGGTACGGGTGGTCTCGTCGCTGGCGCCGCAGAGCGCGGTCAGGCGCTTGACGTCGCGCCGGGCCAGCAGCTCCATCGGCTGGGCGCAGATGCGCAGGGCGGCGTCGAGCACCGCCGGATCGCTCGCGTCGTCGTCGCCGGCGTCTTTCAGGGCCTGCAGCTGCAGCGTCAGGCATTCGCGCAGATCCCGCGCGCCGACGCCGGTCGGGTCCAGGTGCTGCAGCAGGCGCAGGGCGACGGTGAAGCGGTGGACCAGCTCGTCCACGTCGTCGGCATGCTCCTCGCCGGCCCCGGCCAGGCCCAGGGCCAGCGAGGGCAGCGAGTCCTCCAGGTAGCCGTCGTCGTTCAAGGATTCGATCAGGAAGCGCAGCGCCGCGCTGTCGAGCGGCGACAGGCGCAGCGACAGCGCCTGCCGGTGCAGATGCGACTGCAGCGATTCCTGGCTGCGCGCCAGCTCGGTCGCATCGACCTCGCCGTCGTCGCCCAGGTTGTTCTTGCGGGCCGGCGCATCGCCGCCCCATTCGCCGTCGTCGGGCGCGGTGTCGGTGCCGCCGTCGCCGTCCCAGCTGGGCTCGTCCTCGCCGATGCTGCGCTCGGTGTCGGACGCGGCTGCATCGTCATTCGTGGCCGTAGCCGTGGTGGAATCCCGACTGTCTGCTATCGAATAAGGAGCATCTTCGGCGGCCACCGGCCCCTCGTCGGGCGCCGGCGTGTCGGCCTGCGCCACGCCGAACTCTTCCCGCGGCGCCTCGTCCTGCGTGACTTCCAGGAACGGGTTGTCGTCGAGCATCTGCTCGACCTCCTGGCTCAGCTCCAGCGTCGACAGCTGCAGCAGCCGGATCGACTGCTGCAGCTGCGGCGTCAGCGCCAGGTGCTGCGACACTCGGAGGGAAAGCCCTTGTTTCACAGGCCTTTCGCCCCCCAGGCTGCGCACTCCGTGCTACGCCTACCCCCCACAGGGGGGCGCAGCCAGCGGCCCGGCGAAGCCGGTTCCGCGGCGGCCCTGAAAGAAAAAACGCCGGCCATCACATCCTGAAGTGTTCGCCGAGGTAGACGCGGCGCACGTCGGCGTTTTCCACGATCTCGGCAGGCGTGCCCTGGGCCAGCACTTCGCCGTCGCTGATGATGAAGGCGTGGTCGCAGATGCCCAGGGTTTCGCGCACGTTGTGGTCGGTGATCAGCACGCCGATGCCGCGGTCGCGCAGGAATCCGATGATCCGCTGGATCTCGATCACCGCGATCGGGTCGATGCCGGCGAAAGGCTCGTCCAGCAGGATGAAGCGCGGCTGGGTGGCCAGGGCACGGGCGATCTCGACCCGGCGGCGCTCGCCGCCCGAGAGGGCCAGCGCGGGCGAATCGCGCAGGTGGTCGACCCGCAGGTCGGCCAGCAGCGCGTCCAGGCGGCGCTCGATCTCGGGCTTCTTCAGCGCGCGGCCGTCCTCGTCCTCCTGCAGCTCCAGCACGGCGCGCACGTTGTCCTGCACCGAGAGCTTGCGGAAGATCGACGCCTCCTGCGGCAGGTACGACAGGCCGAGCCGCGAACGGCGGTGGATCGGCAGGCGGCCGATCGGCTGGCCGTCGATCCGGATGTCGCCGCCGTCGGAGCGCACCAGGCCCACGATCATGTAGAACGAGGTGGTCTTGCCGGCGCCGTTGGGGCCGAGCAGCCCGACCACCTCGCCCTTCTGCACCGACAGCGACACGTCCTTGACCACCGTGCGGCTGCCGTAGGCCTTGCGCAGGTGCAGCGCCTCCAGCTTGCTCTGCGGTGCGGAAGCAGAGCCGCTCCCGCCGGGGGCGCGGGGCCCGGCGTCCAGGGTCGGCTCGATCATTGGGGGGCCCCGTCCAGGGTGGTGCTCTGGCGCAGCGCGGGGGCCGCGGCGCCGGCGGGCGGCGTGGCGGCGGGCTTGGCACCGGGGCCGTCGCCGCGCGGCGAGAGTACCGCGCGCACCCGGCCGCCGGGCGAGGCCTTGGCGTCGTTCTGCTTGTTGCCGTCCACGGTGAACACGTCGGTGATGTTGTTGTAGACGATCACGTCGCCGCGCACGTCGTCGTTGACGGTGTTGCCGGCCAGGCGCCGCATCTCGGCACGGCGGATGAACTTGACGTTGTCCGCGCGGCCGTCGTATTCAATGGTCTCGCCCTCGCCCTCGATGAACTCGTCGGGCGCACCGGCCGCGGTGTCGCGCTTCTGCTTGAAGTAGGCACGCTTGCCGGCGTCGGCCCAGACGGTGCCGTACTGGTAGCCCTCGGCGTCCTGTCGCACTTCCAGCCGGGCGCCGCGGATGATGATGGTGCCCTTGGTCATCACCACGTTGCCGGTGAAGACGCTGGTCTGCTTCAGGTCGTCGTGCCGCAGGGCGTCGGCCTCGATGTTGGCGGGCTTGGTGCGGTCGGCTTTCTCGGCCTGGGCCAGGCCCGAAGCGCAGAGGGCCAGGACACCGAGGGCGAAGGATGCAAAAAGCTGTTTCATAAGGGCACGAATCTTGCAGTCATTGTATGCCGCGCAGGCCCCGCGCCTACGCCCGGAGGGCAGGTTTATCGTACGGGGGAATCGCAAACGCGAAGGCCCGCGCGATGCGGGCCTGTCGGTGTGTGCCCGGCCGCCGCCGGCACGGCGGCAGCGGGCGGTGGCCCGTCAGCGGGTCTTGCGGGCGTCGGCGATCAGGTAGTCTGCCACGGTCAGCGCGCGCTCCATGCTGCCGGCCATGCTGCCGTCGGTGTAGTACTTGCCGGCGATACCCAGGGCCGGCACGCCTTCGAGCTTGTACTGGTCCTGCAGCTGCACCGCCCGCTTGGCCTTGGCCGCGACAGAGAACGAGTTGTAGGTCTCGACGAACTTCGCCTTGTCTACGCCCTGCTTGGCGACCCAGTCGGCGATCGGGCCGTCGGTGGCGATCTTCTGGCGCTCGTTGTGGATCGCGTTGAAGACCTTGCCGTGCAGCTCGGGAATCTTGCCCATGGCTTCGAGCGCGTAGTAGAGCTTCTGCTGCGGCGCGAAGTCGTCGCGGAAGGCGATCGGCACCCGGCGCACTACCACGTCGGCGGGCTGGGCCTTGGCCCAGCGCTCGAAGGCCGGCTCGAAGGCGTTGCAGTGCGGGCAGCTGTACCAGAAGAACTCGATCACCTCGATCTTGCCCGGTGCCGTGTCGACGGTGGCGGGCTTCTCGAGCTTGAGGTAGTCCTTGCCGGCCTGCGGCGGCTTGCCCTGGGCGTGGGCGGATGTCGTCCAGCCGAGCGGCAGCGCGGTGGCGGCCAGGGAGGCGGCGGAGGACAGGGTGAGGTCGCGGCGATTCATCAACATGGACAGGGTTTCTCCTTGAACGGGTCTGAGGGCGCGGAAGCGCAAAAAGTTCAGCGCTGCACGCGCACCAGCGTCGAATCCATGCCGGCGGTGTCGAGCTTCTCTTTCAGGCGGTCGGCATCGTCGCGGCGGGTGAAGGGGCCGACGCGCACGCGGTAGACGGTGCGGCCGGCCTGCTCGCGCTCGGTGACCCGCGCTTCCCAGCCCATGATCGCCAGGCGTGCGCGCTGGGCGTCGGCGTCGTCGTTGCTGCGGAAGGCGCCGGCCTGGATGAAGTAGTCGAACGGCTCGGCGGTGGCCTGGGCGGCGGCACCGGTGGCGGCCGCGCCGCTGGTGGCCGCGGCGGCGGGCGCGGCCGAGGCGACGGCCTGGCCGGTGCCGGCCTGCGGCGCGCGGGCGGCGCGGGCCGCGGCCAGGTCGCCCAGCGGGTCGGAGGACGCCGGCTTGGCCGCGGCGGCGGCGCGCGCGGCCGGGCCGGGCGGCGGCTCGGGCACGGCCACCGGGGCCACGGTGGTGCCGGGCGCCTGCGGCGGGGTGACGCCCTGGGCGGCGGCGCCCACGGTGCCGGCCACGCCGGTGCTGCCGGGCGGCGGCCGCACGCCGCGCTTGTTGGCCAGGGCCGAGTTGGGGTCCCAGTCGCGGTTCTTCTGCGCCTCGACCGCGTCCATGTCGGCGCTGCGGTTGGCGTTGCGGTTCAGGAAGGGCACCGGCACCTTGGTCACGTAGACGGCCACCGCCAGGGCGGCGCCCAGGCCCAGCATGACGCCGATGATGATGCCGAGGAAGGTGCCGCCCCGCTGTGGGTGCCGCATCCGCTCCGCCCGCTGCCCGTGTGCGCTCCGCATTGCCTGTCCTCTGCTTGTCATGGGGTGTCGGAACCGTTTCACATCTTCTGCGGCGCCGACACGCCGAGGATCGCCAAGCCATTGTGCAGCACCTGCGCCACCGCGGCGACCAGCGCCAGGCGGGCGTTCTTGGTGGCTTCGTCGTCGACCAGGATGCGCTCGGCGTCGTAGTAGCTGTGGTAGGCCGCGGCCAGGTCGCGCAGGTAGAAGGTGACGTCGTGCGGCGCGAAGTGGGTGGCCGCGTCGGTTAGCATCGCCGGGTACTTGGCCAGCTGCAGCATCAGCGCCTGGGCGGCCGGCGTGTCGAGCGGCGCCAGGTCGGCGTGCGGCAGCCAGCCGCGGTCGCCGCCCCAGGCGGCGAGCACCGACGAGATGCGGGCGTGGGCGTACTGCACGTAGTACACCGGGTTCTCGTTGTTCTGGGCCACCGCCAGGTCGATGTCGAAGGTGTATTCGGTATCGGGCTTGCGGGAGAGCAAAAAGAAGCGGACCGCGTCGGTGCTGGTCCACTCGATCAGGTCGCGCAGGGTGACGTAGCTGCCGGCGCGCTTGCTGATCTTGACCTCTTCGCCGCCCTTGACCACCCGCACCATCGTGTGCAGCACGTAGTCGGGATAGCCCTGCGGGATGCCGACGTCGGCCGCCTGCAGACCGGCGCGCACCCGGGCGATGGTGCCGTGGTGGTCGGTGCCCTGGATGTTGACCACCGTGCGGTAGCCGCGCTCCCATTTGGAGATGTGGTAGGCCACGTCGGGCACGAAGTAGGTGAAGGAGCCGTCGGTCTTCTTCATGACCCGGTCCTTGTCGTCGCCGTAGTCGGTGCTCTTCAGCCAGAGCGCGCCGTCCTGCTCGAACGTCTTGCCGTTGGCGACCAGGCGGTCGACCGTGCGCTGCACCCGGCCGCTGGTGTAGAGGCTCGATTCCAGGTAGTACTCGTCGAAGGCCAGGTTGAAGGCCTGCAGGTCCTTGTCCTGCTCGTGGCGCAGGTAGGCGACGGCGAAGTCGCGGATCGCGTCGATGTCGTCCGCGTCGCCGCTGGCGGTGGTGGCGCGGTCGCTGGCCTGCACCGTCTTGCCGGCCAGGAAGTCGTCGGCGATGTCCTGGATGTACTCGCCGTTGTAGAAGCCCTTGCTGGCCGGATCGGCCGGGTCGGTGGGCCAGCAGGCGTCGCCCGGCTTGAAGCCCTTGGCGCGCAGCTGGGTGCTGCGGGCGAGCGTCTGGATCTGCACGCCGGCGTCGTTGTAGTAGTACTCGCGGTGGACCGCGCGACCCTGCGTCGTCAGCAGGTTGCAGATCGCGTCGCCGAGGGCCGCCTGGCGGCCGTGGCCCACGTGGAGCGGGCCGGTGGGGTTGGCCGAGACGAACTCGACCAGCACCCGGTCTTCGGGCCGCACCGGCTGCGCGCCGTAGCCGGCGCCGGCCGAGAGCACCTCGCGCACCGTCTGCTGCTTGGCCTGCGGCGTCAGGCGGATGTTGAGGAAGCCGGGGCCGGCCAGCTCGACGGCCGATGTCCAGCGGGCGAAGGCGGGCGTGGCCAGCAGCGCGGCGCGCAGCGCCTCGCCTACCTGGCGCGGGTTCTGGCCCAGCGGCTTGGCGAGCTGCATGGCCGCGGTGGTGGCGAGGTCGCCGTGCGCCGCCACCTTGGGGGATTCGAAGACGGCCCGGGCACCGGCGCCGGGCAGCAGTTGTTCCAGCGCGTCGGCCAGGGCCGCGAGCAGATCGTGTTTGACGGAGAGCATCCGGCGATTTTAGGGTGCGGCCCCCGCGCCCCGCGGACGGCTTTGCGGGACACTGGCGGCGGCGTCATCCCCGCGCGCGGGCACGGCGTTATGCAGCGGGCTTCGCCGAGGCCCGCAGACCCCCCAACCGTTGCAGGAAAACCATGAAAACCACCAAGACGACACTGCTCACCCTGGCCGCCGGCCTGGCGCTCTCCCTGGCTTCTGCGGTGCACGCCGCCGACGCGCCTGCGGCGGCCGCGGCCCCGGCGGCCACGACCGCCTCCGCCAAGCCCAAGACCGCCCAGCAGGAAAAGATGGCGACCTGCAACACCGAGGCCACCGGCAAGAAGGGCGACGAGCGCAAGGCCTTCATGAAGGAATGCCTTGGCGCCGCCAAGGTGACCCAGCAGGACAAGATGAAGACCTGCAACGCCGACGCCAAGACCCAGGCCCTGAAGGGCGACGCCCGCAAGAGCTTCATGAGCGAGTGCCTGAAGAACAAGCCGGCCGCCTGAGCGCCCGACGCGTGCGGCACGCTATCTAATTCATAGCTGATTGCCGGCGAACAGCAAGCATTTCAACAACGAAAGCACTCAAAGGGCTTGCTGGACGCCGACCCGCTGCTATCGATTTTGAAAGCACGAAACCCCGCACCGCCTGCCGGCCGTGCGGGGTTTCGTTTTGCGGCGCAGCGCCCGGCGCTACTTGACGCCGAAGCCCCGTGCCAGGAAGGTCGCGGCGAGCGGGATCAGCGGCAGCAGGTGGGCCTGCACCATCACCAGCCGGCGGGTGGCGGCGATCTCGGTGGCACCGGGCAATGCGCCGCCCGCCTTCTGCACCCGTGCCCAGCGGCGGAAGGTGAGCGTCGGCTTGATCGAGACCAGCGCGATCGCCACGAACAGGCCCACCTTGGCGTGCAGCAGCCAGTTGGCGCCGTAGTAGGCCGGGCCCTTGACGCCCCAGACGATGCGCGCCACGCCGGTCGCCAGCACCAGTACCGCGGCGATGCCGTAGACCAGGTCGATCTTCGCCAGCCGCGCCACCACCTTGGCGTTGAGCCAGTCGGCCCGGCACAGCGCCGCCTCGCTCGCGACGAAGACCACCATCGTCAGGATGGCCAGCAGGTGCAGGTAGGCGAGGATGGATTCGAGGACCATGGAGTTCTTTTCTCGTGGGGTGCGGCCAAAGCGGCCTGCGCCGGCCGACTGTAATCGGCCCCGAGAAAAATAGACCCTTCGCCGTGCGGCACCGCCCGCCCGGCGCGCCCGGCCCGGTCAGACCTGCGAGACGAACTGTTCGCGCGGGCGGCGTACCTTCTCCAGGTGCACCAGCCAGTCCTTGTCGGCCAGGCGGTAGCCCAGCGGCAGGATCGCGACGCTGCGCAGGCCCTTGGCGCGCAGGCCCAGGATGGCGTCGAGCGCGTCGGGGTCGAAGCCCTCCATCGGCGTGCTGTCGACTTCCTCGTAGGCGGCGGCGATCAGCGAGGCGCCGAGCGCGATGTAGGCCTGCCGCGCCGCATGGGCGTAGTTGACCTCGGCGCCGCGCTGCGGGTAGGTGGCGAGCAACTGGGCGCGGTATTTCTCCCAGCCCTCGTTGCGGATGCCGCGCACTTCGTTGGTCAGGTCGAACATCGCGTTGATCCGCTCGGCGGTGTAGTCGTCCCAGGCCGCGAAGACCAGCAGGTGCGAGCTGTCGGTCACCTGCGCCTGGTTCCAGGCGATCGCCTTGATCTTCTCGCGGACCGCGGCGTCGGCCACCACCAGCAGCTCGAACGGCTGCAGCCCGCTGGAGGTGGGCGCGAGGCGCGCGGCCTCGACGATCCGGTCGACCTTCTCCGGGGCGACCTTGCGGGCCGGGTCCATCGCCTTGGTGGCGTAGCGCCAGTGCAGGCGGTCGAGCAGGTCGGCGGCGTCGGGCGTGGCCGATGGGGACGGCGCGGCGGAAGCGGAAGCGGAGGCGGTGTTGGACATGTTTTTTCCTCGGTGTTGGACCCTCGGAATTATCGAAGCCGGTGCCCGCTGGCGCAGCATGCGGCGGGGCAACCCAGCGTTTCCGCCGTCGCAACAATGGGCGCCGCGACAGCCTGCGAAACACCCTCCCGCGGCGCACCGCGGCAGCCGTGCCGCCGGTGCGCCTACTGCACGATGGCGCGCGACCGGAACGCGGCGATCTCGGCCTCGCCGTAGCCCGCCTCCCGCAGCAGCGCGTCGGTGTGCTCGCCCACCCGGGGCGGCTGCTCGTGGATCTGCGGCTGGGCGCCGTCGAGGGTGAAGGGCAGCAGCGGCACCCGGGACATCCGCCCGTCGTTCATCCGGATCGGCGCCAGGCCGCCGGTGGCGGCGAGGTGCGGATCGTCGAACAGCTGCTCGGGCCGGGTGATCGGCGCGAACGGCAGGCCCTCGGCCTCGAACACCGCCGCCAGGTCGGCCGCGTCGCGGTCGGCCAGGTGGGCGCGCAGCTGGGGCATCAGCCAGTCGCGGGCCTGCACCCGGTCGTTGTTGGTGGACAGGCGCGGATCGTCCCGCAGCGCGGTCAGGCCGAAGGCGCGGCAGAAGACGGCCCACTGCCGGTCGCTCACCACCGCCAGGAAGATCTGCTCGCCGCCCCGCACGGTGAAGACGTCGTAGATCGCCCAGGCCGAGATGCGGCTCGGCATCGGCGCTGCCGGCTTGCCGGTGGCGGCGAACTGCATCATGTGCTGGCCGACGAGGAAGACGTTGTTCTCGAAGAGCGACGCCTGCACCTCGCAGCCGGCGCCGGTCTTCTCGCGCTGGGCCAGCGCGGCCATCGCGCCGATGGCGCCGAACATGCCGCCCATGATGTCGTTGACGCTGGTGCCGGCGCGCAGCGGATCGCCGGGGCGTCCGGTCATGTAGGCCAGCCCGCCCATCATCTGCACCACCTCGTCGAGCGCGGTGCGGTGCTCGTACGGGCCGGGCAGGAAGCCCTTGTGGCTGACGTAGACGATGCGCGGATCGCGCGCCTTCAGCGCCGCGTAGCCCAGGCCCAGCCGGTCCATCACGCCGGGCTTGAAGTTCTCGCTGACGACGTCGGCCGTCGCGATCAGCCGCAGCGCCGCCGCCACGCCCTCGGACTGCTTCAGGTCGAGCGCGATGCTCTTCTTGTTGCGGTTGAACATCGGGAAGAAGCCCGCGCCCGAGCCGAGCAGGGTGCGGGTGGTGTCGCCGCCGATCGGCTCGATCTTGATCACCTCGGCCCCCAGGTCGGCCAGCAGCATGCCGCAGGTCGGGCCCATGACCATGTGGGTGAACTCGACGACGCGGATGCCGGCGTAGGGGAGTGGCCGGCTGTCGGGTGCATCGGCCCCGGACGCACTTGCACCGACGTCGAGCGACCACCGCGGGTCCGGCTCCGCCGGCCCGCCGGTGGTGCCCCCGGCAGGGGGTTGGCGAAGCGACACGGAGTGCTCGGAGCCTGGGGGTGAGCCGATAAATCCGCGCGGCAGGCCCGCCTCCGGCGCCATGCCGTAGACCGGCTCGCCGGGCAGCCCGGCCCTCAGCGGCGCGCGGGCGGCGAACAGTTTTTCGAGGTCGATTCCGGTGCGCACGCCCATCGCCTCGAACATGAAGACCAGGTCCTCGGTCACCACGTTCCCCGAGGCGCCCGGTGCGTAGGGGCAGCCGCCCAGGCCGCCGAGCGAGCTGTCGAAGGTGCGCACGCCCTCCTCCCACGCGGCCAGGCAGTTGGCCAGGCCCAGGCCGCGGGTGTTGTGCATGTGGGCGGCGCCGGCATGGGCGCCGATCTCGGCCCGCAGCCGGCGGAACAGGCGCCGCACCTGCGCCGGGTTGGCGTAGCCCACCGTGTCCGACAGGCCCGCCTCTTCGGCACCGGCGGCGATGCACTGCGCGGCCAGGCGGATCACCTCGTCCTCCGGCACGTCGCCCTGCAGGGTGCAGCCGAAGGCGGTGGAGAGGCCGGCCTCCAGGCGCACGCCCGGCGCCACCGCGTCGCGCAGCCGGGCGACGGCACGCAGCTCTTCGACCATCTCCTCGCGGGTCTTTTTCACGTTGGCCAGCGAATGGGCGGCGCTGGCGGATACCGGCATCGTCAGCTTGTGCACGCCGGCCGCCAGCGCCGCCTCGGCGCCGCGCAGGTTGGGCACCAGCGCCATCACGGTGACGCCGGGGTGGGACACCGCATGCCGCACCACCGCCGCCGCATCGGCCATCTGCGGCAGCAGCCGGGCGGGGACGAAGGAGGCGACCTCGATCTCGCGCACGCCGGCGGCGACCAGGGCGTCGATCCAGCGGAGCTTGTCGGCGGTGGGCATCGTGGCCGCGACCGATTGCAGGCCGTCGCGCGGGCCGACCTCGCTGATCAGGACATCGGTGGACGGGGCGGACGGCGGCGGGACGGAGGGGGTCATGGAACTCCAGGCGATTCGGGCGACGGCGGCACGGCGCCAGGGTCGGCTTTCGGGCGGCGTCGTGGGCGGGAAGCGGCGACATGCGAGCGGAGCCGCGACAGGTCCGGCGGTGCGGGCGGCGGCCTGTGCGGCGAGGATACCAACCGGTGGCGCCTCCACGCAGCGAGCAGCTGGCCTGCCTGCGCGAAGACCTCGGCCGGCTCGACCTTGCCGAGGCGCGCGCGATCTCGGCCGCGCTGCTGACCACTTTTGCCGATTTGCTTACGTCGCTCATAGGCGAGCCACTGACAAACCGCCTGCTGCGCTCTGCCTGGAATCTCCCCCCGGCGGGCACGGCGCCTATCGAGGAGAAAGCGAAATGACCAACAAGGTCGAGATACGGCGGCTGAAAACGGGCGTCCCGGGACTGGACGAGCTGCTGGGAGGCGGCCTGGCCGAGTTCTCGTTCAACCTGATCGCGGGCGTGCCCGGATCCGGCAAGACCACCCTGGCGCACCAGATCATGTTCGCCCTGGCCACGCCCGAGCGGCCGGCCCTGTTCTTCACCATCCTGGGCGAGCCGACGATCAAGATGCTGCGCTACCAGCAGCAGTACGAGTTCTTCGACCTCGCCAAGGTGGGCGACTGCATCCACTTCGTGAACCTGGCCGACGAGGCCATGACCGGCGACTTCGACAAGGTGCTCGCGCGGATCGTGAGCGAGATGAGCCTGCGCAACCCGGCCTTCGTGATGGTCGATTCGTTCCGCTCGGTGGTGCAGGCGGTGCAGGCCGGCGGCCCGGGCACCGACCTGAGGCTCTTCGTGCAGCGCCTCGGGATGCACCTGACCACCTGGCAGGCGACCTCGTTCCTGATCGGCGAATACCTGGCGCTGGAGACCGAGGCCAACCCGATCTTCACCGTGGCCGACGGCATCCTGTGGATGACGCAGAACATGCTCGGCAATTCGATGGTGCGCAAGATCCAGATCGCCAAGATGCGCGGCCATGCGTCGATCCCGGGGCAGCACACCTTCCGCATCGGCGACGACGGCATCCGCGTGTTCCCGCGCATCCTGCCCGATACCGCGACCGGGTTCGACAACCAGGCCGATGCCGCAGATGGCGGGCCGGCCGTCGCCTCCCGGCTGTCGATGGGCGTGCCGGCCCTCGACGAGATGATGGGCGGCGGCCTGCCGCCCGGCTATTCGCTGCTGGTCGCCGGCCCGTCGGGCTCGGGCAAGTCGCAGCTGGCGGTCGCCTTCCTGGCGGCGGGCGTGGCGGCTGGCGAGCGCGGCGTGATCGCGGCCTTCGAGAAGACGCCGCGGCGCGCGCACAAGGTGCAGCTCGACCGGCTCGTCGCCAGCGGCGACGTGGGCATCGTCGACACCCGGGCGCTCGACCTGTCGACCGACGAGACGCTGTACGCGCTGACCGACCTGATCGAGCGCACCGGCGCCCGGCGGGTGGTGATCGATTCACTCTCGGGCTTCGAGCTGTCGCTGGCACCGATGTTCCGCGAGGACTTCCGGGAGTCGCTGCACCGGATGGTGGCGGTGCTCACCGGCATGGGCGTGGCGGTGCTGCTGATCTCAGAGCTGGAAGACCGCTACACCGACCTGCGCTTCAGCCCGTACGGCGCCGCTTTCCTGACCGACGCGATCATCGTCCAGCGCTACGTGGAGCTGGACGGCCGGATCGAGCGGGTGCTGGCGGTGGTGAAGGTCCGCAACAGCGCCCACAGCCACGAGCTGCGCCGGTTCGAGATCACCGACGAAGGCATCGCCATCGGCACCGTGCTGCCGGGCGTCGAAGGGTTGTTGAGCGGCCATCCGCGGCGCTGACCCGGCAGACGCGGGCTTCGCAGGACGCGCAGCCGGGGCCGCCCACCGCCGCAGGCGCCCCCGGCACCCGCGACAATCGGCGCGTCCGACCTATCCCCTGTCCCGACATGACCCTCGGCACCCGCCTGAAAACCTGGGCCCGGCGGCTGAAGCGCGACGGCGTCACCCTCTGGTTCGCCCTGCGGAACCCGCTGACGCCGTGGCATGCGAAGGCGCTCGGCGCCTTCGTCGTCGCCTATGCGCTCAGCCCCATCGACCTCATCCCGGATTTCATTCCGGTCCTGGGCTACCTGGACGACGTGCTCCTGCTGCCGGCCCTGATCTGGCTGACCATCCGGCTGCTCCCGCCCGACGTCCTCGCGGCTAGCCGGGTGCAGGCGGAGGGCTGGATGTCCGACCACGGCGAGAAACCGCGCAGCAGGGTGGGCGTGCTGCTGGTCCTCGGGGTGTGGCTGCTCGTGGGGGTGGCGGCGTACCGCATGCTGGCGTGACCGGCGCGACCCAGGTGCGGGGTGCATCGCCGCAAGAAGCGAAGCCGCCGCACCGAACCGAACCCGATCAGTACCGGATCGCGATGTCCCGCACCACCGGGCCGCCCGCGCCGCCGATCTGCGACAGCGCGGCGTTGCCGGACGTGTTGCCGAAGAGCGTGGCCGCGCCGGTGGCGAGCGCGATGGTGTAGAGGTTGAACGGGCCGGTGCCGGTGGGGCGCAGGGCCGCCAGCGACAGGCCGTTGGCGCCGCCCGCGATGTCGAACGCGCCCTGGCCGTTCAGCGCCACGTTGAGCGCGCCGATGTTGACCAGCGTGCCGTCGTTCGGCGGTGCCTGGCGGGCCAGCACGTTCTGGTTGGTGTCCAGGTCGAGCAGGTCGGTGGCGGTGGTGCCGGCGAAGCTGTTGGTGTAGGCCGCGGCCACCACGCTGGCCGCCGCGGTGCGGTTGATCGCGCCGTCGGTGGTGGTGGCACCGGTGTCGACATTGATGCGCAGGCTCTGGCCGGTGTTGCTGATCACCCGCAGGCGGTCGGCCACCGGGTTGAAGTCGACCGAGAAGCGCGCGCCGGCAAGGCCAGCGTACGGCAGCGTGGTGTCGGTCGGGTCGGCCGCGAGGGCCGAGACGAAGGTGGACGCGCCGGTATCGGGATCGACCGTCACCAGCCGGCCGAGCGAGGTCAGCGCGTACAGCAGGCCGTTGGCCGGACGGAAGTCGATGCCCAGCACCGTCTCGTTGGCGCCCAGGCCGCCGACCGCGACCGTGGCCGACAGCGTGTTGGGCGTGGCCGGCGCGAAGCTGCCGAGGCGCGAGGTGTCGGTCAGCACGTAGGCGCGCGGTGCGGTGGGCTGGGTCAGCGTCAGGCCGACGATCGCCTCGCCCGAGCCGATCGGGCCGACCAGCGTGGCGCCGGCGGTGCCCGACAGGGCGACGGTGTAGAGGCTGGTGCTGCCGGCGACGGTCAGGGCCGCGTAGCCGCGGTTGTTGCGGGCGTCGATGTCGAAGCCGTTGGTGCCGGTGAAGGCGACGCCCAGCGAGACCGGGCTGGCCAGCGTGCCGTTGTTGGGCGGGTCCTGCAGGTACAGGGTGCCGGCGGCGTCCAGGTTGTAGAGCTGGGTGGTGGTGGTGCCGGCGAAGGAGTTGGTATAGGCCGAGGCGGTGACGCGCGCACCGGCCACGCCGTTGATCAGGCCGTCGGCCGTGGCGGTGCCGGAGGTCACGTCGATGCGCAGGTTCTGGCCGGTATCGCTCACCAGGCGCAGGCGGTCGGCCACCGGGTTGAAGTCGAAGCCGAACTGGGTGCCCGACAGCGCGGTAGAGAGCGCCGCCTTGAAGGTCACCGCGCCGGTGGCGGGGTTCAGCGTGTAGATGCGGCCGAGCGAGCTGACGGTGTAGACGGCGCCGTCGGCCGGGCGCACGTCGATGCCCAGCAGCGTCTCGTTGGCGGCCAGGCCGGTGATCGGCAGGCTGGTGGCCAGCGCGGCGGGCGTGGTGCGGTTGAACGACACCACCCGGCCGGCGGCGGTGATCGCGATCGTGTCGCCCAGCTGCGCGCCGGGTACCGGCGTGGTGCTGCCGCCGCCATCGCCGTCGCCTCCACCGCAGGCTGCCAGGGCGGCGGTGGCGATCAGGGCGAGCGCCCAGCGGGTCTTCGGTGTGGTCTGCATGTCGGTCCTCGTTCTTGGTGGATGAATGGCATGCCGACGGAAATTGCACGGGGCAAATTCCGCAGCGGCACGCAGTCTCTAGGCACGAGAGGCTCCGGCGGATGCAGCGCCGCCGGTTACTTACGTCTTGTTGCCTGCGCGGTCGGAGGCATTTTCAAGAAAATAAGGGCTGCAGCCGGCTCCGGGCGCCGACTACACGCTATCGATTCAGGAGCGATTCTGCGATTGCCAGAAATCGGCCCGGGCGAATTGAAGCTTCAGGAAATCGACCCACAGCCGTACCCGCAGCGGCAGGTGCTTGCGCTGCGGCAGCACCGCGTAGATGCCGTTGGGCGGCGCGGCGAAGTCCTGGAGCACCGCCTCCAGCCGGCCGGCGGCGATATCGTCCTCCACCTCCCAGGTGCTGCGCCAGGCGATGCCGTAGCCGGCCAGGCACCAGTCGTGCAGCACCTGGCCGTCGGAGCAGTCGAGCGGCCCGCCCGGCTTCAGGTGCACCAGCTCCTGCCCGCCCGCGGCGCCGTGCGGCCGGAAGGCCCAGCCGCGGGTCTGCGACGCGTCGCTCGACAGGGTCAGGCAGTCGAAGCGCGCCAGCTCCGACGGATGCTGCGGCCGGCCGTGCCGCGCCAGGTAGCCGGGCGTGGCCACGCAGAGCCGCCGGTTGTCGGCCAGGCGCAGGCTGACCAGGGACGAATCGGGCATGTCGCCGACCCGGACCGCGCAGTCGAAGCCTTCGCCGGTCAGGTCGATCACCCGGTCGCTGAGGTTGAGCGACAGGGTGACGTCGGCATGCGCGCTGCGGAACCGCGGCAGCAGCGGCGCCACGTGCCGCCGGCCGAAGCCCGCCGGCGCGGTGATCCGCAGGTGGCCGCTGGCCCGCACCCCGCCGGCGCTGACGCTGGATTCGGCGTCGGCCCAGTCGGCCAGCAGCCGCTGCGCGTCCTCCAGGAAGGCGGTGCCCTCGTGCGTCAGCGCGAGCCGCCGGGTGGTGCGCACCATCAGCTTGACGCCGAGCCGCGCCTCCAGCGCATCGAGCCGCCGGCCCATGATCGCCGGCGCCACGCCCTCGGCCAGCGCGGCCGCGGTGAGGCTGCCGCGCTGGGCCACGGCGACGAAGGATTCGATCTGCTTGAACTTGTCCATGCGATGTCGATTATTGGCCGGGTGTAGATGTCGCCCCGCGGACCGTACAAATGGTCCCGGTACGGCCTTTGCTTGTACCCGCCCATGGGCCCTCTCCGGTCGGGCGATGCTTGGCGCCAACACCTGGGCCGCAGACCTGCCGGAAGGCTCTATGGAAGCATGCCAACAGGGCATACTGGGTTTTTCGGCGCACGAGGGACATCATGGCCGCCACGAAGACGTTCCGACACCAAGACTACGACCTGATCTGCACTGCCAAGCCGGTGGAGAGCGGCAAGTTCGCACCCGCCCTGACCATCTCGAAGCTGGTCTGGCCCAGCCGCCCGCGCGAGATCGCGGTGGAGCGCGGCGTGCACCTGACGGAGGACACCGCCATCGAGGCGGCGCACAAGCAGGGTATCGAATGGGTGCTGCACTACGGCTAGCCCGGTAGCCGCCATTCGTGCGGATTTGTCATGATTCAAAGCCCCGCGGGGCGATTAATCGCTGCACCGGTCTCGAATACAGTTGGGTGATGGCATTCGCCAGACGCCCTCTTCGTTCGATTCCAGGAGCCACGACCATGACCGACCGCACCACCGTCCACCGCCTGCAGGTGGCCACCGAACTGCACCGCTTCATCGAGGACAAGGTCCTGCCGGGCACCGGCGTGGCCGCCAGCGTCTTCTGGCAGGGTTTCGACGCCATCGTGCACGACCTGGCGCCGAAGAACGCCGCCCTGCTGGCCGAGCGCGACCGGCTGCAGACGGAACTGGACGGCTGGCACAAGGCCCACCCCGGCCCGATCCAGGACATGCCGGCCTACCGCGCCTTCCTGGAGTCGATCGGCTACCTGCAGCCCGCGCCCGCCCGGACCCGGGCCACCACCGCCAACGTCGATGCCGAGCTGGCGCTGCAGGCCGGCCCGCAGCTGGTGGTGCCGATCCTGAACGCCCGCTATGCGCTCAACGCCGCCAATGCGCGCTGGGGCTCTCTGTACGACGCGCTCTACGGCACCGACGCGATTCCCGAGGCCGACGGCGCCGAGAAGGGCCGGGGCTACAACCCGAAGCGCGGCGAGAAGGTCATCGCCTTCGCCCGCCGCTTCCTGGACGATGCCGCGCCGCTGGCGAGCGGCTCGCATGCGGACGCCACCGGCTACACCGTCGCGGACGGCGCGCTGGCCGTGGCCACCGCGTCCGGCACCACCGGCCTGAAGCACCCTGCCCAGTTCCTGGGCTACCAGGGCGATGCGGCCGCGCCCACCGCGGTGCTGCTGGTGCACAACGGCCTGCACATCGACATCCAGATCGACCGCGCCACCGCCATCGGCAAGACCGATGCGGCCGGCGTGTCGGACGTGGTGCTGGAGGCCGCGCTCTCCACCATCCTCGACCTGGAAGATTCGGTGGCGGTGGTGGATGCGGCCGACAAGGTACTCGCGTACTCCAACTGGCTGGGCATCCTGCAGGGCACGCTGACCGAGTCGCTGGAGAAGGGCGGCAAGACGATCACCCGCAGCCTGAGCGCCGACCGCATCTACACCGGCGCCGCCGGCGGCGAGGTGCGGCTGCACGGCCGCTCGCTCATGTTCCTGCGCAACGTGGGCCACCTGATGACCAACCCCGCCATCCTCTGGGACGGCGGCCGGGAGATCCCCGAGGGCATCCTGGACGCGGTGGTCACCACCACCATCGCGCTGCACGACCTGAAGCGCAGCGTGGAGAAGGACGGCATCGTCAACTCGCGCGCCGGCAGCGTCTACATCGTCAAGCCCAAGATGCACGGGCCGGCCGAAGTGGCCTTCGCCAGCGCGCTGTTCGGCCGCGTCGAGCAGCTGCTGGGCCTGCCCGCCAACACCGTCAAGCTGGGCATCATGGACGAGGAGCGCCGCACCAGCGTCAACCTGGCCGCCTGCATCGCCGAGGCGGCCTCGCGCGTCGCCTTCATCAACACCGGCTTCCTGGACCGCACCGGCGACGAGATGCACACCGCGATGCAGGCCGGCGCGATGCTGCGCAAGGGCGAGATGAAGACCACCAAGTGGATCGCCGCCTACGAGAAGAACAACGTGCTGGTGGGCCTGTCGGCCGGACTGCGCGGCAAGGCCCAGATCGGCAAGGGCATGTGGGCGATGCCCGACCTGATGGCCGCGATGCTCGAGCAGAAGATCGCCCACCCCAAGGCCGGCGCCAACACCGCCTGGGTGCCCTCGCCCACCGCCGCCACCCTGCATGCGCTGCACTACCACCAGGTGGACGTGGCCGCGGTGCAGAAGGAACTGGAGCAGACCGACGCCGCCAGCGTGCGCGACACGATCCTGGCCGACCTGCTGCAGGTGCCGGTATCGCCCGACCCCGTCTGGAGCGACGCCGACAAGCAGAAAGAACTCGACAACAACGTGCAGGGCATCCTGGGCTACGTGGTCCGCTGGATCGACCAGGGCGTCGGCTGCTCCAAGGTGCCCGACATCCACGACGTCGGCCTGATGGAAGACCGCGCCACCCTGCGCATCAGCAGCCAGCACATCGCCAACTGGCTGCTGCACGGCGTGGTGACCAAAGCGCAGGTCACTGCCACCTTCGAGCGCATGGCCGCGGTGGTCGACACCCAGAACGCCGGCGATCCGCTCTACCGCAAGATGGCCGGCAACTTCACCACCAGCGCCGCCTACCAGGCCGCGCAAGACTTGGTGTTCAAGGGCATCGAGCAGCCGAGCGGGTACACCGAGCCGCTGCTGCACGCATGGCGGCTGAAGGTGAAGGCGGCGGGTTGACCGGCGCATCTGCTGGCTCGCAGCGACAAAGCCGCCCGTCCTCCGGGCGGCTTTTTCTTTGGGGATGCACATACCGATTCAGCGGTCGGATGCGCAGGGACAGTTCGGCGTCTCGTCCTACGAAACCGAACTGCCGCACGGCGCGTAAACAGAACAAGCGATGGCGCTTAATGGCCGCGGTGGGTACCGCGCCCATTCGTCCCCTCTGTCCAAACATCCGGAGAACCCCATGAAAAAGATCCTCGTCGCCGCCGGCGTTGCCGCCCTCCTCACCGCCTGTGCAGGCGGCATGTCCGGCTCGGGCATGTCGGGCTCCGACGCCCGCACCAATGTCGCCACCACCAACGGCGGCACCGGCCCGATGACGCCGAACGGCCCGGCCGTCAACGGCATGCCACCACCTCCGCCACCCGCTCCGATGGCCGGTGCCGGGATGGCCGCACCGGGCATGGCGCCGGTGATGGTCGGCGGCGCGCCGATGTACGCCTCGCGCGACATCATCGACAACGCCGTCAACTCGAAGGACCATACGACCCTGGTCGCCGCCGTGAAGGCCGCCGGCCTGGTCGAGACGCTGAAGGGCCCGGGCCCGTTCACCGTGTTCGCACCGACCAACGCGGCCTTCGCCGCGCTGCCGGCCGGCACGGTCGACACGCTGCTGCAACCCGCTAACAAGCCGATGCTGACCAAGGTGCTGACATACCACGTGGTGCCCGGCCGCATCGACGCTGCGGCGCTGGCCCAGCAGATCGCTGCCGGCGGCGGACGCGCCACGCTGCGCACCGTGAGCGGCGGCACGCTGACCGCAATGATGCGCGGCCCGAACGTGATCATCACCGACTCGAAGGGCGGCATGGCCATGGTCACCACCGCCAACGTGTACCAGTCGAACGGCGTGATCCACGTCGTGGACAAGGTGCTGCTGCCGAGCTGATCGGCATCTGACCCTATGCTACATTTTATATAGCAGACAGCCGGCACAGAACACCGGCTACGGCATGTTTTCCCTCTGAATTTTCGGGGGCGGATATCGCGATACGGCGGCGCCTTCTGGCGCCGTTTCCCATGGCGCGGCCGCACCTGCGCGGCCCGCTCCGGCCGGGACGCGAGGGCGAAGAAGACTCGATACACCGCGGCGGATACGGCGTGCCAGACTCCCCGGTCGGGGCTCCTGCTTGTGGCGGCCCCTTCTGCCGAACCGCTCCATGCCTGTACCGACCTTTTCCGCCCCGCCCTTCCCTCGCCTGCGGCTGCACCTCGCCTGCGCCGGCGCGCTGTGCGGCTCGCCCCTGCTGGCAGCCGCGCAGACCGCGGGCCCTGTCGCCGACACGGTCGGGACTCTGCAGCCGATGGTGATCACTGGTGCCTCGCCCGACCGGCAGCGCTGGACGGCGCCCGCCTCGATCGACGTGATCGACGGCGAGGAGATCCGTGCCGGACAGTTGCAGGTCAACCTGTCGGAGAGCCTGGGCCGGGTGCCCGGGCTGGTGATCCAGAACCGGCAGAGCTATGCGCAGGACCTGCAGCTGTCGATCCGCGGCTTCGGCGCGCGCTCGACCTTCGGCGTGCGGGGCGTGCGGCTCTTCGTCGACGGCATTCCGGCCAGCGCACCCGACGGCCAGGGCCAGACCGCCAACTTCCCGCTGGGCAATGCCGAGCGGATCGAGGTGATCCGCGGGCCGTATTCGGCACTGTACGGCGCGTCGTCGGGCGGCGTGATCGCGCTCACCACCGCCGAAGGACGGGCACCGACCACGGTGCGCGGCGGGCTGGCGGTCGGCTCCGACGGCTTCTGGCGCGCCTCGACCCAGGCGCAGGGCATGGTCGGCGAATGGGGCTATGCGCTGGACGCCTCCCGCTTCGCCACCGACGGGCCGCGTGCCCAGTCGGCCGCCGACCGGCAGAGCGGCAACCTGAAGCTGTCGCGCCGCCACGGCGAGGGCGAGACGGCCGGCCGCCTCACCCTGCTGGCCAGCCGCCAGACCAGCTTCGCGCAGGACCCGCTCGGCCTGAGCCGGGCCGAGTTCGATGCCGACCCGGGCCGCACCACGCCCAACGCCCGGCTCTACGACACCCGCAAGAACGTCGAGCAGTCGCAGCTGGGCCTGGCCTGGCAGCAGGGGCTGGGCGGTGGGCACCAGGTGGAGTTCATCGCCTATGCCGGCCAGCGGGCGCTGACCCAGTTCCAGGCGATTCCGACCACGGTGCAGGCGCCCGCCAGCCACCCCGGCGGGGTAATCGACCTCGACCGCGACTACGGCGGCTGGAACGCCCGCTGGCGCTTCGACCGCAACACCGGCAGCGGCGACGATGCGCGCCGCTTCACCGTCACCGCGGGCCTGGCGGCCGACACGCAGCGCGAGCTGCGCCGCGGCTTCCAGAACTTCACCGGCAGCGCCACCGCGCCCACCGCCCTGGGCGTGCTGGGCGCGCTGCGCCGCAACGAGGTCAACCGCGCCACCACGGTCGATCCGTACGTGCAGGCCGAATGGGAAACCGCCGACTGGACCTGGACCGCGGGCCTGCGCCACTCGCGGGTGCGGCTGGAATCGCAAGACCGCTACATCGTGCCGGGCAACCCGAACGACAGCGGCGCCACCCGCTTCAGCGGCACCTCGCCGGTCGGCGGCGTGCGCTGGCGCTTGGCGCCGTCGCTGCAGGCGTTCGCCAGCATCGGCCGCGGATTCGAGACGCCGACGCTGAACGAGGTGGCCTATCCCCGCGCGGGCCAGAGCGGCCTGAACACGTCGCTGACGGACAGCACCAGCCGCAGCGCCGAGGCCGGCCTGCGCGGTCGGCACGGCGTGGGCGCCTGGACGGCGGCGATCTTCGACACCCGTACCCGCGACGAGATCGTGGTCGCCACCAACACCGGCGGCCGGTCGATTTTCCAGAACGCGGGTGCCACGCAGCGCCGCGGGCTGGAACTGTCGGGGGATGCGCAGCTGGGCCGCTTCACCCTCTCGTCGGCGCTGACCTTCATGCGCGCCACCTATGCCGACGGATTCGGCTCCGGCGGCCAGGCGGTCGCGGCGGGCAACCGCATGCCCGGCCTGCCGCAGCGCCAGGCCTATGCGCAGGTGGCCTGGGAGCCGGGCCGCCTGCCCGGCATCTACACGCTGGAGATGCGGCACACCGGCAAGGTGTCGGTGGACGACCGCAACACCGACTTCGCCGCGTCGGCCACCGTCTTCAACCTGGGTGCCCGGTTCCAGCAGGAATTCGGCGCCTGGAAGTTGCGCCAGTTCGTGCGGATCGACAACTTGGCCGACCGCCGCTATGCCGGTTCGGTGATTGTCAACGAAGGCAACGGCCGCTTCTTCGAGCCGGCGCTGCGCCGGGCGGTATATGCGGGGGTGGAGCTGGAACGGCGGTTCTGACCGTCGGCCTGTCTGCTATTCAATCGATAGCTGGCAGCCCTTGAACGGCGCCGGCCCGGCATCGATACGGTTACCAATTCCCACCCACCGTCGTCCTCACCCCACCTAGACTTTCCTGCATGGCGACCCTGCCCTCTTCCACCGCGCAGGCGAACGATCGGCCCGCCGACATCGACGCCGCGCGCTGCATCGCCTGCGGCGGCCCGAACGGCTGCGCCATGGCGGCCAGCGGCCAGGCTGCGGATGCCGCCGCCTGCTGGTGCATGGCGCCCGGCGCGGTCGATCGGGCCGCGCTCGCCGCCATCCCGACGGCGCTGCGGGGCCGTGCCTGCCTTTGCGCGCGGTGTGCCGTCGCGGCTTCTATCATCGGCCCGTCGATTTCCCCTTAACCACTCCCAAGGAACATACCGCGATGCCCACGTACCACGTCGAAATGATGGAAGGCCGCACGGTCGAGCAGAAACAGAAGCTGGTCGCCGAGATCACCCGCGTGTCGGTCGAGATCCTGGGCGGCTCGCCCGATTCGGTCGACGTGATCATCACCGACATCCAGCGCCACAACTGGGCCACCGGCGGCAAGCTCTGGTCCGAACCGCGCGACTGACGCGCCGCACCGCCCGCACGCACCTTCCGCCCCCGATGGCCGCCACCGCCGACACCTCCCACACCGCGCTGCGGGAGCGGCACGGCCCGCGCTACCGCTGGCTGCTGCTGCTCAGCGTCATGGTCGGCACGATGGCGTCGATCATGTCGTCGACCATCGTCAACGTGGCGATCCCGGGCCTGAGCCATTACTTCGCGCTGGGACAGGAACGGGCGCAGTGGGTGTCGTCGGGCTTCATGGTCGCGATGACGGTGTCGATGCTGGCCACGCCCTGGCTGCTCGACCGCTACGGCTACCGCCGCACCTACATGGGCGCGATGGTGCTGCTGCTGGCCGGCGGCGTGGTCGGCGGTTTCGCCGACGCCTTCTCCCTGGTGCTGGGCGCCCGGGTGGCCGAGGGGCTGGCGGCCGGGGTGGTGCAGCCGATCCCGGCCATCATCATCCTGCGCGCCTTCGCGCCGCACGAGCAGGGGCGTGCCAGCGGCATCTTCGGCATGGGCGTGGTGCTGGCCCCGGCCATCGGGCCGAGCATCGGCGGGCTGCTGGTCGACCTGTTCGGCTGGCGCTCCATCTTCTTCATGGTGGTGCCGTTCTGCCTGGCGTCGCTCTGGCTGGCGCGCATCTTCGTGCCGACCAACGCGCCGGGCGGTGTCGCGGCCCAGCGCAGCGCGGGCGCGGGCATCGACTGGCGCGGTCTAGTGCTGGCCGCGGCGGGCACGCTGTGCCTGCTCAACGGGCTGGTCTCGCTGCACGGCGACGGCGCCGTCCAGGCGGCCCTGCTGCTGACCGGTGCGGTCGCGGCACTCGTCGCCTTCATCTGGTGGGAGCGCCGGATCGCGGCGCGCGGCGCGCAACCTTTGATGAACCTGGCGCTGTTCGGCTACCGGCAGTTCGCGATGGGCAGCGTGGTGTCGTTCATCTACGGCACCGCGCTGTTCGGCTCGACCTACCTGCTGCCGGTCTACATGCAGCTGGGGCTGCAACTGTCGGCTTCGCTGGTGGGCACCATCCTGCTGCCGGCGGGCATCGTGCTGGCGATCACCATCGCCGGCGTCGGGCGGCTGGCGGATCGGCACCCGACCTACATCCTGGTGTCGATCGGATTGGCGCTGCTGGCGGCTTCGTTCGGGCTGATGGTGGTGGTCGGGTTGCAGACGGCGCTGTGGGTGCTGGTGGCCTTCGCGATCCTCGGGCGCATCGGGCTCGGATTCATCCTGCCCTCGCTCAACCTCGGGTCGCTGCAACCACTAGCGCCGGCGCTCATCTCGCAAGGGGCCAGCGTGATCAACTTCGTGCGCATGCTAGGCGGAGCTGCGGGCATCAGCCTCTGCGGCATCGTGCTGGAATGGCGGCTGGCCGCGCACGGCGATTCGCTGACCAATCCCGTCACCAGTCCCGCGCGATTGGCCGCCTTCAACGAGACGTTCGTCATGCTGGCGCTGATGTGCCTGTTGGCACTGGCGGCCGCGTCGCAGTTGCGCATGCGCAAGCCGGCCGCGGTCGCACCTCTTTCCACGCCTGCCCCGGAGAACCGATAAGCGATGTGCCAACTACTGGGCATGAACTGCAATACCCCCACCGACATCGCTTTCAGCTTTTCGGGGTTCTCGCAGCGCAGCGGCCGCACCGGCGACCATGCGGACGGCTGGGGCATCGCGTTCTTCGAGGAGGAACTGGGGCTGCGCCATTTCGTCGACCACCTGCCGGCGATCGACTCGCCGATCGCCGACCTGATCCGAAAATATCCGATCAAGAGCCGCAACGTCATCGCCCACATCCGCAAGGCGACCCAGGGCGCGGTGAACCTGCAGAACTGCCACCCGTTCGTGCGCGAGCTATGGGGACGTTACTGGGTCTTTGCGCACAACGGCGACCTGAAGCAGTTCGTACCGCGGCTGCACGGCAACTTCCGGCCAGTCGGTGCGACCGACAGCGAAGCCGCTTTCTGCTGGTTGATGCAGGAGCTGGCCAAGTCGCATGCGATGCTTCCCAGCGTCGACGAGCTTACGCTGACGCTGGGCGAACTGGTGCCGCAACTCTCGTCGCACGGCACTTTCAATTTCCTGCTGTCGAACGGCCAAGCGCTGTGGGCGCACGCCTCGACGAACCTGTACTACCTGGAACGCCGGCATCCGTTCATGCCCGCCGAGCTGGAGGACGACGAACTCAGCATCGATTTCGCCTCGTGCACCACCCCGCAGGACCGGGTGGCGATGATCGTGACCGCACCGTTGACGAGCAACGAAGAGTGGACGGCCTTCGGACAAGGCGAATTGAAAGTGTTCGTCGATGGCGCGCTGCATGCGCGCGCGGCGGATCGGCGTTAGAGCGGTGGCGGCACTACTGCCGTTGTCCTCTTTCGAGAGATTCGAAGCGGATATTTGCGCCATCCGCTATCAGCTATCAGCTATCAGCTATCGGATATGAAGCGTTTTGCGCCCGCAAAAGGTAAAGCCCCCGCATCTTAGGGATGCGGGGGCTTTACGGGCTGTAGGAGCCTGACGATGACCTACTTTCACACGGGAACCCGCACTATCATCGGCGCGGAG
>NZ_LMKO01000005.1 GCF_001421705.1 Xylophilus sp. Leaf220 | reverse complement strand
TTGCAAGAAAACAGGTACTGGCAAAACCATATCTTGCAAATCCCGCGCCCATCAACCCGAAGAACTACGAACCAGATCAACGGCTTGCGGGTTGTTCAGGGCGGACTTGTTAAGTTACGGGTGCTTGTAGAAAAACGTAGTGCCGCACAACATTCCATCCGGCATCAGCGCGTAATCCGGCACCGTTCCCGCCCGCGTCCACCCAGCCCGCTGGTACAAGCGCTCGGCATCTCCTCCCGTCGCGGTATCCAGCACCAGAACGGTTTTCCCTGACGCACGCGCAGCATCTTCCACCGCCGCCAGCAACCGCTGCGCCATACCCTGACGCCGCACCTTTCGATGCACCAGCATCTTCGCTACCTCGCCCCGATGCGGCTGGTTCTCCGGCATGTCGGTGATGAGTTGGGCCGTGCCCACGATGGCGCCACCAGCATCCTCTGTTACCAGCAAAACCCTCTCGCTACGACCCACGCTGTCTGCCACGCCTCGCCAAAAAGCCATGGCCTTGGCGCGCGGCAAAGGCAACATGAAACTCACCGACGCACCGCCCTCCACGCAATCGATCAGAACCTCGGCCAACGCATCGATAGAAGCCGCGGCCTCCTCGGGGTTTAAACGTCGGATGGTGAATAACGGCGGAGCCAAAACAGGGTCGGTCATGGTTTTCTCAGGTGTTGGGGCCCAGAAACGGGCGAAGCGATCTTGGCATGAGGCGGCGACGCAGTAAGTCCAGACCCGACCCGCCGCGCATCCCCATGCTCAAGCCCCGCCGTCCCGCGGCACCACCCGCAGCACCCGCCCCTCTTTGTCATCCGTCAGCAGATACAGCGCCCCGTCCGGCCCGGCCCGCACATCGCGCATCCGCTGGCCCAGCTCGGTGAACAGCAGTTCCTGCGAGCCCGGCACGTCGCCCGCCATCGGCACCCGCCGCACCGATTTCTCCTTCAGCGCTGCGACGAACAGGCTGCCCTTCCATGCGGGGAAGCGGTCTCCGCCGTAGTACGCCATGCCGGCCGGCGCGATGGAGGGCGTCCACTCCAGCAGCGGCGGCGTGATGCCGGGCAGGGTGCGGTAGGGGGTGATGCGGGCGCCGGTGTAGTCGATGCCGCCGGTGGTCAGGGGCCAGCCGTAGTTGGCGCCGGGGACGATGCGGTTCAGTTCGTCGCCGCCCTTGGAGCCGTGCTCGTGCAGGTAGAGCCGGCCCGCTGGGTGGTTGCTGGGGTTGTGGTCGCTGCCGTTGCCGCCCTGCGCCGCGGCGGCGACGAAGACGAGGCCCTGCGGGTTGCGGTGGCCGCTGCTGTAGATCTCGGGCAGCGCGTCCTGGCGGCCGACGTAAGGGTTGTCGGCGGGCACGCTGCCGTCGCGGTTGATGCGGAGGGTCTTGCCCCGGTGCGTGTTCAGGCGCTGGGCCTCGGTGCGCTCCAGGTTGCCGTCGCCCATGGTGACGACCAGGGTGCCATCGCCCAGGAATGCCATGCGCGCGCCGAAGTGCTGGGCGTGGGTCTTGGCGGGCCGGGTGGTGAAGATGGGCTGCACCGCGTGCAGCCGGGTGCCGTCGAAGCGGGCGCGCACCACCCGCAGGTGGTTGGCCTGGGGCGTGCCGTGGGCGAAGGAGAGATAAATCCAGCCGTTCTTGGCAAAGTCCGGGTCGACCAGCACGTCGAACAGCCCCGCCTGGCCCTGCGCCAGCACCGGCGGCACACCCTCGACCGGCGCGGCGCGCAGCACGGCGGCGCCGGCGGCACCGCGCTCGATCAGCCGCAGCCGGCCAGCGCGCTCGGTCACCAGCATGCGGCCGTCGGGCAGGAAGGCGAGCGACCAGGGGAACTCCAGGCCCTGGGCGACCGGTTCGATGCGGTAACTAGGCGCGGCTGCGGCAGAGGTGTCGGCTCGGGCCGGCAGGTGCGCGGCCCATGCGGCGCAGGCCACCATGACCGCCAGCGCCAGGGCCGGCCGCCGGCGCATCGAAAGCCCCTGCGCGGGCGGCGGGGCAAGGTTCACGGATGGGCAGGGCGTGTGCATCATCGGGGCAGTATCGCCAACACCCACCGCCATGTCCGCATCAAAACCCCTCACTGCACTTTGGCGCCAACGCCTGCTGGCCTTCGGCGCGGCGCTGCTGCTGGCCACCGCCTGGGGCACGCTGGTGCAGACCCAGATCAACCTGACCGCGTTGACCTCGCTGGGCGTGGAGGTGCCGCTGTCGGTGCGCGCCCGCACCTCGGCGCAGGACCTGGCGGGCTTCGGGCCGGTGTATGCGGGGATCGTGCTGGCCGCGTGGCTGCCGGCCTTCGGCATGGCCGCATGGCTGGCGCGGGGCAATGCCGCACGGCGCGGCTGGCTCTACCCGCTGGCGGCCGGCGTGGGCCTAGTGGTGGCGATCCGGGTGGCCGATGCGGTGGCGCCGATGCCGGTGCTGATCGACGCCACCCGCAGCACCGCCGGCCTGCTGGCGATGGCGCTGGGGGCGGTGCTGGGCGGGGGTCTGTTCGTGCGGTTGACGCGGTAGGGCGGCAGTGCAGGCGCGGCTCTACCTGTGAAGGCCCAATAGGTTATTGCGGATGTTCACCCGGAGAGGTTTTGAGAGACTGGAAATTGTCAAAACCCAGTCCACTCAAATTCCAAGCCGGATGAACACTCATAAGAACGCCCGATTGACTTACCTTCGTCATTGGAGGTGGTCCACCACATCACTGAGCGTGGCGCAAGCGCAGCAGATGCGGCGCTTAAACATGGCGTCAGCGCAGTCACTGCGCGCAAGTGGCTGGTGCGCTATTTCGCCGATGGCGCCGCAGGCCTTCTGGACAAATTCTTGCGTCCCCGAGAAGTCTCCGCGGAGCATCGACCCACAGGCACTGGCCATCGTCGAGCTGCGACGCAAGCTCATCCTGTCAGCGCGCATCGCGTCGTACATGGGCGTGTCCCGGGCCACCGTCAGCCGGGTACTGCGTCGAGCCGGCCTCTCGCGACTGAGCGACCTGCGCCAGAACGAGCCGGTCCAGCGCTACGAACGCGAATGCTCCGGCGAGTTGCTGCGCATCGACATCAAGAAGCTCGGACGCTTCAACAAGGTCGGCCACCGCATCACCGGAGACCGCACCCAGCGAGCGCGAAATATCGGCTGAGACTTCGTCTTCGTGGCTGTGGACCACCACAGTCGCATGGCGTTCACGTAGCTCTACCCGGACGATACCCGGCACAGCACAGAAGCGTTCCTGCGGGCGGCCGTAGGCTACTTCGAATGTCAGCGCGCCCATCCAGCGAATGATGAGCAATAACGGCATGGCCTTCCGGTCTCCGTTGTTCGACGCGTCCTCCCTGGAACTAGGCATCACCCCAAAGTTCACCGGGACCTATCGGCGGGAGACCGGCGTAAGTCACAACGCTTCATCCATTAGGCGCTGCGCTAGTGGGCCTATGGGCAGGCATATGCCAACTCAGAACAGCGTCGCGCAGCACTGCCCGTGTGGAATTACTTCTAAAACTGACGTAAACCACGCCATGGCATCAACCTTGTGCCTCCCATGTCGTTTCTCTCGATGTCTTGAAAGAACTTTTTGACCTCCACAGATAGTACGCAATCCGCTCACGAGTGCGCTGGGCGACGCGCTGCATGCGGTGATGTACGGCGACGGGCACAACCTGCGTCGGATCCTGGCCGCGCTGCGACTTTTTTGCGCCCGCTTTGGGCTATCGATGCAGGCGGTCATTGCCGCGTTGATCGATGCCCCAATCCGGCAATGGCCTACCTGCAGCTAAAAGCCGAACTTTTCAGAGCAGACTAATCAATATTTACCCGTTGAAATTAACTTGACACTTATTTACGTAAGATTAATTTATTAGACTAATTTTTTACATTTTACAATCGCTCAATTATTGAATTATGAAAAAATTCATATTTGCATTATTTATCGCGATGACAGCTCAGTCGAGTTGGGCAATAGGATACCTCGATACTTGGACGACGTATGAGCGTTATGTTGGATGGTCATGCGTTCCAAATTCAGACGAAATTGTCGGTATTCATATTTACGCCAGCGGCGTCTATATCGGCGGAGGAAATGCTGCTCTTACTAGGGAGTTTGCAGTTGCACAAGCATGCAATAGTTCACACTCCAACCACGGATTTGATATTCCAGTTAATGTGCCCGCCAATTTTCGCGATGGCACGATGAGAGATGTAGTTGTCTATTCTATTCATTCAAATGGAACAAGCGCGCCACTCACTAACGTCCCAATGCGGATTCGATTTGATGCGCTCCCAGGACGAGCACGGCCGCAAAATCTTGGAGACATTGTCGGACGGGATTTTGGATATGGCTGGGCTCCGCTTGATTACTTTGGGCACATTGGAATCTGGGACGGAAACAGTGTGATTGAAGCTATTGGTTCCGCTGATGGTGCCGACACCTTAAAAATTACAGCTTGGGAGAATTTTTCCAACTCTAGCAACGGCTGGCCAGTGAAAGTCCCTGTGGTAAAAGATTTTGCGCAAGAATATTGCTCTAGTACGACATGTCCTCTTGGAAACAGCACCACATTCTGGCCTTGGATTGCACCTGGTAGTAGACATGTAGGCCCAGAAAGGGAAATCGCGGCAAAGCGAGCATATGTTTCCTATTTGATTGGCGCATCCTATACGCGACTAGGCAGCTTTACACCAACTCAGCAAGGGACTGGAAGATATGCTATTGAAACATGCAATCCCTTTAAGAAAGACCAATGCCGCCCTCCTTTCATCCAAACAAAGCCAGCAAGGGGAACTTACCGCTGTGAAACATTCGTAATGCATAGTTATGCTGCTAGCGCAATTGGCACGGGGTACGCAACGCCCGAACAAAAAATAGCTTCTTGGAATCCAAACCGCCCACCTGAGTGGGATCGCCAAATGCAGTGGATGATGTCACCTGCGAGACTCCGGACGCCACGCACTATGTACGATAACTTTGGAACATGGAATTACTGATATGAATAAACGCCATACAATTGCAGGGTTTACTGTGTTACTGATTTTTGGTGTATTGGCAGTATTTAACGATTCCAGCCCGTTTCATTATTCGAAATACACCTCGAGTTCTGATTCTCGCGCTCAGGCTGAAAAAAACAGTACATATCCTGCAAATGTGTCTGGCGTTTTCCGCGCATCAGAGTCAAAAAGTCTTGCGTACTCGAATAAAATTGATATTTTTTCGGCCCCTGAGTATGCAAATTATTCAGAATCAGAAAAAATCGAGATTTGAGCAGAGCACAATTATTTGAAACCTCCAGAAGCACAAACGACCGGCAACTTAAAGAGATCCAAAAAAAAGCTCACAGCGACGGCCTCATAAGCCAAAATGAGTATTTTGGCGAACTAGCTCATATGTTGTCTGCAAGCTCACCAGAAAGCTTAGAAATATTTAAGGAAATTTCAAAATCAGAAAATTCTTATGGCATTGAGGTTATGTTTGCTTCGCTAGCAAACAATGACATATGGCTTAAAACACTTTCGAATGCTGAGCGGTCAAGCGTTTTAGCTCAACTCGAGGAACTGAAGCCAAAGTTCTCTGGGGATATGTCAGCACTGGGCATGTCTGATGTCTATAGGTACGATCATTGGGTAAAATCGATTGAAAAAACATATGGCAATGCAAACTTCGAAGATTTCCTTGCAAAGAATATTTTCGAAAAAGCTGCGGAGCCAAGGGAATTTTTAGCTCTTATCCATGGTGGTTACGTAGATCGACTTAAAGCTGGTAACTTTCCGGTGGTTAACTTCGTTGATCGAGTAGTGGCCGATTACCATCGCAGCTATCCAAATAACGATTCAGCAAATATTATTTTAAATAAAAAAAATACCGATCGAAATTGACTGCATGCCTTTTACAATCTAAGTAGCGCATTATGAATTTATGAAAAATCTGTTACGGGACAAGCACTTACGATAATTTCATGGCTTACGAAAAAGTTTAAATAACCTATGCACATCAGCGGGCCAGGGGAAATTTCATAACACGCTCCAGTTCGGTTGATTGATGGACGCAGCGTTTGCAAGGTATGGTTTTGCCAGTACCTTTTTCTTGCAAATTTCTCCAAGGAGTCCGGTGGGTCCGAAGCCTTCGCAGCCGCAAACGGCCGAACTGTTCCGTCTATGGCTGGACGAACAGATCAACATGAAGCACCCGCTGGTCCGGTTGGCCGCGCGGATTGACTGAATCGAGATTAGGCGCACGTTCGCGGCATCGTTCACGTCCGGCCGTGGCCGGCCAGCACTGCCGCCGCCGCTGATCGCCGGGCTGCGGTACCTTCAGCACACCTTCGATGCTTCCGACGAGGCCTTAGTTAATACTTGTGTGGAAAACCCATACTGGCAGTTCATCTGCGGCGAGACCAACCTGCAGACCGAACTGCTCATTGACCCGTTAGGCCTGACGCGTTAGAGAAGGTGCATTGGGAAGAAGGCGTGGAAATACTGCTGGCGACCAGAATCGACACCACCCGGCGTGGAGGCGTGACCAGGCGAGTGTGCAGTTCAGAGCGGACTGAGAAGTCCTTTATAGGTGCAGCTCTTCGAAGAAAAGTGGCCACGGCCGGCGCTGCTTGCCGATCACCAGCTATTACTTTTATAGCGACCGGGCGGCTATGGGCGCTGCACCCCGCCCCCCGCGGCGGTCCAGCCCTGCGCTGACCACCGCCAGCGCCAGGCCGCCGGCCGTCAGCAGCGCCGCCACCCAGCCCAGGGCCCCCAGGCCCGGGCCATGGTCGATCACCAGGCCGCCGGTGGCCGCGCCCAGGGCGTTGCCCAGGTTGAAGGCGGCGATGTTCAGGCTCGACGCCAGGTTCTGCCCGGCGCCGGCCGCCTTCTCCAGCACCCGCATCTGCAGCGGCGCCACGGTGGCGAACGCGGCCACGCCCAGCACCACGAAGTACACGCCGGCCGGCGCCGGGCCGTGCAGCGCCAGCGGCATCGCGGCCAGCACCAGGGCCAGCACCGCCAGCGATCCCAGCACCGCGCGCAGCGCGCCCCGGTCGGCCCAGCGGCCGCCCAGCAGGTTGCCCGCGGCCATGCCGGCACCGAAGAGCAGCAGCACCACCGACACCCCGCCCTCTGGCACGCCGGCCATCCGGGTCAGCAGCGGCTGCACGTAGGTGTAGAGGGCGAACACGCCGGCATAGCCCAGCACCGTCATGCCCAGGCCCAGCAGCACCTGCGGCTGCAGCACCGCGGCCAGCTCGTCGCGCAGGGCGGTCAGCGGGCCGGGTGCGTCGCCGTCGCGCGGCACGAAGCGGACCAGCACCACGAAGGCCAGCACGCCGATCGCGGCCACCGCCCAGAAGGTGGCGCGCCAGCCGTAATGCAGCCCCAGCCACGCGCCGGCCGGCACGCCCAGCAGCGTGGCGGCGGTCAGGCCGGTGAACATGATCGCGATGGCCGACGCGCGCCTGTCGGCCGGCACCAGGCCGGTCGCCACCACCGCGCCCACGCCGAAGAAGGTGCCGTGCGCCAGCGAGGTGACCACCCGCGCCGCCATCAGCGTGGCGTAGTCGGGCGCCAGCGCGCAGGCGATGTTGCCGAGGGTGAAGACGGCCATCAGTGCCAGCAGCACCGTTTTGCGCGGCAGCCGCCGGGTGGCGATGGTGAGCACCGGCGCGCCGACGGCCACCCCGAGCGCGTAGCCCGAGATCAGCAGCCCGGCGGCGGTGAGCGACACCTGCAGGTCGGCCGAGACCTGCAGCAGCAGGCCCATGATGACGAATTCGGTGGTGCCGATGCCGAAGGCACCGGCGGTGAGGGCGAGTAGGGCGATGGGCATGGTGGAGCGATGGTCCGGGGAAACCCTGCAGGTGACTAGCCGGCCCGCAGGACGTAGATTCGTGAATCCGATTCACAGACCGATCCAGCAGAAGGCACCCGCATGGCCCGCCCCGATGTCAACCGCTCCGGCGAGATGGAAGTCTTCGTGCAGATCGTCGAGCGCGGCGGCTTCTCGGCCGCGGGCCGCGCGCTGGAGATGACGCCGTCTGCCGTCAGCAAGCTGGTCGCCCGGCTGGAGGCGCGGCTGGGGACCCAGCTGGTGCACCGCTCCACCCGCCGGCTGCAGCTGACGCCCGAAGGCCGCCAGTTCCACGACCGGGCGGTGCAGGTGCTGGCCGACCTGGACGAGGCCGAGCGCTGCGTCGCCTCGGCCGCCGCGCCGCGCGGGCGAGTGAGCCTCAACACCAGCGTCTCCTTCGGCCACCGGGTGCTGCTGCCTTTGCTGCCGCGCTTCCTGGCGCGCTACCCGCAGGTGACGCTGGACATCGCCCTGACCGACCGGGTGGTCGATCTGATGGAGGCCCGCGCCGACGTGGCGGTGCGCTGGGGCGCGCTGCCCACCTCCGACCTGGTGGCGCGCCGGCTGGGCGAGACGGCGCAGATGATCCTGGCGTCGCCCGGCTACCTGGCCCGCCACGGCACGCCGCGGGTGCCCGACGACCTGCGGGCCCACAACCGGCTGTGGTGGAGCTACCGCCGCGCCGCGCCCGACTGGCCGCTGCGGGTGGGCGGCCGCATCGTGGAGATCCCGGTGGCCGGCACGGTGCGCGCCGAAGACGGCGAAACCCTGCGCCGGCTGGCCATCGCCGGCGTGGGCCTGGCGCGCCTGTCGCGCTACCACGTGCAGCACGACCTGGACGCGGGCCGGCTGGTGCCGGTGCTGGAGGCCTTCAACCCCGGCGACCGCCAGCCGATCCACGCGGTCTACCTGGGCAAGCCGGGCCGCCTGCCGGCACGGGTGCGGGCGGTGCTCGACTTCCTGGCCGAGGAGGTGACGCAGGCGGTGCTGGATGCCGGGGGCGATCCCGCCCCCGGCTGATGCCGCTTACGGCTTGCTGCGGTCGAACAGCGCCTGGTCGAAGCGCAGGGTGACCATCTCGGTGTCGTCGGGCTGGCCCGCGCGGCGGCCGTCCTCGGTGGGGTAGTTGGTGTCGATCGCCACCGCCAGGGTGTAGGCATCGACCACCTCGACGCTCTCGATCGAATCGAACGGCATGGTGAAGCGGCCGGCCGGTGCGCCGGATGCGCCGCCGCCGATGTTTTTCGGGTCGGAGATCTGCAGCAGGTCGACCAGCAGCGTCTTGCGCAGCGCGCCGTCGGTGTCCTTCACGTTCAGGTCGACCAGGTAGAGGCGCTTGACCACCGCCTTGGCGCCCCACTGGGCATCGCGCTCGATCAGCACGTAGCGGCTGCCGCCGACGTTGGTCATGTCGCCGATGACGATCGCGTTGTCCTTGGCGGTGCCGTCCTTCTTGTAGACCAGGGTGGCGCCGGTGTAGCGCGACGCGGCGGGGTCGAACTCGAAGAAGTTCAGGTAGCGTTCGTCGTCGGCCACCGGGCGCAGCGTGGCGACCGAGGGCGCCGCCTCGGGCACGGCCCAGAGGCGCGAGCGGTCGGCGTTGAAGGCCAGGCTCTCGAAGCCGCGGCTGGCGAGAGATGTGGCCGTCGCGCGCCCGGCCAGCACGTCGGGGTGCGACGGGCTGCGCAGCGTCGGGTGGGGCACCGGGTCGGCCATCAGCGTGCCGGCGGCGTCGAAGTGCAGGATGTACGGGCCGAACTCCTCGCCGACGAAGTAGGTGCCGTCCGGTGCGCGGGCGATCGACTCGACGTCGAAGTCGAAGCCGGTCAGCAGCCGGCCACTGCGGATGCGGGCATCGACCGGGCGGGCGCTCTCGACCACCTTGTTGTCGGTGACGGTGGGGTAGTTGGCGTAGTCGGCCACGATGCGCAGGTCGACGCCCTTGCCGTCCTTCAGGAACCCCCTGGCGTCGTTGAAGCCGACGAAGCGGTTGAGCCTGACCGGGCCGGGCGTGGCGGTGCCGTTGCCGGCGGTGCGGAAATCGACGCCGATGTTGTAGAAGCCCAGCAGGTAGTCGGGCGAGTTGGCCTTGCTGCCGTAGCCGTTGTCGGGCAAGGCCGTCCATGTGCCGTCGGCGTTCTTCAGCAGGCCCGAGAAGCCGGGGATCGGCTGCGCATCGACGAAGGGCGGCGTGACGCCCAGCGACGCGGTGATGAACTGCCCGGTGGTCGGACCCGGCCAGCGCGCCGCGGCCGGCAGCGCGGCCCAGCCGGTCAATTGGTGCGGCAGGCCGGCCTCGGGCGTGGGCGACGGGGTGAAGTCGGGGCCGTTGCCGTCGCTGCCGCCGCCACAGGCGGTGAGCGCCGCGGCGCAGAGCAGGGTGAGCGGCAGGCCGCGGGAGAAGGTGCGGGCGAGCAAGCGGGAAGCGCGGGGCCGGGCGGCGAAAGGCATGGAAGCTCCAGAGGACGGGTACCGCGGATGTTGGGCGATGCGCATGACGGGGGCATGACGCTGCCCCGCCGTGCTTCGCATCCGGCCGGCATCGCCCCCCGGACGGCAGCCGATCGGCCTCGCGCCTCCGCGGCGGGTTCCTACAGCGCCCGCCGGGCGTGCGGCCTATGCTGGTCTCCACCAAACAGGAGCTTTCCCATGACCGATTCGCAGAACACCACCCCCACCACTTCCGAAGAAGAGACCGCGCAGATGCTGGAACAGGCCCGCACCGAAGCCCAGGTTCGCGTCGCCGAGCTGCATGTCGAAGAAGGCACCGTCCGCTCGGAAGAGGGCCAGAACTCGCCGAGTCCGGAAGACCACGACTGATTGCACTGACATCCGAGAAGCGGTGAAAGCCGGGGGCCATCACAACAAAAATTAGCCGAATTCGAATGTATGCAATTGAAACCCTGTGTTTCAATACGCACCCGAGCAGATTTTGCGCCGGTTGATCAACACACATTCGGAGTCGTGATGTCCAAACTTCTGACCCACACGCGCCGGCTTGGGCGCATCGCCTTGCGCGTACTGCCCCTAGCCGCCCTGCTCGGTGCCGGTAGCGCATCCGCACTGCAGATCAACGAGTTCCGTGTGCGCGGCCCCAACGGCGCCAACGACGAATACATCCAGGTCATCAACGAGACGGCGGTGGCGGTCACGGTCGCTGCGTCGGGCGGCACCGGTTTCGCGATCGCCGCGTCCGATGGTGTGGTCCGGTGCACCATCCCCGACGGCACGGTCATTCCGGCGCGTGGTGCCTATCTCTGCGCCAACAGCGTGGGCTACAGCATCTCCGGCAATCCCACCGGCGCAGCGGACGCCACCTACACCACCGACATTCCGGACAATGCCGGCATCGCACTGTTCAACAACAACCTGGGCGGCGGTTCCTTCACGCTGGCCAACCGCATCGACGCGGTCGGTTCGACCAGCGAAGCCAACACGCTGTACAGGGAAGGCGCGGGCTATCCCGCCCTCACGCCGTTCTCTATCGACTATGCGTTCACCCGCGACCGCTGCGGCAAGGGCGGGTCGATCGCGAATTTCGCGGCCTGCAGCGGATCGGGCGTGCCGCTGGACACCAACAACAATTCCGCCGACTTCGTGTTCGTGGACACGAACGGCACCTCCGCCGGCGCAGGCCAGCGTCTGGGCGCGCCCGGTCCGTCGAACCTGGCGGGCCCTGTCGGGGGTACGGTGATCACCAATGCGGTTTTCGACAACTGCGCAGCGACCACCGCAGGACCGAACACGGTGTACGACGGCACGAGCGTGCCGGCCCAGAATTCGACCTTCGGCACGATCGACATCCGCCGCACCTTCACCAACACCTCCGGCTTGCCGCTGACCAGCCTGCGGTTCCGCGTCGTCGATATCACGACCTTCCCTGCGCCTTCGGGTGTGGCCGACCTGCGGCCCCGTACGTCCACGAATCTCGCGGTTACCGTGGACCGTACGCCGTGTGGTGCGACCACGAGCAGCGTGACCGTGGCCGGCACCACACTGGACCAGCCACCATCGCAGCCCAATGGGGGCGGGTTCAACTCCACGCTGTCGGTTCCGGCCGTGTCGCCGGGCACGCCACTGGCGGCCGGCGCATCGATCGATGTGCGTTTCCTGCTGGGCATCCAGCAAACGGGCTCGTCGCGCTTCGCTGTTCTTGCGGAGGGATTGCCGGTCGGAGGCACCCTGTTCCAGTTCAGCGGTTGCGCCGGAGTCACCTGTCCGACGGTGTCGTCGATCGTCAGGGCGTCACCCTCGCCATCGGCCGCCAACACGGTCACCTACACGGTCACCTTCAACCAAAGCGTCACGGGTGTCGACCCCAGCGATTTCGCACTCGCGGCGACCGGGGTGGCCGGCGCGGCGATCACCACGGTCACCGGTGCCGGAACGACCTACACGGTCACCGTGAACACCGGCACCGGCAACGGCACCATCGGCCTGAACCTTGTAGATGACGACAGCGTCGTCTCCGGCGGTGTTGCGCTGGGCGGCGCCGGAGCAGGTAACGGCAACTTCACCGGCGAGGTCTACACGATCACCCGCGCTGTCGTGAGCGGCACCACGTCCATCCCTACGCTGAGCGAATGGGGCTTGATCCTCATGTCGCTGTTGATGGGTCTGATGGCATGGCGATTTCAACGCAATCGCGGTTGAAGCCGGCTCGACACCCATCCCCGGAAAGCCCGCGCAACGCGGGCTTTTTTTTGGCGCGCCATGGTCTAAGGTAAGAAAGTGCCTGGCTGCCCGCCCTCAGCGCGGCGCCAGGATCGCCACCGTGATCCGCGACACACAGGTCAGTTCGCCCGCATCGTTGTGCAGGTCGATCTGCCAGACCTGGGTCGTGCGGCCCAGGTGCACCGGGCGCGCGGTACCGGTCACATGGCCCTCGGCGGCGGCGCGCAGGTGGTTGGCGTTGATGTCGAGGCCCACCGCGCGGTGGCCGGGCGTGCAGCTGTAGGCCGCGCCGCAGGAGCCGAGCGTCTCGGCCAGCACCACCGACACGCCGCCGTGCAGGATGCCGTAGGGCTGGCGGGTGCGGCGGTCCACCGGGATCCGGGCGCGCAGGAAATCCGGGCCCACCTCCAGGAATTCGACGCCCAGCGTCTCGTTGACGGTGCCGGCGCTCAGGGCGTCGAGGATCTCGACCGATACGGGGGTCTTCCAGATGGACATGGTGGCTTCTCGGGATGCGGGGACGAGGGGTTCGAGCGAAAAGCGGCCAGGACGCGCACTGCGCCGCGGCTACTTGCTATGAAAATAGAAGCACGCGACCCCGGGGCGATGCCTGGGCCGCGACAGGCGGCCTATTTTGCCCCGAGCGAATGTCGCGGCCGTGGCACCGGCGGCCGGTGCCTCGTCTACCGTCCAGGCCGCCCGTGCCCGAGAAGGGTATGTCTGTATGGGCATGCGAACGGATCGCACCAGAATCGGCCGATGCATCTGCACCCGGATGCAACCTGCGCCCCATAAGGAGACAAACCATGGCGTTCCCGAGGATTTCCGTTGGCCGCGGCGGCGGCTCCCTGCCCGGACGGCGGCCCGTGCCGGCCGCCTGGGCCGCGCTCGCGGCCGGCTGCCTGGCCGCGGCGCTGCCGCTGGCCGCACAGGCGCAGGCCGAGGCGTGGCCGGCCAAGCCGGTGACCATCGTCGTGCCCTTCCCGGCCGGCGGCGGCACCGACGTGTTCGCCCGGCCGCTCAGCGCGGCGCTGACCAAGCAGTTCGGCAGGCAGTTCATCATCGACAACCGCGGCGGAGCCGGCGGCACGCTGGGCGCCGGGGTGGCCTCGCGGGCGGCGCCCGACGGCTACACCTGGTTCCTGGGCGGCGCGCACCATGCGATCGCGCCCTCGATGTACCCGAAGCTCGACTACAACCTGGAGAAGGACTTCATCCCGGTGGCGCTCGTCTCCAGCGTGCCGCAGGTGATCGTGGTCAACGGCCAGAAGCTGCCGGCCGCGACCGATCTCAAGTCGCTCATCGCCTACCTGAAGGCCAACCCCGGCAAGGTGAACTACGGCTCGGCCGGCAACGGCTCGGCCCACCACCTGGCGGGCGAGCTGTTCAAGATGCAGACCCAGACCGACATCTCGCACGTGCCCTACCGCGGCGCAGGCCCGGCGCTGGCCGACCTGGTGGCCGGGCAGATCGACATGATGTTCGACGGGCTGGGATCGTCCTCGGGCTACATCAAGTCCAACCGGCTCAAGGGCCTGGCCGTGGCCAGCGAAAAGCGCGCGCCCGGCTTCGACGCCCTGCCCACCACCGCCGAGAGCGGCCTGCCCGAGTACCGGGTCTCGACCTGGTACGGCATGTGGGTGCCGAAGAACACGCCGAAGGACGCGGTCGAGAAAGTGACCGCTGCCCTGCGCCAGGCACTCGCCTCCGACGAGGTGAAGACCGCCTGGGCCAACGTCGGCGCCGAGCCGCCCAACCTGTACGGCCCCGACTTCGGCAAGTTCGTGACCAGCGAGATCCAGCGCTGGGGCGTGGTGGTGAAGGATTCGGGCGCCAAGCTGGAGTAGGCGGGCATACGCTATCGAATAGATAGCACGTAGCCGGCGCCGCACGCCGGCCACAGCCCTTTTTCCTTTCGAAAATCGATGCCCCGGGCGCCCGGGCTACCATCGTCCGATGCCCGCGCCCGACCTGCCCCGCCTGCCCGACGACATCAGCCTGCGCAAGCTCGAGGTGCTGATCGCCTTCATGGAGACCGGCAACCTGGCGCGCGCCGCCGAGCGGCTGGGCACCAGCGCGGTCAGCGTGCACCGGGCGCTGCATTCGCTCGAGGACGGCGCCCGCTGCGCGCTCTTTCGCCACCAGGGCCGCAACCTGATCCCGACCGAGGCGGCACAGGTGCTGGCCGAGGTGGCGCGCGAGGTGCTGGCCACCCTGGCCGACGGCCTGCGCGCCACCCGCGCCGCCGCCGGACAGGCCGATGGGCACATCACGCTGGGCGCCCTGTACTCGCTCACCATCCAGGCGGTGCCCGAGGTGATCGTCGCCCTGCGCCAGCGCCTGCCCGGCCTGCAGGCCGAGCTGGTGCTGGGCAGCAATGCCGAACTGCTCGACCGGCTGCGCCTGGGCACGCTCGACGCCGCGCTGATGGCGGTGCCCGCGGCCGAACACGGCATCGTCACCGTGCCGCTGATGGAGGACGACATGTTCTTCGCCGCCCCGCCCGGCTCGCCCTACGCGGCGCAGGCGGACATCGACCTGCGGCACAGCGCCCACGAGCGCTTCGTCTCGCTGGGCGAAGGCTTCGCCACCCAGCGCGGCTTCGACGACGCCTTCGCCGTCGCCGGCTTCGCACCCGACATCGCGATGCGGGTGGGCGACGTGTTCACCCTGGCCAACCTGGTCGGCGGAGGCGTGGGCTACAGCCTGCTGCCCGGCCGCATGCGCCCCATCTTCCAGCACAAGCTGCAGTTCATCCCGCTGCAGACCCCCTACCGCGCCCGGCAGCGGATCGGGCTGTCGTTCCTGAAGGCGCGGGAACGCGACGGGGATGTGCTGGCGCTGGTGGCGGTGTGCCGGGCGGTGGTGGGCCGATGACGCGGCAGCAAGGGAAACTGCGGAGGAAAGCCCCCCACTTCTGACTGCTGGGCCGCCGACGAAGGAACACAATGCATGAACAACTTTTACAAAAAGGTGCACCATGCGCTCCCCCCTCACGGTTCGACAGCAACTGACCCTGGTGTTCGCAGTGCTCACGGCACTGATCCTGTTCGTGGCGGGCTTCGGCATCTACGCGCTGGGTGACGCGAACCGCGGGTTCGACAACTACGTGCACGGCATCGACGCCCGTGCCAGCAAGGCGGCCGACCTGCGCACCGCGATCGACGAACGGGCGATCGCCGCACGCAACATCGTGCTGGCGACCAGCCCCACCGATGCGCAGGGAGAGAAGACCCGCGCGGTGGCGGCCCACGAGAAAGTGCAGGCCCACCTGACGGAGCTCAAGCGGATGGTCGCCTCGGCCGCCGACACCTCCGACCAGGCGCGCACCCTGGTCGCCGACATGGACCGCATCGAGAAGGCCTACGGGCCGGTGGCGCTGGCCATCATCGACCTGGGCATCCGCGGCGAGCGGGAGCAGGCCACGACCAAGCTCAACGCCGAATGCCGGCCGCTGCTCGACCAGATGTCGAAAGCCGCCGCGTCGTATGCCGAACTCACCGCCCGCACCGCCCAGCGCCTGACCGACGAGGCGACGACGCGGCTGAGCGGCGAGCGTGTGGCGCTGATCGCCGCCTGCCTGCTGGCGGTGGCCGCCGCCGTGGCCGCGGGCGTGCTGATCACCCGCCGGCTGATGGGCGCGCTGGGTGCCGAGCCGGCCGACCTGCGACTGGTGGCCGAACGCGTGGCCGCCGGCGACCTGAGCCCGGTCGACACCTCGGGCCGGCTGCCGGCGGCCAGCGTGCTGGCCTCGCTCGCGCGGATGCAGACCAGCCTGGCGGGCATCGTGCACGAGGTGCGCAACGCCTCCGACTCGATCGCCACCGGCTCGCACCAGATCGCCACCGGCAACGCCGACCTGAGCCGCCGCACCGAACTGCAGGCCAGCGCCCTGCAGGAAACCGCCGCCACCATGGACGAACTGGGCACCACCGTGCGCAACAACGCCGACAACGCCCGCCAGGCCAGCACCCTGGCCCAGGGCGCCAGCGGCGTCGCCGGCAAGGGCGGCGAGGTGGTGCAGGAGGTGGTGCACACGATGCGCGACATCAGCGCCAGCTCGCGCAAGATCGCCGACATCATCGGCACGATCGACGGCATCGCGTTCCAGACCAACATCCTGGCGCTCAATGCGGCGGTGGAAGCCGCCCGCGCCGGCGACCAGGGCCGCGGCTTCGCGGTGGTGGCCGCCGAGGTGCGCAACCTGGCCCAGCGCAGCGCCACCGCCGCCAAGGAGATCAAGCAGCTGATCACCAGCAGCGTCGAGCAGGTCGACCGCGGCGCCGTGCTGGTCGACCGGGCCGGCACGACGATGGCCGAGATCGTCACCGAGATCCGCCGCGTCAGCGACATCGTCACCGAGATCAGCGCCGCCAGCGCCGAGCAGAGCACCGGCGTCTCGCAGGTCGGCGACGCCGTCACCCAGATGGACCAGACCACCCAGCAGAACGCCGCCCTGGTCGAGGAAGGCGCCGCGGCCGCCGAGAGCCTGCGGCTGCAGGCCCAGCGGCTGGTGGAATCGGTGGCAGTGTTCCAGGTGCCCGGCAGCGTGGGAGGCCGCGCCTTGCCGGCGCACGGGGCGGCGGTGCCGCTGCCGCCGGGCGTCGCCGGTGCGGCGCGCCTCGCGCTGCGGTGAGGCGCCGGGCCGGCCCGGCGTGGCGCTCGCCCGCTGCGGCGTAGCACGAGCCGCAGCGGCAGCATCGACGCCAAGCCACGCCCCGGTCGGGATCGACCGCCGCCGCAGCCGGCGCCTGAGCGGCAGCCGCTACCGTCAGCCGACCCGCTTGCGCATGAACACCGTCGCCTGCGGGTTGTCGTTGTAGCGCTCGCAGGCCTGGTAGCCGCGCTGGGCGTAGATGCGCAGCGCGCTCGTCAGGTCGTCCTTGCTGTCGAGGTAGATCCAGGTGGCGCCGGCCTCGTGCGCGTGCGCCTCCATCGCATCCAGCAGCGCGGCGGAAATGCCCCGTCCGCGGTAGGCGGGCCGCGCGTAGAGCCGCTTGCATTCGAGCGCCGAACCCGCGGGCGTACCTTCCAGGGGCAGCTGCCGCAGCGCCACGCAGCCCGCCGGCACGCCGTCCACATAGGCCAGCCAGGTCGCGTCGGCCGGATCCGCCAGCGACCGCGCGATGTCGGCCGGCGTGTCGCGCTTGACGACGGCGAGCGCTTCGAAGTATTCGTCGAGGAGGGTGTGCAGGTCGGCGGCGTGGGTGGGCTGGGCGCGGAGGATGTTCATGGTTGGCGGCTAAGAAAGAAGGCTGCAAGGCGACAGTATGAATACCCTGAACGGTCCACCCTGGATGCCCACGCCACGCGCCCGCCACACCCTCAAAACACCATCCCCCCCGACACATCGACCGTCGTACCGGTGATCCAGCCCGCGTCGTCGGATACGGCGAAGGCCACGGCGGCGGCGATGTCGGCGGGCATGCCTACGCGGCCCAGGGGGGTCTTGCCGACCAGGAAGTCGGCCATGTCCTTGGCCGATTCGGCATTGCCCTCGGTCTTCACGAAGCCCGGCGCGATGCCGACGACGCGGATGGCGCGGGGTCCGAGCTCCAGGGCCAGCGACCGGGTGAGCGTGTCGACGGCGCCCTTGGTGGCCGAATAGACGTGCACCACCGGGTACGGGCTCTTCGCCAGGCCCGAGCTGATGTTGACGACGACGCCGCCGGCGGGCAGCACCCGGGCCGCCGCCTGGGTCGCGAGCAGCAGGCCGCGCACATTGAGCGCGAAGTGCTCGTCGAAGCTTTCGGCGCTCAGCGATTCGAGCGAATCGACCTTGTAGACGCCCGCGTTGTTCACCAGGATGTCGAGCCGGCCGAAGTGCGCGACGGCCGCATCGACCAGCGGCTGGATCTGCGCGGGCTGCGAGAGATCGGCCTTCACCGCGACCGCATGGCCGCCTGCCGCGGCGATGCGCTGCACCACGGTATCGGCGTCTTCTGCGCTGCGCGAATAGTTGACGACGACCGCGGCGCCGTCGCCGGCGAGCCGCTCCGCGATGCCGGCGCCGATGCCCTTGGACGAACCGGTGACGATGGCGACCTTGCCTGTGAGCTTGCCCATGGATGTGTCCTGACGTTGGGGGATGAAGGATGCGACCCGGAGCGGGTGGCACGCCCTGACGATAGGCACTTCGTACCGCCGGATAAAGCCGGTTCGGCGGGATGCGGCGTGAAGCTGCACTTCATAATCGCGCGATGTCCGCCGACCTGCTCGCCCCCATCGCCGCCTTCGCGCGGGTCGCCCACCATGCGAGCTTCACCCGGGCCGCGGCCGAACTGGGCGTGTCGCCCTCGGCGCTGTCGCAGACGCTGCGCAAGCTGGAGCGCGGCCTGGGCGTGCGCCTGCTCGACCGCTCGACACGGCGCGTCGGCGTGACCGAGATCGGCCAGCGCTTCCTGGCGCAGGCGCGGCCCGGCCTGGACGCGCTGGCGCTCGCCATCGACGGCCTGGACGAATCGCGCGACCGGCCGGCGGGCCTGCTGCGGCTGAACCTGTCGCGCACCGCGGCCGACATCGTGGTGCTGCCGCACCTGGCGGATTTTCTGGCCGCGTTTCCCGAGATCACGCTGGAGCTGCACTGCGACAACGCGCTGCTCGACATCGTCGACGGCGGCTTCGATGCCGGCATCCGCCTGGGCGAGAACCTGGCGCAGGACGTGGTGGCGGTGCCGCTGGGCGGGCGGCACCGGATCGCGACGGTGGCATCGCCGCGCTACCTGGCCGGTCGCACGCCGCCGCGGGTACCGCAGGACCTGGCCGGCCACCGCTGCCTCAACGCGCGGCTGGGTGGTGGCATCTACCGGTGGGAGTTCTCGCACAGGGGCCGCGATATCGAGATCGACGTGCCGGGCCCGCTGGTGTCGAACGACGGCGACACCCTGCTGGCCGCGGTGCGTGCGGGTGTCGGCATCGCCTGCGCGTTCGAAGTGCAGGTGCACGACGACATCGCCGCCGGCCGGCTGGTGCCGCTGCTCAAACCCTGGTGGCCGACGTTTCCCGGCTTCTACCTGTACCACCCGAGCCGGGCGCACATGCCGCGCAAGCTGCGGGTATTCATCGATTTTCTGCAGGCGCGGATGGCACGGTGAAGGCCTAACTCAGAAACTGTGCCCCATACCCGCATAGACCGCCCGCTGCGACCGGCCCGCCCCCGGCCCGTTGACCGACACGTCGGCCGCGAAGTTGCCGTTGCCCGCGTTGTTCACCCCGCCCAGCGACGCGTACAGGAAGGTGCGCTTCGACAGGTAGTAGTCCGCCCCCACCATCAGGAGCGTCGCCTTGCCGTCCACCCGGTCGGTGTCGACACGGTAGGCCGCACCGATCAGCTGCAGCGCCCCGTTGACGTCGTAGCGCACCCCCACCCAGCCGTGCTTGACCTTGGTCGGGCCGGTGACCGGCCCGTCGCCCGCGGTGATGTGGTCGTAGGCGGCAAACACCTTGGCCGGGCCGAACCGGTAGGTGCCGCCGACGATGCCTTCCTTCGAGAAGGTGTAGGGGTTGGTGTAGAGGCCGTTCTGGTCGCGCCGCTGCGAGTAGATGCCGCGCAACTCCAGGTCCTGGTGGATGTAGCTGACCGACACGCCTGCGGTGCTGAGCGGCTTGGTGCTGCCGACCTGCTCGCCCAGGCCGATCTGGGCGGTGGCGTTGAAGCCGGCCAGGTCGGGGGTCGAGTACTCGATGACGTTGCTGGCGCCCTGCCAGTTGCGGCCGCGCACGAGGGTCGAGCTGCTGATGAACTGCTGGCCGGTGGGGTCGAGGTTCCAGACGTCGTTGCTGATCAGGAGGTTCTTGCCGAGCCGGAAGCTGCCCCAGCTGGCGCTGGAGAGGCCGACGTAGGAGCGGCGGTTGAAGAACGCGGCTCCGTTGGTGTTGCCGGTCTTCAGGCCGAAGCCGCTCTCGAGCAGGAAGTTGGCCTTGAGGCCGCCGCCCAGGTCCTCCGAGCCCTTGAAGCCGAGCATGCTGGTGCCCCACTGGTTGTCGGCGGCGCGGGTGAGCGATCCGGTCTGGCCGGTGGTGGTGTCCCGGATCTTGTCGACGTACTCGACGCCGCCGACGACGCGGCCGTAGATGGTGACGCTGGACTGGGCCCAGGCCGCGGGCGCGAGGGCCGCGGTGCCGGCGGCGGCGGTGGTGGCGAGGGCGAGGGCGAGGGCGAGGGCGAGGGTCTTGAGCGCGCGTTGCAGGTGGGGGTCATGGTCTCGGTCTCCTGTTGTGAATCGTTCTGGGTCGTCCGGGCAAGGCTGCGCCTCCGTCGGCTGGGAGGGCCGATCGCGGATCCGGATGCGCGCAAACGGGTGGTGTGCAGCGTGTGACTGCCGCACTGCTGAATACAGGGGGCCTGTTGGGTTGCCATCCACCGAACCCGGCAAGCGTTGGCCGGTGGCGAATAGCCGCTTTTGCAGACCGATCGGCTGCAAATGTAGAAATCATTCCGATACCAGGCCAATCGTTTTTTCGGACGAACCGATACCGATCGCTGGATTCTGGAAAACCCCATGCGCATCCGGCGCACGGGGAAGAAGCCGCTTCAGGGCTGCTTGCCGAACTCCGCGTGCACGCGTGTCCAGGCCCGCGCCTGCTCACTCAGGCTCAATCCCAGGCCCGGGCGCGTGGGTACCAACATACGCCCGTCGCGAATTTCGAGCCGCTCGTTGAACAGGGGCTCCAGCCAGTCGAAATGTTCGACCCATGGCTCCGTCGCATAAGCGGCGCCGAGATGCACGTGCAGCTCCATCGCGAAATGCGGGCCGAGCATCAGGCCGGCGTTCTCGGCGAGCGCAGCGATCTTCAGGAACGGCGTGATGCCGCCGACGCGCGGGCCGTCGGGCATCAGGTAGTCGCAGGAGCGGTTGCGGATCAGCTCCTGGTGCTCGGCGGCGCTGGTCAGCATTTCTCCGGTGGCGATCGGCGTGTCGAACGCAGCGGCCAACGCGGCGTGGCCTTCGAAGTCGTAGGCGTCGAGCGGCTCCTCGATCCACACCAGATCGAACCGTTCCAGCGCGCGGCACATGCGCTGCGCGGTGGGTCGGTCCCACTGCTGGTTGGCATCCACCATCAGCGGTGCCGCATCGCCCAGGTGCTTGCGGACCGCCTCTACCCGCCGCATGTCGAGCGCGCCGTCGGGCTGGCCGACCTTGAGCTTTATGCCGCCGATGCCGCGTTCGCGAGAGGCTTGTGCATTGACCAGCAGCTGGTCCAGCGGCGTGTGGAGGAACCCGCCGGAGGTGTTGTAGCAGCGGACCGAGTCGCGGTGTGCGCCGAGCAGCTTGGCCAGCGACAGACCGGCTCGTCGGGCCTTCAGGTCGTAGAGCGCCACGTCGAATGCGCCGATCGCCTGCACCGCCATGCCGCTGCGCCCGACCGATGCGCCGGCCCAGCAGAGTTTGGTCCAGATCTTGGCGATGTCGCTGGGGTCTTCGCCGATCAGCGCCGGCGCGATTTCCTGCGCATGGGCGAACTGCCCCGGCCCGCCGGCACGCTTGCTGTAGCTGAAGCCCAGCCCTTCGTTGCCATCCTTGGTACGGATTTCCGCAAAAAGCATGGCGATCTCGGTCATCGGCTTCTGCCGGCCGGTGAGCACCTTGGCATCGCTGATCGGCGTGGCCAGGGGCAGGTAGCAGGAAGAGATACGCACCCAGGCGATGCTGTCGCCGGGCACGGAGGCGGGAGAAATGGAAGAGGTGGTCACGATGTTCTTGCGGGAATGGAGAAAGCGACACGCGTTCAGTCGATGGTGATCTTTCCGGTCTCGATCACCTTCTTCCATCGGGCGTACTCGGCTTTCTGGAAGGCGGCGAACTCGGCCGGCGTGTTGGCGACCAGCTCGAATCCGATCGCGGTGAACGGATCCTTCACTGCGGGGTCGCGCAGCGCCTCGGTGAACGCCTGGTACGCCTTGTCGCGGATCGCGGGCGGCAGTCCCTTGGGCGAGGCGATCGCCTGCCACGAGGTGACGACCACGTTGTCCACGCCCGACTCGGCCAGAGTCGGCACATCGGGCAGCACGGGCGACCGCTTGGCACTGGTGATCGCCAGCGGGCGCATCTTTCCGGCCCTGATGTACTGCACCACGGCGTTGATGTTCTGGAACGAGGCGTCCACCTGGCCGCCCATCAGGTCGGTATGGGCCGGCGCGCCGCCCTTGTACGGCACATGCACGCCGTGGGTCCCCGTCTGCTGCCAGAACAGCTCGGCGGTGAGATGGTCGCTGGTGCCGTTGCCGGCCGAGGCGAAGCTCATCTTGTCCGGGTGGGCCTTCAGGAACGCGATCACATCGGCCACGCTCTTGTGCGGCGACGCGGTGGGCACCACCAGCACGTTAGGCGACTGCACGGCCACCGTGATCAGGTCGAAATCGTTCGACGGGTCGTATTGCAGGTTCTTGAGCAGATGCGGGGCAATGACCAGCGGGCCGAGCGAGGTGACGAAGAAGGTGTAGCCATCGGCCGGTGCGCGCTTGACCAGTGCCGCCCCGATCGTGCCGGCCGCTCCGGCCCGGTTGTCGACCAGGAACGACTGCTTGAACCGGTCGCCCAGCCGCGGCGCCAGGGCGCGGGCGACCTGGTCGGTCGAACCTCCAGGCGGGAAGGGCACGACCAGCGTGACCGGCTTGGCGGGCCATGCCGTCTGCGATTGCGCGGTGAGGGCCGACACACCGAGCACGGCTATGGCAATGAGCTTTTTCATGGATGTCTCCTGTGGTTTGAATAGCCGAGCATGAAAATGACAACGTTGTCATTTTCAGAAGCGTTTTAGCGCTGACTCTGGCAAGCAATCAGTTGGAGGCGCTAAATCGATCGGCGCTGAAATGCTAACGTTGTCATCGCTACTGTCAACCGGTCCGACCCGGTGACGGACCGGTGGGTGGGATGGCGGACAATGCGGCGTGCCTCGCGTCCCTGCCATGCCCGCTGTTCCACCCCCCAAACCCGCTACCCTTCACGACGTCGCACGCGCAGCCGGCGTTTCGCTGATCACCGCTTCTCGCGCGCTCGGCAAGCCGGCGATGGTGTCGGACAAGACGATCGCGCGGGTACGGCAGGCGGTCGAGACCACCGGCTACTTTCCCAACCTGCTGGCGGGCGGCCTCAAATCGCGGCGCAGCATGACCGTTGCGGCGCTCGTCCCGGCGATCTCGGTCCAGCAGTTCCTTCCGACGGTCGAGGCACTGACCGAATCGCTGCATGCGGCCGGCTACCAGTTGATCCTGGGCCAGAGCGGCTATGACCATGCGCGCGAAGAGGCACTCTTCAACACCATGATGAGCCGCCAGCCCGACGGCATCGTGGTCACCGGATTGGTCCATTCCGCTGCGCTGCGCGAGCGGCTGGGGCGGCTGGGCATCCCGGTGGTCGAAACCTGGGACCTGAGCGATCGGCCGGTCGACATGATGGTGGGTTTCTCGCACTTGCTGGTGGGCGGCGCGATCGCGGGCTACTTCCTGGCACGCGGCTGGCGGCGGATCGGCATCGCCACAGGCGACGATGCGCGCGCGGCCACACGGCGCGAGGGTTTGCTGGCAACGCTGGGCCGCACGGTGCCGACGGCTTACGTACCGGCGCCCAGCAGTCTGGCATTGGGACGGCGGGCTTTGGCCGACCTGCTGACACAGGACCCGGAGATCGAGGCGGTGTATTGCAGTTCCGACCAGCTCGCGCAGGGCGTGGTGACCGAAGCCCTGGCCCGCGGACTGCGGATACCGCAAGACCTGGCGGTCTGCGGCTTCGGCGATGCGGACTTCGCGGCGCATATGGAGCCGTCGCTGACCACCGTGCAGGTCGACGGCGCCGCCATCGGCCGCACCGCGGCGGCATTGGTCGTGGCACGCTGCCGCGGCGAGACCGTGGCGGCGCCGGTGGTGAACATGGGGTTCCGGATCGTCGAGCGGCGCTCCACGGCCGACTGAACCCCAGCGACCGGCTTACGGCGCCGAGTCGACCAACACCAGCTCGGCGTCCGACCGCGCAGTGACGCGGAAGCTGTCCACGTCGCGGATCGCGGCGCCGTCGCGGGCGGCCAGCGGCACGCCGTCGATCTCGACCTCGCCGCTGGCGGTCACCAGGTAGCCGCGGCGGTCGCGGCCCAGCCGGTACTCGGCCGATTCGCCGGCCTTCAGCGTGGCGCCCAGCACCCGGGCATCGGTGCGGATCGGCAGCGCGTCGTCGTCGCCGGGCAGGCCGCTGGCCAGCGCCACGAACTGGCCCGAACGGTCGCCCTTCGGGAAGGGCTTGGCACCCCACGAAGGCGCCTGGCCGCGGCCGTCCGGGATGATCCAGATCTGGAAGATCTTGGTGGTCACCGACTCGTGGTTGTATTCCGAATGGCGGATGCCGCTGCCGGCGCTCATCACCTGAACGTCGCCCGCCTCGGTGCGGCCCTTGTTGCCCAGGTTGTCCTGGTGGGTGATCGCGCCTTCCCGGACGTAGGTGATGATTTCCATGTCGGCATGGGCATGGGGCGGAAAGCCGGTGCCCGGTGCGATGGTGTCGTCGTTCCACACCCGCAGCGCGCCCCATCCCATGCGGGCTGCGTCGTGGTAGCCGGCGAAGGAGAAGTGGTGCTTGGCATCGAGCCAGCCGTGGTCGGCACCACCGAGTTCGGCGAAGGGACGGCGTTCGATCATGGTGTTTCTCCTGCATTGCATGTTGCGATGGATCAACTGTAGGATCCGGCGATCGTTTAGAGAATAGAAAAGATGGAAAACCATCGATTCCACGAACACCATGCTGCTCTCCGAGCTCGCAGCTTCGCCAGGGCTTGCAAAATACACATTCGTCCGCGATATTCGCAATTCACGAATAGCGAATGAATGGTGCCGATGGACCTCAAACCGCAAGATTTGCTGGTGGTGCTGAAGGTGGCCGCCCACCCGCCCCAGCGCTGGACCTATGCCCTGCTGGGCCAGGCGCTGGGCCTGAGCGCCTCCGAGGCGCATGCCAGCGTGAAGCGCGCCGTGGCATCGGGCTTGGCCGTCGCGCCGTCGCGTATCGAATGGTCGCCGGTACGGCCGAATCTGCTGGAGTTCCTGCTGCACGGCGTGCGCTACGTCTGGCCTGCGGCGGTCGGTCCGGTCAAACGAGGCGTTCCGACAGCATTCGGTGCCGAACCGCTGGCCCGCCATTTGACGGCCGCACCGGGAGAAGCCCCCGTGTGGGCGCATCCCCATGGCAAGGCCAGGGGACCGGCGATTCCGCCGCTCTATCGGACTGCGCCGCAGGCTGCTCTGGCCGATCCGTCGCTGCATCGCCTGTTGGCCTTGCTCGATGCCTTGCGCACCGGCCGGGCGCGCGAGCGCAACCTGGCCGCCGAACTGCTGGAAGCCGAGCTGATGCGCTCGCACGAGTAGGCGCCCGATGCGGATCGATGACCCGAATCTGCCGCAACTGCGCTTGATCGGCGAGGCGCTCGGCGATTTGCGCGAACACATGGTGTTCGTCGGCGGCGCCGTCGCCGGCATGCTGGTGACCGACCCGCTGGCCGATGCGGTACGTGCCACCCGCGACGTGGATGCGGTCGTGAACGCCGACCGGGCCATGTTCCATCGCATGGAACAAACAGTCGCGCAGCGCGGTTTTGCCCGCGACGTGACCAGCGACGTGATCTGCCGCTGGGTGCACAAGGATTCGGGCATGCAGTTCGATCTGATGCCCGTACAGCCGGAGGTGCTGGGATTCTCCAACCGCTGGTACCCGTATGCGGTCGCCACCGCCGAGCCTGCGGACGTGGGGGCGGGCATCACCCTTCGCCTGGTCAGTGCGGTGGCCTTCGTGGCCACCAAGCTGGAGGCGTTCGCAGGCCGTGGCGGTGGCGATTACCTGGGCAGCCACGACATCGAAGACATCCTCAACATCGTTGATGGGCGCGAGGAATTGGCAGACGAACTGGCAGCGGCCCCTGTAGACGTTCGGCAATCCGTAGGGGATGCATTCGATCGGCTGCTGACGGACCGGAACTTTGCGAACGTTCTGCCGGGCATGCTGGCCGAGCCGGGCCGGGCGGAACAGGTTCTGCAACGTCTCTCCGCGATGTGCCATCGATGAGTGCCGATCGCCATCCCGTCGCGCGCGACACCGGGCAGTCCATGGCCGGAGCACGCCATACCGTCCCGACGCCCGATCCCACCGCCTCCCCATGAGCAAGCTGCCCGACCTGGAAGCCTGGGCGATCTTCGCCAAGGTGGCGGAGACGGGCTCGTTCGCCAGGGCCTCGGCCGACCTGGCGGTGTCGCAGCCGACGGTGTCGAAGGCGATCACCCGGCTGGAAACGCGGCTGCGCACCACGCTGTTCCACCGCACCTCGCGCAAGATGTCGCTCACCGCCAGCGGCCAGGCCTCGCTGGAGCGGGCCGCCCGCATCCTGAGCGAGGGCGAGGCGGTCGAGGCCGAGGTGACGGAGCAATCGAAGAGCCTGCGCGGCACCATCCGCATCGCCGCGCCGATGTCCTTCGGCGTGGCGCACCTGGGGCCGGCGCTGCCGCTCTTCATGGAGCGCCACCCCGAGGTGACGCTCGACCTGCAGTTCAGCGACGCGCTGACCGACGTGGTGGCGCAGGGCTTCGACTTGGCGCTGCGCATCTCCGACCTGCCCGATTCGAGCCTGCTGGCGCGCCGGCTGTGCACCGTGCGCATCCTGCTGGTGGGTGCGCCGGCCTACTTCGCGCAGCACGGCCATCCGGCCCATCCGCGCGACCTGGCGCAGCACCGGGCGCTGCGCTACACCCATGCCCGCGTCGGCGAGGCCTGGCGTTTCCACCATGCGCGGCATGGCGATTTCGCGCAGGTGGTGCCGGCCGCCCTGCAGGTCAACAACGCCGAGGCGCTGGTGCCCGCGCTGCGCGCCGGCCTGGGCCTGGCGATGCAGCCCGAGTTCCTGGCCTGGGACGACCTGCGCGCCGGCCGCATCGAGGCCACGCTGCAGGACTGGGCGCCGCCCGCGATCGCGCTGCACATCGTCACCCCGCCCGGCCGGGCCAAGCCGGCGCGGGTGCAGGCACTGATCGCGTTCCTGGCACAGCATTTCGTGCAGGCGCCGTGGGCGGTCGACCCGTCGCACGACTGATGCCGCCGCCCGTTTCCGTTCCGCTGGGCGTAAGCGTCGTGCCGCCGGCTTGATTGATCGGCGCGGCAGGCCGCCGTACGCTCGCCGGCATGCAAGCCACACCCTCCTGGAACCTCCGCGCCCAGGGCCGCGCCACGCGGCTCGCCCGGGCCGCCGAAGCGCTCGGCCCCCGCCTGCGCGGCAAGGTGGTCGTCGATGCCACCGCCGTCGGCACCCTGCTGGAGGCGGTGATCGAGCCGCACGACCGGGTCTGCCTGGAAGGCAACAACCAGAAGCAGGCCGACTTCCTGGCCGATGCGCTGGTGGCGGTCGATCCGCAGCGGGTGCACCACCTGCACATGGTCCAGTCGGTGCTGGCGCTGCCGCAGCACCTGGACGTCTTCGAGAACGGCGTGGCCAGCCGGCTCGACTTCAGCTTCTCCGGCCCGCAGGGCGCGCGGCTGGCGCAACTGGCCTCGGCCGGGCGGATCGAGATTGGCGCGATCCACACCTACCTGGAGCTGTTCGCCCGCTACTTCGTCGACCTGACGCCCAATGTGGCGCTGGTCGCCGCGCAGGCCGCCGACGCGCAGGGCAACCTCTACACCGGCCCCAACACCGAGGACACGCCCGCCATCGTCGAGGCCACCGCGTTCTCGGGCGGCATCGTGATCGCGCAGGTCAACGAGCTGGTGGACGGCACCACCACGAAACTGCCGCGGATCGACATCCCGGCCGACTGGGTTAGCTTCGTGGTGCCTGCGCCGCGGCCGCATTTCATCGAGCCGCTCTTCACCCGCGACCCTGCGCAGATCAGCGAAATCCAGGTGCTGATGGCCATGGTGGCGATCAAGGGCATCTACGCCGAGTACGGGGTGCAGCGGCTCAACCACGGCATCGGCTTCGACACCGCGGCCATCGAGCTGCTGCTGCCCACGTATGCCGAATCGCTGGGGCTCAAGGGCAGGATCTGCCAGCACTGGGCGCTGAACCCTCACCCGGCGATGATCCCGGCGATCGAGGCGGGCTGGGTCAAGAGCATCCACTCCTTCGGCTCCGAGCTGGGCATGGAGGACTACATCCGCGCCCGCGGCGACGTGTTCTTCACCGGCCCCGACGGCAGCCTGCGCAGCAACCGCGCCTTCAGCCAGGCCGCCGGCCACTACGCCTGCGACCTGTTCATCGGCTCCACCCTGCAGATGGACCTCGACGGCAACAGCTCGACCGCCACCCTGGGCCGCATCGCCGGCTTCGGCGGTGCGCCCAACATGGGCGCCGACGCGCGCGGCCGGCGGCATGCCAGCCCCGCCTGGCTCAAGGCCGGCCAGCAGGCGCGTGCCGGCCGCACCGGCGCCGCCGGCACGCCGCGCGGCCAGAAGCTGGTGGTGCAGATGGTGGAGACCTTCCGCGAACACATGCAGCCCGCCTTCGTCGAGACGCTCGACGCCTGGACGCTGCAGCAGCAGACCGGCATGGCCCTGCCGCCGATCATGGTCTACGGCGACGACGTGACCCATGTGCTGACCGAGGAGGGCATCGCCAACCTGCTGCTTTGCCGCACCGACGAGGAGCGCGCGCAGGCGATCCGCGGCGTGGCCGGCTACACGCCGGTGGGCCTGGCGCGCGAAAAGCGCATGGTGGAGAACCTGCGCGACCGCGGCATCGTCCAGCGGCCGCAGGACCTGGGCATCGACCCGCGCGACGCCACCCGCAACCTGCTGGCCGCGCGCAGCATGCGCGACCTGGTGCGTGCATCGGGCGGCCTGTACCAACCGCCCAAGCGCTTCCGGAATTGGTGAAGGGGAGCCATGCCATGAGTGATCCAAGAGATACCGCCCCGGGGCTCGAAACCCTGGACTATTCGTTTCCCGGCTCCCGGTCGGCCGGCGCCTTCGCGCCGGTGCTGGTGGGCGTGGTGGGCTCGGGCAACCTCGAGGTGCTGCTGGAGCCCGCGGCCGGCAGCGACTGCCGGGTGCGCATCGAGACATCGGCCCGCGGCTTCGGCGCGATCTGGCAGGCGGTGGCGCAGGATTTTCACCAGCGCCACGGGCTGGGCGGGGTGCAGGTGTCGGTGCACGACATGGGCGCCACGCCGGCGGTGGTGAGCCTGCGGCTCGACCAGGCCGTCTCGGAACTGCAGGGAGCCCGCGCATGAGCGCCACGCCGAACCGCTTCAGACAAGCGCGCACCGCGGTGCGCAGCACGGAGGCCGCCCCATGAGCACGGTCGTCAGCTATGCCGAATGCACCGCGCGCGAGCGCATCGCCCTGCTGCTGGACGCCGGCAGTTTCCACGAATGGCTGCCGCCGGCCGAGCGGCTGACCAGCCCGCACCTGGCCCAGCTGGGCGTGCCGGCCGCCTTCGACGACGGCGTGGCCATCGGCCGCGCCACGCTGGGCGGCCAGGCCGTCTTCGTCGCCGCGCAGGAGGGCGCCTTCATGGGCGGCGGCGTGGGCGAGGTGCATGGCGCCAAGCTGGTCGGCCTGCTGCGGCGCGCGCTGCGCGACCGGCCCGCCGCCGTGCTGCTGCTGGCCGAATCCGGCGGCGTGCGATTGCACGAGGCCAATGCCGGGCTGATCGCGGTATCGGAAGTGATGCGCGCGGTGCTCGACGTGCGGGCCGCCGGCATTCCGGTGGTCGTGCTGATCGGCGGGGCCAACGGCTGTTTCGGCGGCATGGGCATCGTGGCACGCTGCGCCGACCGCATCGTGATGAGCGACGTGGGGCGGCTCGCGATGTCGGGCCCCGAGGTGATCGAGGCCTCCCACGGGGTGGACGAGTTCGATTCGCGCGACCGCGCCCTGGTCTGGCGCACCACCGGCGGCAAGCACCGCTGGCTGACCGGCGACTGCGACCGGCTGGTGGAAGACGAGGTGGCCGCGTTCCGCGCCGCGGCCCTCGCATTGCTGGAAGGCGGCGGCGCATCGCGCCCGGTGACGCTGGACGCGCTGGAGGCAGAGCACGCCCTGCTGGCCGCCCGCCTGCGCGACGTGCCCGAGGCCGACTGGGCCGGCGACGGCGGCGAGGCCGAGCGCCTCTGGCGCACGCTGGGCGTGCCCGACGCGGCCCGGGTCCCGGCCCTCGACGTGGCCGCGCTCCAGGCCGCGTTTCCTGCGCCACGCACGGCATAGACACAAGGACGACGACATGGACTGGAACATCCTGGCCACCACGCTCTTCGGCCCGTCGCACGGCATCGTGGCCGACGGCGATTTCCTGCACGGCACCGCCATCTTCGACGGCGCGCCGCTGGCCGTGGTCGGCACCACCGGCCACGCCCCCATCGGCGTGGCGCTGGCACTGGCGCAGGCCCGCGTGGTGCTCGACACCGTGGCGGCGCACCCCGGCAGGCCGATCCTGCTGCTGGTCGATACGCAGGGCCAGCAGCTGCGCCGCCGCGACGAGCTGCTGGGCATCAACCGCGCGATGGCGCACCTGGGCAGCGCGATCGACTTCGCGCGGCGCCAGGGCCACCGGGTGCTGGGGCTGGTGTACGACCAGGCGCTGTCGGGCGGCTTCCTCACCTCGGGCCTGATCGCCGACGCCTGCGACGCCCTGCCCGAGGCCGAGATCCGGGTGATGCGCCTGCCGGCGATGGCACGCGTCACCAAGCTGCCCGAGGCGATGCTGGCGCAGCTCTCGCGATCCAACCCGGTCTTCGCGCCCGGCGTACGGAACTACGTGGCGATGGGCGGCGTGCGCCGCCTGTGGGAGCACGACCTGCCCGCCTGCCTGCGCGAGACGCTGGCCAGCGCCACGGCCGAAGACCGGCGCGCCGCCGACGGTGCTGCCCGCGGCGGCCGTGCGCTGGCCGGGCCGGTGATCCAGCGGGTGCTGGAGAGCGTCTGAGCGGGGCACGCCGATGACGTCGCCGTCGCCGTCCCTGCCCTCGCATGCGCCTGGCGCCGAGCCCGGACCGGCCCTCCAGCGCCACAGTTTGGTGACGCCGGCAGAGGCCGGCTGGGCGCAGGTACTGGCCCGCCCCTGGGACGACGAGGCCGCCGCCTGCCTGGCGCACTGGGCCGCCCACCGGCTGCCGCTGGTGGTCGCGCGCCAGCCCCCTGCGCCGGCGGAACCGGCGGCGTGCGACGAGACGGTGACGCTCGGACTGCCGGCCCCGCTGCGGTGGTCGCGCCGCCGCATCGCGCTGCAGCTGCCGCGCGGCCTGCTGCAGGCCGGCGCCGCCGCATTCCCGGCGATGGCCGCCGTCGCGCCGCTGCTGGCACCGCCGGCCGCACCGGCCTGGTACGCGCTGCAGCAAAACCTGGCGCGGCTCGGCTGCACCGCCCGGGTGTACGGCAGCCACGGCTGGCAGATCCTCACCGGCCTGCCCTATTTGCACGCCACCTCCGACCTGGACCTGCTGCTGCCGGTGGCCGATGCGCAGGCCGCAGACGCAGTGGTGCGCTGCCTGGCGCAGGCCGAAGGCGCCGCGCCGCGGCTCGACGGCGAACTGGTCTTCTCCGACGGCGCCGCCGTCGCCTGGCGCGAGTGGCGGGCCTGGCGCGCCGGTGCGGCGAGCGGGGTGCTGGTCAAGCGCCTGCGGAGTGCGCGGCTGGAGCAGGGGAGCGGCTGGATCGGTGGCATGGAGGCTGCCGAAGGGGGTGCTGCAGCGGCCGCGGCGGCAGGGCTTGCGGCATGAGGCCCACGCCTGCCTACGACGGCGCTGCGACGGGGTCGGCCGCCACACCGGGCACCCTCCCCGCCGCCGCGCTGCTGCGCATCGGCCGCGCCGCCACCGTCGCGCTCTACGACGAACTTGCGCTGGCGCCCAAGCCGGGCCTGGTCTCCTTCGCCGACAGCGGCAGCCATGCCGACATGGACGCGCGCACCTTCCTGCGCAGCCTGTTCGCGCTGCGGCACTACTTCGTGCAGATCGCCACGCTGGGCTGGCGGCACGCCCCTTTCGCGGCGCTGGAGGCCTGCGGCATCGCGGCCGAGGCGCGCATGTTGGCGGCCACCGGCGGCGCCAACACCCACCGGGGCGCGGTGTTCACGCTGGGGCTGCTTTGCGCCGCCGCGGGCGCTGCACTGCGCGACGGGCCACCGGCCCTTTCGCCGGCCGTGCTGCGCGGCCGGCTGCAACGGCACTGGGGCACCGCGCTGGCCGCCCGCAGCGGCCGCCCCACCGGCCTGCCCGGCAGCATCGCCGCACGGCGCCACGGGTTGCGCAGCGCCTCGCAGGAAGCAGCGGCCGGCTTCCCGACGCTCTTCGAGCAGGTGGTGCCCGCCCTGGCCGCCGGGATGCGGCGCGGCCTGACGGCCGAGCAGGCGCGGCGCGACGCGCTGTTCCAGGCGATGGCGGTGCTCGACGACACCAACCTCGTCCACCGCGGCGGCATCGCCGGGCTGCGCGATGCGCAGCAGGCGGCACGGGACTACCTGGCGGCCGGCGGCGCGGCCCGGCCCGGCGGCGCGGAGGCGGCATGGTCGCTGCACCGCGCCTTCGTCGCCCGGCGCCTGTCGCCCGGCGGCGCGGCCGACATGCTGGCCGCGGCCTGCTGGGTGGTGCGGGTCTGCGACGGGGCGTGACGGCGGCGGCGTCCCGTACACCCGAGGTCGCGTGCTGCGCGGCGACCTACCGCTCGGCCCTCTGCGGCGCAGTCGGCGCGCCCGCGCAGTGCAGCACGGATGGCTGATCGATGCCGTCGATGCCGTCTATGCCGTCTATGCCGTCTATGCCGTCTATGCCGTCTATGCCGTCTATGCTATTTAAATGATAGCTAATGGCCGGCAATCCACGCCGGCCAGAGCCCTGTTCCATGCCGGATGCTCAACCTGCGGCGGCCGTACCCTTTTGCGGGCGCCCGCGACCAGGCGCGTCCCAGCTGAGTACCTTGCCGAGCGGGCGGCCGCCACGCCGCCGCGACGTCAGCCGACCGCGTAGGCCCGCCGCGCCAGCGCCTCCGCCAGCACCGCGGTGGGATCGACCAGTTGCCAGTGCCGCGCTTCTTCGGCATCCGGCAGCGCCAGCGGAATCTCGGTGCAGCCCATCACGACGGCGCTGCCCGGATGGCGCGCGGCCATCGCACCCGCCACATCGGCGAAGCAGCGGCGGGCCAGGGCCATGTCGCCCGCCTTCACGCCGGCGTAGATACCGTGCATGACGGTGGCGCGCTCCGCGGCGGTCGGCAGGTGGCAGGCCACGCCGGCCCGCGCCAGGGCGGCGTCGTAGAGGCCGGTGGCGTAGGTGCCTTCGGTCGCCAGCAGGATCGCCTGGCGCGTGCCGGCGGCGGCCAGGTGCGCGGCGGTCTCGTCGGCGATGTGCAGCAGGTCGATCGCCGGATAGCCCGCCTGCAGCGGCGCATGCCAGGCGTGCGCGGTGTTGCAGGCGATGGCCACCGCGCGCGCGCCCAGGCCGTGCAGGCGGCCGAGGGCGTCGAGCATCGGATCCAGCGGCTGGTGCGGGCCGGGCGTGGTGTCGGCCAGCGCGCGGCTGCGGTCGGGCACCGGCACCTGCGCCAGCCAGTGCTCGGGAAAGCCCTGGTCGGTCACCGGCCGGCCGGCCGCGGCCATCTGGCGGGCGCAGGCCTGCACGAAGAGCCGCACGAAGTCGGCTCCCGCGGCCGGGCCCATGCCGCCGAGGATGCCGACGGTGTGCGGCGCGCGATGCGCGGGCACGGTGCCGGCCGCCGCGGCGGAGACGGCGCTAGCCGGTGGGGCGACGGGGGCTGCTGCGGCGCCGCTCACATCGCGGGCTTGTCGCTCTGGCCGGTGATGTTGGCGCGCAGCTCGGCGCTCATCGGCACGTTGAGCGGCATGTTCTTCGGCGGGATCGGCTGCAGGAACCACTTGTCGTAGAGCTTCTCGAAGGCGCCGGTCTTCATCATGCCGCCGATCACGCCGTCGACCAGGGTCTTGAAGCCGGCGTCGTCCTTGCGCAGCATGCAGGCATAGGGCTCGACCTGCAGCGCGTCGCCGGTCACCTCGTACTCGTCGGGCGTCTTGGCGTTGGCCTTCAGGCCGTAGAGCAGGATGTCGTCCATGCCGAAGGCCAGCGCCCGGCCGCTCTCGACCAGCAGGAACGAATCCGCATGGTCCTTGCCGAAGGTGAACTGCATGCCCAGCTTCTTCTCGGCGTCGTACTTGCGCAGCACCTGCAGGTTGGTGGTGCCGGTGGTGGTGGAGATCGGCTTGCCGGCCAGGTCGGCGTAGTTCTTCACGCCCGAGCTCTTCTTGGTCAGCAGCCGGGTGCCGGTGTAGAAGTAGTTGATCGCGAAGGCCACTTCCTTGCCGCGCGCGGTGTTGTTGGTGGTGGAGCCGCACTCCAGGTCGACCGTGCCGTTCTGCACCAGCGGGATGCGGTTCTGCGAGGTAACCGGCATCCAGTTGATCTTGATGTCGGGCTTGCCCAGCTGCTTGCGGGCGGCGTCGGCCACCGCGTTGGCGATCTCGACCGAGAAGCCGATCGGCTGGCCGGGCGCCTGCAGGTAGCTGAAGGGCGCGGACGACTCGCGGTAGGCCAGCGTGATCTGGCCCGACTCCGCGATCTTGGACAGGGTGTCGGCCTGGGCCACGCCGGCCGAGGCCAGCAGGGCGAGGGCCAGGGGAGCGAGCAGCGATGCAGGGAGCTTCATGCGAACCTTTCGGTAGGAGGGAACGGGACGGACACGGGACGACGGTACGGGCCGGCAGTGATGCAAGCGCCGGGCCAGTGTAGAAATCCGTTACCGCGCTGGCGCATGCTTTTCGTTCGCGCGGCCATGCCCGGATGTTATGGGCTGGTCGCGGCGCTGTCGATGCCCGCGAAGGGCCGTCGCCGCCCATAACCTGCCGGCATGGGCCGCCATGGCAGGCGCATGCGCCGGGGCGCCGTGCAGGCCTACAGTCGGCAGGCGGCTCGCGGTGCGGCCGCCAGTGCGACGCCCTGCCCGGCCGCGGTCTCCAGCAGGAGTCTTTCCATGCATGTCTGCGTGCTCGGCGCCGGTATCACCGGCCTGGCCACCGCCTACCGCCTGCAATGCGCCGGCCACCGGGTGACGGTGGTCGACCGGGCCGCGCCCGGCCAGGGCGCCAGCGGCGGCAACGGGGCGCAGCTCAGCTATTCCTACGTGCAGCCGCTGGCCGACCCGGGCCTGTGGAGGCAACTGCCCAAGCTGCTGCTGTCGCCCGGCTCCCCCTTAAAGCTGCGGCCGCGGCTCGACCCGCACCAATGGCGCTGGGCGATGGAGTTCCTGGCGGCCTGCAATGCCGCTACGTCCCGCGAAACCACCGCGCAGCTGCTGGCCCTGGCGGCCGAGAGCCGCGCCGGCTTCGAGGCGATGCGGGCCGACCTGCAGCCCGACTGCGACTTCTCCGCCACCGGCAAGCTGGTGCTCTACGGCACGGCGGCCGCACTGGCCGGCGCCGAGCGGCAGGTGGCGCTGCAGGCGGACCTGGGCAGCGGCGCACAGCGCATCGTGACGCCGGCCGAATGCGCGCAGATCGAGCCGGCGCTCGACGCCTACCGCCACCGCATCGCCGGCGCGGTCCACACGCCGAGCGAATGCGCGGCCGACTGCCTGAAGGTGTGCGAGGCATTGGCCCGGGCGCTGGTGGAGCGCGGCGCCGTGCTGCATACCGGCCTGGAGGCCCACGGCGCGGAGGTGTGCCAGGGCCGCGCCGTGGGCCTGCGCACCGCGCAGGGCGTGCTGGAGGCCGACCGCATCGTGGTGGCGCTGGGCACCGCGTCGTGGCGGCTGGCACGCACGCTGGGGGTGCGGGTGCCGGTGTACCCGCTGAAGGGCTACAGCCTGACGCTGGACCTGGCCGCGCAGGGCGGCGGCACCGGTGCCGCCGCCGGCCCGCGGGTCAGCATCACCGACAGCCCGCGCAAGGTGGTCTTCGCCCGCATCGGCGACCGGCTGCGGGTGGCGGGCATGGCCGAGATCGTGGGCCACGGCAGCAGCATTCCGCCAGCGCGCATCGCCATGCTGCGGCAGGCCACGCGCTCGGTGTTTCCGCAGCTGGCCAGCGCGCCCGAGCTGCAGCACTGGACCGGCATGCGCCCCGCCACGCCCACCGGCCGCCCGGTCGTCGGCCGCCTGCCGGGCACGCCCGAAGGCTTGCTGTTCAACACCGGGCACGGCGCACTCGGCTTCACCCTGGCCTTCGGAACCGCGGCACGGATCGAGACGATGGTCTGACGGCCATGCCCGGACCGCCGGCGCGTTCCCGGCCTGCAACACCGTGGAACCGGCGCCGCCCCGGCGAAGGGGTTGGCGCAGACATGCAGTGCGGCGCCTGGGGATGCGCTAGGTGATGTCCTTCAAGGCCTGCTTCATCGCCCGGGTGATCGCCCGCACCACCACCGAATCGGGCGTGTCGGCCTGGCGCAGCACCCGGATCGGCACCGGGATGTGCGGCTCCAGCCGCAGCACGTCGACCCGCTCGCGGTCGGCCGAGCCGGCGGTGCAGCCGTCGACCAGGGCCACGCCCAGGCCGTAGTGCGCCATCGACAGCGCCGCGTGGTAGGTCTGCACCGTCACCACCGCCTGCAGGCCGACGCCCGCTTCGCGGCAGGCCTGGCTCAGGCTGGTGCCGACCGGGTCGCGCGCATCCAGCACCACCGCGGGCAGTTCGGCGATGTCGTCCAGCGCCACCCAGCCGCGCCGCACCAGCCGTGCGGCCAGCATGCCCTTGGGCGCGATGCAGACGATGCGGCTCTCGGCCAGCGCCTCCTGCGTGAGGGCCGGATGCACCACCGGGCTGAAGACGAAGCCCACGTCGGCCTCGCGCAGCAGCAGCGCCGACATGATCTGCGGCGAGTGCAGCGCCTCGACCCGCACCGCGATCGCCGCATGCTGCTGGCGGAAGATGTGCAGCGCGCGCGGCAGCACCTCGTAGCTGAGCGCCAGCACCGTGAGGATGCGCAGCTCGCCCACGTCCTGCGCGGTGCGCAGGTTCTCGGCCAGGCGCTGCACCTCGTCGAGCTGGCCGAAGAGCCGCTCGATGTGCGGGTACAGCGTGAGCGCCTCGTTGGTCGGCACCAGCCGGCCGCGGGTGCGCTGGAACAGCGGAAAGCCCAGCTGCAGCTCGGCATGCTGCAGCGTGCGGCTGACCGCCGGCTGGGTGACGTTGATCAGCCGCGCCGCCGCGCTGACGCTGCCGGTGAGCATGATCGCGTTGAAGACCTCGATGTGGCGCAGCCGCATGGTCGCCGCTCCCGCTCAGGCCGTGCGCCGTGCACCTACGGCCGTGCGCGCAGATGCAGGCAGGCGGTAACAGTGCCGAGATGCTGTATCGGCGCACGCGCCGCGAAACGGGCCGCAGGCCCGCCGGCTCACGCCGCGTCTCCGGCGCGGGCCATGCGCTCGCTCTTCCAGTAGACGTCGTCGCCGCCGTCCATGCGGTTCAGGGTGCGGGCGAGCACGAAGAGCAGGTCGGACAGCCGGTTGAGGTAGCGGCGCGGCGCATCGCGCAGCGGCTCGGCCAGCCCCAGCGCGACCACGGTGCGCTCGGCCCGGCGGGCCACGGTGCGGCACACGTGGGCCTGCGACGCGGCGCGGGAGCCTGCCGGCAGGATGAACTCCTCCAGCCGCGGCAGGGCGGCGTTGAAGGTCTGCAGCGCGGTGTCGAGCCGCAGCAGCGCCGCATCCTTCAGCAGCTCGAAGCCGGGGATCGACAGCTCGCCGCCCAGGTCGAACAGGTGGTGCTGCACCTCGACCAGCAGGCCGCGCACCTCGCCCGCCATCGGCTCGCAGAGCAGCAGGCCGACATGCGAATTGAGCTCGTCCACGTCGCCCAGGGCCTGCACCCGCAGGTGGTCCTTGGGCACGCGGCGGTTGTCGCCTAGGCCGGTGGAGCCGTCGTCTCCGGTGCGGGTGGCGATCTGGGTGAGGCGTTGGCCCATGCGTGCGTGTCCTGCTGCGTCTGGAAAAGAGGGGGATTGTGCGGTGCCGCCGGCCTACAACTCGACACGGACCCGGCCGCGCACGCTGCTGCAATGCCGCACGGCCCGCTTGCGGGCCGCTTCTTTTTGGAGAACCCGATTTGCAGACACCGCATCCGCTACCCGCATCCGCCGCATCGGCGCCCGGCGCGCCACCCGCAGAACCGACCGCGCCGGCAGGGCCGCACGGCAAGATCGTCTTCGCCGACCAGTTGCGCAGCCTCGCCGCCGTCGCGGTCATTGTCTACCACCTGTTCGGCGGCTTCTGGGCCTGGCGCGAGACCGTCGGCCGTTTCGTGGCGGCCCCGCCGATGGAGGCGGTGCCGACCCGCCTGCCGGCGCTGGTGGACCTGTTCGCCTTCGGCCCGTTCGGCGTGTCGATCTTCTTCCTGGTGAGCGGCTTCGTGATCCCGATGTCGCTGGAGCGCCTGCGGCCGGGGCCCTTCCTCGCGGCACGGGTGCTGCGCATCTACCCGACCTACCTGGCCTGCCTGGCGATCGGGCTGGCGGCGGTGTGGGCCTCGTCGCTGTACTGGGGCCGGCCCTTCGCGCCGGACGGCGCCGCCGTCGCGGCCAATGCCCTGCTGGTGCACACGGTGACCGGCGTGCCCACCCTCGACCCGGTGAACTGGACGCTGGCGATTGAGCTGAAGTTCTACCTGGCGATGGCGTTGCTGGCCGCCTGCACGCCGCGCGGCCGGGCCTGGCCGCTGCTGCTGGCGGGCGTGGCGGTGCTAGGACTGAACCTGGCCGCCCCGCGCCTGGGCATGGCGGGCGGCCTCGACTGGCGCGCGCTGGCGGCCGAGCTGTGCTTCGTGCCCTACATGATGGTGGGCACGCTTTTCTACTACCACCTGCGCGGCTGGATTGCCGGCCGCACGCTGGTGGCCGCCGGGGCCGGCCTGCTGGCGCTGGTGCTGCTGGCCTGGGCCCGTTCCGCCAAGGCCGAGCAGGTGCCGATGGTGAGCGACGTGTACGTGCTCAACGTGGCCGTCTTCGCCACCGCGTATGCCTACCGCGCGCATTTCCGGCCGCATCCGCTGATCGACTTCCTGGCGCGGATCAGCTTTCCGCTGTATGCGGTGCACTGCCTTTTCGGCTTCGCGCTGCTGCGCTACCTGGCCGATACCGGCATGCCGCCGTGGGCGGCGCTCGGCTTCTCGCTGGCGCTGATCGTGGGCCTGGCGTACGCGGTGCACCGCGGGGTGGAGCTGCCGTCGATGCGGGCCGGCAAGGCGCTTTCGCGGTGGCTGGAGCGACGCGCGGCGCCGGCACCGCAGGCGGCCGTACACGGCGCGCCAGGATGTTTCGGTGGCAAGCCAAATGTCAGCGCGGCAACATGAGGCAATAACGCTGGCCCTGCGGCGCCCGGGCGTATCGAATGCGGGTTCTTCTCATCGTCCGACACGAAAGGCACCCATGAACCACACAACGACGACGACCGCCGCCACCGGCACCCTCACCCGCGCGCTGCGCCGTGCCCAGGGCGCAGTTCCCACCGGCTTCGATGCCCGCAGCGTGCTGCTCTTCGCCGGGCTGGCGATGGGCGTGGCACTGGCCTCGCATGCGCAGCTGGGGCCGGACGGCCGTGCCAACATGCCGCTGTCGGTGACCGCGCCCGCACAGGGCAGCGCCACCGCCCGCAGCCAGCCCGCGCCGATGGCCGTGCCGCCCGGTTCCGCCGGCACGATGGCGCCCCCGTCGGTCGCGGCGCAACCCGGCCTGGCACCCGCACCGGTGGCCAGCGCCGCCCCGGCCGGCAAGCCCGACGTGACCGCGATCTTCGGCCGCGCCGATGCCGACCACGACGGCCGCCTGAGCCGCACCGAGGCCGAACGCCTGCCCGACCTGGCCCGCAACTTCGACCGGGTGGACAGCAACCGCGACGGCGCCGTCTCCCTCGCCGAGCTGCAGGCGGCCGTCGGGAGTTAAGCCTCGGCGGTGAAGCCGATGCTCTTGACGATCGGCGCCCAGCGCGCCGTGTCCTTGCGCACCAGCTCGGCCAGCTCGGCCGGCGTGCTCGGCATGGCTTCGAGCCCGAAGGTCGACAGGCCATCCACCACGTCCTTCTGCGCCAGTGCCGTCTTGAACGCGCCATTGAGCCGCGCCACCAGTTCCGGCGCGGCCTTGGGCGGCAGGTAGAAGGCGAACCATTCGCTGAACGCCATGTCCTGGAAGCCCTGCTCGACGAGCGTGGGCACGTCGGGTGCGAAGCGGCTGCGCTTGGCGCCCGATACGCTCAGGATCCGCACCTTGCCGCTGGCCAGGTGCTGGGTGATGTCGCCGATGGGGCCCGACACCGCCGAGATGTTGCCGCCCAGCAGGTCCAGCATCGCGGGCTGCGTGCCGCGGTAGGCGGCGTGCTTCAAATCGACGCCCGCGTTCTTGCCTAGCAGCGCGCCGATGAAATGCGGAGTGGAGCCGGCCGCCGGCGAGCCGAAGTTGGCACCCGCCGGGTTGGCCTTGGCCCAGGCCAGGAAATCCTGCACGTTCTTGACCGATGCGGGCACCGACGGCCCCACCGCGAACCCGAAATCGAAGATGCAGCCGAGCGAGACCGGCGTGATGTCGGTCGCCACGTCGTACGGCAGTTTCTTGTAGATGTGCGGGTAGATGGTGAGCATCGAGGTCGGCGTCTGCAGCACGGTGGTGCCGTCGGCCGGCTGGCCCTTGACGTACTGGATCGCGATCTGGCCGCCGGCGCCGGTGCGGTTCTCGACCACCGCGGCCTTCGCGTAGTCGGGGCTGAGCTTGGTCGCGACCCGGCGGCAGATGTTGTCGGAGGTGCCGCCGGCGGCGAAGCCGGTGATGATGCGCAGCGTCTCGGGCACTGCGGCTTGGGCCCAGGCCTGTCGGCCGACCGAGGCCAGCAGGGCGGATGCGCCGGCCGTGTGCAGCAGCGCGCGGCGGGAGAAGGAAGCGGAGAACGTCATGTCGGGGTCGGGCCCGGGGCCCGCGGTAAGAGTTGTCGAGGAATGGGATCGCGGCCCGCGGCGGCGCGGTGTCAGGACGCGTCGCGCAGCCAGGTCACGGCGCCCGAATGGGTCACCGCGCCCTGGTGGGCGGGCCGCACGGTGTGGGCGTATTTTTCCAGCAACCCGCCCAGCCGCACCCCCGTGTTTTCCAGACGACCGGCCAATCGCCGCGCGATGTCCGCATCGCCCAGCTCCACCGAAATGCTGCGGGCGGCGGGGCGCGCGTCGATCGCGACCATGTCGCCGTCCCGCAGCGCGGCGATGGGACCGCCGTCGGCCGCCTCGGGGCCGGCGTAGCCGATGCACAGGCCCCGGGTCGCGCCCGAGAAACGGCCGTCGGTCAGCAGCGCCACCCGGTCGCCCATGCCCTGGCCGTAGAGCAGCGCGGTGATGCCCAGCATCTCGCGCATGCCGGGGCTGCCGCGCGGGCCTTCGTTGCGGATCACGATCACGTCGCCGGCGGCATAGCGGCGGTGCTGCACCGCGGCCTGGGCATGCTCCTCGCATTCGAAGACGCGGGCCGGGCCGCGGAACACCAGGGTGCCCAGGCCCGCGGTCTTGAGCAATGCGCCGTCGGGGCAGAGGTTGCCCTTCAGCACCGCCAGGCCGCCGTCGGCCGAGACCGCGTCGCCTGGCGCCCGCACCACCCGGCCGTCGGGTGCGGCGGCGCCCTGCAGTTCTTCGGCCAGCGTGCGGCCGGTGAAGGTGAGCGCCCCGCCGTGCAGGTAGCCCTGCTCCAGCAGCGTGCGCAGGATCACGCCGGCCCCGCCGATGTAGAACACGTCGCGCGCCAGGTAGCGGCCGCCGGGCCGCAGGTCGGCGACCAGCGGGGTGCGGGCGAAGACCTCGGCCACGTCGTCGAGGTGGAACCGGATGCCCGCCTCGTGCGCGATGGCCGGCAGGTGCAGCGCGGCGTTGGTCGAGCCGCCGGTGGCGCTCACCACCGCGCAGGCGTTCTCCAGCGCCTGGCGGGTGACGATGTCGCGCGGCAGCGGGCCATCGCCCAGCACCGCCTTCATCAGTTGCCGCGCGGCGCGGCGCATCAGCGGCGCCCGCTCGCTGAACACCGCCGGCACCATCGACGAGCCGATGGGCGCCAGGCCCAGCGCCTCCGACACCATGCCCATCGTGTTGGCGGTGAACTGCCCGGCGCAGGCGCCGGCGGTGGGCAGGCAGGCGCGGCTCATCGCGTCGAGCGCCTCGGGCGTGGCGGTGCCGGCCAGCACCTGGCCGATGGTCTCGTAGGTGTCGACCACGTTCAGGTCGCGCCCGTCGGGCCCCGGCATCTGGCCCGGCAGCGCCGAGCCGCCGTGCACGAACACGCCGGGCACGTTGCAGCGGACCATGCCCATCATCAGCCCCGGCAGGTTCTTGTCGCAGGCGCCGATGGCGAAGATGCCGTCCCACTGGTGGCCGCGGGTCGAGGCCTCGACGCTGTCGGCGATCAGCTCGCGCGAGACCAGCGAGAACCGCATGCCCGAATGCGCCATCGTCAGCCCGTCGCTCACCGACACCACCGGGCATTCGTGCGGCGTGCCGCCCCCGGCGTAGATGCCGGTCTTGGCATGCTGCGCCTGCTCGCGCAGGTTGAGGTTGCACGGGCTCATCTCGCCGCCGGTGTGGAACACGCCGATGTGGGGCCGTTCGATGTCCTCGTCGTCCTGCCCCAGCGCGTGCAGGAAGCTGCGGGTGGTGGCCCGGATCGTGCCGGCGCGGATGGTGGCCGAGCGGAACGGCGGGCGATCCGGCGGGTTGTCGGGCGTGTCGGGGGAAGCGTCGTGGTCGTTCATCGTGCAAGGCCAAAAGGGTAAGCGATCGAATGTTTCAGGACGACCGCGGATCCGGCTCCGCCGGTCCGCCGGTCGTGCCCCCTGCAAGGGGGTGGGCGAAGACCCGCAGTGCGAAGCCTGGGGGTGTGCGGCTCATCCAGCATTGAGGTGCAGGCCGTTGTCCATCATCAGCACCTCGCCGGTCATGCCCGGCGCGGCGGTGGCCAGGAAGAACGCCAGCGCCGCCACCTCCGAGGGTTGCGACACCCGCTGCAGCGGCGCGGCCGCCGTCTGCGCCGCCTCCACCCGGGCCAGCGCATCGGCCGCCAGCACCCGCTGCGGCAGGCCGCCCGCCACGAAGCCCGGCGCGATCGCGTTGACCCGCACCGAAGGCGCCAGCGCACGGGCCAGCGCCACCGTCATCGTGTTCACCGCGCCCTTCGACGCCGCGTAGGCGATCGACGAGCCCCGGCCGAGCAGCCCGCCGATCGAGGAGATGTTGACGATGGCGCCCTGCCCCGGCGCGGCCGCCAGCACCGGCGCGCAGGCCCGCGCCATCTGGTACATGCCGACCACGTTGACGCCGTAGGTGCGGTGGAACTCGGCCGCGTCGAGCCCGTCCAGGTCGGCATGCGGCACGAACCGGGTGGTGCCGGCACACTGCACCAGCGCGTCGATGCGGCCCCAGCGGGCCTGCGCCTGTGCGGCGGCGGCGCGGCAGGCGGCGTCGTCGGTGATGTCGAGCGGCAGCAGCAGGGTGGTGCCGGCCGCGCATTCTGCGGCCAGCGCCGCGGCCTCCGCGGCCTCGCCCGGCAGGTGGGCTATGCCGACGTGCCAGCCCCCGTCGGCGAAGGCCCGCACGCAGGCCGCGCCGATGCCGCCGGCGGCACCGGTGACGAGGCAGACGGGGCGCGGCGAAGGCGTTTCGGCGTTGGTGGCGCGGGCAGCGGAAGGGGGCGGAGCGGAGGTCGAAGCCATGCAAAAGAGGCGCTGCGGACGGCACCGGGCGCAAAGCCTCCGAGTATCGGCATCCGGCCCGGCGCCGCCCAGGGGGTTAGTCCCGAGCCGCAGGCCCTGCGGCGTGGCCGGGCATGGGCGCGGCGGCGGTGCCGATGCGCCGCGACCGCCTATAGTCGCCCTCCTCATGGCCAAGGACAAGACCCTCTACACCTGCAACGCCTGCGGCGGCACCAGTCCCCGCTGGCTCGGCAAATGCCCGCACTGCGGCGCCTGGAACACGCTGGAGGAATCGGTGGCGCCCGCCGCCGCGCCGCCGGGCAAGAACCGGCTGGCGACGCCGGCCTTCGCGGCCCTGGCGCAGACCGCGTCGGTCACGCTGTTGGCCGACATCGAGGCCAGCGATTTCGCTCGCACCCCCACCGGCCTGGACGAGCTGGACCGGGTGCTGGGCGGCGGCATCGTCGAGGGCGGCGTGGTGCTGATCGGCGGCGATCCGGGCATCGGCAAATCGACCCTGCTGCTGCAGGCGCTGGACGCGCTCTCGCGCCGGCCGCTGGAGGGCGACGGCACCGCCCCGGGCGGGCTCGACACCCTGTACGTGACCGGCGAGGAAAGCGGCGCGCAGGTGGCGATGCGGGCGCGCCGGCTGGGGTTGGACTGCTCCCAGGTGCAGGTGCTGGCCGAGATCCAGCTGGAGAAAATTTTGGCGACGCTCGACCAGCTGCGCCCGGCGGTGGCGGTGATCGATTCGATCCAGACGGTGTACTCCGACCAGCTGACCTCGGCCCCCGGCTCGGTGGCGCAGGTGCGCGAATGCGCGGCCCACCTGACCCGCGCGGCCAAGGCCAGCGGCGTGGCGATCGTGCTGGTCGGCCACGTCACCAAGGACGGCTCCCTGGCCGGTCCGCGGGTGCTGGAGCACATGGTCGACACGGTGCTCTACTTCGAGGGCGACACGCACAGCAGCTTCCGGCTGGTGCGGGCGATCAAGAACCGCTTCGGCGCGGTCAACGAGATCGGCGTATTCGCGATGACCGAGAAGGGGCTGAAGGGCGTGAGCAACCCCAGCGCGATCTTCCTGAGCCAGCACACCGAGCCGGTGCCCGGCAGCTGCGTGATGGTGACGCTGGAGGGCACCCGGCCGATGCTGGTGGAGATCCAGGCGCTGGTCGATGCCGGCGGCCCCAGCCCGCGGCGCCTGTCGGTGGGCCTGGACCGCGACCGGCTGGCGATGCTGCTGGCGGTGCTGCACCGCCACGCGGGCGTGGCCTGCATGGACCAGGACGTGTTCGTCAACGCGGTGGGCGGCGTGCGGATCACCGAGCCGGCGGCCGACCTGGCGGTGATGTTCGCGATCACCGGCAGCCTGCGCGGCAAGCCGCTCCCCAAGGGCTTCCTGGCCTTCGGCGAGGTGGGCCTGGCCGGCGAGGTGCGGCCGGCGCCCCGCGGCCAGGAGCGTCTGCGCGAGGCCGCCAAGCTGGGCTTCACCGTGGCGGTGGTGCCCAAGGCCAACATGCCCAAGAAGCCGATCGAAGGGCTGGAGATCCATCCTGTCGAGCGGGTGGAAGAGGCGATGGACGTGGTGCGGCGGCTGCAGTAGTTTTTATGCTTGGAATGGCTGTGGCCGTCTTTCAGCGCCGACCTCTTGCTATTTAATTCATAGCGTTTTTGTTTGTGGCGGGGTTTGGCGGGTGCGGGGTCCGTGATCGCCGGGTGACCCCCTCCGCGAATGTCCTCCGGCCTGCGGCCTCCCCCTTTATTTCGCTGCGGGGGTCACCCGACGCTCCCGGCCCTGGAAGCCTAGCGTCGTGCAGGTCGATCAGTAGCAGGCCCAGGTCGCTGGCGCTGTGTCCGCATCGAGGTCTTGCGTAGGAGCCACGCCCGTCGCAGGCGCCCCCCCCCTGCCACCGTCGATCAAGCACCCGAAAGGGATCGTGACGATGGCGTGCTCTGCGCAGCGACATAAAGGAGGAGGCCGCAGGCCGGGGGACAGTCGCGGAGCAGAGTACGCCGTCGGCGCGAGCCCGGCACACCCCAACCCCAACCCCAACCCGCGCTACCGAATCGATAGCTACCCGCCATTACCGCAAGCCGGCTACAGCCCTTTTTCCCTCTGAAATCACGGCTGGAAACCCGACGTCGGCCGTCTGCCCCAATACTCCCCCGCATGACGACGACCCCTGCAGACACCACGACCCCCTTCCTCCGCCGCAACGGCCCGTTGCTCGCCTCGATGGCCATCATCGCCACGGTGGTGGTCTGGGGCCTGGCGGCGCCGGCGGCGCTCGACCGGTTCTTCGGCGGCGCGCTGGCGAGCATCACCCGCAACTTCGGCTGGCTCTACCTGTGGGTGGTGCTGGGACTGGTGCTGCTGGCGCTGTTCCTGGCGGCCAGCCGGTACGGCGACCTGAAGCTGGGCGACGAGGACGACGAGCCCGAGTTCTCGGTGGGCGCCTGGTTCGCGATGCTGTTCGCCGCGGGCATGGGCATCGGGCTGGTGTTCTGGGGCGTGGCCGAGCCGATCTCGCACTACCTGAAGCCGCCGCCGGGCATCGCCGCCGGCACGCCCGAGGCGGCGGGCGCGGCGATGCGCTACGCCTTCTTCCACTGGGGGCTGCACCCCTGGGCGATCTACGGCATCGTGGGCCTGGCGATCGGGTTCTTCCAGTTCCGCCGCAAGGCGCCCGCGCTGGTCAGCTCGGCCACCGAATCGCTGCCCTGGCGCGGCATGCGGCGGCTGTCGCCGGTGGTGAACGTGCTGGCCACGGTGGCCACCGCGTTCGGCGTCGCGGCCTCGCTGGGCATGGGCGCGACGCAGATCAACGGCGGGCTGCACGCGGTGTTCGGCGTGCCGGTGGGCACTACCGCGCAGGCGGCGATCATCGTGGTGACCACCGCGATGTTTATCGCCTCGGCCGTCAGCGGCGTGGAGCGCGGCGTCAAATGGCTCTCGATCGGCAACCTGGTGCTGGCCGCCGTGCTGGCGCTGGTGGTGTTCGTGCTGGGGCCGACGGTCGCGATCGTCAACACCTTCACCAACACGCTGGGCGCCTATTTGAGCGAATTCGTGCGCACCAGCCTGCGCATGTCGCCCTTCCGGGACAGCTCCTGGGTGGGCGACTGGACGATCTTCTACTGGGCCTGGTGGGTGTCGTGGTCGCCTTTCGTGGGGCTGTTCATCGCCCGCGTCTCGCGCGGCCGGACGATCCGGCAGTTCCTGGTGGGCACGGTGCTGGCGCCGACGCTGGTCGGCTTCATGTGGTTCGCCATCTTCGGGGGCACCGCGCTGAACCTGGAGATCTTCCACGACGCCGGGCTGGGCGCGGCGGTGCAGTCGGATGCGGCCACCGCCATGTTCGCGATGTTCAATGCACTGCCGATGGGCACCGCCATGTCGGTGGTGGCCACCGTGCTGGTCGTTGTGTTCTTCGTCACCTCCGGCGATTCGGCTACGCTGGTGCTGGGCATGATGAGCACCGGCGGCGATCCCAATCCGCGGGCCTGGATCAAGGTGGCGTGGGGCCTGCTGGTGGCGGCGATCGCGCTGTCGCTGCTGTTCGCGGGCGGGCTGCAGGCGGTGCAGACCGCCACCATCGTCTTCGCCCTGCCGTTCGCGTTCGTCCTGGTGCTGATGGCGGTGGCCCTGCTGCTGGCGGTGCGGCAGGACTGGGACGACGAGCAGCGCCGCGACAAGGCATTGCGCAAGAAGATGCGCGCGCTGGTCGAACCCGCGGCCTGACACACGCCCCACGCGGCCCCATGCCGCCGTGGCCGGGTACGGGCGACATGCCCGCCTTGCTACACTGCGCCCGCCTCTTCCGGAACGCCAGCCGCGCCCCCTGCGCACCTGCCAGCTACCGCAGCCGCCGCCCTGCGCCCCACCCGCCGCAGGGCCCCTGCCCTCTTGCTGGACGTTCTGCGATGCTCCCCTTCTGCCTTGTCACGGCGGGCGCCTGCCCGGCGCTGCGCCCTGATCCCTCTATGCGGGTCGGCCCGCGGGTCCGCCTTCGGCCCGTCGTCTCCGCCGCGGCGCTGGCGCTGGCCGGCCTCTCGGTCGGCGGCGCCTTCGCCCAGGCCGCCGCCGACACACCGCCGCGCAGCGGCGCCGCCCTGCCCGAAGTGCAGGTGGTCGACACCGGCGGCGCCACCAGCGAGGACACCGGCCAGTACACCGCCCGCGCGGTCAGCATCGGCAAGATGCCGCAGACGCTGCGCGAGACACCGCAGTCGGTCAGCGTCATCACCCGCCAGCAACTGGACGACCGCAACTTCACCAAGGTGGAGGACGCGGTCAAGCAGACCACCGGCATCACCGTGACCCGCTTCGACGGTGCCGGCAACTACAACAGCTTCCAGGCGCGCGGCTTCGACATCGGCACGATCCAGCTCGACGGCATGCCGATCGCGCAGGGCAACTACGCGACGCTGGACACCGCGGTGTACGACCGCATCGAGGTGCTGCGCGGCCCGGCCGGCCTGCTGCAGGGCGCGGGCGAACCGGGCGGCACAATCAACCTGGTGCGAAAGCGCGCCCGCAGCACGCTGGGGCTGGCGGCCAATGTCTCGGCCGGCTCCTTCGGCCTGAAGCGCGCTGACGTGGACATCACCGGCGCGCTGAACGCCGCCGGCACGCTGCGCGGGCGCGTGGTGGCGGTATCGGAAAAACGCGACGGCTTCACCGACACGCTTTTCAACGACAAGCAGCTGGGCTACGGCACGCTGGAGCTCGACCTTGGCCCGCGGACCACGCTCTCGGTCGGCACCGCGCGCCAGCGCACCCGCGCCGCGGTCGACCAGGGCCTGCCCACCTATGCCGACGGCCGGCTGATCGACCTGCCCCGCTCGGCCTTTGCCGGCCTGCGCGCCAACCGGCAGAACCTGGAGACGGCCGACACCTTCGCAGAGCTCGAGCATCGGCTGGACAACGGCGGCATGGCGCGCGTGTCGGTCCGCGACGTCGACCGCGAGGCCTACTACCGCTCGGCCCGCTCCAACAGCGCGATGGCGGCCAACGGCGCCATCGCGCTGCAGACGGTCGACGGCCTGACCGAATCCAGGAACCGCAACTACGACCTCTTCGTGACCACCCCGGTGGTCGTGGGCGGCCGCACCCACCGCCTGCTGCTGGGCGCGAGCCGCAACGAGGGCACCAGCTACGAAGGCAACTTCGGCTTCGGTCCCACGCTGCCCTTCAACCTGCTGCGGCCCGACTACGACCTGGCCTACCCCGACGTCCGCCTGCCGGGCTACACCAGCACGATCGAGCGGCGCGAGAACGCGGTCTACGGCCAGGCCCAGATCGCCCTGGCCGACCGGCTGAAACTGGTGGCCGGCGGCCGCACGAGCTGGGCGGAGGCGCAGACCCGCAGCACCGCCAGCGGCGCGGTCACCGGCCGCCAAGACCCGGGCCGGCAGTTCACCCCGCTGCTGGCGCTGCTCTACGACCTCGACGGCCGGTTCACCGTCTACACCAGCTATGTCGAGACCTTCGCGGTGCAGAGCGAGACCGACGCGGCGCGCCAGCTGCTGCCGCCGCGCACCGGCAAGCAGGTGGAGCTGGGCCTGAAGGGCGCGCTGCTGGACAAGCGGCTCAACGCCCATGCCGCGCTGTTCCGCATCCTCGACACCGGCCGCGCGGTGGCCGACCCGTCGGTGCCCAACGCCTCGGTGGCCGGCGGCAAGGTGCGCAGCCAGGGCTTCGAGGCCGAGGTGAGTGGCCAGGTCATGCCCGGCTGGGACCTGCTGGCCGGCTATGCGTATACCGACACGAAGTACCTGCGCGCGCCGGCCGCCCAGCAGGGCCAAGTCTTCAGCGCCATCACGCCCAAACACAGCGTCAACCTGTTCACCCGCTATGCGTTCCGCGCCGCGATGCTGCAAGGCTGGAGCGTGGGCGGCGGGCTGTCGTACCGCAGCGAATTCTTCTCGCAGAGCGGCGCGCTGCGGCTGGTATCGGGCAACTACACCCTGCTCAACGCCCAGGTCGCCTACCAGGTTAACGACAAGGTGGCGGTGAGCCTCAATGCCGAGAACCTGCTCGACAAGACGTACTACGAAAAGCTCTCCTCCCCCGGCCGCCAGAACTTCTACGGCGAGCCGCGCCGGCTGGTGGCGACGCTGCGCGTGCGGTATTGAGCGCGCTTTTCGAACCTGCGGCATCGCGTCGCCCGCTAGCATGGCCCACCTTCACCACCGCGAGCCCGCCGCCATGACCACCCTCTCCGACTTCCAGGCCCAGTCCATCGACGGCCGTGCCGTGCCCCTTGCGCAGTACGCGGGCCAGGTGGTGCTGGTGGTCAACACCGCGAGCGCCTGCGGCTTCACGCCGCAGTTCGCAGGGCTGCAGTCGCTGCACCAGCGCTATGCGGCGCAGGGTCTGGCGGTGCTGGGGTTTCCGTGCAACCAGTTCGGCGCACAGGACAAGGGCAGCAACGCCGAGATCGGCGCGTTTTGCCAGAAGAACTACGGGGTCGACTTCCCGATGATGGAGAAGGTCGAGGTCAACGGCGACGGGGCCGACCCGCTCTTCGTCTGGTTGAAGGACGAGGCGCCCGGCGTGCTGGGCAGCAAGGCGATCAAGTGGAATTTCACCAAGTTCCTGGTCGGCCGCGACGGGCGGGTGCTGAAGCGCTACGGCTCGATGGACAAGCCCGAGAACATCGCGCCCGACATCGAGGCCGCGCTGGCCGCCGGCGGCACCTGATCCGGCGCGCGGCGGCGCCGCGGGATCAGAAGCGGAAATCGGCGGTGCGCGGCGTGCCGTCGACGGTCACCGTCTGCACCTTGTGGCCGCTGCCGGCACTGGCGTGCACCGTGTACGTGCCCTTCGGCAGATCGACCAGGCAGACCGGGCCGGCGGCCTTGGTCGACAGCACCGACTTGCCCTGCGCATCCTGCACGTCGACCTGCACGTCGGCCAGGTAGTCGCCCGAGGCGCGGGCGAACAACAGCGAGAGCGGATGGTCCTTCATCGCGGCGCGGAACGCGGTCGATTCGTCCGAGCCGATGCCGCCGCAGACATGGCGCACCGCGCCCTGGCCCTGCAAGGCCGGCACCTGGGCGAAGGCGAGCGGCGCGGCCAGCACCAGGCAGGTGGCGGCGGTGGTGGCGCGGACGAAGGCGGAAACGGTGCGGTGCATGGCGGGGCTCCTCGGTGCATGAAAAGCGCGATTGTGCGCACCGCCGCGGCACGGCGCGCGTCCCGTTGTAACCGGGTGGCGCGGGGCCGCTGCAGGGGTGGCTGAGGGATGCCTGCGTAGGCCACGGCGACGCCACTGTTGCGGTATCGGAAACATTGCATTGCGCGCAATCGGCTTTTTCCAAATGGATCGAAAGCCTAAAGTTCAACCCATCGATGAGCCGCACACAGATGCACGACTCACCGAAACGGAGAACGCCACGGTGGCGCCCGCCGGAAGTCCTTATCACCGCATCGAACCATCCCGAGGAAATCACCATGAACACCCGCACCATTCTTGCCGCTTCTACCCTGGCCCTGCTGAGCAGCTTCGGCGTTGCCGCCCACGCCGCCGGCGAAGGCGACAGCTTCTCGCCCTACGCCCAGCAAGTGACGTCGCAACGCAGCCGCGCCGACGTGCAGGCCGAAGCCATCCAGGCCACCCGCACGCAGAACAACTCCGAAGTCGCGGACGACGGCGTGCAGCGCGCTCCCGCATCGGCCACCAGCCGTGTCGCGGTGCGCAGCCAGGCGATCCAGGCCGCCCGTGCCGACCAGATCGCCCGCGGCGAATTCACCAGCTTCTGATAGCGACCCGTGCCCGCCGCCCCACGGCGGTCCGCACCTCCGAAGCCCGCCGCGCCTTGCGCCCGGCGGGCTTTTCCACGTGCGCCTGGGCCGGCGCTGGGCGTGGCGGCTGCGTGGTACCTTCACGCCCCATGAACGGCCGACTGCTTGCCCCCGAAAAAGACGCGATCGCCGCGTTGCCCGAATTCACCCGCCTGGCGCTGCCGGACATCCGGGTCGTCTCCACCTCGGCCCAGGCGCGCGCCGCCGACGCGGAGCTGATGGGCGTCGAGGTGCTGGGCTTCGACACCGAATCCAAACCCACCTTCGCCCGCGGCGACGTGTCGGAAGGCCCGCACGTGGCCCAGTTCTCGACCCTGCGGACCGCCTGGGTGTTCCAGCTGCACGACCCCGACTGCCTGCGGGTGACCGCCGCGCTGCTGCGCTCGCCCGCGGTGCGCAAGGTGGGCTTCGGCCTGTCGGGCGATCTGCGGCAGCTGCGCAACCGTCTGGGCGTGGAGCCGCAGGCGGTGATGGACCTGGACACGGTGTTCCGCGAGCGCGGCTACCGCAAGGAGGTGGGCGTGAAGGCCGCGGCCGCCATCCTCTTCGGCCAGCGCTTCGTCAAGTCGAAGAAGGTGGCGACCACCAACTGGGCGAACCCGCAGCTCTCCGAATCGCAGATCGTCTACGCCGCCAACGATGCGTACGCGGCGATCCGGGTATACGCGGCGCTGGCCGCCGACGAGCAGAACGCGCTGCGGGCCGGCTGACGGCGTCTGGCTCCCCGGGCCGGCGACCCCAGCGGTTTTCAGAAGAAAGATGGGCGGGGCCGGCGTGCGGCGCCGACCTGCTGCTATCGTTTTAGGAGTAGTCGCCCAGGCCGATCGACTGCATCGTCTTGCCGCTCGCCTCCAGCTCGGCCCGGGTCCGGCGGAACAGGTCGGCCAGGGTGCGGCCCGGCTCGTCCGGGAAGCGGTCGCCGCAGGCCGACAGCTCGGCGATGCGGTCGACCCGGAACATCCGGAAATCCTGCCGCGCCTCGCACCAGGCGGCCAGGGTCCAGACCTCGCCCCAGAAGAAGCAGCCCAGCGGCCGCACCGCGCGCCGGCTGTCGCGCCCGGCCTCGTCGCGGTAGGCGATCTGCAGGCGGGTGCGTGCATGCACCGCCTCGCGCAACTGCTGGAGCCTCGCCAGCACCGGCGCAGGGGGCCGGCCGCGCGGCGCGAAGAGCGCCAGCCCCTCGGCCGCCGCGCGGGCGGAGCCGGGCAGCACCGACAGCATCTTGCCCAGCGCCGATTCGGCCGCCGCCGCCAGCGCCGGGTCGAGCCAGGGCTGCGCGATGCGCGCCGCGGCCACCAGCGCCTGCGCCTCGTCCTGGCTGAACATCAGCGGCGGCAGATCGAAGCCGCGGCCCAGCCGGTAGCCGACGCCGGCCTCGCCCTCGATCGGCACGCCCTGGCGCTGCAGGTCGGCCACGTCGCGGTAGACGGTGCGCTCCGACACCTCCAGCCGCGCGGCCAGGAACGCGGCGGTGGTGAGCCGCCGGCCGCGGATCAGCTGGACGATCTGGAACAGGCGGTCGGCGCGGCGCATGCGGGAGGATGGGGTCGGCGGAAGTACGGGGGAGCGAAGCACGCATGGTAGGACGTGCGTCTACTTTTCAACGGCCGGGTGCGTGCAGCCCGACGAGGTTGCCGTCCAGGTCGCGCATGTGGCCGATCCAGCCGATGCCGTGCGGCAGCTCGACGACACCCGCCTGCGCCGTACCGCCGGCGGCCGATGCGCGGGCCAGCGCGGCCTCGACGCTGCTGCCGCAGTCGAGATAAATCCGCACGCCCGCGTCGCCCGCCGCCTTCCGGGCCGGGCCGGCGGCCAGGCAGCCGCCGGTGGCGGGGCGGTCGTAGGAGAAGACGGCCAACGGGTCGCCGCCGAAGTCGGTGCGCTGCATCGGGCGGCCGACCACCGCCTCGTAGAAGCGCTGGGCGCCGTCGAGGTCGGCGCAGGGGATCTCGAACCAGGTGATCGACTGGACGGGGGTGGTTGCGGGGGTGGCGAGGGTCATGGGAGCACTCCGTTGTGAGGGAAGGCTCCGATGCTGCGGGGGGGCTGCTGACAGCGTGGTGTCAGCAGCGCGCGGCGGCGTGCGGCTACTTGGCCGTCGGCATCACGAACTCGGCGCCCTTCTCGGTGCTTTCGGGCCAGCGCTGCATCACCGATTTCTGCTTGGTGTAGAAGCGCACGCCTTCCTCGCCGTAGGCGTGCATGTCGCCGAACAGCGAGCGCTTCCAGCCGCCGAAACCGTGCCAGGCCATCGGCACCGGGATCGGCACGTTGATGCCGACCATGCCCACCTGGATGCGACGCGCGAACTCGCGGGCGATGTGGCCGTCGCGGGTGTAGCAGGCCACGCCGTTGCCGAACTCGTGGTCATTGACCAGATCCACCGCCTCGGCGAAGTCCTTGGCGCGCACGCAGGCCAGAACCGGGCCGAAGATCTCCTCCTTGTAGATGCGCATGCCGGGCGTCACCTTGTCGAACAGCGTGCCGCCGGTGAAGAAACCCTGCTCGTGGCCGGGCACGGTGAAGCCGCGGCCGTCCACCACCAGCTCGGCGCCCTCTTCCACGCCGAGGGCGATGTAGCCCTCGATCCGCTCCAGCGCCTGCTTCGTCACGATAGGGCCCATCTCGGCGTCGGGTTCCATGCCGTTCTTCACGACCAGGGCCCTGGCGCGCTCGGCCAGCTTGGGGATGATCTTGTCGGCCACGTCGCCGACCAGCACCGCCACGCTGATCGCCATGCAGCGCTCGCCGGCCGAGCCGTAGCCCGCGCCCACCAGCGCATCGACCGCCTGTTCGATGTCGGCGTCGGGCATCACCACCATGTGGTTCTTGGCGCCGCCGAGCGCCTGCACCCGCTTGCCGTGGCGCGCGCCGGTTTCGTAGATGTAGTTGGCGATGGGGGTGGAGCCGACGAAGCTGATCGCCTTCACGTCGGGGTGCTCCAGCAGCGCATCGACCGCCAGCTTGTCGCCCTGCACCACGTTGAACACGCCGTCGGGCAGGCCCGCTTCCTTCAGCAATCGGGCCATGTAGAGCGATGCGGACGGGTCGCGCTCGCTGGGCTTGAGCACGAAGCAGTTGCCCGCGGCGATCGCCACCGGGAACATCCAGCACGGCACCATCACCGGGAAGTTGAACGGCGTGATGCCGGCCACCACGCCCAGCGGCTGGCGCAGCGTCCAGTTGTCGATGCCGGTGGAGACCTGGTCGGTGAAGTCGCCCTTGAGCAGTTGCGGAATGCCGCAGGCGAACTCGATGATGTCGATGCCGCGCATCACCTCGCCCTGCGCGTCGCTGAACACCTTGCCGTGCTCGGCAGTGATGATCGCGGCGAGCGCGTCCTTGTGTTCGTTGACCAAGGCCAGGAACCTGTTCATCACCCGCGCGCGGCGGATGGGCGGCGTGTCGGACCAGGCAGGGAAAGCCTTGCTGGCGCTGGCGACGGCTGCCTCCACGTCTTCCGGCGCGGCCAGCCGCACCTGGCGGGCCTCAATGCCCAGCGACGGGTTGAAGACCGCCTGCGTGCGGCTGCCGGCGCCGGTGAACGGCTGGCCGTGGACGTAGTGGGCGATCTCGGCGGTGTCGGTGAAGGCGGCGGTCATGGCGGAGTCCTGGGTGTGTCCGGCGGGGGCCGGGAGATGTCGGGCGGAAGCGGGTCGGCGGCACGCATGGTTGCGTGCGGAGCCTGCAGTCTAGGAACTGCGCAACGCCCTGCCTAGACCGGGCGGTTGAATTGATTGTTCGCCATGGTGAACAATCCCTGCATGGAAACCCAAAAGATCGACACCCTCTGGACCCACCTGCACTGGCTCAACATCCTGGGCGAGCAGGGCAGCTTCACCGCCGCCGCGGCGCGGCTGGGCGTGAGCAAGGCCGCGATGAGCCAGCGCATCGCCGAACTGGAGCGCGCCGCCGGCGTGCCGCTGGTGCGCCGCACCACCCGCAGCATGCGGCTGACCGAGGCGGGCGAGCGCCTGGCCGACGGCACCCGCGGCGCCTTCGCGCAGATCGCCCAGGGTTTCGACAGCGTGCGCGACCTGGCCGCCGCGCCCCGCGGCCTGCTGCGGGTGACCGCCCCGGTCGCCTTCGCCCGCCAGCAGCTGGTGCCGCGGCTGCCGGAATTCCTGCGGGCCTTCCCCGAGGTGCGGCTGGAGCTGGACATGTCCGATCGCCTGCGCTCGCTGGCGATGGAGGGCTTCGACCTGGCGGTGCGTCACGCCGCCGCGCCGCCCGACACCCATGTCGCCTGGACCCTGGCGCCCACCCGCTCGGTGCTGGTCGCGAGCCGCGCCTACCTGCGCCGCAAGGGCACGCCGGCCACCCCGGCGGACCTGGCCGCGCACGACTGCCTGTACTACCCCCGCGCCCAGGGCCACCCGGCGTGGACCTTCGTGCCCCGCTCGCCGGCCGTCCCGCCGACACGCCGCAAGCGACCCACATCGCCCGGCGTGGCCGACACCCCCACCCGCCAGACCATCCCCGTGGCCGGCCCTTTCGCCGCCAACAACAGCGAAGCCCTGCGCGACGCCGCCGCCGCCGGCCTCGGCATCGCCCTGATGCCCGATTTCAGCGCCCAGTCGGGGCTGGCGGCCGGGCGGCTGGTGGAGGTGCTGCCGCAGTGGAAGCCGGTCGACGCGTTCGGCGAGCAGCTGTACGCGATCCGGCCGTATTCGGCCCATGTGCCGCGGGCGGTGGAGGCGTTCGTGGGATTCATGCGGGAGGCGTTCGTGGCGGGGTTTTGAGCGCCACGATCCAACATCACTCCCAATCTCAAAATGAGATAAAATGAAAACGTGCGGTTGATTTCCAATAAGCCACTTCGCGAATTTGCAGAACTTCACTTGGGCGCCCACGAGCCATTGCAGGCATGGAGGCATCTGGTCGAGCGCAATGTTTTCCATAGTTTCTCCGAGCTCAGGAAGGTCTTTGCCACCGTCGACAAGGTAGGAGACAAATACGTCTTCAACATCGGCGGAAACAAGTACCGGCTGATCGCCACCATCGCCTACCAGCCGCAGATCGTGTGGGTCAAACATGTCCTCACGCATGTCGAGTACGACAAAGGAGCCTGGAAATGAATGTGCACGACCTATCTTCCACCTGGTTGGCTTTTCACGAGGCTTTCGGTCTGGGCGCGCCTATCCGGAGCGAAGCGCAGTACGAGGAAATTCTGGCGGCGACCGATGCGTTGATGGACGAGCTGGCGCGCAACGAGTCGAGTCCTATCGCCGGGCTGGTTGCATTGTTGGCAGACCGCATCCAGGAATACGAAGCGCGGGTGCATTCCTGGCCGAATGACGCAGCGCCCGCCCATGTTCTGAGGTTTCTCATGGAAGAGCACGGGCTGAAGCAAAGCGACCTGTCCGACATCGCTTCGCAGGGCGTGATTTCCGAAATCCTGAGCGGCAAGCGCGAACTCAACGTGCGCCAGATCGCGGAACTGGCGCGGCGTTTCAACGTCAGCCCGGCGACGTTCTTCCCGCCTGTGGAGAATGCATTAACGGCAGTCGCTGCCTAGTCCTAGTAGCACCAGGCCAGGGCGGCCGTTCTAGACACCTACTTGTAGAACGCCTCCACCTTCCCCTTGATCGTAATCAGCACCGGCTTGCCGCGCCGGTCGACCGTCTTGCCGGCGGGCACCTTGATCCAGCCTTCGCTGACGCAGTATTCCTCGACGTCGAAGCGCTCCTTGTCGTTCAGGCGGATGCCGATGTCGTGCTCGAACACGGCGGCGACGTGGTGGGGGCTGCGGGGGTCGATGGACAGGCGGTCGGGCAGGGCCGGGGCTCCGGAAGGGGTGGCGGCCGCGGGGGTGGTGGGGGTGGTGTCGTTCATGGGCCGGATTTTCCCGGATTTGGAAAACGCGGCGGTGGGTGCCGCCGCAGCGGCCGGGTGGTTCAGGCGGCGTCGGCCGTGGCCGCGCGGGCGCCGGCCCGCTGCCCGGCGGCCACCTTGACCAGCGCGAATGGCGGCAGGCCCTGCAGCAGGCGCTGGCCGTAGGCGGTCTGGACCAGCCGGCGGTCGTAGCAGTAGACGCTGGCGCGGTCGTCCTCGCTGCGGATCGCGCGGCCCACCCACTGGGCCAGCCGGATCGCGGTGGCGGGCACGACCAGTTCGGTGAACGGGTCGCGGCCGGTGGCGCGCAGCCATTCGGCCCGCGCCTCGCCCACCGGGTCGTCGGGCGGGGCGAAGGGCAGCTTGGCGATGAAGACGGTCTCGCACAGCTTGCCGGGCAGGTCCAGCCCTTCGCCGAATGACTGCATGCCGAAGATGACCGAGGGCGCGCCCTCGGCCACCCGGCTGCGGTGGGTGGCCATCAGCTGCATGCGGGGCAGCGCGGTCTGCACCAGCACCCGGCCCTTGAGCGCGTCGGGCAGGGCGGCGACCGCCAGGCGCAACTGCTCGCGCGAGGTGAACAGCACCAGCGCGCCGTGCCGCACGTCGGCGATGTCGCGCACCAGCGCCTGGACCATCTCTGCGGTGTAGCCGGCCGCGTCGCGCGGATCGGCATGGGTGGCGGCGGCGACCAAGCGGCCCTGGGCGGCGTAGTCGAACGGGCTGGGCACTTCCAGGGTGGTGGTGGCCTCGTCGCCATGCAGGCCGGCTTCGCGCAAGAAGAAATCGAAGTGCCCGCAGCTGGTGAGCGTGGCCGAGGTCAGCACCGCGCCGCGCACGCTGTTCCACAGGTGGTGGCGCAGGGTCGAGCCGGGCAGCAGCGGGCTGGCGTGGGCCTGCAGCACGGGGGTGTCGCCGTCGAGCTCCAGGGTGAACCACTTGGCGGCCGGCACCTTGCCGGATACCGCCTCCTGCAGCAGCAGCTGGGCGGTGTCGTAGACCGATTCCAGCCGCGGCGCCAGCGCGCCGACCTGGGCGTACAGGGTGGAGAGGCGACGCGCCTCCTCGGGCTTGTCGCGCATCTCGGCGCGCAGGGCCTTGGCGATGGCGCGCAGGCTGATCAGGAAGCCCTCGGCATGGTGGGCGACCAGGCCTAGCGGCTCTTCCAGGGCCTCGGGCAGCTCGCCGCGCGGCAGCCGGGCACGGGCGCCGCCGCGGCCGGCTGCCTGCAGCTGGCTGCGCAGGGTGTCGCCGTACAGGTCCAGCGCCAGTCGCTCGACCTGCTGCAGCGCCTGGCGCAGCTGGGCGGCATCGCGCGGGATGTCGGCCGTCTCGTCGACCGACAGCAGGCCGCCGACCCGCACCGCGCGGTGGGCCAGGCGCTCGGCCCAGGCGTGGCGGCCCAGGTCCATCCGGCAGGCGAACTGGGCCAGCGCGGTGGCGGGCAGGTGGTGGGCCTCGTCCAGGATCAGCAGGCAGTTGTCGAGCTCCGGCAGCAGCCGGTTGCCGAGGGACGACAGCAGCAGGTCGTGGTTGACCACGATGACCTGCGCGCCCACCAGCAGCTTGCGGCGCTCGTAGTAGGCGCAGCCGTTGAAGGCCGGGCAGTGCTTGCCGGTGCAGGAGGCCGCGTCGGCCGCCATCGGGCCCCACACCTCGGGGGCGGGCGGCGACTCCAGCGCGTCGCGGTCGCCGTCCCAGGCGCCGCGGGCCAGGGCCTGGGCCACGCCGGTGTAGAACTGCAGCCGCGCCTCGACCTCGTGCGCCGGCCGGGCGGCACGGGAGGCGCGGGAGGCGGCTTCTTCCTCGGCGAAGAGGTCGTCCTCCAGCGCGTCGCCGTCGGTGCCCTCGGCGGCAATGCCGGTCAGCCGCTCCAGCTTCAGCTGGCAGACATAGCGGCCCCGGCCCTTGGCCAGCGCGAACTTGAAAGGCTGCGGCAGCAGCGCGGCCAGCGCCGGCAAATCCTTGGTGACCAGCTGCTCCTGCAGCGCGACGGTGGCGGTGGAGATCATCACCCGGGTGTTGCGGGCCAGGGCGATGGCGATGGCCGGCGCGCAGTAGGCGAGCGACTTGCCCACCCCCGTGCCCGCCTGGATCACCGCGACCGCCCGGGCCGGCGCGTCCTCGCCCTCCTCCACCTTGCCGAGCGACGCCGCGCCCAGCACCTGGGCCACCTGCTCGGCCATGCGCCGCTGCCCCGCCCGGCTGCGAAAACCCGCACTGGCCTGGACCGCCGTATCGAAAGCCTGCAGACCGACGGCGGCCCATTCCTTGGAAGACATGGGCGCAAGTGTTGCACAACTGGTCAAAACAACAGCCCGGCACAGAAAAAGACGCCCGCTCCACAAACCAAGCGAATGCTATTAATTTAATAGCTATTAGCCGGCATACAGAGCCGACCAGAGGCACTTTTCATTCAAAAATGGCCTGAAAACGGCCACCGCCCTGCCCCGTCCAGACGCACCGCGGGTCCGGCTCCGCCGGCCCGCCGGTCCGGCCCCCTGCAAAGGGGTAGGCGAAGACGCGCAGCGCGCAGCCTGGGGGTGTGCTCAACGTACGGGCAGGAACTGCACGAACTGCCCGCCCAGCAGCCCCTGCACATAGCCGATGGCCGCCCGCCGGTAGCGTTCGGTGCCGAAGACCGCCACCAGGTCCAGCCGGGCGACGATCTTGCCGAACTCGCGCTCGTAGCTCAGGTTGCGTACGGCCGGCGTCAGCTCGTCGGCCAGCAGCAGCGGCCGGCCGGCGGCATCGGTGCGGTGGGCCAGCATCCACACGAGAATCTCGACGTTGCGGGCCGCGTTGTAGAGGTGCTGGGCATCGAGCGAGTCGATCAGGTAGAACACCGTCTTGCCGCCGTGCGCGGTGACCAGCATGTCGGCCGTGGCGTACACCACCGCCGCCACCCGGTCGCCCACGAAATCGGGCGCCAGCGCCAGCGACAGGGCCGCGATGTCGCGCCTGCCCTGCAGCGCGGGCCACGGGGTGCGCTGCTCGACCGCGTCGCGCACCCGGGCGGCGGCGGCCTCCACACTGGACGCGCCCGACTTGCGCCACTCGGCCGGGTTGCGGCGGTACAGCTTGTCCATCAGCAGGTACAGGCTGTCGAGGTTGGCCCGCATCTCCAGGGTGACGAGCCGGTTGGTATCGGACTGCACCAGCTCGCCCGAGGTGGCCGGCACGCCGGTGACCTCGCCGCGCGGGGCCGGCGTGGGCGGCGGGGGCGGGTGGGCCGGGTCGGAGGCGCAGCCGGCCAGCAGGGCGGCTGCGAGCCAGCCGCAGGCCCGGCGAAGATGCGGCCTGGCGAAGAGGGAACGGTCGGGGAGAGAGGTCTGCACCCGGGCGATTATGGGAAGTGCGGAGCCGTGGCGGCTTTTTCCTCTTGGGTCACGGGGCCGCGATCCGCACGTGCCGCCACCGTGTCACGCCGCGCGGGGCGCCGGACCGCCGCCCGCGGCGGAGGCCGGCAGGCCGAAGGCCCGGTCGAACGCCCAGTTGAAGACGAAGGTGTAGACCAGAAAGAACACCACCAGCCCCAGGTCCATCACCAGCGCATCCCACAGGCTCACCTCGAACCACCAGGCCATCAGCGGCACCAGGAAGGCGACCAGCCCGCCCTCGAATCCGATCGCGTGCGCCACCCGGCGGCCCAGGCCGCGGCCGCGCACCGCCTGGCGGGCCTCCCAGCGCTCGAACATCCAGTTGAAGCACAGGTTCCAGACGATGGCGATGGCCGATGCCGCGACCGCCACCGCGCCCGAATGCGCCACGCCCTGCCCCGACATCAAGGCCAGCCCGGCACTGGCCACCACGATGGCGATGCCCTCGTAGAGGCTGACGTAGACGACGCGGCGCTTGATGCCCTGCATGGATGATTTCTCCTGGGTTATTCCGGTCCGCAACGCCGGACCACCCAGGCACTTTATATTCGCGTGGCTGATACAAAAAGTCAGCTTGTGTCAATTTTTCTGAAAGGTGGCGGCGCATGGCATTCACGACCGAGACGGTGCAGGTGTTCCTGGCGGTGCTCGACAGCGGCTCCTTCTCGGCCGCGGCGCGGCGGCTGGGCCGGGTACCGTCGGCGGTCAGCATGACCATCGGCCACCTGGAGGCCGAGCTGGGCCTGCTGCTGTTCGACCGCGCCGGCCGCGAACCCCGGCCGACGCCGGCGGCGCGTGCGCTGGAGCCGCAGGCGCGGCTGCTGGCCGCCCAGCTGCGGCAGCTGGATGCGCAGGCGCTGGCCCTGACCCAGGGGCTGGAGAGCCGGCTGACGCTGGCGATCGCGCCCGAGCTGCTGTCGGCCCGCTGGATCGGCCCGCTGCAGACCTTGGCGCAGGACTATCCTCTGCTGGAGGTGGAGGTGCTGGCCGCGCCGCAGGCCGACGCGCTGCGGCTGCTGCATGCGGGCGCCGCGCAGCTGGCCCTGGTGTTCGAGCGGCCCAGCCTGGACGGCCGCGAGGGCTTCCAGGAGGTGAGCAGCGAATCGCTGGTGGCGGTGATGGCACCGCAGCACCCGCTGCTGGCGGGCGGCGGCCCGCCCGGCGGCCTGCGCGAGGTGCACCTGACGACCACCCGCCAGATCGTGGTGACCAGCCGCGACGTGACCGAGATGGACCCGCGCTTCGTCTTCGCCCGCCACTGCTGGCGCACCGACAACCCGGTGGCGGCCCTGGGCCTGATCGGCGCCGGCCTGGGCTGGGGCTGGCTGCCGCGCAGCTTCGTCGCGCCGCACCTGGCCGCGGGCAGCCTGCGGGTGCTGGAGATGGTCAACCTGACCAACGGGCTGGACCTGTGGGTGGACGTGGTCTGGTCGAAGGAGCGGCCTCTGGGCTTGGCCGCGCGGCGCTTCGTGGAGCTGATCGGCGTGCCGCCGGCAGATGGCGCCACCCGTACTGCAGAGGGCTGAACCCGCCTCGGGCATCCCGTACCGGCGACTGACCCTTCCCTCTGCACCATTCTTCTCGCGCATACCGGCAGCCCTGGACGAAAACATTCCAGTTTTGTATACGCCATTGGCGTATGATCTGAGACGTGGTCTTCGTAGAGACACCTACCTTCACACGCCAAGTGACGCTGCTGCTTAGCGACGAGGAATACCGGGAGCTGCAGAACACGCTGGTGCGGGATCCCGAACACGGCGCACTCATCAAGGCCGGCGGGGGCCTGCGCAAGATGCGCTATGGGCTGCAAGGGCGTGGAAAAAGTGGCGGCGTGCGGGCGATTTACTACTGGATCAGCGAAGACGACCGGATCTACATGCTGGTGATGTACCCGAAATCCGAAAAGGACGACCTGAGCGCCAGCGAGACGGCCATCCTGCGGAAATTGGTCAAGGAGTTGTGACGATGGACAAGACTTTGTTTGACGAACTGGTGGGTAGCCTTAAGGAGGCAAGTGCCATCGCAAAAGGACAGGCTCTGCCCTCGCGCCGTTTCCAGGTGGCGTCCCCGGATACGCGCGCGGTGCGCGAGCAACTCGGCCTGACCCAGGCCGAGTTCGCCAAGCTAATGCGCGTGAGCATCAAGACGCTGCAGAACTGGGAGCAGCACCGGCGCAACCCCACAGGGCCGGCAGCCGCGCTGCTCAAGATCGTGTCCCACGCGCCAGAGGTGGCACTGCGTTCGCTTCATGCATGAGGTGCCAGCCGGTGCATTCGGCAGTTAATTACAGTCGGCTTTTGTTTGATTACCGACGCTTTGGACAGCAGCAGTCTCGATACGCCTGAACGCAACATTTCCTAGCCCGTAGAACCATGCGCGGTGGCACCCTGTGGTGCTTCCGGCCTCCGGACGCCTGTGGAGGTTGGCGCTAGAACTGCACGTCGACCACCACGTTGTCCGCATAGTCGCCCACCGGCGGCGCGGGCTGGTCGGGGTAGATGCGGGCGGTGTAGGGGAGGGTCTGGACGTTGAGGCCGTCGGCCAGGGCCGCGGCGCTGCGGGTGCCGGCCGCGGTGCCCCAGACGCTGTTGTCGGATCTGAAGATGTCGTAGGCCAGCCGGTTGCCGCCCGCGGCCATCTGCCGCCGGCCGCCCGCCGGGTAGGTGCCGGGGCCCAGGCCGACGGTGTAGAGCATGTTGCGGGTGCAGGTGAGCCGGATCGCCTGCGACAGCGCCGGAAAGCCGCTCGGCAGCGGCGCGGTGCCGAAGGCCAAGTTGGGCGCGGCGATGGCGCAGTCGTTGGTGACGGTCAGGCTGATCCGCAGGGTGCGGTTCAGGGTGCCGCCGGCCAGCGGCGCGGCCACCACCAGCGGCACGAGCTGCACCGCACAGAGGCCGGCGACGCTCACCAGGGCCTGGCAGAGGTTGGCGTAGGTCCACTGCACCGTCAGCACGTCTTCGTAGGTGCCGGCGGGCAGGTTGGCGGTGCCGGTGGTGGCGATGTTGACCGGCAGCGTGGCCCGGCCGCCGGTGAAGAGGCCCACCGCGGTGGCGCCCGCCAGGTTGATCGCCAGCAGGCCGTCGCTGTAGACGGTGCCGCTGCCGCCGGTGAGCTGGTAGGGGATGGTGAAGCCGCTCACCGGGTCCTTGAGCAGACGGCCCTGGGCGGTGCCGACGATGGTGGCGCGGACGGTGGGGGTGGCGCTCAGCAGGGCCAGCAGCACGCCCGGGCAGTCGAGGTGGAAGCTGCCCAGGCCGGTGACCGCCGGCCCGGCGATCACCCGCTGCGAGGGCACGCTGCCCAGCCCGCCGCCCGTCTCGGCGCCGGTGCAGGCGGCCGCCGCGGTGCGACCGAGGGTGGCCAGCGCCAGCAGGCCGATGGCGCACCGCAGCCGGCGCGCGGTGCGGCGCGCGCTGCGATCGGCGGCAGGTTGCGCGGTCATCGGCGCGCCCCGCCCGTGGCGGCATCGGCCCCGCCCTGCACGCCCGGCAGGCCGGATGCGCCCTGCACGGCGGGACCGCCCTGCGCCTGGGGCCGGCACACCACCTGCCGCAGCCCCTCCTCGTCGTACATCCGCGCCGAGAAGCCGGCCTGGCACAGCACACCGTTCTGCGGCCGGGCGAGCAGCGTGTTCTGCGGCTGCATCTGGCCGAGGAAGACCACGCCGTCCCAGCCCACCAGGGTGTCGGTGCCGGCCTCGGCATGGCGCACCGGCGTGCCCACCGGCAGCGGCACGCCCAGCGCGTCGACCAGCGCGATGGTGGCCGAGCGCAGCGTCTGCACCGGGATCTCGACCAGCGCGCCCATGCCGCCGCGCACGGCCACCTGCCGCTCGGTGACCGGCGCGAAGCGGTCGGCCGGCAGGTCGAGCAGGTCCAGCTCGTAGCGGCCGTTGCGGTAGGCGGGCACCTGCGGCACCAGCAGGTAGCCCTGCGCGTCGGTGCGGCCGATGAGTTGCTGCTCGAAGCGCACCGGCACGTTGGGCACGCCGCCGGTGGAGACCAGCGCGAAGCCGTCGCCGATGCGGTTGGCGGCGAAGGCGTGGCCGTCCATCAGGCCGAGCGAGCCGGAGGCACCGGCCCAGCGCGCGGTCTGGTCGCCGGTGCCGTAGACGCCGCCCTGCACCAGCGCCACGTCGTTGCGGTACTGGACCGCGGCGGCGCGGTAGCGCTCCGCGCTGTCGCCGCCGAGCGATTGGGTGATGTTCCAGCCGAAGCCGCCGTCCGACGGCACCGCGTCCTGGTAGGTGGCCTGGGCACGGGTGCTGTCGTTGCTGCGCACCGCAGCGGTGGAGACGCTGGCCCGGGAATCGAGCATGTAGGTGAGCTGCAGCCGCACCTGGGTATCGCCCGTCTCCACCGTGCGGCCGGCGGTCATCGACAGGTAGACCCGGTCGCTCAGGGGCCGGCTGTAGCTGGCGTAGGCGAGCCGGGTGCGGCCGCCAGCGATGCCGCCCTGCAGGTCGACCCAGCCGGCGCTGACCGAGCCGCGGCCGACGGGCAGGCTGCCCGAGAGCTGGCGGGTGCGCCGCTGCAGCCGGAAGCCGTCGTCGGCATAGGTGCCGGCGTCGCCGTAGCCGGCGGTGCGACCGATCTGCTGCAGCGACACGCTGCCGACAGTGCCGGTGTACTGGTAGCCGGCGCTGTACTGCCAGCCGCCCCGGCCGGCGTCGGGGTTGCCGTTGCCGAACGCGGGCGATACGCCGGGGCCGCCCGCATCGGCCCGGCCCCGGCTCAGCGACGCGTTCAGGGTGCCGACCAGACCGGCCTTCACCAGCCCGCCGATGCCCGCCACCGCCAGCCCGCGGCCCACCTGGGCCTGCGCCTCGACGGTGAGGCTGTCGCTCCAGCCCTGCCGCACCACGCCGCTGGCCACTGCGCGTCCGTAGCCGACGCTGCGCAGGCCGTAGCCGCGCCGCAGCGCGCCGGCCGAGAAGGAATAGTCGACCAGGCCCGGGCGCAGCAGCTGCTGGCTGACGTAGAAGGGCAGCGCGGTGAGCACCTGGCGGCCCAGCGCGTCGGTCGCGACCACGGTGGCGGTGCCGGCGCCGTTGACGATCGGCAGCTCGCCCAGGCTGAACGGGCCGGCCTCCACCGGACGGGCGGCCGCGCGGTAGCCGTTGACGAACAGGTCCACCGCCGAGGGCACCGCCGCCTGCCCGGCGAACTGCGGCAGCGGGTAGGTGACCAGGTCGGGCCGGATGCCGAAGTTGCGCGACCACTGCACCCCGCCGAGCCGCACCGCGCTGGTCCAGGGCAGCGCGCCGGTGACCACGTCGCCCACGACGCGCTGGCTGGCGTCGTCGGGGTCGACCCGGGTCCAGCGGGTGTCGTAGCGCAGGTAGCCGTCGGCCGCGCCGCTGCTGGTACTGCGGTAGAGGCCGGTGTTCGACAGCGTGCCCAGCCGGCCGAAGACGCGCTGCTCGGTCCAGAGCGAACGCAGGCTGCTGCCGCGCGAGGTGGTGGTGTAGGCGTCGTAGTTCAGCAGCAGGCCGGTGCCGTCGGCCAGTTCGGCGCGGCGCAGGTGGGGCGGCGTGTCGAAGGCCTGCAGCGGCAGCCAGTCGGTCGGCACGGTGATCAGCAGGCGCTGGCCCAGGCCGTCGTACTCGGTGGCGACGCCCGGCAGGCTGTCGACCGCCAGGCGGCTGCCGGCCGGCCGGGTGTTCTGCACGTGCAGCCGGCGCAGCACCTCGGCGTCGATCTCGTAATGGTGGCCGCGCTGCGTCACCGGCACCACCTCGCCGCTGGCCCGGCCGTTGACCACCAGCTCCAGGTAGAGCAGCACCGGCTCGGCACCGGTGGCCGGCAACGGCACCAGGGTGTCGGCCGCCAGCAGCCGCGGCAGGCACAGGCAGAGCACCAGGGCGGGCAGGCGTCGCGCATGGGAGCGTGCCGGCACCGCCCGGGGCTCAGTCGGCCCCATGCGGCAGCGCCAGGGTATGGCCGTTGACCGTCGCCTGCAGCCCATGGCCGGGCGGCGGCTCCTTCTCCAGCGGCCACTGCATCCGCTGGCCGGGCAGCACGTAGCCGAGCAGGCCGGCGTTCACCGCCACCGGCGGCCGGCCCTCGGCCACCCAGTCGACCAGGGTGATCCGGCCGTGGGCGGTCCCGCGGTTGCGGATCGCCAGTGCCGGCCGGCCGGCCGGGGTGCGCACCACCCGGTAGTCGAGCTTCGGCTCCAGCACCTGCGAGGGCGCCGGGGTGCGGCGCGCGCCGGCGCCGGTGCTGGGCAGCGGCTTGTCGGGGCGCGCGTCGGGGCCGTAGAGGAAAAGGGGCACCGAGTAGCGCATCTGCAGGTTCACCGCCGCGCCGGCCGGGGCAGCGGCCGGCGCCTGCGCGGCCACGGCGCCGTCGGTTGCCAGTGCCGGGGCGGGCAGCGGCGACGCGGTGCCGGGCAGCTCGTCCACCACCACCCGGAAGGCCTGCTCGGCGCCCGGCGGCGCGGGGCGGGTGGCGATCAGCCGCACCATCTGCCGCTGGCGCGGCGGGATGCTGCTGATCGGCGGGCTGGCGATCACCTGCTGCTGCGCCGCCAGCACGTCCTCGCCCTGCGGCTGCTCCCAGCCGAAGACGCGCACCTGCATCGCGATCGGCTGGTCGCCCTGGTTCTCGATCCACAGCGCGACCGCCTGCGGCTCGCCGACGATGACCGGATCGACCGGCCAGATCATGATCGGCGAGACGGCGGCGGCAGGGCCGCCGGCCAGCGCCAGCAGGGCGGCGGCGATGCCGCGGCACGCACCGGCGGCGGTGCGATGCAGCAGAAGAGGCGCTACCGGGTGCATGCCGGCGCTACCAGGACAGGGTGACACGCACCGTGTCGGTATAGGTGCCCGCCACTGCGCCGGTGCCGGGCAGCGTCACCATGCCCATCACCGGCAGTGCGGTGGGCGAGGCGCCCAGCGCCAGGCCCAGGGGCGATCCCGGCACCAGCGGCTGGTTGCCGCCGGTGGTCATGAAGAGCGCGTAGGGCAGGAAAACGCCGCTGCCGTTGTGCAGCCGGCGCTGCAGGCCGCTGGCGTTCTGGCCCGCGTCGACCGTCACCTGCATCGTGGTGCCCGGCGTGCACTGCACCAGCGACTGGTTGGCGGTGCTCGACAGCGGCACGCTCACGTTGCCGGTCTGCAGGGCCGAGTGCAGGCCGAAATCCAGCCGCCCGATCCTCAGGTCGGTGACCTGCGCCGGATTGGACGCCACCTGGCAGCCGGGCGCGATGGTGGCGCCCACGGCGAAGGTGGCAGTGGTGGGCACCTGCACCGCCGCGGCGGCCTGCAGCGCCAAAGCCAGCGACGCGGTGCACAGCAGCAGCGCGGTACCGGCCGCCCGCACGCCGCGCCGCACGCTGTGGCGCCAGAAGTTCGCCGGGGAGCGGTGCCGCCACATGGTGGGGGTCCTGTTGCGGCCGGGATGCGGGTGCCGGTGCGCCTGGCATCGGCTAGAACGTCAGGGTGACGATGACCGTGTCGACGTAGGTGCCCGAGGGCAGCGCCGTCGGGCTGGTCTTGTTGACCAGGCCGTAGATCGGCAGGTTGAAGGCCGACCCGGCGGCGGGAATCGTCACGCCCAGCGGCTGGCCGATCGCGTAGGTGGCGGTGTGGCCCGGGTCCTGGTAGATCTCGTAGGGCACGAAGGCGGTACCGTTGCTCATCGCCCTGCTGCCCGGCCCGATGGCGGTGCCCGAGCCGGCGTGGCCGCCGCCGTTGACGGTGATCGTCAGGCCCGACACGTCGGGCGAGCAGAGCACCTGCGTGACGCCCGAGCCGCCGCTGCCGCCGGTCACCGTGGCCGACACCGGGCCGACGAAGGTGGAGGGCCGCGAGCCGAAGTCGAGCGTGCCCAGGTTGACGTTGTTGCCCACCCCGGTGACGCCGTTGACGATCAGGCAGCCGGTGCTGAGCGTGATGGTGGAGACCAGCTCGCCGGTCAGCGTCGCGGCCGGGCTGCCGCCCGAGGCCAGCAGGCCGAGGGCCGCGGCCGCCACCGCGCCGTGCCGCCTGCGGTGGGCGAAACGGTGCGCGCCGGACATGGATCGAATGGCCTTCATAGCGGTCTCCTGTGGTGAGCACATCACCCCGGAGCGCCTGCCACCGGGGATTTAAAGCTGGGTGAATATTGACAGCTTTATTGCCCGGGTACAACGGTGCCGACCTTTTTTCAAGGCTATTGGCGAGCGGCGAAATCGCCTCTTTTTCGGGCACCGCCGATGGCGGGACGGTGGCATGCCACCGGCTTATGCACCCGGACATATACCGGCGCCACCCCGTCCGCCACCCCCTGTCTGCAGGCATGATCTGGCACCGTCTCCGGCGCGTGCCCCTTTTCTGCGCGCCGGCCCCCCCAACCCGAGCGAAATCCTATGCAAACAAACGCTGTTTCCCGGAAAAAGAGCATCCTCGCGGCCGTCATCGGCAATGCGCTGGAGTGGTACGACTTCCTGGCCTTCGCCTTCATGACGCCGATCGTGGCCAAGCTGTTCTTCCCGAGCAACCCGGCCGATCCCGACAACAACATCAACCAGATCCTGCTGACCACCGCCGTCTTCGGGGTGGGCTTCTTCATGCGGCCGGTGGGCGGCATCGTGCTGGGCCTCTACGGCGACCGCAAGGGCCGCAAGGCCGCGATGGTGATGGTCACCGGCCTGATGGCGGTGGCGATCGCGCTGATCACGCTGGCCCCCACCTATGCGGCGGTCGGCATCCTGGCGCCGCTCTTCATCGTGCTGGCGCGGCTGCTGCAGGGTTTTGCCGCCGGCGGCGAGTTCGGGACCTCCACCGCGCTGCTGATCGAGATGGCGCCGCCCGGCAGGCGCGGCTTCTACGGCTCCTGGCAGATGACCGGGCAGATGGTCGCCCTGCTGCTGGGTGCCGCGGCCGGCACCTTGATCACCGAGATCTTCACCCAGGAGCAGCTGATGGCCTGGGCCTGGCGCCTGCCCTTCGCCTTCGGCCTGCTGATCGTGCCGGTGGCGATCTACATCCGCCGCCACGTGGAGGAACCCGAGGCCTTCAAGCAGATGAAGGCCGCCCAGGCGGCCGGCACGGTGCGCCAAGCGACGCTGGGCGAGATGCTGCGCAGCCATCTGCGCGAGACGCTGGTCGGCATGGGCCTGGTGGTGACGCTGACGGTGTCGATCTACATCACCTTCACCTACCTCACCACCTTCAGCACGGTGACGCTGAAGCTGCCGCTGCGCGACACCTTCCTGGTGCAGATGGCCAGCGCCGCCTTCATGATCGTGCTGATGCCGATCATGGGCGCCTGGTCCGACCGCGTCGGCCGCCGGCCGCTGATGATCGGCTCGCTGATCGGCTATCTGCTGGTGCTGTACCCCGCCTACGCCTGGCTGACGGCCGAGCCGTCGATCACCCGGCTGCTGGTGGCGCAGCTGTCGATCTGCGTGTTCGTGTCGGTGTACTTCGGCGTGTTCAGCACCGTCATCGCCGAACTGTTCCCGGCCAACGTGCGCTCGCTGGGCATGTCGATCGCCTACAACATCGCGGTGATGGTGTTTGGCGGGTTCGCGCAGTTCATCGTCACATGGCTGATCCGCGCGACCGGCTCGCCGATGGCGCCGGCGTACTACGTGATGTTCGGGGTTGTCGTGGGCCTCGTTGCCGCCTTCTTCATCCGGGACCGCACCCACGACGCCACCATCCACTGAAAGGTGTGAGAGAACCTACTGCGCGGCCCGATTGCGCAGCTGCGGTCCTCACCGTACCCAAGTACGGCTCCGGTCCTCGCTGCACACTCGAGCCGCTCGCTACGGTTCTTTCACACCTTTCGCGTTGCGCGTGAATGCGGGGGCCGGATGGCCTCCTGCTACATAATTCATAGCTACTGGTCGGCACGGGACGCCGGCTGGAAGGCTTTTTCGTTCCGATTCCTGCGCTGCCATGAACCTGCCCCTGCCCGATCTGCTGCTGGCCTTCGGCAAGAGCTTCCTGCTCGTGGTGGCGACGCTGCTGCCGATCGTCAATCCGCCGAGCACCGCGCCGCTCTTCCTGTCGCTGACCGAGGGGGCGTCGGACGCCACGCGCAGGCTGCTGGCGCAGCGGGTGGCGCGCAACGTGTTCCTGCTGATGGCGGCGGGCACGGTGGTCGGGTCGTTCGTGCTCGACTTCTTCGGTATCTCGCTCGACATCGTGCGGGTGGGCGGCGGGCTGCTGGTGTCGGCCATCGCCTGGCGGCTGATCAACACCAACCAGGCCGGCTCGCCGCCGGCCGAGCGGCTGGCCGAAGCCTACACGCCGGAGATGGTGAACCGCACCGCGTTCTACCCGCTGTCGTTTCCGCTCACCTGCGGCCCGGGCTCGCTGGCCGCGACGATCACCGTGGGCGTAAGCCTGGTCGACCCGTCGCTCACCGCCACCGCGGCCCGCAGCGCCGGCGCGGCGGTCGGCCTGCTGGTGGTGGCGCTGGTCACCTTCCTTTGCTACCGCTACGCGCAGGCCCTGCTGCGGCCGCTGGGCGAGACCGGCACCATCGTCTTCCTGCGGCTCTCGGCCTTCATCCTGCTGTGCCTGGGCATCCAGATCTTCTGGAGCGGTGCCGGCGCGCTGCTGGCCGAAGCGGTGCAGCGCGGCATGGTGCCGGGCGCGGCCTCGGGCGTGCTGTAGCCGCTGGCGCCGGAGGGCGCCCGCATGAACAGCGGATGAACAGGCGCGGTTTTTGCACCGGCGGCGGCTACCATCCGGCCGACGCATCGCCGTCCGCCCCCGGCACGCCACCCGCCCGCAGGCGTGGCGCCGCGCCGCCGCAGAGGTCTGGGCGCCGGCCGGCCGGTGCGGCCGTTGCCTCCCTTCGTCGCGATCCTCGAAACTGAACCATGGACTTCCTCCCCGCTTTCCTGCTGGCCGACTTTCTGGGCAAACCGGCCTGGGTCTGGCTAGTCTTCGTCGTCGTCGTCGTCTCCTTGCTGGCGTTCGACCTGGGCGTGCTGCACAAGGACGACCACGAGATCGAGGTCAAGGAAAGCCTGCTGCTGTCGGCGGGCTACATCACGGTGTCGCTGCTGTTCGGCGCGTGGGTCTGGTGGTACCTGGGCGCGCAGAGCGGCATGGACTACTACACCGGCTTCATGATCGAGAAGTCGCTGTCGATGGACAACGTCTTCGTCATCGCGCTGATCTTCGGTTTCTTCGCGATTCCGCGGCAGTACCAGCACCGGGTGCTGTTCTGGGGCATCCTGGGGGTGATCGTGCTGCGGGCGCTGATGATCGGCCTGGGCGCCACCCTGGTCAGCCGCTTCGGCTGGGTGCTGTACCTGTTCGGCGCCTTCCTGGTCTTCACCGGCATCAAGATGTGGATCATCGCCGACCACATGCCCGACATCGCGAACAATCCGATGCTGAAGTTCCTGAAGCGGCACATGCGCCTGACCGACGGGCTGCGCGGCAACCGCTTCTGGGTGCGCGAGACCGACCCCGCCACCGGCAAGGTCGAGCGCTTTGCGACCCCGCTGCTGCTGGCCCTGGTGCTGATCGAGTTCGTCGACCTGGTATTCGCGGTCGATTCGGTGCCGGCCATCTTCGCCATCACCACCGATCCGTTCATCGTCTACACCAGCAACATCTTCGCCATCCTCGGCCTGCGCGCGCTCTATTTCGCGCTGGCTGCCATGATCCACCGCTTCAAGTACCTGAAGTACGCGCTGGCGCTGGTGCTGGTGTTCATCGGCAGCAAGATCTTCCTGGTGGGCATCATCGGCAAGATTCCGGCGGTCATCTCGCTCGGCGTGACCTTCGGCCTGATCGCGGGCGGCGTGGTGGTGTCGCTGTGGAAGACGCGCGGGCAGCCCGCCGAAACCTGAGGTCCGTCGCCGCACGGAGCCGGCGGTCGGCGGCCAGGCGTGTCAATCGCCGGTGTCGTCGGCGTACCGGCCGCCCTCGTCGTCCTCGCCACCCTTGCCCGCCAGCACCTTGCGTACCGTCTCGCCGCCGAAGCCGCGGGCCATCAGGAAGCGCATCTGCTTGCCGCGCTGCTGCGCGTCCTGGGGCGGCGCGTCGAACTTGCGGCGCCAGACGTCGTGGGCGCGGGCCAGTTCGCTGCCCTGCAGGGCCTGCACGGCGTCGGCCACCGCCTCGGGCGCGATGCCCTTGGCCTGCAGTTCCTGGCGGATGCGGGCCGCGCCGAGCCGGGTGGCGCGGCGCTGCACCACCGAATGCACCACCCGCGCCTCGCTGATGAAGCCCTTGGCGGTCAGCTCGTCGAGCGCGGCCGCCAGCTCGCCGGGCTGCTCCTCGTGCTGGCGCAACCGGCGCTCCAGCTCGGACCGCGAATACTCCCGGCCGGCCAGCAGCCGCAGGGCACGGCCCTTGAGCGAGGGCTTACCGAAGGCCATGCGCCGCCCGATGGGCCGGTGCGACCGCCCCGCACGCACGACGGCCACCTGCTATTGATTCAATAGCAGGTGGCCGGCAGGAGGCGCCGGCCGGCGCCCCTTTTTCTTCGAAAACCCGGCAGGTCACGCCGTGGCCGTGGCGGCCGAAGCCGATGCGGTTTCCACGTCGGCCGGCAGCAGCGAGATGCCCAGGCCTTCGCGGACCTTGTTCTCGATCTCGCGGGCCAGGTCGCCGTTCTCGCGCAGGAATTCGCGGGCGTTGTCGCGGCCCTGGCCGATCTTCTCGCCCTGGTAGGCGTACCAGGCACCCGATTTCTCGATCACCTTGGCCTCGACGCCCATGTCGATGATCTCGCCCTCGCGGCTGATGCCCTCGCCGAACAGGATGTCGAACTCGGCCGTCTTGAACGGCGGGCTGACCTTGTTCTTGACCACCTTGACCTTGGTCTCGTTGCCGATGATCTCCTCGCCCTTCTTGATCGAGCCGATGCGGCGGATGTCGAGCCGCACCGAGGCGTAGAACTTCAGCGCGTTGCCACCGGTGGTGGTCTCGGGCGAGCCGAACATCACGCCGATCTTCATCCGGATCTGGTTGATGAAGATCACCATGCAGTTGGTCTTCTTGATGGTGGCGGTGAGCTTGCGCAGCGCCTGGCTCATCAGGCGGGCCTGCAGGCCGGGCAGGCTGTCGCCCATGTCGCCCTCGATTTCGGCCTTGGGCGTCAGGGCCGCGACCGAGTCGATGACGATCAGGTCGACCGCGCCGGAGCGCACCAGGCTGTCGACGATCTCGAGCGCCTGCTCGCCGGTGTCGGGCTGGGAAATCAGCAGCTCCTGCAGGTTCACGCCCAGCTTCTGCGCGTACTGGGTGTCGAGCGCATGCTCGGCGTCCACGAAGGCGCAGGTGCCGGCCTGCTTCTGCATCTCGGCGATGACCTGCAGGGTGAGCGTCGTCTTGCCCGACGATTCCGGGCCGTAGATCTCGATGACCCGGCCGCGCGGCAGGCCGCCCACGCCGAGCGCCACGTCCAGGCCCAGGGAGCCGGTGGAGACGACCTGGATGTCGGCCACCACCTCGCCCTCGCCCAGCCGCATGATGGTGCCCTTGCCGAACTGCTTCTCGATCTGCGCCAGGGCCGCCTGCAGGGCCTTGGCCTTTTCGGCGGCAGCGGGATTCTTGGTCGATACGTCCATGAAAAACTCCAGTGGTTCAATGACTTGAAACGGATTCCAGCGACTGAGAGTAAGCACAGGCTGGATGCTTGAACAGTATTCTAAGGAGGGTGTGCCAGCGCGTACACCCCGTTTTTAGTCAGTTTGGCTTACCATTCAGCGATGGCCGAACGACCCGATGCTTCCCCGCCCGATCCCGACGACGACCGCTGGCGCGAGGCCCATCTGGGCCGCCTGCTGGGCCATGCGATGCGCCGCTTCGACGAGCGGGTGCTGGTGCTGATGGCCCACGACGCCCAGGTGCCGCTGGCGCTCTCGAACCTGGCGGCGCGGTCGCAGGTGACGGCGGCGCACATCCACATCACCCGCCACCTGCCGCTGCCCGGCGCCCGCCTGACCGACCTGGCCGCCGCGGCCGGCATGAGCAAGCAGGCGATGGGTGACCTGGTGGACCAGTGCGAGGCCTGGGGCCTGGTGCTGCGGGCGCCCGACCCGCGCGACGCCCGCGCCCGGCTGGTGCGCTTCACCCCGGCGGGGCGCGACTGGCTGGCCGGCTTCCAGCGCGCGGTGGCGCAGGCCGAGGCCGAGTTCCACGCCGCGGTGGGCGACGCGGTGGCCACCGTGGTGCGGCTGGGGCTGGAGGCGTACGCGGCGTGATCCGGGCGGCTATCCATCCGCGCCGGCCTCCGGTACTCTCGCGTATGGTTGTTGACCCGCCCCCGATGCGTCGATGAGTGCCGTGCCCCCCGATCCCGTGCCGCTCGGCACGCCTGCGACCGCGGCGCCGGAGGCCGCGTGCCTCACCCGGCGGCAGCGGATCGGCCAGGCGCTGCGGTCGGTGGCGGGGCGGCTGACGCTGGTCACCCTCGGCTTCTGCATCGTCTTCACCGCCTTGGCGGGCGCGGTGCGCACCTGGGCCGCCTGGAACAACGGCGTCGCCTGGATGGCCAGCGACCTGAAGATGCTGGAGGAGGTCTTCCAGCCCGGGCTGGCTCGCTCGGTCTGGGAGCTCGACCGCGAGTCGGTGCTCAGCCAGATCTCGGGCCTGCTGGGCGCCAAGGCGGTCGGCATGGTCGAGCTGACGGTGGCGGCCGACGCCCGCGGCCGCCAGCCCGAGACCTTCGGCGCGGTGCGGCCCGGCTGGCGGCTCTCGGCGCTGGCGCCCACCCGCACCGTGGCGCTGGTGCACGAGCCTTTCGTCGGCCGCAAGGAAACCGTCGGCACCCTCACGCTGTACGGCGAGGAGCGGGCACTGTGGTCGCGGCTGCGGGTCGAGCTGATGGGCATCGTGGTGACGCAGCTCACCCAGTCGCTGCTGGTGGCAGGGCTGGTGATGCTGGTGTTCAACCGGCTGGTCACCCGGCATGTGCGGCGCATCGCGGCGCACCTGAAGCGGCTCTCGCCCGAGACGCTGGGCCGGCCGCTGGTGCTGCGGCGCCCGCCCTCGCGCCGCGACGAGCTGACCCAGCTGGTGGACGGGGTGAACCACCTGCAGACCAACCTGTCGGACTTCCTGCAGCGCCAGCACCGCTACGAAACCGAGCTGGCCCACCACCGCGACCGGCTGGCCGAACTGGTGCAGGCCCGCACGCTGGAGCTGGAGACGGCCAACCGCACGCTGGAGACGCTGTCGCGCACCGACGCGCTCACCGGACTCGCCAACCGGCGGCACTTCGACGAGGCCTCCGCCCGCGAGTTCGCGCGCGGCGACCGCACCGGCCAGCCGCTCTGCCTGCTGCTGGCAGACGTCGACCATTTCAAGCGATTCAACGACACCTACGGCCATGCCAACGGCGACGCCTGCCTGCGCGCCGTGGCCGGCGCGCTGCAGCGGGTGGCGGCCCGTGCGACCGACCTGGCCGCGCGCGTCGGCGGCGAGGAGTTCGCCCTGCTGCTGCCCGACACCACCCTGGCGCAGGCCACCCGGCTGGCCGAGCTGCTGCGCGACACGGTGCACGCCCTGGCGATCACGCACGCGGGTGCCGGCCCGGGCGCGGCGCCCTACGTCACCCTGAGCATCGGCGTGGCGCAGCAGGAGCCGGCGATGCCCGACGTCGACATGCTGTTCCGCCATGCCGACCGGGCGATGTACCAGGCCAAGGAACAGGGCCGCAACCGCGTCGTCGCGGCCCTCTGACACCCCCAGCGGCAGCCCCCACCGGAGCGCAACATGCACCCACGTTCCCCCTCGCTGCTCCCGTCGCCGCCGCGCCCGCCGTCGAGGCCCCGGCCGCACCGCGCGGCGCAGCGTCTGCGCCGCTGGGCGGCTGCACTGGCGCTGGGCCTGCCGTCCGCCGTGCCGCTCGCCTTCGCGCAGGCCGTGCCGATCACCGTGGTCTCGGAAGTCACGCCCTACTCGTACGCGTCCGACGGCGTGACGCCGGGCCCCGCCACCGACCTGGTGCGGATGGCGCTGGAGCGGGCCGGCATCCCGGCGCAGCTGGGCGTCTACCCCTGGGCCCGCGCGTACGACATGGCGCTGAACGCGCCCAACGTGCTGATCTATCTGCTGGTGCGCACGCCCGAGCGCGAGCCCCTGTTCCTCTGGACCGCCGAGATCCTGCCGCTGAAGTACCACCTCTACCGCCTGAGCGACCGGCCCGAGGTGGCGGTCTCCAAGCTCGACGATGCGCGCCGCTACCCGATCGGGGTGATCCGCGACGACGTGCGCCACCGCTACCTGGCGCAGCAGGGCTTCACCATGCTGACCGTGGCGGCGCGCCGCGAGGACAACTTCCAGCGCCTGCTGCGCCGGCAGGTCGACCTGCTGCCGATGACCGACGTCGACGCCGCCGACATCTGCCGCCAGTTCAAGCCCGCCTGCCCCGGCCTGACGCGGGTGGCGACGCTCGACGCGCTGACCCTGGGCGCCTACCTCGCCTACAGCCGCGGTACGCCCGAGGAGCTGGTGGTGCGCACCCGCGCCGCCTTCGAATCCCTGCGCGCCGACGGCACGGTGCAGCGCCTGCTGGCGCGGGTCGACCCCAACGTCGGGGCGGTGCCGCCGACGGCGGCCGCGTCTAAACCCTGAGCGCGGCGGTTCCCGTGCGCTCCTAGAATCGCACAGCCCCCGCACGCGGGGCGAGGAAACCCACACGATGCGCATCCTGATTGCAGAAGACGACCAGGTCCTGGCGGACGGGCTGCTGCGAACCCTGCGCAGCTCGGGCGCCGCCGTGGACCATGTGGCCAGCGGCAGCGAGGCCGACAGCGCCCTGATGGCGACCGACGAGTTCGATCTGCTGATCCTCGACCTGGGCCTGCCCAAGGTCCACGGCCTGGAGGTCCTGAAGCGCCTGCGCAGCCGCGGATCGACCCTGCCGGTGCTGATCCTGACCGCGGCCGACAGCATCGAGGAGCGGGTCAAGGGCCTGGACTTCGGTGCCGACGACTACATGGCCAAGCCCTTCAGCCTGCAGGAACTGGAGGCCCGGGTCCGCGCCCTGGTGCGCCGCGGCATGGGCGGCACCAGCAGCACCATCAAGCACGGCCCGCTGCAGTACGACCAGGCCGGCCGGGTGGCGACGATCGACGGCCGCATGGTCGAGCTGTCGGCCCGCGAGCTGGGCCTCTTGGAGGTGCTGCTGCAGCGCGCCGGCCGCCTGGTCAGCAAGGACCAGCTGGTCGACCGGCTCTGCGAATGGGGCGAAGAGGTGAGCACCAACGCGATCGAGGTCTACATCCACCGCCTGCGCAAGAAGATCGAGCGCGGCCCGATCCGGATCGCCACCGTGCGCGGCCTGGGCTACTGCCTGGAAAAAATCTAGCGTGATTTTTCAGAGGCAGCAGCGTTCGCTGTTCGGGGAGATCCTCGACTGGATGCTCACGCCGCTGCTGCTGCTGTGGCCGATCAGCCTGGCCCTGACCTGGCTGGTGGCGCAGGGCATCGCCAACAAGCCGTTCGACCGGGCGCTGGAGTACAACGTACAGGCGCTGGCGCAGTTCGTCACGCTGCAGAACGGGAGGCTCGCCTTCAACCTGCCGCAACCGGCCAGCGAACTGCTGCGCGCCGACGATGCCGACACGGTGTACTACCAGGTGCGCGGCCTGCGCGGCGAGGTGTTCGCCGGCGACCGCGACCTGCCGGTACCGATCCAGCCCGCCGACGAACCCCGCCCGCCGACCGGCGCGGTGCGGCTGCGCGACGACGAGGTGCGCGGCCTGGACGTGCGGGTGGCCGCCACCTGGGTGCGCTTCGCGCCGGCCGACATCGACCAGCCGCAGATCCAGGTGCTGGTGCAGGTGGCGGAGACGCGCAGCAAGCGCTCGGTGCTGGCGACCGAGATCATCAAGGGCGTGATGCTGCCGCAGTTCGTGATCCTGCCGCTGGCGGTGCTGCTGGTGTGGCTGGCGCTGGCGCGCGGCATCAAGCCGCTGTCGCAGCTGGAGGAGCGGATCCGCGCCCGCTCGCCCGACGACCTGAGCCCGCTGGACGAGACCGCCGTGCCGATGGAGGTGGCGCCGCTGGTGTCCTCGGTCAACGACCTGCTGCTGCGGCTGCAGGAATCGGTCGCGACCCAGAAGCGCTTCCTGGCCGATGCGGCGCACCAGCTGAAGACCCCGCTGGCGGGCCTGCGGATGCAGGCCGACCTGGCCCAGCGCGAAGGCACCAGCACCGCCGAGCTGAAGCTGTCGCTGCAGCAGATCGGCCGGGCCAGCATCCGCGCCACCCACACGGTCAACCAGCTGCTGGCCCTGGCGCGGGCCGAGAGCAGCGGCACCGCCTTCACCACGATGCAGCACTGCGACCTGGCCCGCATCACGATGGAGGTGGTGCGCGAGGCGGTGCCGCGCGCGATGGACAAGCGCATCGACCTGGGCTACGACGGCCTGGCCCCCGGCGCGCCGGGCGTGGCGCTGCAGGGCCATCCGACGCTGTTGAAGGAGATGATCCGCAACCTGGTCGACAACGCCCTGGCCTATACGCCCTCGACCGCCGAGCGACCGGGCGTCATCACCGCGCGGGTGCTGGCCGATGCCTTCGGCGGCGTCGCCTTGCTGCAGGTGGAGGATTCGGGCCCGGGCATTCCCGAGGCCGAGCGCGAACTGGTGTTCCAGCCCTTCTACCGCGCCCTCGGCACCGGCGCCGACGGCTCCGGCCTGGGCCTGCCGATCGTGCGGGAGATCGCCCGGCTGCACAGCGCCCAGGTGGCACTGGAGGACGCACTGCCAGGGCGCCGGCCGCCGGGCACGCGCTTCACCGTCCGCTTCGGCTCCACCGTCGTCTAGCGCCCGCGGTCCCGCCGGCCTGGACTCGCCTGCACCGAAACCGGCGGGCTGCCGATAGCGGCGCGGCGTTCCGTCCGTCACCGCCGCTTGCACCGGCGCCTACAGCTCCCGCCCAAACCCGCTGATACAAACGGTTCTCTTACGGTCGGCATTTGCCCGGCCCGCAGCACTACAAGGACCACGATGACTTCCACCCCTCCTGCAGGCGCCGCCGCGCCGATCCCCTACCAGCCCACCTTCGAGACGCCCGAGGACGGCGAAGCCGAGACCATCGCGGAAACCAAGGAAGTGCTGCTGAAGATGTCCGCGACGATGTTCGAGCACACCGGCCACGCCCTGCGCAGCGTGCACGCCAAAAGCCACGGCCTGCTGCGCGGCGAGCTGGAGGTGCTGCCGAACCTGCCGCCCACGCTGGCCCAGGGACTTTTCGCCCAGGCCGGCACCTACCCGCTGGTGGCGCGGCTCTCGACGCCCCCGGCAGAAGAACTGGACGACGCCGTCTCGCTGCCGCGCGCGATGGCGGTCAAGGTGATCGGCGTGGACGGTGCGCGCCTGCCCGGCTCGGAAGGCGCCACCACCCAGGATTTCCTGATGATCAACGGCCCGAAGTTCTCGGCGCCCAATGCCAAGGGCTTCCTGCGCAACCTGAAGCTGCTGGCCGCTACCACCGACAAGGTGCCGACCGCCAAGAAGGTGCTGTCGAGCGTGCTGCGCGGCACCGAGAAGGTGCTGGAAGCGGTGGGACTTGAAAGCGGTACGGTGAAGGCCATGGGCGGACACCCCGAGACGCACCCGCTGGGCGACACCTACTTCGCCCAGGTGCCGCTGCTCTACGGCCCCTACATGGCCAAGCTGCAGATCGTGCCGGTGGCACCTTCGCTCACCGCATTGAAGGACGCGCCGGTGGACCTGGACGACAAGCCCGACGGCCTGCGCGACGCAGTGTCCGACTTCTTCGCGTCGCACGACGATGCCGAATGGGAGTTGCGGGTGCAGCTCTGCACCGACATCGAGGCGATGCCGATCGAGGACCCGTCGGTGATCTGGCCGGAAGAACAGAGCCCCTATCTGGCCGTCGCCCGCATCCGCATTCCGCGACAGTCGGCCTGGGATGCCGCCCGCAAGGCTTCGGTGGACGACGGCATGTCCTTCAATCCCTGGCACGGCCTGGCCGCGCATCGGCCGCTCGGCTCTGTCATGCGGGTACGGCGCGCGGTGTATCCCGAATCGGTGGCGTTCCGCGGCAGCCGCAACGGATGCCCGATGCACGAGCCGCGCAACGCGGACATGGTGGGCTGAGCGCGCCTTCGTCGCGGCACCGCATGCAGCCGCAGGCGTGGCGCGCCACAATGGCATCCATGCAGACAAGCTCCAAGCGCCTGAAGATCGGTCTGTCGGCCTGTTTCCAGCATGCCGATCCGGACCGGTCGCTTTTCACCGGCAAGACGCTCCAGTACGTGGAGCAGTCGATCGCCCACTGGCTGATGTCGGCCGGTGCGATGGTGGTGATGGTGCCCTGCCCGACCGGCGAAACCGCCCGGGGCGACGTGACCCTGGCGCACTACGCGGAGTGGCTCGACGGCGTCGTCATGCACGGCGGGGCCGATGTCTGGCCGGGCAGCTACGGCGAGGAGCCGCTGCAGGACGCCTGGATCGGCGACCGGGTGCGCGACCTGTACGACCTGGCGGTGGTCGAGGCCTTCGCGCAGGCCGGCAAGCCGGTCTTCGGCGTGTGCCGCGGCCTGCAGCTGATCAACGTGGCCTATGGCGGCACGCTGTACCAGGACATCGAGACCCAGCACGCCGGCGCCCTGCGCCACCGGGACGCGACCACCTACGACCAGAATTTCCACGAGATCGACATCGTCGAGAAGACGCGCCTTTCGCAGCTCTACCCGGGCGTCCTGCGGGCACGGGTCAACAGCATCCACCACCAGGGCATCAAGCAGCTGGCGCCCGATTTCACGGTGGAAGCCTGGAGCGCGCCCGACCGCGTGCCCGAGGCGATCCGCCGCACCGGCGGCCCGCAAAAGGGCTACATCGCGGCGACCCAGTGGCATCCAGAGTTCCACAGGCACGGTGCCAACACGATCGACGACACGGCCATCCTGCACGACTTCCTGGACGCCTGCACCGCGTTCCGCAGCCGGCCGGTCGCACCGGCGCGCAGCCTGCCGGGGCAGATCCGGGACCGGGCCGCGCGGTTGTTGCGGCAGGCCCTGCTGATGCGGTGACCCGGCGCGGCGGCTTTCAGCCTTTTTCGGGGGCCGAAGTGTCGGTGTCGGTGTTGGTGTCGTCGGTATCGCCTTCCACCTTTTCAGGCGCGGCGGAGCCGTCCACTTCCGAATCGGGCGCTGCGGCGGCTGCGGCTTCTGCAGCCGCAGCGGCGGCCGCCGCGACGGCCCGGCGCTTGCGGGCGCGCTCCAGCAGCGGGCCGGCCTGGCGCGGGTCCAGGCCGTACATGTCGGCGAAGGCTTCGACGGTGGCGCTGCCGGATTCGAAGGCGCGCAGCAGGGCCTCGTCCTTGGCGGCGCGCGTGCCGGCTTCGGCTAGGGCTTCGTCGAGAAGGCCGGTGGCGGCGTCGTTGCGGGTACGCACCCGTTCGGCATAGTCCTCGCGGGTCAGGCCCGAGGCTTCGAATGCCTGCACCATGCGGCCGCGCCATTGCGCGCGCAGCGCGGGCCGCTCGGCTTCGGGCGTGCGGCCTTCGCGGCGCCGCCAGAGCTCGACGATGGCATGGTGCACATGCTCCGGCGCCAGGTCTTCCACCACCGCACCCTGCAGGTCGCGGCGGGCATCGCCTGCGGCCACGCTCTGCAGGTAGCGGGTGGAACGGGTGTGCAGGCCGAGTGCGGTCTTGAGGGCTTCGCGCTCGAACACGTCGGGATGCGCGGCCAGCAGGTCCTGGAAGATGCCGCGCTTGAGCGGGCGGAACACCGCGCCGAACAGCTGCGGGTAGAAGCCGGCCAGCTGCTCCAGTGCCGGATGGGGCGCGCGTGACGGCGCCGGGGCGTTGCCTTTGCCGGCTCCGGCCACCGGACGGGGGCCCGGCCCCCTGCGGCCGCCGCCGTCCTGCTGCGGACGGCGCTTGCCGGCAGGGCGCGGGGGTTGCGGGGCGGGGGAGCGAAGGTCCTGCACGGCGGGGGAAACCACCTGTTCTGCGGGAGCGGCGGCTGCGTCGGGCACGGAATCTGTCATGGCATGGAGCAAAAGGGCGAATTCGCGATCATGCCAGCGATATGGGCCCGAGCCGAATCGGTGCCGTCGTCCGCCCTGCGGTGCCGGGCGTGCGTTCCGTGCGCGCCACAATCCAAACATGCAACTCCAGGCCCCCATCCCCCTGCTGCGGATCTTCGACGAAGCCAAGGCCCGCGCGTTCTACCTCGACTACCTCGGTTTCCGGGTGGACTGGGAGCACCGCTTCGAGCCCGGCTTTCCGCTGTACCTGCAGATCGCGCGCGACGGCTGCGTGCTGCACCTGACCGAGCACCACGGGGACGCCTGCCCCGGTGCCGCGCTGCGGATCGCGACCACGGGCCTGGCCGCGCTGCACGCCGAACTGGCCGCCAAACCGTACGCCTACGCCCGCCCCGGGATCGAGGCGATGCCCTGGGGTTCGCACGACATGGCGATCAAGGATCCTTTCGGCAACCGCCTGGTGTTCACCGCCGATACGGCATGATGCGCCGGCTTTTCCGCTCCGCGCCGGCTGCCGGTCGCGCGCATTTCACGGTCCCGCCCTCGTCCGCCCGCCCATGACGCACCCCTCCACCGCAACCGACGCCGCGCACGGCAGAACGCTCCGCTCCGGCATCGGCCCCATGGTCGCGGCGCTGGGCGTGGTGTTCGGCGACATCGGCACCTCGCCCCTGTACGCGTTCAAGGAATGCCTGAGCCCGGACCACGGCGTACCGTTGGACGCGGCGGCGGTGCTGGGACTGCTGTCGCTGGTGGTGTGGGGCCTGCTGCTGGTGGTGACGCTCAAGTACGTGGTGTTCGTGCTGCGCGCCGACCAGGACGGCGAGGGGGGCATCCTGGCGTTGCAGGGCCTGGCGCGCGCGGCGCTGGAGCGCGGGCCCAGCCGGGCCTGGCAGCGGCATGCGGTGATCGGGCTGGGCCTGGTGGGCGCCGCGATGTTCTACGGCGACAGCCTGATCACCCCGGCGATCTCGGTGTTGTCGGCCGCCGAGGGCCTGGAGATCGCCACCCCGGTCTTCAAGCCCTACATCGTGCCGCTGACCCTGGGGGTCCTGGTGGCGCTCTTCGTGGTGCAGCGCAAGGGCACCGCCACCGTGGGCCGGGTATTCGGGCCGGTGATGCTGGTCTGGTTCGGCGTGCTGGCAGCGGCGGGCCTGGCCCATCTGGTGCGCAATCCGCAGGTACTCGCGGCGCTCGACCCGCGCTGGGCCATCGGCTTCTTCGCCACGCACCGCGCACAGGCCCTGGGCGTCCTCGGCGCGGTGTTCCTGGCGTTCACCGGAGGCGAGGCGCTGTACGCCGACATGGGCCACTTCGGCGCCGGGCCGATCCGCCGCGCCTGGGTGCTGCTCGCCTTGCCGGCGCTGGTGCTGAACTACTTCGGCCAGGGTGCGCTGGTGCTGGCGAATCCGGCGGCGATCGACAACCCCTTCTTCCGGATGTTTCCTGCCTGGGCCACGGTGCCGATGGTGGCACTGGCCGCCTGCGCCACGGTGATCGCGTCGCAGGCGGTGATCTCCGGCGCGTTCTCCATGACGGCCCATGCGATGCACATGGGCTATCTGCCGCGCATGCGGGTGGTGCAGACATCGGGTCAGGCGATCGGCCAGGTGTACCTGCCCACGGTGAACTGGCTGCTCATGGCCGGTGTGCTGCTGCTGGTGGTGGCGTTTCGCAGCTCGGGTGCGTTGTCGGCCGCGTACGGCATCGCGGTGTCGGTGACGATGCTGACCACGACCTTGCTGGCCGGTCTGGTGGCCCTGCGGCTCTGGCGGTGGAATGCCGCGGCGGTGGTGGTGGGCACCACGCTCTTCGCGCTGGTCGACCTGGGCTTCATCCTCGCCAACAGCCTGAAGATCGCCGAGGGCGGATGGATCACCCTGGCGGTCGCGGCAGCGGTGATGGTCGTCTTCACCACCTGGTCGAAGGGACGCATCCTGAGCGAGAAGGCGGCCGAGGCCGAGCGGTTTCCGCTGGAGCCGTTCATCGCGTCGCTCCAGGCCGGCATGCCGCACCGGGTCCGCGGCACCGCGGTGTTCCTCAGCGCCGACGCTGACAGCGTGCCGCACGCCTTGCTGCACAACCTCAAGCACAACCAGGTGCTGCACGAACGCGTCGTCGTGCTCCAGATGCAGACATTGCCGGTGCCGCGGGTGGACGCGGAACGCAGGCTGGAGGCACGCGCGCTCGACGGCGGCTTCTGGCGCGTCACCGCCCGGCACGGCTTCATGGAGGCACCCCATGTGCCCGAGTTCATCGAACTGCTGGCCGAGCGGCAGGGCTTGCCCATCGAGGCGATGGCGACCTCCTATTTCGTCTCGCGCGCCTCGCAGGGCACCGGCTTGATGGCGGGGCTGGGACGGGTCCGCAGCACCCTGTACCGCTCGATGCAACGCAATGCGGGCCATGCCTCCGACTACTTCGGCCTGCCGGCCAACCGGTTGATAGAGATCGGGCGCCGCGCCGGTTGACGCCGGCCCTCCCGCTCCGGACGGCGGGCCAGCCGCTCAGCGCGGCGGCTTGCCTGCGGGCAGGCGCTGCCAGACACGGCGCAGGCGATCGCGCATCGTCAGCATCAGCGTGCGCAGGTGCGTGTGCCGCCGCAGGTCGTGCAGGAAGGGCGGCAGGGCCAGCGCCAGCAGCAGTCCGGCCAGCGGTACCACCCACAGGAAACCCACGTACTTGAAGCCGGCGGCGCCGAACAGGCCGCCACCGACGAAGGCCAGCAGCAGCCCGCCGTGCAGCCGCATCCGCGCCCGGTTGGCGCGCACCTGCGCTTCGGGCGGCGTGCCGCTGCGGTTGTGGTACAGCAGCTTGCCTAGCTCGATGCCCAGGTCGGTCACGTTGCCGGTCATGTGGGTGCTGCGCACCCGCCCGGCCGAAGCCTTGGTGCCGAGCGCGTTCTGCAGCCCCATGATGAAGGACAGCAGCAGCACGGTGAGCGGCACCGCGAAGGGCGTGGACCAAGTGAGCGTGATCGCGCCCATCAGCCCGAAGGGCAGCAGCAGGCCGGCCTCGAGCAGCAGGGGCAGGGCGTAGGCGCTGCGCAGCCGGTGCACCCGCGCCCAGTTGACGATGATCGCGGTGCAGGCGGCGCCGCAGGTGAAGGCCAGCAGCGCGCCGATCGCGTTCAGCAACAACTCGCCGTGCCCCAGCACCAGGCTGTCGGCCACCTGCGAGGCAAAGCCGGTCATGTGCGAGGTGTACATGTGCACCACCAGCACGCCGCCTGCATTCACCGCGCCCGCATTGAACGCCAGGAACCAGCCGAGCAGCCGCGTGGTGGCGGGGGTGCGGTGCCGGTCGGCGATGTGGAGCAGGCGGCGCAAACGGGTCCTCCAGGAACGGTGTGCCCGCCGGACGGCGGCGCATCGCCGAAGGGTAGCAAACCGGGGCGGCACCGGGCGCACGCACCGGGTGCATCCCGAGGCGCGCGGACAAAAAAAGGCCCGCATCGCTGCGGGCCCAACATCCAAAGGAGACTCTCGCTACAAGAATTCCTGCAGCGCTGGCAACGACGCAAGGGCCGTGCCAGCGCTCCGCAGAATCAACGGTTGTAGGCGGTTTCGCCGTGGGAGGTGATGTCCAGGCCTTCGCGCTCGGACTCTTCCGAGACACGCAGGCCGATGGTCAGGTCCACCACCTTGAAGGCGATGAACGACACCACGCCGGACCACACCACCGTCAGCAGCACGCCCTTCAGCTGCACCCAGACCTGCGACGCGATCGAGTAGTCGGCCGAGGTGATGACGGTCGCGGTGACCCAGTCGGCCACGTAGCCGGGGCCGCCGAGCGCCGGTGCGTTGAACACGCCGGTCAGGATCGCGCCCAGGATGCCGCAGACACCGTGCACGCCGAACACGTCGAGCGAGTCGTCGGCGCCCAGCATCTTCTTCAGGCCGGTCACGCCCCACAGGCCGGCGAAGCCTGCCAGCAGGCCGATCACCAGACCGCCGCCGATGCCGACGTTGCCGGCTGCCGGCGTGATCGCCACCAGGCCCGCCACCGCGCCGGACGCGGCGCCCAGCATCGAGGCCTTGCCGCGCAGCATCGCTTCGCCCAGGCACCAGGTCAGCACCGCGGCGGCGGTAGCCAGCATCGTGTTGACGAAGGCCAGTGCGGCCGTGCCGTTGGCTTCCAGCGCCGAGCCGGCGTTGAAGCCGAACCAGCCCACCCACAGCAGGGCGGCGCCGACCATCGTCAGCGTCAGGCTGTGCGGGGTCAGGGCTTCCTTGCCGTAGCCGATGCGCTTGCCGACCACGAAGGCACCCACCAGGCCGGCCACGGCTGCGTTGATGTGCACCACGGTGCCGCCGGCGAAGTCGAGCGCGCCCCACTGCCAGATCAGGCCGGCCTTCGCGTTGAGCGAATCGACCAGTTCCTTGCCGGTGTAGGCGTCGGGACCTTGCCAGAACCAGACCATGTGGGCCATCGGCAGGTAGCTGAAGGTGAACCAGATCGCCATGAACACCAGGACCGCCGAGAACTTGATCCGCTCGGCGAAGGAGCCGACGATCAGCGCGCAGGTGATGCCGGCGAAGGTCGCCTGGAACGCCGCGAACACGATCTCCGGAATGACCACGCCCTTGCTGAAGGTCGCGCCGTTGGCGAAGGTGCCGGCGGTGTTGTCCCAGATGCCCTTCATGAAGAACCGGTCGAACCCGCCGATGAAGGCGTTGCCCTCGGTGAACGCCAGGCTGTAGCCGTAGATGAACCACAGCACGACGATCAGCGAGAAGGTGACCATGACCTGCATCAGCACCGACAGCATGTTCTTGCTGCGGACCAGGCCGCCGTAGAACAGTGCCAGGCCGGGGACGGCCATCATCAGCACCAGCAGGGTCGAGACCATCATCCAGCCGGTATCGCCCTTGTTGGGGACGGGGGCGGCGGCCGCGGGAGCGGCTTCGGCGGGTGCCGCGGCGGCTGCGGCAGGGGCCGCAGCGGCCGGCGCGGTGGACGCGGGCGCGGCGGCTTCGGCGGTCGGTGTCGCGGCGGTCTGCGCCACGGCGAACGATCCGCCGGCCAGCAGGCTCATGCCCAGCAACAGGGAGGCAAGCAATTTTTTCATGATGTCAGTGCTTCTTTCTGCGTTCTGCCGGCGTCAGAGCGCCTCGCGGCCGGTTTCGCCGGTACGGATGCGCACGACCTGCTCGAGGTTGTGGACGAAGATCTTGCCGTCGCCGATCTTGCCGGTGCGGGCAGCGCCCTCGACGGCTTCGATCACGCGCTCGACCAGGTCGTCGGAGATGGCGGCCTCGATCTTGACCTTGGGCAGGAAGTCGACGACGTATTCCGCGCCGCGGTAGAGCTCGGTGTGGCCCTTCTGGCGGCCGAAGCCCTTGACCTCGGTCACGGTGATGCCCTGCACGCCGATGGCCGAGAGTGCTTCGCGCACCTCGTCGAGCTTGAAGGGTTTGATGATGGCGGTGACGATTTTCATAAGCCGGGTGTCCTGTTGGGTGGCTCCGTGGTCAGAAGCTGTACTTGGCGCCGAGCACCACGCCGGTCTTGCCCAGGAACTTGCCGTTGGCGCCCGATGCGTAGAAGACCTTGTCGGCGTTGGTGCCGACGACCGCGGCCGACAGCGAGAAGCCGTTGCCCAGGTCCTTGCCGAGCGCCAGCGAGTAATCGGTGTACGACGCGTAGCCGTTGTCCTTGAAGTACTGGCGGCCGACGTGCGGCGTGAGCGAGAAGCCCTCGCCCAGGTCGAACGCGGCGGCCGCTTCCAGGTAGCCGCTGCCGCGGCTGTTCGGCACGCCGAAGGTTTCCTTGCCCAGGCTGTGCGAGTACTTGACCGTCAGCATCTTCCAGGTGCCTGCGGCGTACAGCTCGGTCGTGTTGGGGGTGGTGGCGAAGTTCTCGCGGGGGTACTGGTAGCGCAGCAGGCCGACGTCGTAGGAGAAGTCGTCGTTGACCTTGCCCTTGTAGCCGCCGTAGAAGTCGAGCTCGACCGGGCCCTTGCCGCCGGGAATGTCTTCCAGGATGCGGATGGTGGAGCCCCAGAAGCCCAGGTAGAAACCGCTTGCGTGCGCGAAGTCGATGCCGCCCTGCAGGGCCGGCTTCAGGCGCGATTGCGAGATGCCACGGAAGCGGTAGTCGGAGACAACGCCCACGTTGTACGACAGGGTGTAGGCAGGCTCGGCCGCAGTCTGCGCAAAAACGGTGGCCGAAGCCGCGGCAGCAGCGATCGCAAGCAGGGTTTTCTTCATGGCTCTTCTTCTCCGGAGGGTTTGAATGGCGGTGACAAATTGGCACAGCGACGGGTGCACGAACCGTGCCAGTCGCCGATGCTGGCACCGCAGGTACCGCCCGGGTCTAAAGAATGCGCAAAAAATGCACCAAGCAGGCGCAAGGAACGTGCAGTCAGGGGACCGAGCGCTTGGAAGCCGCACAAATACAGTGCATGCACCAACGGCATGCGGCACGCACCACAAGCGTCGATTGTCCAGAGCGCGAAGTCCGTGCCTGCTGGTGCCGTTCACCCCGAAGTCCGATCGGGGTACGTCTGCAAGACACCCGGTCGTCGGCACATAGTCCCTGAACCGCGTCTAGTGCATCCGGCTGTCCCCATCAAAGTGCAGCATCGGCAGCCGTAGGTTCATCTCCAGCCGGCTGCTCGCACTGGGCACCGTCTTGCGGAAAGCCCCGAAATGAGTAGCAACCACGATCTGCCCTGCGCATCGGTCGCGTCCTGCGGCGTGCCCTGCAGCGCAGCCGGGTCTGCTCGGCGCCCGTGCCCCACTGCAGCAGTTCGTTGTCCGCGCCGTAGGCCCAGGCACCGGGCTGGTGGGCGCTGGAGGTGCGGTTGCCGACGGCGTCGTAGGTGTAGCGCTCCGCGGGCAGGCCTTGCGGGTTGGCCGCGCTGCGCTGNTCGTTGTCCGCGCCGTAGGCCCAGGCACCGGGCTGGTGGGCGCTGGAGGTGCGGTTGCCGACGGCGTCGTAGGTGTAGCGCTCCGCGGGCAGGCCTTGCGGGTTGGCCGCGCTGCGCTGCAATGCTGCTGGCGGGGTGGCTTCGGTCAGGCGGCCCAGGCGGTCGTAGGCGTAGGCGAAGTTGCCGGCCTCGGTCTGGCGCTGGGTGATGTTTTCGGTCAGGCGGCCCAGGCGGTCGTAGGCGTAGGCGAAGTTGCCGGCCTCGGTCTGGCGCTGGGTGATGTTGCCGGCCAGGTCGTAGGTCAGGCCCCGATCGAGCAGCCTGCCGTCGGCGCCGCTGACCTGGCTGCTGCGCAGGCGCTGCAGCGGGTCGTAGGCCAAGGTGCTGGCCAGTAGCGAGAAGAGGTCGAGCGGCAGTTACCCGTGGGTGTTGTGGTTGTCGAAATAGATAGCAAGCAGTCGGCAAGCAGCAATGACATCAGGCACAAAAGTTGCCGAAAACGTTTCTTGTCAACGACTACTGCCTACTATTTTTATAGCATCCAAGGAAAACAAAGCTACTTTCAGCTTTATCAGCTTTATTGTATTTTTAGGAATAACAGCGCTCGGAAGCCATGCACGCGCTTGGCTCATAGGTCTTAACTATTAGCCCTTGCTGTTTGATATGGGTTGCAATTGCCATCTTTTTATTAGCATATCACTCTTATATTGCACATCAGTCTCAAATCCGCCCAAGCCTCTCTATTTTATTTTAGATTGAATAAAAAAATTTACTTCTCTGGAAATTGAGATCTCTGATTTCAATTCTTCATAGGATTTTTTATTTATAATGAATTCTTCTTCTGGTAAGATTTTCACTCTTGGGTAACCCGCCGATTTTGCAATAATCGCAACATAACCATTATTTTTATTTGCAGCCGGAAATGCTATGACATTAATATCTGTATTTAAGGCTTTTTTAAAAATCATATAAGGTCGATCATGCTTGGCTTGTTGGAATTCATAAGCATAATACTGAAGCAGAGAGTATTCTGATTTGTTAATTGCTTCGTTTTCTATTGAAGCAACATCACAGCCAACAATAAAAATTGCACATATACATGAAACTATTTTTGTCATAATTTACCTATTATAGGAAGACAAGCCGCCGGGCATGGCTGATCCCCGCGGAATAAAAATGGTGGTTTCAGCATTTCTCGAGGCTATACCACCGGTATATGATGGAAAGGGGCTGGTAATAGGAGCAAAAGAGGAATTTACTCCACCCGCTTCCAATGCATTCTGGGTCCGTGTTGCGCATGTATCACGAGCTGCCCCCCAAAAATCTTTGCGAGGGTCAGGCAATCGTTTATTTACATAGCTTAGGATTCATCGCGCATTTTCGCTTCCTGCTCCGGTCCAGTTTTTATTATATAAATTGTTGAGTCTCGGTAGGCGGACTGCGCCGAAAGGTAATCGGTAAGACTACTGCCAGGAAGAGTGTTTGTTCCATAGCTATAAACGCCTTGGCCAGTAAATCCGATGGCAGCGTGACCAAATGGATTCCCGCTCGTCGGGCCGCCAATGATAACTATGGTATCAAGGCCAAACGGATCGATTGCATTTAGCGGGCCACCTCCGACATACTCGTATCGATTCCACCCGCCCAACAGTCCGACGGGATCGATCTGGAGGTACCGCCCTGTTGCCGAGACGTAGTCCCTAAACCGGTTGTAGTGCGTCCTGCTCTCCCCGTCGAAGTACTGCCCCGGCAGCCGCAGGTTCATCTCCAGCCGGCTGCTACTGCTCGGCGTGGTCTTGCCGAAGGCCTCCGATTGCGCGGNGCTCTCCCCGTCGAAGTACTGCCCCGGCAGCCGCAGGTTCATCTCCAGCCGGCTGCTACTGCTCGGCGTGGTCTTGCCGAAGGCCTCCGATTGCGCGGACCACGACGACCGGCCCTGCGCGTCGGTTGCCGCCTGCGGGGTGCCCAGGTGGTCGGTGTGCAGGTAGTGGTAGTCGGCTGTCGCCAGGGTCGCGCTTTGGTTTCCTGCTCTTGCTCCCGTCGATGCCTCGGCCTGCCANAATTAAGCACTGGTCAAACTCGGGAAATATTACGGGGTGCCCAGGTGGTCGGTGTGCAGGTAGTGGTAGTCGGCTGTCGCCAGGGTCGCGCTTTGGTTTCCTGCTCTTGCTCCCGTCGATGCCTCGGCCTGCCACAGGGGCGCCGTGCCCCACATCGCATCCGGCACCCAGCCGTAGCTCCTCTTCAGGACACCCTGGCCGTCGAGCTCCGCGATCAGGCCTTCGTCGCTGTAGACGTACCAGGTGGTGACTTCGCCGCCACCGCCCGCCGTGCCGACGGTCTTCCTGATGCGCCGGCCCAGCGGGTCGTAGGCGTAGCGGGCGCTGCTGCCCTGCTCGTCGCCGATGCCGACCAGCCGGTCGGTGGCGTCGTAGCGGTGGGTTCTGGTCTGGCCCGCGTAGCTCTGCTGCTGCAGGTTGCCGTTGGCGTTGTAGCGCAGCCGGGTCTGCTCGGCGCCAGTGCCCCACTGCATGCTGCTGGCGGGGTGGCTTCGGTCAGGCGGCCCAGGCGGTCGTAGGCGTAGGCGAAGTTGCCGGCCTCGGTCTGGCGCTGGGTGATGTTGCCGGCCARGTCGTAGGTCAGGTCCCGGCCGAGCAGCCTGCCGTCGGCGCCGCTGACTTGGCTGCTGCGCAGGCGCTGCAGTGGGTCGTAGAGCACGGTGCTGGCCCGCAGCGAAAGGAAGTCAAGGACAGTTGCCCTAGGCGTTGTGGCTGTCGGAATTGATAGCAAACAGTCGGCAAGCATCAACGACTTCAGGAACTCAGAATGCTGGAAGCATTTCTAGAAGCCGGCTAGCAGCTACTATTTTTATAGCGCTCGTAGAAAGCAAGCTATTTTCAGCGTGATTAGATTGATTGTGTTTTTGGAGGCGGCAGAGAGGTGCTCACAAGCCATCCAGTGCTGGTTCCTATGCTTCAAACGTTTGCCAATGCTGACTTAGAACGTGTTATGAACTTTTTAACAATCCATTGACGCGCATAGGCTTTGCATTTTTTGTAAACTACGAAATTTTCGTAAGTGCTTGTTGCGCAGCAGCTTTTTCATAAGTTCATAACATGTTTTAATAGAGCATTTTAGAAAATCGCGTTTGCAACAAATTTTTTAATATGTTTGCAAGATAAGGAAGCAAAATATTTAAATTACCTACTGCCAATACTTGGACAGGATACCGATATAGGCCCGCCATTTAAATCCCACAGTGAATTTTTCAAAAATTTATATTTGCCACTTTTCACATAAAATCTTTTTTTATTAAAAATAATTATTGGAATAATGTAATGCTTAGTGTCTTCACATCCAACCACCGAAAAGACGCTCCCAGGTCCAGCATGATATGTGTTTATTTCAGAATTAAGATTTTCAGAAAACTCAATTTGATGAATAACAACAATGCTCATTCTTTGGCATGAGAAATATGTAAGCATGGTCATTAACGACGCAGCAGCAAAAGTTAACCACTTTATGCTTCGGCTTATCTCCATATCATACCTCTGCCAAAGCCACTTGTGGGCCGAGGCGAAGGATATGAAATACTCCCCACAGCGTTAGGAGATGCTTGTAAATTATCAAGAACGGAACTAGGCAATATTGCGTCCCCTACCCCGGCGCCTACAGTCATCAAACATTGTTGAATAGGATTTCCGCAATTATTCAGTACTGCATTGTACGAAGACACATGAGCCCTTAAACACGAGGACAATGATGATTCTTGCTGGCTATCCAATTTTAATATTACACCTATTCCGCCACGGAAATCTTGCTGCCTTGCATTGTATTCAGATGCGGTTGCCGACTGTTTATCCCATCCGCTTGGCCCCCAAGAGAAGTTTACGTTATTTATATTTGCTGATACATGGCCAAATGAAGATGAACCGATGCCTACGCCCTGCCATACAACTACTTCCGTGTATAAACCGAGTGAATCCGCCTTAATTAACGGGGATGCTTCCACATACAAGTAAATATTTAGCCCATTAGTTAAGCCTATGGGGTCAACTTGATCATACCGCCCTGTCCCCGGCACATAGTCCCTGAACCGGTTGTAGTGCGTCCCGCTCTCCCCGTCGAAGTACTGCCCCGGCAGCCGCAGGTTCATCTCCAGCCGGCTGCTACTGCTCGGCGTGGTCTTGCCGAAGGCCTCCGATTGCGCGG
>NZ_LMKO01000004.1 GCF_001421705.1 Xylophilus sp. Leaf220 | reverse complement strand
GGGCTGTCGATGCAGGCGGTTATTGCAGCGCTGCTCGCCGCTCCGGTCGAGAACCGATCGGCCTGCGGCTGAGAACGGAATTGTTCAGGGCGGACTCATGAACCTGGATCCTCTCCACTCGCCGGCGCGCCGGGCCGGCCTGCTGGCCGCCGCGGCAACCGTGCTCTCGGGCTGCAGCGGCGCCCGGGTGCTCGACAGCCTGGTGCCGCGCAGCGGCTACCGGCTGCAGCCCGGCATCGCCTACGGCCCCGACCCGCGCCAGAAGCTCGACGTGTACCGGCCGCCCGAGGGTGCCCGTACCGGTGGCACGCCGCCGATCGTCGTCTTCTTCTACGGCGGCACCTGGACGATGGGCGAGCGGGCCGACTACCGCTTCGTCGGCGAAGCCCTGGCCGCGCACGGCGCGATCGCGGTGGTGGCCGACTACCGGCTGAGCCCGGCGGTTCGGTATCCGGAGTTCCTGCGCGACAGCGCCCGGGCGGTGCGCTGGGCCTTCGACCATGCGGCCGAGATCGGCGGCGATGCCGCCGACATCGTGGTGATGGGCCACAGCGCCGGCGGCTACAACGCGGCGATGCTGGCGCTCGATGCGCGCTGGCTGCAGGAGGTGGGCCTGGCGCCGCGGCAGCTCAAGGGCTGGATCGGCCTGGCCGGGCCCTACGACTTCCTGCCGATCGACAACCCCGACGCGCAGGTCGCCTTCGACTGGCCCCGCACTCCGGCCGATTCCCAGCCCCTGGCCCATGCCTCGTCCGCCGCGCCCCGCACCCTGCTGGTCGCCGCCGACACCGACAGCGTGGTCAACCCGCGCCGCAACAGCTTCGCGATGGCCGAGAAACTGCAGGCGGCGGGCGTCGACGTGACCTTGCGCCACTACGGCCGCATCAACCACGTCACCCTGGTCGGAAGCCTGGCCGCGCCGCTGCGCTGGCTGGCGCCGGTGCATGCGGACGTGCTGGCGTTCCTGGGCCTGCGACGTACTTGATTTTTCGGACGGCCGCACTTGCCTTCTGGTGCTTGCGGCGTGATCAGGCCTGCTAGATCGGCCCATGACACCACGCGCTCCTTCTCGTCGAGCAACTTGCGCTTGGTCGCGAAGTTCAGGCCCAGGTCCGATTGCTTTATGACCCCCATCCCCTCAGGCCGTCAGCTCTTCGCCAAGCTGATCAACTTGGGACTTACAAGGCCTTCTTTAAGCGTATGTTTTTGTCATAATCGGTAACCGAAAAACACATCTGCACGGAGCGAGGATATGAGCAAGCTGGGGAAAATTGTGACAGTGAGTCTGTCTCTTATTTGTTTTTTATCTGCTTGTGGTGGTGGCGGGTCGGGCAGTCCATCTGACTCTAATGGAGCAGGCGGAAGTGCAACCAGCCCAACAGGCAACGGAGCAGGCACTGGCACTGGCACTGGCACTGGCACTGGCACGGGTACTGGCACGGGCACGGGCACTGGAGCAGGCACTGGCACTGGCACAGGAACAGGAACAGGAACAGGAACAGGAACAGGAACAGGAACAGGAACAGGAACAGGAACAGGAACAGGAACAGGAACAGGAACAGGAAATACGCCTGAAAATTCTTGGTTGACCTTCGCCTCAGCGCGCTTGTCCAGTTCTTTTAAAGAACGCAACTTTAATTCCTTTTCATTGGTAGCCAGCTCTAGTAAGCAAATAGCGGAACGTATCAACGTCGGAATTATTGATTCGCTGGGAGTTCTTGACGCCAGCAGTACGAGTGTTGTTGCGTTGAGCTCAACCAGTTACAAGGTTAATATGGCCTTGTCTCCTTCGATTAAATCTGGTCGATATGTAGGATCATTCAAGGTTCAAATCTGTTTAGATGATCCGTTGGCTTGTAAACAGCCCTATCCTGGCTCGCCTTGGCTTGTGCCTTTTGAAATCGATGTAAAGCCATGGTTGGAAAAGCGCAGCGTACATAAACTTCTGGTCTCCGAAGCCGGATTCGCGCTGACCAGCACCCCAAATCTCTCGCGCCTGACAGGCGCAATAAATGTTACGGATAACTTAGGAGCTACTGGACGATGGCAAGCACAGTCAGATCAGCCATGGCTGAAGGTTACGCCGTCGGGAGATACGGGTGGCACGGTCCAAATCGAGGCGGACCCTATCGGACTTCCGGCCAACACCATTAGCTATGCCCGCATATCGATCGCGTCGCCAGATCCGACCGTCGTTGCACCACAACCGGTAGCTGTTGCTGTTTGGAAGGGCGCGGATCTTACTCGGGAGTTTGCAGTTAAATTGCCAAAGCAATCGGGCTACGGGAGGCCAGTTTTTGATCCAATCAGACCTCATTTTTACCTAAGCCGACAACATAGTGCTGGTGGCGTTATCGATATAGTTAATGTGTATACCGGGGTCTTTGTTGGGACATTGACGGCAGGCGGAGCAAATTTCGAGAGAATGATTGTGTCCCCCGATGGAAACTTTTTGTACGCGGTGGATGCGGCCAAATCTCAACTCCGAGTTTTTGATCTGCGGGTGGGACAGCTTATAGATTCTTGGCCGCTTTCGAGTCCCACAGCCGGATTAACATTGGCAAGTGTAGATTTGCTTTATGCTCGTCCCAATGGTGTGGGGGTAATTGTGGTTACAACCGGAGAAATATTCCGTGCTTCTGATGGTAAGTTGTTGATAGGCGATATGGTTAATGCTCCGACAAGTTTTCTTGCTAGTCGAATGGGTATTGACGGGAGCCTTATTGCTGGCTCTTTGGATGGCACTCGAATTTATGCAACAGGCCGTTTCTCGCCATCGACTCCGCGGTATTGGGAGATGGACTACAGCGAGGTTAATGGAGGTGTATTGTCTTTGACAATGCCTACATTGGCTAATTTGGATTGGAATATTGGGGATCAGCGTCTTCAAGCTACTGGGAACATCGCGGTTTCTCGAGATGGCAAGAGCGTGCTCATCGTTGAGAATGGCATATCAGTATGGAGTCCGATAGATCTCTCAAGAACTGGACATTTGATGCGTGGACAGCATTACATGAGCGTGCAAGTGCTGTCTGATGGAAAGATGGTGGTAGGTAGTTCTGACTCAAGCACCCGAGAGTTTTACGTGCTTTCTTCTAATGGAACGTTGTTGAAAACAATAGGGGCAACTTTGGCTGAGAACGCCACGGTTCCTGCGACTGCCTATAAAATTTACGCGAGCAATGGTTCCTTGGCTGTGTCTTCTGACAGCAATATTGCCGTTCGATGGGCAACTCGCCAGGTAGACCCTTACAACGACGAATCCTTGTTGGCATTCACGCCCATTGCGCCTTGATGGGCTGATCATTCGTTCGCAGCATCACGGTTAAAATCAGGGCTGAGGTGCGGACGCATCCGCACCTATCTTTTTTCTGAACGGACCACCACTATGGCACTAGTTTCGATGCGAGAGTTGCTCGACCACGCCGCCGCGAACGGCTACGGCATTCCTGCCTTCAACGTCAACAACCTCGAGCAGGTGCAGGCCGTGATGGAAGCCGCCAAGGAAACCGGCGCGCCGGTGATCCTGCAGGCCAGCGCCGGTGCCCGCAAGTACGCCGGCGAGGCGTTCATCAAGCACCTGATCCAGGCCGCCGTCGAGCAGTACCCGAACATCCCGCTGGTGATGCACCAGGACCACGGCCAGAGCCCGGCCATCTGCCAGGGCGCGATCGACCTTGGCTTCTCGTCGGTGATGATGGACGGCTCCTTGCGTGAAGACGGCAAGACGCCGGCCGACTTCGACTACAACACCGAGGTGACCCGCAAGGTCGTCGAGATGGCGCACAAGTACGGCGTCACCGTCGAAGGCGAACTCGGCTGCCTGGGCAACCTCGAGACCGGCGACGCCGGCGAGGAAGACGGCATCGGCGCCGACGTGAAGCTCGACCACAGCCAGATGCTGACCGACCCGGAAGAAGCCGCCGCCTTCGTCAAGGCCACCCAGCTGGACGCGCTGGCCATCGCCATCGGCACCAGCCACGGCGCCTACAAGTTCAGCCGCCCGCCCACCGGCGACATCCTGGCCATCTCGCGCGTCAAGGAAATTCACGCCCGGATTCCCAACACCCACCTGGTGATGCACGGCTCCTCCAGCGTGCCGCAGGACCTGCTGGCCATCATCAACCAGTACGGCGGCAAGCTGAAGGAAACCTACGGCGTGCCCGTCTCGGAAATCCAGGAAGCCATCAAGTTCGGCGTGCGCAAGATCAACATCGACACCGACATCCGCCTGGCGATGACCGGCGCGGTGCGCAAGTTCATGTTCGAGAACCCCGACAAGTTCGACGCCCGCGAATGGTTGAAGCCCGCGCGCGAGGCCGCCAAGCAGATCTGCAAGCAGCGCTATATCGAATTCGGCTGCGAAGGCCAGGGCGCCAAGGTCAAGGGCGACAGCTTGCAGGTCGTCGCCGCCAAGTACGCCAAGGGCGAATTGGCGCAGGTCGTCCAGTAATGCCCGCGGGGCCCGCCGCCCGGCGGCCCCTGTGGCGATAATTCACCAGCCCGCCGCGTCTTGGCGGGCTTTTTTCTTGCCGTGACGACCATGACCGCTACCGCCCTCCATACCTCTGCCCTCAACTCCCTGCCGCTGCTGGCCCGCGGCAAGGTGCGCGACAACTACGCCGTCGGCGACGACCGCATCCTGATGGTCGCGAGCGACCGGCTCTCGGCCTTCGACGTGATCATGGGCGAGCCGATTCCCGGCAAGGGCGTGCTGCTGACCCAGATGGCGCTGTTCTGGTTCGACAAGCTGGGCGACATCGTTCCCAACCACCTAACCGGCGACGCGCCCGAGAGCGTGGTGAGCGCCGCCGAGGTGCCGCAGATCCAGGACCGCTCGATGCTGGTCCAGCGGCTGAAGCCCATTCCCGTCGAGGCGGTGGTGCGCGGCTACCTGGCCGGCAGCGGCTGGCAGGAGTACCAGGCGTCGCAATCGGTCTGCGGCGTGCCGCTGCCGCCCGGCCTGAAGAACGCCAGCCCGCTGCCCGAGCCGATCTTCACCCCCGCCGCCAAGGCCGCGATGGGCGAGCACGACGAGAACATCACCTACGAGCAGGTCGTCGAGACGGTCGGGGCCGACCTGGCCGCCCAGATCCGCGACGTGAGCATCGCCATCTACAAGAAGGCCGCCGCCATCGCCCGCGAGAAGGGGATGATCATCGCCGACACCAAATTCGAGTTCGGCCTGGATCCGGCCGGCAATCTGGTGCTGATGGACGAGGTGCTGACGCCCGATTCCTCCCGCTACTGGCCGGTGGAGGGCTACGACGCGGCCTTCGCCGCCGGCACCAATCCGCCGAGCTACGACAAGCAGTTCGTGCGCGACTGGCTGGAGGCGGTGCGCATCCACGGCAAGGCCTGGGACAAGACCGCGCCGGCACCGCGCCTGCCGCAGGACGTGATCGAGAAGACGGCCGCCAAGTACCGCGAAGCGCTGGAGCGGCTCACCGCCTGAGGAAGGTGGCAGACGGCTTGGCTGCCGCCGCCGGCGATTCTTAGGCAGAACCGCTTCCGGCCGGCTGCCGAAGCCGGCCTCTAGCTATCATTTCAGGAGCGCTTGACCTTCGGCGGCGCCGGTGTCGTGCCCCCGCTGCCGCAGCGACGCGGCCAGCGCCACCAGGGCCAGCAGCACCAGCAGGCCGCCGTAGCCCAGCGCGGTGGTCTTCAGGCCCACCCACCCGGAGCCCAGCCCGGCGGCGATGGCGGGGACCGCGAAGGCCAGGTAGCTCAGCACGAAGAAGCTGGCCATCAGCCCCGCCCGCTCGTGCGGCGCCGCCAGCGGCACCAGGCTGCGCACCGCGCCGTTGAAGCCGGCGCCGAAGCCCAGCCCCGCCACCAGCGTTCCGCCGAAGAAGGCCCAGGCCGCATGCGCCTGCACGCCCGCCAGCGTCACCGCCAGGCCGGCCGCCAGCGTGGCCGCGCTGCCCAGCAGCACCCCGCGCGGCGGACGCGACTGGACGAACACGATCGCGACGGCGCCGCTGATGACCAGGGTGGTGATCAGCGCGCCGCCCACCACCGGCGATGCGCTGTCGGTCACCTGCCGGGCCAGCGTCGGCCCCAGCGACAGGTAGAAGCCGCCCAGCGCCCAGCCCGCGGTGTTGAGCGGCAGCACCCGCCACAGCGTGGCGCGGGCGGCGGCCGGCACCTCGACCTGCGGCCGCAGGGAGCGCCAGACGCCGGGGCGCGGCACCACCGTGTCGGGCAGCCACCAGGCCAGCAGCGTCTGCAGCGCCAGCACCGGCAGGAGCAGCTCGAACACCAGGTGCGTCGGCCGGCCCGCGTACTGCACCAGCAGCCCGGTGCCGAGCGCGCCCAGCCCCATGCCCAGCATCGGCGCCACGCTGTTGAACAGGGCGCCGCGCCGGGGATGCAGGTCGAGCAGCATCGCGCTCAGGGCGCTGGTGGCGATGCCGGTGGCCAGGCCCTGCACGATGCGCGCCGCGAACAGCCAGCCGACCGACGGCGCCTGCCAGAACAGCAGCACCGACACGATCTCCAGCACCAGGGCCAGCACGATCACCGTGCGCCGCCCCAGGTGGTCGGAAAGCGACCCGAACAGCAGCAGCGCCGCCAGCAGCGCGAAAGCGTAGCTGGCGAACACGGCGGTCAGCATCGCCGCCGAGAACCCCCAGGCCTCGCGGTACAGCCCGTAGAGCGGCGAGGGCGCGCTCGACGCCGCCAGGAAGCAGACGACGACCGAGACGGTCAGCACGAAGGCGCTGCGCGGCGCCAGGTGCCGGCGGGAGCCGGGCAGGGTGGGAAGAGGAGGCGTCATCGCAAGACCGCGCACGGTGCCGGCGGCGGCATCGCCCGCGCGGTGCCGGCCGCGGGCGGGCCGGTCAGCTGAGCACGACCGAGCTGAGGCGGCGGCGGTAGGTCGCCACGACAGGATCGTCGGGCGGGATCTGGCCGTCGGCGACCTTCGGCTTCGGCGGCTCGATCACGTCGAGCACCGCGATGTAGGTCTTGCGGGCCGCGTCCTCGTTCCACGACTTGTCGCGCATCAGGATCTCGAGCAGCTCGTCCATCGCGGCGGTCCACTGCTGCTGGGCGATGAGCAGGCGGGCGCGGCCGAAGCGGGCGTCGAAATCGCGCTTGTTGGCGGCGATCTTCGCATCGAAATCGGTCGCAGCCGGCGCTGCATGCGGACCACCTGCTGCGAAATCGATAGCATCCATCCAGCGCTGAAGAGAATCGAAGCGCCGCACCAGGCCGGTCCTGGCGATCACCGGCGCGAAGGCCACCTTGGCATCGTCGGTGCGGCCGAGCTGCAGCAGCAGCTTGACGTAGTCGAAGCGGGCGTCGTCGTTGGCCGGGTCTGCGGCCACCGCATGCTGGAGCTTCTCCAGGGCGGTCTCGGTGTCGCCCTCGGCCAGCGCGTCCTGGGCGGCGTCCTCCTCCTGCTCGGCCAGGGCCTCCTCGGCGCTCGGCACGTGCTTGTCGAGGAATTCGCGGATCGTCGCCTCGGGCTGGGCGCCGACGAAGCCGTCGACCGGCTGGCCGCCGACGAACATCACGCAGAACGGGATGCTGCGCACGCCGAACATCTGCGAGAGCTGCTGCGAGATCTGCGGCACCTTGTCGGCGTCGAGCTTGGCCAGGGTGAAGCGGCCGGCGTAGTCGGTTTCCAGCTTCTCCAGCACCGGGCCCAGCTGCTTGCAGGGGCCGCACCATTCGGCCCAGATGTCCAGCAGCACCGGCCGGGTCATCGAGCCGTCGATCAGTTCGGATTGGAAATTCTCAAGGGTGATATCGATCATGGAAGCCAGGTGTACGCCTAAAAGTAAAATTCAAGGTTGCATCAATCGCGGACGGCGCAGACCGCTCCCTCTATGACACCCCTCTCCATTGGCGTGGTCATGGGTTCCAGCTCCGACTGGGACACCATGCAGCACGCGGTTCAGATTCTCCAGCAATTCGGCGTGCCGCATTCCGCGCGCGTCGTCTCGGCGCACCGCATGCCCGACGACATGTTCGCCTATGCCGAGGCGGCCACCGCCCAGGGCCTGGCCGCGATCATCGCCGGCGCGGGCGGCGCGGCCCACCTGCCGGGCATGCTGGCGGCCAAGACCACCGTGCCGGTGCTGGGCGTGCCGGTGGCCAGCCGCCACCTGCAGGGCGTCGATTCGCTGCACAGCATCGTGCAGATGCCCAAGGGCGTTCCGGTGGCCACCTTCGCCATCGGCGCGGCCGGCGCGGCCAACGCGGCCTTGTTCGCGGTGGCGATGCTGGCGGTGGGCGATCCGGCCCTGCGCGCGAAGCTCGACACCTTCCGGGCCGAGCAGACCGCCGCCGCCCGGGCGATGGCGCTGCCGCCGGTGGGCTCCGCCGCATGACCGACGCACCCGCACCGCTCGCCGCGGCCGACGATGTCGCCTGCCCCGTGGTCCTGTCGCTGCCCGGCGTGGTGCCGCCGCCCGACGGCGCCGGTGCGGTGGCAGCGCCCGCCGGCCAGGCCGGCACCACGCTCGGCGCCGAGATCGAGGCGGTGCTGCACGGCCTGGCCGACACCCGGCCCGGCCCGGCGCCCGCCGGCGCCGCGCCGGGCAACGCGGCCGGCAGCCATGCCGAGGTGACGCTGGGCGTGGTGGGCGGCGGCCAGCTGGGCCGGATGTTCGTGCACGCGGCCCAGGCCATGGGCTACTTCACCGCGGTGCTCGACCCCGATCCGGCCAGCCCCGCCGGCCGGGTCAGCCACCACCATGTGCAGACCGGCTATCTCGATGCGGACGGGCTGGCGCAGATGGCGCACCTGTGCGTCGCCGTCACCACCGAATTCGAGAACGTGCCCGCCGCCGCGCTGGCCACCCTGGCCCGCAGCCTGCCGGTGGCGCCTGCCGCCGCGGCGGTCGGCATCGCGCAGGACCGCGCGGCCGAGAAGGCCCACTTCGACCGCTGCGGCGTGCCCTGCGCACCGTACGCGCTGATCGAGACGCCCGAGCAGCTGGCCGCGGTCGGCGCGCACCTGCTGCCCGGCATCCTGAAGACCGCCCGCATGGGCTACGACGGCAAGGGCCAGGCCCGGGTGGTCGACCGCGACGCGCTCACCGCCGCCTGGGCGCAGCTGCAGCACGTGCCCTGCGTGCTGGAGAAGATGCTGCCGCTGGCCGCCGAATGCTCGGTGATCGTGGCGCGGGGCGCCGACGGCACCGTCGTGCACTTTCCGGTGCAGCGCAACCTGCACCGCGACGGCATCCTGGCGGTGACCGAGGTGCACGAAGGCAACATCGACCCGGCCCAGGCGCAGCAAGCCGTAGACGCTGCGAAATCGATAGCAGACGGCCTGGGCTACGTCGGCGTGCTCTGCGTCGAGTTCTTCCTGCTGCAGGACGGCCGGCTGGTCGTCAACGAGATCGCGCCGCGGCCGCACAACAGCGGCCACTACACGATCGACGCCTGCGACAGCTCGCAGTTCGCGCTGCAGGTGCGCGCCATGGCCGGTTTGCCGCTGGCCGCACCCCGCCAGCACAGCCCGGCGGTCATGCTGAACCTGCTGGGCGACCTGTGGCAGCTGCCGCAGGTCGAGGGCCAGGTGCTGCCCGCGCAGCGCACGCCCGCCTGGGACCGGGTGCTGGCGCTGCCCGGCGCCCACCTGCACCTCTACGGCAAGCATGCCGCGGTGCCGGGCCGCAAGATGGGCCACCTGACCTTCACCGCGGCGACCGCCGTGGCCGCACGCGAGGCGGCGCTGGAGGCCTGCGCCATCCTGGGCATCGCGCCTTTCTGAGTGCCGCACACGGCGCCATCCTTTCTTGTGACCAGCACCCCATGATCCTCGACGGCCACGATCCCGCCGCGGTCGCGCAGGCGGCCGACATCCTGGCCGCCGGCGGCCTGCTCGGCATGCCGACCGAAACCGTCTACGGCCTGGCGGCCGACGCCACCCGCGCAGACGCGGTGGCGGCCATCTTCGCCGCCAAGGGCCGGCCGAGCGACCATCCGCTGATCGTGCACGTGGCGCCCGCGGAAGCCGGCCAGGCGATGCCGGCGGGCGTGGACCATTTCGCGGTCGACGTGCCGGCCTTCGCGCAGCGGCTCGTCGCCGCCTGCTGGCCCGGCCCGCTGACGCTGATCCTGCCGCGCCGGCCCGGCGTGGCCACCGCCTCGGCCGGCGGGCACGCCACCATCGGCCTGCGCTGCCCGTCGCATCCGGTGGCGCAGGCGCTGCTGGCGGCGTGCGCCGCGCGCGGGGTGGCGGGCCTGTCGGCGCCCAGCGCCAACCAGTTCGGCCGGGTCAGCCCGACCACCGCCGCCCATGTGGCCGCCGAGTTCGATGCCGGCCTGGCGGTGCTCGACGGCGGGCCCTGCGCCGTGGGCATCGAATCGACCATCGTCGATTGCTCCCGCGGCGTGCCGGTGCTGCTGCGGCCGGGTGCCGTCACCCGCACCCAGGTCGAGGCGGCCTGCGGCATGGCCCTGGTCGAGCCCGATGCGCTCGATGCGCCGTCGCCCCAGGCCTCGGGCACGCTGGAGGCGCACTACGCGCCGCGGGCCAAGGTGCGGTTGATGGATGCCAAGGGCCTGCAGACCGGGCTGGACCTGCTGGGTGCCGAGGCGGCCCACCTGGCGGTGTACGCCCGCGCCGAGGTGACGCCCCGCTCGTCGAAGGTGGTGGTGCGCCGCATGCCCGACGATGCCGATGCCGCCGCCCAGCAGCTCTTCGCCGCGCTGCGCACCTTCGACGCGCAGGGCGTGCGCCTGATCTGGATCGAGGCGCCGCCCGACACGCCTGCCTGGGAGGGCGTGCACGACCGGTTGCGCCGGGCCGCCGCCGCCTGAAACACTTGTACTGGCGGTTCCCCGACCGCCGGTCGCTACACTCCCCCCACATTTCTGGAGAGATTCCCATGACAGCAAATTGGTTGCGCCGCACTGCCGTGCTGGCCGCGTGCGCATCGGCGGCCCTGCTCGCCGCCTGCGGTTCGAGCACCGTGGAGTCGGCGGTCTCGCCCACCCGTTTCGTCGCGTTCGGCGACGGCCTGAGCGACCTGGGCCAGAACGGCTCGCGCTACACCGTCAACGACGGCAGCACCAACATCTGGACCCAGCAGCTCGCCGCCAGCTACGGCAAGACGCTCACGACCGCCTCCGCGGGCGGTACCAGCTACGCCACCGGCAACGCGCGCATCGCGCTCAAGCCCGACGCGGCCGGCAGCAACACCACCCGCACGGTGACCGAGCAGGTGGATGCCTTCCTGGCCTCGAACACGATCAGCCAGACCGACGTGCTTGTCATCAGCGGCGGCACCTCCGACGTGCTGGCCAACTACGCCGCCTTCCAGGCCGGCTCCCTTACCAGCGCCCAGTTCCTGGCCAACATGGCCACCGCCGGCCAGCAACTGGCCGCGCAGACACGCCGCCTGGTGACGGCCGGCGCGCGCTACGTGGTCGCCAGCGGCACCTACGACCTGAGCCGCTCGCCCCTGGCGATCGGCCGCGCCAGCACCGACATCCTGGGCCAGGCCAGCACCGAGTTCAACAAGGCGCTGCTGCTCAACATCGCCGACCTGGGCAGCAACGTGCTCTATGTCGACGGCGCGTTCTACTACAACCTGCTGACCGGCCTGCCGGGCAACTACAGCCTGAACGACGGCACCACCTCGGTCTGCACCTCGGTCGATTCCGGCGCCGGCATCGGCACCGGCACCGGCCAGGTCAGCTCGGCCCGCTGCAACACCGGCACGCTGAAGGCCGGGCTGGACTATTCCAAGTACGTGTTCGCCGACAGCGTGTACTTCACCCCGCAGGCGCAGCGCCTGTTCGGCACCTACGCCTACGACCGGCTTCGCACGAGGTTCTGAGCGCCCCCCGGCTTCTCACGGCGCTGCCGCGCCGTGTAGTTCGCCACCCCCTGAGGGGGGAGGCTCCGCCTGGGCCAGGGGACCCCGGCCCGGCTGGGACTGGGGAAGGCAGAGCGGTTGCGGCTGAACGCTGAGGCGCCGGGTTCCAGCGGTTTTGTGTGCTGCGTCCGTCTGCCGTGTGCCAGGTCCGAGTGACAGGGCGACCCTCCCGGATCAAGGTCCAGCAGCCCACGAGTCTCTGCATCTCTTGCGCCAGACATCGGCTTCGACGAATGAAAACCCCCGCAGGGCTCGCGCCTTGCGGGGGTTTTCGTGTGGGGCGCCGGTGTCCGGCGCGGGCATCAGAAGCGGTAGGCGGCGGCGACCGTCAGCACTACGGGGCGGAACTTGATGTCGACTTCGCGGGCCGCGCCTGCGGTGGTGGCGACGAGGTGGGTCTTGATCTTGGCGGTGGCCACCGATGTGTGGATCGACCAGCGCTCGTTGATGCGGTAGTCGAAGCCTACCTGGGCTGCGAGGCCCCACGAGTCTTCCAGTTCCAGGCGGGTCGGGCCGCCGTTCAGGCCGTTGCCGGCCGCGGTCGAGGTGCGCTTGTCGAAGTTGGTGTAGTTGACACCCACGCCGACGAAGGGGCGCCAGGTCGCGTTCGGCGCGCCGAATGCGTAGTTCACGAACACCGTCGGGGTCAATGTGCGGATCTTGGCGACGGTCTGGCCGTTGAAGCGTTGCACGTTGGCCGGCAGGCTGGGGGACAGGTCGGCGGTGACCGCGTGGGTGGGCGGGTAGCCCATCGCCAGTTCGACCTCGACGTTGTCGTTGAGCGCGCGCGCCACCGAGAAGAAGGCGGTGTACTTGTCCTCCACCTTCAGGCTCACGCCCGACGGCGGGCCGGGCAGCAGCGGGCCGGTGGCCTGCGATGCGCTGGAGCGCGGCGCGATGTGCGTCGCGCCGGCCCGCACCGTCCAGGCGGTCGAGGGCGTGGGCGACGACAGCGATTCGAGGAAGGACGCGCCGGCGCTGTCCTGGGCCAGCGCCGCGCCGGCGGTGGCCAGCAGGGCGCCTGCGGCGGCGAGGGATGCGATCTTGTGCATGGTGGGATTGCTCCTGGGTTCGGGTTGCGGTGCGGAGCGGGTCAGACGCCGGCGGCCAGCACCTGCTGGAAGAAGCCGCGGGCGGCCGCGTTGCAGAACGGCGGCACCAGGGAGCCGTGGTAGGCGGTGGTGACGGCGGTAGCCGCGTTGGCGCCGTTGGCGGCGGCGGTGGCCGCCTTGGCCTGGGCGAAGCCCACCTTGGCCGCGGCGAACGGATCGGCCGCGCTGGTCGGGGCCGTCTCCAGGTCGAGCACCGTCAGCGCGCTGGCCGGCAGGCCGCGGGCGCTGAAGAAGCCGGCCGTGGCGCGGGTGCTTTCGAAGTTCACCGTCGGGTCGTTGGCGCCGCCGCAGAAGAAGGTGGGGCGGTTCGGCACGAAGGTGCGCAGGTCGTTGGCCACGGCCGCCTTGCGGAAGCCGGTGGTCGGCGCGCAGGCCAGCGGCGTGGTGCTGGCGCGCGACGCCGCCGTCGGCGGGAACGCATTGCCCGGGCAGGGGTTGCGCAGCGTGTCGGCCGCGTTGGCGCTCAGGAAGGTCTGCTTGAGCAGGTTGTTGGCGCCGTAGAACGGCGCGAACGCCGCCGTCGCCGGGCCGGGCACCGCGTTGGCGGGGTACAGCGCGGTCTGCGGCAGGCGGCCGGTGGAGAACAGGGTGGAGACGGGCGTGGTGCTCGGCAGCAGCGTCTCGATGCCGGTGGCGTACTGCGCCTCGTAGATGTCGCCCGGCGTGCCGTAGAGGTTGCCGAACTGCTTCTGCCAGCTGGTGGTGATCAGCGGCAGGAAAACGGTGCCGCCCAGGGCCGGCGCGCCCAGCGTGCCGTAGTCGAGCAGCAGGCTGATCGCCGACGGTGCCGACAGCGGTGCCGACGCGGTGACGGTCTGGCCGGCGGCCTGCATCGCGCGCTGGGTGGCCAGGGCCACGTAGCCGCCCTGCGAATAGCCGGTGATCAGCAGCTTGCCGGAATCGGTCGCGCCGCCGAGGGCCGGCAGCGCCTTGCGGGCGGCGGTCAGCGAGTCGATCATGTCCTTCGACTGCTGGTCGGCGTTCAGGTAGGGGTGGTAGGCGAGCTTCGAGATCTCGTAGCCGGCATAGTTGGGTGCCACCACGATGAAGCCCTGGGCCGCGTACAGCGCCGCGATCAGCGAGCCTTCGCTCGCGCCGGGACGGGTGCTGTCGGTGATGTCGGCGATGTTGTAGGCCTTGTCGGTGGTGGTGCCGTGGGCGTACAGCACGATCGGGCGGCCGCCGGCGCAGGCCGGGTCGGTGCCGGTCGGGACCATCAGCGCGCCGGAGGCGTTGGTCGCCTCGTTGACGCCACCGACGGTGCCGTACTGCATGTAGTGGAAGTTGACGCCGCACTTCGGTGCGCCGGCCACCTGCAGCAGCTGCTTGCCGGCGGTGGTCTCGTTGAGCCGGGCATTGAATTCGGCCGCGGTGAGGGCGGTGACCCGCAGTGGGGGATTGAAGGCCAGCGAGCCGCGCGCGCCGCTGTTGTCGACCGTCTCGGAGCCGCCGCTGTCGGAGCCACCGCCGCCACAGGCGGCGAGCAGAACGGCGGCACTGGTGATCGCCAGCACGTGGTGTGTTTTCATCGACATTTCCTCTGAGTGGGCGAAATAAAAGAACGGTCGTTCTTTTTAGGACTGGCAGATCGTAGCCATGCGTTCCCGACACGGCCACGGGGTTACTACGGAGTGAGGCGTAAAGGCAACGTGGCAGCCGGTCCGCGGCGCCGGACAAGGCATCACCGCGCCTCCGGCTGGCGGGCCGTCCAGTCCACCAGCGCGTCGAACGCCGGCCGCGCGGCGCCGGCGTTGGGATGGTTGGCGATGGCCACCAGCACGAAGCGCCGGCCGTCGTCGGCATGCACGAAGCCGGCGATCGCCTGCACGTCGCGCAGGCTGCCGGTCTTCAGGTGCGCGGTGCCGGCGCGGGCCTTGCTGCGGCGCAGGGTGCCGTCGATTCCGGTCATCGGCAGCGAGGCCATCAGGTCGGGCATCAGCGGCGAGAGCCAGGCCGTCTGCAGCATCCGCGCCAGGCCCTGCGCGGTGATGCGGGCGTCGCGGCTCAGGCCGGCGCCGTTGTCGGCAGCCGGTGGCGGCTCCGACACGCCGAAGCGGCTGCGCCACCACTGGTCGACCACCGCCCGCGAGCCGTCGAAGCTGCCGGTGCCGCGCGCCTGCAGCGACAGGGTCAGGAAGAGCTGCTGGGCCATCACGTTGTTGCTGAACTTGTTGATGTCGCGCACCACCTCGGGCAGCGGCGGCGAGACCATGGTGAAGGCCGGCTGCAGGCCCGCCGGCACCCGGCCGTCGCGCACATGGCCGCCCAGGCGCCCGCCCATGCTGCGCCAGAGGCCTGCGATGGCGCGGCCGGCGAAGGCATTGGGGTCTGCATACGCCACCGGCCACTGCTTCTCGCCGCAGCTGGCGGGGTAGCTGCCGGCGAAGGCGATGCGCGCCGGGTCCTGCAGGCCGGCCTGCAGGCCGGCCCGCCAGTCGCCGCAGGCGGTGCCGGCCGGTGCCAGCGGCACACGGGCCTGCAGCCGCATGTCGGCCAGCGGCGGGTCGAGCATCACCGTGGCGTTGCCGCCGACCCCGTCGGGCACGAAGCCGAGGGTGACCGACTTGAAGTTGACCAGCAGCGCATCGGGCGCCGCGTTGTACGGGCGGGACGGCTCGCCGTCGAAATCCGCCGGGTTGTGCGGCGGCAGCACGAAGGCGCTGCGGTCGAGCACGATGTCGCCCGCGATGGTGCGCACGCCCTGCGCCTGCAGCCGGCGCAGCAGCAGCCAGAGCCGCTCGACCACCAGCTTCGGGTCGCCCTGGCCGCGGATCACCAGGTCGCCCTGCAGGGTGCCGTCGCCGTCGACCGGCCCGCCGAAATAGACCGGCGTGTTCCAGGTGTAGGCCGGCCCCAGCAGCTCCAGCCCGGCGTAGGTGGTGACCAGCTTCATCACCGAGGCCGGGTTGACCGGCTGGTGCGCCCGGAAGTCGATCCGCGGAGCCCCGCCCGACGCCTCCGCCACCACCACCGACAGCGCCTCGCGCGGCAGCCTGGCGCGCAGCAGGGCGGCCTCGACTTCGGGCGGCAGCGTGTCGACCGGCAGCGCCTGGGCGGTGGCGGCCAGGCTGCCCAGCGCCAGTACCGCCGCCGTGGCGAAGTCGCGCAGCCGCGCGGCGGTGCGGTGCGCGCGGGGCCGGGAGACGCCCGGCGGTGCGGGCCATGCAGGTAGGGGATTCACGGACGGGTGTTCTCGAATGCGGGGGAGGCTTTATCGCCGCGGGCAGGGCAGGGTAGGGCAGGGCAGAGCAGGGTGGGGGAGGGCGGGGTCGTGGTCCAAAGTTTAGGTGCAGCGCGCGCTACGGGCCATCGCCATCGGCATCCGGGAAGAATTTCCGGGCCCACGCCCAGGTCCGATAATCCCGGGGATGCAGATCGATTCCTCCGCACCCTTGCTGGCCTTCGACACCAGCACCGACACGCTCTCCGTGGCCCTGCGCCACGCGGGCCGGGTGCAGGTGCACACCGGAGCCGGCGGCGCGCAGGCCTCGGCCACCCTGATCCCGGTGGCGCGTGCGCTGCTGGAGCAGGCAGGCATCCGCTTCGGCGACCTGGACGCGATCGTGTTCGGCCGCGGGCCGGGCTCCTTCACCGGACTGCGCACCGCCTGCGCCGTCGCCCAGGGCATGGCCTTCGGCGCGCGGCCCGGCGGACTGCCGGTGCTGCCGGTCGATACGCTGCTGGCGGTGGCCGAAGACGCGCGGGCGCGTCACGGCACCGGGCAGGTGGTCGCCGCGATGGACGCCCGCATGGGCGAGGTCTACAGCTGCGCCTACCGCTACGACGACGCCGCGGGCCGGTGGCAGCCCGCCGGCGAACTGAGCGTGGCCGCGCCCGAGAACGTCGCGGTACCTGCCGGCTGGACCCTGGCCGGCAATGCGCGCGCCGCCTACGGCGAGCGCCTGGGGCCGGGCGCCCCGTCGGTCGCCGCCCTGCCTACCGCCGAGGCCCTGCTGCGCCTGGCGCCCGCGCTGGCCGCGGCCGGCGGCCTGGTCGCGGCCGCCGACGCGCTGCCGCTCTACATCCGCGACAAGGTCGCCAAGACCACGGCCGAGCGCATGGCCGAAAAGGCGGCGGCGTGAGCGCGCTGCCCCGGTCGACCGAGGCTGCATTCGCGCCGATCACGCCCGACACGCTGGACGCGGTGCTGGCCGTCGAGGAGCAGGCGTACACCCACCCGTGGAACCGCGGCAATTTTCTCGATTCGCTGCGGGCGGGATACCAGGCCCAGCAGCTGGTGGCCGGCGGCGCGGTGATCGGCTACTTCGTCGCGATGAAGGGGGTCGACGAGGTGCACCTGCTCAACATCACCGTCGCACCCGCCTGCCAGCGGCAGGGCTGGGCACGGGTGCTGCTCGACGGGCTGCGGCTGTGGGCGCGCGGCCAGGGCGCGCTCTGGCTCTGGCTGGAAGTGCGCACCGGCAACCTGCGGGCGCAGTCGGTCTACACCGCGCACGGCTTCCAGCGTGTCGGCCTGCGCAAACGCTATTACCCCGCCGCCGACAACGAGCGCGAGGACGCGGTCGTGATGAGCCAGCGCCTCTGACCCGACAGGACCACATTTCCATGGGACTCGACCTCGATCCGCGCCAGCGCGCGATGCTGCAAGAGATGGGCGTCACCGTCTGGCAGCCGGTGCAGCGTGCGCCCGCCGACGCCTCGGCCGAGGTGCCCGCGGCGCCGCACGAATCTCCCGCCGCACGTGTGGCCCCGCCGCCGCCCTCTGCTGCGGTGGCCGCTGCGCCGCCGCCTGTCCCCGTGGCCGCGCGGACGGCCGACCGCGCCGCGCCGGCCGCCGCCCCACTGCCCGCACCCGCGCCCGCTGCCGATGCCGACACCCCGCTGCTCGGCCCTTGGCGTGCCCTGCACGCGGCCACGGCCGATGCCGGCGACCTGCCGGTCTGGCTGGTGGTGGCCGAGTGCCCCGAGGGCGACCTGCTCGCGGGCGACGCCGGGCGGCTGCTCGACAACATGCTGCGCGCCGCGCAACTGCACCGCCAGGCCCGGGTGGTCGGCGCGGTGCTGTCCCGCGGCGGCACCCTGGCACCGGCCGAGGCGGTGCCGGTCGCCGACGGCCTGCAGCAGGCACTGGCCGAGCACCGGCCGGCCCTGGTGCTGGCGATGGGCCGGCTGGCGGCGCAGACGCTGCTGGGACGCGCCGAGCCGCTGGGCCGCCTGCGCGGACAGGTGCACGACCTGCACGGCACCCCGTGCGTCGCCACCTACGACGCGGCCTACCTGCTGCGCGCCCAGGCCGACAAGGCGCGCGCCTGGGAGGACCTGTGCCGCGCGCTGGACGCGGTGCCCCCGCCTCCGGCACCCGCCCCGGTCTGAGCCTGCGGTTCTCGGGCGCGGGCGCCTGCTGCGTTCGGAGCGCATCCGTAGAATCGCCGCCCATGACTTTTCTCGACATGCTGCGCCGCGCCGAGCGCCAGAACGGCTCGATGCTGTGCATCGGCCTCGACCCCGAACCTGCCCGTTTCCCGGGCGCCTGGCAGGGCGATGCCTCCCGCATCCACGACTTCTGCGCAGCCATCGTCGAGGCCACCGCCGACCTGGCGATCGCCTTCAAGCCGCAGATCGCCTATTTCGCCGCCCACCGGGCCGAGGACCAGCTGGAGCAGCTGATGGCCACGATGCGCCGGCTGGCGCCCCAGGTGCCGGTGATCCTGGACGCCAAGCGCGGCGACATCGGCTCCACCGCCGAGCAGTATGCCAAGGAGGCCTTCGACCGTTACGGCGCCGACGCGGTCACGCTGTCGCCCTTCATGGGTTTCGACTCGGTCGAGCCCTACCTCCGGCGCGAAGGCAAGGGGGCCTTCCTGCTGTGCCGCACCTCCAACCCGGGCGGCGACGACCTGCAGGCCCAGCGCCTCGCCTCGGTCCCGGGCGAGCCGCTGCTGTACGAGCACGTGGCGCGCCAGGCGCAGGGGCCGTGGAACCTCAACGGCCAGCTCGGCCTGGTGGTGGGCGCCACCTACCCGGCGGAGATCGAGCAGGTGCGCGCGGTCGCCCCCACGCTGCCGCTGCTGATCCCCGGCGTGGGCGCCCAGGGCGGCGACGCGGTGGCCACGGTGCGGGCCGGCTGGCGACCCGATGCGCCGATCGTCGTCAATTCGTCGCGTGCGGTGCTCTACGCCAGCGGCGGCGACGACTTCGCCGCGGCGGCCCGGCGCGTCGCCACCGAAACGCGCGACCTGCTGCAGGCGGCCCGGCCCGCGTGACCTGCCGCGGGCTGCCGCGCAGCCGGCAGACCCGCTCTTGCTGACGTCGCCCTGACCGAAGGGCCGCTCGTCGCGCCGCGACGGACAGGCGGCGCGGTGTGTCGTTTTGGCGGAATTTCACCGCGCTGATCGGGTTTTCCGAATGTAAGAACACTCTTACACTTTTTGGCAATTCCTCGGAGGATTGCCACGATGACCGCTTCCACCCTCGCACCCGCCGGCGATCGCGTCGCCGCGGTGCCCCTTCCTGAAACCGGTGCGCGGCCCCCGGCCCCGCCTGCTCCACAGCACGGAAGGACCGTGGTGCCCGCCGCACTCGCCGCGGCGGTACTGCAGGCATGCGGCGGCGGAGGCGGCGACGAGAGCCTGGCGCTGCAGTCGTCCGATGGCGGCGCGGCGCAGGCATCGTCCGATTTCACCGCGACCCTGAGCAGCACCTCGGCTGCCGCGGTGAGCGCCGAACAGGCTGCGCGGTTCCTGCTGCAGGCGCAGTTCTCGGCCAGCGACGACGAGATCGCCGCGGTGCGCAGCCTGGGCTACGCCGGCTGGCTGGCGCGGCAGTACGCGGTGGCGCCCGGCATCACCGGTTGGGACTGGCTCAACCTGCGCGGCTACGCCGCCATCGACAACGCCACCCGCTACTACGACAACAGCTATCCGGCCGACTACATGGTCTGGCACCAGCTCTTCAACGCGCCCGACGCGGTGCGCAAGCGGGTGGCGCTCGCCCTATCGGAGATCTTCGTGGTGTCGACAAGCGGCATCAACGCCAGCTGGCGCGGGCATCTGATGGCCAGCTGGTGGGACATGCTCTCGGCCAACGCGCTGGGCAACTTCCGCACCCTGCTGCAGGACGTGACCTTGCACCCGGCGATGGGCGTCTACCTCAACACCCGCGGCAACCAGAAGGAGAACGCCGCCACCGGCCGCCAGCCCGACGAGAACTACGCGCGCGAAGTGATGCAGCTGATGACCATCGGCCTGACGCAGCTCAACGCCGACGGCTCGCCCAAGACCGGCAGCAACGGCGCGCCGCTCGACACCTACACCCAGAGCGACATCACCAACCTGGCCCGCGTCTTCACCGGCTACGACTTCGACCAGCGCCAGAACGTCGTCACCACCGAGCCGGTGCAGAACCGCGCGATCGGCAACACCGCCTTCGCGCGGCTGCCGATGGTGCTGAACGCCGGCCTGCACTCCTCCTCGGCGGTCAGCTTTCTGGGCAACCACATCGCCGCCGGCACCGACGGCGCGGCGGCGCTGAAGCAGGCGCTCGACACGCTGTTCCAGCATCCCAACGTCGGCCCGTTCATCGGCCGGCAGCTGATCCAGCGGCTGGTGACCAGCAACCCGAGCCGGGGCTACGTGGGCCGGGTGGCGGCGATCTTCGCGAACAACGGCCGGGGCGTCCGGGGCGACCTGGCCGCCACCGTGGCCGCGGTGCTGCTCGACAGCGAGGCGCGCAGCGCGACCGGGCTGGCCGACGCCTCGTTCGGCCGCCTGCGGGAGCCGGTGCTGCGCCTGGTGCAGTGGGGCCGCAGCTTCGGCCTGCGTTCTGCCGCGGGGTCGTGGAAGATCGGCAACCTGTCCAACCCGGCGAGCCAGCTGGCGCAGAGCCCGCTGCAGTCGCCTTCGGTCTTCAACTTCTTCCGGCCGGGCTACGTGCCGCCCGGAACGGCGATCGCCTCGGCCGGCGGCGTGGCGCCCGAGTTCCAGCTGGTCAACGAAAGCTCGGTGGGCGGCTACCTGAACTTCATGCAGGGCGTCGTGCGCAACGGGCTGTACGTCAACGCGCCCGACCTGCCGCAGGCCGCCAGCAACGCCAGCAACGGTTTCGACCTGACCGCCGCCTACACCCGCGAGAAGGCGCTGGCCGCCGATGCCCCGGCCCTGGTGGCGAAGCTGAACCTGGTGCTGGCCGCCGGCCAGCTCTCCGGCGCCACCGTGGCCTTGATCGTCGGCGCGTTGAACGCCACGCCGGTCACCGCCGCCAGCACCGACGCGGTCAAGCTCAACCGCATCGCCGCCGCCGTGCTGATGGTCATGGCGGCGCCCGAGTACCTGATCCAGAAGTAGGACCACCCCCAGGCTGCGCACCGCGTGTCTTCGCCCACCCCCTCGTGGGGCCAACGCTGGCCGACCGGCGGAGCGGGATCGGCGGCGTTCCGGGAGATCGCGGCGCTTTTGAAACGGAACTTGTCATGAAAACCATTCGCTCCCACACGGCCTGTGCCGATGCCTATCCTGCGGACATGGCCGACGGTGTCGGCAGCCCGGCGCGGCGCGCTTTCCTGCGGCGCTCGGGGCAGCTGGCGCTGACCGGCACCGCGCTGCCTTTCGCGCTGAACCTGGCCGCGATCGGCGAGGCGGCGGCGTTCAACGCCGACGACTACAAGGCGCTGGTCTGCGTGTTCCTCTACGGCGGTAACGACTATGCCAACACGGTGGTCACCTACGACGACCCGAGCTACGCCGCCTATGCGCAGATCCGCGGCAGCATCGCGCTGCCGAAGGCGTCGCTGGCGTCCACGCTGCTGTCGCCCTCCACGCCGCTGCCCAACGGCCGGCAGTACGCGCTGCACCCGGCGATGGGTGGCCTGGCGGGGCTGTTCCACGGCGGCAAGGCGGCGGTGCAGCTCAACGTGGGGCCGCTGGTGGTGCCGCTGACGCGTGCGCAGTACGCCGGCAGCGACCGCAAGACCTATCCGGTGCCCCCCAAGCTGTTCTCGCACAACGACCAGCAGTCGGTGTGGCAATCGTCCTCGCCCGAGGGCTCCACCGTGGGCTGGGGCGGCCGCATCGGCGACCTGGCGCTCGGCAGCAACGGCAACGCGCTCTTCACTTGCGTCTCGGTCACCGGCAACGCGGTGTTCCTCTCGGGCCAGCAGGCGCTGCAGTACCAGGTGAGCACCGGTGGCGCGGTGGCGATCAACAGCGTGCGGAGCAACGTCTACGGCTCGGCCGCGGTGAAGAACGCGATGGCCACGCTGGTGCAGCAGCCGCGCAGCAACCTGCTGGAGAGCGAATACGGCAAGGTGACGGCGCGGTCGATCGCCGCGGAGCAGCAGGTCTCGGGCGCGCTCGGCTCCGGTGCGCCGTCCACCGCCTTCACCGCCGGCAATCCGCTGGCCGACCAGCTGAAGATGGTCGCGCGGATGATCGCCGCCCGTGGCGCGCTGGGCGCCAAGCGGCAGGTGTTCTTCGTCTCGCTCGGGGGCTTCGACCTGCACGACAACCTGATCGCGCAGCATCCCACGGTGCTCGGCCGGGTGAGCGATGCGATGACCTCCTTCTACAACGCGACGGTCGAGCTGGGCGTGGCCGACAAGGTGACCGCCTTCACCGCGTCCGACTTCGGCCGCACGCTGGCCTCGAACGGCGACGGCTCCGACCACGGCTGGGGCAGCCACCATCTTGTCGTGGGCGGTGCGGTGAAGGGGCGCGCGTTCTACGGAACGGCGCCGGCGGTCAGCGTCGGCAACACCGGCGCGGCGCAGGACCAGGGCCATGTGGGCCAGGGCCGCCTGCTGCCGACCACCTCGGTCGACCAGTACGCGGCGACGCTGGCCCGCTGGTTCGGCGTGTCGAACACCGAGCTGAACGGCATCCTGCCCAACCTGCAGCATTTCGGCGCTGCCGCCGGCCGGCCCGACTACCCGACCGACCTGGGTTTCATGGGCTGAGGGGGAGAGCCGGCGGCTGCCGCGCGACGCGCCTCGCGTGCCGGCCGAGCGGCCCGCCTGCGGCCTGCCCGGTCGGCGGCTCCCGGCCAGGGTGCGTCAGGGATGCTGCCGATTCGCTTCCAGGTGGGCGCGGGCGCGCTGCGCCAGGGCCATGTCGCCGGGCGTCTCGGGGTTCCAGGCATCCACCGGGATCGGCCGTCCGTGCGAATCGACCGAGACGAAGACGATCAGGCATTCGGTCGTCTTCTCCATCCGGCCGCTCTTCATGTCGCCGCTGCGCACCTCGACCGAGATGTTCATGCTGGTCTTGCCGGTGTAGGCCATGCGGGCCTCGACCTCGACCAGGTCGCCGATCATGATCGGCCGGTGGAAACGGATGCTGCCCACCGACACCGTGACGCAGTAGCGCTTGGCCCAGCTGGTGGCGCAGGCGTAGCCGGCTTCGTCGATCCACTTCATGACGGTGCCCCCGTGCACTTTTCCGCCGAAGTTGACGGCGCTGGGTTCGGCGAGAAAGCGCAGGGTGATGCTGGACATGGGGTGGAATCCGGGACGAGGAAAGCCGCCATTATTCCCGAGCGGTAGGAAAACGCCGACACGCTTTGGCTCGGCCGAGCGACAGCCGGCGCGCTCCGCGCGGCCCAGCATCCGCGCCATAGCAATTACAAGGAGCGGATATGTCGTTTGCGATCTACATGGTGGGTTTCGTAATCTTTCTCGGGGGCCTGATCTGGGGCGCAGTGGCCGCCGGCGTTCCGCACCTCTACATCGGCATCGGCACCCTGGTGCTGCTCGGCCTGGGCATCTTCAGCGGCGTGGGCCGCACCCGCAGCAAGGACCCGTCCTGAGCGGGCGATTCCTCCGCCGGGCATCTCGGCGGTTTTGCTACCGAATCGATAGCTGACGGCCGGCGACTGGAAAGTCCGCCGGCCGTTTTTCATCGGACATCCATCTTTCGGTGCGATCGGCTACTTCTCCGTTGCCGGCAGGCTATTTCAGTCCGGGTCGATGGCTGTCCGGCGGGGTGTCCCGGTAACATCGGCGCTTTTCCGATCCGGGTCGCGCTTGAAAAACCTAGACTTCGCCGCCGCGTTCGATGCGTCGCCCAATCCCTATGTGGTGATGACGCCCACGTTCGTCATCCTGCACGCCAATGCCGCCTACCTGCGCGTCACCGGCCGCGCGCTGGCGAGCATCGTCGACCGGTCGATGTTCGACGCCTTTCCCAGCACGCCCGACGAGCACGGATCGGACGAAAGCGGCATGCTGCTGCGCGAATCGCTCGAGCGCACGGTGCGGCTCGCCAAGCCCGACCTGCTGCCGCTGATCCGCTACGACATCGCCATCGACACGCCGCAGGGCAAGGTCCTCGACCGCCGCTACTGGAGCGCCACCCACACGCCGCTGCTGGGCGACGACGGCCGGGTGCTCTACGTCATGCAGCACACCGAGGACGTGACCGAGCTGCAGACGCTGCGCCAGCAGCAGCGGGTGAACGACGACCTCTCCCAGCACGACCCGCAGCAGACCCAGCAGCGGTTGCTGCAGCGGGCCGGTGCGCTGCAGGAACAGAACCGGCTGCTGCACCTGGAGGCCGACCTGATGCGCAGCCTCTTCGCGCAGGCGCCGGGCTTCATGGCTTTCTTCCGCGGGCCGCGCCATGTCTTCGAGATGGCCAACACCGCCTACGAGGCGCTGGTCGCGCGCAGCGGGCTGGTCGGCACCCCGCTGCACGAAGCCCTGCCCGAGTTGCAGGGCCAGGGCCTGTTCGAGCTGATGAACGAGGTCTACGCCACCGGCAAGGCACGCCTGCTCGCCGGCCGTGCCGTCTGGCTGCGGTCGCATGACCGCCCCGCACTGGAAGAGCGCTTCCTGGACGCGGTGCTGCAGCCGGTGGTCGAGGCCGACGGCTCCGTCTCGGGCATCTTCCTGCAGGGCCACGACATCACCGAGCAGAAGCGCGCGCAGGACGAACTGCAGCGCCACCGCGAGCAGCTGGAGCATCTGGTCGCCGAGCGCACCCAGGCCCTGCGCCGCAGCGAGGAGGAGCGCCTGGCGATGCAGGCGGCCCTGCACCAGTCGCAGAAGATGGAGGCGATCGGCAAGCTCACCGGCGGTGTGGCGCACGATTTCAACAACGTGCTGCAGGTGATCGCCGGCAACCTGCAACTGCTGCGGCAGGCGTCGCTGGAAGACGCCAAGACCCAGCGCCGGGTCGATTCCGCGATGCGCGGCGTCGAGCGTGGCGCCAAGCTCGCCTCGCATTTGCTGGCCTTCGCCCGCAAGCAGCCGCTGGCGCCGGTGGTGCTCAACGTGGGCAAGCTGGTCCGCAACCTCGACGACATGCTGCGCCGCGCCCTGGGCGAGACGGTCGAGCTGGAGACGGTGGTCGGCGGCGGCATCTGGAACACTTTGGCCGATCCGAACTTCCTGGAGAACGCGCTGCTCAACCTGGCGATCAACGCGCGCGACGCGATGCAGGGCCGCGGCAAGCTCACCATCGAGGCCGGCAACGCCAGCCTGGACGACGCCTACGCCAAGATGCACAGCGAGGTCACCGCGGGGCAGTACGTGCTGATCGCCGTGTCCGACACCGGCTCGGGCATGGACGAGAGCATCCTGCAGCAGGTCTTCGAGCCCTTCTTCACCACCAAGGCCGAGGGCCACGGCACCGGCCTGGGCCTGTCGATGGTCTACGGCTTCGTCAAGCAGAGCGGCGGCCACGTCAAGATCTACAGCGAGGTGGGCCACGGCACCACCGTCAAGCTCTACCTGCCGCGCTCCCACGAGGCCGAGCTCGCCGAAGAGCTGCCGACGGTGGACCTGGTCACCGGCGGCACCGAGACCATCCTGGTGGTGGAAGACGACGCCCAGGTGCGCGAGACGGTGGTCGAGCTGCTGTCGGAGCTGGGCTACCGGGTGCTCAAGGCGCCCGACGCGCAGAGCGCGCTGGCCGTCGTCGAGAGCGGCGTGCCGATCGACCTGATCTTCACCGACGTGGTGATGCCCGGCCCGATGCGCAGCCCCGAGCTGGCCCGCCGCGCCCAGGCGCTGCAGCCGCACGTCGAGGTGCTGTTCACCTCGGGCTACACCGAGAACTCGATCGTGCACGGCGGCCGGCTCGACCCGGGCGTCGCCCTGCTCAGCAAGCCCTACCGCCGCGACGACCTGGCCCGCAAGGTGCGCCACATGCTCAGCAACCGGCGCCACGTGGTGCGGCTGGAGGAGCAGGTGAGCCACCTGAGCGCCGAGTCGATGCCGGCCGACAGCGGCAGCCGCAACCGGGCCTCGCTGCGGCTGCTGGTGGTCGAGGACAACGAGGAGGCCCTGGCCGCGGTGCTGGAACTGCTGGAGCACCTGGGCCACCGGCCCCACGGCGCCACCAGCGCCGAAGCCGCGCTGCAGGCCCTGGCCCACGGCACCTTCGACGTCCTGATGACCGACGTCAACCTGCCCGGCACCTCCGGCACCACCCTGGCCCACGAGGCGATCGCGCTGCAGCCGCTGCAGGTGGTCTACGCCACCGGCATGTCCCAGGTGCCCGACGGCGTGCCCGGCGCGCTGTTCCTGCAGAAGCCCTTCGGCCTGGCCGAGATGGACGCGGTGCTGCAGCGCACCGGCCAGCCGCAGCAGCACGTCCCGGCATCGCAATCCGGTTTGCTATAGATTTTATAGCTATAGGCCGGCGTCTGGAGCCGACTGCGGCAAGATTCGATTCGGATATTCGCCGTGCCGTGCCGCGACAACGCAGCTTCAGCGTGGCACCACCTCGAATGCCAGCAGCTGGGTGATCTGGGTGCCGTTGAAATTGTTGTCCGACACCATCACCAGGCTGCGGTTCCCGTTGGCCAGCAGCGGACCCCAGGCCATGCCCTCGATGTTGTCGAGCTTGGCCAGGCCGAGCGTGTTGAGGTCGAGCACCAGCCGCTTGCGGGCGGCGACGAAGCCGCCCGCGGCCAGCGAGGCGGTGCCGTTCACGTCGGTCGCGTCCTGCAGGTCGGCTTCGTAGAGCCGGATGAAGTTGCGGTAGGTGTCGTCGGCCCCCTGCACGCCGGCGCGTTCCAGCACCAGCAGCCGGCGGTCGTCCAGCGCCAGCAGTTCCGACAAGCCGTTGTCGGCGTTCTTGCCGGCGGCGGGCGTGGCCGGGATCGGGTCGAGCGGATAGGCCACCTGGCCCGCCACCCGGCCATTGCGGTCGTAGCGCAGCAGCCGGGTCATTGCGACCGTGCCGGGCGTGGGCACCGGGCCGTCCTGGTAGAGCGGCGCCTCCATGCCGACCCAGAGCGACGCGCCGTCGGCGGTGAAGCTCAGACCCTCGAAGGCCAGGTTGTTGCGGGTGCCGGTGGCCTGCGTGGCCGAGACGCGGAAGGCCGCCGGCAGCGGCAGGCGCTCCTGCAGCACGCCGGCGCGGTCGGCCCGGGCGACGAACGGGTCCAGGCCCAGGCTGCGGTCGCCCTCGCTGGTCCACCACAGGCTGCCCGGATCGCGCGGGTCGAACCGGATCGCCTCCGGGTCGGGCACCTCGTCGCCCGGCTGCGCCGCGGCCCGGCTGGGGAACGCCCGGCCGTCGGCGCGGCGCAGGGCGGTGCTGCCCAGCCACTGCACCGCCGAGAACGCTGCGGCGTCGTACTGCAGCCGCGCGGTGTAGAACCGCGCCGGGTTCTTCTCCGAGCGGTCGTCGCTGATCAGGATCCAGGTGCCGCTGGCGATGTCGTAGTCCAGCCCCGACAGCCCGCCGACGAGGGTGCCGTCGACCATCTGCGCATTGGAGACCGTCTGCTGGCCGATCAGCCGCAGGCCGAAGCTTTGCGGGGTGTCGCCGGAGCTGCCGCCGCAGCCGGTGGCCAGCAGGGATGCGAGGAGGGCGGAGGCGAGGAAGCGGCGCATGGCAGGGCTCGGCAGAAGGGCGGGGGCACGCCCGGCGAGGGCGCGGCGGCGAACCCCCGACTGTCGGCCCGTGCGATGACAGGACGATGGCAGCGCGCGGGCGCCGCTCAGTCCGGTATGCAGGCCCCGTCGGCCCGCAGGCGCGCCTGCAGCCCTGCCACGTCGGTCGCCTGCAACGGCGCACCGCCTGCATGCGCCGCAGCGGTGCCGGCCGCCTGGCCCATCACGAAACAGCCGCCGCTGGCCCGCGCGGCCGACTGGCCCTCGTGGGTCATCGAGGCGCATCGGCCGGCGACCAGCAGGTTGTCGATGCCGCGGGGCACCAGCATCCGCCAGGGCAGGTCGTTGTAGGCACGGCTTTCGTCGCGGGGAAAGCCCCAGTCGATCCGGCCGTCCTGGTGCAGTTCCATCGGCCAGGCGTTGATTCCGATGCTGTCGCCGAAGCGGGCCGACGACAGGATGTCCTCGCCGGTGAGGGCGTACAGCCCCTCGATGCGGCGCGTCTCGCGGATGCCGATCTGCGCGGCGATGTCGACGATGCGCGCCGTCTCGAAGCCCGGCACCTGCTCGCGCAGGAAGCGGAAGTACTCGACGATCTGCCGCCGGCCTTCCAGCTCGCCGGCGCTGAGCTCGCGCGCATCGACGCCGTTCATCGCATGCCCCGCGGCGTTGCGCACCTGCGTGACGTTGGCGCGCCATTCGCGCGGGTCGATCTGGGGCCGGACGATCGCGCCCTCGCGCGGAAAGCGGTAGCGGCCGGGGTGCGCGGCCTCGGCCCGCGCCATGACGTCGTTGATCGCCTTGAACTCGCCGATGGCGGCGAGCGCCGGCGCCGGCTCGACATGGCCGACGCGGAACATGGTGGTCGGGAACAGGCCGCTGCCGTGGCCGTCGCCCACCGCGTACCGCACGCCGGCGAAGGCGGCCACGTCGGCATCGCCCGAGCAGTCGACGACCGCGTTGGCACGGATCGCCAGCCGGCCGGACTTGGTCTCGACCACCACTGCGCCGATGCGGTCGCCGTCCTTCAGCACGGCGGCGGCGTGGGCATGGAACAGCAGCTCGACGCCGGCCGACTGCAGCAGCTGGTCGGCCGCGCACTTGAGGGCCGAGACGTCGTAGGAGCGCACCCGGATGCGGCCCTGCATGCCGTCCTGCGGCGTGTTCAGGCCGCCGAGGGCCTCTAGCCGGTCGAGCAGGTCGTCGGCCACGCCGTGCACCAGCTGGCGCATCTCGCCCTCGTGCCGGCCGTACAGGCCGGCGAAGTTGGTCACGCCGCCGGCGGTGCCCATGCCGCCCAGGAACCCGTAGGCCTCCACCAGCAGGGTGCGGGCGCCGTGGCGCGCCGCGCTCACCGCGGCGGCCAGGCCGGCCGGGCCGCCGCCGACCACCACCACGTCGTATTCGCCGAAGACCGGCAGGCTGCGCGCGGGCTCCTCCATCCGCGCCGGGGAGGTCGGGGCCGCCATCATTCGATCCGGATGTTCCGGCTGGCGATGATGTTGCGCATGATCGCCGACTCTTCCTTCACCCGGGCCTGCAGCGCCGGGGCCGAGGCGGTGGCCGGCGCGGACCAGCCCTGGTTGAAGAGCTGCTGGCGGGTCTCGGGGTTCTGCAGGATGCCGGGCAGCACCTGCGCCAGGCGGGCCTGCGCGGCCTTGCCCAGCGTGGCGGGGCCGACCAGCGCGGTCCACACCTCGAGCCGGAAATCCTGCACGCCGGCATCGGCCAGCGGCGGCACGTCGGGGGCCAGGGTGCTGCGGCCGCTGGTCACGCCGATCGCTTTCAGCTTGCCCGCCTTGATGTGCGGCAGCGCCACGCCCGGCGGAATCAGCGCCATCTCGACCTGCTGGCCGAGCATCGCGTTCACTACCGCCGGGTTGCCCTGGTAGGGCACGTGCACCGCGGTCATGCCGGGCACCTGCGCCTTCAGCAGCTCCATGCCCAGGTGCGCGACCGAGCCGGTGCCGACCGAGCCGTAGTTCCATTTGTCGCCGGCCGCGCGGGCCGCGTCGAAGAAGGCCTTGCCGCCGGGCGCGTCGGGCCTGCCCACCAGGATCAGCGGCGCGGTGCCGACCAGCGTGAGGTAGGTGAAATCGGTCGCGGGGTCGTAGGGCAGCCGCGGGAACAGCATCTTGGCCGAGGTCAGGTTGCCGTTGATCACGATGCCCAGCGTGTGGTCGTCGGTGGCCTTGGCGATCAGGTCGGTGGCGATGTTGCCCGAGGCGCCCACCTTGCTCTCGACGATCACGGGCTGGCCGAGCGCGCGCGACAGCGGCTCGGCGATGGCGCGGGCCGCCGCATCGGGCGAGGAGCCGCCGGGAAAGCCGATGAGCAGGCGCACCGGCTTGGTCGGCCAGGCCGCGGGTTGTGCGAAGGCGGGCGCGGCGGCCAGGGCGAGCGCGGCGCAGGCGATGGTGCCGAGCCAGGCGCGTTTGGACAGGGAGGGCGAAGGCATGGGATCGGGTCTCCGGATCGGTTCGTTGTGTCGGTCGGGGTGCGCGGCGGGCCGGCGCACGGCGGGGGCCGCCAGAGCCGGGCAGCGCATCGTAATGAGTTCGGCGCGGCCGGGGGCTGCGGCTACTCGGCGTCGGGCTGCACGCTGGGCGCGGCCTGCTGGAATGCGGGAAGCGTCGCCAGGTGCGCGTCGATGCGGGCCAGGGTCGGATAGGGCTCCATCGGCACGTTGAAGCGCCGGGCGCCGAAGACCTGCGGCACCAGACAGCAGTCGGCCAGCGTCGGCGTGTCGCCGTAGCAGCACAGGCCGGTGCGGGTGTCGTGCGCCAGGCGTTTTTCCAGCGCTTCGAAGCCGGTGGCGATCCAGTGGGCGATCCAGGCCAGCTTCTGCTCGGCGGTGATGCCCAGCACGCCTTCGAGGTACTTCAGCACCCGCAGGTTGTTGAGCGGATGCACGTCGCAGGCGATCTGCAGCGCGATCGCCCGCACCCAGCCCCGGTCTCCGGGCGAAGCGGGCAGCAGCGGCGTCGCCGGGTGGCGCTCCTCCAGATACTCCAGGATCGCCAGCGACTGGGTCAGCAGCGTGTCGCCGTCCTGCAGCGTGGGCACCAGCTCCTCGGGGTTCAGCGCCGCATAGGCCGGGCTGTGCTGCTCGCCGCCGTTGCGCAGCAGGTGCACCGGCAGGCTGGCGTAACCGAGGCCCTTGAGATTGAGCGCGATGCGGACCCGGTAGGCGGCCGAACTGCGGAAGTAGCCGTGCAGGCGCAGGCCGGGGGTGTCCTGGCCTTTCATGCTGCGGCGGCTGCGGTGGGCAGCAGGAAGAGAGAGTATGGGAGGCGCGTGGGGAAGGGGTTCATCGGTTGTCTCCAGGGAATCGGGAAATCTACAGGTTCCAGCGGCCGCCGGAATGGAAATCGGAGGAGTTTGCCGGTGTGCCGCGCAAGGTGGCGCCCGGCGGCATTGCATCGCACGGCGCAGGGATTCGGGGCAGCGCGAGCGGACGCGGAGTGGCGGCGTCGGTCGCCGGATACAGTGCCGCGTCGCCTTGTCCAACACCCGCTCCCATGTTCCTCGCCACCGCCGCACCCCGCTACCGTATCGCCCTGGCCGGTGCCGGCCCCGCCGGGCTTGCTGCTGCCCTGGCCCTGGCGCGCGACGGCCATGAGGTTCATGTATACGAGCGGCATCCCGGTCTGGCGCCGGTGGGCGCCGGCCTGCTGATCCAGCCCCAGGGGCTGGAAGCGCTGGAGTCGCTGGGCCTGCGCGAGGCGTTCGACGCGGTGAGTGTGCCGGTAGACCGGTTGCTGGGCCATTCTCACCGGGGGTGGACGCTGGTCGATCTCGACATGGCGCGGCGCCCGGCCCGGGGCGTGAGCCGGGCCCAATTGGCGGGGCTGCTGGGCCATGCAGCGGCGGAAGCAGGCGCACGTCTGCATTTCGGCGAGCCGGTAGAGTCGCTGCGGGCCGAAGGCGCGGGCGCCTGGGTGAACCACGGCGGTGCCGCATCGCGGTTCGACCTTTGCGTGATCGCCAATGGCGCAGCCTCGTCGCTGCGCACACCCGCCGGGTTGGCGGACGCGGCGCGGCCCTATGCCTGGGGCGCCCTGTGGGGCCAGTTCACCGTGCCCGGATGGGACGGCGCTACCACGCTGCTGCAGCGCTACCACGGCACCCGCGAGATGGTGGGCCTGCTGCCGACCGAAATGACGCCGCAGGGTTTGCGCCTGTCGCTGTTCTGGAGCCTGCGGCGAGACGGCTACGCCGCGTGGCGCGCATCCGACCTGGGCGCATGGCGCCGCCGGTTGCTGGACCTGTGGCCCGAGGCCCGGCCGGTCTTCGACCAGGTGCAACGGCACGACGATTTGGCGCTGGCCGTCTACCGCCACAGCTGGCCGCGCCGCATGGCCCGGGGACCCTTCGCGGTAATGGGCGACGCGGCGCATGCGATGAGCCCGCAGCTCGGGCTGGGCACCACGCTGGCGCTGCAGGACGCGCTGGCCCTGGCCCACGGCCTGCGCAGCCACGGCACCCTGGCCGCAGGACTGGCTGCCTACAGCCGCGACCGCCTCTGGCCCTCGCGTGCCTATCAGACCCTCAGCCGGTTGCTCACGCCATGCTTCCAGTCGACCCATGGCGGATGGGTGCGCGATGCGGCGTTCGCCTTCGGCCGCAAGGTGCCCGGCGTTCAGTGGGCAATGCAGCGCAGCCTGACCGAGCCGCCGCCCGGCACCCGCACACCCTGATCGATCCTGGGATTTCCCGGCCTTGCTTCCTTTTACATCGCGAGAGAGCGAGGGTGAGGGCCCGCGCCGGATCGGCTTCACGCCGCTTCTCGAACAAACGTGCCACGACCTGGCTTGCCCACCCGGGTATCGTCTCCTTCCATGCCCACCCCCGTCCCACCCCGCCTGATCCGCTTCCACAAGCCTTACGGCGTGCTGAGCCAGTTCACCGACGAAGGCCGGTGGCGTGGCCTCAAAAGCTTCATCGACCTGCCCGGCGTGCATGCGGCCGGCCGGCTCGACGCCGACAGCGAAGGCCTGCTGCTGCTGACCGGCGACGGTGCGCTGCAGGCACGGATCGCCGATCCGCGCTTCAAGATGGAGAAGACCTACTGGGTGCAGGTGGAGGGCGAACCGACCGCCGCCGCGCTGCAGGCGCTGCGCGACGGCGTGGTGCTGAACGATGGCCCCACCCGGCCGGCACGTGCCGCGCTGCTCGACGCACCGCCCGACCTGCCGGCGCGCGATCCGCCGATCCGGGTACGGCAGCGCATCCCCACCGCCTGGATCGCGCTCTCGATCCGCGAGGGCCGCAACCGCCAGGTGCGCCGCATGACGGCGGCGGTGGGCTTGCCCACCCTGCGGCTGGTGCGAGCGTCCGTCGGGCCCTACACCCTGGACGGCCTGGCGCCGGGCTGCTGGCAGGCGGTGGACGTGGCCGACGGAGGGGAGCCGCTGCATCGGCCTCCTCATTCCAGGCTGATGTTGCCGCGCCGCACCAGGTCGCCGTAGAGCTGCGACTTGGTCTCCGCCTGGCGGCGGATCTCGTCGGGCGACCAGGCCAGCGGCTCGAAGGCGAAGGTGTCGAAGCGGGCGCGGATTTCGGGGTCGGCGATGGCCGTGGCGACGTCGGCATTGATCTTCGCGGCGACGGCTGGCGGCAGGCCCTTGGGCGCGACGAGCGACACGAAGGAATTCACGTCCAGCCCTGGCGGGCCGCCCGCTTCGCCCACCGTGGGCACGTTGGGCATCTGCGGCACGCGTTTCGGCGCGGCCACCGCGATGTAGCGCAGCTTGCCGGCCTTGTAGACGCCCTGGCTCGACGGGATGCTGGCGAAGGCCCAGGGCAGCTCGCCGGAGCCGACGTTGGCATAGAGCTGGCCCACTTCGCGGAACGGCACGTGCTGCATCTGGGTGCCGGCCAGCGCGTCGATCTGCTGGCCGCCCAGATGGCCCGGGCTGCCGACGCCCCAGGAGCCGTAGCTGACGGTGCCCGGCGCCGCCTTCGCCGTGGCGATCAGGTCGGCCATCGACTGCCACTTGGAGTCGGTCGGCACCGCCACGAAGAAAGGCGTGCGGAACAGCGAGGCCACCGGGTCGAAATGCTGCAGCGTGACGAAGTTGCGCGACTTGTAGAGGTGGGGCAAGGCCGCGAGGTGTTCGCTATCGAGCTGCAGCAGGGTGTAGCCATCGGGCTGCGCGCGGCGGGCCAGGTCGATTGCGATGAAGCCCCCGCCGCCGGGCCGGTTGTCTACCACCACCCGCTGCATCCACTGCTTCGAGAGCTTGTCGGAGACCAGCCGCAGTACCGCGTCCGGCCCGCTGCCGGCGGCGAACGGGGTGACGATGGTGACAGGGCGGGTGGGGTAGTCGGTGGCGGGCTGGGCGTGGGCCGCGAGGCCCGCGCCGGCCATCAGGAGGCTCGTAGCGCGAGCGAGCGCTATGCGGCGGGAAGGGTGCATGGTGTGTCTCCGTGTCGTTATGGGAAATGCGGTTGGGCCGGAACTGGCGCGATGCGCGGTGCGGGCCGCCTCAGGGCCCGGTGGCTCCGTCGCCGTCCATGCAGCGTTCCGGCCGCCAGCCGTAGAGCCACTCCAGCGCGTCGTGGAAGCGCTCCGGCCGGTGGCCGGTCCAGAGGCTGTTGCGCACCAGTCGCTCGACGCCCTTGGCGTGGTAGATCCGGCCCATCTCGCGCACCGACAGCACCACGCGGGCGGTGCGCGCCACCCGGGCCTGTTCGTAGCGGCGGAAGGCCGCGGGGTAGTCGAAGCCGCTGGCCACTGCGGCGGCGGCGAGCGTCACCGCGTCCTCCAGCGCCATGCAGGCGCCCTGCGCCAGGTACTGCATCATGGGATGCGCCGCGTCGCCGAGCAGGGTGGCGCAGCCCTCGCTCCAGTGCGCGACCGGGTCGCGGTCGGCGGTGCTCCAGCGGCGCCAGGAGTCGGGCCGGTCGAGCAGCTGCCGCGGCCGCGGGTGGATGCCCTGGAAATACGACAGCACCTCCTCGCGGCTGCCGTCGGTCACGCCCCATTCCTCCGGCTCGCGGCTGTGGAAGGTGACGACCAGGTTGTACTGGTCGCCGCCGCGCAGCGGGTAGTGCACCAGGTGGCAGTCGGGACCGGCCCAGACCACCGGCGCCGCGATCCGCAGATCGGCCGGCATGTCGGCCGCCGGCACCACCGCGCGGTAGACCACGTGGCCCGAGACCCGCGGCGGGTCGCCCACGATGCGCGCCCGCACCACCGACTTCACCCCGTCGCAGCCGACCAGCGCACGGCCCTCGAAGCGGCGGCCGTCGGCGGTGGTGGCCGCGGCCTGCGTCGCGCCCACCTCGACCGCGGAGATGCGTGCGCCGGTGTGCAGCCGCACCAGGGGATGCGCCACCGCCGCCGAATGCAGCGCGCCGTGCAGGTCGGCCCGATGGCTCACCGCGTACGGATTGCCGAAGCGGCGCCGGAACGCGTCGCCGACCGGCACCGAGGCGACCTCCCGTGCATCGACCGCGTCCATCATCACCAGCCGGTCGGTCACCACCGCGCCGGCGCGCACCGCCTCGCCCACGCCCAGCGCATCCAGCGCGGCGAAGGCGTTGGGCCCCAGCTGCAGGCCGGCGCCGATCTCGCCCAGCATCGCGCTCTGCTCCAGCAGTTCGACCGGCTGGCCGGCGCGGGCCAGCGCCAGCGCGCAGGCCATGCCGCCGATGCCGCCGCCGGCGACCAGGACCGGCGCGCCGGCGGCGTCCGGGTGCGGGTTGGCCTGCACCGCGGACATCAGGCGATCCGCACCGACAGCGGCACCAGTCCGTCGACCGCCACGGTCAGCGCCTGGCCGGCCACCACCGCGCCCACGCCTTCGGGTGTGCCGGTGAAGACCAGGTCGCCCGGCGCCAGCGCGAAGAGGGTCGACAGGTTGGCGATCACCTCGTCCACCGACCAGATCAGGTGTGCGACGGTCGCCTGCTGGCGCACCGCGCCGTCCACCTCCAGACGAATGCCGGCCCGGTTCACGTCCGGCACGTCGGCGCGCGGGGTGATCGGGCCCACCGGCGCGGAGAAGTCGAAGGCCTTGCCCACTTCCCAGGGCCGCCCCTTCTCGCGGGCGGCGATCTGCAGGTCGCGCCGGGTCATGTCGAGGCCGGCGGCATAGCCGAAGACGTGCGCGGCCGCATCGCCCGGCGCGATGTCGCGGCCGCCCTTGCCGATGGCGACCACCAGTTCGGCCTCGTAGTGGTAGTTCTGCGTCAGCGGCGGATAGGGCAGGGTGCCGGTGGTGCCGGCGGGCACCGACACGATGGACGCGTCGTCGTTGGGCTTGCTGAAAAAGAAGGGCGGCTCGCGGTCGGGGTCGAAACCCATCTCGCGGGCGTGGGCCGCGTAGTTGCGGCCGACGCAGTAGACGCGGCGCACCGGGAAGAGATCGGGACTGCCGACGACGGGAATACCGACGACGGACATGGGGGCTACAACGAAGGACATGGAGCGAAGGGGAGGAGTGGAGAAACGGACAGGGAAGGGGGCGGCGCGCGTCAGTCGAAGCTTTCGCGGTGGATGCCGATCGCCTCCTGCACCGGCCGGTCGGAGAAGCTGAACAGCACCGCGTCGGTCTCGGCCTCCAGCTGCAGCCGCGCCCAGGAGGGCACGACGAAGGTGTCCTGCGGCTGGAAGCCGAGCCGCTGCCCGTCGACCACCGCGGTGCCGCGGCCCTCGACCACGCTGTAGACGGTGCCGTCGGTGCCGCGGTGGCTGCGGCCGCGGAAGCCCTGCGGCAGCAGCTGCAGGCAGGGCTGCATCGTCGGCATCGGCGCGCCGCCGGTCAGCGGGTTGGTGTAGCGCAGCTTCCAGCCCTGCCAGGCGTCGGGCGCCTCGCTCTTCTGCAGCGCGGCCAGCGCCTCGCGGCTGCGGGCGTAGGGATAGCTGAAGATCGGCGAGGTGCGGCTGGTGTGGGTGTGCCGCACCGGCACCATGTTGTGGCCGAAGCGGGCGTAGCTGCGGCCCTCCGGCTGCGACACCGTCTGCGACTGCTGCGTGTCGTTCTCGGCGAAGCCCGCGTCGAAGAAGCGCACCAGCGGGATGTCGAGCCCGTCGAGCCAGACCACCGGGCCGCTGTCGCTCTGCAGCGCCTCGTGGCCGTGGTCGTGCCAGTCCCACGAGGGCGTGATGATGAAGTCGCCGGGATGCATCGTGGTGCGCTCGCCGCCCACCGTGGTGTAGGCCCCGCGGCCGTCGACGATGAAGCGCAGGGCCGACTGCACATGCCGGTGCGACGGCGCCACCTCGCCCGGCATGATCAGCTGCAGCCCGGCGTAGAGCGACTGGGTGGTGCACGACTGCCCGGGCATTCCCGGGTTCTCCAGCACCAGCACGCGGCGCACCGCCTCCTCGGCGGTGATCAGCGTGGCCGACTCCATCAGGAAGGGCCGGATCTCCGCATAGCGCCAGAGCGCCGGCACGCAGGGCGATGCGGGCTCCCGCGGCACCAGCGCATGCAGCGCCTCCCACAGCGGCGCCAGGTGGTACGGCCGGATGCGGTCGTAGTAGGCCCGGCGTTCCGGGGCGGCGGTGGCGGGCGGGGCGGCGGCGGTCGCGGTCGTCTGCATGCGTGTCTCCTGGCGGCCTGCAAGGGTGCGGGACCGCGATGGACCGGATTCTTCCGCGCCACCACTATCCGATCAAGCATGTGGTGCAATAGGCGGTATTGCGTTTTTCGATAGTGGTGGGCCGATGTCGCGTCTCGATCTGGAATGGCTGGCGGTGTTCGACGAGATCTACAAGACCGCCAGCGTGTCCCGCGCGGCCGAGCGGCTGGGCATGGCGCAGGCGGCGGCCAGCACCGCGCTCAACAAGCTGCGCGCCCACTTCGACGACCGGCTGTTCAGCCGCACCGCGCGCGGCATGCTGCCCACGCCGCGGGCCGAGGCGCTGTACCCTGCGCTGCGCGAGGTGCTGGCCCGGCTGGAGGGCGCCCGCACCGGCCGCCAGGCCTTCGTGCCGGAGAGTGCGGCGCGCACCTTCCGCATCTGCATGACCGACATCAGCGAGATCGTGCTGCTGCCCGTGCTGCTCAACCACCTGCGCACCGCCGCGCCGCGGGTGCGGATCGAGGTCGAGAAGATCGGCACCGACAGCGCCCGGCGGCTGGAAGAGGGCGAGGTGGATCTGGCCGTGGGTTTCATGCCGCAGCTCGACGCGGGCTTCTACCAGCAGGTGCTGTTCGCGCAGAACTTCGTCTGCCTGGCGGCGGCCGACCACCCCCGCATCGGCCGGCGGCTGACCAGGGCGGCCTACGGGCGCGAGAGCCACCTGGTGGTCACCGCCTCCGGCACCGGGCACGCGATCGTCGACAAGGTGCTGGCGAAGGCGGGCGTGGAACGCGACATCGTGCTGCGGGTGCCGAGCTTCCTGGGCGTGGCGCGCATCGTGGCCGAGACCGAACTGCTCGCCACCGTGCCGCTGCGCTACGGCCAGGTGATGCAGACGCGCGAGCGCATCCGCATGCTGGCCCTGCCGCATCCGCTGCCGCGCTACGAGGTCAAGCAGCACTGGCACGAACGCTTCCACGCCGACCCGGGCAACGCGTGGCTGCGGCGCACCGTGGCCGAGCGGATCGGCGGCGCCTGACGCACAGGGCGGCGGCGCCCGGCGCCACCGCAGCCGCAGGAAGGCGCCGGTGGGGGCTGCGTCAACCGGTTACGTATCGGGTCCCGACCGCCGCGACACTGGCCGCCTTCGCCCTCCACCGCCCACCATGAGATCGCTCCGCAGCCAGTTGATTTTCTTCTGGGTACTACTGTTCGCCATCTGCGCCACCCTGGCGGTGGTGATGGTGTCGGTCTACCGGGACAGCGCCGGCGCCCAACTGGCCGCTGGCCGCGCGGCGGCGGAGCGCTCGTGCGGCGCGATCGCGGCGCGCTATGCGCGCTCGGTGCCGCAGCCGCCGCCCGTGCAGCCGCAGATCGACCTGCTGCAGGTCCTGCTGCAGCTGGTGCTGGTGGAAGCGCCGCACGTCGAGGGCGGCATCTGGCAGGGCAAGGGCGGCTTCCTGGCCTACGCCTATCCCACCTACGAAGGCAGCGGCGTGAAACGCGACATCCCGGCCGCCGAGCAGCCCCTGATCCTGGAGATGGCCGAGCTGGCCGCCCGCAACCGCGAGCAGGAAACCGACGTGGTACGCGGCAGCCGCGAGGCGCTAATCGTCACCGCGTGCCCCCTGGTCTCGCCCGATGGCGACCTGGTCGCCTGGACCATGACCCGCACCCATGCCGGCGCCCTGGCGGCCGAGAACAGCCTGCGCGTGGGCCTGGGGGTGCTGCTGGTGGCGGTGGTGGCGTCGGGCGGCTGGCTGGGGCTGATCCTGCTGCGCGGCCTGCGGGCGGTGCAACGGCTGGAGACGCGCCTGGCCGCGGCCGAGGGCGACGCTGTGCCGGTGCTGGAGCCGACCGGCGTGCGCGAGATCGACCGCATCGTCGACGGCTTCAACCGCTACCGCCTGCGCTTCGAGGAAACCCGGGCCCAGCTGCGGGCCGCGGCCCAGCAGCGCAGCCGCGACCAGCGGCTGGCCGCGCTCGGCCGCATGACCGGCGGCCTGGCCCACGAGATCCGCAACCCGATCGCCGCGATGCGCCTGAAGGCCGAGAACGCGCTGGCCGCCGCGCCCGATCGCCAGCCCGCCGCGCTGCGCGCGATCGTCGGCCAGATCGACCGGCTCGAGGGCCTGGTGCAGAGCCTGCTGGCGCTGGTGCAGCCGCTGCACCTGGTGCCGCAGCGGATCGACCTGCCGGCCTGGCTGCAGGAGCGGCTGGACGCCGTGACACCGCGCGCCGCCGAGCGCGGCGTGGCGCTGGTGCTGCGACCCGGCATGCCCGGCCATGCGGTGTTCGACCCGCAGCACTTGGCGCGCGCCATCGACAACCTGCTCGACAACGCGGTGCGCCATGCGCGGCAGGGCGGCACGGTCGCGCTGGGCGCAGCGGTGGAGCCCGCCGACCGGCTGGTGCTGCAGGTGGACGACGACGGCCCGGGCGTCCCCGAGGCGCTGCAGGCCCGGCTCTTCGAGCCCTTCGCCACCGGCCGCGCCGACGGCACCGGCCTCGGCCTGGCGCTGGCCCGCGAGGTGGCGCTGGCCCACGGCGGCGACCTGCAGCACGTGCCACTGGGCGGCGCCGCCGCGATTGCCGCCGCCGATTCCCCCACCGTCGGCGGCGCGGATGCCGCCCCGCCGACCCCCGGTACCCGCTTCGCACTGGAACTGCCATGGCACGCCTCCTGATCGTCGACGACGACAACGCCTTCCGCGAGACCCTGGCCGAGACGCTGGAGGGCCTGGACCACACGGTGGACCAGGCCGCCAGCGGCGCGGAGGCGCTGGAGCGCATGCCGCGCCAGCGCTACGACGCGGTCTTCCTCGACCACCGCATGCCCGGCATGGACGGCCTGCAGACCCTGGCCGCGCTGCAGGCCCGGCTGCCCTGCTTGCCGCCGGTGATGGTGCTCACCGCCTACGCCAGCGGCGCGAACACGATCGAGGCGATGCGCCTGGGCGCCTTCGACCACCTGGCCAAGCCGATCGGGCGCGACGCGGTGATCGAGGTGCTGGCCCGCGCGCTGCGCCAGGAGAAGGCCTGCCCCGGCACGGCACGCCCTGCCGCGGGCGCCGAGGCCGATGACGAGGACGCGCTCGTCGGACCGAGCCAGGCGATGCGCGAGGTGCACAAGCGCATCGGCCTGGCGGCGGCCAGCGCGGTGCCGGTGCTGGTACTGGGGGAGACCGGCACCGGCAAGGACATGGTAGCCCGCGCATTGCACCGCCATTCCGACCGGGCCGATGCGCCCTTCGTCGCGATCAACTGCGCCGCCATCCCGCCCGAACTGCTGGAGAGCGAGCTGTTCGGCCACGTGCGCGGCGCCTTCACCGGCGCCACCGGCGACCGGCCGGGGTGCTTTCGCGCCGCCGACCGCGGGGTGCTGCTGCTCGACGAGATCGGCGACATGGCGCTGCCGGTGCAGGCCAAGATCCTGCGGGTGCTGCAGCAGGGCGAGGTGACGCCGCTCGGCAGCCACCGCACGGTGAAGGTGGACGTGCGGGTGGTCGCCGCCACCCACCACGACCTGGCCGCCGCGGTGCGGGCCGGGCGCTTCCGCGAAGACCTGTACTACCGGCTCGACGTGCTCTCCATCCGGGTGCCGCCGCTGCGCGAGCGCCTGGCCGACATCGTACCGCTGGCCGAGCATTTCCTGCGCCGCGCGGCCGGCGCCGCAGCGCCCAAGGCACTCTCGTCGGACGCGGCGCAAGCCCTGCTCCAGTACCGCTGGCCGGGCAACGTGCGGGAACTGCGCAACCGGATGGAGCGCTGCCAGGCCCTGGTACGCCATCCGGTGATCGGCGCGGCCGACCTGCAGGGCGACCTGGCGCAGGCGGACCCGGCGGTCGATGCCGGCGGCAGCGGCGCGGATGCGGTGGCGGCGTTGCCGCCCGAATGGTTCGACGCCGAACTGCCGGTGGCCGTGGAGCGGCTGGAGCGGCTGATGGTCGAGCAGGCCCTGGCACGCGCCCAGGGCAACCGGGCCGAGGCCGCGCGCCGGCTGGGCATCCACCGCCAGCTCCTGTACCGCAAGCTGGCGCAGTACGGGCTGGAGTAGCCGGACGGGCGGCAGGCCGCGCGAGCGGTTCGGCCCGGTGCTCCATCGCCCCCTGCGATGCTGCCACCTGTCCCGGCAGCGGACACATCCTGTCCGCATTGCATCCACCCCCATCCCACGTGCAGCCGGCGCCGCCCGGCAATTCCCCGGTGTCGGCCTACGGGCACGGCTCTTGAGTGCCACCACACTTCGTGCGCGCCGCAGGGCGTGCCCCGTCGTCTCGTTTTTCTCTTTCCCATGACCGATTCCTCCGTCCGTCCCGCTGCCTCGTCCACCGCCGGATCGGCATCCACCACTGCATCGCCCGAGGATGCGCCCGCGGGCGGCAACGGCCTGCTCTGGGTGCTGCTCGCGGTGGCCGGGCTCTTCGTGGTGCTGCGGCCCCGCGCGCCGATGGACTACTTGCACCTGGTCGACTGGCAGACGGTGGGCGCGCTGGCCGGCCTGCTGGCGATCACCCAGGGCGTGGAGAAGAGCGGCATGCTGCAGGCGACCGCACAGCGGCTGCTCGGCCGCATGACCGACCTGCGCAGCCTGGCCCTGCTGCTGACGGCCGGCGCCGCCGTGCTGTCGGCCCTGGTGACCAACGACGTGAGCCTGTTCCTGCTGGTGCCGCTGACCCGGGTGCTGGCCACCCAGGCCGACCTGCCGCTGGCCCGGCTGGTGGTGCTGCAGGCGCTGGCGGTGAACGCCGGCTCGGCCCTCACGCCCATCGGCAATCCGCAGAACCTCTACCTCTGGCACCGCTCGGGCGACAGCTTCCTGGGCTTCATGGGGATGATGGCACCCACCGTCGCGATCATGCTGTTCTGGCTGTTCGTCGCGGTCTGGGTGCTGGTGCCGCGCACCGCCATCGCGCTGCGGCCGGCCGGCGAGGTGCCCGCGGTGCAACCGCGCATGCTCGCCCTGGCCGGCGTACTATTCGTCGCCTTCGTGGTGGCGCTGGAGCGGCACTGGCTGCTGGCGGGCCTCGGGCTGGTGTTCGGCGCTTTCCTGGTGTTTTACCCGCGGGTGCTGAAGGGCGTCGACTGGGCGCTGCTCGCGATCATCGCGCTGATGTTCGTGGACCTTCGCCAGCTCGCCGAGCTGCCCGCGGTGGCCGATCTGCTCAAGCACGCCCCGATCGCCGAGGGCTGGCGCGCCTACCTGGCGGCCATCGTCGCCTCGCAGTTCATCAGCAACGTACCGGCCGCGATCCTGCTCGACGGCCCGGTGCGCGACCTGCCCGCGCTGGCCGCCGGTGTCAGCGTGGGCGGCTTCGGCTGCGTGCTGGGCTCGCTCGCCAACCTGATCGCGCTGCGGCTGGCACGGCTGCCGAACGGGCTGCGCGAATTCCACAAGCTCAGCATCCCGTTCCTGCTGGTGTGCGCCGTGTCGGCGGTGTTGCTGCGGCTGGGATGAGCGTTGTCTTCAAAACGGACGCAACGGTGTCCTCGCGACATGCATACGGTCCACGAGGGACGTCGTAAGTCGTTGATTCGCAAAGGCTGGCAGGCTGGCACGTGTTGTGAGTGGCATTCGGCACATCACTTCGTGGAGAACCCCATGCATATCCGATTCCGTCCCCTGGCGCTGTGCGCCTCCGTCCTCTTGATGGCGACGGCATGCGCCCAGCTGCCGCCGCCGCCGGTGGCACCCGGCGGCGCGCCGCCTGCGCCCAACGGCGTGCCGCCTGCACCTGATGGCGTACCTCCCACGCCTTCCGGCGCATTGCCGCCACTTGCCGGCGTGCCGCCGGTTCCGGGCATGGCGCCTCCACCTGCGAATGCAGGGGTCGATGTCATGTCGCCGGTGATCTCGGGTCGTCTGCAGCGCTGGCTGGTGACTCCCAACGGCACGGTGGACGGCTTCCTGCTATCCGACGGCACGCAGGTGAATTTCCCGCCGCACCTCTCCGCCACGCTGCTGCAGTCCGCCAGGATCGGCGACACGGTACAGGTGTCCGGCTGGCGCACGCCCCAGGTGCCGGTGCTGCGCGCCACCCGCATGACGGTCGGTGGTCGCACGATCGAAGACACGCCGCCGGCCGTCGGCATGCCGCCTCCGGTGCCGCCCGAGGCCGGCGCACTGGCGGCGCTCAGCGCCAGCGGGCGGGTCGAGCGCCTGCTGTACGCACCGCGCGGCGAACCGAACGGCGTGCTGCTGGACAACGGCAGCATCGTGCGGTTCCCGCCGCATGTCGGCATGGCGATGGGTGCGTCGCTCCAGCCGGGCAGCACGGTCTTCGCCCGCGGCTGGGGCAGCCGGTCGGCGCAAGGTACCGCCCTCGAAGCCACGGCCCTCGGCCCGACGGCCGAGACGGCGCGCGAGCTCTTCGCGGGTCCCGGTGTGGAGCCGCCGGTCGCCGGCCCTCGCGATGCGCGTGGTCCTCGCGGTCCGCGCGATCCCGGTCCCGTCGGTGCCGCGGGAATGCCGCCTCCGCCGGTCGGCGGTGCGCCAGCGGCGCCCCCCGTCGGTGATGCGCCCCCACCCCCACGGCCCGCATCCTGAGCCGTGACCCGCGCCGTGCAAGCCCGGCGCGGACGTTCCGCACTTTTCCGCTCCCTTTCTTTTCATTTCATACGAGATTTCCATGAACACTCATTCCGCCGCTACCGCTACTGCCAACGCCCGCTCGGATACCGAAGCCAAGGTCAAGGCCAACGAAAAGGCCAAGGCCGAGGCTCCCGCGAAGGACGATGTTAAGAAGGCCGCCCCCGCCGAAATCGACGTCTGGTCCGTCGAGGGGACCTTCCAGCACCTGGTCTACAGCCCGAAGGGCACCGTCGAAGGATTGGTCATCGAGACCGACGGCGCACCGGCGCAGTTCGTCTGCGACGGCCACGACCCGGCCGCCTCCGCAGGCCTGGACAAGCTGAAGGCCGGCCAGGCCGTGGTGCTCGAGGGCACCGTGGCCGAGCCCTCGCCCAAGGGCAAGCCGGCCCACGAGGTCTACCAGCTCGAGCGCCTGGTGTCGGTGGACGGCAAGCCCGTCGCGCCGGACCACAAGCCGGCCGACGTGTCGGGCACGGTGGTGCGCTTCAACTACGCCAAGCACGGCGCGCCGAACGGCGTGGTGCTCGACAGCGGCGACTTCGTGCACACCAAGCCCGACGGCCTGGAGCGGCTCGGCCTGAAGCTGGGAGACACCGTCAAGGCCGAAGGCGACGCGCGTCCGCTGGCCGGCGGCGCCGGCCGGGTGGTCGAGGCCCGCACCGTCAACGGCAAGCCGGTGGCGGCGCCCCGTGGCTGACGCCGCCGTCGCGATGCCCGGCCGGCCCGCGCCGGCCGGTGCTTCCACCGGCAACGCCAGCGGATCCGCCGGCGGCGCGGCACTGCCGCGGTCGCTGATGGCCCTCACGCTGCTGGCCTTCTTCATGGCCGACGTGCGCGACGGCCTGGGGCCTTTCCTGGCCACCTATCTCCAGGAACACAAGGTGCAGCAGGAGCTGATCGGTTACACCATGACCGCCGGCGGCCTGGCCGCGGTGGCGATGACGCCTGTGGCCGGCGCCTGGGTCGACCGCTCGACTGCCAAGCGCACGATGACGGTAGTGGCGGCGATCGCCATCCTGGCTGCCAGCGCGGTGGCGTTCTCCACGCTGGACGACCGGTGGCTCATCGCCTCGCAGATCGTCACCGGCGTGGCCGGCGCGCTGCTGGCGGCGACGATGGCGGCGCTCACCCTGGGCCTGACCCGGGCGTCGGGCTTCAAGCACCAAACGGGCCGCAACGAGGCCTGGAGCCATGCCGGCAACATGGTGTCGGCGATCGGCGCCGGTCTGATGGCGCATCTGTTCGGTGCCCCGTGGATGCTCGCGGTGATGGGCGCGATGACCGTCGGGGCGGTGCTGTCGGTGTTGGCGATCCGCGCGGACGATATCGACCACCAGGCCGCGCGCGGCTGCGAATCGGCCGAGGCGGTGGGCGAGTCGGCGGAGCAGCAGGACAGCGACGGCGGCTGGGTCGCACTGCTGCGCAACAAACCCCTGTTGCTGTTCGGCATCACCTGCATGTTCTTCCACCTGGGCAACGGGGCGATGCTGCCGCTGCTCAACCAGCGCCTGGCCGCCACGGTGGCCGATTCGGCGCCGTTGCTCTGGACCGGCATCGCGATCGTGGTGGCGCAGATCACGATGATCCCGGTGGCGCTGTGGGTGTCGCGCAGCAAGCGCTTCGACGTGTCCTGGTTCGTCTTCGCCGCGATCCTGGTGCTGCCGGCCCGTGGCGCGCTCGCCTACCTGATCGCCGCCGACTGGGGCAACGTGCCGGTGCAGATCCTCGACGGCCTGGCCGCGGGGGCGCTGGGCGTGGCGACGCCGCTCATGGTGCAGCGCTTCACCCAGGGCAGCGGCCGGTTCAACACCGCGCTGGGCTTCGTGATGACTTTGCAGGGCGTCGGTGCGGCCCTGAGTCCCACGCTGGCCAATTCGATCGTGGGGAGCGAACAGCGATTCGGCCTGGCCTTCATGGTGCTGTCGTTCGCCGCGGCCGTGGCGCTGCCGATGTTCTGGTGGGTGCAACGGCACGCTCCGGCGATCCACGGCACCCAGACGGCACAACCCGCACAAAGCTGATGCTATGAAAATAGTAGCATGCAGTCGGCGCACGGCGCCGGCTGCGGCTACTTTTCTTCCAGATAAGGCTGCAGGTAGCGGCCGGTGTGGCTGGCCGGGTTGAAATCTGCCGCTTCGAGGACCTTAAGGAGCAAGTGGTTAGCGCTTCTGGTAAGGGTGACGGCAGTGAGCATGGAAACGATGGCCATCGTTGCGGCATTGAGAGAGGTGCGGCGCTGAAGAATGCGGACTCAAGTCGAGAGTTTGCGTCTGCTTACTTCCCCTGATCGGGTGATAGAGAACAAGGCGGGCGGTTGAGTGATGTGCGACTGGCGGACGATTTCGGTGTACGCCGCGCAGACGATGCGACCCGTTTCCTCGGCGGTCAGTCCACCTTGGCTTAGCACGAACATCATCAGCTTAGCCTCGACGAGCGCGCGATGCTCATTGATCCTGTAGCGGATGCGCTGATCGCGCGTGAGGATCAACCAACCGTTGTTTTTGACGGCAGCGAGCCAGACTTCGTCGGGCGTGTCATGCTGAAAGAGCCGGTTGTGCGGGACATAGGGAATGCCAGCTGTATCCAGTGCCGCGCCCAGCTTGCCGCTCCACGCGCAACGGTCAATGAACAGAACGGGCTGTTGTACGGTCGTCGCGGCAGGAAGCGCAGCGTTCGCCAAGATGCGTCAGGCGGCAAGCTTTTGAGTGAAGCGTAAGGCCTCGTCAATATCGGTCTCGGCGACCCCGTAGTCCTGCGCCATTTCTGCTACCGAATCGCCCGCCATGAAGCGATCACTGATGACGGCGGTCATCACCCCGGCATTCAGCAGTATCGGCCGGCCGAAGGAAATCTCCGGATCGATCGCAACAGCTTTGGGTTGCTGCGCAATGTCGGGCGAAATACGGCTGTAAGGGAACAGGCGAACCGGGCCGCCTTGCGCGTTCCGGTCGATGCGTGCCAACGCTTGCTGGAACTCTCCGCGCAATGCGGTTTGCCCGTCCCGCGACACGTTTATGAGTTGCGACGCCTTTTCGATGAAAAGATCGACGCCGTTGGTCATGAACGCTTGCGCAATCAGGGGGCGGTCTTGCTTCAACTGGCTGCGCACGTACTCCAGGCTGCTTCTGACCGTTGCCATGTTGATGAGGTGGTGACGACGGATGACAGCCAGCACGTGCAACTCGCACAGGTTTGTGAAGGACAGAAACCGTCCCTGCTCGTCAGCTGGTTTCACCAAGGGTTTGAAGCTGCGACCTGCGCCTGTGCCCTGACCGAAACACCACGCGCCTACGGTCGTCTTTGGAACGCCAAGCACGGCGGCAACTTCCGAAGCTTTGTAGGCCGGCTGCTCGGCCGGAGGGATGCGATGGATGAAGGTACGCTCCATATGGAATCGGTTGTTGCCGCAGCACGTATGGGCCGTTGGAGGCCGATAGTGCAGCTGATATCAATTTTATAGCTGCTGGCGTCCGCTGGGCGAAGGGTGCAAGTACTTTTCGCTTGAATCCTTCGGCTCGAGCATACGCTGCAGGTACCGGCCGGTGTGGCTGGCCGGGTTGGCGGCGATGTCTTCGGGCGTGCCTTCGCCCACCACCAAGCCGCCGCCGGCCCCGCCTTCCGGGCCCATGTCGACCACCCAGTCGGCCGTCTTGATCACGTCCAGGTTGTGCTCGATCACCACGATGGTGTTGCCCGCGTCGCGCAACTGGTGCAGCACCTTGAGCAGCAGGTCGATGTCGGCGAAATGCAGGCCGGTGGTCGGCTCGTCGAGGATGTAGAGGGTGCGGCCGGTGTCGCGCTTGGAGAGTTCCAGCGCCAGCTTGACCCGCTGCGCCTCGCCGCCCGAGAGCGTCGTGGCGGCCTGGCCGAGCGTGATGTAGGAGAGGCCCACGTCCAGCAGCGTCTGCAGCTTGCGGGCGATGGTGGGCACCGCGCTGAAGAAGGTGTTGGCCGCCTCCACCGTCATGCCCAGCACCTGGGCGATGTTGCGGCCCTTGTACTGCACCTCCAGCGTCTCGCGGTTGTAGCGGGCGCCGTGGCAGACGTCGCAGGGCACGTACACGTCGGGCAGGAAGTGCATCTCCACCTTCACCATGCCGTCGCCCTGGCATGCCTCGCAGCGGCCGCCGGCGATGTTGAAGGAAAAGCGGCCCGGGCCGTAGCCGCGCTCGCGGGCGGTGGGCACCTCGGCGAACAGCTCGCGGATGGGGGTGAACAGGCCGGTGTAGGTGGCCGGGTTGCTGCGCGGCGTGCGGCCGATCGGCGACTGGTCGACGTTGATGACCTTGTCGAAGTACTCCATGCCCTCGATCGCGTCGTGCTCGGCCGGCTCGTCGTGGGCGCGGTAGAGCTGGCGCGCCACCGCGGCGTAGAGCGTGTCGTTGACGAGCGTCGACTTGCCCGAGCCCGAGACACCGGTCACGCAGGTGAGCAGCCCCACCGGAAACTCGACGCTCACGCCGCGCAGGTTGTGGCCGGTGGCGTTGACCACCCGCAGCGCCTGCAGCGTGCCCTGCGTGGCCTGGTGGGCGGCCTGGCGTTCGGCCCAGGCCACGGCGGCGGCGCTGGCGCGGCCGGTCTTCTTGGCGACCTTGGCCTCGGCCTTCGCGCCGCTCTGCAGCACCGGCAGCCAGGCGGTGCGGTGCGCGGGCACCTCGATCCGTTTGGTGCCCGCCATGTACTGGCCGGTGAGCGAGTCGGGGTTGGCCTGCACCTCCTCGTAGGTGCCCTGGGCCATCACCCGGCCGCCGTGCACGCCCGCGCCGGGGCCCATGTCGATCACATGGTCGGCGGCGCGGATCATGTCCTCGTCGTGCTCGACCACGATCACGCTGTTGCCGATGTCGCGCAGGTGGCGCAGCGTGTTGATCAGCCGGTCGTTGTCGCGCTGGTGCAGGCCGATGCTCGGCTCGTCGAGCACGTACATCACGCCGGTCAGGCCCGAGCCGATCTGGCTGGCCAGCCGGATGCGCTGCGCCTCGCCGCCCGAGAGCGTCTCGGCGCTGCGGTCGAGGCTCAGGTAGTTCAAGCCCACGTCGTTCAGGAACTTGAGCCGCAGCCCGATCTCGCGCACGATCTTGTCGGCGATCTCGGCCTTGGCGCCGGTGAGCGCCAGGCCGCCGAAGTAGGCCTGGCTGTCGCGCAGCGTCATGTGGCTCACCGTCTGGATCGGCAGGGCGTCGGGGCCTTCGCCCAGCCGCACATGGCGCGCTTCCAGCCGCAGCCGCGCGCCGTGGCAGACGGGGCAGGGCTGGGTGCTGCGGTAGCGGGCCAGCTCCTCGCGCACCACCGTCGAATCGGTCTCGCGGTAGCGGCGCTGCATGTTGGGGATCACGCCCTCGAACGGGTGCTTCTTGCTCAGCTTCTTGCCGCTCTGCGGGCCCGATTCCAGGGTGTAGCTGAACTTGATGTCCTCGGTGCCCGAGCCGTGCAGCACTACCTGGCGCGCCGCGGCAGGAATGTCCTCGAAGGCGGTGTCGAGCGCGAAGCCGTAGTGCGCGGCCAGGCTCTCCAGCATCGCGAAGTAGAAGGCGTTGCGCCGGTCCCAGCCCTTGATGGCGCCGGCGGCCAGGCTCAGCGTCGGGAAGGCGACGACCCGCACCGGGTCGAAGACTTCCTGCAGGCCCAGGCCGTCGCAGGCCGGGCAGGCGCCCACCGGCGAGTTGAAGGAGAAGAGCCGCGGCTCCAGCTCGGCCAGCGACCAGGCGCAGACGGGGCAGGCGAAGCGGGAATTGAAGAGATGCTCCACGCCGGTGTCCATCTCCAGCGCCACCACGCGGCCGGCGCCCTCGGCCCCGCCCACCCGCAGCGCGGCCTCGAAGCTCTCGGCCAGGCGCTGCTGCATGTCGGGCCGCACCTTGATCCGGTCGATCACCACGTCGATGTCGTGTTTTTCGGTCTTCTTGAGCGCCGGCAGGTTCTCGTGCTCGTATATCTGGCCGTCGACCCGGAAGCGGACGTAGCCGCCGGCCTGCATCTCGGTGAACAGCTCGGCGAACTCGCCCTTGCGGGCCCGGGCCATCGGGCACAGGATCATCAGCTTCGTGTCTTCCGGCAGGGCCAGCACGCTGTCGACCATCTGCGAGACGGTCTGCGACTGCAGCGGAACGCCGTGTTCGGGGCAGTGCGGCGTGCCGGCGCGGGCATACAGCAGGCGCAAGTAGTCGTGGATCTCGGTCACGGTGCCGACGGTCGAGCGCGGGTTGTGGCTGGTGGCCTTCTGCTCGATGCTGATCGCGGGCGACAGGCCCTCGATCACGTCCACGTCGGGCTTGTCCATCAGCTGCAGGAACTGCCGCGCATAGGCCGAGAGGCTCTCGACGTAGCGGCGCTGGCCCTCGGCGTACAGCGTGTCGAAGGCCAGGCTCGACTTGCCCGAGCCCGACAGCCCGGTGATCACCACCAGCTGGTGGCGCGGGATGTCGAGGTCGATGTTCTTCAGGTTGTGGGTGCGCGCACCGCGGATGCTGATGCGCTGCTCGCGCAGCACCCGTGCCAGGTGACGGCCTTCGTCCTCGGGCGCGGTGGCCCCGGCCCGCGGCTGCGGCGGCGCGTCGTGTCGTGCGGAAGTCAAGGTAGGTGCGCCCGAAAAAGTAAACCGACCATGATAGGGGTTCGGGCGCCCGTCGGCGCTGTGCGGCCCGAAGCCCGGCCGCGGGGTCAGGCCAGGCTGCGGCTGTCCTCGGCCACCGCCTGCATCACCCGGTTGCGGCCGGCGCGCTTGGCGCGGTAGAGCGCCTCGTCGGCCGCACCCATCAGCTCGGCCATGCCCGAGAACGCCGGGAAATGCGCCACGCCGGCGCTGAAGGTCACCGAGAAGATGCCTTCCTCGTAGGCGTGGTAGAGCCGGCCGAAGCTCTCGCGGATGCCGTCGAGCATCCGCTCGGCCTCGGCCGGCGGGCAGCCGTAGATCACCGCCGCGAACTCTTCGCCGCCGTAGCGGCCCACCACGTCGCCGACGCGCAGCCGTTGGCGCAGCATCCGCGACAGGGTGCGGATCACCATGTCGCCGGCCGCGTGGCCGTAGAGGTCGTTGACACGCTTGAAGTGGTCGATGTCGACGATCGCGTAGGTCAGCGGCTGTCCGTCGCGCGCGGCCGACTGCAGGCACTGCTCGAGCATCGACTTGGTGGCGACGTGGTTGTAGAGGCCGGTCAGGCTGTCCTCGACCATGCGCTTGCGCAGCCCGCGGTAGCGCTCGGCCTTCTGCAGCACGGTGCTGACCAGCTGCTCCTCTTCCACCGGCTTGGTGAGGAACTCGTCGCCGCCGTGCTCCATCGCGCGGCGCTGGGCGTCCTTGCCGGTGTCGCCGGTCATGAAGATGATCGGGATCGATTCGAAGGCCCGGTGCTGGCGGATCATCTTCGCCAGCTCCATGCCGGTGCAGCCCTCGAGGTGCACGTCGAGCAGCAGCACGTCGGGCACGAAGTGGTGCAGCACGTCCAGCACCTTCTCGGGCTTGCTCAGGATGCCCAGCTGGATCGGGTGCGGGCGCAGCGCCTTGCGCACCGCCGACAGCATGGTGCGGGAATCGTCCAGCACCAGCACCCGGTAGGGCGCGATCGGCGCCGGGAAGGCCAGCGGGTCGAGCACCTCGACCAGGCTCTCGATCGCCAGCGGCGTCACGAAGAAGTACAGCGCCCCGCGCCGCACCGCCTCCAGCCGCAGCTCGTAGTCGCCCCGCTCGGCCACCGCGCACCACTGCATGCCCCGGCGCACGATCTCGTCGATCACCTGGCGCACCGCGGGCGTGAAGCCGCCGTCCAGCACCAGCAGCACCGCGGCCGCCCGGTGCTTGACGGCATAGGCCAGGCCGGTGCGGGTGTCGGTGAAGAGCTGGAACTGGTAGCCGTAGTGCTCCATCTGCAGCAGCACCGCATGGGCCTTGGATTCGCACATGCCCAGCACCGCCACCACCGGCGGGCCCTTGCTGCGCAGGTCCTCGCCGCGGGGGCGGGGGTGGGGAGGCGCGTCGAGCGTCTGTCCCACCGCCTGCAGCAGACCGGGCAGCAGGCCGGCGATCGCCTCGGCCTTCTCGGTGCCGGGGGTGTCGACGGTGTCGAGCACCTCCAGCACCGGCGAGAGGGCGGCCGAGATGTCGGTCATGCCGTACTGCTGCGCGACCGTCCAGACCTGGTCGCAGTGGGGCATGAAGGTGGCCCAGTTCTCGATCTTGTCGGGCGTGCGGCGCGCCTGTTCCCAGGTGCGGGCCAGGCCCTCCCACGCGGTGTGCAGTGCTTCGACTTCCTTCATGGGGACGCATTACAGCACCGCGGATGCAATTTGAAACGCGGGGTTACAAATAAGCAACGGCGGCGACCGAGGCAAACGTTTGCGAGGGAAATTTCGCCCGGATCGCATTGCCGAAGCGCCGGGTGGTCGCGCCAACGAGATGCTATTGAAAAGATAGCTGGTGGTCGGCGCGGATCGCCGGCTGGAGGCACTTTTCGCTTCGATTTTCCGGCCGCACGCGTTCCGGCGAAGGGGCGCCGGACGGATGCGCGAGAATCGCGCTCTCCCGCCTCCGGGCACCGCCGTGCCGAATCCCTTGTCGTCCATTCCCACCCCGGGCTCCGCCGCAGCCGCGCCCGCCTCTCTCGTCGCGAGCCGCATGACGCCGCAGGAGCGCCGTTCCAGCGCATCGCTGGCGTCGCTCTTCGCCTTGCGCATGCTGGGGCTGTTCCTGGTGCTGCCGGTGTTCGCGCTGGAGGCGGCGCGCTACCCGGGCGGCAGCGATCCGGCGCTGGTGGGCCTGGCGATGGGCATCTACGGGCTGACGCAGGCCTGTCTGCAAATGCCCTTCGGCCTGGCCTCCGACCGCTACGGCCGCAAGCGGGTGATCGTCTGCGGCCTGCTGGTCTTCGCGCTGGGCAGCGGTGTCGCGGCGATGGCCGACAGCCTGGCCTGGCTGCTGGCCGGCCGGGCGTTGCAGGGGGCGGGGGCGGTGTCGGCCGCCGTGACCGCGCTGCTCGCCGACCAGACCCGCGACGCGGTGCGCACCAAGGCGATGGCGCTGGTGGGCGGCAGCATCGGGCTGATGTTCGCGCTGGCGCTGGTGGCCGGCCCGCTGCTGGCGGCGCGGATCGGGCTGGCCGGCCTGTTCGGCCTGACCGGCGTGCTGGCGCTGGCCGGCGTGGCGGCGGTGGTGTGGTGGGTGCCGCCCGAGGTGCCGCACGCCGGTACGGCCGAGCGGGGCCGGCTGCGCGACCTGTGGGGCCACCGCGACCTGCTGCGGCTGAACCTGGGCGTCTTCGTGCTGCACACGGTGCAGCTCGCGATGTGGGTCGCGGTGCCGGCGCTGCTGGTGCAGGCGGGGCTGGAGAAGGCGCACCACTGGTGGATCTACCTGCCGGCGGTGCTGGCGTCTTTCGTGGTGATGGGCGGCACGCTGTTCCCGATGGAGCGGCGCGGCCGGCTGCAGTGGGCGCTGCGCGGTGCGGTCGGGCTGGTGGTGCTGGTGCAGGCGGGGCTGTGGGCGGCGTCGTCCGGTGCCGCGCACGGCGCGCCGTGGGGGCTGGCCGCGCTGGGCCTGGTGCTCTTCGTCTTCTTCTGCGGCTTCAACGTGCTGGAGGCCAGCCAGCCGAGCCTGGTGTCGCGGCTGGCGCCGGCCCGCCTGCGCGGTGCGGCGCTGGGGGCCTACAACACGCTGCAGTCGCTGGGGCTCTTCGCCGGCGGCGCACTCGGCGGCACCCTGGTCAAGACGGCCGGGCCGCAGGGCCTGTTCGCCGCGACGCTGGCCCTCAGCCTGGTGTGGCTGGCGGTGACCTGGGGGGTTCGCCCTCCGCCGCCGGGCCCGCGCTGACCGGTGCCGCCGCAGCGGCCGGCGCGGCGGCGGGCGGCGGGGTGGCGCCGTGCACCATCGCGTCGGCCAGGGTCTCGTAGAGCGGCCGGGCCACCATCCGCGACACCAGGCTGGCGAGCATCGCCGCGGCCATCAGGCTGAGCACCATCGCATGGCCGTCGACCATCTCCATCACGATGATGAAGGCGGTCAGCGGCGCCTGGGTCACCGCGGCCAGGAAGGCGGCCATGCCCATCGCGATCAGCGCCGCCGCCAGCTCCGGATGGCCCGCCAGCACCGACACGTTGTGGCCCACGCCCGCGCCGATCGAGAGCGAGGGCGCGAAGATGCCGCCCGGCACGCCGCACCAGGCGGTGAGCCAGGTGGCGACGAACTTCAGCGTCACGTACAGGGTGGGCAGCTCCGCCTCGCCGGCGAGCAGGTGCTTGACCGCCTCGGAGCCGGCGCCGAAGGTGGCGCCGCCGGTCACCAGGCCGATCACCGCCACCGCCAGCCCCCCGCACGCGGCGAAGCGCACCGGGTAGCGCTGCCGCCAGAGGTTGAACCGCTCGGGCGAGCCGGTGAGCGACGCCGCCAGCAGCCGGGCGAACACGCCGCCCAGCGCGCCGCAGGCCACCGTCACCACCAAGCCGGGCAGCAGCGCCTCCCAGCCCAGCCGCGGCACCCGGATCACCCCGAAGTAGCTCAGGTTGCCGAAGGCCGACACCGCCATCAGGCCCGCCAGCACGATGGCGGTGATGATCAGCCCGCTGCTGCGCGACTCCAGCTTGCGGGACAGTTCCTCGATCGCGAACACCACGCCCGCCAGCGGCGCGTTGAAGGCCGCGGCAATGCCGGCCGCGCCGCCGGCCACCAGCAGCGCATGGTCGGTGATGCCCGACTGCGGACGCAGCCAGCGCCGCGCATGCTGCATCACGCCGGCGGCCACCTGCACCGACGGACCCTCGCGGCCCACCGACAGTCCCGCCAGCAGCCCGGCAGCGGTCAGCCCCACCTTGGCGACGCTGAGCCGCAGCGAGACGAAGCGGCCGCGCGCGGCCGGCGGCATGGCCGGGTCCAGCGCCGCCACGACCTGCGGGATGCCCGAGCCCGCCGCGCCGGGCACCCAGCGGCGGGTGCACCAGACGATGGCCGCGGTGAGCGCCGGCGTCCAGAGTAGTACCAGCCAGGGCTGCCGGTGGTTGATCTGCAGGAAACGCTCGAAAGCCCAGTCGCCGAGCAGGGTGAAGCCGACGATCGCCAGGCCCGCCGCCACGGCATAGGCCAGCACGATCGAGCGCTCCAGCCACAGGCGGCCGTTGGAGAGCTCGGCGCGCAGGTTCTGCAGGAAATTGGGGTCGCGGTGCATAGGATCGCCAGGCAAGGGGGCCGGTAGGGCGGGCCCGGCGTTCGGCCCGGCGGTGGGCCGGGCGGGCGGGGCATGGCCTGCGATTCTGCATCCACACGGCCTGCCGGTGGTCCGCCCCCGGCCTGCCGGCGGGCGGTGGATGCGGCACAATCGAGCGTTTTGGCGTGCCGGCTCCGCCGCGCCGCGCCCACCGCGAACAAGGCAGCATCCCCATGGCATCCGTCAACAAAGTCATCATCGTCGGCAATTTGGGCCGCGATCCCGAAACCCGCACGTTCCCGAGCGGCGGCCAGGTCTGCAATATCCGCGTCGCCACCACCGACCGCTGGAAGGACAAGCAGAGCGGGGAGATGCGCGAGATCACCGAGTGGCACAGCATCGTCTTCAACGACCGGCTGGCCGAGGTCGCCGCCCAGTACCTGCGCAAGGGCTCGCAGGTCTACGTCGAAGGCCAGTTGCGCACCCGCAAGTGGACCGACAAGGACGGCGCCGACCGCTACAGCACCGAGATCCGGGCCGACCAGATGCAGATGCTGGGCGGCCGGCAGGGCCAGGGCGGCGGCGGTGGCGGCCAGTCGTCCGAGGACGACGGCTACGGTGGCGGAGCCGGTGGTGGCGGCGGCGGAGGCTACGAGGCCGCACCGCGCCGCGCGGCCCCCGCACCGGCCCCGCGCCCCGCGCCGGCCCCCCGGGCGGCGCCGGCGCCGGCACCCGCCGCCAACCGCGCACCGTCGGGCTTCGACGACATGGACGACGACATTCCGTTCTAAAAACGGCGCTTCCGTCTCCCTCCGCGTGGCGCGGCAGCATCGGCTGCCGCGCCACGCGTCGTTTGCAGGCCGCATCGGCGTACTGGCATCCCCCCGGCCCTATACTTTTACAGGCCAGGATGCATATTTTTACCCGGTTGATATCTAATCGGGTGTTGCCATCCGTCCAACAGGGTTCACGACATGGCGCCTCCTGCCCCCAAGACCCGGTCCGCAGCCTTCCGTTTTTTCTGCCGTATGCCGCCTTCTCCGCGCCTGCGTCCGCCGTCCCGGTCGCCCCTGCCCACGGTCGCGCGCCTGACCTCCCTGGCGCTGGTGCTGGGCTCCATGCCGCAGGGCGGGGCGGTGGCCGCCGCGGCGAAGCCCGCCGCCCGCCATGCGGCTGCCGCCGGCGCCGATGCCGACGATCCGGGTCTGCGGCTGGTGCTGTCGATGCGGCTGGAGCGGCTGCCCGGCGAGCGGGTGGCCTCGCTGGCGCCGGTCGGCGGCGGCGTGGGCGATGCGGGTCCGCTGGCCGCGGTGCCTGCCGATGCCGCCACCGCGGCGGGCCCGTCCGGTCCCGCACCCGACGACGAACCTGCGCTTCCGCTGCGCCCGATGGTCGCCATCCCGCCGCGCGGCACCGGCGGCAAGCTGCTGCTGACCGGCGGTGTTTCGCAGGTCGAGGGCGCGGCCGGCGGCGGCCTGGTGCCCTGGGCGGTGATCGGCGGCTACGGTGCGACCGGACAATGGGGCGCCAACGTGCACGCCACCCGGGTCCGGACCGGTGCCTTCGCGCTCGACACCTATGGGGTGACCGTCGGCGTCAACGACCGGCTGGAGCTGTCGCTGGCCCACCAGCGCTTCGACACCCGCGCCGCCGGCGCCGCGCTGGGCCTGGGCGCCGGCTTCCGGTTCGAGCAGGACATCGCCGGCGCCAAGCTGCGGCTGCTGGGCGATGCGGTACTGGATTCCGACACCTGGATGCCCCAGGTCTCGGCCGGCGTGCAGGCCAAGCACAACCGCCAGGGCGCGGTGGTGCGCTCGGTGGGCGCGCGCAGCGATTCGGGTACCGATTTCTACCTGTCGGGCACGAAGCTGCTGCTGGCGCCGGGCGTGCTGCTCAACGGCACGGTGCGCTGGACCAAGGCCAACCAGTTCGGCCTGCTGGGCTTCGGCGGCGACGGCAACGACCGCTACCGGCCGCAGGCCGAGCTGTCGGCGGCCTATCTGCTCTCCCGCCACTGGGCGGTGGGCGGCGAGTTCCGCACCAAGCCCGACAACCTGCGCTTCGCCCGCGAGCAGGACGCCTGGGACGCCTTCGTCGCCTGGGCGCCGACCAAGAACGTCTCGCTCACCCTGGCCTACGTGTCGCTGGGCGACATCGCCACCGTGCGCAACCAGCGCGGCTGGTACCTCTCGGCCCAGACGGGTTTCTGACGGAGCCGCGCACCATGACGACCACGCTCTTCTCCTCCGGTCTGCGCAAGACCCTCGCCGGCCTGGTGCTGGGCCTGGCCGCCGTGGCGGCGGCGCCGGTGGCGCACGCGGACGATGCGCTGTACGACTCCTTCGGCGGCGAGGCGGGGCTGGCGCGGGTGGTGGACGATTTCATCGCCAACCTCACATCCGATCCGCGCACCCGCCCGTATTTCGCCAAGACCTCGATCAAGCGCTTCCGCGCCAAGCTCAACGAGCATTTCTGCGCCGAGCTGGGCGGCCCCTGCACCTACACCGGAAGCTCGATGGCCGCCGTGCACAAGAACCTGCAGATCGACCGGGCCGCGTTCAACGCGGTCGTGGAAAACCTGCAGGACGCGATGGACAAGAATGGCGTAGGCTTCGGCGCGCAGAACGCGTTGCTGGCGCGGCTGGCACCGCTGCACCGCCAGATCGAGACGCGCTGACCCGCGCACCGCTTCGCCCGCCGCCGTCCGCGCTTCCCGCCCTGCACCGCCCGTAGTCCTCACCACCGCCGCATGACGCCTCCACACGCTACCCGTTTCCTGTACCGCGCGGCCTGCGCCGTGATCGGCCTGGCCGCCCTGTCGCCCCTGGCGGTGCAGGCGGCCGCCACCCCGGTGCAGGTGGTCGACGCGCGCGGCCGGCCGCTGGCCGATGCGGTGGTGTACGCCACGCCGGCCGGTGCCCGGCCCGCGTTGGCGGCGCCGGGCACCACCGCCGCCATCGACCAGATCGACCGCGAGTTCGTGCCCCTGGTCTCGGTGATCCAGACCGGCACCAACGTGCGCTTTCCCAACAAGGACGACGTAGAGCACGACATCTACTCCTTCTCCCCGGCCAAGCGTTTCGAGATCAAGCTGTACTCGGGCGTGCCGTCCAAGCCGGTGCTCTTCGACAAGCCGGGCCTGGTGGTGCTGGGCTGCAACATCCACGACTCGATGGTGGCATACGTGCTGGTGGTGGAGACGCCGTATTTCGGCCGTACCGACAAGGACGGCCGGGTCAGCTTCGAGAACCTGCCGGCCGGCAGCTACCGCGTCGCCGCCTGGCACTACAAGATGCGCGACCCCAACGCGCAGCCGACCAGCACCGCGCAGGTGGCGGCCGGCGGCGCCTCGCCCGCGCTCAAGTTCACGCTGACCACCGAAGGGAACTGACCATGCGCTTGCCGAGGCTGCGCATCCACCGCCTCCGGACCCGCATCGCGCTGATCTTCACCGCCCTGGTGCTGGTGGTGCAGGTGCTGGGCTACACCTCGGTCAGCCGGTTCATCACCTCGGCCGCCCGCACCAATACCGACGATCAGCTGCAGGTGGCCGAACGGGTGTTCGGCCAGATCGTGCAGGCCCACCGCGAGCGGCTCGCGCAGGCGGCCACGGTGGTCGCGGCGGACTTCGGCTTCCGCGAGGCGGTGGCCACCCGCAACGAAGCGACCGTCGTCTCGGCGCTGCGCAACCACGGCGACCGCATCCAGGCCGATCTCGTGATGCTGATCGGGCTGGACGGCAGGCTGATCGCCGACACCACGCTACAGAATTCGGAGCAGAGCCTGTTCCTCTACCCCGACCTGATCGCCCGCGCCCGGCGCGAGGGCAGCGCCTCGTCGATCGCCCCGCTGGACGACAAGCTGTACGAACTGGTGGTGGTGCCGGTGCGCGCGCCGGTGACCATCGCCTGGATCGTCATGGGCTTTCGGGTCGACAGCCGGGTGGTCGACCTGCTGAAGTCGACCACCACGCTCGACGTTTCCTTCGTCAGCCGCACCACCGCCGGCCACTGGCAGGTGCTGGCCACCTCGCTGCCGGCCGACACCGCCGCCCGGCTGACCGCCGACCTGGGCGACGAGCTGCGCTCGACCGGCCGCAACACCGACCTGCGGCTCGACGGCGACGACTACGCGGTGCGCCTGGTGTCGCTCAACCGGGGCGACGAGCCGGTGGTGGCGGTGCTGCAGCGGTCGCTGGCCGAGAGCATGGCGCCGTTCCAGCGGGTGCAGTCGACCCTGCTGCTGGTGAGCCTGGCCGGCCTGCTGGTCTCGGTGGTGGCCGCCATCCTGACCGCCCGCAGCGTGACCCGGCCGATCGGCGTGCTGAGCAGCTTCGCCCGCGGCATCGGCGAGGGCCACTACCCGCCGCCGATCCCGATGCCGCCGCAGGAGGACGAGCTGGGCGACCTGGCCCGCACCTTCAACCGGATGCGCGACGGCTTGCTGGAGCGCGAGCAGCGGATCACCGGCCTGGCCTACGAGGACGCGCTGACCCACCTGCCCAACCGCGCCCGCTTCCACGAACATCTGGAGAAGGCCATCGCCCAGGTGCAGGCGTCCAAGGGCAATGCCCAGGGCTCGCTCGCGGTGATGGTGATGGACCTGGACCGCTTCAAGTACGTCAACGACACGCTGGGCCATCCGATCGGCGACCAGCTGCTGGTCGAGGTGGGCCGGCGGCTGCTGTCCACGCTGCCCGGCGGCGACACGGTGGTCGCCCGCCTGGGCGGGGACGAGTTCGCGGTGCTGCTGCCCTGCGGCGATGCGGCCTCGGCCTTCGCCATCGCGCGGCAGGTGCTGCTGGTGCTGGAGCAGCCGACCACCGTCGAGGGCCAGGTGGTCGACATCGGCGCGAGCATCGGCATCGTGGTGTGCCCGCAGCACGGCACCGACGTGCCCACCCTGATGCGCCGGGCCGACATCGCGATGTACGCCGCCAAGCGCACCGGCGCCGGCTGCCTGCCCTACGACAGCGGCCACGAGACGGTGCAGCCCGAGCGGCTCTCGCTGATGGGCGAGCTGCGCCGCGCGGTCGAGCACGGCGACCTGGCACTGCACTACCAGCCCAAGGTCGACATGGCCAGCGGCGAGGTGCATTCGGTCGAGGCGCTGGTGCGCTGGGAGCACGCCACCCGCGGCTTCGTCGCGCCCGACCGGTTCATTCCCTTCGCCGAGCAGACCGGCTACATCAAGGCGATCACCCGCTTCGTCGCCGGTAGCGCCATCGCGCAGTGCGCCGCGTGGCATGCGGCCGGCATCGAGGTCGCGGTGTCGATCAACGTCTCGGCCCGCGACCTGCTGGGCGACGAGCTGCCGGCGCTCTTCGCCGCGCTGCTGGAAGAGCACCGGATGGAGCCGGGCTGGATCTGGATCGAGGTGACCGAGAGCTCGGTGATGGACGACCCCGCCCATGCGCTGGCCACGCTCAACCAGTTGCACGACATGGGCCTGCGCCTGTCGATCGACGACTTCGGCACCGGCTACTCGTCGCTCGCCTACCTCAAGCGCATGCCGGTCGACGAGATCAAGATCGACAAGTCCTTCGTGATGAACATGGCCGACGACCGCGACGACGAGATCATCGTCCGCTCGACCATCGACCTGGGCCACAACATGGGCCTGAAGGTGGTGGCCGAGGGCGTCGACAACGAACTGGTGCTGCAGCGGCTGCGCGCGCTCGACTGCGACATGGTGCAGGGCTACCTGCTGGCCCGGCCGCTCTCGCCCAAGCAGTTCGAGACCTGGCTCACCCTCTGGGCCGACAAGCGCAAGACGCTACCGATCTGGTAGCAGGTGGTCGGCGCGCGGCGCCGACGCCGGCCGCGAATCGCCCGCGGATCAGCCGGCGGCCAGGCTGTCGGCAGAGGCGATCACACCACCGCCCAGGCACACCTCGCCGTCGTACAGCACCGCCGACTGGCCGGGCGTGACGGCCCATTGCGCGTCCGGGAAATCGAGCGCGAACCGGCCGTCGCCCACATCGGAGTAGGCACAGGCCGCGTCGGTCTGCCGGTAGCGGGTCTTGGCCGCCAGGGTGGGCGAGGGCGCCGGCGGAGTGCCCGCCACCCAGCTGGTGTCGTCGGCCACCAGCCGGTGCGACAGCAGCCACGGGTGGTCGTGGCCCTGCACCACCCGCAGCAGGTTCTTCTCCAGGTCCTTGCGGGCCACGAACCAGGGCGCATGCTCGCCGCCGCCGCGCTGCGCGCCCTTGTCCTTCAGCCCGCCGATGCCCAGGCCCTGGCGCTGGCCCAGGGTGTAGAACGACAGGCCCTGGTGCCGGCCGACGGTGCGGCCGCGCTCGTCCTGGATCGCGCCCGGCGCATGCGAGATGTAGCGGTTGAGGAACTCGCGGAACGGCCGCTCGCCGATGAAGCAGATGCCGGTCGAGTCCTTCTTCTTCGCGTTGGGCAGGGCGATCTCGTCGGCGATGCGCCGCACTTCGGTCTTGTGCAGCTCGCCCACCGGGAACAGCGTCTTCGAGAGTTGCGCCTGGTTCAGCCGGTGCAGGAAATAGCTCTGGTCCTTGGCCGGGTCCAGGCCCTTCAGCAACTGGTGCTTCCGCGAGGCATCGTCGAAGCGGACCCGCGCGTAGTGGCCGGTCGCGATCTTCTCGGCGCCGAGCCGCATCGCATGGTCGAGGAAGGCCTTGAACTTGATCTCGGCATTGCACAGCACGTCGGGGTTGGGCGTGCGGCCGGCCTGGTACTCGCGCAGGAATTCGGCGAAGACCCGGTCCTTGTAGTCGGCCGCGAAATTGACGTGCTTGATCTCGATGCCCAGCACGTCGGCCACCGCCGCCGCATCGACGAAATCGACGTTCGACGAGCAGTACTCGCTGTCGTCGTCGTCCTCCCAGTTCTTCATGAAGATGCCGACCACCTCGTGGCCCTGCTGTTTCAGCAGATGGGCGGTGACGGCGGAATCGACCCCTCCGGACAGGCCTACGACGATGCGGTGGTGGGACATAAGGTGTGCGATTATCCCGGCCCTCCCTTCCCCCGCGCCCGGCCCGGGCCATCCGCACCCCGCCATGGAACTGCGCCAGCTCCGCTACTTCGTCCGCACCGTCGAGCTCGGCAGCATCAGCCGCGCCGCGGGCGAGCTGGGCATGGTGCAGTCGGCCCTCAGCCAGCAGATCAGCCGGCTCGAAGGCGAACTCTCGGCCCGGCTGCTGCAGCGCAGCGCCCGCGGCGTGCTGCCCACCGAGGCCGGTGCGGCCTTCTTTCGCGAGGCGCAGCTCACCCTGCGCCATGCCGAGCAGGCGATGCGCGCGGCCCAGCAGGCCCGGCTGAGCGGCACCGTCAGCGTGGGCCTGGCGCCCACCACCGCGGCCGTGCTGGCCATGCCCTTCCTGCGGGCGATGCGGGAGCGCTACCCGGACGTGCGGCTGCACATGGTCGAGGCGCTGTCGGGCCACCTCTCGACCATGCTCAACGCCCGCCAGCTCGACCTGGCGGTGCTGTTCTCGACCCAGGTCGGCCGGCGCTGGAGCGTGCTGCCGCTGCTGGAGGAGAAGCTGCTGCTGATCCAGGCGCGCCGGCACCTGCCTCCGGGCCGGTCGCTGCCCACCCGGCCGGTCACCACCCGCGCCCTGGCCGCGCTGCCGCTGATCCTGCCCACCCATTCGCACGGGCTGCGCGCCACCATCGACGCCGCCTGCCTGCGGGCCCGGGCCACGCTGCAGCTGGTGGTGGAGATCGATTCGCTCGCGATGCTGATGGACGCGGTGGACGTGGGCATCGGCGCCACGGTGCAGCCCGGCGCGGCGGTGGGCCGCTTCGCCGACGCGGCCACCCGCTTCCACCTGGCGCCGCTGGCCGACCGGCAGGCGCGGCGGCTCAACGCCGTCTGCAGCCTGTCGAACGACGAACTCTCGCCCGCCGCGCTGGCCGCCCGCATCGTGCTGGCCGACACCGCCCGGGCGCTGGTGGCCGGCGGGCAGTGGCCGGGCGCGGAGCTGGTGACGGGCTGACGACGCGGACCGCACGGCCGCTGCCGTCGCGGTGGGGCGGTGAGGCGGTGAAGCGCTGAAGCGGCTGCCGCCGGATGCGGCAGGGAAGACCCGCATGCCGGTCGTTCTCCCGGGAGGCAGCCATCACGAAAACAGATGGCCCCATGCCGCAGGCGGCCTAGCGCGGGTGCGGCGTGCTGCCTACAGTCCGCCCACCCCATGAGACACCCAGAACCACCGCGCCACCGGCGCACCGGCGCCGCCGTGCGCCCCGACACCCGATGACCGCGCCCGACGTACTCGTCATCGGCGGTGGCAATGCGGCGCTGTGCGCCGCGCTGATGGCCCGCGAGGCCGGCGCCTCGGTGCTGCTGGTCGAATCGGCACCGCGCGCCTGGCGCGGCGGCAACTCGATGCACGTGCGCAACCTGCGCTGCATGCACGACGCGCCGCAGGACGTGCTGATCGAGGCCTACCCCGAAGAGGAATACTGGCAGGACCTGCTGAAGGTCACCGGCGGCCTGACCGACGAGTACCTGGCCCGCCTGGTGATCCGCCACTCGGCCCGCTGCCGGCCGTGGATGCGACGGCACGGGGTGCACTTCCAGCCACCGCTCTCGGGCGCGCTGCACGTGGCCCGCACCAACGCCTTCTTCATGGGCGGCGGCAAGGCGCTGGTCAACGCCTACTACCGCAGCGCCGAGGCGATGGGCGTGCAGGTGCGCTACGACACGCCGGTCGCCCGGCTGGAACTCGACGGCGGCCGCTTCGTCGCGGCCGTCACCGAATCGGGCGAGCGCATCGCCGCCAGGGCCTGCGTGATGGCCTGCGGCGGCTTCGAATCCAACCTGGCCTGGCAGCGCGAGGCCTGGGGCCAGAACGAGCGCGGCGAATGGACGGCCGAGAACTTCATCGTCCGCGGCACCCGCTTCAACCAGGGCGTGCTGCTGAAGTTCATGCTCGATGCCGGCGCCGACCGCATCGGCGACCCGACCCAGGCGCATTGCGTGGCGGTCGACGCCCGCGCGCCGCTCTACGACGGCGGCATCTGCACCCGGATCGACTGCGTGTCCCTGGGCGTGGTGGTCAACCGCGAGGCACGCCGCTTCTACGACGAGGGCGAGGATTTCTGGCCCAAGCGCTATGCCATCTGGGGCCGGCTGGTGGCACAGCAGCCGGGGCAGATCGCCTGGTCGGTCATCGACCAGAAGGCCATCGGCCGCTTCATGCCGCCGGTGTTCGACGGCACCAGGGCCGACACGCTGGAAGACCTGGCGCGCCAGATCGGCGTGGACGTGCCGACCTTCCTGCAGACCGTGGGCGACTACAACGCCGCCTGCCGCGTCGGCACTTTCGACCACACCGCGCTCGACGACTGCCACACCGAGGGCGTGGCCCCGGCCAAGACCCACTGGGCGCGGCCGCTCGACACGGCGCCCTTCTACGCCTACCCGCTCAAGCCCGGCATCACCTTCACCTACCTGGGCATGAAGGTCGACGAGACCACCGCGGTGCGTTTCGGCGACGTGCCGAGCGACAACCTGTTCGTCGCCGGCGAGATGATGGCCGGCAACGTGCTCGGCAAGGGCTATACCGCCGGCGTCGGCATGAGCATCGGCACGGCCTTCGGCCGCATCGCCGGCGTGGGCGCCGCGCGCTCCGCCGGTTTCCACCACCCCGAATTCGCCGAGGAAATCGCCCATGCCCGCGCTCGATGATCTGGTGCGGAGCGTGCAGGCCGAGACCGACGCCGTCGGCCTCGACGGCCGTGCCTCCGTCAACCCCCGCGTAATCCCGATCCGCCCCGCGCTGCCGCTGTCGGCCGGCGAGCAGGAGGTCGCCCGCATCCTGCAGATCTGCAACGCCTGCCGCTACTGCGAGGGCTTCTGCGCGGTGTTCCCGGCGATGACGCGCCGGCTCGAGTTCGGCAAGGCCGACACCCACTACCTGGCCAACCTCTGCCACAACTGCGGCGCCTGCCTGCACGCCTGCCAGTACGCGCCGCCGCACGCGTTCGCGGTCAACGTGCCCAAGGCGATGGCCGAGGTGCGGCTGCAGACCTACCACGACTACGCCTGGCCGCCCGCGCTCGGCACCCTCTACCACCGCAACGGCCTGACCGTGGCGATGGCGCTGGCCGGTGGGCTCGCCCTGTTCCTGGTGCTGGCCGTCGCCATGGGCGGGTCGCTGCTGCACGAACCGCTGGCGGGCAACTTCTACGCGATCTTCCCGCACAACTTCCTGGCCGCCGTGTTCGGCGGGGTGTTCCTGTTCGTGGTGTTCGCGCTCGGCATGGGCGTGCGCCGCTTCTGGCGCGAGGTCTCGCCCGGCCACGACCACCAGCCGGGCAGGAAGCCCGAGATCGCCGAGGTGCGCACCGCCGCCGCGGCCGAGGCGGCCCACGACGTGCTGCGGCTGAAGTACCTGGGCGGCGGCCACGGCAAAGGCTGCAACGACGAGGACGACGCCTTCACCCTGTGGCGCCGGCGCTTCCACCATTTCACCTTCTACGGCTTCATGCTGTGCTTCGCCGCCACCAGCGTCGCGACGCTCTACCACTACCTGCTCGACCTGCACGCGCCCTATGCGCTGACCAGCCTGCCGGTCATCCTGGGCACGCTCGGCGGCATCGGCCTGCTCGTCGGGCCGACCGGCCTGCTCTGGCTCAACCTGCGGCGCGACCCGCAGCACGGCGACCGCGCCCAGCGCCCGATGGACCGCGGCTTCATCGCGCTGCTGCTGCTGACCAGCGCCACCGGCCTGGCCCTGCTGGCGCTGCGCGACACCTCGCTGATGGCGCTGCTGCTGGCGGTGCACCTGGGCGTGGTGATGGCGCTGTTCCTGACGCTGCCCTACGGCAAGTTCGCCCACAGCATCTTCCGCAGCGCCGCGCTGCTGAAGTTCGCGATCGAGAAGCGCCTGCCCAACCGGCTGCAGCTGGGCGGCGACTGATCCTTTTCCCGATAGAGACAACACCACTCCACGAAAGCACGATATGCACAAACGCCTTTTCATCGCCGCCGCTGCGTCCACTGCATGGGCCGCTTTGGTGCCGTTCGCTGCGACGGCACAGGACTTCCCGCCCAAGAAGCCGGTCACGCTGGTGGTGGGCTTTGCCGCCGGTGGCGCGGCCGACGCGGCAGCGCGGCTGATCGCGAAGAAGCTCGGCGACAACATCGGCCAGACGGTGATAGTCGACAACAAGGGCGGCGCGGGCGGCAACATCGCGCACCAATTCGTTGCGGGCGGACCGGTCGACGGGTCGATGCTGTTGTTCGGCTCCATCGGCCCGCTCACCATTGCGCCGCACATCATGAAGGTGGCGTACGACCCGTTCAAGGATCTGGCGCCTGTCTCCGGGGGCGTCAACTTCCCGAACGTTCTGGTGGTTCACAAGGCGCTTGGCGTGAAGACCCTGGCAGAGTTCGTGGAGCTGTCGAAGAAAAAGCCGGGCAGCGTCGATTTCGCATCGACCGGGCCTGGCTCGGCGTCTCATTTGGCGGGCGAACTGTTCAACCAGCGTGCCGGCATCGACATGGTCCATGTGCCCTACAAGGGCGGCGCGCCCGCGCTGCAGGACATCCTGGGCGAGCGGGTCGCCTCCTACTTTTCGGCGCCGCCCACCGCGATGCCGCAGGTCGAGGCCGGCAATCTGGTCCCGCTGGCGACCACCGGCCCGGTGCGCCCGGCCTACCTGCCCGGCATCCCGACGGTGGCCGAGGCCGGCTACCCCGGCTTCGAGGCGCTCAACTGGTACGCCTTCGTCGCGCCGGGCAAGACGCCCGCGCCGCTGCTCGACCGCTGGAACGTCGAGATCGTCAAGGTCCTGAACGACCCGGGCGTGAAGGACGCGCTGGAGAAGCACGGCCTCACCCCGCAGCCCACCACCCGCCCCGAGCTGGCCGCCTTCATGCGCAAGGAGTCGGACAAGTGGGGCAAGGTGGTCCGCGAACGCAAGATCACCGCCCAATAAGGAGCCCGCCATGCCCGATATCCGGATTGCGTCGATGCGAGACCGCTGCACCCCCGCCGAATGGCAGGCCCGCGTCGACCTGGCCGCCTGCTACCGCCTGGTCGAGCACTACGGCATGGCCGACATGATGGCCAACCACATCTCGTCTCGGGTGCCGGGCGAGGAGGGCGCCTTCCTCATCAACGCCTACGGGATGATGTACGAGGAGATCACCGCCTCCAGCCTGATCAAGGTCGACCACGACGGCACGGTGCTCAGCAAGCCCGACTTCGGCGACCTGGACTACGGCGTCAACAAGGCCGGCTACGTGATCCACAGCGCGGTGCATGCGGCGCGGCCCGAGGTGGATTGCGTGATCCACACCCACAGCTGGGCGTCGATGTCGGTCTCGTCGCTGGCCTGCGGGCTGCTGCCGCTCACCCAGACCGCGATGCGCTTCCTGAAGATCGGCTACCACGACTACCAGGGCGTGGTGCTCGACACGGCGGAGCAGGCCTCGCTGGTGGCCGACCTGGGCCAGGGCGAGGCGCTGGTGCTGCGCAACCACGGGGTGCTGACGGTGGGCCGCACGGTGGGCGAAGCCTTCAACTGGATGCACCGGCTCGAACTCGCCTGCCGCTCGCAGCTGGCGGCGATGGCCTGCAGCACGCCGCTGCAGCCGGTCGCGCCCGAGGTGCTGGAGGAAACCTGGAACAACTACCAGCCCGGCACCCGCCGCCCCTACGGCGTGATGGAGTGGCCGGCGCTGCTGCGCAAGCTCGACCGGATCGACCCGGGCTACGCCACCTGAGGTGCGCGCAGGGCGCACCGCCCGCGGCACGAGAAGAACACGAGAAGGAGACAAGCATGCACCCCACCCGTCGCCCACCGGCGCTTCCGGATCCCACCCGCCGACGCACCGGCATCGCCCTGGGGGCCGCGCTGGCCGCGGGCCTGGCGCCCGCCGGTGCGCTGTGGGCCCAGGCGCCGGCCTGGCCCGCCCGGCCGGTGAAGGTGGTCGTCGCCTTCACCGCCGGCGGCACCACCGACATCCTGGCGCGCGCCGTCACGCAGAAGCTCACCGAGAAGCTCGGCCAGCCCTTCGTCATCGACAACAAGCCCGGCGGCGGCGGCAACATCGGCACCGAGATGGTGGTGCGGGCGCCGGCCGACGGCTACACGCTGATCGTCAACTCGGTCGGGCCGATGGCGGTCAACCAGACGCTCTACAAGAACCTGCCCTACGACCCGCTGAAGGACCTGGTGCCGGTGGTGCAGATCGCCGACGTGCCCAACGTGCTGGTGGTGCACCCGGACGTGCCGGCCAAGACCTTCGAGGAATTCATCGCCTATGCGAAGGCGAACCCGGGCAAGCTCAGCTACGGCTCCACCGGCGTCGGCACCTCGTCGCACCTGTCGAGCTACATGCTGAGCCAGCGCATCGGCGCCGACACGCTGCACGTGCCCTACAAGGGCGCCAACGCGCTCAACGACCTGCTGGCGGGCCGGCTGCAGTTCATGTTCGCGACCATCCCGTCGGTGATCCAGCACATCCGCGCCGGCAAGCTGCGCGCCGTGGCGGTGTCGAGCGAGAAGCCCTCGCGCTCCCTGCCGGGCGTGCCCACCGTCGCCAGCAAGGGCTTCCCCGGCTTCGCGGCCGGATCGTGGTTCGGCTTCTTCGCACCCAGGGGCACGCCGCAGGCGGTGGTGGCGTTGCTGAACAGATCGGTCAACGAGGTGCTGCCCTCGCTGGAGGAGCAGATGGTGCGCGAGGGCGCCGATCCGGTGGGCGGCAGCGCCGAGCAGTTCGGCGCCTTCACCCAGCGCGAATACGAGAAGTGGAAAGAGATCGTGCGCAGCTCCGGCGCCACGCCGGAATGAGCGGGCCGCTGCGCATCCTGCTGTCGGACGCGGCGCGGGCGGCGCACGGCGGGGCCATCGCGGCGGCGGTGCCGGGCCGGCCGGTCGCGTTCGTCGCCCCGGGGCCGGGGGCGGATGCCGAGGTGGCTTTTCTCTCGCGCGACGTCACCGGCCTGTCGACCAAGCACGAGGTGCTGCCGGCGACGCAGGCGTTCTATGACGCGCTGCTGGCTGCGCCCGGCCTGCGGTGGACGCACATCCATTCGGCCGGCGCCGACCGCCCGGTGTTCGACGCGCTGCGGGCCCGCGGCGTGCGGCTCAGCACCTCGTCGGGCACCAACGCCGGCGTGGTGGCGCAGACCGCCGTCGCCGGGCTGCTGGCGCTGGCGCGGCGGTTCCCGCAGCTGATGGCGGCGCAGCGCGCGCACCGCTGGGCCCCGCTGATCGGCAGCGGCCTGCCGCGCGACCTGGCGGGGCAGACCGCGGTGGTGGTGGGCTGGGGCCCGATCGGCCAGCGGATCGGCACGGTGCTGCAGGCGCTCGGCCTGTCGGTGGTGGTGGTGCGCAGCAGCGCCCGGGCCGCCGGGCTGGGCCTGCCGACGGTGGCCTTCGAGGACATCGGCGCGGTGCTGCCCCGCTGCGACTGGCTGGTGCTGGTGTGTCCGCTGACCGACCGCACCCGCGGCCTGGTCGGAGCGCCGGCGCTGGCCCTGCTGCCGCCGGGCGCCCATCTGCTGAACCTGGCGCGCGGCGACGTGGTGGACGAGCCGGCCCTGGTCGAGGCGCTGCAAGAGGGCCGGCTGGCCGGTGCCTTCCTCGACGTCTTCGCGCACGAGCCGCTGCCGGCGGCCTCGCCGCTGTGGGACCTGCCCACCGTGATCGCCACGCCGCACAGCGCGGGGTTCTCCGACGGCAACGCGGCGCGGGTGGTGCGGATGTTCCTGGACAACCTGGGCCGCTGGTGCGACGGGTCGCCGCTGCTCAATCCGGTGGCCTAGACGCGGCGTTCAGGCATCGAATAGGCCCGCAGCCGGCGTTCCGCGCCGGTCTCCAGCTATCGAAATGTGAGCAAGCGGCCTAGTCGCCGGTCACGCTCGGGTCGCTGTAGACCGCCTCCAGCGGCAGGCGGCGGCCGGCCAGGTAGTCCTCCAGGCAGCGCAGCAGCAGCGGGCTGCGGTGGCGCTCGGGGCAGGCGCGGATCTCGTCGGCCGTCATCCAGACGGCGCGCACGATGCCTTCGTCGAGCGGCTGGTCGGGGAAATGCGCGCCCACCTCGCCGCTGAAGGCGAAGCGCAGGTAGGTGATGTCCTCGCCGTCGCGGCTGCGCTGGAAGCGCGAGATGTAGACGCCGACAAGCGCGGTCGGGGTGAAGACGTAGGCCGATTCTTCCAGCGCTTCGCGGGCGCAGCCCTGGGCGGGCGTCTCGCCCAGGTCGAGGTGGCCCGCCGGGTTGTTGAGCTTGAGTCCGTCGCCGGTGTGTTCCTCCACCAGCAGGAATCTGCCGTCGCGCTCCATCACCGCCGCGACGGTGACGTTGGGTTTCCAGCGGGGGGCGGCCGTAGTGTTCATGGCGGGCATTATCCCGGGTGCCATGCGCGGAGCGATCCAGTAAGCTCCGGCTCGCACCATCCTGACAACACGAGGAGCAGCCATGCGCATAGGCGTACCGTCGGAGACGACGGCCGGGGAGACGAGGGTCGCGGTGACGCCGGAGACGGCCAAGAAGCTGGTGGCGCAGGGCCACGCGCTGCACATCCAGTCGGGCGCGGGCCTGGCGGCCAGCGCGACAGATGCGGCGTACGCCGCCGCGGGCGCCGAGATCGTGGACGCGGCCGCTGCCTTCGGCGCCGACCTGGTCCTGAAGGTGCGCGCCCCGTCGGAGGCCGAGCGTCCCCTGCTGCGCCCCGGCACCGCCGTCGTCGGCATGCTCGACCCGTTCGACGCCCCCGGCCTGCAGCGTCTGGCCGCCGCCGGCGTCACCGGCTTCGCGCTGGAGGCCGCGCCCCGCACCACCCGCGCCCAGAGCATGGACGTGCTCTCGTCGCAGGCCAACATCGCCGGCTACAAGGCGATCATGGTCGCGGCAGAAAAATACCAGCGCTTCTTCCCGATGCTGATGACCGCCGCCGGCACGGTCAAGGCCGCCCGCGTCGTGGTGCTCGGCGTCGGCGTGGCCGGCCTGCAGGCCATCGCTACCGCCAAGCGGCTCGGCGCGGTGATCGAGGCCTCGGACGTGCGGCCGTCGGTCAAGGAGCAGGTCGAATCGCTCGGCGCCAGGTTCATCGACGTGCCGTACGAGACCGACGAAGAGCGCGAGGCCGCCCAGGGCACCGGCGGCTACGCCCGCCCGATGCCGCAAAGCTGGCTCGACCGGCAGAAGGCCGAGGTCGCCAAGCGGGTGGCCGCGGCCGACATCGTCGTCTCCACCGCGCTGATCCCGGGCCGCCCCGCGCCGGTGCTGGTCACCGAGGACATGGTCCGCGCGATGAAGCCCGGCTCGGTCATCGTCGATCTCGCCGCCGGCAGGGGCCCTGGCGGCGTCGGCGGCAACTGCCCGCTGACCGAGACGGGCCGCACCGTCGTCGTCCACGGCGTCACCCTGGTCGGCGAGACCAACCTGCCGGCGCTGGTCGCGGCCGACGCCTCGGCGCTCTATGCCCGCAACGTCCTCGACTTCCTGAAGCTGGTGCTGCCGAAGGATGCGACCACGCTGCAGATCGACACCGCCGACGACATCGTGGCCGCCTGCCTCGTGGTGCAGGGCGGCGAAGTAACGCGCAAGTAGAGGACGCCGCCATGGAAATCTCCCACACCCTCACCAACCTGGTCATCTTCGTGCTGGCGATCTACGTGGGCTACCACGTGGTCTGGACGGTGACGCCCGCCCTGCACACGCCGCTGATGGCGGTGACCAACGCCATCTCGGCCATCGTGATCGTCGGCGCGATGCTGGCCGCCGCGCTCACCACCACACCGCTCGGCAAGACGATGGGCGTGCTGGCGGTCGCGCTGGCGGCGGTCAACGTCTTCGGCGGCTTCCTGGTCACCCGGCGGATGCTGGAGATGTTCCGCAAGAAGGAAAAGAAGGCCGCCCCGCCCGCCGCGGCGACCACCGATGGAGGGGCTGCCCAGTGAGCATGAACACCGTCACGCTGCTCTACCTCGTCGCCAGCGTCTGCTTCATCCAGGCCCTGAAGGGCCTGTCCCACCCCACCACCTCGATCCGCGGCAACGCCTTCGGCATGGCCGGCATGGCGATCGCGGTGGCGACCACCGCCGCGCTGATCGTGACGCTGGCCGGCAGCGCGCTCGGACTGGGCTGGGTGCTGCTCGGCCTGCTGGTCGGCGGCGCCGCCGGCAGCGTGATGGCCCAGCGGGTCGAGATGACCAAGATGCCCGAGCTGGTCGCCTTCATGCACAGCATGATCGGCCTTGCGGCGGTCTTCATCGGCATCGCCGCGGTGGCCGAGCCCTGGGCGTTCGGCATCACGCCTGCACCGGTGGCGGCAGCCGTGGGCGTGCCGACGGCCGAAGGCGCGCTGGTGGTCGACGGCTTCCTGCGCTACGCCATTCCCTACGGCAACCGGCTGGAGCTGTTCTTGGGCGCGGCCATCGGCGCGATCACCTTCAGCGGCTCGGTGATCGCCTTCGGCAAGCTGTCGGGCAAGTACAAGTTCAGGCTGTTCCAGGGCGCGCCGGTGCGTTTCGCCGGCCAGCACTGGCTCAACCTGGCACTCGGCCTGCTGACGGTGGGGCTGGGCCTGGTGTTCGTCCTGACCGAGAGCTGGCCCGCCTTCTTCGCGATGCTGGCGCTGGCCTTCGTGATGGGCGTGCTGATCATCATCCCGATCGGCGGGGCCGACATGCCGGTGGTGGTGAGCATGCTCAACAGCTATTCTGGCTGGGCGGCGGCGGGCATCGGCTTCAGCCTGAACAACAGCATGCTGATCATCGCGGGAAGCCTGGTCGGCAGCTCGGGCGCGATCCTGAGCTACATCATGTGCAAGGCGATGAACCGCTCGTTCTTCAACGTGATCCTGGGCGGGTTCGGCGGCGAGGCCGCGGCCGCGACGGCGGGCGGCGGCGAACAACGCCCGGTGAAGTCCGGCAGCGCCGACGACGCCGCCTTCGTGCTGGGCAACGCCGAGACGGTGGTGATCGTGCCGGGCTACGGCCTGGCGGTGGCGCGCGCCCAGCACGCGGTCAAGGAGCTGGCGACCAAGCTCACCGAGCGGGGCATCACCGTCAAGTACGCGATCCACCCGGTGGCCGGCCGCATGCCCGGCCACATGAACGTGCTGCTGGCCGAGGCCGAGGTGCCCTACGACCAGGTCTTCGAAATGGAGGACATCAACGGCGAGTTCGGCCAGGCCGACGTGGCGATCATCCTGGGCGCCAACGACGTGGTGAACCCGGCCGCGCACACCAAGGGCAGCGCGATCTACGGCATGCCGATCCTCGAGGCCTACAAGGCCAAGACGGTGATCGTCAACAAGCGCAGCATGGCCGCGGGCTATGCGGGGCTCGACAACGAGCTGTTCTACATGGACAAGACGATGATGGTCTTCGGCGACGCCAAGAAGGTCGTCGAGGACATGACCAAGGCCATCGAGTAGCCTCCCCGGCACCCGCCGGCGCAGCGCCACCCTGGGTGCGGCAGGCCTGCGGGCCCTGCCGCACCACCCCGGAAACCCCCATTTAGCACGGTCGTGCTTTCCTGCACAATCGGTCGGCTGAGGAGACACCGCACACATGGACAAGACCTGGCTTTCGCAGTACCCGGCCGGCGTGCCGCACGAGATCGACACGGCGCAGTACCGCTCGCTCGTCGCCCTGATGGAGGAGAGCTTCGGCCGTTTCGCCGACCGCTCCGCCTACAGCTTCATGGGCCGGGACGTGCGCTATTCCGAGACCGACGCCACCAGCCGCAAGCTGGCCGCCTACCTGCAGGGCCTGGGGCTGGCCAAGGGCGACCGGGTGGCGATCATGATGCCCAACGTGCCCCAGTACCCGGCGGCCGTAGCGGCCATCCTGCGGGCCGGCTGCATCGTGGTCAACGTCAACCCGCTCTACACCCCGCGCGAGCTGGAGCACCAGCTGAAGGACTCGGGCGCCAAGGCGATCTTCATCGTCGAGAACTTCGCCCACACGCTGGAGCAGTGCATCGCCGCCACGCCCGTCCAGCACATCGTGCTGTGCGCGATGGGCGACCAGCTGGGCTTCGTGAAGGGCGCCATCGTCAACTACGTGGTGCGCAGTGTGAAGAAGCTGGTGCCGGCGTTCCGGCTGCCCGGCGCGGTGCGGTTCAAGGACGCGCTGTCGCGCGGCGCCCGCGGCCGCTTCACCGCGCCCGAGATCGGGCCCGACGACGTGGCCCTGCTGCAGTACACCGGCGGCACCACCGGCGTCAGCAAGGGCGCGGTGCTGCTGCACCGCAACGTGATCGCCAACGTGCTCCAGTCCGAAGCCTGGAACGACCCGGCGATGCAGAAGGTGCCGAAGGGCGAGCAGACCACCGTCATCTGCGCCCTGCCGCTCTACCATATCTTCGCCTTCACGGTGAACATGATGCTGGGCCTGCGGGTCGGCGCCAAGACGGTGCTGATCCCCAACCCGCGCGACCTGGCCGGCACCCTCAAGGAGCTGGCCCGGCACCGGTTCCACAGCTTCCCGGCGGTCAACACGCTGTTCAACGGCCTGGCCCGCCACCCGGACTTCGACAAGGTCGACTGGAGCCACCTGGCGGTGTCGGTCGGCGGCGGCATGCAGGTGCAGGCGGCGGTCGCCGAGCTGTGGCTCAAGAAGACCGGCTGCCCGATCGTCGAGGGCTACGGCCTGTCGGAGACCTCGCCGTCCGTCAGCTGCAACCCGAGCAACAGCACCGCCTACACCGGCACCATCGGCCTGCCGCTGCCTTCGACCGAGATGAAGCTGGTCGACGACGACGGCCACGAGGTGCCGCTGGGCGAGCGCGGCGAGATCGCGATCCGCGGCCCGCAGGTGATGGCCGGCTACTGGCAGCGCCCAGACGAGACCGCCCGGTCGATGACGGCCGACGGATTCTTCAAGTCGGGCGACATCGGCGTGGTCGATTCGCGCGGCTACTTCCGCATCGTCGACCGCAAGAAGGACATGATCCTGGTGAGCGGCTTCAACGTCTACCCGAACGAGGTGGAGGAAGTGGTAGCGGCGCTGCCCGGCGTGCTGGAGTGCGCGGCCGTCGGCGTGCCCGACGACAAGACCGGCGAGGCGGTCAAGCTGGTGATCGTGCGCCAGGACCCGGCCCTCACCGAGGCGCAGGTGGCCGAGTTCTGCAAGGCCAACCTCACCGGCTACAAGCGGCCCCGGGTGATCGAGTTCCGCGAGTCGATGCCCAAGACGCCGGTCGGCAAGATCCTGCGCCGCGAGCTGCGCGACAAGCGCTGACCGCCCTGCGGCCGGGCCCGCCACCCGGCGCTGCGCCGGCGCCGCGGCGCGGGCCGCCGGCACGCTGACGCCGCGGTGGCGGCGCAGGCGAACCGGCATGCGATCATCGACGCGATGACCACCGCACCCGTTCCCGGCGCCTCCGCGCCCGCTTCGTTCCCCTCCTCGGACACCCCCCGCCCGCTGGCCATCCTCAGCGCACTGCCCGAGGAGCAGCAGGGCCTGGAACAGCGCCTGACCGACCCGCAGCCGGCCGCCACCCATGCCGGCCGGCGCTTCGTGCGGGGCCGGCTGCACGGCCGGCCGGTGGTGCTGGCGCTGTGCGGCATCGGCAAGGTGGCCGCCGCCACCACTGCCACCGTGCTGGCCGAGCGCTTCGGCGTGCGGGGCATCGTCTTCACCGGCGTGGCGGGCGGGCTGGGCGAGGGCGTGCAGGTCGGCGACATCGTGGTGGCCGAGGCCTGCGTGCAGCACGACATGGACGCATCGCCCCTGTTCCCGCGCTTCGAGGTCCCGCTCTACGGCCGCGCGCTGTTCGAGACCGACCCGGCGCTGACCGGCCATCTGGCACAGGCGGCCCACGCCACCCTGCAGGACCTGCCCGCCCTGGTGCCCGCGGCCGACCTCGGCCGCTTCGACCTGCAGGCGCCCCAGGTGCACTGCGGCCTGCTGGCCAGCGGCGACCGCTTCGTGGCGTCGCGGCAGGAGGCCGCGCTGCTGCGCGCCGCGGTGCCCGACGCCCTGGCGGTCGACATGGAGAGCGCCGCCGTCGCCCAGGTCTGCGCCGACTACCGCATCGCCTTCGCCGCCGTCCGCACCGTCTCCGACCGCGCCGACGAAACCGCCCACGTCGACTTCCCTGCCTTCGTCACTGCCGTCGCCAGCCGCTACGCCGAAGCCGTCATCGGCCGTTTTCTGGATTTGCTACAAAAAGAATAGCTGGAGGCCGGCGCACGGAGCTGGCTGCAGCCTCTTTTCTCTTGAGATTTTCCGCGGATTCCCACACCACGCGTGAAGAGGTGAAAGAAGCGTAGCGAGCAGCCCCGAGTGCGCGCCGAGGACCGGAGCCGTACTCCTGTACGGTGAGGACCGCAGGCGCGCAATCGGGGCGCGCAGTAGCTTATTTCACCTCTTCACCCAAGCCAGCCGCGGCGGCGGAAGTACCACATGGGGCCGACGGCGCTGGTCACCATCAGCGCCAGCACGTACGGATACCCCAGCGTCCAGTCCAGCTCCGGCATGTACTTGAAGTTCATCCCGTAGATGCTGGCGATCAGCGTCGGCGGCAGCAGCGCGACCGAGGCCACCGAGAAGATCTTGATGATCTTGTTCTGGTTGATGTTGATGAAGCCGACCGTCGCGTCCATCAGGAAGTTGATCTTGTCGAACAGGAAGGCGGTGTGGTTGTCGAGCGACTCGATGTCGCGCAGGATCTGGCGCGCCTCCTCGAACTGCTCGGCGTTGAGCATTTTGCTGCGCATCATGAAGCTCACCGCGCGGCGGGTGTCCATCACGTTGCGGCGGATGCGGCCGTTCAGGTCTTCCTGCCGCGCGATGGCGCCCAGCACCTTGCCGGCCAGCTCGTCGGTCACCTCGCCCGACAGCACCATCGTGCTGGCCTTCTCCAGCGCCTCGTAGATGTTCTCGAGCGTGTCGGCCGAGTATTCGGCGTCGGCGTCGAACAGCTTCAGCAGCACGTCCTTCGCGTCCTCGATCAGGCCGGGCGCGCGGCGGGCGCGCATCCGCAGCAGGCGGAAGGTGGGCACGTCCTCGTCGTGGATGGTGAACAGCACGCCGCGGCTCTTGTTGCCGCCGTTGTACTGGTTGAGGATGAAGGCCACCCGCACCGAGCGCGGCTCCTCGTCGTCGTCGATCAGGAAGTCGCTGCGGACATGCAGGTCGCCGTTGTCTTCCTCGTAGAAGCGGGCCGATTCCTCGATGTCCTCGCCGGTCGCATCCTCGGGGATCGACAGGGCGTAGTGGTGCTTGATCCAGCGTTTCTCTTCGGGCGTGGGCGCTTCCAGGTCGACCCAGATCGGCTGGAACCGGGTGAGCTCTTCGAGCGACTCGATCTCTTCCTGGACGAGCCGGCCGTTGACGAGCGAAAAAATGTTGAGCATGGCGAACTCCCGTGGCGGGTTGCATCGGTCTTGTGGGGGCGGGGGCAGGCTTCCAACCCCCGGCCGCGCAGGGCGCGCCACTGGAGTTGAAAGCTACCGACTGGGAAGGGATTCCAAGGTGCTTGTGTCTGAAAAAGTCAGGCCGGGATTATGGCACTGCAGCATTCGCCGGCGCCCCGAAGCGGTGCCTGCGCGCGCCACCGGCCGCGGTACGGGGCAACCCCGCTTCCGCATCGGGTATTGGCCCGCATTCCGTGGCTACCGCGGTTTTTTACATTCCCGTGAAAACCGCAAAATCGCGTTGAATATCAAAGGCTTGGCGCTGCACGGCGCCGCTTGCGAAGCCGTTCGCGATTGATTTCTGCCGGACCGGGGCGCATCATGGATTTGCCGGCACACATGAGTTCGTTCCGCCCCCGAAAGGCGGTCATTTCCACTGGAGTTTGTTTTCCTGGAGGCTACTTATGAATCTGACGATCAGCGGTCATCACCTTGATGTCACCCCCGCCCTGCACGAGTACGTGACGGCCAAGATGGACAGGATCTCGCGGCACTTCGACCAGGTGGTCGACGTCAAGGTCCTGCTCAGTGTGGAGAAGCAAAAGGAAAAGCAGGGACGCCAACGCGCCGAATGCAACATCAACGTGAAGGGCAGCAGCATGTTCGCCGAGTGCGCCCATGCGGATCTGTACGCCGCCGTCGACGAACTCGTCGACAAGCTCGATCGCCAGGTGGTCCGCCACAAGGACCGTGTCCAGGACCATCACCACGCGGCGCCCAAGCGGCTGATGTGAGCCTGCGCCGTGTCGGCCCCGGCTGTTGCGCGCCTGCGCCAGCCGTGCGGCCCCGGGGGTGGATTGTTGCAGTGCAATGTGCATAATCCGCCCTCACACCATGAATCGTCTCGCCTCCATATTGCCGGCCGCTCAAGTGCTCGTGAGCGTAGACGCCACCAGCAAGAAGCGTGCATTCGAAGAGGCGGGACTTCTTTTCGAAGAGCTGCACGGCCTGAGCCGTGCGCTCATCACCGACAGCCTCTTCGCCCGCGAGCGTCTCGGCTCGACCGGCCTGGGCCACGGTGTGGCGATTCCCCACGGACGCATCAAGGGCCTGAAGGCGCCGATGGCCGCGGTGTTCCAGCTGGCCCAGCCGATCGGCTTCGATGCGCCGGACGAGCGGGCGGTGGCGCTTCTCATCTTCCTGCTGGTGCCCGAGGCGGCCACGCAGAAGCACCTCGAGATCCTCTCCGAGATCGCCGAACTGCTGAGCGACGCGCCCCTGCGCGAGAAGATCAAGACCTGCGTCGACGCGGCCGAACTGCACGCGATCATCAGCGCCTGGCAATCGACCCAGGTCGCCTGAGCCGGCTTCCTTCTTCCTGACGTCTTCGCCACCGGCCCGACCGCTTGAAACCCACCGTCGTCAGTGCCGACGCCCTGTTCGAGGAATTCCGCGGCTCGCTGCGCTGGGAGTGGATGGCCGGCCTGGGCGCGTCGGAGCGCAGCTTCGAGGCGGTGGCGGTATCCGCCGCACGCTCGGGCGCCGACCTGGTCGGCTACCTCAACTACATCCACCCGTACCGGGTGCAGATCCTGGGCGAGCGCGAGATCGCCTACCTGACCAACGCCACGGCCGAGGACTGCGCCCGCCGCATCGCCCGCATCGTGACACTGGAGCCGCCGGTGCTGATCATCACCGACGGCCAGACCGCGCCCGACGCGCTGGTGTCGATGTGCGAGCGGGCGCAGATACCGATGTTCGCCACCCACGAGTCGGCGGCCTTCGTCATCGACGTGCTGCGCGCCTACCTGTCGAAGCACTTCGCCGACCGGGTCACGATGCACGGCGTGTTCATGGACATCCTGGGCCTGGGCGTGATGATCACCGGCGAATCCGGCCTGGGCAAGAGCGAACTGGGGCTGGAGCTGATCTCGCGCGGCAACGGCCTGGTGGCCGACGATGCGGTCGATCTCTACCGGATCAACCAGGCGACGATCGAGGGCCGCTGCCCCGAACTGCTGCAGAACCTGCTGGAAGTGCGCGGTATCGGCCTGCTGGATATTCGCGCGATCTTCGGCGAGACGGCGGTGCGCCGGAAGATGCGGCTGAAGCTGATCGTGCACCTGGTCCGCAAGGAGACGATGGAGCGGGAATACGAGCGCCTGCCGTACGAGCCCCTGACCCAGGACGTGCTGGCGGTGCCGGTGCGCAAGGCGGTGATCCAGGTGGTGGCAGGCCGCAACATCGCCGTGCTGGTCGAGGCGGCGGTGCGCAACACCATCCTGCAGCTGCGTGGGATTGACACGTATCAGGAATTCGTGGAGCGCCACCAGCGCGCCATGGAACGCGGCGAGCCCGACTGAGACAGCGGGGGCGATCCTGCTGCGCGGCCCGATCGCGCAGCAACGGTTTGCGCCGTAATCCGTACGGCGGCGGCCTCAGCGCTGCGTCTGCTTGGCGGCAGCGTCCGGCGACAGGCCGAACAGGATCACCGTGTGGTCCTGCAGCACCCAGCCGCGGGCCTTGGCGATGGCCTGCAGACGCTTCTCGATCTCGGCGTCGTGGAATTCCTCGACCTTGCCGGTGGTGGTGCAGATCAGGTGGTCGTGGTGCTCGCCCTCGTTAAGCTCGTAGACCGCCTTGCCGCCTTCGAAATGGCGGCGGCTCAGGATGCCGGCCTGCTCGAACTGGGTCAGCACCCGGTAGACGGTGGCCAGGCCGATGTCGGATCGCTCCTCCAGCAGCACCCGGAACACGTCTTCCGCGGTCAGGTGGCGCTCGATGCTCTTCTGGAAAATCTCCAGGATCTTCAGGCGGGGCAGCGTGGCTTTGAGTCCGGTGCTCTTCAGGTCGTCGATGTTGGTGGGCATGGGCTGCAGGTCTCCAAGGCAGTCGGTTCGGGTTCGGTGCGCAGAGGCCGCGCGGGCGTCTGCAGGGCGCTGCGGCCAGGGCCGGGCGTGGCCTGCATCTACAATGGTTCGATCATATCGCCAGCACCTCCAGACATGCCTGATCTTTTCCGACGCGTCGCGCTTGCCGGCGCAGCCGCTGCAGCGTGCGTCGTCCTGCCGGCCTGCGGCTCTTTCGACAGCGCGAGCAATCGCATCGCGAGCGTGATCACGCCCTACAAGATCGAGGTGGTGCAGGGCAATTTCGTCTCCAAGGAGCAGGTCGCCGCGCTGCAGAACGGCATGAGCCGGCTGCAGGTGCGCGAGGTGCTCGGCACCCCGCTCATGACCAGCGTGTTCCATGCCGACCGCTGGGACTACGTCTTCACCATCAAGCGCCCGGGCGTCGAAGCCCAGCCGCGCAAACTCAGCCTGTTCTTCAAGAACGACCTGCTGGAGCGCTTCGAGGGCGACGAGATGCCGAGCGAGGCCGACTTCGTCGCATCGCTCGACACACGCAACCGGGCCTCCGGCAAGGTGCCGGTGCTGGAGGCGACCGAGGACCAGCTGAAGAAATTCCCCGGCCCCAAGGCGCCCAAGCCCGAATCGGCCACCTCCGAAGCGGCCGAGCCGCCGCTGCCGACCCGCTACCCGTCGCTCGACGCTCGGCCCTGATCCGCGGCGCCCGGCGGGCCGCGAACGGCGGTCCTGCCGCCGTCGCCGTACGGTTCCCGATATCTCTCTTTCAGGATTTCGCATGAGTGCGTTGCCTTCTTCCCCTCAACCCATCCGCGTGGCGATCGCCGGCGCCTCGGGCCGCATGGGCCGCATGCTGATCGAAGCGGTGCGCGCGTCCGGCGACTGCGTGCTGGCCGGTGCGCTCGACGTCCCCTCGAGCCCCGCGATCGCCTCCGACGCCTCGGCCTTCCTCGGCACCGCCAGCGGCATCGCGATCACCGCCGACATCGCCACCGCGATCGCCGACGCCGACGTGCTGATCGACTTCACCCGCCCCGAAGGCACGATGGCCCACCTGGCCGCCTGCCGCGAGCGCGGCGTGGCGCTGGTGATCGGCACCACCGGCTTCACCGCAGCGCAGAAGGCCGACATCGGCTCGGCCGCGCAGCAGATCCCGATCGTGATGGCGCCCAACATGAGCGTCGGCGTCAACGTCACCCTGAAGCTGCTCGAGATGGCGGCCAAGGCGCTCTCCACCGGCTACGACATCGAGATCGTCGAGGCCCACCACCGCCACAAGGTGGATGCGCCCTCGGGCACCGCGCTGAAGATGGGCGAGGTGATCGCCGGCGCGCTGGGCCGCTCGCTCGAGGAGTGCGCGGTCTACGCCCGCGAGGGCGTGACCGGCGAGCGCGACCCGTCCTCGATCGGCTTCGCGACGATCCGCGGCGGCGACATCGTCGGCGACCACACGGTGCTGTTCGCCGGCACCGGCGAGCGCATCGAGATCACCCACAAGTCGGCGAGCCGCTCGACCTATGCGCAGGGCAGCCTGCGGGCGGCGCGCTTCCTGGCCGGGCACGAGAGCGGCCTGTTCGACATGTTCGACGTACTGGGCCTGCAGGGCTGACGCGGCAGGAGCTTAAAAAATGGGAATCGCACGTTTTCTGGCCCAGGGCGACACCGTGTCGCGCAGCGTGGCCCTGTCCTTGCTGGTGCTGTCGGTGGCCAGCTGGGTGGTGATCGCCTGGAAGGCCTGGATGCTGCGGCGCGCCGGCGGCGACGTGGTCCGCACCGTGGCCTGCGTCTGGCAGTCGCCCACGCTCGATGCGGCGCGGGGCGCGGCCCCGGCCTTCGACCGGCACGCGCTGGTCACGCCCTTCCTGGCGGCGCTCGGCGCACCGATGGCCGGTGCCACGCTGGCGCATGCCGGCGACAGTTCGCAGCAGCGCACCCGGGTGCTGCGCGGCGCGTTGCAGGCCGCCTCGGTCCGGCTGCAGTTCGGCCAGGTGCTGCTGGCGACCATCGGCGCGGTGGCGCCCTTCATCGGGCTGCTCGGCACCGTCTGGGGCATCCACCATGCGCTGGTCGATATCGCCGGCGCTGGCCAGATCACCATCGAGCGGATCGCCGGCCCGGTGGGCGAGGCCCTGGTGATGACGGCCGCCGGCCTGGCGGTCGCGATTCCGGCGGTGCTGGCCTACAACCTCTTCGGCCGCCGCATCGCGCGGATCGAGGCCGAGCTCGAAGGCTTCGCGCAGGACCTGCGCGACCTGCCCGGCACCGTGGCCGCCGGCTCCTAGGCGCACGCCATGGCCTTCGGACGACTCGACCGCAACGCCTCCGGCGGGCCGATCAGCGAGATCAACGTCACGCCCCTGGTGGACGTGATGCTGGTGCTGGTGGTGATCTTCCTGCTGACCGCGCCGCTGCTGGCCAGCAGCATCCGCCTCGATCTGCCGCAGGCCGCCTCGGCCGCGCCGGCCACGGTCGAGGCGCCGGTGGTGGTGGTGATCGACAAGGCCGGCAAGGCCTTCCTGGTCGACCAGCCCGCCGACGACCCGGCCCTGGCGGCCCGCTTCGCCGCGGCGATGCGCGCCAACGCCCAGACCGAACTGCAGCTGCGCGCCGATGCGGGCGTGCCCTACGGCCGGGTGGTCGAGGTGATGGGCCTGGCCCAGAAGGCCGGCCTGACCCGCATCGGCTTCATGGCCGAGCCGGCGCCCGCCGCACCCGCACCCGCCACCGGCGGGTAAGCCCCCTAAAATCCCGTCGTTGCTCGTCGCCCCGCGGCGGGGCCGCGCATTGCCGTCCCGGCAGGCGCCGAATCCTCCAGCTTCCATGCAAGACAAATACCTTCATACCGAGGTCGAGCGCGCCGCGCAGAGCCACTGGACCGCCGCCGACGCCTACCGCGTGACCGAGGACGCCGCGCGCCCGAAGTTCTACGCCTGCTCGATGCTGCCGTACCCCAGCGGCAAGCTGCACATGGGCCATGTGCGCAACTACACCATCAACGACATGCTGACCCGCAGCCTGCGGATGAAGGGCTACAACGTCCTGATGCCGATGGGCTGGGACGCCTTCGGCCTGCCGGCCGAGAACGCCGCGCTCAAGAACGGCGTGCCGCCCGCGCAGTGGACCTACGACAATATCGCCTACATGAAGCAGCAGATGCAGGCGATGGGGCTGGCCATCGACTGGTCGCGCGAGGTCGCCACCTGCGATCCGGCCTACTACAAGTGGAACCAGTGGCTGTTTTTGAAGATGCTCGAGAAGGGCATCGCCTACCGCAAGACCCAGGTCGTCAACTGGGACCCGGTCGACCAGACGGTGCTTGCCAACGAGCAGGTGATCGACGGCAAGGGCTGGCGCACCGGCGCGGTGGTCGAGAAGCGCGAGATCCCGGGCTACTACCTGAAGATCACCGACTACGCCGAAGAACTGCTCGGCCATGTGCAGACGCAGCTGCCCGGCTGGCCCGAGCGGGTCAAGCTGATGCAGGAGAACTGGATCGGCAAGTCGACCGGCGTGCGCTTCGCGTTCCCGCACACGATCGCCGACGAGACCGGCGCGCTGATCGGCGACGGCCGGATGTACGTCTTCACCACCCGCGCCGACACCATCATGGGCGTGACCTTCTGCGCGGTGGCGCCGGAGCATCCGCTGGCGCTGCATGCGGCCAAGACCAACCCCGAGGTCGCCGCCTTCATCGCCGAATGCAAGGCCGGCGGCACCACCGAGGCGGAGCTCGCCACCCAGGAGAAGAAGGGCGTGCGCACCGGCCTGACGGTGACCCACCCGTTCATGGAAGAGCCGGTCGATGTCTGGGTCGGCAACTACGTGCTGATGAACTACGGCGACGGCGCGGTGATGGGCGTGCCGGCCCACGACGAGCGCGACTTCGCCTTCGCCCTCAAGTACGGCCTGCCGATCCGTCAGGTGGTGCTGGTCGACGGCGAGCACTACGACTACCACCACTGGCACGACTGGTACGCCGACAAGACCGAAGGCGTCACCGTCAACTCCGACACCTTCAGCGGCATGCCCTACCAGGAGGCGGTCGATGCGGTGGCCCACGCCCTGCAGGTGCGCGGCTTGGGCGAGAAGAAGACCACCTGGCGGCTGCGCGACTGGGGCGTCTCCCGCCAGCGCTACTGGGGCACGCCGATCCCGATCATCCACTGCGACGAGCACGGCGCGGTGCCGGTGCCCGAGGCCGACCTGCCGGTGGTCCTGCCGGTCGACCTGGTGCCCGACGGCAGCGGCAACCCGCTGCACAAGTCCGAGGCGTTCCACGCCGGCGTCGTCTGCCCGGTCTGCGGCAAGCCGGCCCGGCGCGAGACCGACACGATGGACACCTTCGTCGATTCGTCCTGGTACTTCATGCGCTACTGCGACCCGAAGAACGACCAGGCGATGGTCGGCGACGGCGCGCAATACTGGATGCCGATGGACCAGTACATCGGCGGCATCGAGCACGCGATCCTGCACCTGCTCTACGCCCGCTTCTGGACCAAGGTGATGCGCGACCTGGGGCTGGTGAAGATCGACGAGCCCTTCACCAAGCTGCTGACCCAGGGCATGGTGCTCAACCACATCTACTCGCGCCGCACGGACAAGGGCGGCAAGGAGTACTTCTGGCCGCACGACGTCGAGCATGTGCAGGACGAGACCGGCAAGGTGGTCGGCGCGAAGCTGGTCAAGGCCGTCGGCGCGCTGCCGGCCGGCACCGCCATCGACTACGAGGGCGTGGGCACCATGTCCAAGTCCAAGAACAACGGCGTCGACCCGCAGGAGCTGATCGGCAGGTACGGCGCCGACACCGCCCGGCTCTACACCATGTTCACCGCGCCGCCCGAAGCCACGCTCGAGTGGAACGACGCGGCGGTCGAGGGCAGCTACCGCTTCCTGCGCCGGGTCTGGAACTTCGGCGCCAAGCTTGGTGCTATGGATTTGGAAGCGGTAGGCCGAAGCGCCGCGCTGGCCAGCAGCCTGAAGGACGTCGAATTCGGCCCCGCTGCCAAGGCCTTGCGCCTGGAAGTGCACACGGTGCTCAAGCAGGTCGACTACGACTACCAGCGCATGCAGTACAACACCGTCGTCTCCGGCGCGATGAAGCTGCTCAACGCGCTGGAGGACTTCAAGGCCGTCGGCACGCCCGGCGCCGAGGTGGCGCTGATCGAAGGCTTCGGCATCCTGCTGCGGGTGCTCTACCCGGCGACGCCCCACATCGCCCACGGCCTGTGGTCCGACCTCGGCTACGCCACCGCACTGGGCGACCTGCTCGACACCGCCTGGCCCCAGGTCGATGCCGCGGCCCTGGTCCAGGACGAGCTGGAACTGATGCTCCAGGTCAACGGCAAGCTGCGCGGCGCGCTGCGCGTGCCGGCCGGCGCGGGCAAGGCCGAGATCGAGAAGGCCGCACTCGCCTGCGAGGACTTCCAGAAGTTCGCGCCCGGCGCGTCGGCCAAGAAAGTCATCGTCGTGCCCGGCCGCCTGGTCAACATCGTGATCTGATGGACCTTCCCCAGTCTTCGCGCACTGCGTGTCGCTACGCCAACCCCCTCACCGGGGGCAACACCAGCGGCCCGGCAAAGCCCGCTCCGCGGTGTTCCCGGATGATGGGGCGCGGGATGCGGGCGATGCACACGATGCTGAGTTGGGGTTGAAAATCGACATGAAACTGAAAGCTCCCATGCAACGCCGCGCACTCGTTCTCCTGCCGCTGGCCGGCCTCGCCCTGGCGGGTTGTGGCTTCAAGCTGCGGCAGGCGCCCAACTTCGCTTTCTCGACGATCTACCTCTCGACCGGCTCTCCCTTGGGCATCGAGCTGCGACGCAACCTGGAAGCCGGCGACCGGGTCCGGGTGATCCGCGATGCCGCGGCGCGCGACAGTGCCGACGCGATCCTCGAGATCCTGCAGGACCAGCGCGAGCGGGTGGTGCTGGGCTACAACTCCAGCGGCCAGGTGCGCGAGTTCCAGCTGCGCACCCGGGTGCGGTTCCGGGTGCGGACCCCGAGCGACATCGAGCTGCTGCCCTCCACCGAGATCCTGCTGCAACAGGACCAGAGCTACGACGAAACCTTCGCCCTGGCCAAGGAAGCCGAAGCGCAGCTGATCTACCGCAACATGCAGAGCGACGCGGTGCAGCAGATCATGCGGCGCCTGGCGGCGATCAAGACGCTCACGCCCTGATGCAGCTCGCCCCCGCCCAGCTGGCGGCCCACCTGCAGAAGGGCCTGCGGCCGCTGTACGTGCTGCACGGCGACGAGCCGCTGCTGCAGCAGGAGGCGGCCGACGCGATCCGCGCCGCGGCCCGGGCGGCGGGCCCGGCCGAGCGCACCGTCTACACCGTCGCCGGTGCGCACTTCGACTGGAGCGAGGTGCTGGCCGCCGGCGGCTCGCTGAGCCTGTTCGCCGACCGGCAGATCGTCGAGATCCGCATCCCCTCGGGCAAGCCCGGCAAGGACGGAAGCACGGCGCTGCAGCAGCTCGCCGCCAACGCCGCCGTGCAAGAGGGCACGATCACCCTGGTGATGCTGCCGCGGCTCGACAAGGCGACCCGCACCGGCGCCTGGTTCGGCGCGCTGGAGCAGCACGGCGTGTCGGTGCAGATCGACCCGGTCGAGCGCGGCGCGCTGCCGCAGTGGATCGCCCAGCGGCTGCAGCGCCAGGGCCAGCAGGTGGCGCCGGGCGACGAGGGCCAGCGCACCCTGCAGTTCTTCGCCGACCGGGTCGAGGGCAATCTGCTCGCCGCCCACCAGGAGATCCAGAAGCTCGCCTTGCTCCACCCGGCGGAGCCCGGTGGCGCGCCGCGGGTGCTGACGCTGGAGCAGGTCGAGGCGGCCGTCGCCAACGTCGCCCGCTACGACGTGTTCAAGCTCTCCGAGGCGGTGCTGGGCGGCCAGCCCGCCCGGGTGCAGCGGATGCTCGACGGTTTGCAGGCCGAGGGTGAAGCCGAGGTGCTGGTGCACTACACCCTGGCCGAGGACATCCGCGCGCTGAAGCGGGTGAAGGACGCGGTGGACGCCGGCCGCCCGCTGCCGATGGCGATGCGCGAGCAGCGCATCTGGGGCGTGCGCGAGAAGCTGTTCGAGCGGGTGCTGCCCCGCGTCGAGGCGCGGATGCTGGCCCGGCTGCTGCAGTCGGCCCACCAGGTCGACGGCATCGTCAAGGGCCTGCCGCAGGACGGCTGGCCGCGCAACGGCTGGCAGGCGCTGCACCGGCTGGCGCAGCAGCTGTGCCGGGTGTGCGCCGGGCCCGCACCGCGCGCGCGCAACTGATGCTACTTTTTTGATAGCTGTCGGTCGCCGTCCATCGACGGTTCCAGAACCATTTGTATCTGAAACCGTTTCTGCACCATGGCATCCAGCTATGAAATCAGGAATCGAACCGCCGTCCCAAAAAAGGGTGAAAGAACCGTAGCGAGCGGCCCGAGTGTGCGCCGAGGACCGGAGCCGTACTCTCGTACGGTGAGGACCGCAGGTGCGCAATCGGGCCGCGCAGTAGGTTCTCTCACCCTTTTTCGGATGGCGCGACCGAAGCGCCCTGGATGCCGTGCCGCGCCAGTGCCTCGGCCACGAAGCCGTGGGCCTTCTGCTCTTCCACATAGGCCGCCAGTTCCGCCGCCGCCTCTGCGCCGCGGCCCTTCGGCAGGCCCATCGCCTGCTGGATCACCATGAACCGGCCCGGCAGCAGCCGCATGCCGGGCAGGCGGCGCGCGTCGGCCTCCAGCTGCTGGCGCACGCCGGCGGCCACGTCGAGGTTCTGCGCGACGAAGGTATCGACCACTGCGGGCGAGGAGGGTGCCCGCACGATCTCGGCCGCCTTCAGCGCGCGGCTCAGGTACAGGTCGTAGGCGCTGCCCTTGCCGACGGCGACGCGGTGGCCGGCCCAGTCGATCTCGTCGTTGGACTGCAGCGGCGAACCGTCCCGCACCAGGTAGCTGCCCTCGATCAGCACATAGGCCGCGGTGAAGGCGATGCCGGCGCCGCGCACCGGGTCGATCGCGAAGAAGCCGATGTCGGCCTGCTCGGCCGTCACCGCGTCGACCGATTTGCCGGCGGTGTCGAACACCACCAGCTCCAGCGCCACGCCCAGGCGCTCGGCGAAGCCCCGGGCCAGGTCGATCGACACGCCGGCCGGCTGGCCGGCCGCGTCGGTGCCCGCCAGGATCGGGTTGCCCAGGTTGATCGCGGCGCGCAGCCGGCCGGTGGGGGTGAAGGCGGCGCGCAGGGCCGGGGATGCGGGCATGGAAGGCTCCAGTCGGTGGGTCGGACCGCCATGCTAACGGGGCGCCGGTGCCGGACCGCCGCGCCGTCGGGATCGGTGCGGCGTGGGAAAATACCCCCATGAATGCCCTGAACATCGCCGAATACGTCAACACCCTCGGCCTGCAGGCCCGCGCCGCATCGGCCGCGATGGCGCGCGCCGACACCGCCACCAAGAACCGCGCCCTGCGCACCCTGGCCCGGCTGCTGCGCGAGAGCGGCCCTGCGCTGGCGGCCGAGAACGCCAAGGACCTGGCCCGCGCCGAGGCCGCCGGCCTGGCCGCGCCGATGGTCGACCGGCTGCGCCTCACGCCCCAGGTGCTGGAGACGGTGGCCCAGGGCTGCGACCAGCTGGCCGCCATGCCCGAGCTGGTCGGCGAAATCACCGGCATGCGCCAGCAGCCCAGCGGCATCCGGGTGGGACAGATGCGGGTGCCGCTGGGCGTGTTCGGCATGGTCTTCGAGAGCCGGCCCAACGTGACGATCGAGGCGGCCAGCCTGTCGATCAAGAGCGGCAACGCGGCCATCCTGCGGGGCGGATCGGAGGCGATCGATTCCAACAAGGCCCTGGCCGCGCTGGTGCGGCAGGCCCTGGAAGACGCGGGCCTGCCCGCAGACGCGGTGCAGATGGTCGCGACCACCGACCGCGCGGCCGTCGGCCACCTGATCGCCATGCCCGAGCATGTGGACGTGATCATCCCGCGCGGCGGCAAGGGCCTGATCGAGCGGATCAGCCGCGAGGCCAAGGTGCCGGTCATCAAGCACCTCGACGGCAACTGCCACACCTATGTGGATGACCCCTGCGACATCGCGATGGCGGTGAAGGTGGCCGACAACGCCAAGACCCAGAAGTACAGCCCCTGCAACGCCAGCGAGGGCCTGCTGGTCGCCCGCGGCGTGGCGGCGGCCTTCTTGCCGGCCATCGGCGCGGTATACGCCGCCAAGGGCGTCGAGATGCGCTGCGACCCCGAGGCCCGCGCGCTGCTGGCCGGGGTGCCGGGCGCCCATCTGGTGGATGCTACCGAGGCCGACTGGTCGGAGGAGTACCTGGCGCCGATCATCAGCATCAAGGTCGTCGCCGGCGTGGACGAGGCGATCGCCCACATCAACCGCTATTCGTCGCACCACACCGACGCCATCCTGACCCGCGACCATGTACACGCCCAGCGCTTCCTGCGCGAGGTGGACTCGGCCAGCGTCATGGTCAACGCCAGCACCCGCTTCGCCGACGGTTTCGAATACGGGCTGGGCGCCGAGATCGGCATCAGCACCGACAAGTTCCATGCGCGCGGCCCGGTGGGGCTGGAGGGGCTGACCTCGCTCAAATGGGTGGTGCTGGGCGACGGCCAAACTAGGGGATAACCCCCCGAGTCGCCTTGCGGCGCCTCCCCCCTTTGGAAAGGGGGGCGCTACCGGCGGACCGGCGGAGCCGGATCCGCGGTCGCCCTGGGGTGGGTGGGTGTCTCATCTGTGGGCGCGCCTCGGACGCCGTGCGTGGCTTACTCTTGCACACCGGCCGGGCGGCCTCATATTCCTACAATTCGTTTGGTTATTACGCTCCCATAACAACAGAGGGCCGCATGGTTCCGCATCTCATCACGGCACTCACCGGCCCGATCAACGAACTCGAGCAGCGGGTGATCGATTCCATGCCGGCCATCGAGCGGTGGTTCCGCCTGGAATGGATGGAGCACACGCCGCCGTTCTACAGCTCGGTCGACGTGCGCAACGCCGGCTTCAAGCTGGCGCCGGTCGACACCAACCTGTTCCCCGGCAGCTGGAACCAGCTCACGCCGCAGATGCTGCCGCTGGCGGTGCAGGCGGCGATGGCGGCGATCGAGAAGATCTGCCCCGAAGCGCGCAACCTGCTCGTCATCCCAGAGAACCGCACCGACAGCCCCGGCTACCTGCAGAACGTGGCGCAGCTGGTGCGCATCTTCCACCTGGCGGGCCTGAACGTGCGGGTGGGCTCGGTCAACCCCGACATCAAGGAGCCGACCGAGCTGACGCTGCCCAACGGCGACCGGCTCACCTTCGAGCCGGTGGTGCGCAGCCAGCACCGGCTGGGGCTGCAGCACTTCGACCCGTGCACCATCCTGCTCAACACCGACCTCTCGGCCGGCGCGCCGGGCATCCTGGAAGACCTGCACGAGCAGTACCTGCTGCCGCCGCTGCACGCCGGCTGGTCGGTACGCCGCAAGAGCCACCATTTCCGCAGCTACGAAGAGGTCTCCAAGCGCTTCGGCAAGCTGCTGGGCATCGACCCGTGGCTGATCAACCCGATGTTCAACACCTGCGGCGAGGTCGACCTGGCCCACGGCGCGGGCATCGAGTGCCTGACCAGCAACGTCGATGCGCTGCTGGCCAAGATCAAGCGCAAGTACAAGGAATACGGCATCAACGAGCGCGCCTTCGTCGTCGTCAAGTCCGACAACGGCACCTCGGGCCGCGGCGTGACCACGGTGCGCGACGTGAAGGACCTCGACGCCCTGGTGCGCAAGGCGCGCGAAGCGGCGCCGGGCGATGCGGCCGGCACCAAGGCCGACCTGATCATCCAGGAGGGCGTGCTGACCAACGAGCGCATCGGCAAGTCGGTGGCCGAGCCGGTCGTCTACATGATGGACCGCTACGTGGTCGGCGGTTTCTACCGGGTGCACGGCGAGCGGGGTGTCGACGAAAACCTCAACGCGCCCGGCGCCCGCTACCAGCCGCTGGAGTTCGACGACAGCGCCCACCTGCTGCAGCCGGGCGGCAAGTCGGCGGCAGACGCGCCCAACCGCTTCTACATGTACGGCGTGGTCGGCCGTCTGGCGATGCTCGCGGCCAGCTACGAGATGGAAGCGACCGACCCCGACGCCGAAGTCTACGAATAGCCCGCAAGGCGGCCCGGTCCGGCGGCAGCCAGGCGGCATTTTCTGCGGTTGTTGCGCCGCAACATGGCGGGGCGGATGCCCCTTTGCAGTGCGGCACGGCGCACAATAGCGGTCCCCCAGCAACCTCGACGGTGTGCCGCACGGGCCGCGGCAGCGCCGTTGCACGGCAGGTCGCCGCCACCGCGACCGCCGTGTCTGAATCGTCGACCAAATCCTCCCTTCCCGCGCTGACACTGGGGGCCATCGGGGTCGTCTACGGCGACATCGGCACCAGCGTGCTCTACGCGGTCAAGGAAGTCTTCCACACCGGGCACGTGCCGTTCACCCACGCGAACATCTACGGCATCCTGTCGATGTTCTTCTGGACGCTGGTCGTCATCGTCGCCCTAAAGTACGTGGTGCTGGTGCTGCGGGCCGACAACAACGGCGAAGGCGGTCTGGTCGCGATGCTGGCCCTGGCCTCGCAGGCGGTCAAGGACAAGCCCAAGCTGCGCAAGGTGCTGCTGCTGGTGGGCATCTTCGGCACCTCGCTCTTCTACGGCGACGGGGTCATCACCCCGGCCATCTCGGTGCTGTCGGCGGTCGAGGGCCTGGAGGTGGTCTCGCCCGAGTTCCGCCACTACGTGATCCCGCTGACCCTGGTGGTGCTCTTCGTGCTGTTCGCGGTGCAGAAGCGCGGCACCGGCGGCATCGGCAAGTTCTTCGGGCCGATCACCCTGGTCTGGTTCCTGGCGATCGCGGCCCTGGGCGTGATGCACATCATGGGCCACCCCGAGATCCTGAAGGCGCTGAGCCCCTACTACGCGTTGCAGTTCATCTGGCAGCACCCGGGCATCACCTTCATCATCCTGGGCGCGATGGTGCTTTGCGTGACCGGCGCCGAGGCGCTCTACGCCGACCTGGGCCATTTCGGCAAGCGGCCGATCCGGCTCGCTTGGTTCAGCGTGGTGATGCCCTGCCTCACCCTCAACTACTTCGGCCAGGGCGCGCTGCTGCTGGCCGATCCGACGGCGGTCGAGAACCCGTTCTTCCGCATGGCGCCCGCCTGGGCGCTGGTGCCGTTGGTGCTGCTGGCGACGATGGCGACGGTGATCGCCTCGCAGGCGCTCATCTCGGGCGCCTTCAGCATCACCAAGCAGGTGATCCAGCTGGGCTACCTGCCGCGCCTCAACATCCAGCACACCAGCGTGCGCGAGGCCGGCCAGATCTACATCCCGTTCGTCAATTGGGGCCTGTTCGTCGCTATCGTGCTGGCGGTGGTGCTGTTCCGCTCCTCCACCAATCTGGCGGCGGCCTACGGCATCGCGGTGACGCTCGACATGCTGATCACCACCATCCTCACCTTCTTCGTGATCCGCTACGGCTGGGGCTATCCGCTGGCGCTGTGCATCGCCTCGACCGGCATGTTCTTCGTGATCGACCTGGCCTTCTTCAGCTCCAACATGCTCAAGCTCTTCGCCGGCGGCTGGTTCCCGCTGATGATCGGCGGCGCGGTGTTCACCCTGATGGTCACCTGGAAGGACGGCCGCGCGATCCTCAACAGGAAGATGCGCGCCGATGCGATCGAGCTGCCGGTCTTCCTCGAGGCGGTCTTCGTCAGCCCGCCCACCCGGGTCGAGGGCACCGCCGTGTTCCTGACGGCCGAGCGCGGCACCGTGCCCAACGCGATGCTGCACAACCTCAAGCACAACAAGGTGCTGCATGCGCAGAACCTCTTCGTCACCGTGCGCAGCCACGAGAAGCCCTGGATCGCGCCCGAACAACGGCTGGAGGTCGAATCGCTCGGCCACGACTGCTGGCAGGTGGTGGTGCACTACGGCTTCAAGAACGACCCCGACCTGCCCAAGGCGCTGGCCAAGATGCGCGGCCAGGGCTGCGAGCTCGATCCGATGGTCACCAGCTACTTCCTCTCGCGCGACACCGTCATCCCGACCATCGGCAGCGGCATGGCCACCTGGCGCGAGAAGCTCTTCGCCCAGATGCACCGCAACGCCAGCGGCGCCGCCGACTTCCTGCACCTGCCCAACAACGCGGTGGTGGAACTGGGCTCGAAGATCGAAATCTGACCTGCTATTAAATCAATAGCTAGAGGTCGGCGATCTGCGCCGGCCCTGGCTATTTTTCCTTCATGTATCGGGGGGCGAACGGGGCCATGCGGTTTTTCAGGGACTTGAGCGTTTCGGCGGTGACGGCCGGCTTCGTGGCAGTGCTGGTCGGCTTCACCAGTTCGGTGGCCATCGTGTTCCAGGCGGCCCGCGCCTTCGGTGCCGGTCCCGAGGAGATCGCATCGTGGGTCTGGGCGCTCGGCCTCGGCATGGGGCTGTGCTCGGCGCTGCCGTCGCTGTGGTGGCGAAAGCCTGTCATGGTCGCCTGGAGTACGCCTGGCGCCGCGGTGCTGGCCTCGGCCGGCGCGGGTTTCAGCATGGGTCAGGCAGTGGGGGCCTTCATGGTCTGCGCCGCCTTGATCGTGGTGGCCGGCGCCACCGGCTGGTTCGAGCGGGTGATGAACCGCATCCCGATGGCGATCGCCGCCGCGCTGCTGGCCGGCGTGCTTGCCCGCTTCGGCATGCAGGCGTTCACCGCGGCGCAGACCGCGCTGCCGCTGGTGCTGCTGATGCTGCTGGCCTACCTGCTGGCCCGCCGGCTGGTGCCGCGCTATGCGGTGCCGCTCACGCTGGTGGTGGCGGTGGCGTACGTCGCGCTGCGCGGCCAGCTCGCCTTCGGCGATTTGCACTTCAGCATCGCGCGTCCGGTCTTCGTCGCGCCGGTGTTCAGCTGGCAGGCGGTCGTCAGCTTGGCGCTGCCGCTGTTCGTGGTGACGATGGCGTCGCAGAACCTGCCGGGAGTGGCGGCGATCCGCGCCGCCGGCTATGCGTTGCCGATCTCGCGCATCGTCACCCTCACCGGAGTGGCCACGCTGCTGCTGGCACCCTTCGGCGGGTATGCGCTCAACCTCAGCGCCATCACCGCCGCCATGTGCATGGGGCGGGAGGCGCATCCCGATCCGGACCGGCGCTACACCGCGGCCGTGGCCTGCGGCGTGTTCTATGTCGCCATCGGCATCTTCGGCGGCGCGGTCGCCGGGCTGCTGACCGCGTTCCCGGCCGAACTGGTCGCGGCCATCGCCGGGCTGGCGCTGCTCGGCACCATCGCCGGCGGGCTGGCGACGGCGCTGCAGGACGAGCGTTACCGTGAAGCGGCCATCATCACTTTTCTGGTCACGCTCAGCGGAGTGGCAATAGCCGGCATCGGCTCGGCCTTTTGGGGCGTGGTCGCCGGCGCGCTGGCGCTGCTGGTACAACAATACCGGTCGCGGCCGCCCGCCTAGCGCTGCCGCGCACACCGTTCACCCGCCACGTCTCCCAACCGCCCGCCATGCACATCCTCTTCATCGCCGATCCGCTCGAGTCCTTCAAGATCTACAAGGACACCACCTTCGCGATGATGCGGGAGCTACAGCGTCGGGGCCACACGCTCGCCGCCTGCGGACCGCAGGACCTGGCGTGGCAGAGCGGCGGTGTCGTCGAGGCGCAGGTGCGCACCCTGCGGCTGACCGGCGACGCCACCGACTGGTTCGAGGCCTCCGCCGCCGAAACCCCGCAGCCACTGCGCAGCTTCGACGCGGTGCTGATGCGCAAGGACCCGCCGTTCGACTCCGAATACTTCTACGCCACCCATCTGCTGGAGCAGGCCGAGCGCGAAGGCGCCCGCGTCTTCAACAAGCCCCGGGCACTGCGCGACCATCCGGAGAAGCTGGCGATCCTCGAATTTCCGCAGTTCATCGGGCCGACGCTCGTCACCCGCAGTGCAGCGGCGGTACGGGCGTTCCATGCCGAGCACCGCGACATCATCCTGAAGCCACTAGACGGCATGGGCGGCATGGGCATCTTCCGCGTGAAGGACGACGGGCTCAATCTCGGTTCGGTCATCGAGACGCTGAACCGCGACGGGGCCGAGACGGTCATGGTCCAGAAATTCCTGCCGGCCATCGCCCAGGGCGACAAGCGGGTGCTGGTGATCGGCGGCAAGCCGGTGCCGTTCAGCCTGGCCCGCATCCCCCAGGGCGGGGAGGTGCGGGGCAATCTGGCCGCGGGCGGCAAGGGTGTGGCGCAACCGCTCTCCCCACGTGACCGGGAGATCGGCGAAGCGCTGGGCCCGGTGCTCTTCGCTCGCGGCCTGTTGCTGGTGGGCGTGGACGTCATCGGCGACAGCGTTACCGAGATCAACGTCACCAGCCCCACCTGTTTCCAGGAAATCCAGCAGCAGACGGGCTTCGACGTAGCCGCCATGTTCGTCGACGCACTGGAGGTGGCGATGGCTGTCACACCCACGAAATAAGTTTTTGCATGTCTGTAGGCCGGCGCCGCAAATAGCTGTGCTACAGTTCACCTCCCTTGCAGCGAAGGGCGGGTTCAACAACTTGCCGACAGCTGCAAAGAGCCGAAGAAATTGTCTCCTGATCGCAAGATCTTGAGACGCCCCGGATTTCCGGTATATAATTCGAGGCTCTGCAGAATTCGGCGGTCTGGTTGCGGTGCTACTTCGGTGGTGTGTGCGGCGGGATGGTTGAAAGAGGCGGAAAGCAAAAAAAGTTTGACGGTACTTAAAAAACCGTGCTAGAATTTGAGGCTCTGCTGATCGCAGCGGAGACGGTA
>NZ_LMKO01000003.1 GCF_001421705.1 Xylophilus sp. Leaf220 | reverse complement strand
CGCCTCCGGACCCGAAAGCCGCAGCCCAGCGACAAGCAGCAGCGACACACAAAAGCCGGGTGCGGCCCTCACCCCCGCCCTCTCCCAGGGGGAGAGGGAGCAAGGCAGCGCAGCCTGGCGAACAGCCAAGCGCCCTCTCCGCGAGGAAAGAAAAAGCCAGGCACCCGGCACGCTTCAAAGCACCCCCCCCCSCCGCGCCCGCCACCGCGCCGCCACCCCCGCGAACCCCAGATAGATCACCGGCGTCGTGAACAACGTCAACAACTGAGACACCACCAGCCCCCCCACCATCGTCACCCCCAGCGGATGCCGCAACTCGCTCCCCACCCCCGAGCCCAGCATCAGCGGCAACGCCCCTAGCAACGCGGCCAGCGTCGTCATCAGGATCGGCCGGAACCGCAGCAGGCACGCCTGGTGGATCGCCTCGCGCGGCGCAAGGCCCTGGGTGCGCTCGGCGTCCAGCGCGAAGTCGATCATCATGATCGCGTTCTTCTTCACGATGCCGATCAGCAGCACGATGCCGATGATCGCGATGATGTCGATGTCGAGCCGCGCCACCCACAGCGCCAGCAGCGCGCCCAGCGCGGCCGACGGCAGGGTCGAGAGGATGGTCACCGGGTGGATCGTGCTTTCGTACAGCACGCCGAGCACGATGTACATCGTCACCACCGCGGCCAGCACCAGCAGCAGCGTGTTCGACAGCGACGCCTGGAAGGCCAGCGCCGCGCCCTGGAACCGGGTCTCCACGCTCAGGGGCAGCTCCATCGCCGCCTCTTCCCGCTGGATCGCCTCGACCGCCTGGCCGAGCGATACGCCGGGCGCGGTGTTGAACGAAAGGGTCGCGGCGGGCAGCTGGCCGACGTGGTTGACGGCCAGCGCGGTGGGCCGCTCGGTCACCCGGGCCACCGACGACAGCGGCACCGGCGCGCCCAGGCTGCTCGGCACGTAGATGGCGCCCAACGCGTCGGGGCCCAGCTTGTACTGCGGCGCCACCTCCAGCACCACCCGGTACTGGTTGGACTGGGTGAAGATGGTCGAGATCAGCCGCTGGCCGAAGGCGTTGTAGAGCGCGGTGTCGATGCCCGCCACCGTCACGCCCAGGCGGCCGGCCTGGGCGCGGTCGATCTCCACATACGCCTGCAGGCCGTCGTTCTGCAGGTCGCTGGCCACATCGGCCAGCTGCGGCAAACCGCGCAGGCGCTCCAGCAACTGCGCGGTGGTGGACTGCAGCTGCGCCATGTCGGGCGAGGACAGCAGGAACTGGTATTGGGTGCGGGCGACGCGGTCCTCGATCGTCAGGTCCTGCACCGGCTGCGCATAGAGGGCGATGCCGGGCACGTCCCGCGCGGCAGCGGACAGCCGCCGCAGCACTTCGGCCACCGGGCCGCGCCGGGCCTTGGGCTGCAGGTCGATCAGCAGACGGCCGGTGTTGAGCGTGGTGTTGGCGCCGTCCACCCCGATGAAGGACGAGACGCTCTTGACCGCCGGGTCCTGCAGCAGCCGCTCGACCAGCGCCTGCTGACGCTGGCTCATCGCCGCGAAGGAGACCGACTGCGCGGCCTCGGTCGTCGCCTGCAGCGTGCCGGTGTCCTGCTCGGGGAAGAAGCCCTTGGGCACGACGACATACAGCAGCGCGGTCAGCGCCAGCGTCGCGGCGAAGACCAGCAGCGTGAGCCCGCTGCGATCGAGCACCCAGTTCAGCATGCGGCCGTAGCGGGCGATGGTGCGGTCGAAGAAACGGCCGGTGGCCTGGTAGAGCCGGCCGTGGCTCTCCTCGGGCGTGTGCTTCAACAACCGGGCGCAGAGCATCGGCGTCAAGGTGAGCGACACCACCATCGACACCAGGATCGCCACCGCCATCGTGATCGCGAACTCGTGGAACAGCCGGCCCACCACGTCGCCCATGAAGAGCAGCGGGATCAGCACCGCGATCAGCGAGATGGTGAGCGAGACGATGGTGAAGCCGATCTGCTGCGCGCCCTTGAGCGCGGCGGCCATCGGCGTCTCGCCGGCCTCCACGTAGCGGGCGATGTTCTCGATCATCACGATCGCGTCGTCGACCACGAAGCCGGTGGAGATGGTCAGCGCCATCAGCGTCAGGTTGTTGATCGAGAAGCCGCAGAGGTACATCACCCCGAAGGTGCCGACCAGCGACAGCGGCACCGCGACGCTCGGGATCAGCGTGGCCGAAACGCTGCGCAGGAACACGAAGATCACCATCACCACCAGCGCGATCGCCAGCAGCAGCTCGAACTGGGTGTCGCGCACCGAGGCGCGGATGGTGGTGGTGCGGTCGGTCAGCACCTGCACGTCGAGCGAGGCGGGCAGCGTCGCCTGCAGCTGCGGCAACAGCGCCTTGATGCGGTCGACCGTGTCGATCACGTTGGCGCCGGGCTGGCGGCGGATGTTGAGGATGACCCCTGCCTTGGCAATCGGCCCTTCGGTGCCGGTGGCGGTGGCGGCGGCGCCGGGCGCCGGCGCCACCCCGGCCCAGGCGGCCAGGCGGGTGTTCTCGGCGTCGTCCACCGTCTCGGCGATGTCCTGCAGCCGGATCGGGTTGCCGTTCTTGTAGGCGACGATCAGGTTGCGGTACTCGGCGGCGGACTGCAGCTGGTCGTTGGCGTCGATGGTCGAGGCGCGGGCCGGGCCGTCGAAGCTGCCCTTGGCCTGCTTGACGTTGGCCGCGGCGATCGCGGTGCGCACGTCGTCGAGCGTCATGCCGGCCGAGGCCAGGGCCACCGGGCTGGCCTGGATGCGCACCGCCGGCCGGCGGCCGCCCGCGATCGCCACCAGCCCCACGCCCGGCACCTGCGAGAGCTTGGGCGCCAGCCGGTTCTCGACCAGGTCGTGCACCCGGATCACCGGCAGCGAGGGCGAGGTGATCGCGAGCGTGAGCACCGGCGCATCGGCCGGATTGACCTTGCTGTAGACCGGCGGCATCGGCAGGTCGGCGGGCAGCAGGTTGCTGCCGGCGTTGATCGCCGCCTGCACCTCCTGCTCGGCCACGTCCAGGCCCACGTCGAGCGCGAAGCGCAGCGTGATCACCGACGCGCCGCCCGAGCTGGTCGACGACATCTGCGACAGCCCCGGCATCTGCCCGAACTGGCGCTCCAGCGGCGCGGTGACGGCCGAGGTCATCACGTCGGGGCTGGCGCCGGGGTAGAGGGTGACGATCTGGATCGTGGGGTAGTCCACCTCGGGCAGGGCCGACAGCGGCAGCAGCCGGTAGGCCAGGATGCCCGCGATCAGCACCGCCACCATCAGCAGCGAGGTGGCGACCGGGCGCAGGATGAAGATGCGCGACAGGTTCATGGGCGGCAGGCCGGTGCGGGTGCGGAAACAGGCGCGCGGCGCCTAGCGCGCGGCGGGGGCGGCCGGTGCGGCGGCGGGCGAACCGGCCGGGGCGGTGGCCGGTGCAGCGGCGCCGCCCGGCGCGGGCGCCGCGGCCGGCGTGCCCGGCGCACCGGGGCCGCCGGGCGCGGCGCCCTGCTGCTGGCGCTCGCGCATCTGGCGGAAGAAGGCGCGGCGCTCCTCGGGCGACATCGCCTGCACCTTGGCGGCCAGCTCGGGCGGCAGGTTGCGCCGGCCGCCGCGCGGGCCCTGGGCCGACTCCTGCACCGCCTGGTCGGCACGGGCGGCCGCATCGGGTGCGATCACCGCCACCTGCGCGCCCTCGCGCAGCCGGTCGGCGCCGTCGGTGACCACCCGCTCGCCCTCCTGCAGCTCGCCCTGCACGCTGACCCGGTCGCCGTCGGTGGTGCCGAGACGCACCTTGCGCAGGGACACGGTGCTGTCGTCCTTCACCGCATACACATAGGTGCCCTGGGTGCCGCGCTGCACTGCGGTGGTGGGCACGGTGAGCACGCCCGGCAGCGTGTCGACCTGCAGCCGCACGTTGGCGAACTGGTTGGGGAACAGGCTGCCGTCGGTGTTGGCGAAAGTGGCCTTGGCCTTGATGGTGCCGGTGGTGGTGTCGATCGCGTTGTCGACCGTCTCCAGCCGGCCGGTGGCCAGCCGCGTCTTCTGGTCGCGGTCCCACAGCTCCACCGGCATCGCGGCGCCGGCGCGCAGCCGGGCCACGACCCGCGGCAGGCTGGCCTCGGGGATCGAGAACAGCGCGTGGATCGGCTGCACCTGGGTGATGGTGACGATGCCGGTGGTGTCGGCCGCCCGCACCACGTTGCCCAGGTCGGCCTGGCGCAGCCCCAGCCGGCCCGAGATGGGCGCGGTGACGCGGGTGTAGGAAAGCTGCAGCCTGGCGGCATCGACCTGGGCCTGGTCGGTCTGCACCGTGCCCTGGGTCTGGCGCACCAGCGCGGCCTGGGTGTCGACCTGCTGCCGGGCGATCGAGTCCTGCGCCAGCAGGTCCTGGTAGCGCTGCAGGTCGAGCTGGGCGTTGCGCAGCAGCGCCTGGTCGCGGGCCAGCGCGCCCTGCGCCTGGGCCAGGGCCGCCTGGTAGTTGCGCGGGTCGATCTCGGCCAGCAACTGGCCGGCCTGCACCATGTCGCCCTCCTTGAAACGGATCGCCTTCAGCTCGCCGTCGGCCTTGGCGCGCACCACCGCGGTGTTGCGCGCGGCCACGGTGCCGATCGCGTTGACCAGCACCCGCACGTCTTGCCGCCGCACCGTGTCGGCCGAGATAGGCTGTACCTGGGCAGCCGGTGCGCGGCGGCCGCCCGGACCTGCCGCCGCGCCGGTGGCGGCCGGCGCCGCCGCCTGCCGTGCCGCGTGGCCGCGCCACCACCAGACGGCCGCCGCCACCGCGCAGAGCAGCACCACCGCCACGACCAGCCAGCCGGGCCGCACCCGTCCCCGCAGGGCATGCCGTACAGGCAAGGCAAGGGAGGGGCGCGAGCGTGGCCGGAACCAGGAGAGACGGGTGCAGGACATGGGCATGGGCAAGGTGCGGGCGGGCCGCAGGCGGCGGCAGGCCGAAAACGGGGCGGGGCCGGCCGGATGTTACGCGGCGCAACAGCGGCGGCGTAGCGCCCCGCGGCGCGATTTACCGTGGATTTACCCACCGTCCACCGGCAACCTCGGAAGACCGCCCGGCGCAGGGTGCCCGGCACCGCGCGCCGTAACAGAATATTTCCCCGACACGACCCGTACAAGCCCTCTGGTAAGGTCCCACGCGATGCAATTGCTTCCCACGGTCACTGCCGGGACCGCCCTCTTCCTCGACTTCGACGGCACCCTGGCCGAGCTCGCCCCCACCCCGGATTCCGTCCATGTGCCCTCGGGCCTGGTGACCACCATCGCCGCGCTGCGCCAGCATCTGGGCGGTGCGCTCGCCATCGTCACCGGCCGCAGGGTCGAGGACGTCGACCGGTTCCTGAGCCCGCTGCTGCTGCCGGTCGCGGGTGAGCACGGTGCTGAGTTCCGCCTGCCCGACGGCACCGGCCCCGACATCGCCCCGCCGGCGCTCGGCCCGGCGCTCGACGTGATGGAGCGGCTCGCCGCCACCCACCACGGCCTGCTGGTCGAGCGCAAGCCCCATTCGGTCGCGCTGCACTACCGCCACGCCCCCGACTTGGAGGCGCTGTGCCTGGCCGCGGTGCAGGCCGCCGTGGCCCCGCTGCCGGGCGTGGAACTGCTGCGTGGCAAGTGCGTGTTGGAGGTCAAGTCGGCCCACGTCGACAAGGGCCGTGCCATCGCCATCTTCATGCAGGCGCTGCCCTTCGAAGGCCGCACGCCGATCTTCGTCGGCGACGACGTGACAGACGAGGCCGGCTTCGCCGTGGTGCAGGGCCTGGGCGGCATCGGCATCAAGGTGGGCGAAGGGCCCACGCAGGCCCGCTACCGCTGCCAGAACCCGGCCGCGCTGCGCGGCTGGCTGGCGAGCGCCCGCACCAGCCTGGCCGCCGCCGAGGCGTCGATACCGCCGTCGCCCGCCGAATCCTGAAACCGATCTGAAGAAGAGCCCGCCATGCACGACGCCACCGCCCCCCACGCCGCCCATGCCGCCGCGCCGCACACGGACAACACCGCCGGCTTCGCGCCGCCCGAGCCCGCATCGCTGCAGCTGGGCCTGATCGGCAATTGCGGCTTCAGCGGCCTGGTGGACAAGCGGGGCCGCATCGTCTGGTGCTGCATGCCGCGCTTCGACGGCGACCCGGTCTTCAACGCCCTGCTGCAGCCGGGCGACGAGGCCAGCGCCTTCGGCATCGAGATCCAGGACTTCGCGCGCAGCGAGCAGTGGTACGAGCCCAATACCGCGGTGCTGCGCACCCGGCTGTGGGACACCGCGGGCAACGGCCTGGAGATCACCGACCTGGCGCCGCGCTTCTTCGCGCGCTCCCGCTTCTTCCGGCCGCTGACGCTGGTGCGCCGGGTGCGTGTGCTGCACGGCGCGCCGAGGGTGCGGGTGGCGATGGACCTGCGCTACGACTGGGGCCGCGAGACGCCCACCATCACCCGCGGCAGCAACCATGTGCGCTACGTCGGCGGCGACATGACGCTGCGGCTCAACACCGACGCGCCGATCGCCTACGTGCTGGCCAAGACGCCCTTCCTGCTGACCCGCGACCTGCACTTCATGCTGGGCGCCGACGAGACGCTGCACGACGGCATCGCCGACACGGTGCGCCACTTCGAGCGCGAGACCATCGCCTACTGGCGCAAGTGGAGCCAGCGGCTGGCGGTGCCGCTGGAGTGGCAGGACGCGGTGATCCGCGCGGCGATCACCCTCAAGCTCTCGCTCTACGAGGAGACCGGCGCCATCGTCGCCGCGATGACCACCAGCATCCCCGAGGCGCCGGGCAGCCAGCGCAACTGGGACTACCGCTACTGCTGGCTGCGCGATGCGTTCTTCGTGGTGCGGGCGCTCAACAGCCTCTCCGAAGTCGGCACGATGGAGGACTACCTGCGCTACCTGGGCAACGTGGTGATCGCCGCCGGCGGCGAGCATGTGCAGCCGCTCTACGGCATCGGCATGGAGCAGCAGCTGCCCGAATCCTTCGTCGAGCACCTGGGCGGCTACCGCGGCATGGGCCCGGTGCGGGTCGGCAACCAGGCGCAGGAGCATTTCCAGCACGATGTCTACGGCAACATCGTCCTCGGCGCGGCGCAGGCCTTCCACGACCACCGGCTGCTGCACCGCGCCGGCGAGGCCGAGTTCGCCCAGCTGGAGAAGATCGGCGAGCAGGCGATCCGCGTCTACGGCACGCCCGACGCCGGCATGTGGGAGCTGCGCACCCGCGCCCGGGTGCACACCTCGTCGGCCCTGATGAGCTGGGCCGCCTGCGACCGGCTGGCCAAGATCGCCACCGCGCTCTCGCTGCCGGAGCGCGCCGACTACTGGCACGGCCACGCCCGCCGGATGCAGGCCGAGATCATCGAGAAATCCTGGAACGAGGAGCGCCAGGCCTTCGCCGAGAGCTTCGGCGGCGCCGACCTCGACGCCAGCGTGCTGCTGATGGCCGAGGTGGGCATCATCGACCCGAAGGACCCGCGTTTCGTCTCCACCGTCGAGGCGATGCAGGCTTCGCTCTGCGACGGTCCCTACATGCGCCGCTACGAGGCGCCCGACGACTTCGGCAAGCCCGAGACCGCGTTCAACATCTGCACCTTCTGGCTGATCGACGCGCTGGCCCGCATCGGCCGCAAGGACGAGGCCCGCAGCATCTTCGAGACGATGCTCGCCGCCCGCAACCACCTCGGCATGATGAGCGAGGACACGCATCCCGACACGCAGGAGATGTGGGGCAACTTCCCGCAGACCTACTCGATGGTCGGCATCATCAACGCCGCGGTGCGCCTGTCCGCCCCATGGGACAGCGCGATATGAGCCGTCTCGTTGTCGTCTCCAACCGGCTGGCCGATCCGCGCAAGGCCGCGGCCGGCGGGCTGGCGGTGGCGCTGGGCGAGGCGCTCAACCGCACCGGCGGCCTGTGGTTCGGCTGGAGCGGCAACATCGTCGAAGGCGGCACGCCCGGCGAGGGCGAGCTGCACCGCCAGCAAGCCGGCGCGGTGACCCTGGCCACGGTCGACCTCTGCCGCGAGGACCACGACAACTACTACCTGGGCTACAGCAACGGCGTGCTGTGGCCGGTGTTCCATTACCGGCTGGACCTGGCGCATTTCGACGCCAACCACATCGCCGGCTACCGCCGGGTCAACCAGCTCTTCGCCCGCAAGCTGATGTCGCTCCTGAAGGAAGACGACACCATCTGGGTGCACGACTACCACCTGATCCCGCTGGCGGCCGAATTGCGCGCCATGGGCTGCAAGCAGAAGATCGGCTTCTTCCTGCACATCCCGCTGCCGCCGCAGCTGATCCTGGCCGCGATCCCGCAGCACGAGTGGCTGATGCGCTCGCTGTTCTCCTACGACGTGGTCGGCCTGCAGAGCGAGGCCGACGCCACCCACTTCTCGCGCTATGTCGAGAGCGAGCTGGGCGCCGAGGTGCTGGGCGACCACATGTTTCGCGCCTTCGGCAGCACCATCCGGGCGCAGGCGTTCCCGATCGGCATCGACGTGGACGAGTTCGCCGCCCTCACCCATGCCAAGGAAGCACGGGACACCTACGACCGGATGCGCGAGGAGTACGCCCGCCGGCGCCTGTTGATCGGCGTCGACCGGCTCGACTATTCCAAGGGCATACCGCACCGGGTGCGGGCCTTCCGCGAGCTGCTGGCCAACTACCCCGAGAACCGCGACAGCGCGGTGCTGATCCAGATCGCCTCGCCCACCCGCGAGAGCGTCGATGCGTACAACGACATCCGCATCGAGCTGGAGGGCCTCTGCGGCGCGATCAACGGCGACTACGGCGAGCTCGACTGGATGCCGATCCGCTACATCCACCGCACCGTGGCGCGCAAGCGCATTCCCGGCATCTGCCGCGCGGCCGCGGTCGGCCTGGTGACGCCGCTGCGCGACGGCATGAACCTGGTCGCCAAGGAATACGTCGCCGCCCAGGACCCGGCGGATCCGGGCGTTCTGGTGCTGTCGCGCTTCGCCGGCGCCGCCGAGCAGATGAAGGACGCGCTGCTGGTCAACCCCTACGACGCGCACGGCACCGCCGAGGTGATCCAGCGCGCGCTGCAGATGCCGCTGGACGAGCGCCGCGACCGGCACCAGAAGCTGCTACACGGCATCCGCGAGCACGACGTGCACTGGTGGCGGCGGACCTTCCTGGCGGCGCTGGAGAGCGCGCGCTGACCCATCGAATCGCTTATGGTCGCCTGCACAGGCGGCCGTGACGATAAGAACCTAAGCGCGTTTGCGAGCCTCGCCCTTGCGGACCCTGCGCAGTCGCCACATGCCGGCGAATCCCAGCGGCCCGACCAGCAGCCACCAAGGCGCTACCGGGACCGAGGCAATCTGCCCGCCAGCGCCACCCGGTACCGCGGCGGCCACGTTAAACGAAACGACATTGTTCGCGGCCACAGGATCGTTTTCCGTGGCCCCTGCGGTTCCGGTAACGGTGAATGGGGCCGCCGGCATCGTATACCCCACAGTGCAGACGATGGAAGCGTTCACTGCCAACACCGCGGGGGCGGCCGGAACGCAGGACACGGTGGCGCCCGGCGGCAGCCCGCCCACAGTGCACTGCGCCGCCGCTGCGGGGCTGGGCCCGGCGTTGGTGCAGGTCACCGTGCCGGTGCCCGCGCCGCCCACGGCGACCGGCGCGAAGCCTGCGATCGCCGCCTGCATGTCCACGGCTGCGGCGGAAGCCGTGGTGGTTACGGTGGCACTGTTGTTGAGCGTGCTCGACTCCGGGCTCTGGGTGGTCACGCCGCTCGAGATCGGCACGGTGCCGCCACTGGGCGGTGCCGTGTAGGCCACACCGATGGAAACCGATGCGCTCGGCGCCAGACTGGCCGGCATCCCCGACAGCGCCACGACGCAGCTGTTGGGGTCGTACATCGCAGATGCACCTGCCGGCAGGTTGGACACGCTTGCGTTGGCCGGGCAGCTTCCGGCAGTTCCGACCGTCAGCCGATAAGTCACACCAGTGGCCGTGCCACCGCCGAGGTTGGAGAAACTCACCGTTGCGCTAACCGCACTGCCGGCGGCGACGGTCGTGGGAATGCCGGTGATGGCGGTCGCCACGTCCGCCAGGATCACCTGCGTTTGCGCCGACGCGCTGTTGCTCGAGCGGTCATTGTTCTCGTTGGTCGCCTGAATCGCGGTGGTCAGGGTGACGGTGCCGGCGGTCGCCGGCGCAACGTAGCTGAAATTGAACGGCAATCCGCTCGAGGCCGCCAGTGTCGTCGGCATGCCGGTGAAAGCCAATGCGCAGGTCGCAGCGTTGTAGCCGACCGTGACGCCCGGCGGAACCGCGCTGAAATTGACCGCCGCAGGGCAGTAGCCGCCTGGCGCACCCAAGCTTGCGGCGTAGGTCACGCCGTTTGCAGCCGCATCGCCATCGTTGCGGAACACGAAGCTGCCATTGACCGTCTGGCCCGCATACACCTGGTTGGCAACCGAGGCTGCAGTACCGACATCCACACCTGCGGTCTGCGCGACGATGGTCAGTGTATTGGCCTCGGCGGAGGTGAACTGGTAGACCCACAGGTCGAGCGCCTTCGCGTCGCCGAACGAACCGGTCGCAGAACAATCGGCATTCGCGTTTCCGGTACCGGTCCAGGTGCGGTAGGTAGCCAGCGAATCCTGGCCCACCAACGAATGGTCCGGCACAGGCGAGGCCTGCGGATAGGCCGCGCCGCAGATCTTGCCATTGAGATCGCCGATGGCGGTGCCGTTGGAGGTGACGTAGCCGCGGTCGTCGTAGAACACGGTAGTGCGATCTGCTGCCGAGCCGTTCAGGCGGGTCATGGTGGGCCCGCTGGTGGTATTAAATTCGGCATCGACCAAGGGAAAATGAGCCTCGCCGTTGCGCCCCAGCACGCGGTAGGGATAGGGCGCCGCCGACGCGGGGAAAACCGCACCGGCGTTGTCGCGCCCGTCCCAGTAGCGGCTGTGGGTTCCGCCGAGTGCGGTTCCGGTCAGGATTCGGTTCGTGGTCTTCGCGGGATCGAAATCCACGCCGTCGGCGCTGATGACGATCTGATAGGACAACGTATTGGTGGTGGTGAAGCCGAACATGCCGCCCGCGCCTTGTGACGAAGTCGAGCCGGCCACATTGCCGGTGAAGCTCACCGATTGCAGCGTAGGTGCAGCCGGAACAGCCGGAATACCCAATTGCGCCAGCACCATTCTCACCGCGGCATCGTTGGCGCCGCCGGGCGTCACGTCGCTGAAGAATATCGGGTACTGCGCCGGCTGCGACACGATGCCGCTGGCCGGGTTGGCACCACGCGCCGCATAGGCGTTGCTACCCCGCACGTCCTTGTAGAGGGGCGAACCGGCATCGATGAAGCCCTTGCTGTTGGCATAGAGGGTGTAGCCATTGGGGTCGGTGCCGCGGAACTCCTGTCGATAGCGGTAACCGTCGGAGGTGACGTAGTAGAACGTGTGGTAGATCGGATTGCCGTTTCCGCCGGTGAACCCGTTCCATGCGTAGGTGAAGAGCCGGCCGTTGATGTCGGTCGTGCTGGCGGCGTCGGCGCGCACCGATACGTCCCACGCCGCCGTGGAGTTGTTGCTGGCCGTCTGGAGCGGATCGACAGATGCGTCGGGTCCGCCTCCACCGGTGGATTTGGTGAAATGGACGCCGTAGATGCCGTCGCGTGGCGCCTGGTAGGCACAGGGTACGAACTGGTTGCCCGAGACCGTTCCGTTGGCGGCACCGGGACCTGCCAACTCCTGTGCACGGTTGGCGATGGTACCCAGGGCACCGCCACCGAAGCTGCCGATACCGCCGACGCTGCAACGAAAGTTGACGGTTCCTGGTTCGGTCTCGTCGCCTGGTGTGCCGAACGACTGCGGGTCGTACACCAGCACGTCGCCTCCATTGGCGCGATTGCTGCTGCCCAGCACGATCTGCTCGCCCTGGCGTGCATACACGTAGAGGAAAGTCAGGCGATTGACCACATCCGCGTATTTTCCCGCGCCGCCCTGGTCATCGAGGTTCGACCGCTTGCCGGCTGCAGGATAGCCGGTCGGATGGATGCTGCGGCTGCCCTCCGCATGGGCCGTTATGGACAGCAGTACCGACAAGCAGCCGGTCAGAAGCGGCAGACGAAGGCGCGTGATGGTCGCAACCTTGCCGAGGCAGAAATGGAGGGGTGAATTCACGGACGCGAGGAAGTAAGCAAATGTTCGCCAATGGTAGCCGAGGTGTCGTTGCACAAATTTGCGTCGACCTGGTACGGCCCTTGCTCGCAATCGACAGGACGGCGCTCACTGCGCGCGCTCCCTTCCACACTTGAGGAGTTCCATGAAGACCTTGCCCCCTTTGCGCCGCCTGGCGCTGGCCTGTCTGTTCGGTGCCGGTGCCTCCCTGGCCGGCATGGCCCATGCGCAGGAGAAGACGCTGCGCATCGCCATGACCGCCGGCGACATTCCGCGGACCTCGGGCCAGCCCGACCAGGGCTACGAGGGCAACCGCTTTACCGGCATCCCGATGTACGACGCGCTGACGCAGTGGGACCTCAGCTCGGCCACCAAGCCCAGCGTGGTGATCCCCGACCTGGCCGTCTCCTGGGCGGTGAACGAGGCCGACAAGACCAAATGGACCTTCAAGCTGCGCCCCGGCGTGGTGTTCCACGACGGAACGCCCTTCAACGCCGACGCGGTGGTCTGGAACGTGGGCAAGGTGCTCGACAAGGAAGCCGCGCAGTACGACCCGGCGCAGATCGGCGTGACCGCCTCCCGCATGCCCACGCTGCGCACCGCCCGCAAGATCGACGACCTGACGGTGGAGCTGACCACCTCCGAGCCCGACTCGTTCCTGCCGATCAACCTCACCAACCTGTTCATGGCCTCGCCCGCGCACTGGGCCAAGAAGCTGGCCGCGGTGCCCGCCGCCACCACCGACAAGGCCGAACGCAGCAAGCAGGCCTGGGCCGCCTTCGCGGCCGACGCGTCGGGCACCGGCCCGTTCAAGCAGGCCAAGTTCGTGCCGCGCGAACGGCTGGAGATGGTGAAGAACCCCGCCTACTGGGACGCGGCCCGCCGCCCCAAGATCGACCGGGTGGTGCTGCTGCCCCTGCCCGAGGCCAGCGCCCGCACCGCGGCGCTGATGTCGGGCCAGGTCGACTGGATCGAGGCGCCCTCGCCCGACGCGCTGGACGCGATCAAGGCGCGCGGCTTCAAGCTGTACTCCAACCTGCAGCCGCACCTGTGGCCGTGGCAGTTCTCGCTGCTGCCCGACTCGCCCTTCAAGGACAAGAAGGTGCGCCAGGCCGCCAACCTGTGCGTGAACCGCGAGGCGATGAAGGAACTGCTGGGCGGCCTGATGGTGGGCGCCACCGGCATCGCCGAGCCGGGCGACCCGTGGCGCGGCAACCCGACGTTCCAGATCAAGCACGACGTGCCCGCCGGCCAGAAGCTGATGCAGGAGGCCGGCTACTCGGCCGCCAAGCCGGTGAAGGTGAAGGTGCAGACCTCGGCCTCCGGCTCGGGCCAGATGCAGCCGCTGCCGATGAACGAGTTCATCCAGCAGAGCCTCAAGGACTGCTATTTCGACGTGCAGTTCGACGTGGTCGAGTGGAACACCCTGTTCTCCGGCTGGCGCCTGGGCGCCAAGGATCCGGGCGCGCACGGGGCCCACGCCACCAACATCAGCGCCGCGACGATGGACCCGTTCTTCGCGATGGTGCGCTTCGTGAGCACCAAGGCGCAGCCGCCGGTCGCCAACAACTGGGGTTACTACAGCGACCCGGCGATGGACGCGCTGGTCGACAAGGCCCGCACCACCTTCGACGAGAAGCAGCGCGACGCGGCCCTGGCCGCACTGCACACCCGCATCGTCGACGAGGCGCCGTTCCTGTTCGTGGCGCACGACGTGGGCCCGCGGGCGATGTCGGCCAAGGTCAAGGGCGTGGTGCAGCCGAAGAGCTGGTTCATCGACATCGCCACGATGGACTTGAACTGACCCCCAGGCTGCGCGCTTCGCGTCTTCGCCACCCCCCCTTCGAGGGGGCGACACCGGCGGCCCGGCGGAGCCGGTTCCGCGGTGTCCCTGATATGGAGAGGGTGCGCGTCGTTCGTTGCGGCGCGGCGCCCGAGGAAACACGATGATCGCCTACCTTTTTCGCCGTGCGGGTTACGCGCTGCCCATCATGCTGGGGGTGTCGTTCCTGTGCTTCATGCTGGTGCACATCGCGCCGGGCGACCCGCTGGTGGCGATCCTGCCGGCGGATGCGTCGGTGGACCTGCAGCGGCAGATGATGAAGCTCTACGGCTTCGACCGCAGCCTGCCCGAGCAGTTCTTCCACTGGCTCTGGCGCGCGCTGCACGGCGACCTGGGCACCTCGATCGCGACCAGCCGGCCGGTGACGCAGGAGGTGATGAAGGCGGTGGGCAACACCTTCATGCTGGCGATGATGGCCACGCTGATCGGGTTTTTCTTCGGCGCGCTGTTCGGCTTCGTGGCGGGGTATTTCCGGCACTCGTGGGCCGACCGGCTGGCCTCGTTCATCTCGGTGATCGGGGTGAGCGTGCCGCACTACTGGCTGGGCATGGTGCTGGTGATCGTGTTCTCGTCGCAACTGATGTGGCTGCCGGCCACCGGCGCCGGCCCCGACGGCTCGGGCGCCTGGAAATGGGACCTGGAGCACCTCAAGTACATGGTGCTGCCGGCGGTCACCATGTCGTTCATCCCGATGGGCATCGTGGCGCGCACCGTGCGGGCGCTGGTGGCCGACATCCTGTCGCAGGAGTTCGTGGTGGGCCTGCGCGCCCGCGGCCTGGGCGAGTTCGGCGTGTTCCGGCACGTGGTGAAGAACTGCGCGCCCACCGCGCTGGCGGTGATGGGCCTGCAGCTGGGCTACCTGCTGGGCGGCTCGATCCTGATCGAGACGGTGTTCTCCTGGCCCGGCACCGGCTTTCTGCTGAACCAGGCGATCTTCCAGCGCGACCTGCCGCTGCTGCAGGGCACGATCCTGGTGCTGGCGCTGTTCTTCGTGGGCCTGAACCTGATCGTCGACGTGCTCCAAACCGTCTTCGACCCCCGTATCGAAAGAGCCTAGCCATGCAGCACACCCCCAGGCTTGCCCACTGCGTGTGGCCGCCAACCCCCTTGCAGGGGGCAACACCGGCGGCCTGGCAAAGCCGGTTCCGCGGTGTTTCTGGCCCTGGAGCGTTGCCATGAGCGCGGTCCTCGCGCCAGGCGGCCTGCCGTCCGCCCCCGCGCCGAACGTGGTGCGCTCCCGCGGCCACGGCGCCAACGTGCTGCGCCGGCTGGTGCGCAACCCCGTCGCGATGGCGGCGGCGGCGGTGATCCTGCTGCTGGTGCTGGTGGCGCTGCTGGCGCCGTGGATCTCGCCGGCCGATCCGTTCGCCACCTCGATGTTCAAACGGCTGCGGCCGGTCGGCACCGCCGGCTATCCGCTCGGCAGCGACGAGCTGGGGCGCGACATGCTCTCGCGGCTGATGCTGGGCGGCCGGCTGTCGCTGTTCATGGGCATCGCGCCGGTCGTCATGGCCTTCGCGGTGGGCGGCGGCATCGGCATCCTGGCCGGCTATGCGGGCGGCCGGGTCAACACGGTGGTGATGCGCTGCATCGACGTGCTGTACGCGTTTCCGTCGGTGCTGCTGGCGATCGCGCTGTCGGGCGCGCTGGGCGCGGGCATCACCAACGCGCTGATCTCGCTGACCGTCGTCTTCGTGCCGCAGATCGCCCGCATCGCCGAGAGCGTCACCACCCAAGTGCGGCGCAGCGACTACGTGGACGCGGCCCGTGCCTCGGGCGCCGGGCCGTTCACCATCGTGCGGCGCCATGTGCTGGGCAACGTGATCGGGCCGATCTTCGTCTATGCCACCAGCCTCATCTCGGTGTCGATGATCCTGGCCTCGGGCCTGTCGTTCCTGGGCCTGGGCGTGAAGCCGCCGCAGCCCGAATGGGGGCTGATGCTCAACACCCTGCGCACCGCCATCTACAGCCAGCCGCTGATCGCCGCGCTGCCGGGGGTGCTGATCTTCGTCACCTCGGTGTCCTTCAACATGCTGGCCGACGGCCTGCGCCAGGCGATGGAGGTCAAGCAATGAACCGTCGATTCGCCCTGCCGATATGGGCCCGCGCCGCAGCGCGCGGCACCGAGGTGTCCCGATGAGCCAGATGTTCAGCATCGTCCCCGCCGCCCTCGCCGACCCGCGCGACCTGGGCGGCCCGCGCCAGCCGCTGCTGCGGGTGCAGCACCTGCAGAAACACTTCCCGCTCAAGCGCAAGGGCCTGGCGCCCTGGGGCCCGCGGCCCGCGGTGCGGGCGGTAGACGACGTGAGCTTCGACATCAAGAAAGGCGAGACGCTGGGCGTGGTCGGCGAATCGGGCTGCGGCAAGTCGACCACCGCGCGCCTGCTGATGCAGCTCACCCGCCAGGACCGGGGCGAGCTGGTGTTCGACGGCCAGACGGTCGGCTCCCGCGCGCTGCCGCTGCGCGAGTTCCGCCGCCAGACGCAGATGGTGTTCCAGGACAGCTATTCGTCGCTCAACCCGCGGATGACGATCGAGGACTCGGTCGCCTTCGGCCCCACGGTGCACGGCGTGCCGCAGCGCGCCGCGCTCGCCCGGGCGCACGACCTGCTGGCGCGGGTGGGGCTGGACCCGGCGCGATTCGCCGGCCGCTATCCGCACGAGCTCTCGGGCGGGCAGCGGCAGCGGGTCAACATCGCCCGCGCGCTGGCGCTGGAGCCGCGGCTGGTGATCCTGGACGAAGCCGTGTCGGCGCTCGACAAGTCGGTCGAGGCGCAGGTGCTCAACCTGCTCGAAGACCTCAAGCGCGACTTCGGCCTGACCTACCTCTTCATCAGCCACGACCTGCACGTGGTGCGCTACGTGAGCGACCGGGTGCTGGTGATGTACCTGGGCCAAGTGGTCGAGGTGGGGCCGTCGGAGCAGGTCTTCGACGCGCCGCGCCATCCCTACACCCGGGCGCTGCTGCAGTCGATGCCGAGCGCCGATCCGCTGCAGCGCACCACCGAGGCGCCGCTCTCGGGCGATCCGCCCAACCCGATCGACCCGCCGACGGGCTGCCGCTTCCACACCCGCTGCGCCTTCGCCCAGCCGGTGTGCGCGCAGCGGATGCCCGCCTTCGTGGAGCCGGCGCCCGGCCACGGGGTGGCCTGCCTGCGCTGGGAGCCCGAATCCGGCTACGAGCCGCTGCCCGACTTCCCGCCCTGCCCCGCCGCGGGCGACCGGCGCCCGACGGCGGTGCGGGCGGTGCACGCGGCCGGCGAACTGCCCGACATCTTCCCGGAGGCCCAGCGTGGTTGACCGCACACCCTCCCCCCTGGCGGCCGGCACGGCCGCGGCCACACCCGCGCTGCGGATGCAGGACCTGCGGGTCGAGTTCAGCGCCGGCGCCCGGCGCATCGAGGCGGTCAACGGCGTCGACCTGTCGCTGCGCCCCGGCGAGGTGGTGGCGCTGATCGGCGAATCGGGCTCGGGCAAGAGCGTGACGCTGCGGGCCGTCATGCGGCTGCACGCGGCGCGCAGCACCTGCATCACCGGCCGGCTGGAGGTGGCGGGCCAGGACGTGCTGGCGATGTCGGCGCGGGAGCTGTCGGCCCTGCGCGGCAAGCAGGTGGCGATGATCTTCCAGGAGCCGCTGCTGGCGCTGGACCCGGTGTACCCGGTGGGCGCGCAGATCGTCGAGGCGATCCGCCGGCACGAGAGCGTCGGCCGCGCCGAGGCCCATGCCCGCGCGCTGGCCCTCTTCGAGCGGGTGCGCATCCCCAGCCCCGAGCGGCGGCTGGCCGCCTATGCCCACGAGATGTCGGGCGGCATGCGCCAGCGCGCCATGATCGCACTGGCCCTGGCCTGCCGGCCCCAGCTGCTGCTGGCCGACGAACCCACCACCGCGCTCGATGCCACGGTGCAGATCCAGATCCTGCTGCTGCTGCGCGAGCTCCAGCAGGAGATGGGCCTTGCCATCGTCTTCGTCACCCACGACATCGGCGCCGCGGCCGAGGTGGCCGACCGCATGGCGGTGATGTATGCCGGGCGCATCGTCGAGCAGGGCCCGGCCGCCATCCTGCTGACCCGGCCGCGCCACCCCTACACCCTGTCGCTGCTGCAGAGCCGCGCCCACGGCGCGATGCAGAAGGGCCAGCGGCTGCAGACCATCGCCGGATCGCCGCCCGACCTGTCGCGGCTGCCGCCGGGTTGCGCCTTCGCCGAGCGCTGCGCCTGGGCGCAGGACGCCTGCCGCGCCACCCAGCCGCCCGAGGTGGCGCTGGGTGCCGGCCACAGCGCCCGCTGCCTGCGACTCGACGTGGTCGATGCGGTGCGGCCCGCCGCGGCGCCGGCGACCGCCACCGGCTGACGCATGCCGTTTGCTATAGATTTGATAGCTGGTGGCCGGCGTACCGCGCCGGCCACAGCCTCTTTTCATCCGAAAACACGCTCAGCACCATGACCGTACCCGCCTCCGACACCCTCCCGGCCGCGCCCGAACACTGCTGGGTGCCCTACCCCGCGCCGCCGGGCGGCACGCCGCATGCCGCGGCCGGCCCGCTGCAGGGGCTGAGCTTCGCGGTCAAGGACATCTACGACATGGAGGGCTATCCCACCGGCTGCGGCAGCCCGCACATGCTGGCGCTCTCGGGCAACAAGCCGCGCTCGGCCCCGGTGGTGGAGGCACTGCTGGCCGCGGGCGCCGCCTTCGCCGGCAAGGTCGTCACCGACGAGCTGGCCTTCTCGATGAGCGGCAAGAACGCGCACTTCGGCGCGCCGCGCAACGGCGCCGCGCCGGAGCGGATCAGCGGCGGATCGAGCTCGGGCTCGGCCTCGGCCGTGTCCTGCGGGCTGGTCGATTTCGCGATCGGGTCGGACACCGGCGGCTCGGTGCGGGCGCCGGCCAGCCACTGCGGCCTGGTGGGCCTGCGGCCGACGCACGAGCGCATCCCGCTCGGCGGCACCATGCCGCTGGCGCCGCGCTTCGACACCTGCGGCTGGTTCGCCCGCGACATCGCCACCTTCGCCCGCGTCGGCGCGGTGCTGCTGGGCGAGGACACGGGCGCAACGCTGGCCGCGCCGCGCTGGCTGGTCGCGGCCGACGTGCTGGCCGCGCTCGACCCCGCGGTGCAGGCCGCCTTCGGCACCACGCTCGACCGGCTGGCCTTCGCCGTCGGCCAGCCCGCACCGGTGCAGGCCGGCTGCGGCCTGGCCTTCGACACGCTGTACTGGGCGTTCCGGCATCTGCAGGGCGCAGAGGCCTGGCAGCACCACGGCACGACGATCGAGCGCCACAACCTGCAGCTGGGCCCCGGCGTGAAGGAACGCTTCGCCTGGTCGCGCGACGTGGCGGCCACCGGCCTGGCCGGGCATGCGGCGGTGCAGGCCGATTTCCGCGCCCGCCTGGCTGCGCTGCTGGGCACCGACGGCGTGCTGCTGATGCCCACCATGCCGCAGGTGGCGCCGCTGCTGCGCGAGCCCGAGAGCGCGCTGGACGACTACCGCAACCAGGCGATCCGCATGCTGTGCCTGGCCGGGCTCTCGGGCTTCCCGCAGATCTCGCTGCCGCTGATGCGGATCGACGGCGCCCCCCTGGGCCTGTCGCTGGTCGGCCCGCCCGGCAGCGACCGCGCGCTGATCGCCCTCTCCGCCACCCTTTTCTGAACCAAACCCGATGGCACTGCTCACCCCCGACCACGCTCCGACCGCCCTGCCCGCCACCGCCGCGCTGCGCACCGACCCCGATCGCCTCTGGCAGTCGCTGATGGACCTGGCGCGGATCGGCGCCACCGACAAGGGCGGCGTCTGCCGGCTGGCGCTCACCGCGCTCGACGGCCAGGGCCGCGACCTGTTCGTCGCCTGGTGCGAGGCCGAGGGCCTGGCGGTGCGGATCGACGAGATCGGCAACATCTTCGCCCGCCGCGCCGGCACCGACCCGGGACGCCCGGCCATCGCCACCGGCAGCCACATCGACACCCAGCCCACCGGCGGCAAGTTCGACGGCAACTACGGCGTGCTGGCCGGGCTGGAGGTGGTGCGCACCCTGAACGCCCACGGCATCGAGACGGCCGCGCCGATCGAGGTGGTCGCCTGGACCAACGAGGAGGGATCGCGCTTCGTGCCGGTGATGATGGGCTCGGGCGTGTTCGCCGGCGCCTTCACTGCCGCTTTCGCGCACGGGCAGACCGACATCGACGGCATCCGGGTCGGCGACGCGCTGCAGCGCATCGGCTATGCCGGCAGCCACCCGGCCGGCGCGGTGCCGGGCGGCATGTTCGGCGCGTACTTCGAGGCGCACATCGAACAGGGCCCGGTGCTGGAAGCCGCCGGCCGCACCATCGGCGTGGTGCCCGGCGCGCTCGGCCAGCGCTGGTACGACGTGGCGGTGACCGGCATGGAGGCGCACGCCGGTCCCACGCCGATGCCGTTGCGCCACGACGCGCTGCTGGCCGCGGCGCGCATCGTCGAGCAGGTCAACCGCATCGCGCTCGGCCATGCGCCGCACGGGCGCGGCACCGTCGGCTTCCTGCAGGTTTCGCCCAACTCGCGCAACACGATCCCCGGCACGGTGAAGTTCAGCGTCGATTTCCGCAACCTGACCGACGAAGCCCTGGCCGCGATGGACGCCGCGCTGCGCGCCGCCTGCGCCGAGGTGGCCGCCGCCACCCAGGTGCGGATCGCGGTGGAGCAGGTCGTGTACTACCCGCCCTGCCACTTCGCCCCCGACTGCATCGCCAGCGTGCGCAGTGCCGCCGAGGCGCTGGGCCTGTCCCACATGGAAGTGGTCAGCGGCGCCGGACACGACGCCGTCTACGTCGCCACCCGCGCCCCCGCCGCGATGGTTTTCGTGCCCTGCAAGGACGGCATCAGCCACAACGAGATCGAGTTCGCCGAGCCCGCCCACCTGGCCGCCGGCGCCGACGTGCTGCTGCACGCGCTGCTGGCCCACGCCCTGTGATGGCGGGCTCCGAATCCGATACGGGCACCCTCCGCACCCTCGTCGCCCAGCCCCTCGGCGCCGCCGCGTTCGCGCCCTTCGGCGACGTGTTGCAGGTACCCGACGGCGCCGGCCTGCCGATCAACGCCGGCAGCGCCCAGCGCCACGACCAGCCGCCGCCCGACATCACCGGCGACGGCGGCACGCCCTGCCTGACCGTCTTCCGCACCCACGGCCCGGCCCATGCCGCGCCCTGGACACTGCACACGCTGGAGCGCCACACGCTCGGCAGCCAGACCTTCGTGCCCCTGGGCGACGCCACCTGCCTGGTGGTGGTGGCACCCACCCTGCCCGACGGCCGCCCCGACACCGCCACCCTGCAGGCCTTCCTGGTCGGGCCGGGCCAGGGCGTGACGCTGCACCGGGGTACCTGGCACCACCCGCTCTTGACGCTGGGAGCGGCCGACGTGCTGGTGCTGGAGCGGCGTGGCGCCAGGGTCGATTGCGAACTGACGGCACTTCCCGCCGGAACCTTCGTTTCAAGCACAGTGCATAGCTCCTGAAACCATAGCAGCATGTCGGCACTGCTCGCGGGCTTCAGGCGCTTTCACCAGATTTTTTCGCTACCGACAGGTTGTGCGGAAACCGGGGGATGGCCTCATTCCAGCAAGGCCAGCGCCGCGTAGTCCCCCACCTTGTCCTGCAGCCCCGCCGGCGCCAGCGCCACGCCCTGGGTCAGGGCGGGCAGGTGCGATGCCAGCTCGGCCTGCAGGCGCGGCAGCAGGTAGTCGCGGTGGTGCCAGAACACGCTGCCGCCCAGGCTGATCTTCTGCAGGTCCATCAGGGCCACCGCGTTGAACAGCGCGCGGCCCAGGATGCGGCACAGCTCGTCGACGATGGCCGTGGCCTCGGGCACGCCCTGGCGGGCGGCGTCGAGCAGGGTCGCGGCGTCGTGGAAGCCCTGGCGGACGAAGCGGCGCGACATCGCGGTGCCGGAGACCAGCGATTCGATGTCGCCCACGTTGCCGCAGCCGCAGGTCGGGCCTTCGTAGCCGCCGCTGGAAAACGTGTGGCCGCCGTGGCCGGCGTTGCCGTTCTTGCCGCGCAGCACCCGGCCGTCGACGCAGAAGCCCATGCCGATGCCGGTGCTCCAGGTCACGTAGGCGCAGTCGGCCACGCCCTGCAGCGCGCCCCAGCGGCGCTCGGCTTCCAGCGCGGCGACGCAGTCGTTCTCAACCCGCACCGGCACCTGCGGGCCGAAGCGTGCGCGCAGCGGCGCCTCCAGTGGAAAGGCGATCCAGTCGTTGGGCGTGCCCTGGTCGGCGCCGGCCAGGCCGCCACAGATGTTGGGGGTGGAGACTTCGACGCAGCCGCCCTTCATCAGGAACGGGCCGGCGGAGGACACGCCGACGCCGTCGATCGCCGCCATGTCGATGCCCGCCTCGGCGCAGGCATCGCCCAACAGCCGCAGTATCTGCGCCACCACCGCGTCGGGCGGGCCCTCCTTGGCGGTGGGTTCCGCCCGGCGGTGCAGCAGGGTCTGCGAGCCGGGCCGTGCCAGGCTCACGGCGAGTTTGGTTCCTCCGATATCGACACACGCGCGCATGGGCAGATCGTCCTCGTCTGGTGGGCGGCGCGCTCGGGGTGGCGCCGGTTCGGCCCAGTGTAGAAGCCCGGGCGCGCGCCGGCTGTAAGCAGATTCGGCAAGCGGCCCGCTAGACGAACTTGGCGACAGCGCCCGCGACGACACCGATCAGCAGCGTGCTGGCCACCGGCACGTCCCACTCGCGGCCGAAGAGCCGGAACCGCAGGTCGCCCGGCAGCCGCCCCAGCCCGAAGCGCTTCAACCAGGGCGCGGCCCAGCTCAGCAGGATGAGGACCAGGAAGACGGCGAGGTAGAGGCGGATCATGGGCAGGCGCGATTGTCGCCGCCGCGGCGCCGGCGTGCCGCCGCCGCCTACCGCGCCTGCCCCCAGCGCTGCACCGTCACCCGTTCCAGCGTGCGGAAGCCCAGGCCCTCGACCACCAGGCCGATCAGGATCACCATCGCGAGGCCTGCGAAGACCTTGTCGGTGTAGAGCTCGTTGCGGTTCTGGAAGATGTACCAGCCCAGGCCGCCCTTGCCCGACGAGGCGCCGAACACCAGCTCGGCCGCGATCAGCGTGCGCCAGGCGAAGGCCCAGCCGATCTTCAGGCCCGACAGGATCGACGGCAGCGCCGCCGGCACCAGGATCTGCAGCACGTAGCGGATGCCGGTCAGGCCGTAGTTGCGGCCGGCCATGCGCAAGGTCTCGGGCACGCCCTGGAAGCCGGCGTAGGTCGCGAGCGACAGCGGCCACAGCACCGAATGGATCAGCACGAAGACCAGGCTGCCCTGGCCCAGGCCGAACCAGAGCAGGGCCAGCGGCAGCAGCGCGATCGCGGGCAGCGGGTTGAACATGGCGGTCAGGGTGGAGAGCAGGTCGCGCCCGAACTGGGTGGACACCGCCAGCGTGGTCAGCAGGAACGCGCCGGCGATCCCCGCCAGGTAGCCCTTGAGCAGCACCGCCAGCGAGATGCGTGTCTTCTCCAGCAGCTCGCCGGTGCCCAGGCCCTCGACCAGGGCACGGGCCGTCTGCAAAAAGGTGGGCAGCAGCAGGTCGTTGTCCTGCCAGCGCGCGGCGATCTCCCACACCACCGCCAGCGCGGCCAGGATCACCATCTTGCGCAGCCAGGCCTGCTGCCAGACGCGCGCAGCCAGCGGCAGCGGCTGGGTCGGCAGGATGCCGGTCAGCGGCTCCAGCGCGCGGTCGATCTCGGGGCGCACCGGCGGCACGCGGCCTGCGCGGACGACCGTGCCGGCAGGGTCCACGTCCAGCGGCTCGGGGGACACGAAGGCGTTCATATGGCGATCTGGAAGGGCGGCTGTCCTGCCGGGCGGATGTAGGGGGCGGCACCGGGTCGGCCGTGGCGCGACAGGGCCGCGGCGTCGGCATCGACCGAGCCCGGGGGCGCGGCGGGGCCGTCGGCACCGGCGGCGGGCTCGTCGAACAGCAGCCGGTGGATGCGCTGCGCGGTCGCCTGGAACTCCACCCCGCCCAGGCTGTGCAGCCCGAACTGGTGGCTGTTGAGCTCGGCCCGCAGCCGGCCCGGGTGCGGCGACAGGATCGCGATGCGGTTGCCCACCACCAGCGCCTCCTCGATCGAATGGGTGACGAAGATCAGGGTGAAGCGGAACTCGTCCCACAGGCCCAGCAGCTCTTCCTGCATGCGGCGCCGGGTGAGCGCATCCAGCGCGGCGAAGGGCTCGTCCATCAACAGCACCCGCGGCTGCATCGCCAGCGCGCGGGCGATCGCCACCCGCTGCTTCATGCCGCCCGAGAGCTGGTGCGGATGCACGTCGGCGAACTTCGACAAGCCCACCTTGTCGAGGTAGAGCGCGGCCCGCTCGGCCGCCTCGCGGCGGCTCGCCTGGCGCGAGGCGAGCAGCGGGAACATGACGTTCTCGCGCACCGTCTTCCAGGGCGGCAGCTGGTCGAACTCCTGGAACACCACCACCCGGTCGGGGCCGGGCCGGGTGACCGGTGAGCCGTCCAGCACGATGCGGCCCTCGGTCGGCGGGATGAAGCCGGCGATCGACTTGAGCAGCGTCGACTTGCCGCAGCCCGACGCCCCCAGCAGCACGAAGCGGTCGGCCTCGTGCACCTCGAAGCCGACGCGGTGCGTGGCCCGCACCACCCGCTCGTGGGTGCGGTAGTCGATGCTGACGCCTTCGACCTCCAGCAGGGCCGGGCCTTGCGGTGCGCTGGCGGCGTCGTGGCCGTGTCTGGGTGCGGGCGCGAGCATGTTCAGCTGCCCGGCGCGGCGTGCGCCTCTTCGAAGAAATAGTCCTTCCACGAACCGGCCCGCTGGCGGATCACGCCCAGCTTGTGCAGCTCGTCGGCGTAGACGAAGGTCTTCTGCGGCACGATGGTGAAATCGTTCTCAGGGTCCTCGACGATCTTGCGCACGAACGCGGGCGGCAGCTTGGATTTCTGCACCCGGATGAAGGTGTCGGCGGCCTCGGCCTTGTGGGCGCGGATCCACTCGGCCGCCTCGGCCAGTGCGGCGTAGAACGCCTTGTAGGTCCTGGGGTTCTCGTCGTGGAACTTGCGGGTGGTGTAGAGCACGTTGAAGGTGGCCGGCCCGCCCAGGATCTCGTACGAGCCGATGATCTTGTGCACCGCCTTGTTGCCCTCCAGCGCCTGGTAGTAGAACGGCGCACTGGAGAAATGCGTGGTGATCTCCGAGCCGCCCGCGATCAGCGCGGCGGTGGCGTCCGGGTGCGGCAGGCTGACCGAGAGGGTGTCGAAGCGCTTGAAATCGTCGCGGCCGAACTGTCGGGCCGTCTCGATCTGCAGCGTGCGCGACTGGAAGCCCACGCCCGCGGCCGGCACCGCGATGCGATCCTTCGGCCCCAGGTCCTTCAGCGTCCTGACGTCGGGGTTGTTGGTGATCAGGTAGTTGGGCAGCGAGCCGAGCGCGGCCACCGCCTTCACGTCTTGTTTGCCGCGGGTGCGGTCCCAGAGCGTGAGCATCGGCGGCACGCCGGCCGACACCACGTCGAGCGCGCCGGCCAGCAACGCCTCGTTCATGCCGGTGGCGCCCGAGATGCTGGCCCAGTCCACCTCGATCGGCTGGCCCGCGGCCTTGCCGTGCTTCTCGATCAGCTGCTGGTCGCGCACCACGTCCAGGATCAGGTAGGCGATGCCGAACTGCTGGGCGATGCGGATCCTGCCCTCGGCCTGGGCGGCACCGATGCAGCCGGCGGCCAGCAGCAACACGGCGAGGGCGCGGGGCAGGAAGCGGCCGGGAACGCGCCGGCGGGCGGGATGGGAAACGTGCGCCATCTCAGTTGCCGCCCGCGGTGGCCGCATCGTCGAAGAAATAGTCCTTCAGGCCGGCCGGTGCGTTCTTGATCGCGCCCACCCGGTGCATGAACTGGCCGAGCGCCAGCGTGTTCTCGGGCTGGATCTTGAACTGCACCTCGGGGTTGCGGATGATCTGCAGCAGCAGCGCCCGGTCGGTCTTGGCGCCGGTCACCTTCAGGTAGGTGTCGGCCGCCTTCTCCGGGTGGGCGGCGATGAACTTAGCCGCCTCGTCGAGCGCGCCGAGAAACGCCTTATAGGTCTTCGGATTCTCGGCGCGGAATTTCTCGGTCGCGTACAGCACCGTGGCCGACGCGGGGCCGCCCAGCACGTCGTAGGACTTGAGAACGATCCTGGCATTCGGGTTGCCGGCCAGCTCCTGCTCCTGGAACGGCGGGTTGCCGAAGTGGCCGGTGATCTCGGTGCCGCCCTTGATGATCGCGGCGGCCGCATCCGGGTGCGGCACCGCGACGCTGATCTTGTCGAGCTTCGCGAACTCCTTGTCGCCCCACAGCTTGGCCGAGGCGAACTGCAGCACCCGCGACTGCACCGACACGCCGACGGCCGGCACCGCGATGCGGTCCTTGTCGGTGAAGTCGGCGATCGACTTCACCGCCGGGTTGTTGCTGACCAGGTAGTACGGAAAATTGCCGAGCGAGGCCACGCCCTTGACGTTCTGCCGGCCCTTGGTGCGGTCCCACAGCGTGAACAGCGGCCCCACGCCCGCGCCCGCCACGTCGATGCTGCCCGACAGCAGCGCATCGTTGACGGCCGAGCCGCCCGAGAGCTTCAGGAATTCGACCTTGATGTCCACCCCCGCCGCCTTGCCGTGCTTCTCGATCAGCTTCTGGTCCTGCGCCACGTTGAGCAGCAGGTACACGATCCCGAACTGCTCCGCGATCCGCAACTGCCCCTCGGCCCGCGCCACGGTCGACACCCCCAGCCCCGCGGCCAGCAGGCTTGCAGCAGCAAGAACGGAAGCCGCCTTGCAGGCGAATCGGCGACGGTGCAGTGGGGTCATGGTGTTCTCGTATGGATGAATAGAAAAGCCGAAGCGCCACGCAATGAAAACGCGCCGCAAAAACAAAGGCGATGCGCAGCGAGCCGCCCGATGCGAAGCGAGCTCCCCCCAGCAGGTGCTTGAAGTGGGGCAGTCGCCGTAGCGAGCGGGCCTAGCTCGCGTCGAGGACCGGAGCCGTACTCCCGTACGGTGAGGACCGCAGGCGCGAGATCGGCCCGCGCAGTAGGCGAATGCCCCGCTTCAATAGGGACGGTCGCCTTCGACGGTGGTGCGGTAGAGCTTGCGCTGCAGATGGTCGGGCGTGCCCGCCGCCAAATGCATCACCGACCGGTTGTCCCAGAACACCATGTCGTGCGGCCGCCAGACGTGCCGGTACAAGAACTGCGGCTGCACGCTGTGCGCGAACAGCTCGTCGAGCAACGCCCGGCTCTCGTCCTCCGACAGCCCCAGGATGCGCGTCGTGAAATGCTCGCTGACGAACAGCGCCTTGCGCCCCGTCTCCGGGTGGGTGCGCACCACCGGATGAATGGCGGGCGCCACCTCGTCGATCTGCGCCTGCGTCAGCTTCGGCCGCCAGGGGCTCCTGGCGCGCAGTTCCTCGTACTTGGCCAGGTAGCTGTGCTCGGCCTGCAGGGGCGCGATGCGCGCCTTGAGGTCCTCGGGCAGCGCGTCGTAGGCGGCATGCTGATCGGCAAACAGCGTGTCGCCGCCTTCGCTCGGCAGTTCCTGCGCATGCAGCAGCGAACCCAGGCTGGGCTTGTCCTTGTACGACAGGTCGGAGTGCCAGTAGTGGCCCGCGTCGCCCAGGCCGAGCGGCTGGCCGGCATCGTTGAGGATGTTGGAGACGATCAGGATTTCGGGATGGCCGGCCAGCTGGAAGTTCTTCAGCACGTGGATCTGCAGCGGGCCGAAACGCCGGCTGAAATCCACCTGTTCGGCCGGCGAGATGCGCTGGTCGCGGAACACCAGCACATGGTGGTCCAGGTGGGCCTGGTGTATGCGGCGGAAATCGGCCTCGGGCAGGGGGCGGGACAGGTCCAGCCCCACCACTTCGGCGCCCAGGGCGCCGGGCAAGGGCCGGATTTCGGGAGACGCCGGGGCCGCGACGGGCAAGGGAGCGAGGACAGCAGACATGCGTTCACTGTATGAAGCGCCGCGTCTTTTGCAAAACGCTGTTTCCGCGCTTGCTTATGCAGAAACCGACTGACGGGAGGCGTGGCCCCCTGGCGTGTCATCATCTCGGCGGGCGCGTGCCCAAGAACCGATCCCAACAACGTACGCGAGGACAACGCCATGGTTTCCTTCCCAACCGCCGCGAGCAGACCCGCCGCCCCTGCCTTTTGGCACGCCCTGGCCGCTGCGGCCGTCGCCACCTGCCTGCTGGCGCAGGCGCCACACGGGCTGGCCGCCTCGGCGGCGCCGGCGATGGCCGAGAACGGCATGGTCGTTACCGCGCAGCAACTGGCGACCCGTGTCGGGGTCGATGTGCTGAAACGCGGCGGCAACGCGGTCGATGCGGCCGTCGCGGTGGGCTATGCGCTGGCGGTGGTGTACCCGGCGGCCGGCAACCTGGGCGGCGGCGGCTTCATGACGCTGCAGCTGGCCGACGGCCGCAAGACCTTCCTCGACTTCCGCGAGAAGGCGCCGCTGGCCTCGACCGCCGACATGTACCTGGGCGCCGACGGCAATGTGGTCAAGGGCCTCTCCACCCGGGGCCACCTGGCGGTGGGCGTGCCGGGCACCGTCTCGGGCCTGGAATACGCCCGCGAGAAATACGGAACCCGGCCGCGTGCCACGCTGCTGGCGCCGGCGATCGCCTTCGCCGAGAAAGGCTTCGTGCTCGACCAGGGCGACATCGACATGTTCGCCACCGCCACCGCCGATTTCGCCAAGGACCCGGCGACCGCCGCCATCTTCCTGAAGAAGGACGGCGCGCCCTACGCCGTGGGCGACCGCATCGTGCAGAAGGACCTGGCCCGCACCCTGCGCGCGGTCAGCCAGCGCGGCACCGACGGCTTCTACAAGGGCCGCGTGGCGCAGCAGATCGTCGCCTCCAGCCGGGCCGGCAACGGCATCCTGAGCCAGGCCGACCTGGACGACTACAGCACCCGGGAGCTGCCGCCGGTCGAATGCGACTACCGCGGCTACCGGGTGGTGTCGGCGCCGCCGCCCAGCTCGGGCGGGGTGGTGATCTGCCAGATCCTCAACACGCTCGAAGGCTATCCGATAAAGGAACTGGGCTGGGGATCGGCGCAGGCGGTGCACTACCAGATCGAGGCGATGCGCCACGCCTACGTCGACCGCAACAGCTACCTGGGCGACCCCGACTTCGTGAAGAACCCGCTCGACCGTCTGCTGGACAAGGGTTACGCCGAGAAGATCCGTGCGGTGATCGCGGCCGACAAGGCGGGCGTGTCGCAGGAGATCAAGCCCGGCGTGGCGCCGCACGAAGGCAGCAACACCACCCACTACTCCATCGCAGACCGCTGGGGCAACGCGGTCTCGGTCACCTACACCCTCAACGACTGGTTCGGCGCGCGGGTGACGGCCGGCGGCACCGGCGTGCTGCTCAACGACGAGATGGACGACTTCACCTCCAAGGTCGGCGTGCCCAACATCTACGGCCTGGTGCAGGGCGAGGCCAACGCGATCGCCCCGGGCAAGCGGCCGCTGTCGTCGATGAGCCCGACCATCGTCAGCAAGGACGGCAAGCCGGTGATGGTGCTGGGCACCCCGGGCGGCAGCCGCATCATCACCGCGGTGGCCCTCACGATGACCAACGCCATCGACTACGGCATGAACGTGCAGGAGGCGGTCGACGCGCCGCGCTTCCACCAGCAATGGCTGCCCGACCTGACCAACGTCGAGCCCTACGCGCTCTCGCCCGACACCCGCCGCCTGCTGGAGCAGTGGGGCCACAAGCTGGGCGCGCCGCAGCCCGCGAACCACCTGGCGGCCATCGTCGTCGGCGCGCCGGCGCTGGGCGGCAAGCCGGTGGGCAGGAACCGGTTCTACGGCGCCAACGATCCGCGGCGGAATTCGGGGCTGGCGCTGGGCTACTGAGCGGGCCCCAGAACGGCGGCGCAACCAAGGGCAACCACCGGTTTCCAGATGTTTCCAGAGTGGTAGAACGGGCGTCTCAACGTCTTTTCCGGAAGGTCCCAGCCGTGAACACCAGCACCACCGCTCCCGCCACCTCCACCCTGCTGGCCGACTTCCTCGACGGGGTGCAGTTGCCCACGATGCCCGACGTGGCGCGCGAACTGATCGCCACGCTGCACGACGACGACATTCCGTTCGAGAAGGTGCGCAACGCCATCGCACGCGACCCGGCGCTCACCGCCAAGCTGATCCGGCTGGCCAACAGCGCGCGTTTCGGCCTGAAGCGGCAGCTCTCCTCGCTCGACGACGGCATCACCATGGTGGGCTTGAACCAGGAGCGCACCCTGGCGATGGCGGCCTGCATGAGCAGTTCGTTCGCGGCGGTGCCGGGTGTCGACAGCCAGGCCTTCTGGAAGGAGAGCATGGCGACCGCCGGCTATGCGCAGTGGCTGGCGCGCACCCTGGGCACCAACGTGCAGCAGTCGTGGCTGACCGGCTTCATGGTGCGGCTCGGCGAACTTATCATCGCCCAGAAGGTGCCCGAGCGGATCGCAGAGATCGAGCGCCTGCCGCACTTCGCCGGCGGCCGGTGGGAGCGCGAGCACTCGGTACTGGGCTTCACCGAAGGTGCGGTGACGGCCGAGCTGGCGCGCCGCTGGAATTTCCCCGAGGCGATCGCCCATGCGCTGGAAACCGCCTCCGATCCGATGCGCTGCGAGCCCTTCTGCCGGCTGGGCGGCATCCTGCACATCGCCACGCTGCTGGCCGAGCTGGAGCTCGACGAGCACAAGTCGGCTGCCGATGCGATCGACGCCCTGCCGCGCGACGTGGTCGCGGCCCTGCAACTCGACCCGGAATGGCTGACGGCGCACATGCCCGACGTGGAGAGCTTTATCGACACGCCGATCTAGTCGGACGGCCGCAGCCGCGACTTTCGGAAGAATAGTAGCCGCAGCCGTTGCGGGACGCCGGCCGTCAGCTATGCATTCAATAGCAGACGGCCGGCCACCGCCGCAGGCCCGCTACAGCCGGTGCGTCCGGTCGCCCCGCACGAACCCCATCGGCTCCCACGGCGCGCCGGCACCCAGGGCCAGCACCTTGAAGAACTCGCCCATCTCGTGCTCGTGGACCAGCTTGGCCGCCGCGGCCCGCTCGGCCGGGGTGGCCGCGTCGAGCAGCGGGCCCAGGCCGCAGTTGTAGAGGAAGTGGGCCTGCGTGGTGTAGCCCAGCACCTCCAGCCCGGCCTCCTGCGCGGCGACGGCGATGCCGGTGAAGTCGACATGGGCGGTGATGTCCTTGTCGCCCACGTCGGCCAGCGGATCGCCGTCGGCCTGGTGGGCGCGGTGGCACATCACCGTGCCCATGTGGCGCTGGGGGTGGTAGTACTCGGCCTCGGGAAAGCCGTAGTCGAGCAGGAAGGCGGCGCCGCGCTCCAGCCGGTCGGCCAGGGTGCGGACAAAAGCCTGTCCCTGGGGGTGGACCTCGGTCAGGTAGTCCTGCGGGCCCTCGATGTCGACCGGCGGTCGCAGGTCGGTCGGCCGGTCCTGCCAGGCGAAGCCGCCGCCGGGCGCCAGCACCACGCCGCGCTCGTGCCAGGTGCCGCTGTGCTGGCCGCCGTGGCGGGCCAGCAGCTGGACCGGCATCGCATCGAGCACCTCGTTGCCGACCACCACGCCCGCGAACCGCTCGGGCAGCGCATGCAGCCACTGCACCGTGTCGCCCCAGGCGGCCAGCCGGGCCTGCTGGCGCGCACGCAGGCTGCCCGACAGGTCGACGACCACGTAGCGGCGCAGCGCCACGCCGCGGGCCTGGAGCGCCTCCAGCAGCTGGGCGGCCAGCGCGCCGGAGCCGGCGCCGAACTCCCAGACCTCGTCGGTGCCGGTGGCGGCGAGCGCCTCGGCCACCTGGGCCGCGAGCGCCCGGCCGAAGAGCGGCGACAGCTCCGGCGCGGTGACGAAATCGCTGCCCGACTGCGGCATGGTGCCGAACTTGGGGCTGGCGCGGTCGTAGTAGCCCAGGCCCGGCGCGTAGAGGGCCAGCGCCATGAAGCGGTCGAAGCCGATCCAGCCGCCGGCCTGGTCAATCGCGTCGGCGATGGCGGCGTGCAGCGCGGTGGGGTCGGGGCCGGCGGCGGGGCCGGTCGATAAACTCTCGGGTCTCGTCGTCATCCCCGGATTGTCTCCCGCCGTGCTGCCCGCCTCCACCGCCCCCATCGCCTCCCTGCCCGCCCCGCGCACCGTGCTCGTCACCGGGGCCGGCCGGCGCCTGGGCCGGGAGATCGCGCTGGCGCTGGCGGCCGCCGGCTGGCAGGTGGCGGTGCACTACCGGCACTCCGAGGCGGACGCTATCGAAACCGTAGCTGAATGCCGTCGCCACGCGCCGGCCGCAGCGCTTTTTCATGCGGATCTGGAAGACGAGGCAGCGGTGCGCGGCCTGGTGCCGCAGGTGGTCGCGCACTTCGGCGGGCTGGACGCGGTGGTCAACAACGCATCGCTCTTCGAGCACGACGATGCGCAGAGCTTCGGCTTCGACGCGCTGGAGCGGCACCTGCGCAGCAACACCGCCGCGCCGATCCTGCTGGCCCAGGCGCTGCATGCCCACCTGCAGGCGCGCGGATCGGCGGCGGGAGACGGCGTGGTGGTCAACCTGCTCGACCAGAAACTGTGGAACCCGAACCCCGATTTCCTGAGCTACACGCTCTCCAAGGCCGCGCTGGAAGCCGCCAACACCCTGCTGGCCCTGGCCCTGGCCCCGGTGCTGCGGGTGGTGGGCGTGGCGCCGGGCCTGACGCTCACCAGCCACATGCTCAGCGACGAGAAGTTCGCCGCCCTGCACCGGCTGTCGCCGCTCGGCCGCTCGTCCTCGGCCGAGGACGTGGTGGCGACGGTGAAGTTCGCGCTGGAGAACCGCTCGCTCACCGGCACCACGCTGCTGGTCGACGGCGGCCAGCACCTGATGAAGTTCGAGCGCGATTTCAGCCTCATGTAGCTCTCCCCCAGGCTTCGCACTGCGTGTCTTCGCCAACCCCCTTCCGGGGGCGGTGCTGGCGGCCCGGCGGAGCCGGCTCCGCGGCACCCTGGGAATACCGCCTCGTTTCCCGCCCCTGTTTTTTTTCCAAGGCTTGTCACCCATGTCCACCACCAAAGGCACCCAGATCCTCACCCTCACCGGCCTGCGCTTCGACGCCAACCTGGGCATCCTGGAGCAGGAGAAAACCGCGCCCCAGCCGATCCGGGTCGATGCCGAGCTGAACCTGGGCACGCAGGACCTGCTGCCGCACGACGACGAGATCCTGCAGGTGCTGGACTACCGCAAGGTGCGCAAGATCGTCATCGACGAGTGCACCGCCGTGCACGTCAACCTGCTGGAGAGCCTGATCGGCAAGGTGTCGCTGCGGCTGATGCAGCTGCCGGGCGTGCTGGGCGTGCGGGTGAAGATCGCCAAGCTGGAGATCTTCGACGACTGCGAGGTGGCGATCCGGGTGGAGACGGGGCAGTGGTAAAACCCGCTGCGGCATGGGCACGCGCGAGGCGAAAGCGGTGGCAACAGGTTTGTTCAGGCTCGGCCCTGATGGAAAAGCGGTGAATCAGATGAGCGTGGTTTCCATCGACGGCATGCATGCCGGAGCCTCTTCGAAACTCGAATGGCTTCAGGTATTGCGCGGCATCGCCGCCCTGTTGGTACTGTATTTCCACATGGGCCCCCACTGGGCCGGGGTTCCCACGCTGGCAGGCTTTTCGAAGGCGATGCATTTCGGCTTCTTCGGCGTCGACGTGTTCTTCGTGCTGAGCGGTTTCGTCGTCTACTCGTCCGCGCGCAAATGCATCACCGCGACCCAGATCCAGGATTTCCTGAAGCGCCGGGTGCTCAGGGTCTACCTGGGCTACTGGCCCGTGCTTCTCGTCTTCGCCGTATTGCCCGCGGTGCTGAGCGGCACCGTCGAGAAAACGCCCAAGCAGATCGTCAAGAGCATCCTGCTGCTGTATCCGAGCGGCGCAGACAACTGGCTGCCGACGGCCTGGTCCTTGACGTACGAGCTGTACTTCTATGTCTGCCTGGCCGCGATCTGCCTGCTGGCCGGCGCCCGTCGGCTGCAGGTGGTGACGTGGGTGGTGGCCGGCATCGTGGCCTGGAACGCGTTCTGGTTGATTTTCCACCCGGCCACCCTGCAGGTGGGCAAGCAGCCGCTCTATTTCGTGCTCTCGGCCTACTTCGTGGAGTTTCTGGCCGGCGCGCTGATATCCGAAATGGCGATCCGGTGGAAGAGCCACGGACTCGATCCCTGGCTGTGGTTGCCGATTTCCGTTTCGGTAACGCTGCTGGGCTTCTCGGTCGGTACCACGTCGGGGTATTTCGACCATGTCGATTTCATGAAGGCGGGAACCTTCGGCATCGCGGCGGTGGGCATGCTGTTCACGACGCTGTTCGTTCAATTTTCGGGTATGTCCGCACCCAGGTGGCTGGTCAGGATCGGCGACGCATCCTTCAGCCTCTACTTGATCCACCCCTACCTGCTGGACCAGATGGGAAGCATCCGGTACCGCTATCTCGAAAGCGGGCCGGCCATCGTGCTCACGCTCTACTCCCTGCTTTTTCCGGGGCTCATCGTCCTGGCGGCCTGGATCTGGTTTCGGTTGGTCGAAGCCCCCCTGATGGCATGGGTCACCAGGCCCCGGGTCCGGCGCGTTGAATACCATCCGAGCGAAACGCCCCGATGACCGGGCGGATGGCCCGCAAGGACCGCACATTTGAAACCCATTCTCTCGGAGGCCGCATGAGCGCCGTCTGGACCCACGAAGACACTTTCTCCCCTTCCTCCGCCGCCGCCGCGGCCCCCGCCTCGCCCGACTTCAAGATCGAGCGCGAGACCCACAAGCTCGAGAAGCGCCTCTGCCGCGAGATGGGCCGCGCCATCGTCGACTACAACATGGTCGAGGAAGGCGACAAGGTCATGGTCTGCATGTCGGGCGGCAAGGACAGCTACGCGATGCTCGACATCCTGCTGAAGCTCAAGGCCCGCGCGCCGATCCGGTTCGACATCGTGGCGGTCAACCTCGACCAGAAGCAGCCGGGCTTTCCGGAGCATGTGCTGCCCGAGTACCTGGCCCGGACCGGCGTGCCCTTCCACATCGAGAACCAGGACACCTACAGCATCGTCAAGCGGGTCATCCCCGAAGGCAAGACCACCTGCGGTCTGTGCAGCCGGCTGCGCCGCGGCATCCTCTACCGCGTGGCCGACGAGCTGGGCGCCACCAAGGTCGCGCTGGGCCACCACCGCGACGACATGCTGCAGACCTTCTTCCTCAACATGTTCTTCGGCGGCAAGTTGAAGAGCATGCCGCCCAAGCTGGTAAGCGACGACGGCAAGCACATCGTCATCCGGCCCCTGGCCTACGTGGCCGAGAAGGACCTGGTGCGCTGGGCCGCGCACCGGCAATTCCCGCTGATCCCCTGCACCTTATGCGGCAGCCAGGAGAACCTGCAGCGCAAGCAGGTCGCCGAAATGCTGCGCGAGTGGGAGAAGATATTCCCCGGACGTATCGAGAGCATGTTCGGCGCGCTGCAGAACGTCGCGCCCTCGCACCTGCTCGACGGAACCTTGCACGACTTCAAGGGTCTGAAGGCGACCGGCATCGCCAGCGAGGACGGCGACAAGGCCTTCGACCCCGAGACCTTCGCGCCCGCCCAGCCCGCCAGCCTGAGCATCGTGCAGATCTGACACCCATCGGGAGGCTTTCCATGTCGCGCATCTCCGTCGCATTCGCCCTCGCCGCCGCCGCGGCGCTGGCGGGCTGCTCCACCACCCGCCTGGTCGATACCGACGTGCAGGCGTTCTCCACCGTCGCCGCCATTCCGGCCGGCGCCACCTACCGGTTCGAGCGCCTGCCCTCGCAGCAACTGGCCGGCGCCGCCCAGCAGACGCCGCTGGAACAGATCGCCACCGGCGCGCTGGAGCGGGTGGGCCTGAAGCAGGACGAGGCCAACGCCCGGTACAGCGTGCAGGTCGGCCTGAGCGCCCGGCGCGAGATCAGCTACGACCCGTGGCGCAGCGGTCCGGGCTGGGGTCCCGGCTGGGGCTACGGCGGCGGCTTCTACGGCCGGCGCTACGGCTACGGCGGTTTCGGCGGCTACGGCTACGGCGGCGGATGGGGCTTTCCCGACCGCATCCTGTACCGGCAGCAGATCAACCTGCTGGTGCGCGACCTCTCCAGCGGCACCGTGGTCTACGAAACCCATGCCGACCACGACAGCCTGCAGCCCGCCGACGCGCAGGTGCTGGCGGTGATGTTCGATTCGGCGCTGCACGGCTTCCCCAACGCGCCGCTGGGCGTGCGCCGGGTCAACGTCGAGATTCCGCGCTGACCGCCGGCCGGTGCCACTCGGCGCACCGGCCGGATGCCGCGCCGGGCGCATCCAGGCCGATCGCCGGCGCAGAAAACACGGGCCGGCTGCTATCCTGAGGCGCACCGCCTGCCGGATGCGACGCCACCCCCGGCGGCGCAGCAGCCCGCCTCTATGCACGCCACCCGCATCATTGCCATCCGCCACGGCGAAACCGCCTGGAACGTCGACACCCGCATCCAGGGCCAGATCGACATTCCCTTGAACGACACCGGCGAATGGCAGGCCGCACGCCTGGCCGAGGCCCTGGCCGACGAGCCGATCGCCGCCGTCTACGCCAGCGACCTGCTGCGCGCCCACCGGACCGCCGAGCACGTCGCCCGGTCGCAGGGCCTGCCGGTGCGGGCCGACACCGGCCTGCGGGAGCGCGCCTTCGGCAGCTTCGAGGGCCTGACCTTCGACGAGATCCACGCCACCCTGCCCGACGACGCCCGCCGCTGGCGTACCCGCGAGCCGGAGTTCGTGCCCGGCGGCACCGGCGAATCGCTGATCGTGTTCCGCGCGCGGGTGGTCGAGACGGTGCACGCGATCGCTGCCCGCCACCCCGGCGAGCAGGTGGTGGTGGTCGGCCACGGCGGCGTGCTCGACGTGCTCTACCGCGCCGCCACCCGCCAGGAGCTGCAGGCGCCCCGCACCTGGAAGGTGGGCAACGCGGCGATCAACCGCCTGCTGTGGACGCCCGACGGCCTCAGCCTGGTGGGCTGGGCCGACGACGCACATCTGGCGCGCCAGGAGCTGGACGACGGGACGGTGTGAGCGTCCGCCCGCCGATCAGCCGCCGCTGCACCCTGGCAACGCCGTGCGGGTCGCGACGGTAGCGGCACTGTCGTCGCGGCCGCCGGCGTTGCGGGTGTAGGTGCAGCCGTAGCGGGCGTTGGCCAGGGTCGCGGGCGTCTTCACGTCGTCGCCGGCGGGCTTGGTGCCCTTCTCGACCCAGTCGGCCATGGCCTTGAATGCCTCGGACTGCTCGGCCACGGTGAAATCGCAGTGGCTGGGTGCGCGGATGGCGCGCTGCACCAGCCACTGGCCGTTGCCGTTGGCCTCGACGCGGTCGCGGTAGACCTGCTCCATGTGGAAGGGCACGTACATGTCGCCCAGCGTGTGGATGGTCACCACCGGAATGCGGAACTGGCCGTTGACCCGCGGCACCCAGCGCAGGCCGTCGGTGCGCAGGCGGTTGGCGTCGGCGGCCGGCACCCACTTGGCGATGGTGGCGTTGAAATCGGCCACCTCGGCCGCGCTGGCGTTGAACCGGTAGACGGTGGCGGTGGTGTCGATGCCCTGCTTGTTCAGGATGCCGTTGATGGTGCCGTCGCGCCCGAAGGTGCCCCACACGGTGTTCTGCAGCGACGCGTTGGCGAAGCCCTGGTCGAAGATCGGCCGCGGCCCGCCGGTCAGGTTCATGACGATGTCCTTGAGCTTCTGCCCTTGCGGGGTCACCGACGAGAACGACGTCTGGCTGGCGAACAAGGCGTCGCGCACGCGCGGTGCGAGCGTGGCCCAGTCGGTCGTGGGCACGGTGGTGGCGGGAACGCCGGCCAGCTTCTGCGCGGCCAGCTGGTAGGCACCGAAGTAGTTGTACAGCGACAGATCCCCCAGTACCGCGCACATCGGCAGGGCGCCCTGGTAGCTGCGCTTGTTGACCGCCGTCTGCTGCGCCTCGTCCTCGATGGCGGCCGCGACGACATGGCCGCCCATCGACACGCCGGTCACATAGGTGCGGGCCGGCTCCGACAGCACCCGGCCGTTGGCCGCGGCGATCGCGACGAACGCGTTGGCCAGCGCATTGGTGTCTTCCACGCCCACCCGCACGTCGTAGAAGTTCTTGGTATAGCTGGACGCGGCCCAGGCATAGCCGTTCTCGATCAGGTACCGGCGGAAGGCCGGGTTGGACACGGTCAGCGCATTGCCTTCGCCGGCATAGCCGTGGGCGTACATCACCAACGTGCCGTTCCAGTTCTTCGGCACCTCGACGCGGTAGCCCGCTCCGGCGTTCACCCCGCTCCAGCGGTCGGTCTCCGCCGTGGTGCCGTCCAGGGCCGCGAAAGGCAGGCTGGCGGTCGACACGGCGAAACTGGTGCGGCTGTCCTGCGCGCGGGTTTCCTCCGGCGCAGGGCTGGAACCGCCGCCGCAGGCGCCGAGCAGCAACGCGCTCATGGCGCTGACGGCGGCCGTGCGGGGAGAGAAGGAGGAAAGGGTCGGCTTCATGTTTTGTCTCTTTTGATCGGGTGGAAAAGCATCGGCACAGGGGCGGCACCAGTCTAGGGACGGCGTTCATCGCCCCTGCGCGGGCTTTCCCGCGACGTTGTCGCCAGGGCGACGCAGATCAGCCGTGAGGCTGAGCCACCGCGAATCGCATTCGTGACAGCGTTGTGCGCATGTCAACGCAAAGGGTCATTCGGTGCGAGTGTGCGGATCGCCTTCTTCCGTCGGCGACACATCCGGTCTGTTCCGCTGCTCGGCAGCGTCGGCAATCACCGCGGGCAAGCTGTCTAACAGCGCGGGCAATGCGTGCCGAACCGTGCGCCAAACCACGTCGAGGTCGATCGCGAAATATCCGTGTGCCACCTGGTTGCGCATGTCCTTGATGCTGCGCCATGGCACCTGCGGGTGCCGTGCCAAAAGTTCGCCATGGCCTGCCATCAATTTCGTGGCGGCCTCCCCCAGCACCACAAAATTGAACAGCACGGCTTGCTGGGTACGTGTGTCGGCGTGAAAGGCAGCCTGGTCCAACGCGGCGGTGTAGGCCAGGATCTGGCGCGTCGCCTCCTGCATGTGCTGCAAGTAATCCAGCAGACGCGGCCCCGATGTCATACCGGTTGCGCCTCGGCCACGACGATGGCGCGCACATGGGCCGGCAGGCCGGCCGGGGTTCGGACATCCACCGGTACGCCCAGCAGATCTTCCAGTTCGCCCTGCAGGCCCCCCAGGTCGAACAAGGTGGTTTCGGGCAATGGGTCCACCAGCAGGTCCAGATCGCTGCCGTCTGCATCCACGCCGTGCAGCACCGAACCGAACACACGCGGGTTGGCGACTTTGAAGCGAAGGGCGATCGGCGCGATCCGGTGGCGCATCTGCCCGAATGGAATGGAGGGTTTCATCGTGCGGCCTGTTCAGTGGACATGGATGTTGCGAAATGGACTCGAATCCGGAACCGGTACCTGCGTCGCAGCCCCGAGCGCTGCACTCCCGTCACTCTAGCGCAGCGTCCTAACGGTGCGCATGGTCGAAGGATCGTGCCCGGCATGGCGGATCGCACGGCGGGTACTTGCCCCGGCAGGCAACCGATCCGGCCCACCCGGCGACAATGGGCGCCTACCCCCCGCACACCCATGATCGCCCGCCACACCTTCACCCCCCTCAACAACGCCCGCCTCGCCAACCTCTGCGGCTCGATGGACGAGCATCTGCGCACCATCGAGCGCGCGCTGGACGTGAAGATCGCGCACCGGCACGAGCAGTTCAAGGTCGATGGCCCGAAGGCCAAGGCGCAACAGGCGATGGAGGTGCTGCAGGCGGTCTACGAGATGGCCGAGCGGCCGGTCTCGCCCGGCACGCTGCAGCTGATGCTGGCGGGCGATGCGGCGACGGCCGAGCTGCCGGGCGGCGACATCACCCTGACCACCCGCCGCACCGACCTGCGGGCCCGCACGCCCACCCAGGCGACGTACCTCGAGAACATCGCCAGCCACGACATCACCTTCGGCATCGGCCCGGCCGGCACCGGCAAGACCTACCTGGCGGTGGCCTGCGCGGTGGATGCGCTCGAGCGCAGCGCGGTGCAGCGCATCGTGCTGACCCGGCCGGCGGTGGAGGCGGGCGAGCGGCTGGGCTTTTTGCCCGGCGACCTGAGCCAGAAGGTCGACCCGTACCTGCGGCCGCTCTACGACGCGTTGTACGACCTGATGGGCTACGACCGGGTGCAGAAGGCCTTCGAGCGCAACGCGCTCGAGATCGCGCCGCTGGCCTTCATGCGCGGCCGCACGCTGACCAACGCCTTCGTGATCCTGGACGAGGCGCAGAACACCACGCCCGAGCAGATGAAGATGTTCCTGACCCGCATCGGCTTCGGCGCCAAGGCGGTCGTCACCGGCGACGTGAGCCAGATCGACCTGCCCAAGGGCGCGATGAGCGGGCTGATCGACGCCGAGCGGGTGTTGAAGCGCACCAAGGGCATCGCGGTCACCCGCTTCACCACCGCCGACGTGGTGCGCCACCCGCTGGTCGCACGCATCGTCGACGCCTACGACGCCGCCAGCCGGCCGAGCGCGGCCGCCGCCCGGCGCCGCGACTGATCCGTCTACACACTTGCTATAGAAATAATAGCCAGAGGCCGGCGAAAGGCGCCGGCCGGAAGCCGATTCCATGCTGAACCCCCTGTCGCTCTCCCTGCAGTTCGCCCGCTTCCCTGACGCGTCCGTGCACCGGGCCGCCCTGCCGCGCCACCGCGTCGCGCGCTGGATCCGCCACGCGCTGGAGGCCGAGGGCGAGATCACCGTGCGGATCGTCGACGCCGAGGAAGGCCAGGCGCTCAACCGCAGCTACCGCGGCAAGGACTACGCCACCAACGTGCTGACCTTCGACTACACCCAGGAGCCGGTGGTGACCGCCGACCTGGTGCTCTGCGCGCCGGTGGTGGCGCGCGAGGCCGCCGAGAACGGCAAGTCGCTCGAGGCGCACTACGCCCACCTGCTGGTGCACGGCACCCTGCATGCCCAGGGCTGGGACCACGAGACGGGCGACGAGGACGCCGAGGCGATGGAGGCCCGCGAGGTCGAGATCCTGGCGGCCCTCGGCTACCCCAGCCCCTACTGACGGCGGCACGGAAGCTGCAGGACCTCTTTCTGATCGGTGTTTTCCTCCGTACACAATAGGCCCATGCCGAACGGACGCTCCCCTTCGCGATGACCGCCCCCGCCATTCCGCCCGAAGCGCTCGACGAGAGCCACTACCGCCGCGCCCTGGGCGACTTCTGCGACACACGCGTCGTCAGCGCGCACGATGCGATCTACGCGGTCAACGGCACCAAGCTGATCGAGAAGGGTGCGCGCATCGACCGCGCCCTGTACGACCGGCTGCTGCAGCACCGGCTGGCCGAGTCGATCGACCAGCACATGGCGGTCGAGGGCATGCTGGGCCTGTCCGAACTGGAGACGATGGCGCGCGGCCTCTGCGCCGGCGCGCCGCTGCCCCGGCGGATGGCCGCGCGGCTGGGTTCGCCCGATGCGATGGTGCTGCCGCTGCGGGCGGTGCCGCTGCCGGCGCCGGTCGCCCTCAAGCTCACCCTCATGCGCGACCAGCACCCGGCCTTGCTGCAGCAAGGGCTGCAGGCCCTGCTGGTGGCGCTTTACCTCGGCACCCGCCTGAAGCTGCCCGAAGCGCAGATGCAGTCGCTGGCCGCGGCCAGCCTGCTGCGCGACCTGGGCATGCTGCACATGGACCAGACCTGGCTGCAGGCCCAGCGCACCATGGCCGACGCCGAACGCCGCCACCTGCGGGCGCACCCGATCACCTCGATGATCCTGCTGCGCGCGCAGAAGGTCTATTCGGAGGAAGCGGTGATCGCCGTCTTCGAGCACCACGAGCGGCTCGACGGCACCGGCTACCCGCGCGGCGCGAAGGCGGCCGACATCTCGCCGCTGGGGCAGGTGCTGCTGTCGGCCGAACTGGTCGCCGCGATGGCGCACAAGTTCGGCGAGGCCTCGCCCCACCACCTGGCGCTGGTGCTGCAGCTCAACCAGCGCGCCTTTCCGAAGGTGCTGACGGCCGAGCTGCTCGGGCTGCTGCAGGACGCGATTCCGGTGGCCAGCGCGGGCGACGCCGAGCTGGCCGCCCGCCAACTGCGCCTGCTGGCCGAGGCTTTCGAGCAATGGGCCGAATGGAAGGCCGCCCTGCCCACCGGCCCGGGCGATACCCCGGCCCACTGGATGGCCGCGCGGATGGCCGGCCTGCGGCAGATCCTGATCGAAGCCGGCACCCACCCCGACCAGCCGGCCTACCTGCTCGACCAGGGCGGCGGCGACGACCAGCAGGTGGCCGAGGCGGTGGTCATGGGCCGCGAGGCGCTGTGGCAGCTCACCAGCATCTGCCGCGAATGCCTGCAGCGCTGGCCGCACCTGGCCGCCGCCACCGAGGGCGGCACGAGCCCCGCCCGCAAGGGCGATGCGGCGGTGGCGGCCTGGTGCGCCTGGGTGCAGCAACGGCTCTCGGGCGCCGCGCCGGCCACCGGCGACCGACGCAGCGACAGCGACGACGGCGCGGGCGCCTGAGATTCGGCGGTCGTCTAGGCCGGCCGCACCGTCACCGGAATGGTCACCGGCCCGTCGTTGACCAGGTGCACCTGCATGTCGGCACCGAAGCGGCCGGTCTGCACCACCGGGTGCGCCGTGCGGGCCCGGGCCACGAAGTAGTCGTACAGCCGCTCGCCCTCGGCCGGTGGCGCGGCGCGGGAGAAACCCGGGCGCGTGCCGCCGGCGGTATCGGCCGCCAGGGTGAACTGGCTCACGACGAGCAGGCCGCCCGCCACGTCCTGCACGCTGCGGTTCATCTTGCCGTCGGCGTCCGGGAAGATGCGCAGCTTGAGGAGCTTGGCCAGCAGCCGGTCGGCTTCGGCGTCGGTATCGCCGCGCTCCGCGCACAGCAGCACCAGCAGGCCGCAGCCGATCTCGCCCACCACCTCGCCCGCGATCCGTACACGGGCTTCGCTCACCCGCTGCAACAGCCCGATCACCGTTCGCCCCTGCAAACGTGCATTCCAGCCGGCGCAAAACCAACACAAAATGCAAGAAAAGGTAATAAACCCATAGGAATTGATGGCTGACGTAGCATTCGCGACCGCGTGTGAGAGAACGAAACCATGAAGATTACAAGCCTTTTGTCCCTATTTGCCGTCTTTGTGGCCACTGCCGCAGGTTCTGCCGCAGCCCAGGACGTGCGTGCCGGCACCGCCAAGGTCGTCGGCGGCGCCGTGACGCTGCAGAACGCCAAGGGCGAGCGTCCGCTGCAGTCGGGCGACGCGCTTAACGCGGCCGACCGGATCGTCACCGGCGCGGACGGCTCGGCCAGCGTGGTGCTGCGCGACGGCTCGGTCATGGTCATCGGGCCGAAAAGCCGGATGGAGCTGAAATCCTTCGCCTTCGATTCGACCACGCACGACGGCAACATGGGCGTGTCCCTGCTGCGCGGCACGATGCGCATGGTGACCGGCCTGATCGGCAAGAAGCGGCCCGAAGCGGTGCAGGTGGAAACGCCGACCTCGACCGTCGGCATCCTGGGCACCGACTTCATCCTGGAAGTGGCCGAGGCAGAGGCCGCCAAGTGACTCTGCGACGCCTGTCCGCCACCGCCGTGGCGGCATTGGCGATGCTGGCGGCCGGCTGCGCCGCCCCGCCTCCTCCGCCGCCCGCCGGCCCCACCACCCGGGTGGTACTGCTGCCGCAGGAGGACGGATCGCCCTCGGCCGTGGTGCTGCGCTCGGGCAACGCCCAGCAGAAGATCGACACGCCGTACGCCCAGGCCAGCGCCATCGAGGGCCAGGCACCGCAGGTGCAGCAACTCGAAGCCGGCGCGGTTCGGCAGGGCTATGCCCCGCTCTTCTCCAGCGCGCCGCCCAAGAGCCAGCGCTTCGTCGTCTATTTCCTGACCGGCACCACCAAGCTGGCGCCGGAATCGGCACGCACCATCGGCAACGTGCTCGACACCGCCACCCAGTTCCCGGGCGGCGAGATCCTGATCATCGGCCACACCGACACGCTGGGCGCGACCGAGCTCAACGATACGCTGTCCCTGCGCCGGGCCAACGAGGTCCGCGACATGTTCATCGCGCGCCGCTTCCCGGCCAGCCGGCTGGAAGCGGCCGGCCGCGGAGAACGCGAGCCGGCGGTCGCCACCCGCGACAACACCGCCGAACAGCGCAACCGCCGGGTCGAGATCATCGTCCGTTGAGACGGCAGGCCGGCCCCGTGCCGGCGCGCGCCCGCGACCCGATCAGGTCGTGACCTTGACGGCGCGGCCGATGAACTGGATCGGCCCGGTCGGGTGGTCCAGCGGCGAGCCGCCTGCGGGCTCCAGCGTCAGCTCGAAGAGCTGGTTGGGCTGCAGCGGCGGCAGCCGGTCGAGCGGGATGCGCACCGCATGGCCCGGCTCCACCAGCCCCAGGGAGCGGGGGCCGTTCCAGCCGTCTGCCTTGGTCCAGAACTGCAGCGTCTTCTCGGTCGGAACCGCCGTGTCGGCCAGCGGGATCAGGTCGAGCTGCTGGCGGGCGCCGGCCTGCACCACCCAGCCGGCCGACTGGCCCTGCGGCGCCACCAGCACCACCATGTACTCGGGCGTCGGCGCAGGCGCCTGCAGCTGGCGCACCAGCAAGGCGGCCAGCACCGCCGCGGTGGCGAAGCCCGCGCCGCTCAAGCCCCGCCAGATCGGCAGCGACTGCCACCAGCCCGCAGCAGCCGCGGGCCGCGCGGTGCCGCCGCGGGGAGCGGCCGGTGCTGCCGCGGAAGCGACGCGGTCCACGCTCCGCGCGATGCGCGGCCATACACCGGGCGAAGGCTCTGCGGGCGGCACCAGGGCCGTCAGCGGCAGCAGGCGGGCCTCCCAGCCCTCGACGGCGGCGCGCAGCGCGGGCTCGCGCGCCATGCGCTGCTCCACCGTGCGGCGGCCCTCGGCCGACAGGGTGCCCAGCACGTATTCGGCCGCCAGCGCGCGCATCGCGTCGTGGGCGTCCTGCGGTTCGGGGGAAGTGGCGGTCGTGTTCATGGTCGCGGCCTCGCGGGACCGAAGAGGGTTCGGGGCACGGCGGCACAGGCCGTGGGGCGGACGCGCGCCGGCGCGCGTTCCAGAATGTCGCGGCTCATGCCATGCACTCCCGCAAGGCGCCCATGCCGCGCTGGATCCAGGCCTTCACCGTGCCCAGCGGCGTCTTGAGCCGCGCGGCGATCTCGCCGTGGGAGCAGCCTTCCAGGTAGGCGTACAGGATGCACTCGCGGCGCGCGGGCTCCAGGCGCAGCAGGCACTCCTGCAGTCGGCCCAGGTCGGCGTGCAGCTCGAAGACGTCGCTGGCGCGGTGGGCCTGCAGCGCCGCCTCGTCGTCGACCGCGGCGGCGGCCTCCTCGTCCAGCGCCACCTCGCGGGCACCCGACCGCACCCGGTTCAGGGCGGCATGGCGCACCACGCTGTAGATCCAGCCGCGGCCTTCGCCCCGGGCGGGGTCGAAGCTCGCGGCGCGGCTCCAGATCGACACGAAGGCATCGTGCAGCACGTCCTCTGCCTGCTGGCGCTCGCGCACGATGCGCAGGGCCACGCCCAGCAGGAAGCGCGATTCGCGCTCGTAGATGCGCTGCAGGGCAAGGCGGTCGCCACGGGCGCAGGCCAGCAGCGCGGCGTCGTGGTCGAAGGTGTCGTTGGCGGGCACGGTCGGCGGCGGCGAGAGAGATTGGCCCCGGCGCACGCCATGGCGGCACCGGGGAACGGGTCTGCCGATGGTAGTGCAGTGCATCGCGGGCCGCCCCCTGTCTTTGCCGTTGCCGCAACGGTTGCAGATCACCGCGGCCCGTGCCACGCAGGCAGCGCAGCGTGGGCGCCGGCAGTGCGAGCGACGTGCGCCGCATCGCCGGCCCGGGCCGTAGCGCCGGTCGCCGGCGCTTAGGCGGCCTTCCAGAAGATGTAGTCGGCCTGGTACTTCACCGTGCTCTTCTGGCCCTTGGTCATCGCGGTGCAGGGCTTGTCGGCCGGTGCCACGCCGCCCTTCAGGGCCACCCGCTGGATGTAGGTCACGCCGGTCAGGGCGCCCGCGCCCATCGCCGGGTTGGCCTTGACCAGCTGGTACGGCAGGTTGCCGGCACCGGCGGGGGCCACGGCCAGCTGAGTAGCAGTGAGCTTGGAGCCGTCGGTGGCTTCCCAGGTGGCGGGCGGGCCGTAGTACTTGCCGACCTGCTTGCCGGCGCGGTCCTTCAGCACCGCGTCGGGGCCGACGAAGACCCACTCGGTCTGGCCGGGCATGCCGGCCTTGTCGCGGCATTCGTAGGTGATGTCGCCGCTGCCGACGGTTTCCCATGCGACCTTGTTGCCGGCCGGCACCTGCACCGTCGGCGGCAGGCTGGTCTGCGAATAAGGGGCGCTAGCGCCCATCGGTGCCATGGAGCCGCAGGCGGCCAGGAGGGCGGCAGCAGCCACCGAGCCGAGCACGGCGGAGGAACGGGCGAAAACGCGACGGGTGGGGGACAGGCTTTGCATGGTCTTCTCCAGGGGGTTGATGACAGCAGCTTTCGTTGCCGCTGCTGGTACTACCCCCGCCGGATGCGGATGGATGCACCCCGCGCGAAAAATTTTTCGCGACCCATGCGGGACGTTGCTACAGCAACCGCACCTTCACGCTCTTGCCCTTGATGCGCCCGGCCGACAGGCGCTTCTCGGCCTCGCGGGCGATGCGGCGGTCCACCGCAACGTAGGTCGAGAAATCGTTCACGCTGATCTTGCCGACCTGGTCCTTCGCGAACCCGGCCTCGCCGGTCAACGCGCCCAGCACGTCGCCGGCCCGGATCTTCTCCTTGCGCCCGCCGGCGATCTGCAGCGTCGCCATCGGCGGCACCAGCGGGCCGCTGCAGGTGGGTACCAGCTCGCCCAGCTTGTGCCATTCGGATTCGCGGCCCTGCAGCTGCTCGATCTTGCCGACGCTACCCATCTCGTTCAGGCTCGCCAGGTTGAGCGCCAGGCCTTCGGCATCGCCCCGGCCGGTGCGGCCGATGCGGTGGATGTGGATCTCCGCATCGGGCGTGGTGTCGACGTTGATCACCGCCGCCAGCTGCGCGATGTCGAGGCCCCGCGCCGCCACGTCGGTCGCCACCAGCACCGAGCAGCTGCCGTTGGCGAACTGCACCAGCACCTGGTCGCGGTCACGCTGCTCCAGCTCGCCATGCAGTGCCAAGGCCAGGATGCCCTGGGCATGCAGCACCTCGGCCAGGTCGCGGCACTGCTGCTTGGTGTTGCAGAAGGCCAGGGTGCTGGCCGGCCGGAAGTGGTTGAGCAGCAGCGACACCGCATGCAGCCGCTCGTCCTCCCGCACTTCGTACCACTGCTGGCGGATCTTGCCGGCGCTGTGCTGGGCCTTGACCGTCACCTGCTGCGGATCGCGCATGAACTTCTGCGCCAGTTGGGCGATGCCCTCTGGGTAGGTGGCCGAAAACAGCAGGGTCTGCCGCGCGGGCGGGCACTGCCGCGCCACCTTGGCGATGTCGTCGACGAAGCCCATGTCGAGCATCCGGTCGGCCTCGTCGAGCACCAGGGTGTTGAGGGCCGACAGGTCGAGGTGGCCGCGGTCGAGGTGGTCCATGATGCGGCCCGGCGTGCCCACCACGATGTGGGCGCCGTGCTCCAGGCTGGCGGTCTGGGCGCGCAGTGGCACGCCGCCGCAGAGCGTCACCAGCTTGATGTTCTCCTCGGCCCGGGCCAGCCGGCGGATCTCGGTGCTGACCTGGTCGGCCAGTTCGCGGGTGGGGCACAGCACCAGCGCCTGGATCGCGAAGCGGCGCGCATTGAGGTTGGCGAGCAACGCCAGGGCGAAGGCGGCCGTCTTGCCGCTGCCGGTGGCCGCCTGGGCGATGATGTCCTTGCCCAGCAGCGCGGGCGGCAGGCTGGCCGCCTGGATCGGCGTCATCGCGTGGTAGCCCAGCGCCTCCAGGTTGGCGAGCATATGGGGTGGCAGCGCCAGGCGGGAGAAGGCATCGGCGGTCGATGCGGCGGGCAAATCGCGGGTATCGTTCATCGTCCGATTATCCAGGCGGCTCCTGGTTGGGGTGCGGTGCGCCGTCCCCGCCCCTCGCGCGCCGCCGGCATCCCCCTGGAACCCCATGCAGAAAGAACACGACTTCGACCTCTTCGTCATCGGCGGCGGCAGCGGCGGCGTGCGCGCCGCGCGCATGGCGGCGCAGCGCGGCCAGCGGGTGGCGGTGGCCGAGGCGGCGGCCATGGGTGGCACCTGCGTCAACGTGGGCTGCATCCCGAAGAAGCTCTACAGCTATGCCGCGGGGTATGCCGAGGCCTTCGAGGAAGCGCGCGGCTACGGCTGGACGCAGGCGGCGCCCCGCTTCGACTTCGACGTGCTGAAGGCGGCGCGCGCCAAGGAGATCGGCCGCCTCAACGGCATCTACACCCAGCTGCTGCAGAGCGCCGGCGTGCGCATCGTCGAGGGCTGGGCGCAGATCTGCGGCCCGCACGATGTGGTGGTGGGCGAGCAGCGCTTCAGCGCCCGCCACATCCTGGTCGCGACCGGCGGCCGTCCGCACGTGCCCGACATTCCCGGCAAGGACCTGGTGCTCACCTCCGAGGCGATGTTCGACATCGACCCGTTCCCGCGGCGGCTGGTGGTGGCCGGCGGCGGCTACATCGCCTGCGAGTTCGCCTCGATCTTCCGCGGCCTGGGCGCCGAGGTGACGCTGGTGCAGCGCGGCGGCCGGCTGCTGCGGGGCTTCGACCACGACGTGCAGACCTTCATCGCATCCGAGATGGGCAAGACCGGCATCGACATCCGGCTCAACTGCGAGATCGCGGCCATCGTCCGCCAGGACGACGGCAGCCTGCTGCTGACGCTGGCCAGCGGCGGGCAGCTGGAGGCCGACGCCGTGCTCTACGCCACCGGCCGGGTCGCCAACACCACCGGCCTGGGGCTGGAGAACGTCGCCCTGCGCACCACCGACAAGGGTGCGATCGCGGTGGATGCGCACTACCGCACCAGCGTGCCGTCGATCTACGCGATCGGCGACGTATCGTCGCGGCTGCAGCTGACGCCGGTGGCGCTGGGCGAGGCGATGGCGCTGGTCGACCATCTCTTCGGCGACGACGAGCGCCGCATGGACTACGACTACGTGCCGACCGCGGTATTCACCCATCCGAACATCGGCACCGTGGGCCTGACCGAAGCGGCCGCGCGCGAGAAATACGGCAAGGTGACGCTGTTCAGGGCCGACTTCCGTACCCTGCGCCACACGCTCTCGGGCCGCGACGAGCGCACGCTGGTGAAGCTGGTGGTGGACACCGCCAGCGACCGGGTGGTGGGCCTGCACGTCGTCGGCCCCGATGCGGGCGAGATCGTGCAGGGTTTCGCCGTGGCGCTGCGGGCGGGCGCGACCAAGGCGTTGTTCGACAGCACGGTGGGCATCCACCCCACCCTGGCCGAGGAACTGGTCACGCTGCGCACGCCGGTGCCCGACGGCGAATGAGGTGCGGGCGGCCCATCGGCTGCCCGAAAAGCAAAAAAGCCTGCGAGGGATGAGCCTCGCAGGCAGGGTGCGTGTTGCGCTTACGGCCGTCTCGGCGGCCTACCAACTGTAGGGGTCAGCTGAACAGGGTCGGGAAGAAATCGGGATCGGTGCTGGAGATCAGGTCGCGCCACAGCGGGAAGCTGGCTTCGTCGATTTCCTTGTCGAAGGCGGTAGAGGCGGCATCCTTTTTCGGGATGGGCAGGATGTCGAGCGGCTGGATGCGGCGCAGCTTGAGGTTGCGCAGGGCGTCGGAATGTTCCATCGCCTTCAGCACCGCTTGCGGCTCCATGATCAGGGCGAAAGGGTTCGCGGCGAGGGTGGCGGTCGTGCTCATGAAAATTCCTTCCTGGAAGGTGGCCGGTGAGGGCGGTTTGGGATGCGCTGCATGTAACGTGTGTATGCAGAAGCGATGGATTGAATGTAGGCAGGGCCCATTCGCCGAGGAGTCAGGGCCCGGCGCGCGGCCTTGTAGGACTTTTCCGCCTGTTACACGTTGCACAATAGTTCGATGCCGCACACGCCACCTTTCATGCCGCCCTTCGTCGCCAGCCAGCGTTTTTCGGACCCGGACGCCGCGCTCGCGCAGGTCCAGTCGCTCTACGAGGCGGGCCTTGCCCACCTGCGGGGCGCGATGCAGCGCTTCGTCGCTGGCGAGACGCTGCCGGGCCACGTCCGCGCCTGCTACCCGTATGTCCGCGTCCATACCGAGACGGTGGCGCGCGCCGCGTCGTCGCTCGCCTACGGCTTCGTGGAGGGGCCCGGCACCTTCGAGACCACGCTGACCCGGCCTGACCTCTTCGCCCGCTATTTCCGCGAGCAGTTCCGGCTGCTCGGCAACAGCCACAGCGTCGAGCTGGAGGTCGGCACCAGCAGCCAGCCGATCCCGGTGCACTTCTCGTTCGTGCAGAACGACCACATCGAGGGCAACCTGAGCGACGAGCGCCGCATGCTGATGCGCGACGTGTTCGACCTGCCCGACCTGGCCGCGATGGACGACGGCATCGCCAACGGCACCCGCCGCGCGCTGCCCGGCGAGGCGCAGCCGCTGGCGCTCTTCACCGCGCCGCGGGTCGACTACTCGCTGCACCGGCTGCGCCACTACACCGGCACCGCGCCCGAGTGGTTCCAGAACTTCGTGCTGTTCACCAACTACCAGTTCTACATCGACGAATTCGTGCGGCTGGGCCATGCCGCGATGGCCGACCCCGAGGGCGAGTACATCGCCTTCGTCGAGCCCGGCAATGTGGTCACCCGGCGCGTCGGCCTGCCGCCGGGCGTGGCCGGCGACGCGCTGGCGCGGATGCTGGAAGAACCCTCGGGCGTCGCGCCGCCGCGCCTGCCGCAGATGCCGGCCTACCACCTGGTGCGGGCCGACCACAGCGGCATCACCATGGTCAACATCGGCGTGGGGCCGTCCAACGCCAAGACCATCACCGACCACATCGCCGTGCTGCGGCCGCACGCCTGGATGATGCTGGGCCACTGCGCCGGCCTGCGCAACAGCCAGCGCCTGGGCGACTACGTGCTGGCCCACGGCTACGTGCGCGAGGACCATGTGCTCGACGAAGAGCTGCCGCTGTGGGTGCCGATCCCCGCGCTGGCAGAGATCCAGGTGGCGCTGGAGACCGCGGTGGAGGACGTGACCGGCCTCGACGGCCCGGCGCTCAAGCGCATCATGCGCACCGGCACCGTGGCCAGCACCGACAACCGCAACTGGGAACTGCTGCCGGAGAACGAGCCGCAGCGCCGCTTCAGCCAGAGCCGCGCGGTCGCGCTCGACATGGAGAGCGCCACCATCGCCGCCAACGGCTTCCGCTTCCGGGTGCCCTACGGCACGCTGCTGTGCGTGAGCGACAAGCCGCTGCACGGCGAGATCAAGCTGCCCGGCATGGCCAACCATTTCTACCGCGAGCGGGTCGACCAGCACCTGCGCATCGGCATCCGGGCGATCGACATCCTGCGCGAAGGCGGCGTGGACCGGCTGCACAGCCGCAAGCTGCGCAGCTTCGCCGAAGTGGCGTTCCAGTGAAGCCGGTGCAGAGCCGGTCGACGGCTGCCCTGCTACGAAATCGATAGCTGGTAGCCGGCTCCCCGTGCCGGCTGCAGCCCTTTTTTACCGTTGAATCAGGCGGTGCGGGGCCGCACCTTCTCGGCGGCCTGCAGCGCCCGGGCCCGGGCCTGCTCGACCGTGTCGGCATGGGCCAGGGCTACGCCCATGCGGCGCTTGACGAAGCTCTCGGGCTTGCCGAAGAGGCGGATGTCCACGCCCGGCACGGCCAGGGCCTCGGCCACGCCGTCGAACACGATGCCGGTAGCGTCCACGCCGCCGTAGATCACCGCGCTGGCGCCCGGGCTCTTCAGGGTGGTGTCGACCGGCAGGCCCAGGATGGCGCGGGCGTGCAGTTCGAACTCGTTCTGCCACTGGGTGGCCATCGTCACCATGCCGGTGTCGTGCGGCCGCGGGCTGACCTCGCTGAACCAGACATCCTCGCCCTTGACGAACAGCTCCACCCCGAACAGGCCCAGGCCGCCGGGCGTGCCGTCGCGGGTCATGCCCAGGTTGCCGGTGACGGCCAGGGCGATGTCCTGCGCGCGGGCCAGGGCCTTGGGCGCCATCGGGTGCGGCTGCCAGCTCTCGACATAGTCGCCGCTGACCTGCAGGTGGCCGATCGGCTCGCAGAAGACAGTACGCACGTCGCCGGCCGAGTCCAGGGCGCGCACCGTCAGCAGCGTGATCTCGTAGTCGAAGTCGATGAAGCCCTCGACGATCACCCGGCCGTGGCTGACCCGGCCGCCGGCCATCGCGTAGTCCCAGGCGTTCTGCACGTCGTCGGGGCCGGCGATCTTGCTCTGGCCCTTGCCCGAGCTGCTCATGACCGGCTTGACGATGCAGGGGTAGCCGATGCCCGGCTCGCCGTCGGCGCCGTCGATGGCGCCCTGCAGCTCTTCGAGCGAGTCGCAGAACTTGTAGGGGCTGGTGGGCACCCGCAGGGTCTCGGCGGCCAGGCGGCGGATGCCTTCGCGGTCCATGGTCAGGCGGGCGGCGCGGGCGGTGGGCACCACGCGCACGGTACCGGCCTCTTCCAGCTCCTGCAGCATCGGGGTGGCGATGGCTTCGATCTCGGGCACCACCAGCATCGGCCGCTCGGCCTCGATCAGCGCCTTCAGCTGGGCGGGGTCGCTCATGGTGATGGTGCGCGCATGGTGGGCCACCTGCTGGCCGGGCGCGTTCTCGTAGCGGTCGACCGCGATGGTTTCCACGCCCAGGCGCTGCAGCGCGATCAGCACCTCCTTGCCCAGTTCGCCGGAGCCGAGCAGCATCACGCGGGTGGCCGAAGGAGACAGGGGCGAGCCGAGGGTGGTCGTCATGGGGGCGGGGCCTTTCGCGGGCGTGGTGGGTGGAAACCGGGCACTGTAATCCAAGCCGGGCTCGCCCTGTTACCCGGGCGCCGGCCGCTTTGCCACAATGGCCGCATGCCCCTGCCCCTGTTCCAGGCCCACGCGCTGACCAAGCGCTACGGCGACACCACCGTGGTCGACCAGCTCTCGTTCGCCATCGCGCCCGGCGAATGCCTGGGCGTGATCGGCCCCAACGGCGCCGGCAAGACCACCACCATCCGCATGGCGCTGGGCCTGACCGCGCCCGACACCGGCCGCATCGACTTCTTCCCGCGCGAGGACGGCACCGCCCTGCGGATGCCGGCCGACGCCCGCGCGATCAAGGCGCGGCTGGGCGTGGTGAGCCAGTTCGACACGCTCGACCCGGACTTCACCTGCGCCGAGAACCTGCGGGTGTACGGCCGCTACTTCGGCCTGGGCCGCGCCGCGATGGACCCGCGGGTGCCGCAGCTGCTCGACTTCGCGGCCCTCGCCCAGAAGGCCGACGCCAGGCCCGGCGACCTGTCGGGCGGCATGAAGCGGCGCCTGTCCCTGGCCCGGGCGCTGGTCAACGATCCGGCCCTGCTGCTGCTCGACGAGCCCACCACCGGCCTCGACCCGCAGGCCCGCCACCTGATGTGGGAGCGGCTGCAGGCCCTGCTGCAGCAGGGCAAGTCGATCCTGCTGACCACCCACTTCATGGACGAGGCCGAGCGCCTCTGCAACCGCCTGCTGGTGCTGGACCACGGGCGCAAGATCGCCGAGGGCACGCCCCGCGCGCTGATCGCCGAACACCTGGAGCCCGACGTGGTCGAGGTCTACGGCCAGGGCGCGCTGGCGCTGGCCGAAGAGCCGGTGCTGCGCGAGCTGGCCGCCCGCACCGAGGTCAGCGGCGAGACGGTGTTCTTCTACACGCAGGACGCCCGCGCCCTGCTGAACGCGCTGGCCGCCCATCCGCAGCAGCGCATGCTGCACCGGCCGGCAAACCTCGAGGATCTGTTCCTCAAGCTCACCGGCCGCCAAATTAGGGAATGACGCTCCGCGCATCGCTCGACCATGACTGACAAGACCCTCGCTTCATCACCCCCCGCCACGCCGTCGCTGTGGGGGCCGCCGCGGCTGTCGATGCGGTGGTGGCCGGTGTTCCTGCGCAACTTCCTGGTGTGGAAGAAGCTGGCGCTGCCCAGCCTGATCGGCAACATCGCCGAGCCGCTGATCTGGCTGGTGGCGTTCGGCTACGGCATGGGGGCGCTGATCGGGCAGGTGAACGTGCAGGGCACGCAGGTGCCCTACATCCTGTTCCTGGCGAGCGGCTCGGTCTGCCTGAGCGCGATGCAGGCGGCCTCGTTCGAGGCGCTGTATTCGGCCTTCTCGCGGATGCAGATCCAGCGCACCTGGGACGGCATCATGAACGCGCCGGTGGGCCTCGACGACATCGTGCTGGCCGAGATGCTGTGGGCCAGCTTCAAGTCGATCTTCACCGTCACCGCGATCCTGCTGGTGATGGTGGTGCTGCAGATCAGCCTGAGCCCGAAGCTGCTCGTGGCCTGGTGGGTGCTGGCCGCCACCGGCATCACCTTCTCCAGCATCGCGCTGATCTTCAACGCGCTGGCCAAGGGCTACGATTTCTTCACCTACTACTTCACCCTGTTCATGACGCCGATGATGTTCCTCTCGGGCGTGTTCTTCCCGCTGGAACAGTTGCCCGGCGCGGTGCAGGCGGTGGCGCAGTGGCTGCCGCTGTCGCATGCGGTGGCGCTGGTGCGGCCGCTCTTCATGGACCGCTGGCCCGATGCGGCGTGGCTGCACCTGGGCGTGCTGGCTGCCTATGCCGTCGGTGCCTTCTGGATCGCGCTGGCGCTCACGCGCCGGCGGTTCCGCAGCTAGCGCCCGCACCCTTACGATTCGCATTCTTCGCAACTACACACAGGACCTCTCCACCATGCAGATCACCACCGTAGGCATCATCGGCGCCGGCACCATGGGCAACGGCATCGCGCAGGCCTGCGCCGTCGCGGGCGTCGATGTCGTCATGGTCGACATCTCGGATGCCGCCGTGCAGAAGGGCGTGGCCACCGTGGCGGGCAGCCTGGACCGGCTGATCAAGAAGGAGAAGCTCACCGCTGCCGACAAGGACGCGGCGCTGGCCCGCATCCGCACCTCGACCCGCTACGAGGACCTGCAGGCCGCGCAGCTGGTGATCGAGGCCGCGACAGAGAACTACGAGCTGAAGTTGAAGATCCTGAAGCAGGCCGACGCGCTGCTGGCCCCCGAGGTGATCGTGGCGTCGAACACCTCGTCGATCTCGATCACCAAGCTGGCCGCGGCCACCGGCCGGGCCGACCGCTTCATCGGCATGCACTTCTTCAACCCGGTGCCGATGATGGCGCTGGTGGAGATCATCCGCGGGCTGCAGACCAGCGACGCGACCCACGATGCGGTCAAGACCCTGGCCGAGACGCTGGGCAAGAGCCCGATTACCGTCAAGAACGCGCCGGGCTTCGTGGTCAACCGCATCCTGGTGCCGATGATCAACGAGGCGTTCTTCGTGCTGGCCGAAGGCCTGGCCACGCCGGAGGACATCGACGCCGGCATGAAGCTCGGATGCAACCAGCCGATCGGCCCGCTGGCGCTGGCCGACATGATCGGGCTCGACGTCTGCCTGGCGGTGATGGAGGTCTACCTCGCCGAGTTCGGCGACAGCAAGTACCGCCCCTGCCCGCTGCTGAAGGAAATGGTGGCCGCCGGCCGCCTGGGCCGCAAGGCCGGCGAAGGCGTCTACTGGTACTGATGCGCAGGGGCATCGGGCGGATGCGGAACCAAGGCGCGCCGACCGGCGCCCTGCTCGCACCCGGTGCCGGAAGGGTCTTTCGTGATTCAGTTGCACACAATTATATAGAACGCTACATTGCAGCCATGCCTACGACGCTTTCCCCCGACAAGATGCTGCAGCTGGACCACCAGCTGTGCTTCGCCCTGTACTCGGCGTCGCTGGCCATCACCAAGCTCTACAAGCCCCAGCTCGACAAGCTCGGCCTGACCTACCCCCAGTACCTCACGATGATGGTGCTGTGGGAGCAGGACGGCCAGACGGTGTCCGAGCTGGGCGCGCGGCTGTCGCTCGACTCGGGCACGCTCACTCCGCTGCTGAAGCGCATGGAAGCCGCCGGCCTGCTGGCCCGGCTGCGCGACGTGACCGACGAGCGCCGTGTCCACATCACCCTCACCGCTGCCGGCCGCCGCCTGAAGGCGCGCGCCGCCGGCATCCCCGCCTGCCTGCTCCAGGCCAGCCAGTGCTCTCTGCCCGAGATCGCCGAACTGACCGGACAACTGCAGACGCTGCGCGACCGGATCCGGTCGGCGGCCTGACGCGCCTGACGCGCACTTTTTTCTTTCTCTCTCTCCCCCTCATCCAAACCGAAGGAATCACCATGGTCAAGAAGCTCGAAAAAGTCGTCTACACCGCCCACGCCCACACCACCGGCGGCCGCGAAGGCACCAGCAAGTCCGACGACGGCGCACTCAGCGTGACCCTGTCGACGCCGAAGGCCATGGGCGGCGCGGGCGGCGCGGGCACCAACCCCGAGCAACTGTTCGCGGCCGGCTACTCGGCCTGCTTCATCGGCGCGATGAAGGCCGTCGGTGGCAAGGTCGGCGTGAAGGTGCCGGACGATGTGTCGGTCGACGCGAGCGTCTCCTTCGGCCCGATCGAGAACAATGCCTACGGCATCGCGGTCAAGCTCGAGATCAACCTGCCCGGCCTCGACGCCGAGCAGAAGAAGAAGGTCGTCGACGCGGCCCACCACGTGTGCCCGTACTCCAACGCCACCCGCGACAACGTCGAAGTGGAACTGGTCGTCGCCTGACGCACCTGCGCCGGGCCCGTCCGGCAGGCGCTTCCAGGCGCCCCCCTAACGAAGCCGGCCCCGTGCCGGCTTTTTTGCATGCGCACAATGCACGCATGCAAGCAGACACTCCCGACAGCGCCCGACACCCCTTCGAAACCCTGCAGCCCGACGTGGTGCTCGATGCCCTGGCCTCGGTCGGCTTCTACGGCGACGGCCGGCTGACCGCCCTCTCCTCCTACGAGAACCGGGTCTACCAGGTGCGTCTGGAAGACGGCAGCCTGGTCGTCGCCAAGTTCTACCGGCCCGGCCGCTGGAGCGATGCGCAGATCGCCGAAGAGCATGCCTTCGCCGCCGAACTGGTGGCGGCCGAGGTGCCGGTGGTGGCGCCGCTGGTGGCCGCCGGCACCACCCTCCACCACCATGCGGGCTTCGTCTTCAGCGTCAGCCCCAACCGCGGCGGCCGGCCGCCGGAGCTGGACGATTTCGACGTGCTGGAGTGGATCGGCCGGTTCATCGCCCGGCTGCACACCGTCGGCTCGGCGCGGCCCTTCGTCCACCGGCCGGCGCTCGACCTGCAAACCTTCGCGACCGAACCCCGGGCCTGGCTGCAATCGCACGATTTCATTCCGCTGGACGTACGGGGCGATTGGGACCGCGCGGTCGAGATTGCTATAAATTCAATAGCTAGCAGCCGGCTATCCGCGCTGGCCCCGGCCACTTCCGACGATGAAGAAGACGCCTACTCGGACGGACCGCCGGAGGGCCCGCTGCCGATGGCCGCGATCCGGCTGCACGGCGACTGCCACCCGGGCAACATCCTCTGGACCCCGTCGGACCAGGCCGGCGGCGGGCCGCACTTCGTCGACCTGGACGACGCCAGGACCGGGCCGGCGGTGCAGGACCTGTGGATGCTGCTGTCGGGCGACCGCGGCCAGCGCACCCGGCAGCTGTCGGCCCTGGTCGACGGCTACGAGGAGGTGCGCCGCTTCGACCGCCGCGAGCTGGCGCTGATCGAGCCGCTGCGCACCCTGCGCCTGCTGCACTACAGCGCCTGGCTGGCCCGCCGCTGGGACGACCCGATCTTCGCGATCAACTTCCCCTGGTTCGGCAGCAGCGACTACTGGCGCGGCCAAGTGCGGATGCTGGAGGAGCAGGTGGAGGCGATGGCGGAAGACCCGCTGTCCGTCTGATCCTGCTCCCGCGGGTGACAACCGCTGACAGGTCGGCCCGCCGGCGGGGCTAGATTGGTCCGCTTCCGCAACCACCACCGCACAGAAGGAAAAACACATGGGTCTCATCAGCTTCATCAAGGACGCAGGCGAAAAGCTCTTCGGCCACGCCAACGCGGCGACGCCGGCCGCCACCACCACGGCCGCCCCTTCGACCGACGACCTCAACGCCAAGGCCGGCGCCGCGATCAAGACGTACATCGAGACGCAGAAGCTGGGCATCACCGGCCTGACGGTCACCTACGACGGCGCCGCAACCAAGGTCACCCTGGCCGGCCAGGCCCCGACGCAGGAGGCCAGCGAGAAGGCCGCCCTGGCCGCCGGCAACGTCAGCAGCGTCACCCAGGTGGACAACCAGCTCACCGTGGCCGCCGCCGCGCCCGACTCGCAGTACCACGACGTGGTCAAGGGCGACACCCTGTCGGCCATCGCCAAGAAGTACTACGGCGACGCCAACAAGTACCCGAAGATCTTCGAGGCCAACAAGCCGATGCTGAGCGACCCGGACAAGATCTATCCCGGCCAGAAGCTGCGGATTCCGGCGCTGTGAGGCCGGCGGCCCTCCGAAGGGCCGCAGCCTTCGCGCCAAGCAAAAGGCCGCCGGGGCATGCCCCGGCGGCCTTTTGCTTGGGCGCTGACGACTAGGCCGCGCGCACCATCGACAGCACCTTGCCGGCATCCAGCGTGCGGGCACGCTCCTGGATTTGCGGCAGGTAGCGGGTCTGCAGGCCCTGCGCTTCCTGGGTGACGCTGGCGTAGGCGTCCTTCAGCATCTGCGTCGACAGCGTCCGGCCGCCGGCGTAGTAGCGCTTGGCCACATGCCCCAGCGCATAGGTGCTGGCGAAGCTCATGCCCGAGCTGACGGCCTGGTTGCCCACGCCGCGCAGCAGCCCGCCGCCCACCTTGCCGAGCAGCCCGCCCAGCAGCTTGCGGCCGGCCTGCTCCAGGTACTGGGAGGTGAGCCCCACGCCCACCGTCGCCAGGAAATCCTTCACATGGCCGCTGTCGAGCTGGTAGCCGTGGGCCTGGCCGATGCGGTAGACCAGCTTCATCTGCAGCGGGATGATGGCCATGGTCGAGAGCGTCTCGGGCAGCAGTTCCAGCGCGCCGTTGAGGATGGCGGCGTTGAGGATCGACTTGTCGAGCTCCGCGCCGTCGGCCGGGATGGTGGTGATCGGCGTGGCGGCACTGGCGGCCGCAGCACCGGCAGCAGAGGCCGCCGGCGCCAGCGGCACCGCGGCCAGGGCCTGCGCGTCGGCGTCGAAGCGGCCGGCGGTTTCCGCATCCAGGCCGAGCGTCTGCCGCAGCGTGCCGAGGAAGGCGACTTCGGCCGCCGACTGGGTGCCGTCGGCATCGCAGACGCAGACGGCCATCTCGTAGGCCAGCTGCCTGGCCTCCTGGCTCTGCAGCCGGCCGGCCACGTCGGCCAGGGCCACGCGCTTCATCAGCACGTCCTGGTAGAGCGTCGGCAGGTGGATGCCGTCGGCGGCCGAGAGGCCCTCGGCGATGCGCTTGATCTCCTCGCGCTCCCGCTCGTGCTTGCCGCCGTCGGCGAAGGCCGCCAGCAGGCTGATCGTCACGATGCTCCGGGTGTCCTGCGGTGCGAGGCTCATTCTTCGCGGCCTCCGCCGATGCCGAGCAGCATCAGGAGCGACTGGAACACGTTGTAGAGGCTCAGGTACACGCCGAGGGTCGCGGTGATGTAGTTGGTCTCGTGGCCGTCCTGCACGCGCTTCAGGTCGTACAGGATGAAGGCCGAGAAGATGCCGATCGCCAGCACCGCCAGCGTGATCATCAGCGCGCTCGACTGCAGGAAGAAGTTGGCGATGCCCGCCACCAGCAGCATGATCGCGCCGATGAAGAGCCACTTGCCCATCGAGGACAGGTCGCGCTTGATCACCGACGACAGCGTCGCCATGCCGAGGAAGATCGCGCCGGTGCCGGCGAAGGCCGTCATCACCAGGCCTGCGCCGTTGGCCAGGCCCAGCACGGTGCCGACCATGCGCGACAGCATCACGCCCATGAAGAAGGTGAAGGCCAGCAGCACCGGCACGCCGGCGGCCGAGTTCTTGGTCTTCTCGATCGCGAACATGAAGCCAAACGCACCGGCCAGAAACACCACCATCCCGACGCCGGGCGACATCGCGCGGGCGATGCCCGTCTCGACGCCGATCCAGGCGCCCAGTACGGTGGGCAGCATCGACAGGGCGAGCAGCCAGTAGGTGTTGCGCAGCACCTGGTTGCGCTGCACGGTGGTCGAATCGGTCGACTGCGGTGTGCCGTAGACCGGAAAATTCTGGTTCATGACGATTCCTTGGTGGGTGGTGAGCGCCGCGGGTCGCACCCGGAGGGGATCGCGGCTTGTCACCACTGTAGCCCTGCGGAGACTTCGGTAAAAGTCGAATTTTCGACACCCTCCCATCGGTTTATCCGTACTATTGCGGCCTACCGTCCGACAGAAACCGCATGAACTTCAAGCACCTGCATTACTTCTGGGCCGCGGCCAAGGCCGGCGGCATCGTGCGCGCCAGCGAGCAACTGCACGTCACGCCGCAGACGCTGTCGGGCCAGATCAAGCTGCTGGAAGACCGGCTGGGCTGCGCGCTGTTCCAGAAGAGCGGCCGCGGCGTGGAGCTGACGCCGCAGGGCCACACCGCCCTGAGCTATGCCGACCGTATCTTCGCGCTGGGCGCCGAGCTGGAGACGGCCCTGGGATCCCGCGGCGATCCGCAACGGGGCCTGGACTTCCGGGTGGGCATCGCCGACGCGGTGCCGAAATCGATCGCCTACAAGCTGCTGGAGCCGGCACTGGGCATCGGCCAGCCGGTGCGGCTGATCTGCCACGAGGGACACTTCCGCGACCTGCTCGGCCAGCTCTCGGTGCAGAAGATCGACTTGGTGATCGCCGACGAGGCGATGGGCAGGCAGACCAGCGTCAAGGCCTTCAACCACACGCTGGGCACCACCACCATGAGCTTCTTCGCGGCCAAGCCGCTGAGGCGCACGCTACGCGGCGTGTTCCCGCAGTGCCTGGACGACGCGCCGATGCTGATCCAGGGCGCATCGTCGGCGGTGCGCCAGCGGCTCGACCTGTGGCTGGCCGAGCACGGCCTGCGGCCCCGGCTGATCGGCGAGTTCGACGACGCGGCCCTGCTGAAAGCCTTCGGCGGCGAAGGCCGCGGCGTGTTCATGACGCCGACGGTGCTGGAAGAGGAAACCTGCGCGCAGTACGGCGTGGAGGTGGTCGGCCGCACCCAGGAGTTGCAGGAGGAGTTCTTCGCGATCTCGGTCGAGCGGCGCATCACCCATCCGTGCGTGGTGGCGATCACCCAGGCCGCGCGCGGCAAGTTCCTGCGCCGCTGACGAAAACGCGAACGCCGTGCCTGCGACAGTCGCAGGCACGGCGTTCGGGGTGAAGACTCAGCGCAGCGGGATCAGAGCGCCGCGTCCTTCAGCTTCTTCAAGGCACGTGCCTTGATGCGCACCGATGCGGGCTTGGCCGGGAACCAGCGCTCTTCGCCGGAGAACGGGTCCTTGCCGAAACGCTTCTTCTTGGCGTCGACCTTCTGCACGCCGATCTTCAGCAGGCCCGGCAGGGTGAACTCGCCCTGGCCGCGCTTGTGCACCGAGCCCAGGATCGCCGACTCCAGCGCCGCCATCACGGCCTTGACCGCCTTGGCCTCGACGCCCGACTGCTCGGCCAGGTGCAGCGCGAGCGCGCTCTTGGTGAAGACTTCCTTGACCGGCTTGATCGCCACCGGTGCCTTCGCGGCCGCAGGCGCAGCGGCCTTGCGCGCGGCCGGAGCCTTGGCCGTGGCCTTCTTGGCGGCAGCAGGCGCTGCAGCGGCCTTCTTCGCCGGTGCGGCGGCCTTCTTGGCGGGCGCGGCAGCAGCCGAGGTCTTGGCGCGGGCCGAGGTTGCGGGAGTCGTCTTTTTTGCAGTTGCCATGTTTACTCTATCGTTGTGGTGAAAGGAGGTGCCGCAGGGCGGCTCCAGCTGCATTTTAAAAGTGCGCCGATGCGGGGCCTGTGTCGGCCCTTTACCGCGGGGCCGGGATGCCGGCCGCGCGATGCATGCGAACCATCGAATGCGCGGCACGGCAGTGGTGGTCGAACGACCTGCCGTCTGACGGATTCATGGCCCAGGCGAAAGACCGAAGCGGCTCGACACGGGAGATTCCGCCGCCGAGTCTGCTATTAATTATATAGCGCCATGTCGGCACAGGACGCCGGCTGCAGGCCCGTTCGATGCCGAATCCGTTCGGTCGCCCGTCACACCTTCGCCAGTCCCTCGTCGACCGTATCGGCCACGGCGAACAGGGTGAGGAAGCCGCTCATCTCGAACACCTCGCGCACCATGTCGCGCAGGCCGACGAGCACCAGCTTGCCCTTGCTGGCCCGCAGCTTCTTGCCTGCCAGCAGGATCACCCGCAGTCCGGCGGAGCTGATGTAGTCGAGGGCGGAGAAGTCGAACACCAGGCGCTGGGTGCCGGCACCCAGCTGCTCGTTGACCATGCGCTCCAGTTCGGGCGAACTGCTGCTGTCGAGCCGGCCGGTCAGTCGCAGGATCAGAACGTCGTTGCGGGTTTCCAATTCGAGATTCATGGCGCGGGTCTTTCGGGGTTGCGGCGCGTCGGGATGCACCGCCGCGCGGGATTGTAAGGTTGGCTCTGCATGGGCACCGCCGGGCGCGATGCTCTACTTCGCCGTCACCGCGGCAGTGGCGGGCACGCCGATCACCTCGGCCACGTTGAGCAGCAGCAGCGGCGGGTACAGGTCGAGTTGCTGGGCGGTGTTCATGTTGACCAGCAAGGAGAAACGCTGCAGCGTCGACGCCGGCACCTGCTCGACCGGCTTGTGCTCCACCAGGATCTGCAGCGCCTTGGCCGCGGCGAAGCGGCCGATGTTGGCGCCGTTGGAGAACAGGCCGAACATGCAGCGCGCCTGGCGCACGATGCTCTCGGTCGCGCAGAAGGTGGGCAGCCGAGCGTCGAGCGCCGCCTGGGTGACGAGATCGCGGTGGGTGAAGGCGAGGAAGGTGCTGGGGCCGATGTAGAGGAAATCGGCCTTGCGCTCCGCGATGCCGCGGATCAAGCCCGGCAGCGCCTCGGCGTCGGGCTGGCCGTTGGCGGCGAGCGGGATGTCGGCGTTGACCAGTTCGAAATCCTGCGCCTTGGCCAGCTCCCGCAGCCGCTCGCGCACCAGGGCCGAATTGGGCTCGGCCGGGTTGTGCAGGTAGCCGAGCCGGGTGAACGGACGGTATGCCCGGATCGCGTTGAGCTGCACCGGCACCGGCGCCACGTGGCTCACGCCGGTCACGTTGCCGCCGTGCTTGTCGAGGGTGCGCAGCAGGCCGGCGCCCACCGGGTCGGTGACCTCGGTGAAGACGATGGGGATGTCGCGGATCGCATCGGCCGGCGGCGACTCGGCCTTGCCCGCGAGGGCCAGCGCCGTGGGGGTGCCCCAGACGTAGATCAGCTGGGGCTTGGCGTCGCGCACCTGCTTGCGCAGCGCGGCCGCGTCTTCGGCACGGCCGGTGGCGCGGATCGGCACGTAGCGCACCGACAGGCCACTGCGCTGCAGGTAGCTCTTGAAGCCCGCCTCGATGTTCTGCTCGTCGCGCGGCAGCACCATCGCGACGGTGACGGTGCCCGCGGCCTGCGCGGCGGCCAGGCTGGCGCCGGGATCGGGCGCGGCGGTCTGGGCGAAGGCGGCCGGCAGGCCTGCGCACGCGAAGGCCAGGGACACCGCGGCGGCCTGGCCGACACGGGCGAGGCGAAGGGAGACGGACGATAGTTGCATGGTCGAATTCCTCAAACGGCGGTTTCAGCGGGTGCGCAGGGCCGGTGCCGCGGGCCCGGCGCGCAGGCCCAGCCAAACGCCGGCGGCGGCCACCGCCAGCAGGACCCCGACCGCGGCCACCGCGCCCGACAGGCCCAGCAAGGCGATCGCGAGCGCGGTCGCGAACGGCGCGGCGATGCTGCCGATCCGCTCGATCAACCGGAAGGCGGCCAGCGCCTGCTCGGGCGTCGCGCTGCCGGGGCCGGTGGCGGATTCCTCGAACACCTCGGTGACCAGGGCGATCTGCGGCGACGACTGCGTCGCCTGGCCGACGCCCAGCAGGGCGCAGCAGGCGGCCATGCCGGCGATGCCGCCGATCGTCGGCAGCAGCAGGCAGGCGGCGGCGGCGAGCAGGCAGCCCGCCACGATGAAGGGCTTGCGCTGGCCGAGCGCGTCGGACCAGTGCGCCATGAGCGACGCCGTGGCGGCGAAGCACAGGAAATACAGCAGCATGACGCGGCCCGCGGTGGCCGCCGGCTGCTCGATCTCGCGCATGTAGAGCGGCACGACCACGACCAGCACCGTCACCGCCACCAGCCGCGCCGGCACGGCCGAGCCCATGATCACGCACATCGCGCGCGGGTTGCGGAACACGGCCGCGTAGCCGCGCCAGCCGCCGGCCGTGGCCGTCGTCGCGCGGGTGCCGGCGCCAGCCGGGCGCGGCAGCCGCAGCCGCAGCACCGCCAGGAAGGCGCAGCCCATGCAGAGTGCGCAGGCCAGCATCGCGTAGGCATCGCCCACCCGCCCGGCCACCATACCGCCGAACGGGGGGCCCACGATGCCCGCGGCGACGATGGCGGCCGCCACCTCGGCCAGGTTGCGCGCCCGCTGCCCGGCCGGCGTACAGCGCACGATGGCCGTCTGCACCAGGATCAGGCCAAGGCCGTAGGCGACGCCGCTGACCGCGCGCAACAGCACCAGCACGCCCACCTCGCGGGTGAAGGCGGTGCACACCAGCGCCGCAGCACCGGCCAGCGCACCCAGCATCAGCGCGTGCCGCAGGTCGAAGCGCCGGGCCAGCACCGGGCCGGCGGGCTGGGCCAGGGCCAGCGTCGCCATGAAGGCGGCGACCGGCAGGCCGGCGACCATGGCGGGCGACAGCCAGTCGCCGGGCGCCTGCATCTCGCTGGCGAAGACGGTGAAGAACGGCCGCAGCAGTTCGTCGGACAGCGCGATCAGGAACACCGCCAGGCGCAGCCGGGTGAGCTGCGGGCCGAATGCGGCGGCGCCGTCGGCATCGGAAGCGGACCCGGCGGGGACGGTGTCGCCGGTGGCGCCCAGTGCAGCACGGCAGCGCGCCGCGGCTTCCGCCAGGCTGGTGCTTTCTGCCGCGGCCACATGCGATGCGCCGCCGCGCGGCCGCAGCCGGTCGATCCGTCGCCACACACGGGCCAGACGGTAGTCGAGCAGCGGATGCAGCAGGGAACGCCGCCACAGACCGCGCGTGAGCTCGCGCACCAGGACCGCGCTGATCACCAGCGCCAGCACCAGGTCCACCAGCATCGCCCCGAGCGCGCGGTCCACGTAGTCGGCCGGATAGGCCGCCACGACCCGCGCGCCGCTTCCCGCCACCGGTGCGGAGCGCTCGGGCAACGGCCGGGCCGCGTCCGGCACTTCGCCCAATCCGATGCGGGCCAACTCGCCGCCGTCCGGCGCGCGCAAGGCCAGCCAGGTCAGCTCCGGCGCCGCGGCCAGACGCTCGCGGAACAGCGCATCGAGCCCGGCCAGGGACTGCAGCGGAACGCCGGCGCGCAGGGCGCGGTCGATCTGCCCGGCCGCGGTGGTCGCGACCGCGCTGGCATTGGCCTCGATCTGGTTGGTGACGAAGGGGCGTGCGGATTCCCGCGCGATCCAGATCATGCCGAGCGGTGCCGCCAGCAGCGCGACCAGCAGGACGAGCAGGATCCCCCGCGCGGGCAGGCGCGCGTCGGCCTGGGCACCGGTGCCGCGCTGCAGCAGGGTGACGGTCTGCCATCCCCAGCCGTACAGGACCAGGTAGAAGACGCCCAGCGTGAGCGCCACCAGCGGCAGCGCCTTGACCACGATGTCCAGCGCCGCGTCGCGCGCCTGCGAACGCAGCAGGCCGGGATCGGACACGATCCACACCGTCGCCGCCGGGACGCCTGCGGGGTCCACCATCGCACTGCCGGTCAGGACATGGCCCGGCACGTTGCGCACTTCGATGGGCTGCGTACCGGTACGGCGCGAAGACGCGCCGGTGACCGAGCCGAGCAGTTGCGTATTCCACCGGCGGTCCACCAGGCGCCGCAGGCCTTCGTCGCCGGTCTGCGCCACCGGCGCACCGTCGCGGGCATCGATGAAGACCGCCCGGACGGCGCCGTCTTCCCGCCGCAGGCGCTCCAGCCGCTCGTGCAGGAACTCGAGGTCGCCGGTCGCGAGGCCCAGACGCATCGCGTTCTCGCCCTCTTCCGCCAGCTGCCGCACGACCCGGTCGGTACGGTCCTGCGACAGCGTGGTCAGCACCTGTTCCACCCGCCATGCGATCAGGACCAGCGACAGGCCGAACAGCACCGCGCAGAACAGGCCCGCGAACAGCAGCGACTGGCGCCGCAGCCGGTGCCGAACGCCAGTTTCCGACGCCGGCATTGAATTTGTCATCTCGTCCATGCAGGACTCCCGTAACATCGTGTTTCGTCGGTCCGCTGCGGCGTCGGCCTGCCGCCAGGGAAAACCCGCAGCAGGCCTGGCACGGCGGCGAAGGCATCCGCAACCGTCTCTTCGAGGAACCCCGGCCTTGTATTCATCGCGCTCTGCCTCGCCGCTGCTGCACCCTGCACCGCGGGGCTTCTCGGGCAATCCGAACCTCCATACCCGGCTGCTGGAGCCCGCAGACGAGCCCTTGTGGACCGCGCTGCGCAACGAGGTGATCGCCGCCCTTCCCGACCCCGACTGCTACGTGCGGGAAGACGACGAGCGCGCCTTCTTCCTGCAGCACTGCACGCCGCACGGGGAGACCATCGGCGTGTTCCATGGCGATGCCATGGTGGCCTACGCCATGCTCGGACTGCCCGCGGCGGACGATCCCGACAACCTGGGCGTGCGGCTGGGGCTGGACGCCGCGGGCCGCGCCGCCACCGCGCACCTGTCGAGCTGCATGGTGCGGCCGGGCTGGCGCGGCCAGGGGCTGCAGCGGACGCTGCTGGGCGCCCGGCTGGCCCTGGCCCACGCGCACCGGCGACACCTGTGCATGGCGGTGGTGTCGCTGCACAACCATTCGAGCCGCCACAACATGCTGCGCCGCGGCCTGCATGTGGCCTGGGTAGGCGATCTCGACGGTCTGCGCCGCCAGATAGCCCTGATCGACCTGCACCACGGCCTGCACGTCGACACCGGCGACGAGCGCCTGATCGACAGCGACGACCTGGACGCGCAGCGGCAGGCCTTCGCCGACGGCTACGTCGGCGTGGGGGAACTGCGTACCGACGACCAGGTCCACCTGCGCTTTCTGCGGCGCCTCGTGATTCAAGGCGTCCCCTTGTAGGTCAGCGACACGACGGTCACGTCGTCCGACTGCGGAACGCCGTCCTCGAAGGCGTGCACCGCCTGCAGAACCTGCTGCGGCAGGCCGGTGTGGCCGGCTCCGGATCGCCCCAGCAGGGCCAGCAGCGCGGCTTCGCCCAGCAGATCGCCGGCGGCGTTCGTGGCCTCGGTCACGCCGTCGGTGTAGAACACGATGGTCTCGCCGACGGCCAGCATCGTCTCGCCCTCGGTGAAGGTCTGGTCCTCCAGCACCGCCAGCGCCATGTTCTGGCCGCTCGGGAAATACCGGGCCTCGTGACCGGCGATGCGCACCGGCGGGTTGTGTCCGGCGTTGACGTAGGTCAGCCGGCCGGTGGGCAGGTGCAGCAGGCTGAAGAAGACGGTGACGAACATCATCTGTTCGTTCTCGGCGCACAGCTGGTTGTTCAGGGCTTCGATCGCGGCCCCGGGCCGGCGCAGGAACAGCGCGTGGCTCTTGAGCAGCGTGCGCGAGATCGCCATGAAGAACGCGGCCGGCACGCCCTTGCCCGAGACGTCCGCCACCACCACGGCCAGATGCTCGTGGTCGACCATGAAGTAGTCGTAGAAGTCGCCCCCGATCTCCTTGGCAGGAACCATGGTGGCCCGCACTTCCACGCCCGGCGCGTCGGGTGCCGAGCGCGGCAGGATCGACAGCTGCATCTGCCGCGCGATCTCGAGCTCCTGCTGCAGGCTGGCGAACATCGCCTGCGTTTCCATCGCCGCCTGCAGGTCGCGCAGCAGCTTGAGCAGCTGGTTCTGCTGGTTGGTGACCAGGCCCGACATCCGGCCGAGGATGCCGGCCAGCTCCGCCAGTTGGTTGGGCGATCCGTCGGCGCCGGCGGACGCCTGCGACCCGGCGGGATCTGCGTCGGCGTCCTGCGTTTCTCCCAACGCGGCCAGGATTTCCAGCCGTGCGTTCGAGTCCAGGCTGTCGGCCAGGGTCCGCAGTTGGTCGCGGATCAGGCGCTCCTGCTGGCGGCGGGTGCGCACCCGCTCCTCGCGCAGCGTCTGCAGGTTGAGCAGCTCCGTCCGGATGGCGACGATGCCGCGGGCGATGTCCCCGGACTCGTCCTCCGCCTCGTCCTCGCCCTCGTCCAGGGCGGCGTCGGTCGCACCGCCGGCCAGGGCCTGCAAGACCCCGACCGAGCGCGACAGAGGCTCCATCGCATGGCGCAAGTACATCAGCAGGCCGCCGACCAGCGCGGCGACCAGCAGCACTGCAGCACCCGCCAGGAAGAGGTCGGCGCGGCGGTCGGCCCGCGCGACGGACGTCACGTCGCGCAGCCAGACCAGGGCGCCGATCACGCGGCCGTCGGGGTTCTGCAGCGGCCGGCTAACGACCTGCCAGACGAAGTCGTGGCTCTGCTGGAGCGACACGGCCGCCGTGCGGACCGGCACCGCGATGCCCTGCTGCTGCAGCCGCCCGGGCTGGGTCGAGACCACTTCGCGGCCGCGCATGTTCAGCAGCGCGGCCTCGCCGCCCAGGCCCGAGGCCAGGCCGGCCAACCGGGCCCGCGCGTCCCAGCCGACCGCGATCGCGCCGCCATCGAAGCCGCGCACCGACACCCACGCATAGTGCTGTGCATCGACCTGGCTCAGGCCCTGTACCGAGCCGGCGCTGCCCGCGGCCGCCACCACCCAGCCGGCCCGCGCGAGCGGTGCCGGGTCGAGGCTGTTGTCGGTGCTCGCCACCAGTGCGCCCAGGGCGTCGAACACGTCGACGCGCAGGCCCGCGGCGCCGGCCACCGCCGCGTCGAGCCGCGCGCCCAGGGCCGACCGGTCCCGCTGCGCCCAGACGGCGGGCCAGGACGGGTCTTCCAGAAGGCGGCGTGCGGTCGCATCGGCCAGGTCGAGGCTTTCCTTCTGCAGCCGGTCCCAGGCGATGGTCTGGCTTTGCAGCAGCACGGCGTCGTAGCGTGCCTGCTGGCGCTTGTCGCGCAGCCAGGATGCGGCGCCGAAGGCCGCGCACAGCATCAGGATCGCGACCAGCACGATCAGGGTGATCCGATTCTTAAGCGCCACGCCGGCCCTCCCCGGGAACAGTGGGCGCCGTACGGGGTACGGCGATCACGGGTACGTCCTGCGCCTGCGCCGAGGAGGCCAGGGCTTCCACGGCCCACGGCCGGCCGGCGAACGCCAGGGCCACCAGCGCGGCACCGGCGGCCGCCCTCCACCAGAAGCGGGTGCCGGCACCGCCCCGCACCTCGCCGAGCCGCCCGAGCCGGACACGCCGCAGCGGAGCCGACAGTGCGTACCCCAGTGCGCCAGCCGCAACGGCCTGCAGCAGCGGCACCAGCCACGCGTGCAGGAAATTCCAGCCGGCCGAGGTGGTGGACAGCGGCGCGTGGAGTGCCCGGCCGTCACCGACCAGGCCGACCCCCACCGTCACCGCCAGCAGCAACGCTCCCGCCAGAGCCGCCGCGCGAACAGGTCTGGCACTTCCGACGTCGTTCTGGAGAAAGCCCAGCGCCAGGCATCCGCCCGCGAGCAGGGCCGCGCCCACGGCCCATGTCGCCCGTGCGGCGCCCAGTTCGGGGAAGGCCGCAGCGCAGGCGGGCAGGGCCGCCGCCGCGGCGCCCACGCCGACGGCCCAGAGGCCGCCCCATCCGGCCTGCGCACCCTCGGCCGCTGCCGGCCGCAGGCGGCTGCGCCAGGGGCTGCGCGCCACGTTCCAGCGCCACACCATCGCGAGCGCCAGCAGCACCGGCACGAAGACCGCCACCGCGACATCGACCTGTGCGGTGACCCGCAGGAGCCCGACGGCGGCAGGCCCGAAGCACAGCACGCCCAGGCACCACGCCGCCAGCGGCCACCACGGCCGGCGGCCGATGGGCAGCAGATCCTGCCGGACCCGCATCGCACGCTGGACACCTTCGCAGGCGGTCAGGGCCACCCCCATCGCTGCCCCGGCCAGGACCGCGGCCAGCAACGCTACGACCGACCCCTGGAGGGCCCACGACACGAAACCGCCCAGTGCCAGCAGCACCAGCGCCGTCAGGGCCGCGACGATCGCCGGGCTGGCGCTGCGGCGCACGCCCACGGAGGCCAGGGCACCCGCAGCAAGGGCCAGCACCCACAGGCCCACCAACCACGGCGCATGCGACACCCAGGGCTGGGCCCATCCCGGCAGCGCATGCATCGACGCGCAGGCCAGCGTCGCGCTGCCGCCGGTACCCGCCATCAGGGCGAGCCACGCGCACTGCGCGTCGGAGGCCACCACGCGGCGGACCTGCAGGTCCGCCGAGAACCTGCCGTTGCCTTCCGCATCGGCGATCAGCTTGTCCAGCCAGTCGCGCCGGGAAGGCGACGGTTCGGTTTGCCGCAACGAGCCGATCTGGCGCCGTGCGCGCACCAGCATCTCGTGCACCGACCGGGCGGCGCGGGCCATCTGCTGCGGCCGCAGGTCGAACGCCCGCCGCTGCAGGACGAGCGTCAGGCGGTCGTAGCGGGCACCGAAGATGTCGCGCGCCGCATGGCGCACCGCCCGGTCGCGGGAGTCGCGGCCCGCGGCGTGGGCCAGGACGGCGGCCAGCCATGCCAGACCGGCGAAGAGCAGGCAGCCCAGGGTGAGCGGAGCGGCCACCGAGCGCATGAAGGCGATCAGGCCGGGGCTGCGCACCACCAGGCGCACCACGCCGACCGGCACGCCCTGCACGACGAGCGACTGGTCCACCGACACCGCCGGCGGCGACAACAGCCCCAGTCCCAGCGGCAACGTCTCCACCGTGTTGCGCTGCGTGCTGCGCCAGAGATCGCGGCCACCCGAATCCAGCACCGCGATGCTGTCGACTTCCGGATAGGCCACCATGCGCTGCTGCAGCAAGGCCGGCACGCCGACCAGCTGCTGCAACGGAATGCCATATCCCAGGGCGCGGTCGAGCCGCACGGCCACGGCCTGGGCCATCAGGCGGGCCCGCGCCTCGTCTCCTGCCGCGCGGGACGCAGCCAGCGTGGCATAGGTGTAGGCAGACAGGATCACGGCGGTCAGCCACAGCAGGCCTGCGGCGCCCACTCCCAACCGGGCGGGTACGCCCCACCGACGCGGCAACAGGCGGATCATTCGACGCGCTCGCTTTCGTCCACCTGCATGAGGCAATGCTCGAAACGCTGTCCGACGCCCTGGCTGGCCCGCGACATGTCGTGCAAAACCCGCGCTTCCTCGGCCGCCTCGGCCTGCTGGCGCCGCCGCAGCAGCTGCACCGCCCAGGCGGCGCCGCACACCGCCACCACCAGGCTCGCCAGGAGGGCGACACCCGTCGACTGGAAGCCCGGGGCGACCGTCACCTCACGGTGGTAGGCGCTGGTGATCAGGCCGGCCGTCTCGCCGAAAGGCCCCTGCAGCGCGATGCCGATCACCGGTTCGCCCGCCACCTGGGTGGTCCAGACCCGGCGCGCATGGGCCGGCACACGCGCCGCAGCCAAGACCTCCGGGGCCAACGGCTCTCCAACGGAGCCGCGGTCGGTGCTGAAGAGCGTGTGGCCCGCGAGGCTCGCGACATCGATCGCGCGCAGTTCGGTGTCCCGCTCCAGCGCACGGTCGAGCCGGGCCTGCAGGCTCGGGTTGTCGACGAGGTCGAAGCCCAGTGCCAGATCGGCCTCGATCGCCTCCTTGAGATCGAAAAGGGTGAGCGTCAGGCGCTGTTGCTGCAGGGCGTTGGACTCTTCGTCGCGCAGCGCACCCAGGGAAGCGGCGATCCACGCCACGCCCAGCACTACCAGAAGCAACCAGATGCCTGCTGCCTCCCACACCCATGGCAGGGTCACGGACACGGCGGAAGGGGCAGGCGCCCCGGTGCGGTTGATGGTGGAAAGCGTCGGCACTTGAACAATTCCGTAGGGCGAGGGGTGCAACCGCGTGCCACAATTCCGCAGTCGCCTGGCGACATATTGTCATCCATCCTCGCAAACAGTTACCACCCGCGATGACGACACCTGTCGAGATGCAACGCAAATTCGAAGCCGATACCGAGGCCGTGTCGTCGTTTCTCGACGCTTTCGAGGAGTGGGCCGAATCGCACGAAGTGCAGCCTTCGGTCTATCTGCCCCTGCGGCTGATCCTCGACGAATGGCTGACCAACGTGGCCATGCATGCCTACGCCGGGGCTGTCGGACCGGTCGACGTACGCGCCAGCAGTCCTTCCCCCTCCTGCGTGGAGGTGGTCGTCCGGGACTGGGGCACCGCTTTCGATCCTCTGGCGGCCACGCCGCCGGACACGGGGCTGGACGTTGAGGAGCGCGATATCGGCGGGCTGGGGATCCACTTCATGCGCCGGATGGCGTCGAAGATCCATTACGAGCGTATGGGCCCCTGCAACGAGCTGTCGATCGTGAAGTCGGGAAGCGCATCTTGAGCGTCGGGATGAAGGGACGCCCAACGTAGACCGGCCTAGCACCGGAGCTCGGCCAGTTGCTGTGCATGGGTAGCCAAGCGCAGTTGCCGTGATCCCCTGGCTCGACTACCGCACTCGCCGCTGGCGGATCTTCTGGTGGCGACTCTCCAGCCAGCCTGCCAGCAGCACTCGCAGGACGATCAGGCCGCCCTTGACCGCCAGGCTGGTAGCCAACGGTGCTTCACCGGCGTCCGGTCGGCGCAAAGCGACAGTACTTGCTCGGGCGGGCGGCATACCGAATGCGGCCGGTGTGGATGACGGCTCGTCTCGACCCTGCTGAACGTCACTGCTCGCGAGGCGCCCCGATTCCCGTTTCGAGCCGTGCTCGCTGGCATACACCTTGGTGAATTCCGCACCCAGCAGGAACACCTGTGTGGCGTAGTACACCCAGATCAGGATGATCGCGATCGAGCCCGCGGCCGCATAGGTCGAGCTGATGCCGGCCTTGCCGACGTACAGGCCGATCAGCACCTTGCCCAGTTCGAACAGCACCGCCGTCACGACCGCGCCGACCCACACGTCGCGCCATGCGATCCGGGTGGACGGCATCAGTTTGAAGATCATCGCGAAGAGCAGGGTCTCGACGCCCAATGACAGCGCCAGGTTCAGCACCATCAGCACCGTGGTCCAGCCCGGCATCAGGCTTTGGAAATAGGTGTCGATCGCGGCCAGACCCGCGCTGATCGACAGCGACGCCATCATCAGGAAGGCCAACCCCAGGATCAGCCCGAACGACAGGAACCGCGCCCGCAACAGGCCCCACAGCCCACTCGGCTTGGACTTTTCCGGCACGTGCCAGATGCGGTCGAGCGCGCTCTGGATCTCGGCGAATACCGTCGTCGCGCCCACCAGCAGGAAGACGATGCTGATTCCGCTGGCCACCAGCCCCTCGGCCGGCTCCCGTGCGCTGCTGATCAGCCCCTGGATCGCCTCAGCCCCCTCCTTGCCTACCAATCCGGATATCTGTCCCTGCAGCGATCCCCGCACCGCCTCTTCGCCGAACACGTAGCCCGCGATGGCGATGAGGATCACCAGCAGCGGCGCGATGGAGAACACCGTGTAGTAGGAAATGGCAGCGCCCATGCTGGGGGCGTAGTCGTCGACCCAGGCGAGAGCCGACTTCTTGGCGATATCGAAAATGGTGGAGGGCTTCATGGCAGGTCCTGGTGGAGCGCCACTTGTATCCGGCTGCAATAGCCTGTCCTGTAGGCGGGGACGACGCGACTGCGAACGCCGGGCAAAAGATCGCTCCTGAACCGGCATCGGCAAGCGCCGTTCACCGCCCGAAGCGCGGCAGCGCCTCGACCTGCCCGGCGCCCATTCCTTGCAAGTCCATCACACGGGGAACGAGAAATTCCCGCCAATCGGCTTCGAACGCATCGACGCGCTCCAGGTAGTGCGCATGGCGAGCGGCATCGGTACCGGCCAGGCGCTGCCCGAACAAAACCAGGGCCAGGCCCGGCGACGACCAGGACCAGCGCCCGACGAAGACCGCCTGTGCCGATCGGCGCTCCTGGAAGTCCTGCGCCAGCGGTTGCAATTCCCGGTCCTGCGCCAGCACCCGGGGAACGAAGCTGGCGGGCCAGGCGGGCGGCAGCTTGGCAGGTACCTCGGGATGTGCGGCATACCAGGCCCGGGCCAGTTCGGTCTCGTTGTCTTCGCCCTCCTGCTGCGCATGGCGGATCGCAAGGACCGCGGCCAGGCGCGACGGCATCGGCTCCCGGTCGCCGGCCCTCTGCACCAGGGCGGCGGGCACGGCGAAGGTCAACACGAGCCAGATGCCGAGTGCCGCCAGCATGCTGGCGGCGCCCGACAGCGGGGCACAGGACACGACACCGCCGACCACCACCCAGAAAGCGCAGAAGATCCCCAGCGCCGCGGACCATTGCAGGGCCACCCGGGCGGTCGCGCCCGGGTCCAGCGCCAACGCAGGCAGCGTCGCGGCGACGGCCACGCCCCACAGCGCGATGAACCGCCAGCCCAGCGCTGCCACCAGGACAGGCCCCACCCCGTGTCGCGATTGCAGGCGCAGCAGGGCCAGGCGGCCCTGCTCGCGCTCTTCCTGCACCAGGCCCGCGCAGAGGACCAGTGCGACCAGCGGCAGCAGCAGCGCGACCATGGCCGGCAGGCCCGGCAGTGCGGCGTCGGCCAGCATCGGGTTGCGCAGCGGACCCGGGTCGCGTGCGTCGACATGGCGGCTATCGAGCGAGGCCTTCAGCCGCACGGGCAGCACGGCGAGCCTCTGTATTCCCAAGGCCAGTCCCGCGTCGACCGGCATGCGGGTGCTGCCGAGTTCGCCACGGCCCAGCTGGTAGGTCGCCACCGCCCGGGCCGGGCCGGGCGGCGGCCCGGCGCGGAACTGTTCGACGGCTTTCTCCAGCCGGGCGGCGTGCTGCACGGCGTCCTGCGCCGCGTCGCTACGCCACGCTCGGGCGTCGAGGCCGGCGGAGACCGCCGTCACCAGCAGCACGACCCACAGCGCCGCCAGCGCACCCCAGGCCAGGGGCTGCCGCGAAAACTTCGAACCTTCGGCCCGCCAATAGCAGGCAGAGAAAACGGGATTCATGGATCGAGCCTCCTGGCGCTGACGACGAGCGCCGCCAACGCGAGGGCCAACCAGGCCGCCATAAGCGCCCCGTCGGCCGCCGCGGAGCGGACGGCGAATCCCAGGCCCGGCGGGTCGTAGCGCCAGGGCGGGATGGCCTGCCACTGGGCATTGCCGGCATAGCGTTGCTCGAAGGAGGTGACGCCGCGCGTCGAGGCCAGGTCCCACTCGTCCACCCGGGTGGTGAACTGCTGCCGGTAGTCCTCGGCCCGGTTTTCGAAGTGCCGCCGATGGGCCAGGTCGGTGCCCGCCAACGCGGCGCCGACCGCCTGCACCGCGCCAACGGGACTCGCGATGCCGAACCACCTCAGCAGCTTCTGTTGGTGCTGCTGGGCATCCCAGAGTCGCGCGAAATGCAGGGCATGCACCCGGGTCGCGTAGGCGTCCCGGAACAGCCGCCGTTTGGCGTTCGCGCCGAAGGGCAGGTCTTCGAGCCGGGCGACCCGGTGGTCCGCCAGCAGCCGGGCGTCGAAAGCCCGCAGCCGCTCCGTGGCGGTGCCGTCGCCGGGCAGTCCCTGCTCCAGGTCGTGGTGGATGGCCGACCAGAACTGCGCGCCGGTGGGCAGCGGCGCCAGCCGCTCCACCGCGGTCGCCGCCATGCGTGGAACGACGAACACCCAGGCGAGCCACAGCGCCGCCAGGACCAGGAGCGCGGAGCGGGAGCTTCTGCAGTGCACCGACACCAGGACGGTGACGGCGGCCCAGGTCGCGTAGTGGGCCACCAACGCCAACCCCAGCAGCGCTACCGCTCCCCCTCCTTCTGCGTCCGCCACCAGCAGTCCGCCCGCACCCAGCGCCGGCACCAGCACGACGGCCAGCCCGGCGCACAGCCCCAGCCACTTGCCCGCCACCAGCACCGTGCCGCGCATGCCGCTGGCGTGCAGCATCCGCAGCGTGCCGAGCTCGCGCTCCTGTGTCACCGTGCCGTGCCCCAGCACCGCGATCAGCAGGGGCACCAGGGCCAGCAGCACGAAGGCCGGCGTGAATGCGCCCAGGCCCATCGAAGGCGCCGCGTCCGCGGCCGGCGCGAACATCGCCATGTTGCGGCGATGCGGCTCCAGCCAGAGCGCCTGGCCGGTGGAGGCGTCCACGCCGGGCTCGACCGCGGACAACGCCGACCCCGGCTTGAACGCGTACAGCCCGAAATGGGCGGCCCGGTGCGGATTGCGCTCGCCCTGGTGGTCCCACTGGGCGCGCACCGCCCGCTCGACCTCGGCGCGCTCCCGCTCGGCCTGCGCACGCTGCTGCGACGCTGTCGCCAGCACGGCGATGAACAGGGCCGCCAGCACCAGGCCGAAGCCCCAGAGCCGCCCGTCCCGCAGCCATGCGCGGGTTTCCTTGGCCGCGATCGCGCCGATCATCGCGCCGCCCCTTCCGGCATGCCGCGCGCATGGTGCAGGTAGATGCGCTCGAGCTCGCCATGGACCACGTCCCGCGCCGCGAAGTCCGCCACCAGGCGCCCGTCCCGCAGGATGCCGATGTGGTCTGCGACCTGCAAGGCGTTGAACAGGTCGTGCGTCGCCATCAGCACCGCCATACCCTCCGCCCGGGCCTGCAGCACGCTCTGGGCGAATGCGTGGGCCGCGGCGGGGTCCAGGCCCGACGTGGGCTCGTCCAGCAGCATCGCGGTGGCCTTGCGGGCCTTGGCGATGGCCAGCCCCACCTTCTGCCGCATGCCTTTGGAGTACCCGGACACGCGCCGGTCGTGGGCATCCTCGCCCAGGCCGCCGGCCTGCAGCAGCGCCCGGCATTGCGCCTTCGGCAGGTCGATGGCCGAGAGCATGCAGAAGTAGCGCAGGTTCTCGACCCCCGTCAGGTAGGGGTAGAGCGCGACGTTCTCCGGCAGGTAGGCCAGGCGCAGGCGGGCCTGCTGCGCATGCCGCGACGCGTCGATGCCGTCCACCAGCGCCTGGCCCCGTTCGGCCGGGACGAAGCCCAGGAAGACATTCAGCGTGGTCGTCTTGCCGGCGCCGTTGCCGCCGAGCAGCGCGTAGACGCAGCCGGCCGGCACCCGCAGGTCCAGCGCGTCGAGCGTGACCCGCGCGCCGCGCCGGACGGTGAGGCCCCGCGCCTCCAGAACCGCGTCGTCGCCCATCAGAAGAAGTAGCGCAGCGAGGCGCCGACGGTGGTGCGCGGGACCGGCGACAGCATCAGCCCGGCGGCGCTGCCGTAGGCGATCTCGCTGCCGAAGCGGTGCGGCTGGAAGACCGCGTACAGCGACAGCTCGGCCGACTTCCAGGCGTAGGTCCCGCGCAGGTCGTAGCGGGTGTAGAGCGGCATGGTGCGCTCCTGCGTGGCCGGTGTGCCGACGTAATACGGGATGTCGGAGATGAGGTAGGCATCGGCATTGAGGGTCACCTGCCCGCCACCGAGGGCGAAGCGGTGCTGGGCGCCGCCCTTGAGCTGCGTGGCCGGGATCGACAGCCGGGCGCCGGTATTGGGGGCCGGGTTGTTGGCCTTGGCTTCGAGGATGCGGCCCACGCTGGCGTACACGCTGCTCGCGCCGGCCAGCCGCCAGCGGGTTTCCAGCTCGAACCCCTTGCGGGTGGTGTCGCCCACCGACCGGAAGGACCCGTCCGCCTGGCCGACGATCTCGTCGCTGTTGAGGATGTAGTAGGCCGCGCCGGAGACCGTCCAGTCCTGCGCCGGGCGGGCGGTGAAGCCCAGGTCGTAGGAACGCACCTTGCTCGGCTTGACCTGGCTCACCACGCCGCCCGCCGCGCCCAGCGGCCCGGTGGCGCCGCTGCTGCTGATCTGCTCGGCGGCCGGCGACCGCATGCCTTCGGCCACGTTGGCGAACAGTTCGAGCTGCGGCAGCACCGTCCAGGACGCCCCCACCTTGGGCGTGAACACGCCCTTGCGGTAGCCGGTGCTGGCCGCCGGCAGCTTCAGGTTCTGGATGTCGTAGTCGAAGCGGTCGTAGCGCAGGCCGGCGCTCAGCTTCAGGTCGCGCGTCGCCTTCCACTGGCCCTGGGCGAACAGGCCGTAGGTGAGCAGGTCCAGGCCCTGGTCGTTCACGTAGTTGGCGGTGGGCAGGCGGTTGGTGAAGATGCGGCGGTAGGCATCGCCGCGGTCCTTGCGCAGTTCGGTGCCCAGCACCAGGCCCGCGTCGCCGAAGCGGAGGTTGTGGAACAGCCGGGCGCCGTAGATGTCGCGGTCGTCCACGCCGACCGTGTGCTGGGTGGCGTTGCTGGTGATGGCGCGCTGGCGGTCGAAGCTCTCGGCGTAGGCGGTGGCGTACCAGCCGGCCTCGCCCTCGGCCGGGGCGCGGTTGAAGACCAGGCTGGTGCGGCGGGCCGCACCGAAGCCGGGGTTGTTGGCCTGGGTGGAACGGGGATCCAGGCCGCGCTGCAGGTCGGGCAGCAGCAGATAGCCGGCCGCCTCGAAGTCGGCGACGTAGCGGGTCAGGCGCAGGCTGTAGCGGCCACCGTCGCGCTGGGTCGACAATTTCCACGACAGGCTGTCGCGGTCGGTGCGGGACGCGTACCGGTAGCCGTCGTTGCGGTAGATGTCGGCCACCAGCAGCGAGTCGATCTCGGCCACGCCGGCGGCGAACCGGTTGGACAGCACCAGGGTGGTCCGTTTCAGGCCGTAGCGTTCGGCCCCCACGCTGATGCTGGAGGGCGTGGCCGGACCGCCGTCGCGCGTGCGGATGTCCACAGCGCCGGCCCGGTTCTGGTCGCCGTACAGCGCCGAGACCGGCCCCTTGACGACGTCGATGCCGCCGATCAGCTCGGGGTTGAGCCATTCCAGGAACACCGGTCCGTGTCCGGCGCCGCCCTGGCTCGACGGGATGTTCTGCGGCACGCCGTCCACGTAGACCGCGGTGTCGGCGCCGTGGGTGCCCTGGGTGGCGAAGCCGCGCATGCGGAATCCGTTGCCGGTCTCGCCCTGGTCGATGTTGTTGGCCAGCACGCCGGGGACGCGGCGGAACACGTTGGAGATGTCGCGGCCGACGGTGGTGTTGGCGATGTCCGTTTCGCCGATGTGCTGCACCGTGGCCGGCAGGGCGGTCGGCCGGATGCTGAGCTCGGCACGGTCGCCAGGCTGGCGGGTGTCGGCCTCGTTGGTGCCCTGCACGGTGACCGTGGGCAGAGCGATGTCGGTCTGGGCCCGGGCCGAGGGGCTGGCCGCCAGGACGAGAACGGCCAGCATCGACGGGGACAAGGGCAAGGCACGCGGCAGCGTGACCGGAATGGACGGGTGCATGGGAATTTCGGAAAAAAAGGGATGCCGAAGGCCGGCAGGACGCACGCATGCGCCACAGCCCTGCCGGTCGGGCAAGGCTGCACACGAGAGGAGAGGCGGGACCCGGCAGCGGCTCGGCCGCAGGACGCCCGGCGTGTCAGGCGGCGGGAGGCCCGCGCGGCTCGGCCGCGAGTTCGCTGCGGCCCGTGAAGCGGCCTGGTGGCCAGGCGACAGGCGGCGGTTGGGACTCGGCATGGAAGCGCAGGGCATCCGGCGCGCCGCCCGCCGCATGCTGCTGTCCGTGGAACATGCACCAGACGCACCCGCGGTGCTTGCCGTCCTTGCCGCCGTCGGCGTCCGCCGGACCGTCGCCGTCCGGCTGGTCGAGGGCCCCCACCAGGCTGGCGACGGCGTCGGCCCCGAGCGGCTCCGCCGCGTGCTGCGCCATGTGCAGCGGCCACGCCAGCAGGACACACGCCATGGAAACGGCGATGACCCAGTAGGTGGTGAGCGTTCGGAAGCGGGACATGCGGTAGAAGCGGGTTTCGGCCCGGGGCGGGATTTTGCCTGACGCACATGTCGGCCCCGGCTGCCGTTGCGCAGCGATGGAATCCTCGTCTTACCGTTCGTTATGCCGCATTGAAGACAATAGCGGCCACGCGGCCCGGCGTTCGACCGGCCCCCTCTGCCCAATGCCCATGACCGAACCCACCCCTCTTCCCTTTTTCTCCCGCCTGTCCCTGGCCTTCGGCAGCTTCTTCGCGCTGCTGGGCGACGACCGTCTGGCCGCGCGCGTGCAGGCGCTGCGCGACGGCGCTCCGCTGGCCAGCGAGGTGCCGCCGCCCGCACCGGTGCAGGCGCCATTCCCTCCCCCACCGCCGGCCCCCGTGCGCGCAACGGCCCAGGTCGATGCCGCGCTGCAACTGCTGGCCCTGCTGCAGCGCGAATCGCGCTTCGTCGATTTCCTGCAGGAAGACATCGCCGCCTACTCCGATGCCGACGTGGGCGGCGCCGCGCGCCTGCTGCACGGCGGTGCACGCAAGGTGCTGCAGGACACCTTCGACCTCGAAGCCGTGCGCACCGAAGCCGAAGGCAGCCGCCTGACGCTGCCCGCGGGCTTCGACGCCGCCGCCGTGCGCGTGACCGGCAACGTGGTCGGCCAGCCGCCCTTCACCGGCACGCTGCAGCACAAGGGCTGGCGCGCCACGGCCGTGCGGCTGCCGGCCCTGACCGAGGGACACGACACGCGCGTGATCGCACCGGCGGAGGTGGAGCTGTGAGCGACGCGCGGTACGCCATCGGCATCGACCTGGGGACCACCCACAGCGCGCTGTCCTGGGTCGACCTGCAGACCGAAGGCGCGACGCCCGAGATCCTGCCGGTCGCCCAGCAGAGCGGCCCCGGCGCGGTGCAGGACTTCGCCCTGCTGCCCTCGTTCCTCTACCTCCCGCACGCCAGCGAATTCGCCGCCGGCGACCTGGCCCTGCCCTGGAACCCCGCGCCCGACCGCATCGCCGGCGAATGGGCCCGCAGCCACGGCGCGCTGACGCCGATCCGCCTGGTCTCCAGCGCCAAGAGCTGGCTCGGCCATGCGGGCGTGGACCGGCGCGCCGGCATCCTGCCGGCCGATGCGCCGGCCGAGGTCGAACGCATCTCGCCCCTGGCTGCCAGCACCCACTACCTGCAGCACCTGCGCGATGCCTGGAACCACCGCCATCCCGATGCGCCGTTCGACCAGCAGGCCGTCACGGTCACCATCCCCGCGTCGTTCGACCCGGCCGCGCGCGAGCTGACGGCCGAGGCCGCGCAGGCCGCCGGCTACCAGGGCGTCACGCTGCTGGAGGAACCGCAGGCCGCGCTCTACAGCTGGATCGCCGGCAGCGCCGGTGACTGGCGCAAGCAGGTGCAGGTCGGCGACGTGATCCTGGTGGTGGACGTGGGCGGCGGCACCAGCGACTTCTCGCTGATCGCGGTGACCGAGGACGCCGGCAACCTGCAGCTCAACCGCGTGGCGGTGGGCGAGCACATCCTGCTGGGCGGCGACAACATGGACCTGGCGCTGGCCCACGGCGTGGCGCGCGGCCTGGCCGCCGAAGGCAAGCAGCTGGACCCCTGGCAGATGCGCGCGCTGACCTACGCCTGCCGCCTGGCCAAGGAGCAGTTGCTCGGCGATGCCAGCCTGCAGAGCGTGCCGCTGGTCGTGCCCAGCCGGGGCTCCAGGCTCATCGGCGGGTCGATCAAGACGGAGCTGCAGCGCGCGTTGCTGACCGCCCTGCTGCTCGAAGGTTTTTTCCCGGCGGTGGACAGCAGCGCGCGGCCGGTCAGCCGCCCGCGCGCCGGCCTCACGCAGATCGGCCTGCCCTATGCGCAGGACGCCGCCGTGACGCGCCACCTGGCCGCGCTGCTGGGCCGGCAGCTCGGCGCCACTGCGCAACTGGCGGGCTTCGCACCCTCTCCTGAAGGCGCCAGCTTCCTGCATCCCACGGCCGTGCTGTTCAACGGCGGCGTGTTCAAGTCCGACCTGCTGGCCGACCGCGTGCTCTCCACGCTCAACGCCTGGCTGGCCGCCGACGGCGCGCCCGCCGCGCGGCTGCTGCAGGGCGCCGACATGGACCACGCGGTGGCGCGCGGCGCGTCCTACTACGGCCAGGTGCGCCAGGGCCAGGGCATCCGCATCCGCGGCGGCACGGCCCAGGCCTACTACGTGGGCATCGAGTCGAGCATGCCCGCCGTGCCGGGGCTGGAGCCGCCGGTGCAGGCGCTGTGCGTGGCGCCCTTCGGCATGGAGGAAGGCTCGGAAGCGCCGCTGCCGCCGCAGCAGCTCGGCCTGGTGGTCGGCGAATCGGTGCGCTTCCGCTTCTTCGGCTCGTCGGTGCGGCGCGACGACCGGCCCGGCACGCTGCTGGACTTCTGGTCGCCCGACGAACTGCAGGAGCTCGCGCAGATCGAGGCCACGCTGCCGGCCGAAGGCCGCGCCGCCGGCGACGTGGTGCCGGTGCAGTTGCGCGCGCGGGTGACCGACATCGGCACGCTGGAGCTGCTGGCCGAGGCCGCTGGAGGGGCGCACTGGAAGGTGGAGTTCGACGTCCGCGACGCGTGATGGCGGCCGCCTTCCGCATCGGCATCGACCTGGGCACGACCCACACCGTGCTGGCGTACGCGCCGGTCGGTGCGGACGACATCCAGGTCTTCGCGGTGCCGCAGAGCATCGCGGCCGGCGAGGTCGCGCCGCGGCCCCTGCTGCCTTCGCTGCGTTTCCATGCCGCGGAAAGCGCGTTGGCAGCGGCCGACCTGCCCTTGCCGTGGCCCTCGGACGAGCCGGCCATTCTGGGCGCCTTCGCGCGCGAACTGGGCCAGCAGACGCCCGGCCGGCTGGTGGCCAGCGCCAAGAGCTGGCTGTCGCACGCATCGGTGGACCGCACCGCCGCCATCCTGCCCTGGGGCGCACCGGACGATGTGGCCAAGGTCTCCCCGCTGGAGGCCAGCGCCAGCTACCTGCGCCACCTGCGCCGCGCCTGGGACCGGGCCCATCTCGAGGCACCGCTCGCGCAGCAACCCACCGTGCTCACCGTGCCGGCCTCGTTCGACGAAGGCGCGCGCCAGCTGACCCTGCAGGCCGCAGCGCTGGCCGGCCTGGGCCCGGTCCACCTCATCGAAGAGCCGCAGGCCGCGTTCTACGACTGGGTGTTCGACCACCGTGACGACCTGGCCCGGCAATTGGCCGGCACGCGCCGGCTGCTGGTGGTCGACGTAGGCGGCGGCACCACCGACCTCACGCTGGTCGATGTCGCGTTGGATGCCACGGGCCGGCCGCAACTCGCGCGCACCGGCGTGGGCGACCACCTGGTGCTGGGCGGCGACAACATGGACCTGGCGCTTGCCCGCTGGATCGAACCGCGGCTGTCGGGCGGCACGCCGGGTCAGCGCTTGAGCGCCATCCAACTGGCGCAGCTCACCCAGCGCTGCCGCAGCGCCAAGGAGCGCCTGCTGGCGCCAGACGGACCGGCGGAAACCACGGTCACGTTGCAGGGCGGCGGCAGCCGGCTGATCGGCGGTGCACGCTCGGCCCCACTGACGCGGGCCGATGTGGACACGCTGCTGGTCGACGGCTTCTTCCCGCAGGTCGCGGCCGACGCCCAGCCCCGGCGCGCCCGCGGCGGCCTGGTCGAGTTCGGCCTGCCCTATGCCCACGACGCCGCCATCACGCGCCACATCGCCGCCTTTTTGCAGCGCCAGGGCGGCGACCTGCCCGACACGGTGCTGCTCAACGGCGGCGTGTTCCACGCCCCGGTGCTGCGCGAGCGCCTGCTGGCCACGCTGCACGGCTGGCAGCCGGCGAACACCCCGCCGATCCGCCTGCTGGAGGCACCCCGGCTCGACGCCGCCGTCGCGCGCGGCGCGGTCGCCTACGCCATGGCCCGCGCCGGCAGCGCGCCGCGCATCCGCAGCGGCGCCGCACGCGCCTACTACCTCGCGCTCGAAGACGGCCAGGGCGTCTGCGTGCTGCCGCACGGCACCCCCGAGGGCGAGACCGTGCGGCTCGATGCCCGACGCTTCCGCCTGCGCCTGGGCCGCCCGGTGCGCTTCAACCTCGCCACCCGTGCCGCCGACCTGCGGCACCGCGCCGGCGACCTGGTCGCGCTGCAGGACGGCCTGCAGCACCTGCCGCCCATCGCCACCGTGCTGGAGTCCCGGGCAGGCGCAGCCGGCGAGGTGCAGGTGGTGCTCGATGCCCGGATCACCGACGTCGGCACGCTGGAGATGCATTGCGTGGCGGTGGAGGAGGCCGATGCGCCCGGCCAGCGCTGGAAGCTCGAATTCCAGCTGCGCGGCGGTGCGGCCGCGCAGGATGCCGAGCCACCCGTCGCCGCCCATCCGCGTTCGGCCGAGGCGCTGGCCGCCATCGACCGCGTCTACGGCGACAAGAAGCAGGCCGTGGACGCCAGGGAAGTCCGCCAGCTGCGCGCCACGCTGGAACGCCTGCTCGGCGAACGCGCCACTTGGCCTGCCGCGCTGCTGCGCACGCTGTTCGGCGCGCTGCTGCAGGGCGCCCGGCGCCGCCGCCGCTCGCTGCAGCATGAGCGCACCTGGTTCAACCTGGTCGGCTTCACGCTGCGGCCGGGCTTCGGCGATCCGCTGGACGGCTGGCGCATGGAACGGATGTGGGACCTGTTCGGCCCCGGCATCGCACACAGCGACGACAACCAGCAGTGGTCCGAATGGTGGACGCTGTGGCGCCGCATCGCGGGCGGCCTGGACGCCGAGCAGCAGCAGATGGTCTACGAGGCCGTCGCCTACTACCTGCAGCCGACCGGCGGCACCGACATCGCCGTGCCCGAGGGCCCGCCGATGCGCGCACTCGACGACCTGCTGCGCATGGCGGCCTCGTTCGAACGCATCCAGCCGGCCGACAAGATGCAGTTCGGCAGCTGGCTGCTGCAGCGGCTGCAGCAAGGCGCCACGGCCGAGCTGTGGTGGGCGCTGGGCCGCCTGGGTGCGCGCCAGCCGCTGTACGCCAGCCTGCACCATGTGCTGCCGCCCGCCACCGCACAGGAGTGGCTTGGGCGGATCGCCGCCATCGCTCCGGACTGGGCCCGCCACGAGGCGGCCGCCTTCGCCGTGGCCCAGATCGCCCGGGCCACGGGCGACCGCGCACGCGACCTGCCCGAGGCGCTGCGCCTGCAGATCGCCGAGCAGCTGCAAGCCGCCCCTGCGGCGCCCAGCTGGGCTGCGATGGTGCGCGAGGTGACGGTGCTGGAGGAGGCAGACCAACGTCGCTTGTTCGGCGAGGCACTGCCGCCGGGGTTGGTGCTTTTGCGCTGGTAATTCTCCTGGCATGGCTTGCAGCAGCACCAATGCGAAAAGCCCCTGACCTGTGAAGATCAAGGGCTTTGCTGTCTGGTGGCCTGGGACGGAATCGAACCATCGACACGCGGATTTTCAATCCGACCAAGAAATGAGGATTGGCGCGGCTTTCAAGACCTTGACGGGAACAAACCTCAAAACTTGAGCTAGCTCTGCCGCGGCTTGGATAGAGCCTCATCCCACAAAAGCGGGGGCCCGAAGGGTCTTCATGGACCACAATTCGATCATGGAAAATTTTTCGTGGCCAACCCTCATAGGGTGTCTGTTTGCAGCGATCACGCTTGCGTTGAAGATCGCAGAAGCCGACGTCACCACTTGGCAACGTCTAGGACGGTGGGTAGGCCGAATCAAATGGCCTGCCTTGACACTGTTCGTCTTGGGCGGCAGCGCCAACTCCCTTATCGGCATTGTTGCTTTCTGGCTCGACCCATCTCCTATCGCACGGATCGATGTACTACGGCTCCTCCTGCATGTTGGTGTGGTGTTGCTACTGCCTAAGCTGCTCCTCGACGAGGTTGTCGAGAGCCGTCGCCGCAGAAGGTCGACTGGCAAAAACACAGCCCGCTAAAGGCGCTGGCAGCTCACCACTAACTTCATGCCTTCCACACGAAGGCGCCGGAAAAGATTGACTGCGTTTGTCCTATAAGCACTTGTGATTACCCGCCCAGGCCGCTCATGTCAGCGGACTCTTAATCCGTAGGTCGAGTGTCCGAGTCACTCAGGGCCCACCACCACTTAAAGCGCGTCATCGCTGCAAAGCCCGCTATCCAAAAGATAGCGGGCTTTTTCGCTTCTAGGTCCTGAAATGAGACGGATATGGGGCGCGTCTCATATCCAGTCCATCGATGGATGCTTGAACATCGAGAAGACGCAGTCAGCCTGTCGACTTCGGCTGCCGCGGTTCTGCGGTCGCAACCAACCGATCGGCTGGAAACTGCCGCATGAACTCCATGCTGCTGCCGGCCGGCGCGTCGAGCCAGTCGCTGTAGAGCCCGCGCGGCAGGATCACCACCATCCGCTTCTCGTCGCCGAGCTTGTGGTAGTTCCGCATCAGCTCGTGGTCGTCAGCGTTGACGGTCAGCATGGTCATGCTGTGCGTGTTGAGGGCCGAGTTCCACTCCCAAAGCCCGGCAATCCCCAGGTCGACGCCATCGGCCCGCTCGATCCGCGTCGGCACGGCCTTGCCCGATCGCCAATCCGGCTCGTAGATGGCCGCGGCCGGGATGATGCAGTGCTGTGAACGCTTCCACGCATCGCGAAAGCTGGGCTTCTCGGCAGCCGTCTCGCTCCGGGCGTTGTAGGTGCGCTTGGCCAGGCTGGAGTCCTTCGCCCAGAACGGCAGCAGGCCGAAGGTGCCGGTGACGGCCTCAAGGTGGCCCACGGCTTCGTCGCCGGCATCGGCCGCCTTCGGCCGCCGCAAGAACGGCCCACTGTACCCGGGCCACAGGTCGGTCTTCGCCCAGTCTGCCGGCGGCGCGACTGACCAGCGTTCGAGAAACAGCGCCTGTTCAGGCGTTCGGTAGTGTGAGCACATGGCGCTATTCTGAGCACCCTGGACCCAGCGGCTGTCAGCGACGCACGGCACCAGACATTCCATCGCCCCAGGAGCCTGCCATGCCTCACCCTGCCGCCGTACCAATGCCGACCCCGGAGGACGGCGTCTCGCAGCCCGTGCCGTCCGCCTGGCGGCCCATCCTCGCCGCGGTGGTCGACCGCTTCGCCGTCGGCGACTTCGGCCTTGCGCAAAGCGTGGCCGGCGTAGCGCCCATCCCCGCAAACCTGGCCGACGACATCCGCGCGATCGTGGAGCTGACGGGCGAACGGCTCGCCCCTCTGCCGCCCGAAGCGTGGGAGCGCGCCAGCGCCGAGTGGTACAGCGACCGGTGGATCGTGCTGGTGGATCTCTGGACGACGAGCGGGCCGAGCGACTTGGTGATGGCCGGCCGCATGGACGAGACGGCGGCCGGCCTGCAGTTCACCGTCGAGATCGTCCACACACCTTAGCGCGCCAACCGCTCGTCGGCCCCGAACGTCGGCCGGCGGGCCGCAGCATATGCGGCAGCCTCGGCGCGTAAAGCCGATTCTGCCCGGGCGCCATTCTGCACCAAGCACTGTATGCTTTTACAGTGGTTTCCGATCTTTTCCCATCGCCAGGACTTCTACCCGCAGTGGGTGGGGACGAGATCTCTGCCGGCCATCAGCACCTGCCGCCGGCCGAGTCCGTCCAAAAGGGCACGGTGCTTACGGTCGACATGGACAGCAAGCGGGCGGGCCGCGTCCGCGTCACGTACTGCGCGACATCGAGTAAGCACTACAAATCAGTCAGTTACTTCTGGACAGCAGTTCATGCGGGCCCTGTACCTTCCGCGCCCCTGGATCCCCAGGGTCGGGTGCGCCGCACTCCAGAGCAGGTGCTAGCGGCAATCGACGCGGCGGACCGCGTTGGGCAGGGAAGAGTGCTGGCCAGTGTCGACTGGGCGCAGCACGACGCCGAGGGCTGCGCGCGCGACAGCCTGACCGTCCGGCTGCACGGGGTTGACGCCAGCGGCAGGATCAAGCACGACGACATCGTGAGAGCGCGCGACCTGTATCGAGAGGCGATGGAGCGCGTTTTCGGCGGACCGGTGCAGCTGCTGGCGGCCGTACAAGCCGCAAAGCGCCATCGGGTGGGCGACGACCTGTTGCAAGGCGATATCGAGCTGATGAAGAAATGGCAGAGCCGCGCAGCCCAGACGCGCGGCCACGGGCTGGTCGATCTGCCGCCCGAACTGACGACGCGCGCCTGGTTCGAGCTGGGCGTGCGGCCACCACCTGACACCCGAGCAGCGGCAGCTCGCATCCAGGCGGCCCGGGAGGCAGCAGCGCCGCGCACCAAGCAGATTAACCTTTTCTGAGGCAGCTATGCAAGACGACCACCCTACCCTGCTCTACACGCCGGAACCTCCGACCTCCATGCATCGCCACCACCGCTTCGAGTGGAGCACCAAGAACATCCTGCCCCTGGCGCCGGACGCGTACATCGTGCGCGGAAGCGGCGCACTGTGGCAGGTCCGAGTGAAGGAGACGCTGGCCCTGGTCTATGCAGGGCCTGGGCCGGTCACGGTCGAGCGGTCGAACGCACCGTTTTGATCCTGTGCTTTGCGACGCGGCTAGCGGGAATGCTTCATAACGACACCGAAGGTTTCAGCGACCGAAGCATTGACCTGCTCGCCGATTGCATCAGTCGCAGGGCTTGCTTTTGTCACAGTCATGCGTGCCTCGTCGTATGCTTTCTTTGCCTTCTGTGTATTAACGCCACACAACGTGGAATCGACCTTCCCTGTCTTCTGCACGCTGGCGGCGCAAGCGGAGTTTGCTGCAATCACGGCCTTGCCCGAGCTGATCATGTCGGACTCGGACGCACTACAAGCGCTGGCCAGAGCCAGTGATGCCAAGCCGCAAAGGAGGCTCAAGCGCCGGCTGTTACGGATGGGTAGTGAGGGGCTATAGCGTTGCGACGGCATGGGTGTGTCTTGGGCGATGAGGCGGAAGTTATAGCACTAGAAGAAAACGGGACGCCCGCTATAAACAAATTTGCTTGCAAAATACGCTTTTTTGTTTATAATTCACTTATCGCAACAACGGGGAGGTAAGTGAAGATCAGCGAATTCAAGCGGTGGCTTGAGTCGCAGGGAGTCCGAGTCGAGAACGGTACGAACCACTGGAGGCTGTACCTGAACGACAAGATAAGCACCCTGCCCAGGCACCCGTCGAAAGAGCTGAAGGAAGGCACGAGACGCGCAATCCTGAAGCAGTTGAACATCAAATGAGGAGGGGCCCGAAAGGGCCTGCTTTGGTGATCCTGCACTTCACCGACTCCCAAATCCGCAGCATGGGCTGCGCAGGAGATACTGATGAACCGGCAAACTTTTCCCGCTCGATTCGAGCCCGATCCCGACGGCGGCTACGTGGTCACCTTTAGGGATATTCCCGAGGCGATCACCCAGGGCGACACCATGGAGGAAGCCCAATCCATGGCAGCCGACGCGCTGCTGACTGCAATGGATTTCTACTTCGAGGATAGGCGCCTTGTGCCGGCGCCGAGCGCGGTCCAGCCTGGAGAGATCATGGTAAGCCTGCCGTTGTCCGCAGCAGCAAAGGTCGAACTCCTCAACCTTGTGGTCGAGCAGAATGAGCGACCGATCGATTTAGCCCGGAAGATGAACATTCGACCGCAGGAAGTCACCCGCCTTCTCGATCCGAAGCATTCGACAAAGATTGACACGCTAGCCACTGCATTTTCAGCTTTGGGAAAGAACTTGTGTTTGACTATTTGCTGATTGGTTTATTATGAGCGATAACGGAAAATTTTCTCTAGTAGATTTTAGTGCTTTTGCAAAACCTGTCGAAGTTTTAGTTCAAGCAATCACTAGCGCAGTTGGAATTTGGTATGAGCCACATCAAATGAAACGAATAGCTCGCGCCAAAGGCGAGGTTTCGTTAATTGAATTTGCGAATCAGCAGAAGCTTTCCGCACTCGAAAGTCGCGCCGTAAATCGCATAGTCGTTCAAGAATCGCGTGCGCAAAACAATATCGAGTCTATCGCCTCCCAATCCTTGCCGCTGGTGAAAGAAGATGCGCATCCTGAACAATTGAAAAGCGATTGGCTATCGAATTTCTTCGACAAAGCAAAACACATCTCTGATGAGCAAATGCAAAGCGCATGGGCTAAAGTTTTGGCAGGAGAGGCCAATACGCCAGGAAGCTTCTCCAGGCGTGCCGTCAATTTGCTAGCTGAAATAGACGGTGCAGATGCATTTCTTTTTGACACTTTGTGCAGGTTCCGTGTCTCTTTCCCAGAGGAATATGTAATAGTTTCAGAAGTCAGGAACGAAATTTACAACAGGCATGGAATTAATTTTGCGTCGTTAACACACCTCGAAAACTTAGGGCTAATCGCATTCAGCAGCCTATCAAGCTTTTTAATCCAGCCTGATCAAAATAAATTAACCGCCCAATACTGCGATCATAAATTAGATCTAACGTTGTTTGCAATGCCTATTCCTGAGCTTTCTGTGGGCCGAGTAATGCTGAGCGGCCCGGGATCAGAAATTGCAAGTTTATGCGTGCGAGAAGAGATTCCTGGATTTTATGAACATCTAAAACACATTTGGAGCGCTCATCTAGCCCATACAGACATCTGAAAAATCTAGCAGTGAAATCAGCCCGTATGATTTCTTGAAACCTTTGCGTTACCAACAACCAATACTGCAAGCGAAAACAAAACAATCATGCCGAAAAACTATGAGCCACCCTTATCCGATAAATTACTTATTGTGGCCTTTTTTGGAAGTCAACTTGGCTTATTGTCCATTTTGTTTGCAGGCATATGGACGACTCACATAACGAAATTTTATGTTCCGACAACGCTTATATTTATTTTTTTTGTGCTGATCTATCTTTGGGCTGAGCGAGCCGACAACAGCAAAATCAGAGACAAAATAATTTCCGCCACCATTAGATCTGCCGCAGGCTCCATTGCTATTGTTAGTTTTGGATTTGGGATCAGCCACATTTATAAACTCATACCCGTAGCCCCAAATTACAAAACAGCTATTCCCGTTGCATTGGGCGCATTTACAATTGGCCTAGGATGCTACTTTATTCGAAGAAAATACCGGAGAATATGGGGAGCCACTGAAATTGTGGCTGGTATAGCCATAGTCGTTTATCGAACATATACCAAGAATTACTCTGCAAACTTGATGGACGCCGAATATTTCATAGCATTCATTACAGCCGGCATTTACTTAATGGTACGAGGATTCGACAACCTAGAACAAGGGGCAAAAATTATCGCTGAGAAAAGGCGTTTAGATAAGCAAAAGCGAAGGCAGGCTAAGGAGTTTGAAAAAAAACGCTCAGGCGTTACCGGTGAAATCGCCCACGCCCCGTCCACATTCGCGAATCAATGATATTTAAGCCGCATGCTCAACGCATATTACTCAGCTAGCACAAGCGGCAGAGTACAAGCGCGAAGAGCGACATATATTTCTTGCTCATACGCTTCTCTAACACGCAGTTCGGCTATCGCGTGCGCCACCCACGTGTCAACGTTATAGGGCGGTCGCAGCGAATCGAGCGGCATGGCTGGCCGTGCAGGCGTCTGCACACGACACTCGACCGGCACCGGCACTTTGACCTGCACCGTGCGGGAAGTGCCACAGCCGGCCAGCGCGGTCGCTGCGGCGATCACGATCGCTGCCTTCATGGCTTAGCCCTCCCCTGTTCCCAGCGCTGCAGGCGGACCTGTACGCTGGCGTAGTCGTCGCCGGCGACGGCCGCACGCGTAGCGATCTCTTGCGTGGCGCGCTGCTGGGCAGCCACGGCCGCGGCGCGGGCGGCGGCCTGTACTGGCTTGGCAGCGGCCGCACGTTTCTTGGCCACGTCTTCCAGCGCCTCGACGGCATCGCTGGCGGCCGTCGCATCGGCACGCGCCTGGTCGCGCTGCTGCTCGGCCACGGTGCGGGCGTCGCGGGCGTCAATCCAGGCCCAGCCAAGCGCCGCGTTTGCGGCGATGCTGGCGGCCAAAAGGTAGGCGATTGGGTTCATAGGACCACCTGGTGCTGGACGATGGCGGCGATCTCTGCGCGCTTGGAAGGCGGCAGGGCGAAGAATCGTTGGTCGACCGTCAGCCCGTCCGCCCGCTTCGACAACCCGAAGGGCTTGAGCTCGGCGGTGCAGCGGGCCATGGAGCGATCGCGGGTCAGGTTGAGGGCATAGCCCCAGTTCACCGGTAATACGCGGCCCCAGGGCAGCGGCAGGGCCGCCACAAGGTGGTAGCGGCCGCCCTGCTCGAAGAGTGCCCAGCCCGGGCGGGACTTGTCGCACCAGATGTCGCCCCAGGCCTGTTTCGGTCCGGTGGGCCACGTCACCCCCATGCGGATCGCCAGGTTGGTGCAGCGGTTGCGCGACCCGAGCCAGGTGCGGCGGGCCGCGTCGCTGCGGGCCGGCTGGTCGCTGTAGTAGGTCGGCGTCTGCTGGTCGACGGGCACCAGCAGCGGAACGCCCTCGGCCTGGCTCATGGGATCGAGGCCGGCCAGGTCGTAGCCCAGCTCGACCTGGTCGAGCGGCACCTTGCCGAGCGTGACGTCGGCATAGGTGGCCCAGGGCCGCTGGTCGCCGTTGATGCCCCAGTTATTGCCGTAGACGCAGTCCCAGCGGGCCAGGCCTTCGGCCGTGCGCGGCAGGCCCCGCACCAGGTGCGGCACCACCAGGAACGCCGACAGGCCGAAGATCTTGACCCAACCGCCCCGCAGCCAGGCGCCGAGCATGCTGGCGGAGGCCTTGGCCTTGTAAGCGAGGGGCACCGGCAGGCACCAGAGCAGCACCAGGGGCGGCAGCACCCAGATGGCGAGCAGCGCGGCGATTGCCGCGGCTGCGATGACGTACCAATTCATGATCCGCTCCTCGCGCAGTTCTCGTACATGCGCACGATGGTTTCGGTGTGGGCCCGGCGCTCCAGCGCGCTGGCACCGGCGCGCAGGGTGGGCAGCAGGGGGCAGGCGCGCTGCAGCTCGTGGATTTCCACCAGCGTGCGCACGTCGGCCGATGCTGCTTGGCATGCCTGGGCGGTAACGCTGGCCTGCGGTTCCGCCGGCGGCGTCGACGCGCAGCCGGCCAGCAGGACAGCGGCGGCAAGAATAAGGAATGCGCGCTTCATCGGGCACCCTCCCCGATCCGGGCGTTGGCCTTGCCGATCGCGCTGTTGATCGCCTTGCGGTCTTGCTCGATGGCGGCCGCCGGCACGCCCGCCGCCTTCGCTGCCTTGCCGGCAGTAGTAGCCGCGGCCTGCGCAGTTTCCGACGCGGCCGCAGCCGTGCTTGCGACCTCAGACACCGTCGTGGCCACCTCCTTCACGGTGCTGGCCGTGGCATCCAACCGCTCTGCCGTGCGCGCCTGGCGCCCGGAGATCACGTCGAGCACCGCCTGGTGGGTGCGCTGCAACCGCTCGATCTCGGCGCTGGCGTCCTCGCGCGTCGACTGCACGCCGGCGTAGTAGCCCAGGGACATGCCGCCTCCGAGCAGGCCGCCCAGGATGACGGCCTGGTGCATGAAGTAGGTGATACGGGCGCGACGGCCGGATGCCGCTGCCAGGACTGCGGCGCAGTCGTGCCCGCTGGTGTTATGCGTGTCCATTGAGTTGTTCCTTGAGGGAGGCGACCTGCTCGCGCAGACCCTGCATTTCGCGGGCTTGCTGGTCGAGTTGCTGGGATTGCGCGGTGAGCTGGCGGGTCATCTCGCCGAGCTGGCCGCGCAGCTCGCCGAGGGCCTGCACGGCTTCGTTGCGACCCTCGGCGAACCGGTCGGCCCGCTGGGTCATGTCGAGCAATGCGGCCTTTGCCTCGGCCGCGGCCTCTTTCCAATGCTCGATCGCACTGATGTTTGCCTCGTTGTTGGCAGCACCCACGGCGCGCTGGCTGCGCTCACGCCAGAGGTAAACCAGCAGCGCGATGGTGATCGCGCCGTAGGCCCCGAACGGCCCTTTGAGTTCGGCGATCAAGCCGACCATGTCGCCCATGCTCACTCCAGCGCCAGGGTGACGGCCTGGCGAATAAGGGCTTCGGGGTACGGCTGATGGCCGTTCTCGTGGGCGACGATGGCTGGCAGGATGCGCTCCAGCGTGCGGGCGTCCTGCAGGTCGATCTGGTCGCCGGGCTGCACCCCGAGGGCCTTGGCGACCTGGCGGGCATAGGCGCCGGTGTCGTTCTCGACCGGAGGCGCCCAGCGACCGATGATGGCCGCCGGCGTGCGCAGGTTGTACTTGCGCTGGTAGCTGAGCAGCACCTTGGCCAGGGCGCGCAAGCCCCACACGGGTCCAGTGAAGACGACGAAGCGCGGGTCGCTGGATTGGTCAGTGGCCATGCCCTGCCAGCGCTCGGTGGTGCGGTCGATGTTGCCGGGGTTGTGGTTGCGGATGCCGCGGGGAATGGTGGCCATGGTGGTCTCCGAATGGGCGTAAAAAAACCCGCCGGGGCGGGTTGCATGTTGGGTGGGGCAGCGTCAGGGCGCCGGTTCGCCGGCCAGGATCTGACCCGCCCGGCCCGTCCCGTCGAGCAGCCCGAGCGCACCGAGCGCGCCGATGAACTCCACCGTCGTCGGGTCCGTGCGGTCGATGTCCATCGCGTCCTTGTAGCGGGCGATCGCCGAGCGCACGCCGGCGCGCTGCGCGACCGTGAGGTTCTTGATCGCCGGTGTCTCGGCCACGAACTCCGCGAAGCTGAAGTTGTCGATCAGGATGTTCTCGCCGTCGGTCAGCAGCTTGCGGAAGTCGGTCTTCGTGTAGACCGTGGGCCGCACCACCGGCGCCGGCTCGGCCGCAGCAGGGGCAACGAAGGCGCCATCAGCCCAACCCCAGCCGATACCCACGCCTAGGCCCTGCTCATGCGGGGTATCGAGCGGTTCGATGTGATCCCATTCAGAAGCGATCGCTGCCAGGAACGCAGCCCCCTCTTCGCCCTCTTCCACCACGATGACGTTGGCGACCTGGGCACCATTGATCAGTGCGTATTTCATATTTACACCACGTAAGAAAGGACAATCACGCCAGAGCCGCCGTTCCAGCCCTTCTGGTTTCCGACGCCGCCGCCGCCGCCGTTGCCGCTGTTGTTTGGTTGATCGGCCCAACCAACAGTCCCGAACAATGCCGAGGGGCCGCCGACGCCATAGCCGTTGACGCCAGGGCCAGGCATGCTGAGCTGGAAGATGTTGCTGGCTGACGTCGTGCTGAAAGCAGGACCGCCTGCGCCTGCGCCGGCGCCGGAGCCCTGAACGTTGCCGTTCCCGCCGCCTGCTCCGTATCCGCCGGGATAACCGCCGGAGTATTGGCCTCCAGGGACGTTGCTGTAATAACTGCCCTGCGTACCTGGCGCGCCATGAGTGCCGCCGCCGCCGCCTGAGCCGGCCATTACGTTCGGTGTGCCCGAAGAGCTATTTGCGTACCCGCCTCCGCCGCCGCCGCCGCCGGGCGCCGACAAGCCGTTGAAGGTTGTCGTCCCACCGGCTTGCCCAACCGTTCCAAGGGCCGTCTGGTTTTGGCTCCCAACACTCGATGCTGCGCCACCGATTCCGCCCGCACCGATGACCGCGTTGATAGCCGCGGTGACGATCGTCTGCCGGAGGATGCGCCAGCCGCCTGCGCCTGCGCCGCCGTAACCGGTGACGACGCTCGGTGAGCTGTAAGCGCCGCCGCCGCCTCCGCCGCCGCCGCCGACCAGTTCAGCCGTGACGACGCCGCCCTTGTCGAGTAGCGCCTGCGGTGGCGTCCAGACCTTGGACGCGGTGATGATCTCGATTACCAGCTTGCCGCCGGATGCGAAGAGGTCGCTAGACGATCCCATTATTGGATGCTCCAGTCGCCGAGCGCGGCGATATAAGTGAAGGTCAGCGTGCGACCCTTCGAGTTGCAGTTGTAGTTTTCCGGCAGGCCGCCGACCTTCTTGCCTTGCGGATTGACGACGGCGGGGTTCAGGTTCCAGGTGCGGGTCGCGTCGTACAACGTGATCTGCGATCCGTTGGCCGCCGTGTTGGGGAACGGGACGAGGAAGCCGGCCGCGCTGGTGTCGAGCGGATACCACCCGCCGGGCGCTGCGTTGAAGCTGGCGGCGATCAGTGCCGTGGGCGCGACCTTCGGCGTCAGGGGCGACCAGTTGGCCGCGTCCTGGCTCGGGTCGGTCGCGCTGGCGCTGGTGCCGCGCTTGCGATAGCCCATGTAGTCGATCGGCGACCAGACGGTGGCGCCGTCGTTGTAGTTACCGGCCGCCCACTTGGCGGAGCCGGAACCCGCCGCGGCCTGGGCTGCCGCCGCCTGGGCACCGGCCTGGGCCGCCAGGGCAATGCCGGCATCGGTGTTGGCCGACTGGGCATTGGCCTTCGTCGCGTCGCCGATCGCCTTCAGCATATCGCCCCAGGGTTTCAGCTGCGGCAGGAACGCGTCAGACCGGGTGTCGAAGTTGGCCATGTCCGTGGTCGACGGCGCGGAGCCGAGGACGGGCAGATCCGGCACGGGGGTGATGGCCATTAGATTTCCTCCAGTTCAAGGGTGACCAGCGCTTCCTTCTGCTGGTCGAGATCGATCGAGAATTGCCGGTAGAAGCCCAGGATCAGNGGGTGATGGCCATTAGATTTCCTCCAGTTCAAGGGTGACCAGCGCTTCCTTCTGCTGGTCGAGATCGATCGAGAATTGCCGGTAGAAGCCCAGGATCAGCAGCGACTCGAAGTACCCGTCGTCGCTGAAGTCGTCCAGGCCGCTCCAGACCGCGACCTTCGCGTTCAGCGCGGTGCGCAGGTCCCGCACGGTGTTCACCAAGCCCTTCGGCAGCTCCAGCACCTGGTCGGTCCGCGGCACCGTGCGGCGGGGCACGAACGTCACGTTGCCGGCGAAGTCCCGGGTGGTGTTGCTGAAGTTCAGGGCATCGCTCTTGGCCTTCTTCTGCACGTTGCCGATGAACTCGCCATTGCCGATGACCAGCGCCGCGCACTTCACGGCAGAGCCGAAGCTGTTCTCGAGCGTTACGGTGATCACGGCGCCGGTCGACGGCGGCAGGTCGGTCAGCAGTAGGGACGGCAGCACGATGAACTTGCCGAAGAAGTAGGTCTTCCAGCTGGTCGTGCGCCGCGCGATGCGGCTCACGGCCCGCCGGTAGATCTCCTGCCCGGCCAGGGTGACCACCACCGTCACCTTCGTGGCCTGCAGGCCGCCGAGGAAGAGGCTCCCGACCCGCTGCCCTGGCGTCAGGACGACGGTCATCGTCCCGGCCGAGGTGGTGGCGTTGTTGCGCTCCAGCTCGAACATCGCGCGCCGGTTGGTCGCGCCGATGTCCTGCCAGCTGGTCGGATCGTTCTCGGGCAGCGTGTTGGTGCCGGCCGCTACCGCCTTCACGCACTGGTATTTGCGGTGCGTGGTGGTGCGGATCCGCACGTCGCCCACCACATAGGCCGAGCTGGACGACCAAAGCGTTTCCCCGGAGTCGGGCTCTGGCACGCTGCTGCTGGTCAGGACCGCATCGGTGATGGGGATGGGGGTTACGACGATCATGCTGCTGCCCTGGATGCGAAGGAGTCCTGCCCGCCCGAGACGTTGCGCAAGGTCTTAGCCGATTCGGCCGTGTTGGTAGCTGTGGCCTTGGCCGCGTCCTTCATCTGCCGCACTTCCTCGCGCAGCGCAGCCAGCTCGACCACGATCGCGTCATTGGCCGCAGCACCACCGCCGCCGAACGCGGATGCCAGCTGCTGCTGGTTCCAGATCCGGCTTTGGCCCGAGGCCTCCAGTTCCCAGCCCCGCTCGCCCACGATCCGCAGACCGCCCGCGTGCATGCCACCCGTGGCGAAGGCCGGCACGCCGGCCCCAGCCGCCGCGGCGAGGACATCGCCGTAGAAGTAGCCGTCATGCGCGGCCACGTCGCGCAGCGAATACCCCGCCGCCTTGGCCGCGTTGTAGTAGCCCGCCACGTCGCCGGTGCCGGCGTACTTGGCGAAGACCGCATCCAGGCCGCCCAGGTTGGCCGCGTCTGCACCGGCGATCACGCGATTCACGTAGCCGTCGCTGAAGACGTAAGTACCATTCGCCTGGCGGCCGAGCGACGAGCCGCTGCCCGCGCCGCCGCCGCCAGGGCCCGCACCGACCACCGCACCGCCGCTGCTCGAGCCGGCGCCCGTTGCAGTTCCCGCAGGCTTCGCCGGGAACATCGCCTTGTGCAGCCGGTCGATCGCCTCGGCCACGCTCAGCACCGATGTGTCGACGCCCTTCATCGTGTCGACCAGGTTCTTCGACTCGCGCAGCACGTCGTCCAGGCGCTTCAGCTCGTCCTGCGTGGTCTTGAGCTGCTTCTCGGCGGTGGTGAGCTGGACGCCGTTGACTTCCTCGAGTTCGGACAGCTGGCCGGCCAGCACCAAGCGGTCCCGGTCATATTCCTCCCGGGTCGCGTACTTGTCCTCGCCCATGCCGCTGCGCACGCCCGCGATGGCGGCCTGCAACTCCTCGTTGCCGCTCACCCCGCTGATCAGCGCCTTGCGGATGTAGGCCATGCCGTTGGCGGCCGTCACTGCCGTGACGCTGGTCACCTCGCCCAGCAGCGAGCCGATGCTCGACTTCAGGGTCTGGCCGATCGCGCCCAGGCCGGTGACTGCCGCCTGCTGGATGCCCTGCAGGTCGCTCAGCACCGTCTTGCGGGCGTCGACGGCGCGCTGCACCGCCGAGAAGGCGTCGTCCACCAGCTTCTCGCGCTCGGCCTTGGCCTTGGCTTCCGCCTCTGCAGCCGCCGCGGCGGCCGTGCTGGCGTCCTCGACCAGCCACAGGTCGTTCGCCAGCTTCGCCAGCGCGGGGCTCAGCGCCACCAGCCGGGCATACTCCTTGGCCCGGTCACGGTCCAGTGCTTCACGGGTGCGGCCTTGGGCGCGCAGCAGGCGCTGTTCGTAGTCAAACTGCGTGTCGCCGATCTCCTTGTTCCGGGCGTCGGCTTCTGCCTTGGCGGCGGCCGCGGCCTGCGCGGCTGCGGCTTCGTCCTGCAGGCTGTAGATGTAGCGCTGCTTCTCGCGCAGCAGCGGGTCCATCGCAGCCAGCTCGATGTCGCGGCGGGCGGCCAACGCGCCGGCGGCGTTGCCCTGCAGCTCCATGATCTGGATGTCCTGGTCCCGGGCGGCGTTGGCGAGCGCCGTCGCTGCGGCCGCTGCCGTCGCGGCGTCCTGCACTTCCCAGAGGTCGTTCGCCAGCTTGGCCAGGGCCGGGCTCAGCTCGGCCGCGGCGGCGTACTCCTTGGCCCGGTCCCGGTCCAGCGCCTCGCGGTCCTTGCCCCGGGCGCGCAGGATCTGCTGCTCGTAGTCGTAGGTCTTGTCCGCGATGGCCTTGTCGCGCTCGGCCTTGGACGCCGCCGAGGCCGACGCATCGTTGGCAGCGTCGGTGATCGAGGCGAACACGGGCGCGAACTGCAGCAGGGCCGCGTACATCTTGCGGCCCTCCTCCGTGTCGAGCTTCGTCTGGTACAGCTCGACCATCTCCCGGTAGGCGTCGCGCGACTTCGGCAGCGTGACGCCTAGAAGTCCTGCAGGAAGCTGCCCGCGGCGGCGCTGAACTTGTCTATGCCGCCGAACAGGTCGACCAGGGCCGATGCTGCGGCACCACCAGCCAGGGACGCCTTCAGGGCGGTCTGGCCGAGCGAGTCGAAGATGGCATTCGCGCCCGACAGGCTGTTGGCCAGCCGGCCCAGCGTGTCGATCGCCGACTCGCCCGCCCGGCGGAACGGGTCCAGAGCCGAGGCCGCCGAGACGGTCTGACCACCAGCAGCAGGATCTGCGGCGCCGGCGTAGGCCACCGGCAGCGCGCCGGCCGCGTCCTCCTGGATCGCAGCAGCAGCGGCAGCGGAGCCGGCCTTCGCACCCGACAGGATGCCGCCCGCCACCAGGTTGGCCAGGTCGTCGCCCAGGCTCTTGAACGTAGCGGCCAGCTTCTCCTGGATCTGGGCATCGGTCAGCCCCTGGGTGCTGATGAAGATGTCCTTGGTGAAGCCGTCGATCGCCTTCGAGTTGAGCCCCAGCACGTCGGAGAAGCCCTTGACGCTGGTGAACATGGAGCCCACCGACTGGTCGATTGCCAGCTTCGTGGCGGCCGGCAGCGCGGACAGCTCGTCGCGGTAGGACGGGCCCGAGAACAGGGTGCCACCCTTGCGGATGGTGGTGAAGCCGGACACGTCGGACTCGGCGCCCAGCGTGCCCTTGAAGCCGACATCGGTCTTCTTCTCGGAGCGGAAGACACCCAGGGCGTTCAGGGCCACCACCGCGGCTAGCGCGTAGGGTGCTGCGGCGCCGATGACGCTGCCGATACTGAAGGACGCGCCGCCGACCGTGCTGGCGCCGACGGCGCTGCTGATGCCGTTGGCGATGATCGCGCCGCCTTCGCCCGCGAAGAAGCCGGTGAGGCCAGACGACACGCCCGAGGCCAGCGCACTGCCGGCGCCAGAGATGAGGCTGAATGCGCTCGACGCCAGGTTCGCGCCGCCGAGCACACCACCAGCACCGCCCGCCTGGTTGCCGACCAGGCCTGCAGCGCTGGCGGCCGAGCCCGCCAAGCCGGTGATGCCCGTCATCACACCCTGCACCAGCAGCTTCAGCACGCTTGTCTTGAAGGTGTTCTTGATGCCGTCCCAGAAGGACCGGAAGAACCCTTTGCCGGCCTCGAAGCCCCGGAAGAGGCTGTCGGTCAAGCCGTTGTAGAGGCTTTCGGTGAAGGCTTTCCACTGGGAAGCGGCTTCGGCAGCGATGCCGTTGGCGCCCTTCTGGCCGGCGATCTTGCGCAGCAGTTCCGCTTGTCGCTCCAGTTGGTCGGCCTCCGCGCTGTTGCCGTCGATGAGGCGGCGTGTGACGGCCTGGCGCTCCAGGGCCACGGCCATTTCTTCCGTGCGTGCGGCCTCCAGCAGGCGCACCTGCTCGGCGGTGGCGCCGATGGTCTTCGCCTCGAACTCCAGCTGCTCGAGCTGCTTGTCCAGCGCGGCGGTGTCCTTGTACCGACCGTCGAGGCGCTTGTCGGCCTCGGCGTTGTACTGGGCGTAGGACTCCAGCAGCTCGCGGTTCAGCTGCTTCTCGCGCGCGCCGATCTTCTCGTCCTGCTCGGCGATGCGGGCCTTCGTGGCGGCCACGTCCTTCTGGCTGTTCTGCTTCGTGCCGTAGATCGCCAGCTCTTCGGTCATCAGGGCCCGGCTGGTCGCCAGCGCCTTGATCTCGGCGTCGGCCACCTGTTCGATGGCCTCGATCTCGCCGAGGGAGCCGCGCTTGCGCAGGGACTTCAGTTCCTCGGTCGTCTCTTTCGCCTGCGCCAGCTGCAGCTTGTCCCGGCCCTTGATCTGCTCGATCAGGGCGGCCATCGCATCGGCTGCGGCCGCGGCGGCGTTCTTGTCCTTGTCGAGGACGTTGGTGAAGTCGAGGTTCTTCTTGACCTCCCTGCCGCCACCGCCCAGCGCGTCGAGGTCCTTCATCCGGGCGCGGATGCGCGAGCCCATCGTGTCCTCGCTGAACGTGGTGATCACGCTCTCGCCCAGGTCGCTCACGATGGTGCCGGCCTCGCTCATGCCGGTGCGCATGTCGGCCAGCGCGCCGGTGAAGTCGCCCTTCATCGCCTTGCCGATGGCCGAGCCGACCGCGCCGAAGTAGGCGACGCCCGCAGCCGCATAGGCGCCGATGCCTTCGGCCATCACCTTGATGCCGCGCCAGCCCAGCTGCGCGGCGTCGGCCACGTAGGTCAGGCCGGTGACGGCAGTGGTCGTGAACTGCTTGATGCTGCCGTCTTCCGACAGGCGCTTGATCTCCGCGCGCAGGCCGCCGGTGCCGTTGCTGACGTCGAGGAACGCCTGCAGGCCCTGGTCGAGGGCGGGGATCATGGCCAGGGCCAGTTGCTTCTTCCAGGCGTCGCCGCTCGAAGTCAGCCGGTCCAGGTTGTCGTCGAAGTTGGCGGCCGCTGCCGCCTGCTCGGTCGTCACCTTGGCCTGCAGCTCGCCCACAGTCGCCAGGTCGTTGAAGAAGGGCAGCATCTTGGCCCCCTCCTTGCCCAGCAGCGCCTGGGCGACGGCCGCCTTTCCGCTGCTGTTCTCGAAGCCGTCCATCGCCTTCGCGATCGTGCGCAGCTGCTCGTCGGGCGACTGCTTCTTGAAGGTGTCGAAGTCGATGCCCAGCGCGCGCACCGCCGCCCCGGCGCCCTTGCTTTCCTCGGTCGCGCCGGCCATGTTCTTGGCGAGCTTGTTCATCGCGCCGCCGATCGACTCGGCCGACTGGTTGCTGTACTTGCCGACGGCGGCCAGGCCCGACAGCGCCTCGACGCTGGCGCCGGTCTGCATCGCCAGGTCGTCCAGGGCTGCGCCGGTCTCGACCGCGCCGCTGATCAGGCCCTTGAATGCGGAGATGGTGAAGCCGGCCGCCAAGCCGCCGGCGATGGCGCCGACGGTGGTGGCGATGCCGGACTTCAGGCCGTCCATCGTGTCCTGGACACGCTTGGACATCTGCAGGGCGCGCTGCTCCGCAGCATCGGCGCCGCCCGTGAACTGAGCGTAGTTCAGCCCGAGCTGAACGACGAGGGAGCCGAGTGCAGCCATGGGTCAGGTTTCCTTCTTGTTTTTGATCAGCTCGGAGTCGGCGTCGAGCACCGCGGACTCCATCAGCTGCAGGTCGGAGAAGAGCTGCTGGCGCTCTTTCTTGGGGACGGAGAACTGCATCCAGGCGTGGATCGCGGCGTAGTCGAAGCCGGTGCGCACCGCGCCGATGCCGGCGTGGCGCCACTGGGTGCGCAGCGCGTGGAAGCGCTCGAAGGTCTGGACGTTCTCGGCGTACAGGCCGAAGTGCTCGTGGCTGTCGTCCTCGGGCTGGACTTGGGCTTCCACCGCCTCGATGTCCTCGGCGCTGGCGCCCATGGCCCGCATGCCCTCCACGATCGAGGCGTCAACGGAAAGGGCCGGCGGCGGGCCATCCCGCACGCCGGCCCAGTGCCGCGCCGCCCCGATCAGTTTTTTTCGCGTGCGCCGGTGTTGGCGCGCCAAAAGGCGATGACCGTCTCGCGCACGGCGCCGGTCAGCTTGCAGAAGGCGTCGAGGTTTTCCGGGGTGAAGGGCACGTCGTTCTTCTGCTCGTCCTTCATCTTCCAGCCCACCAGGCGGTCGCGCACCAGGTCGACGTGCTTGAGCTGGAGCAGCGCCTCGCGCTCGTCTTCTTCGGCGCGTTTGAATTCGCCGGTGAAGGACTCCTGCTTCCAGGAGCCGTTTTTCTGCTTGACGCTGACGGTGACGGTTTCTTCGAAGGTTTCGGTCTGGGAGAGATTGAACATGGTGGTCTCGGATGGGAGGGAACGAACAAAGGCCCGCGGGCGAGGTGCCGGCGGGCCAGGGAGGGAACGGGGGTGGAAGCCGCCGGGCGGGCCGGCGGCGGGGGTCACTTCACGGTGAGCGCGATCTCGTCGTCACCCGTGTTCGGGTTGATGTCGAAGCCCAGGTTGAGCATCGCGATGCCTTCCTGGTCCTGCAGCGCGGCGCTGGTGATCTGGATCTGCGGCAGGTCGACCTGNATCTCGTCGTCACCCGTGTTCGGGTTGATGTCGAAGCCCAGGTTGAGCATCGCGATGCCTTCCTGGTCCTGCAGCGCGGCGCTGGTGATCTGGATCTGCGGCAGGTCGACCTGAACGATGTTGCCGGCCACGGTGCCGTGGATCAGCTGGGCCGCGCCGACCGTGCTGTCGACAATCGTCCGGCCCCAGTTCTTCTGCGCCATGGTGGTCAGCTCGATCATTGCGGTGCCCTTCGGCTGGCGGTCGGGACTGCGCGGGCCGGCGCAGTTCACCAACTCGCGCCAGGTCAGCTGGTTCGCCACGTCGAAGCCGAACGCCTGCATGCACGCGGCCACGCCGAAGATGCTGAAGCCGGGCGTGTTGATCTTGGCGACCGTCTGGGGCTGCTTGAACTTGCTGTAATCGACGGTGCTGTTGGCCGGCTGCACCACGTCGGCACCGTCGCTGTACGTGCCGATAAAGTCAAACTTCATCACCGGGATGGTCTTGGCATCCGTCTGGAAGCTGACCGTGCCCTTCGCCGCGGTCAGCTTGAAGAGGAGGCCGTCCAGGTAGCCGTACATGGTGAGGGTGGGTTCGCCCTCGCTGACGGGCAGGTACTGCACGCTCTGACCCGCGGTGACGGTCTCGGAAAAGCCGCAGGCCTGGAGGATGTCGCCCCAGGCCGGCGCGGTGCCGGCGGTGCCGCTGCCGGCCAGCTCGATCTCGAACTGGAAGCGGCGGTGCACGCCGACCGCCATGCTGCCGCTGTTGCCCTTGTAGGGGCGCAGCAGGTTGCGCTGCACGAACTCGGCGGTCACCAGCTCGGGCGTGAAGGCCCGGACCAGGATCGCATTCGCACCGGCGGTGGGGATCGGGTCCACGCCCGGGGTCACTTCCCGCTTGACCAGCAGGAGCATCTTTTTCATCGACTTGGCCATGGGTATTACTCCTGGGTGGCGCTTGCTGCGTCGGCAGCGGGATCGGGCATGNCGTACCAGGATCGCATTCGCGCCGGCGGTGGGGATCGGGTCCACGCCCGGGGTCACTTCCCGCTTGACCAGCAGGAGCATCTTTTTCATCGACTTGGCCATGGGTATTACTCCTGGGTGGCGCTTGCTGCGTCGGCAGCGGGATCGGGCATGCGGGTGCGTGCGCCGGTGATGGGGTCACGGCTGTAGCGGCCGCCGATGCCGGTGAAGTCGTCCGGCGGGTGGATCGGCTCGGCGACGGGCTTGGCGGGCGTGTCGGCCGCCGGGGCCGGCGTGGGCGCCACCGCCAGAGGAGACACAGGCGGCGGTGCGGCCGGCTGCACGAGGGTGACGGGTAGCGGCGCTGCCAGGACGGCAGGCAGGGCTGCGCCTCCCGCGGTGTCGGGTTTGGGCATGGTTTCCTTTCGGGAAGGGGGTGGGATCAGTACCGCGGGGTGCGGAGTCGGACGGTCAGAAACTGCGCGAAGACATCGGGGTCGTCTTCGTAGTCGGCATCGCCGGCGTCTTCATCGAACTGGAAGGCAGGCTGCAGCGCTTCCATCGCGGCGAGCAGCTGCGGCATCAGGGCGATCAAGGTGTCCAGGTCCTTGTCCATCGCCACGATGTTCACGCTGTGCTGGTCGTAGCCGCCGCCGGCGCACCACTTTTCCTCGGGCTTCGAGTCGATGTCGAAGACGACGGCGGGCCAGGTGGGCACCGGCGGCAGTTCGACCGCCCAGGTGTTGGGCAGCACCGCTTCCAGCGCCGCAGAGACGAGGGCATGCACGTTCATCGTTTGAGACCCACTTTCTGCAGTTCCTTGGCCAGGGCGTCGCCCATGGCCTGCAGGGCCGCGTCGCGCTTGTTGACCAGGGCCCGCGCCAGGAACGGCGTGCCGGTCCGGCGCTTGGTGGTGAACTCCAGGAACGACCAGTAGAAGGGATCGTCGGCGAAGCGCTTGACCACCCTGCCCTGTTTATTGACCGCCAGCATGCTGGAGGCCTTCTGTTTCTTGGTGAGGCTGCGGCCGTGCCGCACGCCGAGGTTGTATTGCACGGTGCCATCTGGCGCAGCGGACTCGCGCTTGATCACGATGTTCTTCAGCAGCGCGCCGGTGCGGCGCAAGCCCAGGCCTTGGGCCACGGACTTCGCCTCGCGCTTCACGATGTTGCCGCCGGCGACCACCATGCGGCGGCCGATGCGGTTCTTCATCTTGTCGGCGTTGAGCTGGGCGAAGTTTTGCCGCATCTCGCCGATGCCGAGGATGCTGGATTCAGCCATGGTTCACCCCGCTGTCGCACGTGGCGATGACGCCGGGGCGGTAGAGGATCTCAAACTCGGTGCGGGCCTCGGCCACCAGGCCTCCCACGGCCGTGGCGCGTTTCTCATTTCCGGACAGGTGCCGGACGCTGCCCCAGACCCTGGCGACGGGCACCCAGGTCTGCTGCATGCCGCCCGAGGTGCCCTTGTCCACCTGCAGCGCCTCGATCAGGATGCGCTGGTCGCGTTTGCCGGCTAGCCGCATGTCACACCCCCAGACCGACGCGCCAGGGCTGCAGCAGGGAGCGGGAGCCCATCGGCAATTGCGCCATGGCGCCGCTCACCGTGTCTTCGCGGTTGGCGAACAGGTGGCCGGTGATCAGCAGCACGGCCGCGGTGATCGATTTGTTCACCAGCATGGGGTCGTCGCCTGCCGTGCCGTTCAGCACCGCCGTGGCCAGGCTGTCGGCGTCGGGGTAGACGTTGCGGTTCAGGAAGGCCTGCGCCTGTTCCTCGGCCGCCTCCAGGTAGATCTGGATCTGCTCGGCCGGGTAATCGTCGTCTGCGCGCAGATGGGCGCGCGCCCTGTCGAGCGAGACCAGCATGGTCATGCAGTCGGCAGGAGGGCCTGCAGCTCGGCTTTCGACGCGCTGGCCTTGTAGGCGATGCCCGCCGCGTCCAGGGCCGTCTTCAAATCGGCGACGGTCTGGGGGCCCGGCGGTACCGCTGGAGCGCCCTGCGCGCGGATCGCGTCGGCGATCTCCTCTGGGGTGCTCTTCGACGCGTAGCCGGCCGGTGGATAGTTCGCGGCCTGGTAGCCAGCGGCGACGAACTCCTTCACCGTGGGGCCATCGGCGCGCAGCTCGTCGCTGCCAACGGAGCGGGCGGGCCGCGCGACGGGTGCGTCGTCGGGGCCGATCTCGACCGCATTGCCGCGCTCGACCAGCTGGCGGCCGCGGCTGCTGTCCATCTGGGCGATGGTGCCGGCACGGGGGTCCGGCATCTGGAATTTGATCCGCATGGAATATCTCCTGGAATGCGAAGAGCCCGGCGGGCCGGGCTCTTCTAGGGTTGCGGGGACGTCGGCGGCGATCAGGCGACGTTGCCGAAGTCGCCGTAGATGAAGGCCTCGGGGCGGAACACGGCAAGCGCCAGGCGCTCCTCGGCGAGGATGGTCACCATGTTCTTGGTGAAGTTGTCACCGTCCTCGGTCGAGACTTCCACCCGCGCCAGCCAGCGGTCGAACACCTGCGCGCCCAGCTTGAAGGCGCCGACCAGGAACTTGTCGGTGCTGATGGCCTGGGTTTCCACGACCGGCAGGTTCCAGAGCGTGGCGCCGATGCTGCCCTGGGGGTTGCCGATGATGTAGCGACCGTTGGCGTCCTTCTGCATCTCGATGCGGGCCCAGTCGGTCGGGTTCATCACGATGCCGGTCGCGGGGTATTCGGCCAGGAAGGCCTGCAGCATCGCCAGGCGGATGCTGTCGATGTTGGTCTCGGTGCCGGCCGGGTCGAACGGTGCGACGAAAGCAGAGGCCTGCGGGATGATGCCCAGCAGGTTCTGGCCTGTGCCGTCGCCGTTGAGCAGTTGGCCCTCTTCCTTGAAGGCCAGGCCGTAGCGCAGGCGGCCGTCGATCATGCTGGCCAGCTGCGAAGCGTCGCTCAGGATCTGGCGCGAGGCCTTCACGTAATGGGCGATCACCTTCGCGGTGGTGCTGATCAGGTCGTACTTCAGGCTGGACTCGGGCTTCTGCGTGCCCTCGGCCACCATGGCGGCGTTGTTGGTGAAGCCGGTTTCCTTCACGTACTCCAGGGCGTTGCCGTCCATGGTGCCGGGGGTGATCAGGTCACGCACCGTCATGCGCCGCTGCGGCAGCGCCAGCACGCCTGGCAGGCGGGTGCGCTCGACCAGGTCGCCGGCCGAGCCGTCGGCGTCGGTGGTGAGCCCGGTGATGGCCGCATGGATCGGCATGTCGACGCGGCCGCGCGGGGTGGTCTGACCCATCAGGGCCTTCACGCCGTCGGTGTTGACGAACTGCTGACCGAGCGACTGGTGCTGCACGTCGCCACCGGCGCCGTTGGCCTCGATCTTCGCGAGCGCCTGCTGGGCGTGCTGCAGGTTGGCCTGCAGCTCGCCGTGCTTCACCAGCAGCTGGTCGACCTCGGCCTTCGTCTCGCGGGAGAGCTGGCCAGCGCTCTTCGCCTCGCCGAGGGCCTTCTCGCCCGCGGCCTTGACCTCGTCGCCGATGCGCTGCAGCTGGACCTTGAGGGACTGGGCATCGTCGTCGGCCGCGCACAGGACCAAGCCGGAGCGCTTCATGTGACGGAAGAGCGCGTCGTTGACGATGGCTGCCGCTGCGATCAGAGCAACGACGATGCGATTCTTGGAAGTTTTCATTGGGGTACCTTTTCAGTTGGAGAGGGTGAAGCCCTGGAGGGCCTGGACGACTTGCGCTGCTGCGGCGGGCTTGCGGGCCCCGCCGTGTTCGGTGGGATCGCCCGCACCGCTGCCGGCGGGATCACCCACGCCGGACTTGAATTCGCTGAGCAGGCGCATGGCCTCGCTCTTGGGCATGCCGCCGGCGCGCAGGCCGGCCTCAATGCGGCGGATGGCCGACGCGCTGGCCTTGCCGGCGCCCTTCTCGACCTGGTCGGAAGGCAGCAGCTCGTCGGCGAAGCCACCCTCGATCGCGGCCTCGCCGCCGATCCAGGTCTCGGCGTCCATGAGCTTTCCCATGGCCTTGGCGTCCTGGCCGGTGCGGGCGGCATAGATGCTGGCCATCGCCACGTCGAAGGGCTTGAGCGTGTCGGCCACCTCAATCAGATCGTTGCGATTGCCGATCGCCATCACCCAGGCGTTGTGGATCATCAGGAAGCCGGCCCGGGCGATCTGCACCGTGTCGCCGGCCATCGCGATGACCGAGGCGGCCGAGGCGGCCAGGCCCAGCACCTTGACCGTCACTTCGCCGTCGTGCTCGCGCAGCAGGTTGTAGATCGCCAGGCCCTCGAACATGTCGCCGCCTGGGCTGTTCACGTTCACCGTCACCGGGCCCGGGCCCATCGCACGCAGGGCGCCGGCGATCCGCTTGGCGGTGACACCCTCCCCGCTCCAGTAGTCGTAGCCGATCACGTCGTAGACGCTGATCGTGCGGTCGTCGGCAGCCTCGGTCGTCGCGGCGCGGACGCCAGCGTTCCAGCGGTCCAGGGCGCGGGGCTGCAGCTGGCTGGAAACGGCCGCGCAGGGGCGACCCTCCGGCGCGCCCGGCAATGTTTTCTTGCTCATGGATCAATCCTTGGAGTCGGGGGAGAAGCCCAGCAGCGCGCGGAGTGCGGCCCGGGCCTGGGTGGTTTCTGTTGCGGTGCCGACCGCATCGAGCGTGGTCATGGCCGACTGGACGGTCAGCACGGCTGCGTTGCCGCCCATCGGCTCCCGGTCTTCCAGCTCCCGCACTTCGTCGCGGGTCAAGATGCCGTTATTGACCATCGCGCCGTAGAAGGCAGCGCGGCCGGCGCTGTCGGCGCGCAGCAGTCCCTCGACCGCGAACTTCGCGTAATACCGCGTCCGCTCACCTGGAGTCAGCAGGTCCTTGGCGATCGCCTGCTCGATACGGCGCAGCCACGGGCCCAGGGTGAAAGTCAGGAAGCCGATCATCTGCTGCTCGATGCCGGTGCCCCAGCTGGTGGATTTCTCGGTGTGGCCGACCATCCAGGGCGGAACGCGGAACCAGCGGCAGATCGCGTCGGACGGATTGATGCCCAGCGTGCCGGCCTCCGTGCCGCCTTCGAGCAACGGGGCCTCGCCGCGCTCGATCGTGCCGGCTAGGTTCTTTTTGAATTCCTTGCGCTGGTCGGGCTTCAGGAACGTCGCCACCTTGTAGTAGATGGTGGGCAGCATGCCGTTGCGAAAGGTCGTGGCCGCCGCCTTCTCCGCCGCGATCGCCGCGCCGAAGACCTTGGCCCCGTACTGGATGACGGACACCCCGTTGATCCCGTCGAGCGTGAAGCCGGGAATGGTCCAGATGTTTGCCGTCGCGATCTCCCGCAGCGAGCCGTTCGCCCGTGGGTAGT
>NZ_LMKO01000002.1 GCF_001421705.1 Xylophilus sp. Leaf220 | reverse complement strand
AGCGGTGGGTTCTGGTCTGGCCCGCGTAGCTCTGCTGCTGCAGGTTGCCGTTGGCGTTGTAGCGCAGCCGGGTCTGCTCGGCGCCAGTGCCCCACTGCAGCAGCTCGTTGTCCGCGCCGTAGGCCCAGGCGCCGGGCTGGTGGGCGCTGGAGGTGCGGTTGCCGACGGCGTCGTAGGTGTAGCGCTCCGCGGGCAGGCCTTGCGGGTTGGCCGCGTTGCGCTGCAATGCTGCTGGCGGGGTGGCTTCGGTCAGGCGGCCCAGGCGGTCGTAGGCGTAGGCGAAGTTGCCGGCCTCGGTCTGGCGCTGGGTGATGTTGCTTCGGTCAGGCGGCCCAGGCGGTCGTAGGCGTAGGCGAAGTTGCCGGCCTCGGTCTGGCGCTGGGTGATGTTGCCGGCCAGGTCGTAGGTCAGGCCCCGGTCGAGCAGCCTGCCGTCGGCGCCGCTGACCTGGCTGCTGCGCAGCCGCTGCAGCGGGTCGTAGGCCAGGGTCTGGGTGGCGCGCGGGAAGGCGACCTGGGTCGGGGCGTTCCACCGCCAGCCGCTCCAGCCGATGGTCTGGCCGTTGGGCAGTTGGGCCGAGGCGAGGCGGCCCTTGTCGTAGCTGTAGCGCTGCTGGCTGCCGTCGGGGTAGGTGAGCTGGGTCTGGCGGCCGTCGGCGTCGTAGGCGTAGCGCAGGGTCTGGGCGATGGCGCCGGCGCCGCTGCCGTAGGTGATCGTTTCCTGGGTCTTGCGGCCGGCGGCGTCGCGCAGGTAGGCGATCTGCACGGCGGGCGCTCCGGTGGCGCTGTCGGCGCTCTGGCGGATGCTTGCGATCCGGTCGGCCGCGTCGTAGGTGGTGGTGACGGTCTGGCTCGGGCTGGTCTGGTCCGCTGCCGTGTAGGCAGCCTCGGTCCTGCGGCCGGCAGCGTCGTAGGTGTAGCGGGCGCTGTTGCCGGCGGGCTCGGTGCGGCGGGTGAGCTGGCCGGCGGCGTCGTACGCGTAGAGGGTGGTGCCGCCGCCGGGCCTGGTTTCCCTGACGACGCGGCCGGCCTTGTCGTAGGCGAAGCGGTGCGTGTTGCCGGCCGCATCGGTGAGGGCGGTGGGCTGGCTGTGGACGTTCCACGCCTGGCGGGTCTTGCCGCCGAGGGCGTCGACGGCCTGGGTCTTGCGGCCGAGGGGGTCGTACTGGGCGAGGGTGGTGGCACCGTCGGCGGCGGTGACGCTCAGGAGCTGGCCTGCGGCGTCGTAGCCGAAGCGGGTGGTCTGGCGATTGGCCGGACTGTCGGGATCGGGGCTGGCGGGGTCGAGGACGGCGATGCGCTGGGTGAGGCGGCGGCGCTGGTCGTAGCGATACTCCTCCCGGTAGGTGGGGTAGACGCGCGCGGCGAGCAGGCCCAGCAGGCCGTCGGCTGCGGTGCCGTAGACGTTCTGGGTGACGTTGCCGGCCGGGTCGGTCTGCCGTGCCGTGCGGCCCTCTGCGTCGTAGGCCATCTGCACGGAGAGGCCCCCGGGGCTGCTTCTCTTGGTCCAGCGGCCCAGGGGGTCGTATTCGTAGGTCCAGTCCTGTTGCAGGGGGTCGGTGTAGCGGGCGGTCTGGCCCCGGGGGGTGTAGGCGTAGCGCACGGTCTGGCCCAGGGCATCGGTCGCCTGGAGGGTGCGGCCGACGGCGTCCTGGCGCCAGCTGCGGCTGTGGCCGAGGGGGTCGGTGGCTTTGGTGAGGTTGCCCGACGGGTCGTACTCGGCGGTCCAGGCGAAGCCCAGGGGGTCGGTCTGCTGCAGCACCTGGCCCATGGCGTTGTAGGTGTAGCGGCGCACGGCGCCTTCGGCGTCGGTGAGTTCGCTCAGGTTGCCCCAGGTGTCGTAGCGGGCCTGCAGGCGAGCGGATTCGCCACCGGCCGCGGTGGTGGTTTCGGTGGGCTGGCCCCAGGCGTCGTAGACCCAGGCGGTGGTGCGTTCCTCGGGGGTGCCGGGGGCTTCGGTCTGTTTGACGAGGTTGCCCTTGGCGTCGTATTCCAGCCGGGTGACGGTGCCGAGGGCGCTGGTGTGCTGGGTGGGCCGGCCTTGGGTGTCGTAGGCGAAGAGGTCCGCGGTGCCGTCGGGGTAGGTCAGCTTGACGGGCTGGCGGTTGCCGTCGTACTCGATCGTGTTGGTGAGGCCGCGGGCATCGGTGTAGCGGTCGATGCGGGTGCCTTCGCGGGTGAGCTTGATGCGGTCCACGCCGTTGACGGTCTGCCGGGTGAGGCGGCCGTCCTGGTCGTAGCGGCGTACGACGGTCTGGCCGTCGGCCAGCTGGGTGGTGACGGTGTACTGGCGTGCGGTGCGGTCGTAGGTGGTGTTCCAGAGGGTGGCGGTGCCGGCTTCGTCGGTGAGTTTGCCGACACGCCCGGGTCCGCCGGCCGCGGTGCTGACGGGCACGCTGGTGGTGACGATGCCGCTGGCGGGCATGCCCTGCGCTGCGTTCTTGCCGCTGTCCATGGCGGGCGGCGGGGCCTGGACGCTGTCGGCATACGCGATCTGGACGGAGGCGCCGGTGGGGTCGGTGCGCTTGGTGAGCTGGCCGCGGGCATCGTATTCGTAGCGCCACTGGCCGCCGCGGGCGTCGGTCACCTGCGCGAGCCGGTCGCCCACCCAGGCGTAGAGGATCTTGCGGTCGGCGCGGTCCTGGACGGCGATGAGGCGGTCGTCACGGTAGGTGAAGGTGAGCAGCAGGTTGCCGAGGGCGTCCTGTGCGGCGATGCGCTGGCCCTGGGCGTCGATCACGAATTGCACCTGCAGGCTGTTGGCGTCGCCGTAGGCGGTGATGCGGCCGCGCGCGTCGTAGAGGATCCAGTTGCCCTGCCGGTCGAACCAGCGCCAGCCGGTGCCGTTCCTGCGGATGAAGACGGCATCGCCGAAGACGCCGTCGAAGATGTAGAGGTCGCTGGTGCCGCTGCGCTGGTAGAGCGATCCCGACCGCTCGATGGTCTTGACGCTCTGGTCGAGCGGGTCGGGGGTGAAGGCGAGCCCCGTCCACGCCGGGTTGACGTGCCACCGGCCGCCCGCCCAGCTGCGCCACACACCGATATAGCCGCCCCGCGTCTTGACCTGCAGGTCGGCGCTCGACTCGGTGTACTCGCCGTTGGGCAGGCGCACCTGTTGGGACCAAACTNACCTGCGCAAGGCCTACGGCAGCCGCACGGTGGTCAAGGACGTGTCGCTGTCGGTGCAGAAGGGCGAGGCGACCCCGTCCACGCCGGGTTGACGTGCCACCGGCGCCCGCCCAGCTGCGCCACACACCGATATAGCCGCCCCGCGTCTTGACCTGCAGGTCGGCGCTCGACTCGGTGTACTCGCCGTTGGGCAGGCGCACCTGTTGGGACCAAACTGACAGCGGCAGGCACCACAGCATGAACAGTAAGGTGGACGCAATGGCCCAATGCAGGACAAGACCTACTGTTTCGCCAACCAGGCTGCACCCGATAACGCCGACGCGTTGGCGCTTCAGATCCCGGACAGGAAGTGACGCTGCCCTATCCAAATAGGTAGAAGCATTCATCAGGAATTGGGACATGGCGGTTGCTCATCTGGAGTTTGGGTGGGCGAGCTAGGCGGAGGAGATCCAGGGCCAGGTAAAGAGGCGGGAACCGAACAGTTAGCGCCGAGTCCACAGCCGCCATTTCCTCCGTTGCCTCCTCTGTTGTTGTTGTTGTTGTTGTTGTTGTTGTTGTTGCTGTTGCTGTTGCTGTTGCTGCTGTTGCTGCTGTTGCTGCTGTTGCTGCTGTTGCTGCTGCTGTTGCTGCTGCTGTTCCCTGGGCTACGTCCAAGAGGAGAACAAGCAGCCGACGTGCACCGGGGCGTACAGCCAGGGGCTAGTGGGATCGCAGCACCGCTCCATCCGCCACCGCCGCCACCGAAACCACCCCCACCGCCGCCTCCACCGCCGCCGCCTGCGCCGCCGCCGGTGCAGCTGGCGCCCGAGATGCGGCTGAAGTACCCGCTTGCACTGCCCTTGCTGAGGTCCCCGTTGGCGCAGAGCCACGAGAACGTCAGGCCGAAGGACATGACGTAGCTGGAGCACGACGCGGTGTTCTTGCGCGTCAGGCCTTTGACATAGGCCTTCAAGGGCGAATCCGCGGGATCGGCTGGAGCGCTGGAGCTCAGCGGCCGGAGCTGCAGTGCGGTGACACGGTAGGGAATGGCGATACGCGTCTTGGCCGGTATGACCTTGGGGACCTGGCCGAACAGCTCGTAGCGGTAGTACGCATCGGATTGCGGCGGCGTGAAGCCGACGTTGTCCGCCTGCACCAGGCCGTAGTTCGAAATCACGATTTCGCCGGTGTATTCCTCGCCGACCTGCAGGCCGGGCAGGTTGACCGACAGCGGCTCAACCAGCAACACGGGAGCCGGCACCTGGGTGTTGTAGGTGGCGGTCAGCGTCAGGTCGTACTGGTCCTTGAGCGTGGTTTCCGTCACGCTGAACTCGATATTGACCGCCTTGTAGTCCAGGAACACATGCTCCTTGGTCGCGACACCCGGCCGTACGCGCACGCGTCCGCTGGTGTCTGCATGGTTCGCCGCACTGGCCCGGTACAGGTAGATGCCCGGCGGCAGATCGCCGACCGTGGCGACGCCCTGGTCATCGGTCATCACGGTCTTCTGGATCGACAGCACGGCTTCGTTCTGCAACCGGATGCTGGCGCCCTGCAGGCCCGGTATGCGTTTGCCGCCCGCATCCAGCGTGGCGGTGTAGACATCTGCGGCATCGAACACCACATGTCCCACGCCGCTCTGCGTGACGGCGACCGATACCGGCACCGTACCCCCCACGTCGTTGTCGGCCGATACCAGCAGCTTGAAGTTGTAGACGCCGTCGGCCACCGACGCGTCCGGCGTAGCCGTCAGCTGCACCGCGACCGATGCGCCGACGTCCAGCACGCCGATCTCGGCAGCGCTGGAAAGCGCCATCCACGCGGGTGGGACGCCACCGCGACTGTCGACCAACCTCATCCGCACATTGGTGGCGGGCAGCAAGCCGCGGTTTCCGATCGCGACCGTGTCGCTCGCGTTGCCGCCCTGCCGCACGCCTGTCTCCAGGTACGTCGGCGTGGCGAAAAGCGCGGGCATGGCGTCGACCAGCCGGTAGTCGATCCGGAGCCGCCCGCGCACCATGGCACCGGAATCCTCGGCCAGCGCAGCAAGAATGACCGTTCCGGCCGGGGCGGCGGTGGCCTTGGCGGTGAAGCCGATGGTCATCGGCGCGCTCGCGTTGGCCGCGATGGAGATGCCGGCGCCTCCGTCGATCTGGATGTCGGCCGGCAGAGAACCGGAGGGCTGGTCTTCGGGCCGGGCCACCCAACGCAGGCCCCGCACGCCGGTACCGGCGCTGGCCGTGGCCTGCACCGGCACCGTGGCGGCAAAGCCGCGCGCGGCGGACAAGCTGTAGCTGGCCAGATCGAACGACACCCGGTTGACGACGAAGCGGGCCTGGTCGGCACCTGCGGCCTCGTCCGGATGCAGGGCCGAGACGGCGTAGCTTCCGCTGTCGCCGGCCTGCGGCACGAATTCGTAGGAAAACTGTCCCTGGTCGTCGGTCGCCACGTTGATCCTGCGCTGGAAACCGTCCACCCGCAGCAAGAGACGCAGCACGGCATGGGGAACACCTTGCCCGCTGGCCCGATCGAGTGCAGCGCCCGCGATGGTGACGCGCTGTTCGCCATAAGACACTGCAGGCGATGCGGAGCGGACTACGCCGGTATAGGCAGTGGGCGGCGCCACCGGAGCAGCTATCGCTCTTCGCACGATGGCGGACCGCTCGACCGTGGCCGATTTGCCGCTGATGCTGAGTGCGACGACCTTGAACGAGTGGCTGCCTTCCTGGGCGGCATCTGCGTTCCAGCTGCCGACGTAGGGCGGAGCCGAGAGCGTGGCGACCGAAACTCCGTCCACCGACAGGGAAACCGACGCGACGCCCGCGGCATCGGCAACCGACGCCTCGAACGGCACGGTACCCGCCAGTTCTGCTCCGGCTGCAGGAGAAAGAATCAGCACTTCCGGCGTGGCCAGTGCGAAACGGAAAACGACGGCATCGCTTCTGGGCCCGGTGCCCGACCGGTTGGTCGCAGCCGCTTCCAGCGTGTAGCTTCCTTCGCGGGGAAGCACGAGTTGTGCAGTGAAGTCTCCCGCGGCACCGACCGGGATCGCCACACCGCTGGGCGCCCCGTCGAGATAGAGCTGAACCTGAGCGCCTGGTACGGACGCTCCCACGACGGTCACACCACTTTGCCGCACGGTCGAATTCGCGGCGGGAAGCACCAGCGTGGGTGCGGGAGGTATCGGCCGGCTCACCACCACCGTGATGCTGCGGGTGCTTTCGTTGCCTTTGCGGTCTCGTGCAACGAGCTGCATCGGGTAAGCACCGTTCGAGAGGGATTCGACCTCGATCGGAAGCTCGTAGTAGGGGATGGAGTTCAACGTCTTCTCCACCATCTGCATGGTCCGTCCGTTGAAGACGGACCGAACCTCTGCCACCCCGCTCCTGTCGGTCGCCTCGACTTTGAGCGACAGCGCGGTATCGACGGTGGCTGTTCCCGCGACTTCCACGCCGTTGATCCTCACGCTCTTGAAATCAGGGCCTGCGACGTCCGGGCCCACGAAGATTTTTTTGGTGGCGCGGCTCATGCCGCTGGAATTACGGGCGGTGAGCACGATCGTATATTCGCCTTCTGTGCTGTAGACCGGTGTGTTCGTGGAATTGCCGTAGTTCCATTCCACGCCCTCTACAAGCCCTGTCGATGTGTCGTTCACTACGACTTGAAGTGGCGCTTCTCCGGTGTCGGGCTCCACGCTGAAGGAGGCCTGCGGAGGGTCGCCCGGAATACCATTGCTTTGGAAAAATGCAGGCACAGAGACCGATTGATTGAACGTGTTGTCGCTGGTTTGTATTCGAAAATATTTATATCTCGACTCGAGCGGGCCCATTTGAATCGCGCTCTTTTTTGAATCCAGCGAGAATACTTTGCAATCCCTATAGAAATCGGCCGCATCGCAGACAAAAACTTGTGCGTTGTACACTCCACTGAGTTCGTCGAACAGAACGTAATTGAACAAAACACCTTCCGACTTGGTGGAAATTGCCGAAATTTCGACCACTGGCGGCTTTAGATCGACTTGCATCGGCGCAGAGAAATCTGTCCAACCCGTCCAATCAGACGCCGGACTGGTTCGACCGCGCATTCTGGCTTTGAACGAATCGTTGTTTGCGTAGGCTTTGTCGTAGGATATTTTATTATCCGATGTGGAATATATGACTCCAGGCAGATTGTTCCGAACGATCTCAATTTCGTTCTCTGGAAATGCCGGCAGTTGATACCATGAAAAGCTCGGTGCTTCTTTCGAGTAGGGAGGGTCGAGTTTTGTCCTCGAATAGCGCGCTGCAGCTTCGATCTTCTGAAAATAGTCGCCCCATGCCGAAAAATTCGAAATGCTGGTGAACGCGTCGGATGCGTTCAATTCTGCAAAGCGATTTCCGGAGCCATCTTTCTTGAATTCGATGGCCTGACCGATACCGGCAGGCGCTGGCCGACCGTCGAACTCCACCTTTTGGCCGTTCTCTGCATACAGTCCCACCGGTGTCTGTACCTGATAAAGCTCCGAGACGGGCGGGTAAAGAAAAATCACCCGATTTCCGGCTTCCAGAAGCTTGACTTGGAACGTGACGGTTTGCGCCTGCGAATAGTATCCGGTCGCCGCATCGGTCACTTGCATCGTGAACACCCGGTTCGGCGCTTGCCCGGTCAGCGCGTAATGCACCGCTGCCGGCTTCTGATAGAAATTGAACATCAACGACTGCGAATTCGGAGAGGCGACGATCGCGTCGGGAGAGTATCTGCCGCTGCAATCGCCGTCGACCGGTGGATCCTTGACGAACCAAAGCCCTCTGCCGTTGATGTCGACTGTGGAATATTCGTTTCCAAAATATTCGAACTTGAATCCGATATCCACATCTCTTGAGCAGTAGCTGAAACCGTCCTTGACAGGAAGCTCCACTGTCTCGGCGCGCGCGGAAACACAATACGAGGTAATTGCCGCCAGCAGCAATATAAGCAGCATCCTCATGGATTCGAGGTACCTGCCTTTCCGCTGCGTTGTGGCACGTTTGTCGGACGTCATGCGATTTTTCATTTTCATTATCAAGGCGCTCCGCAGGGTCTCTTTGTGCTTGCGCCTGCATGCGAAGAAGAAAGCTGCCAATCCTTTAAGTATTTTGAATAGGCGTCCCAGCCACCGCTCAACCAGAATACGTTTGCCGCAATATTCTCGGTGTGCGGCCTCACTTGTTCGACCGCATTTTGGTTTTTCCCGATGACTATCAGTTCGGACTGGACATCGGCTGGTTTCACGTTCATTTCTTGCGCGAGCAGCTCGCGCAGGAAGGAGAATTCTTCTTTGGAAAATGTTTTTTCAGGCACGGCTGGCAACAGGGCAATTTCGCTCGGTTCTAGATCGACTGCCCAAATCCTCCATCCACTTGTTGCAACGCCACCTGCGAATTCAGCGCTGCTCATCTCATCGATAGAAATCAGCGCTCGGGTACTACCGGAAGCGGCTCCGGCAGGATTCATGGCGCGCGCACCGCCCTTGAGTGCGAAAACGCTTTTGAATCCAGCTTGTCGCAGGTGTAGGCACAGTTGGCCCATCGCCCGAGAGTCGTATCCGGTACCCACGAGCAAGAGGTTCTCCTGCCTCAGAAAACCTTTTCCCACGATCTCTGCCGGCTTGATCTGAAGCGCTCCAGGGATGGCGGCCTGACCGAGTTTTTCAGCCGGCCGCACGTCGATCAAAAAACTGCCTGCGGAGGACGGCCGGGAGCCTTGCGTCCAGGCGACCCAGCAATCCGGTACCTGAGCGACCGGAACCGTCTCGTGCCGGGGGACTGCGGCCTGTGTTGCAGGCGCCGGCATCGCTGCTTCGTGTTCTGTGCGCGAACACATGGTTGAAAGCGATTCGGCCGCGGCGCCGTCACCCAGCGGACCCAGCAGTGCCGCAGCTATGCCGCAGATCCAGATCGGCCCGCGCCATACACCGCGACACGCCGTGACAAGACGCTCCGTCATGGCACGGCGATCCTGCTGCGACGCGCTCCGGTCGCAGCCAATGCCACCATGGCCAACGACAGCAATCCGAGGACGAAGGGGCTGAGCGTCGGGATGGAAGCCGGAGACCGCGGGCCCGGTGCAACCGGCGCCTGGACCACCGGCCCGCCGGGATCGACGATGCGCCCGTCGGCAGCCAAGTCGTCGTCGCCCAAGCCTCCGTCCTGTACCGTGTAGGTGATGGTGTTGCCATTGACCTGCACATTGCTCGGCGCATACCAAGCGTTCTGCCCCGCACCGGTATCCGGCGTAGGACCGTATTTCAGGTAGCCGGTAATGCCGTTCAAATCGGGCCACGTAGTGGATATCGTGACCACACTGCCCGGCGTGCAGCCGACCAGCGCGAATGCGAACAAGCCGTGCGGCAAGGCCACCGCGCCCGGTGGGGTACCGGCTCCGCTGGCGGGCAGGAACTGCGTCGCGGAAGGGTCGAAGCCGCACGTCGCACCGCCGCCGGTGGACACGGCGGTCACCATGCCGGTCCCGGTCGCGGTGTTGCCTCTGAAGGTGCTGCTGCCGGCGCCTATCGAAAGATTGGAGAGACGGAAGTTCACCGCGACCGCTGCGCCCGGCGTGCTTGCCGCGACCACGAAAGAACCGGGGACTCCGTTTGCCGAAAGCAGGGGCGATGTGGCGATGCCGTCCGGCCCCGAAACGGCTAAGGTGGTTTCTGTCCGGTCTGGGAACACGGCGGATGCGCCCGCGCCGACGATGGCAAAGCGTACCGGTACCCCTGCGAGCGGCTGCCCGCCAGGACCTTCGACCCGTACCGTCAGCGGCAGTGCGAAGGAAGTCTCGACGATCGCGCTTTGGCCGTCGCCGCCGGTGGCGACCAGCACCGGAGAAGGCGCCTGGGGATCCAGGTTGGTCAGTTCGAAGACCAGGGCGCGTGCGATGCCCGCCACCGTGGCCACCGCCTGGAGCGGGCCCGCCGTGGCGTCGGCGGTCGGTGCGGCGAAGCGCGCGATTCCGCCGGCATCGGTCACCATGCGCGCGGTGCGGTCAGCACCGGCGAAAAGCGCCGCAGGTCCGGCGCCGGGAAGGGCCATGTCGACCGCTACTCCCGCTACCCCATTTCCGCTGCCATCGACCACCTTGACCGTCAGGTCTTGCGCATAGGGCTGGCCCAGGCGCGCGGATTGCGGGGTTCCCGCCACCGCGACCAGGGCGACCGGCCGCAATGCGGAAGCCTGGTCGTGCCAACGCAACGCGGCGAGACCCATCCAACGCGCGGCATCGAGCCGCACGGCCATAAGGGGCGCACTGGCAGGCAGCGGCCGCAGCACCTTTTCCAGCGCGACCAGCTGGGTAATGGCTTGGTCGTAGTTCCCTTCCGCGAACGCAAGCTGTGCCGCAGATACGGCCGATCGTGCGGCGGCGATCGATGCGCCGGGCATCGTCGCGGCACCTGCGAGCAATGACAGGCCGCCGATGGCGCGCGGCACCACCACGTCCGTACCCAGAACATCCAAGGTCTGCGTGGCGTTGACACGGCTGTCCGGCACCGCGACGTCGGCCGCATCGGTCTGCACCGCGAAACTGCCCGAGGTCTGCGGCACTCGAAGCTGCCAACGGATGGTGCTTTCCGCACCCGCCGGAACGGGGACGTTCCACACCAGTCTCTGCGATGCGGGATCCACGGGCGATGGTGCGCCATCCATCCACCGCATACCGGCAGAGAGGTCGGCCGACACCCGCGCCTGCACCGAAGTGTCGGCATCGTTGCCGAGGGTGGTGCGCATCGAGGCGTAGCCACCTGCTGCGATCGGCTCCTGGATCGACGCCGCAGCCTCGTCGAGCCGCAGCTTCACGAAACCACCCAAGGCCGAGCCGGCACCGGCGGGCGGCAGAGCGGCCAGGAGATCGAAGCCGAAGCTGAACACCTTGCCCTGGCCGTAGCCGGCAACGGCTGCCGCGACCCCGTGCGCCGGAAAACGCACGATTTCCTGCGCACCGAGGAGTTGGAGCGGCCAGCCGCCGGCAACGGTCGTTGGCGACGCTCCGCCACCGTCCCATGCCACGGCGTTCGCGTCCGCGCTGAAATCTTCGGCGTATCGGGCACCCATCAGATCCGACAGTTCCGCTGCGATTCCTTCTGGTTTGCCTGCTGCCACCAGCACGGCGCCGCGCCGGACGGCAGCGCGCGTTTCTTCGATGGCGGCTGCGTCCAGCTTCCGCATGCCGGCGTCGAGCCAGATTCCGGTGTGCCGTCCGGAACGCAAAGCCGCTCGGTAGTCCGACAGTCGGGTGACGGCGACGGAGCTGTAGCCCAGCGCCGCCAGACCCGCTCTGGCCCTCGCCGCTTTTGCGACGGCGCAATCCTCTTCGGCTGCAACGGACATGGTGCTGCTGCATGAAGACAGCACCAGGAACCGCAAGTCCTTGGAGATGCTCTGGTCCAGGCGAAGTTTGCCTTGGGTGTCTGCCTGCACGAACACCGATGCGGTGTTGTTGGATGCGAGCGGATCGGCGGTGGTGCCGCCGATGGCTGCGGTGGCCGCCGCAGCCTGTGCAAGCGAGCCGACGAGCGTATCCAGCCGCAAGGTCGCGGTTTGGCCCTTGGCCAACGTGCCGATGCTCCACACGCCGGCTGCATAGGTACCCACGCTCGGCATGTGGCTCTGCGGCACCAGCGCAGCGGGCAGACCGGTCGCCACGGAAACCGCCGTGGCGGCGTCCGGACCTGCGTTCGTCGCGGTCACCGTCACGCTCGCGGTGGCGCCCCGGCGCAGCTTGACCGGATTGGCGGCGATCTGGACCGAGAGATCGGCGCTGGCAATGGTGGCTGCCGCACCGGCCCGCTTGGCGAACAGGATGCCGTCGCCGACGCTGCCGGCCCCGACGACGATGTCGGCCAGTGCTCCGGGCGAGGGCACGCCACCGGCGCCACCGGGCAGGACTGCACCGTCGACCAGGCCGGAACGCGTTCCCACCTGCAGTGCGTACCGTCCGGCGCCGAGCCCGGCGAACGAGAACCGGCCCTGGGGATCGGTGTACGCGGTGCTGGATACGGCCACACCGCCGACAGTCTGGCCCTTGAGGTCGAGACCGACGAGGCCCAACCCGGGCTCCTCCTGCTCGCGCAGGCCGTTGGCGTTCAGGTCGTGGTAGACAGCGCCGGAAAGCGTTCCGGTATTGCCTTGAGAAAATCCGATGGCATAGCTGCCGGTGGAATTGACGTCGAAGATGTTGAGGAAATAGGACCAGCTGTGGTCCTGGTTCTGGATCTTGGAGAGCCAGGTGTTCTCGGGCGGCAAAAGTTTGCCGTCGGAGCGCAGCACCCGCGCGGGGCTCCGGTTGCCGTTCGATGGATCGGCCACCCGAGCGAACGCGAATCCAGGTGTCGCCGGGAAAGTCAACGCGGCCGTGCTGCCCGACGACTGCAGCTTCGCGCTGGAGGACCGGTCGGCGACGACCGTATCCAGACCGTCGGACTCGTACACACGCAGGACGTCGACGTCCTTGGCAAGAAAGTCGCGGACGTTGTCGCGCCCTGCGAGGTCCACCCGCACGTCGCGAACCAGGGTGTGGGTCGTCACCTCCTGCAGGAGCGACGTGGCTGCGCCGCCCAGACTGTCGGCATGAACGTAGCTTGCGTCGAACGCGACGAATTTGCCGGACAGGCTGGTGACCATGTCCCACCGACCCATCTGCGAAGTGCCGGGTGCGATGTCGCCGAAATCGAGCAGGAGGCTCTTGCCGGCCGGCTTGTCGGCGACGTAGCCCCCCAGGATCTGGAAGCCGATCGCCAGGCCTTGCTTGTTTTCTACGATCCTGGGCTGTGCCGACTCGATGTTCGTCTTGTACGACACACCGCCGCCGTTGTTCTTGATGCGCACGCCCAGCGTGAACGGCTCGGGCGTTTCCACGGCATCGGTGAACGGGTCGTCCCCCACGACATCGGCCGGCAGGAAGTAGTCGAGCTTGAGCAGGGGTTGCGGACGCACGACGATGTAGTCGGGCGTGACATCGACACTGCTGGTTTGCCCGTTGAGCGTGTAGGTGACCTTGGCACCGACGTAGTAGAGCTTGCCCTTGGACTCCAGCCCTCCGGTGCCAGCGGCCGGGACGATCAGCCAGTGGATGTCGGCTGCAGACTTGCCCGCGATTCCGGCAGAACCCCCGATCGATTCGATTCCGGTCAGCCGGTCGGTTCGAAAAAAGAACGACGTGCCACGCGCGTTCGGGTCGGACGTGGCGCCGACCGGCTGTTCGGCCTGGTCGAGAAAGTAAAGATCGACCTTGACGTTCTGCAGCGCTTTCCCGTCGAGCCCGTTGGTGATCACCATGTGCGCATCGAACGCCTGGCGTTCGAGCGAAAGCTTCTGCTCTATGACGATCTTGACCTCGGCACAGTCGGCGTCCTGTGCCGTCGCGGGATGGAGCCCCAGGGCGCCGGCGACGGCCATGACCAACCACAGCAATCGAAGCCAGGCATATCCAAAGCAGGCCCGTAGCCGACAGCGCATTTGTTTTCCCATCTGCTAACGGCACCGTCGGCCCGATCATAAAATGTCATAAATAGTAACTTATGTTACTAGCGTAGGCATGCTAACGATCGTGATTTCTCATTTGAAATTGATGAACGGTCTCTGTTCGATGGGCCGTCGAAGGCGATTGCGTGCGCTCAACCCTTGCTCTCATCAGGATTCCCATGACACTCGCCACCGTCCAAAGCCGTGCTCTCCAGGGCCTCGAAGCCGCCGCCGTCACGGTGGAGGTGCACCTGGCCAACGGCCTGCCCAGCTTCACCCTGGTGGGGCTGGCCGATGTGGAAGTGAAGGAGGCGCGGGAGCGGGTGCGGTCGGCACTGCAGAACGCGGGGCTGGAGTTCCCGCACAACAAGCGGATCACGGTCAACCTGGCGCCGGCGGACCTGCCGAAGGATTCGGGACGGTTCGACCTGCCGATCGCGCTCGGCATCCTGGCGGCGAGCGGGCAGGTCGACGGCGCGCAGCTGGCGGGCTGGGAGTTCGCGGGCGAGCTGACGCTGTCGGGCGAGCTGCGGCCGGTGCGCGGCGCGCTGGCCACCGCGCTGGCCCTGCGCCGGGCGGCGCCCGGCATCCGGCTGGTGCTGCCCACCGAGAGCGCGGGCGAGGCGGCGCTGGTTCCGGGACGCGAGGTCTACGGCGCGCGCCACCTGCTCGACGTGGTGCAGCGCTTCCTGCCGCCCGCCGTGGCCGCGCAGGCCGCGGCCGGCGACGCGGGTGCGGCGGACCCGAGCGGCTGGGCGCGCATGCAGCCCTCGGCGGCCGGGCCGCAGCCGGTGTACGCCGACCTGTCCGACGTGAAGGGCCAGGCCGCCGCCAAGCGGGCGCTGGAGATCGCCGCGGCCGGCGGCCACAGCCTGCTGATGGTGGGGCCGCCGGGCTCGGGCAAGTCGATGCTGGCGCAGCGCTTCGCGGGCCTGCTGCCGCCGATGGAACTGGACGAGGCGCTGGAGAGCGCCGCCATCGCCAGCCTGGCGGGCCGCTTCGCCCTGGAGCGCTGGGGCACGCGGCCGACCTGCAGCCCGCACCACACGGCCAGCGCGGTGGCCCTGGTGGGCGGAGGCTCGCCGCCGCGGCCCGGCGAAATCTCGCTTGCCCACTACGGCGTGCTGTTCCTCGACGAGCTGCCCGAGTTCCCCCGTGCCGCACTGGAGGCGCTACGCGAGCCGCTGGAGACCGGCACCATCTCGATCGCCCGCGCCGCCCGGCGTGCCGAATTCCCGGCCCGCTTCCAGCTCGTGGCGGCGATGAACCCGACGCCCTGCGGCGGCCTGGGCACCGCCGCGCAGCCCTACCGCTCCTCGCCCGAGCAGATCGCCCGCTACCAGGCGCGGCTTTCAGGCCCGCTGCTCGACCGGATCGACATCCAGATCGAGGTGCCCTCCCTGCCCGCCGATGAATTGCTGCAGGCCCCGCCGGGTGAAGGCACCGCCGCGATCCGCGCGCGCGTGGTCGGCGCCCGGCAGCGGGCGATGCAGCGCCAGGGCCACGCCAACCAGGCACTGCAGGGCCAGGCGATCGACGCGCACGTACCGCTGGAGCCGGCCACCCTCGCATTCCTGCAGAAAACGGCGGCCAAGCTGGGCTGGTCGGCCCGCAGCACCCACCGGGCGCTGAAGGTGGCCCGCACCATCGCCGACCTGGCGGGCGCCGAGGACGTGCAGACGGCCCATGTGGCCGAAGCGGTGCAGTACCGGCGGGCGCTGCGGCCAGCTGCGGGCTAGGACCGATTTGCTATATTTTTCATAGCTGATGGCCGTCGATCCGCGCCGGCCAGCGGCACTTTTCTTCGTGAGTTCGCCCAGAGTGCGTCGCGTGCCGCATCAAGCCGCCCAACATGCATCTCGGCGCCTGCCGGAGCGCCACGGCGCCCTGCCCGGCCCAAAGCCCCTGCACCCGCACGGGTCGATGTTCCCAAGGCGACAGCGCTGCCCCGGGCGCTTCTCAAGAATGGTCCGCACAACCACAACGGAGACACCGCCATGACCCGCCCCTGCCCGAACCGCGGCACGCCGCCGCCAGCCCGCCGCACGCTGCTGGCCGCCCTGCCCGCCCTGTTCTGCGCGCCCTGGGCGCTGGCCCAGACCGCCGCGGCGCCCACCACCGGGGGCTTCCCCAACAAGCCGTTGCGCATCGTCGTGCCCTACCCGCCTGGCGGCGCGACCGACGTGCTGGCGCGGGTGCTGGCCGAGAAGATGGCGCCGCGCCTGGGCCAGCCGGTGGTGGTGGACAACAAGCCCGGCGCCTCGGCGATCCTGGGTACCGACGCGGTCGCCAAGGCCGCGCCGGACGGCCACACGGTGGTGCTGACGCTCAGCCAGTCGCTGCTGACCAACATGTTCCTGTACGAGAAGCTGCCCTACGACCCGCGCCGCGACCTGGTGATGGTCACGCAGATCGCGGTGGCGCCGGTGCTGCTGGTGGTGCACCCGGGCGTGCCCGCCAACACGGGGCCCGAGCTGCTGGCCTACGCCAAGGCGAACAAGGGCAAGCTCAGCTACGGCTCCTGGGGCGTGGGCGCCTACCCGCACCTGGCCGGCGCCCACATGAGCCTGACCCAGCAGGCCGACATGGCGCACATCGCCTACAAGGGCGAGGCGCCGATGATGCAGGACCTGATCGGCGGCCAGATCCAGATGGCCTACGCCAGCGTGCTGCAGGCCAGGCCGCACATCGAGGCCGGCCGGATCAAGGTGATCGGCACCACCGGCGACCGCCGCATGTCCGCGCTGCCGCAGGTGCCGACGCTGGCCGAGCAGGGCCTGACCGACCCGGCCTACCGCATCGCCGGCTGGCTGGCGATGGCCGCGCCCGCCGGCACGCCGGCGCCCATCGTGCAGCGCTGGGCCGAGGAGGTCCGCCTGGCCAGCGAGCAGCCCGACGTGGCGGCCCGCATCGCCGCGATGGGTTTCGAGCGCAAGGCCAGCACGCCGCAGCAGTTCGCCGCCGCCTACGCCGCCGAGGTGCCGGTCTGGGAAAGCCTGGTGCGGCAATCGGGCGCGCGGCTGGAGTGAGCGTCGGAACGACGGGCCGGGCCCGCGCCCCGCTCTGCACCCGCCGCACGTAAAATCCCCGCTCCCCGAGGAGCGTTGCAGCGGCCTGTGTCCCAGTGCCGTCAGGCTCGGGCCGCATCTTCCTTCGCAACGACGCTCACCTGATCCGCCCCACAGGTGAGCCCATGCCGTCCGTTCCTTCCGCCTCCGTTCCCGCCCCTGCCGCCGTGCCCCCGATGAAGCTCTCCGGCCTGGAGCCGGTGTCGATCGGCGACGGCACGCTGTTCGTCAACGTGGGAGAGCGCACCAACGTCACCGGCTCCAAGGCCTTCGCCCGGATGATCCTCAACGGCGAGTACGACCAGGCGCTGTCGGTCGCGCGGCAGCAGGTCGAGAACGGCGCCCAGGTGATCGACATCAACATGGACGAGGCGATGCTCGACAGCAAGGCCGCCATGGTGCGCTTCCTGAACCTGATCGCGTCCGAGCCCGACATCGCCCGGGTGCCGATCATGGTCGACAGCTCGAAGTGGGAGGTGATCGAGGCCGGCCTGCGCTGCATCCAGGGCAAGGGCATCGTCAACTCGATCAGCATGAAGGAGGGGGTCGAGAAATTCAAGCACGAGGCACGCCTCGTGCGGCGCTACGGCGCGGCGGCGGTGGTGATGGCCTTCGACGAGCAGGGCCAGGCCGACACCTTCGCCCGCAAGATCGAGATCTGCGAGCGCGCCTACCGGGTGCTGGTCGACGAGGTGGGCTTCCCGCCCGAGGACATCATCTTCGACCCCAACATCTTCGCGGTGGCCACCGGCATCGAGGAGCACAACAACTACGCGGTCGATTTCATCGAGGCGGTGCGCTGGATCAAGCAGCACCTGCCGGGCGCGAAGATCTCGGGAGGTGTCTCGAACGTCAGCTTCTCGTTCCGCGGCAACGACCCGGTGCGCGAGGCCATCCACACCGTGTTCCTGTACCACGCGATCAAGGCGGGCATGGACATGGGCATCGTCAACGCCGGCATGGTGGGCGTCTACGACGACCTGGAGCCGGTGCTGCGCGAGCGGGTCGAGGACGTGGTGCTCAACCGCCGGCCCGACGCCGGCGAGCGCCTGGTCGAGATCGCCGAGACCGCCAAGAGCGGCGCCAAGGACGAGAGCAAGAAGCTCGAATGGCGCGGCACGCCCGAGGCGCCGGTGGCGGTGGGCCAACGCCTGGCGCACGCCATGGTGCACGGCATCACCGACTTCATCGTCGACGACACCGAGGAGGCCTACCGCGAGATCCTCGCCACCGGCGGCCGTCCGCTGCATGTGATCGAAGGCCCGCTGATGGACGGCATGAACGTGGTCGGCGATCTGTTCGGCGCGGGCAAGATGTTCCTGCCGCAGGTGGTCAAGTCGGCGCGGGTGATGAAGCAGGCCGTCGCCCACCTGCTGCCCTACATCGAGGAAGAAAAGCTGCGCGACGAGGCCGCCGGCCGCGACGTGCGCACCAAGGGCAAGATCATCATCGCCACCGTCAAGGGCGACGTGCACGACATCGGCAAGAACATCGTCACCGTCGTGCTCCAGTGCAACAACTTCGAAGTGGTGAACATGGGCGTGATGGTGCCCTGCCACGAGATCCTGGCGCGCGCCAAGGTCGAGGGCGCCGACATCGTCGGCCTGTCGGGGCTGATCACGCCGAGCCTGGAGGAGATGCAGTACGTGGCCGGCGAAATGCAGCGCGACGACCATTTCCGCATCAGGAAGATCCCGCTGCTGATCGGCGGCGCCACCACCAGCCGGGTGCACACCGCGGTCAAGATCGCGCCGCACTACGAAGGCCCCGTCGTCTACGTGCCGGACGCCTCGCGCAGCGTGGGCGTCGCGCAGAACCTGCTCTCCGACCAGGCGGCGCAGTACATCGACGAGATCAACGCAGACTACGAGAAGGTGCGGGCGCAGCACGCCAACCGCAAGCAGACGCCGATGTGGCCGCTGGCCAAGGCGCGCGCCAACAGGACGCCGGTCGACTGGGCGGCCTACACCCCGCCGGTGCCCAAGTTCCTCGGCCGCCGGCTGTTCAAGAACTTCGACCTGACCGAGCTGGCCAAGTACATCGACTGGGGCCCTTTCTTCCAGACCTGGGACCTGGCCGGCCCGTTCCCCGCGATCCTGAAGGACGAGGTCGTCGGGACCGAGGCGGTGCGCGTCTACGCCGACGGCCAGCGGATGCTCAAGCGCCTGATCGAGGGCCGCTGGCTGCAGGCCAACGCGGTGGTCGGCTTCTGGCCGGCCAACACCGAGCGCGCCGACGACATCGTGCTCTACACCGACGAGAACCGGCTGGAGCCGGCGCTCACCTGGTACGGCATGCGCCAGCAGACCGAGAAGCAGGCGATCGAGGGCGTCATGCGGCCGAGCCGCTGCCTGGCCGACTTCGTCGCGCCGCGCGAGAGCGGGCTGAAGGACTACGTCGGCATGTTCGCGGTGACCGCCGGCATCGGCGTCGAGAAGAAGGAGAAGTTCTTCCAGGACGACCTGGACGACTACTCCGGCATCATGCTCAAGGCCCTGGCCGACCGGCTGGCCGAGGCCTTCGCCGAGTACCTGCACGAGCGGGTGCGCAAGGACCTGTGGGGCTACGCCGCCGGCGAGGCCCTGAGCGCCGAGGACATGATCGCCGAGAAGTACCGCGGCATCCGCCCCGCGCCCGGCTACCCGGCCTGCCCCGACCACAGCGTCAAGCGCGACATGTTCGCCGCGCTCGGCTGCGACGACATCGGCATGGGCCTGACCGACTCGCTGGCGATGACGCCGGCCGCCAGCGTCAGCGGCTTCTATCTTGCGCATCCGGGCAGCACCTACTTCAACGTCGGCAAGATCGGCGAAGACCAGCTGCAGGACCAGGCCGCCCGCCGGGGAATGGACGCCGCCCTGCTGGAGCGGCTTCTGGCCCCCAATCTGTGAGCAGATGAACCGGCCCGCCCTGTGACGGGGGCGGTGCCGCTTACCGCGCCTTACAAAGCGACTACCGGCCGTTGCCTTGCGCTGTGTACCTTGACCACATGCCGAGCGTTTCATCTGGAACACCGGTTTCGATACGAGGAAAAGCCATGAACACCGCCCCCGACACCCTGACCCCCCACACCGGCCCGTCGCAGCCGGCCCTGAAGCCCCTGTGGATCGCCATCGGCGCGCTGGGTGCGGCCGTGGTGGCGCTCGGCGGCACCCTGGCCTACCAGAACCTGCGCAGCGACACGGCGGCGGCCCCCACCGCGGTGACGGCCAGCGCCGCCGCACCCGGCATGGCGGGCACGCCGAACGCCCGCGACGACCTGGTCGAGCCGCCCCGCAACACCGCGGCCGCCGTGACCGCGCCGCCCGCCACGGCGCTCGCCCCGGTCGCACAGGCCCCTGCACCGGTTCGCACTGCCCCGGCACCGGTCGTGCGCGCACCGGCCGCCCCCGCCGGCGGCTACCAGCAGCAGCCGGCCTACTCGCCCAGCTACCCGCAGACGCCGATGCCGGTCGCCCAGGTCTGCACGACCTGCGGCCGCATCGAATCGGTCACGCCGGTGCAGCGCAGTGCGCCGATCCCGGGCGTCGCGGGCCTCGGCGTCGGCGCCCTGGCCGGTGGCGTGCTGGGCGGCGTGCTCGGCAACCAGGTCGGCGGCGGCTCGGGCCGTGCCGCGGCCACGGTGCTCGGCGCGGTGGGTGGCGGCTACCTGGGCCACACGGTCGAGCAGCGCACCCGCACCGTCACCGCCTACCAGGTGCGGGTGCGGATGGACGACGGCTCCACCCGCACCTTCGAGCGGTCCCAGGCGGTGCCGGTCGGCGAACGTGTCACGCTGGAGGGCCGCGGCTTCCGTCTGGGCCAGGGCGCCACCTACTCGTCGAACGATCCCTACTACCGCAACGTGTCGCAGCCCCAGGGCAGCTATTCCACCACCGGCCAGTACTGACGCGCCGGAAGGCCCGCGGCGCAGCGGGCCCGGTTTGCGGCACACGCCTACCCGGCGGGTAGCGGCTCTCGGCTAAGGTCGGCGCATCCCTTTCGATGCCGGCCCCGCCCGGCCCGTGCGCCATGCCTTTCTCCCACCCTGCCTTCGACCGTGCCCATGCGCTGGGCACCCGCGCCCTGCGGCCGGCACAGCCCGGCGTGCGGGCGTTCCAGCTCTGGATGGATGCCGACGGCCTGCGCATGAGCGCGGCGATGTCGTTCTACGGCGTGCTGAGCCTGGCGCCCTTGCTGGTGCTGCTGGTGGCGGTGCTGGGCTGGTGGCTGGACCGCAGCTATGTCGAGACCGAGCTGCTCGACCAGATCACCGCCGTCATCGGCCCGCGGGGTGCCGACGGCGTGCGGCAGGCGCTGGCCAGCGCGCAGAAGCCGTCCGACGGCATCGTGGCCTCGGCCATCGCGTTCGCGCTGCTGCTGTTCGGTGCGACCGGCGTGTTCGCCGAACTGCAGTCGGCCTTCGAGCGGGTCTGGCAGCAGGGCCGGCCACCGGCGCCGCCCAGCAAGTGGTGGTACGCCGCCTCGCTGCGGCTGCGCGGCGTGGGCTACATCCTGGCCTTCGGTTTCCTGCTGATGGTGTCGCTGGTCATCACCACCGTGCTGGAGGTGGTGTCGGGCTGGGCCGGCGCCTGGCTGCCGCTGGAGCCGCTGCTGCGCATCCTGAACCAGCTGATCGCCTTCGCCTTCTGCACCGCGCTGTTCGCGGGGATGATGCGGCTCTCGACCGGCCCGAAGCCCTCGCTGCGCTACATGGTGATGGGCGGCGCGATCGGCGCCACGCTGTTCACCGTGGGCAAGTACGTGCTGGCGCTGTACCTGTCGCGGGCCGCGCTGGTGTCGGCCTACGGCGCGGCCGGCTCGCTGGTGGTGCTGCTGATGTGGATCTATTTCTCGTCGGCGATCCTGCTGCTGTCGGCCGGGTGCGCGCGGGCGCTGTCGGATGCGGCCGCGGAGGCGGCGCTGCGGGAGCGGGAGAAGGAGCAGGCGGTCGAAGCGGCGGTGGCGGCCACCGACGCCTCGGCCGGGCCGACCGTGTCCTGAGGCAGCAGGTCTCGATGGTTCCCTTTCCCTCCCCCGCTGGGGGAGGGTTGGGGTGGGGGCCCGCGACCGGCAGGTTGGAAAAGCAGCGCGCAAAGGGCAGCGGCCCCCATCCCGACCTTCCCCCAGAGGGGGAAGGAGCAAGGCACGGTGGCGATGCCAACGAGGCTTTTTTGAAAGAAAAGTAGCCGGGGCCGGCGCCGATCGCCGGCCCCATGCTATCGATTACATAGCAAACGCACGTCTAGTGCGCACCCACCACCACCGGAATCTCGGTAGCCGGCGGCGTGTTGCGGCTGCGGCCGCAACGCACGATGCCGTCGATCATCACCATGCCGACGCCGGGGATGTCGCCCAGCTGCACGCTCTCCAGCAGACCCGGCGCCGGCGAGTGCTGCGCCCGGTCCATGAAGACGAAATCGGCGGCGCGGCCCACTTCGACCAGGCCGCAATTCAGATTGCGGATCTTCGCGGTGTTGCCGGTCGCGAAGCAGAACACCAGCTCGGCCGGGATGTTGGCGATCGAGGACAGCATCGCCACCATCCGCAGGATGCCCAGCGGCTGCACGCCCGAGCCGGCGGGGCCGTCGGTGCCGAGGATCACCCGGTGCGGGCACTTCAGCTCCAGCGCGGCACGGGCGGCGGCGATGGCCACGCGCTCGTTGCCGTTGTGCACGATCTCGATGGCGCGCGACGACTTCTCGCACAGCTCGCAGACGTGCGCCTCGGGCAGCGAGGTGTGGCCGCCGTTGATGTGGCCGATGATGTCGGCGTCGGCCTCCAGCACCACGTCCTTGTCGATCAGGCCCGAGCCGGGAATCGACGGGCCTCCGGTGTGGATCGTGCTCTGGATGCCGTACTTGCGCGCCCAGCCCACCATCTCCTTGGCCTCGTAGCCCGCCTTGACCGAGCCCAGGCCCACCTCGCCGAGCAGGGTCACGCCGGCCTCGGCCAGCTCCTTGAAATCGCTCTCGACCATGCCGCGCTCGATGATCGGCGCGCCGGCCAGCACCTTCACGCCGCCGGGCCGGAAGTTGTCGAAGGCGCGCTGCGCGGTGATCGCCAGCGCCTTGAGGCCGACGATGTCCTTCGGCCGGCCGGGCAGGTGCACCTCGCCGGCCGAGATCATCGTGGTCACCCCGCCGTGCATGGTGGAGTCGATCCAGCCCATCTGGCCCTGGCGCGGCGTCCAGTCGCCGAAGACCGGGTGCACGTGGCTGTCGATCAGGCCCGGTGCCACGCAGGTCTGGCGGCAGTCGATGACGGTCCTGGCGCCTTCGACGTCGCAGTCCTTGTACTTGCCGACCGCGGTGATCAGGCCGTCCTGCACGACGATGGTGTCGGCGTCGAGGACCGGCCGGTCGATGTCGCCCGAGAGCAGCAGGCCGATGTTCTGGATGACGACCTTGCCGGAGGTCGCGCTGGTGGTGATGTCTGCCATGAAAGCTCCGTGGGGGCGCGGGCGGTGGGCCGCCCTGCGGGGATGGGTTTGGTGTAGTGGATACTACATAGACCGTCGTCCGCATGCAAGCCGCGTGCCGCGCCGTGCGCGACATCCGGCGCGGCGCCAGGGCCGCGGCTAGCCTGCCGGCGCCGGTGCCACCGCGCGCAGCACCACGTCGATCATGAAGGCGTCCCAATGGGCCAGGGCCTCGGGCTGCTCGATCTCCTCGCCCAGGAAGGCCGACAGCGTGTAGCGGTTGGACTGGTAGAAGTAGCCCATCGACGCGATCAGCAGGTAGAGGTCGCGCGCCTGCATGTCGTGCCGGAAGACGCCGGCGCGCACGCCGCTCTCCAGCACCTGCGCGATCACCGAGACGGCCGGCGACGAGTATTCGCGCGCCCGCATCGACTTGGAGATGTGCTTGCCCTTGTGCAGGTTCTCGGTGTTGAGCAGGGTGACGAACTCGGGGTGCTTGCGGTAGTAGCCGCTCACGAAGCGCACCACCGCCTTGAGCGAATCCACCGGCGTGTCGAGCCGGATGTCGAGCGCCGCCTCGGCCTCGTTCATGCGGCTGTAGATCGTCTCGATCACCGCGATGAACAGGCCTTCCTTGCTGCCGAAGTAGTAGTAGATCATCCGGTCGAAGGACTTGGCCGCCTTCGAGATCTTCTCGACGCTGCCGCCCTCGTAGCCGTAGCGGGCGAACACCTTGGTCGCCGCCTTCAGGATGTTGTCGCGCGTGGTCTGCGCGGCCAGCTCCCGCACGCCGGTGCCGCGGGTGCCGGTCTTCTTCGCGGCGGGCTTGCGTTCAGCCATGCGAGCCGGGTGCAGCGCAGCGAGGCGAGAAGCCGAGGGGCCTCACGGCCGCCGCCGGGCCGCCCCCAGGCGGCCGAGCCTTCCCCCCGGGGGATGGCGAACTACACGCAGCGCAGCGAAGTGAGAAGCCGAGGGGCCTCATTTTTCGGCGAAGGCCCGTTCGATGACGAAGTCGCCGGGGGTGGAGGTGTTGCCTTCCTTGAAGCCGCGGCTCTCCAGCAGGTGCTTCAGGTCGGTCAGCATGTGCGGGCTGCCGCAGAGCATCACCCGGTCTTCGGCGGCGTTGATCGGCGGCAGGCCCAGGTCGGCCTCGAGCTTGCCGGTCTCGATCAGCTCGGTGATGCGGCCCATGTTGCGGTAGCTCTCGCGGGTCACCGTGGGGTAGTAGAGCAGCTGGCTGCGCACCAGGTCGCCCAGGAACTCGTGGTTCGGCAGGTGCTCGGTGACCATGTCGTGGTAGGCCAGCTCGTCGACCTGGCGCACGCCGTGGACCAGGATCACCTTCTCGAACTTCTCGTAGGTCTCGGGGTCACGGATGATCGACAGGAAGGGTGCCAGGCCGGTGCCGGTGCCCAGCAGGTACAGGCGCTTGCCGGGCAGGGTGTAGTCGGTAAGCAGTGTGCCGGTGGGTTTGCGGCCCACGATGATCGTGTCGCCCACCTGGATGTGCTGCAGCCGCGAGGTGAGCGGGCCGTTGTCGACCTTGATGCTCAGGAACTCGAGGTGCTCCTCGTAGTTGGCGCTGGCGATGCTGTAGGCGCGCAGCAGCGGCTTGTCGTTGACGCGCAGGCCGATCATCGTGAAATGGCCGTTGGAGAAGCGCAGCGAGGGGTCGCGCGTCGTGGTGAAGGTGAACAGGCGGTCGGTCCAGTGGTGGACGGAGAGAACGCGTTCTTCGTTGAAGGCACTCATGGTCGTGGCAAGGGCGATTGAAGGATGGAGGAAAGCCGACAGGCCCGGTAGGGGCCTGGCGGCGAGAGCGGGTTGTCTCCGGTGTCCATCGTGGTGGCCAGCGGCAGGGCAGCCGCGGATACCGCGATGGTAGGGCATCGGCCGGGCATGCACCGAACCCAGGCATTGGGGCCGTTGCGGGCCATCGCGGTGCGTGCGCGGCGCCCTGGAAAAGTGCGGAAAAACACCGGTTGCGGCTCCTGAACGAATGCGCTACATTGACCCGAAATGTAGCGCTCACAACATTTTGATGTAGTGAATGCTACACAAAATGACAGGCGTGTTCAAGCGGTGCCGGCGGCGACTTGCCGGCACCGCGATTCGCCCCGGTGCCCCACGAGCTGAGATCCCACGCATGACGGAACACACCAAGACCGACGGCCTGCCCGGCATGGACATGCCCGTGCCGACGCCCCCGCCGGAGGCCGCCGCCGCGCGCAGCGCCCGGCCCGCCGTGCCCAAGATCGAGTGCAACGCCTGCCCGGTGCTGTGCCAGATATCGGAGGGCCGCACCGGCGCCTGCGACCGCTACGCCAACCAGGCCGGTGCCTTGGTGCGGGTCGACCCGGTGGTGCTGCTGCGCCGCACGCTGGCCGCCGGCGAGGCCGAGCTGGTGGCGTTCGCGCCGCCCGGTGCGGATGACGCTGCCAGCACGAGCGCGGGCGACGCCGCCCTGGCGCCCGCCGCCTGGAGCGGCGACCTGCTGCACGCCGACGAGGTCTTCGTCACCGGCGTCGGCTCCTCCACCACCTACCCCGACTACAAGCCCGCGCCCTTCATCGTGTCGTCGAAGGCGCAGGGCGTCGACATGGTGACGGTCGTCACCGAAGGCATCTTCAGCTACTGCAGCTTCAAGGTGAAGATCGACACCGACCGTTTCCTCGGCCCCGAGCAGGCCAACATCCGCTGCAAGGGCGAGGTGGTGGGCCATGTGACCACGGCCGAGTACGGCTCGCAGATGCTGTCCCTTGGCGGCGTGCACCACCTCACCGGCGGCAGCAAGAAGGAGGGCCGCATCACCGCCGAGATGATGCAGCTGCTGGGCAACAAGCAGGCGGTGGAGCTCACCATCGACGGCGGCTCGCAGATCGTGGTGCAGGCCGGCCGCGCGCCCATCGTCAACGGGGTGGAGGAGCAGCGGATGCGGGTCGGCTGCGGCTCGGCCACCATCGGCATCTTCGCCAAGCAGCTGCTCGGCCATGTGGACGAGGTGGTGGTGGTGGACGACCACATCACCGGCGTGCTGTCCGAGCACCAGGCCGGCCGCTGCCTGGACATGCGCAGGTCGGGCATCAAGATGCTCGGCCGCAAATCGACGCCTGGCCGCTACTTCCAGGTGGCCAATCCCGGCACAGGATGGGGCGGCACCGACATCGCAGAGCCGCTCTCGATCATCGAGGGCTGGGACGACGGCACCGCCTGGCCGGGCCTGCGCCTGCTGATGACCTCCACCACCGGCGAACATGCCGCCTGGTACGTGCTCGATGCGCAGCTGCAGCCGGTCGAGCAGCCGATGCCCGCCGAGGTGCGCGCGGTGGTCGAGCGCATCGGCGAGAACTGCGAGCCCTCGCTCTGCACCGTGCTGTTCCTGGGCGGCGCCGGCGGCAGCCTGCGGGCGGGCGTCACCGACAACCCGGTGCAGCTCACCCGCGCGATCAAGCAGGCGCTGGTCAACGTGACCTGCGGCGGCGCGCCGGCCTATGTCTGGCCCGGCGGCGGCATCACCGTGATGGCCGACGTGACGCGCATGCCCGACAACAGCTTCGGCACCGTGCCCACGCCCGCCATCGTGGCCCCGATCGAATTCAGCATGTCGCTCGACGACTACGGCCTGCTCGGCGGCCACCTGGACCATGTACGGCCGCTGGAGCAGGTGCTGCGCACCGGCGGCTGGCACACCGACGGCGCGCCGCGCACCCTGCGCTGGGTGCCGCAGCCGGCCGCCAATCCCTGGCCCCTGGGCCACGCGCCGCTGCTGGGCTGACCGCAGTGGCCGCCTCCCGCGCGACGCTCCCGGACGGCCGCTGGCATTTCCAGCACGGCCCGATCGACCTGGTCATCGGGGCCGAAGGCGAGGCCGCGGCCGTGGCCGATGCGCATGCCGCGGCCTGGCAGCGCTTCCTGCCGCTGCTGGGCGAACTGGTCGCGGAGTTGCCCGCGCTGCGGCGGCCGGTCGGCGCCGACTGCCCGGTGCAGGGCCCGGTGGCGCGCCGCATGTGGAGCGCCTGCGCGCCGCACCGGGCCGTCTACCTCACGCCGATGGCGGCGGTGGCCGGCAGCGTGGCGCAGGAGGTCGTCGCCTGCTACGACCGGCCGGGCATCCACCGCGCCTGGGTCAACAACGGCGGCGACATCGCGCTGCACCTGGCGCCCGGCGCGCAGGTGCGGGTGGGCCTGGTGGCCGACGTGGGGCGCTTCGGTATCGAAGAGATGGCCCAGGCCGGCGTGCACGGCATCGCCACCGACGGCCAATTCACCGTCGACGCCGCCCTGCCGGTGCGCGGCATCGCCACCAGCGGCTGGCGTGGCCGCAGCTTCTCGCTCGGCATCGCCGACAGCGTCACCGTGCTGGCCCGCACCGCGGCCGAGGCCGACGCCTGCGCCACCCTGGTGGCCAATGCGGTGAACATCGACGATGCCCGCATCCAGCGCCGCCCGGCGTGCGACCTGAAGGACGACAGCGACCTGGGCCGCCTGCCGGTCACCGCCGAGGTGCCGCCGCTGGGTGCCGACGCGGTGCGCCGCGCGCTCGCCGCCGGCCTGCAGGAAGCCTGGCGGCTGCACGACGCCGGCCACCTGTGGGCGGCCGCGTTGGTCTGCCAGGGCCGGCTCGTGGTCGCGCAGAATGCGCGTGCGGCGCAGCCTGCCCCCTCGCTGCCGGCAGGGCCCGCGGCGCTGCGGGTTGGTTCGGTATTTGCTTAACGAATGGCAGGATTTCCCAGCATGATCGAGATACGACGCACCTTCACCCACGTGGAAGACATCCACCACGAGTTCGGACCGCCGGCAAGCGTGCCGCTGCGCCGCGGCTTCGTCTGCGCGGTGCTGGCCAACCCGTACGCCGGCCGCTACGAGCAGGACATCCTGCCGATGATGGACGCGCTCCAGCCGGTCGGCCTCGACATGGCGCGCCGCCTGCTGGCCGCGATGGACGTGACGGTCGACCGCATCGCCACCTATGGCAAGGGCGCGATCGTCGGCGCCGCCGGCGAGCTGGAGCACGGTGCGCTGTGGCACGTGCCCGGCGGCTATGCGATGCGAGAGCTGCTCGGCTGGAAGGGCGACCGCGCGGCCTACGCCAGCGGCACCATCGTCGAGAAGAAGGGCCAGCCGGCCAACGCGCTGTCGATCGTGCCCTCGACCAAGAAGGTCGGCCCGCCCGGCGTAACGCTCGACGTGCCGCTGACCAACATCAACGCCAGCTACGTGCGCGGTCAGTTCGACGCGATCGAGGTGCGGGTGCCCGGCGCGCCGGCATCCGACGAGATCGTCTTCGTCCTGGCCATGACCACCGGCTACCGCGTGCACGACCGCGTCGGCGGCCTGCGCGCAGAAAACATCGCCCAGTGGGATGGATTGAGATGACCCCCCGATGCGCCTGCGGCGCTTCCCCCCAGGGGGCGAAACCAGCGGCCCGGCAAAGCCGGTTCCGCGGTATCCCTGAAACAGGCAGCGTCCGCCACGTATCGAACGTGCGGACCGCATCCACTGCGCCCCTCTCAATCGAACCGTGCCAGGAGACTCCATGACAGCAAGCATTAGAAAAATCGTCGTCCAGGTGGACGAGGTGCGCATCGAGATGGGCCGGCCCGTCGACCCGCCGACCCGCCGCGCACTGGCGATGGCGGTGATCGCCAACCCGTACGCCGGCCGCTACTCCGAGAACCTGGACGAGCTGGTCGCGATCGGCGAGGAGCTGGGCGCGCTGCTGGGCCGCAAGTGCGTCGAGGCGCTGGGCATCGTGCCCGGCGCCGCGCAGAGCTACGGCAAGGCCGCGATCGTCGGCGAGGCCGGCGAGCTGGAGCATGCCGCCGCGATCCTGCACCCCAAGCTGGGCGCGCCGCTGAGGCACGCCGTCGAGAAGGGCGCGGCCCTGGTGCCGTCGGCCAAGAAGCAGGGCGGCCTGGGCACCGCGGTCGACGTGCCGCTGGGCCACAAGGACGCCGCCTTCGTCCGCAGCCACTTCGATGCGATGGAGGCCCGCGTGGCCGACGCGCCCCGCGCCGCCGAGATCGTGGTGGCGGTGGTCGTCACCGACAGCGGCCGTCCGCTGCCGCGCATCGGCGGCCTGCAGGCCCACGAGATCCAGGGCACCGACGGCCTGCGCTGAGCGCGCGCCGCAGACTGCACCGCATTCACCCCCTCCCCCACCCGTTCACCATCCGCAAGGAGCAGCTCCCATGAAGACGACATTGCACCTCAGCGCCGCGCTCGCCGCCGGCATGGCCCTCTCGGCCGCAGCGCATGCGCAAGGCACGATCAAGATCGGCGAGATCAACAGCTACAAGGCGCAGCCCGCCTTCCTCGAGCCCTACAAGAAGGGCATGGAGCTGGCGGTGGACGAGATCAACGCCGCCGGTGGCGTCAACGGCAAGAAGCTGGAGCTGATCACCCGCGACGACAACGCCAACCCCGGCGACGCGGTGCGGATGGCCGAGGAACTGATCTCGCGCGAGCAGGTCGACGTGCTGACCGGCTCCTTTCTCTCCAACACCGGCCTGGCCCTGACCGACTTCGCCAAGCAGAAGAAATTCTTCTACCTGGCCGGCGAGCCGCTGACCGACAAGATCGTCTGGCAGAACGGCAACAAGTACACCTACCGCCTGCGCCCATCGACCTACATGCAGGTGGCGATGCTGGTGCCCGAGGCGGCCAAGATGAAGAAGAAGCGCTGGGCGCTGGTCTACCCCAACTACGAGTACGGCCAGTCGTCGATCGCCACCTTCAAGAAGCTGCTGAAGGAAGCGCAGCCGGATGTCGAGTTCGTCGCCGAGCAGGCGCCGCCGCTCGGCAAGGTCGATGCCGGCAGCGTGGTGCAGGCGCTCTCCGACGCCAAGCCCGACGCGATCTTCAACGTGCTGTTCGGCGCCGACCTGTCGAAGTTCGTGCGCGAGGGCAACACCCGCGGCCTGTTCAAGGACCGCGAGGTCGTCAGCGTGCTGACCGGCGAGCCCGAGTACCTCGACCCGTTGAAGGACGAGGCGCCCACCGGCTGGGTCGTCACCGGCTACCCGTGGAGCAGCCTGCAGACGCCCGAGCACAAGGCCTTCCTCGCCGCCTACCAGGCCAAGTTCAAGGACTACCCGCGCCTGGGCTCGGTCGTCGGCTACAGCGCGATCCAGTCGATCGCCGCCGGTGCCAAGAAGGCCGGCAGCACCGAGACCGAGAAGCTGGCTGCGGCCTTCAAGGGCCTGCCGGTCGACACGCCCTTCGGCAAGATCGTCTACCGCGCGCAGGACAACCAGTCGACCATGGGCGCCTATGTCGGCAAGACCAAGAACGACGGCGGCAAGGGCGTGATGGTGGACTACACCTACCTCGACGGCGCCAAGTTCCAGCCGTCGGACGACGAAGTCAAGAAGCTCCGCGCCGCGGACTGAGCGTCGGCGGCCCCCGGGGCCGCATTTTTAGAAGAAAAGTGGCTGCAGCCGGCGTACCGCGCCGGCTTCTAGCTATCGTTTATGTAGCAGATCGAGTGCCGCAGCCCCGGCTGCGCCCTCGATACCGTCTTTCGGCAGCACCGCAGGGTTTCGCATGACTTTCTCAGGCTTCGTCGTTCAGCTGCTCAACGGGCTGGCGGGCGCGTCGTCGCTGTTTCTGGTGGCAGCGGGGCTGTCGCTGATCTTCGGCGTCACGCGCATCGTGAACTTCGCCCACGGCTCCTTTTTCATGGTGGGCATCTACGTGGCCTACAGCTTGGTCGAGCGCCTGGGCAGCATCGGCGGCGGCGGCGGCGTCGGCTTCTGGGTGTCGCTGCCGCTGGCGGCGCTGGCGGTGGGCGCGCTGGGCGCGCTGATCGAGGTGGTGCTGCTGCGCCGGATCTACAAGGCGCCCGAGCTGTTCCAGCTGCTGGCGACCTTCGCGCTGGTGCTGGTCATCAAGGACGGCGTGCTGTGGCTCTGGGGCGCCGAGGAGCTGCTCGGCCCGCGGGCGCCGGGCCTGAAGGGCTCGGTCGAGATCCTGGGCCGGCAGTTCCCGGCCTACGACCTGTTCCTGATCGTCGTCGGCCCGGTGGTGCTGGGCCTGCTCTGGCTGCTGCTGACCAAGACCCGCTGGGGCACGCTGGTGCGCGCCGCCACGCAGGACCGCGAGATGGTGAGCGCCCTGGGCGTCAACCAGGCCTGGCTGTTCACCGCGGTGTTCGCGCTCGGCGCGCTGCTGGCCGGCCTGGGCGGCGCGCTGCAGCTGCCGCGCGAGCCCGCCAACCTGGAGATGGACCTGAACACCATCGGCGCCGCCTTCGTGGTGGTGGTGGTGGGCGGCATGGGCTCGATCCCCGGCGCCTATGCGGCGGCGCTGCTGATCGCCGAGATCAAGGCGATCTGCATCTGGCTGGGCGTGGTCGAGGTGTTCGGCATCCCCGTCTCGTTCTCGAAGCTCACGCTGGTGGTCGAATTCCTGGTGATGGCGGTGGTGCTGGTCTGGCGGCCGTGGGGCCTGTTCGGCCGCCCGCAGGCGCCGAGCCGGCACCTGGGCCTGCAGGAGGAGCCGCTGCGACCGGCCAGCCGCAGCTACCTGATGGCTGCCGCGGTGCTGGGCCTGGCGCTGGTGGCGCTGCCCTGGCTGACGGCGGGCGCGCCCTACGCCGCGGTGCTGGCCATCGACCTGATGGTGGCGGCGCTGTTCGCGGTCAGCCTGCACTTCATCATGGGGCCGGCGGGCATGCACTCGTTCGGCCATGCGGCCTACTTCGGCCTGGGGGCCTACGGCGCCGCGCTGCTGGTGCGCTCGGCCGGCCTGCCGATGGAGGCGGCCCTGGTGCTGGCACCGCTGGTGGCCGCGCTCGGCGCCTTCGTCTTCGGCTGGTTCGCGGTGCAGCTGTCGGGCGTGTACCTGGCGATGCTCACGCTGGCCTTCGCCCAGATCGCCTGGGCGGTCACCTACCAGTGGGACGCGTTCACCGGCGGCAGCAACGGCCTGACCGGCGTCTGGCCCGCCGCGTGGCTGGCCGACAAGCGGGTGTACTACTGGCTCACCCTGGCGCTGGTGGGCGCGGGCATCCTCTTCCTGCGTAGGGTGCTGTTCTCGCCCTTCGGCTACGCGATGCGCGCCGGCCGCGATTCGCCGCTGCGGGCCGACGCGATCGGCATCGACGTCAAGCGGATGCAGTGGGTCGCCTTCATCCTGGCCGGCACCGTGGCCGGGCTGGCGGGTGCGCTGTACGCGTTCTCCAAGGGCAGCATCTCGCCCGAGACGCTGTCGGTCTCGCGCTCGGTCGACGGCCTGGTGATGGTGCTGCTGGGCGGCCTGCAGACGCTGGCCGGCCCGGTGGTGGGCGCGGTGACCTTCACCTGGCTGCACGACACGGTGGCGCGCAACACCGACTACTGGCGCGCGATGCTGGGCGGGATCATCCTGCTGCTGGTGCTGCTGTTCCCGCAGGGCATCGCCGGCTTCGCGCAGCAGCTGTTCGGGCGGTTTTCGCGCCGCACCGAACGTGCTGCCCCCGTCCCCGCCGGGGACGCCCTCACCCCGGCCCTCTCCCAGAGGGAGAGGGAATAAGCCATGAGCACACCACTTCTGCAGGTCTCCGGCCTGGGCAAATCCTTCGGCGGCGTGAAGGCCGTCGACGGCATCGATTTCAATCTGCACAAGGGCGAGCTGCTGGCCCTGATCGGCCCCAACGGCGCCGGCAAGTCGACCACCTTCAACATGGTCAACGGCCAGCTGCCGGCCGACCGCGGCTCGATCCGGCTCGAAGGCCAGGAGCTGATCGGCCGCCGGCCGCGCGCCATCTGGCGCATGGGCGTGGGCCGCACCTTCCAGATCGCCGAGACCTTCGCCTCGCTCACCGTGGTCGAGAACGTGCAGATGGCGCTGCTCTCCTACGACGACAAGCTGTTCGCGATGTGGCGCCGCGCGGCCGACCACCGCCGCGCCGACGCGCTGGCCCTGCTGGAGCAGGTCGGCATGCGGACCCAGGCCGACCGGCCGTGCAGCGAGCTGGCCTACGGCGACGTGAAGCGGGTCGAGCTGGCGATCGCCATGGCCAACGACCCCAAGCTGCTGCTGATGGACGAGCCCACCGCCGGCATGGCACCCAAGGAGCGCAACGACCTGATGGCGCTCACCAAGCAGCTGGTGATCGACCGCGGCATGGCGGTGCTCTTCACCGAGCACAGCATGGACGTGGTCTTCGCCTATGCGGACCGCACCATCGTGCTGGCGCGCGGCCGGCTGATCGCCGAAGGCAAGCCGCTCGAGATCCGCGACCATCCCAAGGTGCAGGAGGTGTACTTCGGCACCGGCACCACGTTCGAGAAGAAGAAGAAGGCGGTGGCCGTAGCGCCCACCGTCGTGGCCCCGCAGGAGGTGCTCTGATGTCCGCCGCAGTCCTCGATCCGGTCGCTCCGGCGTCTTCAACGTCTTCGGCGCACGCCGGATCGCAGCAGCTGCTGCTGGAGGCCAGCGGCCTCTGCGCCTGGTACGGCGCTGCGCAGGTCCTCTACGACGTCGACCTGCAGGTGCGGCGCGGCGAGGTGGTGGCGCTGATGGGCCGCAACGGCGCGGGCAAGTCGACCACGCTGAAGGCGGTGATGGGCATGCTGGCCAAGCGCCGCGGCCGCATCGCGTTTCGCGGCCACGACATCTCCACCACCGAGCCGCACCACGCGGCGCGCCTGGGCCTGGGCTTCGTGCCGGAAGACCGCCGCGTCTTCACCGACCTGACGGTGGTCGAGAACCTGGAGGTGGGCCGCCAGCCCGCCCGACAGTGGGACGACGGGACCCCGGCGCCGGTGTGGACGCCCGAGCGCCTGTTCAAGCTCTTTCCCAACCTGGGCGAGATGCCGCAGCGCCCCGGCGGCCGCATGAGCGGCGGCGAGCAGCAGATGCTCACCGTGGCCCGCACGCTGATGGGCAACCCCTATCTGGTGCTGCTGGACGAGCCGTCCGAAGGCGTGGCGCCGGTGATCGTCGAGCAGATGGCCCACATGATCCTGGAGCTGAAGAGCCAGGGCGTGAGCATCCTGCTGTCGGAGCAGAACATGCACTTCGCCGAGCTGGTCTCCGACCGCGCCTACGTGCTCGAAAAAGGCCAGATCCGCTACCAGGCGTCAATGGACGAGCTGGCCGCCAACGAAGAGGTGCGTCGCAACTACCTGTCGGTTTGACAAGGTGTGGGAGAACCTGGTGCGCGGCCCGATTGCGCGCCTGCGGTCCTCACCGTACCAAAGTACGGCTCCGGTCCTCGCCGCACACTCGGGTCGCTCGCTACGGTTCTTTCACGCCTTCTCCCGCTGCGATTTTTCCCGCTGTCGTTCTTCTTCAACTTTCGAACGGAGTCCACCATGATGCACCGCAGACACCTTCTCCAGGCCGGCACCGCCCTCGGGCTGGCCGGCACCGTGCCCACCCTGTGGGCCGCGGGCATGAAGCCCGGCCCGCAGGCCGCGCTGATCGTGGTGGACGTGCAGAACTGCTTCGTCGACGGCGGCACGCTGCCGGTCAAGGGCGGCGCGGAGGTGGTGCCGGTCATCAACAAGATCGCCGCGGCCTTCGACACCATCGTGCTCACGCAGGACTGGCACACCGCCGGCCATGCGTCCTTCGCCAGCACCTATGCCGGCAAGAAGCCGTTCGACAGCACCAAGCTCAAATACGGCCAGCAGGTGCTCTGGCCCGACCACTGCGTGCAGGGCACCGAGGACGCCGCCCTGCACAAGGACCTGCAGCTGCCGACCGCCCAGGTGATCGTGCGCAAGGGTTTCCACAAGGACGTGGACAGCTATTCGGCCTTCGAGGAGGCCGACCGCAAGACGCCCACGGGTCTCTCCGGCTACCTGAAGGAGCGCGGCACCAAAACCGTCTACGTCACCGGCCTGGCGACCGATTTCTGCGTGGCCTGGACGGCGCTCGACGCCCGCAAGCGCGGCTTCGCCGTCTACGTGGTGGAAGACGCGACCCGCGCGATCGACCTGAACGGATCGCTCGCCGCCGCCTGGAAGCAGATGCTCGCCGCGGGCGTGAAGCGCATCCAGTCCGCCGACATCGCCACCGCTTGACGCCGGCGACCGTGCGGCGCGCGCTGCCGCCGGCCTAGGTCCTGCCCCTCCTCGTTCCAGTTGCCTTTTTCGTCCCGCATGCATCCGTCCCCGGCCGCCCACCTGTCCTCCGTCGCCCTGGTCGTCAACGGCCGGCCGGTCGCACCGGCGGTGGGCGCGCAGGCCACGCTGCTGAACCTGCTGCGCAACGACCTGGGCCTCAACGGCCCCAAGTACGGCTGCGGCCTGGGCCAGTGCGGTGCCTGCACCGTGTGGGTCGACGGCGTGGCGGCGCGGGCCTGCGTGATCCCGGCGGCGGGCGTGGCCGGCCGCAGCGTCACCACGCTGGAGGGCCTGGGCACCCGTGCCGCGCCGCACCCGGTGCAGCAGGGCTTCATCGACGCGCAGGCCGCGCAGTGCGGCTACTGCCTCAACGGCATGGTGATGACCGCCGCCGCCCTGCTGGCGCGCGAGCCGCATCCCACCGAGGACGCGATCCGCCGCGAACTGGCGCACAACCTCTGCCGCTGCGGCACCCATGTCGAGATCGTGCGGGCGGTGCAGCGCGCGGCGGACCTGCTGCAGCAGGCCCGCGACGCCGACGCCGACGCGGCCCCGAACCAGGCCGCCGCATGACCGCGCCGCGCCGCGCCGACACCGCCCTCACCCGGGCCGATTTCCACGCGGCCGAGGGCGTGCTGCTGGTGGTGCGCGATCCGCCGCCGGCCGCCCCGCCCGCGCAGGGCCAGCCCGCGGCGGTGCCCGGCAATCCGCAGGAGGGCGTCGAGATCCTGGTCGCCGTCTGGGACGACGGCAGCGTCACCGCGCTCAACGGCCATGTCGATCTGGGCACCGGCATCCGCACCGCGCTGGCGCAGATCGCCGCCGAGGAGCTGGACCTGCCGCTGGAGCGGTTGAACATGGTGCTGGGCGACACCACCCGCGCGCCCAACCAGGGCGGCACCATCGCCAGCGCCTCGATCCAGATCCATGCCCAGCCGCTGCGGCGGGCGGCGGCGCAGGCGCGGGCCTGGCTGGTGGCGCGCGCAGCCGAGCGGATGCAGGTGCCCGCCGAGGCGCTGGAGACGTTCGGCGGCACGGTACGGCTCGCGGCCGATCCCGCCGCCGCCCTGGGCTACGGCGAGCTGGTGGCCGGCGCGCACACCGCGCTGCTGCTCGACCTGGCCGCGCCGGTGAAGGACGCCGCCGACTACACCCTGGTCGGCACCCGCCAGCCGCGGCTCGACATCCCGGCCAAGGCCACCGGCGAGCAGGTCTTCGTGCACGACATGCGCCTGCCCGGCATGCTGCACGGCCGGGTGGTGCGGCCGCCGTACGCCGGCGCCGACCACGGCGACTTCATCGGCAACTCGCTCGAATCGGTGGACGAGGCCTCCATCGCCCACATCCCGGGCATCCGCGCGGTGGTGGTGGTGCGCGACTTCGTCGGCATCGTGGCCGAGCGCGAGGAGCAGGCCGAGCAGGCGCTGCGCGAGCTGCAGGTGCGCTGGAAGCCCTGGCCCGGCATGCCCGACCTGTCGGACCTGGAGCACGCCCTGCGCACCAACACCGCCACGCACCGGCCGCTGATCGACGAGGGCGACGTCGATGCCGCCCTGGCCGGCGCCGCGCAGCCGATGCCGCGCACCTACGTCTGGCCGTTCCAGCTGCACGCGTCCATCGGCCCGTCGTGCGCGGTGGCCCACTGGCAGGCCGATGCGCCGGGCGGCCCGCGCATGGCGGTCTGGGCCGGCACCCAGAACCCGCACGTGCTGCGGCTCGATCTGGCGCGGCTCATGGGCATGCCCGACGTGGCGATCGACCTGGTGCGGATGGAGGCGGCCGGCTGCTACGGCCGCAACTGCGCCGATGACGTGGCGGCCGACGCGGCATTGCTCTCCCGCGCGGTGGACGCCCCGGTGCGGGTGCAGCTGACCCGCGAGCAGGAGCACCAGTGGGAGCCCAAGGGCGCCGCCCAGCTGATGGAGGTGCAGGGCGGCCTGAACGCCGACGGCAGCGTGGCGGCCTACGATTTCCAGAGCAGCTACCCGAGCAACGGCGCGCCCACGCTGGCCCTGTTGCTCACCCGCACCATCGAGCCGGCGGCCCAGGCCTACGAGATGGGCGACCGCACCGCCCGGCCGCCCTACGCCTACGACCACCTGCGGGTGGCGGTCAACGACATGCCGCCGATCGTGCGCGCCTCGTGGCTGCGCGGCGTGTCGGCCCTGCCCAGTTCGTTCGCGCACGAAAGCTACATCGACGAGCTGGCGACCGCCGCCGGCGCCGACCCGGTGGAATTCCGGCTGCGCCACCTGCAGGACCCGCGCGCATCGGAGCTGGTGCAGGCCACCGCCGACAAGGCCGGCTGGCGGCCGCACACCGTGCCGCAGCAGCAGGGCGCCGACGGCGATTTCCTGCGCGGCCAGGGCTTCGCGTACGCCCGCTACATCCACAGCAAGTGGCCCGGCTTCGGCGCCGCCTGGGCCGCCTGGGTGGCCGACGTGGACGTGGACCGCCGGACCGGCGAGGTGCATGTGCGCCGCGTGGTCGTGGGCCACGACGCCGGCATGATGGTCAACCCCGCGGGCGTGGAGCACCAGATCCACGGCAACGTGCTGCAGACCACCAGCCGCGCGCTGAAGGAGAAGGTCGATTTCGCGCCGCGCAGCGCGCCGAACCCCGGCACCGTGGAAAACCGCGAATGGGGCAGCTACCCGATCCTGAGCTTTCGCGAAGTGCCGGTGATCGAGGTGGTGCACATGCCCCGCCAGGGCGAGGCGCCGCTGGGTGCGGGCGAATCGTCCTCGGTGCCCGGCACCGCGGCCATCGCCAACGCGATCTTCGACGCCACCGGCGTGCGCTTCCGCAGCCCGCCCTTCACCCCCGAAGTCATCCGTGCCGGCCTGGGCCTGGGCTCGCTTCCGCAGGCGGGAGCGGGCGGTGGCGCAGGTACGCACCCGCCCGCCGACTATGCGGACCTGCCCCCGCTCCCGCATGCCGGAGCGGGCCGGGGCCAGGGCCAGGGCGCCCCGCTCCCCGCCACCGCCCCCTGGCCCCGCCGCCGCAGCGCCTGGGCCCGCGGCGGTGCCCTGGTCGCCGGCACCCTCGGCCTGGGCGCCGCCCTGCTCGGCTGGCGCCCCGCCATCGCCCCGGTCGCGCCCGCCGCTCCCGGCAGCGCCCCGATCTACACCGCGGCCACCCTCGAGCGCGGCCGGCAGCTGGCCGCCGCCGGCGACTGCGCCGTCTGCCACACCGTGCCCGGCGGCGCGGTCAATGCCGGCGGCCGGGCGATGGACACGCCCTTCGGCACCCTCTACACCACCAACCTCACGCCCGATGCGGCCACCGGCATCGGCACCTGGTCGTTCAGCGCCTTCCAGCGCGCGATGCGCGAGGGCATCTCGCGCGACGGCCACCACCTGTACCCGGCTTTCCCCTACACCGCCTTCGCCAAGACCAGCGACGAGGACCTGACCGCGCTCTATGCGTACCTGATGAGCCAGCCGGCGGTGCGGGCCGAAACACCCGCGGCGCAGCTGAAGTTCCCGTTCAGCGTGCGCCCGCTGATGGCCGGCTGGAACGCGCTGTTCCACGACGCCACGCCCTACAAGGCCGACCCGGCGCAGTCGGCCGAATGGAACCGCGGCGCCTACCTGGTCGAGGGCCTGGGCCACTGCGGCGGCTGCCACACGCCGCGCAACGCGCTGGGCGCCGAGAAGGGCGGCAAGGCCCATCTCTCCGGCGCGATGGTCGACGGCTGGGAGGCGCCCGCCCTCACCGCGCTGTCGCAGGCCCCGGTGCCCTGGAGCGCCGACGCCCTCTACCGCTACCTGCGCACCGGCCACAGCGCCGAGCATGGTACCGCCGGCGGCCCGATGGGCCCGGTCGTGCACGAACTCCAGCAGCTGCCCGATGCCGACATCCGCGCGATGGCGGCCTACCTCGCCTCCTTCCATGCCGCGCCCGATGGGTCGGCGCGGCCGGCGCCGTCTCCGTCCGGGCCCGGCGATCCGCAGGCGGCACCGCGACGGGCCGCACCGCCGGCGCAGGAGGTCTTGCAAGCCCGCCAGATCGTCGCCGACGCCGCCGCCCGCACGCCGCTGCCCGGTGCCGGCCAGCGCATGTTCCAGGCCGCCTGCGCCGCCTGCCACCACGACGGCGACGGCCCGCAGCTGCTCGGCGCCAACGTGCCGCTGGCCCTCAACACCAATCTGCACAGCGACCGCCCCGAGAACCTGCTGCGCACCATCCTCGACGGCGTGCAGCGACCCGCGACGAAGGACGTCGGCTTCATGGCCCCCTTCCGCGACGCGCTCAACGACCGCCAGATCGCCGAGCTGGCGGGCTACATGCGCCAGCGCTTCGCACCGGGCAAGCCCGCGTGGGAGGGCCTGGAGAGCACCGCTGCGCGGCTGCGGGCGGAGCCGGCGCACCGCTGACGGTCGGCCCCCCGGCCGTGCCCCGGCCTGCGCTGTCACATCCCCGTCATCCCCCTGTCGCACGATGCGCGGCTGCCCTGCCCTGCCGCCGTGCCCGCCGTCCCGCCTCCTTCCCCTCCTGTCGACCCTTCGGCCCCCGTCTACGGCGCGGACAGTGCCGGGCTGATCTGCGGGTACCGCTTCGCGCCCGGCCTGGCGGCGGTGGAGATCGATTCGGCCGCGGCGGCGCAGTGGCTCGCCGGCCGTGCGGCCGCTGCTGCGGATGCGGCGCCCGACGGGGCCGGCGGCAGCCCGGCCGCAGCGGCTGGCGAGGGCGACGGCCACTTCGTCTGGCTGCACTTCAACCTGGCCCATGCGTCGGCCGAGCGCTGGCTGCAGCGGCATGCGGGGCTGCAGGACACCTTCTTCGAGACGCTGCACGACGGCCTGCAGTCGACCCGGATCGAGCGGGCCGAGCAGTCGCTGGTGGCGGTGGTCAACGACGTGCATTTCGACTTCGCGTTCGAGCCCTCCGACATCTCCACGCTGTGGGTCAGCGTCGACCGGCACCTGGTGGTGACCGCGCGGCACCGCCCGCTGCGGGCGGTGGACCAGCTGCGCATCGCCTGCAAGCGCGGCCAGGCGCTGGAGTCGAGCATCGAGCTGCTGGAGCGGCTGCTGCGGGCGCAGGCCGACGTGCTGGTGGAGATCGTGCGCGGCGTGACCCGGCGGGTGGACCAGGTCGAGGACGAGCTGCTGGCCGGGCGGCCGGTGCACAAGCGGGCGCGGCTCGGCACCCTGCGCCGGCTGCTGGTGCGGCTGCAGCGGCTGCTGGCGCCCGAGCCGGCGGCGCTGTTCCGGCTGCTGCAGCATCCGCCCGACTGGATGGACGACGAAGGCGTGCAGTCGCTGCGCGAATCGAGCGAGGAGTTCTCGGTGGTGCTGCACGACATGTCCTCGCTGCAGGAGCGCATCAAGCTGCTGCAGGAAGAGATCGCCGCCAACGTCAACGAGGACAACAACCGCAGCCTGTTCGTGCTGACGGTGGTGACGGTGCTTGCGCTGCCGATCAACATCCTGGCGGGCCTGTTCGGCATGAACGTGGGAGGCATCCCGCTGGCCGAGCATCCGCACGGCTTCTGGATCGTGGTGGGCATCGTCGCCAGCTTCACCGTGGTGGCGGCCTGGCTGTCGCTGCGCAAGAAATAGCGCAGGCGGCGGAGGTCGCCCCGGTTGCGGCCCTATAGCACCCGGGTATTGAGGGCTGGCGCTACACTTTGCAACAGCCCGACCGTCGGTGCGCCGCACCACCGGACCGGTGCGCCGCGGCGGTGGGGCCAAGGAAGGACTGGGCCATGGTGTGGTGGGTGGACGATCGATTGCAGGAAGAGGCGCGGCTGGAAGCCCTGCAGAGCACCGGGCTGCTCGACACGCCCGCCAGCGAGGGATTCGACCGCATCACCCGCCTGGCCACCGATCTGTTCGGCGTGCCGATCGCCCTGGTGACACTGGTCGACAGCGAGCGCCAGTGGTTCAAGTCGCGGGTGGGCCTGGCGGTGCAGGAGACCACGCGCGGCGATTCCTTCTGCTCGGTGGCGATGACCCGGCCGGGCGTGATGGTGGTGGAGGACGCGCTGCTGGACCCCCGCTTCCGCGACAACGCGCTGGTGGTGGGCGAACCCGGCATCCGCTTCTACGCCGGCGCGCCGCTGGTGCTGCCCTCGGGCCACGCGCTCGGCAGCCTCTGCGTAATCGACCGGGTGCCCCGCAGCTTCAGTGCGGCGCAGTGCGCGCAGCTGCAGGACCTGGCGGCCCTGGCGATGGCGCAGATCGACCTGGCGCGGATGGCCGGCCGGGTCGACGACACCACCCACCTGCCCAACCGCGCCCGCTTCGACGACGACCTGCAGGACATGTGCCTGGCCACGCCGGGCGCGGAGCGCACGCTGGTGATGGCCGAGTTCGTCGCCTACGACGCGCTGCGCGACGCCTCGCGCGCGGTGAACAACGGCCCGCTGGAGCAGCGCATGCGTAGCGCGGCCCGGATGCTGCGTGCCGAGGTGGCCGCCCATTCGCCGCTCTACCACGTGGGCATGGCGCGCTTCGCCTTCTTCCTGGAAGGTTCCGACCGCGCCTGGCAGTCGGCCTTCGTCGAGCGCCTGATGGCGCAGGCGGTGATGCCGGTGCCGGGCGACGTGGCGCTGCTGGAGCTGCAGCCGCGCGCCGGGCTGGTGCGCTTCTGCCTGACGCCCGACGAGGTGCAGGACGTGGCGCGCAAGGCCAGTTCGGCCCTGCACGAGACGCAGCTCCAGGGCCGCAAGCTGGTCTTCTACGAGGCCGACGTCGACGAGCGCTACCGCCGCTCCTACGGCCTGCTGCGCGACCTGCAGCGCGCGATGGGCGAGGGCGAGTTCTTCCTGGTCTACCAGCCCAAGCTCGACACCGCCAGCCTGCGCTACACCGGGGTGGAGGCGCTGATCCGCTGGAACCACCGCAGCTTCGGCCTGGTGTCGCCCTTCGAGTTCATCCCGATGGTGGAGGGCACCGCGCTGATCCACCTGCTGACCGAATGGGTGCTGCACACCGCGCTGGCGCAGCTGGCCCGCTGGGACGCGGAGGGCGGCCCGGCGCTCGGCATGGCGGTCAACGTGTCGGCCCGCAACCTGGAACATCCCGGTTTCCTGCGGATGCTGGCCAACGCCTGCGCACTGCACGGCATCGACCCCGCCCGGCTGCAGATCGAATGCACCGAGAACGCGGTACTGACCGGCAGCGCCACGGTGCAGGCCCTCAAGCGTGCCCGCACGCTCGGCGTGGAGGTGGCGCTGGACGATTTCGGCGTCGGCTACTGCAACCTGGCCTGCCTGCACAGCATGCCGGCCGGCCTGCTGAAGCTCGACCGCTCCCTGATCGACCCGATCGCCATCGATGTCCGCGCCCTGGCCGTGCTGAAGGCGGTGATCGCCATCGGCCAGGCGCTGGGCTACCGGCTGCTGGCCGAGGGCGTGGAGACGGCGGAGGTCTTCGACCAGCTGGTGGCGATGGGCTGCGACGAGATGCAGGGCTACTACCTCTGCCGCCCCGTCGCCGCAGACGCGGTGCTGCCCTTCGTGCAGCAGTGGAACGCGAGCGTGGCCCTGGAGGCGTAGCGGCCGCGGCCGTGCCGGGTGGCGGTTGTGCACCGGCCGATCGCAGGCAGCGTTTCGATGGCGAAAAGAGGCTGGGGCCGGCGATCCAGGCCGGCATGCAGCTATCTATTTTGTAGCGCCGTTCGTTTTGCGGGAGCGCGCAGCCGGCATACGCTGCCCCGCGGCTGTCAGCCGGACGACACGGCGCTCGCCTAGCATGGCCCTTTCGTCCATCCGCAGAGAAAGAGACACGCCATGCCGCACGCATCCGACACCCTCACCCGCCGCACCCTGCTGGCCGGCGCGGCCGCCCTCGCCGGCACCGGCTGCACCGGCCTGGCACCTTCGGCCGCGACCGCCCTGCCGTGGGAGCGCAGCGGCGGCAGCGGCTGGCCGCCGGCACCCGTGCTGATCGGCCACCGCGGCGCTTCGGCCCTGCGGCCCGAGCACACCCTGGCCGCCTACGCCCAGGCCATCGCCGACGGTGCCGACATCATCGAGCCCGATGTCGTCATCACCCGCGACGGCGTGCTGGTGGTGCGGCACGAGAACGCGATCGCCCTCCTGAACCCCGACGGCTCGGTGAAGGAAGCGACCACCGACGTCGCCGACCGCCCGGATTTCGCGGCGCGCAAGACCACCAGGACGATCGACGGCACCGCGATCACCGGCTGGTTCACCGAAGACTTCACCCTGGCCGAGCTGCAGACGCTGCGCGCGCGGGAGCGCATCCCGGCGCTGCGACCGGCCAATGCCCGCTACGACGGGCAGTTCTCCATCCCCACGCTGCAGCAGGTGATCGACCTGGCCCGCACCGAATCGCGGCAGCGCGGCCGCACCATCGGCGTGTACCCCGAGACCAAGCACCCGACGTACTTCCGGTCGATCGGCCAGCCGCTGGAAGCCCCGCTGGTCGCGCTGCTGGAGAAGAACGGGCTGAACCACCGCGACGCGCTGGTCTTCGTGCAGTCGTTCGAGGTGGCCAACCTGCAGCAGCTGCGCAGCATGACCCCGGTGCGCCTTGTGCAGCTGGTCGGCGCCAGCGGCCGGCCCTACGACTTCGTTGCCCGCGGCACCGCCGAGACGCGGCGCTACGCCGACCTGCTGACGCCCGAGGCCCTGCGCGCGATGCGGCGGTATGCCGACGTGGTGGCACCCTACAAGACGCTGGTCGCCCCGGTGCAGGCCGGCCGCGTGGGCCCGCCCACGCCACTGGTGGCCGACGCGCATGCCGCGGGTCTCGCGGTGCACATCTGGACGCTGCGGCCCGAGAACGGCTTCCTGCCCGCCGGCTACCAGCGCGCGCCGGCGGCCGACGGCACCGTGCGCGGCGACAGCGCCGGCGAGATCGACGCCTACCTGCGCGCCGGCGTCGACGGCTTCTTCACCGACGACCCGGCGGTGGGCCGGGCGGCGATCGCGGCATTTTCGGCCGCGCGGCGGGGTTGACCGCAGGCATGCCGGAACGAACGCCTGCCTGCCGCCGGGTAGAGTCGCAGCCCCGCCGCCTCCGCCCCATCCCATGACACCCCTGCAATCCGAAATCCGCCGCCTCTACCTGCCCCTGTCGGCGCGACCGGAGCCGGCGGCCGACGGCGGGGCGCCTGCCGGGTCGCCTCCCGCTTCGCCGTTCTTCGATGCCGACGGCCGCGTCCGCTGCATGGTGATGGAACTGGCCCGCCCGCCGAGCTGGAGGCTGCTCGGCGCGGTGTGGCAGGGCGTGCAGGCCGAGCTGGAGTTGCCGGCGCCGGCGATCGCGGTGTCGGGCACCGACGGGCTGCAGCTCTGGTTCTCGCTGACGGAGCCGGTGGCGGTGGCCGAGGCCCACGCGTTCCTGGAGGGTCTGCGCCGGCGCTTCCTGCCCGAGGTCACCCGCAGCCGGCTGCGCCTGCTGCCGACGGCCGATGCCGCCCACCCCGGCAGGCATGCCGCGCCGGTGCCGGCGCTGCAGGCGGACGGCGACAACTGGTCGGCCTTCGTCGCATCCGACCTGGCGCCCGTCTTCGCCGACACGCCGTGGCTGGACATTCCGCCCAGCGAAGACGGCCAGGCGACGCTGCTGCGTGCGCTGGCGCCGACGAAGCGGGCCGCGTTCGATGCAGGACTGCAGTTGCTGGCTGCACCGCCCCTGCCGATGCCGGCACCGATGCCGCCGCCACCGGCCGCATTGCCGACACCGGCCCCGCACGCGCTGCAGCAGCCGGCAGCCGGCGCCCCGGCTGCGCAGGACCCCCGCCAATTCCTGCTGCAGGTGATGAACGACGCGACCGTGCCCCTGCCGCTGCGCATCGACGCGGCCAAGGCCTTGCTGCCCTGGCCGCAGCGCGAGGGCGGCACGCCGCCCCCGGCGGGGTGAACCGCAGCCCCAGGATGCGGGGGCAGGTGGCCTGACGGCCTTCCGCCCTGCGGTCGCCGCGCACGGCGCGCGGCCGCCATACTGCGGATGCCTGCACGGCCGCAGCCGCATCGCAGATGCGTTCCGCGCCGATGTGTGCAAACGTTTTGCCGGCATTCGTGCGGTTTCTCGCCTTCATCCACCTGCATCTGGCGTTATTCGTCCGGGTGGGTGATGTATTGCGTTACCTCTCTTGCGAAATCTGGTGGAGCTTTGGACGAACGGCATCCCTAGCATCGAGTCTTTTCGGAGAACCCATGGCGCTGCAATCCCCCTTCTTTGGCAAACGAGAGGCCGAACCCTTGAACCCACGTCCTACCCCGCCTGCCGGCTCGTCCTCGATGGCGCTGCCGTCGTCGGCATCGGCGTCGACCTCGTCGGCCGGTTCCTCGCCATTGAGCGGTGCCAGCACCACGGCCGACAGCCGCGCCGCCACGGCTGCGGCCGTCACCTCGGCCGCGGCCGAAGCGGCGGCGCCCAGCGCCAGCAAGCTGACCGTCGGCCCCAACATCAAGCTGAAGGGCGTCGAGATCACCGATTGCGACACGCTCGTGGTCGAGGGCATGGTCGAGGCGACGATGGACTCGCGGGTGATCCACATCGCCGAGCAGGGCGCGTTCAAGGGCTCGGCCGAGATCGACATCGCCGAGATCCACGGCACTTTCGACGGCACGCTGACAGTGCGCGACAAGCTGGTGATCCACGCCACCGGCAAGGTGACCGGCACGGTGCGCTACGGCAAGCTGGTGGTAGAAGAAGGCGGCCAGCTCTCGGGCGAGATCACCTTCGGCTTCGCCGGCGCCGCGCGCGGTGCGGGCAACGGCAGCACCGGTGCAGCCGCCGCATCGTCCTACGGCGCGAGCTCCAACGCGGCGCTGCAGGCCGCCTGAGCCTTTTCCTGCGACAGGCCGACCGGCCGCGCTCGGCAAGGGGCCGGCCGGTTTTACGTTTCCCGGCCGGTGCCGGTCAGGCGAGCGGCGCGATGCCCAGCCGCTGCAGGAACGCCTGGGCCGCGGCCGGCGCCCGCTCCTTCGCGCCGTTGATGAAATAGACGAACACCTCGCGTGGCGCAGCATGGGGCGCCGCATCGGCGGCCTCGATGTGCGGCACGTCCGCGGGCCGGCCGCCCTCGCTCCAGGTGCGGGCCACCGCGGCCCAGCGGTCGAGCGCGGTGGGGCTGTAGCCGGTCGGCTCCGCCGGGTCGGCGCTCATCAGGCGGGCATAGACGAAGCCGGCCGTCACATCGGCGAACGACGGGTACTGCGCCGCATCGGTGAACACGCTGGCGCAGCGGTACCGGCGGGCCAGGGCGAGATAGGCCGGGTCCCGGAAGCTGGGGTGCCGCACGTCCAGCACATGCCGCAGCGGCAGCCCGTCGACGGCCGCGGGCAGCAATTGCAGGAAGGCCTCGGTATCCGCGGCGTCGAAGGCCTTGGTCGGAGCGAACTGCCACACCACCGGGCCGAGCTTGTCGCCCAGTTCGGCCAGGCCGCTGTGCAGGAAGCGGTGCACCGCGTCGCCCGCCTCGGCCAGCACCCGGCGGTGGGTGCAGTAGCGCGACGCCTTCAGGGAGAACATGAAGCCGCCCGGCGTCTCGTCGCGCCACCGGGCGAAGGTGGCGGGCTTCTGCAGGCCGTAGAAGGTGCCGTTGATCTCGATGGCCGGCACCCGGCGGCTCGCGTACTGCAGTTCGCGGCCGTGGGGCAGGCCCTCGGGGTAGAAGGCGCCGCCGCGCCAGGGCTCGAAGGTCCATCCGCCGATGCCGGTGCGGATGCGGTGCGGGCCGGAAGTGCCGCCAGTGCCGCAAGGGGCGGCCGGGGCCGCGCGGGAGTCGTCGGATGCCATCGCTGCTTCTCCTGTTCCCGCACCGCGTGCGGCCGTGGTGGTGGCTGCCGCTGCTGCCAATACCCCACTCTAGCGGCTGTGCCGGCACCGGCGTACAGTCGAAAACCATCGCCTGCCCGGCCGCCGCGCCGCCGCCCACGGAAAGACCCTTTCTCATGAACGCACCCCTGCACCGCGAAATCCCCGCCGGCCTGCTCGACAGCGCCCGCCTGCTCGACGACGTCTCCGCCCGCTGGGACGGCGACATCGTCCGCCAGATCACCGACTACATCGCCATCCCCGCCAAGTCGCCCGCCTTCGAGAAGGACTGGGCCGCGCTCGGCTACCTCGACACCGTGGTGCGCAACGCCGCCGAATGGGTCGAGGCGCAGAAGGTCGAGGGCCTGCAGCTGGAGATCGTGCGCCTGCCCGGACGCACGCCGGTGCTGTTCTTCGACGTGCCGGCCACCGGCACCACCGTCGCCGAGACGGTGCTGATGTACGGCCACCTCGACAAGCAGCCCGAGTTCACCGGATGGCGCAGCGGCCTGGGTCCGTGGACGCCGGTCTACGACGAGGGCAGGCTCTACGGCCGCGGCAGCGCCGACGACGGCTATGCGGTGTACGCGGCCATCGCCGCGGTGCAGGCCCTGAAGGCCCAGGGCGTGGCGCATCCGCGCATCGTGGGGCTGATCGAGACCTGCGAGGAATCGGGCTCCTACGACCTGCTGCCGTATGTCGACGCGCTGCGCACCCGGCTGGGCGACGTGGGCCTGGTGGTGTGCCTGGATTCGGGTGCCGGCAACTACGACCAGCTGTGGCTCACCACCAGCCTGCGCGGCATGGCCGGCGGCATGCTGAAGGTGGAGATCCTGACCGAGGGCGTGCACTCGGGCGACGCCTCGGGCCTGGTGCCTTCGTCGTTCCGCATCCTGCGCAACGTGCTCGACCGGCTGGAGGACAGCGCCACCGGCCGCCTGCTGCCCGCCAGCTTCCACTGCGAAGTGCCGGCCGAGCGGCTGGCCCAGGCGCAGGTCACCGCCGGCATCCTGGGCGACGAGATCTACAAGCGCTTCCCGTGGGCGCACTACGACTGCGGCGGCTCCACCGCCTTCGCGCTGCCCACCACCACCGACCCGGTCGAGGCGCTGCTCAACCGCACCTGGCGCCCCACCCTGAGCGTGACCGGTGCCGACGGCTTCCCCGCGCTGAAAGACGCCGGCAACGTGCTGCGGCCCTACACCGCCTTCAAGCTCAGCCTGCGCCTGCCGCCCCTGGTCGAGGCCGCCGGCGCGGTGCAGGAACTGAAGGCGCTGCTGGAGGACAACGCGCCCTACCAGGCCAAGGTGACCTTCGAAGGCGGCGGCGGCGCCACCGGCTGGAACGCGCCGGCCACCGCTCCCTGGTTCGCCCGCGCGCTCGACGCCGCCAGCCAGGCCCACTACGGCGCCCCCTGCGGCTACATCGGCCAGGGCGGCACCATCCCGCTGATGAACATGCTGAGCCAGGGCTTCCCCCAGGCCCAGATGATGGTCTGCGGCGTGCTGGGCCCGAAGAGCAACGCCCACGGCCCCAACGAGTTCCTGCACGTCCCCTACGCCCGCAAGCTCACCGCCGCGGTGGCCGAAGTGATCGCCGCGATGGCCGCGCCGGTGGAAGCCACCGCTTCTGCATGAAAAAGGGCCGCAGCCGGCGCACTGCGCCGGCTTGTTGCTACAGAAACAGTAGCATCTGCGCTTAGCGAACGGCCCGCTTCGCCAGCACCGGCTGGCTGACGCCCTGGACGCCGACCAGGGCCAGCACCGTCGTCAGGCTGGTCTGGGCGCCCTGCCAGGCGTCGGTCGGGTCCCACCATTCGCCGAGGGCGTGGAAGGCGCCGGTCTTGCCGCCGCTGCCGAGGATGATGGCCGGGATGCCCAGGCCCATCGGCACGTTGGCGTCGGTGCTGGCCGCGCGCAGGGTGGGCTTCCAGCCGGCGGCCAGGATACTGCCCACGGCGGTCTGCACGATCGGCTCGGCCGCGGCGGTGGTGCCGGCGGGGCGGTCGCCGATCAGGGTGCTGGTGGCGGTGATCTTCGGCTCCACGTTCCAGCGGCGGTTCTCCTCGTCCACCCCGCGCTGCACCGCGGCCATGATGTCCTTCTCGGCCGCAAGCAGGGCGGGCAGCGCGTTGGAGCGGATGTCGATCGCCATGTTGGCATCGCCCGCGATGGTGTTGACCGAGGTGCCGCCGCCGACCTTGCCGACGGTGAAGGTGGTCTTGGGATCGGCGGGCACCTGCACGTCGCCGATGTGGGCGATGCTGCGGCCCATCGCATGGATCGCGCTCGGCACCTGGCCGAAGGCGCCGAAGCTGTGGCCGCCCGGGCCCTTGAAGGCCACGTCGTAGCGGTGGCTGCCGGTGCCCTGGTTGAGCACGCCCTCGCCGGTGCCGGGCTCCAGGCCCACCATGCCGTCGATGTCGGCGTGGTCGCGGAACAGCGCCTTCATGCCGCGCAGGTTGCCCAGCTCTTCCTCGCCCACGTTGCCGACGAAGACGATGTCGCCCACCGTCTGCAGCTTGCGCTCGTTCAGGGCCTTGAGCCACGACAGCAGCACCGTCAGGCCGCGGGTGTCGTCGGAAATGCCGGGTGCGTACAGGCGGCCGTCGCGGTCCTTCACCGTCACGTCGGTGCTTTCCGGAAAGACCGTGTCGAGGTGGGCCGACACCACCAGCTTCGGCCCGTTGCCGGTGCCCTTGCGGATGCCGACGGCGTTGCCTTCCTTGTCGATGTGCGCATCGGCCAGGCCCAGCGCCTTCAGGCGGGCGACGAAGTATTCGGCCCGCTTCTGCTCCTTGAACGGCGGCGCGGGAATGGCGGTGAGGGTGCGCAGTTCTTCGATCGTGCGCGGATGGTCGGCCTTCAGGTCGTCCAGCACCTGCTGCACCGGCGCCGCGGCGCGCACCGCCTGCAGGGCCTGCTGCACTGCCGGGCTGGCGGGCGCGGTGGCGGGCGTCTGGGCCCGGGCGGCCGGTGCGAGGGCGACCAGGCCGAGGCCCAGGGCGCAGCAGAGACGGGACAGGGTGTGCGGAAGGCGTGTGTGCATCGTGTGACGGGAGAGAGAGGTTGGAAACGGAAGGAGGAAATCGGAGCGACGCGGTTCGGATATCGGCATACCGGGGCGGCTGGCAGCTGATGTCGCCGCCGCCGTGCCGGCACCTGCCGCTTTATGCAAGAAACAGGCCGCCAGCCGGCGCGGGGCGCCGGCTTCCAGCTACTTTTTCTGTAGCAGGCTGCCGAGCGAGGCCAGCAGATCCTGCGAGGTGCCGGAGGCAGCGCCGTCGGCCGGCACCACGCCCTGCGGCGTGAGCTTGTCGACCAGCACCGGCAGCCACTGGGCCAGCAGCGTCTGGAGCTGCGCCGGGTCCATGCCCAGCCGGCCGGCCAGGCCGGCCAGCAGGTCGCCGCCGAGCGCGTCGTGCACCTGGGCGCCGCTCACCGGCAGGTTGGGGCCGGTGCCGACCCACGACGCCGCCAGGTGTCCCAGGCCGCCCTGCTCGAACCGGTGCAGCAGGCCCGGCAGGCCGCCGAGCGGGTTGTTGGTCGAGGCCAGCATCGGCCCCAGCACGGAGGCCAGCGGCCCCAAGCCCGCGCCCTGGGCGCCCCCGGCGGCGTGGCCCAGGACGGAACCGACGACGGAATCGAGCAGGCCCATGGTGTCTCCTTGTAGGGTGCGGCTGTGCGAAGCGCTCCATTGTGGGCCGCCGCGCGCCGGGCCTTGTATCCAGGATGCAGCGGCGGCGGCCCTGCGGGGCGGCCGGGGCCGGCACCGCACGGCGCCCTATTCGCAGCCCAGGTACTGCCGCAGGTCCTCCACGCTGCGCTGTTCGTTGGGCAGGAGCTGGGGGTTGTCGCCGGTCTGCGGCTGCATCGCCCGGCTGCCGAGCGTGGCGGCGCGGCGGTCGAGCATCGCGCAATCGGCTGCCTGGCGGGCGGGCATGCCGGCGTTGGGCGGCGGCAGGTAGGGCTGCTGCGCGACCGGCGGCGCGACCGGCGGCGCGGCCGGCGGCTGCGGCGGTGCGAAAGTGGCGGGCGACGGCACCGCCGCGGGGATCGGCGTGGTCGCCACCACGTTGTTGTCGGGCTCCACCTGCAGCGCCGCACCACGGCTGCCGGCGGGGCAGGTGCTGTCGGAATAGGTGACCCGGCCGTTGGCGGCGGTGCATTTGGAGAGTGTCTGCACCCGGGGCGCCGTGGCGTCGGGCGGCACCGGCGTGCCCGCCCGGGCATTGCCCGCGGCAGGCGTCTGGGCCTGTGCCGGCAAGCAGGCGCCCAGGGCGACCGCCGCGCCCCAGAGGGCCCCGGCCACCGCCCGCGCACTGCGGCGGCAGGCCGTGGCGAGGACGAGAAGACGTGGCGGATACGACAGCGGATGGTCCATGGCGGCAAGGGGCGGGGGAGACAGCAGGCGATAGTGCCCCAGAGCGCGGTACCGTGCACGCCGCCGTCGGGCGGACGCCAACGCCTTCCGACGGCCGGTGTCACCGGCCACTACTGGCAGAGCAATACTCGTCCAGAGCAGATTCACCGCCAGCCGAGGAAGCCCGCGAATCCCAACATGCCCTTACGCATGAGGTACTCCAGAAACAGTTGAGCCCCATCCAGTCGGGCGTCCGGCTACGTAAACATGTAGGACTGGGCAGAGTCCGAACGGGCCTGCCGTCCTTCGCCGTTGCGCCATGCCGCTGGCTAAATTAAATTCCAACGGACCTGAAAAGCCCCTTGCCGGACCGACTTCCGGCACGCTCTGACGGCCCCGCAATATTGCGGGGCTGCTGCTTTTCCCGGTCCAGAAATGGATTTCCCGGTGCACAAGAATCCTGTCGAAACGCCCTACAACGGTGGCCAACCGTACCTGCCGCCCCCCCAGCTCTTGGCGGAGGGGCCCGCACTGCGCCGGGAACCCTCCGCTGATTCCCCAAGGCAACGCATCCTGCTGGTGGACGATTCCCACACCAGCATGGCCGTCATGGCCGAGCTGCTGGCGCCCACCTATGAGGTGATGACCGCGTCGACCGGCATGCAGGGCCTGGAGATGGCGCGCGCCTGCCGTCCGGACCTGGTGCTGCTCGACGTGGTGCTGCCCGACATCAACGGCTTCGAGATCCTGCAGCGCCTGCGCTCCGACCCGGCGACGGCGATGATCGCGGTAGTCTTCGTCACCGGCTTCGACCGGCCGGGCGACGAGGCCCGCGGCCTGATGCTGGGCGCCTCCGACTACATCCTGAAGCCGGCCGAGCCGCCGGTGCTGTTCGCCCGCGTCACCGCCCAGCTGCGGCTAGTGCGCCAGCGCACCGCGATGGAAGAGCTGGCCCACCTGGACGAGCTGACCGGCATTCCCAACCGCCGCCAGTTCGACGAAGTGCTGGCCGCGGAATGCCGCCGAGCCGACCGCCAGAAGCACCCGGTTTCGGTCGCGATCGTCGACGTGGATTTCTTCAAGCAGTACAACGACCGCTACGGCCACCCGGCGGGCGACCGTGCGCTGAAGGCGGTGGCCCGGGTGCTGCGCGACGGCATGCACCGCCCCGGCGACCTGGCGGCCCGCTACGGCGGCGAGGAGTTCGCGCTGGTGCTGGGCGGCACCAGCCGGCAGGGCGCGATGGCGCTGGCCAACCGGCTGCGCCAGGCGGTGGGCGGGCTGCAGATCGCCCACTCGGATTCGCCGATCGCGTCGCATCTGACGGTGAGCGTCGGCGTGGCCAGCACCATTCCGGCCGCCGACAGCAATCCCCAGATCCTGGTGCAGCGGGCCGACGACAGCCTCTACCGCGCCAAGGAGTCCGGCCGCAACATGGCGGTGTCGGACGGCGACTTGGGCCACACCTCACTCTCGGCCGCCTGAACGGCGGTCTGCCGACGCCTACGCCGCGGTGCCGGCGGGCGCTGCCACCGGCAGCTCAGCGATCACCTTGATCTCGAACTGGAAGCCGTAGAGCCAGGTCACGCCGATGCCGGTGAGCGTCGGGTGCGGCGCGGCGCCCCAGTAGTCCGGGACGATCCGCCAGATCGTCTCGAAATTCGCCTCCGGATCGACGACGAAGACCGTCACGTCCACCACGTCGTCGAAGCTGCAGCCGGCGGCGCCCAGCACCGCGTTCAGGTTGTCGAAGGCACGGCGCACCTGCGCTTCCAGTCCCGGCTCCGGCGAGCCGTCCTCCCGGCTGCCGACCTGGCCGGAGACGAACAGGAAGCCGTTGGAGCGCACGGCGGGCGAATAGCGGTTCTTTTCGTAGAGGGCCTGCCGGCCGGGCGGGAAGACGACGTCGCGTGTGTTCATGGAATTTTCGGAGTGGTGATCAGAACCACTTACTCTAGGCAGCCCGGCCACGGCGATAAACCGCGAAGATCCACCATCACTGTTCACAGCGGCCGAACAATCGCGGCCGCGCCAGGAGATCCGATGGACCGATTCGATGCGATGCTCGCCTTCGCCCGGGTGGTGGAGACCCGCAGCTTCACCAAGGCCGCCGAAACGCTGCACCTGAGCCGCGCCAGCGTGACCCAGCTGGTACAGCAACTGGAGGCGCGGCTGCGGGTACGGCTGCTGAACCGCACCACCCGCCGGGTGCATGCGACCGCCGACGGCGCCGCCTACTACGAGCGGGTGGTGCGCCTGCTGGCCGACATGGACGACGCCGAAACCAGCCTGTCGGCCGCCGCCACCGTGCCCCGCGGGCGGCTGCGGGTCGACGTGCCGAGCCCGCTGGCCCGCATGCTGCTGGTGCCGGCACTGCCCGACTTCCACGCCCGCTACCCCGAGATCCAGATCCACATGGGCGCGAGCGACCGCATGGTCGACCTGCTGGGGGAGAACGTCGACTGCGTGGTGCGCGGCGGCGTGCCGACCGATCCTTCGCTGGTCGCCCGCCGCGTCGGCGACCTGCCGCTGGGCGTGTACGCCGCGCCCGCCTACCTGGCCCGCCACGGCATGCCGCCGCATCCCATGGCGCTGCAGGAGGCCGGCCACCGCATCGTCGGCTACCTGCGGTCGCGCACCGGCACCATCTTTCCCTATGCGATGCGCCGCGGCGCCGAAAGCATCGAGGTGCACGGCCGCTACGTGGTCGCCCTCGACGACGGAAACGCCTACCTGGCCGCGGGCCTCGCCGGAATGGGCATCCTGTGGCTGCCCGACTACATGGCGCGCGGGCACCGGGACCGCGGCGAACTGGTACCGCTGTTCGAGGACTGGGCCATCGACCCGATGCCGCTCTACATCGCCTTCCCGCCGAACCGGCACGTCAGCACCAAGCTGCGGGTATTCATCGACTGGGTGGTGGAGCTGATGGCGCAGCATGCGCCGGTGGCCGTGCGCGGCGCAAGCCGGGCGATGCCGGCGGCGGGAGACACCGCGACTTCCTGATCCCTTCTGCGGGCCGAAGACGCGAGCGCTCCGGCGTTCCCGTACTCACCCGAGGTCGCCTATGCGGGAAGATGCCATTACCTGCCGAACCGGGAACAGACATAACCCGGATAAAACCGGAATCGGTCGGCGGTCGAATCGGATATTCGACCGTTCCGCGGCAGTTGCTACAGAAGACCGCGCTGCGCCGCGGCCGCTGCCATTTCCGCCAGAAACGGCCCGCGCGGTGCCTCGACCGGCTTGTCGACCAAAAACTCTTCGCGGTCCTTGCCTGCGATCCATTTCGGCGGCTTGCCCCGCCCGGTCCAGGTCGCCCCGGTTTTCTCGTCCAGGTATTTGGCTGCGACCTTCTTCTCGGGCAGCTTCCAGGGAAATACCTGCTGGGCGGTGAAGCCGAATTCGGCGACCAGTTCCCGCACCTTCGCGAGTGCCGCTTCCGATTCGAGCTTGTAGGCCCTGGCGATGTCCGCATCCAGCTTGGCGCGCGCGCTCTCCAGATCTTTCAGATTATTCATGTCGACTTAAAAAATGACCCGTGCGGTGAAACCGTTGACTCAACAGAGGGACGAAAGTCCCATTCGATATTCAAAAAGGTGCGTATCGCACTTCTGCATGTCCGGCGAGCGCGCGACGGGAGCATCCGAATGCCCCGGAGTTGCAACGTTTCGCGCAGCGCCGCCCCCCAGCCGCCATTTTCTCCATCCCGCCGTCGATTCTATCGCGCACTATGGAATTGATAGCTGCAGGCCGTTGAACAGTGCCGGCCATGCCTTCAAAAGCAACGGATGTTCACCGAAGGCCCCGGCTCGGATGCGGGCCCGCTCGTGCCGGGATCCATGCGGCAGGCCCCGAGGCGAACGCAAAAAGGCAAACCCTGTGGATACTTCCGGCACAACCCGCACCTTATCCACAGCGCGGCGCCTTCCTCCGAAGTTGTCCGCATCGCCGGACTTCGGCGACAGCCCGGCCTCCACATGGTTCCCGCCCGCGCAACGCCTTGCTGCGTATGGGAAAAACCGGGTTCTCCACAGAAACCCGCCACCCTTACTACTACTACTAATTTGAAATAGAAGTATTAGAGGAGAACAAGCGAACCCAAAGTCGCGCGCGCCGCCGCTGCGCAACGACACCCTGCCCCGCGCCCAGCAAAAAGCCCCGTGGCAGGCAGGCTGCGACGGGGCTTCGAAAACCAGGACCGCAGCCGATGGCTGCGAGAAAAATCAGTCGGCTTCGATCTTCGCCGCCTTCACCACCTCGGCCCAGTCGGCCGATTCCTTCTTCAGCCGCGCCGCCATCTGCTGCGGATCTAGGTAGTCGGCCGCCGCACCCTGCTCCTGCGCCTTCTGCTTGAACGCCGCGGAACCGGCCACCCTGGCGATGTCGGCCGTCAGCCTGTCGACCACCGCCTGGGGCGTCTTCGCCGGTGCGAATACGCCGAACCACGAGGTCGCGTCGAGCTTGGGCAGCCCGGCCTCGGCGGTGGTGGGCACGTCGGGCAGGCTCGGCAGGCGGGTCTTGCCGGTGGTGGCCAGCACCCGCAGCTTGCCGCTCTGGATGTGCGGCATGAAGGGCGGCGCGGTGCCGAAGGTGATCTCCACCTGGCCGCCCAGCAGGTCCTGCAGCGCCGGGCCGGTGCCCTTGTAGGGGACGTGGGTCATCTTGATGCCCGCCTGCTGCTCCAGCATCGCGCCGGTGGCGTGCTGCAGCGATCCGTTGCCGGACGAGGCGTAGTTCACCTTGCCCGGGTTGGCCTTGGCATACGCGACGAACTCGGCCAGCGTCTTGTAGGGCAGGTCGGCCCGCACCACGACGATCTGGGGGGCGGAGACCACGTTGGCGACCGGCACCAGGTCCTCGGGCTTCCACTGCAGCGGGCCCTTGGTGACCAGCGGGGTGATGACCTGGTACCCCGAGTACTGCATCAGCAGCGTGTAGCCGTCGGCCTGCGCCCGGGCCACCGCCGCGGCGGCGATGCCGCCGTTGGCCCCGCCCCGGTTGTCGGCCACCACCGGCTGGCCCAGCACCTCGCCCAGCGGGACCGCCAGCATGCGGGCCGAGATGTCGGTGGTGCCGCCGGCCGCCGTCGGCACGATCAGCGTGACCGGTCGGGTCGGGTAGTTCGCCGCCGGCTGCGCCAGCGCCGACAGGCCCGTGGAGGCCGCCAGAAGGGCCGCGGCGGCCATGAGCCGCCGGCGGGAAGGGGGGAGGGTGCGAGGGGTCGTCATGGTGTGTCTCCGGTCGTTGGTGTTCAGAAAAAGGAAGCCAGGGTGCGCCCGGTGCGCTTCGCTATGAAAACAATAGCTGACAGCCGGCGCACAGAGCCGGCCCCAGGCACTTTCAATCGTTAAATTACAAAATCGTCCGTATGGGCACTGCCCGCGTGCATGGCGCCTTTCTGTTCCAGGGATACCGCAGAACCGGCTCTGCCGGGCTGCTGGTGTCGCCCCCGGCGAGGGGGAGAGCGGAGACACGCAGTGCGAAGCCTGGGGGAGCACTCAGCCCTTCGGCTCTGCCGGGCTGCCGGTGTCGCCCCCGGCGAGGGGGAAGGCGGAGACACGCAGTGCGAAGCCTGGGGGAGGCCGACCTACCGCTCCAGCGCCCGTTCGCGCAGCGCCAGGAAGTCCGCCGGCGGGGCGTGCAGCAGCTGGCGGGGACCGGCCTGGGCGACCTGGCTGGGGATGGGGTGGCCGATCAGCGCCGGCAGCCGGTGGGCGGCGGCGATCAGCCCCTCCAGGTTGCAGCGGGTGTCGAAGCCCATCAGCTCCAGCGCATGCACCACCTCCTCGGTGCAGACGTTGCCGCTGGCGCCCGGCGCGTACGGGCAGCCGCCCAGGCCGCCCAGCGAGGCGTCGAACCGGTCTGCGCCCGCGTCGATCGCGGCCAGCACGTTGGCCAGGCCCATGCCGCGGGTGTTGTGGAAGTGCAGCGTCAGCTCGGCCGCCGGGAAGCGCTGGCGGAAGGCGGCGGTGAGCGCCGCCACCTGCGTCGGGTAGGCCATGCCGGTGGTGTCGCACAAGGTGACGCCGCGCACGCCGGCCTGGTCCAGGAAGCGGGCCGCCCACTCCAGCACCACCTGGGCATCGACGTCGCCCTCCATCGGGCAGCCGAAGGCGCAGGAGAGCGAGACGTTCACCGGCACCCGGGCCTGCACCGCCAGCGCCACCACCTGCGACAGCGCCGCGAACGACTGGGCGCGGGTCATCCGCAGGTTGGAGATGTTGTGCGTCTCGCTGCACGACATCACCAGGTTGAACTCGTCGGCCCGGGCGTCGACGGCGCGCTCGGCACCGCGCAGGTTGGGCACCAGGCAGGTGTAGACCACGCCCGGCGCGCGGCGGATCTCACGCAGCACCGTCTCGGCGTCGCGCAGGGCCGGGATCGCGGCGGGCGAGGTGAACGAGGTCACCTCGATCTTGGCCAGGCCCGTCTCCGACAGCGCATCGACCAGCGCGATCTTGTCGGCCGTGGGCACGAAGGCGGCTTCCATCTGCAGGCCGTCGCGCGGGCCGACGTCCTGCAGGAAGATGCGGCGGCCGGCGCCGTTCCAGGGGGTGTGCATGGTGTGTCTTCCTTCTTTTTCTCAGGCGACGACGCCGCGGGCGCGCAGCTGTGCGATCTGTTCTTCGGTCAGGCCCACCTCGCGCAGTACCGCGTCGGTGTCGTCGCCCAGGTGCGGGGCCGAAGTGCGCACGCTGCCCGGCGTGGCCGAGAGCTTGGGCACGATGCCGGGCACCTCGACCACGTGGCCGTCGCGGGTGGTCTGCTGCAGCAGCATGTCGCGGGCGCGGTAGTGCGGGTCCTCGTGGATGTCCTTGGCGGTATAGACCTTGCCGGCCGGCACCCGGGCGGCGCCCAGCACCGACAGCACCTCGGCCATCGGCCGCGAAAGGGTCCAGGCGCCGATGGCGGCGTCGAGCTCGGCCACCCGCGCCACGCGGCCGGCGTTGCTCTGCAGGTCGGCCGCGGTGGCCAGGTCGGCACGGCCGATGGTCTCCATCAGCCGGCGGAAGATGCTGTCGCCGTTGCCCGCCACCAGCACCCATCCGTCGGCGCAGGGGTAGGCGTTGCTGGGCGCGATGCCGGGCAGTGCGCTGCCGGCCGCGTCGCGCACCGCACCGAAGGCGCTGTACTCGGGGACCAGGCTCTCCATCACGTTGAACACCGCCTCGTGCAGCGCCACGTCGATCACCTGGCCGGGACCGCCGTGGACCTTGCGGTGGTAGAGGGCGGTCAGCACGCCGATGGTGCCGTGCAGCGCCGCCAGCGTGTCGCCGATCGAGACGCCCACCCGCACCGGCACCCGGCCCGGCTCGCCGGTCAGGTGGCGCAGCCCGCCCATCGCCTCGCCGATCACGCCGAAGCCGGGCAGGTCGCGGTAGGGACCGGTCTGGCCGTAGCCCGAGATGCGCAGCATCACCAGGCCGGGGTTGAGCGCATGCAGCGCCTCGGGCGACATGCCCCAGCCCTCGAGCGTGCCGGGCCGGAAATTCTCGACCAGCACGTCGGCCTCGGCGATCAGCCTGCGCGCGATGTCCTGGCCCTCGGCGCTGCGCAGGTCGACCGCGACGCTGCGCTTGTTGCGCGACTGCACCTGCCACCAGACCGAGGTGCCGTCCTGCAGCATGCGCCAGTTGCGCAGCGGATCGCCCGCGCCGGGGGTTTCGATCTTCACCACATCGGCCCCGAACTCGCCCAGCGTCTTGCCGCAGAACGGCCCGGCGATCAGCTGTCCCATCTCGACGACGCGCACGCCGGCGAGCGCGCCGGGCGGAAGGAATGCCGGGGAAGGGGCAGCGGTCATGCGGTGTCTCTTTCGTGGGGATGAACACGGCATCATCGGCCTGCCGGCCCCGGCGGTAAACCGGTCGATCGCGAGGCTGCCATCGCGGATGGCGATGGTGGGGCGTTCCAAAGGGCATATCGGTTTACCGGATATCGGTAAACCGATAAAATGACGGGATGATCTAGTCGTTCCGGTGTGCGCGTACCGAGGAACTGTTCACCACCGGCAGATCGCGCCCGTTCGCTGCCATCAAAAAAATTGCGGAGCGCAAATTGCAGATGCTCGACAGCGCCGCCATTCTCGGCTTCCTCGCATCGCCGCCGGGCAACCGGCTGGAAGCGTTGGTCGGCGATCGCGAGGGGCAGTACAGCATCCGCATCAATGCCCAGTGGCGCATCTGTTTCGTCTGGACTGCGCTGGGCCCTTCGCAGGTCGAGATCGTCGACTACCACTAAGAAAGCAGAAGCACGCCATGCCCAAGAACGGAATGCGCCCGGTCCATCCGGGCGAGATACTCAAAGAGGAATACCTGCAGCCGCTGGGTCTGAGCGCCCACGCCTTGTCCAAGGCGTTGAAAGTGCCGGCCTCGCGGATCGGCGACATCGTGCTGGAACGGCGCAACGTCACGCCCGACACGGCCCTGCGGCTGGCCCGGTACTTCGGAGGCGATGCCCAATCGTGGCTGCAGTTGCAGCAGGCCTACGACCTGAAGGTGGCGGCGAAGGCGGCGGCCAAGACCATCGAGAAAGAAATCGTGCCATACGACTTCGGCCGTACCGGGGGTCGCGCCTTCGCGTGATGGCGGTGGCTCCGTACCTGCACTTTTCAACGGGCCGATAGCTCCGATGCGGCTCGACCCGATCTCGCTGCGCCTCTTCGTCGCGGTGATGGAAGAAGGCACCATCGCCGATGCGGCCGCGCGCGAGCACCTGGCCGCTTCGGCGGTCAGCAAGCGGATCAGCGAGCTGGAAGGTGCGCTGTCGGCCGTGTTGTTCGCCCGCAGCAACAAGGGCACCGAACCCACCGCCGCCGCCTATGCGCTGCTGGGCCTGGCGCGGGGCGTGCTCAACGGGCTCGACGACATCGCCACCCAGATGCAGGGCTATGCCGACGGCCTGCGCGGGCAGGTGCGGGTGGCGGCCAACATTTCGGCGATCACCCAGTTCCTGCCGGGCGAGCTGCGCGGCTTCATGGACCGGTACCCGCGGGTGCAGGTGCACCTGCAGGAGCGGATCAGCACCGCGATCGCCCGCGAGGTGGCCGAGAACATGGCCGACATCGGCATCCTCAACGCTGGGCACTACGGCGAGCCGCGCATCGCCCTGCTGCCGTACCGGCACGACGAGCTGGTGCTGGTGGTGCCCCGGGGCCACGCCCTGGCGCGCCGGCGCCGGGTGTCGCTGCGCGCCGCGCTGCCTTTCGATTTCGTCGGCATGCACCCGGGCAGCGCGATCAACCACCGCATCACCCAGGCGACGGCCGAGATGGGCCTGACGCTCAAGACGCGGATGCAGGTGACCGGCTACGACGCGCTCTGCCTGATGGTGGCGAACGGCCTGGGCTTCGGCGTGCTGCCGCGGGGCAGCGCGGCGCTGTACCTGCAGGCGCTGCCGCTGGTGGCGGTGGGGCTGGAGGAACCCTGGGCGCGGCGGGAACTGGTGCTGTGCGTACGGGAAGGCGGGGAACTGCCGCCGGCCACGCGGCTGCTGGTGGAGCATCTGCAGCGCAGCTAGCGGCACGGCGGCCGGCGCGAAGCGGCCCCATCGGGCAGAATCCGCCGATGCCGACCACCGCACACTCCACTCCCGAGGCCTTCCGATCGTTTCGCCAGGCGTTCGACGCGCAAGGCTTGCGGGCAGCCCTGGGAGAACTGGCGATGCTGTCCGACTACCGCTACATCGGCATCTGGCGCTTCCAGGACGGTCGCGCTGCGGCGGCGGTGCATGTCGATCGGCAGAATCCGTTGGAGGAAAACGCCGCCGAAGTGCCGGAAACGGCGACCTACTGCACCTTCGTGCGCGACAGCGGCCAGCCCTTCAGGACTGCCGATTCCCAGGCCGACCCCCGGCTCGGCACCCATCCGGCCCGCGACGTGGTGCGCACCTACTGCGGCGTGCCGCTGATGGACAGCGAAGGTGCGGTGCTCGGCACCCTGTGCCACTACGACCTGGAGCCGCGCGACCCGGAGCAGATCAACGTGGAACTGATGCTGATGGTGTCGAGCTTCATTTCGCTCAACGGCCACCTTCCCCACTATCCTGCGGCCTGAGTGCGCAATCAATCCGGCGTCGTCCTACGCGCAATGGGCATGTTGCATCGCCGGCCGTGCGTGCATCGCTCCTATGCTCGGAAGCACTAGCCCTCCCGCCATGCCGATCCCCGCATTCCTCGTCGAAGACAGTGCTGTCATTCGCAAAAACCTGATTCCCACCCTCGCCGAACTCGCGGGGGTGAGCGTCATCGCGTTCGCCGAAGGGCAGGCCGATGCGCTCGAATGGCTGCGCAGCCACGACGGCCAGTGGCAGCTGGTGATTGTCGACCTGTTCCTCAAGGAAGGCTCCGGCCTGGGGATCATCGCCGAGTGCAAGCAGAAGCGGCCCCTGGCGCCGGTGGTGGTTCTGACCAACTACGCCACGGCCGACATGCGCCGCCGCTGCCTGGAACTGGGCGCCGACGCCTTCTTCGACAAGTCGAGCCAGCTAGAAGAGTTCTTCTCGTACTGCGAGCAGCACTTCGTGAACTGAGCGCCGGCGGCTGCCTGCGGTGCGCGGGCGGCCGAACTCAGTCCCGCACCACGCCGACGATGGCGGCATACAGGCCGCGCAGCGAAATCGGTTTTCCCACATAGCCCTGGAACCCCGCTTCCCGGCCGGCCCGCACGTCCGTCTCCATCGAGAACGCGGTCAGGGCCACGGCCGGTAGCCGTTCGGCCGTGCCGTGGGGCAGGGCGCGGATGCGGCGGATGAGGGTCAGTCCGTCCATCTCCGGCATGCCGATGTCGGACACCAGCACGTCGAAACGCTCGGTCTCCAGGATGCGCAGCACCTCGGCCGCCGAGCCGACCGCGCGCACCTCGGCGCCGAATCCGGCCAGCGCCACGTGGGCCACCTCGCGTGCGTCGGCCTCGTCGTCGACCAGCAGCACCCGCAGGCCCTGCAGTTCGGTGCCGACGGCCGCGGCGACCTCGTCCGCGGCACCGGCGGTGCCGGCCGGCTCGGCGTTGTCGGCCAGCGGCAGGTGGGCGGTGACGGTCGCACCCTGGCCGGGGCCGGCGCTGTGGGCCGCGATGCGGCCGCCGTGCAGTTCGACGATGCCGCGGGCGATCGCCAGCCCCAGGCCCAGCCCGCCCGAACGGCGGGTGACCGAGCCGTCTTCCTGGCGCATGCGCTCGAAGACGTAGGGCAGGAAATCGGCCGCGATGCCGCGGCCGGTGTCCTGCACCTGCACCACCGCCTGGCCGGTGGCCGGGTCGGCGCGCACTTCCAGCACCACCCGGCCGCCCGCCTCGGTGAACTTGATCGCGTTGCCGACCAGGTTCGACATCACCTGCTCCAGCCGGCGCATCTCGCCCGCCACCCAGACCGGCGACGCTTCGCGGCAGACCAGGTCCACGCCCTTGGCCTGCGCCGCGTGGATGTGCGACAGGAACACGTTCTGCGCCGATGCGGCCAAGTCGACCGGCTCGTGGCGGATCACCATCTTGCCGGCCATCACCGCGGTCATGTCCATCAGGTCGTCGATCAGGCTGGCCTGCTGGCGGGCGTTGCGGCGGATCGACTGGCTCGCCTTGGCGATCATCGGATCGTCGGTCTTCTTGCGGGTGAGGATCTCCGACCAGCCGGCGATCGCGTTGAGCGGCGAGCGCAACTCGTGCGACACGGTGGCCAGGAACTCGTCGCGCAGCCGGGCCAGCCGGTCGGATTCGGCGCGGGCGCCTTTTTCTTCCTCCAGCGCGCGGTGGGTGGCGGCGGCCAGGCTGGCGATCTCGTCGATGTCGAACAGCGTGCCGACCCAGCGGTGGATGCGGCCGTCGGCGCCCGGCACCGCATGGGCGCGGATGTCGAACCAGCGCGGCGCGGCGCCCTCGGCCTGCGCCAGCCGGCACTTGCAGGCCAGGTTCTCGCCGGTGGCCAGGCTGTGCGCCCAGGCCGCCGCGAAGGCGGCGCGGTCGTCCGGATGCGCCCGCAGCGCCAGGTCGGCCAACGGGAAATCGCCTTCGGGCCGGTGGGCATGGATCCAGTCCTGGTTGACGTACTGCAGCCGGCCCTGCGCGTCGGCCTGCCAGACCACCTGCGGCAGCGAGCGGGCCAGCGCCTGGAACTGCCGCACGCTGGTGCTGGAGGCATCGGCACTCGACCGGGCCGAGTCGGCCAGCCGGGCCATGGCGCGCTTGACCGCCGCCACCTCGCCGGTCTCGTGCGCGTCGATCCGGCTGTCGGCCCAGGGCTGGCCCGGCTCGGCGCGGTCGACCGCGTCGGCCAGGCGGCGCAGCGGCATCACCAGCCGGCCGGTGAGCCACCACGCCAGCACCGCGGCCAGCAGCCCGATCGCCGTGCCGCCCGCCAGGAAGCCGTACTGCAGGGTGCGCACCGAATCCAGCGTAGCCGAGAACGGCTGCCGCGCCACCACCCGCCAGCCGAAGCCGGCGAAACTGCCGTGCGGCCGGGTGGCGGCGTTGGTGGTGAGGTAGTCGGTACCGTCCGACCAGGTTTGCCGCGCCGTATGGCCGGTGGATGGCACCAGAGAGGCCAGCGCGGTACCCACCGGCACCGCGTCGGTGGCGGTCAGCACCACCTTCGATTCGGTATCGACCAGGAAGATCTCGACACCCTGGCGCTCGGCCACCGGCCCCAGCACGTTGTCGCGGACCTGGGCCGTCCATTCCCAGCCGATGTGGGTGCCGAAGACGCGGACGACCCGCCCCTCCGCATCCCGGATCGGCGCCGCCACGTCCAGGAAGCGCAGCGGCTCGCCGTCGCTGCGGGCGGGCAGCAGTTCGGCCAGCCGCACCGCCTTGTGCACGTCGCCCAGGAACAGGCCCTTCCTGCCTTCCTCGAACACCGGCCGGCCGATGGCCGAGCCGCCTTCGAAGAGGCCGCCGCTGGCCGCCACGACGGTCCCCGACGGCACGTCGATCACGCTGACGTAGGAGTACTCGGGGTTGTCGCGCTGGAAATCCTCCAGCGCCGACCGCATCGAGGCGCGGGTGGAATCGGGACTGCGGTAGCGGCTGCGGTCCGCCTGGGACATCACCTCGCGGCCGAACTGGTCCATGCCGGTCGACAGCTCCCGCGCCATCTGCTCGGCCAGGCTGTCGAGGTTGTTGGCGCTCAGCTCCACCATCCGCCGCTCGGCGATCCCCGCCAGTCCGATCGACAGCACCACCGACGCGCCCACGATGACCGCGCCCAGCGCGATGCCGAGCTGGGTCTGCAGCCGCAGCACCGGCCCCCTGGCGAAGGTTCTGGCGGACGACGGGGCCGTGGAATTTGGAGGAGGCTGCACGTACCGGATCGTATCAACTTGTTGCGGCCCGCCCGGCGCTATCGGCCCTGCCGGGCCGGGTTTTTAGGGTTTGCGTACGTCGGCCGGCCGCGCGTGTGGACAAGCCTGTGGAGCGATCGATTGTCAAGTTCGACTTGTCCACAGAGCCGGCGCGAAACGGAAAGTTGTTATCCCTGCACCTTGGCGCTCAGGCCGCTCCGCCCACATGGTTCGGCCACACGCAAGTGCTTGATCCAAATCACGAAAACCCGGTTGTCCCCACTTTTCGCCGCCCTCTACTACTACTGCTATTGAATATAAGAAGAATGAGAGAAGAACTGCCGAAACTCCCGCTCCCCGCGCGGCCGGGGTGGCGAGGGTGGTCAGGGTCCGGTCGGGCAGGGCTTCTCAAAATGCAAGAAGCGTCGGTTTCCGTACGGCCGCGGGGCGCCGTCCCACATGGCGCCGCCGGCCGCCGGGCTACCGTGCGGTGGCCCGGCCCGAAGAGGCCCTTTCCAGTCCCCCAAAGCGGTTTTCCGTTTTTTCCATGCCCCTTTCCGTTCCCGTGGCCGACACCGTGTCTCCCATTCCCCGCAAGAAACGCCTGCGCAACCGACCGCCCACCTTGTCGATGGCGGCCTGGCGCCAGTTCATGCAGGTGGCCAAGCCCTACTGGCTGGGCGACCAGAAGAAGTCGGCCTGGTCCTTGCTGGCGCTGCTGGTGGTGCTGATGCTCCTGGAGACGCAGCTGGCGGTGATGCTGGTCGACAAGACCGGCGAGATGACCTCGGCCCTGGCCGGCCGCGAGAGCGAGCGCTTCTGGTCGGCGGTGCGGATGGCGCTGCTGGTGCTGGCCTTCGCGGTGCCCGTCTATGCGTTCTATTACTACATGCGGGACGCGTTCTCGAACAACTGGCGGCGCTGGCTGACCGGCCGCTTCCTCGACGGCTACCTGGGCGACCACAAGTACTACGAGCTGGGCTCGAACAACGACATCGACAACCCCGACCAGCGCATCAGCGAGGACATCAACACCTTCACCGGCCGGTCGATCAACTTCCTGCTGATCTTCCTGGGCTCGCTGATGCAGCTGGTGGCCTTCAGCGCGGTGCTGTGGTCGATCTCGCACCTGCTGGTGGCCTTCCTGGCCGTCTACGCGGTGGTGGGCACCTTCCTGGCCCTGTACGTGTTCGGCGCGCCGCTGATCCGGCTCAACTTCCTGCAGATCCGGCGCGAGGCCGATTTCCGCTTCAACCTGATGCGGCTGCGGGAGAACGCCGAGTCGATCGCCTTCTACCGGGGCGAGGCGCAGGAGCGGTCGCAGATCGACGGCCGGCTGGGCGCGGTGCTGGCCAACTACGCCCGGCTGATCAAGAAACAGCGCTCGCTCAACATGTTCCAGCGCGCCTTCAGCCAGCTGACCCTGGTGGTGCCCAGCATCATCCTGGCCAACGCGGTGCTCTCGGGCGAGCTGGAAGTGGGCCGCGCGGTGCAGGCGGCCGGCGCCTTCGCCGCGGTGCTGGGCGCCGTATCCTTGATCGTCGACAACTTCGAGGGCCTGAGCCGCTTCGTCGCCGGCATCGACCGGCTGCATGCGCTGTCGCAGGCGGTGATCAAGGCGCCGCTGGCCACCGCCGCCGTGCCCCCGCCGGTGGCCCGCCGCGCTGCCCCCACTGTGCCGCCTGCACCCGAGCCGGCGCCGGCCCCCACGCCGCCGGCGCCCACCCAGATCGAACTGCGTCCCGGCGACACGGTGGCGGTGGAGAACCTGTCGCTCTACACCCCGCAGTTCGGCCGCCTGCTGGTCAAGGACCTGAGCCTGGCGCTGGCGCCCGGCGAGGGCCTGCTGATCACCGGCGCCAGCGGCTGCGGCAAGAGCTCGCTGCTGCGGGCGATGGCCGGCCTGTGGCGCACCGGGACCGGCGTGGTGCAGCAGCTGCCGATCGAGGACGTGTTCTTCCTGCCCCAGCGGCCCTACATGCAGACCGACACCCTGCGCAGCCAGCTGCTCTACCCCAGCCGCGAATCGCCGCTGAGCGACGACGAGCTGCACGGCATGCTGAAGGCGGTGCGGCTGGAAGAGCTGTCCGACCGGGTCGGCGGCCTGGACGCGGTGCACGACTGGGAAAAGCTGCTGTCGATGGGCGAGCAGCAGCGCCTGGCCTTCGCCCGGGTACTGGTGCGCCAGCCCCGCCTGGTGATCCTGGACGAGGCGACCAGCGCCCTCGACAGCGCCAACGAGGCCGCCCTGTACGAGCGCCTGCGCGCCGACGGCTGCACCCTCATCAGCATCGCCCACCGCGCCGCGGTGCTGCGCCACCACACGCAGGTGCTGCAGCTGAAGGGCGGCGGTGCGTGGGAGCTGCACACGGCCGAGAGCTACCGGTTCGAGGGCTAGCCGCTGGCCGCTGCGTCCCGGGCAGCAATTGCTACTATTTCTATAGCTGAACGTCGGCGCGCCATGCCGGCTGGATGCCTTATTTCTTCCTGTTCTCCAGTACCGGGCGCGGCTGTCGGCACGCCCCGGGTCAGCCGCCGCCCGGCACCTGCCCGCGCGACCGGAAGCCCTCGGCGATGGCAGCGATCACCGCCGCCTTGGGTGCGGTGCGCAGTTGCACCAGCGCCATCTCGCGGGCTTCGGCCGCCTGCGGAATCTCCACCACGCCCAGGCGCGCATCGGCCTGCCAGCCGCGGCCGTCGAGCAGCGGCAGCAGCGCCACGCCCAGGCCGTCGCGTACCAGGTCGGCGATCGCCTCGATCGAATTGAGCTCCAGGAACTCCTGCGGCCGGGCGCGCAGCCGGCGCAGGGTGCGCTCGACCAGCTGGCCGGTGTGCTCGGCCCGGCTGAAGCGGATGAAGGGGTGGCGCTCCACCAGCGCGCGCACGCCGCCGGGCGCGGTGCCGGCCGGCACCAGCAGCACCAGCGGCTCGGTATAGAGCGGTGTCCAGGCCAGGGCGGGGCGGCTCTGTACCGGGTCGCGCACCACGATGGCCGCATCCAGGTCGCCGCTTTCCACCTGGGCGATCAGCCGGTCGGACTTGCCCGAGGACACGTGCAGGTCGAGCGCCGGATGCCGCCGCTTCAGGTCCAGCGTCGCCTGCACCAGCCGGCCCAGGCCCGAGACCACCGCGCCCAGCTGCACCGTGCCGGCCATCGCGGCGCCGGCGGTGTCGGCCTGCAGCATCTGCGCATACAGCGCGGCCATCCGTTCGGCCAGCGGCAGCAGGGCCCGGCCCTGCGCGTTGAGGGCGACGGTCTTGCCGTCGCGGGTGAAGAGGGCGCGCTTGAGCTCGTCCTCCAGCGTGCGCATCTGCAGGCTGACGGCCGAGGGCGTCAGCGCCACCCGGTGGGCCGCGGCGGCGAAGGAGCCTTCCTCGGCCACGGCCAGGAAGGTCTGCAGCACCCGCTGGCTAAGCATGGAGCCGGCCTCTCTGCGCCAGGGCGACGGTGCACCGACGAGGTTTTCTCGTCGTGCGGTGCAGCATTAATCGCTTTCCCTCGCGGCGCCGGCTCACAACAATCGGGGCAGGGCCGCGCCTGCCCGCAGGGCGCGCGGCATTCGTCGCCGTGCTGTCCGTTCCGGAAATCTCCACCATGCCTGTCTCCCGTCGTCGTCGCCTGTGTTTCGTGTCCGCTGCGCTGCTGGGGTCGGCCGCAGCGGCATCGGTGTCCTTGCCCGTCTTCGCGGCCGAGCCGTGGCCGTCGCAGTCGCTGAAGATGATCGTCGGTTTCGCGCCGGGGGGCGGCAACGACATCCTGGCGCGCATCCTCGCCCGGGAACTGCAGCAAAGCCTGGGCCAGCCGGTGGTGGTGGAGAACCGCGCCGGCGCGGGCGGCCTGATCGCCGGCGACGTGGTGGCCAAGGCGCCGAAGAACGGCTACACGCTGCTGCTGGGCTCGATCGGCGGCAACACCATCGCGCCGGTGCTGGCCAAGAAGGTCAGCTTTGATCCGCGCAAGGACCTGGCGGCGGTCAGCCTGGTGGCCGAGTCGGGCAACGCGCTGCTGGTCAACGCCAAGCTGCCGTACGCCAACGTCCGGGAGCTGATCGAGGCGGCGCGCAAGGCGCCGGGCACGATCAACTACGGATCGTCCGGCAACGGCTCCACCCTGCACCTGGCCGGCGCCCTGTTCGCCCAGCAGGCGGGGGTGAAGCTCACCCACATCCCGTACAAGGGCAACAGCCAGGCGCTGACCGACGTGGCCGCCGGCCAGATCGAGCTGACTTTTTCGGGCATTCCGCCGGCGATCCAGTCGGCCCGCACCGGCCAGACCCGCATCCTGGCGGTGACCACGCAGCAGCGGGTCAAGTCGCTGCCCGACGTGCCCACGGTCGCCGAGGCCGGCGTGCCGGGCTACGCCTTTGCCTCGTGGTACGGCCTCTTCACCACCGGCGGCACCGATCCGGCCATCGTCGAGCGGCTGGCCCAGGAGGTGAAGAAGATCGTCGCCAAGCCCGAGGTGGCCGCCCAGTTCGCGGCTCAGGGCGTGGAGCCGGTGACGAGCGATCCGAAGCGCTTCACCGCCCAGATCGACCAGGAGCTGACGCGCTGGGAGAAGGACGTGAAGACCTTGGGGATCACCCTGGACTAGCTTTTGGCTCGCCCCCAGGCTCCGCACTTCGTGTCGTCGCCACCCCCCTCGCCGGGGGCGATACCAGTGGCCCGGCAAAGCCGGTTCCACGGTATCCCTGAAATAGGGTTGCTTCATCCGGAACGGCCACCTGCGCAAGAATCCGTTTTCTTTCAAACCGAGACATTCCACGACCATGATCGACTTCAACCACGTCAGTTCGTACTCCTCCATCCGCCTGCCCGTGTTCGCGCGCAACGTGGTCTCCACCTCGCATCCGCTGGCGGCGCAGGCGGGGTTGCGGATGCTATGGAAGGGGGGCAACGCGGTGGATGCGGCGATCGCCGCGGCGGCGGCGATGACGATCGTGGAGCCGGTGAGCAACGGGCTGGGGTCGGATGCGTTCTGCATCCTGTGGGACGGCAAGGAGCTGCACGGCCTGAACGCCTCGGGCCGCGCGCCGCAGGCCTGGACGCCGGAATATTTCAGCCGCAAGTACGGCGCGGGCCAGGCCAACGGGCCGCGGCGGGGCGTGGATTCGATCACCGTGCCGGGCGCGGTGAGCGCCTGGGCGGCGATGTCGGAGCGCTTCGGCAAGCTGCCGTTCGCCGACCTGATGGAGCCCGCCGCCGAGATCGCAGAGCGGGGCTACCTGCTGCCGCCGGTGGTGCAGCAGAAGTGGGCGGCCGGCGCGCCCGAGCTGCAGTCGCAGCCCGGTTTCGCCGAGAGCTTCCTGCCGCGCGGCCGGGCGCCGAAGGTGGGCGAGCTGTTCCAGTTCCCGGCGGCGGCGCGTGCGCTGCGCAGCATCGGCGCCAGCGGGGGCCGCAGCTATTACGAGGGCGAGATCGCCGAGGCCATCGCCGGCTATGTGCAAAAGCACGGCGGCAGCATGACGAAGGCCGACCTGGCCGCGCACCGGCCCGAGTGGGTCAAGCCGCTGGCCAAGGACTACCGCGGCTTCACCCTGCACGAGATCCCGCCCAACGGCCAGGGCATCGCGGCGCAGATCGCGCTCGGCATTCTGGGCAATTTCGACATGGCGAGCCTGCCGGTCGATTCGGTGGCGTCGCAGCATCTGCAGATCGAGGCGATGAAGCTGGCGTTCGCCGACGTCTACCGCTACGTGGCCGAGCCGTCGAGCATGCAGCTGACGGCCGAGCAGATGCTCGACGATGCCTATCTGGCCGAGCGCGCCAAGCTGATCGACCCGAAGCGCGCGCAGGACTTCAAGGCCGGCAACCCGGTCAAGGGCGGCACCATCTACCTCACCGCGGCCGACGAGAGCGGCATGATGGTGAGCTTTATTCAAAGCAACTTCGCCGGCTTCGGCTCGGGCGTGGTGGAGCCGACCTTCGGCATCAGCCTGCAGAACCGTGGCTTCGGTTTCAGCACCGACCCGGCGGGCGCCAACGCCGCCAACCTGGTGGCGCCGGGCAAGCGGCCGTTCCACACCATCATCCCGGCCTTCCTCACCAAGGACGGCCAGCCGGTGATGAGCTTCGGCGTGATGGGCGGCAACATGCAGCCGCAGGGCCACATGCAGACGGTGGTGCGCATGCTCGACTACCAGCAGAACCCGCAGATCGCCTGCGATGCGCCGCGCTGGCGCTTCAACGCCGGGCTGGAGATCAACGCCGAGGCGGCGATGGACCCGGCGACGGTGCAGGGGCTGCAGGGGCTGGGGCACCGGGTCGAGGTGATCGACGATGCGTACCAGGATTTCGGCGCGGGGCAGTTCATCTGGCGGATGGGCGATCCGGCGAAGGAAGGGTATCTGGCGGCTAGCGATCCGCGGCGGGATGGGTTGGCGGCGGGGTTCTAAAGCTGGTTGCGGTGGGCGGTGCGGCCGGTCGAGGGGGCACGACCGACTGCTCGGCTGTCCTGCATGGCTCCCTCTCGCCCTGGGAGAGGGTGGGGTGAGGGCCGCGCCCGGCGGGTCATCCATTGACGGCTGTTTGGCCCGCGCCCGGCTGTCCGGACTTGCTCCCTCTCCCCCTGGGAGAGGGCGGGGGTGAGGGCCGCGCCCGGCTGACAGCCTCAGCTGCTGTCCGGGGAAACACTGCACGTGTTGGGCTCGGAGGCGGGGATTTCGCCCCCGCGGGCGAGTCACTTCTTTTGCTTCGCCAAAAGAAGTAACCAAGAAAAGGCGACCCCGCGTGCTGCGTCCCTCCGCTGCGCTGCGGGCAACCTGCGGTGCTCGCGSCAGGCGGGGTCCGCGCAAACTCGCTGCGCTTGTATGGTCGAAGGTGCTGGGGTGAGGAACGACGCTACGCATCGGCCGTTCACAGCGGACCGACAGTCTCAGGCGGGGTCCGCGCAAACTCGCTGCGCTCAGACATGCGCGGCCCTTTTTCCGCCTGCCGCTGCGCTCCTCGGCGCATCCCGAGGGGCTTGGGAGCGGGGGCCTTCGGCTGCTGCCGGCTGCGCGGCAGTGACGCCTGGGGGCGGAAGCGGCAACGGTATCGGTACCGAGGCGAATGTTTGAATGAAATGTGCTTCTAGCCGGCGTGCAGCGCCGGCTATCAGCTATTGATTCAATAGCGTCGCGGAATATCGGCGCGCCCTCCGTTGGCCGGCCAACCCTCACCCCAGCCCTCTCCCCAGCCCTCTCCCCGCGGGGGAGAGGGAGCAAGACAGTGGAGTCGCGTTGTTGGGGTGCTTGTCGATCACGGCATGCCTGCCGGGCGCGGCCCTCACCCCCGCCCTCTCCCAGAGGGAGAGGGCGTAAGACCCCCAGGCCGAGCGCAGCGATGGCCCGTGTGGACCCCGCTCCTGCACCCCCACCCCTCTGCGGCGTCGAGGAGCGCAGCGTGCGGCGGATCAGGGCCCGCGACTGTTTGAGCGGAGCGCAGCCGCCGCAGCGGGGTCGCCTTTCTTTGGTTCCTTTCTTTGGCGAAGCAAAGAAAGGGACTCGCCCGCGGGGGCGAAATCCCCGCCTCCGGACTTGAAACAGGCAACGCAGCGACAAGCAGCAGCGACACAGAAAAGCCGGGCGCGGCCCTCACCCCCTCCCTCTCCCAGGGGGAGAGGGAGCAAGTCGAGGGAGAGCCCCGCCAGCCGGCCCAGCACCACGCTCACTTCTGCGTCACCACGCCCTTCACGTACCAATCCATCTTCCACAGATCCGCATCCGACAGCACCGCCCCGGCGGCCACCCGCTCCTTGCCTTCCCGGTCGGCCAGCGGCCCCGCATACACCTGCTTGCCCTTCAGCAGCGCGTCCCGCTCGGCCGTGATCAGCGCGGCCTTGTCCTTCGGCACACCCGGCCCGAAGCCGGCGATGTCGGTGCCGCCGTCCTTCATCGAGATGAACGCGCCGTACGGCGCCGGCTTCCAGTTGCCGGCCTCGATGCGCTTCAGTTCGGGGACCAGGAACTTGTCCCAGACCCAGACCGACGAGCACAGCGTCGCCTTCGGCGCGAACTGGCGCAGGTCGCGGTGGTGGCCGGTGCCGTACACGCCGCGCTCCTGGGCGACGAGCTGCGGCGTGGGGCTGTCGACGTGCTGGCCGATCACGTCGGCGCCCTGGTCGATCAGGGCCATCGCGGCGGCGCGCTCTTTCACCGGGTCGTTCCAGGCGCCGGTGTAGATCACCGTCACCGTCGCGGCGGGGTTCATCTTCTGCGCGCCGAGGGCGAAGGCGTTGACGGTCCAGTTCACCACGCCGAACGGGTTGGCCGCGACGAAGCCCAGCTTGCCGCTCTTGCTGGCCGCGCCGGCGGCCATGCCGCAGAGGTACTGGCTCTCGTAGGTGCGGCCGTAGAAGGATTCGAGGTTCGCGCCGTTGGTGGTGCCCGAGCCGTTGAGGAACGCCACCTCGGGGTACTTGGCGGCCAGCTCCTTGAAAGCGTCGGAGTACCCGAACGCGGTGCCGATCACGATGTTGGCGCCGCGCTGGATGAACTTCTCGGCCGCCGGCTTGATGGCGGACGCGTCCTCGGGCACGCTCTCGACGAACTGGATCTTCTGGCCCATCGCGGCCTCGATCTTCGCCCGCGCCTCGTCGAAGGCCTGCGTCCAGCCGCCGTCGTTCTTGGGGCCGAAATAGATCATCGCGATTTTCGGCTTGCCCTTGAGGGTGAAGCCCGGCGCGGCCGCCGCCTGGGCCTGGGCCTGCAACGCGGTACCGAGCAGCGCCAGCGCGGCGCAGACGGCGGTGATCGTACGGGTTAGCTTCATCATCATGAACCTCGGTGGTGGGAGACAGGGAAACGAAAAATAGACAGGCGCGAGGACGGGGCGCGAACGCTCAATGCATCATGAAATTGATGCGGAAGACGTTGCCTTCCGGGTCGAGCAGAACGGCCTGGTACCAGTGGTAGTAGGTCTCGTACGGCGCCTTGACCAGCGTGGCGCCGGCGGCCAGCGCGACGGGCACCATGCGGTCGACGTCGGCCTGCGAATAGACGTCGATGTTGAGCAAAAACTTCACGCCGCGCGTGTCCGCGAAGTCGGCCAGCTGCAGCAGTTCGTAGGCCTCCAGCGCGTTGAATCCCAGACTGCTTTTGCCGGTGTCCAGCCCGCGGAAGATGGGCGAGCGGATCGACTCGATCTCGGCAAAACCGAACACCTGCTGGTAGAAGCCGCTGAGTGCGACGACGTCCTTCGCGAAGACGTTGACGTAGGAGAGGTGCGCCATTTCAGGCGGTCGCCTTCGTGCCACCGAAGGTCGTCTGCTTGACGAACTTCGAGGTCAGGTGGTCGCCCGAGGTGACCGGCGCGTACCTGGGCGACTCGCCCGGCGCGAGGCAGTGCGGCAGGCACTCGACCACCGCGTCGTAGTTGGGCTGGTGGAAGAACACCAGCGACTGGCGGCGGTTGGTGCCGGCCACCTCGAACGGCGGGTTCACCACCCGGTGCAGGGTGGAGACCCACTGGTCGTTGGTCCACTGCATCATCAGGTCGCCGATGTTGACCACCAGCCCGCCCTCGACCTGCGGCACGTCGACCCACTGGCCCGCCTTGTTGAAGACCTGCAGGCCGCGGTCGTCGGGCAGCACGATGGTCAGGCTGCCGTAGTCGCTGTGGGCGCCGGCGCGCAGCTGGCCGGGCAGCGGCGCCTCCTTCTGCGGCGGGTAGCTCAGCACGCGGAACATGCTGATGTGGTCGTCGATCTTGTCGTCGAAGAAGTGCTCGTCGAGCTGCAGGCCCATCGCGAAGATGCGCATCAGCGAGCGGGCCAGGTCGCTCATCGCGGCGAAGTACTCGGTGTACGCGGCCTGGAAGCCCGGCACGTCGGGCCAGGCGTTGGGCTCGAAATGGGCGCCGGCGGCGGGGCCGCGGTGGTAGGCGTCGTCGGGCACGTCGCTCGGGCCGATCGAGAACGACTCCTTCAGGTCGCCCGGTGCCTGCTCTTCCAGGCTGTACGACAGGCCCTCTTCGCCGACCGCGCTGTAGCCGCGCACCGCATCGTCGCGCGGCCGGTCGACCCGGCGCTTGTCGGCCAGCGGCAGCGCGAAGAAGGCGCGCGATGCGGCCGACACCCGCGCCACCAGCGCCGGGTCGATGCCGTGGTGGGTGATCACCAGAAAGCCGATGCTGCGGCAGGCCTCGTCGACCGCGCGGGCCACCGCGGCCTTGCCGTCGGGGTCGCCGGAGAAGTACGGGGCGAGGTCGATGATCGGTACGGACAGCAGCGTCATGTCGCGAATCCTTGGCAAGAAGCGAAAGGGAACGGAGGAAGAGGGGGGCAGGCCCGGCGCCGGGATGCCGCGCGCCTGCAGGTCCGGTATGCAACGTCTGTGCCAGTTGGACCAAATGGACAAACCGTGCGCAATACCCGGATGGAAGCCGCGTGACCGCCCGTCGGCGCGCGGAAAATTGGTGCGCCGGGCCTTACAGTGGTGCGCCGCACCGGGTACGGCCCGTGCAACGCCCGCAGGGCACGCCGGTGCCCGCACCGGCCCGATGGACCGCCAACCGACCACCGCCGACATGCCCAAGACCCCGAGCCTGGCCGCTGCCGGCACCGCCGCGAAACGGCCGCGCCCGGCCACCGCCCCGGCCGCCGCCAAGCCTGCGCGCAAGACGACCCGCACGCCCGCACCGCAAGCCGCGCCGGCACCCCGCAGCACCTCCGCCGCCACCGTCCGCCGCCGCGCCCGCCAGATCGAGGACAAGCGCGCCGCCATCCTGGGCGCTGCGCTGGGCCTGTTCTCGCGCTTCGGCCTGCACGGCACCAGCGTCGACCAGGTCGCCGCGCGGGCCGATGTCTCCAAGAGCAACCTGCTCTACTACTTCGCCAACAAGGAAGAGCTGTACGTCTCGGTGCTGCGCAACCTGCTGGCGGTGTGGCTGGAGCCGCTGCGCGGCTTCAGCGCCGAGCAGGACCCGCGCGCCGCGATCGGCGACTACATCCGCCGCAAGCTCGCCGTCTCGCGCGACAGCCCCGACGCGTCGCGCCTCTTCTGCCTGGAGATGGTGCAGGGCGCTCCGCTGCTGCGCGACGAGCTGGGCCGCGAGCTGCGCGACCTGGTCGAGCGCAAGTCGGAGGTGATCCGCGCCTGGGTGGCCGACGGCCGGCTGGCCCCCGTGGAGCCGCACCACCTGATCTTCGCGCTGTGGGCCACCACCCAGCACTACGCCGATTTCGGGGTGCAGGTGCAGGCGCTCACCGGCCGCACGCTGGACGATCCGGAGTTCTTCGAGGCCGCGGTGCAGAACGTGCAGCGCATCGTGCTCGACGGCATCGCCCGTGCGCCGGGCGCCACGGCCGACTGAAGCCCGATTTGCTATCGAAACCATAGCTGTTGGCCGGCGTGCGACGCCGGCCAGGGCTGCTTTTCTTTCTGATATTGGCAGGCACGACGGGCGCGCCGTCGCGGCGCCCGTCGCCCCGCGCGGGCCCGATTGTTGGCCGGGGGGAAACAGACTGGTGCCGCCCGCCGTCTTGGTCCGGCGCGGCCCCGCGGCCACACTCGGCTGCCCCGCCACCCGCGCCGGGCCCGCGGGCCGTGGCGCACGCTCTCCAGGACGCTCCTCCCATGACCCACGCACCCAGCGCCCATCCCTGCGCCGACCCCTGCCTGTCGCCCGACGCCTTCGCCCCGCCCGCCGCCGCCCCGGGCCGCGCCGCCTGGCTCGCGGTCGGCTCGATCGCCGTCGGCACCTTCGCCACCGTCTCGACCGAGTTCATGCCGATCGGCCTGCTGACCGACATCGCCGCCGGCCTGGACGTCTCGGCCGGCACCGCCGGATTGATGATCACCGTGCCCGGCGTGCTGGCCGCCTTCGCCGGGCCGACGCTGATCGTCGCCTCGGGCAAGCTCGACCGGCGCACGGTGCTGATCGCGCTGTCGGTGCTGCTGATCGCCTCCAACGTGCTGGCGGCCTTCGCGCCCAACTTCGGCACGATGCTGGTCGCGCGGCTGCTGCTGGGCCTGTGCGTCGGCGGCTTCTGGACCTTCGCGCCGGCGGCGGCCACGCAGCTGGTGCCGGCCGCTTCGAAGGCGCGGGCCATGTCGCTGGTGCTGGCGGGGGTCTCGGCGGCCACGGTGCTGGGCGTGCCGGCCGGTGCGTACCTGGGGGCGCTCGCCGGCTGGCGGGCGGCCTTCGCCGTCACCGGCGCGCTGGCCACCGCGGTGCTGCTTGTGCAGCTGTGGCTGCTGCCCGCGCTGCCGCCGGCCCGCGCCATCCGGCCGCGCGACCTGCTCACGCCGCTCACCCGCCGCATGGCGCAGGTCGGGCTGCTGGCGGTGCTGTTCTTCATCGCCGGCCACTTCGCCGCCTACACCTACCTGAAGCCGCTGCTGCAGCAGGTCTTCGGCCTGCCGCCCTCGGCGGTGGCCACGCTGCTGCTGGTCTACGGCGCGGTCGGCTTCGTCGGCACCTTCGTCGGCGGCAGCCTGGTCGCGCGCAGCGTGCGCGGTACCACCCTGCTGGCCGCGCTGATGCTGGCCGCGGCGCTGCTGCTGTCCACCGTGGCCGGCACCGGCATGGTGGCGGGCACCGCGGTGGTCGTCGTCTGGGGCCTGGCCTTCGGCCTGATCCCGGTGGCGCTCACCGGCTGGATGATGGAGGCGGTGCCCGACGCCCCCGAGGCCGGCCAGGCCCTGCTGGTCAGCGGCTTCCAGGTGGCGATCGCGCTGGGCTCGCTGGTCGGCGGCGTGGTGGTCGACGGCTACGGCATCTCGCGCACGATGCTGGTCAGCGGCGCGCTGGTGCTGGCGGCCGCGGCGATCGTGTTCGCCTACGGGCGGATGGTGGCGACGCGGCGGGTGCCGGTGGCCTGAGGGGCGTGGAGGGCCCGGGTCATGGATGGAATCGGGCTCTGGCCGGCGTGCGGCGCCGGCCTGTAGCTATCAAAATAATAGCAATGGATCCGGCGGCAGCCGGGTGCCCGGCGCGACACCCGTGCCGTGCCGCTCAGTGCGCCGCCGCGATCTCGTGGTAGCGCCGGTCGAAGTAGACCAGCCCGTGCGCCGCGTCGCCCACCGCGATGGCCAGCACTTCGCAGAACAGCACGTCGTGGGTGCCGACGCTGGTCCGGCTGCTCACCCGGCAGTCGAACGAGACGGCGGCCGCGTCCAGCATCGGCGCACCGGTGGCGGCGCGGGTCCAGCGTGCGGCGGCGAAGCGCTCGTCCATCGGGGTCTTGCCGCCGAAGAGGTTGGAGATGCCCTGGTGCCCGGCCGCGAGCGCATTGACGCACAGCACGCCGTTGGCCTGGAACGCCGGGTACACCGAGGCGCTGCGGTTGAGGCAGACCAGCAGCGTCGGCGGGGTGTCGGTCACGCTGCAGACCGCCGATGCGGTGAAGCCGGCGCGCCCGCCCGGGCCGTCGGTGGTGATGATGTTGACCGCCGCGCCCAGGCGGGCCATCGCGTTGCGGTAGTCGCCCTGGGTGAGGCCGGCTGCGGTACCGGCCGGAAGCCCGGCGGTGGGCGCCGCGCTGCGGGCGGCGAGGGTGGCGGTGGGGGCGGTCTGCATGGGCCAGGCTCCGGCAAGAAGAGGTGTACGGGCCGCGGTCAGGCCGCGACCGGGGTGGCGGCCACGGTCCGCGCCAGGAACGCGAGCACGCAGTCGTTGAACGGCCCGGGCGCGGTCACGCTGTGGGCATGGCCGCCATGCGGCACCAGGTCGAGCGTGGCGCGCGGCAGGCCTTCGGCCAGGCGGCGCGACATGGTCCAGGGCACCAGGGTGTCGTCCATCGCGGCCATCACCAGTGTGGGCGCGGAGATGTCGGACAGGCGCGCATCGACGTCGAAGGCGCGCAGCGCCGCGATGCGGGTGCGCATCGCAGCCTCGCCGGGGAAATGCGCGAAGGCGTGGTCGACCTCGGCCTGCACCGTCTCGGCGTTCGCGGCGCACCAGGCGGCGGGATACAGGAAGATCGGCTGCGCTTCCACATAGGCCCGCGGGCCGAGCGCGCCCAGCAGCGCCAGCCGCGCATCGAAGCAGCGCGCCGAATGCGGGTTGGGCCGCGACCAGGCGTTGACCAGCACCAGGCTGGCGACGCGCTGCGGCGCATCCAGCGCCAGCTGCAGCCCCACCAGCCCGCCCAGCGCATGGCCCACCAGGTGGCAGCGCGCGGTGCCGGTGGCGTCCAGCACCTCGGCCACGTCCGTGGCCATGTGGGCGATGGAATAGCCGGCCGGCAGCGCGCCGGGGCTGCGGCCGGTGCCGCGCTGGTCGTAGGCCACCACCCGGTAGCCGGCGGCGGCCAGGGCGGGGATCTGCGGCTTCCAGAACGCGGCCGAGCCGCCCAGGCCGGACGACAGCAGCACCGTCTCGGCCGCATCCGACGGGCCGTGCACCTCGTGGTAGAGCGTCATGAAAATCCTTGTACGAAATGCGGTGTGGAGCGACGCGTGTTTTCGCCGGAAGCACCGCGGAGCCGGCTTTGCCGGGCCGCGGGTGCTGCCCCCGTGAAGGGGCGGGCGGAGACACGCAGTGCGCAGCCTGGGGGTCAGCGGCCGATATGCGCGATCGAGGCGATCTCGACCAGCGCGTCCGGCTTCACCAGCCCGCACTGGATGCAGTAGCGCGCCGGCTTCTCGCCGGGGAAGAACTCGGCGTACACCGCGTTGATCTTCGGGTAGTCGGCCCAGTCGCGCAGGAATACGTGGTTGAAGGTCACGTCGTCCATCGTGCCGCCGGCGGCCTCGACCACGCCCTGGATCGTGGTGAGCACATGGCGGGTCTGGGCGGTGGCGTCGCCCACGTGCACCACGTTGTTGTCCTTGTCGAAGGGCAGGGTGCCCGAGACGTAGACGATGCCGTCGGCGAGGGTGCCGGGCACGTAGGGGGCGAGGGGCTTGCCGGTGCCGGGCGGGATGATGGCTGTCTTGGGCATTGAAGGCTCCGAGTGAACCCCCCAGGCTCCCCGCTGCGCGGTCCGCCTTCCCCCTTTTGCTGCGCAAGGGGGGAGGCGCCAGCGGCCGGGCAAAGCCCGTTCCGCGGCGCCCTGGTCAGGCGGGGCGTGCCAGGTCGAATGAGGGTGGGTTGAAAAAGCGTGGAAGGGTGAATCAGGGGGAGACGGTGTCGACGAACGCGTCCACGGTGGACACCCATCCGAAGAAGGTCTCCACGTTGTAGACCGCGGCGGCCTGGATGGCGGGGCCGCCCAGTTCGTGGGTGGCGTCCTCCAGCATCACGCTGAAGTACTCCAGGTGGAAGGCGTCGCGCAGCGTCGATTCGACGCACACGTTGGTGGCGATGCCGGTGAACACCAAGTTGCGGATGCCGCGGGCGCGCAGGGTGCTGTCGAGCGCGCTGTTGAAGAAGCCGCTGTAGCGCGGCTTGGGCACCACGATGTCGCCCGGCTGCGGCGCGATCGCGTCGACCATCTGGTAGTCCCAGCCGCCCTTGGCCAGGAAGCGGCCCTGCAGTTCGGGCTTTTTGCGCATCGTCTTCAGCGCGTTCGACTTGTGCCAGTTGGGCGAGCCGGGGCCGCCGGCCTCGACATACTGCGCGTCCCAGCCGTTCTGCAGGAAGACGACCAGCACGCCGGCCGCGCGGGCCGCCACCACGGCGCGGGCCACGTTGCCGATCACGCCCTGCGCGCCGGAGATGTCGAAGCCGGCGGTATCGACGTAGCCGCCCACCGAGGCATAGGCGTTCTGCATGTCGACCACCACCAGCGCGGTCTGCGCGGCGTGGAAGGCCAGCGGCTCGGGCCGGGCCGGCAGCACATGGGCGCCGCTGCCGGGGCGCAGCGCGTCGGGCGCGCCGGCGGGGCTGGAGGAGGTGAGGGTGGCGTTGGTCTTGGGGGTGGTCATGCGGGTGCCTTTACGCGGCCAGCGCCTGGGTGGCGGCCACCTGCGAGGGCACCGGGCTGTCGGCCTCGGTGCGGCTGGCCATCAGCGGCTGGATGCGCTCGCCGAAGGCCTTCACGCCCTCGACGAAGTGGTCGAAGGTCAGCAGCACGCCTTCGGTGCCGGGCACCTCGGCCATCTCGTCGAGCATGCGGGCCACGCTGGCGTAGGAGCCGACCAGGGTGCCCATGTTGATGTTGACGGCGGAGGTCGGGTCGGCCATCTGGCGCACGTTGGTGTCGGCGCCCGACTTGGTGTCGGCCGCGCCCTGCTGGCCCAGCCAGGCGATCGCCTCCTGGTCGGCGCCGGCCTTGTAGTGCTCCCACTTGGCGCGGGCGGCCTCGTCGGTCTCGTCGGCGATCACCATCACCAGCACGTAGGTGGTGACGTGGCGGCCGGTCCTGGCGGTGGCCTCGATCAGCTTCTCGGCCGCGGGGGCGAAGGCCTTCGGCGTGTTGACGCCCTTGCCGAAGCAGAAGTTGTAGTCGGCGTACTTCGCCGAGAAGTCCATGCCCGCGCCGCTGGAGCCGGCGCAGATGATCTTCATGTCGGCCTGCGGCAGCGGGCTGACGCGGCAGTCCTCCATCGTGAAATGCTGGCCCTGCAGATCGCACCTGCCGGTGCCCCACAGGTCGCGCAGCACCTGGGCGTATTCGGCCAGGTACTCGTAGCGCGAGCCGAAGAATTCGTCGCCCGGCCACATGCCCATCTGCGAATACTCGGGCTTCTGCCAGCCGGTCACCAGGTTGACGCCGAAGCGGCCGCCCGAGATGCTGTCGATGGTGGCCGCCATGCGCGCCACGACGGCCGGCGGCATCACCAGCGAGGCGGCGGTGGCGAAGAGCTTGATCCTGGTGGTGACCGCGGCCAGGCCGGCCATCAGGGTGAAGGATTCGAGGTTGTGGTCCCAGAACTCGGTCTTCCCGCCGAAGCCGCGCAGCTTGATCATCGACAGCACGAAGTCCAGCCCGTAGTGCTCCGCCGTCTGCGTGACTTCCTTGTTGAGCGCGAAGGTGGGCTTGTACTGCGGAGCGTTCTCCGACAGCAGCCAGCCGTTGTTGCCGATGGGGATGAAGATGCCGACTTTCATGGTGATGCGCCCGCGGGGTGGAGATGCCACTGCCTTGCATGCGCTGTGCCAGGTTCGAGAAGTCTTTCTGAATCAAGGGCTTGCGGCCGTTTGGCCGATTTGTTTTGACCAAATGGTCCAAACTGGTTCGTTCGGACGGTGGCGGCGCCACCCATTCGGTGCGGGATGTGCGGTGGCGGTGCATCCGGTCCGACCGGCAACCCGTCCTGCGACAATGCGCGTCGGGCGCGACCCCCTCGCTTGCCGAGGCGCCGGCCCCGGCGGTCGCTGCCCGGCAGCCGATTCGCTCCCGTGCATGCCTTCACCCGGCGGCTCTCGCGCGAAGCCGCCTGCGCCGATACCTCCCTCGTCCATGGTCCTCGATCCCCTCACCCTGCTGGTCCTCACCACGGCCATGGCCGCCGCGTCGGCGCTGTATCTGGTCATGGAATGGAGCAGCGTGCGCGAACGCTCGCTGCTGCTGTGGAGCACCGGGTTCGCGATCATCGCGGTGGGCAGCACGCTGGCCCTGCTGCGGTCCCGTGGCTACGTGCTGTTCGGCATCTGGTTTCCCAACGGCCTGCTGATCGCGGCGCACTGGCTGTTCCTGGTCGGCGTCGCCCGATTCACGCACGCCCGGCTCTCGCACGCCTGGTGGCTGCTGGTCGTCGTCTGGCTGGCGATGCTGTCGCTGCCCGAGGGGCCCTGGTGGTCCAAGGTGATGCTCGGCATCCAGTCGCTGCTCATCTCGGCCGTCACCTTGCGCGCCGCCCTGCTGCTGCGCCCGCAGGGCGGCGCGCTGAGCGTGGGCGCGGCGCAGCTGCGCTCGGTCCTGCTGGCGCACGGCCTGTTCTACCTCGCCAAGGGCGGGTCGGCCCTGGCGCTGGACGCCTTCGTGAACCTGGCCAATTTCCGCGGCGCGGTGATCCTGGTCTCGCTGGTGGAAGGCGCCATGGCGATCATGTTGCTCGCGATGTCGATGATCGGCACGGAGCGCCATCGCCGCGAGGAACATATCGCGCAGATCGCCGCCCGCGATCCGCTCACCTCGCTGGACAACCGCCGCGCGCTCTACCTGCGCGCACCGGAGCTGCTGCAGCAGGCCTCCGTCGCCAGTCCCGGCGCCCTGCTGCTGATCGACATCGACCACTTCAAGCAGGTCAACGACCTGCACGGCCACGATGCCGGCGACCGCCTGCTGGTGACGCTGAGCGACCTCGTCCGCGCCGCGGTGCCCCGGGGAGCGCTGGCCGCGCGGCTGGGCGGGGACGAGTTCGTGATCATGCTGCGCAGCACCTCCGCCGCGGCCGCGCAGGCGCTGGGCCAGGACCTGCGCGAGGCGTTCGCGCAGCAGGCGCGGGCGCTGTACGCGACGCCGGATCCCGTGTCCCTGAGCATCGGCGCGACCCTGTTCGACCAGCCCGGAACGGAGCTGTCGCACTGGCTCAAGCGGGCCGACGAGGCCCTCTACGCATCGAAGCGCAAGGGACGGAACCGAATGGAGCTCGTCCCGTAGCAGCAGGGCAGCCGCACGGCCGATCGCGAGTCGCGCAAGTCCGTCGTGGTCGCGCGATCAGTACCGCGGCAGATCGATCCCGTCGGAGTCGCGAGCGAAGCTGTTGCCGACCATCTTGCGGACGAGCGGCGTACTGGCGATGCGCATGGCGGTACGCATGACGGCCAGGCCCGCTTCCGAGTGCGGCCACAGAAGCCGCGGGAGCAGCTTCGGCACGTTCTGGCCCTCTTCCGCGAAAGGGCGCATCAGCTTCTCGTATGCGGCAAAAGCCGTCACCGGATCGGACACCTTGCTCAGTTCGCCGGCGAGCACATAGCCGCCCACGATGGCGAGCGTGGTGCCGATGCCGGACAGCGAAGTCGGGCACCAGGCGGCGTCGCCGGTCAGCACGACGCGGCCATCGGACCACCGGTCCATGCGGACCTGGCGCAGGACATCGAAATAGAAGTCGTCGACGCCTTGCAGCTCTTGCAGGATGCGAGGGAATTCCCATCCGTCGTGGGCGAATTGCTCGGCGATGTAGCGCCGCTGCCGGTCGACGTCCCATTCATGCTCACCCTCCGGCGGCTTCTGAATCCCCATGTAGACGCCCACCTTGCCATCGCGCGAGGGCTTGAGCGTGGCTCCGCGGCCGTCGACGGTGTTGTACTGGCGGGCGTAGGCACTGTCCCCCGGCTGGCTCGGGATGCTGAAGTAGGCGATGGTCATGTCCATCCACCGCGGGCGGTTCTCGCCGGGAAATAGCAGTTCCCGGGTATGGGAGCCGACACCCTCGGCCACGACCACGGCGTCGTAGCGTTCGCAGCGGCCACTGGCGAACCGGACGTCGGCACCGTCGCCGTCCTGCCGGACATCGGCGATGCTGTCTCCGAAACGGAAGTTCGCGCGTGCGGCCACCGCGTCGTAGATGATCCGGGCGATGTCTCCCCGCCGGATCTCCATCTCGGCGGTCGGTCCCCGATCCGCGCCCGAGTCGCCGGCCTCGAATCGGGCGATGACGCTGTCGTCTTCCGCAACCCAGTCGGTGCCGAGCTCCCGCGTGCTGCGCGCGAAGGCGGCGTCTTCCAGGCCCATGCGGCGCAGCACCTCGCGCGCCGCGCCGCGCACGTCGACATTCTGTCCGCCGTCGCGAAAGGAGGATGCCCTCTCGACGACGTCCACTGAAAAACCGTGCCGGGCCAGCCACCAGGCCGCAGTGGTTCCGGCCACGCTGGCGCCGGTCACCAGAATTCGACGAGACATGGTGCAACTCCTTAAAATTGCATCATGCATGATATTTAAGATGCGGTCGAGTTTTCCAGGTTGGAGATCATCCGGGTGAGCAGCCGAACCACCGCTGCGGCTTCCTTCTCGGAGAACCCCGTCGTACCCACCGCATTGACCTCGAGCAGGATCTCGCGGCCGATGCCGGCAGCCGCCTCGCCCGCGGCGGTGAGGTGGACCGTCGATGCGCGCTTGTCGGCAGGCGTGACCTCGCGCACGATGAGGCCCGACGACTCGAGCTTGTCGAGAAGGGCGACCATGGCGGGTTGCTTGACGGCCGAGAACTGCACCAGATCCTTCTGGAGCATCGACCCTTTCCAGGACAGCAGAAGGAGCGGACCGATCAGGGCCAGCGTCAGGCCATGGTCGCGCAGCTTCGCATCCACCAGCCGATTGAACACGCGTGCGGCGTGGTTCGCCAGGTAGCCCGGTGCGACCGCAGCCTGAGGATGAATGCTTGGATGCATGGGCCGAGCATAGAGCGTGCCGCGGTCGACGAAGGGGCTGCGAGCCGTGTCGCCCGCGCGGTGCGCGAACTACATCGCGAAGATCTTTCCCGGGTTCATGATGTTCTTCGGGTCCAGCGCGCGCTTCAGGGTGCGCATCATGTCCACCGCGCCGGCGCCGGCCTCGTCCACCAGGAAACCCATCTTGTGCAGCCCGATGCCGTGCTCGCCGGTGCAGGTGCCTTCCAGCCGCAGGGCACGCTCGACCAGGGTGTGGTTCAGCCGCTCGGCCGTCGCGCGTTCCTCCACGCTGTCGGGGTCGATCAGGTAGCCGAAATGGAAGTTGCCGTCGCCCACGTGGCCCACCAGGAAGTACGGGATGCCGCTCGCATCGGCCTCGGTGATCGAGTCGAGCAGGCAGTCGGCGAGGCGCGAGATCGGCACGCAGGTGTCGGTGGAGATGGCGCGGCAGCCGGGCCGCGACTGGATCGCGGCGAAGTAGGCGTTGTGCCGGGCCGTCCAGAGCCGGGTGCGCTCTTCGGGCGTGCTGGCCCATTCGAAGGCGTTGCCGCCGAACTCGGCCGCGATCTCCTGCACCGTCTCGGCTTGCTCCTTCACGCTGGCGGGCGAGCCGTGGAACTCCATCAGCAGCATCGGCTCTTCGCGCAGCGTGGTGCGCGAATGGGCGTTGACCATGCGCACCGTGTTGGCGTCGATCAGCTCGACCCGGGCGATCGGCACGCCGATCTGGATCGTCTGGATGGTGGTGCGCACCGCGGCCTCGATGCTCGGGAACGAGCAGACCGCGGCCGACACCGCCTCGGGCAGCGGGTACAGGCGCAGCGTGACCTCGGTGATGACGCCCAGCGTGCCTTCGCTGCCGACGAAGAGCCGCGTCAGGTCGTAGCCCGCGGCCGACTTGCGGGCGCGGGTGCCGGTGCGGATCGCCTCGCCCTGGGCGGTGACCACCTCCAGCGCCAGCACGTTCTCGCGCATGGTGCCGTAGCGCACCGCGTTGGTCCCGCTGGCGCGGGTGGCGGCCATGCCGCCGATGGAGGCGTCGGCCCCGGGGTCGATCGGAAAGAACAGGCCGGTGTCCTTGATCTGCTCGTTGAGCTGCTTGCGGCTGATGCCCGGCTGCACGGTGACGGTGAGGTCTTCAGCATCGAGCCGCAGCACCCGGTTCATCCGCGACACGTCGACGCTGATGCCGCCCTGCACCGCCAGCAGATGACCTTCGAGCGACGATCCGCTGCCGAAGGCGATCACCGGCACCGCATGCGCGTCGGCGATGCGCAGGGCATCGGCCACGTCCTGCGTGCTTTCAGCGAACACGACGGCCGCAGGCGGCGGGGCGATGAAGGACGATTCGTCGCGGCCATGCTGCTCGCGCACCGCCGCGGCGAAGGAGCATTGGGCGCCGAAGCGGGTCGACAGGGCGTCGAGCATGGCGGGCGGCACGTCGCGCAGGGCCAGCGCGGGCAGGAGCTGGGACGACGACAGCGGGGCATTCATGGGGCAGGTCTCCGGTTCTGGATGGCAGCCCCCGATTCTGCGCCGCACGGCAGAAGGGGACAGCGGCGCAACCCCTATCCCCTGCATCTCGTTGCCGTATGCGCGACCCGCGCCTGCAGGCCGGCTCTGTAGCCGAAGCGGCCGCCTAGACGTGGGCCAGCGCGACGAAGCGCTGCGTCGCCAGCAGGCCGGCCGGCATCCAGTGGCGCGACGGGGCCATCTCCGCCACCAGCAGGCGGGCGAGCGTCTGGCTGTCGGGCGCCTGGGCCATCTGGACCTGCAGCGCGTCGACGTCCACGTCCAGCATCGATTCGGGCGACGGCGCGGCCGCGGCGCTCGCATTGCGGGCACTGTCGAGCCGCTGCTGCGCACGGAAGCTGCGGGGGCGTCGCAGCGGCGTCGTCCCTTCGGGAGCGACCGGTGCGGCAGAGGGGGGCACCAGCGCTGCGCCGTCGGCGCTGGCGTCGCCGCGCAGCCAGTCCTGGATCACCTGCAGTTCGTAGGTGCTGAACACGCCGAACATCTCGGCATGGTCGCCGTCGAGCAGGCGCCAGAAGCGGCTCTCCTGCGGCGGGGCGTTGCGCACGATCCAGCCGCTCTGCTCCAGCGCCTGCAGGAAGCCCGGAATCTGCGACGGCTCCGACAGCCAGTCGTTCACGCTGCGGCCCGCCACGCGGCAGTAGTCCGAATGCGCGCCGTGGCCGGCCACGCTCTTGCGCTGGAAGATGCGCTCTACCTCGTCCTGGATGTCGAAGCCGCCGATCACGCTGTTGGTGCTGGCACCCAGCTCGTTGAGCCGGAAGCCGTTGCGCACCCGCTGCCAGAAGGCGTCGGGGTCGCCCACCCGCGGCATCGCGGCCTGCACTGCCTGCACCGCGCGCAGGGCGTGGCCGGTGTCGGCGTTGTCGACGGTGACATGCAGCGTGAAGTAGTACGGGTCGATACCCAGCTCGTTCAGTTCGTACGCGGTGATCGGCAGGTGCAGCGGCAACTGTTCGTAGCCCAGGTTGAAGCCGATCACCTCGGGCAGCAGCGCATCGGTATGGGCCGCCAACGCGAGCTGGATCGCACCTTGGGTGTAGTGGTCGTCCGGCAGGTCCTGCCAGTGCTCCAGGCCGTGGGTGGCCAGCAACTGGCGGAACAGCAGCACGTGGTTGCGGTCGGCCCGGCCATCGCCGAGTTCTTCGATGTAGGTGCGCACTAGGTCGGCATAGCGCGGGTTCTGCCAGTGGCGCAGCACGCCGTAGAGCCAGGCGCCGTCGACCATCTTGGTAGGCGCCACGCCGCGCAGGAACGCGAGGGCGTGCGAGCGGTTTTGGAAGAAGCGTCGCGGTGCGCCGGCCTTTCGTTCGGCCAGGTACTCCTGGTAGCGCGCGCCGACCGACGCGGTGCTGGATTCCATCCAGGCGGCCAGGCCGTCGATGCTGTCGGGCAGGGCGCATTCGACCCGCGACGCATCCACCAGCCGGGCATCGAGCCAGGCACGCGACGCGGCCAGGGCCTGTGCGTCCTCCGGGTGGTTCCAGAGGGATTCGTAGTGGGCGCGGTCGGTCCGGGCGGCCGGGTCGTTGGCGGGTGCCTGGCCTGCGCCGGCCTGCCAGGGCGCAGCGCCGTTCGCATGCAGGGCGGGATGCGCGGCGGACGCGGTTTCGGCAGGGTGGGAGAGTGCAAGCATGTGGACCTCGGGGGCGCCCCGGGGGCGCAGATGTGCGGGATTCGTCAACGAAATGCGACTCTCGTGGCCGGGGCACCACCGCTCTATCGGTCCGGGGCCGGTACCCCCGTGGGAAGTCTCCTACGGCTGGGAAAATGCCCAGTAGTCCATGCCATCCATGCGCCGCATCGGCCAAAAAAAAAGCGCCCCGCAGGGCGCTCGTCGCATCGTCGCAGGCCGCACGTTCCGTGCAGCCTCGGGGCTCAGGCCGCCAGCAAGGGCCGGCCCGCCATCGGCACCGCGGGTGCGGCGCTGGCGCCGCGGCGCAGCGGATCCTGGCCTGCGGTCTGCAGGCGCATCGCCTGCACCGCGCCGTCTTCCAGGCGGAACTGCCGCACCACCTCGGCCAGCCGTGCCGCCTGCTCGCGCAGGGATTCGGCGGCGGCGGCCGACTCTTCCACCAGGGCCGCGTTCTGCTGCGTCATGTGGTCGATGTCGGTGACCGACTGGCTGACCTCGCCGATGCCGGCCGACTGCTCGGCCGCGGCCGCGGTGATCTCGCTGATCACGTCGCTCACCCGCTGCACGCTGCCGACGATCTCCTTCATCGCCGAGCCGGCTTCTTCCACCAGGCGCACGCCGCCGTCGACCGCCGACACGCTGTTCTTGATCAGGCCCTTGATCTCGCTGGCCGCCTCGGCCGAGCGCTGGGCCAGGCCCCGCACTTCCGACGCCACCACCGCGAAGCCGCGGCCCTGCTCGCCGGCGCGGGCGGCCTCCACCGCCGCATTCAGCGCCAGGATGTTGGTCTGGAAGGCGATCGAGTCGATCAGGCCGATGATGTCGTTGATCTTGCGGCTGGAAGAGGCGATCTCCTGCATGCTGGCGACGGCCTGCTGCACCACGCTGCCGCCGCGGGTGGCGGCGGTCGATGCGGTCGAGGCCAGCTGGTTGGCCAGCTGCGCGGACGACGCGGTCTGCTGCACGTTGCCGCTGAGCTCGGAGATCGAGGACACGGTCTGCTGCACGTTGCCGGCGGTCTGCTCGGTACGGCCCGACAGGTCCTGGTTGCCGGTGGCGATCTCCTGGCTGGCGGTGGCGATGTTCTCGCTGGAGTCGCGCACCTGCGCCACCATCGCGCCCAGGCCCTGCTGCATGCCGGCCAGCGCGCGCTGCAGGTCGGCCAGTTCGTCCTTGCCCTCGACGGCCATGTGCTGCGACAGGTCGCCGCCGGCGATCGCCTCGGCCGAGCGGCGGGCCACTTCGAGCGGGCCGCAGATCGAGCGCATGTTGAGCACCGTCAGCGGCACCACGGTGAGCACCATCAGGGCGACGATGCCGGCGAAGAGCATCAGCGTCTGCTGGGCCACCTGGCGCTGCTCGGCCAGCGCGTTGTCGAGCTGCTGGCGCTGGCCGGCCTCGAGGGCGGCCAGCTGCTTCTCGGCAGCGTCGTACTCGGCCACCGCGCGGGTGCTCATCCGGCTGGCGGTGGTGGCGGATTCGTAGCCGCTGCTCTCCAGCTGGTTGGCCACGCCGGTGAACATCTGGCGGTAGGCGCCCAGCTTCTGCAGCAGGCCGTTCATCAGCGCGGCGTCCTCGGCGCTGCGGCCTTCGATGAAGGCCTTGCCGACCTTCTCGGCGCGGTCCTGCGCCTCGATCCACTTGGCGCGCTGGGCCTTCACCGCCTCGGCACGCTCGTACTGGATGATCATTTCCTTCTCGGTGATCCGCACCGCCGCCATCGCGCTGCGCAGCTCGGCCATCTGCTCGGTGGCGCGGGCCGCGGCGCCCATGGTCGTCTCGCCCATCTGCTGGATGCGCAGCATCCCGATGGCCCCGGCCCCGCCCAGCAGGCACAGCAGGACGAGCACGACGCCGATGGCGCCATACATGCGAAACCGGATGGTGTACCGGCGCAGCGAAAGAAAACCCATGTTCGACACTCCCTGGAAACGGCTGGCTCCCCCGGCGCGACCGCTCGTGCGATCGACCGCGATATCTTCAAAGACGCCGCAGAGGCGTGGGGATATGTAAAAGGCGTGAAGAGTTTGCCAGCGCTCAGGTGTTTTCGACCGGATGTTGTCCGACTGAATCCCGATTTCGTGAAAATCGCCACGCAGGCGCCTAGGGCTTACCCTCGGTTTCGGCCGTACGGGCCGGCGTCCAGCGGCGCAGCAGCAGCGCGTTGGCCAGCACGCTGACCGAACTGAGCGCCATCGCAGCGCCCGCCACCACCGGGCTCAGCAGGCCGAAGGCCGCCAGCGGGATGCCGGCCAGGTTGTAGACGAAGGCCCAGAACAGGTTCTGCCGGATCTTCGCCACCGTGCGCCGGGCGATGTCGAGCGCCGCGCCCACCAGCGCAGGGTCGGGCCGCATCAGGGTGATGCCGGCGGCCTGCATCGCCACGTCGGTGCCGCTCCCGATGGCGATGCCCACGTCGGCCGCGGCCAGCGCCGGCGCGTCGTTGATGCCGTCGCCGACCATCGCCACCTTGCGGCCTTCCTGCTGCAGCGCGCGCACCGCCTCGGCCTTGCCTGCGGGCAGCACCTCGGCCTGCACCTCGTCGGCGGCCAGGCCCAGGCGCGCGGCCATCGCCAGGGCGGCGTCGCGGTTGTCGCCCGACAGCAGCACCAGCCGCACCGGCCGCGCCCGCAGGACCTGCAGTGCGGCGCGCGCACCGGGCCGCGGCGCATCGCCGAAGGCCAGCAGGCCCAGCAGCCGGGGCGCGGCCCGGCCGGGCAGGCGCTCGGCCAGGGCCGAGACGGTGTGGCCCCCGGCCTGCAGCGCGGCGGCGCGGCGGGCGAGGGCGGCGGCCGGCGCGTCGTCGGCCGCGCGGGCATCGGTGGCGGGCCGCATCGCGCCTTCCGCCTCCATCCAGCGCAGGCTGCCCAGCAGCAACGGCCGGCCTTCGACCGTGCCCTCGGTGCCGCGGCCCGGCACCGCGCGGGCGCCGTCCAGCGCCGGCAGCGCTAGGCCCTGCGCCTCGGCGGCGGCCACCACCGCGCGGGCCAGCGGATGCTCGCTGCCCGCCTGCAGGCCGGCCGCCAGGCGCAGCAGTTCGGAGCCTTCCATCGCCGGTGTGTCGGCGGCCGCGGCGGCCGCCTCCAGCGCCACGAGCTTCGGCCGGCCGACGGTGAGGGTGCCGGTCTTGTCGAAGACGACGGTATCGACCTTCTGCGCCCGCTCCAGCGCCTCGGCGTCGCGGATCAGGATGCCGTGGCGGGCCGCCACGCCGGTGCCGGCCATCAGCGCGGCGGGCGTGGCCAGGCCCAGCGCGCAGGGGCAGGCGATCACCAGCACCGCCACCGCATGCACCAGCGCCACCTCGATGCCGTGGCCGGCCAGCCACCAGCCGGCCACCGTCAGCACCGCGATGGCCAGCACCACCGGCACGAACACCGCGGCCACCCGGTCGACGGTGCGCTGGATCGGCGCCTTGGCCGCCTGCGCGTCCTCCACCAGCCGGATGATCCGGGCCAGCACCGATTCGGCGCCGGTCGCCGAGACCTGCATCACCAGCCGGCCGTCGCCGTTGACCGCGCCGCCGGTGAGGGTGTCGCCGGGCGCCTTGTCCACCGGCAGCGGCTCGCCGGTCAGCATCGATTCGTCGGCCTGCGAGCGGCCCTCCAGCACCCGGCCGTCGGCCGGGATGCGCTCGCCGGGGCGCACCGCCAGCCGGTCGCCGGCCAGCAGCTCGGCCACCGGCAGGTCGACCTCGCGGGCGCCGCGCAGCACATGGGCGGTGACGGGCCGCAGCGCCTGCAGCGCCCGGATCGCGGCGGTGGTCTGGCGCTTGGCACGGGCCTCCAGCCACTTGCCGAGCAGTACCAGGGTGATGACCACCGCCGAGGCTTCGAAATACAGGTGCGGCATCTCGCCCGGCGCGGCCCGCCACCACAGCCAGAGCGACAGGCCGAACGCGGCCGAGGTGCCCAGCGCCACCAGCAGGTCCATGTTGCCGGCGCCCGCCCGCACCGCATGCCAGCCGGCCCGGTAGAAGCGGGCCCCCAGCCAGAACTGCACCGGTGCCGCCAGCAGCAGCTGCACCCAGGCCGGCAGCATCCAGTGACCGTCCAGCGCGCCGGCCGCCATCGGCAGCACCAGCGGCGCCGACAGCGCGATACCCGCGGCCACCGGCCCGAAGCCGGCCCACGGCGACCCGTCGGCGGCGGCGGCCGCCTCGGCCGCTTCGGCGGTGCGCGGCTCGTAGCCCGCGTCCCGCACCGCGCGGCGCAGCCGCGCCTGCCAGTCGGCCGCGTCCACGTCCGCACCCTCCGGCCCACCGGTGACGCGGGCGGATTCGGTCGCAAGGTTCACCGCCGCGTCCTGCACGCCCGGCACCGCCTTCAACGCCTTTTCCACCCGCGCGACGCAGGAGGCACAGCTCATTCCACCGATCGCGAGATCGACCGGCAGCACGGTGACGGGGGAGGAAGAGACGGGAGGGACGGTGGTGCGCATGCCGCAAGGCTAAGGCTTGCCACCGTGGCAAGGTCAAGCGGCCCGGACCCTGCAACCTTTATTGATAATGCAATATCGTTTAAGCTGGCGACCTGTCCATTTCTTCGGAGCGTCCCCATGCAGGTCCTGTCGTCCCTCAAGGAAGCCAAGCAGCGCCACCGCGACTGCCAGGTGGTCACGCGGCGGGGCCGCACCTACGTGATCTGCAAGTCCAACCCCCGGTTCAAGGCGCGCCAGGGCGGCGCCAAGAACCGCCACAAGCGCTGACCGGTGCGCACCGCCACCCCCCGGCGCACGGCCGACAGGCGCCTTCCGGTCACGGTACTGTCGGGCTTTCTCGGCGCCGGCAAGACCACGCTGCTCAACCACATCCTGCACAACCGCGAGGGGCGGCGGGTGGCGGTGATCGTCAACGATATGTCCGAGGTCAACATCGACGCGGCCATGGTGCGCCAGGGCGGCGCCGAGCTGTCCCCCACCGACGAGCGGCTGGTCGAGATGAGCAACGGCTGCATCTGCTGCACCTTGCGCGAAGACCTGCTGCTGGAGGTGGGCCGCCTGGCCGCCGAGGGCCGGTTCGACCAGCTGGTGATCGAATCGACCGGCATCTCCGAGCCGCTGCCGGTGGCCGAGACCTTCACCTTCCTCGGCGAGGACGGCCGCAGCCTGGGCGACGTCGCCCGGCTCGACACCATGGTCACCGTGGTCGACGCCTGCAACTTCCTGCGCGACTACGGCTCGCGCGACAGCCTGCAGTCGCGCGGCCAGTCGATGGGCGACGAGGACGGCCGCACCGTGGTCGACCTGCTGGTCGAGCAGATCGAGTTCTGCGACGTGCTGGTGCTCAACAAGGTGGACCTGGTGACGCCCGCCGAGCGCGACCGTCTGGTGGAAGTGCTCCATGCGCTCAACCCGCGGGCGCGGGTGCAGCTGGCCGCCTTCGGCCAGGTGGCGCTGGCCGGCGTCCTCGACACCGGCCTGTTCGACTTCGAGGAGGCGGCCCGCGCGCCCGGCTGGCTGCGCGAGCTGCGCGGCCAGCACCTGCCCGAGACCACCGCCTACGGCATCGCCAGCTTCGTCTACCGGGCGCGCCGGCCGTTCCACCCGCAGCGCTTCTTCGCGCTGGTGGAAAGCGAATGGCCGGGCGTGGTGCGATCCAAGGGCTTCTTCTGGCTGGCCAGCCGGCCGACGTTCGCCGGCAACTGGTCGCAGGCCGGCAGCGTCTGCCGGCACGGGCCCGCAGGCCTGTGGTGGGCCGCCGTGCCCGATGCCGAATGGCCGCAGGATCCGCAGTCGCAGGCCCTGATCCGCGAACACTGGCAGGACGGCGTGGGCGATGCGCGCCAGGAACTGGTGCTGATCGGCATCGAGATGGACGAGCCCGCCTTGCGCCGCCGGCTCGATGCCTGCCTGCTGACCGACGCCGAGATGGCCCGGGGCCCGCGCGCTTGGCTGGCGTATGACGATCCGTTTCCGATCTGGGAAGGCGCCGGATGATCCCGGCCGATTTCGCGCAGTGGCGCCACTGCATCGTGGCCGAGTGCGGCATCCCGCTCACGCCGGCCTTCGTGGCCGCGCGCCTGGCTGTGTGGCAGGACATCCGGGCCGAAGAGACGGTGCGCTTTCGCCGGCTCTACGGCGATACGCACTGGCAGCGGGTGGTCGGCTGGTTCGAGCAGGCACGGGCGCAGCTGGCCTGAAGCCGCAGGCCGTTCAAAATACCGCGCTGACCCGCGGCCGCACCAGATGCTTCCGCCCCGGCCGTCCGCCATCTCGAGCTCGATGCCCCCATGCCGCTGTCACTTTCCTGCGCGCAGCGCCTGCTGCGCATGTCCCTTCCCGCCGCCCTGCTGCTGGCCCTGCCCGCGCCCTGGGCCCAGGCGCCGGCGCAGCATGCGCATGAGCATGGCCGCGCCCGGCTCGATCTGGCGGTCGAGGGCGACACCCTCACGCTGGCGCTGGAGTCCCCGCTGGACAGTCTGGTGGGTTTCGAGCGCGCGCCGCGCACCGAGGCCGAGCGCCAGCGCGTGGCGCAGATGGTGGCGCGGCTGCGTGCGGCCGATGCGCTGTTCGCCGTGGACCCGGCCGCCGGATGCACCCTGGCCGAGGTGCAGCTGGAATCCGCTGCGCTGGGCCTGGGCGCGGCGACCGCAGCGGCGCAGCAGGACCGGAACGCCGGCGCGGCCGCGCATGCCGATCTCGACGCCACCCTCCGCTTCCAGTGCCGGCAGGCCGACCGCGCCCGCTTCGTCGATATAGGGCTGTTCGCGGCTTTTCCCGGGCTGCGCGCGGTGGAAGTGCAGGCCGCCACGCCGCAGGGCCAGTTCAGGCGCACGCTCACGCCGCGTGCGCCGCGGCTCGGCTGGGGGCGCTGAGGCGATGGCGCCGGCCCTGCTGGAACTCTCGGACGTGCGTTTCGCCTGGCCGCGCAGCGCGCAGGACTGCCTGGACATCCCGTCGCTGGTGGTGGCCGCGGGCGAGACGCTCTTCCTGCACGGCCCCAGCGGCTGCGGCAAGAGCACCCTGCTGTCGCTGATGGCCGGCGTGCTGCTGCCGCAGGCCGGCACGGTGCGGCTGCAGGGCCGGGACTGGCGCGCGCTGGGCGCGGCCCGGCGCGACCGCCACCGGGTCGACCACCTCGGGCTGATCTTCCAGCAGTTCAACCTGCTGCCCTACCTGAGCGTGCTCGACAACGTGCTGCTGCCCTGCCGCTTCTCCGCCGCCCGTACGGCCGCGGCCACCGCGCGCGCCGGCTCGGCCACGGCCGACGCGCAGGCCTGGCTGGAGGGCATGGGGCTGCCGCAGGCGCTCTGGGGACGGCCGGCCCGCAGCCTGTCGGTCGGCCAGCAGCAACGGGTGGCGGCGGCCCGCGCGCTGGTGGGCCCGCCGGCCCTGGTCATCGCCGACGAGCCCACCAGCGCGCTCGACGAAGACCTGCGCAACGCTTTCCTCGACCGGCTGCTGGCCGCATGCGCCGCGGCCGGCAGCGCCCTGGTCTTCGTGAGCCACGACCGGCGCATCGCGCAGCGCTTCGGCCGCACGGTGGCGCTGCCCGAGCTCAACCGCGCGGCCGGAGGCGGCGCATGAGAGCCGGCTTCCTGCTGGCGCTCGCCGCGCGCAGCGCCTGGAACCGCCGCTTCACGCTGGGCCTGGTGGCGGCCTCGATCGCGCTCTCTACCTTCATGCTGCTGGGCGTGGAGCGGATCCGCACCGACCTGCGCGACAGCTTCACCTCGGCCATCTCGGGCACCGACCTGGTGGTGGGCGCGCGCACCGGGCCGGTCCAGCTGCTGCTCTATGCCGTGTTCCACATCGGCTCGGCCACCAACAACATCCGCTGGAGCAGCGTCGAGGCCCTGCAGCGGCAGCCGCGCGTGGCCTGGGTGGTGCCGCTGTCGCTGGGCGATTCGCACCACGGATTCCCGGTGCTGGCGACCACGCCGGCCTACTTCACCCACATGCGCTACGGCGAGCGCCAGCCGCTGCGGCTGGCCGAGGGCACGCCCTTCTCCGACCTGTTCGACGCGGTGGTCGGGGCCGAGGTGGCCGAGCGGCTGGGCTACCGCACGGGCCAGCGCATCGTGCTGGCCCACGGCAGCGGCGAGCTCGACGGCGCCGAGCATGCCGACAAGCCCTTCACCGTCGTCGGCGTGCTGGCCCGCACCGGCACGCCGGTCGACCGCACGGTGCACATCGGCCTGGAGGCGATGGAGGCGCTGCACCTCGACTGGATGGGTGGCCTGCCGCCGTCGGCGGCGCGGGCCGCGGCGGCGCCCGATGTCCGCGGCCGCGACCTGCGGCCCCGCGCCGTCACCGCGGCGCTGGTGGGGCTCGACAACCGTGCAGCCGTCTTTTCGGTGCAGCGCCGCGTCAACACCTTCGCCGACGAGCCGCTGATGGCGGTGCTGCCCGGCGTGGCGCTCGACGAACTGTGGGAGGTGGTGGGCGCGGGCGAGCGCGGCCTGCTGCTGATGTCGGGCCTGGTGGCCGCGGTGAGCATGGCCGGCCTGGTGGCGGTGGTGCTGGCCGGCCTGCAGGAGCGCCGGCGCGAACTGGCGGTGCTGCGCGCCGTCGGCGCCACGCCGGCGCATTTGGTGGCGCTGCTGGCGGTCGAGGGCATGCTGGTCACGGGAGCCGGCATCCTGGCGGGCGCGGGCCTGCTGCTGGCCGCGGCGGTGGCGCTGGCGCCCTGGCTGCAGTCGGCCTACGGCCTGTCGCTGCAGTGGCGGCAGCCCACCGCCCTGCAGGCCTGGCTGGCGGGCGGCCTGCTCGCCGCGGGCATGCTGGCGGGCCTGCTGCCCGGCTGGCGCGCCTACCGGCTGTCGCTGGCAGACGGGTTGTCGCCGCGGCACTAGGAGGCCATTTCCGGTGAGCGCGCATGACGTTTCGGCGACGTACCGACCCTATCTGGACCGGTGGGAGCTGCTGCCCGACGGCGCACCGGTCGCCACGCGCGACGCCTGCCTGCTGCCCGTCGTGGCGTGCGGCGCGCCGGCCATGCTCAGGCTTGAGGCCGGACCGGACGGGCGGCGGAGCGGCGCGCTCATGGCCTGGTGGGACGGCTGCGGCGCGGCGCGGGTGCTGCGGCAGGAAGGGGACGCGGTGCTGATGGAGCGTGCCACCGGCACCCGGTCGCTCGCCGGGATGGCCCATGCGGGGCGGGATGTCGAAGCGTGCCGGATCCTGTGCGCCGTGGCCGCGCAGCTGCATGCGGATCGCGCCACGCCGCCGCCCGCGCTGGTGCCGCTGAAGCACTGGTTCTCCGACCTCGCGCCCACGGCGGCCGCACAGGGCGGCATCCTGGTCCGTTGCGCGAATGCGGCGCGTGTCCTGCAGGACGGCCCGCGCGAGGTCGGCGTGCTGCACGGCGACCTGCACCACGGCAACGTGCTCGACTTCGGGCCGCGCGGCTGGCTGGCGATCGATCCCGCGGGCCTGCACGGCGAGCGGGGATTCGATTTCGCCAACATCTTCACCAACCCCGACCTGGCCGATCCGGCGCGGCCGCTGGCGACCGATCCGGCGCGGTTCGGGCGGCGCCTGGATGCCGTGTCCGACGCGGCTGGGCTGGACCGCGGGCGCCTGCTGCTCTGGATCCTGGCCTGGTCCGGCCTGTCGGCCTCCTGGTGCATCGCCGAGGGCGATCCGCTCGCGGCCGTCCCCCTCCGGGTCGCGGCGCTGGCGGCCCACGCGCTGGACGGATGACGGCCGGGCCCGTCCCACGGAAAATCGCACCCATGCCCCACGCCACCCCCCACGACCCGCGCCGCCGCCTGCTGCTGCAGGCCGCTGCCGCCGGCCTTCTCGCCACCGCCGCCACCGCCCGCGCCGCCGACCCGTTCAAGCCGATCGCGTGGGACGACCTGGTGCCGCCGGACTGGGACCCGATGAAGTCCTTCCAGGACCTGCAGAACCTCTCGTCCGCGCCCGATTCCGACCCGCGGGTGCAGAAGCTCTACGAGCGGATGCGCAAGGTCTGGGACGAGGCGCCGACCGTGGCCGCGATGGACGGGCGGCGGGTGCGGATGCCGGGCTACGTCGTGCCGCTGGAAGAGGGCCGGCAGGGGCTGTCCGAATTCCTGCTGGTGCCGTATTTCGGCGCCTGCATCCACACCCCGCCGCCGCCGGCCAACCAGATCGTGCTGGTGAAGATCGACCCGCCCGCCAAGGGCTTCCGCAGCATGGACGCGGTCTGGGTCAACGGCACGCTGGGCCTCGCGCGCGGCAGCTCCGACATGGGCGCCAGCGCCTATTCCATGGTGGCCGACAGTGTGACCCGTTACCGTAAAAAATGAGGGCCCGGGCCGCGCGTGCTTGCGGCCCGTTCCCCACCCTTCTTCCGCGAGGTTTCCATGAGCCAGAAATTCGAAGTCCAGGGCATGAGCTGCGCCCACTGTTCCCAGGCCGTCCAGAACGCGGTGCAGGCGATCGACCCGCAGGCGCAGGTGACGGTCGACCTGCCCACCGGCCATGTCGACGTGCTGAGCGAGCATCCGCGCGAGAGCCTGCGCCTGGCGATCGAGAACGCCGGCTACCGGGCGGCATGAACGTGGTGCGGGCGGCAGTGCCGGGCCCGAACTCCGGCCCCGGGGCCACCATCGGCGAGGCGGCGCGGCAGGCCGGCCTGTCGGCCCGCATGGTGCGCCACTACGAGGCGCTGGGCCTGCTGCCGGCGGTGGCCCGCAGCGACGGCGGCTACCGACTCTACGGCGAGGCCGAGGTGCACACGCTGCGCTTCGTGAAACGCTCCCGCGACCTGGGCTTCTCGATGGCCGAGATCGCCGCCCTGGTCGGCCTGTGGCAGGACCGCGGCCGGGCGAGCGCCCAGGTGCGGCAGATCGCCCAGCGCCACATCGACGACCTGGCGCGCCGGGTGGCCGAGATGCAGGCGATGCAGCGCAGCCTCGAAGCCCTGGTGGCGTGCTGCCACGGCGACGCGCGGCCGGAGTGCCCGATCCTGGACGATCTGGCACGGGCCTGATGCGGGAGGAAAAGAGGCGGCTGTCGGCGCCGTCTGCCGGCCGGCTGCCATGCATCTTGCAGCGCAACGAAGACGGCAGCAGGCCGCAGAAGCCCCAGTCTTTCAAAATCGATAGCACGCGGTCGGCAGCCAGCATGCGTTTCAGGCACGAAAGGCCCTGAAACGGTTGATTCACATCGGCCACGCGCTACTGATTTCGTAGCTCGTGGGCCGATGCTTCAGCCGCTCAGCAACCGGCAGCGCGGAAGACGGGAAAGAACCGCACCGGCCTCTCGGCCGACGTCTCAGCGCGAGCGGGTCACCGCCGCATCCACCGTGCCGAACACCGTCATGCCGCTGCCGCCGGTCCCGGCGGCGTTGGGGTCGCCGGCCGTGCGGCTGCCGCCGCCGGAGACCACGTTGCAGCCCGCCAGCGCGGCGCACAGCAGCGCCGCGGCCAGCGCACGGCCTGCCAGCCGCTGCAGCGCGGGAGCCCGCCGCGCGCTCATGCGGCGCTCGCCAGGTGCTTGCCGACGATGCCGGCCAGCTCGAACATCGTGACCTGCGGCTTGCCGAAGACGGCCAGCAGCCTGTCGTCGGCGTTGATCGCGCGCTTGTCCTTGGCGTCCTGCAAATTGTTCGCCTTGATGTAGTCCCACAGCTTCTTGATCACCTCGGTGCGGGCGACCGGCTCGGTGCCGATCACCGCGGCCAGCGCGGCGCTCGGGACCAGGCCGGTGCCGGGCGTCGTCTTGCGCGGCGCCTTGGGGGCGGCCCCGGCCTTCTTGGCGGCCGGCGTCTTGGCGGCGGCGGTCTTTTTGGCGGTGGCGGACTTGGCGGCGGTCTTGGCCGTGGCCTTCACCGCCTTCGCGCCCGCGGCCGGCGCTGCGCCCCGGCTGCCTGCTGCGGTTTTGGTAGCGGCGCCCGGCCGCGGCGGGAACTTGCTGGCGCGCGGCTCGAACTCGAAGTTGACCTTGCCGGCGGCGGCGTCCCAGGCCAGGAAGGCCTTGAACGGGCGGCGCGTCTTGTTGCTGATGAACTTGTCGAGCAGGTCGGTCTTGCCGGTCTCCAGCAGCTTCTGCACCTGCTCGCGCGAGATCGGCTGCTGCAGGATGATCTTGCCGACCTTGAAGGCGCTGGTGGGCGTCGGGTGCTCGGCGGTGGGCACGGCGCGCTCGCTGACGTAGTTGCTGCCGTGCTCGTAGACCATGCCGTCGTCGCAGGGCGATTTGCCGAGCGGCTCCTGGCCGGTGAAATCGACGATCTCGCCGCTCTCCTCGCCCTTCCGGTCGTCGCCGAAGTCGAACTCCAGCTTCCAGTTCTTCGCCTCTTCGTCGAATTTCAGCACGATCTCGGAAGTGAACGGCCAGCCCGCCTTGGAGCGGAAGCCCTCCAGCGGCCCGATCTTGTGCTCGCGCAGCAGCGCATCGGCCTCGGCGATCTCGAAGGTGCGGCCGGCGGGCGACTTGCCGAACGAGAAGCCGCAGCCCTCGGTGCCGGCGTCGCGGCTGCTGCCGTGGCCGTCGGCCGCGCCGGCGGGCCGGCCGATGCAGCTGTAGCGCCGGTAGTTCTCGCGCACGATGCCGCCGCAGTTGGGGCAGGGCGTGGCGAGCGTCGCGTAGTCGCCGGGCACGGTGTCGCGGTCGTATTCCTTGGCCTTCTTGACGATGTGCTCGGTCATCGCCGCGATCTCGGCCATGAAGGCCTCGCGGCTCAGCAGGCCCTTCTCCATCTGCGAGAGCTTGTACTCCCACTCGCCGGTGAGCTCGGCCTTGGAGAGCTCTTCCACGCCCAGGCCGCGCAGCAGCGTCATCAGCTGGAAGGCCTTGGCGGTGGGGATCAGCTCGCGGCCGTCGCGCAGCATGTACTTCTCTGTCAGCAGGCCTTCGATGATGGCGGCGCGGGTGGCGGGCGTGCCCAGGCCCTTCTCCTGCATCGCGGCGCGCAGTTCCTCGTCGTCGATCGTCTTGCCGGCGCCTTCCATCGCGCCGAGCAGGGTGGCTTCGCTGTAGCGGGCGGGCGGCTTGGTCTTGAGGGCCTTGGGGTCGACCTGGGTGGCGACCGGCTTCTCGCCGGGGCGCACCGGCACCAGGCGCTTGCCGGCGTCCTTGCCGTCCTTGGCTTCCTTGTCGCCCTCGGCCTCTTCGTCCTGCGCTTCCTTGCCGTAGATCGCCAGCCAGCCGGGCTTGACCAGCACCTTGCCGTCGCTGCGGAAGGGGTAGCGCTTGCCTTCGTGCTCCACCGTGCTGATGCGGGTGGTGATCTGGTACTCGGCGCTCGGGAAGAAGACCGAGAGGAAGCGGCGCACGACGAAGTCGTAGAGCTTCTGCTCGGCGTCGGAGAGGCCGCTGGGCGCCTGCAGCGTGGGGATGATCGCGAAGTGGTCCGACACCTTGGCGTTGTCGAAGATGCGCTTGCTGGGCTTGACGTAGCCGCCGTCGAGCGCCTGCTGCGCATAGGGGGCCAGGTGGCGCATGCCGCTGCCGGCCAGCATGCCCATGGTCTGCTTGGCGACCGCCAGGTAGTCCTCGGGCAGGGCGCGCGAATCGGTCCGCGGGTAGGTCAGGGCCTTGTGGCGCTCGTAGAGGCTCTGGGCCAGCGAGAGCGTGGTCTTGGCCGAGAAGCCGAAGCGGCCGTTGGCCTCGCGCTGCAGGCTGGTCAGGTCGAACAGCAGCGGGCTGGCCTGGGTGCTGGGCTTGCTGTCCTCGGTCACGGTGGCGGCCTTGCCGCGGGCGGCGGCGGCGATCGCGTCGGCCTGGGCGCGCGCCCAGACGCGGTCGGCACGCTGCTCGGGGTCGGCGTCGCCGGCGCGGGCGGTGCCCGAGCTGATGCCGGCCTGCAGCAGCGGCGCGTTGGCCTTCTTCCAGTCGGGGTCGAACCACTTGCCGGGGTAGGGGCCGGCCTCGGCCTGGAAGCTGGCATGCACCTCCCAGTAGTCGCGGCTGACGAAGCGGCGGATCTGCTCCTCGCGCTCCACCACCACCGACAGCGTGGGCGTCTGCACCCGGCCGACGGTGGTCAGGAAGAAGCCGCCGTCGCGCGAGTTGAACGCGGTCATGGCGCGGGTGCCGTTGATGCCGACCAGCCAGTCGGCCTCGGAGCGGCTGCGCGCCGCGTTGGCCAGGCCCTGCATCTGCTGCTCGCTGCGCAGCTGGTCGAAGCCGTCGCGGATCGCCTGCGGCGTCATCGACTGCAGCCAGAGCCGGCGCACCGGCTTGTTGAGCGGCTTCGAGCCGCCCGCGTACTGCTCGATCAGCCGGAAGATCAGCTCGCCCTCGCGGCCCGCGTCGCAGGCGTTGACCAGGGCCGAGACGTCCTTGCGCTTGGCCTGGCGCACCACCGCGTTCAGCCGCGTCTTGGTCTTGTCGACCGGCTTCAGGTCGAAGTAGGGCGGGATCACCGGCAGGTGGGCGAAGCTCCACTTGCCGCGCTTCACGTCGAATTCTTCGGGCGCCTGGATCTCCACCAGGTGGCCCACGGCGCTGGTCACCACGTACTTCTCGCTCTCGAAGTAGTCGTCGTGCTTGTCGAACTTGCCGGCCACGGGCGTCAGTGCGCGCACGATGTCCTGCGCTACCGAAGGCTTTTCCGCGATCACCAGTGTCTTCGTCATGCTCTCTCTCGTACCTTGTGTTCTGTCGGGGGGTGGGGGTGGGTGCGCGCCGGCCTCGGCGGCTCCCTACAATCGCAAGTTCTCGCGCGCCTGCACGCGCTGGCGTGCACGCATACGTGCCTATTCAAGTTAACAGAGTTTTGGCCATGGCTCCCAATCCCCCCGTTTCAGGCCGCCGGATCCAGACCCGCCGCTCCGGCGTGCACGGCAAGGGCGTCTTCGCGGTGCAGGACATCGCCGAGGGCGAGCGCATCGTCGAATACGTGGGCGAGATCATCGGCTGGGACGAGGCGCAGGACCGCCATCCGCACGACCTGAGCCAGCCCAACCACACCTTCTATTTCCACATCGACGCCGACCGGGTGATCGACGCCAAGTACGGCGGCAACTCGTCCCGCTGGATCAACCACAGCTGCGACCCGAACTGCGAGGCCGACGAGCAGGCCGGCCGGATCTTCATCCGCGCGCTGCGCAACATCGCGGCCGGCGAAGAGCTCAACTACGACTACGGCCTGATCATCGAAGAGCGATATACCAGGAAGCTCAAGGCCGAATACCCCTGTTGGTGCGGTGCCGACCGCTGCCGCGGCACGCTGCTGGCGCCCAAGCGGGGCTTTCGCCGGTGAGCCTGGTCCCGCCGATCCGCTGGCCGGCCGAGGACATCTGGCAGGCGGTGTCGCCGTCGATTCCCGATTTCTCGGTCGAGATCGTGCCCACCATCGACTCGACCAGCACCGAGCTGATGCGCCGCGCCCGCGCAGGCCGCACCGAGCCGGTGCTGCTGGTGGCCGAGCGCCAGACCGCCGGCCGCGGCCGGCTGGGCCGCGGCTGGCAGAGCGATGCGGGCGAGGCCGGCGACACGCTCACTTTCTCGCTCGGCATGCCGCTGGCGCCGGCCGACTGGTCGGGCCTGTCGCTGGCCGTCGGCGTGGCGGTGGCCGAGGCGCTGCATCCGCGCATCGGCCTGAAGTGGCCCAACGACCTCTGGTGGCAGGACCGCAAGCTGGGCGGCATCCTGGTCGAGACGGCCGGCGTGCCGGGCGAGGGCGGCGGCCCGGCCCCGCGCTACGCGGTGGTGGGCGTGGGCCTGAACATCGCCACCCCGGCCGCCGACGGCATGCGCACCCCGCCCGCCGGCCTGCGCGAACTGGAGCCGGGCCTGACGGCCGCGCTGGCGCTCGGCCGGGTGGCCGCGCCGCTGGTGGCCGCGCTGCAGGCATTCGCGCTCGGCGGTTTCGGCCCCTGGCGCGCGCGCTTCGACCGGCGCGACGTGCTGGCCCGCCGCGCGGTGCAGCTCAGCGACGGCGTACAGGGCACCGCCTGCGGCGTCGATGCCGACGGCGCGCTGCTGGTGGAAACCGCGCCCGGCGTGCGCCAGGCGGTCCGCAGCGCCGAGATCAGCGTCCGGCCGGCCATGCAGCCGGTGCGCGGCTGAACCCTTTCGATCCCCATTCCCCACCATGCTGCGCATCGCCGCCCTGCTCCTCGTGCTGGCCAACGGCCTCTACTACGCCTGGGCGCACGGCGCGTTGCAATCGTGGGGCCTGGCGCCGGTGCCGCAGTCCGAGCCGCAGCGCATGTCCCAGCAGATCCGGCCCGACCTGCTGCGGGTGGTGACGGCCGACGACGTGCGCCGCAGCGCCGCCGCACCGCCGCCGCCGCCCCCTGCCACCGAATGCCTGCAGGCCGGCCTGTTCGGCGAGGCCGAGGCGGCGGTGATCCGGGAGCGCGCCTCCACCCTGCTGCCCACCGGCCGCTGGGCGCTGGAGCCGGGCACCGCGCCGGCCCGCTGGATCGTCTACATGGGCCGCTATGCCGACGCCGACCAGTTGACCAAGAAGCGCGCCGAGCTGCGGGCGCGGCGGGTGTCGTTCGAGGTGCTGACCAGTTCCTCGCTGGAGCCGGGCCTGTCGCTCGGCAGCTTCCCGACCCAGGAGGCCGCTACCGAGGAGCTGGCCGCCCTGTCGCAGCGGGGCGTGCGCACCGCCCGGGTGGTGCAGGAGCGCGCCGAGGTGCGCGGCCAGGTGCTGCGCCTGCCGACGGTCGACGAGGCGCTGCGCCCGGCGGTGTCGGCGCTGGCCACCTCGCTGGCCGGCAAGCCGTTGCGTAGCTGCGACTGAGGGCCCCGCGGCGCATCGCCGCAGCCCGCGCGCGCTTGCCTGCGCGGGCGGTTGCTTCCTACACTCGTACGTTTTCCAACAAATCCTTACGCTCTGGCACGGCTTCTGCTGCACGTGGGGACCCTCATTGCGCCTCACGGAGATCCCCCATGACGTTCAAAACCCTTCGGCGTGCCGGATGGCTGGCCTGCGTGGCCGCCCTCGGTGCCGGTGCCGCCACCGCGGGCCAGCTCGACAAGATCCGCGAAAGCCGCCAGATCGTGATCGCCCACCGCGACGCGTCGGTGCCCTTCTCCTACGTGGCGGGCGACGACAAGAAGCCGATGGGCTACGCGGTGGAGATCTGCCAGAGGATCGCCGAGGCGGTGCGCAAGGAGCTGAAGCTGCCGGCACTCGAGGTGCGCTACCTGTCGGTCACCGGCGCCAACCGCATCCCGGCCATCGTCGAAGGCAAGGCGGCGATGGAATGCGGCTCCACCACCAACACCGCGGCGCGGCGCCAGCAGGTGGATTTCACCATCGCGCACTTCATCGCGGCCTCGCGCTTCCTCACCCGCAGCTCCACGCCGGGCAGCACCATCGGCGACCTGGCCGGCAAGACGGTGGTGTCGACCGCCGGCACCACCAACATCGAGACGCTGCGCCGGCTCGACCGCGAGCAGGGCCTGAAGATGAAGATCGTCGAGGCGCGCGACCACGCCGAGGCGTTCTCGATGGTCGAGAAGGCCACCGCCGACGCCTTCGCGATGGACGACGTGCTGCTCTACAGCCTGCGCGCCACCTCCGGCAAGCCGGCCGATTTCCAGGTGATCGGCAAGCCGATGACCATCGAGCCCTACGCGATGATGCTGCCCAAGGGCGACGCCGAGTTCAAGCGGGTGGTCGACACCGAGATGCGCCGGCTGATCCAGGGCGGCGAGATCTACGAGATCTACCGCAAGTGGTTCCAGGCCCCGATCCCGCCCAAGGGCACCAACCTGGAGCTGCCGGTACCGGCCATCCTGCGCGACAGCTTCAAGTACCCGAGCGACAAGGTCGGCGACGTCGGCATCTGACCGCCGCCGCCCCCCGGCCGGCGGTTGCTATCGATTTCGTAGCTGGAGGCCGGCGTCCGGTGCCGGCCGCGGCACCGAACGGCTAGATCTCCACCGCCAGCAGCAGCTCCACCATGCCGCGCAGGTCGCGCTGCAGCCGGGCGAAGCCGTCGGGCAGCGGCGCCAGCGTCCGCTCGTCCATGTAGAGCCGGCGGTTGATCTCCACCTGGATGCTGTGCCGGCCGGCGGCCGGATCGCCGTAGCGGCGCACCAGCTCCACTCCCTTGTACGGATGGTTGTAGTCGACGCTGTAGCCGCAGCCGCGCAGGTAGTCGCACAGCGCCTGCGACAGCGCCGGGCTCGCGGTGCTGCCGTCGCGGTCGCCGATCACGAAGTCGGCATGCACCAGGCCCGGGTAGTCGGTCGCGTGGCTGGCCGCCACCGCCGGCATCGAGTGGCAGTTGATGTGGATGCTGCGGCCGTGCCGCGCATGGGCCGCGTCGATCGCCGCGGCCACCGCCGCGTGGTAGGGCCGCCAGCAGCGGTCGATGCGGGCCTGCACCTCGTCCACGCCCAGCAGGCGGTCGTAGATCGGCAGGCCCTCGTCGGTGAATTTCCAGATGAGGCCCTTGCCGAGCCGCACCTTGGAGAGCACCACCGGATCGGTCGCGACCGGCCCGGGCCAGGGCGCGTCGAGCAGCGCCACGTCCAGCTCCAGCGTGTCGCGGTTGGCGTCGAGGTAGCTGCGCGGGAAGTGCGCCTCGATCCAGGCCACGCCGAGCGAGGGCGCGAAGCCGTAGAGCTTCTCGACGTGGGTGTCCTCGGCGCGGCGCAGCGTCGGCAGGTCGCAGACCGGGCGGAAGTCGGCCGGGTAGAAGGTGCCGCTGTGCGGCGAGTCCAGCACCAACCGGGTGGTGCCCGGCGTGGCGCTGACCATCGGCGGCGGTGGCGACGCCACCGTGCCGTCGGGCCCGGCACCGCCTGCGGCGCCCGGCTCGGCCTGTCGGTAGCGGTCGGTGATCAGTTTGAGAGCGGCATGCATAGGCGAAATCTCGTTCAGTCGAGTTGGATCTTGGCGAAGGCGGCGACCTTCTTCATCTTGTCGATCTCGGAGGCGATCTGGCGGGTGAAGGCCGCCGGCGTGGTGCCCGAGGGGTACAGGCCCTGGCCGGCCAGCCGTTCGGCCACGCCCGGCGACTTCAGCGCGGCGGCCACCGCCTGCTGGAGCTGCGCCACCAGGGCCGGCGGCGTGCCGGCCGGCGCCACCAGGCCGAACCACGACGGATCGTTGATCGCCGGAAAGCCCAGCTCGGCATAGGTGGGGACGTCCGGCAATACATCCAGCCGGCTGCCCCAGGACACCGCCAGCGCCTTCAGCTTGCCGGTCTTCACGTACGACAGCGACGAGGCCACCTGGTCGAAGTAGACCCCCACCTGGCCCGCCAGCACGTCGTTGAGCGCCGGACCGGCACCGCGGTAGGGAATATGCACCATCGACGTGCCGGTGCTGTTCTTGAACAGCTCGCCCCACATGTGGCCGATGGTGCCGTTGCCCGGCGACGCGTACGACACCTTGCCCGGGTTGGCCTTCAGGAAGCGCACCAGCTCGGCGAAGGTCTGCACCGGCACCTCCTTGGGGTTGATCACGAGCACCCCGGGCGCCTTGACGATCTCGGTCACGCCCACGAAGTCCTTGATCGGGTCGTAGGGCAGCTTCTGGAACACCGCCGGGTTCACACCGTGGGTGGAGAGCGTGGCCACGCACAGCGTCAGGCCGTCGGGTGCCGCGCGCGCCACCTCGGCCATGCCGATCGAGCCGCCGGCGCCGGCGCGGTTGTCGATCACCACCGGCTGCTGCAGCAGGCGCGACAGCGGCTCCTGCAGGGCGCGGCCGGTAATGTCGGTGGCGCCTCCCGGCGGGAAGGGCACCACGATGCGGATCGGCTTGCCCTGGGCGAAAGACATTCCAGGAAGTACAGAAGCTGCGGCAAGGGCAGAGAGGAGGTGGCGGCGCTGCATGGGGATTTCCTTAAGGCGGTAGACGAAGGTTACTGAATAGACTCCTGCTTTAAAAGCAATTGCTGTACCTGATAACATTCCAATCGAGAATATTCCTATCGCAAACCCTATGTCCCTGCGCCGCCTGAATCCGCCGGTCCACCTGTTGCGGGCCTTCTCTACCGTGGTCCGGTTCGGCGGCGTGTCCCGCGCGGCCGAGGCCTTGCACCTGACCCAGAGCGCGGTGAGCAAGCAGGTGCAGGAGCTGGAGCGCTGGGTGGGCGTGCCGCTCTTCGAGCGGACCCGCAAGCGCCTGGCGCTGACCCCGGCCGGCGAGCGCTACGAGAAGGCGGTGCGCGCCCTGCTGGCCCAGCTGGAAGACGCCACGCTGGAGCTGATCACCAGCGGCGACGGCGGCGGCGCGCTGCACCTCTCCACCCTGCCCACCTTCGGCGCCAAGTGGCTGATCCCCAAGCTGCCCGATTTCCAGCACCGGCATCCCCAGACGACGATCCATTTCGTGCCCTTCGTGCACGGCTACGACTTCCAGCGGCCGGAGCTGGATTGCTCCATCCTCTTCGGCGACGGCCACTGGCCCGGCGCCCGCTCGCACTACCTGGCCGGCCACGACGTGGCCCTGATCGCGCCCCGCGCGTCGCTGGCCGAGGTGCCGATCCGCACCCCGCGCGACGTGGCCCGCTGCACCCTGCTGCGCCACGTCACCGTGCCGCAGGCCTGGCTGCACTGGAGCGACACCCACGGCGTGGCCGGCATCGACCCGCTGGCCGGCCCGCAGTTCGACCAGTTCCAGACCATGATCCGCGCGGTGATGGCCGGCATGGGCGTGGCCCTGGTCCCGCGCTGCCTGGTGGCCGACGAGATCGCCGCCGGCCTGGTGGAGGAGCCGCTGACCGCGTTCGCCGGCGGCGGCTACCGCAGCACCCTGGGCTACTGGTTCTGTTATCCCGAGGCCCGCGCGCAGCTGGCGACCCTCGACGGTTTCCGGCGCTGGCTGCTGCCGCTGGCCGAGGCGGTGCCGGGTGCGGCGGCCGCGCCGCCCGCCTGAGGCGCCAACCCACAATCGCCCGATGGAATACGCCAAGACGCTGCTGCTCTTCGTCCTCACCGCGCTCGCCGAGATCGTCGGCTGCTACCTGCCGTGGCTGTGGCTGCGGCAGGGCGGCAGCGCCTGGCTGCTGGTGCCCACCGCAGCGAGCCTGGCGCTCTTCGTCTGGCTGCTGACGCTGCATCCCGCCGCGGCCGGCCGGGTGTACGCGGCATACGGCGGCGTCTACATCGGCGTGGCCTTGCTGTGGCTCTGGAAGGTGGACGGCATCGCGCCGCGGGCGACCGACTGGGCCGGCATCGCGCTGTGCGTGGCCGGGGCGGCGGTGATCATGGTGGGGGGGCGGGAGGCGTGAGGGGCCCGGTGGGATGCGGGATTTACCGGGTGGCGGGTGCCGTGGTCCGGGCTCGCGCCGATGGCGTGCTCTGCTCCGCGACTGTCCCCCGGCCTGCGGCCTCCTCCTTGATGTCGCTGTGCAGAGCACGCCATCGTCACGATCCCTGTGGGATGCTTGATTGGACGTGGTGGGGCGGGCGCCTGCGATGGGCGCGGATTCCTTCGCAGCAGCCGGTCGGCATGTCCGGCCTTGGCCGACACCCGCCCCGTGCCGCGTCCGACCGGGGGGGGCGGCACCGCGGCCCGAAGGTAGCCGGCCCACCCGACACAGGAGACCCCATGGCCGCATCCGCGCCACCGCCGGCCGCACCCCGCGCCGGCTTCGTCAGCGTGCGCGGCGCGCGCGAGCACAACCTGCAGAACGTCGACCTCGACATCCCGCGCGACGCGCTGGTGGTGTTCACCGGCGTCTCGGGCTCGGGCAAGTCGTCGCTCGCCTTCGGCACGCTGTACGCCGAGGCGCAGCGCCGGTATTTCGAATCGGTCGCGCCCTATGCGCGGCGGTTGATCGACCAGGTCGGCGTGCCGCAGGTCGACCGGATCGACGGCCTGCCGCCCGCCGTCGCCCTGCAGCAGCAGCGCGGCACGCCCACCGCGCGCTCCTCGGTCGGCAGCGTCACCACCATCGGCAGCCTGGTGCGCATGCTGTACTCCCGCGCCGGCCGCTACCCGCCCGAGCAGCCGATGCTCTACGCCGAGGATTTCTCCCCCAACACCGCCGAGGGCGCCTGCCCCGAATGCCACGGCCTCGGCCGCATCTACTCGGTGACCGAGCAGTCGATGGTGCCCGACCCTACGCTCACCATCCGCGAGCGCGCCGTCGCCGCCTGGCCCACCGCCTGGCAGGGCCAGAACCTGCGCGACATCCTCACCACCCTGGGCCACGACGTCGACCTGCCCTGGCAGGACCTGCCGAAGAAGACGCGCGACTGGATCCTCTTCACCGACGAGCAGCCCACCGTGCCGGTCTACGCCGGCTTCGACCGCGCCGAGGTGCGCGCCGCCGTCAAGGCCAAGATGGCGCCGAGCTACATGGGCACCTTCACCGGCGCCCGCCGCTACGTGCTGCAGACCTTCGCCACCAGCCAGAGCGCGCTGATGAAGAAGCGGGTGTCGCAGTTCATGGTCGGCACCGTCTGCCCGGTGTGCGAGGGCAAGCGCCTGAAGCGCGCCGCGCTGTCGGTCACTTTCTGCGGCCACGACATCGGCGCGCTGCAGCAGATGCCGCTCGACGCCCTGGCCGAGGTGCTGCAGCCCGCCGCCGAAGGCCGATTCGCCGACGAGGACGCGGTGCGGGCACAAGGCGCCGGCACCCGCTCCAAGGCCGCGCACCGCGCGCATACCGACAAGCGCGTGGCCGCCGGCGGCGCCTCCCATGCCGCCGCGCCCGACGTGCGCCGCACCCCGCACCTCTCGCCCGAGAAACGCATCGCCGCCCAGCGCATTGCGGCCGAGCTGCTGGGCCGGGTGCGGCAGCTCACCGACCTGGGGCTCGGGTACCTCTCGCTCGACCGGGCCACGCCCACGCTCTCGCCCGGCGAGCTGCAGCGGCTGCGGCTGGCGACGCAGCTGGCCTCTCAGCTCTTCGGCGTGGTCTACGTGCTGGACGAGCCGTCGGCCGGCCTGCACCCGGCTGACGGCGAGGCGCTGCTGACCGCGCTGCAGCGGCTGAAGGCGGCCGGCAATTCGCTCTTCGTGGTCGAGCACGACATCGCCACCATGCGCCGCGCCGACTGGCTGGTCGACGTGGGCCCCGAGGCGGGCTCGCGCGGCGGCCGCGTGCTCTACAGCGGCCCGCCGGCGGGGTTGGCGGATGTGGCCGAATCGCAGACACGGCGCTATCTTTTCGGTAGCGACACGTCGGCGCCCCGCGCCGGCCTGGAGCCGAAAGCGTGGTTGACGCTGGAAGGCGTCACCCGCCACAACCTGCGCGGCGTGGACGCGGCTTTCCCGCTGGGCCGCCTCACGGCGGTGACCGGCGTGTCGGGCTCGGGCAAGTCCAGCCTGGTCAGCCAGGCGCTGCTGGAACTGGTCGCCGCGGCCCTGGGCCAGCCGGTCGGCACGGACGCGCCGGCCGACGACGGCCCGCCCGATGCCGCCGCCGGCGACGACGACCCCGGCGCCGGCAGCGGCCCCGCCGCGCCCGCCGAGCGCACGGCAGGCCGCATCGCGGGCGGCATGGAGCGCATCCGCCGGCTGGTGCAGGTCGACCAGAAGCCGATCGGCCGCACCCCGCGCTCCAACCTCGCCACCTACACCGGTTTGTTCGACGCGGTGCGCAAGCTCTTCGCCGCCACGCCCGCCGCGCGGCGCCACCGCTACGACGCCGGCCGTTTCTCGTTCAACGTGGCCAAGGGCCGCTGCCCGACCTGCGAGGGCGAGGGCTTCGTCAGCGTCGAGCTGCTGTTCCTGCCCAGCGTCTACGCGCCGTGCCCCGCCTGCCACGGCGCCCGCTACAACCCCGAGACGCTGCGCATCGCCTGGAACGGCCTCTCCATCGCCGACGTGCTGGGCCTGACGGTGGAAGCCGCCTGCGACGCCTTCGCCGACGAGCCCGCCGTGCTGCGCCCGCTGGCGGTGCTGCGCGACATCGGCCTGGGCTACCTGCGCCTGGGGCAGCCCGCGACCGAACTCAGCGGCGGCGAGGCCCAGCGGATCAAGCTGGCCACCGAGCTGCAGCGCACCCAGAAGGGCGACACGCTCTACGTGCTGGACGAGCCCACCACCGGCCTGCACCCGGCCGACGTCGACCGGCTGCTGCTGCAGCTCGACCGGCTGGTGCAGGCCGGCAACACGGTGGTGGTGGTCGAGCACGAGATGCGCGTGGTGGCCGCCGCCGACTGGGTGATCGACATCGGCCCCGGCGCCGGCCAGGCGGGCGGCCGCATCGTCGCCTGCGGCACGCCGCGGCAGGTGGCCGCGGCCGCGGGCAGCCGCACCGCGCCCTACTTGGCGGAGGCTTTGCGGCTGCAGGCCTGATGCTATTGTTTCGATAGCTGGTGGCCGGCTTAAGGCGCCGGCTGCAGGCCTATTCCATTCGCAAGCGGGCGCCGAGGGGCCGCACGACAATCACAGCGCCATGCACGTCTACTACGCCGACCATTTCGTCCTGCCGCTGCCGGCCGGCCACCGGTTCCCGATGAGCAAGTACGGCGCGCTGCGCGACCGGCTGGTCGCCACCTGGCCCGAGGCGATCCGGCTGCGGGAAGCGCCCGAGGCCACCACCGGACAGCTGGCGATGGCGCACACGCCGGCCTACATCGCCGCGGTCGCCGACGGCAGCCTGACCGCCGCGCAGCAGCGCGAGATCGGATTCCCCTGGTCGCCCGCGATGGCGGCCCGCGCCCGGCGCTCGGTGGGCGCCACGCTGGCCGCGCTGCGCATCGCCCGGCAGGAGGGCGTGGCCGCCAACATCGCGGGTGGCACCCACCACGCCACCGCCGACCGGGGCGGCGGCTTCTGCGTCTTCAACGACATGGCGGTCGCCGCCCGGGTGGTGCAGGCCGAATGGGGCCGCACCCGGCGCCGCGCCTGCCAGGTGGCGGTGATCGACCTGGACGTGCACCAGGGCAACGGCACCGCGAAGATCTGCCGCAGCGACCCGACCATCTTCACCCTGTCGCTGCACGGCGCGCGCAACTACCCCTTCCAGAAAGAGCCGGGCGACCTCGACGTTGAACTGCCCGACGGCTGCGAGGACGGCGACTACCTGCAGGCGCTCGACACCGCGCTGGCGGTGCTGGACGACCATTTCGTGCCCGACCTGGTGCTGTACCTGGCCGGCGCCGACCCGCACGAGGGCGACCGCCTGGGCCGGCTGCGCCTCACCGATGCCGGCATGCGGGCGCGCGACCGCCGGGTGTTCGACTGGGCCTGGCAGCGCCGCCTGCCCCTGGCCTTCGCCATGGGCGGCGGCTACGGCCGCGACATGGAGAGCACGCTGCGGGTGCAGATGCAGACCTACGAGGAGGCGCTGGCCGCGCATGCCCGCTGGGCCGGGGCGGGCGGGCCGGCGGCCGGTGCCGCCGCGCCCCGCGCTTGAAAAACCGGCCGCACCCACCCAGCTACGAGGTCTTCGTCACCCCGCAAAGCGCGCCATGGCCCTGATGCTGCTCTCCTTTCTGGCCCTGGCCTGCCTGTCGGCCCTGCTGATGCCCCCGGTGTGGACCGCGCTGCGCCGTGCCCGGCTGCGGCGCCGGCCGTTTCCCGAGGCGTGGCGGCTCGTCCTGCGGCGGCGGGTGCCCGGTTTCCGGCGGCTGCCGGCCGACCTGCAGCTGCAGCTCAAGCGCCATGTCCAGGTGTTCCTGGCCGAGAAGCCCTTCATCGGCTGCGGCGGCCTGGCGGTCACCGACGAGATGCGGGTCACCGTCGCCGCCCAGGCCTGCCTGCTGCTGCTGAACCGGCGCGACCACTACTTCCCGAACCTGCGCCAGATCCTGCTCTACCCCGGCGCCTTCGTGGTCGACCGGGCGCAGGCCGACGGCAGCGGCCTGGTGCAGGACCGGCGCCGCGCGCTGGCGGGCGAATCCTGGAGCGAGGGCCAGGTGGTCCTGTCGTGGAGCGACGTGCTGGCGGGCGCCGCCGATCCGGCCGACGGCCACAACGTGGTGGTGCACGAGTTCGCCCACCAGTGGGACCAGGAAAAGGGCCGGGCCAACGGCGCGCCGCCCCTGTCCGGCCGGGCCCGCCGCGCCCGCTGGGCGGCGGTGCTGGGCGCCAGCTTCCTGCTGCTGCAGGCCCAGGTGGCGCGCGCCGAGCCCACCCTGCTCGACCCCTACGGCGCCACCGACCCGGCCGAGTTCTTCGCCGTGGCCAGCGAGACCTTCTTCGAGCGCCCCGAGCAGCTGGCCGCCGAGCAGCCGGCCCTGTTCGGCGAGCTGGGAAGGTTCTACCGGGTGAATCCGCTGAGCTGGTAAGGCAGTGCCGTTGCTATTGTTTCAATAGCGCGTCGCCGGCGCTTATCGCCGACCGCAGGCACTTTTCGTCGCTATTGACGGCTGGTGATCAGGCCGAATCCCGGTCGCGGGCGGCCACCACGCCCACCCGGCGCTGCACCCCCCAGCGCCGCCGACGGGTGAGGAACGACACCCAGCCCAACGCGGCACCGGTATGGCGCAGCAGCTGGAAGGTGAAGGGCTCGGCCAGCGCCGCCAGCAGACCCTGCGCCAGGCTGGCCGGCGCGGTGCTGCCCACCCAGCGGCGGTAGAGGCGGATCGACCACAGGTGGAAGGCCAGGTCGATCGCCAGCTTGAGGCCGATCACGCTGGCTGCCGCGCCCAGCGGGCTCAGTTGGCCCGCGGCCAGGTAGTAGGCCAGCAGGAAGAACGCGGTGAGACCGTAGAGCGGCTGCAGCGTATCGAAGGCCTTGACCGGCAGCATCGCCACGCCCAACCAGCCGTAGCGCCGGTCGCCCACCATGTCGCGGTAGTGCCACTGCGTCTGCAGGAAGCCGCCGAACCAGCGGCGCCGCTGGCCGAGGAAGGCGCCGATGCTGCCGGGCGCGTCGGTGCGGGCGCAGGCGGTGCCCAGCACCCGCACCGTCCAGGGCAGGCGGTGGGCCACCGCGTGGCGGCGCAGGCGGTGGGTCAGCTCGTAGTCCTCGACCATGCTGTCGGGGTCGAAGCCGCCCACGGCCAGCAGCGCGCTGCGGCGGTAGCCGGCGAAGGCGCCCGAGACCAGCAGCAGGCTGTCCATCCGCATCCAGGCATGGCGCGAGAGGAAGTTGCGGATGTACTCGTACGTCTGGAACCACTGGAACATCCGGCCCGAGAACGACGGCCCGCACACCGGCACGATGACGCCGGTGGCCGCCACCAGCCCCGGCTCGGTTGCGAAGGCCTGGCGCATCGCGGCCAGCGCGGTGGGCGCCAGCAGGGTGTCGCCGTCGACCGTCAGCACCACGTCGGTTCCGGCGCGCGGCAGGGCGGCGTTGAGGGCCCGGGCCTTGCCGCCGTGCGGCAGGGCGAGCCAGCGCAGGCTCGGGTAGGCGATGCTGGGCGGCCCCACCGTGCCGGGCGCCGGCAGGGCCAGGCCGTAGTGGCGCACCAGCAGGTCGGCCGTGCCGTCGGTGGAGCCGTCGTCGACCACCATGATCTGCTCGGGCGGATCGGTCTGCGCCAGCAGCGCGGCGATGGTGAGCGGCAGGGCGCCGGCCTCGTTGTGCGCGGCGACCAGCACGCAGACGCTGGTGCGCACCGCGGCCGGCGCTGCGGCATCGGCATCGGCGTGCGCCGCCGCCGGCCGCAGCAGGTCCCAGGTGCGCCAGCCGACGAAGGCGAGCAGCACCGTGTCGTAGACCACGTACACCACGCCCACCGACCAGGCCAGCACCCCGCCCACCGCGAACGCCATGCAGAACAGGATGCCCCACAGCACCAGCGCCCCGCCGTGGATCAGCACGCTCGGCAGCGGCGTGCGCCAACCCGGCAGGTACGGCGTGGCCCGCAGGCGGGCGTCGTGCAGGGAGGAATCGGACGGCATCTCGGTGCTGGGCGTGGGTGGAGGGCGGTTGGACGGATAAGGGCGGGAACGGAAGTGCACCGGCGAAAGTGCAGGTGCCTGCCGGGACAGGGCCGGTCGGGGGCGCGACGCCCTGCATGCACTACGCAGGGCAGGGCCGGGCGGATGTCGCACCCCTGCGGCCGTGCGGCGCCGCGTCCCGACCAAGCCGGCACCGCAGCCGATCGTAGCCACCGCATGTCAAGCGCGTGTAATGCCGCGGCCCGCAGGGCCGGGCTCGTCAAGCCGCGGCGCAGGCCCTATATTGCCGAGCCATGAACTCCCGCACCTCCGACCCGGCATCGGCGCCCGCTGCCGCCCCTGCGCAGCGCTACACCCGCGTCGCCATCGTCCTGCACTGGCTGATCGCGCTGCTGATGCTGGTCAACGTCGCGCTGATGCTGACGGTGGAATGGTTTCCCGACGCACTGGTGCGCCCGGTGTTCGACACCCACAAGTCGATCGGCGTGACGGTGCTCGGCCTGGTGCTGCTGCGGCTGCTGTGGCGCCTGTCGCACCCCGCGCCGCCGCTGCCGGCCGCCTACCCGCGCTGGGAGCGGTGGTCGGCCCATGCGGTGCATGTGCTGCTCTACGGCGTGATGCTGTGGATGCCGCTCTCGGGCTGGCTGCACGATTCGGCCTGGAAGGACGCCGCGGCGCACCCGATGTACTGGTTCGGCACCTTCGAATGGCCGCGCATCGACTTCGTCGCGCAGAAGGTGGCCGCCGCCGACGACAAGGAGGCGCTGCACGACCTCTTCGGCTGGATGCACAGCGCTGGCGCCTATGTGCTGTACGCGCTGTTCTTCCTGCATGTGGCGGGCGCGCTCAAGCACCAGTTCTTCGACAAGGAGCCGGTGCTGCGGCGCATGCTGCCCTGAGCTGCTGGCAGGCGCTGCAGGATCAGGGAAGGGCCAGCAGCGTCCGTGCCCACGCCGGCAAGGGCGCATCCACCAGGGTGACACCCGCCACCGTCCGCACGGCGACCAGGCGCGGGCCGCCATCGGCCACGTCGCGTGCGTCGTACAGGTAGGCTGCGTCGGCGACTTTCACCGCATCGGCCAGATGCGCCATCGTCCGCGTGTAGCGCGCCAGAATGCGCTCGGCCGGCACGTCGTGGCCGCCTTCCCGCACCCGTTGCGCCACCCGGCCCAGCAGGCGCTGAGGGTCGTCGAGCGCCACGATGTACAGGGCCACGGTGTAGCCCCGGAGCCGGGCCTGCCGCAGCAGTTCGATCTTGGAGGGATGCGAGAACACGGTTTCGCTGGCGAAGGATGCACCGTCGTCCAGCAACTGTGCGCGGCGCGCGTCGGCCCAGGCGCGCGCGGCTTCGGAGCGCGATTGCGGATCGTCGATGTGCTGCAGGTGATCACGCTCGTGCAGGTCCGCGTTCACGAATTCGAGCCGTGAGCCCAGAATGCCCTCGCGTACCAGGGCACGGTACAGGCTGGACTTGCCGGCGCCGTTGGGGCCGGCCAGCAGGTGGAACCAGCGGGGTGACGTTCCGCTGGACGACGCCATGGGCGTGCTCAGCCGACGCGTGCGCTGTTGTCCTGCACGACTTCGCGTACCCGCTGGGCCAGCGAACCCCGTGCTTGCGCCGCCAGCAGGCGGGCCGTCAATGCATCCACCGACGGCGGTGGCGATGCTTCTGCGGCACCGCCCCTTTCGTATTGCTCGATGGCGGCCCGGGCTTCCTGCACGCTCAGGCCGGTGTGTTCCACCACCTGCCCCAGCGTCGCCCAGTACTCGATCTGGCTGGCGACGGAGCGGCGCATGGGCTGGGCGGCCTGACGGGCCTTCTCGACCAGGGTGCCGGGCAGCTTGACGGACGAAAACGCAGTGGATGGCATGGCGAATCTCCTGAAAGGCGCATTTTGCGCCAATCGGGATTTATCCGGTAGAGGCTGGGCTTTTTCCACGCCAGGAAGTCCACAACGAAAAATACCCGGAAGGCCAAAAGTCATTCCGGGTATCGCACGAAGAAAGCGACGATTACTTCGCGTCGCCCTTGTCGGCCTCGTCGGCCGGCTCCTCGTGGTGCAGCGCCGGCTTCTGCCCGGGCTGCGGTGCGTGGATCGCGCCGGGCGCGATGTCCTCGCCGTGGTTCTTCTTTTCCTGCTGCACTTTTTTGTCGTGCGCGACATTGCGTGGATCGGTCATGGACACACCATGGCCGCGCGCGGACAGGCATCGGGTCGGACACGGCCGTGCAAGGGCCGAGGAGCCGGCCTACCCGCGTCACTTCGCCCGCAGGAACTCCCCGACCTCCAGCAGCACCATCTCGTTATCGTCCGCCTTGTTCGGTTCGCGGCTGGTGGAGAACGGCAGGTTGTTGTCGTTGCCGACGACGATGTGGGTCGCGTCCACCACGTCGACGTTCTCGATGGTGAAGAACGGAAACTTCAGCACGCCGTCGTTGAGCGGCTTGCGGGCGCGCTTCTGCGGGTCCTGGATGGCCAGCAGGTCGATGTAGCCGATCTTGCGCACCGCGCCGCCCGCGTTGGCGTCGGTCATCTCGATCTTGTAGACGCGCTTGAATTTCGCGATGTCGTGGAAGCAATCCGTGCGCTTCTCGCCGGCGGGGCAGGCCCGGTCGGCGGTGCCTTCGCCGTTGTCGCGCTCGATCACCAGGCCGGTGGTGGCGTCGACCATGTTGAAGTCGCCGATCGCGTGGCCGTTGGCCTCCAGCGGGTACTTCCACGAGCGGCCGGTCCACTGTCCGGCACGGGTGTCGAACTCCATCACGCGCAAGGCCTCCTTGCCGTCGATGCGCTCGTAGTCCTTGGCCTCGGCGTTCCACACCGGGCCTTCGAGCAGGGCGTAGAGCCTGCTGCCGTCGGGCGAGGCGGCCATGCCCTCGAAGCCCTTGCTGCGCTTGATGTCGAAGCGGTTGGACAGCGCGGGCGTCGCGTCCGGCGCGCCGAGCGTGGTTACCGCGGGATGGTCGGGCGAGCGGATCGGCTTGCCGTCGACCAGCGTGTCGAACACCGCCAGCACCTTGCCCTGCAGGTCGGCCTTGACCAGGAACGGGCCGAATTCGTCGCCGATCCAGAGTGCGCCGCCGGCGAACTGGAAGCTCTCGGGATCGAAGTCGCTGCCGGTCAGGTAGCGCTGCGCGGTGCCTTCCTGGACGATGCGGAACGGCACCTTCTTGTCGGAGTCGTGCAGGAAGACGGTGTGCAGCCGCTGGATGCTGCCGGCCTGGAAATCCATCGCGTAATGGTTGAGGTACAGCATGAAGTCGGGCGAATTGGCCTTGGCGCCGGCGCCGTTGTCGGTCAGCACCCAGAAGCTGCCGTCGGCCATGCGCTTGATGCCCGAATGGCCCTGCAGCGGCTGGCCCTGGAACGGCAGCGACACGCCGGTCTTGCGGCCGTAGGAGTCGCCCTCGACGCTGCCGATCCGTTCGATCCGCTTGCCGGTGGTGAACTTGCCGCTGGTCTGCAGGTCGGCCGGCGCATCCTTCGGTGCGGCGACCATGCTGTTGGCGGGCAGCACCGCGTGGCCGGCGAGCGTGGCGGGAAAGGCGGGCGCGGCAGCGGGCTGGGCGTGCGCCTGCACGGACCAGGCGGCGGCGGTGACGGCCAGGATGCGGACCAGGGAGGAGAGCGAGCGCGGGGGATGGGCGTGCATGGCGGTAGCGGATGGAAGTGCCGATACGATGCACGCCGGGCATGACGCGGGCGTGACGTGGCGGACCTCGTCGTCGAATCCCCGAGAATCCGACCCGCGAGCCGAAGACGCCGATATGCGGAAGTCGAGGTATTGAGAACAACGACCGCTTCGGGAAGAAGCCGCGAGAGGACATAGACAGGGTGGAGAGCAAAACCATTTTCGCGGCGCAGCACTACGGCGTGCTGCTGCTGTTCCTGCTGGTGAACTGGGGCTACGGCCGGCTGCTCGGCAGGGGGACGTCGCTGGCCACCCTGCCGGATGCCGCCATGCGGCGCGCGCTGCAGCTGGCGCTGGGAACCGGCGTCGTCATCTGCCTGTTGCAGGTATGCGGCGCGGTGGGAATCCTGAGGCCGGCGCTGGTCTATGCCATCGGGGCCGGTGGATTGGTGCTGGCGGTGTGGCCGCTGAAGACGACGCGCCGCGCGCCGTGGGCCTGGCCGCACTGGAGCAGCTGGCTGGTGCTGGTGCTGGCGACCTCCACCGTGGTCTACCCCCTGCGCATACCGCTAGCGTGGGACGAGCTGGCCTACCACCTGCCCCATGCGCGCGAATGGGCCGAGCAGGGGCGGCTGCAGATCAACGAGTGGGTGCGCTACCCCTGGTTTCCGTACAACTACGACCTGCTCTACGCCGCGGCGCTGAGCGTCTACGACGACGTGATGCCGCACCTGCTGCATGCGTACGCGGGCTGGTGGGTCGCCGTCGTCGTGCACCGCTGGACCTTGTCGGTGGCGGGGCGGGCGAGTGCCTGCATCGCCAGCGTGCTGTGGCTGACGCTGGCGCAGCCGGAGTTCGCGACGGCCTATGTGGACATGGGCGTGGCGATGTACGTATGCGCGGCATTCGTCGTGCTGCACCTGTGGCGCGAATCGGCCGGCGAGAACCGGCTGCTGTACCTGGCCGCTTTCCTGCTGGGCGTGGCGGTGGGGTCCAAGTACCAGGCGCTCACCTTCCTGCCGCTGTTCGCCGTGGTCGTGGCGTTCACGGACCGGCGGATCGGGACCTGGTGGCGCTGCGCGCTGGCCCTGGCCGTTCCGTGCATCTACTGGTATGCCCGCAACGCGGTCATGACGGGCGACCCGTTCAATCCGCTGGGCGGCAAGATCTTCGGTTTCCACGACTGGAACGCGGTCGACCATGCACTGCAGTTCAGCGACATCAAGGCCAACTTCGGCTGGCCCCCGCCGTATCTGCTGCTCGCCGCCGCCGCACCGCTGCTCGCATGGCGCACGGCCGGCAGCGGCCGGGTGTGGGCGACTGCCGTGTTCTCGGCCTATGCGGTGGCGGTGTGGGCCTTCACCTCCCACTATCCGCGCTACCTGCTGCCCGCCTACCCGGCGCTGTGCGTGCTGACCGCGGCGGTGGCCTGGACCAGCGTGGAACGGGCTTGGGAGCAGGCCGCGCGGGGCCGGCTGGCCGTCTTCGGCCGCGGGGCCGCATGGCGGCTCGTGCAGGTCGTTCTCGTGGTGGCCGTGGTCGCCTTCGCGGGGCGCCGGTACCACGTCTACAGCGGCTACGAATGGTCGCTGGTGTCGCCCACCGCCGCCGAACGCGACGCCGCGCTGAAGGGTGCGCTGCCCCGCCACGCCGGTGCCATCTTCTACCTGCGGGACCATCCCGCGTCCCGCATCTACCAGATGAACCTGGAGGCTGCGCTGTACTACCTGCCCAAGCCGGTGTGGGGCGACTATCTCGGCCCGTGGCGCTACAGCGAGTATTCGATACTGTCCCCGCACGCGCTGGCCGAACGCCTGCAGCGCGAAGGCTTCGATACGCTGGTGGTCAGCCTGTTCGAGAACGCCGCCCTGCTCAACCAGGACATGTCGCGCGATTTCGAGCGCGTCTATGCCGATTCCCACATGCACATCTACAAGATCCGCCCCCATGCACGCTGACCCTCACGCTCCGGTCTCCGCACCGCTGCCCGGCCCTTCGTTCGGCACCGCGGCCCCCTCCATCGCGGTCATCCTTCCCTGCTACAACGAGGCCGGCGGCATCGGCATGGTCGTCGACCAGTTCCGGCAGGCCCTGCCCGAAGCGGCGATCCACGTCTTCGACAACGCATCGACCGACGGCACCGCCGCCGAGGCCGCGGCACATGGCGCGACGGTGCACCGGGTGGCGCTGCGCGGCAAGGGCAACGTGGTGCGCCGCATGTTCGCCGACGTCGAGGCCGACGTCTACGTGATGACCGACGGCGATGCGACCTACGACGTCTCGAACATCCGCGACCTGATCGCCGGCGTGTGGCAGGGCGGCTGCGACATGGTGGTGGGCGTGCGGGTGGACGACGGCAGCAACGCCGCCACCTACCGGCCCGGGCACCGCCTGGGCAACCAGATGCTCACCGGCTCGGTTGCCGCGATCTTCGGCGGGCGCTTCACCGACATGCTGTCGGGCCACCGTGTGTTCTCGCGCCGCTACGCCAAGACCTTTCCTGCGATGGCACACGGCTTCGAGACCGAGACCGAGCTGACGGTGCATGCGCTGGAATTGCGGATGCCCACCATGGAGCTGCCGGTGTCCTACGGATCGCGGCCCGAAGGCACGGCCAGCAAGCTGTCGACCTACCGCGACGGCTGGCGCATCCTGCGCACCATCGTGCGTCTGTTCACCAGCGAACGGCCGATGGCATTCTTCGGCCTGCTGGCGACGTTCCTGGTCCTGGTGGCGCTGGGGCTGGCCGCGCCGCTCGTCGCCACCTATCTGCACACCGGTGCGGTGCCCCGGTTCCCGACCGCCATCCTGGTCACCGGCCTGATGCTGAGCGCCTTCATCTCGTTCGTCTGCGGCATCGTGCTGCACAACGTCGCGCTGGGCCGCAAGGAACTGAAGCACCTGGCCTACCTGGCCGTGCCGTTCCGGAGGGCCGGCTAAGGCCGCCGGGGTCATCGGACTGCGACGGGCGGCTCAGCCCGCCGCGTCGGCCCGCACCCAGGCGGCGGCCTTCTCGGCCATCATCAGCGTGGGGCTGTTGGTGTTGCCGCTGGTGATCGTCGGCATCGCGCCGGCATCGACCACCCGCAGGCCGGCGATCAGGCTGCCGCGGCCGTCGCGCACCCGCATCCGCGCGTCCAGCACCGCCATCGGGTCGCCGTCGGCGCCCATCTTGGTGGTGCCGACCGGGTGGAAGATGGTGGTGGCGATGTCGCCCGCCAGGCGGGCCAGGTCCTCGTCGGTCTGGTACTGCGGGCCGGGCTTGTACTCCTCGGGCCGGTAGGCGGCCAGCGCCGGCTGGGCGACGATGCGGCGGGTGACCCGCAGCGAGTCGGCCGCGACCTGGCGGTCTTCGGCGGTGGCCAGGTAGCGCGGCGCCACGGCCGGTGCGTCCTGGAAGCTGGCGCTCTTGATCCGCACCGTGCCGCGGCTCGTCGGGTTGAGGTTGCAGACGCTGGCGGTGAAGGCCGGGAACGCGTGCAGCGGATCGCCGAAGGCATCGAGCGACAGGGGCTGCACGTGGTACTCGATGTTGGGCCACGGCTGGGCCGGATCGCTGCGGGTGAAGGCGCCCAGCTGCGAAGGCGCCATGCTCATCGGCCCGCTGCGCGACAGCAGGTACTGCAGCCCGATCTTCGCCTTGCCCCAGGCGGTCGAGGCCAGCACGTTGAGGGTGGGCGCACCGGCGATCTTGTAGACCGCGCGGATCTGCAGGTGGTCCTGCAGGTTGGCGCCCACGCCGGGCAGGTCGGCCACCACCGGAATGCCGTGCTGCGCCAGCAGGTCGGCCGGGCCGACGCCCGAGAGCTGCAGGATCTGCGGCGAGCCGATGCTGCCGGCGCACAGCAGCACTTCGGTGCCGGCGGTGACGGTGACGCGCTCGGTGCCGTTCCACACCTCGGCGCCGGTGCAGCGCTGGCCGCCGCCCGGCTGCGGCGCGAAGGTCAGGCGCATCACCTGGGCGCCGGTCCACAACTCGAAGTTGGGCCGCCCGTAGCAGGTGGGCCGCAGGAAGGCCTTGGCGGTGTTCCAGCGGAAGCCGTTCTTCTGGTTGACCTGGAAGTAGCCCACGCCTTCGTTGTCGCCGCGGTTGAAGTCGGTGGAATGGGGCACGCCCGCCTGCTGCGCCGCCTGCGCGAAGGCGTCGAGGATGTCCCAGCGCAGCCGCTGCTTCTCGACCCGCCATTCGCCGCCGCCGCGGTGGAAGCGGGCGAAGTCGGCGTCCAGCCCCGGGGTGCCGGCCATGTAGTGGTCTTCGTGCTGGCGGAACGCCGGCAGCACGTTGTCCCAGCGCCAGGTGTCGTCGCCGGTGGCGGCGGCCCAGCCGTCGTAGTCGCGGGCCTGGCCGCGCATGTAGATCATCCCGTTGATGCTGCTGCTGCCGCCGAGCGTCTTGCCGCGCGGATAGCGCAGCACCCGGCCGTTCAGGCCCGGATCGGGCTCGGTGCTGTAGAGCCAGTCGGTGCGTGGGTTGCCGATGCAGTACAGGTAGCCGACCGGGATGTGGATCCAGTGGTAGTCGTCGCGCGGGCCGGCCTCGACCAGCAGCACCCGCTTGCGGGTCTCGGCCGAGAGGCGGTTGGCCATCAGTGCGCCGGCGGTGCCGCCGCCGATGACCAGGTAGTCGAAATGGGGCTCTGCCATGGGTCGTGTGTCTCCGTTGCTGCGCGGTGCGCTGTTGTCGCTTACGAGTGTGGCCAACCCGCGGCCCGCGCGCCAGTGAATTTTTTGCACGGCGGCTCTACAAACTGCAAAGCGTCCCCCCGTTCGCCGCGTTACCCTGCAGTTCCCTTCCGCCGACGATGCAGCCCACACCCATCCCGATCCGCACCGAATGCCCGCCCGGCGCCTGCGTCTGCGACCGCGACGCGCTGCTGGCCGCGCCGGGCGCCGACCTGCGGGTGCTGATGCTGACGCGCGAGGAAGAACGCCGCCTGCTGGAGCGGCTGGAAAACCTGCAGAGCCTGGCCGAGCTGCGGCGCATCGAGGCCCGCATGGCCGCACAGCTCGGCCTGCGGCTGCGGATCAGCTTCAGCCCGAACGAGGTGCGCAGCCTGCGCGGCATCGCGATCCTCGTGCTGGAGCAGCCGGGCCTGTGCAAGAAGACCCGGCAGAACATTCCCGCCGCGATCCGCAAGAGCCTGGAGCGCCGGCCGCAGATCGCCTTCGACCTGCTGGACGACGGCGGGCTGTTCGGGGGCGCGGCACCGGAGGCGCCGTCGCAGGGCGGGCTCGCCTAGTTGGCGCGCGGGTGGACTCCGTGCGGACTATCCTCGGAATGTCTGAAATGCTACAGAATCTGTAGCGTGTGGCCGGCGGTTGATAAGGACTTCGGCATCTTATATGCCTGAAACGCCTGCTGTACGGCGGCTACCTGCTATCGATTTTGTTGCAGCGATTCGCTGTAGACCGCTGCTCTCGGCTCGGCATCGCTCGCCGACCTGCCATTTCCGGCACCTGCCGTCGGTCGGGATCGCCCACAGCGGTTCTCGCTACCGCCCGTCCTCGTCCACCGCGCCGCCGCCGCGCTTGCGGCCGTGCACCATCGCCGCGACCAGGTTCTCTCGCTGGTGCCAGCCGGTGAACACCACACCCGCCACATGCAGCCCCACCAGCGCCAGCACCGCCCAGGCCAGCGCGCGGTGCAGCCAATCGAGCCAGGCCATGCCCCAGAACGCGTCGGTGGTGTAGAGCCAGCCGGTGATGCCGGTGGCGGCCACGGCGGCCAGCAGGGCGACGGCCATCCAGCCGCCGAGCGGGTTGTGGCCCAGGTAGCGGGGCGCCGTGCCGTGCAGCACCTGGGCCGCATAGCGCACCGTCGCAGCCGGGCCGCGGACGAACGTTCCGAACCGCGCGAAGCGGCCGCCCCGCGCACCCCACGCCAGCCGCGCCGCCACCGCCGCCAGCCCGGCCCATCCGGCGGCCTCGTGCCAGCGCAGCGTCTCCTCGCCGGTCAGCCAGGCGCCCGCGACCGCTGCCGCCAGCACGATGTGCAGCAGCCGCACCGGCAGGTCCCAGACCCGCACCGCCGGGGCGGGCGACGGCGTGGGGCGCGGGTCGCTCACGACGGCTGCTTGACTTCGCCGATCTTCTCGAACGTCTTGGGGTCGAAGAACACCTCCATCCGCTCGCCCTGCTGGTTGAAGCCGTAGACCTCGTAGCAGCCGTTGAAGGTCTTGACCTGCCGCACCTTCCAGCCTTCGGCCACCAGCTTCTTCTGCAGCTCCATCTGCGGCCGCATCTCTTCCTTGGGCACCGGCGCGCACCGCACGGTGTCGTGGTTGACGATCTGCGCCGCGGCGCCGCCCGAGGCCACGGCTGCCGCCAGTGCGGCGATGCCCAGGAAGAACGATGTATTTTTCATGCTTGTCGTTGGTTGGTTCGCGCCATTGCACAACGCCGGGAAGGGTGCAGGAACCGTAGCGCGTGCGCAGTAGGTTCATGCACCCTTCTCAGACGTCGAGCCACATGCGCAAAAGGTTGTGGTAGGTCGAGGTCAGGCCGATCACCGACGGATCGGTCTCGCCCAGATGCGCGCCCGAGCGCAGCCGGCGCAGGTGGTTGTCCATCTCGAACAGCAGCCGGCGCTGCTCGTCGCTGCGCACCATGCTCTGGATCCAGAAATAGCTGGCGATGCGGTGCCCGCGGGTCACCGGTTCCACCCGGTGCACGCTGGTGCCGGGATACAGCACCAGGTCGCCGGCGGCCAGCTTCACCCGCTGCTCGCCGAAGGTGTCCTCCACCATCAGCTCGCCGCCGTCGTACTCGCCGGGCTCCGACAAGAACAGGGTGCACGAGATGTCGGTGCGCACCCGGCCCGCGCCGTTGCGCAGGTAGCGCACCGCGCTGTCGACGTGGTTGCCGAAGCTGTTGGCCGCGCCGCCGTAACGGTTGAACAGCGGCGGCGAGATCTGCTTGGGCAGGGCGGCCGAGAAGAACACCGCGTGCCGCTCCAGCCCGCGCAGCAGCAGCTGCTGCACCGCCCGCGTCGCATCGCAATCCTCGGGCAGCTGTTCGTTGTTCTTGGCCTCCGCCGACTGGCTCCCCGCGGTGATCCGCCCGTCGCCCCACGGCGCATCGGCCAGGATCTCGCGGGCCCGCGCCACTTCGGCCGGGGTCAGGACTTCACGTACGTGCAACAGCATGGTGTCGAATGCTAGAACCTCACGCCAAGGGTCGCCAGTACCTGGCGCTTCGGGCCCAGGATCGTGAAGCCCGGGTACAGCTGGTCGCCGTAGGCCTTGTTGCGCAGGTTGTTGACGTTGATCTGGGCGAACACGTCGGGCGTGAACTTGTACTCGGCCATCGCGTCGGCGACCATGAAGCCGGGCACGCGGGCGGTGGCCGAGGCGGCGCCGGTGGTGCCGGTCAGCGGCCGGTTCTCGGTGGCGCCGTGGCCGCCGAGGGCCACGCGCAGCTTCGGCGTCGCCTGGTAGCTGACCCATACCGCGCCCGACTGCTTGGGCGTCAGGCCCACCCGCTGGCCGACCGAGGCCTGCGCACCGGCGGCGACGCCGGCCGCGTCGATCTTCGCGACCGGCACCCAGGTGTAGGAGCCGTAGACCTCCCACTGCGGGGTGATGCGGCCGACCACGTCCAGCTCCAGGCCGGCGGTGTGGCGCTTGCCCGAGAGGGTGTAGGCGGTGCCGGCGAAGTCGGCGTCGGTGGTGCGCTCGTTGTACTTCTCGGTGCGGAAGATCGCGCCGCGGGTCGAGAGCTTGCCGTCCAGCCAGTCGAGCTTGGCGCCCAGTTCGATGTTGCGGCTCTTCTCCGGCGGGGTGTTGGCGTTCTGCGGGGTGACGTACTGGTAGGTGTCGGCCGAGGTGTTGAACGAGGTGCCGTAGGAGAGGTGGTACGACTGCGTCGGCGAGGGCTGGAACAGCACGCCGCCGCGGTAGCTCCACGGCGACTCCTTCAGCCGGGTGCGGGCGATGTTGGTCAGCGCGCCGTTGGCGCCGGTGGCATAGGCCAGCTGCTCGAAGTCGCCCTTGAAGTTGTCATAACGCACGCCGCCCAGCAGCTTCCAGGCGGGGGCCACCTGCACCAGGTCCTGCGCGTACACGCCGAAGGCCTTGGCGCTGTAGTTGCTGGAGTTGCGCCACTGCGGCGACAGGCGGGTGCCGACCAGCCCGGCCCCGTCGTCGGGCGTGCCGATGGTGGTGGCCGGGCGGGTGCCGAGGGTGCTGCCGTTGTTCTGGAAGCGGTTGGCCTCTTCGTGCGCCGCGTCCACACCGGTCAGCACCTCGTGGCGCAGGCCGAACCAGTCGAAGGCGTTGCTGTAGTCGCTTTGCGCATACGTCGCCTTGTAGCGGTCCTTGCGGGGCGTGAGGCCCGAGCGGGTGAGGAAGGTGTTGGGGTTGAGCGAGGTGACCGCCGGCGCGCCGGTGGGACAGGCGCCGGCGGCGGTGGGCGCCGCGCCGCAGAAGCCGGCCGCGGTGCTCCACTGGGCGCGCTCGAACACGCCGCTGCGGATCTGGCTGCGCAGCTCGCCGCCGTTGTCGAACACGTGCTTCCAGGCGCCGTGCAGGTAGTTGGCCTCGCCGTCGACGAAGTCGGCGCGGGTGCCGTAGAAGTTGCCCGGCTTGACCGGTGCCAGGCCGCCGTTGAGGTAGCGGATCGCCGACATCGGCGTGTTGTTGTTCTTCAGGTGGAACAGGCCGACGGTGAACTCGTCGGCCGTGCCCAGGCCCCAGCTGAAGCTGGGCGCGATGCCGTTCTTGTCGATGTCGGCGCCGCCGTTGTCGGCCTTGTTGTACATCGCGTTGATCCGCAGGGCCGAGGTCTCGCCGGTGCGGATGTTGAAGTCGGCGGTGGTGCGCAGGTAGCCCGCGGTGCCCACGGTGCCGACCACGTCGGTCTGGTCGGCGAGCACCGGCTTCTTGTTGACCTGGTTGACCACGCCGCCGGTGGAGCCGCGGCCGAACAGCATCGAGGCCGATCCGCGCATCACCTCGACCCGGTCGAGGTTGAAGGTGTCGCGGTCGTACTGCGACGGGTCGCGCATGCCGTCGATCATCAGGTCGCCGGTGCTGGCGATCGGGAAGCCGCGCAGGCGGATGTCCTGGTCGGTGCCGTTCTCGGTCGCGGCGAAGGTAATGCCGGCGGTGTAGTGCAGCGCGTCCTTCAGCGTGTCGAGCTTGATGTCGTCGATCAGCTTCTCGGTGACGACGGTGATCGACTGCGGGATGTCGCGGATGTCCTGGTTGCCCTTGCCGATGCTGCTCTTGGTGGTCTGCAGCGCTTCCTTGCCCTGCGGCGCCTCGGCCTTCTCGGTGACGGTGACCGGCTTCAACGACACGTTGCCGGCCGGTGCCGACTGCGCCCAGCTGCCGACAGAGGCCGCCAGCATCAGCGCGCCCAGCGGGAACAGTGCATGGTCGGCGGCAGTCGATGCGGTGGCAGCGGCGCGGCGCGGTGCCGGGCGAGGGGTGGAAGGGCGGGCGGAAGCGGCCATGGTCGAACCTTGTTGGTGTCTGTTAGAGGTGGATACACGGCGTGCGGCCAGCCGTGGCAGCCGCACGCGATGCGTCGGCGCCGATTCTAGATACAGATAAGAACAACTCTTAGTCGCAATTACAGTCCGCCGAATAAAATCAGGGTAGACGGTCAGGAATGTGTCATTTTTACGACGGCGCATGGCGTCGGCACGGCAGTGGTGCCGCGCTCTTTGGGCCTTGAGGCCGGCGCGGCCCCGAACGGCCCTGCGCTGCTACAGCGCCAGCCGCGCCAGCACCGCCAACGGGGCGGTTTCGGCCCGCAGCACCGGCGCACCCAGTCGCACCGCCCTGAAGCCGGTCGCCAGGGCCGCCGCTTCTTCCTCCGGCGCCAGGCCGCCTTCGGGGCCGGAGAGCACGGTGACGGTGGTGCCCAGATCGGCGGCATCGGCCACCGCCTGCGCCAGCGGCACCGCCTGGGCGTGCAGGGAGAGCAGCAGGCGTGGGCCACAGGCCTCCGACAGCGGCGGCAGGGACGCGAGCCACGCGGAGAGGTCGGCCACCGGCGCCACGGCGGGCACCCGGTTGCGGCCGCACTGCTCGCAGGCGGCCACCGCCACCGCCTGCCAGTGGGCGATCTTCTTGTCGGCCCGCTCGCCCTTCAGCCGCAGCACGGTGCGGGCGGTGGCCAGCGGCTGGATGCCGGCGGCGCCCAGCTCGGTCGCCTTTTCCACCAGCCAGTCCATCCGCTCGTTGGCCGGCATGCCGACCGCCAGCACCACCCGCCGCGGCGCCTCGCGCTCGACGGCGGTGTGCGCGCCCACCTGCACCTCGACATCGCTACGGCCCATGCGCAGCACGGTGCAGTCGTACTCGCCGCCCCGCCCGTCGAACAGCGTCAGCGCATCGCCCGGCTGGTAGCGCAGCACCTGCACATGGCGTGCGGTGCCCGGCGGCAGCGACAGGGTGGCGCCGGTGGCGAGCGGCTCGGGACAATGGAAACGGGGCATGATGCTATGAAAATGTATAGCTAGTAGCCGGCACAGTGCGCCGGCTTCAGGCCTTTTCTATCTGTGAACGTGCCCTACACGCGACCGAACGCGAAGCCGGTCGAGGTCTCGATCTTCTCGACCTTGTCCACCAGCCGCAGCAGCGGCAGCAGCTCGCGGTAGCGGCCGGCGGTAGATCGGATGTAGGCGATGAAGCGCGGCGTGTCGGCCAGGTATTTCGGTTTGCCGTCGCGCAGGGTGATGCGGGCGAAGATGCCCGCCACCTTCAGATGGCGCTGCAGGCCCATCCACTCGACCGCGCGGTAGAAGGCGCCGAAGTCCGGATCGACCGGCAGGCCGGCCTTGCGGGCCTGCTCCCAGTAGCGCACCGTCACCTCCAGCACCATGTCTTCTTCCCAGCTCAGGAAGGCGTCCCGGGTCAGGCTGGCGATGTCGTAGGTGATCGGGCCATAGACCGCGTCCTGGAAATCGAGCACGCCCAGCGGGCCGGCGGGGTCGGCATCGTCCACCATCAGGTTGCGGGGCATGAAGTCGCGGTGCACGTACACCGGCGCGGCGGTGAGGTTGTGGGCGACCAGGGTGTCGAAAGTGCTGGCCAGCGTGGCGGCGATATCGCCCTCGACGGCGACACCGCGGTGGCGCGCCAGGTACCAGTCGGGAAACAGTTGCAACTCGCGGTGCAGCAGCGGTGCGTCGTAGGCCGGCAGTTCGCCGGGGCGCGACGCGCGCTGCCACGCGACCAGCGACTCGATCGCGCGCAGGTAGTAGGGCAGGGCGCCGGCGGCATCGTCCGGGGCTATCGTCTCCAGCACGGTGCGCCGTCCCAGGTCTTCCAGCAGCATGAAGCCCTGCGCCGCGTCCCAGTCCAGGATGCGCGGCACCCGCACGCCGGCCGCGTCCAGCAGGCCGGCCACCTGCACGAAAGGCCGGCTGTCCTCCAGGGCGGGCGGGGCGTCCATCACGATCGCGGTACCGCCGCGCAGGCCCGGTGCGTCGATCCGGAAATAGCGGCGGAAGCTCGCATCGGCCGACGCTGCGCGCAGCGTCTCGGGCCGCACGCCGTGCGCCTGAGACCGTGCCGCGAGCCATCCCGCGAACGCGGCGCCACGCGCCGGATCGGCCCAGGCGATGGGCCCGGTGTCTGCAGGAGAAGACGCGGTGGCGGGGCCGGCATCGGTGCCGGGTGGGTGCAGGCCGGCGGCGGGGGGAGCGGATGGGGTCATGGATAATCCGGATTCTACAAAGCCGACCTCCGGGCGCCGGCCTGCGAATCCTTGCCGACCTTTCCCCCTCCTGCACGCAGCGCACCGCCGATGGATGTCCCGACCGATGCATGACCTGACGACGACACCACCGGCCCCGCGCCCCCGCCGCGGTCGCCGCGCGAGCCCTGCACGCCTCTCGACCCGCCTGACGCCCCTGGCCCTGGTGGCCGCCGCACTGCTGCAGGGCGCCCCGCTGCGGGCGCAGAACATCGGCGAGGCACCGGTGGCCGATACCCCGGCCGGCGCCGGTGCCGGCGCCGCGGCCACCACCGCGGCAGACGCTCCCGCGGCTGCCACCGGCAACGCCGTGGCCGATGCGCCCCTGGTGCTGCGCCGCACGCCCTTGCTGCGCGAGACGATCGACGGCAACGAAGGCAAGCAGCGCCCGAGCTTCGTCACCGGCGACAACATCGACGGCACCGCCGACTTCAACACCATCGTCAAGGGCAACGCCGAGTTGCGCCGCGGCCCGCTGGTGATCCGGGCCAACCAGCTCGAATACACCCAGCCCGACGACCTGGCCAAGGCGCTGGGCGACGTCTACATCAACCGCGGCGGGGACATCTTCCAGGGCCCGCAGCTGGAGCTGCACGTCGACGCGTTCGAGGGCTTCTTCGTGCGCCCGCGCTACGTCTTCATCAAGAACGACGCGCACGGCGAGGCCGAGCGGGTGGATTTCATCGACGAAGAGACGATGGTGATCCACAGCGGCAACTACACCACCTGCGTGCGCCGCCCCGGCGCCGGCTGGGTGCCCGAGTGGATGGTCACCGCCCGCACGATCACGATCGACCAGCGCGCCGAGACCGGCACCGCCGAGGGCGCGGTGGTGCAGTTCAAGGGCCTGCGCACGCCGGAGCTGCCGAGCGTGACCTTCCCGTTGTCGGAAACCCGACAGTCCGGCCTCTTGCCGCCGGTGTTCGGCATCAACAACATCAGCGGCGCCGAGACCACGATTCCGTACTACTGGAACATCGCGCCCAACCGCGACGCCACGCTCTACCCGACGGTCATGAGCAAGCGCGGCGTCGACTTCGGCGGCGAATTCCGCTACCTGGAGAGCAACTACCGCGGCCAGATGCGCGGCAACTACATGCCGACCGACAAGCTGCGCGAGCGCGAGCGCTGGGGCATCGCGGCGCAGCACTTCGGCACGTTCGACACCGGCATCGCCGCGATCGGCACCGTCGGCATGAACCTCAACCTCAACCAGGTGAGCGACGACAACTACTGGCGCGACTTCACCCGCACCGTGGGCTCGCTCACCCAGCGGCTGCTGCCGACCGACCTGACGTTCCTCTGGAGCAAGGGCGACTTCTCCGCCTCGGCGCGCGCCCTCAAGTGGCAGGTGCTGCAGGACGTCAACTCCCCGATCACGCCGCCCTACGACCGGCTGCCGCAGGTCACCGCCAAGTACGCCAAGGTCGACTACGGCGGCTTCGATTTCTCGGTGGACGGCGACTACACCCAGTTCCAGTCGCGCACCGCGCTCACCAACCAGCCCAACGCCAACCGCAGCGTCGCGATGGCCCAGGTCAGCCACCCGTGGGTGGCGCCGGGCTGGTTCATCACGCCCAAGGCGCTGATCAACAGCGCCAGCTACAAGTTCGACAGCCCGCTGGCCTCCAACAACCAGACCACCGCCAGCCGCACCGTGCCGACGGTGAGCCTCGACAGCGGCCTGGTCTTCGAGCGCGACACCCGCCTCTTCGGCCGCAACCTGATCCAGACGCTGGAGCCACGCGCCTTCTACGTCTACACGCCCTTCGTCGACCAGAACTACCTGCCGGTCTACGACACGACGCGGGCCGACTTCAACTTCGCCTCGATCTACACCGAGAACGCCTTCGTCGGCCAGGACCGGATCTCCGACAACAACCTGCTGACCGTCGGCACCACCACCCGCTTCATCGACGCCGACACCGGCGCCGAGGCGGCGCGCTTCGGCATCGCGCAGCGGCTGCGCTTTCGCGACCAGCGCATCGTGATGCCGGGCGAGTCCACCGTCACCGACCGGCTGAGCGACATCATGCTGGGCGCCTCGATCAACTGGACGCCGCGCTGGGCATTCGACTCGACCGTCCAGTACAACCCGAAGACCGACCGCTCGGTGCGCTCCTCGATCGGCGGACGCTTCAACCCCGGCGATTTCCGCACCATCAGCGCGGCCTACCGCCAGCAGCGCGGCACCAGCGAGATGATCGACGTCGGCTGGCAGTGGCCGATCAACGACCTCTGGAGCTGGGGCAAGCGCGACATGACCCGCATCGCGGGCCGCGGCCTGGGCCCGGGCAACGTCTACGCCGTGGGCCGCATGAACTACAGCATGCTCGACAGCAAGATCGTCGATTCGGTGGTCGGCCTCGAGTACGAGGGCGACTGCTGGATCGGCCGGGTGGTGCTGGAGCGTCTGCAGAGCAGCAACACCACCGCCACCAAGCGGATCCTGTTCCAGGTCGAGTTCTTCGGCTTCTCCAGCGTCGGCTCCAACCCGCTGCAGGTGCTGCGCCGCAACGTCCCGCGCTACCAGTACCTGCGCGAGGACATCGCCACCCCGAGCCGTTTCAGCCGCTACGATTGACCGCCCTGCCGGGAGCGCCCGGCCGGCGGCCATCGACGGCACCCCCACCGATCGCCCCTCCCGAATGCAACTCCTGCCCCGTCTTGCGAGTCCTACCGCCATGAAGATCCGTGCTCACGTCCTGCCGCTGGCCTGCCTGGCGACCCTGATGGCCTCCGGCGCGCTCGCGCAGGGGCTGCGACCGTCGGGTTCGCCCGGCCTGGGGCTGCCTCGCGGTGCCGGTGCCGACGCGATCGCGCCGGCCACGCCGGCGGGCTCCTCCTCCGGCAGTCCGCGGGGCGCGGCCGGCGCGTCCCCTTCCGGCGCGTCGCTGTCGTCGCCTTCGGCCTCGCCGCAGCAGGCCGACTACATCGTCGCCATCGTCAACTCGGAGCCCATCCTCAACAGCGAGGTGCGCATCCGTGCCGAGCGCGCCGCCCAGCAGGCGGCCCAGGCCGGCAATCCGCTGCCGCCGCGCAACGTCTTCGTGCGCCAGGTGGTCGAGCGGCTCATCAACGAGAAGGCCCAGCTCCAGCAGGCCAAGGACACCGGCATCAAGGTGGACGACGCGGCGGTCGACCAGGCAGAGCAGAGCGTGGCCCGCCAGAACGGCGTCGAGGTGGCCGAGATGCGCCGCCGGCTCGCCGCCGACGGCATTCCGCAGGCCCGCTTCCGCGAAGACCTGCGCAGCCAGCTGACCCTGCTGCGGCTGCGCGACCGCGAGGTCGAAGGCCGGGTGAAGGTCAGCGACCTGGAGGTCGACCAGTACATCCGCGACCAGCGCGGCAAGCCCGCCGACCCCACCAGCGTCGACATCAACCTGGGCCACGTGCTGGTCATCGTGCCCGAGAACGCCACGCCGTCGGAGATCGCCACGCTGCAGGCCAAGGCCCAGCGCGCCGCCGACCGGGTGCGTGCCGGCGAGGACTTCGGCAAGGTGGCCGCCGAGATGTCGGACGCGGCCGAGCGCACCAGCGGCGGCCAGTTGGGCCTGCGCAGCAGCGACCGCTATCCGCAGCTCTTCGTCGACGCGGTCAAGAACGAGGCGGTCGGCGGCATCGTCGGCCCGATCCGGTCGCCCGCCGGCTTCCACGTGCTCAAGCTGATCGAGCGCAACCAGGGCGGCATCGGCACCGGCGTCGTCACCCAGACGCATGCCCGCCACATCCTGCTGCGCGCCGGCCCGCAGCTGACCGAGGCCGCCGCCATCGCGCGGCTGCAGGACTACAAGCGCCGCGTCCAGTCGGGCCAGGCCGACTTCCAGTCGCTGGCGCGCGAATACTCGAGCGACGGCAGCGCCAAGGACGGCGGCGACCTGGGCTGGGCCAACCCCGGCCAGTTCGTGCCCGAGTTCGAAGAGGCGCTCGACGGCATGGCCCCGGGCGACATCAGCCAGCCGGTGGTGTCGCGCTTCGGCGTCCACCTGATCCAGCTGGTCGAGCGGCGCCAGCACACGCTGACCCAGCGCGAGCAGCGCGACCTGGCCCGCAGCGCCGCCCGGGAGAAGAAGCTCGACGAGGCCTTCGTCACCTGGGCGCAGGAGACCCGCGGCCGGGCGTACGTCGAATTCCGCGAGCCGCCCCAGTGGTGAGGCCGGCCCGCGCATGAGGCACATCGCACGCAAGCGCTTCGGCCAGCACTTCCTGTCCGACCGCGGGATCATCGAGGACATCGTCCAGGCGATCGATCCGCAGCCGGGCGACCCGATGGTCGAGATCGGCCCCGGCCTGGCCGCGCTGACCCAGCCGCTGGTCGAGCGCCTCGGCGGCAAGCTCACCGTGATCGAGCTCGACCGCGACCTGGCGGTGCGCCTGCGCGCCCGGCCGCAGCTCGACGTGATCGAATCCGACGTGCTGAAAGTGGACTTCACCGAAGTCGCGCAACGGCTGGATGCTCCCAAATTGAGAGTGGTGGGCAACCTGCCCTACAACATCTCGACCCCGATCCTGTTCCACCTCCTCGACCATGTGCAGGTGGTGCGGGACCAGCACTTCATGCTGCAGAAGGAGGTGATCGACCGCATGGTCGCCCGCCCCTCGACCGCGGCGTACGGCCGGCTGTCGGTGATGCTGCAGTGGCGCTACGCGATGGAGAACGTGCTGTTCGTGCCGCCCGAGAGCTTCGACCCGCCGCCCCGAGTCGACAGCGCCGTGGTCCGCATGGTGCCGCACGAGGCGCCGGCCGCGGTGGACGTCAAGCGTCTCTCGTCCATGGTCCAGGCCGCCTTCAGCCAGCGCCGCAAACTGCTGCGCCACTCCCTCGGCCCCTGGCTGGTGCAGCAGGGCTTCGCCGGCAGCTTCGACCTGCAGCGCCGCGCCGAAGAGGTGCCGGTGGACGAATTCATCGCGCTGGCCTTGGCCCTTCCCGCAGCTGCCGACCGCTGACTGACCACAGTCACCTCGCTCCCGTCGCCGCACCCGCCGCCTCATAACCAGGCGCCCAAAGAAAAACCCGCCGAAGCGGGTTTTTCTTTGCCCAGGGCTGCCACCGATCCGGCTCCGCCGGTCGGCCGGCAGCGCCCCCAAGGGGTAGGCGAAGCGCAGCGCAGCCTGGGGGTTGGCTCTACTGCCGCCGTCAGGCGGCTGAGAGCCAATATCCTGCATTAAACGGACTGCTCATCCGCAACGCCAGCGGCGACACGTCGACGAGCTTGTCGGTCGGCATCTTCTCTGCGGGCTCGGTGGCCGCATCGATCGCGATGCTGCCGGGCACGGCTTCCGCCGCGGGGGCCTCGTTCGCCCGTTCTGCTTGGCTGGTGGATGCAGAACGGGCTACAGAAAAGAATAGAAGCAACGGAACGGTATCTTCCGGTCTCCCCAGTAGTCGGAGGCTTCGCGGAAGATGTCGAGCAGCTGCTCGCGCGCTTCCTTGTCGAACTTCGCGTGGGCCGGGATCTGCTCCAGCACCACGATGAAGCCCGGCTGCGGGCCCGATTTATGCAAGGGATCGGTCATGCAGTCGTACAACGCGTCGAAATTCTTGCCGAAGTGCGACGGGAAGGTGAACTGGGCTGCAATCGTGTCGAGCACGTCCTGCTTGGACTGCGACTCGGCCAGGTTGGCGTAGAGGAAGTGATGGCCCAGGCTCAGTGCGGCATCGCGCAGGTCGGGCACGCGGAAGGCGCGGATCGACTGCACGATGTTGTTCCGGACGCCGCGCAGGGGGGCATCGTTATCCTTACGAAGTGGCGTATCCATCTCCGCTGCTCTTTCTCTCAAAGGGTCCAAAAATCCAGGCGCGGCCATGGTGCCGCCCGTCCTGCCGGTGCGCTCCGCTCTGTGTCGCCCTCAGGGCGCGATCTCGCGGAAGCTTGTGTAGTGATCGTCGGTGTAGTAGCAGCGGTCGGGCGTGCGGGCTTCGCCGCCGCATACGATGCGGCGCGCTCCCCGGTTGCGGGCCCGCGGCGTTTCCACGGTGTACTCTCGGTAATGGCCTCGGGTGCGTGCCGGTAGAATCCGTTCGCGATTGCCGAAGACCGAGCCGTCCTTGTCGTGCCGAAACGGCCCGCCCGCCAGGATGCGCGAATAGGTGTCGCGTCCTTCGGGAGGTAGCTGGGCAAGGGAGACGGCAGCCGTCGGCGTATCGGGAAGCGGGGACCGGGCCAGTGCCGCATCTGCAGCCACCGTCGCCAGCAAGACGAGGGCACCTGTGCGCACCGCTGCCATTGCCGTGGAGAACGCATCGGACACCGTTCTCCGCACCCCAACTCGCACCATGAAAACACACCTTTCGGAAATTCGGGGTGCTTGCAGCGCCTGGACGGCGTCTACGGGTTAACCCCGAAATTTCAATCCGCTAGTGTGACGGAAAGCGGCCCGCAGCGCAAGTATTCACTTGCCGCTGCAGGCTGAGAAGGGGGCTTTTGCGGCGCACTTTACCCGCCTGAAAAACGGGCCCGGCGCTGCCCGGCCCGCCGGGGTGCCGGGCGGGGCGTCTCAGCGCGACGCGTTGGCGTCGGCGACGGTGAGGGCGGTCATGTTGACGATGCGGCGCACGGTGGCGCTCGCCGTCAGGATGTGGACCGGCTGGGCGCAGCCGAGCAGCACCGGGCCGATCGCGATGCCCCCGCCGGCCGCGGTCTTGAGCAGGTTGTACGAGATGTTGGCCGCGTCGATGTTGGGCAGCACCAGCAGGTTGGCGTCGCCCGCCAGCGAGCTGTGCGGCATGATCTGCGCGCGCTGGGCACCGTCGAGCGCCACGTCGCCGTGCATCTCGCCGTCCACCTCCAGCCACGGCGCCTGGATGCGCAGCAGCTCCAGCGTGTGGCGCATCTTGAGCGCGCTCGGCTGGTTGCTGCTGCCGAAGTTGGAGTGGCTCAGCAGCGCGGCCTTGGGCTTGAGGCCGAAGCGCACCATCTCCTCGGCCGCCATCACCGTGATCTCGGCCAGCTGCTCGGCGGTCGGGTCGTAGTTGACGTGGGTGTCGACGAGGAACACCTGGCGTTCCGGCAGCAGCAGGCCGTTCATGCAGGCGAAGGTGTTGACGCCGGCACGCTTGCCGATCACCTGCTCCACGTAGTGCAGGTGCAGCTGGGTATGGCCCCAGGTGCCGACGATCAGGCCGTCGACCTCGCCCTTGAAGAGCAGCATCGAGCCGATCAGCGCCAGCCGGCGGCGCATCTCGATCTTGGCGGTCTGCACCGTCGTGCCCTTGCGCTCGGTCATGCGGTGGTAGGTCTGCCAGAAGTCGCGGTAGCGCTCGTCGTGCTCGACGTTGACGATGTCGTAGTCGCGGCCCTGCACCAGGCGCAGGCCGAACTTCTCGATGCGCTGGGCGATGACCGCCGGCCGGCCGATCAGGGTGGGGCGCGCCAGGCGCTCGTCCACCACGATCTGGGCGGCGCGCAGGACGCGCTCTTCCTCGCCCTCGGCATAGGCCACGCGCTTCTTGCCGGCCACAGCCGCCTTCGCCGCGGCGAAGATCGGCTTCATCATCGAGCCCGAGGCGTAGACGAAGCTCTGCAGGCTGTCGCGGTAGGCGTCCATGTCCTTGATCGGCCGCAGGGCCACGCCGCTGTCGGCGGCGGCCTGGGCCACGGCCGGGGCGATCTTGATCATCAGCCGCGGATCGAAGGGCTTGGGGATCAGGTACTCCTTGCCGAAGGCCAGCGGCTCGCCGGCATAGGCGGCGGCGACCACCTCGCTCTGCTCGGCCTGGGCCAGCTCGGCGATGGCATAGACGGCAGCGATCTCCATCTCGTCGGTGATCGTGGTGGCGCCCGCATCCAGCGCACCGCGGAAGATGTAGGGGAAGCACAGGACGTTGTTGACCTGGTTCGGGTAGTCGGTGCGGCCGGTGGCCATGACCACGTCGCCGCGCACCGCGTGCGCGTCTTCCGGGGAGATCTCGGGGTTGGGGTTGGCCAGCGCGAAGATGACCGGGTTGGCCGCCATCTTCGCGACCATCGCCGGCTTCAATACGCCGCCGGCCGACAGGCCCAGGAACACGTCGGCGCCTTCGATCACGTCGCTGAGCGAGCGGGCCTCGGTCGGCTGGGCGAAGAAGGCCTTGTCCTCGTCCATCAGCTCGGTGCGGCCTGCGTAGACCACGCCGGCCAGGTCGGTCACGTAGACGTTCTCGCGCTTCAGGCCCACCTTCAGCAGCAGGGTCAGGCAGGCCAGCGCCGCGGCGCCCGCGCCCGAGGTGACCAGCTTGACGTCGCCAATGTCCTTGCCCACCACCTTCAGGCCGTTGAGCATGGCCGCGGCCACGGTGATCGCGGTGCCGTGCTGGTCGTCGTGGAAGACCGGGATCTTCATCCGCTTGCGCAGTTCGCGCTCGACGTAGAAGCAGTCGGGCGCCTTGATGTCCTCGAGGTTGATCGCGCCGAAGGTGGGCTCCAGCGCGGCGATCACCTCGACCAGCCTGGCCGGGTCCTTCTCGGCGATCTCGATGTCGAACACGTCGACGCCGGCGAACTTCTTGAACAGCACGCCCTTGCCCTCCATCACCGGCTTGGAGGCCAGCGGCCCGATGTCGCCCAGGCCCAGCACCGCGGTGCCGTTGGTGATGACGGCCACCAGGTTGCCGCGGCTGGTGTACTTGAAGGCGTTGTTCGGGTCCTTGACGATCTCCTCGCAGGGCGCGGCCACGCCGGGCGAATAGGCCAGCGCCAGGTCGCGCTGGTTGGTCAGCTGCTTGGTCGCGGCGATCGCGATCTTGCCCGGCCGGGGGAACTCGTGGTACTCGAGCGCCGCGCGGCGGAGCTCGGCACGCCGCTCTTCCATGTGGGTTTCTGCGGGGGTGGGCGTGGGGGTGGAAGGCGTGGACATTCGGGCATCTCCTGCGGCGGCGGCGAAGAGGCCGCGGCGCGCCTGGGCGCGGCCCGTGGCCTCCGGGGGAAAGCGATTGTAGACACCGGTTTCGGGCCCGCCGGGCAGGGTTTGCGGCCGACCGCAGGCGCTTTCCCGGCGCGGGGCCGGCAGTATCATCCGCGGCACCTGCCACCACCCGCACCGGAGCAACGCCATGGCCCTGATGGATTTCATCAAGAAGCAGTTCATCGACATCCTGCAGTGGACCGAGGACGGCGACGGCACGCTGGCCTGGCGCTTCCCGATGCGCGACCTGGAAATCCAGAACGGCGCGACGCTGGTGGTGCGCGAATCGCAGGTCGCGATCTTCGTCAACGAGGGCCAGGTGGCCGACGTCTTCGGCCCCGGCACCTACAAGCTGACGACGCAGACCCTGCCGGTGCTGACCTACCTGAAGAACTGGGACAAGCTGTTCGAGTCGCCCTTCAAGAGCGACGTCTACTTCTTCAGCACCCGCCAGCAGACCGACCAGAAGTGGGGCACGCCCCAGCCGATCACCATCCGCGACGCCGACTTCGGCGCGGTGCGTCTGCGCGCCTTCGGCAACTACAGCTACCGGGTGGCCGACCCTAAGCTGTTCCACACCGAGATCTCCGGCACCCGCGCCGACTACGCCACCGGCGACCTCGACGGCCAGCTGCGCGGCCTGGTGCTGCAGAACATCAGCAACGCGATCGCCGCCAGCGGCGTCGCCTTCCTCGACCTGGCGGCCAACCAGACGATGTTCGCCGACGCGCTGAAGACGCAGCTCGAGCCCGAATTCGCCAGGATCGGCCTGCAGCTCGACACGATGACGGTGCAGAACCTCTCGCTGCCCGAAGAGTTGCAGAAGGTGATGGACCAGAAGATCGGCATGGGCATGGTCGGCAACGACATGGGCCGCTTCATCCAGTACCAGACCGGCCAGGCGATCCCGAAGATGGCCGAGGGTGCGGCCGCGGGCGGCGGCGGCATCGCGGGCGACGCGATGGGCCTGGGCGCCGGCGTGGCGATGGGCCAGATCCTCGCGCAGAACCTGCAGCAGGGCCTGCAGGGCGCCGGCGCGCCTGCCGCGCCTGCCGCGGCTGCCGTCGCGGCCGCGCAGCCGGTGCGCGCCGAGGACGTGATGGCCACGCTGGAGAAGCTGGGCGAGCTCAAGGCCAAGGGCATCCTCACCCAGGAAGAGTTCGACGCCAAGAAGGGCGAGCTGCTCAAGAAGCTGGTGTAGGCCGGCGTGCAGAAGGCATCCGCCCCTGCCGGGCTTGCGCTTGCTATCGATTTAGTAGCTAGTGGTCGGCGCCGGTCGCCGGCTGCAGGCACTTTTCGCTTGAAAACGGCCTGTGCGGGGCCCCGCCATGGCTGAGCCGGCCGCCCAGCGCGTCTACCGGGCGCCATGCCCCGGCTGCGGCGCGCCGGTCGATTTCCGCAGCGCGCAGTCGACCCATGCGGTCTGCGCCTACTGCCACAGCACCATCGTGCGCAGCGGCGAGCAACTCTCGCGCATCGGCCGCATGGCCGAGCTGTTCGACGACCACAGCCCGCTGCAGCTGATGGCCTCGGGCATGCACGCCGGCCAGCCGTTCACCCTGGTCGGCCGGCTGCAGTACCGCTCCGATGCGGGCACCTGGAACGAGTGGCATGCGGCGATGGCCGACGGCAGCTCGGCGCTGCTGGCCGAGGACAACGGCAGCTACGTCTTCGCGCGGCCGGTCGTGCTGCCGATCGACGCGCCGCCGCCCGAGGCGCTGCGCCTGGGCGCCCGCACCGCCGTTGCCGGCCAGAGCTACAGCGTCGCCTACCAGGGCACGGTGACGCTGCTGGCGGCCGAGGGCGAGCTGTCGCACATCGCGCCGCTGGGCACGCCCTTTCCGGCGGCCGAGCTGCGCAGCGACGACGGCACGGTGCTGTCGCTCGACTACTTCCAGCAGCCGCCCGACGCGGCGCGCGGCACCGCGGTGCTCCTCGAGGACCTGAAGCTCACCGGCCTGCGCGACACCGTGTCGGAAAAGACCGAGGCCGCCCGCCAGTTCGCCTGCCCGAACTGCGGCGCACCGGTGCAGGTGCAGCTGGAAAACAGCAAGGCCGTCACCTGCCCGAGCTGCCGCAGCATCATCGACCTGACCGCCGGCATTGGCGGCGAGCTGCGCCACGCGCTGCAGGACGAGCCGCTGCGGCCGCTGATACCGGTGGGCAGCATCGGCCAGCTGCAGGGCGCGCAGTGGCAGGTGGTCGGCTTCCAGCACCGCATGGGCCGCGAGGCCGGCGACGACGAGAGTTTCGGCTGGAGCGAGTACCTGCTCTACGAGCGGCAGCGCGGCTTCAGCTTCCTGGTCGACGCGGAGGATGGCTGGAGCCTGGTCAAGCCGATCACCGGCGCGCCCAAGCTCAGCCGCAGCCAGGCCGAGGCCAGGTACCTCGGCACCGCCTACACGCTGCAGAGCCGCTACGACGCCGAGACCACCTACGTGCAGGGCGAGTTCTACTGGCCGGTCGAGCGCGGCCAGAAGACCGCCAACGCCGACTACCTCTACCAGCGCCAGCTGCTCTCGATGGAGCGCAGCCGCAGCGAGGTGACCTGGTCGGCCGGCAACCGGCTGGAGGGCCGCACCGTCGCCGCCGCGTTCAAGCTGCCCGAGGAGAAACGGGCCGTCATGGCCCGCGGCGAAGGCCGGCTCACCGCGGGCATCGGCTTCGGCGGCATCCTGATCCTGGTGCTGCTGCTGGTCCTGGTCGTGCTGCTGGTCGGCCGCTGCAGCAGCTGCGATCCGCAGCGCGAGAACTGCGGCAGCGGCGCCCGCAGCTCGGGCGGCTCCTGGGGCGGCTACACCAGCGGCGGCGGGCACAAGTAGCCGCGGCCCACCGCACGGCGCTGCCGCCGGCTTTTCCCATCCAACGCGTTTCCCACGGAGGCTTTTCATGCACTTCATCGAATGGTTCAGACCCGCCGCCTTCGTCGGCTCCATCCTCTTCGCGCTGGTCGGCGTGGTGGTGTTCTGGGTGTGCTTCCTGATCATCGACAAGATCACACCGGTCGACCTGTGGGCCGAGATCGTCGAGAAGCAGAACATGGCGCTCGGCATGGTGGTGGCCGCGATGTGCCTGGGCATCTCGCTGATCGTGGCGGCCGCGATCCACGGCTGACCGCGGGGCGGGCGCAGTCCTGCCGTCGAATTGGAAGTGCGGCGCAGCGCTCTGCGGCGCGGTACCGCACGCGGTTCCAGTCGTCATACAACGTTTTCGCCGGGGATGAAAATCTGCGGTAAAAGCGTGCGAAACCGAGGGTAAACGAGGAGGATTCGCCTCCTTCCGATGCGTGATAGTGCCTGTGTTGTCCTACAACTCATAACACAGCGGACCTGTCCGCAGAAGGAGACACCCTTGGAAAAGCACTTTCCCCGCACCGCCGTGGCCGATGCCGCCGGCGTGCACGCCGGCCGCCGCAGCTTCCTGCTCGGCGCCGGCACCCTGGCCGGCAGCACGCTGCTCGGTGGTCTCGCAGGCTGCGGCGGGGGCGGCGACGGCGGCTCCGGCAGCGGCGGTGTCGGCGATCCCGTCTGGGGCCTGTTCGGTACCGCGACCCGCATCGTGGACGCGCTGCAGTCTGTGTCGCAGGCGTCGTTCCCGGCGCGCGACTTCGTGGTGACCGATTTCGGCGCCCAGCCCTGCGGGGTGGTCGCCTCGCCCAACCCGTACACCAACGCGGCGCTGTCGCCCGCCAGCGCCGGCTCCGACAAGACCCACGCGCCCGGCGCCTTCGACGCGCGGCCAGCCTTCCTGGCCGCCATCCAGGCCTGCAACGCGGCCGGCGGCGGCCGTGTCGTCGTACCGCAAGGCAACTGGTACTGCGCGGGCCCGATCGTGCTGCTGAGCAACGTCCATTTCCACCTGAGCGGCGACTGCCGGATCTACTTCAGCCCGAACCCGGCCGACTATGCCAAGGACGGCCCGGTCGATTGCGGCGCCAACGGCAGGCTCTACTACAGCCGCTGGCAGGCCAACGACTGCCTGAACTTCGGCTCGCCGGTCTACGCCCGCAACCAGTCGCATATCGCCATCACCGGCACCGACAGCACGTCGGTCCTCAACGGGCAGGCGATGACGCCGTTCGCCGGCAGCGGCAACACCGCCACCTGCTGGTGGACCTACAAGGGCAACACCGGCCAGTACGGCTTCGTCAACGCGGCCACCACGCCGTCGGCGGCCTCCGTCAATCCGCTCAACGTCGACCTGCGGACCAAGGTGCCGGGTATCTCCGGCGCGCTCTACGCCCTGCTGACCAACCCGGTCACGCCCTGGCAGCAGGACCAGAACTACCTGCCCTGCCTGTCGGAGGCGGGCGTGCCGATCGAGCAGCGCATCTTCGGCCTGGGCCACTTCCTGCGGCCCTGCATGGTCAGCTTCATCAACTGCACCGACGTGCTGATGGAGAACTACCAGACCAACAACACGCCGTTCTGGCAGCACCATCCGGTCGCCTGCCGCAACGTGGTGATCCGCGGCGTGCTGGCCGACAGCACCGGCCTGAACAACGACGGCTTCGACCCCGACGCCTGCGACATGGTGCTGTGCGAGAACGTCGAGTTCAACACCGGCGACGACTGCATCGCGATCAAATCGGGCAAGAACCTCGACGTGCAGTACGGCCCGGCGCAGAACCACGTGATCCAGAACTGCGTCATGCAGAGCGGCCACGGCGGCCTGACCCTCGGCAGCGAGATGGGCGCCGGCATCCAGAAGGTGTATGCCCGCAACCTGGAGATGCGCAACATCTACTGGGCCACCAACGCGCTCAACATCGCGATCCGGATCAAGACCAACATGAACCGCGGCGGCTTCGTGCGCGACCTCTACGTGGACAACGTCACGCTCGCCAACGGCGTGAGCGTGACGCCGCAGGGCTACGGCGCCTCGCTGCTGGCGGGCAGCCCGGTCAACGCCAGCGTGCCGCTGGGCGTGGTGACGGCAGCCGCGGCCAATCCGTCGGCCTCGCAGGGCGGCATCGTCACCTTCGACTGCGACTACCAGCCAGCCAAGGACGCGATCCGCACCCGGCCCGCCACCGTGCAGAACATCTTCATCTCGCGTGTCCGGGCCGCCAACGTCACCCTGGGCGGCACGACCGCCTCGTGCTTCCAGGCGATCGTGGCGCAGGGCCCGGTCAAGCAGGACTACAACGGCCCGCAGCCGGTGCCGGCGGTGCCCGCCATCTCGGGCGTGACGATCTCCGACTGCGATTTCGGCACGCCCGCCGCGGCAGGCCCCGCCAGCGGCACGGTGCCCGGCCCGCTCTACGCCTACAACGTGCAGGGCATCGTGCTGCAGAACGTGAAGATCGCCGGTACGGTCTACAACACCACCCTCAACGACACCCGCTGACAGGGCCTGCCGCCGTCCGGGCCGCGAGGGCCTGCCGCCGGCTAGGCCGTCGCGTCCCACCACAGCCCCGCGCAGAGCGCCGCGCCCACCGCGTACAGCAGCCAGGTGCGCGACACCGCATACGGATAGAACATCAGCGCCACCCCGATCCACGTCGATGCGCGGCGCTCCTCCCGCCGCCCGCGCCGCCACGCCCACAGGCCGACCAGCCCGAAGACGATGGCGCCGGCGATGTAGGCGGGCGTGGGCAGTTCGATGCCCAGGGCGGTGAGGGTGTCGAGCGGGTCCATGGTCAGAGTCTGAAGGATGGAGCACGGTTTGGTTTGGCAGGGATCTCAAGTTCCGACTATTGCCCAGATCTTTTAGGAAGCGGCTATCCACAGGTAAGCTCAGACGCACGTTGGCAATAGCAAGCCTGTCCTTTTCTACAAAGCTATCGACCTCCTGAAATCCGTGATCGCCGACATCCGCAAGACACTCTGGGCCACCGCAGACAAGCTGCGCGCCAACATGGACGCCGCCGAATACAAGCACCTGGTGCTCGGCCTCATCTTCGTCAAATACATCTCAGACACCTTTTCCGCCCGCCGTGTCGAGCTGACCGCCCGCCTCACCAACCCCGACGACGAATACTTCTACGGCGACGCCGACCCCGCCGACATCGAAGCCGAGCTGGAAGACCGCGACTACTACAAAGAGGCCAATGTTTTCTGGGTGCCCGAAGGCGCGCGGTGGGAGGCCCTGCGCAATGCCGCCAAGCAGCCCGACATCGGCAAGCGCATCGACGACGCCCTGACCCACATCGAGGTCGAGAACCCCAAACTCAAAGGCATCCTGGACAAGCGCTACGCCCGCGCGCAACTGCCCGACGGCAAGCTGGGCGAGCTGGTCGACCTGGTCTCCACCATCGGCTTCGGTGACGACCCGGCGGTGGCCCGCGACGTGCTGGGCGAAGTGTACGAATACTTCCTGGGCATGTTCGCCAGCGCCGAAGGTAAGCGGGGCGGGCAGTTCTACACGCCCGCCAGCATCGTCAAAACCCTGGTTGCCATCCTGGCACCGCACGAAGGCAAGGTGTACGACCCCTGCTGCGGCAGCGGCGGCATGTTCGTGCAGTCCGAGAAGTTCATCGAGGCCCACGGCGGCAAGCTGGGCGACGTGAGCATCTACGGCCAGGAGGCCAACCCCACCACCTGGCGCCTGGCCGCGATGAACCTGGCCATCCGCGGCATCGACTACAACCTGGGCCGCGAACCCGACGACACCTTCACCCGCAACCAGCACCCCGACCTGCGGGCCGATTTCATTTTGGCCAATCCGCCCTTCAACGTCAGCGACTGGTGGCACGGCAGCCTGGAAGGCGACCCGCGCTGGGAATACGGCGACCCACCCCGCGGCAACGCCAACTACGCGTGGCTGCAGCACATGCTGCACCACCTGCGGCCCACCGGCCGCGCCGGCATCGTGCTGGCCAACGGCAGCATGAGCAGCAGCCAGAACAACGAGGGCGTGATCCGCGCCGCCATGGTCGATGCCGACGTGGTCGAAGTCATGGTGGCCCTGCCCGGCCAGCTGTTCTTCAATACGCAGATCCCCGCCTGCCTGTGGTTCCTGGCCAAGCGAAAGGCGCGCAAGGGCGAGGTGCTGTTCATCGACGCCCGCAAGCTGGGCCGCATGATCAGCCGCGTGCAGGCCGAGCTGACCGACAAGACGATTGCCCGCATCGAAGCCGTGGTGGCCGCCTGGCGCGGCGAGCCGGGCGCAGGCACCTATGAAGACGTGAAAGGCTTTTGCCGCAGCGTGCCCCTGGCCGAAATTGCCCAGCACGGGCATGTGCTGACGCCCGGCCGCTACGTAGGCGCGGAAGACGTGGAAGACGACGACGAAGCCTTTGCCGAGAAGATGGTCAAGCTCACCGAAAAGCTGGGCGAGCAGATGGCTAAAGGCGCGGAGCTGGATGCGGTGATTCGGGCAAAGTTGGGGGGGCTGGGGTATGAGTTCTGAGACTTTGCGCGATCTCACGGTCCACGCTATCGGTGGTGGCTGGGGGCAGGACGTGCCTGATGAACGGCACTCTGAGGCTGTTGCGGTTATCCGTGGGACTGACATTCCACGAATCGCTGCAGGGGATTTGTCATCCGTGCCCCGCCGTTTCGAGACGGCTTCTAAGGTTAAAAGCCGCTTGCTTCAACCCGGCGATATCGTCATTGAAGTCTCTGGTGGCAGTGCGGCCTCTGGGCAACACACTGGGCGAGCGATAGCTGTGTCTGCTCGGACCATTGAGAAACTAGGTGGTCGGGTTATCCCAGCGAGTTTTTGTCGACTACTACGCTTAGATTGCGACCAGATTGACCCGACGTTTATCTGCTATCAGATCCAGGGCCTCCATCTCTCAGGCGAAATTGCTGCGTTCGAGAATCAATCGACAGGGATTGCCAACTTTCAATTCACGCGTTTCGTGGAAACCGTTCGGCCCGGACTTGTCGATATAGCGGAGCAGCGAATTGCAAGCTCCGTGTTGCAATTGCTTGACAACCGCATCACCCTCCTGCGCGAAACCAACGCCACCCTCGAAGCTATAGCCCAGGCGCTGTTCAAATCCTGGTTTGTCGATTTCGACCCCGTGCGCGCCAAGATGGAAGGCCGCACGCCTGAAGGCATGGATGAGGCCGCCGCAGCGCTGTTTCCCGATGAGTTTGAAACGTCGGAGTTGGGGGAGGTGCCGAGGGGGTGGATGTACTGCAGCCTGAAAGAAGTGTGTTCAATCTTTGACTCCAAACGTGTTCCGTTGTCTGGATTGGAGCGCGCTAAACGGCGTGGCCCGTACCCGTACTACGGTGCGGCTGCATTGATGGATTACGTCGATGGATATATGTTTGACGGCGTCTATTTGCTGACGGGCGAAGATGGGTCAGTCGCAGATGCGCAGGGCTTTCCGATAACCCAATATGTTTGGGGAAAGTTTTGGGTGAACAATCACGCCCATGTTCTTCAGGGTGAAAGAGGATTTTCCACTGAGCACTTAGCTTTAGCTCTACGCCGAGTAAATATCCAGCCGTACATCACTGGCGCTGTTCAGGCAAAGCTAAGTAAATCCAATATGTGGCGGATCAACGTTCTAAATCCTGGACAAGACATGGCCAATGCATTTGGAATGGTGATCACGCCGTTGTACGAGGCAGTACGGGCGAACGTAGAACAAGCCCAAACCCTCTCCACCCTCCGCGACACCTTACTCCCCCGCCTGGTCTCCGGTCAGCTGCGCCTGCCCGACGCCCCGGTCGCTGACGAAATCGCACCAGGCAGCCCGCTGCAAGCATGACCGCTCTTTTTTTAATAGCTGGTTGCGCACGTAGTACAAGGGTCATAAGCCCCTTGGGCAAATAAACCTCACCCATCCCGAACCATGCCATCTTCCGGTACGCAATACGCGCTGTTCGAATCGGTGGAGCCCACCCCGGTGGAGCAGGCACAGCCGGAGCGTGTTGCAAGGCGGTTCAGCGACTACGTGGTGTATGTAGACGAAAGCGGAGACCACTCCCTGGCCAGCATCGACAAGGACTACCCGGTATTCGTGCTGGCGCTGTGCATTTTTCACAAGCGGCACTATGCAGAAAAGATCGTGCCTGCGGTGGAGAAGCTCAAGTTCAACTACTTCGGCCACGACAGCGTGGTACTGCACGAGAACGAGATTCGCAAGCAGAAGGGCGACTTCGCCTTCCTCGCCCACCGTCCCACGCGCGATGCATTCATGGCAGGGCTGACCTCCATCATGGAGGCCAGCAACTTCATCCTGGTGGCCTGCGTGGTGGACAAGGCCCGCGTGAACCGTGCTGCGGGGGCTGCCAGCAACCCGTATCACATTGCGCTAGGCATGGGGCTGGAGGCACTGCGCAGCTTTCTGGCCGAGAAGGGGCAAGACGCGGTGAAGACCCATGTGGTCGTGGAGTGCCGGGGCAAAAAGGAAGATGCCGAGCTGGAGCTGGAATTTCGCCGCATCTGCGATGGCGACAACCCGGGCAACCGGGGGTTGCCGTTCGACGTAGTGTTTGCCGACAAGAAAACCAACCTGGCGGGCCTGCAGCTGGCAGACCTGGTGGCCCGCCCCGTGGGCCTGCACTACCTTCGCCCTGCCCAGCCGAACCAGGCATTCGAACTGCTGAAGAAAAAGTTCTTGTGCGACGGCGACCGTGCTGGCGCAGGCGCGGGGTTCGAGGACATCGGTCTGGTGATCTATCCGCCCCAGAAAGCGAAAAGCCCCGGTGGACCCACCGAGGCTGTAGCGCCGACCAGGAACCCCCAATCCACTTAGGCCGCGAGTCTAGCCTAACGCTTGCATTGCTGCCTAGAGAGTTTGAGCCCGAGAAGAACGAGAGCGAGCCATGACCGAAGACCAACTCGAACGCGAAACGCTGGCCTGGCTTCACGACGTGGGCTACACCCACCGGCACGGCCCGGACATTGCCCAGGATGGCGCCACGCCCGAGCGGGCCGACTACCGCCAGGTGCTGCTGCCCCACCGCCTGCGCGAAGCCGTGGCCCGGCTCAACCCTGGCGTGCCGTTGGCGGCGCGGGAGGACGCGTTCAAACAGGTCGCTGATCTGGGCATTGCGTCGCTGCTGCAGGCCAACCGCGCATTCCACAAGCTGCTGGTGGGCGGAGTGCCGGTGCAGTACCAGCAGGACGGCGAAACCCGGGGCGATTTCGTGCGGCTGGTGGACTGGGCTGCCCCTGCGAAAAACGAGTGGTGGGCGGTGAGCCAGTTCACCATCAAGGGCCCGCACAAGACGCGGCGACCCGACATCGTGCTGTTCGTCAACGGCCTGCCGCTGGTGCTGCTAGAGCTGAAGAACCCGGCCGACGGTAACGCCAGCATCTGGAAGGCGTACCACCAAATCCAGACGTACAAGGAGCAGATTGCCGATGTGTTCCAGTACAACGAGCTGCTGGTGATCTCGGACGGTAGCGAGGCGCTGATGGGATCGCTCTCGGCCGATGCCGACCGCTTCATGGCCTGGCGGACGATCGACGGTGTGGCGCTGGACCCGCTGGGGCCGTTTCAGGATCTGCAGACGCTGGTGCGTGGCGTGCTGGCACCTGCGTATTTGCTGGACTACCTGCGCTACTTCGTGCTGTTCGAGGACGACGGGCAGCTGGTCAAGAAAATCGCGGGCTACCACCAGTTCCATGCGGTGCGCGCGGCCATCGACGAGGTGGTGGCCGCATCGCGCCCGGGCGGCTCGCGCAAGGGGGGCGTGGTGTGGCACACGCAAGGCAGCGGCAAGAGCATCACCATGACCTGCTTTGCCGCCCGCGTGATGCAGGAGCCCGCGATGGAGAACCCCACCATCGTCGTGATCACCGACCGCAATGATCTGGACGGGCAACTGTTTGGCGTGTTCAGCCTGGCGCAAGACCTGCTGCGCGAGCAGCCCGCGCAGGTGCTGACGCGGTCCGACCTGCGCGCCAAGCTGGCCCATCGGCCCTCGGGGGGCATTGTGTTCGCCACCATCCAGAAGTTCATGCCGGGCGAGGACGAAGATACTTTCCCCGTGCTGTCGGAGCGCAGCAACATCGTGGTGATCGCCGACGAAGCCCATCGCACGCAATACGGTTTCAAGGCCACGCTCAAGACCCGACAGCGCGGCTTCGATCCGAACAGGACTTTGGGGCTCGACGGGCATGCGCCAGCAGCTACGAAAAGCCTGGTGACCAGCGATGCCGGCAGCAGCGCTTTGCCCGCTGACTTCGAGCCCCCGGCGTACAACCTGGGGCGGGGCGTGGCGCCGGACGCAGGCCTGCAATCCGCTTGGCAAGCAGGCTACGCCCAACACTTGCGCGATGCGCTGCCCAATGCCACCTTCGTCGGCTTCACCGGCACGCCGGTGAGCAGTGCCGACCACAACACCCGCGCGGTATTCGGTGAGTACATCCATGTCTACGACATGCAGCAGGCCAAGGAAGACGGGGCCACGGTGGCCATCTACTACGAGTCCCGGCTTGCCAAGCTGCGTCTGCGGCAAGAAGATTTGCCCACTATCGATGACGAGGTGGACGAGCTCGCCGAGGACGAGGAAGAGGGCACGCAGGCACGCTTGAAGAGCCGCTGGGCAGCGTTGGAAAAGATCGTGGGCGCGTCGCCCCGTGTGGCCAGCGTGGCGGCCGACCTGGTGGCCCATTTCGAAGAGCGCAGCACGGCCCAGACAGGCAAGGCGATGGTGGTGGCCATGGGCCGCGAGATCTGCGTGCATCTGTACGACGAGATCGTGCGACTGCGTCCCGACTGGCACGACACCGACCCCGAGAAGGGCGCCATCAAGATCGTGATGACCGGTACCGCCAGCGACAAGCTGCTGCTGCGCCCGCACATCTACGACGGCAAGATGAAAAAGCGGCTGGAAAAGCGCTTCAAGGACCCGGCGGACCCACTGCGTATCGTCATCGTTCGCGACATGTGGCTTACCGGTTTCGACGCACCGTGCGTGCACACGCTGTACGTGGACAAGCCCATGAAGGGCCACAACCTGATGCAGGCGATTGCCCGGGTGAACCGCGTGTTCAAGGGCAAGCAGGGCGGGCTGGTGGTGGACTACATCGGCATCGGCAACGAGCTCAAGGCCGCGATGAAGGAGTACACCGCCAGCAAGGGCCGCGGCACGCCCACGGTGGATGCCCACGAGGCCTACAGCGTGCTGATGGAAAAGTTGCATGTGCTGCAAACCCTGCTGCACGGCTGCGACTACGGCGACTTCCTGACCGGCGGACACAGCGCCCTGGCGCGGGCCGCCAACCATGTGCTGGGCCTCCGTCCCGAAGGCGGCAAGGACGGCAAGCGCCGCTTTGCCGACACCGCCCTGGCGCTGACGCAGGCATTTTCGCTGTGCTGCACCCTGGACGAGGCCAAAGAGGTGCGCGAGGAAGTGGCTTTCATGCAGGCGGTGAAGGTGCTGCTGACCAAGCGCGAGCTCACTGCGAAAAAGCGCAACGACGAACAACGCGACGAGGCCATCCGCCAGATCATCAGCAACGCGGTGGTGTCGGACCAGGTGGTGGACATCTTTGACGCCGTGGGGTTGGACAAGCCCAATATCGGCCTGCTCGACGATGGCTTCCTGGCACAGGTGAAGAACCTGCCTGAGAGGAATCTGGCAGTGGAGCTTTTGGAGCGGCTGCTGGAGGGGGAGATCAAAAGCCGCTTTGGCAGCAACGTAGTACAGGAAAAGAAGTTTTCGGACCTTCTGGGCAATGTCATCAAGCGCTACCAGAACCGCTCCATCGAAACCGCCCAGGTGATGGAAGAGCTGGTGGACATGGCCCGAAAGTTTCGCGATGCGGCGGGGCGCGGCGAACAGCTGGGACTGTCGGGTGACGAGATGCGCTTCTACGACGCACTGGCCGTCAACGAGTCGGCCGCCCGGGAACTGACCGACGAAACCCTGAAAAAGATCGCCCACGAGCTCACCGAAAACCTGCGCCAGAACCTGAGCGTGGACTGGAGCGAGCGCGAGAGTGTGCGCGCCAAGCTGCGGCTGATGGTCAAGCGCATTTTGCGCAAGTACAAATACCCGCCGGACGCGTCGGACGCAGCGGTGGAACTGGTGCTGCAGCAGGCCCAGAAGCTGGGCGAGGCGTGGGTGGCATGACAGTGACAGAGGCGTCACCCGACACAGCCCCCCGCCACACGGGTCCCCGCCCCATCCAGGTCGCCCTGCTCGCCAGCGTCTTCGTCATCGCCGCCTGCGGACTGCTCTACGAACTGGCCGCGGGGGCGCTGGCCTCCTACCTGCTGGGCGATTCGGTGTTGCAGTTCAGCACGGTGATCGGCACCTACCTGTTCGCGATGGGGGTGGGCAGCTGGCTGTCGCGCTACCTGGAGCGGCAGCTGCCCGCGCATTTCCTGCGGATCGAACTGCTGGTGGCGCTGGCGGGCGGGCTGCTGCCGGGGCTGCTGTTCCTGGCGCATGCCTGGGTGCCGGGGGCGTTCCGGCTGCTGCTCTACGGGCTGGTGTTCGCGGTGGGCGTGCTGGTGGGGCTGGAGATTCCGCTGGTGATGCGGATCCTGAAGCGTAACGTGCAGCTCAAGGACCTGGTGAGCCAGGTGCTGACCTTCGACTACCTGGGCGCGCTGGCGGTGTCGCTGGCGTTTCCCCTGCTGCTGGTGCCGCACCTGGGGCTGGTGCGCACCGGGCTGCTGTTCGGGCTGCTGAACGCGGCGGTCGCGTTTTGGGCGCTGTGGCTGTTCCGGCACGAGCTACCGCGGCCCGGCGCGCATGCGCTGGCCTGCGTCGGCACGGCGGCCGTCCTGGCGGCGGGCTTCGCCGGGGCCGAGCGCGTCACCACGCTGGCCGAAGACCGGTTCTACCAGGACCGTATCGTCTTCGCCGCCACCTCGCCCTACCAGCGCATCGTGGTGACCCGCGGACGCGGCGGGCACCGGCTGTTCCTCAACGGCAACCTGCAGTTCGCCGAGCGCGACGAGTACCGTTATCACGAGGCGCTGGTGCACCCGGCGATGGCCGCGCACGGCGCGCCCAAGCGGGTGGCGGTGCTGGGCGGCGGCGACGGCATGGCGGTGCGCGAGATCCTCAAGTACCCGTCGGTCGAGCAGGTGACCCTGGTGGAGCTCGACCCGAACATGACCCGGCTCTTCGCCGAGCACCCGACGCTCGCCGCGCTCAACGGGCATGCGCTGGCCTCGCCCAGGCTGAAGATCGTCAATGCCGACGCCTTCGGCTGGCTGCAGCAGGTGCAGGACAGCTTCGACGTGATCGTGGTCGATTTCCCCGACCCGACCAACTTCGCGATCGGCAAGCTCTACACCCAGTCCTTCTACGCCCTGCTGGACCAGCGGCTGTCGGCCAGCGGCTACGCGGTGGTGCAGACCACCTCGCCGCTGGTGGCGCGGCGCAGCTTCTGGACGGTGGTGCAGACGATCGAATCGACCGGGCTCTCCGCCACGCCGTACCACGCGCACGTGCCCAGCTTCGGCGAGTGGGGCTTCGTGATCGCAAGCCGCCGGCCGTGGCACCTGCCGGCTGCGCTGCCGGCGGGGCTGCGGTTCCTCGACCTGCCGACGCTGCCGCTGCTGTTCGACTTTCCGCGCGACATGGCGCGGGTGCAGGCCGAGGTGAACCGGCTGTCGAACCAGGTGCTGGTGCGGACGTACGAGGAAGAATGGGGACGATGAAGTTCACCCCCAGGCTCCGCACTGCGTGTCTGCGCCTCCCCCCGCTCCGGGGGCGATACCGGCGGGCCGGCGAAGCCGGACCCACGGTATCCCTGAGTGGGGCGCGGGACGGTGCGGTGTCGTTGCCCCATGGAACCGCGCATGCGGCGGCGTGAGCTGCTGCAGCAGGCGGCCGCCGCGCTCGGGGGCGGGTGGGCGCTGGCGGGCTGCGAAGGCCGCGGCCCGGACGGTATTCCCGGCGGATTCGCCGGCACGGCGGTGGAGCGGGGCCACCTGCTGCGCACGCTGCGCGAGGTGCCGGCGCCGGCGGTGGTGCGCCGCACCGGGGTGCTGATCGCGGGTGGCGGCATCGCCGGGCTGGCGGCGGCGCGGGCGCTGCGGCTGCGGGGGCAGGGCGATTTCGCGCTGCTGGAACTGGAGGACGCGGCCGGCGGCAACAGCCGCGGCGGCAGCGTGGGCGGCATCGCCTGCCCGCTGGGCGCCCACTACCTGCCGGTGCCGGGCGACGACGTGCCCGCGGTGCAGGACCTGCTGGAAGAGCTGGGCCTGCGCCGCCGGGTGGCGGGCCGCTGGGAAGTCGACGAGCGCCACCTGTGCCACAGCCCGCAGGAGCGGCTGTTCTTCCGCGGCGAATGGCAGGAGGGCCTGCTGCCGCTGCAGGACGTGGGCGAATCCACGCTGGCCGCCTACCGCGGCTTCGCCCGGCGGGTGGCGGCGCTGCAGCGGGCGGCGCGCTTCGCCATCCCGGTGCAGCGCTCGGCCTTCGCGCCGGTGCAACTGGCGCTCGACGCGATCACCTTCGACACCTGGCTGCAGCAGGAGCAGCTGGCCGACCCGCACCTGCGCTGGTACCTCGACTACTGCTGCCGCGACGACTACGGCGCGGGGCTGGCGCGGGTGTCGGCCTGGGCCGGCATCCACTATTTCGCCAGCCGCCACGGTTTTCACGCGCCGGGCGAGGCCGAGGCCGAGCGCGACCCGGTGCTCACCTGGCCCGAGGGCAACGGCTTCCTGGCACGGGCGCTGGCTGCGCCGCTGGGCGACCGGCTGCGCACCGGCCGCACCGTGCTGCGCATCGAGGACGGCCGCCACGGCGTGACCGTCGACGCCTGGGACCATGCCGCGCAGCAAGTGGAGCGCTGGGAGGCGGCGCAGTGCATCGTCGCCCTGCCGCTGCATGTGGCGGTGCGGGTGGTCGCCCAGCCACCGGACCTGCTGCGCACCGCCGCCGCCGCCACGCCCCACGCGCCCTGGCTGGTCGCCAACCTGCACCTGGACGCGCCGCTGCACGACCGCCCCGGCCCCGCGCCCGCCTGGGACAACGTGGTCTACCAGGAGGCCGCGGCCGCCGACGCCGCCGGATTCGGCCGCGGCCTGGGCTATGTCGATGCCCGCCACCAGACGCTCGACCCGACGCCCGGACCGACGGTGCTGACCTGCTACCTCGCCCTCGGCGACCTGGCCGGCGGCCGCGCCGCGCTGCTGGACCGGCCGTGGCAGGCCTGGCGCGACGCGGTGCTGGCCGAGCTGGCGGCGCCCCACCCCGACATCGCCGAGCGCGCCACCCGCATCAAGATCACCCGCTACGGCCACGCGATGGCGGTGCCGGTGCCTGGAACCCTGCAGCGAATCGGCCTCCAGCCGGCGCGGAATGCCGGCCACACGCTATCGAAAAAGGAGCACGACGGCCCGGCGCACGGCCGGCTGCGGTTCGCCCACAGCGACTGGTCGGGCTACTCGGTGTTCGAGGAGGCGTTCAGCCGCGGGCATGCGGCCGGGAGTGCCTGAGACGGCGCACGGGTTCGGGCCTGTGGGCGGGTCGTGCCTGCGGCAGCGTCTGCGCATCCTGCGGGATCTCCTGGCCTCCGCGCCGAAAGTGCCCGCAGCCGGCGCTCCGCGGACGCTGGAGCTGAATGGGCGCTACGCGTTCTGAGCCTTCGCGTCTTTACGCCGCCTTTATCCCCGCCCGCCCAGGCTATGCACCGTTTTGACGGGGGGCCGCCCACACTGGATTCCTGTTCTTTTCCGTTCAGGAAACCATGGCCTACGCTGCCTACCGCTACCCGCCCGGTGCCGCCCGCGACACCCGCGACATCCGCAACACGACGGTCTTCCAGGTGCTCGACGTCACCGTCGCCTCCACCGACGCCTGCACGGTGCGCCGCGCCCTGGCGGCCTGCCCCGGCACCGGCGTGCTGCGCTGCGAGCCGCTGCTCCACGCCCACGCCACCTGTAGCAGCGGCACGCCCCACGTCCGGCTGATGGTGCGGCTGCCGCTCGCCAGCTACGGCGACGTGCTGCACTGCCTGCTGGAATGCGTGCCCGACGGCCAGATCGGCCCGCTGACCAGCTGGAAGGCGCACCTGACGCGCTGCGGGATCGTGCATGGCGGCTGAGCTGCTCCGCGCGCTGCTGGCGCTGGCGGCGGTGCTGGCGCCGCTGGCCGTGGCCTGGGCGGTGGTGGAGGGGCCACGGTGGTGGGCGCTGTGGCGCGGGGTGCGCCACCGCCACGCGCTGGCGCGCCGAGGCGGCAGCGGCGCCGCGCTGATGGCCGAGGAGCGCCACCGGTAGGCGATGCCGCGCATGCGACGCGGCGGCAGGCGCCGCGGGCGCCGGGAACCGCGGCTGGTACCGGCCGGGGCTGACGGGCCGCGGCTGCGGCGCCGCCTTCAGGCCGGGTAGGCGACGGGCAGCATGCCCCCCCGCCGGGGCAGCGCCGCGGCCGGCGCATGCTGCAGACGGGCCGCCACCGGCATGCCGGCCGTGGGCGAGGCGTCGAGCTTGAAGACCGACATCGCGGCCACCAGCTCCTCGGCCTGCTGGCGCAGGCTGGCGGCGGCGGCGGCGCCTTCCTCGACCAGCGCCGCGTTCTGCTGCGTGGCCTGGTCCATCTGCACCACCGCTTCGCCGACCTGGGCCACGCCGGTGGCCTGCTCGGAACTGGCGGCGCTGATCTCGCCCATGATGTCGGTGACGCGCTGGATCGCCGCCACCACCTCGGTCATGGTGCTGCCGGCCTTGCCCACCAGGGCGGTGCCGTGCTCGACGCGCTCCACGCTCGCGGTGATCAGCACCTTCACCTGCTTGGCGGCTTCGGCGCTGCGCTGGGCCAGGCTGCGCACCTCCGACGCCACCACCGCGAAGCCGCGGCCCTGGTCGCCGGCCCGGGCGGCTTCCACTGCGGCGTTCAGCGCCAGGATGTTGGTCTGGAAGGCGATGCCGTCGATCGTGCCGATGATGTCCGAGATGCGGTTGGAGCTTTCGTTGATGCCCTTCATCGTCTCGACCACTTCGCCCACCACCTGGCCGCCCTGCACCGCGACGGTAGAAGCGTTCATCGACAGCTGGTTGGCCTGCCGGGCGTTGTCGGCGTTCTGCTTGACGGTGCTCGACAGCTCCTCCATCGACGCGGCCGTCTCCTCGAGCGCGCTGGCCTGCTGTTCGGTGCGCGACGACAGGTCGTGGTTGCCCTGCGCGATCTGGGCGCTCGCGGTGGCGACGCTCTCGGCATTGGCACGCACGCCGCCCACCACCTGCAGCAGGCTGGCGCGCATCGTGGCCAGCGCCTGCATCAGCAGTGCGATCTCGTCGCGGCCGCGCGGCTCGATGGCCATCGTCAGGTCGCCGGCAGCCACACCTTCTGCCACCAGCACCGCCTCGCGCACCGGCCGGGTGATCATCCGGGTGATCCACACCGCCAGCACCGACGCGATGGCGATCGCCGCCACGACCAGGGCCAGCAGCGTCGCGACCGCACGTCCGTAGGTGCTGCGCACCATGGCCACCGCGCCGTCGCCGGACGTGCGGTTGAAGTCGGCCAGCCGGCCCAGTTCGTTGGCCATGGCGTCGAACGCCTGTTCCGATTCGCCGAAGAAGCGCTTGGACAGCTGGGCCCGCTCGGTGGCCGGCAGGGCCAGCATGGCCTTCTGCAACTCGGCGTACTTCTGGCGCTGGACCTTGTAGGCATCGAACCTGCGGCTTTCCTCACCCGGCGTGACCAGCGGCGCGTACGCCTCCTCGGCCTTCAGCATCTGGGCCATCCGCTCCTGCAACTGGGCCGTGCGGCCGGCGCGGGCATCGTCGGATTCGGGCAGGAACAGTTCGCTCTCTGTCCGCCGCACCCGGTTGGCGGCGATCCGCACGTTGCCGATCGCCTGCACGCTCGGCAGCCAGTTGGTGCCGAGATCTTCCGCGCCGGCCTGGATGCTGCGCATCTGTGTCCATCCGGCCAGCCCGATGGCGAGGGTGAGGGCGGTGGTGCTGGCGAAGGCCAGCCCCAGTTTCATTCCGATGCTGCGGCGTTTGGTGGTCATGGAGATCTCCGTGGTGGTGCCCGATTAAGTGGCAGCCTCGCTGACCGTAAGCTGAACGTAAGAGTTGACACGCTAATTATTTTGCCGATCGATGCCGGCCGCATTCAGGCCATGGGTTGCGATCGCCACAGCGTCCCACTGCCATCGGTTTTACCCGTGCAGATCCGCTGCGTACTATAATAAGAACAATTCGCGTTACGCCGGCGTTCGCCGTCGAGCCTGACCTCCACCGGGTTGCAGGCCGTCGAGTGTCGTCCGTGGCACGCCCGGTGCGCCTGCCGCGATCCGATCCCCTTTCCCAGGAGCTATTCCCATGACATTCAAATCCACCCTGCTCGTCGCACTGCTGGCCGCTTCCGGCCTGGCGCAGGCGCACTTCGTCTGGCTCGACCCGGTCTCGGCCGACGGCACGGCCAGGGCGTATTTCGGCGAGTGGGCGGACGATGTGCGGGAGACCGAGTCCGGCTACCTGAAGCTGGTGACCGCGCCGCGTGCGCCGGCGCCCGACGGCAAGCTGCTGCCGGTCACCCGCCACAACGACAGCCTGCAGTTCCAGGCCGCGCCGAACGCGGACGCGCGGCTGGTGGGCGGCTATGTCAACGACAAGGGCGTGATCAGCCTCTACCAGGCCAAGGCCGGCCGCACCGAGACCCAGCCGCGCAACCCGCTGGAGCTGGTGCCGGTGCAGCCGGGCGCAGACACCTTCGTGCTGATGCTCTCGGGCAAGCCGCTGGCCGACAAGGACGTGGTGCTCTTCGGCCCGCCGAAGTGGGAGAAGAAGTTCAAGACCGACAAGGAAGGCAAGGTCACGCTGCAGACGCCGTGGCCGGGCCAGTACGTGGCGGAGATCGGCCACCTGGACAAGGACGGCGCGGGCACCTGGGACGGCAAGGCCTACACCCAGACCCGGCACGTCGCGACCCTGACCTTCATAAAGCCCTAGTTCTCCCCCAGGCTCCGCGCTTCGCGTCTTCGCCTACCCCCTTCCGGGGGCGCTACCGGCGGACCGGCGGATCCGGATCCGCGGTCGCCCTGGTGAAGACCGTTGTGCTTACTGCCGTAGTTGCTGATTTCTCCGCATGAGTCCATCCGTTCCGTCCCATCCTTCGCCGGCTGCGCTGCAGGCGGAGCGTTCGCGCTCGACGCGGCACCGGTGGCTGCCGGTGGGCGGCGAGGGGCTGCGCTACCGCGCGGGGGTGGCGGTGCGGGCGGTGGCGGCGATCTTCGGCGGCTATGCGGTCTCGGGGTTGTCGGCGGCGGTGCTGGCGGTGCTGCTGCCGACGACCCGGGTCGAGGCGGCGGTCACCGGCACGCTCGTCGCTTTCGTGGTCTACCCCTGCGCGGTGATGTGGGTGTTCGCCGCCCGCAGTGCCTGGAGCGCCTGGCGCGGACTGCTGGTGCCGGCGGCGGTGCTTTGCGCGGTGCTGGCGGTGCATTTCTACTTCCCGGGGGCGGCGGCATGAAGGACGGTTTCCGGCAGTCGATGGCCTGGCTGCACACCTGGTCGGGGCTGCTGGTGGGCTGGGTGCTGTTCCTGGTCTTCTGCGCCGGCACCGGCGCCTACTTCAAGGACGAGATCAGCTTCTGGATGCGGCCCGAACTGCACCGGGCCGCGTCGCAGCCGGTGCCGGAGGACGAGGCGGCCGCGCGCGCGGTGGCCTTCCTGCAGCAGCGCGCGCCCGGTGCGGTGCGCTGGTTCGTCAGCCTGCCGACCGACCGCGAGCCGACGGCCCGCCTCTTCTGGAACCCGAAGCCCGCGCCGCTCGCACCCGGTGCGGCCAAGCCGCGCCGCGCCGCCTTCGGCAGCGCCTCGGTCGATCCGGCCACCGGGGCCGAGGCCGGCACCGCGCGCGCCACCCGGGGCGGCGAGTTCATCTACCGGCTGCACTTCGACCTGCACTACATGCCGGCGATCTGGGCGCGCTGGATCGTGAGCTTCTGCGCGATGTTCATGCTGGTGGCCATCGTCAGCGGCATCGTCACCCACAAGCGCATCTTCAAGGACTTCTTCACCTTCCGGCCGAAGAAGGGCCAGCGCAGCTGGCTGGACGCGCACAACGCCACCGCGGTGCTGGCGCTGCCCTTCCACCTGATGATCACCTACACCGGCCTGGTCACGCTGATGTTCATGCTGATGCCCTGGGGCCCGCAGGCCGCGTACAAGGGCGACGAGAAGGCCTTCACCGCCGAGATGTTCCCCGCCACCGCCGCCCGCGACGAGAAGCCCGCGGGCGTGGCCGCCCCGCTGGTGCCGGTGGCGCCGCTGCTGGCGCAGGCCCGGGCGCACTGGGGCGAGGGCGCCCGGGTCGGCCGGCTGCAGGTGATCCACCCGAACGACGCCAACGCCCGCATCACCCTCACCCGGCAGGACGGGCACGACCTGTCGTCCGACCAGCCGTCGATGGTGTTCCACGGCGCCACCGGCGCGCTGCTCTCGACGAGCGGCGACACGGTGCGCCCCGCGGCCCAGACCCGCGGCGTGCTCTACGGCTTGCACATCGGCCGCTTCTCCAACCCGCTGCTGCGCGGGCTGTTCTTCCTCTCGGGCCTGGCGGGCTGCGCGATGGTGGCGACCGGCCTGCTGCTGTGGGCGGTGAAGGAGCGGCAGAAATACGCCAAGGCCTTGAAGCACGGCCGCCGCGTCGGCTTCGGCCTGCGGCTGGTCGACGGGCTCAACGTGGCGGCCATCGCCGGCCTGCCGATCGCCTTCGCCGCCTACTTCTGGGCCAACCGCCTGTTGCCGGTGGTCCTGGCCGACCGGGCGCAGGCCGAGATCACCGGCTTCTTCGGCGCATGGGCGCTGGCCGCCGTCGCCGGACTGGCCTGGCCGTCGCGGCGGATGTGGCAGGCGCAGCTGTGGACCGGCGCGGCGCTGTTCGCCGGCGTGCCGCTGCTCAACGCGGCCACCACCGACAGCCACCTGGGCGTCTCGATGGTGCAGGGCCTGTGGACGGTGGCGGGCTTCGACCTGGTCTGCTTGGCCCTGGGCCTGGCGCTGGGCGCCAGCGCCTGGTGGGTCGGCCGGCGCAGGCCGGCGGCCAAGGCGCGCACGGCGCCGGCGGCAGCTCCACCGACACCTGCGCCCGCTACGGCAGCCTCCGCCGCGTCTGTCGCGGCTGCGGTGGCGCACGGCGGCGACGGTTCGCCCCACCGTTCCCTGGAGGCTGCGCGGTGAACGCCGCGATGCTCACCGCCGCCTCCTTCGCCGCGGCGGTCGGCGGCCTCTTCGCCCTTTCGCTGGCGATCGACCGCCACTACGAAGACAGCTTCGGCCGCGGCCGCGAGCCCGGCCGCCGCCGGCCCTGGATGCGCGCCGCCGGGGCGGTCGCACTGCTGGTGTCGCTGCTGGTCTGCTGCCACCTGCGCGGCGCGGCCCAGGGCTGGGTGCTGTGGTTCGGCACCCTGACCGCCGGCGCCTGGGTGGTCGTGCTGGTAATGGGCTACGCCCCGCGCCGCGCGACCGGCCTGGCCGTGGCGGCCGGCGTGCTGGCGCTGGCGGCGCTGCTCTGCTCCGCCTGGTAGGGCCGGCGCCCGCGGCGGCAATGCCGGGCCCGTACAGCGGTTTCTAAGGCAAATAAGGCCTGTAGTCGGCACCGATAGCCGGCTGCATGCTACTTATTTAATAGCAAAAGCGCATGCGACACGCATGCGGAAGGCCGGCGGCCGGCGTGGCCGCGTTTGCGAAAGAATGCGGGCAAAAAGACCTCGCAGCCGGCGCCCCGGGCCGGCCGTCAGCTATGCATTCGGTAGCAATCAGCCCGCCGTCGACGCCGCCGCCGCCATCCGCTGCTCCCATCCGCGCAGCTTGCCCGGGTTCAGCAAGCCCTGCGGATCGAAGCGGGCCTTCATCTCCACCACCGCCGGGTTGATCTGGCCCTGCTTGCCGTCCTCGACGACGTAGACGTGCGGGTTGTTGATGTGCACCCCGTGGTCGCGGTGGATCTGCATGATTTCTTCGAGCCGCGCCTCGGTGGTGAAGCGCACCAGCTGCAGGCCGCTGCAGGTGGCGGCGCCGTCCTTGGTGCGGAGGAATTCCAGGTGCATCAGCACTTCGCCGCCCAGCGCCTTTTCCAGCGCCAGCACCTGCTCGCGGTGGCGCAGGGGGTCGAAGCCGGTCTGCAGGTAGGTGAGCGTCGGGTCGACCTTCATCGCGTGCAGGGTGGTGTGGTTCCAGGTGTACTCCAGCAGCGTCTTCTTGCCGGTGCGCACCGCCTCGGCATCCTTGCGGTAGCCGATGCGGCCGCCGCGCGCCGCGACCATCTCCTGCACGGTCGATTCGGACTGCGGCGCGACCGACAGCAGCAGCGCGTGGCAGCCGGCGGGCAGCCATTCGGCGAGCGAGGCCATGTAGTCGGGCACCGGCGCGCCCAGGAAGCACACCTCCTTCTTCACGATGCCCGGCGCGGCGGCGAGGGTGCCGGCGCACTCCAGGGCCGCGGCGTAGCCCGCGTCGCCCGCCTCGAAGACGGCGATGCATTCGGTCCACGGCGTGGCGGGGGCCAGGGCCACCTCCAGCTCCAGCACGATGCCGTTGGTGCCGTAGGTGTGGTGCAGCAGCAGGGCCTCGGCGCCGCGCAGCTCCAGCACCCGGGGCTCGGGCTCTACCGTCATCACCCGCACGCCCAGCACGTTGCCGGGCGCCGCTAGCGGCCCGTAGGTGACCGAGCCGGCGCCGCCGAAGCCGCCGCCGTACAGGCCGCCCAGCGTGGCGCTGCGGTAGGTGGAGGGCAGCCAGCGCAGCTCCCAGCCGTGGGGCCGGGCCTCGTCGTCGAAGGCCGCCAGCCGGATGCCGGCCTGCGCGCGGCCCACGCCGTCGCGCGCCCAGCCGAAGCCGTTGTAGGCCGACAGGTCCAGCACCAGGCCGCCCTGCAGCGGGATGCACTGGCCGTAGTTGCCGGTGCCGCTGCCGCGCACGGTGATCGGGATGCCCTCCCGGGCGCAGGCGGCCACCACGCTGCGGATCTCGTCCTCGGTGCGGGGCCGCACCGCGATGTCGGCGCGCTTGTCGGCCAGCTGCCGCTTGAGCACCGGGCTGTACCAGGCGAAGTCCTGCGACAGGCGGGCGACGCGCGAGGCGTCGGTGATCCAGTCGGCATCGGGCAGGGCGTCCTGCAGGCGGTCGATGGCGGTGTCGGCGATGGCGTTCATGAGGTCTCCGAAGAATGCCAGGCGCCGAGCGCCCGGCGGGTCAGCCACGACATGGCGGCGAACAGCGCCACGCCGGTCAACGAGATCAGCAGCAGCGCGGCGAACATGCGCGGAATGTTCAGCTGGAAGCCCGCCTGCAGGATTTGATAAGCCAGCCCCGCGCCGGTGCCGCCGGTGCCGGCCACGAACTCGGCCACCACCGCGCCGATCAGCGCCAGGCCGCTGGAGATGCGCAGCCCGCCGAAGAAATACGGCAGCGCGCTGGGGATGCGCAGCCGCACCAGCTGCTGCCAGCGGCTGGCCCGGTTCAGCTGGAAGTAGGCCTGCAGGTCGGGGTCGATGCTGCGCAGGCCCAGCGTGGTGTTGCTGATGATCGGGAACAGCGCCACCAGCGTCGCGCAGATCACCATCGAGGCCAGCGGGTCGCGCACCCAGATGATGATCAGCGGCGCCACCGCCACGATGGGCGTGACCTGCAGCAGCACCGCGTACGGGAACAGCGCCGTCTCGATGCGCCGGCTCTGCACGAAGACGAAGGAAATCAGCACGCCCATCACCGTGGCCGTGACGAAGGCCAGCAGCGTGATCTTCACCGTCACCCACAGCGCCAGGCCCAGCGGCGCCCAGTCGGTGAAGAGCGTCTGCAGCATCAGCAGCGGCGAGGGCACCAGGTAGGGCGGCAGCTCCAGCCCGGTGACCAGGGCCTGCCAGACGGCCACCAGCACCACGCCGACCATCAGCGGATACACCACCCGCTGCACCCGGGGCTGCTGCATCAGCGGCACCCGCACCGCGGCGCGGGCCGGCGGCTTCCAGCCGGCGGGCGGCGCGCGGAAGACCGGTGCTACGGGCACCGCAGCCACCGGCATTGCCGGCACCGCGGCCTGCATCAGGTCGGCCGATGCCGCCGGCGCCTCTGCCGGAAAACTCCGTGCTTGCTGCATGGCGCTCATCGGGCCACCTCCGTGCGGGGCAGGGCGATGCGGGCGCTGCGCGAAAGGGTCGGTCGGGCGTTCATGCCGTCTCCTCCTCGGTGCTCTCGCTGGCCCGCAGCAGGCTGTCCTGCAGCTGCCGCGCATAGCGGGCGAACTCGGGCGAGACCATGAAATCGGCGGTGCGCGGGTAGGGCGCGTCGATCGTGAACTGCTCCACCACCCGGCCCGGCCGGGCGGCCATCATCACCACGCGGCTCGACAGGAACACCGCCTCGTGGATCGAGTGGGTGACGAAGACCACGGTGAGCTTCTTGCGTCGCCACAGGTCGAGCAGCTCGGCGTCGAGCTTGTGGCGGGTGATCTCGTCGAGCGCGCCGAAGGGTTCGTCCATCAGCAGCAGGTCGGGCTGCGTGACCAGGCCGCGCGCGATCGAGACGCGCATCTGCATGCCGCCCGACAGCGCCCGCGGCAGCGCGTCGGCGAACTTCGCCAGGCCCACCAGCGCCAGCGCCTCGGTCACCCGCGCATCGGCCGCCTTGCGCTCCACGCCCGCCAGGTCCAGCGGCAGCCGCACGTTGGTGCGCACGCTGGCCCAGGGCATCAGCGTGGGCGACTGGAACACGAAGGCCATCTTGCGGCCGGTCGCGTCCAGCTGCTCCACCGGCTTGCGCCACAGCAGCAGCCGGCCGTCGGTGGGCTCCAGCAGGCCGGCCACCATCTTCAGCAGCGTGCTCTTGCCGCATCCCGAGGGGCCGAGCAGGGTGACGAATTCGCCCTCCTCGATGCGCAGGTCCACCGGCAGCAGCGCCTGCGTGCCGTTGGGGTAGGTCTTCTCGACGGAGAGGATTTCCACCGCCGGCATGGCGTTCGCCTGCGCCGCCGAAGGCGCAAGGGTGTCGGTTTCGAGGCGGTTCATGGGGTGGTTCTCTTTGTACGGCCTTGTCGTGGAACACCGCGGAACCGGCTTCGCCGGGCCGCTGGTGTTGCCCCCGGTAGGGGGTTGGCGAAGCGACACGCAGTGCGCGAAGCCTGGGGGAGAGCTCAAGGAAGGACCTTCGCGTCCTTGATGAACGAGGTGGTGTAGGTCTTGGCCAGTTCGGTCTTGGCCGGGTCGAGCAGCTTGGCCGACACCAGGAAGTCGTAGCTGGCCTTGGCGCGCGCGTCGGTGATCGTGCCGATGCCCTGCGTGGCCGCGTCGCCGCCGGTGACCATGCCCAGCTCCTTCAGCTTGGCGACGCTGTAGGCCAGTTGTTCGTCGGTCATGTTGGGGTTGTCCTTCTTGATCAGGGCGTTGCCGGGCGCGGGGTCGGCCAGGTAGCTCTTCCAGCCTTCGGCCGAGGCCTTCACGAACGCGGCGACCGCCTTGGCGCGGTCCTTGAGCGTCTTGTCCATGCAGGTCACGGTGGTGGCGTAGGCCGGGAATCCGTGGTCGCTGAACATCAGCGTGTTGGCCTTCACGCCGGCCTTCTGGATCGCGTAGGGCTCCGACGTCAGGTAGCCCTGCTGCGCGGTGTTCTTGTCGGCGACGAAGGGCTGGATGTTGAAGGTGTAGGGCCGCGTCTGGCTGTCGGTGAAGCCGTACTTGGCCTTCAGCCACGGCCAGTAGCCGCGGTTGGCCGACTGGGCGATGAGGATGGTCTTGCCCTTCAGCTGCTCGAAGGTGGTCACGTCCTCGTGCGCGATCAGCACCTGCGGGTCTTTCTGGAACACGGCGGCGACGGTGGTCACCGGCACGCCGCCTTCGCGCACCTGCATCATCTGCAGGTCGCTCGATCCCATCACGCAGTCGGCCTGGCCGGCGGCCATGATCTGCACGATGTTGACCTGCGGGCCACCCATCTTCACCGTCACGTCGAGGCCCGCCTTCTGGTAGAGGCCGGTGGCGATCGCCTGGTAGAAGCCGCCGTGCTCGGCCTGCGCGTACCAGTTGGTCATGTAGACGAATTTCTCGGGCGCCTGGGCCTGTGCGGCGCCGGTGGCGGCAGCCAGTGCGAGGGCGAAGGAGCCGAGGCGGAGAGCGGTGCGGTTGCGCATGGGAAGGCCTTTCGGTGGAGCGGTGGAAGGGGTGGGAAAGAGGCGGTGTGCGATGCGATGGGCGCGCCGCTCAGGCAGGCGCCGCGAGCCCTGCGGCGGTCTGGACGAAGCCGGTGTGGTGGCCGCGCTCCCAGGTGGCTTCGGGCCGCACCACCCAGCGCAGCGCATGCAGCTCGGTCAGCACCTGCACCCAGCTGGCGGCCAGCGTCTCGAGGATCTCGACACCCTGCTCCGCCGTGGCGGTGGTCGGGTCGCCGATGATCCCGGTGGGGCCGAAGTCGCGCGCCGTCCAGGCGCAGGCCGGGCGGCCGTCGGGCGAGAGCAGGCTGATCGGGAACACCGGCGGCATGGCCGCCACCGCGCGCTCCATGTGCACCGTGTCGGGCGCCAGCGCCAGCATCAGCGCGGTCTCGGAATGGCCGGCGTGCATCGCGAGCTTCTTCTCCTGCTCGCTCACCTGCTTGCTCGACGCATTGGGCAGGCGCGAGACGCCGTGCGGTATCACCACGAAGTCGCCGTGCCGCAGCCGCAGCTCGCGCGCCGCCATCTCCAGCACCTGCGGCTGGCCGCCGTGGCCGTTGGCGAACACCAGCTTGCGAAAGCCCGAGCGGTAGACCGATTCGCCGATCTCGACGATGGTGGCCAGCAGCGTGGTGCCGGTCAGCGTCATCGTGCCGGGGAAGTGCAGGTGCTCTTCCGACTTGCCGTAGGTGATCGGCGCCATCGCGAAGGCCGGGATGTCGGCGGGCAGCAGCGCCAGCGCGCGGCCGATCACGCCGGCCGAGATGACGCTGTCGACCGAGCAGGGCAGGTGCGGCCCGTGCTGCTCGATGGCGCCGCAGGGCAGCACCACGACCGTGTTCTCGCGGTCGGGCAGCGCATCGACGTCGGTCCAGCTCAGGTAGGGCAGGAAGCGGTGGGGCGGGGTGTAGCCGTGGAGCATCGGGATCTTTCGGGGTGTGTTCGGCCAGGGGCCGTATCAAGGACGCGTGCGAGCCGGCGCCATGCCGTGCACCGGCACCGCGGCATGCTTCCGGATCCAGGGCCACCGCGGAACCGGCTTCGCCGGGCCGCCGGTGGCGCCCCCTGGGGGGAGGCGCCGCAGGCGCTTCGGGGGGTCATCGGATCCATGCTGTCGCTTCGACCTCGATCAGCACGTCGGCGGTCGGCATCAGGCCGCTCACCTCGACCACGGTGGAGGCGGGCGACACCTCGGGGAAGAACTGGCGGCGCACCGTGCTGTAGAGCGGGAAGTGGTCGAGGTTGCGGAAGTACTGCACCAGCTTGAAGACGTCCTCCATCCGGCCGCCGGCCGACTCCACCGTCTGCCGGATCAGGTCGAGCACCATCCAGCTCTGCGCGAGGATCGGGCCCTGCTTGGCGTCGGTCGAGAACTCGCCGGTGCGGCCGATGCGGTCGGCCGCGTCGCGCGGAATGTCGGCGAAGCCGCGCACGATGAGGCCCGCCGCCGGATCGACCGGGATCACGCCCGAGAGGTAGACCGTGTCGCCGATCCGGCGGTAGGCCGCGTAGCGGGCCAGGGGTTGTGCGCCGGTCATGCGAGGGCTCCTTCGGTGGCGGCCATCGCGGGGGCGGTGGTGGTGGTGGTGGCTGTGGCGGCCAGCGGCACGCCGTCGCGCCACACGGTGCGCGGCTGGCTGCGCGAGGGGAAGCCCCAGGCGTCGGCCGCGGTGAAGACGACCAGGTCGGCCGCGTCGCCCGGCTGCAGCGGCAGCCGGCCGGGCGCGCGGCCCAGCCAGTCGGCGCGGCAGAGCGCATCGGTCCAGGTGTCGAAGGGCTGGCCCAGCTGCGCGGCCAGCACGCCGGCGGCCAGCGACTCGACCGGGTCGTAGCTGCCGACCGGGCAGAACGGGTCCTGCACGTTGTCGCTGGCGACCAGCACCGGGATGCCGCGGGCGCGCGCTTCCTTCACCAACGTCAGGCCGCGCTGGCGCGGGCTGCGGCCGGTCACCGCGTCCTGCAGCAGCAGGTTGGTGAGCGGCAGGGTGACCAGGGTGATCGGCGCATCGGCCACCGCGTCCAGCACCGCCAGCGCCTCGGCCTCGGGCTTGGCCGCCAGCGCGCAGGTGTGGCCGCAAACCGCGCGGCCCCGGTAGCCGATGGCCTTCAGGTGGCGGGCGATGTGCAGCAGCCCCTGCGCGCCGGCGTGCAGCTCTTCGTCGACATGCAGGTCCAGGTCGAGGTCGTGGCGCGCCGCCGCGTCCAGCAGGTGCACCAGCGCCTGCGGGTCCCAGTTGGTCGAGTGCACGAAGCCGCCCAGCAGCGCGCCGGGCCCGCTGGCGGCGACCTGGCGGGCCAGCGCGTCGGCGGTGGCGGCGTCGGCGAACAGGTGCAGCGGCATCAGGCTGACCCGCTCCAGCACGATGCGGCCGCGCCATTCCTCGGCCAGGCCGCGCAGCACGTCCCACGCCACCGGCACCGCGGTGGGCTCCCACCAGTCGCAGTGGGTGCGCAGCCGGGTCACACCGGCCTCCCAGGCCCACTGCAGCGCCTTGGAGGCGCGGGCGTGGACGTCGGCCGGCGTCCAGTGGGCGCGGTCGGCCATCATGGCCTCGATCGCGCCCAGCAGGCCGGGCTGCACCGTGCCCATGCGGGGCAGGGTGAAGGATTTGTCGAGGTGGGTGTGGGCGTCGACCAGGCCGGGGAGGACGGGGGCGCCGTGGAGGTCGTGGACCGTCGTTGCCATGGTCGTCGCATTCGCCTGCGCGCCGAGGGCTGGCCGTGGGGGCTGGGCGGGGGCGATGGCGGCGATGCGGCCGTGGGCGATGTGGATGTCGGCCAGGGCGGGGTGGCCCGAGGGGAGGCTGGGCCAGTCGGGGGGGAGGAGCCAGCGGGGGAGGCGGGCCTGGTGGAGGAGGGTGGTGGACATGGGGGGTGGTTGACTAGCGTCGGGCGGTCAGCGGCGGGTTTTTGCCAGCGGGTGGTATGGCTCCCTCTTCCCCTGGGAGAGGGCGGGGGTGAGGGCCGCGCTCGGCTGGCCATCCACTGACGGCTGTCGGACCCGTTCCCGGCTGCCCTGCATGGCTCCCTCTCCCCCTGGGAGAGGGTGGGGGTGAGGGCGGCGCCCGGCTGACAGCCTCAGCTGCTGTTCGTGGAAACACTGCACGTGTTGGGTGCGGAGGCGGGGATGTCGCCCCCGCGGGCGAGTCACTTCTTTTGCTTCGCCAAAAGAAGTAACCAAGAAAAGGCGACCCCGCGTGCTGCGTCCCTTCGCTGCGCTGCGGGCAACCTGCGGTGCTCGCGTCAGGCGGGGTCCGCGCAAACTCGCTGCGCTCAGACATGCGCGGCCCTTTTTCCGCCTGCCGCTGCGCAGGCGGGGTCCGCGCAAACTCGCTGCGCTCAGACATGCGCGGCCCTTTTTCCGCCTGCCGCTGCGCTCCTCGGCGCATCCCGAGGGGCTTGGGAGCGGGGTCCGTCGGCTGCTGCCGGCTTCGCGGCAGTGACGCCTGGCGCCGGCGCCGGCACCAAGGCAGATTTTTGAATGAAATGTGCCTGCAGCCGGCGTACAGCGCCGGCTATCAGCTATTGATTCAATAGCGTCACGGAATATCGGCGCGCCCTCCATTGGCCGGCCAACCCTCACCCCAGCCCTCTCCCCGCGGGGGAGARGGAGCAAGACCGAAGAACCAAACAGCCGAGCAAAGCAACGCCCCACCCCCCGTGCCGAGCGAAGCAAAGGCACCCCCAGGCCGAGCGCAGCGATGGCCCGCGGGGTCGCCTTTCTTTGGTTCCTTTCTTTGGCGAAGCAAAGAAAGGGACTCGCCCGCGGGGGCGAAATCCCCGCCTCCGGACTTGAAAGCCGCAGCGCGGCGACAAGCAGCAGCGACACAGAAAAGCCGGGCGCGGCCCTCACCCCAACCCTCTCCCAGGGGGAGAGGGGGCAAGACAGCAAAGCCCAGCCGGGCGAAACGCCAGCCCCTCATCGCCACCCCCCGAACGCCCGCCCCACCCGCGCCAGAAACCTCTCCAGCACCGCTGGCGTCGCCACGTTCATGTGGTACTGCGCGTGGTACTCCACCCGCGCCCGCCCCCCGGTCAACATCCGCAGGTACCGCGTCACCACCTTGCGCGGCGGATCGCCCATCCACCAGGCCATCCACCGCGGTCGGCCGTAGGTCACCACCGCGCCGATCCGGCGGATGTGGGTGAGCGCGGGCTTGACGTTCTGCGGGTCGGAAATATCGAAGGCCACGCCCGGCACCAACACCCGGTCGCAGAAGCCCTTGAGCATCGCCGGCAGGCCGAAGCACCAGGTGGGGAAGCAGAACACCAGCGCCTCGGCCCGTTCCAGGCGCTCCACGTAGCGCTGCACCGGCACGCGGTTGGCGGGCACTTCGTGATAACCCAGGCGCTCGGCGCGGGACAGCACCGGGTCGAAATCCTCGGCGTACAGGTCGCAGTCGTCCACCTCGTGGCCGGCCGCCCGCAGGCTGCGCACCACCTCGGCATGCAGGCTGGCGTGGTAGCTGGTCTCCACCGGGTGGCAGTAGACGACGAGGATGCGCATCTTTTCTGACCGTTTGATTTGATCGAACGGTCAGATTCATGCAAGCGGCGTGCCAAGGCGGCGGCCGGCCGGGCTTCCGGGGGGCGAGGGGCGCCGGCGGGGCGCCGCGGCGTCAGTCTGGTGCGAGGCCGCAGGCCAGCAGCACGGAATTGGTGAGCTGGCGCACGATGGGGGCGCGGTCGATCGGGGCGTCGGGCGGCAGGTGCAGCATCACCCGCACCTGCACGCCGTAGTCGGCGTAGTGCTGGGTCATGGCCCAGATCTGCATCAGCAGCAGGCGCGCGTCCAGCGGCCGCAGCAGGCCGCGGGCGATCCAGCCGTCGATCAGCCGCACCTTCAGGTCGGTGGAGGCGCGGGCCTGGGGCCAGTACTTGTCCAGGTGCGCGCCGCCGGCGATCACTTCGCTGGTGAAGATGCGCGACAGGCCGGGGTTGTCCAGCGCGTAGTCCAGTTTCTTGCGGATGTAGTCCGACAGCACCCGCTTCGGGTCGTCTGCCGTCTCGTCGAAGGCGAAGGCGTGCGACCAGCCCTGCAGCACCGACTGCAGCAGCTCCTCGTACAGCTCGTCCTTGCCGTGGATGTAGTAGTGCAGCTGCGGCTTGGTGAGACCCGCCCGCTCGGCGATCGCCTGGGTCGAGGCGCCGCGCAGGCCGTGCAGGCTGAACTCTGCGATGGCCGCCTCGCGGATCGCGGCGAGGATGCGCTCGCGGCCCTGGCGTTTGCGGGGCGCGGCGGCGGCCGCGTCGGGCGGGGCGACGGCGTCGGGAAGCGGAAGGGAGGGCGGCAGGGCAGACAAGGGGCGGATTTAAGCACGAGGCCGCCGACCGGTGCCGGTCCGGCACACGCCGTGCAACACGCCCTTCGCAGGCCGCGGGGTATGCTGCGCCCCCACCTCCCGACGCCTGCCCGCCATGACCATGAAACGCTTCACCCAGTACTTCCTCCGCGGTCTGATCACCGTGCTGCCGGTGGTGCTGACCCTCTACCTGCTCTGGCTGTTCCTGAGCGCGGTGGAGGACCTGGCGCTGGTGGTGCTGCGGCCGATCATCGGCAGCTTCTACCTGCCGGGCATGGGGCTGGTGCTGGCGGTGGCCTTCATCGTGGGTGTGGGCTTCATGGTGTCGAAGGCGCGGGTGCGGCGGCTGCTGCACTACGTGGAGCTGCCGTTCACCAACATCCCGGTGGTCAAGAGCGTGTACTCGTCGCTCAAGAGCTTCGCCGACTACTTCACGCCCTCGGGCAACAAGCAGGCGGGCCAGCAGGTGGTGCTGCTGCGCTGGCCCGGCGACCAGCTGGAGATGGTGGGCCTGGTGACGCGGCGCGGCATGCACGGCCTGCCCGAGGGCTTCCTGCCCGGCGAGCGTGTCGCGGTGTACCTGCCGATGGGCTACAACATCGGCGGCTACACCGTCTTCGTGCCGCTGGAGTGGGTGCACCCGATCGAGATGTCGGTGGAAGAAGCGATGCGCTCGTCGCTGATCGCCTGGATGGCCCGCACCACACCGGCCCCCGGCACCTACACCGGGCAGGATGTCGACACCGATGTCGACACGGTCCCGCCCCCGCCTGCGGTGCCGCCTCCCTTCACGGCCGGGCCGCGCTGAAGATATTGCTACGCTTTTTGTAGCTAGAAGCCAAAACCTGAAGCTGGCTGCGGCACTGTTCGGCACCAGGCCGCGGCCACATGTCCGCAGGGCCGACTCTGCAAGGACGCACCGCAGCCACCCGCCGGCTGACGCACCACCGCCGTGCGCACCGACAGGACGCCCGGCCGACGGACGACAACAAGGAGGGTTCGCCACGCGCAGGACCGGCACCGCGGCCGCGTTCCGATGCACGGGTCGCAACCACTCCTCCGAAAGCCACAACTCCATGTCTCTGAACCTCTCCCTGCGCGCCATCGGCGCCGCCGCCGCCGTCGCCGCCCTGGTGGCCGCCACCCCCGCCTTCGCCGCCGGCACGCCCGATGCCGACATGCAGGCCGTGCTCGACGCCCACGCCAGCCTCAAGCCCAAGCCGATCGAGACCCTGACCCCGCCCGAAGCCCGCAAGCAGCCCACGCCCGCCGATGCGGTCAACAAGCTGCTGAAAGCCCAGGCCCAGCCCACCAAGCCAGAACTGCTGGTGCCCGGCATCGTTGCCAAGGACACCAACGTGGCCGGCGCCACCGGCCAGCTGCCCGCCCGCATCTACACCCCGAAGGGCCGCGGCCCGTTCCCGGTGATCGTGTACTTCCACGGCGGCGGCTGGGTGATCGCCGACCGCAAGGTCTACGACGGCGGCGCGCGTGCCCTCGCCAAGTCGGCCAATGCGGTCGTTGTGTCGGTCGACTACCGTCGCGCGCCCGAAGCCAAGTTCCCCGCCGCCTGGGACGATGCCCTGGCCGCCTACAAGTGGACGGCCGACAATGCCGCCAGCCTGAAGGGCGACCCGGCCAAGCTGGCCCTGGCGGGCGAGAGCGCCGGCGGCAACCTGGCCGTGGCCACCGCCATCGCGGCGCGCGATGCCAATCTGCCGAAGCCGCTGCACGTGCTGTCGGTCTACCCGGTCGCGCAGACCAGCCTGGAAACCCCGTCGTACAACGAGTACGCCGCCGCCAAGCCGCTCAACAAGCCGATGATCGAATGGTTCGTCAAGCACACGACCAACTCGCCGGCCGACCTGAAGGACCCGCGCATCTCGCTGGTGGACGCCAACCTCGCCGGCCTGCCGCCGGTGACCATCATCAACGCCGAGATCGACCCGCTGCGCGACGACGGCGCCCAGCTGGAGGCCGCCCTGCGCAAGGCCAACGTGCCGGTCGAGCGCAAGCTCTACGACGGCGCCACGCACGAGTTCTTCGGCATGGCCGCCGCGGTGCAGAAGGCCCGTGACGCCCAGGCCTTCGCCGGCCAGCGCCTGAAGCAGGCTTTCGGCACGCCATAATCCGCAAGCCGGAAGGCCCGATAGGAAAAACCCGCCCGGTGCGCAAGTACCGGGCGGGTTTTTTCCATGGTCGAGGCGACAACGGCCGTTCAGCCTCGCATCAGCGCCTCGATCTCCTCGGCCTGCACCGGCACGTCGCGCGTCGTCAGTTCGCAGCCGGTCTCGGTCACGATCGCGTCGTCCTCGATGCGGATGCCGATGTTCCAGAAGTCCTCGGGCACGCCGTCGGCGGGGCGGATGTAGAGGCCCGGCTCGATAGTGGTGACCATTCCGGGGCGCAGGATGCGGCTTGGCCGGCTCTGCAGCGTCTCGCCGCTCAGCGGGTCCTTGCGCTCGGTGAACTGTCCGGCCTCGCTCGGCTCCACGTAGCTGCCGCAGTCGTGCACGTCCATGCCCAGCCAGTGGCCGGTGCGGTGCATGTAGAACGGGAAGTAGGCGCGGTTCTCGATCACGTCGTCCACGCTGCCGGCGGCGTCCGCCTTCAGGATGCCCAGGTCCAGCAGGCCCTGCGACAGCACCCGCACCGTGGCGTCGTGCGCATCGGCGAAGCGGGCGCCGGCCCTGGTCGCGCCGACGGCCGCGGCCTGGCTGGCCAGCACCAGGTCGTAGACCGCGCGCTGCGGGCCGGTGAAGCGGCCGTCAGCCGGGAAGCTGCGGGTGATGTCGCCGGCATAGCCTTCGTATTCGCAGCCGGCGTCGATCAGCACCAGTTCGCCGGCGCGCAGCGGCGCGACGTCGGCCCGGTAGTGCAGCACGCAGGCGTTGGCACCCGCGGCCACGATCGAGGTGTAGGCCGGAAACTGCGCGCCGCAACGGCGGAACTCGTGCAGCAGCTCGGCCTCGAGGTGGTACTCGCGCGCATCCTCGCCGGCGCGCAGCATCCGGGCCGAGGTCTGCATCGCGCGGATGTGGGCCTGCGCGCTGATCTGGCCGGCGCGGCGCATCAGCGCCAGCTCGTGCGCGTCCTTGGTCAGCCGCATCTCGTCGAGCGGGCCGCACAGGTCGCGCTGCGTTTCGGGGCAGATCGCACCCATCCGCACCCGGGCCCGCACCTTGGCCAGCCAGCCGTCGACCCGCGTCTCCAGCCCCGCGTGGGTGGCGAAGGGGTACCAGACGGCGTCGCGGTTCTCCAGCAGGCGCGGCAGGCGGGTGTCGAGTTCGGCCGCCGACACCGCGGCGTCCACGCCCAGCGCTTCGGGCGCGGCGTCGGGGCCCAGGCGGTAGCCGTCCCAGATCTCGCGCTCCAGGTCCTTCGGCGCGCAGAACAGGGTGCTGCGGCCGTCGCCGGTCAGCACCAGCCAGGCGTTGGGCTCGGTGAAGCCGGTGAGGTAGTAGAAGTAGCTGTCGTGCCGGTAGGGAAAGTCGCTGTCGCGGTTGCGGCTGCGCTCCGGCGCGGTGGGCACCACGGCGATGCCGTCGGGGCCCAGCAGGGCGGCCAGGCGGGCGCGGCGGTCGGCGTGGATCCGGGTGTCGAGGGGTGCGGTCATGGGGTGTTGAGCAGGGCGAGTCGTTCGGGCGTGCCCACGTCGGTCCAGCGGCCGGTGTGGAGCGAGGCACTGATCCGGCCATTGTCCATCGCATGGCGCAGCAGCGGCGCCAGGGGCTGGGCCAGGCCCTGCGGATTGCCGGCCGCGATGGCGCACCAGGGCGGCATGAACAGTTCGCGCCGGTAGAGGCCGATGGTCGAGAAGGTGTAGCGCGGGGCGGCCGGGTCGGTGGGCGTGTTCACCGCCAGCCCGTCGGGGCCGATGCCGAAGTCGCCCTGCGGATGGTGCGGCGGGTTGGGCACCAGCCACAGGTGGGCCAGCTGCCCGCCGGCGACGAAGCGCTCGCGCTCGGCCGGGTCGAACGCGAAATCGGGCGCGAACACGTCGCCGGCCGCCACCCAGAAGACATCGTCCAGCAGCGGCAGGGCGCGCACGATGCCGCCCAGCGTCTCCAGCGCGTAGCCGAAGTCCTGCTCTTCTCGGGAGTATGAAATCGATAGCACGAGGCCGGCGTCCAGCGCCGGCTGCGGGCCGAAACGGTCTTCGATCTGCTCGCCCAGCCAGCCGGTGTTGACCGCCAGGTGCCGGCAGCCGCCTGCGGCCAGGGCCTGCATCGGCCACTGCATCAGCGGCCGGCCGCGCACCGGCAGCAGCGGCTTGGGGCAGGTGTCGGTCAGCGGCCGCATGCGCTCGCCGCGGCCCGCGGCCAGCAGCAGGGCGCCGGCCAGGGCGGGGACGGCGGAGGTGGGGGCAGGCATGGCCCGCGATTATCCGGAGTGCGGCGCCCTGCTGCTGGCGCACCCCTCGCCGGCCGTCGGGCAAGCCCGCACAAAACAAAACCGGCCCGGATGCAGCGAACGCATCCGGGCCGGTCGAGACGGGGGCGTACGCGCCGCCCGTTCAGGCTGCAGGCCAGGGCCCGCAGCGCGCTGCCGCATCAGTGCAGGAAAAGCGCCAGCAGGATGATGATCGGGATCGGCACGCCGAGGAAGAGCAGCAGAAGTGAGCGCATGGGAATCTCCGGAAATGGGAAGGAATGGAAGTGCGGGGGGCGGCGGATCAGAGATCGCGCTGGCGGCCACCCCAGGTGGCGGCGTAGCTGGCGACGAAGGCGCCGATCAGCAGCGACACGAAGAGCCACAGCGCGGCGGCGGCAGACGCCTTGCGCGCCTTGTCGGCCGCTTCGCGGGCGGTGTTCTCGGCATCCTGCAGCTTGGCCTTGGCCTTGGCGTAGGTGTCGTTCACCCGCTTCTCCGCGGCTTCCTGCGTCATGCCGGTCCGCTGGGCGATCAGGCTGGCGACGTAGCGCACGTCGTCTGCCGGCATCGATTCGGCGCGGATGCTGTTGACCATGATGCGGCCCACTTCGGCGACGGTCGATGCGGCGACCGGCTCGGTGTTGCGCGGTGCGGTGGCAGCGGGCGTCGTCGGCGCGGCGGGCGTGGCGGCCGCGGCGTTGGCGGCATCGGCCACCGGGTCGGTACCGGTGGCGGCGGCAGGTGCCGGGGCCGCAGCGGCCGGGGTCTGCGCCGCGGTATCGGGGCGGAACAGCGAATCGACGAAGTAGCCGTAGACCGACGAATTGCCGCCGCCCGAGGACGACGCATTACCGGCACTGCTGCCGATGGCGGCGCCCGCGGCACCGGCGGTGGTCACGGCGGCGCCGGCCACCGACGCACCGGCCTTGGCACCCATGCCCACCACGTTGCCCACGGCCGAGGCCAGGAAGGCGGCGGTCACCAGCGAGGCCACGGCCCAGGCCAGGAAGCCGTGGGCGGTGTCGCGGAAATACACCTCGTCGGTGTGCACGCCGGCCCAGCGGGTGCGCAGCCGGCCGGCCAGGTAGCCGCCCATGCCCGACGCCGCCAGCTGGGTGAAGGTGATCCAGAACACGCCGGCGACGCCGAGCGTCATCGCGCTCGCGCCCTGCGTGGACCACGGCGACGCGGACGACAGGCCCAGGCCCGACCCGAGCAGCAGCAGGATCATCGACAGGGCCGCGGCGGCGATCGCGCCGGCCACGATGGCGCCCCAGGAAACGGCACTGCCGCTGGCGGACGGCACGCCCGGGGCGTGGACCGCGACTCCGCCGGGCAGGTCGGTGGCGGGAGGTTGGCTGTAGTTCATAGGTGTGGCCCCGGAAAGAATGGAGGCTTGCACAGTGGCTTTCTACCCGGGCTGTCAGTGTGGGTAACCGGATGCATCCGGCGTAGGCCGGCGCCCCGTTGCGGTGCACCGGCCGCAGGCCCGGCGGCTACCGGCCCGGCCAGGGAGGCGTTTCGCCCTGGAGGCGCCGCCACAGCCACTGCAGCCCGGCCTTCACGTCCGGCCGGGTGGCGAGGTTGCGCGGCGGGATCGCGACGAAGCGGTCGCCCTCCCGCTGCGCCACCGTGAAGCTGAAGCTGTAGCCCGGCTCCAGGCCCATCCGCAGGTCGCTCATCACCACGCGCCGGTCGGCGCGCTCCTCCAGCTTGTAGAAGCCGTGGGTGAACCAGGCCAGGCGCGCGGCCGGCGCGCTGGCCTGCAGCGCCGGCGCCAGGGATTCGCCGCGCGGGTAGGTCTGCAGCTGCAGCGCCGCCACCGGGTCGCCCAGGCGGTGGAAGCCTTCGGCATAACCGCCGGGCGTCATCGCCAGCACCCGCCAGAGCACCGTGTTGAGCGGCGTGGGCGTGACCAGCAGCTGCGTGGTCTGCAGGCCCTGCGCAAGCAGGGCGGCCTGGGCCAGGGTGGTGACGTGCCACTGCGCGGCGGCGCTCCAGGCCAGGTACGCGGTGCTCAGCACCAGGCCCGCGGCGTTCCAGCGCAGGCCGCGCAGGCCGGCCGGCCGCAGCAGCGCCGCGCCCACGCCCACCAGCAACGGCAGCGTGTAGAGCGGATCGATGATGAAGATGCTGCCGACGTAGTACGGGTGGCTGGTGAAGGGCAGGAGCAGCTGGGTGCCGTAGACCGTCATCAGGTCGAGCAGCGGATGCGTCACCAGCGCCAGCCACACGGCCATCCACCAGCGGCCGAACAGCGCCCGCTGACCGTGCAGCCATGCGATCGCCCAGGCGATGGCCGGCGCCGCCAATGTCAGGAAGAACAGCGCATGGCTCTCGGTGCGGTGCTGGGTCATGTTGGCGATCGGGTCGCCGTGGTCGATCAGCGCGTCCAGGTCGGGCAGGGTGCCGCAGATGCCGCCCCAGAGCGCGGCCTTCCACACGGCGGTGCGCCGGCCCATCACCGCCACGCCGACCGCGGCGCCGAGCGTCAGTTGAGAGAGTGAATCCATGGCGCGCGATTCTGACGGCGGCCCGCGGCGCGCCTGTGACCAAACGCGGGCCGGTCCGGCCGGCTAACCCGGCGCCGGGTCGGCCGGCGGCACCGCGCCGCGCTGCAGCGCCTGGCGTACCGACCGCACCGGCCGGAACAGCGCCACCAGCGCCGCCTCCAGCGCGCGGGCCTTGCCGGTATGGTCGCCGCCGAAGTTGCAGACGTACACGTCGAGCGTCACCGCCCGGCGCTCGGGCCAGGTGTGGAGGCAGAGGTGCGATTCGGCCAGCAGCACCGTGGCGGTGACGCCGCCCGGCCCCTCGGCCGTCGGCGGAAAGCCGTGCGCCAGCCGCGCCACCGGCTGCAGGCCGGCCGCCCGCACCTGCGCCTCGCATGCCGCCAGCAGGGCGCAGGCATCGGTCAGCCAGCGCGCGTCGCAGCGGCAATCGTGGAGGTCGGCGGTGAGGTGCAGGCCGTGCATGGCGGGCACTGTAGTGGATGCGTGGCGGGCAGTGCGTGGCGGCCCGACGCCACGCTGTCGCGCCGGCCCTGTAGCGCGGCGATACCTGCCGCAGGCCCTCGCCGGTAAAATGCGGGGTTGCCCGCAGATTCCTGCCCGTTTCCTCCTCCCACTTCCGAAGCCTTTCCGGAGCCGCCGCCGATGGCCATCAACGAATCCCCCGCGTCCGTCCCTTCGTCCGAGGTCCAGCCTCCTGCCGCCGTCGCCGTGCGCGACGTCGCCTCGTCGCCGGCCTCCGCCGCACCCGACGTGGCCATGGCCAACGCGATCCGCGCCCTGGCGATGGATGCGGTGCAGCAGGCCAACTCGGGCCATCCCGGCGCGCCGATGGGCATGGCCGACATGGCCGTCGGCCTGTGGGGCCGCCACCTGCGCCACAACCCGGCCAACCCGCAGTGGGCCGACCGCGACCGCTTCGTGCTCTCGAACGGCCACGGCTCGATGCTGCTCTACGCGGTGCTGCACCTGACCGGCTACGACCTGCCGATCCAGGAACTGAAGAATTTCCGCCAGCTGCACAGCAAGACCCCGGGCCACCCCGAGGTCGGCTACACGCCGGGCGTGGAGACCACCACCGGCCCGCTGGGACAGGGCATCACCAACGCGGTCGGCTTCGCACTGGCCGAGAAGCTGCTGGCCCGCGAATTCAACCGCGCCGACCACACGATCGTCGACCACCACACCTACGTGTTCCTGGGCGACGGCTGCCTGATGGAAGGCATCAGCCATGAAGCGGTGGCGCTGGCCGGCGCCTGGAAGCTCAACAAGCTGGTCGCGCTGTACGACGACAACGGCATCTCGATCGACGGCCAGGTCGCGCCCTGGTTCGTCGACGACACGCCCGCCCGGTTCCGCGCCTGCGGCTGGAACGTGGTCGGCCCGGTCGACGGCCACGACGCCCAGGCGGTGGCCGCGGCCATCGCCAGCGCCAGGACATCGGCCGACAAGCCGACGCTGGTGGTGTGCAAGACCGCCATCGGCAAGGGCTCGCCCAACCGCGCCGGCACCAGCAAGGCCCACGGCGAGCCGCTGGGCGCCGACGAGATCGCACTGACCCGCCACGCCCTGTCGTGGGCCCACGTGCCCTTCGAGATTCCGGCCGACGTATACGCCGCCTGGGACGCGAAGGAGGCCGGCGCCAAGGCCGAGGCCGACTGGAACCAGCGCTTCGCCGCCTACCAGGCCGCCTACCCCGAGCAGGCCGCCGAGTTCACCCGCCGGATGCGCGGCGAGCTGCCGAAGCACTTCGCCCAGACCGCGGTCGACACGGTCATCGCCGCCCACACCAAGGCCGAGACGGTCGCCAGCCGCAAGGCCAGCCAGCTCGCGCTGGAGAGCTTCACCGCCGCGCTGCCCGAGCTGCTGGGCGGCAGCGCCGACCTGACCGGCTCCAACCTCACCAACACCAAGAGCACCCCGCCGCTGCGCTTCGACGAAGCCGGCCAGGTGGTGCAGGTCGAGTCGGCCGTCGGCACCCCGGTCGGCGGCCGCCACATCAACTACGGCGTGCGCGAGTTCGGCATGGCCGCGATCATGAACGGCGTGGCGCTGCACGGCGGCTTCATCCCCTACGGCGGCACCTTCCTCACCTTCAGCGACTACAGCCGCAACGCGATCCGCATGGCCGCGCTGATGAAGCTGCGGGTGGTGCACGTCTTCACCCACGACTCGATCGGCCTGGGCGAGGACGGCCCGACCCACCAGTCGATCGAGCACGCCGCCAGCCTGCGCCTGATTCCCAACCTGGATGTCTGGCGCCCCGCCGACACCGCCGAGACGGCGGTCGCCTGGGCCGTGGCGATCCAGAACCAGGACCGCCCGACCGCGCTGCTGCTCTCGCGCCAGAACCTGCCCTACGCCGCCAAGGACGACCTGGGCGAGATCAGCCGCGGCGCCTACGTGCTGAGCGAGCCGGCCGCCGTCGGCCTGAAGGGCAAGAAGGCCCGCGCGGTGATCCTCGCCACCGGCTCCGAAGTGCAGCTGGCCCTGAAGGCGCAGAAGCTGCTGGCCCGCGACAGGATCGCGGTGCGGGTGGTCTCGGTGCCGAGCACCACCGCCTTCGACCGCCAGGACGCGGCCTACAAGGCGTCGGTGCTGCCCGCCGGCCTGCCCCGCGTGGCGGTCGAGATGGGTGTGACCGACGGCTGGTGGAAGTACGGCTGCGACGCGGTCGTCGGCATCGACCGCTACGGCGAGTCGGCGCCGGCCGCCGTGCTGTTCCAGCAGTTCGGCTTCACGCCGGAGAACGTGGCCGCCACGGTGCGCAAGGTGCTGGCCACGGCCGGCCGCAGGTAGAAAGAGCAGGACTGCCGCGGCGCCGCCGGCTGCAGGGCCGGGCGCCGTCGGCGGCAGGGTTTCGTGAACGGTTTCGCAACATCCAGGAGCAAGTGACATGACCATCAAGATCGGCATCAACGGCTTCGGCCGCATCGGACGCAACGTGCTGCGCTCGGCCGTGCAGAATTTCTCGGACATCGAAGTCGTCGGCATCAACGACCTGCTCGAGCCCGACTACCTGGCCTACATGCTGCAGTACGACAGCGTGCACGGCCGCTTCGACGGCAGCATCGCGGTCGAGGGCAGCACCCTGATCGTCAACGGCAAGAAGATCCGCCTGACGCAAGAGCGCGACCCGGCCAACCTCAAGTGGGACGAGATCGGCGCCGACATCGTGCTGGAGGCCACCGGCCTGTTCCTCGACAAGGCCGGCGCCGGCAAGCACCTGGCCGCGGGCGCCAAGAAGGTCATCATCTCGGCGCCGTCGAAGGACGACACGCCGATGTTCGTGCGCGGCGTCAACTGCGGCAGCTACGCCGGCGAGGCGATCATCTCGAACGCCTCGTGCACCACCAACTGCCTGGCGCCACTCGCCAAGGTGGTCCACGACAAGTGGGGCATCAAGCGCGGCCTGATGACCACGGTGCACGCCACCACCGCCACCCAGAAGACGGTGGACGGCCCGTCCAACAAGGACTGGCGCGGCGGCCGCGGCATCCTCGAGAACATCATCCCCAGCAGCACCGGCGCCGCCAAGGCGGTGGGCGTGGTGATCCCCGCGCTCAACAAGAAGCTGACCGGCATGAGCTTCCGCGTGCCGACCTCCGACGTGTCGGTGGTCGACCTGACCGCCGAGCTGAGCAGCCCGGCCACGCTCGACGAGATCAAGGCCGAGATCAAGGCCCAGTCGGAAGGCGCGCTGAAGGGCATCCTGGGCTACACCGAGGACAAGGTCGTCGCCACCGACTTCCGCGGCGACACCCGCACCTCGATCTTCGACGCCGACGCCTCCATCGCGCTCGACAGCACCTTCGTCAAGCTCGTCGCCTGGTACGACAACGAATGGGGCTACTCGAACAAGTGCCTGGAGATGGTCCGCGTGGTGGCCGCGAAGTAATCCGTGCCTCTGCGACCATGAAGAACGCGCCCGAGGGCGCGTTCTTCATTGGGGCTGCGATCGATCGCCGGGTCAGGGCGTTGTCAGCGCCCACCCGGCTTTCCGCGGCGCGCCCACCGCCGCCATCGTCGCCACCGGCACCTGCGGTGCCACCGTGCCCAGCCGGAACACCGCCACCGCCCGCACCAGTTCCTCGGCCTGCAGGCGCAGGCTGCCGGCGGCGGCCGCGCTTTCCTCGACCAGCGCGGCGTTCTGCTGGGTGGTCTGGTCCAGCTGGTTGACCGCGTCGCCGATCTGGGCGACGCCGCTGCTCTGCTCGGCGCTGGCGGCGCTGATCTGGGCCACCACGCCGCTCACCTGGCGGATGGCCTCGACCACCTCGGCCATCGTGGCGCCGGCACGGTCGACCAGCGCAGCGCCCTGGTCGGCGCGCTGCACGCTGGTGTCGATCAGGCCGCGGATCTCGCGGGCGGCGCTGGCGCTGCGCTGGGCCAGGTTGCGCACCTCGGAGGCGACGACCGCGAAGCCGCGGCCCTGTTCGCCGGCCCGCGCCGCCTCCACCGCGGCGTTCAGCGCCAGGATGTTGGTCTGGAACGCGATGCCGTCGATCAGGCCGATGATGTCGGCGATGCGGCGGCTGCTGTCGTTGATGCCCTTCATCGTCTGCACCACCTCGGCCACCACCGCGCCGCCGCGGGTCGCCACGTCGCTGGCGCCCTGGGCCAGCCGGTGCGCCTGGCGGGCGTTCTCGGCGTTCTGCACCACGGTCGAGGCCATCTCCTCCATCGACGCCGCCGTCTGCTGCAGGGCCGAGGCCTGGGTCTCGGTGCGGCCCGACAGGTCGTGGTTGCCCTGGGCGATCTGGGTGGAGCCGGTGGCGATGCTGTCGCTGCTGGCGCGCACCCGCTGCACCGTGTCGGCCAGGTTGGCGCGCATCTGCTCCAGGGCCGCCATCACGCTGCTGCGGTCGCCGGGCGCCACCGGCACCCGCACCGACAAATCACCCTGCGCCACCGCGTTGGCGACGGCCGCCGCCGCCGCGGGCTCTCCGCCGGTGGCGGCCCAGACGCTGCGGCGCACCCACCAGCTCAGGCCGAGCAGCAGCACCGTCGATAGGCAGAAAACCGCGATCTGGATCGCGCTGGCATCGGTCTGCACGGCGGCCAGCTCGGTGAGGGAGTCGTCCGCGAAGGCGGTCGCCGCCTTGACGGTGCCGTCCACGCCCTGGCGGTGGTCCAGGTACAGCGCCTGGGCGCTTCCCAGGGCGGTGCGGGCGGCAGCGGTGTCGCCCGCCGCAAGCGCTGCGAAGACCGGTGGCACCGCCGCCATGAAACGTTGCGCCGCGGCATGCTGCGCGCCGAGCAACTGGGTTTCCAGGCCGTAGGTGGGATGGGATTTCCAGAAGTCGACACGCTCCTGGTATTCCTTCTGGAGCCGGGCCGCCTCGGCCTGCGCCTGAGCCGGCGGCATGGTGCCTTCTACCGCCTGCGACAGCACCAGGCGCAACTCCAGCAGGTAGAGCGGCGGCGGCAGGATGTCGGCGGTGATGTCCTTGGCGACCAGGGCGCGTTGCACCGATCGGTTGGCGATGGACGACTCGACCACCGAGGTGGCGGTGAGTACGCCGGCGGCGAGGATTCCCGACGCGATCAGCGCCAGGAGCATGGATTTGAGAGACTTCACGGACGCTTTCTACGGTTGACACCTGCTTACAGGCGCGGCCATTAGAGCGTTGCAGTTTGCGGGTTTTTGTAGGCCGTGCGCCTGTCGTTATCCCTGTAATTCGCTATTTCTACGGGCGATAAGAAAGTTTCTTTCACCCTGATCAAATTGGCAGGTGTGGAGAACGGTGCCTGCGCCTGCTGCGACAGCCTGGTGGTAAAGCATGCGTAAAGCTTTAGGTGTGAAGCAGTTGGCGTGTTCTGTCCGGGCGACCGCTGGTGCGCAGCAGACGAGCTTCGGTGCGTGCGATTCGGATGAAAAGTAGCCGCGGCCGACGTTGCACGCCGATATTCAGCTATCGAAAAAGGAGCAGAGCCGGAGGGCGCTAGGCCGGCGTTTCGTCGGCAGTCTCGGGCGGCCAGTCGAGCAACTCGGCCAGGCGCCGGGTCACCCAGCGCGCCTCGACGTGGAGCAGGCCCGCCTCGGGAACCGAAAGCGTCGCGTAGAAGCGCTGCAGCAGCGCATGCTGCTCGGCGAAACCGTCGGGCTGCAGGGCGAGGGCCTGTCCGGTCAGGTGCTGGGCCAGGTCTTCGCAGAGTTCGTAGCGGCCCTGCACGGCGGCCAGCGGCGCCGTGGGGCGCTGGCGCTCGTCGAGGTAGAGCGCGTGGAAGGAGGGCGGCAGCGACAGCTGGTTTTCGTCGTAATCCATGCGGAAGCCTATCACCGCCCTGGCTCGGCTCACCCCCGGGCTGAGCGGGTCGCGTCTACGACCACCCCTTGCGAGGGGGCGACACCGGCGGCCCGGCGGAGCCGTCCTGCGGCATCCCGGGGACGGGGTGGCCTTCGCGGTGGCCGCGATCGTCAGATGAAGTTGTCGCCGTCGTCGTCGGCGAATCCGCCGTCGTCCACCAGCCAGCTCCCGCTGCCGTCGTCGACGGCGGTTTGCCGCGACGCGTCGGCGTAGGCGCCGTTGTCCGAGAGGAAAGGGCTGGCCGAGCCGCTGCCGGCCGAAACGTCGTCGCGCGGGCCGAGCGCATCGCCGATGCGCTGGTTGGCGGGGTCGTCGTGTCCTCCGGCCGTGGCCGCTGCGAGGGGCGATCCGTCCACCAGGTTCTTCGCGGCGCCGCCGGCATGCTCGCCCCAGTGCTGCAGGCCGTTGAACAGGAACATGCCGCCGGCCACGCCCGCCGCGGTGGCGGCCGCCTGGCCCAGGAAGCCGGAGCCGCCGCCTGCCGGGGCCGCCTGCAGCGGCGCTGTCGGCGGCTGGCCGGCGGACGGCGGGGCGCCGAAGAGCCGCTCGCGCCAACCGCCGACCGGTGCCGACGGCGGCTGCACCGCGGCGGCGGGCGGAAAGCCCGCGGGCGGCGGCATGTAGGTCTGCGACGGCGCGCGGCCGAAGCCCGGCTCCGGTGCGGGCGCGGGCGAGAGGAAGCTGCCTTCGGCCGGCGCCTGCGCCGTGGCCTGCTTCAATTGCGCGATCTGCCGCTGCGCGTCGTCCAGCGCCTGCTGCAGCAGCAGGGCGCGCTGCACCAGCAGATAAGGTGCATCGGGCTGTACGGCCAGCCGTTCGCGGATCAGGGCGTCGGCGGCAGGGTCCTTGGCGACGCTTCCCACCCGGGCCAGCCGGTCCAGGAAGTCGTCGAGCATGCGGTGTTCTTGGGGCGTCATGGTGCGGGCATCCTTTTTTCACGCGCCCATCCAGGTAGCCGGGCACGCGGTACGACTGTCGCACGCGGCGGATGTTCCGCGGCCCGCGGCCCGTTAAGCGTGGTCTAAGCCAAGGCCACCCGCACCACCATGTAGGTGCCGAGCGCCGCCAGACTCGCGAACAGGCAGCGCCGGAAAACGGCCACCGGCAGGCGCTGCCGCAGGCGCTGGCCCAGCGCCATGCCGGCCAGCGCCGGCAGCAGCAGGACCAGCGACGCGGCGGCCGGCAGCGTGTGCGGCGTCCCGGCCGCCGCGGGCGCCAGCAGCAGGCCGGCGGCGAGTGCCATGGTCGAGGTGGTGAAGGCGATGCCCATCGCCTGCACCAGCGCATCCCGCTGCAGCCCGAGCGCCTGCAGGTAGGGCACGGCCGGCAGGATGAACACGCCGGTCAGCGCGGTGACCAGCCCGGTGGCCATGCCCACCGCCGGACCCAGCCAGCGCTCCTGCGCCGGCGGCACCTGCCACGGCCGTCCGGCGAGTCCCCAGGCGGCATAGACGACCAGCGCCACGCCCAGCAGCACGCCGCTGGCGGCGCCGGCGGGCGCGCCGAAGGCCAGGGCGCCCAGCAGGGTGCCGGCCACTGTGCCCGCCTGCATGCCGGCCAGCCGGCGCGCCAGCGGCCAAAGGGTGGCAAGGGGGCGCAGCTGCCAGGCATTGGTCACCAGCGACGGCACCACCAGCAGCGCCGCCGCCTGGGCCGGCGCCATCCACAGCGCCAGCAGCGCCATCGCCACCGTGGGCAGGCCCAGCCCCACCAGGCCCTTGATGCCGCCCGCCAGCAGGAAGACCGCGCCGGCGGCCAGCCACGCGCCGACGCCGGTCCCCGACGCCAGGCCGCCACCGACCAAATGCATGTCCATCTCCGCTCCTTTCGCTGCCGGCGGCCGCACCGCGGGCCGCGCCGGCCGCCAGTGTGGGCGGTGCCGCGGCGCCTGCCTATCTGCGGTTTCCGCAGCCTGCCTTCGTCCCGGCCTGAGGCTGACGTGCTAGCGTTCGCGCATGCGCTTCGACCTCACCGACCTGAAGCTGTTCCTGCATGTGGCGGCGTCCGGCAGCCTCACCGCCGGCGCCGCGCGCAGCCACATGGCGCTGGCCAGCGCCAGCCAACGGGTGCGGGGCATGGAGGACGCGCTGGGCGTGCCGCTGCTGCTGCGCCGGGCCCGCGGCGTGGAGCCGACCGAGGCCGGCCGCACGCTGCTGCACCATGCCCGGCGCGTGCTGCAGCAGATGGACCAGCTGCACGGCGACCTGGCCGCCTATGGCCAGGGCCTGCGCGGCCAGGTCCGGCTGCTGTGCAACACCTCGGCGATGGCGGAGCACCTGCCGGTGCCGCTGGCGCGGTTCCTGGCCGCGCATCCCGGCCTGTCGGTGGAGCTGGAGGAGCGGCCGAGCGACGAGACGGCCGAGGCGCTGCGGCGCGGCGATGCCGACATCGGCATCGTCTCGGACGCGGTGGACGTCGCGGGCCTGCAGGCGGTGCATTTCCGGCCCGATCCGCTGGTGCTCGTCGTGCCGCGCGGCCATCCGCTCGCGGCGTCGCGACGGGTCGGGATGGCCGACGCGGCGGCGCTGGAATTCGTCGGCCTGTCGGCCGGCAACCCGCTGCAGGAGCACATCGCCCGGCAGGCCCGTCGGTTCGGGCAGCGGTTGCGCTACCGGGTGCGGGTCGGCAGCTTCGAGGCGGTGTGCCGCATGGTCGAGCAGGGCATCGGTGCCGGCATCGTGCCGCGCGCCGCGGCGCTGCGCTACGGCCGCCCGGCGCGGCTGGCCCGGCTCGCGATCGACGAGGCCTGGGCCCGGCGCGCACTGCTGCTCTGCACCCGGCCGGGCGAGACGCTCGCGCCGCCGGCCGCGGCGCTGGTTCGGTCGCTGCTCGCGGCCGACGCGCCCTGAGCGCCCCCGTCGCGCGCAGCGATGCGCGCCCTTTGCCTACACACGCTGCGGCGGGGCTTCCGTACGGTGGACCGCTTCACTGATCCACGACTTCCAGGAGACCGGCATGACCACTTCCACCACCGGCGGCACCCAGCCCGACCGCATCGACATCGCAGACGCCGGCGCACGCGCCGAATGGGCCGAGAAATTCGACGTGAGCGAGGAGCAGCTGCAGGACGCGGTGAAGGCCGCCGGCGACCGCGCGACCGATGTCGAGATGCACCTCAAGGGATCGCGCAGCATCACCAATGCCGACCGAGTGGACGAACTCGGCGCCGGAAACTGACCGGCCTTCGCGCCGAACCGACAGCCGGCCGCGCCATGCGGCCGGCTTTTTTCATGCCGCGCGCCGCAGCGGGGAATGCACCAGCTCTTCCACCCGGTCGCCGTCGACTTCTTCCTGCTCCAGCAGTTCGGCCGTCAGCGCCTTCAGGGCAGGCAGGTGGGCTTCCAGCACTTCGGTGCAGCGGGCTTCCAGCGCCACCAAGAGGGTGTTGGCCTGGCGCACCGCGTCGCCCACCGCCGAGCCGGCGTGCGCCTCGGGCACGGCGGCCAGGCTGAACAGGCCGGCCTCGGGCGACAGGCCGAAGCGGCCGACCATGTCGAGCGCCAGGCGAGACGCCTCCTGCAGGTCCTGCGCCGCGCCGCTCGAGGCTTCGCCCAGCAGCATCAGTTCGGCGCCGCGGCCGGCCAGCAGCATCTGGATGCGGGCCTCGATGAAGCTCTTCGGGTAGAGCACCTTGTCCTCTTCCTGCGTCACCAGCGTCACGCCCAGGGCGCCGCCGCGCGGCAGGATGGTGACCTTCTCGACCTTGCCCGAGCGCAGCGCCGAGGCCACCACCGCATGGCCCGCCTCGTGCACCGCGATGCGCCGCAGCTCGCCCTCCGACAGCGCGCGCTGGCCGCCGTTGAGTTCGCCGATGCGGGTGGTCTCCACCGACTCCATCAGGTGGGCCATGGTGACCCGCTGCGCGTCCCCGCGGGCCGCGACCAGGGCCGCGTGGTTGACGATGTGGGCCAGCGCCGCCGGCGCCAGGCCGGTGGTCATGCGGGCCAGCTGGTCGAAATCGGCCTCGGGCATCGTCGGCAGCTTGCCGGCGTAGAGCCGCAGGATGTCGGCGCGGTCGCGTACGTCGGGCAGCTTCACGTTCACCCGGCGGTCGAAGCGGCCCTCGCGCAGCAGCGCCTCGTCGAGGTTGTCGGCGAGGTTGGTCGCGCCGATGACGATCACGCCCTCGTTGTCGGCGAAGCCGTCCATCTCGACCAGCACCTGGTTGATGATGCGGTTGCCCTCGCTCTCGGCCGCGCCGGTGCCCGAGCTGCGCTTCGAGAGGCCGTCGATCTCGTCGATGAACAGGATGCACGGCGCGTTCTTGCGGGCGGTGGCGAAAAGCTGCTTGACCTTCGACACCCCCACGCCGTAGAACTTGGAGCTGAACTCGCTGCCATTGGTGGCGATGAAGTTGACGCCGGCCTCGCCCGCCATCGCCTTGGCCAGCAGCGTCTTGCCAACGCCCGGGCCGCCCAGCATCAGGATGCCGCGCGGCGCCCGTGCGCCCAGCGCGGCGAAGCGCGCCGGCTGGTGCAGGAACTGCACCACGTCGGCCAGCGCCGACTTGGCCTCGCCCGCGCCCACCACCGAGGAGAACGAGACGCCGGTGGGCTTCTCGACCAGCTTCGAGAGCGAGGTCACGTCCCGGCGCATCAGGTAGAACATCGCGCCGATCAGCAGGATCGGCAGCAGCAGGCTGATCAGCGCGCGGAACAGCTCCATGCCGCGGTCCCAGGCCTGCGAGGTGTCGGCGCCGACGCGCACCTGCGGCAGCATCGCCAACTCGAAGGCCGGGGTGGCGGCGCTCTGCGCCTGCTGCACCACCAGGCCGGCGAAGGCGCCGCGGCCGTCGACCACGTAGTAGCGCTCGCCGCCGGTGGTGGTGACCAGCAGCGCGTGCGGGGTGACGCCCACCGCGGCGACGCTGCCGGTGCGCAGGTCGGCCAGCAGGGCCGAGCCGTCGCGCTGGGTCGCGCCCCATCGGGCCGGGTCGGCGGCCATCTGCTGGCCGGCGGCGCCGGCGGGCAGGGCGCCGGCCGGTGCCGAAAAGCCGGGCCAGAGGCCCACCGCCAGCGCGGCGAGCACGGCGAGGGCGATGCCGCCGACGGCCAGGCGGTAGGTCTTCACGAAGCGGAGCAGGTTCTGTTTCATGCGGTGGGGGCCCCGCGGCAGGCGCCAACGCCTGCGGCGCGCGGTAGCAAGATTGTAGGAAAAGACCTACGGGTTGCCTTTTTGTTAGGCAATTTCTCCAGTGCCGCGCAGGCCCATTGCATCCGCCCGGCCCTGCTCCGCGTAGGGCGGGCGCCACGGCCGGCCGCGGGGCGCGGCTAGAATCGCGCCTCCTTTGGGGAGTAGCCTGCTGCCGGATGTCGGCAGCGCCCGCGTCAACAGACTCGGCACCGTGCGTGCCGTGGTGCGGGTAGCCGGAAGGTTGGCGAGACCAGCGGTGCACCGACACGGGACGGCCGGGTGGTGGTGCGCCGCGGTGTCTTGCAACCGGCTGCGTCTGTGCTCCCCATGAATCTCGCCTCCACCCTGTTCCTGGCCTTCGCCATGTCGACCGACGCCTTCGCCGCGGCCGTCGGCAAGGGCGCCGCGCTGCACAAGCCCCGCTTCCGCGAGGCGCTGCGCACCGGCCTCATCTTCGGCACCATCGAGGCCATCACCCCCGTCATCGGCTGGGCCGCGGGCCTGGCCGCCGCCAGCTACGTCAAGGCCTGGGACCACTGGATCGCCCTGGTGCTGCTCAGCGTGCTGGGCCTGCGGATGATCCGCTCGGGACTGTCGGCGCACGAGGCCGAGGAAGACCGCCCGCAGCGCAACGCCTTCTGGGTGCTGGTGTTGACCGGCGTAGGCACCAGCATCGACGCGATGGCCGTCGGCGTGGGCCTGGCCTTCGTCGACGTGGAGATCCTTCCCACCGCGCTGGCCATCGGCCTGGCGACCACGCTGATGGTGACCGCCGGCGTGATGGTCGGCCGGGTGCTGGGCCGCGTCGTCGGCAAGCGTGCCGAGATCGTCGGCGGCGTGGTGCTGATCGGCATCGGCTGCACCATCCTGTACGAGCACCTGGGCCGCGCCGGGGGCTGAGGACGGCGCGGCCGCGTCCGGCCTTTCGGGCGGCCGACGGCGCCGTGCGGGCGCGGCCCGCAGAATGTCGGGTTTCCACCACCCGGGCGAATTCGATGACGACGCACTCTCCTTCGCCGCAGGCCGACGTTCCCGGCAGCCTGGTGCTGCTGCTGGCCGTCGGTGCCGGGCTGGCGGTGGCGTCGCTCTACTACAGCCAGCCGATGCTCGGGGTGCTCGGCCCCGACCTGCGGGTGGGCGCCACCACCATCGGCCTGGTGCCGACGCTCACGCAGCTGGGCTACGCGCTCGGCATCCTGACGCTGGCGCCGCTGGGCGACCGGTTCGACCGCCGGCGGATCATCCTGGCCAAGGCCGGCGTGCTGTGCCTGGCGCTGCTGCTGTGCGCGCTGGCGCCGTCGCTCGGCGTGCTGCTGGCGGGCAGCTTGGCGATCGGGCTGGCCGCCACCCTGGCGCAGGACCTGGTGCCCGCCGCCGCCACCCTGGCGCCGGCCGCCAGCCGGGGCCGCACCGTGGGCACGGTGATGACCGGGCTGCTGCTGGGCGTGCTGCTGTCGCGGGTGGTGAGCGGCTTCGTGGCCGAGCACTTCGGCTGGCGCACGATGTACGGCGCCGCCGCGCTCAGCATCGCCTTGCTGGCGGTGGCCGCCTGGCGCGGGCTGCCGCGCTTCGCACCCACCACCCAGTTGCCCTACGGCGCGCTGCTGGCCTCGCTCGGCACCCTGTGGCGGCGGCACCCGGCGCTGCGCCGGGCCGCGCTGGCCCAGGCGCTGCTGAGCGTCGGCTTCAGCGCCTTCTGGTCGACGCTGGCGGTGATGCTGCACGGCGCGCCGTTCCACCTGGGCAGCACCGCCGCCGGCGCCTTCGGCCTGGCGGGCGCGGTGGGTGCGCTGGCCGCACCGCTGGCCGGCCGCATCGCCGACCGCAAGGGGCCGGAGCTGGTGGCGCGGCTGGGCGCCGGGCTGGTGGCGGTGTCGTTCCTGGCGATGGCGGCGGGGCCCGACCGCCTGTGGCTGATCGCGGTCAGCGCGGTGGGCTTCGACCTGGGCATGCAGGCCACGCTGGTGGCGCACCAGACCATCGTCTTCGGCATCGAGCCTGCGGCGCGCAGCCGGCTCAACGCGGTGCTGTTCACCGCCATGTTCGTCGGCATGGCCAGCGGCGCGGCCCTCGGCAGCCTGGTGCTGGCCCACGGCGGCTGGACGGCGGTGTGCGCCATGGCCACCCTGACCGCCGCGGCCGCCCTGGCGGTGCGGATGTGGCCCGGTGCGCCGCGCACCGTGCAGGCCTGACGGCCGCGCTCAGCCGGCGGGCGTCGGCTGCGAAGGCTCCGGCTCGGGCATGTCGAGCCGGGTGACGGTGGTGTGCATCTCGCCCATCTGCAGCGGCACCGCGCCGTAGTCGCTGATGAAGGCCACGTCGGCGGCGTCGCGGCCGTAGGCCACCACGATGCGGCCGCCGCGGGGCTCCGACTGGGTGGCGTCGAAGGTGTACCAGCGGCCGCCGACGAAGGCCTCGAACCAGGCGTGCATGTCCATCGGGTCCAGCTGCCAGAGGTAGCCCACGACCACCCGCGCCGGGATCTTCAGCGCCCGGCAGAGCGCGATGCCCACGTGCGAGAAGTCGCGGCAGACGCCCGCGCCGTGGATCAGCGTGTCAAGCGCGTCGGTGTTGGGGGTGCTCACGCCGTAGCGGTACTCGATGTTGGCGTGGATCCAGGCGCGGATCGCCTCCACCTGCGCGTAGCCGGGCGCATGGCCCTGCACCAGGGAGAGTGCCTGGCCCTGCATCTTGTCCGACGGGCAGTAGCGGCTCGGCAGCAGGTAGTGCAGCACGTCGTCGGGCAGCAGCGCCACCGGCGTGTAGTGGGCGTCGTGCTGCACCGCGATGTGGTCCTCCGCCTGCAGCACCATCTCGACCTCGATGCGCATCGTACCCTGCGGCACGGTGAAGCGCTGGCAGAGGTTGCCGTACGGGTCGACCATCTCCGAGGTGGGCACCAGCGGCGAGATTTCGTAGCGCTCGCTCATCATCCACTGCGCCCGGCCGCTGCGGGGCCGCAGCACGGCGACGACCGGGCTGTCGGCATAGGCGGTCACGGTCATCGAGCAGTGGGCTTTGAGTTTCATGGGGCGGAGCGTGGGAAGGGACGGGCGCCGTGCAGACGCCGAAAGTCGGAACGAAAAAAAGCGCAGCTGTCGTGCCGCGCCTTGTAGACCCCGAGCGTAACCGGCGGCGCCCCGCATCCGGTGTAGGCCGCCTGCCCGGCTCTGCGGCGCGGCGGGGTTTTCCGGATGCGGCGGTACGGCCGGTGCGTGCCCCGCCGGGGCGCACCGGCCGATACTGCGAACGAAAATGGCCTGGGGCCGGCGTGGATCGCCGGCATGCAGCTATGGTTTTCGTAGCGCGGGCACCTCGACCAGCCAGTGCGGCCGGAACGTCGCCTGCTCGCCCTTGCCGGCATAGCCCAGCGGGTTCGCCACCACCCGGCAGCCGGCCTGCCGGTAGTCGCTGGGCGCATGCAGGTGGCCGTGCAGCCAGAGCTGGGCCCGGGGCAGCAGAGGGTCGAGCGCGTTGCAGAAGCCGGCGGTCCCGGGCACCAGGCCGTAGCGCGGATCGGCGCTGCCCAGGCTGGGCGCGAAGTGGGTGACGACCACCGTCGGCCCGGCGAAGGGCGTGGCCAGCGCGCCGGCCAGCCACTGCTGGCAGGCCAGGGCTTCCTCCCGCACGCCTTCGGACAGCCAGGGCGCGCCGTGGCGGGTGGTGCCGGTCTTCCGCAGGTAGAAATCGGCGGCGCGCATCGCCTTGCCGCGGGCCTTGAGCGCGGCGGCGGGTGCCGCACCGGCGGGGACCAGGGCCTCGAAATCGGCCCAGAGGGTGGTGCCCAGGAAACGCACGCCGTCGACCGCGACGGTTTCGCGGTCGAGCCAGCCGATGCCGAGCCGGTCGCAGAGGCGCCGCAGCCGGAGCCGGGCGGCGTCGACATCCTGCCCGTCGTATTCGTGGTTGCCCGGCACGAACAGCACCGGCTGCGGCCAGCCGCCGAACTGCGGCAGTGGCGAGAAGCGGGCAAGGCCGAAATCGTCGCCCGGCAGGCGGGAGGACGGATGGTGGGAGCCGATGTCGCCCGCCAGGACCAGGAGGTCGGCGCCGGGCGTGGGCGAAAAGCCGAAATCGGGTTGCACTTCCAGGTGCAGGTCGGACAGGAGCTGTAGCTGCATTCGGCCATTGTGCGGTGCGGCGACGCTGCCCATTCCCGTGCGCTGCGCACCAGAGTGGAACAGGTTATGCACGCTCGGCATGGGCAAGGGGTGGGCAAGGCTAGGGAAAACCCTTAATCTACCCCTATCGCCACTTTTTGATGCACCCACAAGGTGCAAGACGCCATGTTCACGCTGATCGCCCGCCTCCTGAGCTCCGCCCCTGCCTCCCGCGGGATGGCACCGCCGGCCGGCATTGCCAACCGCCTGATGGAAAGCGCCGAGGCCCGCGCCGGCCAGGACCCGCACCACGCCCACGAGCTGCGCCAGGCTGCGCGCGCCTACCTCAGCGTCATCCGCTGACGAAGATGTGAGAGAACCTGCTGCGCGGCCCGATTGCGCGCCTGCGGTCCTCACCGTACCTGAGTACGGCTCCGGTCCTCCACGCACACTCGGGCCGCCCGCTACGGTTCTTTCACATCTTCTGCGTTGTGTGGGAATACCAGTTTCCATAGCCGACGCTATTTAATTGATAGCTATAGGCCTTTTTCCCGAGCCGGCTAGCGTCTCAATCGTTCTTGAACTTTCTATTCACTCACAGCAGTGGATGCAGCACTGCCGATCGCTCCACCGCGTTGCGCAGCCACTCGTGCGCGGCCGACGGTTGCTGGCGGCGGTGCCAGAGGGCGTCGACGTGGACGGTCGGTACCGGGAACGGCAGGGGGCGCCAGACGATGTGTTCGGCCAGGCCGGTCGCGCCGACGAAATGGCGCGGCAGGATGGTCAGCATGTCCGACTGGGCCACCACCCGGCCGGCGGTGAAGAACTGGTTCACCGTGACCGCCACGTGGCGGGTGCGCCCCAACAGCGACAGCGCCTCGTCGATGAAGCCGTAGGGGCGCCCCGAAAAACTCACCAGCATGTGGCGCGCCGCGCAGAAACGGTCGATGGTGAACGCGTCCTGCGATAGCTCCGACAGCGGATGGCCGCGCCGCATCACGCAGACGTACTGGCCGTCGTAGAGCCGGTGGTGGGCGAAGCTCTCCAACTCGCCGGCCTGGCTGCGGGCGGTCAGGTCGGCCATCACCGCGGGAAAGTAGCCGACCGCCATATCGGCTTCTTCGTCGGCCAGCAGCCGGCGCGGGTCGCGGGTGGCCAGCGGCACCACCCGCACCTGGATGCCCGGCGCTTCCGCTTCCATGATGTTGACCAGCGCCGGCATGACCACCGCCGCGGTGGCGTCGGCCATTGCCAGCACGAAGGCGGTGGACGCCTCGGCCGGCACGAACACGTCGGGCGCCAGCGAGCGCTGCAGCTGCCGCAGCGCCTCGCGCACGTCGGGCCAGATCGCCGCGGCCCGGGCGGTCGGCTCCATCACCGCACCGTTGCGCCGAAGCAACTCGTCGCCCAGCACCTCGCGCAGGCGCCGCAGGGCGTTGCTGACGGCCGGCTGGGTGATCGACAGGTTGTGGGCCGCGCGGGTGAGGTTGCGCTCGGCCATCACCTCGTCGAAGACCCGCAGCAGGTTGAGATCGAGGGCGCGGAAGTTGGTGGAAGCCATGCGCCGCACGATAGGCCATCACCGTGGTGAATGCCAAGCATCACGCAAATAAATTTGAGGAATGCCGGGGTAAACCCTAATATTCACCCCAGGCGCTGAAATCCTCTTCCGGCGCTACCCGCAGGAGATCACCATGACCAGCTTCGTACACCCTCAGTTCTCTTCCCAGCACGTCGGCGCCAACCGCGCGGTCCGCACCGTCGAGCATGTCTCCGGCCTCGTCCAGGGCGCCCGTGGCGGCGCTTCGCTGCTGCTGGCCGCCGTCGTGTCGGCCGTCCTCGTCGTCGCCAACCAGGTGGTCGACACCTGGTCCGAAGGCCATCTGCTGACCGCCTGGGCCGTGCTCTGGGCCATCGCCTTCGCCGCCCTGGCCCTGCTGGCCGGCCCGCTGCGCCGCGCCGCGATCACGCTGCGCGCCACCGTCTTCGCCTGGAACGAGCGCCAGATCGCCGCCGAGCAGGACCGCCAGATGATGCGCGTCGCCATGACCGATGCCCGCGTGATGGCCGACATCAGCCGCGCGATGAGCATGGGTGCCGCCCGCGACGTCCGCAACTACTTCTGATCGGCGCCGGGCGCGCGACGCGCCCCGCCTGCAGAAAAGCCGCTGGTCCCGGAAGGGGCCAGCGGCTTTTTCAATGGGCGGTCGGTCGGCGCAGGGCCTGCACCGGCGCACCGCAGCCGGTGCGCGGCGGGCGATCAGCCCTGGATGCGCGCTTCCAGTTCCGCGCGGGTGTCCTTCAGCTCCTGCGGCAGGCCGCGCGCCAGCTGGGCGAACAGCTCGTCGTGCAGTGCCAGCTCGGCGCCCCAGGCGGCGTCGTCGGTGCGGGTCACCGTGTCGAACTGCGCGGGGGTGAAGTCCAGGCCGGTCCAGTTCAGGTCTTCGTAGGCGGGGCTGGTGCCGGTGAGGTGATCGACGCCGGCGCCGGCCGTGCCTTCGATGCGGTCGATCATCCACTTCAGCACGCGCATGTTCTCGCCGTAGCCGGGCCAGGCGAACTTGCCGTCGGCACCCTTGCGGAACCAGTTGGTCTGGTAGATCTTCGGCAGCTTCGCGCCCCGGGCCTGCAGCTTGGCGCCCAGGTCGATCCAGTGCTGGAAGTACTCGCTCATGTTGTAGCCGGCGAACGGCAGCATCGCGAACGGGTCGCGGCGCACCACGCCCTGCTGGCCGAAGGCGGCGGCGGTGGTCTCGGAGCCCATGGTGGCGGCCATGTAGACGCCTTCGTTCCAGTTGCGGGCCTCGGTCACCAGCGGCACGGTGGTGGAGCGGCGGCCGCCGAACAGGAAGGCGTCGATCGGCACACCGGCCGGATCGTCCCAGGCGCTGTCGAGCGCCGGGTTGTTGGTGGCCGCCACGGTGAAGCGCGAATTGGGATGCGCGGCCTTGGCGCCGGTCTCCTTGGCGATCTGCGGCGTCCAGTCCTTGCCCTGCCAGTCGATCAGGTGCGCCGGCAGCGCCTTGCCCGGTGCGTCCTGCTCCATGCCTTCCCACCAGACGTCGCCGTCGTCGGTGAGCGCCACGTTGGTGAAGATCACGTCGCGGTCCAGGCTCTTCATGCAGTTGGGGTTGGTCAGCATGTTGGTGCCGGGGGCCACGCCGAAGTAGCCGGCCTCGGGGTTGATCGCATACAGCCTGCCGTCGGCCGCGGGCTTGATCCAGGCGATGTCGTCGCCGATGGTGGTGACCTTCCAGCCGTCGAGGGCCGGTGGCGGCACCAGCATCGAGAAGTTGGTCTTGCCGCAGGCCGACGGGAACGCCGCCGCCACGTGGTACTTCTTGCCGGCGGGCGACTGCACGCCCAGGATCAGCATGTGCTCGGCCAGCCAGCCGGTGGCCGTGTCGGTCGCTTCGGCGCGGCCCATGGCCGAGGCGATGCGCAGCGCCAGGCACTTCTTGCCCAGCAGCGCATTGCCGCCGTAGCCCGAACCGTACGACCAGATCTCGCGCGTCTCGGGGAAGTGCACGATGTACTTGGTGGTGGGATTGCACGGCCAGGCCACGTCCTGCTGGCCGGCGGCCAGGGGCGCGCCGACGGTGTGCAGGCAGGGCACGAACTCGCCGTCGTCGCCCAGCACGTCGAGCACCGCGCGGCCCATGCGGGTCATCAGCTTCATGTTCACCGCCACATAGGCGCTGTCGGACAGCTCGACGCCGATGTGGGCGATGTCGCTGCCGAGGGGCCCCATCGAGAACGGCACCACGTACATCGTGCGGCCCGCCATGCAGCCGTCGAACAGCGGCTGCAGGATGCCGCGCATCTCGGCCGGGGCCTTCCAGTTGTTGGTCGGGCCGGCGTCTTCCTGCTTCTCGGAGCAGATGAAGGTGCGGTCCTCCACCCGTGCCACGTCGCTCGGGTCGGAGCAGGCCAGGAAGCTGTTGGCGCGCTTGGCCGGGTTGAGGCGCTTGAAGGTGCCGGCATCGACCAGCTGCTGGCAGAAGCGGGCGTATTCCTCGTCGCTGCCGTCGCACCAGACGATGTCCTGCGGCTTGCAGAGGGCGGCCATCTCCGACACCCAGGCGATCAGCCGGGCGTTCTTGACGTAGGAAGGGGCCTGTACGGGCAGTCCTTGGGTGGGGGCGTTCATCGGTCGAGCTCCTGAGTTTGAAAACCGTCTTGTCCAAGACCGCGTGCGCGGGTGGTCTTGGAGAAGGCGGCTCCGGACTACCGATGGGCGTTGCTGCAGGCACCCCGGGGTGCGGCGCAAGCCGGTTTCGGCGGGGGCGGATGACGATTTTATGAATCCGGGCCGGAAGCGAAACCGGATTACCCTGTAATTTCATGCAAACAAAGCATGGGGTTATGCGCGCGATGACGATGGCCGGACGGCAAAAAGCCGCGTCGAGCGCGGCTTTCGGGAGGGGGACGCGGGCGTCGCCCGCGCAGACCGATGCGGGCCGGCCCGCCGCCCGGTCAGGCCATGTAGATCGCGATGAAGGCCAGCAGGAACATCAGCACGCCGCCGACGATGGGCAGCACGATCGGCATCAGGTGCACCACCTGCTCGACCGCGTCCTTCTCGTGCTCGGCCGCGATGTGCGCGCGCGGATCGTGGGAGTTGTCCGGCTCGGGCGTGTTGGTGGCGGCATTGACGGGTAGGGGCATGGGGCTTCCTTCGGGAGGTGCATCGGTGCAGCGGCCGATTTTAGCGGCCGGATGCCCCTGCGCGGCGGTTCGCCGTCTGGGGGATTTCACGCCCCCATCGACACCCGCAGCACCTCGTCGCCGTAGGCCTCGAGCTTCTTGGCGCCGATGCCGGTGATGCCGTGCAGGTCGTCCTGCGAGCGTGGCGCCCGCTCGGCGATGGCGGCCAGGGTCGCGTCGTGGAAGATCACGTAGGCCGGCAGGTTGTGCTCGCGCGCCACCTCGGCGCGCCAGGCCTTCAGCGCCGCGAAGCGCGTCTGGCCGTCCGCGTCGAGCGCGGCGGCGGCGGGCGACGCGGTCTTGCCGGTTCCGCTGCGCTCGCGCCGGGGCTTGCGCTCGGCCGGCGCCGAGATCGACGCGCGCAGCCGCACCGGCACCTCGCCCTTGAGCACCGCCCGGGCGCCGGGCATCAGCTGCAGCGTGTTGTAGGCCTCGGCATCGACATGCAGCGCGCCGGTCGCGATCAGCTGGCGCAGCACGCCGCGCAGCTGCGCCTCGCTGAAGTCCGATCCGCGGCCGAAGGTCGAGAGCCCGTCGTGGCCGTGCTGCTTGGTCTTGTCGGTCTCCTTGCCGCGCACGATGTCCATGATGTGGCCGGCGCCGAAGCCGATGCCCTGCTGCTTGCGGATCCAGTAGATGGTCGAGAGCAGTATCTGCGCCGCCTCGGTGCCGTCCCACAGTTCGGGCGGGTTCAGGCAGTTGTCGCAGTTGCCGCACGTGTACTTGGGAGCCCCCCGGCTTGCCACTTCGTGTGCTTCGCCACCCCCAGAGGGGGAGACACGGCCGCCTTGGAGCGGTCCTGCGGCGCCGTACGCCTCGCCGAAGTACGACAGCAGCCGCACCCGCCGGCAGTCGGTCGCCTCGGCCAGGGCCAGCAGCGCTTCCAGCTTGCCGACCAGCGCCTGCTTGAACTGCTCGCCCGCCGGGCTCTCGTCGATCATGCGGCGCTGGTTCACCACGTCCTGCAGGCCGTAGGCCATCCAGGCGTCGGCCGGGGCACCGTCGCGGCCGGCGCGGCCGGTCTCCTGGTAGTAGCCCTCGATGTTCTTCGGCATGTCCACGTGGCCGACGAAGCGCACGTCGGGCTTGTCGATGCCCATGCCGAAGGCGATGGTGGCCACCATCACGATGCCTTCCTCGCGCAGGAAGCGGTCCTGGTGCTTCTGCCGCACCTTCGCGTCCAGGCCCGCGTGGTAGGGCAGGGCGTTGATGCCGGCGGCCGACAGCGTGGCGGCCAGGTCCTCGACGCGCTTCCTGGACTGGCAATAGACCACACCCGCATCGCCCGGGTGCTCCCGCTCGATGAAGCGCAGCAGCTGGGTGGTGGCGTCCTTCTTCTCGACGATCTGGTAGCGGATGTTGGGCCGGTCGAAGCTGCTGACGAACTGGCCCGCGTCTTGCAGCTGCAGCCGCTCGACGATGTCGGCCCGGGTCAGCGCGTCGGCGGTGGCGGTGAGCGCGATGCGCGGCACGCCGGCATAGCGCTCGTGCAGGATCGACAGCGCCCGGTACTCGGGCCGGAAATCGTGGCCCCACTGGCTCACGCAGTGCGCCTCGTCGATCGCGAACAGCGCCAGCTGGCCGCCCTGCAGCAGGCCGTCGAGCAGCTCCAGGAAGCGCGGCGTCGTCAGCCGCTCGGGCGCCGCATAGAGCAAAGTGATCTCGCCGCGCGACATGCGGCGCTCGACCTCCAGCGTCTCCTGCCAGTCGAGCGTCGAGTTGAGGAAGGCCGCGTCCACGCCCGCCTCGTGCAGCGCGCCCACCTGGTCGTGCATCAGCGCGATCAGCGGCGAGACGACGATGGTGATGCCGTGCCCCGCCCGCTGCCGCGCGATCGCCGGAATCTGGTAGCAGAGCGACTTGCCGCCGCCGGTCGGCATCAGCACCAGCGCGTCGCCGCCGGCGGTGACGTGCTCGACGATGTCCGCCTGGGGCCCGCGGAACCGGTCGTATCCGAAAACCTCGTGAAGGATGTGCAGCGGATCGGCGGAGAGAGAGTCTGGCATGGCGCGTTTTCGGGTGAGCCCCCGATTTTGCGGCCATTGCGGTCTGGCACGTGTCGTGCTTGTCTAGTCAACCTGGGCAGGGCCGGGGAGATGCGCACGGAGAGCGTGCCGTTTTCGGGCCTTTCGGGTGCCATCCGGCCCGTGGAATGCACCGGCACGGTTGCGGGTTAGCCTGTATGTACAGGTCTGGTGCATTCCCGACAATCGGCGCCTGCCCGGTCTCCGGTTCCCGGCGGCCGCCCGCGGGCGGACCACCCCGTTTTTCTTCAATCGCAAAGAGGTAGATCGATGAGCAAGCGTTCCATGGTCAAGTTGGCGGTCCGCACGGCGGCCGGCGTGTGCGCGGCAGCGCTGGCGTTCGGCTCGGCAGCGCAGGACACGAAGATCGTGCTGGGCATGTCGGGCTGGACCGGCTTCGCGCCGCTCACGCTCGCCGACAAGGCCGGCATCTTCAAGAAGAACGGCCTCGACGTGGAGATCAAGATGATCCCGCAGAAGGACCGCCACCTGGCGCTGGCCTCGGGCGCGATCCAGTGCGCCGCCACCACCGTCGAGACGCACGTCGCCTGGAACGCCAACGGCGTGCCGATCGTGCAGATCTTCCAGATGGACAAGTCCTACGGCGCCGACGGCATCGCGGTGCGCGGCGACGTCAAGAACTTCGCCGACCTGAAGGGCAAGACCATCGGCGTCGACGCGCCCGGCACCGCGCCCTACTTCGGCCTGGCCTGGATGCTCGGCAAGAACGGCATGACGCTCAAGGACGTGAAGACCGTCACCATGACGCCCCAGGCCGCGGCCCAGGCCTTCGTGGCCGGCCAGAACGACGCCGCCATGACCTACGAGCCCTATCTCTCCACCGTGCGCGACAACCCGGCCGCCGGCAAGATCCTGGCGACCACGCTCGACTACCCGATGGTGATGGACACGGTGGGCTGCGCGCCCGAGTGGCTCAAGGCCAACCCGAAGGCGGCGCAGTCGCTGGCCGATTCCTACTTCCAGGCCCTCGACATGATCAAGGCCGACCCGGCCAAGTCCAACGAGATCATGGGCGCGGCGGTCAAGCAGTCGGGCGAGCAGTTCGCCAAGTCGTCGGCCTACCTGCGCTGGCAGGACAAGGCGGCCAACCAGAAGTTCTTCGCCGGCGAGCTGACCGCCTTCATGCAGGAAGCCCAGAAGATCCTGCTCGACGCCGGCGTGATCCGCAAGGCGCCGGCCGACCTGGCCGTGACCTTCGACGACCGCTTCATCAAGTAATCCGCCGCCCATGTCCGCCCTGCCCGCTGCCGCCGCGTCCGTCGCACCCGTCCCCTCCGCCGCCTCGCCCGGGGCCGCCGCACCCGCGGCGCTGCCGCCCATCGCCGCGCCGGTCTCCGCGCGCCGGCGCCGGGCGCTGGCGCCGCTGGAGCCGGTCGGCGGCACCGCGCGCTGGATGCTGGGCCTGGGCTTCTTCGTGCTGTTCGTGGCGGTGTGGGCGTTCTTCACCCTGGGCGGCTTCGTGCCGCCCACCTTCCTGGCCAGTCCGGTGACGATGGTGCGCGAAGGCTGGCTGCTGTTCACCGAATACAACTTCATCCACGACATCGGCATGACCGTCTGGCGGGTGGTGGGCGGCTTCGCCCTGGCCAGCGTGCTGGCGGTGCCGCTGGGCATCGCGATGGGCGCGTACAAGGGCGTCGAGGCCTTCTTCGAGCCCTTCGTGTCGTTCTGCCGCTACCTGCCGGCCTCGGCCTTCATCCCGCTGCTGATCCTGTGGGCCGGCATCGGCGAGACGCAGAAGCTGCTGGTGATCTTCATCGGCTCCTTCTTCCAGGTGGTGCTGATGGTGGCCGTCACCGTCGGCAGCGCCCGCCGCGACCTGGTCGAGGCCGCCTACACCCTGGGCGCCGGCGACCGCGGCGTGATCGCCCGGGTGCTGATCCCGGGCGCGGCGCCCGGCATCGCCGAGACGCTGCGCCTGGTGCTGGGCTGGGCCTGGACCTACGTGATCGTGGCCGAGCTGATCGGCTCGTCCTCGGGCATCGGCCACATGATCACCGACAGCCAGGCGCTGCTCAACACCGGGCAGATCATCTTCGGCATCATCGTGATCGGCATCATCGGGCTGGTGTCCGACTTCGCCTTCAAGGCGGCCAACCGCCGCCTCTTCGCCTGGAGCACGCTGTGAGCGACCATCTTTCCGTGCGCGGCGTATCGCGCATCTTCCAGGGCACCAAGGGCCAGAGCACCCAGGCGCTGCTGCCGGTCGATTTCGAGGTGCGCGAGAACGACTTCGTCACCATCCTCGGCCCCTCAGGCTGCGGCAAGTCGACCCTGCTGCGCATCGTCGCCGGGCTCGACTACCCGACCACCGGCCAGGTGATGCTCGACGGCCGCCAGGTCGAGGGGCCGGGCGCCGACCGCGGCGTGGTGTTCCAGAGCTACACCCTGTTCCCCTGGCTCACCATCGCGCAGAACATCCGCTTCGGCCTGCGCGAGCGCGGCCTGCCCGAGGCGCAGCAGAAGGAGCGCGCCGACTACTTCATCGCCAAGGTGGGGCTGCGCGGCTTCGAGAACCACTTTCCCAAGCAGCTCTCGGGCGGCATGCAGCAGCGCACCGCCATCGCCCGGGCGCTGGCCAACGACCCCAAGATCCTGCTGCTCGACGAGCCCTTCGGCGCGCTCGACAACCAGACCCGGGTGCTGATGCAGGAGCTGCTGCTGGGCATCTGGGAGTCGGCGCGCAAGACGGTGCTCTTCGTCACCCACGACATCGACGAGGCGATCTTCATGGCCAACCGGGTCGCGGTGTTCAGCGCCCGGCCGGGCCGCATCAAGACCGAGCTGGCGGTGGATTTCCCACATCCGCGCCACTACACGATCAAGACCTCGCCCGAGTTCATGGACCTGAAGGCGCGCCTCACCGAAGAGATCCGCGCCGAATCCCTGGCCGCGGCGCACTGACCACCGCGCATCCGCCTCTCCACCGATCTCCGCATGACCGCCCGCAACGCCCTCCCCGTGCCCAAGAACGGCGCGCCCCCGCCGCAGACGCCCGCCGTCGGCGCGGTGCCTGCCGCCAACGACGGGCCCGGCGCACTCGCGCTCTACCAGCAGGTCAAGGATTTCATCTCGCGCAAGATCCAGGACGGCAGCTGGCCCGCCGGCACCCGGCTGCCGTCCGAGCACGAGCTGGTCGCACAGTTCGGCATGTCGCGCATGACGGTCAACCGCGCGCTGCGCGAGCTGGCCGGCCAGGGCCGGGTGGTGCGGGTGCCGGGCGTCGGCAGCTTCGTGGCCGAGGACAAGCCCCAGTCGACCCTGCTGCAGATCGCCAACCTGGCCGACGACGTGCACCACCGCGGCCACGACTACGCCTGCAAGGTGCTGTTGGTCGAGCGGGTGTCGGCCTCGATGGAGACGGCGGCGCTCTTCGGCCTGCGCACCGGGGAGTCGGTGTTCCGCGCCGTCTGCGTGCACCTGGAGAACGGCCTGCCGGTGCAGCTGGAAGACCGCTTCGTCAACCCGCGGGTCTCGCCCGATTTCATCCACCAGGATTTCTCGCGCCAGCAGCCGTCGGAGTACCTGGTGCGCACCGCGCCCTACGACGAGATGGAGCACGTGGTCGATGCGGTGATGCCCACCGCCGAGCAGGCGCTGCAGCTCGAGATGCCCACCGCCGAGCCCTGCCTGCTGCTGACCCGCCGCACCTGGATGCAGGGCGTGCCGGTGACCTTCGCCCGCTTCCTGCACCCTGCCAGCCGCTACCGGCTGGGCAGCCGCTTCCGCACCGACGGCAACGCCCGCTGAGCGGCTGCGCTCGGCAACCGACCGGTTTTCATTTCCATCAACCTGTATAGACATGCACATGCTTACTCCCGACGCCGCCCCCGCCCACCCGGTGCCCGTGCCGGGCGACGGCGTGCTGATGCTCGACCCGGGCCGGGTGGTGCTCGCCCAACTGCGCCGCATCCACACCGGCGGCGTATCGCTGCAACTGCATGCCGATGCCCGGCAGGCCCTGCGCGCCGCGCAGTCCGCGGTGCAGCGCATCGTCGATGGCGGCGAGGTGGTCTACGGCATCAACACCGGCTTCGGCAAGCTGGCCAGCACCCGGATCCCGCGCGAACGGCTGGCCGAGCTGCAGCGCAACCTGGTGCTGTCGCACAGCGTGGGCACCGGCCAGCCGCTGCCCGCCGCGGTGGTGCGGCTGGTGCTGGCGACCAAGGCGGTGAGCCTGGCCCGCGGCCACTCGGGCGTGCGGCCCGAGATCGTCGACGCGCTGCTGGCGCTGGCCAACGCCGGCCTGCTGCCGCGCATCCCCGCCAAGGGCTCGGTGGGCGCATCGGGCGACCTGGCGCCGCTGGCCCACCTGGCCTGCGTGCTGATCGGCGAGGGCGAGGCCTCGACGCCCGAGGGCACGGTGATCCCCGGCGCCGAGGCGATGCGCCGCGCCGGCTTCGCGCCCTTCGTGCTCGGCCCCAAGGAGGGACTGGCGCTGCTCAACGGCACCCAGGTCTCGACCGCGCTGGCGCTGGCCGGGCTGTTCCAGGCGGAGAACGTCTTCGCCGCGGGCCTGGTGGCCGGCGCGCTGTCGCTGGAGGCGATCCAGGGCTCGATCAAGCCGTTCGACGCCCGCATCCACGCGGCGCGCGGCCAGCCCGGGCAGATCGACGTGGCCGCCGCGGTGCGCGCACTGCTCAACGGTAGCGAGATCGTGCCCTCGCATCCCGACTGCGGCCGGGTGCAGGACCCGTACTCGATCCGCTGCGTGCCGCAGGTGATGGGCGCCTGCCTCGACAACATCCGCCATGCCGCCCGGGTGCTGCAGACCGAGGCCAACGCCGCCTCCGACAACCCGCTGGTCTTCTCCGGCGCCGGCGGCGATGAAGGCGACGACGAGGTGATCTCCGGCGGCAACTTCCACGCCGAGCCGGTGGCCTTCGCCGCCGACATCCTGGCCCTGGCCATCGCCGAGATCGGCGCGATCTCCGAGCGCCGGCTGGCGCTGCTGCTCGACTCGGGCCTGTCGGGCCTGCCGCCCTTCCTGGTGCGCGACGGCGGCGTCAACTCGGGCTTCATGATCGCGCAGGTCACCGCGGCCGCGCTGGCGTCGGAGAACAAGTCGCTCGCCCATCCGGCCAGCGTCGACAGCCTGCCCACCTCGGCCAACCAGGAGGACCATGTCTCGATGGCCACCTTCGGCGCCCGGCGCCTGGCCGAGATGGCCGACAACACCGCGGTGGTCGTCGGCATCGAGGCGATGGGCGCGGCGCAGGGCATCGAACTGAAGCGCAGCCCAGGCGGCCTGCGCAGTTCGCCGCTGCTCGAAGCCACCTTCGCCGACCTGCGCAGCCGCGTCGCCTTCCTGGACCAGGACCGCTTCCTCGCGCCCGACGTCGAGGCGATGCGCCTCTGGGCCGGCCGCACCACCTGGCCCGACGCGCTGCTGCGCCTGCTGCCGAGCCATGCCGATGCATCCGCCGCAACGCCCGCCGCCACCGCCTGACACCCCGCACCTCAGCCCCCAATTCTTCGACCGCCCTTCTTCGGAGCCCCGACCATGAACGCACCCGACGCCTTCACCGCCACCACCGACACCGCACCTGCCGTACCGGCCGCGCCGGCCGACACCCGCTGGGCCGACCGGGTCGTCCGCGCGCCGCGCGGCAGCACCCTGTCGTGCAAGAGCTGGCTGACCGAGGCCGCCTACCGGATGATCCAGAACAACCTCGACCCCGAGGTCGCCGAGAACCCGCAGTCGCTGGTGGTCTACGGCGGCATCGGCCGGGCCGCGCGCAACTGGGAGTGCTTCGACCAGATCCTCGCCTCGCTGCGCGAACTGGAGGACGACGAATCGCTGCTGGTGCAGTCGGGCAAGCCGGTGGGCGTGTTCAAGACCCATCCGAACGCGCCGCGGGTGCTGATCGCCAACTCCAACCTGGTGCCCAAGTGGGCGAACTGGGAGCACTTCCACGAACTCGACCGCAAGGGCCTGTTCATGTACGGCCAGATGACCGCCGGCAGCTGGATCTACATCGGCGCGCAGGGCATCGTGCAGGGCACCTTCGAGACCTTCGTCGAGGCCGGCCGCCAGCACTACGGCAACGATCTCGCCGGCCGCTGGATCCTCACCGGCGGCCTGGGCGGCATGGGTGGTGCCCAGCCGCTGGCCGGCGTGCTGGCCGGCGCCTGCGTGCTGGCGATCGAGTGCCAGCAGAGCAGCATCGACTTCCGGCTGCGCACCCGCTACGTCGACAAGCAGGCCAAGGACCTGGACGACGCCCTGGCCCTGATCGCCCACCACACCGCGAAGAAGGAGGCCGTCTCGATCGCCCTGCTGGGCAACGCGGCCGAGGTGCTGCCGGTGCTGCTGGAGCGTGTGCGCGCCGGTGCGGTGCGGCCCGACCTGGTGACCGACCAGACTTCGGCCCACGACCTGGTCCACGGCTACCTGCCGGCCGGCTGGTCGGTGGCCGAGTGGAAGGCCGCGCAGCAGGACCCGGCCCAGCATCCGCGCCTGGTGGCGGCCGCCGCCGCCTCGTGCGCCACGCACGTGCAGGCGATGCTCGACTTCCAGGCGCTGGGCATTCCCACGGTGGACTACGGCAACAACATCCGCCAGGTGGCGTTCGACCAGGGCGTGCAGAACGCGTTCGACTTCCCCGGCTTCGTGCCCGCCTACATCCGGCCGATGTTCTGCGAGGGCAAGGGCCCGTTCCGCTGGGTGGCGCTCTCGGGCGATCCGGAGGACATCTACAAGACCGACGCCAAGATCAAGGAGCTGTTCCCGGACAACCACCACACCCACCGCTGGCTCGACATGGCCCGCGAGCGGATCGCCTTCCAGGGCCTGCCGGCGCGCATCTGCTGGCTGGGCCTGGGCGAGCGCGACAAGGCCGGCCTGGCCTTCAACGAGATGGTGAAGAACGGCGAGCTGAAGGGACCGATCGTCATCGGCCGCGACCACCTCGACACCGGCTCGGTCGCCAGCCCCAACCGCGAGACCGAAGGCATGCAGGACGGCACCGACGCGGTTTCCGACTGGCCGCTGCTCAACGCGCTGCTCAACACCGCCGGCGGCGCCACCTGGGTCAGCCTGCACCACGGCGGCGGCGTCGGCATGGGCTACTCGCAGCACGCCGGCATGGTGATCGTGGCCGACGGCACCGACGCCGCAGCCGAGCGGCTGGCGCGGGTGCTGGTCAACGACAGCGGCTCCGGCGTGATGCGCCATGCCGATGCGGGTTATCCGGTGGCGGTCGAGACGGCCCGGCGCCAGGGCCTCACACTGCCGATGGTGGCGGCCACCGTGGCAGCCCGCAAGGAATGAGCATGCAGGAAATCCATCTCCACTACCTCAACCACCCCGACGTCCAGGCCCTGGCGATGACGGACGCCGAGATCGTCGCCGCAGTCGAGCGCGGCCTGCTGGCCCAGGGCCGCGGCGAAACCACGATCGAGCCGCGGATGCACCTGGTGCCCGAGAAGGACTATCCCGGCCACTTCAACGTGCTACGCGGCTACATCCGCCCGATGGGCGTGGCCGGCGTGAAGGTGGTCGGCGACTTCTACCGCAACTACGAGCGCGGCCTGCCTTCCGAGCTGGCGGTGCTCAACCTGTTCGATCCCAAGACCGGCGTGCCGGTGGCGATCATCGACGCCTCGGACATCACCGACATGCGCACCGGCGCGATCACCGCCATCGGCGCCAAGCACCTGGCGCGGAAGGATTCGAAGATCCTCGGCCACATCGGCGCGCGCGGCACCTCGTACTGGAACGTGCGGCTGCTGCATGCCATCTTCCAGTTCGACGAAATCCGGGTGCACTCGCGCCGTCCCGAAAGCCGCAACGCCTTCGCCGAGACGCTGGAGCGCGACCTGGGCATGAAGATCGTCGTGACCGAGGACTGGGAGTCCTGCGTGCGCGGCGCCGACATCGTGGTCGAGGCCTCGCGCCTGGAGAAGCCCGAGCCGATGCTCAGGACCGAGTGGATCAAGAAGGGCGCCTGCGTCATTCCCTACGGCACCATGAGCGCGGTGGAGCTGTCGCTCACCGACATCATGGACAAGATGGTGATGGACGACTGGGGCCAGGCCAAGGCCGGCCCCTTCGGCGCGCTGCGGGCCCATGTCGACAGCGGCCGCCTGTCCGAGACCACGCTGCATGCCGAGCTGGGCCAGATCGTGGCCGGCCTGAAGCCGGGCCGCGAATCGGACGACGAGACCAACCTCTTCTGGCACCGCGGCCTGTCGCTGTCGGACATCGCGCTCGGCGTGGCGATGCTGGAAAAGGCGCAGGCGATGGGCCTGGGCCAGCGGCTGCGCTTCCGCTGAGCCTCGACGCAGCTTCGGCCATGCCCCTGCCCGTCGCCAACGCGCGGATGTACTCCGCCACCCCCGGATGCCGTGCCGACTGGAAGGCGCTGCTGGGCTGGGTGCTGGCGCGCGCCGGGCTGCCGTGGCAGGTGATCGACCACGACCCGCCCGCGCCGCTTTCGGCCCTGTGGGCGCGCGACGACCTGGGCCTGGCGCTGATGTGCGGCCTGCCGTTCGCCCGCCACCTTCCGCGGCCGCTGCTGGTCGCCGCGCCGGTGCCGTCGCCGGCCCGCTACGGCGGCCTGCCGCGCTACTGCAGCGACATCGTCGTGCGGTCCGACAGCGGGCATCGCCGCATCGAAGACACCTTCGGCGGCACGGTGGGCTACACCGTCGCCGATTCGCTCTCGGGCGGGGTGGCGCTGCGCGACTTCCTTTCGCCGTACCGCGCCGCGCACGGCGGCCGCCTGTACCGCGGCGCTGTCGGCGGCCTGGTCCATGCGCGCGGCGTGATCGACGCACTGGCGGCAGGCCGGATCGACGTCGGCGCGCTCGACAGCTACTACCACGACCTGCTGCGGCTGCATGCGCCCGTGCTCGCCGCCCGGGTGCGCACCGTGGCGCAGACCGCGTGGCGGCCGATACCGCCGCTGGTGGCCACCGCCGCCCTCGACGAGGCGGCGAGGGCCGCTCTGCGCGCGGCCCTCGCGGCCGCCGGCGGCGCGGCCGAACTGGCGCCGCTCAGGGAACGCTTGTTGCTTGCCGGGTTCGCGGTGCCCGGCCCTTGCGACTACGCACCGCTGGCCGCGCTCGCCGGCCTGCCCACCCCCGCTTTCGAGGATCTCTGATGAAACGCTTCCTGATGGCCGCCCTGCTCGCGGCCGCTCCCTTCGCGGCCTCGGCCCAGGCCGCCGCGCACACGGTCCACGTCGTGGTGCCCTTCCCGCCGGGCGGGCCGGTCGACGTGCTGGGCCGGGTGCTGGCGCAGGACTTCGGCGAGGCCACCGGCCAGACCTTCGTCGTCGAGAACAAGGCCGGCGCCGCCGGCAACATCGGCACCGACGCCGTCGCCAAGGCCGCGCCCGACGGCGCCACGCTCGGCATCATCCCGGCCGGCAACATCGCGGTGAACCCTTCGCTGTTCCCGGCGCTGCCCTACAAGGCCTCCGAGCTGGCCCCGGTCGCGATGCTGGCCACGGTGGAGAACGTGCTGGTGGTGAACCCGGCGGTGCCCGCCCGCAGCGTGCAGGAACTGCTGGCCCTGGCCGCCGCGAAGCCCGAGAGCGTCAGCTTCGCCTCGCCCGGCGCCGGCAGCCAGGCGCACCTGGCCGGCGAATTGATGGCCCTGTCGGGCAAGGTCCGGATGCTGCACGTGCCCTACAAGGGCATCGGCCCGGCGCTCAACGACCTGATGGGCGGCCAGGTGACGATGATGTTCGGCCAGATGTCGTCGGTGCTGCCGCTGATCCGCTCGGGCAAGCTGCGCGCCGTCGGCGTGGCCAGCGCCCAGCGTTCGGCGCTGCTCCCCGACGTGCCCACCGTCGCCGAGCAGGGCCTGCCGAAGTTCGAGGCCGTGTCCTGGTACGCGCTGATGGTGCCCGCCGCCACGCCCGCCGCCACGGTGGAGCGGCTGCACGCCGCCAGCGCCCGGATGCTGGCCAAACCGGCGATCCGCGAGAAGTTCGCCGCGATGGGCATGGAGCCCGGCAAGGGCACGCCGCAGGAGCTGGCCGCCACCATCCAGTCCGAGACGGTGCGCTGGGGCGAGGTGATCCGCGCACGCAACATCAAGGCCGACTGATGGCCGCGCCGCGCCTGCACCGCTTCGATACCGCCACCCTGCCGGTCACGCCGTGGAAGAACGGCGGCGGCACCACCCGCGAGGTCGCCTGCCACCCGGCGGGCGCGGGCGCCGACGGGTTCGACTGGCGGGTGAGCATCGCCACCATCGCCGCGGGCGGGCCGTTCTCGGAGTTCGGCGGCAAGCGCCGGGTGATCATGCTGCTGGCGGGCGACGGCGTGCGGCTGCAGGCGCAGGGCTTCGACCACCGGCTGGCGGCGCAGTACGCGCCCTTCGAATTCGCGGGCGACGCGGCGGTGCAGTGCACGCTGCTGGGCGGCCCCTCGACCGACTTCAACCTGATGTTCGACCCGGCGCGCTGCACCGCATCGCTGCAGGTGCTGGACGCGGCGCAGGCACTGCCGGCCTCCCGCGGCGGCGTGGTGCTGGCCCTGCGCGGCGGCTGGGCGTGCGCGGCGGGCGAGGGCGGCGGTACCGCCACGGTGCTGGAGGAGGGCGAGGGACTGTGGTGGACCGGCGAGCATCCCGCGTTCTCCGTAGAGCCCATGGGCGGCGGCGGCGGTGGCGCGCGGCTGGCGGTCGTCCTGTGCGATCCCGCGGGAGATTCTTGAGCCAAAAAGGCCTGTAGCCGGCGACTGGCGCCGGCCTCCAGATATCAATTCGATAGCAAACAGCCCATGACCCCCTCCCTTTCCCCGCAGCGCAAACATCCCTCGGCCGACGGCCTGTGGACCGGCCTGCGCCTGGCCCCCGGCGCCGCCCCCGGCGCCGACCTGACCGACGGCGCCACCGCCGCGTTGGCGGTGCGCGGCGGCACGGTGCTGTGGGTGGGCGATGCGTCCGCCGTGCCGGCCGGGATCGCCGCCGCCTGCGCGGGCCTGCCGGTGCACGACGGCGGCGGCGCGCTCGCCACGCCGGGCCTGGTCGATTGCCACACCCACCTGGTCTACGGCGGCCAGCGCGCCAACGAGTTCGCGATGCGGCTGGCCGGCGCCAGCTACGAGGAAGTGGCCGCGGCCGGCGGGGGCATCGTGGCGTCGGTACGCGCCACCCGCGCGGCCGACGAGGACACGCTCTTCGCCCAGGCCGCCGCGCGGCTGGAGCCACTGCTGGCCGAGGGCGTCTGCGCGATCGAGATCAAGTCGGGCTACGGCCTGTCGCTGGAGCACGAGCGCAAGCAGCTGCGCGTGGCCCGCCGGCTGGGCGAGGCCTACGGCGTCACCGTGCGCACCAGCTTCCTCGGCGCCCATGCGCTGCCGCCCGAGTACGCCGGCCGCAGCCAGGACTACATCGACCTGGTGTGCCACGAGATGCTGCCCGCGCTGGCGGCCGAAGGGCTGGTCGACGCGGTCGACGTGTTCTGCGAGCGCATCGCCTTCACCCTGGCCGAGACCGAGCAGGTGTTCCGCGCTGCGCAGGCCCTGGGCCTGCCGGTCAAGCTGCATGCCGAGCAGCTCTCGGACATGGGTGGCGCGGCGCTGGCGGCGCGCTACGGCGCGCTGTCGTGCGACCACGTCGAGCATCTCTCGGCCGAGGGCATCGGCGCGATGCGCGCGGCCGGCACGGTGGCGGTGCTGCTGCCCGGCGCCTACTACACGCTGCGCGACACCCACCTGCCGCCGGTCGCGGCGCTGCGTGCGGCCGGCGTGCCGATGGCCGTCTCCACCGACCACAACCCGGGCACCTCGCCCGCGCTCAGCCTGCTGCTGATGGTCAACATGGCCTGCACCCTGTTCCGCCTGACGGTGCCCGAGGCGCTGGCCGGCGTCACCCTGCACGCGGCCCGCGCGCTGGGCCTGCAGGACACCCACGGCAGCATCGGCGCGGGCCGGCCCGCCGACTTCGTGCTGTGGAACCTGCAGGAGCCGGCCGAGCTGGCCTACTGGTTCGGCCAGCGCCCGGTGCGCACCGTGGTGCGGCAGGGCCGCATCGCCGTGGGAGCCGCCGCATGAACCGCACCCTGTTCGCCGCCGATGCGCTGCTGCCCGCGGGCTGGGCGAAGGACGTGCTGCTGGCCTGGGACGACGCGGGCCGCTTCACCCGCGTCGCGCCCGGCGCATCGCCGCCGGCCGGCACGCCGGTGGCCGCCGGCCCGGTGCTGCCCGGCATGCCCAACCTGCACTCCCACGCCTTCCAGCGCGGCTTCGCCGGCCTCACCGAGCACCGCTCGGCCGAGCAGGACAGCTTCTGGAGCTGGCGCACCCTGATGTACCGCTTCGCCGCGCGCCTGGGCCCCGAGCAGATGGAGGCGATCGCCACATGGCTCTATGCCGAGATGCTGGAGGCGGGCTACACCAGCGTCTGCGAGTTCCAGTACGTGCACCACGGCGCCGACGGCCGCGCCTATGCAGACGACGCCACGCTCAGCTGCGCGCTGCTGCGCGCCGCGCAGGCCGCCGGCATCGGCTTCACCCTGCTGCCGGTGCTCTACCAGACCAGCGGCTTCGGCAGCCGGCCGCCCACCGACGGCCAGCGCCGCTTCGTCCGCGCCACCGACAGCATGCTGCGACTGCTGGAGGCGCTCGGCCCCGCCTGCGCCGGGCAGGGCGCGCGGCTGGGCCTGGCGCCGCATTCGCTGCGGGCGGTGCCGCCCGACGGGCTGCAGGCGGTGCTGGCCGGACTCGATGCGCTCGACCCCGCTGCGCCCATCCACATCCACATCGCCGAGCAGACGCAGGAGGTCGACGACTGCATCGCCTGGAGCGGCCAGCGCCCGGTGGCGTGGCTGCTCGACCATGCGCCGGTCGATGCCCGCTGGTGCCTGGTGCACGCCACCCACATGGACGATGCCGAGTACGCCGCGGCCGCCCACAGCGGCGCGGTGGCCGGCCTGTGCCCCACCACCGAGGCCAACCTGGGCGACGGCATCTTCGACCTGCCGCGCTGGCGCGACCACGGCGGCGCCTGGGGCGTCGGCTCCGACAGCCATGCCTGCGTGAACGCGGCCGAAGAGCTGCTGATGCTCGAATACAGCCAGCGCCTGGGCCGGCGCCAGCGCAACGTCGGCGCCAGCGCCGCGCAGCCCCATGTGGCCACCGCGCTCACGCTGCAGGCGGTGCAGGGCGGCGCGCAGGCGGCCGGCCGTGCCATCGGTGGCCTGGCGGTGGGCCAGCAGGCCGACCTGGTGGTGCTCGATGCCGCGCGGCCCGCGCTGCAGGGCCTGCCGGCGCCCGACATGCTCTCGGCCCACGTCTTCGCCAGCCACCGCAGCTCGGCCATCGACAGCGTCCGGGTGGCGGGCCGCGTCCGCGTCTCCGGCGGCCGGCACCCCCTGCACCACGGCGCCGCGGCCGCTTTCGTCGCCGCGCGCACCCAACTTCTTCAGGACTGATCGATGCACTTCTCCACCACCGAACCCGCCTTCCGCTTCCGCCAGGGCACCCGTCCGCTGCTGATCTCGATGCCCCACGTCGGCACCCACGTGCCGCCTGCGCTGGCCGCGCGCTTCACCGACGAGGCGCGCCACGTGCCCGACACCGACTGGCACCTGGAGCGGCTCTACGACTTCGCCGACGCGATCGGTGCGTCGGTGCTCGTCGCCACCCATTCGCGCTACGTGATCGACCTCAACCGCGCACCCGACGGCGCCAGCCTGTACCCCGGCCAGAGCGTCACCGGCCTGTGCCCGGTCGACACCTTCGACGACACGCCGCTCTACCTGCCCGGCGCCGCGCCCGACGACGCCGAGATCGCCCAGCGCCGCGAGGCGATCTGGCAGCCCTACCACGCCCAGCTCACGCAGGAGCTGGCCCGGCTGAAGGCGCGGCACGGCGCCGCGGCGCTGTGGGACGCGCATTCGATCCGCTCGGTGCTGCCCCGCTTCTTCGCGGGCACGCTGCCCGACCTGAACCTGGGCAACGGCCAGGGCATCAGCTGCGACGCGGCCATCGCCGACCGGCTGCTCGGCATCGCCACCGATGCGCCCGGCTACACCGCGGTGCTCAACGGCCGCTTCACCGGCGGCTACATCACCCGCCACCACGGCAACCCCGCGCAGAAGGTGCAGGCGGTGCAGCTGGAGATGACCCAGAGCAGCTACATGCAGGAGGCCTTGCCCTTCGGCTACCTGCCCGAGAAGGCCGCGCGGGTGCAGCCCACGGTGCGCCGCATGGTCGAGTCGCTGCTGGCCTACGTCGAATCGCCCGCGGTACAGGGCGCATGACCGGCGCCGCAGGCTTCCTGCAGGCGCTGGCCGAGGCGGCCGGCGCCGATGCGGTGCTGGCGGGCGACGCGGTACCGGCCCCCTACCGCACCGACTGGAGCGGCCACGCACCCGTCGTGCCGCGTGCCCTGGTGCGGCCCCGCAGCACCGAGGCGGTGGCCGCGGTGATGCGCCTGTGCCATGCGGAGCGCGTCCCGGTGGTGCCGCAGGGCGGCCGCACCGGGCTGGCGGGCGGCGCGGTACCGGACGCGGCCGGCATCGTGCTGTCGCTGGAGCGGATGGCGGCCGTCGAATCCATCGACGCCGCGGCCGGCACCGCCACCGTGCAGGCCGGCGCCACGCTGCAGGCGCTGCAGGAGGCGGCGGCCGCGCAGGGCCTGCAGTTCGGGGTGGACCTGGGCGCGCGCGGCTCCTGCCAGATCGGCGGCAACCTGGCGACCAACGCGGGCGGCAACGGCGTGCTGCAGTTCGGGATGATGCGCGAGCAGACCCTGGGCCTGGAGGTGGTGCTGGCCGACGGCACCGTGCTGCCGATGCTGCGGCCCATGCTCAAGAACAACACCGGCTACGACCTGAAGCAGTTCTTCATCGGCGCGGAGGGCACGCTGGGCGTGATCACCCGCGCGCTGCTGCGGCTGCACCCGGCGCCGCCGGCCCGCGTCACCGCGCTGGTGGCGCTGCCGCACTTCGACGCGGCCCTCGGCCTGCTCGGCCGGCTGCAGGCCCGCTGCCCCGGCGGCGTGGCGGCCTTCGAGCTGATGTGGCGCGATTTCATCGACACCTCGATCGCCTGGCAGGACCTGCGCCCGCCCTTCGACCTGCCGCCGCCGCTGGCGGCCCTGGTGGAGCTGTCCGGCCCCGAGGCCGATGCGCTGCAGGCCGGCCTGCAGGAGGTGGTGGGCGAGGCGCTGGAAGCCGGCACCGCCCTCGATGCGGTGCTGGCCCAGTCGCAGGCCCAGGCGCGCACCCTGTGGCGGCTGCGCGAGGCACCGGCCGAGTTCCCGGTGCGGATGCACCCGCCGGTCAACTTCGACGTGAGCCTGCCGATGGCGCGCATCGGCCATTTCGCCGACGCCTGCCGCGCCGCGCTCGACGCGCGCTGGCCGGGGCAGCACAGCATCTTCTTCGGCCATGTGGGCGACAGCAACCTGCACGTCACCGTCGACGCCGCCACCGCCGGCCATGACGAGGCCGCGATCGAGGCGCTGGTCTACGGCCTGGTCGCGGAGTTCCGGGGCAGCATCTCGGCCGAGCACGGCATCGGCCTGCACAAGAAGCCCTGGCTGGGCGCCAGCCGCACGCCGGCCGAGATGGCCGCGATGCGGGCCATCAAGCGGGCGCTGGATCCGCTGGGCATCCTCAACCCCGGCAAGGTGTTCGACCGGTAGCCGCCGTGCGCGCGCCGCCCCCGTTCTTTTCCTCCCTCTGCACTCTCTCCCGACCCGCCCCATGCCTTCGCACGCCATCCTCGCCCTGGCCCGCCCCGAAGTGGCGCCGCTGCCCGTCTACAACGCCGGCCTGTCGTCCGACGCGGTCCGCGCGCGCTACGGCGTGACCGACGTCGCCCGCCTGGCCAGCAACGAGAACCCCTACGGCGCCAGCCCCGCGGTGGGCCGCGCGCTGGCGGGCTTGGCCGGGCAGGTGGCCTGGTATCCGGATGCGGCCTGCACCGCGCTGCGCGCCGCCATCGCGGCCGGCAGCGGTGCCGAGCCGGGCCAGATCGTGGTGGGCAACGGCTCGGAGGACATCCTGCAGATGCTCTGCCAGGCATTCCTCTCGCCCGGCGACCGGGTGCTGACGCTGCAGCCGTCCTTCGGCCTGCACGAGATCTATCCGCGGATGATGGGCGCCACCGTCGAGATGCTGCCGGCGACGCAAGACCTGGCGTTCGACGTGGACGCCTGGTGCGCGGCGGTCGCCCGCGGCCCGAAGCTGGTGCTGCTGCCCAATCCGTCGAACCCTGTCGGCTGCATGCTGGACGCGGCCGGCTTCGCCCGCCTGGTGGCCGCGGTGCCGGCGGGCACGCTGCTGGTGGTGGACGAGGCGTATGTGGAGTACGCGCGCCTGGCGCCCGGATTTCCCGACGCATTGGCGGTGCTGCGCGCCCAGGCCCGGCCCTGGATCGTGCTGCGCACCTTCTCCAAGGCCTGGGGCCTGGCGGGCCTGCGGGTGGGCTACGGCATCGCGTCCGACGCGGCGCTGGTGCAGATGCTCGACCGGGTGCGCACGCCCTTCAACGTGAACGCCGCCGCACAGGCCGCCGCGCTGGCCGCCTGGGGCGATGCAACCCACATGGAGCAGGCGGTGGCCCGCACCGTGGCCGAGCGCCGGGTGCTGGAGCGGCAGCTCCACGGCCTGGGCGTTCCCGGGCTGCGCTGGGCGGCGTCGGCCACCAACTTCCTGTTCCTCGACCTGGGCCGGCCGTCCGGCCCGGTGGCCGACGCGCTGCTGGCCCGCGGCATCATCGTCAAGCCCTGGAAGGAGACGGGCTGGACCCACTGCCTGCGGGTGACGGTGGGCCTGCCCGCCGACAACACACGCTTCGTGCTGGCGCTGGGCGAGATCCTGCGCTCCGTGCCGCACGCGGCGGCCTGAGCCTTCCGCCGGCCCTGCGTCAAGCTATCGCGGCGATCGAGACGCGCCGCTGGCGGCGCACCGAAGCCTGTGCGAACCTTGCGGCCCGCGCCCCCAGAGGGCGTTCCGCCGCAAGGCCCACCCACCCCCGGAGCCCCCGATGACGTTGCCCACCTTCGCCGATTTCGAACAGGCCGCCCTGCGCCAGGGCTTCGACGAGGTGGCCGAGCGCGTGTGGCAGCCCGGCACCGTGGTCGAGGACCACGGCCACCCGTTCGCGGTGCAGGCCCTGGTGGTGCGGGGCGAGATGTGGCTCACCCAGCACGGCGCCACCCGCCACCTGCAGCCCGGCGACCGCTTCGCCCTCGACCGCGACGAGCCGCATGCCGAGCGCTACGGCAGCGCCGGCGCCACCTACTGGGCCGCCCGCCGCCACGCGGTGGGGTGACCTGGCCACCCCGCCCGGCGGCGGCCACCGCCCTGTGCAGCGGGGGCGCCGCCGGGGGCTAGAAGCTTTCCCAGTCGGCGTTGTCCTTGTCGGACGCCGCCGTCGCGGTCGCCGCCGGTGCCCTGGCCGGCAGTGCGGGGGGCGCCGGCGTGCGGGCGGCCGGTGTTCCCGGTGCCTTGGCTACCGCCGGCAGCCTGGTCGCAGGGCGACGTGCCGACAGCGCAGGCGCCGCCACCGGCGCCCGCACCGCCTGGGGCCGGACGGGTGCCGCCTGCAGCGGATCGCCGCCGAGCTTGAAGACGCCGACCACATCGGCCAGCCGCAGCGCCTGCACCCGCAGGCTGTCGGCGGCGGCGGCGCTTTGCTCGACGAGCGCCGCGTTCTGCTGCGTCACCTGGTCCAGCTGGCCCACCGCGTCACCCACCTGGCCGATGCCCAGCGACTGCTCCGACGTGGCATTGGAGATTTCGCCGATCAGCTGGCCCACGCGCCGCACCTGGGACACGATGGCCTCCATCGACGCGCCTGCCTCGTGTACCTGGCGCGATCCGGCCTCGACCTTCTCCACGCTGTCGCCGATCAGGCTCTTGATCTCCTTGGCGGCATTGGCACTGCGCTGCGCCAGGCTGCGCACTTCGCTGGCGACGACGGCGAAGCCGCGGCCCTGCTCGCCGGCGCGCGCCGCTTCCACCGCGGCGTTCAGCGCCAGGATGTTGGTCTGGAAGGCGATGCCGTCGATCGTGCCGATGATGTCGGCGATCTTTTTCGACGAGACGGCGATGTCCTGCATCGTCCGCACCACCTGGCCCACCGCCGCGCCGCCCTGGGCCGCGGCCGCGGAGGCTTCGGCCGCCAGCCGGTTGGCATGGCCGGCGGTGTCGGCGTTGGCCTTGACGGTGCTGGTCAGTTCCTCCATCGAGGCAGCGGTTTCCTCCAGGTTGCTGGCCTGCTCCTCGGTGCGCTGGCTCAGGTCGGCGTTGCCGGCGGCGATCTGCGACGAGCCGGTGGCGATGCTGTCGCTGCTCTGGCGCACCTGGCCCACCACGGCGGCCAGCCGGTCGCGCATCGTGGCCATCGCGGCCAGGATGCTGTGCGTGTCGCCCGAACGGGTCGAAATGGCCACGGCCAGGTCGCCGCCGGCGATCGCGCTGGTCACCCGCACCACTTCCTGCGGCTCGCCGCCCAACTGGCGGATCAGGCTGCGGGTGATCAGCACGGCCAGGCCGATGCTCAGGACCGCGGCCAGCAGCGCCAGGACCGAAACGGTCACCGTGGCGGAGGCGCCATCGGCCTTGGCGGCGTCGCCCTCGCGCGCCATGATGCCGGCCTGGAAGGCGATCATCCCGTCGACCTGGTCGAAGAATTCCTTCTGCGCCGGCCGCACGCTGGAGGCGAGGTAGGTTCCCGCGTCCTCGACATTGCCTGCGCCGATCCGCTGCACCACCTGGTTGCGCTCCTGCCCGTAGCGGGTACGGGCGGCCGCCATGGCCTTGAATCGCCGCGTGCCCTCTTCGGTGTTGATGCTTTTGCCCAGCAGGTCCATCAGCTCGTTGTTCCTGGCCGATGCCGCCTCTACGACCGCCAGTTCGCGCTGCACCACGGCGGAATCCCGCGCGCCGAGCAAGGCGTCGCGCAAGGCCAGCGCCTGTGTCTCGACGTTCTTCTCGATCTGGGTGGACCGGATGACCTTGACGTAGCGGTCGTCCAGGATCTGCGTCACCCGCCCGTTGATCGTCTGGATGCGCATCAGCGCCAGGACCGCGATGGTGACAAGCATGAACAAAAGGAAGCCGAAGCCGAGGGCCAGTCGGGTGGCGACCTTCAAGGAGCGTCGAGGAGCGGGGGCGGCAGCGTTCATCTGTAAGTGTTAGAAAAAGTTAGCAAGCTTACAGATTTCTTGCATCGACCGGGGAGTTTGCATGGTCGATTTTGCAAATCGCTCCACCAAGGCGGGCCTACCGTCCACTGCCTCGAACCCGCCTGGCGGTGCGGTGTGCTTAGGCGCCCATGCGCAGCACCCGTGCCGCCTCTTCGGCCCGGGCGTCGTCCACCTCGCGCAGCACGCCCTGCAGGTCCACCGGGCCGTCGGGCCGGTCGAAGCGGCCGGTGAGCGGGGTCTGCGGCGTGAGGGTGCCGCGCTGGTAAAGCGACCAGATCTCCTCGCCGTAACGGGTGGCGAGTAGTTCGGGCGCGAACTGGCCGAAGAACTGGCGCAGGTTGTCCACGTCGCGCAGCAGCATCCGGCCGGCGTGGTTGTTGCCGGCCGCGTCGACCGCCTGGGGCAGGTCGATCACCACCGGACCGTCGGCCGCCAGCAGGATGTTGAACTCCGACAGGTCGCCGTGCACCACGCCGGCCGCCAGCATCCGCACCACCTCGACCAGCAGGCTGGCATGGTGGCGCCGGGCGTCCTCGGGCGAGAACACGACGTCGTTGAGCCGGGGCGCGGCGTCGCCGTGCGCATCGGTCACCAGCTCCATCAGCAGCACGCCCTCGTGGAAGTTGTAGGGTGTCGGCACCCGCACGCCGGCTGCGGCCAGGCGGTAGAGCGCATCGACCTCGGCGCTTTGCCAGGCGGCCTCGGCGGCCTGGCGGCCGAAGCGGGTGCCCTTGGCCATGGCGCGGGCCTGGCGGCTGTTCTTGACGCGGCGGTTCTCGGTGTAGTCCACCGCCTGGCGGAAGCTGCGCTGCGTCGCGTCCTTGTAGATCTTGGCGCAGCGGGTGTCGTCGCCGCAGCGCACCACGTAGACCATCGCTTCCTTGCCGCTCATGAGCTGGCGCACGACGGTATCGATCAGGCCTTCGTCGACCAGGGCCTGCAGGCGGGGAGGTGCTTTCATGGTCCATTGTGCGCGAGGGGCGCGGCGCGGCGGTCCGGGCGGGCGGATGCCCCCCGGCGGCTCCTCAGTCGAGGAAGCGGCCGGCCGTGCCCGGCGGCGGCAGCATGCAGGCGTCGGCGCGGCCGAAGACCCGGTAGCGGTTGCGCGCCAGCAGCCGGTAGGCCGCGTCGCGCAGCGGCGCCGGCACCAGCCAGGCGGCCCAAGCCAGGCGCCACGCCCCGCCCAGGGCATGCAGCAGCCGCAGGATCGCGCCGGTGTGCTGCCAGCGGCGGCCGGCGTCGTCCACCACCAGCAGCGTCTCCAGGTTCTCGGTGGGCAGGCCGGCGTCGCGCAGCAGGGCGCTGCCGGTGGCGCCCTGCATCGACGCATAGCGGATGCGGCCGTGCCGGTCGTGCCGCAGCAGGAACTGCACCCAGCGGTTGCAGAGCAGGCACTGTCCGTCGAACACGACGATCACGGCAGCGCCTCGGCCGTCGCCAGGTCCAGCCAGCCGTGGTAGCGCGCCACCATGCCCAGCAGCGGCACCGCCGCCCGCACGTCGAAATGCAGCCGTGCGCCGTCGGCCCCGGCGGCGTCGGTGCCCCGCTCTTCGGCCACCACCTGCGGCCGCAGCCAGCCCGGGCACGGAATGCCGAAGAAATGCAGCGACTGCAGGTGCATGGCGAGGCCGCCGCCCGTTTCCCGCAGCCGGAACACCAGCCGCGCCGGGCCCAGCCGTTCCACCACGCGGCCGTCGGCCTGCAGCCGCAGGCGCGAGCGCATCGTGCGGCCGGGGAAGTGGCGCGTCCAGTGCTCCTCCTGCGGACCGGCCTGCAGCACGAACGCCACCGGCCCGGTGCGCGCCTGCAGCGGCGTGCCCAGCAGCCCGCCCAGCAGGCGTGCCGGCAGGCCGGCCGGCGGAGCGGTCGTCGCATGGCCCCGCAGGCCGATGCGGCCCTGCAGCCCATGGAAACGCTGCAGGGCGGGATGGAGCCGCGCGAAGGCGTCGGCACCCAGGGCGGCCCGGTACATCGATGCGCTGGCGGCCCGGTGGGCGGTACCGTCGTCGGCACCTGCCGGCGCGCCGTCGTCCGCGTGCGGCAACCGGGTCGCGGCGGCCGGGTGTGCCGGCGCCACGGGGCCGGCGGCGAGAGAGGTCATGCGGCAAGCTCCTTGAAGGTGATGGCCAGGCCGTGCGCCTCGGCCGCGAAATCGTCGATGTCCAGCAGGCCGACGCACGGCTGCGCACCCGCCGGCAGGCTGCCCGCCACCCGCAGGCGGCGCAGCAGCGCGGCGGCGGCCAGCGTGGGCACGTACGGCCCGTCGCCGCCCAGGGCCTGCAGTTCCCAGCGGCGCAGCACCGGGTGGCCGCCGTCGGCCAGCCCTTCCACCTCGACATGCATCGCGCCCGCATCGCTGCCCAGGTGCCGGAACAGGTCGGAGGCCGTCTTCAGCCATCCGGCATGCGCCGACCAGTCGCGCACCCAGCCGCGCCGGGCCACCGCGGCCATCAGGTTCATGCCCCGGTGCAGCAGCCGCAGTTCCAGCCCCGCGCCGAAGCGGACGGCCGGCGTGCCGGGGTAGCGCGCCGGCAGCAGCGCCAGGTCGGGCACGTCGCAGGGCGACAGCAGCCGGGTGCCGACCGGCGCGGCATAGCGGTGCCGCCACCGGCCGCTCCAGCCGTGGCCGTGCGCGCCGCCGGGCCCGATCGGCCGGCCGCAGTAGCCCAGGATGCCGCGCACGGTGGACAGCCCCCGCTCGGTGCGGTTGCCCGGGCTGATGCCGATGTCGATGCGCCGCACCGTGGCCAGGCCCCGTGCCAGCCGGTCCACCGCCGCGCCCGAGAGCGCCGGCACCGAGCTGGCACCGGAGACCACCGCCACGCCGGCCCGCCGTGCCGGTCCGTCCAGCGCACCGATGCCCGCCACGAAGTCGCGCCCGTCGGCCAGGTCGATGTAGTGCACGCCAGCGGCGATGCAGGCGCGGGCCACCCGCCAGTCCTGCCCCTGGAACGGGCCGGCGGTGTGCACCAGCGCGTCGATGCGCAGCGCGAGCAGGGCGTCCACGAGGCCGGGCCGGTCCAGGTCGAGCGCCACCGCCTCCAGCGCGGCCGATGCGGTGCCGCGCAGCCCCGCGGCCAGCGCCCCGGCCGACGCCAGCGACCGCCCCGCCACCAGCACGGTGCAGCCCTCCCACCCCGCCAGCCGCCGCACCAGCCGCCGGCCGAAAAAGCCGTAGCCGCCGAGGACGAGGATGCGCAGGGGTGCCATGCGGAGAGTGTAGGCACTGGCCGGCGCCGGATCGGCCGACGCGTCTTTGCTATCGAATATGTAGCTGGAGGCCGGCGAACCACGCCGGCCCCGGCCACTTTTCATCCAGAAAACCGCGGGTCTAGCCCACCGGCAGCATCTGCCCGGCCAGCGCCGCCGCGGCGGTGCGCGTCTCCACGCCCAGCTTCTCGAAGATGTGCTCCAGGTGCTTGTTCACCGTGCGCGGGCTCATGCCCAGGATGTCGGCGATGTCGCGGTTGGTCTTGCCCTTGGCGAGCCACGAGAGCACTTCGGATTCGCGCGGGGTCAGGGGCACGTCGGGCTGGCGCGGGGCGGCGGCGGTGCCGGCGGCGGCGAGGTGCAGCAGCAGCATCGATTCGGAAAACCCGCTCTGGCCCATGTGGCGGGCGACCAAGCGGCGGCCGTCGGGCAGCGGGGCGGAAGCCTCGCCGCCGGCGGGCACCGACTGCAGCCAGGCGGCGCCGTCCTCGGCGTGCTGCGCGGCGGCGAAGGCGCCGTCGAGCCAGCGGGTGGCCTGGGGCGAGCGCCAGGCGACGCGGCCCTGGCCGTCGAGCACCACCGCGCCCATGCCGACCACGTCGACCGCCTCGCGCGCCAGCCGGGTGGCCTGGGCGTTGCGCACATGGGTGGCCAGGCGGGCCAGCACCTCGGGGATGCGCAGCGGCTTGACGACGTAGTCCACCCCGCCGCTGTCGAAGCCCTGCAGGATCTGCTCGGTCTCCGACAGGCCGGTCATGAAGAGGATGGGCACGTGCGACCAGGGCGGCGTGGCCTTGAGCTGGCGGCACAGGGCGAAGCCGTCGATGCCGGGCATCACCGCGTCCAGCAGCACGCCGTCGGGCACCGCGATCTCGAAGCGCTGCAGCGCCTCCTGCGCGTCGCGCGCCACCAGCACCACGTAGCCCTCGGCGGCCAGCGCGTCGCAGAGCATGCGCAGGGTGTCGAGGGCGTCGTCCACCACCAGCACCACCCGCTGGGGCGTGGCGGCGGGGACCGGCGCGGTCACCGCGCCCACCGGCCGCGGGGCAACGGCGGGTACGGGCGGCGGCGCGGGGTCAGGCGGGGGGCACATGGTCGGGTTCTCTCAGTTCGTCGGCCAGGGCCTGGAAGTCGAATCGGTCGCAGTGCACCTGCAGGCGCTGCAGCATCGCGGCGTGCACGGGGTGGGCCTTGCGCGCCTCCCGCAGCCGCTCGCGCAGCACCGCGGCGTTGCCCTGGCGGGCCAGCCGCTGCAGGTCTTCGCGCAGGTCGTCGGGCAGGGGCGGGGGGCTGGCGGCGGCGTCCCCCGCGCCTTCGGCCGGCGGCGCGACCTTCGGCGTGCCGGCCGGCGCCAGGGGTGCATTGTCGTGCACCCACTCCAGCTGCAGCGCGCGCTCCAGCGCGGCCAGCAGTTCCGATTCGATCACCGGCTTGCCGACGAAGCCCTGCAGGTCGAGCGCGGTGAGCCGCTCGGGCCGGTAGTCGAACAGGTTGGCCGAGACGAAGACGATCGGCAGCTCCGACGCGGGCCGCAGCGCGCGCAGCAGGGCGGCGGTCTGCCAGCCGTCCAGGTCGTCCATGCTCAGGTCGAGCAGCACCATGTCGGGCGGGGCGTGCTCGACGATCTCCAGGCATTCGCGGCCGCTGGCGGCCTCGCGCACGGTGAAGCCCAGCGGCACCAGCAGGGCGGCCAGCAGCTGGCGCTGCAGCGGCTGGTCGTCGACCACCAGCAGGGTGCGGCGCGGGGCCAGGTAGCCGATGGCCGGGCGCAGGGTCGCGGCGCGGCGCAGTGGCCGGGCCGCCTCGGCGGCGATGCCGGGCAGGTACAGCCGCACGGTGAAGGTGCTGCCGGCGCCGGGCACGCTGCGCACGGTCAGCTGGCCGCCCATCAGTTCGGTCAGCAGGTGGGTGATGGTCAGGCCCAGGCCGGTGCCGGTCTCGCTGGCGCGGCGGCCGGCGCTGCCGCGCTCGAACGGCAGGAAGATGCGCTCCTGGTCGAGCGGTGCGATGCCGATGCCGGTGTCGACCACCTCGATCCGCGCGACGTGGTGGCTGAAGTCGAGCCGCAGCGTCACCGTGCCCTGGTCGGTGAAGCGCACCGCGTTGGCCAGCAGGTTGATCAGGATCTGCCGCAGCCGCTTGGCGTCGACCCGTATCCACTCGGGCGCGTTGCCCTCGGTCTGCACCGCGAAGCGCAGGCCCTTGGCCTCGGCCTGGGGCCGCATCATGCGCTCGACGTCGTCGAGCAGCTCGGCCAGCGGTATCGGCGCCGGGTCGAGCCGCAGGCGCCCGGCCTCGATGCGGGCCAGCTCCAGCGATCCGTCGATCAGCGCGTGCATGTGCTGGCCGCTGTGCTGCATCGTGGCCAGCGTCTCGCGCAGCCAGCCGTCGACCTGCGGGTTCTTCAGCAATATCTGCGCATAGCCCAGGATGCTGTTGAGCGGCGAGCGCAGCTCGTGCGTCATGCCGGCCACGTAGCGGGTCTTGGCCTGGTTGGCCGCATCGGCGATGTCCTTGGCGGCCTGCAGTTCGGCATCGGTGCGCTTGTGGGCCTCGATCTCCTGCAGCAGCAGCTGGGTCTGGCGCTCGGACTCGTCCTGCGCCATGCGGCGGCTGTCGGTGGAGAGCACCACCCACCAGGCGCAGACGGCGGCCAGCAGGGCGAGCAGCGCGAACACCTTCAGGAACGGCATCCGCAGGAACTGCGCGGGCGTGTCCAGCCCCTCCTGCACGTACACCACGCCCACCATGAAGGCCATCACCGCGCCCAGCGACACCAGCACCACCAGGTACTGCCCCAGCCGGAAGTTGAACTTGAGCGCCCAGGTGCGCGGCAGCAGCCAGGCCACCACCGCCCGCAGCTGGTCGGACGCGCGCGAGCCGGTCTTGCAGCGGTCGTGGCAGCGCGATTCCAATGAGCAGCACAGCGAGCAGATCGGCGCCGCATAGGCCGGGCAGCGGGCCATGTCCTCCGACTCGAACTGGTTCTGGCACACCGCGCAGCGCACGATCTCGCCGGGCTTCCAGCCGGTGTCGGGCGATCGCGCCAGGTAGTAGCGGCCCTTGGTGGCCCAGGCCAGCAGCGGCGAGAGCGCCATCGACAGCGCCAGCGCGATGAAGGGCGAGAACGCCGCCGCCGTCACCCCCAGCAGGCCGGCGTGCGCGGCGCTGGCCACCACCGCGGCCATCAGCATCGCGCCCAGGCCCACCGGGTTGAAGTCGTAGAGGTGCGCCCGGCGGAACTCGATGCCCTTGGGCGAGAGGCCCAGCGGCTTGTTGATCACCAGGTCGGCCACCAGCGCGCCCACCCAGGCGATGGCCACGCTGCTGTAGATGGCCAGCACCTTCTCCAGCGCCTCGAACACGCCGAGGGCCATCAGCAGCGTGGCGATGCCCACGTTGAACACCAGCCACACCACCCGCCCCGGGTGGCTGCGGGTGACCCGCGCGAAGAAGTTGGACCAGGCCAGCGAGCCGGCATAGGCGTTGGTCAGGTTGATCTTGACCTGCGACACCACCACGAAGACCACGGTGAGCGCCACCGCCAGGCCGGGCAGCCCCAGGCCCTGCGTCACCTGCTGGAAGCCCGCCAGGAACATCTGCGTCGGCTCGGCCGCGCGGTGCACGCCCACCTCGAACTGCAGCGCGGCGAAGGCGAGGAACGCGCCGGCCGCCATCTTCAGCATGCCCATCACGATCCAGCCGGGCCCCGCGACCAGCACAGCGGCCCACCAGCGGCCCCGGTTGGCGCGGGTGCGCTCGGGCAAAAAGCGCAGGATGTCGACCTGCTCGCCGATCTGCACCACCAGCGAGAAGATCACCGCCGCCGCCGCGCCGAACATCAGCGGATCGAAGCCGTTGCTGCCGCTCTTGATGCCCGAGAGCCCCGCGAAATCGCGGTAGAGCTGCGGCTGCGACAGCGCGATCCAGACGAAGGGCAGCAGCAGCAGGAACAGCCACAGCGGCTGCGTCCAGGCCTGCAGCCGCGAGATGAGGGTGATGCCCCGCATCGCCAGCGGCAGCACCACCAGCGACGAGGCGACGTAGCACCACTCGATCGGCCAGCTCACCACCATCTGCAGGGCCAGCGCCATGATCGCCGCCTCCAGCGCGAAGAAGATGAAGGTGAAGACCGCGTAGATCAGCGAGGTGATGGTCGAGCCCAGGTAGCCGAAGCCGGCGCCGCGGGTCAGCAGGTCCATGTCGAGGCCGTAGCGGGCCGCGTAGTAGGTGATGGGCAGGCCGGTGAGGAAGATGACCAGCCCCACCGCCAGGATCGCCCACATCGCGTTGGCGAAGCCGTAGTTGAGCGCGATCGCCCCGCCGATCGCCTCCAGCACCAGGAAGGAGAGCGAGCCGAAGGCGGTGTTGGCCACGCGGAACTCGCTCCAGCGCCGGAAGCTCTTCGGCGTGTAGCGCAGGGCGTAGTCCTCCATCGTCTCGTCGGCCACCCAGGCGTTGTATTCGCGCCGGAACTTGAAGATGGTCTGCGGGGCGGGCTGCAGCAGCGGGCGGGGGGCGGTGGGCATGGGCGCTTTCAAGCAAGAAGCGGGCTTGTGCCCGGCTGCACGGCAGGGCAGCAACGGGGCACCGGTGCGGCATTCTGCAAGCAAAAAGGGCCTGCAGCCGGCGCGGATCGCCGGTCATCAGCTATCGAAACCATAGCAGCGACCTGCGCGCACCCGGGCAGGTTACCGGCGGCTACGCATGCGTACGTCGTTTGACGTATGGGCCGCACGCAGGGTCTTCCCTAATCTTCGGACCAGCGCGGCACCTCTGCCGACATTTCCCACCGCCTGCTGCAAGGAGCGCCTTTCATCATGAAGCACCAACCCGACGCCAACGCCCCCACCTCCCTAACCGCGGACGCTGGCCGCCGCCGGTTGCTGCAGGCGTTCGGCGCCGCATCGGTCGCGGGCCTGCCGGCCTGGGGCCACGCGCAGCCGACGGCGCAGGTCAACACCACCAAGCTGGCGGTTACCGACACCGAAGTCACCGTGGGCCAGCTGCACTCGGCCACCGGCACGATGGCGATCTCGGAGACCGGATCGATCCAAGCCGAGCAGCTGGCGATCGACGAGATCAACGCCATGGGCGGCATCCTGGGCCGCAAGATCAAGGTCATCAAGGAAGACGGCGCCTCCGACTGGCCGACCTTCGCCGAGAAGGCCAAGAAGCTGCTGATCAGCGACCACTGCGCCGCGGTGTTCGGCTGCTGGACCAGCGCTTCGCGCAAGGCGGTGCTGCCGGTGTTCGAGAAGGAGAACGGGCTGCTGTACTACCCCACCTTCTACGAAGGCCTGGAGCAGTCGAAGAACGTGATCTACACCGGCCAGGAAGCCACCCAGCAGATCCTCTACAGCCTCGACTGGGCCAAGAAGGAGAAGAACGCCAAGACCTTCTTCCTGATCGGCTCCGACTACATCTGGCCGCGCACCTCGATGAAGATCGCGCGCAAGCACATCGAGAACATGCAGAAGGGCAAGGTCGTCGGCGAGGAGTACTACCCGCTGGGCAGCACCAACTTCGGCTCGCTGATGAACAAGATCAAGGTGCAGAAGCCCGACTGCATTTACGTCGCGGTGGTCGGCGGCTCCAACGTGGCCTTCTACAAGGCGCTCAAGGCAGCAGGCATCACCGGCGACAAGCAGCTGCTGGTGACCCTGGCGGTGACCGAGGACGAGATGACCGGCGTGGGCGGCGAGAACTTCAAGGGCTTCTACTCGTCGATGAAGTACTTCCAGACCCTGGAGAACGAGAACAACAAGAAGTTCGTCGCCGCCTTCAAGGCCAAGTACGGCGCCAACGCGGTGATCGGCGACGTGACCCAGGCCGGCTACCTCGGCCCCTGGCTGTGGAAGGCCGCGGTGGAGAAGGCCAAGAGCTTCGACGTCGACAAGGTGGTCGCCGCATCGCCGGGCATCGAGCTCAAGACCGCGCCCGAGGGCTACGTGAAGATCGACGCGAACCACCATTTGTGGAGCAAGTCGCGCATCGCGCAGGGCCAGGCGGATGCGAGCTTCAAGGTCGTCTCCGAATCGCCCGAATTGATCAAACCCGATCCGTTCCCGAAGGGTTACCAGTAAAGCTCGCCCCCAGGCTTGCCCACTGCGTGTGGCCGCCAACCCCCTACCGGGGGCGATGCCAGCGGCCCGGCAAAGCCGGTTCCGCGGCATCTCTGAGGAGGGCTTCGCTTCGCTTGCCGAGGCGCTGCCGGCCACCAGAAGCGCGACCGATCGCCCTCTCCCGCCTGCGGGAGAGGGAGGGGTGAGGGGGAGCCGGTTGCCCGTGCACGCGCCCTCACCCCAGCCCTCTCCCGCGTGCGGGAGAGGGGGCAAGACATGACAGCCAGAAGCGCCTGCGTCGCTTTCTCCGGAGCCTTTCCATGACCGTTTCCGAAATGATGAACATCGGCCTGATGCAGGGCTTCGCGGGGCTGAGCCTGTTCGCGGTGCTGCTGCTGATGGGCCTGGGGCTGGCGATCATCTTCGGCCAGATGGGCGTGATCAACATGGCGCATGGCGAGTTCATGACCATCGGCGCCTACACCATCTACCTGGGCTCCACCCTCACGGCCACCCATGCGCCGCAGTGGACGCCCTACTACTTCCCGGTCGCGATCGTCGCGGCCTTCTTCATCGCCTTCGCGGCCGGCTGGCTGGTGGAGTGGGGCCTGATCCGGCACCTGTACAAGCGACCGCTCGACACGCTGCTGGCCACCTGGGGCATCAGCCTGGCGATGCAGCAGTCGTTCCGCTCCTTCATCGGCCCGAAGGAGGTCAGCCCCACGCTGCCCGACTGGCTGCTGGGCTCCTGGGCGCCGGCCGAGGGGCTCGACATCCCGATCAACGGCATGTTCGTGCTGGCGCTCACCGCCGTCGTCACCGCCGGTGTGCTGATCGCGCTGCACAAGAGCCGCTGGGGCCTGCGGGTGCGCGCCACCGTCAGCAACCGGGTGATGGCCAACTCGATCGGCATCGACACCAAGAAGACCGACCGCCTGACCTTCGCCATCGGCTGCGGCATCGCGGGCATCGCCGGCGCCGCGTTCACCACCATCGGCTCCACCGGGCCGACCTCCGGCTCGCTCTACATCGTCGACGCGTTCCTGGTCGTCACCTTCGGCGGCGCCGCCAGCCTGCTGGGCACGGTGGTCTCGGCCTTCGGCATCGCCCAGACCCAGTCGATCACCGAGTTCTTCCTGGCCGGCTCGATGGCCAAGGTGATCACGCTCTCGATGATCGTGCTGATCCTGATGATCCGCCCGCAAGGCCTGTTCGCCTCGAAAGTACGCCGCTGATCGCGCCTGGACAAGCCGGAGAAATCTTATGAACCTCGTCAAATCCTGGATCCTGCGCTACCAGCTCGCCAGCATGCTGATCCTCGTCGCGCTGCTCGCGGTGGTCCTGCCGCTGTCGCTCGACATCTTCCGGCTCAACCTGGTGGGCAAGTACCTGAGCTACGCCTTCGTCGCCATCGGCCTGGTGATGGTGTGGGGCTACGGCGGCGTGCTGAGCCTGGGGCAGGGCGTGTTCTTCGGCCTGGGCGGCTACGCGATGGCCATGTTCCTGAAGCTGGAAGCCTCCGACCCCGAGACCACCAAGATCCAGTCGACCCCGGGCATCCCCGACTTCATGGACTGGAACCAGATCACCGAATTGCCCAATTTCTGGGTGCCGTTCAAGAGCCTGCCGTTCTCGCTGGCCGCGGTGATCGTGGTGCCCACGCTGCTGGCCTGGATCGTGAGCTACGCGATGTTCAAGCGCCGCGTGGGCGGCGTGTACTTCGCCATCATCACCCAGGCGGTGGCGCTGATCGTCACCGTGCTGATCATCGGCCAGCAGGGCTACACCGGCGGCGTCAACGGCATGACCGACCTGAAGACCATCCTGGGCTGGGACACCCGCACCGACAGCGCCAAGTACATCCTCTACTACGTCTGCGTGGGCCTGCTGGTCGGGGCGATGCTGCTCTGCCGCTGGATACAGACCAGCAAGTTCGGCACCCTGCTGCTGGCGATGCGCGACAAGGAAGACCGGGTGCGCTTCTCAGGCTACGACGTCTCCAACTTCAAGGTCTTCACCTTCTGCCTGGCGGCCGCGCTCTCGGGCATCGGTGGTGCGCTGTTCACCCTGCAGGTGGGCTTCATGTCGCCGAGCTTCGTCGGTATTGTGCCTTCGATCGAGATGGTGATCTACGCCGCCGTCGGGGGCCGCATGAGCCTGGTCGGCGCGGTCTACGGCACGCTGCTGGTCAACGCGGGCAAGACGTATTTCTCGGAGAGTTTCCCCGACCTGTGGCTGTTCCTGATGGCGGGCCTGTTCATCGGCGTGACGATGGCCTTCCCGATGGGACTGGCCGGCGTGTGGGAAGAGCATGTGGTGCCCCGCTGGAAGAACCGCCGCGGCGGTGCTTCACGCAAGGCAGCGATGGCGGCCACCACCGCCCGCGAACCCGATGCGCCCGCCAAGCCGCCCGCCCCCATCGCGCCGGCCCCGACCCTGCCCGACGGCGTGCGCAGCCAGGGCGTCTGAGCCTAGGCCCGCCGCCGCACCGCACGCCCGCACGCAACCCCTTTCCGCCATCTGCAGGACCGCCCCATGAGCAACACCGACTTCGCCCTCGCCGTGGAAGACCTGACGGTCTCGTTCGACGGCTTCAAGGCCATCGACGCGCTGACGCTCTACATCGACAAGAACGAGCTGCGCGTGATCATCGGCCCCAACGGCGCCGGCAAGACCACGCTGCTCGACCTGATCTGCGGCAAGACCAAGGCCAGCGCCGGCAGCATCAAGTTCAAGAACACCGAGCTGACCCGCATGGCCGAGCACAAGCGGGTGCGCCTGGGCATCGGCCGCAAGTTCCAGACGCCCTCGATCTACGAGAACCTGAGCGTGTTCCAGAACCTGGAGGTGTCGTACCCCGCGGGCCGCAGCGTCTTCGGCGCGCTGGCCTTCAAGTGCACCGACGAGGTGAAGAGCCGGGTGCGTCTGGTCGCCGAAGACATCGGCCTGCACGACAAGTTGGACACCGAGGCCGGCCTGCTCTCCCACGGCCAGAAGCAGTGGCTGGAGATCGGCATGCTGCTGATGCAGGAGCCCGAGCTGCTGATGCTGGACGAACCCATCGCCGGCATGAGCGCCCGCGAGCGCGAGCTGACCGGCGAGCTGCTGCAGCGCATCTGCAAGAACCGCGCGGTGATCGTGATCGAGCACGACATGGAGTTCGTCAAGCGCATCGCCCACAAGGTCACCGTGATGCACCAGGGAAAGATCCTGGCCGAAGGCCCGATGGACAAGGTGCAGGCCGACCCCAAGGTCATCGACGTGTATCTCGGCCACTGAATCGAAGAGAGCGACCACCATGCTGAAAGTCACAGACCTCCACGTCGCCTACGGCCAGAGCGAGGCGCTGCACGGCATCTCGTTCGAAGGCAACGCCAACGAAACCGTCGCCATCATGGGCCGCAACGGCATGGGCAAGACCACGCTGTTCAAGAGCCTGATGGGCGTGCTGCCCACCAAGAGCGGCCGCATCGAGGTGGCGGGCCAGGACGTCTCGAAGGACGAGAGCTTCCGCCGTGTCGCCAAGGGCATCGCCTACGTGCCGCAGGGCCGGATGATCTTCCCCACGCTGACGGTCGAGGAGAACATCCAGACCGGCCTGGAGAACGCCAAGCACAAGATCATTCCCGAAGAAATCTTCGCGCTGTTCCCGGTGCTGTGGGACATGCGCCGGCGCAAGGGCGGCAACCTCTCGGGCGGGCAGCAGCAGCAGCTGGCCATCGCCCGCGCCCTGGTCACCGACCCGAAGGTGCTGCTGCTCGACGAGCCCACCGAGGGCATCCAGCCCTCGATCATCAAGGACATCGCCAAGGCCTTGAACGAGATCCGCAAGATGCGCAAGCTGACCATCGTCGTCTCGGAGCAGGTGCTGAGCTTCGCGATGGACGTGGCCGACCGGCTGTTCGTCATCGAGGGCGGCCGCCTGGTGCACGAGACCACCCGCGCCAATACCGACCAGCAGCGCATCAAGTCGTATCTCTCGGTCTGACGGCCGCGCCCGTCGTACCCAACCGCACCCGTTTACTCACCCCCAAAGGAGCCCGCCGTGACCGACACCCTCATCAAGGTCGATTTGACGAAGTCGCCCACCGAGAACGAGAACATCCACAACCGCTGGCACCCGGACATTCCGATGGCCTGCTGGGTGAACCCTGGCGACGACTTCATCCTGGAAACCTTCGACTGGACCGGCGGATTCATCAAGAACAACGACAGCGCCGACGACGTGCGCGACATCGACCTGACCACGGTGCACTACCTCTCGGGCCCGGTGGGCGTGAAGGGCGCGGAGCCGGGCGACCTGCTGGTGGTCGATCTGCTCGACATCGGTGCCAAGCAGGACAGCCTGTGGGGCTTCAACGGCTTCTTCAGCAAGAAGAACGGCGGCGGCTTTCTGACCGAGCATTTCCCCGAAGCGCAGAAATCGATCTGGGACTTCAAGGGCATGTTCACCAGCTCGCGCCACATCCCGGGCGTCAACTTCGCCGGCCTGATCCATCCCGGTTTGATCGGCTGCCTGCCCGACAAGAAGATGCTGGACCTGTGGAACGAGCGCGAGCAGAAGCTCATCGACACCGACCCCACCGCCGGCCTGGCCAACCCGCCTTCGGCCGGCACCGCCCACATGGGCCGCTTGAAGGGCGAGGCCCGCGACAGGGCGGCCGCGGAAGGCGCCCGCACCGTGCCGCCGCGCGAGCACGGCGGCAACTGCGACATCAAGGATTTGTCGCGCGGATCGAAGGTGTTCTTCCCCGTGTATGTCGACGGCGCGGGCCTGTCGGTCGGCGACCTGCACTTCAGCCAGGGCGACGGCGAGATCACCTTCTGCGGCGCGATCGAAATGGCCGGCTGGGTGCACATGAAGGTGACGCTGATCAAGGGCGGCATGGCCAAGTACGGCATCAAGAACCCGATCTTCAAGCCCAGCGTGATCGCGCCCCAGTACAACGACTATCTGATCTTCGAAGGCATCTCGGTCGACGAGGCCGGCAAGCAGTACTACCTGGACGTGAACGTCGCCTACCGCCAGGCCTGCCTGAACGCCATCGAGTATTTGAAGAAGTTCGGCTACAGCGGCGCGCAGGCCTATTCCATCCTGGGCACCGCCCCGGTCCAGGGCCACATCAGCGGCGTGGTCGATGTGCCCAATTCGTGCGCCACGCTGTGGCTGCCCACCGGGATTTTCGACTTCGACATCAACCCGAACGCCGACGGCCCGACCAAGTTCATCGACGGCAGCATCCAGATGCCCCTATCGCACGACATCGTGTAGGCCCCGCACCACCATGCCCACCTACGACTACCAGTGCGCCGCCTGCGGCGGCTTCGACGCCATCCGCAGCCTGGCCCTGCGCAACGAGCCTGCCGCCTGCCCCGGCTGCAGCGCGGCGTCCCCCCGCGTGTTTGCCAGCGCCCCCAGGTTGGCCTGCATCAGCCCCGACCAGCGCCGCGCCTTCGACACCAACGAGCGGGCGCAGCACGCGCCGCGGTCGTCACGCAATACCGAGCAGGGGAGCTATGGGCGGATGCGGCATCCGGCGGGGTGCGGGTGCTGCAGCAGTACGGCAGGGAAGCGGGGGGCTACGGTGACGGGGGCGAATGGGGCGAAGGCGTTTCCTACGAAAAGGCCTTGGATGATTAGCCATTGAGGCGACAGCTTTCGGAGTTATGCAAACAGTTGTTGCAGGCTGGTTTATGGGTCGTGCGTCGCAGCCCTGCGCCGGCGGTTTTCTCTATGCGCATCGGACGCTTATGTGCGAGTTCAGCAGACGGCGAAGCCGTCCCGCTGCCGCGCAGGGTTAGCATTCCGTCGGCTGCGAACGTTCAAGCATTTCATCATTGGCTTCGATCCATTTTTCTAGTTTGTCAAATGCGTCTGGCCACTCGTGGTTGTACTCCGCATCAAAGACAGCCGCACATGCCTTTATAGAGCCCAAATGACTGGTGCCGTACATGGCATCCCAGCGATTCTCAAAGGTGGTGATGAACTCAGTTGAGTCGTTCGAGGAATAGCCCGCGAGCATGCCTTCGTAGTTCGGGTGGGCGGATTCGCACAGCGCCTCATACCATCCAAGAAGACCAGGGAATCGCTTGTCGGCCCTTTGAAGGACTGTCAGTATGTTGATGGACACGAGATTCGTGGTCTTATCGCGGGACCCCAGAAGCAACTGACTAGTGCGCTTTGAAAACTCGTGGAAGTTCAGCTCATTGGCAACCACCCGGCGAATGTCTTGATTCGAATAGATCAGCATGCCGAGAGTCTCAAAGGCAGACCTCACCAGAATGCGTGCGCCCAATACATGCTTTGCTTTATGCAGCTGGACTGACTGCTGCATAAGATCTACCAATCGCCAAGCTACCGCTTCGCGAAGAAGCAGCGCCCGCCATGGCGCCTTCCATTTGTGCGCCGAAGGGCTTCTCGCTATAAGTCTGCCAACATCAACCTCTTTGCACAGCGTGGTCTGCCATGCAATAAGTGCTTCTTCAATGTCCGGCATAGAGGCCTAACGTCCGCTCTAGCAAAAGGTTGAGCATTGCACTCCTAGATCTCTGCGTCATATACCTCATGCCCAAGAGCAAGCGTCCGCTTTGCGCAGAACTTGGTTACCCAGCCTTGAAAGAGCAGAAGCTCAATGTTTCCTCCCAGCAGCAGGCCGCTTGGCTCCATTGACGCGACGAGGTACTTTGAACTGTCGAGTGGGCCGAACCAGTCCGGAATGTTGAACATAGTTAGCACTTTTGCTTCAATCAAGATCACATCAAACCACGTTCCTTGTTTTTTCGGAGTGCATCTTCACCATATTTATTTAAACAATATTCTGCATCAACATGGGACAGCGATGTTCTAATTAATCCAATAGATGAATACATGGTTCTTTCCATATGTTCATCGAGGGGTGGCTTGGCTATCTCCTCCTCTAAAGCCGTTGGCAAACCCTTGCTTACGGCTTTTTCAAGAGCGTTAAGGTTTTTGTAGCCATACTCTTGAAGTTCGGATAGTAGCTCGGAGAATTCATCTGATGAGTGACTTTTCCTGTCTGGAAACTTTGATTTCCCATAGGCCATTAATATATCCAAATTCAAATTTGCTTTTAGGGATTGGGGATCTTTTTCAGTGATCTCCTTCTCTTTGGATTCAATATACATTAGCCGCGCACTTTTTAAATTCTCGAACTGATCGTCGGCGGTCTCAAATAGGCCTGACAATGCACTCAGTTTTCGCATTAGTGCTTTTGGGACATCTGATTCATTTTTGTATGCCAAATGATGAGCAACTAAAGAGTCCGCCCTGAACAATTCCGTTCTCAGCCGCAGGCCGATCGGTTCTCGACCGGAGCGGCGAGCAGCGCTGCAATAACCGCCTGCATCGACAGCCCGAAGCGGGCGCAATAAAG
>NZ_LMKO01000001.1 GCF_001421705.1 Xylophilus sp. Leaf220 | reverse complement strand
TTGTATGGTCGAAGGTGCTGGGGTGAGGAACGACGCTACGCATCGGCCGTTCACAGCGGACCGACAGTCTGAGCAATTCCCACCCCGCCCTAACGTCGATTAAGAACTGAGCCGCCGTCCTGTCCGAACAACTGGACGAGAGCCGATCTGAACGCAAGCTAACGTAGTGGCGGGATGTTCCACCCCAGCAGGGTCCATTTTCTGTTGATTGGAGGAACTGTCCATGTCCACTGGGAACGACTTCTACGGTGTGGATGTTGCCAAGGCCGAGCTCGTCATTGCACGCAAGGGCGAGCCTGGCATCTGCACTATTGCCAACGAAGCCGGCGCGATCGGCCTCTGGCTCAAGACGCTGCCGCCAGGCAGCACCGTCGCCATGGAGTCCACGGGCCGGTATCACCGGCTTCTGGTGGAACTGGCAACGGCCAGCGGCTGCACCGGCTACGTCCTCAACGCCAAGGACGTCAGCTTCTACGCCAAGGCACTCGGAGGCCGCAGCAAAACCGACAAGGTAGATGCCCATGTCATCGCCCGGTTCATCGCCGAGCACCACGAAGGCCTGCATCCTTGGGAGCATGCGCAGCCGCATGCAGCCGAGATCTGGGAGCTGTTGCTGCGCAGGGCCGACATCGTCGTGCACCGCGCCAGCCTGCGCCAGACGATGCGCGATGCGCAGGCGGTAGCGGTGGCCGCCAAGCAGTTCGACGACAGTTTCGAGGGCCTGCTCGAAGCCATAGACGAACGCATCGAGTCGCTGCAGAGGCAGGACGCGCAAATGGCTGCGGCGAGTCGCAGGCTGCAGACCGTCAAGGGCGTGGGCCCGCAGGGCGGCGCGATGCTGGCTGCGCTGTTGAGCCGCATTCCATTTGCCAACGCCGACGCCCTGGTCGCCTACAGCGGGCTCGATCCCAGAGCGCAGGACTCGGGTCAAAAGAAGGGTCGCAGGCGCCTGTCCAAGAGGGGTCCGCCGCCGCTGCGCAGGCAGGCCTATCTGATGGCCAAAGCGGCAGCCAGGAGCAAGGTGTTCAAACCGATCTACGAGGCGCTCAAGGCACGAGGATTCGCTGCCACGCAGGCGCTGGTGATCATGGCGCGCAAGCTGCTGCGAGTGGCGTTTGCGGTCTGGAAGAGCGGCAAGCCGTTCGACGAATCGGTGATTGCGCCTGCCGCTGGTGCTTGATTCGGCTTGACGCGAACCATAGAACCTCAGACATGCGCGGCCCTTTTTCCGCCTGCCGCTGCGCTCCTCGGCGCATCCCGAGGGGCTTGGGGAGAACCTCAGACATGCGCGGCCCTTTTTCCGCCTGCCGCTGCGCTCCTCGGCGCATCCCGAGGGGCTTGGGGGCGGGGTCCTTCGGCTGCTGCCGGCTTCGCGGCAGTTACGCCTGGGGGCGGCGGCCGGGACAACCATAGTGCCGATTTTCCAATGAAATAGGCCCCTAGCCGGCGCACAGCAACGACTATCAGCTATAAATTCAATAGCGCCGCTGCTTATTCCACGGGCTAAGCGCAGCGACAGCCCACAAAAGGCCGAGCGCAGCGATGGCCCGTGTGGACCCCGCTCCCGCTCCCCCGCCCCTCTGCGGCGTCGAGGAGCGCAGCGGGCGGCGGATCAGGGCCCGCGACTGTTTGAGCGGAGCGCAGCGCAGCGAGACCCCGCTCCCGCTCCCCCGCCCCTCTGCGGCGTCGAGGAGCGCAGCGGGCGGCGGATCAGGGCCCGCGACTGTTTGAGCGGAGCGCAGCGCAGCGAGTTYGAGCGGGACCCCGCCGMMCGCGAGCACCGCAGAGCAGTCCGGCGCAGCCGGACCGGCCGCAGCGGGGTCGCCTTTCTTTGGTTCCTTTCTTTGGCGAAGCAAAGAAAGGGACTCGCCCGCGGGGGCGAAATCCCCGCCTCCGGACCCAACACAGGCAACGCAGCGACAAACAGCAGCGAAACGAAAAAGCCGGCCCCAGCCCAAGCCCCCAACCCCGCGGCACGATCTGCCGCCCCCGCCCCCACAACCGCAGCCTCCCCCGCCCACGCCACCCAAACCAGCACCACCTCCCCCGCGCGCGCCCCTAAGCTGACCGCATCGACAAAAAGCCCTGCGCCCTCGGTCCGCAGGCCCTCCCGCCATGACGCATCCCACCGCTCTGCCCGCCCATGCCGCGCTCGACGCCATCGACCGCGCCCACCTGATCCACCCGGTGTCCCCCTGGCGGCTGCACGAGGAGCGGGGGCCGACGGTGCTGGCCTCGGGCCGCGGATCGTGGCTGACCGATGCGCAAGGCAACGAACTGCTCGACGCGTTCGCGGGCCTGTGGTGCGTCAACGTAGGCTACGGGCAGGAGAGTGTGGTGCAGGCCGCGGCCGAGCAGATGCGGCGGCTGCCCTACGCCACCGGCTACTTCCATTTCAGCAGCGAGCCTGCCATTCGCCTGGCCGAGAAGCTGGTGCAGGTCTCGCCGGCCGCGCTCACCCGGGTCTACCTTACGCTGGGCGGCTCCGAGTCGGTGGATGCGGCGGTGCGTTTCATCGTGCAGTACTGGAACGCGCTGGGCAAGCCGTCGAAGAAGCACTTCATCTCGCTGGAGCGCGGCTACCACGGCTCCTCCTCCACCGGCGCCGGCCTCACCGCGCTGCCGGTGTTCCACCGCGGCTTCGACCTGCCGCTGCCGACGCAGCACTACATCCCGTCGCCCAATCCCTACCGCCATGCCGACGGCGCGGATCCGCAGGCGCTGATCGCCGCATCGGTCGCCGCGTTGCGGGCCCGGGTGGACGCGCTGGGGGCCGAGAACGTGGCGGCCTTCTTCTGCGAGCCGATCCAGGGATCGGGCGGCGTCATCGTGCCGCCGGCCGGATGGCTGAAGGCGATGCGCGACGCCACCCGCGCGCTGGGCATCCTGTTCGTGGTCGACGAGGTCATCACCGGCTTCGGCCGCACCGGCCCGATGTTCGCGTGCGAGGCCGAAGGCGTGGAGCCCGACCTGATGACGGTCGCCAAGGGCCTGACGGCCGGCTACGCGCCGATGGGCGCCACGCTGATGACCGAGGCGGTCTATGCCGCGATCGCCGACGGCGCTCCGGCCGGCATGCCGATCGGCCATGGCGCCACCTATTCGGCCCACCCGGTCAGCGCCGCGGTGGCGCTCGAAGTGCTGCGGCTCTACAAGGAGGGCGGCATCCTCGCCAACGGCCAGCGGATGGGCCCGGTCTTCGCGGCCGGCCTGGACGCGCTGCAGTCGCATCCGCTGGTCGGCAACGCGCGCCACCGCGGGCTGCTGGGCGCGCTGGAGCTGGTGAGCGACAAGGGCAGCAAGCGCGGCTTCGACGCGCGGCTGGGGCTGGCCGACCGCATCTTCGCGGCGGGCTACCGCAACGGCCTGGTGTTCCGCTCCTTCGGCGACCAGATCCTGGGCTTCGCGCCGGCGCTCACCTACAGCCAGGACGAATTCGCGCAGATGTTCGAGCGGCTGGAGAAGACGCTCGACGACGTGCTGGCGATGCCCGACGTACGGGCGGCTTTGGCCGGCTGATTCCGCCGCCGAACGTCCTGCGCCGAAGCAGAATCGGGCCTCCTTCGTAACCGAGCATTCCCATGTCAGAAGCCTTCAAGATCGACCGGCTCGACCTGCGCATCCTGGCCCAGCTGCAGAAGAACGGCCGCATGACCAACGTCGATCTGGCCGACGCGGTGGGCCTGTCGCCCAGCCCGTGCCTGATCCGGGTCAAGCGGCTGGAACAGGCCGGCTACATCGCGGGCTACGGCGCGCACCTGCGGCTGGAAAAACTGGGCGACACGCTCACCGTGTTCACCGAGGTCACCTTGCAGGACCACCACCGCGAGGATTTCGCGCGCTTCGAGGCCGCGATCCGCGAGGTGGGCGAGGTGCTCGAATGCCATCTGGTGAGCGGCGGCTACGACTACCTGCTGCGGTTCCTCACGCGCGGCGTGAACCACTACCAGGAAGTGATCGAGGAACTGCTGGAGCGCAATATCGGCATCGCCAAGTACTTCAGCTACATCGTCATCAAGTCGCCCTTCATCAAGACGCACTGTCCGATCGAGCGGCTCTTCCCCCATCCACGCTGACCGGCCGCCTTCTCCCTCGCCATGCCCGACCATTCCGACATCCCCCGGCCGCCGCACCGCTTCGTGCGGCTGGCCGAGACCGACCGGCCGTCTGTGGCCCTGTCCATCGACGGCGCACCCGCGTCCGCGCTCGCCGGCGACACGCTGTTGGTCGCGCTGCTGCAGCACGGCCGGCGGGTGCGCGACAGCGAATTCGGCGACGGGACGCGGGCAGGTTTCTGCCTGATGGGCGCCTGCCAGGACTGCTGGGTCTGGACACCGTCGGGCGTGCGGCTGCGGGCCTGCTCGACGCCGGTGGAAGCGGGCATGGCGGTGCTGACGCGCCCGCCCGCGCAGCACTGGCCGGTGTCGGCCGACCTGCGCGATTCACTCGCCCGCCACGCGCCGGGAGTGCCGGCATGACCGGCGCCGTCACCACCGCTGCGCCGCGCATCGTCGTGGTCGGTACCGGCCCCGCCGGCGTGCGGGCCGCCGAGGCGCTGGTGCAGGCCGGCATCCGGCCGACCGTGGTCGACGAGGGCCGGCGCGACGGCGGCCAGATCTACCGCCGCCAGCCGGACGGGTTCAAGCGGCCGTACGCCAAGCTCTACGGGAGCGAGGCGGACAAGGCCCGGGCGCTGCACCAGGGCTTCGACGCCCTGCGGCCGCAGATCGACTACCTGCCCGACACGCTGGCCTGGAACCTCACCGAAGGCGAGCTGCATGTGGTGCAGGCGGGCACGCCCCGCACGCTGCCGTTCGATGCGCTGATCGTCTGCTCGGGTGCCACCGACCGGCTGATGCCGGTGGCGGGCTGGCACCGTGCCGGGTGCTACAGCCTCGGTGCCGCGCAGGTCGCGCTCAAGTCGCAGGCCTGCGCCATCGGCGTGCAGGTGGTGTTCATGGGCAGCGGGCCGCTGCTCTACCTGGTGGCGTCGCAGTACCTGCAGGCCGGTGCCGGCGTGGTGGCGGTGCTCGACACCGCGCCTGCGGCCAAGCCGGTGGGCGCCCTCAAGGGCCTGCTGGCGCGGCCGTGGCTGGCGCTGCGCGGGCTGGGGCTGATCCGCGGCATCCGCGCCGCCGGCGTGCCGGTGCTGCAGGGTGTGACGCCGGTGGCGATCGACGGGGACGATACCGACGGCGTACGGTCGGTGGCGGTGCGCGATGCGGACGGCGGCGTCCGGCGTTTCGCCTGCGACGCGGTGGGCCTCGGCTGGCACCTGCGTGCCGAAACCCAGTTGGCCGACCTGGCCCGCTGTGCTTTCGCCTTCGAACCGGTCAGCCGCCAGTGGCTGCCCCGCATCGATGCCGACGGCCGCAGCACTACTCCCAGTGTCTACCTGGCCGGCGACGGCGTGCGCATCCTGGGCGCCGACGGCGCCGAGGCCGCGGGCCGCTTGGCCGCCCTGGCGGCACTGGCCGACCACGGACATGCCGCCGGCCTTGCCCGCCATGCGCAGGAGGCGCCGGCCCTGCGCCGCACCCTGGACCGGATGGACCGGTTCCGCCAGGGCCTGGCCCGCGCGTTTCCGTGGCCGGCGGCCCACGTCGCCGCGCTGCCCGACGAGGCGGTGATCTGCCGCTGCGAGGCAGTCACCGCCGGCGAGCTGCGCCGCTGCGTGAACGCGCTGGGCAGCCAGGAAGTCAACCGCGCCAAGGCGTTCAGCCGGGTCGGCATGGGCCGCTGCCAGGGCCGCTTCTGCGGCCATGCCGCGGCCGAGATCGTGGCGCACGCCTGCAGCATTCCGGTGGAGCAGGTGGGCCGGCTGCGGTCGCAGGCGCCGGTCAAGCCGCTGATGATGGACACGCCGGAGGTGGAGGCATGAGCCCGGCCGTCTCCGCAACCTCTACAGCCGGTCCCCGCGACACGGACGTGCTGGTCCTCGGTGGCGGCCTGATGGGCACGACCACCGCCTTCTTCCTGCGCCGCCACGGCCTGTCGGTCACGCTGCTGGAGCGCGAGCTGGTCGGCCGCCAGGCCAGCGGCACCAACTTCGGCAACGTGCGCCGCCAGGGCCGCGAACTGCACCAGATGCCGCTGGCCAACCGGGCGCGCGCCGTCTGGGGCCGGATCAACCAGCTGCTGGGCGAGGATGCCGAGTTCGTGCCCTACGGCCATCTGCGGGTCTGCTACACCGAGCAGCAGGCGGCGGCGATCGAGCGGCATGCGCAGGCGGTGAAGCCGCTGGGGCTGGACCTGCAGCTCTACACGGCCGAGCAGTTGCGCCAGCGCTGGGGCATCTTCGCACCGGGCGTGGTGGCGGGCTCCTACTCGCCCGAAGACGGCCATGCCAATCCTCGCCTGGCAGGCCCCGCCTTCGCGCGCGCTGCCGCGCGTGCGGGCGCCCAGGTCGTGGAGCATGCCGAGGTGCTGCAGGTCGAGCACGACGGTGGCGGCTTCGTCGCCCATACCGCAGACGGCCGGCGCTTCCGGGCGGCGCAATTGCTGGTGGCCTGCGGTGCCTGGTCGAACCGCCTGGCCGCGCAGTTCGGCGAGCCGGTGCCGCTGGAGGCGCGCGGTCCGCAGATGGGCGTGACCGAGCCCCTGCCGTACGCGCTCGGCCCGTCGATCGGGCTGTCGTCCCCCATCGAGACCGAGGGGCTGTACTTCCGGCAGATCGCCCGCGGCAACATCGTCTTCGGCGGCGGGCTCAAGGGGCCGGCGCACGCCGATGCGATCCGTGCCTACGTGAAGCCCGACAACGTGCTGCGGCAACTGCGCGAGCTGCGCCGCTTCGTGCCGGCCTTCGGAAACGTCCAGCTGATCCGGGTCTGGAGCGGCATCGAGGGATACACCCCCGACTGGCAGCCGGTCATGGGTCCGAGCGCCCGGGTGCCCGGGCTGCACTACGCCTTCGGCTTCAACGGCGAGGGCTTCGCGATCAGCCCCGGCGTGGGCGAGACGATGGCCGAGTTGATCGCTACCGGCAGCACGGCGATTCCACTGGCGCCCTACGCCATCGGCCGCTTCCGAGTGCCGCAGGCCGAGCAGCGAGCGGCCTGACGGCGCGGCGGCGACGCCCGGCGCCATGCCGCGCCGTCAGCGCACCGCCTGCCACTGGCGGGCCTCGTGCAGCAGGTGCAGCCGAAACACGTCGGCGATCGGCGACAGCTGCTTGCCCTTGGGCCAGACCAGGTGCCACTGCGACTGGATCGGAAACCCCTGCACGTTCAGGACCGCGATGCCCGGGTGGTGGGCACCGAGCGCATGCATCGACAGCACCGCGATGCCCAACTGGCCCTCGACCGATTCCTTGATCGCCTCGTTGCTGCCCAGTTCCAGCAGGTTGGCCGGCGAGAAGCCGATCCTGCGCAGCCGGGCGTCGGTAGCCAGCCGGGTGCCCGAGCCTTTCTCGCGCAGCAGGAACCGCTCGCCCTGCAACTGGTGCACCGTGATGCGTTTGCGGCGTGCGAGCGGATGGCCGGCGGCGGCCACCACGACCAGCGGATTGGGCATCAGGATCTGGTCTTCCTGCAGCAGGTCGTCGGGCGGCATCGACATCACGTACAGGTCGTCGAGGTTTCCGCGCAACCGCGCGATGACGTGGTCGCGGTTGAGGATCTCCAGCGAGATGTCGATGCCCGGATGCAGCTTGCAGAAGCTGCCCAGCAGGCGCGGCACGAAGTATTCGGCAGTGCTCACCACCGCCACCTTCAGGCGGCCGTGGGTCAGTCCCTTGGCGGAGGCGACCCGCTGCTCGAAGGCGTCCCACTCGCCGGCGATCGTGCGGGCGGTGCGTGCCAGCTCCTGGCCCGCCGCGGTGAGGTACACCCGGCGCGAGATCACCTCGTAGAGCGGCAGGCCGACCGACTGCGCCACCTCGCGCAACTGCATCGACGCCGTCGGCTGGGTGACATGCATCACCTTGGCCGCCGCGCTGACGCTGCCGGTCTCGGCCAGCGCCAGGAAGAGGCGCAGCTGGCGAAAGGTGATGGTCATAGATATTTATCTATACATAGAGGCGATCGAATCGATTTTACTTGGGGCCTCGCGGTCCCTAGCATCGGGCGCAGAAAGAGGTGTGCGATGCATGGTTTGGCGGATCCTACGATCCTGTTCTTCGTCCTGGGCGCGTTCGCGGGCCTGGTCCGCTCCAATCTGGAGTTTCCGGCGGCCGTCTCGCGGCTGCTGTCGATGTACCTGCTGGTGGCGCTCGGGCTGAAGGGCGGCTTCGCCCTGGCGGAATCGGGCGTCACCGCCGGCATGGCGTCCAGCCTGGGCATCGCGGTGCTGCTGGCGGTGGCGGTGCCGCTGCTGGGCTACCGCCTGCTGCGCCGCGTGGTGTCGGGCTTCGATGCCGCCGCCGTCGCGGCCACCTACGGCTCGGTCAGTGCCGTGACCTTCGTCACCGCGACCCAGTACCTGGAGACCCATGCCATCGCCTATGGCGGCTACATGGCCGCGGCGATGGCGCTGATGGAGTCGCCCGCCATCCTGATCGGCGTGCTGATCGCCAACACGCTGCGGCACCGGCGCCCGGCGCAGTCCGCGGCAGGAGGCGGCACCGCCGCGGCGCCGGGCCTGTCGATGGGCCGCATCCTGCACGATTCGCTGACCGACGGCACCCAGTTGCTGCTGCTGGGCGCACTGGCGATCGGCATGCTCACCAGGCACGACGGCAAGTCTGCGATGCAGCCGTTCTTCGGCGACCTGTTCAAGGGCATGCTGTGCCTCTTCCTGCTCGACATGGGCCTGGTCGCCACCCGCAAGCTGTCGGCGGTGCGCTTGCGGTCGCGGTGGCTGCTGGCGTATGCGGTGTTGGGGCCGCTCTTCCATGCCGGTACGGCGCTGGGCCTGGCGTGGCTGCTGCACGTTCCGGCGGGCGATGCGGTGCTGCTGATGGTGCTGGCCGCCAGCGCGTCCTACATCGCCGTGCCGGCCGTGGTGCGGTATGCGATCCCCGAGGCCGAGCCGTCGCTCTACGTCGGCCTGTCGCTGGGCGTCACGTTCCCGCTGAACATCGTGCTGGGCATTCCGCTGTACGCCCATGCGGTGCAGCGGATCTGGCAGGCATGACGCGGCCGGGGCGGGCGCACCCGATGGGCCTGCCGCGCCGCGCCCTTCCTCCTACTTCGGCGAGTAGGCCATCTGGGTCGCCTCGGATGTATCGACCTTGAGCTGCTGCCCGCGGTACGGACCTTCGGCCGCGACGTAGATGTCGATGTTCGTGGTCACGACGGTCCCGGACGACGAAGTGACCTGCTTGACGGAGAATTTGCAGGCGTTGAAGGTGCCCACCGCGGACCGGAAGGTTTCGCGTCCCTGGTAGGTGAACTCGCGCTGCACATCGGCGAGCTGGACCACGTTTTGGCCGGCGTTCGGGATAACGGTGACCCTGCTCTGGTAGGTGGTGCGGGCGACCTGACCGGGCTGCATGTCCACCGGATCCGATATCGGCGGAATCCACTCGGCCACATTGGTCTGGCCGAGCAGAGGAGAAACCAGTCCGTATTCGAGAAGATTGCCGTTGACAAGGTCTCGGTACTTCGCCACGGGGGTGGTGAGGGTACTGGTCACCATGTTGAACTGCACCGGGTTGCCGCCGTTGAAGGCGCGGCGTTCGCCGGTCGTCGTGACCTGGCGTTCCCGCGCGATGGAGCCGTTCGGCTGCGGCGTGGCGTACTCCACGTCCAGCACCGTGCCCACCCGGAAGTCGGCCTCGTTGGTGCAGGCCGCGGACGAAGTCGACGACGGCGTCGGCGCGGGTGCGGGTGCGGGGGACGGCGCGGGCGTGGGAGCGGGCGCCGGTGCTGGAGACGGTGAAGGCGCCGGAGAAGGCGTAGGCGATGGAGCCGGAGAAGGCGAGGGTGCCGGAGCGGGGGTGGGCGCAGGAGCAGGTGTCGGCGTCACCGCGCCGGCATCGCCGCTGCCGTCACCTCCGCCGCCGCCGCAGGCGGCCAGGGTGAGGGCCGCCAGCGCGGCGACGGTTCCGAACTTCCACGGTTGTGCTTTGTTCATTGATCCCTCTTCAAATATGTCGGTCGTGCGAATCGGCACCGGAGGCCTGCGGCTCGAAGAAGGGCCGGCCCGGTGGAGTGCAGCGATTGAACCGGTTTTGTTCCGGAGAGGGACCCCCTCCGAAGGGGGGAATTTGCAAGTCTCTGTGGCCGCTGCCCGGCGCTGTGCGGGTCGGATGCAGCGCACCCGGCCGGCCTCAGGCGGCGGCCAGTGCGCGCCGCGCCACCTCGCAGAACCAGCGCACGCCCAGCGGCAACGCGTCGTCGTTGAAGTCGTAGCAGGGGTGGTGCAGGGCGCGCTCGCCCTCGGGGCCCGGGTCGGCGCGGCCCTGGCCGAGCCACAGGTAGGCACCGGGACGGCGCTGCAGCATGAACGAGAAATCCTCGGAGGTGAACGCGGCGCGCGGCGCCACCTCGGCCTGCAGGCCGACGGCACGGGCGGCGTCCAGCGCCAGCGCCGCTTCGGCGGCACCGTTCACCGTCGCCGGGTAGTAGCGCACATAGCGCACCTCGGCCTGCGAGCCGCTGGCGAGCGCCACGCCGGCCACCGCGTCGCGCAGGGCGGCCTCGATCGCGTCCTGCGCGTCGGCGTCGAAGCTGCGCACCGTGCCGGTGATCTGCACTTCGGCCGGCAGCACGTTGTGGCTCTGGCCGCCTTCGATGCGGGTGACCGACAGCACCGCCGATGCGCCGGGGTCGATGCGGCGCGCGACGATGGTGTTGAGCTGTGCCACCAGCTGGGCTGCGGCCAGGATCGCGTCGGGCGTGTGGTGGGGCTGGGCCGCATGGCCGCCGCGGCCGCGCAGCGCGATGTCGAAACGGTCGGCGGCCGCCATGATCGGGCCGGGCCGTGTCTGGGCGCGGCCCAGCGGCAGGTCGGGCCAGTTGTGCAGCGCATAGACGCTGTCGCAGGGGAAGCGGTCGAACAGGCCGTCCTCGATCATCCGGCGCGCGCCGCCCTGGCCTTCTTCCGCGGGCTGGAAGACGAAGTTCACCGTGCCGTCGATGTCGCGCGTGCGGGCGAGGTGCCGGGCCGCGCCGACCAGCATGCTGGTATGGCCGTCGTGGCCGCAACCGTGGTGCACGCCCGGCGTGCGGCTGGCGTAGGGCGCCGTGCCGTGCCCGGTCATCGGCAGCGCGTCCATGTCGGCCCGCAGGCCCACGCTGCCGCTGCCGCTGCCGCAGCGCAGCGTGCCGACCACGCCGGTGCCGCCGATGCCCTCGTGCACCTCCAGCCCCAGCTGGCGCAGGGCTTCGGCCACGATGCCGGCGGTGCGCCGTTCCTCGAAAGCCAGCTCCGGATGCGCATGCAGGTCGTGGCGCAGGGCGACCAGGCTGGGCAGCAGGTCGGCCACCGGCGCGGCGAGGGTCTCGAGGGCGGTCGGGCTCATCGGCCGGCCTCCACCGCGTCGGCCAGCTGGGCCAGGGTGTGGAAGTGGTAGTCGGGCACGGTGTGGGCAGATTCGATCGTGCCGCCCGGGCCTGCCATGCCGTGGCGCCGCTCGATCCAGCAGCTGGCGATGCCCAGCCGGCGGGCGATGCCGATGTCGTGGTACTGGCTCTGCGCCACGTGCAGGTTGTCGGCCTGGCGGTAGCCCCATGCGCCCTGGTAGCGGCCCCGGGCATAGGCGAAGTAGCGGGGGTCGGGTTTCTCGCACAGCGCATCGTCGCTGCTGAGCAGCAGGTCGAAGGGCGCGCCCAGGGTCTTGTCGAAGTGCGCCAGGGCCCAGGCCTGGGCGTTGGTCATGGTGACCAGCTTGAAGTGCCTGCGCAGGCGCTGCAGGGCTTCGGCCGCGTCGGGGAAGGCCGGCCAGTCGGCCACCGAGTCGCGCAGGCCGCGGGCGAGGTCGTCGGTGTCGGGCAGGCCGAGCGGCGGGGCGATCGCGTGCCAGCAGCGTTCCAGGTCGTCGGGGTAGGCCTGCGTATCGGGGCTCTTGCGGGCGGCGCGGTAGGCGCTGAGGAAGGCGTCGTCCGTCACCTCCGTGCCCGGGACCGCCCGGCGCAGGTAGGCGAGCATGCCGCCCTCGAAATCGACCAGCGTGCCGACGACGTCGAACGTCAGCACCTTGAAATCCTGCAGCGCCATGGGAAAGCTCCTGGAAACGGGCGGAAAGCCGAAGATGGCAGCAGCTTAGGCGCCGCAGCCCGCACCGGCATGCCGATGAAGGGCGCCGGCACGGCAGCGAATGGCGATGTCGGGCCGGCGCTGCGCAGGTTCTGTCGCCGCGTGCGCCGCAGGCGGTCGATGCACCGGATCGGGCACCTGCGGCGCACGGCGAAGCCTGCCGAGGCGAGTCACCCAGGGGCTGGCCCGCAGCTTGCTTTCTTTGATAAAACCCTGCTCAATCTTCATGCTCCAGAAAGCTGCTTCCATGCGTGTATTGAACCGTCTGTCGATCCGGGCCCGGCTGTACTTCGGAACCGGCTTCTCGATCGTGCTGCTGATGCTGGTGGGGGCGATCGGCTACGGCGGGCTGCAGCAGACGCGCGGCACCCTCAAGCTGCTGCTGGAGGAGCGGGTGCAGACCCTGGTGGACGTGGGCGACCTGCGCACCGGGCTCGGCCAGGCCCGGTTGCTGGAGAAGGAGATCATCCTCAACTTCAACAACGTGGCCGAGGTGGGCGACCTGCGCAAGGCCTGGCAGGACGCCTTCGCCCGGCTGGGCACCGCCCTGGCCGACGTGCGGGGCCGACGTGCCGACGATCCGGACCTGGCCGCCACCATCGACCAGGTGCAGGCCGGCCTCAAGCAGTACCGCGACGGCATCGTGCCGGTGTTCGAGCAGATCGAGCGGGCCCAGATCGACGGCGCGGTGGGCGCCGCCTATGCCGGCCAGCTGCGGCCGCTGACCGACAAGGCCGACGCCCAGCTGGCGAAGCTGGCCACCGCGGCGCGCGAGCAGATGCATGCCGCCGAGCAGGAGCTGGATGCGCGTGCCGGGTTCATGTCGGTGCTGCTGGCCGCCACCATCGCGGTGGCGCTTGCGGTGCTGATCCCGCTGACCTTCTTCAGCGTGCGCGGCATCGCCCGCTCGCTGGGCCAGGCGCGCGACCTGGCCGAGCGGATCGCCCGCGGCGACCTGTCGCACGACACCGGCTCGGCTGGCACCGACGAGATCGGCCAGCTGGTGCAGGCCATGGGCCGGATGCAGGACGCGCTGCGCACCCTGGTGCACCAGGTGCAGCACACGGCCGAGAGCATCTTCACCGCCAGCCACGAGATCGCCAGCGGCAACCTCGACCTGAGCCAGCGCACCGAGCAGACGGCCGCCAACCTGCAGGAGGCCGCATCCTCGATGGAGCTGCTGTCGGGCACGGTGCAGCAGAGCGAGGCCGCGGCCCGCCAGGCGAGCCAGTTCGCAGGCTCCGCTGCCGAGGTGGCCGCCCGCGGCGGCGCGGTGGTGGCCGATGTCGTCAGCACCATGGACCAGATCACCGCCAGCTCCCGCCAGATCGCCGACATCACCGGCGTGATCGACAGCATCGCGTTCCAGACCAACATCCTGGCGCTCAACGCCGCGGTGGAGGCGGCGCGGGCCGGCGAGCAGGGCCGCGGCTTCGCGGTGGTGGCGAGCGAGGTGCGCAGCCTGGCCCGGCGCAGCGCCGACGCGGCCAAGGAGATCAAGACGTTGATCGGCGGCTCGGTCGAGCGCATCGCCGAGGGCGCGCGGCTGGTGGGCGACGCCGGCCGCACGATGCAGGAGATCGTCGGCAGCGTGCGGCGGGTGACTGACATCGTGGGCGAGATCAGCGCGTCGGCGGTCGAGCAGAGCAAGGGCATCGGCCAGATGAGCGGATCGGTCCACGCGCTCGACCGGATGACCCAGCAGAACGCGGCCCTGGTGGAGGAATCGACCGCCGCGTCGTCGTCGCTGCGCGAGCAGGCCGGCACCCTCACCCGGGCGGTGGGGCAGTTCAAGCTGCAGGAAGAGCCGCGGGTGCTGTCTTTGGCCTGACCCGCGGTCTCGCCCCCGGTGTTACCCGCAGACGGCCTTGCGCCGCGCGGCCCCGGCACTACAATCGCCCTCGCTCCGGGGTGCGCTTTGCGCTGAGATGGTCCACACGACCGAACCCGCGAACTTGAACCGGCTAGTACCGGCGTAAGAAGAGCTGCAGTTCTCCACCACCCGCGGGCGTTCGCCGTCCGTGCGCGCGGTGGGCCGAACGATTGCGGAGCACCCCCCGTCCCACGACCGAAGGAGTGCCCGCGATGAACGCCCCCGACAAGCTCGCCCAACTGCTCTCGCTGACCCGCGAGCCCTTTCCCGCCTCCACCAAGGGCCGCATCGCCGGCAGCCGCGCCGACCTCCAGGTGCCGGTGCGCGACGTGGCGCTCACCAACGGCGAGGTGGTCTCGCTCTACGACACCTCCGGCCCCTACACCGACCCGGCTGTGCAGATCGACGTGCGCCGCGGCCTGGCCGACCTGCGCGGCGGCTGGATCGCCGAGCGCGGCGATACCGAAAGCTACGCCGGGCGGCTGATGCACATCCTGGACGACGGCGGCAAGCACGAGGACCGCGACCAGGTTCGCATCGCCCAGTTGCGCGCCGAGGCCGCCGGCCTGCAGCGCACGCCCCGCCGTGCGAAGAGCGGTGCCAACGTGACCCAGATGCACTACGCCCGCCGCGGCATCGTCACCCCCGAGATGGAATACGTGGCCCTGCGCGAGAACGGCAGGCGCGAATGGATGGCCGAGTACCTGGCGCACGAAGAACGTGCCAAGCGGGTCATGGGCAACCCGATGGGCGCGCAGATCCCGCGCATCATCACCCCCGAATTCGTGCGCGACGAGGTGGCCCGCGGCCGCGCGATCATCCCGGCCAACATCAACCATCCCGAGGTCGAGCCGATGGCGATCGGCCGCAACTTCAAGGTCAAGATCAACGCCAACATCGGCAACTCGGCCGTCACCTCCAGCATCGAGGAAGAGGTCGAGAAGCTGGTCTGGGCGATCCGCTGGGGCGCCGACAACGTGATGGATCTCTCGACCGGCAAGAACATCCACACCACCCGCGACTGGATCGTGCGCAACAGCCCGGTGCCGATCGGCACGGTGCCGATCTACCAGGCGCTCGAGAAGGTCGGCGGCATGGCCGAGGACCTGACCTGGGAGATCTTCCGCGACACGCTGATCGAGCAGGCGGAGCAGGGCGTGGACTACTTCACCATCCACGCCGGCCTGCGGTTGCCCTTCATCCACCTGACCGCCGGCCGCATGACCGGCATCGTCTCGCGCGGCGGATCGATCATGGCCAAGTGGTGCATCACCCACCACAAGGAGAGCTTCCTCTACGAGCATTTCGAGGACATCTGCGACATCATGAAGCAGTACGACGTGAGTTTCTCGCTCGGCGACGGCCTGCGGCCGGGCTCGGGCGCCGATGCCAACGACGAGGCCCAGTTCGCCGAACTGCGCACCCTGGGCGAGCTGACGCAGGTGGCCTGGAAGCACGACGTGCAGACCATGATCGAAGGGCCGGGCCACGTGCCGATGCACCTGATCCAGTCCAACATGGACGAGCAGCTGAAGCACTGCCACGAGGCGCCGTTCTACACGCTCGGCCCGCTGACGATCGACATCGCGCCCGGCTACGACCACATCGCCAGCGCCGTGGGCGCCGCGATGATCGGCTGGATGGGCACCGCGATGCTCTGCTACGTGACGCCCAAGGAGCACCTGGGCCTGCCCGACCGAGACGACGTGAAGCAGGGGATCATCGCGTACAAGATCGCCGCGCATGCGGCCGACGTGGCCAAGGGATTCCCCGGCGCCCGGGCCCGCGACGACGCGCTGAGCAAGGCGCGCTTCGAGTTCCGCTGGCAGGACCAGTTCAATCTGGGCCTCGACCCCGACACCGCCCGCGACTTCCACGACGAGACCTTGCCCAAGGACGTGAGCAAGTCGGCCCACTTCTGCTCGATGTGCGGCCCCAAGTTCTGCTCGATGAAGATCACCCAGGAGGTGCGCGGGTTCGCCGCCGAGAAGGGTCTCGCCGAGCAGCAGGTGCTGGCCGAGGGCATGGCGCAGAAGTCTGCCGAGTTCAAGGCGGGCGGCGGCGAGTTCTACATCCCGATCCAGCCGCACTCCACCACGTTGTGAGGCGACGCATGGGGCTGCCTCCTGACGACGGAGATGCTCGGTTGTGCGGGACTTGCGCCCTCTCCCCCCGGGAGAGGGCGGTGGTGCGGGCCGCGCCCGGCGCGATCGTCCCGTTCGCCGCCCATACCGGAGCACCTTCTCCATGCCCCTGACCCTCGGCATCGCCGGCGCCGGCCTGCTCGGCCGCCTGACGGCCTGGCAACTCGGCCGGGCCGGCCACCGCGTCGACGTGTTCGACCCGGCGTCCGGCCCCGCGCCCACCTACGACGGCCATGCCGCCGCGGGCTTCAGCGCCGCCGGCATGCTGAGCCCGCTGGCCGAGCTCGACCATGCCGATGCGGCCATCGCCGCCCTCGGCTGGCGCTCGCTGGCGCTGTGGCCACGCATCGCCGCGGCGCTGGAAGCGCCCGCGCTGTTCGCGCAGCGCGGCAGCCTGCTGCTGGCCCACCGCACCGACCGCGGCGCCGCCGAGCGGGTGCTGGGCCGGCTGGCGCGCGCGCCGGCCGCCTGGCCGCAACCGCGACCGCTGGATGCGGACGCACTGCAGGTGCTGGAGCCGTCGCTGCACCGCATCGCCCATGCCTGGCTGCTGCCGCGGGAAGGGCAGGTCGACCCGCCGGCCACGCTGTCCCTGCTGCACGCCCGCGCCGGCGATGCGGTGCGCTGGCACTGGGGCCAGCCGGTGGCCCAGGCCACGGCCGGGCAGCTGACGCTGGCCGACGGCACGCGCCGCCGCTTCGACTGGGTGCTGGACCTGCGCGGGCTGGGTGCGCGCGCGGCTGCTGCCGCGCCGCATGCGCCGGGCAGCGCATCCGACGGCGACGCCGCCGCCGCACCCCTGCCGCTGCGCGGCGTGCGCGGCGAAACCGCCTGGCTCCACGCCCCGGCGCACGGCCTGTCGCGGCCGCTGCGGCTGCTGCACCCGCGCCACGCGGTGTACATCGTGCCGCGCGGCCCCGACCGCGTCTTCGTCGGCGCCAGCGAGATCGAGAGCGAGGACCGCTCGCCGGTGTCGCTGCGCAGCGCCGTCGAGCTGATGGCCGCGGCCCACAGCGTGCTGCCGGCCCTGGCCGAGGCGCGCATCGAGCGGCTCGACCGCAACCTGCGGCCCGCCCTGCCCGACAACCTGCCGCGCACCGAGGTGCGGCCGGGCCTGCTGCGCATCAACGGCCTGTTCCGCCACGGCTGGCTGATGGCGCCGGCCCTGGTAGCCGACGCGCTGGCGGCCGCCGGCCTCGCGACAGCGCCGCTGCCCGAAACCCCCGACGAGGAGACGCTCCATGCATGACCCCGCTTCCACCATCCTCACCGGCGGACTCGACATCCGGCTCGACGGCCATGCGCACACGGTGCCCGTGGCGTCCACCCTGGCCGACCTGGTCGCCGCACAGGGCCACGCGCCCGAAGCCGTCGCGTCTGCCGTCAACGGCGATTTCGTGCCGCGCGGTCAGCGTGCCGCGCGGGTGCTGCAGGCAGGCGACGCGGTGCTGCTGTTCCAGCCCATCACCGGAGGCTGACACCATGGCCCCGAACATCGCTTCTTCCGACGATTGGCAGGTGGGCGGCGCATCGCTCGGCAGCCGCTTCCTGCTCGGCACCGCCGGCTATCCGTCGCCGCGGGTGCTGGCCGATGCGATCGCGGCGGCACGGCCGGCGGCGGTCACCGTGGGGCTGCGGCGCACCCTGGCCACGGGGCCCGACAACGGCTTCGTCGGCACGGTGCACGCGGCCGCGCAGGCGGCAGGCGCCCGCCTGCTGCCCAACACCGCCGGCTGCCGCACCGCGCGCGAGGCGGTGCAGCTGGCCCAGATGGCGCGCGAGCTGTACGGCACCGACTGGATCAAGCTGGAGGTGGTCGGCGACGAGCACACGCTGCAGCCCGACCCGGTCGAGCTGGTGCAGGCCGCGGCCACGCTGGTGCGCGACGGCTTCTTCGTCTGGCCCTACTGCACCGACGACCTGGTGACCTGCCGCCGCCTGCTCGATGCGGGCTGCGCGGTGCTGATGCCCTGGGGCGCGCCCATCGGCTCCGGCCAGGGCCTGCTCAACCCGTGGGCGCTGCGCACCCTGCGCGAGCGCCTGCCCGACGCGGTGCTGATCGTCGATGCCGGCATCGGCGCGCCGTCGCATGCGGCGGCGGCGCTGGAGATGGGCTTCGACGCGGTGCTGCTCAACAGTGCCGTCGCGCAGGCCCGCGACCCGGTGGCGATGGCCCACGCCTTCCGCCACGCGGTGCAGGCCGGCCGCACCGCCCGGCGGGCCGGCGTGATGGCGCGGCAGGATTTCGCGGTGGCCAGCACGCCGACCGGTGGCGAGGCCTTCCTGATCGGTGCGCCATGAGCACGGTGGTCGTCTGGACCATCGCCGGCACCGACAGCGGCGGCGGCGCCGGCATCGCCGCCGACCAGCGCGCGGCCGATGCCTGCGGCGTGCACCTGTGCACCGTCGTCGCCGCGGTCACCGCGCAGAACTCGGTCGCGGTGCCGCACGTGGAGCCGATGCCGGTCGCGGTGATCGAGGCCCAGATCGCCGCGCTGGAATCCGACATGCCGCCGCGTGCCGTCAAGACCGGCCTGTTGGGCGGCGTGGCGCAGATCGAGGCGGTGGCGCGCGCGGTCGACCGGCTGCGCCTGCGCGGGCCGCTGCCGCTGGTGGTCGATCCGGTGCTGGGCGCCACCTCGGGCGCCAGCTTCGGCGACGACGCGGTCGTGGCCGCCTACCGCCAGTGGCTGCTGCCGCGCGCCACCCTGCTCACGCCCAACCGCCGCGAAGCATTGCGCCTGACCGGCCTGCCGCCCGGCACCGACGCCCCCGCGCTGGCCCGCGCCCTGCGCGCCGCCGGCGCCCAGGCCGTCTGCGTCACCGGCGGCGACGACGCGACCGACGATGGCCTGGCCCGCGATTGGCTCGACACGCCGCACGCGGCCGGGTGGCTGGCCCTGCCGCGCATCCCCACCCCGCACACCCACGCCACCGGCTGCACCTTCGCCGCCGCGGCCGCCGCCGCGATGGCGAAGGGCTTCGTCGCGGCGGATGCGGCGGTGCTCGCCAAGATGGCCGCCACCCATGCGCTGCGCCACGGCCATGCGGCCGGACAGGGCGCGGGGCCGGTCAAGGCGCAGGCGGGCTTCGCCGACGATCCGACGCTGATGCCGCAGATGTCGTGGAGCGAAGCGCCGCGCTTCGCGGCCTTCGGCGTGCCGGATGGCGGGCCGACGGGCGACGGTGGCGCCGCCGGCGTGGACCTGTCGCCACCCTCGCTCCGACCGCGGCCGCGGTCCGGATCGACGCGCCTGTACGCGATCGCCGACGGTGCCGACCGGATCGCCGCTTTGCTGCAGGCCGGCGTCCGCATGCTGCAGCTGCGCATCAAGACCCCGCCCGCGCCCGACGCGGCGTGGCACGCATCGCTGCAGGCCGAGGTGCGGCGCGCCGTCGCCGACTGCCGTGCCGCCGGCGCGCAGCTGTTCGTCAACGACCACCACGCCCTGGTCATGGAAGCCGGCGCCACCGGCCTCCACCTGGGCCAGGAAGACCTGCTGGCGCTGGACGACGCCGACCGCGACATGCTCCGCGCAGCCGGCGCGCCGGCGCTCGGCATCAGCTCGCACAGCCTGTGGGAACTGGCGCGCGCGCGCAGCCTGGCGCCGCGCTACATCGCCTGCGGCCCCGTCTGGCCGACGACGACCAAGGCGATGCCTTGGCGCCCGCAAGGCCTGGACAACCTCGCCTGGTGGTGCCGCATGGCCGGCGCGCCGGTGGTCGCGATCGGCGGCATCCTGGCGCCGGAGCAGGCGGCGGTGGCGGCGGGGTGCGGCGCCGACGCGGTCTGCGTGGTGCGCGCGCTGGGCGACGATCCGGCCACGGCGGTGCCGCTCTTCCGGCAGGCCCTCGACGGTGCGCAGCGGCCGGTGGCGTCCGGGTGGGGTTGGCCGCATCCCAGTCTGCAGGCCGAAGGCCCTGCGGGCCAGGACTCGGAATGAAAAAGGGCTGCAGCCGGCGTGGTGCGCCGGCCGCTTGCTATCAATAGAGGAGCGCCGGGTCTTCGCCGCGGGCTAGGGCTGCCGAGGGTGCTCCGGCGCGTCCACCGGCCCGGCGATCTCCTCCAGCGGCTTGCGCTCGGCATCGACCGCCCAGCGCCAGGCGAGCAGCCCGGCGGCCACGACCATCGCCGCCCCTACCGCGTAGCCGGCGGCCACCGCGGCGCGGCTGCCGCTGTCGATCAGCAGGCCGAAGATCCAGGGCGCGGCGAAACCGCCGGCACCGGTGCCCACCGCGTAGAAGAGCGAGATCGCCAGGGCCCGCATCTCCAGCGGGAACACCTCGCTCACCGTCAGGTAGGCCGAGCTGGCCGCGGCCGAGGCCATGAAGAACACGGCCGACCAGGCCAGCGCCTGGCTCCAGGCATCGAGCCATCCGGCGACGAAGGCCGCGCCGGTGAGCGCCAGGCCCAGGCCCGACAGCACGTAGGTCAGCCCGATCATCCGGCGCCGGCCGACACGGTCGAACAGCGGGCCCAGGAGCAGCGGCCCCAGCACGTTGCCGAGGGCGAACGGGAAGATGTAGAGCGCCACCCGCCCCTCGGGCACGCCGTAGAAGCGGGTCAGCACCAGGGCGTAGGTGAAGAAGATCGCGTTGTAGAAGAAGGCCTGCGACACCATCAGCGCCAGGGCCACGCCGCTGCGCTGCCGGTAGCGGTGCAGCAGCACCTGCGCCACCTGCCGCAGCGTAGGCGTGCCGCTGCGGGCGGCGCGGTGGGCGGTGGCCGGCACCGGCGGCAGCGGCCCGTGCTCGGCGGCCACCTCGGCCTCGATGCGCTGCAGGATGCGCTCGGCCTCGTCGGCCCGCCCGTGGGCCACCAGCCAGCGCGGGCTTTCGGGCACGTCGCGCCGCACCAGCAGGATGGCCACGGCCAGTACCGCGCCCAGGCCGAAGCCCGCGCGCCAGCCGTGCACGGGGCCGAGCACCCGCGGGTCGAGCAGCACCAGGGCGAGCCCCGCGCCCAGCGCCGCGCCGATCCAGAAGCTGCCGTTGATCGCCAGGTTGACCCGCCCGCGCACCCGGGCCGGCACCAGTTCGTCGATCGCCGAATTGATCGCCGCGTATTCGCCGCCGATGCCCAGGCCCGTCAGGAAGCGGCAGACCGCGAAGAAGGCGAAGCCCGGGGAGAAGGCGGTGGCCAGTGTCGCCAGCGTATAGACCACCAGCGTCGCCAGGAACAGGCGCTTGCGGCCCAGCCGGTCGGCCAGCCGCCCGAACAGCAGGGCGCCGGCCACCGCGCCGCCGATGTAGAGCGAGCCGGCAGCGCCCACCTGCGCCGCGGTCAGCGCCAGCGTGTCGCCCCGTTCGAGCACCGAGCCCACGGAGCCGACGAGCGTCACCTCCAGGCCGTCTAGCACCCAAGCGATGCCGAGCGCGACCACCACGCGCCAGTGCCAGCGCGACCAGGGCAGGCGGTCGAGCCGGGCCGGGATGTCGGCGCCGGCAGGCGGCGCCGCCGTACCGGTTCCGGAGGCGAAGGAGGCGGTGGTATCCATGGCAGGATTGTGCGAAGGCGGCGCGGTGCTGTCTGTGAGCGCCTGTTCGGCGCGGGCACCGGTGTACGGTGCCCGCGAACAGGCACTTACGCACCCCCCGGCCGACGCCATTAGGATGGTGCGCCGCAGCAAACGCCTGCGCGCTCCATGCGGTGCGCGGCCCTCGCGGCCCTCCTCGGAAATCCTTCACAAGATCTGTACCGATGCACAAGAAAAACACGTTCGACCGCCGCGCCTTCCTGGCCGCCGGCAGCGCCTCCGCCGCGCTCGCGGCCTTCGGCATCCCCCTCACCGCCCAGGCCGCTACCGGGCTCAAGTTCTCCGATCCGCGGCCCTTCAGCTTCGACGGCCTGGTGGCGCGGGCGCAGGCCCTGGCCGGCAAGCCGTATGCGCCCGGCACGCCGCTGCCCGCCGCGGTGCTGGAGCGGATCGACTACGAGGCCCACGGCAAGATCAAGTTCAACACCGACTCGGCCCTCTTCAAGGACGGCCCGGGCCAGTACCCGGTCACCTTCTTCCACCTGGGCAAGTTCTTCCAGGTGCCGGTGCACATGCACGTGCTCTCGCGCAGCGGCGACGATTTCTTCGCGCGCGAGATCGTCTACGACCCGGGCTACTTCGACATGCCGGCCGACAGCCCCGGCCGCGAGCTGCCCCAGGGCGCGGGCTTCGCCGGCTTCCGCTTCCAGGAGAGCCGCACCGCCGACCAGAAGAAGCTCGACTGGAAAAGCAACGACTGGGTCGCCTTCCTGGGCGCCAGCTACTTCCGCGCGATCGGCGAGCTCTACCAGTACGGCCTGTCGGCCCGCGCGGTGGCGCTCGACGTGGCGGTGCCCGACCGGCCGGAAGACTTCCCCACCTTCACCGAGTTCTACTTCGACCCGCCGGCCGACGGCGGCGACACGGTGGTGGTGCATGCGCTGCTCGAAGGCGCCAGCATCACCGGCGCCTACAAGTTCGTCATGCAGCGCGCCCGTGCGGTGGTGATGGACATCGAATGCCGGCTCTTCGTGCGCAAGGACATCGCCCGGCTCGGCATCGCGCCGCTCACCTCGATGTACTGGTTCTCCGAGACCGCCAAGCAGACCGCGATCGACTGGCGGCCCGAGGTGCACGACTCCGACGGCCTGGCGATGTGGACCGGCGGCGGCGAGCGCATCTGGCGCCCGCTCGACAACCCCAAAGCCACTACCGGCGCCGCCTTCGCCGACCGGCAGCCCAAGGGCTACGGCCTTCTGCAGCGCGACCGCAACTTCGACCACTACCTCGACGGCGTGATGTACGACCGCCGGCCCAGCCTGTGGGTGGAGCCGGTGGGCGACTGGGGCGAGGGCGAGGTGCAGCTGATCGAGATCCCGACCGACGACGAGATCCACGACAACACCGTCGCCTTCTGGGTGCCGAAGGCGCCTGCGAAGGCCGGCAGCAGCTACAACCTGCGCTACCGCCTGCACTGGACCGACAAGGAGCCCTATCCGTCGCCGCTGGCCGTCTGCGTGGCGACGCGCCTGGGCCGCGGCGGCCAGCCCGGCCAGCCGCGGCCGGCGGGCGTGCAGAAGTTCATGGTCGAGTTTCTGGGCGGCCCGCTGCAGGGCCTGCCCTTCGGCGTGAAGCCCGAGTCGGTGCTGACCGCGTCGAGCGGCAGCTTCTCGTACATCTTCACCGAGGCGGTGCCCAACGGCGTGCCCGGCCACTGGCGCGCCCAGTTCGATTTCACGCCGGCCGGCAACGCGGCGGCCGACCTGCGGATGTACCTGAAGAACGGCGACCAGACGCTCAGCGAGACCTGGCTCTACCGCTATAGCACTTAGTTCTCCCCCGATGCGCCTTCGGCGCCTCCCCCTCCCGGGGGCGCAACCGGCGGCCCGGCGGAGCCGGTTCCGCGGTTTCCCTGAAAGGGACGCAGGGTGCGGGTGGCCGCTTTGGCGCACCTCGGCCAGGACGGCAAGGTTGGGTCAGGCCTTGCTGCGTGCCAGGAAGCGCGCGAAGGCGTCGAGCGTCGCCTTGCTGACGTGGTGCTCGATGCCCTCGGCGTCGCGGCGGGCGCAGTCGGCGTCCACGCCCAGCGCCAGCAGGAAATCCTCCACCACCCGGTGCCGGGCCCGGCTGGCCTCGGCCAGTGCCTGGCCTTCGGGCGTGAGGAACACGCCGCGGTAGGGGCGGCGCACCACGTAGCCGGCGTCGGACAGGCGGTTCAGCATCTTGGCGACGGTGGGCTGGGTCACGCCCAGGCGGGCGGCGATCTCCACCTGGCGCGCCTCGCCGTCTTCCTGGATCAGGTCGGCGATCAGTTCCACGTAGTCGTCCACCCGCTCCTGGCGCCGGGCCTCGCGGGCCTGGCGGAAGCTCTCGACGTGCACCGTGGCATCGACCATCCGGAGGGGTTCGGCGGGAGCGGGCGCTGTCTTCTTGGGCATCGTGTGGGGTGGCGCGCAGCGGCAGGCTGCATCCGATCGGTCGTGGCGGGCGTAAGGGTGGGGCGCCCGGCGGGCGCGAACCGACGGTATTTTCAACGATGGCCGGCCCCCGCCTGCAGACAAGACTTCGCCTTTGCTGTAATTTATAGCCTAGGCTATATTCTGGAGCCGCGGCTAAGCGCGGCGACGATCCACGGAGTTTCGATTTGGCAGACCAGCACAGCGCGGCGGCGACCCTGTCCGGCCGCTTCCCGGAGATGCATGCACCGCGCGCCGACACCGGCGCGTCGGCAGGCGTTGCCCCCGCCGGCGCCAGCCTGGGCGAGATGAACGCCAGCGTGCCGGTGCCGGGCGCCGGCGTCCACTGGTTCCGGCGCTTCCTGGCCTTCCTGGGGCCGGGCTACATGGTGTCGGTCGGCTACATGGACCCGGGCAACTGGGCCACCGACATCGCCGGCGGCTCCAGGTTCGGCTACATGCTGCTGTCGGTGATCCTGCTGTCGAACCTGATGGCGATCGTGCTGCAGGCGCTGGCCGCGCGGCTCGGCATCGCGACAGGGCTCGACCTGGCGCAGGCCTGCCGGGCGCGCTACTCACGGCCGGTCAACCTGATGCTGTGGGTGGCCTGCGAGATCGCCATCGTCGCCTGCGACCTGGCCGAGGTGATCGGCACCGCGATCGCGCTCAACCTGCTCTTCGGTATCCCGCTGGTCTGGGGCGCGGTCATCACCGCGCTCGACGTGTTCCTGGTGCTGCTGCTGATGCGGCGCGGCTTCCGCGCGCTGGAGGCCTTCGTGATCGCGCTGCTGGCGCTGATCTTCGGCTGCTTCGTGGTGCAGATGGTGCTGGCCGCGCCGCCGCTGCAGGCGGTGCTGGGCGGCTTCCTGCCCAAGGCCGAGGTGGTGACCAACCCGGCGGCCCTGTACCTGGCCATCGGCATCATCGGCGCCACGGTCATGCCGCACAACCTGTACCTGCACTCGTCCATCGTGCAGACCCGGGCCTATCCGCGCACCGACGAGGGCCGCCGCAGCGCGCTGCGCTGGGCGGTGACCGACAGCACCATCGCGCTGATGCTGGCGCTGTTCGTCAACGCGGCCATCCTGATCACCGCGGCCACCGTGTTCCATGCCTCGGGCCGCACCGACGTGGAGGAAATCGAGCAGGCCTACGAGCTGCTGTCGCCGATGCTGGGCGTGGGCATCGCCTCGACCCTGTTCGCGGTGGCGCTGCTGGCATCGGGCATCAACTCGACCGTCACCGCCACTCTGGCCGGACAGATCGTGATGGAGGGTTTTTTGCGCATCCGCCTGCCCGACTGGGCCCGCCGGCTGCTCACCCGCGGCATCGCGATCGTGCCGGTGGTGGTCATCACCAGTCTCTACGGTGCGCAGGGCACCGCCAAGCTGCTGGTGTTCAGCCAGGTGGTGCTGTCGATGCAGCTGCCGTTCGCAGTGATTCCGCTGGTGCGCTGCGTGACCGACCGCCGGCTGATGGGCAAGCTCGTCACCGGCCGGCTGCTGGCCGCGGTGGCCTGGGGCATCTCGGGCGTGATCGTGGTGCTCAACCTCAAGGTCCTGTTCGACATGGCCACCGGATAGCAGGTGCGGGAGCGTCTGCTGCGAAGCCCGATGGCGCGCTGCGGTTCTCCCGCTTCTTCCGCGCGTGTCGATCCTTCCGGGCTCCGCTGTGGGCTCCAACATTTCCGGGGTGCAGCGATGACCGTTTCCGATGCGACGCGTGCAGGGGCCATTTCCGGCCGGGTGGGGCTGGCGGCCTGGTGCCTGGCGTTGCCGGCGCTCGCCGTGGCGCAGGATGCCGGCGGCGCGGCCGATCCGCAGCTCGGCGAGATCCGGGTGCAGGCCGGAAGCCAGGGCAACGCGCTGGGCAGCTCGGACGCGGCCAGCCAGGGCAGCGCGTCGGCGGCCGACATCGCCGCGCGGCCGGCCTTGCGCACCGGCGAGATCCTGGAGTTCGTGCCCGGCCTGGTGGTGGTGCAGCACAGCGGGGGCGGCAAGGCCAACCAGTATTTCCTGCGCGGCTTCAACCTCGACCACGGCACCGAGTTCGCGACCTATGTCGACGGCATGCCGGTCAACATGCGCACCCATGCCCACGGCCAGGGCTACACCGACCTCAACTTCCTGATCCCCGAGCTGGTCGGGCGAGTCGACTACCGCAAGGGGCCGTACTACGCCGAAGAGGGCGACTTCGCCTCGGCCGGCTCGGCCCGCATGCGGCTGCCCGACACGCTGCCGCAGGGCCTGGCCGTCGTCACCGGCGGCACCCGCGGCTACGGCCGCACGCTGCTGGCCGATTCGGTCGACTGGAACCAGGGCAAGCTGCTCTACGGGCTGGAGCTGGCCACCAACCGCGGCCCGTTCGACAACTCCGACCGGATGCGCCGGTTCAACGCCCTGCTGCGCTACAGCGCCGGCAGCGAGAGCGACGGCTATAGCCTCACCGCCATGGCCTACGGCTCGCGCTGGAACGCGACCGACCAGATCCCGCAGCGCGCGGTCGACAGCGGCCTGATCGGCCGGCTGGGCGCGATCGACCCGAGCGACGGCGGCACCACCGCGCGCAGCAGCCTGTCGTACGCCCTGCGGCGCAGCAATGCCGGCGGCAGCGGCCGGTTCACGCTCGAAGCTTTCGTGGTGCGCTCGCGGCTCGACCTGTTCAGCAACCTCACCTACTTCACCGACGACCCGGTCAACGGCGACCAGTTCGTGCAGCGCGAGCGGCGCACGATGGCGGGCGTCAACCTGGCGCAGAGCTGGTCGGCCACGCTGGGCGGCCTCGACATGCAGAACCGCATCGGCCTGCAGACCCGCCTCGACCGGCTGGCGCCGGTGGGCTTCGCCACCACCGTGCAGCGCCGCGAGCTGCAGACCATTCGCGAGGACCGGGTGCGCGAAGGCAGCGCGGCGGTCTTCGCCGAGAACACCACGCAATGGACCGACAAGATCCGCTCGGTCGCCGGCCTGCGGGTGGACGCGTTCCGCTTCGCGGTCGACAGCAGCCTGCCCGCCAACAGCGGCCGGGCGCGCGACCACATCGCCTCGCCCAAGCTGGCGCTGGTCTTCGGGCCGTGGGCCGACACCGAGTATTTCGTCAGCGCCGGCCGGGGATTCCACAGCAACGATGCGCGCGGCGTGACGACGCGGATCAACCCGCGCACCGGCGGCGCGGTCGATCCTTCGGCGCCGCTGGTGGGCGCGCGCGGCATGGAGGTCGGCGTGCGCAGCGAGGCGATCCCCGGCCTGCAGACTTCGCTGGCGCTGTGGAAGCTCGACATCGGCTCCGAACTGCTCTTCAACGGCGAGGCCGGCGAGACCGAGGCCAGCCGCCCCACGAAGCGCTACGGCATCGAATGGACCAACCGCTACCAGGCGGGCCGCTGGGCGCAGATCGATGCCGACGTGGCGCTTTCCCGCACCCGCTTCGCCGATGCCGACGCGGCCGGCCCGTACGTGCCGGGCGCGATCGGCAAGGTGGTGTCGCTGGGCGTCACCGTGCCGCAGGTCAACGGCTGGTTCGGCGGCATGCATGTGCGCTACTTCGGCCCGCGGGTGCTGGTGGAGGACAACAGCGTGCGCTCCCGCAGCAGCGCCCTGACCAGTGCACGGGTCGGCTATGCGATCGACCGCAACACCCGGATCGCGCTCGACGTGTTCAACCTGTTCGACCGCAAGGTGACCGACAGCGACTACTACTACGCCACCCGGCTGCGCGGCGAATCGGTGGCGGTGAACGACGTGATCTTCCACCCCGCCGAGCCTCGCACCGTGCGCCTGAGCCTGACCCACCGGTTTTGAATGAAAAGTGCCTGCAGCCGGCGTCCTGCGCCGGCTTCCAGCTATGCATTCGATAGCAGGGGGCTCAGGGAGTGTCCGGTTTCGTACCCTTCGCCTTGCGGCAGGCGTCGCTGCAGTACAGCACCGACTCCCAGTTGCGCGCCCACTTCTTGCGCCAGGTCATCGGCAGGCCGCAGGCGGCGCAGGGCTTCTGCGGCAGGTGGGATTTGTTGCCCTTGAAGCCGGGCGCGGGTTTGGGGGGCATGGCGGCGATTCTCAGGTTCCGGCGTCGGTGCCGGCGGCGGTATCGGGGTGCCGCAGGCGGGCGGCCTGCAGCGATATCCGGGCCCGCTCGGCCGCCGGTATCCGTGCCAGCGCCTGCAGCGGATAGGCCATGCGCCGGTTGCCGGCCAGCAGCGGCTGGTGGCGGGCCAGGAAATCCCAGTACAGCACGGTGAAGGGGCAGGCGGTGTCGCCGGTGCGTTGGGCGGGATCGAAGCGGCAGCCCTTGCAGTAGCCGGCGGCCATCTTCTGGATGTAGCGGCCGCTGGCGGCGTAGGGCTTGCTGCCCATCAGGCCGCCGTCGGCGTACTGCGACATGCCCAGGGTGTTGGGCAGCTCCACCCATTCCACCGCGTCGACGTACACCGAGAGATACCAGGCATGCACCTGCCGGGGGTCGACGCCCAGCAGCATGGCGTAGAGGCCGGTGACCATCAGCCGCTGGATGTGGTGGGCGTAGCCGAGGCGCAGCGTCTGGCCGAGGGTGTCGCGCAGGCAGGCCATCGGCGTGTCGCCGGTCCAGTACCACGCGGGCAGGTCGGCGGTGGCGCCGAGCGCGTTGCGCTCGAGGTAGCCGGGCATCTGGGTCCAATAGACGCCGCGCACGTATTCGCGCCAGCCCAGGATCTGGCGGACGAAGCCCTCGGCCGCGGCCAGGGGCACACGCCCCGCGCGCCAGGCCGCCTCGGCCGCGGCGACCGCGTCGCGCGGGTCGAGCAGCTTCAGGTTCAGCGCGGCCGAGATGCGTGCGTGGTAGAGCCACGGCTCGCCGGGCCACATCGCGTCCTGGTAGCGGCCGAAGTGCGGCAGCCGGTGCTGCACGAAGTCGTCGAGCGCGGCCCGCGCATCCTGCGGCGTGACCGGCCAGTCGAAGGCGTCGGGCGATCCGGGGTGGTCGCCTAAGCGGCGCCGCACCAGCGCCAGCACCTCCTGCGTCAGCGCGTCGGGCGCAAAGCGGCGCGGCACCGGCAGGCCCTGCGGCCCGCGTGCGCCGAAGCTGCCGCGGTTGTAGTGGTCGAAGTTCCACTGTCCGCCGGCGGGTCCGCCGTCGGCCTCCATCAGCACGCCGTGGCGTTGGCGCAGTGCGCGGTAGTAGTACTCCATCCGCACCGTGGCGCGGCCGCGGGCGTGGGCCGCGAAATCCTGCACCGTCGCGTAGAAGTGCCGGTCGGGCCGCAGTTCCAGCGGCAGCCCGTGGGCCGCGGCCACGCCGCGCAGGGCCTGCAGCACCCGCCAGTCGCCCGGTGCGGTCATCACCAGCCGCGTGGGGCGCGACGCTTCCATCGTGGCGGAGAGTTCGGCGGCCAGCGTGCCGCGGTTGGCCGGGTCGTCGAGGGTGCGGTAGTGCAGCGGCCGGCCCGCGGCGCGCAGGGCTTCGGCGAAGTGGCGCATCCCGGCCAGGAACACGGCGATGCGCGGCTGGGACGACCATACGTGGGTCGATTCCTCGGCCACCTCGGCCATCCACACCGCGTCCCGGGCCGGGTCGAAGCCGTCGAACGCGGCGGCCTGCGGGTCGAGCTGGTCGCCCAGTACCAGCACCAGGTGGCGCAGCTCAGCCATGGCCGTGCGGGCCTTCCTGGCGGAACGCGCCCGGCCCCTGGCCGGTCCAGCCGCGGAAGGCACGGGCGAAGCTCTTCTCGTTCTGGAAGCCGACCGCCAGCGCCACCTGCTTGATCGGCCGCGCGGTGCGGCGCAGCAGGTCGAGCGCCATGTCGCGGCGCACCGTGTCCTTCAAGGACTGCAGCGAGGCGCCTTCCTCCCGCAGTTGGCGGTGCAGGGTGCGCGCCGAGATGTGGAGCCGCGCCGCCAGGCCCTCGGCATGGGCCAGCTGCCGGGGGGCCTGCTGCAGCAGCTCGCGCACCCGGTCGACCAGCAGCCGGTCGCGGCGGTACTGGCGCACGGTAAGCGGCAGGGCGCGCTGCAGCATCGCGCGGGTGGCGGCCTCGTCGCGCACCAGCGGCAGGGCCAGGTACTGGGCGTCGAAGGTGGTGCCGGCCGCGTCGGCGCCGAAGCGGATCGGCCCGGGAAACAGCAGCGGGTACACGTCGGCGTGCGGCGGCGCCGGGAAGGGAAACGCCGCCTCGCGCAGCGCGATGCGCGAATCGACCGCCCAGCAGGCGAAGCCGTGCAGGTAGCGCAGCAGCGTCAGCAGGCAGAACTCGCGCAGCGCGCCCAGCGGCTGGCACTCCTCGATGCGCAGCACCGCATGGTCGCGGCCCGCCTGCAGGTGCAGCCGCACGTCGTCGGTCAGCAGGGCGTGGTGGCGGCACCAGCGCTGCAGCGCCACGCCCAGCGTCGGCGCGGTGACCGAGGCCCGGCACAGCATGCCGTAGCTGCCCCAGGGCAGCCGGCGCGAGAACCAGCCCAGGGCCTCGTCGTCGAGCGCCTGCATCGCCGCGCCGCTGAGCGTCTCGAACTGCGCCGAGGTGATCCGCGCCGCCGGGTCGGCCAGCTGCTGCGGCGCGATTCGTGCCTGCCGCAGCGCGGCCGCCGGGTCCTGGCCGTAGCGGGCGTAGCCGGCGCATATCGCCTGCACGAAGGCCATCGGCGTGGCCGCGGCCGGGCCGGGCGGCAGGGTGGACGGAAGGAGGGCGGTACGGGTCATGGCTGGCACGATTTGCAACCATTGTGGCGCCAATTGCGGGCCGCACCGGCGTAGGCTGTGCGCAGGACCGCGGCAGCCCCGGCGCCGCGCTCACGATCACAAGGAGACAACCGCATGCAGCTTCCCGGCCTGAACTTCGACCTGGGCGACACCGTCGACGCGTTGCGCGACGCGGTGGCCGATTTCTCGGCGCAGGAGATCGCCCCCCGCGCCGCCGCGATCGACCGCGACAACCAGTTTCCCGCCGATCTGTGGAAGAAGCTGGGCGACCTGGGCCTGCACGGCATGACCGTGGCCGAGGAATACGGCGGCACCCGGATGGGCTACCTGGCGCACATGGTGGCGATGGAGGAGGTGTCGCGCGCATCCGCCTCGGTCGGCCTGTCGTACGGCGCGCACTCCAACCTGTGCGTCAACCAGATCCACCGCAACGGCACCGACGCGCAGAAACAGCGGTATCTGCCGAAGCTGGTGAGCGGCGAGCACGTCGGCGCGCTGGCGATGAGCGAGCCCGGCGCCGGCTCCGACGTGGTGAGCATGGCGCTCAAGGCCGAGAAGCGGGGCGACCGCTATGTGCTCAACGGCGGCAAGATGTGGATCACCAACGGCGGCGATGCCGACACGCTGGTGATCTACGGCAAGACCGAGCCGCAGATGGGCACCCGGGGCATGACCGCCTTCATCGTCGAGAAAAATTTCAAGGGTTTTTCCGCCGGCACCAAGCTCGACAAGCTGGGCATGCGCGGCAGCAACACCTACCCGCTGTTCTTCGACGACTGCGAAGTGCCCGAGGAGAACGTGCTGGGCGGCGAGGGCATGGGCGCCAAGGTGCTGATGAGCGGCCTGGACTACGAGCGCGCGGTGCTCTCCGGCGGCCCGCTCGGCATCATGGCCGCCTGCATGGACGCGGTGGTGCCCTATGTGCACGAGCGCAGGCAGTTCGGCCAGGCGATCGGCGAGTTCCAGCTGATGCAGGGCAAGCTGGCCGACCTCTACACCACCTGGCAGGCCACCCGCGCCTATGTCTACGCGGTAGGCAAGGCCTGCGACCGCGCCGACCACGCCCGCAGCTTCCGCAAGGACGCCGCCGGCGCGATCCTCTACGCCGCCGAGAAGGCCACCTGGATGGCCGGCGAGGCGGTGCAGGCGCTGGGCGGCGTCGGCTACACCAAGGATTTCCCGGTGGAGCGGCTGTGGCGCGATGCGAAGCTCTACGAGATCGGCGCCGGCACCAGCGAGATCCGCCGGATGCTGATCGGCCGAGAGCTTTTCTCCGAAACGGTGTGAATGGAGCACACCCCCAGGCTTCGCACTGCGTGTCTTCGCCCACCCCCTCGCCGGGGGCACCACCGGTGGACCGGCGAAGCCGGATCCACGGTGTTCCTGAAGCCGGCTGCCAAGCGTGTGATGCCTACGACGGAGAAACCCCGCATATGCCCCTGACCGAAAGCTACTCCCGCGGCGCCACCGACGTGCCGCTGGCCGAGCAGACCATCGGCGCGCACTTCGACGCGACGGCCGCCCGCCAGCCGGCGCGCGAGGCGCTGGTCAGCGTGCACCAGGGCCTGCGCTACACCTACGGCGAGCTGCGCGTGGCGGTCGACCGGCTGGCCAGCGCGCTGCTGCGGCAGGGGCTGGTGCCGGGCGACCGGATCGGCATCTGGTCGCACAACAACGTCGAGTGGGTGCTGCTGCAGCTGGCCACCGCCAAGGCGGGGCTGGTGCTGGTCAACATCAACCCGGCCTACCGCACCGCCGAGCTGGAGTACGCGCTCACGCTCGTCGGCTGCAAGGCGCTGGTGACGATGGCGCGCTTCAAGACCAGCGACTACCTGGCCATGCTGCAGGAGCTGGCACCCGAGCTGGCGACCGCCGCGCCCGGCGACCTGCACGCGGCGCGCCTGCCCGACCTGCGGCTCGTCGCCTGGATCGACGTGGCGGGCGAGGGCGAGGAGCAGCCCGGCATGCTGCGCTTCTCCGATCTGCACGCCCGTGGCGACGCGGCCGATCCGCAGCTGGAGGCGGTGGCCGCCGGCCTGCGCAGCACCGACCCGATCAACATCCAGTTCACCAGCGGCACCACCGGCTTCCCGAAGGGCGCCACGCTCACCCACCGCAACATCCTCAACAACGGCTTCTTCATCGGCGAGTGCATGCGGCTCACGCCCGAAGACCGGCTCTGCATCCCGGTGCCGCTCTACCACTGCTTCGGCATGGTGCTGGGCAACCTGGCCTGCTTCACCCACGGCAGCTGCATCGTCTATCCCAATGATGGCTTCGACCCGCTGACGGTGCTGCAGGCGGTGCAGGACGAGCGCTGCACCGGCCTGCACGGCGTGCCGACGATGTTCATCGCCGAGCTGGACCATCCGCGCTTCGCCGAGTTCGATCTCTCCAGCCTGCGCACCGGCATCATGGCCGGCTCGCCGTGCCCGGCCGAGGTGATGAAGCGGGTGGTGGGCGCGATGCACCTGTCGCAGATCACCATCGCCTACGGCATGACCGAGACCAGCCCGGTGAGCTGCCAGAGCAGCACCGACACGCCGCTGGACCTGCGCGTCTCCACCGTCGGCACGGTGCAGCCGCACCTGGAGGTGAAGGTGGTCGATGCCGACGGCGCCCCCGTCGCACCCGGCGCCACCGGCGAGCTGTGCACCCGCGGCTACGCGGTGATGCACGGCTACTGGGGCGACGAGGCCAGGACCCGCGAGGCGATCGACGCCGAGGGCTGGATGCACACCGGCGACCTGGCCACGATGGACGCGCAGGGCTACGTGAAGATCGTCGGCCGCAGCAAGGACATGGTGATCCGCGGCGGCGAGAACGTCTACCCGCGCGAGATCGAGGAGTTCCTCTACCGCCATCCGCAGATCCAGGACGTGCAGGTGGTCGGCGTGCCCGACGCCAAGTACGGCGAGGAGCTGTGCGCCTGGATCGTGGCCAAGCCCGGCCAGCCGCTCACCGAGGACGCGGTGCGCGACTTCTGCCGCGGGCAGATCGCGCACTACAAGGTGCCGCGCCACATCCGCTTCGTGGAGGGTTTCCCGATGACCGTCACCGGCAAGATCCAGAAGTTCAAGATCCGCGAGGCGATGGCGCAGGCGCTGGGCCGGGGCGCGGAGAAGTCGGCCTGAGCATGGCCGCCGCCCGCACCGCTCCGGTTTCAGCCGCGCTGCGACGCGCGGCGCGCGGCCACGAGCCGGCGGCGCAGCGAGATCTCGGACAGGTCCACCTCCTGCACCAGGGCGCGCAGCGAATCGTCGTTGATCCGGTGCGCCCGCCGCAGCCGGTACAGTTCGGCCCGCTCGGCCCGCAGGCCGGCCAGGCGCAGTTCCAACTCCAGCACATGGCCGCGCTTGAGGGCGGCGCGCTCGGCCTGGTCGGCCTCGGGGCCGTCGTCGGTGTCGTCGAGCGTCTCGATGCGGCGGCGGTAGCCGCGGGCCACGCGGCCGGTGGCCTCTTCGTGCAGGCCCTGCCATTCGGCGTCGTGCCGGCCGGCGCCGCTCTGGTCGTTCTTCAGCGCGGCGATGGCGGCTTCGCAGGCGGCCACCCGGGCCAGACGCTCTTCGCGGGCATGGGGCGGCTCGTCGGGTTGCGGCAGGCCGCGCAGCAGCAGCGGCAGGCCGACGCTGCCCGCCACCAGGGTGGCCAGGATCACGCCGGTCGCCAGGAAGACCAGCATGTCGCGCCCCGGAAAGGCGCTGCCGTCGGGCATCAGCAGCGGCACCGACAGGGCGCCGGCCAGGGTGATCGCGCCGCGGATGCCGGCCAGGGTGGTGGCGCCCATCAGGCGGGCGGTGGGTGCCTCCAGCAGCTGGCCGCGCCGGCGGGCATTGGCCATCGAGCGGCGCACCGCCAGCACCAGCCACACGCCGCGCAGCGCCACCAGCATCGCCGAGATGGCCAGCACGTAGCCCACCATGCGCCACCAGGCGTGCGGCCCGTGCGTCAGGCCGTCGACCATGATCGCCGGCAGCTGCAGTCCCAGGAGCAGGAAGATCGCGCCGTTGAAGGCCGATTCCACCACCGCCCAGGCGCCCTGGGCCTGCATCCGCTCGGCGATGAACTCGCTGCGCTCCAGGTCGGCGAAGTTGGTGGCGATGCCGGCCGCCACCGCGGCCAGGATGCCCGAGACGCCCAGGTTCTCGCCCAGGATGTAGGCGGCGAAGGGCAGCAGCATCAGCAGCAGCACGGTTTGCGTGGCGGCGGTGTCGCCCAGCCGCCGGGTGATGGCGTTGCGTGCCACCGCGAAGCCCCAGCCGACGCCCGTCCCCACCGCCACGCCGCCCACCGCGATGAAGACGAAGCTGCGGCCGGCCTCGCTCCAGGAGAACACGCCGGTCAGCGTGGCCGCCACGGCGAACTTCAGCGCCACCAGGCCCGAGGCATCGTTGAGCAGCGATTCGCCCTCCAGGATGTGCATCGTCTTCTCGGGCATGCCCAGGCGCCGGGTGATGGCGCTGACCGCCACCGCGTCGGTGGGCGAGAGCACCGCGGCCAGCGCGAAGGCCACCGTCAGCGGCACGCCCGGCACCATCCAGTGCACGAAGTAGCCCAGGCCGATCACGGTGAACAGCACCAGGCCCAGCGCCAGCGTGAGGATCGGCCGGCGCAGCGCGAAGAACTCGCGCTTGGGTATCCGCCAGCCGTCGGCGAACAGCAGCGGCGGGATGAACAGCAACAGGAACAGCTCCGGGTCGAAGCGCACGTGCAGCCCCGCATCGGGCCACGAGAGCGCCGCGCCGAGCGCGATCTGCAGCAGCGGCAGCGGAATGGCCGCCAGGTAGCGCGCCGCCAGGCCCGACACGGCGCCCAGCATCAGCAGCAAGAGAACGATTTCGACGGTATGCATCTGCGGCCCATTCTCGGCGCACGCCCTGGTGCTCCCCGTTTCCAACCGAATCCCGAAAGGCTCCCATGTCGATTCTGAGTTCCAGGCTCAACGCCCGCTCTGCCGAGTTCCAGGCCAACGCCGCCGCGATGCGCGCACTGGTCGACGACCTGCATGCCCAGGTGGCCCGCGTGGCCCAGGGCGGCGGCGAGGCGGCCCGCGCCAAGCACACCGCCCGCGGCAAGCTGCTGCCGCGCGACCGGGTCGAGATGCTGCTGGACCCGGGCACGCCGTTCCTGGAGATCGCGCCGCTGGCGGCCCACGGCATGTACGACGGCGCGGCGCCGGGCGCCGGCATCATCGCGGGCATCGGCCGCATCGCGGGCACCGAGTGCGTGGTGGTCTGCAACGACGCGACGGTCAAGGGCGGCACCTACTTCCCGCTGACGGTGAAGAAGCACCTGCGGGCGCAGGAGATCGCCGAGCAGAACCGGCTGCCCTGCGTCTACCTGGTCGACAGCGGCGGCGCCAACCTGCCCAACCAGGACGAGGTGTTTCCCGACCGCGACCACTTCGGCCGCATCTTCTACAACCAGGCCCAGATGAGCGCCCAGGGCATCGGCCAGATCGCGGTGGTGATGGGCAGCTGCACCGCCGGCGGCGCCTACGTGCCGGCCATGAGCGACGAATCGATCATCGTCAAGAACCAGGGCACCATTTTCCTGGGCGGCCCGCCGCTGGTGAAGGCCGCCACCGGCGAGGTGGTCACCGCCGAAGACCTGGGCGGTGGCGACGTGCACACCCGGCTCTCGGGCGTGGTGGACCATCTGGCCGAGAACGACCTGCACGCGCTGGCCCTGGCCCGCGCCGCGGTCGAGAATCTGCGGCGAAAAGTGCCGGAGGCCGGCTCCGGAGGCCGACCTGCTGCTCCTCTTTTGGGAGCGGAGGAGCTGTACGGCGTGATCCCGGCCGACACCCGCAAGCCCTTCGACGTGCGCGAGATCATCGCCCGCATCGTCGACGGCAGCGCGTTCCACGAGTTCAAGGCCCGCTTCGGCGCCACCCTGGTCTGCGGCTTCGCCGAGATCGAGGGCATGCCCGTCGGCATCGTCGCCAACAACGGCATCCTGTTCTCGGAATCGGCGCAGAAGGGCGCGCATTTCATCGAGTTGTGCTGCCAGCGCAAGATACCGCTGGTCTTCCTGCAGAACATCACCGGCTTCATGGTCGGCCGCAAGTACGAGAACGAGGGCATCGCCCGCCACGGCGCCAAGATGGTGACCGCGGTGGCGACGGCCAACGTGCCCAAGTTCACCATCATCATCGGCGGCAGCTTCGGCGCCGGCAACTACGGCATGTGCGGCCGCGCCTTCGGCCCGCGCTTTCTCTGGATGTGGCCCAACGCCCGCATCAGCGTGATGGGCGGCGAGCAGGCGGCCAGCGTGCTGGCGACCGTCAAGCGCGACGGCATCGAGGCCAAGGGCGGCCAGTGGAGCGCCGAGGAAGAGGATGCATTCAAGGCGCCGCTGCGCCGGCAGTACGAAGAGCAGGGCCACCCCTACTACGCCACCGCGCGGCTCTGGGACGACGGGATCATCGACCCGGCCGATACCCGGCGGGTGCTGGCGCTGGGGCTGGCGGCGGCGCGGCATGCGCCGATTCCGGAGCCAAAATTCGGCATCTTCCGCATGTAGGGGCTGCCATGGACCGTCGTTTTCCCGTGTCGTTGTTCTTGTCGGCCGTGTCGCTGGCACTGGCCGCCGGTGCCCATGCGCGGGTGCACGAGGAAGCATTCGATCTTCCGGTGCAGGTGACCCACAGCTCTGGCAAACGCTTTTCCCAGCCGATCCGCGTCACCGTCTGGACCGACGATGCCAACCCGAAGCCCTCGCCGGTGCTGGTGCTCAACCACGGGCGCGCGCCCGATGCCGAAGGGCGGCAGAAGCTCGGCCGTGCACGGTACGGAGATGCCGCCCGGTTCTTTCTGCGACATGGATTCATCGTCGCGGTACCCACGCGCATCGGCTACGGGGTGAGCGGCGGCGAGGACCTGGAGAACAGCGGCCCCTGCCAGCGCAAGTCCTACGCCCCCGGTTTCGCGGCGGCGGCCGACCAGGTGGCGGCCACGCTGGAGGCGATCCGCCAGAGGCCGGACGCCGCCCAGGACCGCGCGGTGATCGCCGGCCAATCGTTCGGCGGCGCCACCACGCTCGCGGCGGCAGGCCGCAACCTGCCCGGCGTGGTGGCGGCGATCGACTTCGCCGGCGGCGCAGGCGGCAACCCGAAGCTCCAGCCGGGCCGCCCGTGTTCGCCGCACCTGCTGGAGAGCACGCTGGGCAGCTACGGCAAGACGGCGCGGGTGCCGGTGCTGTGGCTCTACGCGCAGAACGACCAGTACTTCGGCCCCACCCATCCGCGTGAATGGTTCGACGCTTTCAGGGCCGCCGGGGGCACCGGCGAGTTCATCGAGTTCCCGCCGCAGGGCGAGGACGGCCACCAGACCTTCGCACGCTTCCCGCAGACCTGGCATCCGCCGGTCGCCGCGTTCCTGGAGCGGCAAGGCTTTCCCGCACTGCGACCCGATCCCGTGGCACCGGAGACGGTCCCGGCAGCGGGCGCGCCGCCGCTCCCGGCGCACGTGCCCACCACCCGAGACGAGGCATCCCATGACTAGCCTGACCATCGCCGCATCGGCGGGCGTCGCCCGCATCACCCTGGTCCGCCCCGAAGTGCGCAACGCCTTCGACGACGCCCTGATCGCCGAGCTCGACGCCGCGTTCCGCGCGCTCGGTGCCCGCCACGACGTCCGCGCCATCGTCCTCGCCGGGGAAGGCCCCGCCTTCTGCGCCGGCGCCGACCTGCACTGGATGCGCCGGATGGCCGGCTACAACCGCGCCGAGAACATCGCCGATGCGGGCAAGCTGGCCGCGATGCTGCGCACCATCGCCGAATGCCCCAAGCCCACCGTCGCCCGGGTGCAGGGCGACGTGTACGCCGGCGGCATGGGGCTGGTCGCGGCCTGCGACATGGCGGTGAGCGTCGACACCGCCTGGTTCTGCCTGAGCGAGGTCAAGATCGGACTGGTGCCCGCCACCATCAGCCCCTACGTGCTGCGCGCGATGGGCGCCCGGGCCGCGCAGCGCTACTTCCTGACCGCCGAGCGCTTCACCGCGGCCGAGGCGCACCGCATCGGCTTCGTGCACGAGGTGGTCGGAGCCGACGCGCTCGACGCCACGGTCGATGGGCTGCTCAAGGCGCTCACCGGTGCGAGCCCGGCGGCTGTGGGCGCCTGCAAGGAGCTGATCGCCGACGTGAACGGCCGCCCGATCGACGATGCCTTGGTCGCCCGCACGGTGGAGGGCATCGCCGACATCCGCGCGAGCGACGAAGGCCGCGAGGGTGTGCAGGCCTTCCTGCAGAAGCGCAAACCGTCCTGGCTGGCGTCGTGACCCTCCCCCAGTCTTCGCGCACTGCGTGTAGCTTCGCCAAGCCCCTCGCCGGGGGCCATCCCGGCGGTCCGGCAAAGCCGGCCCCGCGGGACGACGCGTGGCCGATGCCCATCGCCATGCGCGCCCCCGCTGCAGAGGATATTTGGTATGCATAGTCTCGATATGCCCCAGCTGCTGGCCCTGGCCGCCGCCCTCGGCTGGGCCAGCGGCGTGCGGCTGTACCTGGTGGTGCTGCTGACCGGCGTCGCGGGCTATTTTGGCTGGGTGCCGCTGCCGGGCGGCCTGCAGCTGCTCGCGCATCCGGCGGTGCTGGCGGCCAGCGGCTTCATGGTGTTCGTCGAGTTCTTCGCCGACAAGATCCCGGGCCTGGATTCGCTGTGGGACGTGGTGCACACCGCCATCCGCATTCCCGCCGGTGCGGCCCTGGCGGCCGGCGTGTTCGGTGCCGACCACGGGGTGATGGCGGTGGTGGCGGCGCTGGTGGGCGGCGGATTCGCGGCCACGGCGCATGCGGCCAAGGCCACCACCCGCGCGGCGATCAACACCTCGCCCGAGCCGTTCTCCAACGTCGGCGCATCGCTGGTCGAAGACACCGCCGTGCCGGCCGGGCTGTGGCTGGCAGTGGCGCATCCGCTGGTGTTCCTGGTGCTGCTGGTCGCGGTGCTGGCGCTCAGCGTCTGGCTGATCCGCAAGAGCTGGCGGTTCCTGCGGGCGCTGTTCGGCCGGGTGGCCCGCATCTTCAGCGGCCGGCCCGATCCGGGCACCGCGCCCGCGTTTTCCATCCACAAGAATTCCTCCGGAGACGACCCCCATGTTTAAGAAAATCCTGATCGCGAACCGTGGTGACCAGCCGCAAAGCGGCGCAGCGGCGCAGCCACATCGCATGGCACGCGCAGCGTGCGCAGGCGATTTCGCCCCGGAGGCCACCCATGTTTAAAAAGATCCTGATCGCCAACCGTGGAGAGATCGCCTGCCGGGTGGCGGCCACCGCGCGCCGCATGGGCATCCGGACGGTCGCCGTCTATTCCGACGCCGACGCGCATGCCAAGCATGTGCAGGTCTGCGACGAAGCGGTGCACGTCGGCGGCAGCGCGCCGAAGGACAGCTACCTGCAGTGGCAGCGCATCCTGGACGCGGCGAAGGCGACCGGCGCCGAGGCGGTGCACCCCGGCTACGGTTTCCTGAGCGAGAACGACGACTTCGCCCAGGCCTGCGCCGACGCGGGGCTGGTCTTCATCGGCCCGCCGCCGTCTGCCATCCGCGCGATGGGCCTGAAGGCCGAGTCGAAGCAGCTCATGGAAAAGGCCGGCGTGCCCCTGGTGCCCGGCTACCACGGTGCCGACCAGGACCCGGCGCTGCTGCAGCGCGAGGCCGACCGCATCGGCTATCCGGTGCTGATCAAGGCCAGCGCGGGCGGCGGCGGCAAGGGCATGCGGGCGGTCGAGCGGTCGGAAGACTTCGCCGCCGCGCTGGCATCGTGCCGGCGCGAGGCGACCAGCAGCTTCGGCGATGACGCGGTGCTGGTCGAGAAGTACGTCCAGCGCCCGCGGCACATCGAGATCCAGGTCTTCGGCGACACGCAGGGCGAGGTGGTCTACCTCTTCGAGCGCGACTGTTCGGTGCAGCGCCGCCACCAGAAGGTGCTGGAGGAAGCGCCCGCGCCCGGCATGACCGAGGCGATGCGCCGGCAGATGGGCGCGGCGGCGGTGGCGGCGGCCAGGGCGGTGGGCTACGTGGGCGCCGGCACGGTCGAGTTCATCGTCGAGCAGCGCGACGGTGCCGCCGCCGGGCCGCCCCAAGGCGGTGCAGCCCCCTCGGGGGGCAGCGACGACACGCCAGTGCGGAGCGTGGGGGCCCAGCAACCCGATATGAACTTCTTCTTCATGGAGATGAACACGCGCCTGCAGGTGGAGCATCCGGTGACCGAGGCGATCACCGGGCTGGACCTGGTGGAGTGGCAACTGCGCGTCGCCGCCGGCGAGCCGCTGCCGCTGCGCCAGGACCAACTGCGCATCGCCGGCCATGCGATCGAGGCGCGCATCTGCGCCGAAAACCCCGACAACCAGTTCCTACCGACCACCGGCACCCTGCAGGTCTACCGCAAGCCGCAGGCGACCGCCTTCGAGCGCGGCACGGTGCGCGTGGACGACGGGGTGCGCGAGGGCGATGCGATCTCGCCGTTCTACGACTCGATGGTCGCCAAGCTGATCGTGCACGGCGCCACCCGCGAAGAGGCGCTGGCCCGGCTCGACGCGGCGCTGGCGCAGACCCACATCGTCGGATTGCAGACCAACGTGCAGTTCCTGCGCCGCGTGGTCGCCTGCCCGTCGTTCGCCGAGGCGCGGCTCGACACCGCGCTGATCGAGCGCGAGCGGGCGGTGCTGTTCGACCAAGAGCCGGTCGGCCTGCCGCTGGCGGCGGCGGCAGTGGTCGCGCAGGGCCTGCAGGACGAGGCCGGCGCCGAAGCCGCCGCCGACCCGTTCGGCCGGCGCGACGGCTGGCGCTCCCACGGGCCGATGGCGCGCCGCTTCGATTTCGAGTTCCGGGGCGAGGCGGTGCAGGCCCGGCTGCTGCGGGACCGCGAAGGCGCGCTGCAGCTGGCGGTGCCCGCCGACGCCCCACCGCGATCGCTCGGCTGGACGGCGGTGGGCGACGGCGCCATCGACCTGCAGCTGGGCGACCGGCGCGAACGACTGAACATCTACTTGAAAGGGCCCGCGGCCCATGTGTTCGGCCGGCTGGGTGCTACGCAAATAATAGCAATCGACCCGCTGGCCCACGCGGCCGACGCCCAGTCCGAAGGCGGCCGCCTGACGGCGCCGATGCCGGGCAAGGTGGTGTCGTTCGCCGTCCGGGCCGGCGACGCGGTGACGCGCGGCCAGGCGCTGGCGGTGATGGAGGCGATGAAGATGGAGCACACCATCGCCGCGCCGGCCGACGGGGTGGTGGAAGAGCTGCTCTACGCCCCGGGCGACCAGGTGACCGAAGGCGCGGAGCTGCTGCGGATCGGCCAGCCGGCCTGAGGAGGTCCGGCAACCGGGTGTGCAGCCGATGGTGCACCGCTGGTCCCGCCGCACGCCCGGGCCTGCGCGGCGGCCGGCGCCGCAAACTGCGTCGCGCAGGTGGATGCGGCCAGGGCATGGCCGGTGGCAGACTCTGCCGCATGAACATCACCTTTTGCTGCACCGGCACCAAGGCCGGCCCCTGGATCGACGGCCTGCGGGCCGCGCTGCCCGATGCCACCGTCACCGAATGGGCGCCCGGCGCCCCGGCGGCCGATTACGCGGTGGTCTGGGCGCCGCCCCAGGCCTTCCTCGACGAACAGACCGCCCTGCGCGGCATCTTCAACATCGGCGCGGGCGTCGATGCGCTGATGGCCCTGCGGCTGCCGGCGGGCGTACCGGTGGTGCGGCTCGACGACAGCGGCATGGCGGTGCAGATGGCCGAATTCGTCACCCATGCGGTGGTGCGGCACTTCCGCGAGTTCGACGGCTACGAAGCCGATACCGCGGCCGGCCGCTGGTCGTACCGCAAGCCGCGCAGCCGGGCCGAACATCCGGTCGGGGTGATGGGCCTGGGCGTGCTGGGCCAGCGGGTGGCGAAGGCGCTGAGCGGCTTCGAGTTTCCGGTGCGCGGCTGGAGCCGGTCGCCCAAGACGGTCGAGGGCGTGGAATGCTTCGCGGGCGAGGGGCAGTTCGACGACTTCCTGGCCGGCACCCGCATCCTGGTCTGCCTGCTGCCGCTGACGCCCGACACGCAGGACGTGATGCGGCGCGAGACCCTGTCGAAGCTGCTGCCGGGCGGCTACGTGGTCAACGTGGCGCGGGGCGGGCACCTGGTCGAGGAGGACCTGCTCGCCCTGATCGAAGAGGGCCACCTGGCCGGCGCGGCGCTCGACGTGTTCCGCACCGAGCCGCTGCCGGCCGGGCACCCGTTCTGGACCCATCCGAAGGTCATGGTCACGCCCCATACCTCGGCCCGCACCCTGCGGGACGAGAGCATCGCCCAGATCGCCGGCAAGATCCTGGCGCTGCAGGCGGGGCGGCCGATCGCGGGCGTGGTGGAGCCGGGCCGCGGCTACTGAGGATGCAAAGCAGAAAGCCGCGCGGGCGCGCGGCTTTTTTCGAGGGGAAGGGCAGGGCACCGGGCCCTGCGCGCGACCCGATCAGTCGCGCGACGCGCGCTTGCGGTTGATCCAGAGCGCCGCCAGCGTCAGCACCGCACCCGACATCAGGTACGCGGTGAGATAGCCCAGGCCGAAGTTGGCCGACAGGCCCAGCGCGACCAGCGGTGCGAAGGCCGCACCCACGAGCCAGGCCAGGTCGGCCGTCAGGGCCGCGCCGGTGTAGCGGTAGATCGACGAGAAGTTGGCGGTCACGGTGCCGGCGGCCTGGCCGTAGGACAGGCCCAGCAGCACGAAACCGACCAGGATGAAGACGTCCTGCGCCACTTCGGAGCCGCCCATCAGCGCCGGGGCGAACAGGCTGAAGACGCCGATCAGCACCGCCAGCGTGCCCAGCGTGTTGCGCCGGCCGAAGCGGTCGGCGATCACGCCCGATGCGATGGTGCTGAGAATCGCCAGGAAACCGCCGACCACCTGCACCGCCAGCACGTCGTTCACCGACTGGGTGGTGCCCAGCACGATCCAGGACAGCGGAAACACGGTGATCAGGTGGAACAGCGCGTAGCTGGCCAGCGCGGTGAAGGCGCCGACGAAGATGTTGTAGCCCTGGGTGCGGACCATCTCCCGCACGCTGGTCGGCTCCAGCTCGCGCTCTTCGAGCAACTGGGTGTACTCGTGCGTCACCACCAGGCGCAGCCGGGCGAAGAGCGCCACCACGTTGATCGCGAAAGCCACGTAGAACGGATAGCGCCAGCCGAACTCCAGGAAGTCCTTGAGCGACAGGTTGCTGTGCAGGAACAGGAACAGCGCGCTGGCGATGATGAAGCCGATCGGCGCGCCCAGCTGGCCCAGCATGGCGTACCAGCCGCGGCGGTTCTCCGGCGCGTTCAGTGCCAGCAGCGAGGGCAGGCCGTCCCACGAGCCGCCGAGGGCGATGCCCTGCATGAAGCGGAAGATGGAGAGCAGCACGATCGAGGTCACGCCCAGGCTGGCGTAGCCGGGCAGGAAGGCGATGCCGGCGGTGGAGATGCCCAGGAGGAACAGGGCGATCGTCAGCTTGGTGCTGCGGCCCCAGCGGCGCTGGATGCCCATGAACAGTGTGGTGCCGATCGGACGCGCGATGAAGGCAAACGAAAAGACCACGAAGGCCCAGAGGGTTCCCTCCAGCCGCTCCTCGAACGGGAAGAAGATCGCCGGAAAGACCAGCACCGAGGCGATGCCGTAGACGAAGAAGTCGAAATATTCCGATGCGCGGCCGATGACCACGCCGATGGCGATTTCCCCGGGGGCGACCTTGGAATGGTCCGCCGTGATCTGGCGGACATCGTTCTCCGCGCCGGGCGATGAGGTTTCGGGATGCTGCGAACTGATGCTGGCCATCATGCGTACTCTTGATTCTGGTGTAGTGTCATGCAAACGCCCGCAGGGTCTCATTGCCTGACCAAAGCCGCCATAGGACAAAACGTCCAATGCCCCACCGAGAGGGATGAGCGTAGATTCTGCACATCTTAGAACCCCTGACGATTCCGCCCGGCATGCCCTCCCTCCAAACACTCCGCCGCCTGCTCCTGGTCGCGCCTGCCGTGCTGCTGGCGGGCTGCAACGCCGTGCTGCTCAGCCCTTCGGGCGACGTGGCGCTGCAACAGCGCGACCTGATCATCGTCTCCACCGTGCTGATGTTGATCATCATCGTCCCGGTGATCGCCCTCATCTTCATCTTCGCGTGGAAGTACCGCAAGGCGAACACCGAGGCGCGCTACGAGCCGGACTGGGACCACTCCACTCTGCTCGAGCTGCTGATCTGGGCCGCACCGCTGCTGATCATCATCGCGCTGGGCGCGGTCACCTGGATCAGCACCCACACGCTCGACCCGTACCGTCCGCTCGACCGGCTGCAGGCCGGCCGCAGCGTGCCCGAAGGCACCAAGCCGCTGGTGGTGGAGGTGGTGGCGCTCGACTGGAAGTGGCTCTTCATCTACCCCGAGCAGGGCATCGCCACGGTGAACGAGCTGGCCGCGCCGGTCGACCGGCCGATCCACTTCAAGATCACCGCGTCGTCGGTCATGAACTCGTTCTTCATCCCGGCGCTGGCCGGCCAGATCTACGCGATGCCCAGCATGCAGACCCAGCTGCACGCGGTGATCAACAAGCCGGGCGAATACGAAGGCATGTCGGCCAACTACAGCGGCGCGGGCTTCTCCGGCATGCGCTTCAAGTTCCACGGCTACGCCCCGGCCGACTTCGACCGCTGGGTGCAGACCGCCAAGTCCGAAGGCAAGCAGCTCGACCGCGACGGCTACCTGCTGCTGGAGAAGCCCAGCGAGCGCGAGCCGGTGCGGCGCTACGCCACCGTCGACGCGGGCCTGTACGACGCGGTGCTCAACCGCTGCGTCGAGGCCAACCGCATGTGCATGAAGGACATGATGGCGATCGACGCCAGCGGCGGCATCGGCGGCGTGGCCGGCACCCACAACCGGGCCTCGATCGACGCCGCGACCCGCGAGCGCCTGGGCCTGGACAAGTCCAAGGTCTACGTGGGCGCGCTGTGCACCCCGACCGACCCGACCGGCATCCTGCCCGCACCGACCAGCCAGCCCCTCTGACCGGCAACCTTTCCTGATCCTTTCGGCGGAGGCAGCCGCCCCACCCGGGCGCCCACCACCGCTTCATCCTTGGCAATTGGCTCACCATGTTCGATCAACTCGACTTCACGAAGCTCATCTTCGGCCGCCTCTCATGGGAGGCGATTCCGCTCCATGACCCGATCCTGCTGGCGACCTTCGTCATGGTGGTGCTCGGCGGCACGGCGGTGGTCGGCGGGCTGACCTACTTCAAGCAATGGGGCTACCTGTGGCGCGAGTGGTTCACCAGCATCGACCACAAGAAGATCGGCATCATGTACATGGTGCTGGGCATCGTCATGCTGCTGCGCGGCTTCGCCGACGCGATCATGATGCGCGCGCACCAGGCCTTCGCCTTCGGCGACTCGGCCGGCTTCCTGCCGCCGCACCACTACGACCAGATCTTCACCGCCCACGGCGTGATCATGATCTTCTTCGTGGCGATGCCGCTGGTGACCGGCCTGATGAATTACGTGGTGCCGCTGCAGATCGGCGCGCGCGACGTGGCCTTCCCGTTCCTCAACAACTTCAGCTTCTGGATGACCACCAGCGGCGCGGTGCTGGTGATGGCCTCGCTGTTCGTCGGCGAGTTCGCCCGCACCGGCTGGCTGGCCTATCCGCCGCTGTCGGGCATCGACTTCAGCCCCGACGTGGGGGTCGACTACTACATCTGGTCGCTGCAGCTGGCCGGCATCGGCACGCTGCTGTCGGGCATCAACCTGCTGGTCACCATCGTCAAGATGCGCGCGCCGGGCATGGGCCTGATGAAGATGCCCATCTTCACCTGGACCGCGCTCTGCACCAACGTGCTGATCGTCGCCGCCTTCCCGGTGCTGACCGCCGTGCTGGCCCTGCTGTCGCTCGACCGCTACGTGGGCACCGCCTTCTTCACGAACGACTTCGGCGGCAACCCGATGATGTACGTGAACCTGATCTGGATCTGGGGCCACCCCGAGGTCTACATCCTGATCCTGCCGGCCTTCGGCGTGTTCTCCGAGATCGTCTCGACCTTCTGCGGCAAGCGCCTGTTCGGCTACGCGTCGATGGTCTACGCCACGATCGTGATCACCATCCTGTCGTACCTGGTGTGGCTGCACCACTTCTTCACCATGGGCTCCGGCGCCAGCGTGAACTCGTTCTTCGGCATCACCACGATGATCATCTCGATCCCGACCGGGGCGAAGATCTTCAACTGGCTGTTCACCATGTACAAGGGCCGCATCCGCTTCGAGGTGCCGATGCTCTGGACGATCGGCTTCATGGTCACCTTCGTGATCGGCGGCATGACCGGCGTGCTGCTGGCGGTGCCACCGGCCGACTTCATGCTGCACAACAGCCTGTTCCTGATCGCCCACTTCCACAACGTGATCATCGGCGGCGTGGTGTTCGGCATGTTCGCCGGCATCAACTACTGGTTCCCGAAGGCCTTCGGCTACAAGCTCGACGATTTCTGGGGCAGGTGCTCGTTCTGGTTCTGGCTCGTCGGCTTCTGGGTCGCGTTCATGCCGCTCTACGTGCTGGGCCTGATGGGCGTGACCCGCCGCCTGAGCCACTTCGAGGATCCGTCGCTGCAGATCTGGTTCCAGATCGCCGCCTTCGGAGCCTTCCTGATCGCGCTCGGCATCGCGTCGTTCCTGATCCAGCTGTTCGTGAGCTTCCGCAACCGCGAGAAGCTGCGCGACTTTTCGGGCGATCCTTGGGGCGGCCGCACGCTGGAGTGGTCGACCTCGTCGCCGCCGCCGGCCTACAACTTCGCCTTCACGCCCCTGGTGCACGACGGCGACGCGTGGCACGACATGAAGAACCGCAACTACACGCGTCCGCTGAAGGGCTTCCTGCCGATCCACATGCCGGCCAACACGGCCGCGGGCATCGTGATCGCAGGCCTGGGCACGGTGTTCGGCTTCGCCATGATCTGGCAGATGTGGCCGCTGGCCATCCTGGCTTTCGCCGCGGTGCTGGTCGCGACCATCATCCATACCTTCAACTACAAGCGTGACTACTACATCCCGGTCGACCAGGTCGTCGTGACCGAGGAAGAACGCACCCGCATGCTGGCCCGCCATGTCTGATACCACCGTTCTACCGACGCATTCCGACTCCGCGAGCGAGTCCGACAACCAGCGTTTCTACGTTCCCGGGGAACACCACCCGCAGAACGGCACGCTGTTGGGCTTCTGGCTCTACCTGATGAGCGACTGCCTCATCTTCGCCTGCCTGTTCGCGGTATACGGCGTGCTGGGTCGCAGCTATGCCGCCGGCCCCTCGGGCGGCGAGCTGTTCGACCTGAAGCTGGTCGCGCTCAACACCGCGATGCTGCTGCTGTCGTCGATCACCTACGGCTTCGCGATGCTGGAGATGCAGAAGAAGCGGGTCAAGGCCACGATGGTCTGGCTGGGCATCACCGGGCTGTTCGGCCTGGCCTTCCTAAGCCTGGAGCTGTACGAGTTCGCCCACCTGATCCACGAAGGCGCGGTGCCGCAGCGCAGCGCGTTCCTATCGTCCTTCTTCGCGCTGGTGGGAACCCACGGCCTGCACGTCGCCTTCGGCGTCGTCTGGCTGGTGGTGCTGATGGTGCAGCTGAAGCAGCGCGGCCTGATCGCCGAGAACCGCCGCCGCCTGATGTGCCTCTCCTTGTTCTGGCACTTCCTGGACGTCGTATGGATCGGCGTCTTCACCTTCGTCTACCTGATGGGAGTGCTGCCATGAGCGCGCACGACAACACCAAGCCGGCACACGGCATGCACGACGCCCAGGCGGGCCAGCACGGCATCGCGCACGGCCACGATGTCCACCACGGCGACCACGGCCACGGCCACGGCCACGATGACGACGGCGCCGCGCACAGCACGCTGAAGGGCTACGCCACCGGCTTCATCCTGTCGGTGATCCTGACCGCGATTCCGTTCTGGCTGGTCATGGGCAACGTGTTCGAGAAGTCGAGCACCACCGCGCTGGTGATCCTGGGCTTCGCCGCGGTGCAGATCGTGGTGCACATGATCTACTTCCTGCACATGAACACCAAGTCCGAAGGCGGCTGGAACATGCTGGCGCTGATCTTCACGCTGGTGGTGGTCGTCATCACGCTGAGCGGTTCCCTGTGGGTGATGTTCCACATGAACGCCAACATGATGCCGATGTCGACCCACGAAATGAAGAACATGCCCTGACGGGCAGGGCGGCGGGTGCCTCGTTGGTCGACAACCGCATGGGTGCAGACGCCGTGACCGTGCGCGGGCCGCGAAGCCCGCTCTTCCTGGGGGTGCTGGCGACCGTCGCGCTGCTCGTCTTCGCCGCCTTCGTGGCGCTGGGCGTCTGGCAGGTGCAGCGCCTGTCCTGGAAGCTCGACCTGATCGCCCGGGTCGACCAGCGGGTGCATGCGGAACCTGCCGCACCGCCGGGGCCTGCCGCCTGGCCCGGCCTGTCGGCCGCATCGGACGAATACCGGCGCCTGCGCCTCTCGGGCGTTTTCCTGCATGACCGCGAAACCATCGTCCAGGCGACGACCGCCCTGGGCGCGGGCTTCTGGGTGTTGACGCCGCTCAAGACCTCCGACGGCACGGTGGTGCTGGTCAACCGCGGCTTCGTGCCGCCCGACAAACGCGATCCGGCGACACGGCCGGCCGGCCAGCCGTCCGGCACGGTCGACGTCGTGGGCCTGCTGCGCCTGACCGAGCCGCACGGCGGCTTCCTGCGCGAGAACGACCCCGCCGCCGATCGCTGGCATTCGCGCGACGTCCAGGCCATCGCCGACGCGCGGGGCCTGCGGTCGCTCGGCCCGGTAGCGCCGTACTTCGTCGATGCGGCGGCCGATCCCGCCGCGCCGGCCGGCGCCCCGGTCGGCGGCCTGACCGTCATCCAGTTTCCCAACAGCCACACCGTCTACGCGCTGACCTGGTTCGCCCTGGCCCTGATGGTGGCGGCCGCGGCGGCCTACGTGGCGCGGGACGAGGCGCGGGTCCGCCGCCGCGCCGCCGGGAAAGCAGCCGTCGCGGGGACCGGGGCCGGGGCCGGGCGCGGGTAGAGTCGGCCATGGCCAGCCTTTCCGACCACCTTCCACGCTTCTCGACCCGCGCCCCATCGGCCGCGGGGGTGGACAACGCCACCGTCCGCAAGAACATGCACCAGCTGGTGCAGCTGCGCTGGATCGCGGTGGTGGGCCAGGTGGTCACCATCCTGGTCGTGCATTTCGGCTTCGGCATCCCGTTGCCGCTGAAACCGATGCTGGTGGTGCTGCTGTGCCTGGCGGCCTTCAACATCGCCAGCCTGCTGCGCTGGCGCCGGCGCAGCGATGTCTCCAACGGCGAACTGTTCCTGGCGCTGCTGGTCGACGTGGCGATGCTCACCGCCCAGCTGTGCCTGAGCGGCGGCGCCACCAACCCGTTCGTCTTCCTGTACCTGCTGCAGGTCACGCTGGCCGCGGTGCTGCTCGACGCCTGGTCGACCTGGACGATGGTGGCGATCACCGCGCTCTGCTTCGCCGGCCTGACCTTCTTCGGCCAGCCGCTGGCGTTCCCGCCCGACCAGGCGCAGGGCCTGCTCAGTCCCTACGTGCTGGGCCTGCTGATCTGCTTCGCGCTCAACGCCACGCTGCTGGTGGTCTTCATCACCCGCATCGGCCGCAACCTGCGGGAGCGCGACGGCCGGCTGGCCGACCTGCGGCAGCGCGCGGCGGAAGAGGAGCACATCGTGCGCATGGGCCTGCTGGCCTCGGGCGCGGCGCACGAGCTCGGCACGCCGCTGGCCACGCTGGCGGTGATCCTGGGCGACTGGCGCCGGCTGCCGCATTTCAGCTCCGACCCGGAACTGCTGCACGAGGTGGCCGAGATGCAGATCCAGGTGCAGCGCTGCAAGTCGATCGTCAGCGGCATCCTGCTGTCGGCCGGCGAGGCACGCGGCGAATCGTCCGAGGAGACGACCATCTGCGACTTCCTCGACGACCTGGTGGACGACTGGTGCGCCACCCGGCCGCAGACCACGCTGGCCTACGACAACCGGGTGGTGGACGACCTGCCGATGGTGTCCGACTCGGCCCTGCAGCAGATGATCTGCAACGTGCTCGACAACGCGCTGGACGCTTCGCCCCACTGGGTGCGGCTGGAGGCCGAGCGCGATGCCGACGTGCTGCGCCTCACTGTGACCGACGCCGGCCCCGGCTTCGCGCCGGCGATGCTGGCGCAGTTTGGCAAGCCCTACCAGTCGAGCAAGGGCCGGCCCGGCGGCGGGCTGGGCCTGTTCCTGGTGGTCAACGTGGCCCGCACCGTGGGCGGCCAGGTGAGCGCCGCCAACCGGCCGCAGGGCGGCGCGGCGGTCACCATCACCCTGCCGCTGGCCGCGATCACCCTCGAGGAAGAAGAGGCCCCCGATGGAAGCTGAACGCCTGCTGCTGATCGTCGAGGACGACGCCGCCTTCGCCCGCACCCTGGGCCGCTCCTTCGAGCGCCGGGGCTACACCGTGCTGCTGGCCGCCAGCCAGGAGGAGATGGCGGCGCTCCTGCACTCGCACCAGCCCGGCTACGCGGTGGTCGACCTGAAGCTGAGCGGCGAAGCCTCGGGCCTGGCCTGCGTGCAGGAGCTGCACGCCTGCAACCCGGCGATGCTGATCGTGGTGCTGACCGGCTTCGCGAGCATCGCCACCGCGGTCGAGGCGATCAAGCTGGGCGCCTGCCACTACCTGGCCAAGCCGTCGAACACCGACGACATCGAGGCCGCCTTCGGCAGGGCCGAAGGCACGGTCGAGGTCGAGCTGACCAACCGCGCCACCTCGATCAAGACGCTCGAGTGGGAGCGTATCCACGAGACGCTGGCCGAGACCGGCTTCAACATCTCGGAGACCGCGCGCCGGCTCGGCATGCACCGCCGCACCCTGGCCCGCAAGCTGGGCAAGCAGCAGGTCAAGTAGCGCGCCCGGCACGGCGGCAGCGGCGCGGGGTGGCGCGATCTGCAACCCTGCTGGCGCCATCTATGCCGTTGTTGTGGATACCCTGTCGGGCCGGCCGGCGGTGCCTGCCGACCGCCGACAATCCGAGCCAGACATCCATCCAGCGAGAGCCCCATGCCCCTGCCCACCCGCGTCAAGATCGTCGACGTCGGCCCCCGCGACGGCCTGCAGAACGAGAAGCAGACCGTGCCCGCCGCGACCAAGATCGACCTGGTGCACCGCCTGCAGGCCGCCGGCCTGCGGGACATCGAGGTGACCAGCTTCGTCAGCCCGAAGTGGGTGCCGCAGATGGCCGACGCGGCCGAGGTGATGGCCGGCATCGAGCGCCGGCCCGGCGTGCGCTATTCGGTGCTCACGCCCAACCTCAAGGGCTACGAAGCGGCGCTGCCCTGGAAGCCCGACGAGATCGTGGTCTTCGGTGCCGCCAGCGAGGCCTTCAGCCAGCGCAACATCAACTGCTCGATCGCCGAGAGCATCGCGCGCTTCGCGCCGGTCGCGGCCGCGGCGCGCGCCGCCGGCATCCACGTGCGCGGCGCGATCTCCTGCACCGTCGGCTGCCCCTATGAAGGCGACGTGGCGCCCGAGCGGGTCGGCATGGTCGCCCGGCTGATGAAGGAGATCGGCGTGCAGCACGTGGGTGTGGCCGACACCATCGGCGTCGGCAATCCGCGGTCCACCCAGCGCGCGCTGGATGCGGCACTGGCGCACTACGCGCCGGCCGACGTGTCGGGCCACTACCACGACACCTACGGTCAGGCGCTGGCCAACACCCTGGCGGCGCTGGAGGTCGGCATCTGGCAGTTCGACGCCTCTGTGGCGGGCCTGGGCGGCTGCCCCTATGCCAAGGGCGCCACCGGCAACGTGGCGACCGAGGACATGGTCTACATGCTGCACGGCATGGGCATCGAGACGGGCATCGACCTCGACGCGCTGGTCGATACCGGCGCCTGGATCAGCAACGCCATCGGCCGCGCCACCCAGTCGCGGGCCGGCAAGGCGCTGCTTGAAAAACGCCGGGACTGAGCCGATGATCGAATCCATCTCCTTGCCTGAAGCCACTGCGGTCGACCCTGCGGTCCGCGCCCGCGCCCTGCTGCTGGAGCGCGCCGCCACCGTTGCCCGCGGCCTGCCCGACGTGCCGTCGCCCTGCGTATCGGTGTGCCGCATGAACGCCGACCGGAGCTTCTGCGAAGGCTGCTTCCGGTCGATCGACGAGATCCGCGCCTGGTCGCGTTCGGACGATGCGCAGAAACGCACCGTCTGGGCCCGGCTGCTGGAGCGGATGGACGCCACCACCCCACCGTAGCCGAGGTCCTTCGCCATGCATGCCATCGTCTTCCATTTCGATTTCGTCTCGCCCTATGCCCACCTCGCCTTCGCCCGCCTGCCGCAGGTGCTGGAGGGTCTGAGCTACACGGTCGAGTACCGCCCGGTGCTGCTCGGCGCGCTGCTGCAGAAGCACGCCAATCCGGGGCCGGCGGGCATCGAGCCGAAGCGGCACTGGACCTACCGGCAGGCGCAGTGGCTGGGGCGGGCGCACGGCGTCGACCTGCAACTGCCGGCGACGCACCCCTTCAGCCCCCTGCCCCTGCTGCGGCTGGCGCTGGCCACCTCCGACGACGGCAGCGTCAGCCGGTTCGTGGCGGGCCGGGTGCTGGAGCATGTCTGGCAGGGCGGGGCCGATGCCAACGATCCCGGGCGCCTGGCGGCGCTGGCCGCGGCGTTGCCGCTGCGCCACGACCCGGCCGGCCCCGAGGTGAAGGCGCTGCTGCGGGCCAACACCGATGCCGCGGTGGAGCAAGGGGTCTTCGGCGTACCGACGATGGCGGTGGGCGACCAGCAGTTCTGGGGCTTCGAGAGCCTGCCGATGCTGCGCGCGCGCCTCGAAGGCGACGACTGGTTCTCCGGCCCGGCATGGGCCGCCGCACGCGATCTGCCGAGCGGCCTCAAGACCGGCTGAAGCGGGCCGGCGCCCTCGACTTCCACATCGCAAAACCGGAGGAGATGGTTTGCCCTAGGGTTGTCAGACGCGTGTCAGTCTCGTGAAAGCTGGTGTTGGATTGGCGTCAGAACAGGGTCAGTGCAGCGCCTAAGAATGGGGGCTCGCCGGTCTGGCGACATTCCAATAAGGAGACAAGCATGTCATCAATCCCTGTCGGCGGCGGACGCGTACCGCAGCATCCGGCACCACGGCCGATGAGCGCCGAGGAAAAGAAGGTCATCTTCGCCTCGTCGCTCGGCACGGTGTTCGAGTGGTACGACTTCTACCTCTACGGCTCGCTGGCCGCGATCATCGCCAAGCAGTTCTTCAGCGGGCTGGATCCTTCGGCGGCGTTCATCTTCGCGCTGCTGGCCTTCGCGGCCGGCTTCCTGGTGCGGCCGTTCGGCGCCATCGTGTTCGGCCGCCTGGGCGACATGATCGGGCGCAAGTACACCTTCCTGGTCACGATCCTGATCATGGGCCTGTCCACCTTCATCGTGGGCATCCTTCCGAGCTACGCCGCCATCGGCGTCGCCGCACCGGTGATCCTGATCGCGTTGCGGATGCTGCAGGGCCTGGCCCTCGGCGGCGAGTACGGCGGTGCCGCCACCTACGTGGCCGAGCATGCGCCGCACGGCAAGCGCGGCGCCTACACCTCGTGGATCCAGACGACCGCCACGCTCGGCCTGTTCCTGAGCCTGCTGGTCATCCTGGGCGTGCGCACCACCGTCGGCGAGGAGGCCTTCGGCGACTGGGGCTGGCGCATTCCGTTCCTGGTGTCGATCCTGCTGCTGGGCGTCTCGGTGTGGATCCGGCTGTCGCTGTCGGAATCCCCCGCCTTCCAGAAGATGAAGGCCGAGGGCAAGACCTCCAAGGCGCCGCTGAAGGAATCCTTCGGCGAGTGGAAGAACCTCAAGATCGTCATCCTGGCCCTGATCGGCCTGACCGCCGGCCAGGCCGTGGTCTGGTACACCGGCCAGTTCTACGCGCTGTTCTTCCTGACGCAGCAGCTCAAGGTCGATGCGACCACCGCCAACCTGCTGATCGCCGCCGCGCTGCTGCTCGGCACGCCGTTCTTCGTGATCTTCGGCACGCTGTCGGACAAGATCGGCCGCAAGCCGATCATCATGGCCGGCTGCCTGCTGGCGGTGCTGACCTACTTCCCGGTCTTCAAGGCGCTGACCTCGGCGGCCAACCCCGACCTGGCCAACGCGCAGAACACCGCCGCCGTCACCGTCACCGCCGACCCTGCCACCTGCTCGTTCCAGGGCAACCCGGTGGCCCGCGAGATCGACTTCAAGAGCTCCTGCGACATCGCCAAGCGCTACCTGGTGCAGAACTCGGTGAGCTACGAGAACGTCGCCGGACCGGCCGGCTCCCCGGCCCAGGTGAAGATCGGCAACAAGACGGTGACGGCCCCGAGCGGCAACGTGGTCAACCTGAAGTTCGACGACACCTCGGTCAAGAGCATCGCGGCCTTCAAGAAGGAAGTGGGCGACGACCTGAAGGCCGCCGGCTACCCGGCCAAGGCCGATCCGGCCAAGATGAACAAGCTGCTGATGGTGGCGATCCTGTTCTACCTGGTGCTGCTGGTGACCATGGTCTACGGCCCGATCGCCGCGATGCTGGTCGAGATGTTCCCGACCCGGATCCGCTACACCTCGATGAGCCTGCCGTACCACATCGGCAACGGCTGGTTCGGCGGCCTGCTGCCGACCACCTCGTTCGCGATCGTCGCCTCCACCGGCAACATGTACAACGGCCTCTGGTACCCGATCATCATCGCGGGCGCCACGCTGGTGATCGGCACGCTGTTCATCCGCGAGACCAAGGACGTCGACATCTACGCCAACGACTAGGGAAGGTACGAGAGAACCTACTGCGCAGCCCGATTGCGCGCCTGTGGTCCTCGCCGTACCGAAGTACGGCTCCGGTCCTCGACGCGCACTCGGGCTTGCTCGCTACGGTTCTTTCGCACCTTCCGGTTGCCGTTGCCGGCGGCGGTGGCAACTCCTTTCTTCCTAGGCCCTGCGCAGGGTGACCGGTGTGCCGAAGGGCGCCGGCTGTCGCACCTGCGCAGGGCTTTCCTTTTTTCGATTCCAAGGATCCAGCATGTGGAAGATCGCCATCGGCTTCATCGTTTTCGCCGCCATCTCCTTGTTCGTCATCATGAAGGCCGGCGACAAGATCGACATGGGCGGCGAGCAGCACAGCGGCGACGTGCATGCGCCGGCCACGCCCGCGCCTGCGCCCGCCAAACCCTGACGGTCGCCAAGCCGCCGGCCCGGCGTGCGGGCCCACGCCGGCGTCCGGAACCCGGCTTTTCCCGCGCCTTTCAACCACTCCGGCCCTGGTTTGTCAGGTGGGGTTTCTACCGGTACTAAATTGGGGCGCAACTGGGCGCGAACATTGCTAGCATCGCCCAGCCTTGTCGAGCCGTAGTTCTGGTCGGAGGGGCCCCATGTCGGGGCGAGGCGGGCAAGGCCGAGGAAAAATGATGCAAAAAATCAAGTTCAAACAAGCCGTACTGGTGCTGGCGGTTCTCGCGAGCGGCGCAGCGTATGCGCAGAGCAACGTCACGTTGTACGGCCGCGTCAACACCACCGTCGAGCGCCAGAAGACCGGCGATGCCACGGTCAGCGGCGTGTTCAACAACGCATCGCGTTTCGGCTTCGTCGGGACCGAGGACCTGGGCGGCGGCCTCAAGGCCGGCTTCCAGCTCGAGAGCGGCTTCAACTCCGACACCGGCGCCGCCGCCACCACCTTCTTCGGTCGCCGCAGCGAAGTGAACCTGTCGGGCGGTTTCGGTACCGTGCGTCTGGGCCGCTTCTTCGCCGAGTCGTACTTCGCGACCGCCGACTACGTCAGCATGCACAACCACGACACCGGCTCCTCGTCGGATGCGTTGTACGCTTACGTGATGCGCGACAGCAACAAGGTCGCCTACCGCACCCCGAGCATCGCCAACCTGACGGTCGAAGCCGCGGTCGGCATGCACGAGCAGATCAAGAACACCCCGGCCGCCGCCGGTGCCAACGGCAAGTACGCCAAGGACCTGGCCGCCAACTACAAGCTGGGCGCGCTGGAACTCGGCGCCGGCTACACCCACCTCGACGTCGCCCGCCAGGCCGCCTTCCGCGCGCTCTACACCGTCGGCCCGTTCATCGTCGGCGGCTACTACCAGCGCGACAAGAACGCCTACGTGGTCAACGGCGGCGAGCGCAACAACCTCCGCCTGGCCGGCGCCTACCTGTTCGGTGCCTCCGAGCTGCACCTGAACGTGGGCCGTGCCGACAGCTACAAGAACGTGGCCGACAGCGGCGCCACCCAGGCCACCGTCGCCTACAACTACAAGCTGAGCAAGCGCACCAAGGTGTACGCCTACTACACCCGGGTGAACAACGAGCGCAACGGCCTCTACAACGTCGGCGCCGCCGGCCAGAACTTCAGCTCGGTCGCCGCCGGTATCCGGCACAACTTCTGAGCGTTTCCGCTCCACGAGGAATCCGCCCGCGTGGCGGATTTTTTTCGTCCGTCATCGGCGCCGGCGGAAGACCGGACGGGCGTCTTCCGGAGACGGGGCGCGGGCCGGTGCCGGGCGTGTAGGAGAACTGCGACAGCCGCGGCGCGCTCGCTTGTTTCGACACGAAATGGCCGCATAACAGAGGGTTCGGGGTCGGTCCTGCCGCTCCTGTGTTTCCGCCACCCCACACGAGACCCCATCGCATGTCCCAGGGCACCATCCGTATCCGCGGCGCTCGCCAGCACAACCTCAAGAACCTCGACCTGGACATTCGCACCGGCGAACTGACGGTGGTCACCGGGCCCAGCGGCTCCGGCAAGTCGAGCCTGGTGTTCGACACCCTCTACGCCGAAGGCCAGCGCCGTTATGTCGAGACCTTCTCTGCCTATGCCCGGCAGTTCCTCGACCGGATGGACAAGCCGGCGGTCGACAAGGTGGAGGGCGTGCCCCCGGCGATCGCGATCGACCAGACCAACCCGGTCCGCTCCTCGCGCTCCACGGTCGGCACAATGACCGAGCTGAACGACCACCTCAAGCTGCTCTACGCCCGCGCCGCCCAGCTCTTCGACCGCGAAACCGCGTTGCCGGTGCGCCACGACACGCCCGAGACCATCCTGGCCGAGCTGCAGGCGCGTGCCGCCGCGGCGGTGGCCCAGGGCGCCGAAGACCCGCGCATGGTCGTCACCTTCCCGGTGGAACTGCCGGCCGGCACCTCGGCCGAAGAGGTGGAGCAGTGGCTATCGGCCAGCGGCTTCACCCGGGTGCAGGCCGAGCGGGAGGTGGCGTCGCCCACCGGGCCGCGGAAGCTGCTCGACGTGGTGGCCGACCGGTTCCGCATCGGCACGGTGGAGAAGGTGCGCGCGGTCGAGGCGATCGAGGTGGCGCTCAAGCGCGGCGCCGGCCGCATGACGGTCTACGCCGGCGGTGGCGCCGAGGCGGGCGAGGCGGAGCTCTGGCGCTTTTCCACCGGCCTGCACTGCCCCGAAAGCGACCTGCGCTACGCCGAGCCGACGCCGTCGATGTTCTCGTTCAACTCGGCCCTCGGCGCCTGCGCCACCTGCCGCGGCTTCGGCCGGGTGATCGGCGTCGACTACGGCCTGGTGATCCCCGACGAGAAGAAGACCCTGCGCGCCGGCGCGATCAAGACCATCCAGACGCCCGCCTGGAAGGAAGCCCAGGACGACCTGATGCGCCATGCCGAGACGGCTGGCATTCCGCGCGACACGCCCTGGAACAAGCTCACCCCCGCCCAGCAGGCCTGGGTCATCGACGGCTCGCCCCAGTGGAACGGCAAGTGGAACCAGCACTGGTTCGGCATCAAGCGCTTCTTCGAGTACCTGGAGAGCAAGGCCTACAAGATGCACATCCGGGTGCTGTTGTCCAAGTACCGCAGCTACACCCCGTGCCCCACCTGCCGCGGCGCGCGGCTGGAACTGGAGAGCCTGCTCTGGCGCATCGGCACCAAGGACGATGCCGACGCGGTGCTGCCGCCCGGGAAGCGTTTCATGCCCGAGGGCGTGAAATGGTCGCGCGACCAGCTGGAGGCGCTGCCGGGCCTGTGCCTGCACGACCTGATGATGCTGCCGATCGAGCGTCTGCGGCGCTTCTTCGACCGGGTGTCCGCCATGCCCGTTGCTACTGAAAGCATAGCGAATGGTCCGCCTGCGGCGCCGGCCACGGGTGCTTTCGACATGAAGAATGCCCTGGTGGCCGACCCGGGCGAGCGCCACGCGCTCAAGCTGCTCTACGAGGAGATCACCACCCGGCTGCGCTACCTGCACGACGTCGGCATCGGCTACCTGACGCTCGACCGCCAGAGCCGCACCCTGTCGGGCGGCGAGGTGCAGCGGATCAACCTGACCACCGCGCTCGGCACCTCGCTGGTCAACACCCTCTTCGTGCTGGACGAGCCGAGCATCGGCCTGCACCCGCGCGACATGGGCCGGATCACCGAGGCGATGCACCGGCTGCGCGACGCCGGCAACACGCTGGTGGTGGTCGAGCACGACCCGGCGGTCATGCTGGCCGCCGACCGGGTGATCGACATGGGGCCCGGCCCCGGCGAGCGCGGCGGCAAGATCGTCTTCGACGGCACCACCGAGGAGCTCAAGCGTGCCGACACCCTGACCGGCGCCTACATGGGCGCCCGCAAGCAGGTCGGCATGGGCTTCCAGCGGATGGTGTCGGAGAGCACGCCCCGGCTGGTGCTGGAGAACGCCCGCGAGCACAACCTGCGCGGTGTGACGGTCGATTTCCCGCTGCAGCGGCTGGTCACCGTCACCGGCGTCAGCGGCTCGGGCAAGTCGACCCTGGTGCAGGACGTGCTGGCGCCCGCGCTGTTGCGCCACTTCGGCAAGGCGACCGAGACGCCCGGCGCGCACGACCGGCTGATGGGCGCCGACCACCTCTCGGACGTGGTCTACGTCGACCAGTCGCCGATCGGCAAGACGGCGCGTTCCAACCCGGCCAGCTACGTCGGCGCCTGGGACGCGGTGCGCGAGATCTTCGCCACCGCGCCGCTGGCCCGCCAGCGCAGCTACACCGCCAGCAAGTTCAGCTTCAACAGCGGCGACGGCCGCTGCCCCACCTGCGGCGGATCGGGCTTCGAGCATGTGGAGATGCAGTTCCTCTCGGACGTCTACCTGCGCTGCCCCGACTGCGACGGCAAGCGCTACCGCGACGAGATCCTGGAGGTGAAGGTCGAGCGGGCCGGCCGCCTGCTGAACGTGGCCGACGTGCTCGACCTGACGGTGAGCGAAGCCGCCGCGCTGTTCAGGGGCGACCGCGAGGTGCTGCGTACCCTGCAGCCGATCGTCGACGTGGGCCTCGAGTACGTGAAGCTCGGCCAGCCGGTGCCCACGCTCTCGGGCGGCGAGGCGCAGCGCCTGAAGTTGGCCGGCTTCCTGGCCGAGGCCGCCAAGAGCGCCACCGCCAGCCGCCAGCCGGTGGCGCGCAAGGGCACGCTGTTCCTGTTCGACGAGCCCACCACCGGCCTGCATTTCGAGGACATCTCGAAGCTGATGCGCGCCATGCGCAAGCTGCTCGACGCCGGCCATTCGCTGGTGGTGATCGAGCACAACCTCGACGTCATCCGCGCCAGCGACTGGCTGATTGACCTGGGCCCCGAAGGCGGGGAGGCCGGCGGCCTGCTGGTGGCCGAGGGCACGCCCGACGACCTGCGGGCGCATGCCACCTCGCACACCGGCCGGGCGCTGCGCGAATACGAGGAAGCCCTGGGCTTCGCCACGCCCACCGCGGTGGAGGAGGGCACGCCGCTGCAGACGATCGTGCGGGCCCGCCGCGCCGCGGCCACCGGCCCGGGCGCCGACGCGATCCAGATCGTCAACGCCCGCGAGCACAACCTGAAGAACGTGACGGTCGACATCCCGCGCGGCAAGTTCAACGTGGTGACCGGCGTCAGCGGATCGGGCAAGTCGACGCTGGCCTTCGACATCCTGTTCAACGAAGGGCAGCGCCGGTACCTCGAATCGCTCAATGCCTATGCGCGCAGCATCGTGCAGCCGGCGGGCCGGCCCGAGGTGGACGCGGTCTACGGCATTCCGCCCACCGTCGCCATCGAGCAGCGGCTCTCGCGCGGCGGCCGCAAGTCGACCGTCGGCACCACCACCGAGGTGTGGCACTTCCTGCGGCTGCTGTATGTGAAGCTGGGCATCCAGCATTGCATCCACGACGGCGCGGCGGTCCAGCCGCAGACGCCCGAGAGCATCGCGGCGCAATTGATGAAGAACTTCCGCGGCCGCTGCATCGGCCTGCTGGCGCCGCTGGTGATGAACCGCAAGGGCGTCTACACCGAGCTGGCCGACTGGGCCCGGCCGCGCGGCTACACCCACCTGCGGGTCGACGGCAACTTTTTGCCGACCACCCGGTTCCCCCGCATCGACCGCTTCAAGGAGCACGTCGTCGAGCTGCCGATCGCCAGCCTGAAGATGGTGCCCGAGAACGACGCCGCCCTGCGCACCGCCCTGGCCCTGGCGCTGGAGCACGGCAAGGGCGCGGTGCACGTGCTGGCCGACATCGAGGGCCTGGAGGCCGCGCTGAAGGCGGGCGAATCCACCGCCGGCGTCGGCAACCTGCATGCGTTCTCGACCCAGCGGGCCTGCCCGGTCTGCGGCACCAGCTATGCCGAGCTGGACCCGCGCCTCTTCAGCTACAACAGCAAGCACGGCTGGTGCACCGACTGCGTCGGCACCGGCGTCAAGCTGACCAAGGACCAGCGCAGGGTCTTCGACGACTCGGTGCTGGCCGACGACCAGAAGGGCCGCGAGCAGACGTTCGCCGAGCCCGAGGCCGCCGACGTGGCCGATGCGGCATGCCCCACCTGCGAAGGCACCCGGCTGAACCCGGTGGCCCGCGCGGTGCTGTTCCGCGAGACCGGCATCGCCGCCCTGGCGCGGATGAGCGTGATCGACGTGTCGGCCTGGTTCGAGGCGCTGGTGATGGAGGGCCGCGAGGCCGGCATCGCCCGCGACCTGGTGCCCGAGATCCGCAGCCGCCTGGCCTTCCTGCAGGAGGTGGGCCTGGGCTACCTGACGCTCGACCGCGGCGCGCCCACGCTCTCGGGCGGCGAGGCGCAGCGCATCCGGCTGGCGGCCCAGCTCGGCAGCAACCTGCAGGGCGTCTGCTACGTGCTCGACGAGCCCACCATCGGCCTGCATGCGCGCGACAACCAGATCCTGCTGAACGCGCTGCACAAGCTGGGGGACAAGGGCAACACCCTGGTGGTGGTGGAGCACGACGAGGACACCATCCGCCGGGCCGACCACATCATCGACATCGGCCCCAGCGCCGGCAAGCGCGGCGGCCGGCTGGTGGCGCAGGGCACGGTGGCCGACATCCAGGCCGCCGAGGATTCGCAGACCGGCCGCTACCTGCTGCACGCGATGAAGCATCCGCTGCAGCCGCGACGGGGCGTGGCACCGTCGCTGGCAGGCGAGGCGGTGGACGACGCCGGCATCGACTGGATCGAGCTGCGCGGCGCACGGTTGCACAACCTGCAGGACGTCGACATCGACGTGCCGCTCAAGCGCCTGGTGGCGATCACCGGCGTCAGCGGATCGGGCAAGTCGACCCTGGCGCGCGACGTGCTGCTGGCGAGCGTCCAGGCCGGCGTGCAGCAGCGCACCACCCGCGCCGGCCGCGAGGCCGACGACGCCGGCAAGCATGCCGCCTGGACCGGCTGCGAGAGCCTGGACGGCTACCAGACCATCGACCGGGTGCTGGAGGTCGACCAGACCCCCATCGGCAAGACCCCGCGCAGCTGCCCCGCCACCTACATCGGCTTCTGGGACGTGATCCGCAAGCTCTTCGCCGACACGCTGGAGGCCAAGGCCCGCGGCTACGCGCCGGCGCGCTTCTCGTTCAACACCGGCGACGGCCGCTGCCCGGTCTGCGAAGGCGCGGGCGTGCGCACCATCGAGATGAGCTTCCTGCCCGACGTGAAGGTGCCCTGCGAGACCTGCCACGGCGCCCGCTTCAACCCCGAAACGCTGGCCGTCACCTGGCGGGGCAAGAGCATCGGCGACGTGCTGCAGATGGAGATCGACGAGGCGGTCGACTTCTTCGCCAGCATGCCCAACATCGCGCATCCGCTGCAACTGATGAAGGACGTGGGCCTGGGCTACCTGACGCTGGGCCAGCCCTCGCCCACGCTCTCGGGCGGCGAGGCGCAGCGGATCAAGCTGGTGACCGAGCTGAGCAAGGTGCGCGACGACATCACCCGCCGCGGCCAGAAAGCGCCGCACACCCTCTACGTGCTGGACGAACCCACCGTCGGCCTGCACATGGCCGACGTCGAGAAGCTGATCCAGGTGCTGCACCGCCTGGTGCGCGGCGGCCACAGCGTGCTGGTGATCGAGCACGACCTCGACGTGATCGCCGAAGCCGACTGGGTCATCGACCTGGGCCCCGAAGGCGGCACCGGCGGCGGCCGGGTGGTGGCTACCGCCACGCCCGAGGACGTGGTGCGGCTCGGCACCCATACCGGCCGGGCGCTGGAGGCGGTGCTGGCACGCTAGGGCCGGCCCTCGCGCTGCCCGCGGGCGTTGCTATTAAAAGAATAGCTGGAGGCCGGCGCCGTACGCCGGCCCCGGCTGTCTTTCTTTCAGAAACTACCAGGCCCGATCGGCGGGCAACCGGGTCCCGCGTGCGACACGCCGGGCGTAAATCCCGATGACCGCGACGGTTGGCACACGTCCAATGGGAGCCACCGTATGTCCGTATCTTCCAAGGAGTTTTCCATGCACCGTCGCCAACTGCTCCAGGGCGCCGCCGGCGCCCTGGGCGCGGCCGCCCTGTCCGCCGTGCCCGCGGCCCATGCCCAGTCGGGTGCACCGTTTCCCTCGCGTCCGGTCAAGCTCGTCATCGCCTTTCCCGCCGGCGGCCCGACCGACATCACCATGCGCCAGCTGGCCGAGAACGCCTCGAAGCTGCTCGGCCAGCCGGTCATCATCGAGAACAAGCCCGGCGCCGGCGGCACGCTGCCGGCCCAGCAGCTGCAGTCGTCCCCCGCCGACGGCTACACCCTGGCGCAGATCCCGCTGGGCGTGTTCCGCCTGCCCTACACCACCAAGATCGCGTGGGACCCGGTCAAGGACATCAGCTACGTGATCAACGTCACCGGCTACGCCTTCGGCATCGTGGTGCCCGCCGACAGCCCGATGAAGACCTGGGCCGATTTCGTCGCCTACGCCAAGGCCAACCCCGGCAAGCTGAGCTACGGCTCCACCGGCACCATGACCAGCCCGCACCTGACGACCGAGCTGGTGGCGCAGCAGCTGGGCCTGCAGCTCAACCACATCCCCTACAAGGGCAGCGCCGACCTGATGCAGGCGGTGGTGGGCGGCCACGTGATGGCCGCGGCCGACAGCACCGGCTTCGCGCCGCAGGTCGAGGCCGGCAAGCTGCGGGTGCTCAACACCTGGGGCGAACAGCGCCTGGCCAAGTTCCCCGACGCGCCGACGCTCAAGGAGCTGGGCCTGAACGTGGTGCAGAACTCGCCCTTCGGCATCGGCGCCCCGCGCGGCACGCCGGCCGCGGTGGTCAAGCGGCTGCACGACGCGTTCAAGACCGCGATGGAAGACCCGGCCTACGTCCAGGCCCTCAACCGCTACGACATGCTGCCCAACTACATGTCGTCGGAAGACTACGCCCGGTTCGCACAGGACACCTTCACCCGCGAGAAGGCGCTGGTGGAGAAGCTGGGGTTGGCCAAGCCGGCCTAGTATCGGTTGCGGGTTCGTGGGCCCGTGCTGCGCAACGGCGGGACTTCTTGCAGTCGTGGCCGCGGCGAGATGGCGGCCTCGTGCTCCGGTCACGCCACACACGACGCCTCGGGGAGAATCCACGTCATGCCCCGTCCACGTTCGCTTGCGCACACCGCTTCGCCGGACCGATGGCAGGTGGTGCAGGTGCATCCCCATGCGCCGCCCAAACCCGCGCTCGGCGCACCCTGCAACGGCTGCGGCATCTGCTGCCTGGCTGAGCCGTGCCCGGTGGGAATGCTGGTGAGCGGGCGGCGTACCGGGGCGTGCGCGGCGCTGCGCTGGGACGACGGGCAGGCGCGCTATGTCTGCGGCATGGTGACCGCGCCGGCCGAGGTGATGTCGCCACGGTGGCGCTGGCTGGCGCCCTGGATCGGCCGCCGGGCGCGGCGCTGGATCGCGGCGGGGCAGGGGTGCGACGCCCACCTGGATGCGTCGGCCGGCTGAAGGGGGGATGGCGAATGCCGCCCGCGCGGCCGGGCGGCGGAACCTCCACCAAGCGCACACAAACGCTCGACAGTCGGTCAAGGTTGCCCGGCCAGACTCCGCGGAGTTCATCACACGACACACCCTGGAGTCCTGCTTTCCCATGAGCAATGCGCAGCTGCTGGCCGACGAAGCGAAATACTGTTCCTTCGGCGATACCGTCCATTACGTCACCCCGCCCAAGATCTTTTCCGGCTGCAACGGCAGCTACATGTACGACGAGGCCGGCACGCCCTATCTGGACCTGCAGATGTGGTACTCGGCCGTCAACTTCGGCTACAAGAACAAGCGCCTGGAAGACGCGATGCTGCGGCAGCTGGAGGTGCTGCCGCAGATCGCCAGCCAGTACCTGCACCCCACCAAGATCGAGCTGGCCAAGTGGATCGCGCAGGACGCCGAGGCCAAGTGGGGCCGCGAAGGCCGGGTGCACTTCAACGTCGGCGGCGCGCAGGCCATCGAGGATTCGCTCAAGGTGGTGCGCAACGCCAGCAACGGCAAGAGCCTGATGTTCGCCTTCGAGGGCGGCTACCACGGCCGCACGCTGGGCGCCTCCAGCATCACCTCCAGCTACCGCTACCGCCGCCGCTACGGCCACTTCGGCGACCGCGCGCAGTTCCTGCCGTTCCCGTACCCGTTCCGCCGGCCCAAGGGCATGAACGCCGAAGAGTACGGCGATTCCCTGGTGCAGGATTTCGCCCGCAAGTTCGAGAACGAGTACCACGCGGTGTGGGACCCGAAGACCCGGCAGTGCGAATACGCGGCCTTCTACATGGAGCCGATCCAGGGCACCGGCGGCTACGTGATCCCGCCGCCCAACTACTTCAAGGGCATGAAGAAGGTGCTCGACGACCACGGCGTGCTGCTGGTGGTCGACGAGATCCAGATGGGCTTCTGGCGCACCGGCAAGCTGTGGTCGATCGAGAACTTCGGCGTGCAGCCCGACGTGCTGGTGTTCGCCAAGGCGCTCACCAACGGCTTGAACGCGCTCTCCGGCCTGTGGGCGCGCGAGGAGCTGATCAACCCGACGATCTTCCCGCCCGGCTCCACCCATTCCACGTTCGCGTCGAACCCGCTGGGCACGGCGCTGGGCCTGGAAGTGCTGAAGATGACGCACGAGGTGGATTTCGGCAAGCAGGTCTGCGACAGCGGCGCGTACTTCCTGGACGGCCTGCGCGACCTGCAGAAGCGGCACCCCGAGATCGGCGACGTCGACGGCCTGGGCCTGGCGCTGCGGGCCGAGATCTGCGAGGCCGACGGCTTCACGCCGAACCGGGCGCTGCTCGACAAGATGGTCGACATGGGGCTGGAAGGCTCGCTCGAGTACCAGGGGCAGAAGCGTGGCCTGGTGCTGGACGTGGGCGGGTACTACAAGAACGTGATCACGTTCGCGCCTTCGCTGATGATCACCCGGCCGGAGATCGACGAGGCGATGGTACTGCTGGATCAGTTGTTGACGAAGGCGAAGCGGGGCTGATCGGGCTCTTGTGTCTTGCTCCCTCTCCCTCTGGGAGAGGGCGGGGGTGAGGGCCGCGCCCGGCCTGCCAACCGCTGACAGTTGTTGCGCCAGCGACCCGGCTCCCCGGTCTTGCTCCCTCTCCCCCTGGGAGATGGTTGGGGTGAGGGCCGCGCCCGGCTGATGGACGGAACTGCTGCTTGTCGAGTCCCTTTCTTTGCTTCGCCAAAGAAAGGAACCAAAGAAAGGCGACCCCGCGTGCTGCGTCCCTCCGCTGCGCTGCGGGCAACCTGCGGTGCTCGCGGCAGGCGGGGTCTCGCTAAACTCCCTGCGCTTCGCTCCGGTCAAACAACGCGAGCCCTGATCCGCCTGCCGCTGCGCTCCTCGGCGCATCCCGAGGGGCTTGGGAGCGGGGTCCCTCGGCTGCTGCCGGCTGCGCGGCAGTTACGCCTGGGGGCGGGGCGGTAGCGATGGCATGTTGGGCGGCGGTGGTTCTGTTGCTACGTTTTTTATAGCTGATGGTCGGCGTCCTGTGCCGGCTGCGGCATCTTTCCTTCATATCCGCCGATCCATGCCGCACTTCAACCAGCTCGAACCGCCGTCGCTGCTGGCGCATTTCCGGCGGCATCCGCCGCTCGGGTTCGCGGTGCTGGATGCGGCGCCGGCGCCGGCGTTCGTGGCGCCTTTCGATCTTCTGACCACGGCGGACGACGGGTTCAAGCAGCGCGTTGCGGGGCTGCCGCTGTTCGCGCGCTGGTCGCGGTGGCTGCGCGTCCGCACCGCGTTCGTCGGCACCACCGTCACCGAGTACGCACCGCTACCTGCGGCCACCGCGCCGTCGGCGCTGGCCCATGCGCTGCGGGTGGCGGTGGCGCCGGGGTACCGGCTCACCATCGTCAAGGACCTGCCGCAGGCGTCGCCGCTGCTGACCGACGCCGAGAACGCGCATGCCGATGCGGTCGCCGCGGCCTGCACCGCGCAGGGCTTCATCGTCGTCGAGGGGCAGGCGCTGGCCTATGTGCCGATCGACTTTCCCGATATCGACGCCTACCTCGCACGGCTCTCCACCAGCCGGCGCAAGAACCTGAAGCGTAAGCTGCGCAGCCGGGCCGACGTCGCCGTCCGGCGGGTGCCGACCGGCGACGCTTTCGCCGACGACGCGGCGGTCGATGCGTACTACGCGCTGTACCGGGGCGTGTATGCGCAGAGCGAGATCCACTTCGACGAGCTGTCGCGCGACTTCTTCGCGGCGGTGCTGCGCGACGCGGCGGCCGGCGGCACGGTCTTCGAATACCGGCGGGTGGCCGACGGCGCGCTGATCGGCTGGAACCTGTGCTTCGAGCAGCGCGGGCAGCTGATCGACAAGTACATTGGCTTCGCCTATCCCGCGGCGCGCGAGGCGAACCTGTATTTCGTGAGCTGGATGGTCAACCTCGAGTACGCGATCGAGCGCGGCCTGTCGCACTACGTGGCGGGCTGGACCGATCCGCAGGTCAAGGCGCAGCTGGGCGCGCAGTTCAGCTTCACCCGGCACCTGGTCTACGTGCGCAACCCGTTGCTGCGCGCGCTGGCGCGGCGCTTCGCCGGGCATTTCGAGAGCGACCGGCAGTGGAGCGAGCAGGCATGAGCGGCCAACCCGCGCGGCAGGCTTCGCGAGGAGCGATGCGATGAACGCCGCGGCCCCGGTCGTGCTCGACCTCGACCATTCCGTCGGCCCGCTGCCCGGCGAATGCCGCCTGCCGCTGCACGACTTGCAGGAGGCCGTCCGCTTCGGCTGCGGCCTGCCGCGCTTTCGGCGCTTCGCCCGCCTGCTCGACGCCCGCATGCCGGCCTTCGGGGCGCACGGCACCGTGTTCATGGGCAGCGGCGACTTCCACCACCTGAGCGGCCCGCTGGTGGCCCGCTGCATCGCCGCGCGGGCCTTCACCGCCCAGCGCCCGCTGCGCATCGTGGTGCTCGACAACCACCCCGACAACATGCGCTTCCCCTTCGGCATCCACTGCGGCTCCTGGGTGCGCCACGCCGCGCTGCTGCCGCAGGTGTCGCAGGTGCACGTGGTGGGCATCACCTCGGGCGACATCGGCCGCGGCCATGCCTGGGAGAACTACCTGCAGCCGCTGCGCACCGGCAAGCTGTGCTACTGGAGCACCGGCGTCGACACCCGCTGGTCCCGCTGGCTCGGCCTGGGCGCCGCCTTCCGCAGCTTTCCCGACGGCGACGCCCTGGTGCAGGCCCTGTGCGCGACGCTCGCCGCCGACCCCCAGCCCACCTATCTCTCGATCGACAAGGACGCCTTCGCCCCCGACGTGGTGCGCACCAACTGGGACCAGGGCGTGCTGCGCGCCGACCACGCGGAGGCGGTCATCGGTGCGCTGCGCGGCCAGATGGCGGGCAGCGACGTGACCGGGGAGGTGTCCTCGTACCGGTACGCCACCGCCTGGAAACGCTGGCTGAGCGCCGGCGACGGCCAGCAGACGGAGATCGCGCCGGATACGCTGCGGCAGTGGCAGGCCGGGCAGGATGCGTTCAACCAGCGCTTGCTGGAGAAGCTGAGAAGCGCAGGTTGACGGCACCGGCGCCACCAACGCATTGCTATTGAATTAGTAGCTGATGGCCGGCACTAAAAGCCGGCAACAGGCACATTTCACCAAGAACGAGTCCCTCTACACCCGCAATCCCCGGCGTAACTGCCGCACAGCCGGCAGCAGCCGAAGGCCCCCGCTCCCAAGCCCCTCGGGATGCGCCGAGGAGCGCAGCGGCAGGCGGAAAAAGGGCCGCGCATGTTTGAGCGCAGCGAGTTTGCGCGGACCCCGCCTGCCGCGAGCACCGCAGGTTGCCCGCAGCGCAGCGGAGGGACGCAGCGCGTGGGGTCGCCTTTTCTTGGTTACTTCTTTTGGCGAAGCAAAAGAAGTGACTCGCCCGCGGGGGCGAAATCCCCGCCTCCGGGTCCGAAAGTCGCAGCGCAGCGAAAAGCATCAGCCGCACAGAAGAGCCGGGCGCGGCCCTCACCCCCACCCTCTCCCAGGGGGAGAGGGGGCAAGACAGGGAGCCGGTACGCTGGCTCGGCAACCGCCAGTAGTCGAGTGGCCGGTCGCGGCCCTCGCCCCGCGCTCTCCCAGAGACAGAGCGAGCAAGAGCCCCAGCAGACCTACGCCGCAAACGCCCCGAACACCCGCGGCAACAACACCCGGAACGTCGTCCCCGCCCCCACGCCCGACTCAAGCTCCACCGACGCATCCAGCAACTCACACAGCCGCTTCACGATCGACAGCCCGATCCCTTCCCCCGCCCCCTGCTGCACCGGCCGCGGGTCCGCAGGATGCCCGGCCACCGCGGCCTTCGCCGTCGCAGTGGCCTCCACGGCCCCCACCGTCGCCGCAGCCGTGCCCTGCGTGTTCTCGGCCACCGGCTTCAGCCGCGTCGCGCTCTCCAGCGCACCGGCGAGCGGCGTGCCCGGGCCGGCATGGAAGCCGGGGCCGGTGTCGCGCACTTCCAGCAGCCAGCGCTGGCCGTCGGCGCCGCCGTCAATGTCGCCCCAACGCACCGCCACGCCGCCTTCGGTCGTGTACTTGATCGCGTTCAGCACTAGGTTCTGGGCCAGCCGCCGCGTCTTGACCGCGTCGGCCTCGACCACGAAGGACGCCGGCCCTTCGGCGCGCAGGTACAGCTGGCGCTGGCTCGCCGCGGGTTGCAGCGCCTCGCACAGATCGTGCAGCAGGGCACCGATGTCGACCACCGCCACGTCGCGCTGCTCCTTGCCGGCCTGCAGCCGGGCGAGGCTGGTCACGTCGTCGAGCAGGTGGTGCAGCGAGCCGACGTTGCGCTCCAGCATGCGCAGGAAACGCTCGCGCGTCGGGTCGGGCAGGCCGCTGCGGGTCAGGCCGCGGGTCACGTTGGCCACCACGCCCACGTTGCCGCGCAGGTCGTGCGCGACCTGCTGCCACAAATCGGCGCGCTGCTGCTCCAGCTCCTGGATCGATTCCAGCGCGATCTCCAGGTCCTTGACGTGGCCGGCGGCCTCCATCTGCTGCAGCCGGAAATACTGGCCGGTGCTTTCCTCGATGCCGACGCTGCAGGCGCTCGCCCACAGGCGGCGCGCGGTGGCCATCACCGCATGCGGCAACTGCGGCCGCGCCTCGGCATACGCTTCCAGCTCGACCACCATGCATTCGTTCAGACGGCCCAGTTCGCGGGTCACCTCGCGCAGGTCGTAGCCCTGCTGCCAGCGGTGCAGGCCGTGCGCCGCCGCGTCGCGGCTGGCGTCGGCGGCTTCGGCGTCGGTCGCGCTCGTGGCCGCCTGGGCCAGTTGCTTCTCGAAAGCCGAGAGCACCGCCGGGATATGGTCGTTGAGCTGCGCCCGCGGCAGCGCCTGGCCAGTGGTCAGCGCCGGGTCCTCGAACACCGCCGCGCGCCAGGCCTGCAGCAGGGCCTCGCGGCGCTGCTCGAGGTAGCGGGACAGGGCGGCGAGTTCGGTTTCGATGGCGGACATGGAGCGGGCGGAAGCGGGGTAAAAAACCATTGTTACCCATCCGGACCTGGGGTCCACTGCCCGCGCGACACGCCGTATCGCCGCGTGGGGCTTATGGTGGCGGATTGGCGACACCGCCGCACCCGAAGCCCGCACCCATGACCGCAGACCGATTCCGCCCCCTTGACGACGCCCTGCAGCGCCACATCGACCAGGGCCTGCTGCCCGGTGCGGTGGCGCTGGTCCACCGCCGCGGCGAGACGGTACATGCCGCGGCGCTGGGCGCCCGCGCACCGGGCGCCGACCCGATGGCGCTCGACACGCTGTTCCGCATCTACTCGATGACCAAGCCGATCGTCTCGCTGGCCGCGGTGATGCTGGCCGAGCAGGGCCGGCTGCTGCTGTCCCAGCCCGTGGCCCACTGGCTGCCGGCCTTCGCCGACCAGCAGGTGCGTACCGCGGACGGCCGCAGGGTGCCGGCCGGGCGGCCGGCCACGGTGCACGACCTGCTGCGCCACACCGCCGGCCTCAGCTATGCCTGGGACGCCGGCCCGGTGCAGGACGACTACCAGGCCGCCCGGCTCGGCGCGCGGGACCTGAGCAACGCCCGGCAGGCCGCCGCCCTGGGTGCCTTGCCGCTGGTGCACCAGCCGGGCGGCGCCTGGGAGTACAGCCGGGCGACCGACGTGCTGGGCGCGGTGCTGGAGGCGGTGTGCCAGGAGTCGCTGGGCGTGCTGCTGCAGCGCATGGTGCTGGGCCCGCTGGGCATGCACGAGACGGCCTTCCACATCCCGCCCGAGCGGCGCGGCCGGCTGGCCGAGCCCTTCGCCGCCGATCCGCAGACCGGCGCGCCGATCGCGCTGCTGGATGCGACGCGGGCCCCGGTGTTCGAGTCCGGCGGCGGCGGCCTGGTCTCGACCGCGGCCGACTACGCCCGCTTCCTCTCGCTGCTGCTGGGGCAGGGCGCCCTGGGCGACGTGCGCCTGGCCGGCCGCAAGACCGTCGCCTGGATGACCGCCGACCACCTGGGCACGATCCCGGTGGCCGGCGCCATCCTGCCCGCGGGCTACGGTTTCGGCCTGGGCGTGGCGGTGCGGCGTGCCGACGGCCTGGCCGCGCGCCAGGGCTCGGCCGGCAGCTACGGCTGGAGCGGCATGGCCGGCACCGTGTTCTTCGTCGACCCGTCGGAAGAGATGTTCGGCATCCTGCTGACCCAGGCGCCCGGCATGCTCGACGCGCTGTGCGACCTGTTCCCCAACCTGGTCTACGGCGCGCTTTGAGCCTGCCGGCAGCGCCCACCGCGTCCCGCCGCCGGCAAGCGGCGAAAATGCCCGCCATGCAGCAGCCACCGCCGTCCCCACCCGCTCCGCCATCGCCGCCGGCCCAACGCCACAACCCCCTGCACGGCAGGACGCTGGAGGCGATCGTCACCGCACTGCACGAGCACTACGGCTGGCAGGAACTGGCCCACCTGGTGCCGGTGCGCTGCTTCACCCACGACCCCAGCGTGTCGTCGAGCCTCAAGTTCCTGCGCAAGACGCCCTGGGCGCGCGAGAAGGTCGAGAGCCTGTACCTGTTCATGCTGCGGGACGTGCGGCGGGCGAACGCGGGGCAGGGAGGCTGATCGCAGGGCCGCGAGGCGTTCCGGGAGGGACCGCCGTGGCGGGTGGGGCACCGGTCGGGCGCGCGGGCGTCGCGATCGCCGGGCGACACCTGCCGCGAATGTCGCGGTGTCCCGCCGCGTGGGGGGATATGCCGGCGCTCCCGGTCCGGAAGCACTGCGTCGTGCACGGCCGAAAGGTTCGCATCGACCGCAGGCGATGCCGGCGTCCGGTGCCGGCTGCCTGCTATCGAAACCATAGCGTTTGCGGGGAATGCCCGGCTACCGGCAGGCATCCGCCAGCGCGGCCAGCACCTGCTCGAACCGTGCCGCGTCCAGCCAGGGGCTGTTGCTGACCGACAGCACCCGTGCCGCCAGGTCCCGCGCATGGGGCAACGCCTGCGGACCGGCGCGCGGCACGGCGTGGGCGTACTGCGGGTAGTCGGGCAGGGCGTGGACGAAGGGCAGGGCCAGGCCGCAGCCGGCGCCCCAGTGCCGGCGTACGACCGCGTCGCGCGCCGCCGGCGTGGGCAGCAGCAGCCAGATCGCCGGCCAGGTGCCCTGGGCGTCGGGCGCGGCGGAGCTGTCGGCCAGCACGGTGATGCCGGGCAGGGCCGCCAGCCGTGCGCGCCGTGCGGCGGCGCGGGCGGTGCCCTCGGCCAGGAAGGCGGGCAGCCGCGCCAGGGCGCGCACGCCCACGGCCCGGCGCCAGCGGCCGGGGCGGTGCAGGGGGATGCGGTCGCCGAAATCGTCGCCGGCGGCCTCCACCCAGTCGCCGCGGGCCAGGGCGCGGCGCAGCGGCGCCCCGTAGGCCCAGCGCAGGCCGGCGGGGCGGTAGAGGGCGGCGTAGCCCAGCAGCTCCACGCTGCGGCGCAGCTCCCAGCCCGGGCGGGCGGGGACGGTCGCGCGGCTCGTGGCGCGGCAGGCGTCGCGCAGGGCCGGATCGCGGGCGACCAGCACCCCGCCCTCGAAGATGGTCAGGCCCTTGCCGACGGCCAGGCTGTAGAAGCCGATGTCGCCCTGCAGCCCCACCGCACGGCCGCCGCTGCGCGCGCCGAGGGCCTGGGCCGCGTCTTCGATCACCCAGGCGCCTGCGGCATGCGCGATCGCCAGGGCCGGGCCGACGTCGGTCACCCGGCCGGCCAGGTGGGTCGGCAGCACGGCCAGGGTGCGCGGGCCGCAGAGGGCGGCCAGCGCCTCGGGGCACAGGTCGAGCGATGCGGGCCGCAGGTCGCACAGGCGCAGCTGCAGCCCGCAGTGCGCGACCGCCAGCGCGACCAGCGGGCAGGTGTAGCCGGGCACCACCACCTCGGTGCGGCCGGGCGCATGCCGGCGCAGGGCGGTAAGGGCGACCACCAGCGCCGCGGTGCCGGAGCATTCGAGCTGCGTCCGCTCCACGCCCAGGAAGCGGGCGAGCGCGGCTTCCAGATCGCCGTCGCCGCCCGGCAGCAGGTCGGCGGCCAGCAGCGGCAGGCCGGCGGTGGGAGGGACGTCGAAGCGCATGCGCAAGAAAGAGGTGGGCGAGGGGTGGCGGTTCGGTCGGGGAAAGGCGCTGTCGGTACGCGGCGGAGGCAGTGCGTCGGCACCAGCGCCCACCGAGAAGATCTCACAGCTAGATGCTATGAAAATAATAGCTGATGGCCGGCGTTCCAGGCCGGCTGGAGGCACTATTCGTCATCGAATCGGCTGCGGTGCCCTGCGCCGCGCTCAGGTCGCCCCGCCACCGGGCGGATGCGCCAGCGTCGCCGCACCGGCGCTGGCCGCGCCCGCACCGGGATTGCCGCCCGGCGCATCGTCCTCGGTCTCGCTCAGGGCCAGGCAGACGATGCCCGCCACGATGAACAGGCCGCCTGCGACCTGCGCCGCGCCGATCTTCTCGTCGAACAGCCACACCGACAGTGCCAGCACCGACACGATCTCCAGGTGCGAGGCGGCGAAGGCCGGGCCGATCGGCGCGTGCTTGAGCAGCGTCATCCAGGCGAAGAACGCGCCGACGTAGCCGACGAACGCGCCGTAGATCCACGGCTGGCCGAAGACCCGCGCCAGCCACGCGCCGCTGAACTCCAGCGGCAGCGCCTGCGCCCCGGCGTACTTGAAGCTGATCTGCGCCAGCGTGTCGAACGCCATCAGCACCAGGAAGCCGACCAGGTAGAACCGTTTCATCGACAACCTTCCTTGCAACGCGACCCGGGCGGCTGCTTCAGCGCGGGGCCTACGCTCTGCGGTGCGCGACGCACCCCTCCAGAGAACCCACGGGTCCGGCTCTGCCGGCCCGCCGGGTTCGCCCCCGGCGAGGGGGTGGGCGAAGACGCGCAGCGCGAAGCCTGGGGGAGCACTAGTGGACTCCGACCACGGCGACGCCGATGGAGACCAGCAGGATGCCCGCCACCCGCATCCGCGACAGCTTCTCGGCGAACAGGAAGCGGCCGGCCACCATGATCGCCACGATGTTGATCGAGCCGAGCAGCACGCCCTCCGACAGCGGCACCAGCGACAGGAAGGCCAGCCACAGCAGGAACTCGGCCACATAGCAGCCGATGCCGATCCACAGCCAGGGCCGGCGCGCCATCCATCGCCAGCGGGCCAGGCCGTCGCCGGCGCGCGGGTCGCCGGCGGCGGCCTTGAAGGCCAGCTGTCCGCCGCTGTCGACCAGCACGTTCAGCACCCACAGCAGGATCACCAGCGGCGAGAGGTCGCTAGCCATGCGCCGGGGCCTGCAGCGAGGACGGCGCGGGCGCCGTGGCAGCCGGCGCGGCCCGGGCGCCGAAGTCGCCCTGCGCGATGCGCTGCACGAAGTCGGCGGTGCGGGCGATCACGGTGCGGCGGTCGCGGTCGATGGTGATCATGTGGTAGCTGTTGTCGAGCATCACCAGCTCGACCGGCGCATGCGTCACGCCGCGCACGATGTCCTCGGCGTTCGACGGGGTCGACACGTCGTCCTCGCGGGCATGGACCACCAGGCAGGGCGCGCGCACGTCGCCCAGGTGCCCGAGCACATGGGACGAGAGGCGCTGCATCTCGATCACCGACCACCACGGGTTGCCCGGCAGTCCGGCGGCGGCGCTGTCGCCCGACTGCATCTGGGCGACGATGCGGCGGCGCAGGGTCTCGTCCTTGATGCCGTAGGGCGGCTGCTCCATGAAGCAGCGGTTGCGGCCGATGCCGAGCGCCTTGAAGAGCGGCAGCAGGAAGGTGCCGGCGCGGGTGTAGAACGGCATGCTCCATCCGTCGTAGCGGAAGATGGTGGAGAGCGCGCAGACGCCCGCGACCTGCTGCGGCCGCCGCTGGGCCAGCGCCAGCGACAGCACCGCGCCCATCGACAGGCCGCCCACCACCAGCCGGTCGACCCGGGGCAGCAGCCGGTCGGCGCCGGCCTCGACGCTGGCGTACCAGTCCTGCCAGCGGGTGGCCAGCAGGTCGTCCTGGGTGCCGCAGTGGCCGGCCAGCTGCACCGCGTAGACGGTGAAGCCCTGCTTGTGCAGGCCCTTGGCCAGCACCCGCATCTCGTTGGGCGTGCCGGTCAGGCCGTGCACCAGCAGCACGCCGGTACGGGCGTTCGCGCCGCGGCCTTCCAGCAGGAACTCGTGGGGCGTGACGCAGAGCGGCTCGGCCATGGCCGCGGTCGGCGGCGGGTACGGCACGCTCATGCGGCGGCGCGTTGCGGTTCCCGCTGCACGACCTGGGCCATCAGCACGGTGGCCTCGTCGAAGGTGCAGAAGGGCGCATGCGCGATGCCGTGCGACTGGCAGTAGTCGATCAGCTTGTACTTGGCCAGCACGAAGTCGGCCTTGCCCGAGACGCAGTAGTCGGAGGTGCTGTCGCCCACGTAGAGCACCCGGCCGTGCACCGCCTGCTGCTCGGCCAGGCGCTCGCACTTGCAGTTGCCGCTGGCCCGCGCGCAGCGGTCGCTGGCGTAGGGCGATTCCAGGGCCCAGCTGCGCGGGCCGGTCTGCACCAGCCGGTTGGCGATCACCGGCAGGTCGCCCAGGCCGTTGAGCTCCAGCACGGTGCGGATCACATGGTCGAGGCCGTCGCTCACCACCTGCACCGGCATGCCGAGACGGCGCGCCTCCTGCACGAAGGCGGGGAAATGGGGGTCAATCGCGATCGTGGCCAGGTGGGCCTGCAGCTCGCCCACGCTCATGTCGAGCAGCGCGATCTGGCCCTGCATGCAGGCGCGGCTGCCGATCTCGCCGCGCTCCCAGGCGTCTTCCAGCGCCTGCCAGCCGGGCTGGCCGAAGCGCTGCAGCAGCGAGTCGGTCACGTCCTCGAGGCTGATGGTGCCGTCGAAGTCGCTCTGCACCATCCAGCCGTTGCCGGCGGGGGCCGACGCGCGCGGCGCGCGGTGCAGGGCGATGGTGCGATAGGCGTGCGATGCGGGGCGGCGGAGCATAGGGGTTGGATGCATATCAATTCTTCAGCATGTTGTTGTTGAACGCGCAGGGTCTGATACCAGCACAAGTCGACACCAGAGAACCCGTGGAACCGGCTTTGCCGGGCCACCAGGTTCGCCCCCTGGAGGGGGAGGCGCCGAAGGCGCTTCGGGGGTGCAGCTCCATCTTTTCAGTCATGGAAACTCACCCTTACGTCTTGCCCCACGCGCAGGTCTGGGACCTGGTCGAAGGCGATGAAACAGTCGACCACCCGCACGCCGATGCGCGGGGGCGATTCCTCGTCGATGCGGCTCGGCCCGTAGACGGTGCCGACGCGCACTACCCTGGCCGCCGGCAGCGCGGTGCCGGCGTCGATCGTCACGGTGGCCCGCATGCCGGGCTTGACCACCGAGGCGAAGCTCTCGTTGAGTTCGGCGCGCACCAGCAGCGGCTTCTGCGGCAGCAGCACCAGCACCGGCCGCGCGCCCTGGGCCGACAGGGCGCTGCCGGCCTGGGCCAGCAGCCGCACCACAGTGCCGTCCTGCGGCGCGACCAGCGTCAGGCGGTTCGCATGCAGCCGGGCCTGGGCCAGCTTCTGCGTCGCGACCTGCACGTCGGCCGCGGCGACGGCGGCGGCCGATGCGGCCTCGCGCTGGGTCTGGGCGGCGTCGTCGGCCTGCTGGCTGTCGAGTGCGCCGGCACGGGCGGCTTCGCCCAGCCGGTCGGCCCGCTGGCGGGCGGGCTGCACCCGGGCGGCCTGGGCGCGCTGGCGGGCCTGCGCGGCGGCCAGTTCGGCCTCGGCCAGGGCCACGTCGGCGCGGGCGGTGTCGGACTGCAGGCGCAGCAGCACCTGGCCGCGGCGCACCGTGTCGCCCTCGGCCACCGCCACCGATTCGACGGTGCCGTCCTGCGGCGCCATCACCTCCAGCAGGCCGCCCTGCACCTCGACCTTGCCGCGGGCGATGGCCACCGCGCCGGCGGGCACCGCGGCAGCCGCGGGCGCGGCGCCGGCGGTGCCGTTGCCGGCGGGTCGGCCGTTGTCGCCCAGGCAGCCGGCCAGCAGCAGCGGCAGCACGGCGGTGGCGCAGAGGGCGAGGCCTGCGCCCATGCCTGCAAAAGTCCGGCGCGGCCGGCGAAGAAACGTCATGCGGTGGTTTCCTTGGGGGCGGCCGCGTGGGGCGCCGGGGCGGCGGCGGGTACGCCCGCGGCCTGCCAGTCGTTGAGGATCGCGCCGTCTTCCATCGACAGCACCCGGTCGGCGTGGCGCACGGCGCGCGGGTCGTGGCTCACGCAGAGCACGGTGGTGCCGTGCGATCTGGCGATGCGGTGCAGGATGTCGATCACCCGCTGGCCGTTCTCGGCGTCCAGCGCGCTGGTGGGTTCGTCGGCGAACAGCAGCCGCGGCTCCTTGGCGAGGGCCCGGGCGATCGCCACCCGCTGCTTCTCGCCGCCGGAGAGTTCGGCCGGGCGCATCGTGGCGCGGTGGGTCATGCCCACCTCGTCGAGCACCTCCAGCGCGCGCTGGGCGGCGGCGCGGCGGCCCATGCCCAGGTAGCCGAGGGGCAGGGCCACCTGCTCCTGCGCGGTGAGCGCCGGGAACAGGTTGAAGCCCTGGAACACGAAGCCGGTGTGGCGCAGCCGGAAACGCTCCAGCGCCCGCTTGCCCATGGTGCCCAGGTCTTCGCCGAGCGCGCGCACCTTGCCGCCGTCGGGCGTCTGCAGGCCCGAGAGCAGCGACAGCAGCGTGCTCTTGCCGCAGCCCGAGGGGCCCGAGATGAGGGTCAGTTCGCCCGGATAGATCGCCACCGACAGCGACTGCAGCACCTGCACCCGCACCACGCCGGAGACGAAGGATTTTGCGAGCTGCGAGGCCTCCAGGCTGGGTGCCGGCGGCGGGGCCGCGGCGGCGCCCGCGGTGGCGGCGGACAGGGCGGGGGCATGCGGGTGGCGCAGCATGGCCGTCACCGCAGCAGCACCGCAGGATCGGCCCGCAGCAGGCCGCGGATCGAGGCCAGGCCCGAGAACAGCGCCAGGCAGCCCACCAGCACGGCGCAGAGGGCCGACACCTTGGGCGTCATCGCCACCGGCACGTCCTGCCCGGCGGCCACGGCCAGCAGGGCGCTGCTGATGCCCGCGGCCAGCAGCAGGCCCAGGCCGCCGATCCAGCAGGCCTGCTCCATCACCACCCGCGAGAGGGCGAAGCGGCTCGCGCCCAGCGCGTTGAGCACCGCGTACTCCCGGGCCGATCCGGCGACCACGGCGGTGAGCGACTGGCTGGTGATCACCGCGCCCACCAGGCAGACGATCAGCGCCATGAACAGCACCGCCACGCCGGCGCCGGTGTCGAGCACCCAGTGCAGCTGCGAGCGGCGGGCGAACTGGGCCGAGGTCCAGACTTCCGAGGGGCCGAAGGCGGCGGCGTTGCCGGCCCGGTTGAGCCGGTCGCGCACCGCGGAGGCCTGGGCCGGGTCGGCCAGCCGCGCCACGTAGTAGGTGGCGCCGGCCGGCAGGTCGCCGCCGAGCAGGCGGGCGGTCTCGAGCGAGGCGATCATGTTCACCCCGCCGAGGGCCCGCAGGTTGGGCACCGCCTCGATCACCCGCACCTTGCGGCCGTTGATCCAGCCCTGGCCGCCGGGCTGCACGCCCAGGGTGGCCAGGTCGGCCCGGTCGACCACCACGGTGCCGGGCTCGGCCAGGCGCAGGCGCAGGCCGGGCGGCAGCACCCGCGAGAACATCAGGCCGTCGGCCGCGGTGCGGATGCCGGAGACGTACACCGAGACGCCGCCGCCGGCGTTGCCCGCGTCGTGCCAGTCGCCGTCGACCCACAGGAAGGGCTCGACATCGGCGACGGCCAGGTCCATGCGCAGCCGCATCTCGACGTCGGGCCGCACGCCGCGGCCGTAGTTGACGCTCTGCGTGCCGGGGTAGCCGGCCCACAGGTCGGCGGTGGAGGCGGTGACGTAGATCGCCGCGCTGCCGAAGATGCCCAGCACCAGCGCGGCCTGCACCACCAGCAGCACGCCCGAGAAGCCGACCGCGAACACGGCGGGCACGAAGCGGCGCCATTCGTGGACCAGGGTCTTACGGGCCAGCGGGATCATGGGCGCACCTGGGCCAGGGTGGCGGAAGGGGCGCCGGCGCCGGCGGCCGCGGCCTCCGGGGCGGGCATCGGCGCGCCGCCGAGCGCCTTGTACAGGCCGACGAAGGCCAGCACGTGGGCGGCCTGGGCGTCGGCGATGTCGAGGTCGGCCTGCAGCGCGGTGCGCTGGTCGGCCAGCTGTTCGTAGTCGCTGGCCAGGCCCAGCCGGCGCAGGGTGGCGCGCTGGCCGGCCCGCTGCTCCTGCACCGTGCGGGCCTCGCGCAGCCGGGCTTCGCGCAGGGCCTGCTGGTCGAGCGCGGCCAGGGCGGATTCGGTATCGGCCACGCCTTCGAGCACCGCCTGGCGGTAGGCCAGCAGCGCCTCCTGCAGCGCCTCCTGCTGGGCGTCGGCCTGGGCGCGGCGACGGCCCCAGTCGAACAGTGGAATGTCGATCACCGGGCCGATGCCCGGCACGTTGTCGGCGGTGCCGCGCCGGTACTGGGTCAGGTTGTAGGAATACAGCAGCGACGCGCCCAGGGCCACGTGCGGGTACAGGTCGGACTGGGCCAGGCCCTGTTCGCCGGCGGCCTTCAGCACCGCGGCTTCTGCGGCGCGGATGTCTGGCCGGGCGCGCAGCAGGTCGGCGGGCACGCCGCCGAAGCCGACGGCGCCCAGCGCCAGGGGCGCGGCGGGCGTGCTCCAGGCCGGGTCGGGTTCGGTGCGTCCAACCAGCACCGCCAGGGCGCGCAGGGCCTGTGCGGCGGCCAGGGCCGGCTGGGTGCGCTGGGCCTCGGCCTGCAACTGCCGCAGGCGTGCCTGGGCGGCGTCGTCGGCGGTGCCCAGGCGGTAGCGCTGCCGCACCGCGGCCATCTCGATACTGCGGCCGTCGAGCGCCTGCAGGGCGTCCAGCAGCGCCACCTGGCGCTGGGCCGCGCGCAGTTCGACGTAGCGGCGCACCACGTCGGCCACCAGGGCGACGCGGGCCGCCTGCTCGGCGCCGGCGGCGGCATCGAGCCGGGCCTGGGCGATGCGGCCGACGCTCTCGTGGGCGCCGAAGAGGCCCAGCTCCCACGACAGGTCCAGGCTCGCATGCAGGTAGGAATCGGAGGCGGTCACGTCCTGCACCGTGCGGGTGCCGGCACTGGCCGCGGGCAGGTAGCGCCTGTCGTCGCGCCGCTGCAACAGCCGGGCCTGGGTCCAGCGGCTGCGGGCCTGCGCCAGGGTCAGGTTCTGCCGCAGGGCCTCGTCGACCAGCGCGTCGAGCTGCGGGTCGGCCAGCGTCTTCCACCAGGACTGCGGGTCGGGCACCGGCGTGCCCGGCGGCAGCACCGCCGCGGTGCGGGGCGCGAAGGCGGCCGGCAGCGGAGCGGGCAAGCGGGGCAGCGCAGGGGCGGCGCATCCGGCCAGCCCAGCGCACAGCGCCAGCAGCAGGGCCGGGCGTTGGAGCGAAAGACGTGGCGAGGAGGGGCGGAGCACGTGCGGGCGGTGGAGGAAAAAACATCCCCGGGCGGCGGCGCAGGGCTGGCAGCGCGCGAGGGCGTTCGGGCCAGCCCGGATTGGGCCGGGAACGCCTTGCGCAGCCGTGCATGTTTTGTGGAGAAAAGATGGAGGCCCCGGCGGCCCTGCCGAGATGCGGCCGGGCACCCCGCCGCTTCCTGCGGGCATGCCCGGCTGACGGGCAAGCCGCAGGGCGTCGAGACCATAATCCCCAGCTTCGCCGCCCCCGCACGTGGCGCCCCCGCCACCCCCTCCGGACAAGCCATGAACAGTGTTGTACGCCCCCCCGGCCCGCTGGTGCTGGTGGTGGAAGACGAGCCCGGCATCGCCGACATCCTGAACGCGTACCTGCAGCGCGACGGCATGCGCACCCACCTGGTGGCCGACGGCCTGGTGGCGCTGGCCGCTTTCCGCGAGCTGGCGCCCGACCTGGTGCTGCTCGACATCCACCTGCCCGGCATGGACGGGGTGGACGTGCTGAAGAACATCCGCGCCGACGGCAACACCCCGGTGATCATGGTCACCGCGCTGGCCGACGACGTCGACAAGCTGCTGGCGCTGCGCCTGGGTGCCGACGACTACGTGGTCAAGCCCTACAGTCCCGCCGAGGTGGTCGCCCGGGTGCGGGCGGTGCTGCGGCGCACTGGGGCCGTACCCAAGCCGGTGGCACCGGCGGCGGCCCGCACCATCCGCGCCGGCGGCATCGAAATCGATGAGGAATCGCACACCGCCCGCAGCACCACCCCCGACGGCACGACCTCGCTGCTGCCGCTGACCCTGACCGAGTTCCGGCTGCTGGCCTGCCTGGCCAGCCAGCCGCGGCGCTGCTTCTCGCGGAGCCACCTGATCGAGACCTGCCTGCCCGAGAGCGACGCGCTCGACCGGGTGATCGACTCGCACCTCTCCAAGCTGCGGCGCAAGCTGCACAACGCGGGCAACGGCGAACTCATCGAGACGGTGCGCGGCATCGGCTACCGGCTATGGCCCGGGGACTAGACCGGATCTGGATCCGCTTCGGGCTGATCATCGCGGCCACGGTGCTGGTCACGATGGCGATCCTGGGCGCGAGCGTCTTCGCGATCGCCGAGTACCAGTACCGCAGCTTCTACCGCACGCTGCCTTCGGGCGTGCAGCACGAGCTGGACGCGCTGAACGACCAGGACCTCGAGGACAGCCCCCGCGCGGTCGAGATCTACGGCCAGTACTGGAAGGGCGACCTGCTCTTCGGCGAGAAGTGGTCGCTGGTGATCGGGCTGGTGGTGTGCCTGCCGTTCGGGCTGATCGGCGGGTTATGGGTGTCGCGCGTCGTGACGCTGCCGGTCGCCTCGGTGGCGGAGGCGGCGCGGCGCATCGCGCAGGGCGACCTGGCGGTGCGGGCCGAGGCGGGCAAGCACGGCGGCGAGATGAGCGACATGGTCCGCGACTTCAACCGCATGACCGACGCGCTGGAGGCGCTGGAGCGCGAGCGCAAGGCCACCGCCGCCGCGATGTCGCACGAACTGCGCACCCCGCTGGCGGTGCTGCGCGCCCGGCTGCACGCGATCTGCGACGGCGTGATCCCGTCGGACGCGGCCGAGAACCGCAAGCTGCTGCAGCAGGTCGAGCACCTGGCGCGGCTGGTGGGCGACCTGCACACCCTGTCGGTGGCGGATGCGGGCCGGCTCTCGATGCACGACGAGGAGGTCGACCTGGTGGCGTTGCTGGACGACGTGCTGGCGATGCACGCCACCCACATCGCCGACCACGGCATCCAGGCGGAACTGCACACGGCGGTGGACCGGCTCGACATCCGGCTCGACCCCGACCGGATGCGCCAGGTGATGACCAACCTCGTCGAGAACGCCCTGCGGCACGCCGCCGACGGCGGCTGGCTGGCGCTGGGCGTGGCGCTCGAGCACGGCCACGCGGTCGTCACCGTCAGCGACGACGGCCCCGGCCTGCCCGAGACCGTGCGGCGCAACCTGTTCCAGCGCTTCCAGCGGCCACCGCAGGCCGGTACCGACGGCACCGGCCTGGGCCTGTCGATCGTGCATATGCTGGTGATGCTGCAGGGCGGCACGGTGGAGGCAGGCGCCTCGGCTCGCGGCGGCACCTGCTTCACCGTGCGCCTCCCGCTGCACGTGCACGCCTGACCTGAAGGCAGTGCGCCGTGCGGCTCAGGCCGCGGCGGTGGCCGGCGCCGATTTCGTCAGACGGACCGGAACCGACTTCGCGGCCGGCACCTTGCTCTCGTCCGCATGCTGCCACAGCGGAATGAGCGGGTTGCACTCGGGGTAGTAGGCCCCCAGGCTGCCGCGGGGAATGTCGTAGGGCACCACGGTGAAGCCCTGCACCGCGCGCATCACCTCGTCGGCGGCGGCGCATTCCATGCCCACCACGTCGCCGGCCTGCAGGCCGTGCGCGGCGATGTCGTCGGCATGCATGAACACGACCATGCGGGTGCCCTCTACGCCGCGGAACCGGTCGCTGTAGCCGTAGATGGTGGTGTTGAACTGGTCGTTGCTGCGCAGGGTCATCAGCCGGAACACGTCCTTGCCGCCGTCGCCCGGAAAAGCGGCGCTGAGCTGCTCGGGCACGGTGAACTCGGCCTTCTTCGATTCGGTCTTCCAGATCCGCTCGCGGGCCGGCAACGGGCGGTGGAAGCCGGCGGGCGCGGCCAGGCGCTGGTTGAAGTCGTGGAATATGTCGGGGAAGGTCTCGGCGATGGCATCGCGGATGCGGGCGTAATCGGCACACCAGTGGTCCCAATCGACCCGCGGGTTGTGCGGCAAGGTGGCCTTGGCGATGCCGGCGACGATGCGCGCCTCCGACAGCAGCCGGTCGGAGGCCGGCGCATGGTGGCCGCGCGAGGCATGGAACCAGCCGGTGCTGTCCTCGGTGCTGAGCGCCTGTACGCCGCTGGCCTGGGTGTCGATCTCGATGCGGCCCAGGCAGGGCAGCAGGTAGGCCACCGCACCGTGCAGCAGGTGGCTGCGGTTGAGCTTGGTGGCGATCTGCACCGTCAGCCGCATGCGGCCCCAGGCCGGCTCGATCCGGTGGTGGTCGGGCACCGCCCGCACGAAGTTTCCACCCAGTCCGATGAAGGCGCGCACCGATCCGTCGAGCATGCCCTCGCAGGCGTCGACGGTGCTTAGGCCCAGGTCGCGCGGCGGCGAGAAGCCGTACTGCGCGGCGAGCGTGTCGAGCGGCACCAGCTCGGGCTTCTCGGCGATGCCGACGGTGCGCTGGCCCTGCACGTTGGAATGGCCGCGCACCGGGCACAGCCCCGCGCCCGACTTGCCCACGTTGCCCCGCAGCAGCATCAGGTTGACCAGCATGCCCACGTTGTCGATGCCGCGCTTGTGCTGGGTCAGGCCCATGCCGTAGACGCCGATCACCGCTTCGGCCTTGGCGTAGACCTGCGCGGCGCTCTCCAGCGCGGCGCGGGCCAGGCCCGACTCGGCCTCGATCGCCGACCATTCCGTCGCACGGACGTAGGCCTCGAAATCGGCGAGTCCGTGGGTGTGGGCGTCGAGGAACGCCTGGTCGAGCACCCGCACGCCACCGGTCGCCTTCGCCGTATCGTCCAGGGCGAACAGGGCTTTCGACAGCCCGGCGATGGCCGCGATGTCCCCGCCCGGTCGCACCTGGTGGTACTGCGTGGCGATCGCGGTGCCCTGGTTGGTCAGCATCTCGGTCGGCGACTGGGGATTGACGAACTCTTCCAGGCCCCGCTCGCGCAGCGGATTGAACACGACGATCTGGATGCCGCGCTTGCGCGCCTCCTGCAGCTGGTGCAGCATGCGCGGGCTGTTGCTGCCGACGTTCTGGCCGAAGAAGAAGATGCAGTCGGTGTGCTCGAAGTCCGCCACATGGACCGAGCCGACCGGCATGCCGATCGTCTTCTTGAGCATCACCGAGGTGGTCTCGTGGCACATGTTGGAGCTGTCGGGCAGGTTGTTGCAGCCGTAGAGGCGCGCCAGCAGCTGGTACATGTACGAGGTCTCGAGCGAGGCGCGGCCCGAGGCATAGAACACGACCGACTTCGGGTCCAGCCCTTTCAGTTCGGCGCCGATGGCGGCGAACGCCTCGTCCCAGCCTACCGGCAGGTAACGGTCGCTGGCCGCGTCGTAGCGCAGGGGCTCGGTCAGGCGGCCGCGCAGCTCCAGTTCGTAGTCGGGCCAGTTGCGCAGCTCGGTGAGCGTGTGCTCGGCGAAAAATTCTGCGCCGATGCGCTTGCTGGTCAGTTCGGAGAACGTTGCCTTGGCGCCGTTCTCGCAGAACTCGGCCAGATGCGATTTGGCCGGGCGGCCCCAGGCGCAGCTGACGCACGCGTAGCCATCGGGCTTGTTCTGTTTGGCCAGCAATGGCATCGCCTGGACCGCGCCGAAGCGCGCAGCCGTCACCGCCAGGGATTTCATCGACCCCCAGCCGCCGGCGGGGCCTTCGTAGGGTTCTATCGCAACGTCGGGCATTTTCGTCATGGGGTTCTTCCTTGTTCCCCGATTAGCCCGTCCGCACCCGACCGCTGCTGTCAATCGGTTGCGCTTCGGGCTGTCGGCCAAAGGCGATTGCTGCCGGCGATCGGCGGTGGTACGGCGCGGTCGTCGGCATGGAACCGCTGCAGCGCCAGCACCACGCCGGCCGCCAGGTAGGCGAGGCTGCCCGGCACCCACATCAGCATGCCGGCCAGCTGCTGGTCTTCGAGCGGCGACAGGCCCCACGCGGTCGCGCCGCCGGCCTGCAGCGGATAGAACGTGCCGGGCGCGAAGGTCAGCAGCGCGCCCAGCAGGCCGGTCTGCGCAGTGGTGGCCACCAGCGCCAGGACCGCGCGGCCGGTGCCGCCCGCGCCGCCGCGGGCGCTTTGCAGGACGGCGTTCCAGAACCAGAGGGAAGCGGCCACGACCGATGCCACGACGGCGACATGCACCGCTGGGGAGGTCAGCGCAGCGTCGTAGACCGACGGCAGGTGACGCATCCACAACACCGCGGCATAGGCCAGCGTGGCAGGCACCAATCGGGGTCCGGGCGAGGGGCGGGAGGCTTGCCGTGGCATGGCCAGGCCACCGACCGCCATGAGCAGTGGCGCGGCTACGGACAGCACCAGCAGCTGCGCCATGTGGCCCGCGACCAGCGTCGCGGCCAGCCGGCACAGGGGCGAGACCAGCGCGAGCGCCAGCAGGCACCATCCGGCCGACCAGATGCCGCGATAGCCGGCCGCGGGCGCTCCAGTGCAGGTCGATCTGTCCGCCGGCGCGCGCCACAGGGCGAGGGCCAGCCAGGCGAGCAGCGGCAGCACCAGCGCGGGCGCCAGGCTCCAGGCCGTCGTCCAGGTGCCGGGCAGGGCGGGCATGCGGCCCAGCAGGCACAGCGAAAGCAGGTCGTACGGCATCGTCGGCTCCTCGGTGTTCACAGCGCCGCGCAGGGCGGCAGCAGCAGGACCGGCCAGCCGATCCAGACGGTGCAGGCGGCGGACGCGGCGGTGAGCACCAGCGCCAGCCGCGTCATGAAGCCGCCCTGCGGGCGCGGCGCGGACGGATGCTGCTCGCCGTCGTGGGCGATCTTCACGTCCGGATGGCGGCGCAGCAGCGCGGCCGCCAGCACGGCCAGTGCGACGAGGTGCGCCAGCCAGATGCCGGCCAGCAGGGCCGTCAGCCAGGGTACGCCGGCCACGGTGCGGTGCTGCCAACCGGCTTCGCACCCGAGCGACAGTCCACCATAGAGCAGCAGGAAGGCACTGCACCAGACCAGAAGGCCGGCGAACACCGTCCAGAGGCGCAACGGCAGTCGCGTCGGCTTGTCTGCCGGGGCCTGCCCGTCGCGGGGCGGCGCGACGGGCTGCTCCAGCGCGTTCCAGGGCGAATCCCACGGATCGTCGGGCTGGTCGCGCAGCGGGCGGAACGCTTCCGACACGAGGCGTGCCGCGTGGGCGGTCGCCGGTCCCGGCGGGGCGGAAGGCGGCGGTGATGCGGCGTCGTTCCGGCTCATGCGTGCCATCCTGCCGGCAAGTGGAGCGCCAGCACCAGCACGATGCCGGTCACCGCGGTATAGCGCCACCAGAGCCGGGCGATCCGCAGCTCCACCGTGCGCCGTTGCGAGAGGAAGCCGGCCCGGCCCCGCGCCCAACCGTAGGCGGCGATCACCGCGCCGATGGTCGCGTGCACGACGCCGTAGCCGGCGCAGATCGAGACGATGGCCGCATAGGCATGGCTGCGCGGCGAGGGCAGGCCGGGCCAGACGCTCGCGGCCAGCAGGCCCGCCGCCAGCAGCGATGCGCCGGTGGCCACGGCCAGCCAGACCTGTCGCCGCGATGCATCGCTCGCCGCATTGGCGGCCTGCGCGCGCTGCAGGGATATCAGGGGCAGCAGGTAGGACAGTGCGGCCAGCACCGGCCAGGCGATGCCGGCCTGCAGCCATTGCGGCGGCGCGCCGCCGGGCGCGATGGTGCAGAGGTATACGTACCCGAACAGCAGCGACGCGAAGAACGCGCCGTCGGCCACCAGCGTCCAGGCGAGGCCGGTCAGGCCGGGCGCGGCGTGCGCCACGTCGTGCACCGGCAGCAGCAGGCTGTGCGGATCCTCGCGCGGGCCGGCGGGCACCGGTGCAGGGTCTTCGCGCAGGCCGATCGTCCAGGCCCAGTGCCAGAAGATGGCCACGATGGCGACCAGCGCCAGCGGCGCGGCCCAGTAGACGCCGGTCAGCAGCGCGACGAAGAAGGCGCCGGTGACCACGCCCGCCACCAGCGGCAGCCAGCTCGGCCGCGGCAGGCGGATCACATGGGTCGGTGCGCCGGTGAGCGGATCGGTGCCCAGGGCCTCCTGCTCGTCCACGTCGATGCGGCCCAGCAGGCCCGCGCCGCCCGCCAGGCGCGCGGGCAGGCCGTCGTCGTCCCAGAGCGGCTCGCGGCTGGTGACGACCGGCTGGCTGGCGATGTTGTAGACCGGCGGCGGGGCCGGCGTCGCCCACTCCAGCGTGCCGGCGCCCCAGGGGTTGCGCGGCGTGCGCCGGCCGACGAAGAAGCCCAGCACCAGGTCGAGCAGCAGCAGCATGAAGCCGATCGCCATCACGAAGCTGCCGACCGACGACACCAGGTTGGTCCATTCCCAGCCCCAGCCGGCCGAATAGCCCGAGACGCGCCGCGGCATGCCCAACAACCCGGTCAGGTGCATCACGAAGAAGGTGGTGTTGAAGCCGGCGAAGACCAGCCAGAACGCCCAGTTGCCGAGCCGCGGGATCGGCATGCGGCCCACCATGTGCGGGAACCAGTAGTACAGCCCCGCCAGCATCGGGAACAGGAAGCCGCCGACCAGCACGTAGTGCAGGTGCGCCACCACGAAGTGCGAATCGTGCGCCTGCCAGTTGAAGGGCACCAGCGCCAGCATCACCCCGGTCAGGCCGCCGCAGACGAAGACCACCAGGAAGCCGAAGAGATACAGCATCGGCAGCGCCATGCGCGGCCGCCCGCTCCAGAGCGTGGCGATCCAGGCGAAGAGCTGCACCGCGGTCGGGATCGCGACCAGCATGCTGGCGGCGGAAAAGAAGATCTGCGCCAGGTGCGGAATGCCGACGGTGAACATGTGGTGCACCCACAGCCCGAAGCTGACGAAGCCCATCGCGATCAGCGCGGCGACGATCCAGAGCCGGCCCACCAGCGGCCGGCGCGCGAAGCTGGGGATCATGGTCGAGACGATGCCGGCGGCCGGCAGGAAGATGATGTAGACCTCGGGGTGGCCGAAGAGCCAGAAGAGGTGCTGCCACAGCAGAGGATCGCCGCCGCGCGCCACGTCGAAGAACGGCCAGTCGAGGGCGCGCTCCACCTCCAGGATCAGGCTGCCGACGATCAGCGGCGGGAAGCCGATCAGCATCATCCAGGCTGTCACCAGCATGTACCAGCCGAACATCGGCATGCGCGACAGGCTCATGCCCGGCGCCCGCATCGTCAGCAGCGTGACGACGATCTCGACCGCCGCGGTGATCGCCGAGATCTCGACGAAGCTCACGCCGAGCAGCCAGACGTCGGCGTTGATGCCCGGCGAATGCGCCTTCGACGACAGCGGCGTGTAGAGGAACCAGCCCCCGTCGGGCGCCAGGCCCGAGGCCAGCGCGCCGAGCAGGATGGTGCCGCCCAGCACGTAGCACCAGTAGCCGAAGGCGCCGAGCCGGGGGAAGGCCAGGTCGCGAGTGCCGATGATCTTGGGCAGCAGGTAGATCGCGAAGCCCTCGATCAGCGGGATCGCGAAGAGGAACATCATCACCGTGCCGTGCATGGTGAAGACCTGCGCGTAGGTGGCGTCGTCGAGGAAGGAGGCGTTGGGCGTGGCCAGCTGCGCGCGGATCATCATCGCCAGCACGCCGCCGACGAAGAAGAAGAACAGCGAGGCGACGATGAAGCGCCGCCCCACGATGTTGTGGTTCACCGCCGATAGGCTGCGCCAGCCCTTGGGGCTGGCCCAGACCCGACGCAGCGCATGGTGCAGCTGCAGCGCCTGCGAGGCGCCCGCCGGGGCGGCCGCTGCGGCTGCGTGCGGTGCGGTGGTGGACGAGTCGCTCATCGGGGGCTCTCGGGGGCCGGGGGCTGCGGCGCGGCGGTGGGCGCCTGAGCGCCGTGCGGCCCGGCCATGCCGGTCGGCGGCGCGGCCTGGCCGAGGCGCTGGCCGTCGGCGGGCAGCGGCATGCCGTCGGCATCGACCTCGCCCTGCAATTCGACGGTGGACAGGGCCTGCACCGCCTGCGCCAGCGCCTGCGGATCGGCATGGGCGTGCACCTCGAAGGGCATGCGCGCATGGTGCAGGCCGCAGAACTCGGCGCACTGGCCGCGGTAGATGCCGGGCGCATCGGCCTGCAGCCGCAGCACGTTGGTCCGGCCGGGAATCGCGTCGAGCTTGCCGCCGAGCCGCGGCACCCAGAAGCTGTGGATCACATCGGCCGCGCCGATGCGCACCTCGACCGGCTGGCCCGCCGGGATGTGCAGCACGTTGACCGCGTAGCGCGGCCGGCCGTCCGCGCCGGTGTGGCGCATCGACCAGTACCACTGGTGGCCGGTGGCCTGCACCCCATAGGCCGGCGCAGCGCTGCGCGCCCGCTGGGCGCCGGCCCAGACGTCGTAGCCGAGCAGGGCGACGATGCCGGCGACCGGCAGCACGATGCCGCCGAGTGCCAGCAACAGGTAGGGCCGCTTCAGGGTCCGGGTGCGGGGCCGCAGCACCGCATAGGTGCCGAGCGCGGTCATCAGTGCCAGCAGGCCCATGCCGGCCCAGAACATCGCCCACCACACCTGCGCCGCATGCGCCGCGCCCGGCCCGGCAGGATCGAGCGCTGAGAGCGGGCCGTGCACGCTGCAGCCTGTAACCAGGGCCGGCAGCAGGGCACTACAGTAGACGGCGCACTGCCGTCGCACCCCGCGCCGCTTCTCTCTACCGAATGTCCCATGCGTGAATTTGCCCAACCCCTGCCCCACGGCACCGCCAGCTGCGTCGCCTTCATGGGCCATCCGCTGCACCCGATCGTCGTGCCGTTTCCGATCGCCTTCCTGATCGCGGTGCTGGCCACCGACCTGGGGTGGTGGTACACGCAGGACCCGTTCTGGGCGCGGCTGTCGGTGTGGCTGGCGGGTGCCGGCACGGTCAGCGGGATCGTGGCCGGCCTGCTGGGCACGGCGGAGGTGCTGATCCAGCGCGAGATCCGGATGCGGGTGGCGGCGTGGAGCCATTTCGTGGTGGCGGTGATGCTGCTGGCCGTCGCCGGCGTGAACTGGGGGCTGCGGCTCGAGGATGCCGAGGCGGTGATCCTGCCCTGGGGCCTGTACCTGTCGGCCCTGGGCGCGGTGCTGGTTGGCGCCGCGGGCTGGCTCGGCGGGTCGCTGGTGTTCGACCACCTGGTGGGCGTGAGCGACCGGGACGAGGAAGACACGCCGCCGGCCTGATGCGGCGGCGCCGGCGAAACGCATTCCGGACACATCGATTGGGGCTGCGCGGCGATGCGGCATCGGGGCCGCCTTCACCACGGCATCTCGGGTTGCCACAGCACCATCGCGAGCACGCCGGGCACCAGCAGCAACGGCACGCAGCCGAGCGTCAGCAGCCAGCCGGGCCGCACGGCATGGGGCCTGCGCTGCAGCACCAGCACCAGCTTGCCGCAGACCGCGTGGAAGACCACCATGCCGGTCACCAACGTGAGCTTGGCGAGCATCCAGCCGCCGTAGGAGCCGGTGGGGTAGACCATCAGCGTGCCCGAGACCACCGCCACGATCGCCGCGGGCGAACCGAGCGCGACGAAGGTGAAGCGGGTGGCGGCCACGACCCGTTCGCGTTCGACCCGCGTCGGCCGGTAGGCATGGAGCGCCAGCAGCGCGGGCAGCGCGAACAGGGTCGCGCACCACACCAGCAACGCGGTGAAGTGGACGAATTTGAGGTAGGGGAGCAGCGGGGCGAGCATCGGATCGTGCAGCCGATGCGACTGCTTGCGCCGACTCTAGGGGGTGGCCCCCGGCGCCGCGCAACAGGGTGTCACCGCCGGGCGGCGGCGGGGCGCCCGCCCGACGGTCCGATCAGCCCGGGCGACGTGCCTGCAGGATCGCATCCGCCACCTGCGCGAAGCCCGCACCCCGTTCCGCGGGCGTCAGGTAGTGCGGCAGGTGGCGCAACTGCGGTACGAAGCGCGCGACGTTGGCGACGCCGAAGCTGTGCGGAAAGTGGCCGAACATGGTCTGGTCGTTGGTGGAATCGCCCACGTACACCCAGCGGTCGATCTCGGCATCCAGGTCCCGCTGCCACAGCGTACGCAGGATCCAGCGGGCGCCCGAGAGCTTGTCGTGGTCGCCGAACCAGCCGTTGATGTGGATGCTGCTGACGGTCGCGTGCATGCCCTCGGACCGCATCAGGGCCACGACGCGCGCCACGGTGGCGGCGTCCAGGTGCACGAACTCGCTGTGGTCGATCGCGATGTCGGTCTCCCGGCCGGGCGAGTCCTGCGCCAGCGCGGTGCCGGGGATCTCGCGCAGGATGCGCTGTGCCACCTGCCGCATCCGCCCAAAGTTGGCGGCGCGGGTCTCGGCGTCCTGTTGATATAGTTTCGATAGCGCGTGGTCGGCGCCAGACGCCGGCTGCAGGCCGATTGAGCTCGAATTCAGCAGCGCGACGGCGCCGTTCTCGGCCACAACCGCGTCCACTGGCCAGGTCGCGGCGAACTCGGCGCTCCAGCCCACCGGCCGCCCGGTGATCGGCACCACCGGAAGCCCGGCGCTGCGCAGCGCGTGCAGGGCCGCCAGCGCGTCGGCGGTGATCGCGCCGTCGGTGGTCAGGGTGTCGTCGATGTCGGTCAGCACGCCGACGATGCCGCGGCGCGCTGCGAGCGGCCAGGTGTCGAGCGGCTGCATCAGCGCGGCCCGGTGGCGGCCGGACGGGCGCGGAACACGAAGTACCGCGCGCTGGCGAAGTTGGCCACCAGGCCCGCGATGCTGCCCGCCGCCACGCCGAGCAGCGCGGCATACGGCCCGTGGTACCAGTGCAGCACGGCGACGTAGGCGCCGTAGTTGAGCGCCGCACCGCCCAGCATCGTGACCAGGTACTTGCCGTACTCGCGCCAGATGCCGCTGCCGGTGGCGCGGGTGCCGCTGAAGGTGAAGTGGCGGTTGAACAGCCAGGTGGTGGTGGCTGCCGCCCAGAACGACAGCACCCGGCCGCCGTACCAGCCGAGCCACGGCGCCAGCGCGTAGAGCACCGCCACGTCGACCACGAAGCCGAGCGTGCCGACCACGCAGAAGACCAGGAATTGCCGCAGGGCGGGACGGGAGGACATCATTCTTGGGCCAGTGCGCGGATCGCGTCGTAGAACTGGGCGGAGCCGTCCAGCGGGTTGTCGGGCCGGACTTCCATGCGGCTCACGCCGTGGATGCCCGGTGGCCGGAACCGCTGCGGGACGGGCGAGAAGTAGTAGGGGCTGACGAAGCGGGCGCCGGCCTGCTGGTGGGAGCGCAGGGCCTTCAGTGCGGTGCCGGGGCGCTTCCACTGCTGCGGATGGAATTCGGGCACCCCGTAGCCGCGCCAGTGCCGCTCGGCGACGAAGCCGCGCACCCAGGCGCTGTCGGTCGCGCCGCCGTAGAGGTTGAAGCCCGGCTTCCACGGCGTGTCGGCCGCGAGCGTGTCGCCCACCGCCAGCAGCTGCGGGTTCCAGGACGAATTGACCTGGGGCACGATCTGGTGCGAATAGAGCTTGTCGGCCGGCAGGCCGGCCTGCACCGCCACGTCGTAGAAGGCCTGCATGAAGGCGCGGACCTGCACTGCGCGGTACTGGTTCCAGTCGCGCGCCAGGGGATTGAAGTAAACGTCCTGCAGCGACCGCGGCAGGTCCAGCCACGATTTCACGCCCGGCAGCACCTGGGCGTTCTGGAGTCCGGTGACGGCCGGGGCCGCCTTGTCGGATGCTGCCGCCTGGTCGCGCGGCACCACCACGAACTCGGCCTGCGCCAGCTCGTAGCGTGCGCCGGCCGATTCGGCCACGATCTGCGCCCGGTGGCGGCCCGGCGCCAGCCCGCTGAAATCGAAGTCGATCCGGTAGCCGACGTTGGGGTCGAGCACCGATTCGTCGGCACGGTACACGTCCAGCCGGTTGAACCCGCGCGGCACCGGGCCGTGCCGCTTGCCGTCGATGTAGAGGTCGAGCGCGGCGATGCGCTGCTGCGGGTCCCAGAGCCAGCCCGAGAACGGCAGCGTGCCGTCGGCGAACGCGTCGTAGTGCTCGCCGAAGGAGGCGAGCGCCTCCTTTCGGATGTTCTTCGAGGGCGCGGGAACGGCGTCGAAACCGGCATAGGCCAGCCCGGTGCGCGCCCGGAAGGTCTCGATGCTGCCGTAGCGTTGCCGCAGCCACTGCCGGAAACCCGCGACCGAGGCGGCGCTGTAGTCGGTGACGCGGATGTCCTCGTAGGCCCCCATGCCGCTCTCGAAGTTCGGGAACATGTGGTGCAGTTCGCCCAGGAGCGTGATCGCGACGATGCGCTTGCGCGCCTCTGGCGGCAGCTCGGCGATGCGGCGGGCGATCGCCTGCAGCGCGGCGAACCGGTAGCGGTTGACCGGGATGTCGGCACCGGTCTGCAGGGTGTAGGGCAGGATCGGGTAGCCGAAGTAGTTGGACTCGGCCGGCGTACCGTCGGCCAGCAGCATCAGGTTGCGCCTGTCCTTGCGCAGTTCCTTGGCCAGCGGGCCGATCGTGTCGAAATGGTCGGCCGCCAGGTACAGCACCACCGGCCGCGCCACCTTGGTCACCGGCCGCAGCAGCGTGTCGACCTGGGCCATGTCCAGCTCCCAGCCCTTCGGTCCGCGCTTGTAGAGGCTCAGCAGCTTCAGGGTCTGGGTATAGCCCACCTGCACCGTGCCCTTGGGCCCGCCAGGCTCCAGCGTGTCCAGCAGACGGGCCAGGGCCGCCGATCCGTCGAGCTTGCGCTTGCCGCAGTAGGCATACGCGGCCTCGATCGGGAAGATCTTCAGGTTCTTGGCCGCCTCGTCGCAGAGCAGCAGGCCCTCGACCGTGGGGACGAGGTAGAACGGTTCGGCGCCCGGCGGCTGTGCGCCGGCCTGCGCCTGCGACAGGCCTGCCGCCGTCGCCAGCAGCAGGCCGGCCCAGGCCGCGCGTGTGGGGAACCGCCGCGTCACGGCGTGCGCACGGTGGAGGCCGGAGCCATGGGGGGATGGCCCGCGTCCTGCGCCACCGGGCTCGCCAGGGACGCGGCCGTCGGCGCCGCCGCGCCGGTGCGTGCCGCGGAGTAGGACTGCACCAGGTACAGCGGCCGCGCCTTGGTTTCGTTGTAGATGCGGCCCAGGTACTCGCCCAGGATGCCGATGAAGAACAGCTGCACGCCGCCCAGGAACAGCATCGTCACCATGAGCGACGGATAGCCCGGCACGTCCTCGCCCCAGATCATCGTCTTCAGCACGATCCACGCACCCGCCACGAAGGCCGCGAGCGCGATCAGCACGCCGAAGTAGGTGGCCAGCTTCAGCGGGAAGATCGAGAACGAGGTGATGCCCTCGATCGCGAAGTTCCAGAGCTTCCAGTAGTTGAACTTGGTGGTGCCGGCCGCCCGTGGCTCGCGCCGGTAGTCCACCACCTTGGTCGGATAGCCCACCCAGGCGAACAGGCCCTTCATGAAGCGGTGGTGCTCGCGCATTCGCAGCAGGCTGTCGACCGCGCGGCGGCTCATCAGCCGGCAGTCGCCGGTGTTGGCGGGAATGTCCACCTTCGACATCGCGCCGATCACCCGGTAGAACCCGTGGGCGGTCAGCTTCTTGATCCAGGTCTCGCCGTCGCGGTGGGTGCGCCGCGCCACCACCACGTCGTGGCCGTTCTTCCATTCGCGCACGAAGTCCGCGATCAGTTCGGGCGGGTCCTGCAGGTCGGCGTCGAGGATCACGATCGCGTCGCCGCGCGCATGGTCGAGGCCGGCGGTCATCGCGGGTTCCTTGCCGAAGTTGCGCGACAGCTCGATGCCGGCCACCCGCGGATCGGCCGCGCACAGTTCTTCGATGATCCGCTGCGTGGTGTCGGTGCTGCCGTCGTTGACGAACAGGATCTCCCATTCGTAGCCGGGCAGCGTCGCCAGCGTGGCGCTTAGCCGCTGCAGGAAGGGCCGCAGCACCAGCTCCTCGTTGTAGGCGGGAACGATGATGGAGACGAGTTCGGCCATGCTTATCCTGCTGCTTGCAATGCCAGGCCCGCATGCTCGCGCAGCGGATGGAAATGGATCTTCGGAAACCGCTCCTGCGCCAGCCGTACGTCGTAGGGCGAGGTGCAGAGGTAGGCGAGGGTGTCGGCCGCGTCGTGCGCCATGCGCAGCGGGTAGGCGTCGGTGAAGGCGCGCAGTTCCTGCGGCGTGTCGGCGGTGATCCAGCGGGCGCCGGTGTACTGGCAGCCTTCCAGCCGGATGTCGGCGTCGTACTCGGCCTTGAGTCGGTGCTGCACCACCTCGAACTGCAGCTGCCCCACGGCGCCCAGGAGCATCGCGCCGCCGGAATCGGGCTTGAACACCTGGATCGCGCCTTCCTCGCCCAGCTGGGCCAGGCCCTGCTGCAGTTGCTTGGTGCGCAGCGGGTTCTTCAGGATGACCGTCATGAACAGCTCGGGCGCGAAGAAGGGCAGGCCGGTGAACATCAGGTTGGCACCGTCGGTGATGGTGTCGCCCAGCTGCACGCCGCCGTGGGTGGTGAAGCCGATGATGTCGCCGGCGTAGGCCTCGTCCACCGCCTCGCGGCGCTGGCTCATGAAGGTCACGACGGAGGTGGGCCGCAGTTCCTTGGCGGTGCGCTGCACCTTGAGCTTCATGCCCGGCGTGTACTTGCCCGAGGCCATGCGCACGAAGGCGATGCGGTCGCGGTGGTTCGCGTCCATGTTGGCCTGCACCTTGAACACGACGCCCGCGAAATCCTTGTCGGCGGGCTGGATCTCCTGCGTCACCGGCTGGCGGTTGACGACGACGGTGCTGGTGCGCGACTGGGGCTGCGGCGCCAGGTCGACCAAGGCGTCCAGCACTTCCATCACCCCGAAGTTGTTGACGCCCGAGCCGAAGAACACCGGCGTCTGCTTGCCCGCCAGGAAGGCCTCGCGGTCCCAGGTGGGCGAGGCGCCGGTGGCCAGCTCCATGCTTTCCATGGAAGCGTCCCACTCGCTGCCGAAGCGCTCGCGCAGCGCTGCCTGCTCGGTCAGCGGCACCGTCTCGAAATCCTGCGGCAACCGCTCGCTGCCCGATTCGAACACCGTCATCGCCTGGGTGCGCAGGTTGACGATGCCGCCGAAGCCGCGGCCCTGGCCCACCGGCCAGGTCATCGGCACGCAGGGCATGCCCAGCTCGCGCTCGATCTCGTCGAGGATGTCGAGCGGCTCGCGCACCTCGCGGTCCATCTTGTTGACGAAGGTGATGATCGGCGTGTCGCGCTGGCGGCAGACCTCGATCAGCCGGCGTGTCTGCGCCTCCACGCCGTTGGCCGCATCGATCACCATCAGCGCCGAGTCGACCGCGGTCAGCACCCGGTAGGTGTCTTCCGAGAAATCCTTGTGGCCCGGCGTGTCGAGCAGGTTGATCACGTGGTCGCGGTAGAGCATCTGCATCACCGACGAGGCCACCGAGATGCCGCGCTGCTTCTCGATCTCCATCCAGTCCGAGGTGGCGTGCCGGCTGGCCTTGCGCGCCTTGACCGAGCCGGCGATCTGGATCGCGCCCGAGAACAGCAGCAGCTTCTCGGTCAGCGTGGTCTTGCCGGCGTCCGGGTGGGAAATGATGGCGAAGGTGCGGCGGCGGCGGGTTTCGGCGATGAAGTCGGGGGAGGTAGCCACGGAGAATCCACTCAGAAAACATGCGGCCCGCAGGATGCGGACGGTGTGCAAACCCGAGATTGTCGCCTGCATGCCGCAGGCGGTGGCCGAAATCGGACATCGACTGCAGGCACGCGAACGCTACAGGCAGAATACGGCGTCTGTATTCGGGTGTAACCGCTCGGTGCGATGCCCCGTTCCGCCTGCCGAACCGGTCGGCACCGCAGCAAACGACCAGAGGCATCGCATCGGCGACGAGGCGGTTCAGCCACCCGACCCATCCATCGCAACGTTCAGAAAAGCATGCCGAGTCACAGCATCCAGGGAGAGGCCGCGCGCCCCACGCCGGCCATCGGCCTCGGAATCATCCTCCTGTTGATCCTGGCGGGCGCGCTATTGCGCTTCCACGGCATCGGTTCCTTCAGCCTGTGGGAAGACGAGTTGTTCTCCGTGGCCACCGCCACGCAGTCGGGCCCGTGGTACGGCCCGCTGGTGCCGGGCAAGACCATGGAACAACTCCAGCTGGCCGACAGCTTCTGGACCTGGAGGCTGGCCGATCCGCATCCGCCGCTGTTCGACATGCTGCTGGTGCCGTGGATCTCGCTGTTCGGCACCTCGGACTTCGCCATTCGCAGCATCAGCGCGGTGTTCGGCGTGGTGACGATGCTGTCGGTGTTCGCGCTGCCGCGCAGCATCGCCTGGCAGCCACGCGCCGTCTACGTCGCGCTGCTGGCAGCGTCGGGCGGCTTGTTGATCTACAGCCAGGACGCGCGGGGCTATTCGCTGGGCGCCTGTCTGGCGGCCTGGATGTTCGCCTGCATGCTGCGCCAGATGGAGGACGATGCTGCAAGCATCCGAGCGGGCCGTCCGTGGGCGGTGCTGCTGGTGCTGGGCGGATTGCTCGGGCTGACGCACTACTACGGACTGGTGATGGTGGCCAGCATCGCCGCCATCATGACGCTGCAGGTGCGCAGCAAGCGCGCGTTCCTGGGGGCCTCGGTACGGTGGTTTCTGGCCGTGGTGCCGGTGTTGGTCTACATGGGCCTGGGCTGGATGGGCATCATGATGAAGCTCCGTGCGGCACCGCCCAAGTCCCTGTCGTGGGCGATGACGTTCAAGCGCAATACCCTCGAATCGCTGCGCAACGTTGATCCCAGCAAGGTGGTGAGCAACGCCGGGTTCTGGATCTTCATGCTGCTGGCGGTGGTGGGAGTGGTGATCTTCCTGCGCATGCGGCGCCGGCAGCACCGGCTGGCGCCGGCGGCGGGGGCGCTGGGGGCGGTGCTGGTGCTTTTCTACCTGGTGCTGGTGCTGGCGACGCGCCGTGCGGAGTTCTTCTCGCCGCGCTACGTGATCTTCATGGTGCCGGGCTGCCTGCTGCTGGTAGCGATGTTCACGACGGTCAAAGGCTGGCCCCGGGTGGTCAGCCTGCTGGTGGCCCTGGTGATGATTCCCCTGGGCATCCAGGTGTGGCAGAACTCGCCCCGCCCGCAGAACGGCGGCAACTGGCGCGGCGCGGCCGAGCTCGTTGCCAGCAACTTCCGACCCGGCGACATCATCGTCGTGCCGCTGTACGACCCGACGATGCGCTCGCACTTCCAGCACTACCTGCGCAACCACATTCCGCAGGACCAACTGGACGAGCGCCTGCTCACCATCGTCAAGCCCGAGGACATTGCGTCCCGCGTCGCAGCGCTCGGCCCCACGCCCGGGCGCGTGATCGTGTTCAGCCACTTCGTCTTCATGAGCAAGTTCAAGACGGCCGTCGAAGAGCTGAAGACCGTGGGATGCCGTCCCGCGGACGTGCATTGGGTAGGCGCCCTGCTGGTCGAGGTGATGCCGTGCGGGCCCTGAGAGGCCGCGCCGCATGACCGTCGCCAGCGGAGAAAAGACAGAGGCGCCGGGTCGGGTGCCGTGTCTTCCTACATCGGCGGCGCGAACCCGTTGCGGCCGACGTTCACCCGGAGCGCGACCGGCTGACCGTCCTTCAGCTGCGCGTTGACCAGCACCTTGGCGCCCGGCACCAGCAACGCCTTCTCGTCGGCGTTGCCGGGCTTGAAGGTGACGACCGGCACGTCGGCCGGCACGATCACCGTCTTCTCGCCGCCCTTGTACTGCAGCACCAGCTGCTGGCCGCCCGGCACCGTCTTGGGGGCGGCCGCCTTGCCCGACACGGTGGCGTTGGTCATCGTGCTCTCGGGCATCAGGTCCCAGGGAAAATGGCCTTCGGCGGTGCCGCGCGCGGCTTCGGGGAACACCACCACTTCCAGTGCGCGCTGGCTGCCGTCGGGCTGCGGCACCGCGGCGGTGCCGATATAGCTGCCCGGCTGGATCGCCGACAGCTTGATCGGATACACCTCCGAGATCGGCATGGCGGGCGCGCGCGCCAGCGTGACGACCTCGCCGCCGCGCTCCTTCAGCGTCAGGGTGCCGGCATCGACCCGGACCAGCGTGCCGCGCAGGCGCACCGGCTTCTCGGCGATGGAGGGCGTGGGCATCGCGGGGGCCTGGGCCTGTGCGGCGGCGCCGACGAGTGCCAGTACCGCGAGGGCGCTGGCCGACAGGAGACGGGAGAGTGGGGCGTGCATGGGAGTCTTTCGGGTGGAGCCCGCCGCGGGCGGAGATGCCGGGAGGGCCGCGGCGACAGTCTAGCCAGACTGGCCGGGCCGCGCGCGGCTGCGCTAAAATCCGCCCTTTCCGAGGAGCGTTGCAGCGCCGCCCAGGCGTGAGGCTCGGAATCATCCATCCGCAACGACGCTCGCCCACGCCCGTGTGCCTGAGCGTTTCCGTTACGCGCAGCCGGCGTGGTCATCAGAACTTCTCTTCTGGAGCCGACCATGAATGCACCCCTCAACCCCGCAACGCTGGCCTCTGCCGACCAGGCCATCGCCGACATCACCCTGGCGGCCTGGGGCCGCAAGGAAACCCGCATCGCCGAGACCGAGATGCCCGGCCTGATGGCCATCCGCGAGGAATTCTCGAAGGCGCAGCCGCTCAAGGGCGCCCGTATCACCGGCTCGATCCACATGACGATCCAGACCGCGGTGCTGATCGAGACGCTGCAGGCGCTCGGCGCCCAGGTGCGCTGGGCCTCGTGCAATATCTTCTCCACCCAGGACCACGCCGCCGCCGCCATCGCCGCCGCCGGCACGCCGGTGTTCGCCGTCAAGGGCGAGACGCTGGCCGACTACTGGGACTACACCCACCGCATCTTCGAGTTCGGCCCCAAGGGCAGCGCGGGCGAAGGCCCCAACATGATCCTGGACGACGGCGGCGACGCGACGCTGCTGATGCACCTGGGCCAGCGCGCCGAGAAGGACCTGTCGGTCCTGGCCAACCCGACCAGCGAAGAAGAACGCATCCTGTACGCCGCGATCAAGGCCAAGATCGCCGAGGACGGCACCTGGTACACCCGCAAGGCCGCCGAGATCATCGGCGTGACCGAGGAAACCACCACCGGCGTGCACCGCCTCAACGAGATGTCCGCCAAGGGCACGCTGCAGTTCCGCGCGATCAACGTCAACGACTCGGTCACCAAGAGCAAGTTCGACAACCTGTACGGCTGCCGCGAATCGCTGGTCGACGGCATCAAGCGCGCCACCGACGTGATGATCGCCGGCAAGGTCGCGGTCGTGGCTGGTTATGGCGACGTGGGCAAGGGCTCGGCCCAGGCGCTGCGCGCGCTGTCGGCCCAGGTCTGGGTCACCGAGATCGACCCGATCAACGCCCTGCAGGCCGCGATGGAAGGCTACAAGGTCGTGACGATGGAGTACGCCGCCGACAAGGCCGACATCTTCGTGACCACCACCGGCAACAAGGACGTGATCCGCCACGAGCACATGGCCGCGATGAAGGACCAGGCCATCGTCTGCAACATCGGCCACTTCGACAACGAGATCGACGTCGCGTCGATCGAGAAGTACGAGTGGGAAGAGATCAAGCCGCAGGTCGACCACATCACCTTCCCCGACGGCAAGAAGATCATCCTGCTGGCCAAGGGCCGCCTGGTGAACCTGGGCTGCGGCACCGGCCACCCGAGCTTCGTGATGTCGTCCTCGTTCGCCAACCAGACGATCGCCCAGATCGAGCTGTTCACCAAGCCCGACGCATACCAGGCCGGCAAGGTCTACGTGCTGCCGAAGCACCTGGACGAGAAGGTCGCCCGCCTGCACCTGAAGAAGGTCGGCGCGGTGCTGACCGAACTGACCGACACCCAGGCGGCCTATATCGGCGTCGACAAGAACGGTCCGTACAAGCCCGACACCTACAGGTACTAAGCAAACCCCAGGCTGCGCACTTCGTGTCTTCGCCAACCCCCTTGCAGGGGGCGGTACCGGTGGGCCGGCGGAGCCGGACCCACGGTACCCCTCGGTTTGACGGGCGCCGGTTTCGGCGCGGGGACGGCTGTGCGCGCTGACCAGTTGCTGGTCGGCCGCGGGCTGGCGGCGTCGCGGTCGCAGGCGCAGCGGCTGATCGCGGGCGGTCTGCGCTGGCGGCTGGGGCCGGGGAGCGCCTGGCGCACGGTGGGCAAGAACGGCGACGAGGTGCCGGAGGCGGCGGAGGTCGAACTGGCCGACGCGGCCGAGGCGCGCTATGTCTCCCGCGGCGGCTTGAAGCTGGAGGGCGCCCTGCGCGCTGCCGGCGTCGATCCTGCCGGTCGGGCCTGCCTGGACGTGGGCCAGTCCACCGGCGGCTTCACCGACTGCCTGCTCCAGCACGGCGCGGCGTGCGTATTGGGCTTGGACGTGGGGCACGGCCAGCTGCATCCGCGGCTGCGCGACGACCCGCGGGTGCTGTGCGTCGAGGGCTGCAATGCGCGGGAACTCGATGCCGAGCGGCTGGCGGATTTGCAGGCCGATGCTATTAAATCGATAGCTGATGGCCGGCATCGCGCGCCGGCTACAGCCCTTTTTTCCACGGAATTCTCGTTGGTGGTGGGCGACCTGTCGTTCATCTCGCTCACGCTGGTCTTGCCGGCCCTGGTGCCGCTGCTGTCTGCCGGCGGCGACTTGCTGATGCTGGTCAAGCCGCAGTTCGAGCTGCAGCCGGGCCAGGTCGGCAAGGGCGGCATCGTGCGCGACGCCGCGCTGTTCGGCGTGGTCGAGGCGCGGCTGCGCGCGGCATGCGCCGACCGCGGCCTGCAGGTGATCGGCTGGCACGACAGCCCGATTGCCGGCGGCGACGGCAACCGGGAATTCTTCATCCATGCAAGGAGGGCGGCATGACCGCATCCCCCGAGTCGACCTCGTCCGTGGACGCCGGCCCCGCCGCGCTGCCGGTGAGCTTCGAATTCTTTCCCACCAAGACGCCCGAGGGCGCCGTCAAGCTGCGCGCGGTGCGCCAGGCGCTCTACGCCCGCGGGCCGGAGTTCTGCTCGGTCACCTACGGCGCCGGCGGCTCGACGCAGGAGGGCACTTTCACCACCGTACGCGAGATCCTGGCCGAAGGGGTGGATGCCGCATCGCACTTCTCCTGCGTCGGCGCCACCCGCGCCTCGGTGCGGGCCGAGCTGGCCGAACTGGCCGCGATGGGCGTCAAGCGCATCGTCGCGCTGCGCGGCGACCTGCCGAGCGGCTACGGCGCCGGCGGCGAGTTCTCGTACGCGAGCGACCTGGTCGCCTTCATCCGGGCCGAGACGGGCAGTGCCTTCCACATTGAAGTGGCCGCCTACCCCGAGGTGCATCCGCAGGCCCGTTCGCCCCAGGCCGACCTGCAGGCCTACGCCGCCAAGGTGCGGGCCGGTGCCGACGCGGCGATCACCCAGTACTTCTACAGCGCCGACGCGTACTTCCGTTTCCTGGACGACACCCGGGCGCTGGGCGTCGACGTGCCGGTGGTGCCGGGCATCATGCCCATCACCAGCTCGTCGCAGCTGCTGCGCTTCTCGGACGCCTGCGGCGCCGAGATCCCGCGCTGGATCCGGCTGCGGCTGCAGGCCTTCGGCGACGACACCGCCAGCATCCGCGCCTTCGGGCTCGACGTGGTGACCGGCCTGTGCGAACGGCTGCGGGCCGGTGGCGCACCGGCGCTGCATTTCTACACGATGAACCAGTCGGCCGCGACCCTGGCGCTGCTCGACCGACTGCTGCCGGCCGCATGACCGGCGGCGGTGCGGCAGGGCGGGGCGCCCGGGGCATCGGCTGGGCGGCGGGGCTGCTGGCGGCGCTGCTGGCGAGCGGCTGCGCGCCGCTGCCGGCGAACCGCGGCGCCGACGAGGTGGCGCTGGCGCCCGACGGCGAGACCGAGTTCATGCTGCGTCCGCTGGTGCGCCTGCGCAGCGTGCCGGTCGAGGCGCCGGCCTCGGGCGTGGCGCTGGTCACGGTGGAGCGGACCGACGACGAGCCCGATCCCGACGACGATCCCGAGGCCGGCGAGGAACTGGGCCGCGGCGGCGCCTCCTGGTACGGCATCCGCTTCCACAACCGCCGCACCGCCAGCGGCGAGCGCTTCGACATGGGCGCGCTGACCGCGGCGCACCGCACCTTGCCCTTCGGCGCCATGGTCTGCGTGCGTAGCCTGGTCAACGGCAAGCAGGTGGTGGTCCGGGTGACCGACCGGGGCCCAGGATCGCCGCAGCGCATCATCGACCTGAGCCGGGCCGCGGCCGAGGCGCTCGACATGCTCGGCACCGGGATCAAGCAGGTGGCGCTGTCGAAGCCGTCCTCGGTCACCGGGCGCTGCGTCCGCTAGCCGGCATATACCACTGCCGCGGGCATGGGTTTTGCGTTACAGGCGGTTTACACCCCCCTGACTACGAGGAAACCCTTCCATGAACAAGACCCTGATTGCAATTGGTGCATGCCTGGCCTGTGTCGGTGCGGCGCAGGCCCAGAGTACGGTGACGCTGGCCGGTCTGATGGACGCCTACGCCGGGTCGATGCGGATGGCGGGCGACGCCGGTCGCCGGGCGGTGGTGGGCAGCGGCGGCATGACCACCTCGTGGATCGGCTTCAGCGGCACCGAGGACCTGGGCGGCGGCCTGAAGGCCAGCTTCAAGATCACTTCTTTCCTGCAGACCGACACCGGAACGCCGGGCCGGTTCACCAACGATCCGTTCTTCTCGCGCGACGCGAGCGTCGGCCTGTCGGGCGCCTTCGGCGCGGCGCAACTCGGCCGGGGCATCGCCCCCAACTTCCTGCCCTCGATCCTGTTCAACCCGTTCGGCGATTCGTTCACCTTCTCGCCGCTGATCCTGCACAAGAACGTGGGCCTGTTCAACGGCACCGGCTGGGCCGCGACCACCCCGTCGGACACCGGCTGGAACAACCAGATCACCTACACCACGCCCAAGTTCGGTGGCCTGATCGGCAATCTGCACTACCAGTTCGGCGAGCAGACCGGCTCCAACGACAACCGCAAGAACGTCGGCCTCAACGCGATCTTCCAGCAGGGCCCGATCGGCCTGACCGCCTACTACGAGCGCGACCAGATCTCCAACCCGATCAGCGCGCTGCTGACCGCCGGCACCCCGGCCCGGCCCGACACCCGCAAGGACTGGATGCTGGGCGGCTCGTACGACGCCGGCTTCGTCAAGGGCTACCTGACCTACGGCCAGGGCAAGTCCGACGTCACCAGCCTCGAATCGAAGACGGTGCAGGTGGGCGCCTCCGCGCCGATCGGAGCCGGCCAGCTGCTGGCGTCGGTGGCCCGCACCGAACTCAACAACACGGTGGGCCAGCCGACCCGCACCACGGCCACGGTCGGCTACGACTACTTCCTCTCGAAGCGCACCGATCTCTACGCCAACCTGATGAACGACCGCCTCACCTCGTACAAGAACGGCACCTCGCTCGGCGTCGGCATGCGCCACCGCTTCTGAGCGCGGTGACGCGCCATGCAAAAAGGCTTCGCGGATGCGAAGCCTTTTTGCTTTCGAACGCCGTGCCGCCTCAGCTGCCGCCGGATTCCAGGCTCGACGCCGCGAACCGGTCCTGCCCCAGGGCCGCCACCATCTGCGGCAGGGCCGCCGCCAGCGCGGGCTTGAGGGTGAAGGGCGGGTTGATGACGAACATGCCGCTGGCCGGCAGGCCCGGGCGCTCGACCGAGGTGCCGGTGGCCGCCGCCACGCCCGCGCCGACGATCTTGGCCGACTTCACCGTCAGGGTGGCGTGCAGCCAGGGCTTGCCGGCCTGCGTCGCCATGGTGCGCAGACGGCGCGGCAGGTCGTGCGCCTCGGGTCGCGCGATCAGCGGGTACCAGACCGCGTAGGTGCCGGTGGCGAAGCGCTTGAGCCCGTCGGCCACCAGGTTCAGCACCCGGGCGTAGTCCTGCTTGATCTCGTAGCTGGGGTCGCAGAAGAGCAGGGCGCGGCGCGAAGGCGGCGGCAGGAATTTGCGCACCGCCTCGAAACCGTCCTCGCGCATCACCGCGATCTGCCGGCCGGCTTCCAGCTGGGCGATGTTGCCGTCGAGCGTCTTGGCGTCGGTCGGGTGCAGCTCGAACAGCTTCAGGCGGTCGTGCGGGCGCAGCAGGTGTTCCACGACGAAGGGCGAGCCGGGGTAGACCTTGGTCGTGTTGCCGGAATTGAAGCTCTTGACGAGGTCCAGGTAGGCCTGCAGGGCGGGGGCGGGTTCCGCAGGCAGGTTGCCCAGCAGCCGCAAGATGCCCTCGGCCGCCTCGCCGCTCTTGGCGGCGTAGTCGCCGTCGAGCCGGTAGAGGCCGGCGCCGGCGTGGGTGTCGAGCACGGTCAGGGCCGCTTCTTTTTGCAGCAGGTAGTCGAGGATGGCGACCAGCGTCGTGTGCTTGAGCACGTCGGCGTGGTTTCCCGCGTGGAAGGCGTGGCGGTAGCTGAACATAGGCCCTGATGGTAAGCGGCTTGTGGAGGAAGGCGGAAACTTCCTATAATGGAAGGCTTCGCAGCGCTCGATCGGCCCCGCGGCGAAGCGGCGCGCAGGTGCCGTCTCCCACCTAAGAGGTTTCCTTCAGAGAAACACCGACCGTGGAAAAGGGCTATCCACACTCGAAAGCTAACAGCAATGTCTACATTCAGCGCAAAACCCGCTGACGTGGTGCACGAGTGGTTTGTGATTGACGCGACCGACAAGGTCCTCGGCCGGGTAGCCAGCGAAGTTGCCCTCCGTCTGCGCGGCAAGCACAAAGCCATTTATACGCCTCACGTCGATACCGGCGATTTCATCGTCATCGTCAACGCCGCCCGCCTCAAGGTGACCGGCGCCAAGTCGATCGACAAGGTGTACTACCGCCACTCCGGCTATCCCGGCGGCATCACCGCCACCAACTTCCGCGACATGCAGGCCAAGCACCCCGGCCGCGCACTCGAAAAGGCTGTCAAGGGCATGCTGCCCAAGGGCCCGCTCGGCTACGCCATGATCAAGAAGCTCAAGGTCTACGGTGGCGCAGAGCACCCGCATACCGCCCAGCAGCCGAAAGTCCTCGAACTCCCTGGAGCGACGAAATGATTGGTGAATGGAACAACGGCACCGGCCGTCGCAAGTCCAGCGTCGCCCGCGTGTTTCTGAAAAAAGGCACCGGCAAGATCACGGTCAACGGCAAGGACGTACAGGAGTACTTCGGCCGCGAGACCTCGATCATGATCGCCAAGCAGCCGCTCGTCCTGACCAACCACGTCGAAACCTTCGACGTGATGATCAACGTGCACGGCGGCGGCGAATCCGGCCAGGCCGGCGCGGCCCGCCACGGCATCACCCGTGCCCTGATCGACTACGACGCGACGCTCAAGCCCGCACTGAGCCAGGCCGGCTTCGTGACCCGCGATGCGCGCGAAGTGGAACGCAAGAAGGTCGGTCTGCACTCCGCACGCCGCCGCAAGCAGTTCTCGAAGCGTTGATCCGCTTTGCCTGGGCACGGCGACCTGTCGCGGTGCCCGGTCTGGAAGAAGCCGCCTTCGGGCGGTTTTTTTCATGGGCGCATCGCCCTGCCGCCTGTGCCGGCAATCTTTCCCTTCCAGCTTGAAATGCCGCGTTGCGATAGCATCTCTGGCTTGCGTACCGCACATCCCACCGGAGTCCACCATGAGCGCAGTTGCCGAATCCCTCCCGACCGAAATGCCGTCGCCGATCCTGTTCACCGACAGCGCAGCCGCCAAGGTGGCCGACCTGATCGCGGAAGAGGGCAATCCCGACCTGAAGCTGCGGGTCTTCGTCCAGGGCGGCGGATGCTCGGGTTTCCAGTACGGCTTCACCTTCGACGAGATCACCAACGAAGACGACACCACGATGAGCAAGAACGGCGTGTCGCTGCTGATCGACGCGATGAGTTACCAGTACCTGCTCGGTGCCGAGATCGACTACAAGGAAGACCTCCAGGGCGCGCAGTTCGTGATCAAGAACCCGAACGCCACGACCACCTGCGGTTGCGGCTCCAGCTTCTCGGTCTGATCCGCCCGCGCCGCGTGCATCCCGAGCCGGGTCCACGCCGCCACCAGCCGCCTCCGGGCGGCTTTTTCTTTGCCGCGCCGCTGTCCTGTCCGAATCCATGAGCCCCGTCGCCCCCGCCCCGGCCGTCGCCGATTCCCGTTCGCCCCTGCTCTGGCTGGTGGCCATCGGGTTCTTCATGCAGACGCTGGACGCCACCATCGTCAATACCGCGCTGCCCTCGATGGCGGCCAGCCTGGGCGAGAGCCCGCTGCGGATGCAGTCGGTGATCATCGTCTACTCGCTGGCGATGGCGCTGCTGATCCCGGCCTCGGGCTGGATGGCCGACCGGTTCGGCACCCGGCGGGTGTTCTTCTGCGCGATCGTGCTGTTCGCGCTCGGCTCGCTGCTGTGCGCGCTGTCGCAGAACCTGACCCAGCTGGTCGCGTCGCGGGTGCTGCAGGGCCTGGGCGGGGCCCTGCTGCTGCCGGTGGGCCGGCTGTCGGTGCTGCGGGCCTTCCCGCGCGACCAGTTCCTGCGGGCGATGGGCTTCGTGGCGGTGCCGGGGTTGATCGGCCCGCTGATCGGGCCGACCCTGGGCGGCTGGCTGGTGCAGTACGCCTCGTGGCACTGGATTTTCCTGATCAACCTGCCGGTGGCGCTGGTGGGCTGCATCGCCACGCTGCGCTACATGCCCGACGGCCGGGCGCAGGCGCTGTCGCGCTTCGATGTCGCCGGCTACGGACTGCTGGCCTTCGGCATGGCGGCCCTGTCGCTGTCGCTCGACGGCCTGTCGGAGCTGGGGCTGCGCCAGGCGACGGTGGTGCTGCTGCTGATGCTGGGCCTGGTGAGCCTCGCGTCGTACTGGCTGCACGCCCTGCGGCGGCCCGATCCGCTGTTCGCGCCCGCGCTGTTCGCCGTCGCATCGCTGCGGGTGGGGCTGCTGGGCAACCTGTTCGCCCGCATCGGCAGCAGCTGCATGCCCTTCCTGATCCCGCTGCTGCTGCAGGTGGCGATGGGCTACACGCCGGCGCAGGCCGGGATGATGCTGCTGCCGGTGGCGCTGGCCGGCATGGCGGCCAAGCCGGCCGTGACCCGCCTGGTGGTGCGCTACGGCTACCGGCAGGTGCTGATCGTCAACACCCTGCTGGTCGGCCTGGCGATGGCCAGCTTCGCCCTGGCCTCGCCCGACCAGCCGGTGTGGCTGCGGGTCGTCCAGCTGGCCTGCTTCGGCGCGGTGAACTCGATGCAGTTCACCGCGATGAACACCGTCACGCTGAAGGACCTGGACGGCGGCATGGCCAGCAGCGGCAACAGCCTGCTGTCGATGGTGCAGATGCTGGCCATGGGCCTGGGGGTGGCCGCGGCGGGTGCGGTGCTGGCCGGCTTCAGCGGCTATTTCGGCCACGCCGAAGGCACAGCGCATGCGCTGCCGGCCTTTCGTGCCACCTTCCTCACCATGGGGCTGATGACGATGGCCGCATCGATCGTGTTCTGGCAACTGGCGCCCGACGCCCAGGGGGCCCGGGTGAAGGCCCGGCCGGTGGAGACCGACGCGGTCGACCACTGAGAGGGTGCGAGAAGCGCGTCAGGCGGTGTACAGGGCGCCCAGCACGCGGGGCCCGGCGGCCCCGGTGACGGCCGGCAGGTTGCCGGGCCGGCGCTCCATCCACCGCTGGGCCAGCCAGGCGAAGGCGGTGGCTTCCACCTGCAGGGGCGGCAGGCCGAACGGTGCCGACGACACGACCCGCATCCCGGGCAGCGCCCGCGCCAGCCCGGCCATCAGGGCGCCGTTGAAGGCGCCGCCGCCGCATACGATCAGGTCGGCGCTCTCTTTTCCATAGCGGTTGGCCGAGGCCGCGCACGCCTGGACGGTCAATTCGGCCAGGGTCGCCTGCACGTCGACCGGGTCCGCTTCCGGGTGGCGTATCAGGTGCTCCTCCAGCCAGGCCGGGTTGAACAGGTCGCGGCCGGTGCTGCGGGGCGGCGGCAGGTCGAAGAAGGGGGTGGCCAGCAGGTCGGCCAGCAGCGCGGGCAGCACGCGGCCGGTCATGCCCCAGGCGCCGTCGGCGTCGAAGGGCAGGCCCTGGTGGCGCTGGCACCAGTGGTCGAGCATCGCGTTGCCGGGCCCGCAGTCGAAGCCGGTGGTGGCACCGCCCCGGTCGCCGGCGGCCAGCAGGCTGATGTTGGCGATACCGCCCAGGTTGAGCACGGCCACCGCCGCATCCGGACGGCCGAACCAGCGCCGGTGGAAGGCCGGCACCAGCGGCGCGCCCTGGCCGCCGGCCGCCACGTCGCGGCTGCGGAAGTCGGCCACCACGTCGATGCCGGTGCGCTCGGCCAGCAGCGCCGGGTTCTGCAGCTGCAGGGTATAGCCGGTGCCGTCGAAGGCCTGCGGCTGGTGGCGCACCGTCTGGCCGTGGGCGCCGATCGCCCGCACGTCGGACGCGGCCAGTCCGCCCGCGCCGAGCAGCCGCAGCACCACATCGGCATAGAGGCCCGTCAGCGCATTGGCGGCCAGCGCGGCACGGTGCAGTTCGTCGGGACCGGAGGTGTTGAGCGCCATCAGCTCCCGGCGCAGCGGCGCGGGCATGTCCACCGCGGTGTGGTGCAGCACCTGGGCCGGCCGCGCGTCGTCGGTGGGCAGGCGCACCAGCACGCCGTCGACCCCGTCCATCGAGGTGCCGGACATCAGGCCAATGTAGAGAGAGTCGGTGGTCATGGACTGTGCGGGTAGGCCGTCGGGGCTGTGGAGGTGGACGGCCCAGCATAGCGCGCCGCCCGCCCGCCGCGCACCTGGCCGCGTGCGGCCCCGCGTCCACCGGCCCGCCAAAGAAAACGCCGCCCGAAGGCGGCGGATGGGCCGAAAGCCCGATGTGCTATGGAAGTAATAGCTGGAGGCCGTCTTTCCACGCCGGCCACAGCCACTTTTCGCCCTGCAGGCGCTCCCGCGCCTTCAGTCGGCGCTGGCCAAACTGGTCTGGTTGGCGGTCTGCAGCTGGATGCGCATCGAGGCGGCGATCCGGTCGAACGCCGGGCGGGCCGCGGCGGTCAGCTGGGTCGACTCGCTCTGGCGGGCCATCGCCATCGGGTCCTGCTGCACGCCGTTGACGCGGAATTCGAAATGCAGGTGCGGGCCGGTCGCCCAGCCGGTCTGGCCGACCAGGCCGACCGTCTGGCCCTGCGTGACCGACTGGCCGCGGGCCACGTTGATCTTGCTCAGGTGGGCGTAGACGGTGACGTGCTCGTTGCGGTGGCGCACGAACACCACGTTGCCGTAGCCGTTCTGCACGCCGGCGAACTCGACCGTGCCGTCGCCCACGGTGCGTACCGTTGTGCCGGTCGGCGCGGCGAAATCGGTGCCCAGGTGGGCGCGCCATTCCTGCAGGATCGGGTGGAAGCGGTTGCTGAAGCCGCTGGAGACGCGGGTGAATTCCAGCGGAGCGCTCAGGAACGCGCGGTTCAGGCCCTGGCCGTCGAGCGTGTAGTAGGCGCCCTTCTCGCGGGGCGGCTGGAACCACATCGCCTCGAACGACTTGCCGTCGTTGACGAATTCGGCGCTCAGCACCCGGCCGGCGCGCAGCATCTCGCCGTCGGCCTCGATGGTTTCGTAGACGACCGTGAACCGGTCGCCCTTGCGCAGGCTGCGGCGGAAGTCGATGCTGCTGGAGAAGATCTCGGCGACCTGGTAGGCGACCGATTCCGGGATGCCCGCCGTGTCGGTGGAGGCGAGCAGCGAGCTCTGGATGACGCCGCTGGCGAGCCGGCTCGACACGGTGGTCGGCGCGCTCTCGATGCGGCTGGCGAAGCCGTCGGCCTGCTTCTCGATCACCAGGCGCTGGAACTGCTCGGCGTCGTTGGCGCTCCAGCGCACCGTCAGCCGCAGCAGGGCATGGTCGTCCGACGCCTCGGCCGTCACCACCCGGCCGACACGGCCCAGCAGGGCCTGGCGCGCCTTGTCGTCGGCCCGCAGGAAGACCGCGGCAGCCCGGTCGTCCACGCCCAGGCGCTGCAGCAGGCTGTCGGCGGTGTCGGTGGAGCGGGTGGTCTCGGTCCGGTAGAGGCGCATCGCATGCACGCCGGAATCGGTGAGCGCGGTGTTGACGGCCAGCGGCTCCACGGAATGCAGGACCTGTCTGACGGGCAGATCCGACGGATCGGGTGCCAGGTTTGCCACGGCGAAGGCGCCGCCGCCGCCGCAGAGCAGCAGGGTGCCGATCAGGGCGGTGACACGTTTCGGATGCTGTCGGATGCTATGGGCGACACGGAAGACGAAGGCTTCCCCGATGGCCATGAAACCAGGATTCAAAGGTTTATTCCCCAGAAGAAATTCGCGCAAGGCAGGCAGTGCGGCATCCGGGGACGCAGGCATCGGGCCTTGTTCTTGGGAGGTGTTCTTTGCACGCCTCGGTGGGACCGGGTGCAAAAAGCAGGCCACCTAAAATCGGGTGGCGGGCTGCTGGCGAGTATAGCGGCGCACCGGACCCTGGCCTTCTACAAAACCCTTATGAATCAATCTGCCGTTACAACGTATCCCGTGACCGATCGTGTAGGACGAGCGCTCGACATATCGTTGCGAGGCGCCGACGAGTTGCTTCCCCGACACGAATGGCAGCACAAACTTGCGCGATCGGAGGCCACCGGCGTGCCGCTGCGGATCAAATTGGGCCTGGACCCGACGGCGCCCGACATCCACATCGGCCACACGGTGGTGCTCAACAAGATGCGCCAGCTGCAGGACCTGGGCCACCAGGTGATCTTCCTGATCGGCGATTTCACCAGCCTGATCGGCGATCCGTCGGGCCGCAACAGCACCCGGCCGCCGCTCACGCCCGAGCAGATCAAGGCCAACGCCGAGACCTACTACCGCCAGGCCAGCATGGTGCTGGACCCGGCCCGCACCGAGATCCGCTACAACAGCGAATGGAGCGAGCCGCTGGGCGCCACCGGCATGATCCAGCTGGCCGCCAAGTACACCGTGGCCCGGATGATGGAGCGCGACGATTTCCACAAGCGCTTCACCGGCGGCCAGTCGATCAGCGTGCACGAGTTCCTGTACCCGCTGATGCAGGGCTACGACTCGGTCGCCCTCCGGTCCGACCTGGAGCTCGGCGGCACCGACCAGAAGTTCAACCTGCTGATGGGCCGCCACCTGCAGCAGGAGTACGGCCAGGAGCCGCAGTGCGTGCTGACGATGCCGCTGCTGGTGGGGCTCGACGGCGTCGACAAGATGTCGAAGTCGAAGAACAACTACATCGGCATCGCCGAGCCGGCCAACACCATGTTCGCCAAGGTGCTGTCGATCTCGGACACGCTGATGTGGGACTGGTTCACCCTGCTGTCGTTCAAGTCGCTGGAGGAGATCGCCGCGCTGAAGGCCGAAGTGGCCGGCGGGCGCAACCCGAAGGAGGCGAAGGTGATGCTGGCCAAGGAGATCACCGCACGCTTCCACAGCGCGGCCGATGCCGACGCGGCCGAGGCCGATTTCGCCAACCGCAGCAAGGGCGGCGTGCCCGACGACATTCCCGAGGTGCTGCTGGCCGGCGCGCCGCTCGGCATCGGCGCGTTGCTCAAGCAGGCGAACCTGGCCGCCTCCGGCAGCGAGGCCCACCGTCTGGTCGACGGCGGCGGCGTGCGGGTCGACGGCAGCGTGGTCAGCGACAAGGGCCTGAAGCTGGCCGCCGGAACCTACGTGGTGCAGGTGGGCAAGCGCAAGTTCGCGAAGGTGGTGCTGGGCTGACCGCCTGCCGGCAGCAGGTGCGTCAATCGGCGTGGGCGTCCAGGTCGGTGTCCTGGCCGTCGCCGATCGTGCCGCGGGTGACGGCCGCCTCGCTGCGGATCCACTCGACCAGGGCCTGCACTTCCGACCGCTGCCGGCTGCGCGGGCCCACCAGCAGCCAGTAGGCCAGCGGCGACCCGAGCCGGTGGCCCGGCAGGATCTCCACCAGGTCGCCGTTGGCCAGGCTGTCGGCCACCATCGGCATGCGGGCCAGCGCCACGCCCTGGCCGGCCAGGGCCGCCTGGGCGATCTGGTGGGCGTAGTTGAAGTACAGCCAGCGCCGCGGCTCGAGCCGCTGCACGCCGTGGGCATGGCTCCAGCGGTGCCAACTCAGCCACTCGTTATGGTGGGAGCGGTACAGGTCGCCCGCCTCGATCAGGGTGAAGCGGTTCACGTCGGCGGGCTTCTTCAGCGGTTCGCCGCTCTGCAGCAGCCAGGGGCTCGCCACGACCGACAACTGCTCGCCGAACAGCCGCTCGGCGCTGGCCAGCACCCGCGAGGGCAGGGTGTAGCGCAGGGCCACGTCGACGTCGGTGGTGTCCATGTCGACCGGCACGTCGGTCGCGTCGATGCGGATGTCGATGTCGGGGTGGGCCCGCTGGAAGGCCTCCAGCCGTGGGATCAGCCACATCGACGCGAACGACGCCCAGGTGCTGATCGCCACGCTGCGCCTCCCGGCCGTCTGCCGGATCTGCCGCACCGCGCCGTCGATGCCGTACATGCCGGGCTGCAGCGCCCGCAGCAACTGGGCGCCGGCGCCGGTCAGCTCCACCGCCCGGGTGTGGCGCAGGAACAGCGGCACGCCCACGTCGTCCTCCAGCCCCTGGATCTGGCGGCTCACCGCCGACTGGGTGAGCGACAACTCCTCGGCCGCCGCGCGGAAATTGAGGTGCCGCGCCACCGCCTCGAACGCGCGCAGGTGGCCCATGCCGACGGGGCGGGTGCGAAGCGGGGCCTGCGGGGCGTTCTGGGACATGGCGCGATCCTGGTATTGATGCCCGAATCGTATCAATCGGAACGCACGATTTCATTGGACGCTGCGGCGTGCTGCTCCGACCATCGAACCCATCCAGACAGCCAACGAAAGCCCGCCATGCACCGCCCAACCATGCTCAGGAAGCAACAATGCCAGACCGTGGACGCCGGTCGCGCGGTAGCGATCCGCACGGCGTGCGCGGGCGTGCTGCGGATCCGTTCCGGCGGCGCCTGGATCACCCGCGACGGCGGCGGTCATCCGTGCGGTGGGCCGGGGCCGCGGGGCGGCGACTGGTTCCTGGCGCCAGGCGACGGCTTTCCGTTGCCGCGCGGCGGAAGGATCGTGCTGGAGCCGCGGTCGTCCGGGGAACCGGTGGCGTTCGACTGGTCGCCCTCCCGGGGTGCCGCCGGTGATGTCGCCCTGCAGGCCGCCCAGGTCGCCCGCCAGTGGCGCCGGGTGCGTCGCGCGGGCTGGCGGTTCGGCGGCGCACTCGTGGCGCTGGCCGCCGGCCTGGTGCGCTGGCGGCCGGGGCCTGCGGCCCGGCAGTGCTGACGGCCGAACCGCCCGTCCGTCGCCGGAGCTCTCTCGTGACTTCTCAGTCGAGATCGAGCGTGGGCAGCAACTGCTCGAAATAGTCCCACGCGGCCGGACCGCGCAGGCTGCTCAGGTGGGCGATCACCGCCTCGGTATCGGTGGTGGCGTAGCCCAGGCTGAAACGCTCGAACCGGCGTGCCGGCATTTCGCCCTGGTGCAGCATCTGGAACCCGCCGTGGCGTGTATCCCGGCGGATGCGCTCGGTGCAGTGCGCAATCGCCTCGGCATCGCCCTCGAGGTACTGGCAGAAGTTGATGCCGTCGAAGACCAGGATGCCGGTGATGCCGGCCTTCAGGTTGTACCGCCGGGCGCTGCCGAGGATGGCCGCCACGGCGGTGACGGGCGTGTCGGGCGACAGGGTGCTGGTGTAGAGGATGTGGTGAATATCTGTCATAAAACACAGTAGTCCGCGCAGTGTAGGCAGTGCGCAGCCGGTGCGCCATGTCAAAAGACACAGCGGGCCGCTCGTAAGATGCGTGCCACCGTGACGACACCCGACTTCGCCGCCCCGACGGCATGCCCGCCGACCTGTACCGCCTGCGGCCTCCGCACCACCGGCGCCTTCTCGCCCGCGACGCAGGAGCAGCTGCTTTTCCTGGAATCGTTCCGCGTCGGCACCCGGCCGATGGCAGCCGGCCAGCAGATCATCCCGGAGAACCGGCTGGGCACCCAGCTGTTCACCCTCTACGACGGCTGGGCGATGCGCTACAAGACGCTCAGCGATGGGCGCCGTCAGATCCTCAACTTCCTGCTGCCGGGCGATTTCATCGGATTGCAGCAGGAACTGACCGACAACGCCACCCACGGCGTCGAGGCGCTGACCGACGTGCTCCTCTGCGTCTTCCCACGCGACCGGTTGTGGGAGTTCTACCAGCAGGATCCGCGGCTCGGCTATGCCCTCACCTGGCTCAGTGCCAGCCAGGAGCGGATCGTGGACGAGAACCTGCTCACCAACGGCCGCCGCAACGCGACCGAGCGGGTGGCCATGCTGCTGGTGCAGCTCTACCGCCGGGCCGAGCGCCTGGGCCTGGCGGCCGACGGCAGTATCGCCTTTCCGTTCACCCAGCAGCACCTGGCCGACGCGCTGGGCCTGTCGCTGGTCCATACCAACAAGACCCTGCGGCGGCTGGCGCAGCTCGGCCTGCATGTGATCCGCAGCGGGCGGCTGCACATGGTCGATCCCCGCGGTCTGGAGACCATGGCCGACTACTACGACAGGCCGCTGGGCAACGTGCCGTTGATCTAGTGGTCGCGCAGCGGGCCCCGGCGGGGCCGCTATCGATTTCGTAGCTGGAAGTCGGCGTACCGCGCCGGCTGCGGGCCTGCACCGCTCGCATTTTGACCCTGTAGGCAGATGCTGACGCACGGGCCTGTCGCCGGACGACACCTCGGTGGCATGCGTGTCCATAAGCTCAAATGCTCTGCCGATGCATCGCACGGCAGCTTGTCCAGGGGCTTCACATGAACCAATCCATCGCATCTTTCGGCGCCAACCGTCAAGTCCGCGGCGCAGGCGCTCACCGCTTCGGCGGCCGCCTCCAGCAACAGCAGCAACAGCAGGTTCCGCCGGTACGGCGGCTGCAGCAGCAGCAGGGCTCGACCGACTTCCAACCCTTCTCGCAGGACGGCGACGGTCAGCCGGTCCACCGCCCGGCGCCCGCGCACCAAAGCGACAAGCCGGCAGCGTCCAAGGACGGCAGGCACGGCGGCCATGGCGGCACCCCGGTCGGCCGCCTGAAGAACGGCACCGACACGCCCGGCGAGACCAAGTCGTACATCGACGAAGCCAGCATGAACGTGGACGCCTGACGCGTCCTCTTCCCTCCGACCTCCATTTCAGCGCCTGGCGCCATCCCCCATGAAGATCGAACCGCAGAAGAATCCCGGCATGCAGAAGGTCGCCGACCTGATCGACGACATCGGCCCCGGCATGCTCACCACGCACGATGCGCACGGCGCCCTGACCAGCCGCCCGATGATGCCGCTGCAGATCGACGCGGCCGGCAGTCTCTGGTTCTTCACCCGCCCATCGCCCGAGAAGCAGGCCAAGTCGGGCGAACTGAACGTCGCCTTCGCCAAGCAGAGCAGCGCCAGCTACGTGTCGGTGACCGGCAGTTCCGAAATCGTCTACGACCGCGCCAAGATTGACGAGCTGTGGTTGCCGATGGCCAAGCCGTGGTTTCCCGACGGCAAGGAAGATCCGTCGCTCGCGCTGCTTCGGGTCGACGTGGAGACGGCGGAATACTGGGATGCCAACTCCAGCAGCATGGTGCGGCTGATCTCGATGGCGGCCGCTGCCATCGCCGGCAAGACGCCGGACCTGGGCGAGAACGCCACGGTGCGCAACACGCCAGGCGCGCCCACCGTCGAATCGCGCTAAGGCAGCTTCTCGGCTAGAACCCTAAAACCGCGGCACCGTCCGCGGTTTTTTCATGGCTCCTGTGCCATGAGGATCTTGATGTCGCGCCGGTAGCCCTGGAGCCGCTTCAGCGCACTCTCCCGTTGCGCGACCGAGGTGCTGTTGTGGACGGTTGCGGCGCTGTCGCAGCCCTCGCGCAGCAGCGTCTCCTGGTACTTGCGCAGGGCGGGGTCGGGCGTGTTAAAGGCGCGCTCCATCACGCCGTGGATGGCGGCGCGGGCCTCGGCCAGCGACGGGTTGCCGGCGTGCAGCTTCTCCAGCGTCTGCAGCACGTCCTGCTGGCGGCGCAGGGATTCGGCATGGCTGCGCTGGGCATCGAAGCTCGATCGCTCGATCTGCAGCCGGATCGCGTCGCGCTGGGCGCCGTCGAGGCGGCCGTACATCGTCTCGCTGCGCTCAAGCACCTGCTTGAAGCGCAGGGCCCGCTGCTCGGGCAGCGTCACCTCCAGCCATTCCTTGCGGTACTCGGCGTTGTTGCGCTCGAACTTCCGCCGCACGTTGACGATCTGCTGCGGCTCCAGGTCCAGCGCGGCGACGGTCAGCGGCGCCTCGGCCTTCTGCGCCAGGGCCATCAGGCGCGTACGGATGCCTTCGGCGATCTGGCAGGTCTGCGCCGGCACCACGTTCTGCAGCGCCAGCTTCTCCGCCTGGGCCAGCAGCGTGTCGACCTGGGGCAGCTCGGCCGTGCGGTGCCACTGCTGAAGCGCGGCCAGGTCCTCGCGCACCTTGCGGGTCTGGTCGCCCTCGAAATCGACATACCCGTCGAGCCACCAGTAGGCGATCTCGGGCGACTGGTTGTAGCCCAGCTTGATCGCGCTGCAGCCCTGCAGCGCCACGAGCACCACCGCGGCGCCGGTCGCGCCGATAATCCGCCACCATGGCCCGGGCATGCGCCGGGGCGGTACGGCGGGCAGCCGAGAAGGAGCGTTCATGGCGGTTTTGGATGTGGTGGTGATGGCTGCGGGCAAGGGTACCCGCATGAAAAGCCGCCTCCCGAAAGTGTTACACCGGCTTGCCGGCCGGCCGATGGTGCAGCACGTGCTCGACACCGTCGCACCGCTCGGCGCGCGGCGGGTGGTGGTGGTGACCGGCCACGGCGCGGACCTGGTGGAGTCGGCGCTGAACGCCGCCGTCGGCGCGCCGGACGTCTCGCCCTTCGAACTGCGCTTCGCCCGCCAGGAGCCGCAGCTCGGCACCGGCCACGCGGTGCAGCAGGCCGCGCCGCAGCTGGCCGCCGAGGGCACCGTGCTGGTCCTCAACGGCGACGTGCCCCTGATCGCCGCCGCCACGCTCCGCGCGATGCAGGCCGCCGCCGCCACCGGCGCCCTGGCGCTGCTGACGATCGCGCTGGACGACCCCACCGGCTACGGCCGCATCGTGCGCGAAGGCGATGCGGTGCGCGGCATCGTCGAGCACAAGGACGCGACCGAGGCCCAGCGCGCGATCCGCGAGACCTACACCGGCGTGATGGCGGTGCCGGCCGACCGGCTGGCCGGCTGGCTCTCGCGCCTCTCCAACACCAACGCCCAGGGCGAGTACTACCTGACCGACATCGTCGCCATGGCCGTGGCCGACGGCGTGCCGGTGGTGGGCGTGCCGACCGCCGATGCGGTCGAGGTGGCCGGCGTCAACAGCCCGGTGCAGCTTGCCGCGCTGGAGCGCGCCTTCCAGCGCCGCAATGCGGACCTGTTGATGGAGGCCGGCACCCGCCTGGCCGATCCGGCCCGCATCGACGTGCGCGGCACGCTCACCTGCGACGCCGACGTCGAGATCGATGTCGGCTGCGTCTTCGAGGGCGCGGTGCACCTGGGCGAGGGCGTGCGCATCGGCGCGCACTGCGTCGTTGCCGATGCGCGGATCGCCGCGGGCGCGGTGGTGCATCCGTTCACCCACATCGCCGGCGAACGGGCCGGAGTCGAGGTGGGCGAGGGCGCCATCGTCGGCCCCTTCGCCCGGCTGCGGCCCGGCGCCCGGCTGGGGCGCGACGTGCACATCGGCAACTTCGTCGAGGTGAAGAACTCCACGCTGGCCGACGGTGCCAAGGCCAACCACCTGGCGTACCTGGGCGACGCGGTGGTGGGCGAGCGGGTCAACTACGGCGCGGGCAGCATCACCGCCAACTACGACGGCGCGCACAAGCACACCACCACCATCGGCGACGACGTGCACGTGGGCAGCAACTGCGTGCTGGTGGCGCCGGTGACGCTGGGCGCCCGCACCACGGTGGCCGGCGGCTCCACCATCACCAAGGACACGCCGCCCGGCACCCTGGCGGTGGCGCGGGGCCGGCAGGTCAGCATCACCAACTGGAAGCGCCCGGCCAAGCAGGCCGGCTGACCGCCGATGGATGCCGCGCCCGCCCCGCCGGAACCCCACGACCTGCCGGCGCTGCGTGCCGCCCTGGCCGCGCGCGACGCCGAGCTGTCGGCCGCCCGCGCCGAGCTGGCCGAGACGCGCGCCGAGCTGGAGGACTTCTTCCGCGTCGCCTCCCACGACCTGCGGGCCCCGCTGCGCCACCTGAAGGCCTTCGGCCAGTTGCTGCGCGAGCGGGTCGAGGACCTGGGGCGCGACCCGGAGACGCTGAGCTTCCTCGACACGATGGAGCATTCGGCGCAGCAGATGGCCCGGATGGTCGACGGCCTGCTGGAGCTGTCGCGCATCGGCCGCGCGCCGCTGGTGCCGCAGCCGCTCGACGTGGCGGCACTGGTGCAGGAGGCGCGCCGCGCCCTGGCGCTGCCGCCGCAGCCGGTGGCGTGGCAGGTGGCGCCCGACATTCCGCGCTGCCAGGGCGATCCGGCGCTGGTGCGGCTGGCGCTGCAGCACCTGCTCGCCAACGCGGTCAAGTTCAGCGCGAAGCGGCCCGCGCCCGCGATCGCGGTGGGCTGGCAGCCGGGGCCCGCAGGGCAGATCGAGATCGTCGTGCGCGACAACGGCGCCGGCTTCAACCCCGCTTCGGCGGGCAAGCTGTTCGGCGTGTTCGAGCGGCTGCACAGCAGTTCGGAGTTCGACGGCCTGGGCATCGGCCTGGCGGCGGTGCGCCGCATCGCGCAGCGCCACGGCGGCACCGCCCATGCCGAGGGCCAGCGCGACGCCGGCTGCACCGTGCGATTCAGCCTGCCGGCCGCCGCGCCGGTGTGATGCTATGGTTTCGATAGCTGGAGGCCGGCGCTAATCGCCGGCCAGCGGCACTTTCGGCTCGAATTTCGCGCACTTGATGCTGAAGAAAGCCTTCACGCTGCGCACATGCAGGTCGGCGTGGAACAGCCGCTGCGCCAGCGCCAGGTAGCCCGGCATGTCCCGCACCCGCACCACCAGCATGAAATCCGGCCCCGGCGAGACGCGGTAGCACTGCTGCACCGCGTCGTCGGCGCAGGCCCGGGCCTCGAAGCGGGCCAGCCGTTCGGCATCCTGCGCGTCGAGCGTCAGCTCCACCAGGGCGGTGAGGCCGTGGCCGACCAGGGGCGCGAGGGTGTCGCCGTCGAGCAGGGCGACCTGCCGGGCGATCACGCCGGACTCGACCAGCCGGCGCACCCGGCGCAGGCAGGTCGGCGGCGAGATCGCGGCTGCTTCTGCCAGGGCCTGGTTGCTACGGGAGGCGTCGGTCTGCAGCAGGTCCAGCAGGCGCCAGTCGGTTTCGTCGAGCGTGATTTCGTTCATTTGTGGAGTCTGTGTGAACGAATATTGTGGCGGATGTGCGGAGTGAAAGAAGCGACCAGAATGCTTCGATTGCAGGGCTGGTTATTTCACGGCGCAGGTTCTAGCATCGGGTCTTTCCTTTTCACACAAGGCACCACCATGTGCGGCATCGTCGGCGCGGTCTCCACCCGCAACATCGTCCCCATCCTCGTCCAGGGCCTTCAGCGGCTCGAGTACCGGGGCTACGACTCCTGCGGCGTGGCGGTGTACGACACCGGCGCAGTGATGACGCCCGAGGGCCCGCTGCGCCGCACCCGCAGCACCTCGCGCGTGGCAGAGCTGATGGAGCAGGTGAAGGCCGGCGCGGTGCAGGGCACCACCGGCATCGCCCACACCCGCTGGGCGACGCACGGCGCGCCGGCGGTGCACAACGCGCATCCGCACTTCAGCCACGGCCCCGGCGCCTACGACCAGGGCCCGGGCCGAATCGCGCTGGTGCACAACGGCATCATCGAGAACCACGACGCGCTGCGCGGTGGCCTGGTCGCCAAGGGCTACGAGTTCGCCAGCCAGACCGACACCGAGGTCATCGCCCACCTGATCGACAGCCTGTACGACGGCGATTTGTTCGAGGCGGTGCAGGCGGCCATCGTGCAGTTGCGCGGCGCCTATGCGATCGCCGTGTTCTGCCGCGACGAGCCGCACCGCGTGGTCGGCGCCCGCGCCGGCTCGCCGCTGATCCTGGGCGTGGGCCAGGCAGGCGAGCATTTCCTGGCCAGCGACGCGATGGCGCTCGCCGGCGTGACCGACCAGATCGTCTACCTGGAAGAGGGCGACGTGGTCGACCTGCAGATGGGGCGCTTCTGGATCGTGCAGCGCAGCAAGGATGGCAGCGGCATCCGCCCGGTCGATGCCGCCGCCCGCCCGGTGCGCACGGTGCAGGCCCACAGCGGCGCGGCCGACCTCGGCCCGTACCGCCACTACATGCAGAAGGAGATCTTCGAGCAGCCGCGCGCCATCGCCGACACGCTCGAAGGCATCGAGGGCATCGTGCCCGAGTTGTTCGACGGCGCGCCCTCGCACGACGGCGCCACCGGCGCGAGCGCCTGGCGGGTGTTCCAGGAGATCGACAACGTCCTGATCCTGGCCTGCGGCACCAGCTACTACAGCGGCTGCACCGCCAAGTACTGGCTCGAATCGATCGCGAAGATCCCGACCCAGGTCGAGATCGCGAGCGAATACCGCTACCGCAGCAGCGTGCCCAACCCGCGCACCCTGGTCGTCACCATCAGCCAGTCGGGCGAGACGGCCGACACCCTGGCCGCGCTGCAGCATGCCCGCAGCCTGGGCATGGAGCAGACGCTCACCATCTGCAACGTGGCCACCAGCGCGATGGTGCGCGAATGCAAGCTCGCCTACATCACCCGCGCCGGCACCGAGATCGGCGTGGCCTCCACCAAGGCCTTCACCACCCAGCTGGCCGGCCTCTTCCTGCTGACGCTGACGCTGGCCCAGTCGCGCGGCCACCTCGACGCCGAGGCCGAGGCGATGCACCTGAAGGCGATGCGCCACCTGCCGGTCGCGCTGCAGGCGGTGCTGGCCCTGGAGCCGCAGATCATCGACTGGGCCGAGGCCTTCGCCGGCAAGGACCACGCCTTGTTCCTGGGCCGCGGCCTGCACTATCCGATCGCGCTGGAAGGCGCGCTCAAGCTCAAGGAAGTGACCTACATCCACGCCGAGGCCTATGCCGCCGGCGAACTCAAGCACGGCCCGCTGGCCCTGGTGACCAGCGAGATGCCGGTCGTCACCGTCGCGCCCAACGACACCCTGCTGGAAAAGCTGAAGAGCAACCTGCAGGAAGTCCGCGCCCGCGGCGGCGTGCTCTACGTGCTGGCCGACGCCGACACCCATATCGAAGCCGCCGAAGGCCTGCACGTGATCCGCATGCCGGAGCACTACGGCGCGCTGAGCCCGCTGCTGCACGTGGTGCCGCTGCAGTTGCTGGCCTACCACACGGCCTGTGCGCGGGGTACCGACGTGGACAAGCCGCGCAACCTGGCCAAGAGCGTGACGGTGGAGTGATCCGCCGGGGCCGTCCCCGAGAATCACCCGAGGCGACGGCTCGCATGGCCCTTGGCGCACGACGCGGACCACCGGCGTCGCACGCAGCCAGGGTCCAGTTGCGGCCGGAGAAGCGCCCAGCACCGGACGCAGGTGACAGGCCATGTCGGGGTGGCATTCGATGCGATCGCCTCCGCTCCACAGACGCGGTGGGCAGGCCGATCGATGCGTCCGCATGGCATCCCGACGGCTGTGGCCGTTGTTTGCATGCTACCCACGCTGTAGGACCGAATCCATTTCGGCGACCCGGGCGTAATCGACACACGTCCTCCACATTGCCCAGCACCCGAGGCCTTATCCTCGCCCAATTAAGTTGTGCACAATATTTTTCGACTCATGAAATCCTCACTTACCGTCCGACAGCAGTTGACCTTCGCGTTCGGTCTTCTCGTTTTCCTCATAGCAGTCGTCGCCGGCCTGGCCGTCGTCCTCCTGCAGAACTCCAACGACGGCTTCGCCCGCTATGTCCAGGGGATCAACGCCCGGGCCCTGCTCGCCGAGCAGGTGCGCACCGCGGTCGATCGCCGCGCCATCGCCGCGCGCAACCTGACGCTGCTCCGCCCCACCGACGACACCAAGGCGGAGTACGACGAGATCCTCAAGGCCCACCAGCAGGTGCAGGAGCGCATCGCCCGGCTGCGCAAGATGGCCGACGAAGCGGACGACTCGAATGCCAAGACCAAGGAACTGGTCGCGAAGATCGCCGAGGTGGAGAGCCGCTACGGCCCGGTGGCGCTGTCGATCACCGAGATGGCCAACCGCCGGATGACGACCGAGGCCACCCAGAAGATCCTCGACGAATGCCGGCCGCTCCTGGTCGAGCTGATCGCCTCCACCAACGCCTACCGCGAATACACCGCCCAGCGCTCGGCCGAACGGATCCGCGATTCGCAGGCCGAATACACGCTCCACCGCAACATCCTGATGGCCGCCGCGCTGGCCGCACTCGCCCTGGCCGTCGTGTGCGGCTGGGCCATCGTGCGGTCCCTGGGCAACATCCTGGGCTCCGAGCCGGCGGCGCTGAGCCGCATCGCCCAGGTCGTCGCAGCGGGTGATCTGCGCGACGTGGACGGAGCGGCCACCGCCCGCCAGTCCAGCGTGCTGGCCTCCCTCGCGAACATGCAGAAGAGCCTGGCCGCCACCGTGCACCAGGTGCGCCATGCGGCCGACTCGATCCTCACCGGCTCCGCGGAGATCGCCGCGGGCAATGCGGACCTGAGCCAGCGCACCGAAGAGCAGGCCAGCGCGCTGGAGGAAACCGCGGCCACGATGGACCAGATCGCCAGCACCATCAAGAACAATGCCGACAACGCCGAACAGGCCGCCCGGATGGCCGCCCAGTCGCTGAAGGTGGTGGAGGAAAGCAACGGCCTGGTGCAGAACGTGGTGGATTCGATGGGGACCATCAACGACGGCTCTCGCCGCATCGTGGACATCGTGGGCGTCATCGACGGCATCGCGTTCCAGACCAACCTGCTCGCGTTGAACGCGGCCGTCGAGGCCGCCCGCGCCGGCGACCAGGGCAAGGGCTTCGCGGTGGTGGCCGGCGAGGTCCGCAACCTGGCCAAGCGCAGCGCGAGCGCCGCGACCGAGATCAAGGAGCTGATCAACTCGAGCGTGGCAGCCGTCGGCAACGGCGTGAAGCTCGCCCAGCAGGCCGGAACGTCGATGGGCACGGTGGCCGGCTCGGTCGGCTCGCTCGCGCAACTGGTCGACGAGATCAGCAGCGCCAGCAAGGAGCAGGCGCTGGGCGTGGCCCAGGTGGGCGAAGCGATCAACCAGATGGACCGGGTGACGCAGCAGAACGCTGCGCTGGTGGAAGAGGCGGCCGCCGCCGCCGGAAGCCTCAGGGCGCAGGCCGAGCAACTCGTGGCCTCGGTGCAGGCGTTCTCGCTGGGCGGTGCACCCATGGACCGCATCGCGGTCGGCAGCCCGCAGCGTCTCCTGGCGGTTTGAGACGGAAGGGGCGGGCTGCGGCCTTGTGGGATCAGGTACCGCCCAGCGCCTTCAGGATCGCTGCGTTGAACGCGGGAATGTCGTCGGGTTTGCGGCTGCTGATCCAGCCGCCTTCGCTGTGCACCTGCTCGTCGACCCAGGTGGCGCCGGCATTGCGCAGATCGACCTGCAGGCTCGGCCAGCTGGTGAGCGTCTTGCCATCGACCAGACCGGCATCGATCAGCAGCCACGCGCCGTGGCAGATCACCGCCAGCGGTTTGCCGGCCGCGTCGATGGCCTTGACGAAGGCCTGGGCGTCGGCGTCGGTGCGCAATGCATCGGCATTCACCACGCCACCCGGCAGGATCACCGCCGCATAGTCGCCCGGATCGGCATCGGCGATGGTGCCGTCGACCTTGAAAGTATCGGCCTTGTCGACATGGTCGAAGCCCTGTACGGTGCCGGCCTTCGGCGCAAGGATGTGGGTGTCGTAGCCCGCTTTCTGCAATGCGTCGCGCGGCTTTTCGAGTTCGGCCTGCTCGAAGCCGTCGGTTGTCAGGATGGCGATGCGGCGGGATACAGGGGAGGAGGAAGGCGTGGAAGACATGGAGACTCCGCAATGAAAACCTCTACTGTCCCGGTGCGGCCGCGGCCTTCGCGTCGGACACCTCCGAACATGGCTGTGGTCCATGCCGCGCCCGCTTGCAAGCGCCGCGCCGGCCGGGTCGTCTAACCCGCTCCGATCAGTTCCTTGACTCCGGTCGCCAGCGCCTCCATCGGGAACGGTTTGGTCAGCACCTTCATGCCCGGGGCCAGATGCCCGTTGCCGACGACGCTGTTCTCGGCATAGCCGGTGATGAACATCACCTTGAGGTCGGGACGGCGCTCGCGGCCGGCGTCGGCCATCTGGCGGCCGTTCATGCCGCCGGGCAGGCCGACATCGGTGATCAGCAGGTCGATGCGGGCGTCCGACTGCAGGAGCTTCAGTCCTGCCACGCTGTCGGCAGCCTCGAGCGCGGTGTAGCCCAATTCCTCCAGCACCTCGGCCACCAGCATGCGGACCGAGGGCTCGTCGTCCACCACCAGCACGGTGGCGCTCTGCTCGGCGCGGGCGATGTCCGAGAGCCGGGGCATCGCCTCGTCGGTATCGACTTCGCCGTAGTGGCGCGGCAGGTAGATGCAGACCGTGGTGCCCTGGCCGACTTCCGAGTAGATGCGTACCTGGCCGCCCGACTGCTGGGCGAAGCCGTGGATCATCGACAGGCCGAGCCCGGTGCCCTCGCCGATCGGCTTGGTGGTGAAGAAGGGTTCGAACACCCGGGCGGTCACCTCCGGCGGCATGCCGGTGCCGGTATCGGTTACGCAGAGCGAGAGGTACTGGCCTTCCTGGATGCCGTACGTCGCCGCGGCCGGCCGGTCCATCCATTTGTTGGCGGTCTCGATGGTGATGCGGCCGCCGTCGGGCATCGCGTCGCGGGCGTTGATGCACAGGTTGAGCAGCGCGTTCTCCAGCTGGCCCGGGTCCACCAGGGCGGGCCACAGGCTGGCGGCGCCGACCACCTCCAGCGCGACCGCCGGCCCGATGGTGCGGCGGATCAGCTCCTCCATGCCGCCGACCAGCCGGTTCACGTCGGTGGGCTTTGGCAGCAGCGTCTGCCGGCGCGAGAACGCGAGCAACCGGTGGGTGAGCGCGGCCGCCCGCTTGGTGGCGCCCTGGGCGACCGCCACGTAGCGCTCCAGATCGTCGAAGCGGCCCTGCTTCATCTTGGCGTTCATCAGCTCCAGCGCACCGGAGATGCCGGCCAGCAGGTTGTTGAAGTCGTGCGCCAGGCCGCCGGTCAACTGGCCCACGGCTTCCATCTTCTGGGACTGGCGCAGCTGCTCCTCGGCCCGCATCAGCTCGGCCGTCCGCTCGGCCACGCGCTGCTCCAGCGTCTCGTTCAGGGCGCGCAGCGCGGCGGCGTTGCGGTCGCGCTCGGCCTCGACCGCGCGCCGCTCCTCCACGTCGATCAGCACGCCGGGAAAGCTGGTGGGCGTGCCGTCGGCGGCATGGTCGACCCGGCCGTTGGCCTCGATCCAGTAGTACTTGCGGTCGGCGCGCAGCACCCGGTACTGGTGGGCGTAGGCGCCGCCGCGCTGGACGGCCTCGCCGATCGCGCGGGCCAGGCCGTCGCGGTCGTCCGGATGCACCGTGGCGACCACCTGCGCCAGGCTCAGGCCCTCGCGGCCCAGTGCCGGATCGAGCCCGAACGCGGTGGCGAACGCCTCGTCCACGGTGAACCGGTCGGTCGGCAGGTCCCAGTGCCAGGTGCCGATGATGGCGCCGGCCGCGAGCGCCAGCTGCACCCGCTCGACGTTCTCGCGCGCGATCGCCTCGCTGGCCCGCAGCCGGTCCTCCGCCAAGCGGCGGTCGGTGACGTCGTTGAAGAAGATCGCGATCTGCCGCAGCTGCGGATCGCCGACACGGATCGCGCGCACCTCGAACCAGCGGCTGAACGCCTTGGCGTAGTTCTCGAAGCTGGCCGGCTCGCCGGTGCGGGCGACGTGGCCGTAGGTGTCGAACCAGAAGCGCTCCAGGTCGGGCGCGAATTCGGTCACCCACTTGCCGCGCAGGTTGACGCCCGCCTGACGCTCGAAGGCGGGGTTGGCTTCCAGGAAGCGGTAGTCCACCGCGCGGTCCTGGGCGTCGAACTTCACCTCGACGATGGCGAAGGCGGTTTCTATGGTCTCCAGCAGGGTCTCGAAACGGTCCTGGGTGACGCGCAGCCGCTCGTCCGCATCGTGCTGGCGGGTCCGGTCGCGCAGCACCTTGACGTAGCCCTGGTGGGTGCCGTCGTCGCGCCGCAGCGGCATCATCTCGCCCGAGGCCCAGAACCGGGCACCGTCTTCCCGCAGGTGCCAGCGCTCGTCGTTGGCGCGGCCTTCCGCCATGGCGACGCGCATCTCTTCCTGCGCGCGGCCGATGGCCCGGTCTTCCGCGGTGAAGATGCGCTCGATCGACGTGCCCACGATCTCCTCGCGCCGCCAGCCCAGGATCCGCTCGGCGCCGGCGTTCCAGTCGGTAACGGTGCCGTGCAGGTCGGTGACGATGACGGCGAAGTCGATCGCGCTGTCGATGACATCTTGGAGGGGAGGGCGTGCGGTCATGGGCCGGAAGTGCGCTGGTCGATGAAGGAGGGGAATCCCGGCCGCCGCGCCCGCGCCCGCATCGTCGGCACAGATCACTGAATGCCTGGTGTGCATGCCAATTATCGTTTCTGCGGCGTCTCTCCACTGCGCCGTGCAGGACACGTCCTACGTGGTGCAGGGGATTGGGGTCGTCCCGGCACGCAGCAAGCGACGCGCAGGATGCAACGCGGTCTTGGACGCCAACAAGCCGGCGCGCTTTGCTATCGAAACAATAGCTGAAGGCCGGCCATCCGCGCCGGCTCTCGCCTTGTGCGGTGCCGAATCCGTTCGGGGCGTGAAGTCCGTTCCGCTGCGCGGCGGAACGCGGGGTTTCTCCGGGAGAGGGGGCGGTTCGACGTCGCGGCCGCGCACTCCTGGGTCGATTGCCGCACCCCCGCCCGCGGGCCGAGGGCTCAGCGCGCCAGGGAGCGCACCTCGAAATCCCGGATCTCGAACCGGCTGGTCGTGGTGCGCAGCGCGAACCAGCCGCCCAGGTAGGCGCAGGATCGGCATGGCTGAACACCAGCACGTCGTTGGCGTACCAGCGCAGCGTTACCGGATCGTCGGGCGTGGCGGCGCGGGAGACGATGCGCACCCGGGTCGCCAGGTTGGCGACGAGCGTGGTCGCCGGCAGCATGCCGCCCGCCCGGTCGTCGGCCGTGGCCGATTCGGGCGTGGAGAAGCCGGCGATCTGCGGCCGGGCATCGGTGCCGTCGTTGCGGCGCAGCCGCGTCGTCGTGTTGCCGTTGGCGCCGAAGCCGACGTAGTAGAGCCGCACCGGGTTGTAGGCGGCCAGCGAGCCGTCGTAGTTGCGCTGGGTGGGGTCGCCGCTGGCCACGCGCGGCTCTGTCGCGTTCCAGAACATGTTCAGGTCAGAGATGCGGTCGACGAAGCGGGTGCCGGGAAAGGTGGCCGGCACAGGCGTGGCCGAGAAGGTGATCTGGTAGTCGCCGCTGAACTTCTGCCGGAACCAGACGGTGGCGCCCGAGGGCTGGACGATGGTCATGACGCCCCGGGCGGCAGTCACCGTGCCGGCCGGGTCCTGCTGCTCGACCTTCCACCGGGCCAGGCCCTGGTCGAAGTCGTCGCGTGCCAGCAGGGTGGTGGTGCCGTCGCCCGAACCACTCCCGCCGCCGCAGGCCGACAGCGATGCGGCAAGCGCCAGGACCCAGGCGGAGCGAAGTGCGGCGCGCCGCGGAGTCGGATGGTGCACGGAGAAATCCTTTGTCGGAAACGGCGGGAGAACCCGGCATCTTCCTGCGCAGGTACCGTCCGTATCGGCATGGTTTCGGATTTGGTTATGCGGTTTCTGGCGGTGCGGCGGGCGGGCGAGTTGCCAATGCCATCGGCATCGACTAACACGGCAGTCGGTCGTCGCTTGGATCGACCGCGCGCGCTGGGCAGGCGCTCTGCTCGATTTGCTATCGAAAGAATAGCTAGTGGTCGGCCCTGTGTGCCGGCTACAGGCACTTTTCTTTCCAAATTAGGTCTACGGCCCTGCTGTCACGGTGCTTGCGTTGCCCCGCGCACCGTGTTTATGCCGCCAGCCGGTGCGCCAGAAAGAAGCGCAGCATCTCTGCGCTGGCATCCGGCCCCGTGGGGTCGATGTAGCTCCCGGCGGGGTGCCCGCCCGCCCATGCGTGGCCTGCGCCGTGGATCTGCCAGTACTCGGCCCGGCTGGCGCCGTCGGTGCCCGGGTAGCGGGTGCGGGTCCAGCGGCGGCCGCCGGGCGTGCGGCCGGCTTCCACCGTCGGCGCGGTGCCGCCTGCGGGCTGCGCGGCCGCCATGACATGCGCGCCGTGGTCGGGGTGCACCGTGGCGTCGGCATCGCCGTGGAAGACGATGGTGGGCGTACGTATTCCCGGCGGCGCGGCGGCGGCGGCCGGCCCGGCGCCGGTGCGCATCGCCTGCAGGGCCGACATCGCGTCGCGCGCCGTGCCCTGGGCCAGGCCCGAATGCACGCCGGCCGCGGCGAACGTGTCCGGATAGGTCTGCGACAGGATCGCCGCCATCGCGCCCCCGGCCGAGAGCCCGGCGACGTAGACCCGGCGCGGGTCCAGCCCGTGCGACTGCACCACCGACCCGACCAGCGCCGCCAGCAGGGCCGGCTCGCCGCGGCCGCGTTGCTGGTGGTTGTGCTTGAACCAGTTCCAGCAGCGCTGCGGATTGGCCTGCGCGTCCTGCGCGGGGTAGAGCACCGCGCAGCCGTGGGCCTGGGCCAGCGCGTCCATGCCGGTGCCCGCCGCGAAATCCTCCGGATCCTGGGTGCAGCCGTGCAGCATCAGTACCAGGGGGCGCGGTGCGTCGGTGGTGCCGGTGGGCAGGAACAGGCGGTAGTCCAGCGTGCGGCCGCCGTGGGCGAAGCGCCCGGTGGAAACGCCGCCGCCGGCAGCCGCCGGTCGTGCCGGGGCGGCCGGTGATGGGTCGCGCGGCAGTTCGGTCACATAGCCGTCGAGGATGTCGGCGGCAGGAGGCGCTGCCGGCATCGGCGTCGTCGCGGGGGGGCCGTCGCCTGCCGGCATGCCGGGCCAGGCCCGGAGCGCCGCGCCTTCCGGCAGGCCCAGCGAGCGCTGCAGCGCCTGGGTCGCCTCCTGCAGCTTGCCGGCGCGGGTCAGCCGGGCGGCGTCTTGCATCCAGGTGGGGAGGTTTGGGGTCATCGGATGCTTTCGGGGAAAGGGAATAGGCAGTGGGCCGTCGCTGCGGCGTCGGGAAGAGGGCGCGCGGGGGAGCTGCGCCCCGGCGTGGGTCGGTGGGGGTCGCTACCGCACGATGCGGTCGGCCAGGGCCGCCTTGACAGCCGGGCTGGCATGCAGCGCACCCAATACCGCGATCGAGTCGATCGTCGCCAGCGCCAGTTCGGGCGTCACGTCATGGGCGATGCTGGCGAGGCCCAGCACCCGGATCTGCAGCTTTTCATAGGCGGCGCGTACCGCCTCCAGCTCGGCCGTGCCGAAATGCTGCAGGCCGATCACGAGCATGCGGCGCGCGGTGACCTGCTTGAGCGCATCGGCCTGCAGCGCCAGCTGGTTGCGGATCGCCGTACGGATGAAGTCCGTGCGGTTGGCATAGAAGCTCTCGGCCACCAGCAGGTCGATCTGGCCCAGGTCGACATAGCCGAGGTTGATCGTGATCTTTTCGCTGTCGGGCAGGCGGACGGGCGGGGCGTTGGAGGTCATGGGCCATCCTATCACCATCCAATGGGATGGTATAGGGAGGGTTATCTCGCGGATGGTGTACCCGGTCCCGCCTGGCGGAAGAACGCGAGCATCGCCGCACTGGCATCCGGCCCGGCCGGATCGACATAACTGCCGCGGGTGCTGCCCCCCGACCAGGCGTGTCCCATGCCGTGCACCTCCCAGCGCTCGGCGACGGCACGGCGCTGAGGGTTGCGGTAGATGTGCCGGGTGGAGGCATGGCCGCCTTCGGTCTGCATCGCCGTTACCTCGGGGCTTGCCAGGGGGTCGGCCAGGGCGATCCCCGTGGCCGAAGGTTTCAGCGCCGCCGCCAGCACGTGCGCCCCATGGCGTGGGTGCACCGCCCTGTCGCGGTCTCCGTGGAACACGATGGTCGGTACCTGCCTCACGGGCGGCGGCCGGCCGATGCTGGAGCCGTGCCGCATCGCCGACAGAGCCCCCACCATGCCCCGCGCCGCGCCTGCCGCCAGGCCGGAATGCACGCCGCAGGCCGCGAACACGTCGGGATAGGCATGGGCCACCGCCGCCGCCATCGCGCCGCCGGCCGACAGGCCCGCGATGAAGACCTGCTGGCGCCGCAGTCCCCAGGCCTTGGCGGTGCCGCGCGCCAGGGCCGCGATCCACGCCGGCTCACCGGTCCCGCGCACCTGTGCCGCCGGATCGAACCAGTTCCAGCACCGCTGCCGGTGGGCGCTGGCCGGCTGGCAGGGATAGACCACGATGCACTGCGCGTCGCGGGCATGGTCGTTCATCCGGGTGCCGGCCGCGAAGTCGTCGGGCGTCTGCTGGCAGCCGTGCAGCATCACCACCAGGCCGGTGACCTGCTGGCCCGGCGCGAGGGGTGGCACGTAGATCTTGTAGCGGTGCTCTGCCCCCCGATAGGCGAATACCGCGGTATGGAAAACTTCCGTGCGCGGCGAAGGCGCATGCGCTACAGGCCGAGCGGCCATCCGGCCTTTGCGCGCTGCCGTGGCCGCGCCGGCAGCAGATGCGGCAACCGACGCCACCTTCTTGCGCGCCGGCTTTCGTTTGGGAACGAAAGGCGACCAGACAGCATTCGCCAGTTGAGCCGCCTGGCGCATGGTCTTGCGTGCGGCCCGCAGACCGCCGAGTTTGAAAACAGCCATGGCCCGATCCTCGCCGCTGCGGGCCGGGTGTCGCCGTAGGCCGAGACGACGACCCTGCGACCTTGTGGCTTCGGCGCCCGCTGGCCCTCCGGCGGTTTCAGCGGTCCTGGTCGGAGGGCTGCTCGCGCCGGTGCTCGGGCTTGACCGCATCGGCATCCTCGGTCAGGGAGAACGGTGCCGAATCGTCTTTTTCGACGGACTGCGCATCCTGCCGCTTGCCCGACATCGCCTCCGTCGGCGCGGGGCTGGAATCGGAACTGCCGGGAATGAAGGCCTCTCCCGCGCCCATGTTGTCGACGGTGCCGTCGGTGCTGGGACGGGTGCCCGCGCCGGTGGGGGTGGCTTTGGTCATCGGATACTCCTTGGGGTTGGAGCATGACCGTATCGCCCTGGCTGCGGGCGAGCCTGTAGGAAGCACGGCTGCGCCTATGCAGGCAGCGCCGGTGCCGCCCGCGAAAGCGCCACGCAATCACTAGGAACCTATGGACAAGACTGCCGCGGAAAACCAGATATTCGCTTTGCTGGCCCGGCGCAAGGCCGGTGCGACCATCTGTCCTTCGGAAGTGGCCCGAGCGTTGGTAGCGGGGAGCGCATCGTGGCATGAGCTGATGCCGGGCATCCGGCAGGTGGCGGCGGACCTGGCCCGGAATGGGCGGCTCGTCGTCACGCGGGGCGGTGTGTCCGTCGATGCGATTGCGCCGGGTGGGCCGGTACGGCTGGGCCTGCCGGTGCCCGCGCCGCGCCGGGGGCTGCCGTATTAGCTGCCTGCGATCCGATGAACGAGCCGCGAAAGGCTTCCGGCTTCGGCGCGCGGCGTGACCGAATCAGCCACTGCGGAAAACGACCTGCGCATGCCACTCGCCCGCGCTGGCGAACCGCCCTCGATTTGGGCAGTCTTGCTCGATGGTGCGGCACCGCGGGTTTCCCGTTGCAGGGCCGTGACCAGGATTCAAGGCCGACGCGGTGCCGACAGCAACGCCACCATTCCGGTGTACCCACGCGCCTGGGCCAGTTGCAAGGGCGTGCGGCCCTGCCGGTCGGCCAGGCGCAGGTCGGCACCCGCCTCGACGAGGGCGGCCAGGGTGTGCTGGTGGCGCGGGCCGCCGTCGCCCAGCACCACCGCCTCGATCGCGGCGGTCCAGTGCAGGTTGTTCACATGGTCCAGCGGTGCGCCGGCAGCGATCAACTGGCGCACCACGCCGTCGTGGCCGAGGTGCGCAGCGGCGATCAGCGCGGTGCCGTCGTAGCGGCTGGTGACGAGGTCGGCGCGTGCACCGCCCGCCAGCAGGTCGGCCAAGGTGCCAGTGTCGTCGGCCACCGCGGCGATGGTCACGGCGTCGTAGCGTTCGGCATCCAGCAGGCCGGGCTGCGCGCCTTTCTGCAGCAGCAGGCGCACGGCGGCACGCTGGCGGGCGTGGGTGGCCAGGTGCAGCGGCGTGCGGCCCTGCGCGTCGCGGGCGTCGGCATCGGCGCCGGACTGCAACAGGGTGCGGATCCGCGCCAGGTCGCCGCGCCACGCCGCGGCATGCAGACCCGCCAGCGCCCGCGCTTCGGCGTCGGTCGGCGGAGTCTGCGCGGCCGCCGGTTCGCCGCAGGCCGCTGCGCCTGCGATGAGTGCGAGCAGCAGGGTACGCCGCGTGGCATGCCGGCCCATCGGCGCGGCGCGCGATGCGGACGGCGGGCGCTCGGCGAGACGGGCCGGGTGTTGCATGTCAGTTCAGCAGGCCCTTGACCTGCTCCAGCGCGGCGTTGGCGCACTGCTCGTCGAGGTGGCCGCCCGGCGCGCCGCCGACGCCCACGCCGCCGATCACCTCGTTGCCCACCTTCACCGGCACGCCGCCGCCGAGCAGCAGGTAGCCGGGGATGTTGACCAGGTTGGCCGCGGCCGGGTTCTTCTGCGCGCCTTCCATGAGGGCCTGGGTCGGGGCCTTGGCGGATGCCGAGGTCCAGGCCTTGCGCTCGCTGGAGCCCAGCGTGTGCGGGCCGGCGTTGTCGGCGCGTTGCACCGCCCGCACCACGCCGGCGCGGTCCACCACGGTGGCGCTGACCGCGTAGCCATTGGCCGCACAGCTGGCAACCGCGGCAGTGGCGATCTGGTTGGCCAGGGCCAGCGACAGGTTGCGCTGGACCAGCACGCCGGAAGCGGCCGGTGCTGCGGCGGCCGCCATGGGTGCGGGGGCAGCCATCGGTGCAGCGGTTTGGGCCTGCGCGCCGAGAGCGGCGAGGACGAGGGCGGCGGCTGCGAAACGAGTGCGGTGTGCCATGGAAAAGAGTCTCCTGGTGGATGCGGGCCGGCACCGTGCCGACCCATGGCCATGACTGTACGGATCGCGCCGCGCGGGCGCCATTCGTACGGCTACCCGTGCCGCTCCGTACAACTACGGAGACGGAGCACCGCCGCGGCGGCGTACCTCCGCTATCGGGCGTCCGGGCCGTCCACCAGCGTCGCGTACTGCCGGATCAGCTGCGCCAGCGAGTCGCAGGCCAGCTTGGCGAACAGGTTGGCGCGGTGGGTCTCGACGGTGCGCGGCGACAGGTCGAGCGTGCGGGCGATCTCCTTGTTGGTCAGGCCTTCCACGATGAAGGCCAGCACCTCGCGCTCGCGCTCCGACAGCTGGGCGTGGCGGCTGCGCGCGGCCTGGTCGGCCTGGCTGCGGGCGCGGGAGCGCACGTGCCGGCGCACGGCGGATTGCAGCGCCTCCAGCAGTTGTTCGTCGTTGACGGGCTTCTCCAGGAACTCGGCCGCGCCGGCCTTGAAGGCGCGCCGGCACATGTCGACCGTGCCGTGACCGGTGAGCATGACCACCGGCTGGTCCACGCCCTGCGCCACCAGGGTGTCGAGCACCGACAGCCCGCTGATGCCGGGCATGCGCACGTCGAGCACGATGGCTCCGATGCCCGTGCGGTCGAAGTCGCGGACGAAGGCCAGCGGGTCGGCCCAGCCCTGGACCCGCAGGCCGACGGTGCCGATCAGCAGCGCCAGGCTGTCGCGCACCGCGTCGTCGTCGTCGATCAGGTGGACGAGGGGCGAATGCGGCGCCTGGGGCGCGGTGGAGGTCGTCATGCCAGTTCCAGGTCGAGGTGGAAGCATGCGCCGCGCAGGCCGTGCGCACCGCCCGGCGGCGCGGCCGAGAGCGTGCCGCCCATGCCGGTGGCCAGCGTTTCGCTGAGGCTGAGCCCCAGGCCCAGTCCGCCTTCGCGGGTGGTGAAGAAGGGCTCGAACAGGCGGGGCCGCAGTTCGGGCGCGATGCCCGGCCCGCTGTCGCCCACGGCCAGCCGGCCCTGGTCGCCCAGCACCTGCACCGCGATGGCGATGCGCCGCGTGCCGGGCGGCACCGCGTCCAGGGCCTGGATCGCGTTGACCAGCAGGTTGTGCACGATCTGCTCCAGCGCCACCGGATCGGCCAGCACCCGCACCGGCGGGCCGTCGGTCGCATCGATATCCACCTGCACCGCATGCCGCGCGCATTCGGGCTCCAGCAGGTCGAGCGCGCTGCGCACGACGTCCTGCAGCACGACCGGCTGGCGCTCGGCATCAGTCGCAGGACGCTCGATGGCGCGGCGCAGCCGGCCGACGACGGTGGCCGCGCGCCGCGCCTGCTCCGCCGCCTGTCCCATGGCGCCGCGGGCCGCGTCGAGTTCGGGCGGGCGGTCGTCCAGCAGGCGGCGGGCGGCCTGGGTGCTGGCGAGGATGGCGGTCAGCGGCTGGTTCAGCTCGTGGGCCAGACCTGCGGCCATCTCGCCCAGGGTGTTGAGCCGGGCCACCTGGCCCAGGCGCAGCAGCTCCTCGGCCCGGCGGCGGGCGGTGCGCAAGCGTTGCACCGTGCGCGCCGCGGCCAGCGCCAGCCCGACCGCCGCCGCCCACAGCGCTATCCAGGCCCAGGGCAGTTCCTGCCAGGTCACCTGGCGGGTGGCGACCACCTCGAAGGGCTGGCTGGGCGACGCCAGCGTCTTCTGCATCGACAAAGTCCAGCCGCCGGCGGTGGCAGGCCGGCCCGGCTGGACAACGAAGGCCTGCCCGGCCTGCTCGACCGTGAGGCGCACCGGGCTGGCGGCGCGGTCCATCGGCCAGTCGCGCCAGGGAATCGCGGCAGCCAGGTCCAGCCGCAGCGCGTGGCTGACAGGCTCGGCCGCGGCCACCAGGGTGTAGCGGCCGGCGGGCAGGTCCACCTCGGCCAGCGCGGGTTGCCGGGTGGTGCGCGAGGCCTCTTCGGCCCGCGCCAGTCGAGGATCGGACCAGCGGCCGTCGCGCTCGCGCCGCAGCACGTCGAGGATGGCGGGGTAGACCGCCGACAGACGCCGCTCGGGCCGGCCATCCGGCCCCGCCTCGCCGGGAGTGCCCAGCAGCGCCAGCGTGGCCAGCACGGCGTCGTATTGCACCGCCTGCTGGCTCAGCAGCCGGTGGGCGATGCGCACGTCGGCGCCGAAGGCCGCTTCGTGGCGGCCCAGCGCGGCCTGGGCGATCAAGGCACCGCCGGCCACGGTGGCCACCAGCCAGAGCAGCCCCCAGCCGCCGATCGTCCGCATGCGGTGTGTCATGCGGGCGATTGTGCCGCTTGGTCTTTCAGTGATGCTGGGTTTGGCTGCCCCGATGGGGCCGCGAAGAGGTGATCCACTATCTTTTCGCCATGGCCTCGATGCACGTCGACCATCGGCGCGCATCACCTGGCTGGATCGTTGCCACAGGGGGCAAGATGTACCTTCACGGACAGCAGACCCAATGCGTTGGGGGCGCCAAACCCTTGTGCAACTCACCAACAAAAAAGCCTTTTAAGTCATCGACTTAAAAGGCTTTTAGCATCTTGGTGGCGCTTCACGGATTCGAACCGCGGACCTGTGGATTATGATTCCATCGCTCTAACCGACTGAGCTAAAGCGCCGAGCCAGCGAGTATAGCAAGTTTTGTGGCGCCGGCCAGCGCCCTCAGCTGTTGGTGAAGGTGGGGGGGCGCTTGTTCACGAACGCGTCCATGCCTTCCTTCTGGTCGGTGGTCGCGAAGAGGGCGTGGAACAGGCGGCGCTCGAACATCACGCCGTCCGACAGGCCGCTTTCGAACGCGCGGTTGACCGATTCCTTGGCGGCCATCGCGGCGACCTGGGAGAAAGCGCAGATCTGCAGCGCGGCGCCCAGCACCTCGTCCATCAATTGGTCGTACGGCACCACACGGCTGACCAGGCCCGAACGTTCGGCCTCGGCCGCGTCCATCATCCGGCCGGTGAGGGCCATGTCCATCGCCTTGCTCTTGCCCACGGCGCGCGGCAGGCGCTGGGTGCCGCCAGCGCCGGGAATCACGCCGATCTTGATCTCGGGCTGGCCGAACTTGGCGTTGTCGGCTGCGATGATGAAGTCGCACATCATCGCCAGTTCGCAGCCACCGCCCAGCGCGAAGCCGCTCACCGCCGCGATCACCGGTTTGCGGATGCCGCGGATCCGCTCCCAGTTGCGTCCGATGTAGTCGCTCTTGTAGACGTGGGTGAAGTCGTACTTGGCCATCGCGGCGATGTCGGCTCCTGCGGCGAAAGCCTTCTCGCTGCCGGTGATGACGATGCAGCCGATGGCGCTGTCGGCAGCGAACGCATCGAGCGCGTCGCCCAGCTCGTCCATCAGCTGGTCGTTCAGGGCATTGAGCTGCTTGGGGCGGTTCAGCGTCACGATGCCGACCTTCTCGGCTTCGGTGCGCACCTGGATCGTTTCGTAGGCCATGCGGTTGTCTCCTTCTATGGGTTATGGGGCGATGAATGAGCGGACTTGCGCGGGGCCTGTCAGGAGAGCGCCGAAGCACTGGCGGCCGGCGCATCGGCCGCCGACAGCCAGGCGGCGAGCCGGGCCGGATCGCGTGCCACCAGCCGAGCGGTGGTGTCGGCGGCGGGCAGTTCCAGGGCCAGCTTCAGCATCCGGCGGTCGCGGGCGATCCAGGCGGTGCAGTGGCGTTCTCCGCCAAGGTAGAGCGCGAGGTCCTCAAGCTTGGCGAGGCGCCAGGCCTCTCCGCTGACCTCTATGCCCAGCCATTCGTCGCCGGCCGCGAAGCCGGCCGCCTCGGCGGCGCCGCCACGCAGCACCGCCTTGATCTGGATGCCGGTGGTCTCGGCCACCCGCAGGCCCAGGCGCTGCGCCGGCTGCGAAGGATCGGCCAGCATCTCGACGCCGTACGACTGTAGCAATGCGGCCAGGGGCAGCTCGTCGGTTCCGTGCACCCATGCGGCGATCTCCGGCGCCAGGCTGCGGCCGGCGACGGCCTCCAGCACGGCCAGCACATCGGCTTCCTGCATCGGGCCGGCCGCGCAGCGCTGCCACAGGCCGCGCATCACCTGGTCCAGCGACGGTACCGCGCCGCCCACGGCGCGCGCCGCGTCGCCGCGCAGGGTCAGGTCCAGGCACAGGGCGACCAGCGCACCCTTGGTGTAGTAACTGACGGTGGCGTTGGGGGTGTTCTCGTCCTGCCGGTAGTACTTGACCCAGGCGTCGAAGCTGGCCTGCGCAACCGACTGCACCTGGCGGCCGGGCGTCTGCAGCACTTGGTTGATCGTCTTGTTGAGCAGCCGCAAATAGCCCGCGTCGTCCAGCAAGCCCGCGCGGCGCAGCAGCAGGTCGTCGTAGTAGCTGGTGAAGCCTTCGAAGAACCAGAGCAGCTGCGTGTAGTTCTCCTGGCGGTAGTCGTAGGCGGCGAATTCGGCCGGGCGCAAGCGCTTGACGTTCCAGGTGTGGAAGTACTCGTGGCTGACCAGGCCCAGCAGCGTGGTGTAGCCCTCGGACTGCTTGGGCTCGCCCACGCGTGGCAGGTCGCGGCGGTTGCAGATGAGGGCCGTGCTGTGGCGATGCTCCAGCCCGCCGTAGCCGTCGTCCACCGCGTTGAGCATGAAGACATACCGGTCGTGGGGCGCGGCGCCGCCGTCGGTGTGCCAGAAGGCGATCTGCGTCTCGCAGATGCGCTGCGCGTCGGCCAGCAGCCGGGCGCCGTCGAAGCTGGGCGCCGCGCCCGCGACGACGAAGCGGTGCGGCACGCCGCCGGCGGTGAACTCGCCGCTCCAGAATCGGCCCAGCTCCACCGGGCTGTCGGCCAGGGTGTCGTAGCCGTCGGCCTGGTAGGTGCCGAAGCCGTGGGCGTCCACCGCGTGCGGGAGCAGGGCGGTGGCGGCCGACCAGCCTACCATCGCAGGCGATGCCACCAGTTCCACCGTGTGGAGCATGTCTTCCTGGCCTTCGACCCGCAGGCACAGGCCGGTGCCGTTGAAGAAGCCGCGGCGGCTGTCGAGCCAGCAGGCGCGGACCGAGTTGTCGTAGGCATAGACCTCGTAGGTCAGCACCAGCGGCGCCTCCGGGGCGCAGGCGACCTGCCAGCTGCATTTGTCCAATTGATCGACCGCTAGGCAGGCGCCCCTTTGTGTGGCGACCAGCTTCTGCAGATGGCGGGCGAATTCGCGGACCAGGTAGCTGCCCGGAATCCATACCGGCAGCGACACCCGCTGCAGCGCAGCCGGTGCAGCGACCGTCAGCGTGACCCGGAACAGGTGGGCATGCAGGTCGGCGGCTTCGACGCGGTAGTGCACAGAGGGCAGGGCGGGCTGTGGTGGCATTGCGTGGCGGTTGCGTCTGGAGAGGGGCTGCGGCCGAGCCGCAGCAGGATGGCAAAGGCGCGGTCAGCGCGCGGCGGCCAGGCGCTGCTCGATCTGCTTGGCGTCGATCGCGCCGGGCACCCGGGTGCCGTCCGCGAAGATCAGGGTGGGCGTGCCGGTGATCTTGAGCTTGCGTCCGAAGGCCACGTTGCGGCTCACGGCGCCGGTGTCGCAGCCGGCAGCGGCGGTGATCGGCTTTTCGTCGAGCATGTAGTCCTGCCAGGCGCGGCCCTGGTCCTTGGCACACCAGAGGCGGTTGGACTTGTCGACCGAATCGGCGCCCAGGATCGGGTAGAGGTACATGTAGACCGTCACGTTGTCGATCGTTGCCAGCTCCTTCTCGAAGCGCTTGCAGTAGCCGCAGTTGGGGTCTTCGAAGACGGCCAGCTTGCGCTCTCCCTTGCCGCGCACGATCTTGAACGCGTCGCGGACGGGGAGATCGTCGAAGTCGATCGCGGTGATCTTGTTGACGCGCTCTTCGGTGAGGTTCTTGCGCTCGCGCGTGTCGAGCATCTCGCCGTGCAGCACGTAGTCGCCCTTGGCGTCGGTGTAGAAGATGTCGGTGCCCATGCGGACTTCGTACAGGCCGGGCATCGCACTCTTGCGCACTTCGTCGATGTTCTGCAGTTGCGGCACGCGGGCCGCCAGGTTCTTGCGGATCACCGACTCCTGGGCATGCGCCCCGGCGGTGACCAGCAGGGCGCCGAGGGCCAGGGCGCAGATCGAAAAATGGCGGGACAGATTCACAGGATTCTCCGGAAAGCGCAAGGGGGCGGGCGGGGTTCGTGCAGTGGGAGTACGCCGCGCCGCAATAGGTTCACAGCGTGCCCATGGCCCGCTGGGTGAGCCAGGATTTGACCGGGCCGCTGGCATCGAAGCCGCGCATGCCCCAGTTGCGCAATGTCTGCCAGGGCTGGCCGTGCTGCGAGAAGAGCTGCTGCAGCCCATCGGTCGCAAGGCCCATCGGCAGCAAGGCCGCGCGGCGGGCCCGCTCGTACTGGCGCAGCAGCCGCAGGTCGCCCGGGCTGCGCCAGTAGTCGCGGGCATGCAGCACCCGGGCCAGTTCGGCGGCGTCGGCCAGGCCGACGTTCAGGCCCTGGCCTGCGAGCGGGTGCACGGTGTGGGCGGCGTCCCCTGCCAGCACCCAGCTGCGGGGACTGGCGGCCGTCGTGCGTGTCGCGGAGCCATCGGTCGGCAGCCGGCCGCACCATCGGTCGGCACGGGCCAGTTGCAAGGGCCAGTCGCTGCGCGGGCTCTCCAGTGCCAGGGTGCCGAGGGCATGCCCGCTGCGGGCTTCCAGCTCGGAGGCGAAAGCGGCATCGTCTAGTGCCAGCAGTTCCGGCGCACGGGCGGTGTCCACCGACCACACCAGGGCGACGGTGTGGCCCTGCGCGCCGCCCATCGGCAGTAACGCGAGGATGCCGTCGCGCAGGAACCACTGGCGGGCGATGCCGCCGTGCGGCCGCTCGCAGCGCAGCCGCGCCGCGATGGCCCGTTGCGGATAGGGCGTGGATGCGAAGGTTACGCCGAACTCATCGCGGGTGGCACTGGCCCGGCCTTCGCAGACCGCCGTCAGCGCCGCGGGCCGGGGTGTGTCCAGCACCTCGACCAGCGGCTGGAAACGTACCGCGTCGGCCAGCCGGGCTTCCAGCGCCGGCACGTCGACGATCCACGCCAGCGCATCGACCTTCTGGGCCGCCGCATCGAAACGCACCGCGCCGCCGTCGTCGCCGAAGACCTGCATGCCCGACACCGCGGTGCAGGACACCGCGTCGGGCCAGCTGCGCAGCGACTGCAGCAGCTGCCGCGACGCGTCGTTGATCGCGTAGGCCCGCACGTCGGGACCGGCGGGCGAGGCCGTTGCAGCGGACGACGGCTGGGCGACCAGGCCGACGCGCAGGCGGTCGCGCGCCAGCAGCAAAGCCAGGGTGCTGCCCACCACGCCAGCGCCACGGATACAGACATCGAGAGGAGGAGCCATGCGGCCCATTGTAGGGAGGGCGGGGCGGTCGAATGTCGGGCTGCGGGGCACAGGCCGGTCGGCCGCTGCGCCGCCCGGCGGCGCGCGGAGGCGGTGCCCGTGCGCTGCACCCGGCCGTCGTTCAGCCGCCGGTCAGAAGGTCACGCCGGCGCAGAGCACGATGTTGGCGTAGGGCGTGCATTCGCCGGTGCGCACCACGGCCCGGGCCCGGGCGCTCAGCCGCTTGAGCTGTGCGTGCGAGACGGTCTCGGGCGCCACCGGCAGCATGCCGTCGCACCATGGCGGCAGGGTGCCGTGGGCGCAGCGGTCCAGCGCCTCTCGGGCCAGCAGGGCGCGCTCGACCTGCATCTCCGACAGCACGATCCGCAGCACGTCCGCGACCCGCGGGATGCCGGGCGTCAGCGCCAGATCGATGCGGCGCGGCCCGTCGGGGATCGGCAGGCCGGCATCGCCGATGACCACCATGTCGCCATGGCCCAGCGCGGCGATCACCTGGGAGAGGTCGGCATGCAGCAGGAGTGAACGTTTCATGGCAGCAGGGTCCAGGCGGGAGGCAGGGGACTGCGCAGCACGGCGTCGCGCATCGGAATCGACGGTTGCGCACCGGGCCGGGTGATGCAGATCGCCGCGGCGCGGATGCCCAGGCGCACCGCGTCGTCCAGCGCCCGGCCTTCGCCCAGCGCGGCGGCCAGCGCGCCGAGGAAGGTGTCGCCGGCCGCCGTGGTATCGACGGCGTCCACCACCGGCGCCGGATGGTGGCGTGCCCCGGCCGCATCCACCGCCACCGCGCCGCGCGCACCCAGCGTAACGACGACGCGGGCAACGCCCCGGGCCCGCAGCGCCCGGGCGGCCGCCGCCACCTGCGGCAGGTCGTCGGCCGGCCGGCCGCTGAGCGCGCCGGCTTCCACCTCGTTGATGACCAGCGTGTCGATCTGCGACCACAGCGCGTCGTCGATGGCCTGCACCGGCGACGGATTCAGCAGCACCTTGCAGCCGGCGCGGTGCGCCACGCCGATCGCCAGGGCCACCTGGTCGAGCGGCGTCTCGAACTGGGCGACCAGGAAGGCGGCGCCGTCGAGGTGGCGGGCCAGTGCCGCGGCGTCGATGCGCACGAAGTCGTTGGCGCCCGGCACCACCACGATCCGGTTCTGGCCGTCGTCCTCCACCATCACCAGCGCGGTGCCGGTCGGCGCGGTGTCGGCGGTTTGCAGTGCGGCGGTGTCGATTCCGTCCAGCTCCAGCGCGCGGCGCAGCGCCTGCCCGTGGGCATCGGCGCCGACGCAGCCGACCATGTGCACCCGCGCGCCCTGGCGAGCGCAGCCGACGGCCTGGTTGGCACCCTTGCCGCCGGGCAGGCTGGCGATCGAGCGGCCGAGCAGGGTTTCGCCGGCGGCCGGCGCATGCGGCACCCGCAGCACCAGGTCCATGTTGAGGCTACCGACCACCACGATGGCGGGCGGCAGGCGAAGGGGAGAAGCGGTGTCGGACACTTGGCGCGGGCTCGGCTGGGAATAAGGTTTCAGGAACGCGGTGTGGACGGCTCGGCGGCGCCGGCACCGTGCGCACACGGCGCGGTGGAGGCGCGCACCCGCAGCGCGGGCTGCAGCATCACCTTGCGGGGCTCGCGGCGGTGGCCGCCGATGCGCTCCAGCAGCATGTCGACCGCCAGCGCGCCGATGTCGCCCTTGGGCTGGGCGACGGTGGTGAGCGGCGGGCTGGTGAAGGCCGCCAGCTCGACGTCGTCGAAGCCGACGACCGACAGGGCTTCCGGCACCGGCACGCCCGCTTCATGGGCCGCGCGCAGGGCGCCGATCGCCATCAGGTCGTTGCAGACGAACACGGCAGTGGGCCGTTGCGCGGTGCCCAGCAGGGCCTGCATCGCCTCGTAGCCGCCCTGGCTGGTGAAGCCGCCGCGCCACAGCAGCGATTCGTCGGCGGTCTGCGGCGCGTCGCCCTCGGCCTGCGCGGTGCGCCAGCCCTCGATCCGCTGCTCGCTGGGCGTGAGGCCCGGCGGGCCGCCGATGCAGGCGATGCGCCGGTGGCCCAGGGCCATCAGATGGCGCACCGCCAGCAGGCCGCCCTGCAGGTGTGCGGTCTCCACCAGGTCGCAGTGGGGGTCGGCGATCTCGCGGTCGACCAGCACCGTGGGGATGCGCAGGCTGTCGAGCTGCCGCACCAGCGAGTCGTCGTCGCCGGTCGAAACCACCACTAGGCCGTCGATGCGGCGCTCGGCCAACACCTGCAGGTAGACGCTCTGGCGGTGCGGCTCGTCGTCGGTGTTGCACAGCAGCAGCGTGTAGCCGGCGCCGAAGCAGCGGTCTTCCACCGCCCGCACGATCTCGGCGAAGTAGGGGTTGGAGCTGTTGGGGATCAGCATGCCGAGCGTGGCGGTGGTGTTGCTCTTCAGGCTGCGGGCCACCGCGCTCGGCACATAGCCGAGGGCGCGGATCGCCTGCTCCACCCGGGCCCGGCCTTCGGCGCTGACATGGCGGGTGCCGTTGACCACGTGCGACACGGTGGTGACCGACACCCGTGCCTGCAGCGCGACGTCCTTGATCGTGGCCATCGGCGTGCAGCGATCAGGCCAGCCGGCGGTCGGCCCGGCGCTGGCGCACGGTGTCGATGATCACCGCCACCACGATCACCGCGCCGGTGATGATCCGCTTGCTGGGTTCGCTGGCGCCGACCTGGGCCAGGCCCGCCTCCAGCACCGCGATGATCAGCACGCCGAAGAAGGTGTTGACCACCGAACCGCGCCCGCCCATCAGGCTGGTGCCGCCGATGACGACGGCCGCGATCACCTGCAGCTCGATGCCGACTCCCGCGTTCGGGTCGGCGGCCTCCAGCCGGGCCGACTGCATCAGGCCCGCGAGGCCGGCGAGCAGCCCGGTGATCGCGAACACCGCGATCCGGATCGGCCGGGGATCGACGCCGGCCAGCCGCATCGCCTCTTCGTTGGTTCCGATGCCGACCACGTAGCGGCCGAAGACGGTGCGCGACAGCACCAGTTGGCCCACCACCACCAGCAGCAGCGCGAGCAGGAAGGCGACCGAGATGCCGCCGATCCACGGCGCCGCCAGGCCCGAGATCGCATCGCCCACGTACTGGGTGCGCGAATCGGTCACCAGGTAGGCGCCGCCGCGCACCGCTTCCAGCATGCCCAGCGACACGATGAAGCTCGGCAGCCGCCACGCCACCGACACAGCGCCGGTGACCGCGCCGCAGAGCAGGCCGGTGGCCAGGCCCAGCGCGGCGGCGGCCGGCACCGAGAGCTTCCACTGCAGGATCGCCGCGGCGGTCACGGCCGCGCTCAGCGCCAGCACCGAGCCTACCGACAGGTCGATGCCCGCGATGATCAGCACGAAGGTCATCCCCACCGCCATGACGGCCAGGGCCGGGATCTCGTTGGCGATGGTGACGAAGGTCTCGCGGGTGAGGAAGTATTCGCTCAGGCTGCCGAAGAGCGCGACCATGCCGAGCAGCACCACGGTCAGGCCGACATAGGTGCCGAGCTGGCCGCGCAGCGGGCCGGCGGCCGGTGCGGCGGTGGCCGGGGAGGGGGCGGTGGTGGGCGTCGTCATGGTGCGTGGGAAAGTGAAGGGTTCGGGGCGGTGCGGCCGCCCTCGCCGAAAGCGGCGGCCAGCAGCGACTGCTGGTCCCACCGGCCCCGCTCGAAGACCGCGACCAGGCGGCCGGCGTGCATCACGCCGATCCGGTCGCACAGGGCCATCAGCTCGCGCAGGTCGCTCGACACCATCAGCAGGGCCTGGCCTGCGCCGGTCATGCGGTCGAGCTCGGCGTACAGGTCGGCGCGCGCGCCCACGTCCACGCCGCGGGTGGGCTCGTCCAGCAGCAGCACCTTGCATTCGCGGTGCAGCCAGCGGGCGAAGACGACCTTCTGCTGGTTGCCGCCGCTGAGCGTGGCGACGCTCTGCTCTTCGTTGCGGGAGCGGATGCGCAGCGCCTTCACCAGCCGCCGGGCGATCCCGCGCTCGTGCGCGCGGCGCAGCCAGCCGCCGCGGGAGACCGCGCCCAGGTCGCTCAGCGTGGCGTTGACCCGGATCGACTGCGGCAGCAGCAGGCCCTGCGACTTGCGGTCTTCGGTGACCAGGCCGATGCCGGCACGGATCGCCTGCATCGGCGAGCGCCAGCGGCCGGTGCGGGCCGCGGGCTGCCGTGCGCCGGGCCAGCAGAGCTCGATGCGGCCGCGGTCGGCGGCGTCGGCGCCGAAGAGCAGCCGCACCAGCTCGGTCCGGCCCGAGCCGACCAGGCCGGCGATGCCCATCACCTCGCCGGCGTGCAGGTCGATGTCGACATCGCGCACCGCCTCTGCCCGGCCCAGGCCGCGGGCGCGCAGCAGCACCGGGCCCGCGGTGCGGCGCGGTCGGCCGTCGTGCTCGTGCACCGCGCGGCCCACCATGCGCTCGACCAGCTCGGCCTCTTGCACGCCGGCCATCGGCCGCACGTCGACCAGACGGCCGTCGCGCAGCACCGCCACCCGGTCGGCGATGCGCTGCAGTTCCTCCAGCCGGTGCGACACGTAGACGATGGCCACCCCGCGCGACTTGAGCCGCACGATCTGCTCGAAGAGGTAGTCGGTCTCGCGCAGGGTGAGCATCGCGGTGGGCTCGTCCAGCACCAGCACCCGGGTGTCGTCCAGCAGGTTGCGGGCAATTTCCACCATCTGCTGCTGGCCGATGCCCAGGCGCGAAACCGGTGTGCCCGGGTCGATGTGCGCCAACCCGATCTTGTCGAGCTGCAGCCGCGCCGCGTCGTGCAGCGCGGTGCGGCTCAGCCAGCCCAGCCGGTGCGGCAGCCGGTCGAGCAGCAGGTTCTCGGCGACCGAGAGCGTCGGCACCAGGCCCAGCTCCTGCATCACCATGCGCACGCCGCGGGCCTCGGCCTCGCGGCGCGACATCGGCGCGAAGGATTCCCCGCCCAGCTGCATGTAGCCGCGCGTCGGCGTGGTCAGGCCGCAGAGGATCTTCGAGAGCGTGCTCTTGCCCGCGCCGTTCTCGCCGGTGAGCGCCAGCACCTCGCCGGCCTGCAGCGCGAGGCTGATGCCGTCGAGCACCGGGGCGGCGTAGTCCTTGCCGATGCCGTGGAAGGCCAGCAGCGCGGGGCGGCCGGCCTGCGTGTCGCCGGAGAGCGGGGGTTGGGCCATCGGTGAAGCGGTGCGGTTGCGGGTCGTGTTACTTGGCGTCGCCGGTGACCAGCACCACGTCGGTCTTCACCTCGGCGGGCATGGCCGACTGCGGCTTCTTCTCGGCGATCGCCTTGAGGGCGGTCTCGATGCCGAACACCGCCTGCTTGGCGGCGAACTGGTCGGCCGTGGCCAGCAGGCGGCCGTCCTTCAGCATCGGCTTGACCGCGTTGATGTTGTCGTAGCCCACGACCTGCACCTTGCCGGTCTTGCCCGACGCCTTGACCGCCGCCACCGCGCCGAGCGCCATGCTGTCGTTGCCGGCCAGCAGGGCCTTGAGGTCGGGATGCTCGCGCAGCATGCCCGCGGCCACCGTGTTGCCCTTGTCGATCTCCCACTGGCCCGACTGCACGCCGACGACGGTCACGCCGGCCGCCTTCATCGCGTCCTGGTAGCCGAGGGTGCGCTGCTGGGCGTTGAAGGTCGTCGAGACGCCCTCGATGATGCCGACCTTGTCGCCCGACTTCAGGCCCTTGGCCAGGAAGTCGCCGACCAGCTTGGCGCCGGCCCGGTTGTCGGGGCCGACGAAGGGCACGACGATGTTCTTTTCCTGCAGGGCCGCGCCGTCGAGGCGGTTGTCGATGTTGACCACCAGGATGCCCTTGTCGATGGCCGCCTTGATCACCGGCACCAGGGCCTTGGAATCGGCCGGCGCGATCACCAGCGCGTTGATCTTCTGGGCCACCATCTGCTCGACCATCTTGATCTGGGCGGCGGTGTCGGTCTCGTCCTTGATGCCGTTGGTCACCAGGGTGTACTGGGCTGCGTTGGCCTTCTGGTGCGCCTTGGCGCCGTCTTCCATCGTCCGGAAGAACTCGTTGGCCAGCGACTTCATCACCAGCGCCACCTTCGGTTTCTCCTGGGCGAAAGCGGGCATGGCGGCGAAGCTGCCGAGGAGGGCGAGTGCGGCGGCGCTCTGCAGGGTGCGGCGGGTGAATGGCATGTGCGGGTCTCCTTCGGTGGTGGAACGGCGGCCGCTTTTTTTGCGGCACGGGGCGCGAATGGTAAAGGACGAAAACGTTTGCGCAAACGTTTGCGCGCCGTTTTCCGATCGGGTGAAACCCGCATTCGGCGACGGTCCGACCGACCTGCTTTCGCCCGCCGCCACCCCGCCGGCAGGCGGGCCGGCCGCTCCCGCCTAAAATCGCCGGTTGACCAGAGGACCCTCCCCATGAGTTTGCAATGCGGCATCGTCGGCCTGCCCAACGTCGGTAAATCCACCCTTTTCAATGCGCTGACCAAGGCGGGCATCGCGGCGGAGAACTATCCGTTCTGCACCATCGAGCCCAACGTCGGCGTGGTCGAGGTGCCCGATCCGCGCCTGGCCGCCCTGAGCGAGATCGTCCAGCCCGAGCGCATCGTGCCGGCCATCGTCGAGTTCGTCGACATCGCGGGCCTGGTGGCCGGTGCCAGCACCGGCGAGGGCCTGGGCAACAAGTTCCTGGCGCACATCCGCGAGACCGACGCCACCGTCAACGTGGTCCGCTGCTTCGACGACGAGAACGTGATCCACGTCGCCGGCAAGGTCGACCCGATCTCCGACATCGAGGTGATCCAGACCGAGCTGTGCCTGGCCGACCTCTCGACGGTCGAGAAGGCGCTGCACCGCCACACCAAGACCGCCCGCTCGGGCGACAAGGAGGCGATCAAGCTGGTCGCGCTGCTGGAGAAATGCCAGGCGGCGCTCAACGAGAACACGCCGGTGCGCGCGCTGGAGTTCACCAAGGAAGAGCAGCCGCTGGTGAAGTCGTTCACCCTCATCACCGCCAAGCCGGCGATGTTCGTCGGCAACGTGGCCGAGGACGGCTTCGAGAACAACCCCTACCTCGACCGGCTGCGCGACTACGCCGCCAAACAGGGCGCCCCGGTGGTCGCCATCTGCGCCAAGATCGAGGCCGACCTGTCCGAGATGGACGACGAGGACAAGAAGATGTTCCTGGCCGAGATCGGCCAGGAGGAGCCGGGCCTGAACCGCCTGATCCGCGCAGCGTTCAAGCTGCTGGGCCTGCAGACCTACTTCACCGCCGGCGTGAAGGAAGTCCGCGCCTGGACCATCCACATCGGCGACACCGGCCCCCAGGCCGCCGGCGTGATCCACGGCGATTTCGAGCGCGGCTACATCCGTGCCCAGACGATCGCGTATGACGACTACATCGCCTTCAAGGGCGAGCAGGGCGCCAAGGACGCTGGCAAGATGCGCTCCGAAGGCAAGGAGTACGTCGTCAAGGACGGCGACGTGATGAATTTCCTGTTCAACGTCTGACCGCATGGCCCGCCTGCCGCTCCGTACAAGGGGCTGGCAGCTGGGCTGACAGGAGACAGCGCACATCGGTGCGCTGCACTGCGTCGGCCTCCACCGACGCCGGGCATGGAATACTGCCCGGATGATCACCGTCCACCATCTCGAAAACTCCCGCTCGCAACGCGTGCTCTGGCTCCTGGAGGAGCTGGGGCTGCCCTACGAGGTGGTGCGCTATGCGCGCGACCCGAAGACGATGCTGGCGCCCCCGGCGCTGCGGGCGGTGCATCCGCTGGGCAAGTCGCCGGTGGTCACCATCGAAGGCGGCAGCCCGCTGGCCGAATCGGGTGCGATCGTCGAGACGCTGATCGAGCGCTACGGCCCGGGCGAGTTCTCGCCGCCGCCGGGCACGGTGGATTTCCAGCGCTACCGCTACTGGCTGCACTACGCCGAGGGCTCGGCCATGCCGCCGCTGCTGCTGAAGTTGGTGTTCGACCGGATCGAGACCACGCCGGTGCCCTTCTTCGTCCGGCCGGTGGTCAAGGCGATCGCGGGCAAGGCGAAGTCGACCTTCGTCATGCCGCAGATCCGCCAGCACCTCGACTACCTGGAGGGCGAACTGGGCCTCAGCACCTGGTTCGCCGGCGAGGATTTCAGCGGCGCCGACATCCAGATGAGCTTTCCGGTGGAGGCAGCGGCCGCGCGCGGTGGGCTGGATGCGAGCTGGCCGCGGCTGATGGACTGGATGCAGCGCATCCACGCCCGGCCGGCCTACCACCGGGCGCTGGAGCGGGGAGGGCCGTATGCGCTGATCGGCGGAAAAGCGGAAACCTGAGCCCGATCGGCTTCTGGCCGGCGCCGGCCGCCGGCTTCCAGCTATCGAAAACGTAGCATCACGACGGAAAGACGTAGAGCAGCGCCGCGGTCATCGTGAGGTAGCGCAGGAACTTGCCGATCGCCATGTAGAACAGGCAGGGCCAGAAGGGCATCCGCAACCAGCCGGCCACCGCGCAGAGCGGATCGCCCACGATCGGCAGCCAGCTCAGCAGGCAGGCCTTGGGGCCCATCCGCTCCAGCCAGCCCAGCACCCGGGTATGGTGCTTGGAGTGGGCGTACTTGTCGGCCACCTTGTGTGCGCCGTAGCCCAGCCACCAGTCGAGCGCGCCCCCCAGCGTGTTGCCGACGCTCGCCACGAAGATGGCCTGCCAGAACATGTCCGGGTTGAGCTTGAGCAGCCCGAAGAGCACCGGCTCGGAGCCGATCGGCAGCAGGGTCGCCGAGATGAAGGACGCCACGAAGAGCGTACTCAGGCCGAACTCGGGAAGGGCGAGGAGTTGGAGAACGGAATCGAGCCAGGCTTGCATCGCCGCCGAGTATCGCCACTCCCCGGCGCGGTGATGTAACCGCATTCCAGCTGCCGAAAATTTAGGCAGCTAGAATCACGCCTCCCTCGCTCCCGCCCACCCCGCCCACCGCCCTTCCACGCCATGCAGATCGGCTCCATTTCCCTGCCGAACCGTCTGTTTGTCGCTCCGATGGCGGGCGTGACCGACCGGCCGTTCCGCATGCTCTGCAAGTCGCTCGGCGCGGGCTATGCGGTCAGCGAGATGGTCACCTCGCGGCGCGACCTGTGGGCCAGCCTCAAGACCTCGCGGCGGGCCAACCACGAAGGCGAGAGCGCCCCGATCGCGGTGCAGATTGCCGGCACCGACGCGCAGATGATGGCCGACGCCGCCGCCTACAACATCGACCGCGGCGCGCAGATCATCGACATCAACATGGGCTGCCCGGCCAAGAAGGTCTGCAACAAGTGGGCCGGCTCTGCCCTGATGCAGGACGAGCCGCTGGCGCTCGAGATCGTCTCGGCCGTGGTGGCCGCCGCGGCGCCGCACGGCGTGCCGGTCACCCTCAAGATGCGCACCGGCTGGTGCCGGGCGCAGAAGAACGCGGTTTCGATCGCGCGGGCGGCCGAATCGGCCGGCGTGCAGATGCTCACCGTGCACGGTCGCACCCGCGAGCAGGGCTACACCGGCCATGCCGAGTACGACACCATCGCCGCCGTCAAGGCCGCGGTGAGGATCCCGGTGGTCGCCAACGGCGACATCACCACCCCCGAGAAGGCCCGCGACGTGCTGGCCGCCACCGGCGCCGACGCCATCATGATCGGCCGTGCCGCCCAGGGCCGGCCGTGGATCTTCCGCGAGATCGGCCACTTCCTGGAGACGGGCGAGCACCTGGCGCCGCCGCTGGTGGCCGAGGTGCGGCGCCTGCTGCTGGACCACCTGCAGGACCACTACGGCCTGTACGGCGAGGTGACCGGCGTGCGCAGCGCCCGCAAGCACATCGGCTGGTACGTGCGCGGCCTGCCCGGCGCCGAGGAGTTCCGTGCCCGGATGCATCTGCTGGACGACGCCGCCGGCCAGTGGGCCTCGGTGGCCGGGTTCTTCGACGCACTGGCGTCCACCGCCGACCGCATGCCCGCCACCGTGGCTGCCCCGGCGCCGGACGAAGAAGAGACGGCGCCCGCCAGCGCGCCGTAGAACGACAACAACGACACACAGGTAGAAGAAGCGCACAGGCCATGAGCAAGCAACATATCGAGGAATGCATACGGGACAGCCTGACGGGCTACTTCCGCGACCTGGGCGGCGAGCAGCCGCACGGCATGTACGACATGCTGATCCAGGTGATGGAGAAGCCGCTGCTGGAAGTGGTGATGTCCGAGGCGGCGCACAACCAGTCGCGCGCCGCCGACTGGCTGGGCCTGAACCGCAACACCCTGCGCAAGAAGCTGGTCGAGCACAACCTGCTCAAGTAGGCACACCCCCAGGCTGCGCACTGCGTGTCTTCGCCCACCCCCTTGCAGGGGGCGGTACCGGCGGCCCGGCGGAGCCGGATCCGCGGTACCCCTGAAAAGCCTCTTTTCTGATTTTTGAATCTCTGAGAACCCTCATGTCCCTGACCGCACTGCTCTCCGTCTCCGACAAGACCGGCATCGTCGACTTCGCCCGCGCGCTGAATGCGCTCGGCGTCCGCCTGCTCTCCACCGGCGGCACCGCCCAGCTCCTGGCCAGGGAAGGCCTGCCGGTCACCGAGGTGGCCGACGTCACCGGATTCCCCGAGATGCTCGACGGCCGGGTGAAGACCCTGCACCCCAAGGTGCACGGCGGCCTGTTGGCCCGGCGCGACCTGCCGGAGCACATGACGGCGCTGAAGGCCCACGGCATCGACACGATCGACCTGCTGGTGGTGAACCTCTACCCGTTCGAGGCGACCGTCGCCAAGCCCGGCTGCACCCTCGACGACGCGATCGAGAACATCGACATCGGCGGCCCGGCGATGGTGCGCAGCGCGGCCAAGAACTGGAAGGACGTGGGCGTGGTCACCGACGCGGGCCAGTACGAGCGGGTGATCGAAGAGCTGAAGCTGCTCGGCACCCTGACCGACAACCACAAGTTCGCCCTTTCGGTGGCCGCCTTCAACCGCATCGCGCAGTACGACGCGGCGATCAGCAACTACCTCTCGTCCCTGCAGGCCGACGGCACGCCGAGCGCCTTCCCCGCGCAGAGCAATACGGGCTTCGTCAAGCTCCAGGACCTGCGCTACGGCGAGAACCCGCACCAGCAAGCCGCCTTCTACCGCGACCTGTACCCCGCGCCCGGCTCCCTGGTGTTGGCCAAGCAGCTGCAGGGCAAGGAACTCAGCTACAACAACATCGCCGATGCCGACGCCGCCTGGGAATGCGTCAAGAGCTTCGACGTGCCGGCCTGCGTGATCGTGAAGCACGCCAACCCCTGCGGCGTGGCGACCGGGGCCGATCCGCTGGAGGCGTATTCCAAGGCCTTCAAGACCGACCCGACCTCGGCCTTCGGCGGCATCATCGCCTTCAACCGTCCGCTGGACGCGGCGGCCGCGCGCGAGGTGGTCAAGCAGTTCGTCGAGGTGCTGATGGCGCCCTCGGTCACGCCCGAGGCGCTGGAGGTCTTCAAGGGCAAGGCCAACGTCCGGATCCTGGAGATTTCGCTCGACGGCGTGCAGCGCGACGGCGCCACCGCCTGGTCGCGCGGCCAGAACGCGCAGGACGTCAAGCGCATCGGATCGGGCCTGCTGGTTCAGAGCGCCGACAACCACGAGCTCGCGCTGGCCGACCTCAAGGTCGTCACCAAGACGCAGCCGACGCCGCAGCAGCTGCAGGACCTGCTCTTCGCCTGGAAGGTCGCCAAGTTCGTCAAGAGCAACGCGATCGTCTTCTGCAAGGACGGCATGACGATGGGCGTGGGCGCCGGCCAGATGAGCCGGCTCGACTCGGCCCGCATCGCCAGCATCAAGGCCCAGCACGCCAGCCTGTCGCTGGCCGGCACGGCGGTGGCGAGCGATGCGTTCTTCCCGTTCCGCGACGGCCTCGACGTGGTGGTCGACGCGGGCGCCACCTGCGTGATCCAGCCCGGCGGCAGCATGCGCGACCAGGAAGTCATCGACGCCGCCGACGAGCGCGGCGTGGCGATGGTGTTCAGCGGCGTCCGTCATTTCCGCCACTGATGGCGCCGCCCGCGCCATCCTCCGCGGAACCTTCCGCGCCGTTGTCGCGGCGGACGCTGTTCGTCGGGCTGGCCAAGCTCGGCGCCTGCGTGGGGCTGCCGAGCGCCGCGGTCGGCCTGCTCTACGCCCGCGAATCCCGCACCTCCACCGCCCTGGCGGCCGATGCCGTAGGGGCGGGGCCGGTGCCGGAAGGCGTGCGGTTCGGCATCGACCACCGTTTCCTACAGGGCGAAGGCCGCAGCTACCGCATCCGCGGCTGGATCGAGGGGCCGGGGATCCCCTCCGCCCGCGCGGCCCGGCTGCAGATTCTGCTGGTGGCGCCGGGAACCGGCGCCGCACGGCTGCTGCAGACCCGCATGCCGCTCGGTGCGCCCCTTCCCGGCGAGCCGGGCGAGAACCACTCGGCACCGGCCCGTACCTTCGAGGCCGCGGTGCGCCGCCGCCGCACCACCGACCGCGGCTTCACCCGCATCTACCTGCGCTTCGAGCGCGAGGGCACCGTGCACACCTTCGACACCGGCCTGGCGCTGCAGGACCATGGCTAAGTTCGCTTCGATGATCCCGGCCGAGCGCGCCGGGCGGATGGTCTTCGTGCTCTTCGTGCTGGTGGTGCTGACCATCGCCTGGACCCATGGCCTGCGCGGCGGCGACGACATGATGTACCGCGACGCCCTGCGCGACAAGCGGCTGTTCGAGTATGTCGCCCACCGCTACCAGATCTGGTCGGGCCGCTTCCTGATCGACTCGACGACGGTGGCGATGGTGCAGTCGGTCATGCTCTGGCGCGTCGTCACCACCGCGATGACCGCCTTGCTCTTCGGCATGCTGGCCTACTACCTGGGCGCGGTGCGCCGGCCGCTGCAGATGGCGATGCTCTGCGCCGGGCTGTTCCTCATCGATGCCGAGGTGGCCCGCCCCGCGTTCTGGTGGATGACCGGATCGTTCAACTACGCCTGGCCGCTGGCGCTGGCGACGGTGGCGCTGTTGCCGTTCTCGCGGCCCGACCTTCCGCGGCGGGTCTTCCTGCTGACGGTGCCGGCCGCCGTGTACGCCTGCAACCACGAACAGGTGGGCCTGTTGCTGCTGGGGCTGGAGACGGTGCTGGCGGTCTGGTGGTGGCGGCAGGGACGGCTGCGGGGCCTGCACCTGGTGCAGATGGCGGTGGGCGTGGTGTCCTTGCTCACCGTGCTGCTGGCGCCGGGCACAAGCTCCCGGTTCGGCGTGCACACGACCTACTGGTTCCCGCAGTACCTGCAGCTCGATCTGGTCGAGCGGGTGTTCTCGGGTTTCCAGCTCGCTTTCGGCCATGTGTTCGCCGCGGGCAACGCGGTGACCTTCCTGCTGGCGCTCGCACTGCTGGGCGTGGTGTGGCTGCGAACCCGCGACCTGGTCGACCGGGCTCTGGCGGTCGCGCCGGTGCTGCTCTTCTCGCTGCCGATGGTCGCGCAGCTGGTCGGACCGGGCCGTACCGAAGCTACCCGGCTGCTGGAGATCGCCAATTTCCCCGCCGGTCGCACCGGCCGCGACCGGTTCGAGGAATTCTGGATCGGCGTGGCCGGCAATGCGGTCGAGCCGATGCTCTACCTGCATTTCCTGTTCTGCTGCGTCGGTACCCTCTGCATCGGCATGGGCCTGTACCGGGCGATGGCCCACGATGCGCGCTGGGGCCGGGGCCTGGCGCCCCTGCTCTGGGCGGCCGGCATCTGCTCGACGGCGATGGTGGGCATGTCGCCTTCGCTCTACGCCTCGGGCGCGCGCATCTTCTTCTTCCAGGACATGCTGAGCCTGGTGCTGCTCTGCGCGGTGATGGTGCAGTTGCCGAACCGCAGCGTGCGCTGGCTGCTGCTGCTGGCGGCATTGCCCCTGGCAGGCGTCGGCCTCCGCGCCGCGATCGGTACGCCCTGACCGGAGCCGAATAGTCCTCTGGCCGGCGTCCAGTGCCGGCCAGATGCTATTGACTTGGTAGCAAGAGCCCTGTCGGCCTGCGCCTTCCATTGCGGGCTTGCCCTCTCGCCTACCGGGCGGTACCCGTGCTACGGTGGTGCCTCCTGCGCGAAGGAGTTCCATGCCACCTCTCTCAGCGACTGCCGGTGCCGACGTGGCCGATGCCGGCCTGCCCGACGCGATCCGCCTGTCCCACGCGCGCTCGGTCGCCTTCGGCCTGCGGACGCACGAGGCGCCCTACGCCGACGCCCTCTCGCCCGCCGCGCTGCGCACCCTGCTCGACGGCAACCGCACCCTGGGCCTGCATGCCCGGCCGGTCATCGAGAACCTGCACGCCCAGATCGCCGGCACCCGCAGCATGGTGGTGCTGACCGACCGCACCGGCACCATCCTGCACGCGCTGGGCGACGACGACTTCCTGGCCCGTGCGCAGCGGGTCGCTCTGCAGCCGGGCGTGGCCTGGTCGGAGCAGCAGAAGGGCACCAACGCGATCGGTACTGCGCTGGCCGAGGGCGAGGCCACCCAGGTGCATGCCAGCCAGCACTTCCTGCGCGCCCACCACTTCCTGACCTGCTCCTGCGCGCCGATCTTCGACCCGATGGGCGCGCTGATGGGGGCGATCGACGTCAGCGGCGACCACCGCAGCCAGAACCGGCACACCCTGGCCCTGGTGCGGATGTCGGCCCAGATGGTGGAGAACCAGCTCTTCGCGCGCCATTTCGCGCAGGCGGTGCAGCTGCACTTCCATGCCCGGCCCGAGTTCCTGGGGACGCTGCTCGAAGGCGTGGCCGCGTTCGACACCCAGGGCCGCTTCCTCTCGGCCAACCGCAGCGCGCAGTTCCAGCTGGGCGCGTCGCTGGCCGCGCTGCAGGCGCACACCTTCTCGTCGCTGTTCGGCCGCGAGACGGCCGACCTGGCGCACTGCCGCGGGGAACGACAGGACCTGCTGTCGCTGCAAACGCCCAACGGCGTGAAGGTACTGGGCCGGGCGTACCTGCGGCGGCAGGCGCCGCAATGGGCAATGGCGCTGCAGGGCGGGGAGACCGATGCGGCCGCGGCCGATGCGCCGCCGCCGGTGCAACCGCGCGAGCCGCGAAGGCCGCCGGCATCGGCGCCCACCGCACCGGCCCCGGTGACGCCGGGCACGGGCGCGGCCCTGTCGGGCCTGCACTACCTGCGCACCGGCGATCCGCAGCTCGGGCGGGTGCTCGACCGTCTGGCCTGCCTGGCCGGGCGCGACGTGCCGATCCTGGTGCTGGGCGAGACCGGCACCGGCAAGGAACTGCTGGCCCGGGCGATCCACCATGACTCGCCGCGGCGCGCCGGGCCGCTGGTGGCGGTCAACTGCGCGGCGATCCCCGAGTCGCTGATCGAATCCGAGCTGTTCGGCTACGAGGAGGGCGCCTTTACCGGTGCACGCCGCAAGGGCAGCACCGGCCGCATCGTCCAGGCGAGCGGCAGCACGCTCTTCCTCGACGAGATCGGCGACATGCCCCTGCCCTTGCAGGCCCGGCTGCTGCGGGTGCTGCAGGAGCGCCAGGTGCTGCCGCTGGGCGCCGACCGCCCGGTGCCGGTCGACATCGCGGTCGTCTGCGCCACCCACCGCGACCTGCGGGCGATGCGGGCCGCCGGCAGCTTCCGCGACGACCTGTACTGGCGCATCAACGGCCTGGTGGTGCGCCTGCCCGCCCTGCGCGAGCGGACCGACCGCGCCCTGGTCGCCCAACGGCTGCTGCGGGCCCAGGCCGCCTCGGTCGGCCGCGGCGGCCCGTCGCAGCCGGCGCCGCATACGCTCAGTCCGGACGTGGTCGTGCTCTTCGACCGGCACCCCTGGCCGGGCAACATCCGCCAGATGGCCAGCTTGCTGCAGACCGCGGCGCTGCTGGCGCAGCACGACAGCTGCATCCGGCTGGAGCACCTGCCCGAGGATTTTCTGGAAGACTGCCTGCCGACAGGCGACGCGCCGCAGGACACGCCCGGCGCCGGGCCCACGCCCGACGCGGCGTCGCAACGGCAAGCCGCGCCGCTGCAGCGCATGGTGGCGGGCCACCGACCGGCAAGCCTGCAGGAGCGCACCGCCGACACCATCGCCCAGGCCCTGCAGATGCACGGTGGCAACGTATCGGCGACCGCCCGTGCGCTCGGCATCGCCCGCAACACCGTCTACCGCCACCTGCGGCAGACGACCTGATCAGCCGGCCACGGCCGCACCGCCCGGCGCCGGCGCGGACGCCAGCAACCGGCTCTCCTCGTCGCTGAACAGACGCGACCGCGTCAGGAACCGCAGCCCCGTCGGCCGCTCCAGCGAGAACATCCCGCCGTTGCCCGGCACCGCATCGATGATCAGGTGCGTGTGCTCCCAGTACGCGAACTGGCTGCGGCTCATGTAGAACGGCATGCCGCCGATGGCGCCCAGCAGCACGTCGCTGTCCCCCACCAGGAACTCGCCCGCCGCGAAACACATCGGCGCGCTTCCGTCGCAGCACCCGCCCGACTGGTGGAACATCAGCGCCCCGTGCTGCGCCGCCAGCTCCCCGATCAGCGCCTCGGCCGCCGGCGTAGCCGACACCCTGGCCGGAATATTCTCTGCATCCACATCGGACCTTTCTGGTGGGGGCGATTGCGCCCCGTGTCGAAATGCGCAGCCGCAGCCGCAGCGGTATATGCAAGCCTGCAGAACCGCGACTACCGGCCGCAGCTAACCGCCAGCAGCCACCGCCGGCCGTGGCCCGCCCGAATCAGGCGCCACTGTCTGCCTGATTCCAGAGAGACCGCGGAACCGGCTCCGCCGGTCCGCCGGTCTCGCCCCCAGCGAGGGGGTAGGCGCAGCACACGCAGTGAGCGGAGCCTGGGGGAGGTCTAAAAGAACCCGAGCTTGTCGGGGCTGTAGCTCACAAGCAGGTTCTTCGTCTGCTGGTAGTGGTCCAGCATCATCCGGTGGTTCTCGCGTCCGATGCCCGACTGTTTGTAGCCGCCGAAGGCCGCGTGCGCCGGGTAGGCGTGGTAGCAGTTGGTCCACACCCGCCCGGCCTGGATGCCGCGGCCCATGCGGAACGCGGTGTTCATGTCGCGGCTCCACACGCCGGCGCCCAGGCCGTAGAGCGTGTCGTTGGCGATCTCCAGCGCCTCGGCTTCGTTCTTGAAGGTAGTGACCGACAGCACCGGGCCGAAGATCTCTTCCTGGAAGATGCGCATCTTGTTGTGTCCCTTGAACACCGTCGGCTTGACGTAGTAGCCGCCGGCCGCGTCGCCGGGCTGGGTCAGCCGCTCGCCGCCGATCAGGCATTCGGCGCCTTCCTGCTTGCCCAGGTCGATGTAGGAGAGGATTTTCTCCAACTGCTCCTGCGAGGCCTGCGCGCCGATCATCGTGTCGGCCTCCAGAGGATGGCCCTGCTTGATCGCCTTCACCCGCTCCAACGCGCGCTCTATAAAACGGTCGTAGATCGATTCCTGCACCAGCGCCCGGCTGGGGCAGGTGCACACCTCGCCCTGGTTCAGCGCGAACATCGCGAAACCTTCCAGCGCCTTGTCGAAGAAGGCGTCGTCCATATCCATCACATCGGCGAAGAAGATGTTGGGGCTCTTGCCGCCCAGCTCCAGCGTCACCGGGATGATGTTCTGGCTGGCGTATTGCATGATCAGCCGGCCGGTCGTCGTCTCGCCGGTGAAGGCGATCTTGGCGATGCGCGGGCTGCTCGCCAGCGGCTTGCCGGCCTCCAGCCCGTAGCCGTTGACGATGTTGACCACGCCCGGCGGCAGCAGGTCGCCGATCAGCTCGAACAGCACCAGGATCGAGGCGGGCGTCTGCTCGGCGGGCTTGAGCACCACGCAGTTGCCGGCGGCCAGGGCCGGAGCCAGCTTCCACACCGCCATCAGGATCGGGAAGTTCCACGGAATGATCTGGCCCACCACGCCCAGCGGCTCGTGGAAGTGGTAGGCCATGGTGGTGTGGTCGATCTCGCTGATGCCGCCTTCCTGGGCGCGGATGCAGCCGGCGAAGTAGCGGAAATGGTCGACCGCCAGCGGCAGGTCGGCGGCCATCGTCTCGCGCAGCGGCTTGCCGTTGTCGATGGTTTCGGCCACCGCCAGCGTCTTCAGGTTGGCCTCCATCCTGTCGGCGATCTTCAGCAGGAGGTTGGAGCGCTCGGTGGTCGAGGTCCTGCCCCAGGCCGCCTTGGCCGCATGCGCCGCATCGAGCGCGGCCTCGATGTCCTTCGCGTTGGAGCGGGGGATGCGGGTGAACGGCTTGCCGGTGATCGGGGTGACGTTGTCGAAATACTGCCCGTCCACCGGCGCGCGCCACTCGCCGCCGATGAAGTTGCCGTATTCCTTCTTGTAGGGGTTGTCGAGCCCGAGGTGCTTGATGTCTGCCATGTCCATGGAAATGTCTCCGTCCAGAGTTGTGCGGTGCCGATGCGCGCCGTTCTGCGCGCATCTGCCGGCTGTTGCGCAAATCGCGTACCAGCGGCACCGCGACGGGCGTGGACGGGTGCAGCAGGTCGGGCTACGGGGGAGGGCGGTGCACGGCCGGGGAGACGGCATCGGCGCGGCCGGTGTTCAACTGCGCAGCGGCGGCGCAGGGGTGTTCTGTGGTGGAGCAGTGCGGAGCAGGCACGGCGGCTGCGGCCGGACGCGCGAAGGCCTGCCGGGGCGGTGGGCACCCCGGCAGGCCTTTCTCAAGCGAATAGTAGCCGCAGCCGGCGCAGGACGCCGGCCTCTAGCTATGAAAACTATAGCGTCGCGAAAACGTCGCGTGCCGCGGCCACCGTCTCGGCGATGTCGGCCTCGGTGTGGGCGGCGCTGACGAAGCCCGCCTCGTACAGCGCAGGTGCGATGTAGACGCCGCGGTCGAGCAGACCGTGGAACAGCCGGTTGAACCGGTCGCCTTCGGTCTTCATCACCTGGCCGTAGTTCTGCGGCAGGGCATCCAGCAGGAAGAAGCCGAACATGCCACCTTCGCATTCGCCCGAGAACGGCACGCCCGCAGCCGCCGCGGCGGCGCTCAGCCCGTCGACCAGCGACCGGGTGCGGGCCGAGAGCGCCTCGAAGAAGCCCGGCTTGCCTATCTCCTTCAAGGTCGCCAGGCCGCAGGCGGTCGCCACCGGATTGCCCGACAGCGTTCCTGCCTGGTAGACCGGGCCGAGCGGCGCCAGGTGCTCCATGATCGCCCGCGACGCGCCGAAGGCCGCCAGCGGCATGCCGCCGCCGATCACCTTGCCGAGCACGGTGATGTCGGGCCGGATTCCCAGCACCTGCTGCGCGCTGCCCAGGCCCACCCGCAGGCCGCTCATCACCTCGTCGAACACCAGCAGGGCGCCGTGGCGGGTGCACAGGTCGCGCATCGCCTGCGCGAAGGGCTGCGAACTGCGCACGAAATTCATGTTGCCGGCGATCGGCTCGACCATCACGCAGGCGATCTCGGCGCCGTGCTCGGCGAAGGCGGCTTCCAGGTCGGCGACGTTGTTGTACTCCAGCACCAGCGTGTGCTGGACCACCTCGGGCGGCACGCCGGCGGACGTCGGGTGGCCGAAGGTGGCCAGGCCCGAGCCCGCCTTGACCAGCAGTGCGTCGGCATGGCCGTGGTAGCAGCCTTCGAACTTGACGATGGTCTTGCGGCCGGTCACGCCGCGGGCCAGGCGGATCGCGCTCATGCCGGCCTCGGTGCCCGAGCTCACCAGGCGCACCATCTCGATCGACGGCACCAGGCGGATGATCTCCTCGGCCAGTTCGATCTCGCGCTCGGTCGGCGCGCCGAAGGAGAAGCCGTCGACGGCCGCCTTCTGCACCGCCTCCAGCACCGCGGGATGGCCGTGGCCCAGGATCATCGGCCCCCAGGAGCCGATGTAGTCGATGAAGCGCTGGCCGTTGGCATCCCAGAAATAGGCGCCGTGGGCCCGCTCGACGAAGCGCGGCGTGCCGCCGACGGCGCGGAAGGCGCGCACCGGGGAGTTGACGCCGCCGGGGATCACCGCGCGGGCACGCTCGAAAAGGGGAATGTTGCGGTCGGGGAATGGTGCGGAAGCGTTCACGTGTGGGTCTGCGGGTCGGGTGGTCTAGTGTTGGGTGTCGCGGGGCGGCATCACGAAGCCTTCGAGGGCCTGGCGTTCCGGGTCCGCCACGGCGGGGTCGATCTCGTCGTCTTCGTCGTGCTCGTCGTCGTCGGGGTCGCCCTGCGCCCAGAACATGCGGTCGGGCAGCACGTTGCCCATGCCGGGGCGAAAGCCCGCGTCCAGGCAGCGGTCGAGGTAGTGCAGCGCCTCGCTGGTCGCCTCGCCCAGGTCCTTGCCGTTGGCGAGCAGGGCGGCCAGCGCGGCCGAGAGGGTGTCGCCCGCGCCGGAGAACACCGCGTCGAACAGCTCGAACTTGCCGCTGCCCAGCACCGCCTGCGGCGAGACCAGCACGTTCTCGACGAACTGCTCGGGCAGCGGCACGCCGGTCACCAGGGTGTAGGGCACCCCGGTCTCGGCCGCGGCCTTGGCGATGTCGCGGGGCGTGGGGCTGCGGGTGTGCGACCAGTCGGGCAGCAGCCAGCGCCAGAGGGTGCTGTGGTTGCCCACCAGCAGCGTGGTCTGGGGCAGCAGCAGTTCGCGGAACGCGTCGAGGTAGGCCTCGATGTCGTCCTCGGCCCACCAGGAGAGGTCGGGCATGTAGGCGACCAGCGGAATGTCCTCGTAGTCGGCCGCGATCTCGGCGATGGTGCTGACGTTCTCGGGCGTGCCCACGAAGCCGACCTTGATCACGTCGACCTCGATGTCCTCCAGCACCGCGCGCGCCTGCTCAGCCACCGCCTCCTCGTCGAGCGCGAAGTGGTCGAAGATGCGGGCGCTGTCGCGGGCGTAGGCGCCGGTGGCGACGGTCAGCGCGTGGCCGCCGACCGAGGCGACGGTGACCGCGTCGGCCGCCAGGCCGCCGGCCCCGCTCGGGTCGCTGGCGTTGAACACCATCACGCAGGCGGGCGCTTCGTCTTCCGCCAGTTCTGCTTCTTCGGGGACGTCGGGTGTGGGCTGGTTCATGGTCGGCGATCGAAAGCAGAAGAAGCCCCGGCGGTGGACGCCGGCGGTGCGAGTGCCCATTGTGCAACGCCCTCTCCGCCCGGCTCCGTCTTGCAGCGGCTACAGTGACGGGGACCGACTCGATACAATCGTTGACACATTATTAGAAGGCCCCTTAAGCTGATGACTGACCCTAAAACTTGGATGTGTCTGATATGCGGGTGGATTTACGACGAATCCGCCGGCGTTCCCGAGGACGGCATCGCTGCCGGCACCCCGTGGGACCAAGTACCGATGAACTGGACATGTCCGGAATGCGGTGCGCGCAAGGAAGACTTCGAAATGGTCCAGATTTGATTACCGGATAGCCCGCATGCCCGTGGGCCGTCCGACCTGAAAAACAACCCAGGGAGCGGCCTCGTGAGCAACAGCCCAAAAAGCTGCAAGGTGTTGGTGGTGGACGACAGCAACACCATCCGCCGCAGCGCGGAAATCTTTCTCAAGCAGGGCGGCCACGAGGTTCTGTTGGCGGACGACGGTTTCGACGCGCTCGCCAAGGTCAACGACTACCAGCCCCAGCTGATCTTCTGCGACATCCTGATGCCGAAGCTCGACGGCTACCAGACCTGCGCGATCATCAAGCGCAATGCGCGCTTCGCACGTACGCCTGTCGTCATGCTGTCTTCCAAGGACGGTGTATTCGACAAGGCGCGCGGCCGCATGGTCGGTTGCCAGGACTACCTCACCAAACCATTCACCAAGGACCAACTGCTCATCGCGGTGCAGCAGTTCGGCCACGCTTTCGAAGGGGCGATCTAAATGCCTATCCACAAGGTTCTGGTCGTGGACGACTCCAAGACCGAACTCCTCTTTCTCTCCACGCTCCTGCAAAAGGGCGGCTTCCAGGTGCGCACCGCCGAGAACGCCGAAGAGGCCTTCCGCAGCCTCGCCGCCGAGAAGCCCGACATGATCCTGATGGACGTGGTGATGCCCGGCCAGAACGGCTTCCAGCTGACCCGGGCGATCAGCCGCGACCCGCTCTACGCCGACGTGCCGATCGTCATGTGCACCAGCAAGAACCAGGAGACCGACAAGGTCTGGGGCATGCGCCAGGGCGCCCGCGGGTATCTGACCAAGCCCGTCGACCCGGCCGAACTGCAGGCCACCATCGCCGCCCTGGGCTGAACCCGCTGCCGCCATGTCCAATCGTCAGACGCTGCGTGATCTGCAGACCCGGCTGGCCGCGCGGCTCCAGGCGGCGCGCACCGAAGGCGCATCGGTCGCCTGGCTGGCCGCCGAGGCCGGCGGACAGAGCTACCTGTTCCCGCTGAGCCAGGCGGGCGAGATCTTCCCCTGGACGCCGGTGCAGCCGGTGCCCTACACCCAGCCGTGGTTCCTGGGCGTCGCCAACCTGCGCGGCGGTCTCTGCGGCGTGGTCGATTTCATCCGGTTCGCCGCCGAGCAGGGTGCCGCCGGCACGCCGGCCGACGGCCAGCCGGCCGATGCGGGAGCGCTGTCCGCCTCCGGCCAGCGCGCCGACGCGCTCACCGGAGAGGCCAGCCTGCTGTCCTTCAACGCCGCGCTGGACGTGCAGTGCGCACTGGTCGTCGACAAGCTCGCCGGCCTGCGCGGTGGGGAAGCCTTCGTCTCGGTGCGTCCGCCCGCCGAGGGCGGGCCGGCATGGCTCGGCCATGTGTATGTCGACGCGCAGGGCGGTGCCTGGCAGGAAGTCGACCTGCAGGTGCTGGCACAGCATCCGTTCTTCCTCAGCATCAGCAGTTGATTGTTCTTTTCAGGGTCCCACCATGTCTGTCGCCGACCAATTCGGAAAAATCTTCTCCCGCAACCCGGCGACGCCGGACGGCGCTCCCGGCGCCGGAACTGCGGCGCAGGGCCTGCCTGCGCGGGAGCCGGAGCCCGACACCGTGGCCATCTCCACCCACTACGTGAGCCCGTCGGCGGCGCCCGCCGGCGCGGCGGCAGAGCCGGCCAAGGGCAACGACGGTGGCGGCAAGGCGGTTTTCGAGGATTCCGAGCTGGTGGCGCTGCCGGTGCTCGGCCGGGCCACCATCAACCGCCACCAGCGGGTGCTCTACACGATCCTGGGCGTCGGCCTGCTGGCCCTCGCCGGTCTGGCCGCCACCTCGCTGACCCAGGCCAACCGAAGCGCGCAGCAGCTCGCCGCCACCGGCCAGGCACTGATGCAGTCGCAGCGGCTGGCCAAGTCGGTCACCCAGGCCATCATCGGCAGCCCGCAGGCCTTCCCCGACGTGGCGGAAAGCTCCGAGGTGCTGAGCCGCACCGCGAAGGCGCTCGACGTGGGCGACGACGGCATGCGGATCGCCGAACTGTCGTCCGCCTACCGGGCCGAGTTCCGCGAAGTGGCGCCGCTGATCGAGCGCGCCGAGCGCAACGCCAAGGTCGTGCTGGGCCAGGAAAAGATCCTGACCCAGGTGGGCGCCGCACTGCGCACCATCAACCGCCAGTCGTCCGACCTGCTCGAGATCGCGGAGACGGTGTCGGCCCTGAAGCTGCAGCAGAACGCATCGTCCGGCGACCTGTCGGCCGCCGGCCAGCTGGTGATGCTGACGCAGCGGATCGGCAAGTCGGCCAACGAATTCCAGACGTCGGAAGGCGTGAGCCCGGAGGCGGTGTTCCTGCTCGGCAAGGACTTGAACTCCTTCCGTGAAATCACCCAGGGCCTGCTCGACGGCAGCCCCGAACTGCGCCTGAGCGCCGCCCGCGATCCGCAGGTGCGCGAACAGCTCCAGGGCCTGCTGGCCCTGTACGAGAAGACCCGCGTCGAAGCCGGCGCCATCCTGGGCAACCTGCAGGGCCTGGTGTCGGCCCGCGAAGCCCAGACCGCCATCATCGCCGACAGCGAGCCGCTGCGCCGGGGCCTTGAAGTGCTGCAGCAGCGCCTGTCGCAGGATGCCCGCCTGAGCCTCGTCACCGTGCTGGCCATGGCCGTCATCGCCCTGATCGTGCTGGCTGCCGCCTTCGGCCTGGCGCGGGTGCTGCTGCTCGACAGCCGCAGCCGCCAGAGCGCTGCCGAGTCGCAGCGCCAGGAAGCCGAGACCCAGCAGTACGAAGCCGAGCGCGCCCAGCTCGAATCCAAGCGGGTCAACGACGCCAACCAGGCCGCCATTCTTCGGCTGATGAACGAATTGCAGACGGTGGCCGAGGGCGACCTGACCCAGGAAGCCACGGTGACCGAGGACATCACCGGCGCCATCGCCGACTCGGTGAACTACACGGTCGAAGAACTCCGGCTGCTGGTCGGCAACGTGCAGAACACGGTCACCCGGGTGGCCCAGACGACGGCGCAGGTGGACAGCACATCGACCGAGCTGCTCGCCGCCTCGACCGAGCAGCTACGCGAGATCCGCGAAACCGGCCGCTCGGTGCTCGACATGGCGTCGCGCATCAACGGCGTGTCGTCCCAGGCACAAGAGTCCGCCGCGGTGGCGCGCCAGTCGCTGGAAGCCGCCGACTCGGGCCTGCAGGCGGTGCAGAACGCGATCGGCGGCATGAACGCGATCCGCGACCAGATCCAGGACACCTCCAAGCGGATCAAGCGCCTGGGCGAATCCTCGCAGGAGATCGGCGAAATCACCGAGCTGATCTCGGACATTACCGAGCAGACCAACGTGCTGGCGCTCAACGCCGCCATCCAGGCCGCATCGGCCGGTGAAGCCGGCCGCGGCTTCTCGGTGGTGGCCGAAGAAGTGCAGCGACTGGCAGAGCGCTCCGGCGACGCGACGCGTCAAATCTCGGCGCTGGTGCGCGCGATTCAGACCGACACCCAGGACGCGGTGGCCGCCATGGAGCGTTCCACCCAGGGCGTGGTCGACGGTGCCCGGCTGTCCGACAGCGCCGGTACCGCGCTGACCGAGATCGACCGCGTGTCGCGCCGACTGGCCGACCTGATCGAGCAGATATCGTCCTCCACCTCCCGCGAGGCCGAACTGGCCAACGTGGTGGCCGACAACATCCAGCACATCTTCGCGGTGACGGAACAGACCGGCGAAGGCACCCGCACCACCGCCCAGCAGGTGCGCGAACTCTCCCGCATGGCGGAAGACCTGCGCGAGTCCGTGGCGCGTTTCAAGATCGCCTGAGTTCCTCGCTTTTCTCCATCGCCGCAACCTGCAGACGCCGCCCATGCAATTCCCAGACGCCGCCGACACAGGCCTCCACGAACGCGACCTGGGGCCGCTGGCCTGGGTTGCTGCAGAACTGCGGCGCGGGCTCGAAGGCGCGGTCAAGTCGCTGCGCCGCTTCGTCCGCGAAGCCGAAGCCGCGGGCCACTCGGACCCGGACCTGCTCGACACCGGCGCCTTGCGCGTCGCGCGGCAGCAACTGCACCAGGTGTCCGGTGCGCTGGAGATGGTCGGGATGGAGCCGACCGCGGTGGTCGTCCGCTCGATGGAGGCGAGCGTCAACAAGTTCTTGCAGAATCCTGCGGCCTGCGACGAGCCCGCCGTGGCGACGATCGAGCGGGCCGGTTTCGCGGTCGGCGAGTTCCTCGACACGGTGCTGGCCGGCAAGCACTATCCGGCCGTCGGCCTGTTTCCGCAGTACCGCGAGGTGCAGGCCTTGGCCGGCGCCGACCGTGCCCATCCGGCCGACCTGTGGCCCGCAGAGCGCCGCTCCGCCGAGCCTGCGGTGGTCGGCGCGCCCGAGCCGCTGGCCTACGGCGCCGCGGCCCGCGCGCAGCTCGACCAGGCGGTCCTGAGCGTCGTCAAGAGCGGCGATGTGGCGGCCGCACGGCGCCTGTCGGACCTGTCGCAGCGCTTCGCCGTCGCCCACGGGCCGGGCCAGGCCCAGGTGTTCTGGCGCATCTCGGCCGGGTTCTTCGAGGCCCTGGGCCTCGACCTGCTGCCGCGCGATGCGCATTCCAAGCGGGTGGCGTCCCGGGTGCTGATGCAGTACTCGGCCTTCGCCAAGGGCGACCAGACGGTCAACGACCGGCTGCTGCAGGACATGCTCTTCTTCTGCGCGCAGGCGCAGGGAGCCGAGTCGGCCGACGCGCCGGCCCTGGCCGCGGTGCGTTCGGCCTTCCGCATGCAGAAGGTCGAGCCGATCAACTACGACGTGCGCCGTTTCGGCCGCTTCGACCCGGTGCTGCTCGGGCAGGCGCGCAAGCGCATCGCCGCGGCGGCCGAGACCTGGTCGGCCCTGGCCGGCGGCGACCGGCAGAAGCTCAAGGCGGCCGCCGACCAGTTCAACCTGGTGGCCGATTCGCTGCGCCGCCTTCATCCGCAAAGCGCACCGCTCGCCCATGCGCTGACGCAGGCACTCGAGTCCACCGCCCGCAGCGGAGAGCCACCGGCCACCGCGCTGGCGATGGAAGTCGCCACCTCGATCCTCTACCTGCAGGCGGCCTACGAGGAGCTCGACACGCCCGACAGCGTGATGGCCGAGCGCGCAGGCCTGCTGGCCGGCCGCCTGGACCGTGCCCGCGGCGCGGCATCGCCGGAGCCGCTCGAGGAGTGGATGGAAGCGCTGTACCGCCGGGTCAGCGACCGCCAGACCATGGGCAGCGTGGTGGAAGAGCTGCGCATCACCCTGCGCGAAGCCGAGCAGTCGCTCGACCAGTTCTTCCGCGCACCGAACGACGTGGGGCCACTCACCGCGGTGCCGGGGCATCTGGCGCAGATGCGCGGCGTGCTGTCGGTGCTGGGCCTCGACCAGGCGTCCCAGGCGGTGATCCGCATGCGCGAATGCGTGGAACGCCTGCTGATGGGCGATCCGGCCGAGCCGATCGCCCGCACGGCGGTGTTCGACCGGCTGGGCAACAGCCTGGGCGCCCTGAGTTTCCTGATCGACATGCTGGGCTACCAGCCGACGCTGGCGCGGCGCCTCTTCGTCTACGACGAACAGCGTGGCGAACTGCGCATCGTCATGGGCCGCAGCCGGGTGCGCGCGAGCGACGACGCCCCCACGCCCGCAGCCGACAACCGCCATCCGGTGCCGCTGCCGGCCGTGGTACCCGCAGAAAACGAACCCGTGCTGCAGGATTCCGTGCCGCCAACGGTCGAGACGCCTGCGGCCGCGCCGGCGACGGCCATCGCGGCTGCGGCCGCTCCCGTGGCAGCTGCCGCCCCGGCGCAACAGGCGCCGGTCGCCGCGCCCGCACCGGCTCCGGCCCCCACGCCGGAAGACGACGACGCCGAACTGCGCGAGATCTTCCTGGAGGAAGCACGCGAAGTGATCGCCAACGGCCTCGAGTCGGTCTCGAACCTCGACGGCCACCCGGGCGACCTGAGCGAGCAGACGACGCTGCGCCGGGCGTTCCATACCCTCAAGGGCAGTTCGCGGATGGTCCAGCTCGACCGCTTCGGCGAAGCCGCCTGGGCGATGGAGCAGGTGTTCAACGCCTGGCTGGCCGAGCAGCTGCCGATGCCCGAGAGCCACCGTGTGATGGCGCGCCGCGCGCTGGAAGCGTTCGGCCGCTGGGCCCGGGACATCGAGAACGACCAGGATGCCGCCTGGTCGCCCGAGCCCTTCGTGGCCGCGGCCGACGCGCTGCGGCTGGGCGGCGCGAGCGTGCCGCTGCTGGTGCCGGGCGGGGAGGTGCCGACGGCCCTGTCGGTGGTGCCCGAAGCGGTCGATCCACAGGGCTACGAAGTCAGCGACGCCTCGGAAGAGGAGTGGGCCGACACCGTCATGTCGGAAGACGACGGGCCGGACGAGGCTCCCGTGGAAGCGGACCCTGTGCCGGAAGCGGTCGAGCCGCAGCCGCTGCTCGACGCGGCGCACCTCAGCTTCGACGCTCCGCCGGACGATGCGAACGCCGACGCCGTGAGCCTGTTCACGCCCGACGACTACCGTGCACCGGCCGCGGGCGATTCGGCCGCGCAGCCCTTCCTGCTGGAAGACCCGGTCGATGCCGCCGCGATGCCGGAGGTCCCGCCCGATACCCAGAACCTCCAGATCGACGAAGTCGACTTCGCGGAGTTCACCGCCGCCCTGACCGAGTCGGACCGGAAGTCGCCGACGACCGCCGAACCGGTGCAGCCCGCCGAAGTCGCTGCGGATGCCCCGGCTGGCGAATTCGGCTCCGCACCGGTCTACGACCTGCCGGCGCAGGCGTCCGCCGAGCCGTCGCATCCGAACGCCGACGACACGTTGCCGACGCTGTCGGACGAGTTCACCCTCGCCGATGCGACACCGGCCGAGGAGCCGGTCCCGGCATCCGTCGCCGCGCCGACGCTCGACCCAGGCGCCGCCGACGCGCTGGCGCCGGCCGAGCCGGATGCGGTGCCGGTCGTCGAGGCGACGCCGCTCGACCAGGCATCCGCCGAGCCGATCGCTGCAGAGGCTGCGATCGAGGACGCCGACGCGCCCTCGGCGGACGCCGGGGCGCAAGACGACACCCCGGATGTCCCCGGTGCCGATATCCCCGTCGCCGCGCTGCCGGTCCTCGACGACATCGTCATGGGCCTGGATGCGGAAGACGACGTCAAGGTCATCGAGACGCTGCGGATCCCGATTCCGCTCTACAACGTCTACCTCAACGAGGCCGACGAGTGGTCGCGCCGCCTGCTGACGACGCTCGGCGAGTGGTCGCTGGAACTGCACCGCCGCCTGCCCGAGAGTGCCGAGCAACTCGCCCATTCGCTGGCCGGCAGTTCGGCCACCGTGGGGTTCGAGGCGCTGTCGAAGGTTTCGCGGCTGCTCGAACATGCGCTGCAGCATGCGCGCAACGACCAGGGCACGGTGCACCAGGCCGGCGTCTTCGTCGACGCGGCCGAAGATATTCGCCACCTGCTGCACCAGTTCGCCGCCGGTTTCCTGAAGGAGCCGCGTCCGCGTTTGATGCGCGCCTTGCAGGCGATCCTGGACAGCGACAACTCCCAGTCCGACGAAGTGCCGTCGGCCGCCAGCTTCCTGCGTGTCGCCGACGACGATTCCGACCGCATGCTCGCGGAGGAAGCCGAAGCCGAAGCCGAGGCCCCTGCCGAATCCGACACGGGCTCCGAACCGTACACCGAGGTCGCCACCGATCCGCCACCGCCGGTCGCCGAGCCGTCGGTGCCGGCAGAGACGGCAGAGACGGCGCGGGAGGAGGCCGGTGCAGAAGAGGAGCCGGTGCCCGATGCCGCGGTCGCGGCAGACCTGCCGGACACCTCCGTCGCCGCCGAGGACGACCTGCCGGTGCTGCAGGCGCCCGCCGAGCCCGATGCCGCGGCGCTGCCGGAGCCTGCGAGCTTCTCGCTTCCGCCCGCGGCCGAAGCCGAGCCCGAGTCGGAAGAAGCGGCCCAGCGCCGCATCGACGACACCATCGCCCGCTCGGTCGGGGCCGGCGCTTCGCTCGGCGACGACATCGACGTGGTCGACGTGGTCGATACCGAGCTGTTCCCGATCTTCGAGGAAGAGGCGCTCGAGCTGCTGCCCCAGTTGGGCAACGCGTTGCGCCAATGGGGTGCCCGCCCCGAGAACGACCGGGCCCGCGCCGAAGTGCTGCGGGCCCTGCACACCCTCAAGGGCAGCGCACGGCTGGCCGGTGCGATGCAACTGGGCGAACTGGCCCACCGCTTCGAGACCGAGATCGACGAACTCGGCCCCGAGGTCAGCGACGCGTCCGCGATCGAGCCGCTCTTCGCGCACGCCGATGCGCTGCGGAGCAATTTCGAGAAACTCCGCGCCGGAGCCGATGTCGATGCCGACACGCCGGTCCAGCCCGCGGTGCCCGACGCGGCACCGGCCGCAGAGCCGGCCGCCGCGCCCGAGGCTTCGCCCGCCGCACCGGTGGCGGTGCCGGGCCGCGGCGTGCCGGTGCCGGTCCGCCAACCGATCGCTGCGGCGGCCCGCAGCGCGGCCGGCCCGTCGGTCCGGGTGCGCTCGGCGCTGCTCGACCGCTTGGTGAACCAGGCGGGCGAGGTGATGATCAGCCGCTCGCGCCTCGAATCGCGCCTGGGGCAGATGCAGGGCTCGCTCGGCGACCTGACCGGCAACCTGGAGCGCCTGCGGCGCGAGCTGCGGGACATCGAGGTGCAGGCCGAATCGCAGATGCAGTCGCGCCTGGCGCTCGCCAAGGACACGGCGGCGGGCTTCGATCCGCTGGAATTCGACCGCTTCACCCGGGTGCAGGAGCTGACCCGGATGATGGCCGAGTCGGTCGACGACGTGGCCACGGTGCAGCGCAACCTACAGCGCGCGATGCAGGGCACCGAAGACGAACTGGTCGCCCAGGGGCGCCAGGCCCGGGAGCTGCAGCGCGACCTGCTGCGGACCCGGATGGTGGAGTTCGAGGGCATCGCCGACCGGCTCTATGCGGTGGCACGCCAGGCCGCCAAGGAAACCGGCAAGCCGATCACGCTCGACATCACCGGCGGCGCGGTCGAGATGGACCGCGGCGTGCTGGAGCGCCTGGCGCCGGCCTTCGAGCATCTGCTGCGCAATGCGGTGGTGCACGGCATCGAGGATGCGGCCACCCGTGCCGCCGCCGGCAAGCCGGCCACCGGCACGATCACCATCGGCCTGCACCAGGAAGGCAACGACGTCGCGGTGGAGTTCCGCGACGACGGCGCGGGCCTGGACCACGACCGCATCCGCGCCAAGGCCCGCACGCTGGGGCTGCTGGACGGGCTGCCCGAACCCGACGATGCGCAGGCCGCGCAACTCATCTTCCAGCCGGGCTTCAGCACCGCGACGCAGATCACCGAACTGGCCGGCCGGGGCATCGGCATGGACGTGGTGCGCACCGAGGTGCAGGCGTCGGGCGGCCGCATCGAGATCCGCTCGCAGAAGGGCGAGGGCACCCGGTTCCGCCTGATCCTGCCGCTGACCACCGCGGTGACGCAGGTGGTGATGGTGCGCGCCGGCAACGTCGTGTTCGCGGTGCCGGCTACCGTGGTGGAGGTGGTGCGGCGGGCGACGCCGGCCGAGCTCGACGGCGCCTACGCGTCCGACACCTTCGCCCACGACGGCGAGGCGGTCCCCTTCTTCTGGACCGGCGCGCTGCTCGGCTCCTCCGACGCCAGCCACGAGCCGCCGGCCCGCACCCGCCCGGTGATCGTGTTCCGCAGTGCGCAGCAGCGCCTGGCGCTGCACGTCGACGAAGTGCTGGGCCACCAGGAAGTGGTGGTGAAGAACCTGGGGCCGCAGCTGGTGCGCCTGCCGGGCCTCTCGGGCATGTCGGTGCTGCCGTCCGGCGCGGTGGTGCTGATCTACAACCCGGTGGCCTTGGCCAGCGTGCACGGCGAACGCGTCCGGGCGCAGCTGGCGGAGCGGCGCGAAGCGGCGGCCGTGCAACAGGTCGAAGGCCTGGAGCCGGCCGCTCCGGGCCTGGCGCCCGAGGCCAACCGCGCGGTGCCGCTGGTGCTGGTGGTGGACGATTCGATCACCGTGCGCCGCGTCACCCAGCGCCTGCTGCGCCGCGAAGGCTACCGTGTCGCACTGGCGGCCGACGGGCTGCAGGCGCTGGAGCGCCTGCAGGAGGAGCGGCCGTCGCTGGTGCTGTCGGACATCGAAATGCCGCGCATGGACGGCTTCGACCTGGCGCGCAACATCCGCGCCGACGACCATCTGCGCGACCTGCCGATCGTGATGATCACCTCGCGCATCGCCGCCAAGCACCGCGAGCATGCGATGGCGCTGGGCGTGAACCACTACCTCGGCAAGCCGTATCCCGAAGAGGAGCTGCTGGGCCTGGTGCGGCGCTACTGCCTGGCGGCGACCCCTGCCTGAGGCGGCGGGCCGGACGGTGGGACGTCCGGCCGCAGCCTCGTTCCGGATGCGGACGAGGTTTTGGACGATTCGGGGCTGAAGCCGGCGTTGCACGACGGCTTCTAGCTATGAAATAAATAGCAAATCGTTTCGGCGCACCGAAGAGCGCACGAAAGGCGCAGGCGCCGCCCACCGCACGTTCGGCCCAACCCACGACAGGTGATGGACGCGGCTGTGCAGCCGGTCCATGGCTGGCGCATCTGCGAACCCGGCCGCCGGGCGGTGCGATCTGCGCAACACGCCGATCCGCCTGCCCGCCGATAATCCGCGTCAGCCCGTTTGCGAGTGCCGGGCGCCCCACGCCCCATGCCGCCCACACCACCTTCCGTACCCGCTCCGACCGACGACGACCTGCTGCATGCGCGGCGTTGCGCGGCCATGGTCCGCAGTGCCGTCGATTTCGCGGTCATCGCGACCGATGTGCAGGGCATCGTCACCGACTGGAATCCCGGCGCCGAGCACGTCCTGCACTGGACGCGAGCCGAGATGCTGGGCCACACCGCCGACCGCATCTTCCTGCCCGAAGACCGCGCGGTTGACCGGATGGGAACCGAGATGCGGTGCGCGCTGCGAGACGGCCGCGCCAGCGACGAACGGTGGCACATGCGGCAGGACGGCAGCCGCTTCTGGGCCAGCGGCGAGCTGATGCCCCTGCGGGCGGAGGACGGAACCCACATCGGCTACGTGAAGATCCTGCGCGACTTCACCGCCCAGCGCGAGGCGGCCGACCAGCAGCGGCTCGAGTCGGAATTCATGCGCGGCGTCCTCGCTTCGTCGGGCGACTGCATCAAGGTGCTCGACCTGGACGGCCGGCTCGTCTACATGAGCGAGGGCGGCCAGTCGGTCATGGAGGTCGACGATTTCGCCGCGGTGCGCGGTTGCCCCTGGCCCGATTTCTGGGAGGACGAGGGCAACCTGTCGGCGGTGGCGGCCATCGCCGCGGCACGGGCCGGGCGGGCAGGGCACTTCCAGAACTTCGCCAACACCCTCAAGGGCCGCCGGCGGTTCTGGGACGTGCAGGTCACGCCGATCCTGGGCCGCGATGGCCTGCCCGAGCGGCTGCTGGCGGTATCCCGCGACATCACCAGCACCAAGGAGGCCGAGCGCCGGCTGGCGCTCAGCCAGGAGCGGCTCGATCTGGCGTTGGGCGCCTCGGACATGGTGGGCATCTGGGACTGGGACCTGGCCTCCAACCTGCTGTACGCCGACGCCCGGTTCGCCCGCTTCTATGGCGTGGACCCGGAGCGCGGCGAGTCGGGCGCACCGATCGAGGAATACCTGCGGGCGGTGCACCCCGACGACCTGGCGCGGATCCGCGACGAATTCCGTGCGCTGTTCGGCAACGGCGGCGACTACGCGTCCGACTACCGGGTGGTGCAGCCCGACGGCGCGGTGCGCTGGGTCTCGGCGCGAGGCCGGCTGGTGCGGGATGCCGAAGGGCGGCCGCTGCGGTTTCCTGGCGCGTCGGTGGAGATCACCGCCCGCAAGCGGGCCGAGACCACGGTGCGCGAGGCCAACGAGCTGCTCGAGACCCGCATCGCCGAAGCGCTGGCCCTGCGCGCCACCGCCGAAGACGCCCTGCGCCAGTCGCAGAAGATGGAGGCGGTCGGCCAGCTCACCGGCGGCCTGGCGCACGATTTCAACAACCTGCTGGCCAGCATCAGCGGCAGCTTCGACCTGCTGCGCCGGCGCCTGGCGCAGGGCCGGCATGCCGACCTCGACCGCTACATCGACATCGGTCGCGGCGCGACCGAGCGGGCCGCGGCGCTCACCCACCGGCTCCTGGCCTTCTCGCGGCGCCAGACGCTCGATCCCAAGCCGACCAGCGCCAACCGCCTGGTCCAGGGCATGGAAGAGCTGATCCGCCGCACCGTGGGCCCCGAGATCCGCACCACGCTCGCGCTGGAGGACGGCCTGTGGTCGACGCTGGTCGATCCGCACCAGCTCGAGAACGCGCTGCTCAACCTGTGCATCAACGCACGGGACGCCATGCCCTTCGGCGGCCACTTGCTGGTCAAGACCTGCAACCGGACGCTGACCGACGCCGTCGCCACCGAATCCGGCATGGTGGCGGGGGACTACGTGGCGCTCGACGTGACCGACTCGGGGTCCGGCATGTCGCCCGAGGTCGTGCAGCGGGTGTTCGAGCCCTTCTTCACCACCAAGCCGCTCGGCATGGGAACCGGCCTGGGCCTGTCGATGGTCTACGGCTTCGCCAAGCAGTCGGGCGGCGAAGTGCGCATCGCCTCGGAGCCCGGCCTGGGCACCTCTGTCTGCATCTACCTGCCACGCCATGCGATGGACGAGACGCCGCAGGCAGCCCGGTTGCCGCTGGCCACGCCGCGCGGCGCGCAGGGCGAGACGGTGCTGGTGGTGGACGACGAGAGTGCGGTGCGGATGCTGATCCTCGACGCGTTGCAGGACCAGGGCTACACCGTGCTGGCCGCGGCCGACGGCGACGGTGCGATGTCGATCCTGCGCTCCGACGTGCGGGTGGACCTGCTGGTCACCGACGTCGGCCTGCCGGGCGGCATGAACGGCCGCCAGATCGCCGACGCGGCACGGGTCGACCGGCCGGGGCTGCCGGTGCTCTTCGTCACCGGCTATGCCGAAGGCGCCATGTCGGGCGAAATGCCGTCCGGCATGCACCTGCTGGCCAAGCCGTTCTCGATGGACCTGCTGAGCGCCCGGGTCCGCGAACTGATCCCGCTCTGACGCACCGGGCTCAGGCCCGCGCCTTCTTCACCGCGCCGTAGCGCTCCAGCGTCTTCTCGCGGGCCAGGGCGTGCTCGACGATGGGTCGGGGGTAGTCCTTGCCGAGCGCCAGCCCTGCGGCTTCCAGGTCGACCGGCTTGGCCTGCCAGGGCATGTGGACCAGGTCGTTGGGCAGGCGCGCCAGCTGGGGCAGGTAGCGGCGGATGAACCTGCCCTCGGCATCGAACTTCTGGCTCTGCGTGACCGGGTTGAAGATGCGGAACCAGGGCTGGGCGTCGCAGCCGGTGGAGGCGGCCCATTGCCAGTTGCCGTTGTTGCTGGAGAGTTCGAAGTCGTTGAGGTGCAGCGCGAAGTAGGCTTCGCCGCGGCGCCAGTCGATGCCCAGGTCCTTCACCAGGAAGGCCGCCGTCACCATCCGCAGGCGGTTGTGCATGTAGCCGGTGCGGTTGATCTGCAGCATCGCCGCATCGACCAGCGGGTAGCCGGTGCGGCCCTCGCACCAGGCGGCGAAGGCGGCGTCGGCCTGCTTGCCGTGCTCCCATTTGATCGCGTCGTACTCGGGCCGGTAGGCGTGGCCGATGACGTGCGGCGAGTGGTGCATCACCTGGAAGAAGAAATCGCGCCAGATCAGCTCGCTGAGCCAGACCGCCGCGCCCTGGCTGCCGTGCAGGCTGAGCTGGTGCGCGGTGGCGGCCAGCCGCCGGATCGACACGGTGCCGAAGCGCAGGTGCACCCCGAGGTAGCTCGGCCCCTTGGCGCCGGGGAAATCGCGGGTGCGGCCGTAGTCGTCGATGCGGTCGAAGAAATCCTCGAACAGGCTGTGCGCGCCGCTGGCGCCGGTCGGGATCTGCAGCTCCGACAGGTTGGTGGCCTCGAAGCCCAGCGCGGTCAGGGTCGGCACCGCATGCCGGTGCGCCGCGGGCCGCGGGGCCAGCGCGCGCACGTACTTGGCCACCGGATAGGCCTTCAGCTGGTAGTCGTCGAGCTTCTTCAGCCACGCGTTCTTGTACGGCGTGTACACGCCGAAGGGGGTACCCGCCTGGGTCATCACCTCGTCGCGGGCGAAGATGGAATGGTCCTTGTAGAGCTGCAGCACGATGCCGGCATTGGCCAGCGCACCCAGCACCTGCGCGTCGCGGTTCAGGGCGCCGGGCTCGTCGTCCTGCCCGGCGAAGACCGCCTGCACGCCGAGCGACTTCGCCAGCACCGCGACGTCGTGCTCGGCCTTCGCATGCCGCACGATCAGGCCGGCGGCCGGGTCTTCTGCCAGGCGCCTGAGGTCGGCGTCGAGTTCCACCAGCGAGGCCTGGATGAACTCCACCCGGCGGTCGGCGCGCGGCAGCGGGTCGAGGATGTCGGTGTCGAAGACGAAGCAGCAGTACACCCTGCGGCAGCTGCGCAGCGCATGGTAGAGCGGTGCGTTGTCGTCGGTGCGCAGGTCGCGCCGGAACCAGACCAGGCCGGCGTCGAACTTCGGGGAATCGGAATGCTGCATGGGCATGGTTCGGAGTGGGTGGAGGGGGCCGGCACGCGGCCGCCGCGAATATGGACCGGCACAGCGCCGCGCGGCAAGTGCGCGGCGCGCGCCGGTATGGCGTTTGTCGCCGGTTCCGACGTGCGGCCGGTTACCCGCTGTGTCCGGCGGCGTCCGGGCGGCGGCGGGCGAGCCTTTAAAATCGCCGCATGGCAGCCGACTCCGATCCCATCAACCTGACGCATCACTTTCTGATTGCCATGCCCGGGATGGAGGACGAGTCCTTCGCCCGCAGCGTGATCTATCTCTGCGAGCACAGCCCCCAGGGCGCGCTGGGGCTGATGATCAACAAGCCCAGCGACATCAACCTGCGCCGCCTGTTCGACAAGGTCGATCTGTCGCTGCGGCGCGAAGACCTCTCCGACACGCCCGTCTTCAACGGCGGCCCGGTCCAGACCGAACGCGGCTTCGTGCTGCACGAGGCGATGCGGGCCGACGTGCCCGACGCGGACGAGTCGGTCTACGCCTCGACGATGACCATTCCCGGCGGCCTGGAGATGACCACCTCGAAGGACGTGCTGGAAGCGCTCTCCACCGGCGCCGGCCCGCGCCGGGTGCTGGTGACGCTCGGCTACTCGTCCTGGGGCGAGGGCCAGCTGGAGAGCGAACTGGCCGAGAACGCCTGGCTCACCGTCGGCGCCGACCTGTCGGTGATCTTCGACGTGCCGGTGGACGAGCGCTACGACCGCGCGCTGAAGCTGCTCGGCCTCGAGGCCTGGATGATCTCCCCCGACGCGGGGCATGCCTGAATGGCTCCCCCCCAGGCTTGCTCACTGCGTGCAGCCGCCGACCCCCTACCGGGGGCGCCACTGGCGGCCCGACAAGTCGGTTCCGCGGTGGCCGCTGCAGGTGCAGCCCGGGCGCAGGCGTTGTTGGCGAGGTGCGTTGGATGAGCCCACCCCCGTCCCCCGTGTCCGACGTCCCGTCCCACTTCCAGAGCTTCCTGGCCTTCGATTTCGGCCTGAAGCGCACCGGCGTCGCCTCGGGCAACCGGCTGCTGAAGACCGCCACGCCCCAGGCCACCGTGGCCGCCGAGGGCGACGCCCGCTTCGCACCCATCGGCAAGCGGATCGCGGAATGGCAGCCCGACGCGCTGGTGGTCGGCGTGCCCTTCCATCCCGACGGCGCGGCGCACGAGAACACCCGCCGCGCCCGCAAGTTCGCCCGCCAGCTGCACGGCCGCTTCGGCCTGCCGGTCTACGAGGTGGACGAGCGCTACAGCACCACCGAGGCACTGTCCGGCGGCGCGCGCGATGCCGACGCCGCCTCGGCCTGCATCATCCTCGAACAGTTCCTGAGGACCCTTCCATGACGATTCCCGAATCCTCCGCCACCACCGCGGCCAAGAGCCTGGTGCTCGACGCCGAGGCGCTCTACCAGGAGCTGCTGCGCGGCCTGCAACGGCTGGTCACGCCGCGCACCCGCCTGGTCGGCATCGCCTCGGGCGGTGTCTGGCTGGCCGCCCGGCTGCAGCAGGACCTGGGCCTGGCGGACGCGGCCGGCACCATCTCGTCGGCGATGCACCGCGACGATTTCGCCCAGCGCGGCCTGGCCGCCAGCGCGCAGACCACGCTGCCCTTCGACGTGAACGGCGCCGACGTGATCCTGCTCGACGACGTGCTCTACACCGGCCGCACGATCCGCGCGGTACTGAACGAGCTGTTCGACTACGGCCGTCCGGCCAGTGTCAGGCTGGCGGTGCTGGTCGACCGCGGCGGCCGCGAGCTGCCGGTGCAGGCCGACTTCGCCGCCGCCCGCGTCGCGCTGCCGGGCAGCCAGCAACTGGCGCTGGAGCAGGGCCCGGACGGCCGCCTCAGCTTCCAGGTGGAGAGCGTCTGACATGCTCTACAAACGCAATCCCCAACTCAACAAGAACGGCGAGCTGGTCCACCTGCTGTCGATCGAAGGGCTGCCGAAGGACATCGTCACCCACATCCTCGACACTGCGGCCAACTTCGTCAGCGTGAACGACCGCGAGGTCAAGAAGGTGCCGCTGCTGCGCGGCAAGAGCGTGTTCAACCTGTTCTTCGAGAACAGCACCCGCACCCGCACCACCTTCGAGATCGCGGCCAAGCGGCTGTCGGCCGACGTGCTCAACCTCGACATCGCGCGCAGCTCGGCCACCAAGGGCGAGTCGCTGCTCGACACCATCGCCAACCTGAGCGCGATGGCGGCCGACATCTTCGTGGTGCGCCACAGCGAATCGGGCGCGCCCTACCTGATCGCCCAGCATGTGGCGCCGCATGTGCACGTGATCAACGCCGGCGACGGACGGCATGCGCACCCCACCCAGGGGCTGCTCGACATGTACACGATCCGCCACTACAAGAAGGACTTCAGCAACCTCACCGTCGCGATCGTCGGCGACGTGCTGCACTCCCGCGTGGCCCGCTCCGACATCCACGGCCTCACCACGCTCGGCTGCGCCGAAGTGCGGGTGGTCGGCCCGCGCACACTGGTGCCGGCCGACATGGCGCAGATGGGGGTGAAGGTGTTCCACACGCTGGAGGAGGGCATCCAGGGCTGCGACGTGGTCATCATGCTGCGGCTCCAGAACGAACGGATGAGCGGCGCGCTGCTGCCGTCGAGCCAGGAGTACTTCCGCAGCTTCGGCCTGACGCCCGAGAAGCTGCGCCTGGCCAAGCCCGACGCGATCGTGATGCACCCGGGCCCGATCAACCGCGGCGTGGAGATCGATTCGGCGGTCGTCGACGGCCAGCAGAGCGTGATCCTGCCGCAGGTGACCTTCGGCATCGCGGTGCGCATGGCGGTCATGAGCATCGTCGCGGGGAATGAGGCATGAACATCCTGATCCAGAACGGCCGGGTGATCGATCCGGCCACCGGTTTCGATAAAAAAGTGCCGCTGGCCGTTGCCGCCGGCCGGCTTCTAGCTATAGAAAACATAGCGCCCGACTTCGTGCCCGACCGCACGCTCGACGCGACCGGCTGCATCGTCGTGCCGGGCCTGATCGACCTGGCGGCGCGGCTGCGCGAGCCGGGCCACGAGCACGAGGGCATGCTCGATTCCGAGATGGCCGCGGCGGTGGCCGGCGGCGTGACCGGCCTGGTCTGCCCGCCCGACACCGACCCGGTGCTCGACGAGCCCGGCCTGGTCGAGATGCTGAAGTTCCGCGCCGAGAAGCTGCACCGCGCGCGCCTCTTCCCGCTGGGCGCGCTCACCCGGGGCCTGGCCGGCGAGGTGCTGACCGAGATGGCCGAACTGACCGAATCCGGCTGCGTCGGCTTCGGCCAGGCCGAAGTGCCGCTGCAGAGCACCCAGGTGCTGCAGCGCGCGCTGCAGTACGCCGCCACCTTCGGCTACACCGTCTGGCTGCGGCCGCAGGAGCTCTACCTGGGCAAGGGCGTGGCCGCCAGCGGGCCGCTGGCGACGCGGCTGGGCCTGTCGGGCGTGCCGGTGGCGGCCGAGACGATCGCGCTGCACACCATCTTCGAGCTGCTGAAATCCACCGGCGCCCGGGTCCATCTGTGCCGCCTGAGCAGCGCCGCCGGGATCGACCTGGTGCGCCGCGCCAAGGCCGAGGGCCTGCGGGTGACGGCCGACGTCAGCATCAACTCCCTGCACCTGACCGACGCCGACATCGGCTTCTTCGACAGCCGCGCCCGCCTCAATCCGCCGCTGCGCCAGCAGCGCGACCGCGACGCGATCCGCGCCGGCCTGGCCGACGGCACGATCGACGTGCTCGTCTCCGACCACACCCCGGTCGACGAAGACGCCAAGACGCTGCCCTTCGCCGAGGCCGAGCCCGGCGCCACCGGCCTGGAACTGCTGCTGAGCCTGGCGGTGAAATGGGCCGACGAATCGGGCAGCGGCAATGCCGGCCTGCTGCGAGCGCTGTCGGTGCTGACCCACGCGCCCGCCGCCGTGCTGGGCGGATCGCTGGGCACGCTGCAGGCCAGCCTGGGCCGGCTGGCGCCCGGCGGCGTGGCCGACATCTGCATCTTCGACCCGGTCGCGCGCTGGACGGTCGGCGCCGACACGCTGCGCAGCCAGGGCAAGCACACGCCGTTCTCCGGCTACGAGCTGCCGGCGCAAGTGCGCTGGACGCTGGTCGGCGGGCAGATCGCATACGCGCGGCATGGCTGACGCCGGGCTGCGGGGCGGCCGGGCGACGGCGGGGCACCCGACCTCCGGTGACCGCCGTGCGCCGGCTGTGCCGGTGGCGGGTTCGGCGATCCGCCCATGCCGCCGGTGAGCGCGCCCGGCCAGGCGCGGCCCGCCGCGCGATGACGTCCCCGCTCCGCCATCTGCAGGCCGGCTGGCGCATCCTGCGCGCCGCGGCGCACGGCGCGCGCGGCCTTTGGCTGATCCGCCGACACTTCCCCGGCTTCACCCCGGACGAGCGCGAGGCTTGCATCGAGGACTGGGCGCGCGGGATGCTGACCATCCTCAACGTCGCCCTGCGGGTGGAAGGCCGGCGGCCCGACGGCGGCCCGCTGCTGCTGGTGGCCAACCATACGTCGTGGCTCGACATCCTGGCGGTGCAGGCCGCGCGCAGCTGCCGCTTCGTCGCCAAAGCTGAGGTGCGGCGCTGGCCGCTGATCGGGGTGGTGGCCGCCGCGGCCGGCACCCTGTTCATCGAACGCGCCTCGCGCCGCGACGCGGTGCGGGTGGTGCACCACATGGCCGAGAGCCTGTCGGCCGGCCATGTGGTGACGGTGTTCCCCGAAGGCACCACCGGCAACGGCGAGGTGCTGCTGCCGTTCCACGGCAACCTGCTGCAGGCGGCGATCGCCACCGACGTGCCCGCGCTGCCGGTGGGCATCCGCTTCCTCGATGCGGCCACCGGCGCGCCGTCGGCCCTGGCGGCCTACGTGGACGACGACACGCTGGTCGCCTCGCTCTGGCGCACCCTGACCGGCCCGCCGCTGGTGGCCGTCGTGCACTTCGGCCTTCCCGGCCCTGCGGCCGGCCGCGACCGGCGGGCCTGGGCCGCTGCGCTGCATGCCGAAGTCGACCTTCTGCGCCGCGGCCTCGTGCCGCCGGATTGCTCTCGAAACAATAGCGGGTAGTCGGCATGCAGCAAGCCTGCAAGCGGTTCCGGCGCAGAATGGGGCGATCCGGCCGCGTCCATCGGCTACGCCCTGAAACAAAAAACGACCCGCGCTGCACAGTGCGGCCGCCCGGTTCGCGCATCATCCAGCCCCCGGCCGCTACAGACGTGCGGCCGGCGCCTTTCCTGCCTACCCTATGAGCCTGATCCACCGCATCCAGAACCTGCTGCTGCAGCCCCGCACCGCCTGGCGCCGCATCGACGACACCCCGATCGGCTCCGCACGCATCGTCCGCCATCTCCTGCTGCTGGCCCTGGTGCCGGCGATCTGCGGCTTCATAGGCCTGTCGGTCGTCGGCGCCCAGGCTGCGGGTGTCACCGTCCGGCTGCCGTGGGAGCAGGGGCTGGTCCATGCGGCCGCCACCTACTGCATGCTGGTGGTGGGAGTGCTGGTGGTGGCGCTGGTGGCCCACGTGGTGGCGCCGACCTTCGGCGGCCGGGCGCACCGGGAGAGCGCCTTGAAGATCGCGGTGTACGGCAGTGCCGCCGCCTTGGTGGGCGGCGTGTTCCTGCTGGTGCCGGCGCTGTCGATGCTCTGGCTGCTGGCCGTGCTGTACGCGGCCTACGTGGTGTTCGCCGGTCTGCCCTCGGTGATGCGCAGCGCGCCGCAGAAGACCGTGCCCTACGCCGCGGTGCTGGTGCTGGCCGGCGCGGTGGTCGGCCTGTTGCTGTCGGCTGCCATGACCCGGCTGACCGCGCACGGCATGGAGGCTGCCGACATCACGGTGCAGACGCCGGGCGGCAAGGTGCGGCTGGACGCCGCCAGCCTGGAGGCGGCGTCGCAGAAGATCTCGGATGCGGCCCAGCGGATGGAAGCTGCCAGCGAACGCCAGGGCGCCGCCGCGGCAGGGCAGGGCGCCGCGCCGACGGTGGGCACGCCGCCCGTCACCGGCGGCGACCCCGACACCGGCGCGGTGCCGGCACCGGCCCTGAAGGCGGCCCTGCCCGAGACGCTGGGCGCCTTCCAGCGCACCGCCATCGAGATGCACGGAGGGCAGGTCACCGGCCGCGTCAACAGCAACGCCCGCGCCGACTATTCCAACGGCGAGCAGCGGATGCGCATAGAGATGATCGACCTCGGCGCGATGAGCAAACTGATGGCCTCCGCCGGCGCCGCTGTGCAGGGCGAGCGCGAGAACAGCAGCGTGTCCGAACGCACCTGGCAGGAGAACGGCCGGACCCTGCACGAGAATTTCCGCAAGGACGGCAGCTCTGCCCAGTACACCACCACCCTGCGCAACGGCGTGGTGGTCGAGGTGACCGGCACCCGGATGAACCTCGACGAGGTGAAGGCCGCCTCCAGCCTGCTCGACCTGGCCACGCTCGAGAAGCTGCAGCGCCGCACCCTGCCCTGAGCGCCGCGCATGAGAAAAGCCGCCGCGGCTTGCACCGGGGCGGCTTTATCTTTGGTGGAAGCTGGGATCAGAACACGCCGAAGATCTTCAACAGGATGATCAACCCGAGCGGAACCCCTGCGAGCCAGAGGAGAATGACTTTCATGGTGAACCCTTTCTAGTGATGGACGGGCCTCTGCGGGCCTGCGGTGCAATCAAGTATCGGCAGGAAGGTGCGACCCGCCTGGGAGACAACAACGGTGCGGCATGTGGGTCTTCGGCTTCCGGTGGCGTAAGCCTCGCGATGCGTGTCGGCCGGTTCCCACAGCGGGACGCCGCATCGTCCGAACGCCACGGATCGAGCCGAAGACCACGATCCAGCCCATTCCGGCCACATGCGCTTTTGGGCTGCCTGCGGCTTCACCACCCACCTACCGCAGCCGAGGCCGCCATGCCGTCCGATGTCCACTCCGCAAGTCCCGATGCGTCCTATCCCGTGTCCGAGATTCCGTCGCGGCGCGGGCAGTCCGACGAGGCCGATGCCGAGCTGTCGATCGGCACAGCGGCCTTTCGGTTCGTGGCCATGCTGGTCGTCACGCTCGCCAGCGCGGTTGCGATGAGCGGATTCGAGCCGATGCAGCTGGCGACCGTCGTCGGCCTTCTGTGACGATGTGATGCAGGGCTGCGGCATAGGAGCTGCAGACTCGGGCGGGTGCCGATCGCGGTGCCCACTGCCCTTTCACCGTCGCCAGGAGACATGCATGCCCATTTCCCACTATCCATTCGTGCCTTTCGGGCCGTCATTCCGCACCGGCGCATTGGTCGCAGCGGTCCTTCTTTCGGGTGCCGCGTTCGCCCAGGTGTCGCCGGGTGCGGCTGCTGCCGCGTCCGCGGGCGGCAGCAGCGCGTCCGCCAATGGTGGCACGGGCGGCGTGGGCCTGGGCGGCGTGGGGCCGGGTGTCACGGTCAACCCGGGTGTCAACAGTGGTGCCGGCATGGGCGTGCAAGGCCGCGAACAGGGCTCCGGCGCGCTGAGCGGCCCGCGGGCGCGGCGCGACGCGCAGGCCGTGGCAGCCGAGCGCGGCGAAGCGGTGCCGGAGCGTGCCGGCCAGCGGGCGCTGATGCTCGACCAGAACCGCAGGGAGCCGCTGGGTTCGCTGTCGAACCAGTCCGGCCAGCCGGGCCTGCAGCCGCCGTCGGGCCGCAACGCCGGTTCACAATAAAGCTTGCTGCCACGCCGTGCGTGTGGCTATACACCTGGACCTTGTCCGATGGGATGCCTTCGATGAAACCTCATCTTTTCGCCTTGTGCGCGCTTGCCGGCGTGTCGCTGCAAGCCTGTGCGTGGCTGCCTTCCCTGGCGCCCGCGCCGTCGATCGACGCCGTGCCCGCCGGTGGCGCCATCTGCGATGCAGCCAATGCCCAGTTCGCCGTCGGCAAGACAGTCGACCAGCGGTTGGGCGAGGAGGCGCGGGGACGCGCCGGCGCGGCGGTCGTCAGGGTTCTGCGGCCCGGGCAAATCGTGACGATGGAGTTCAACGCGTCGCGCCTGACGCTCGATGCCGACGCGCAAGGCGTGGTGACGCGGGCCCGCTGCGGCTGAGCACGTCTACCGCGCCCTCTGGCGTGCCGAGGGTGGGGCCGCTGCCGCACTGTGCATGACTGCGCCGAAAAATTGTGGTGCCCCCGACAGGAATCGGACCTGTGACCTATCCCTTCGTCCCACTTCGGCTTTCGCCGCCACATCTGGCGTGTTCGTGGGCTGGACTATGCCTTGACCATGGACCGCGCCGTTGCCGGTGCGCCCTGCAGGCCTGAGCCGTCTAGTCTCTACACCTTCCCCGCGAGGGGCTTGGCTCGGCGTTGCCACGGGCTTGCAGCCCAGAGGGTTCACCGAATTTGACTCAATTCACGCAGCGGCTTTCGCCTGCCGGTGCCCAAATTTCTAGGAGGGGATCGCTCTATCCACTGAGCTACGGAGGCACATCGGATAGTGTACCAAGGCCATTCCCGAGATCCCTGCGATCGACCGTCGAGATAACGCCATGGCACGCTACGAAGAGAACATGCGATCGCCGATCTCTGCGCGCTGGGCTTCCCCCAGTTTCCCGGACACATCGAATGACATGATGTGTTTAGGAGGCAGACATGCCAAGGACGAGAAGAACGTTTACGGACGAGTTCAAGCGGAAAGCAGTGAAGCTGGTCAAGCAGCCTGGTGCGATGGTCACGCACATTGCGAGGGACCTCGGCATCGAGCAGAGCGTGCTGCGACGCTGGGTCAGCCAGGAGCATGGCGGTGTCATGGACATGCGGGCCAACAAACCGCTGCGCAGCGAGTCGGCCTCTGAGGTCGAGCGCCTTCAACGAGAACTACGGCGGGTCACCACGGAGCGCGACATCCTAAAAAAAGCCGTGCGATGAATGTCTCGGCCAGCGGGTTCTACGAATGGTTCGGCAGGGCTGCCAGCGAGCGCAGCGTATCCGATGCAAGGCTTACACGCAGCATTCAAGAGAGCTTCGAGCTTAGCGACCGAACCTACGGCAGCCCATGGGTGTGGCACGACCTGAGGGCCGCCGGCGAGCAATGCGGCATCAACCGTGTGGCACGGCTGATGAAGCTGGCCAACCTGCAGGCCAGGCGCAAGCGGCGCAGGCTTCCTGGAGACGGTGCGGCCAGGCTGGAGAACCACATCGCGCTGAACCATCTGCAGCGAGAGTTTGGAGCGTTGGAGCCCAACCAGAAGTGGGTCGCCGACTTCACCTACATCTGGACGGCCGAAGGCTGGCTCTACGCCGCGGCGGTGATGGACTTGTATTCCAGGCGCATCGTGGGCTGGTCGATGAGCGACACCATGCAGGCCAGGATGGTGAGCGATGCTCTGCTGATGGCCTTGTGGCGTCGAGGCAAACCTGCTGCACTTATGCACCACTCGGACCAGGGCAGTCAGTACACCAGCGACGAGTTCCAGCAGTTGCTGAAGAGCCAGAACATCACTTGCAGCATGAGCCGGCGTGGTGAATGCTGGGACAACGCAGCCATGGAGAGCTTCTTCTCGACGTTGAAAACCGAGCGCTGCGCTCGTACGGTCTACCGCACCAGGGAGCAGGCCAGGGCCGACGTCTTCGATTACATCGAGCGTTTCTACAACCCGTTCAGGAAACACTCAAAATTGAACTACCTCAGCCCGGTTCAATTCGAGGAGCGGCAGCGCTTAAAGGGCTAGGCAAAGCGTCCGGGAAACTGGGGGAAGCCCAATTTCGCGCTTGGAAAAAGTCTATGTAGATCAACCACTTACGAGAAAAAATAGGTTTGAGGTTATGTCGGATTAGGTTTCAACCCTAACTACCTATCGCCTTAAGGATCAACGACTTACGTGCGTTTTTCAGGGGTGGTTAGGAAGATTAGGCTTTTCCCGACCCCTTCCCGGAATTGAGGGAAACGCCCTGATGGCACTCCCTTCGCTCACCGCTCGTCGCGGCCATGCAAAAGCCGTCATTTCCCGTCACCGCCGCAACCCGCTGAACCCCTGCGCGGCCCGCACCAGGCCTGGCTTTCCGCCTGGCCGGCGGCGTCGTTAAACCGACCCATTTAGCGGGCAGGCGGGGCGGGGTCTCGACCGCGCGCTGGCGGTGGACGGCTTGCCCCAGGCATCAGCCACTGCGTCTTCTCGCCCGCACAGAGCTTGTAGATCGTGGGAAGCCCCAGCGGAGCGCATGCTTTCGATACGGTACTTACATTCCGTTCATGGTTTGCATGCACACTGATGAGGCGCAGATTTCCAGGTACTTACTTGCTTGCTCCTACTCCGATGAAATTTCATAGCCTTACTGTTGCTAAGCGACTTGCGACGGGCTTCGGCCTACTGCTGGCCATTCTGGTGGTGGTCGCAGTGGTCGCGATCACCAAGGTCCGCAGCATCGACGATGCCCTACGGGCCAACAGCGAGGAGCACACAAGCATCCAGCGCTACGCCATAAATTTCCGCGGCTCTGCGCATGACCGGGCCATCGCCACCCGCGACGTGGTGCTGGCCGCAAATGCTGCAGAGCGGCAGGCCGAGGTGGACACCATCCAGCGGCTGGCGAGCTTCTATGCCGAGTCGGCGGGCCCGCTCGAAAAGCTGATCGGTCCCTCGGCGGACGCCGCCGAACTGCGCAGGTTGTATGGAGCGATCCAGACCATCGAATCGAAGGCAGTCGCGACGACGCAGTCGATCGTCGAGCAGGCCGCGAAGGGCGATGTCGCCGCGGCGCAGAGCACACTGTGGACCCAGGCGAAGCCGCAGTACGTGCAGTGGCTCGCAGCGATCAACCAGCTGATCGACTTCGAAGAAGAACGCGTGCAGGCGAAGAACAAGATCGCCCTGGCGCAAGCTTCGGGTTTCTTGGCCGTGATGCTGGTAGCTCTGGCGCTTTCGCTGGCGCTCGGGATCGCCCTCGCATCCTGGATATCGAGAAGCATCACACGGCAGCTGGGCGCGGAGCCGGATGCCTTGGGCGGTGCGGCACGCCGGGTTTCGGAAGGCGACCTCCAGCCGGTAGCCGGTGCCGACCGCGCGCCGGTGGGTAGCGTCCTGGCATCGCTCGGCGCGATGCAGCGCAGCCTGGCCCAGGTCGTGGGCGACGTGCGCCAGGCGTCCGATTCGATCGCTACCGGATCGATCGAGATCGCATCCGGAAACGCAGACCTGTCCCACAGGACCGAGCGGCAGGCCTCGAGCCTGCAGCAGACTTCGGCATCGATGGAGCAGATGAACGCATCGGTTCAAAACAACGCCGATACCGCGCGGCAGGCGGCCCAGCTCGCTTCGTCGGCCAGTGCGGCCGCTGCCCGGGGCGGCGAGGTCGTTGGTCAGGTGGTGTCCACCATGGAAGACATCAGCGGGAGCTCGCGCAAGATCGGCGACATCATCGGCGTAATAGACGGGATTGCCTTCCAGACCAACATCCTGGCGCTGAATGCTGCGGTGGAAGCGGCCCGGGCGGGCGAACAGGGCCGCGGTTTCGCGGTGGTCGCCAGCGAGGTGCGCAGCCTGGCGCAGCGCAGCGCGGCAGCGGCCCACGAAATCAAGGCGCTCATCGAAGGTAGCGTCGAAAAGGTCGAGGCCGGCTCTCGCCAGGTGACAGCTGCAGGAGCTGTAATGGGCGAGATAGTGAGCGAGGTGCGGCGCGTCGAGGACTTGATCAACGAGATCAGCGCCACAACTCTCGAGCAGACCAAGGGCATCGGCATGGTCAGCGGCGCGGTGGTCGAACTCGACCAGTCGACCCAACAGAACGCCGCAATGGTGGAGGAGAGCGCTGCCGCCGCCGAAAGCTTGCGTCACCAAGCTGCACGTCTGACCGAGGTGGTGCGAGTATTCCGTTTTGAAGGCGTACAACCAGTCGCAGCTGTACGTGAAGCCTCTGCTTTAACCGGGGGTCAACATTTTGTGAAACTAAACTGACTATGAACCCAGACAAGGCATCGTCGATGCCCTCAGGTTGTGAGGGCTGCCGCAATGTGTCGGCGCTCGGTTTCGATTTCGCCATGGCCTTTCAGCCCATAGTGCAGGTGTCCAACCGATCGGTGTTCGCGCACGAAGCACTGGTCCGAGGGCCGGGCGGCGAAGGTGCAATGAGCGTCCTTTCCCAAGTGACCGACCAGAACCGGTACTCGTTCGACCAGACGTGCCGTGTCAAAGCGATCGAGCAGGCATCCGAACTCGGCATGAAGAGCATGCTCAGCATCAACTTCCTGCCCAATGCCGTCTACCGGGCCGAGGCCTGCATCCGGCTCACGCTGGCCACAGCCAAGAAGTGCGCGTTCCCGGCCGAGCAGATCATGTTCGAGGTGACCGAGAGCGAGCAGTCGTCCGACTTGGCACATCTCAAATCGATCTTCCGCGACTACGAGCAACGGGGCTTCACCACCGCGATCGACGATTTCGGCGCCGGTTATGCGGGCTTCGACTTTCTGGTCGAGTTCGTGCCCGACATCATCAAGATCGACATGGCCTTGTTGCGCGGCATCGATGTGCATCGCGAACGGCAGATCGTCGTAGGCGGCATCGTGCGGATCTGCAACGAACTGGGCGTCCGGGTGCTTGCCGAGGGCGTGGAGACGCGGGCGGAGTTCGACTTCCTTCGCACGTTGGGCATCGACCTGTACCAGGGTTACCTGCTTGCCAAGCCGGCGCTGCGAGCATTGCCCGATGTCAACTGGTCTGCAATTGGCCTGTGACCTGAGCCCACTCGGCTACCGGCACGCTGTAGGACGGCGGTTCTACCGCTGGTGGACGGCTGAAAAATGAACCTGGGTGGAAAAACTCACCCAGAGAGGTGGGGCCGCACGGCAGCGCCTAATGGAAAAAGCCCTAGAACATCACTGTTCTAGGGCTATCCGTTTGGTGCGGCTGGCAGGAATTGAACCCACGACCCCTTGGTTCGTAGCCAAGTACTCTATCCAACTGAGCTACAGCCGCTAAGCCTCGTATTCTAGCAGCAAAAAATTGGCGGTCTCGGGCCGCGTGCCAAATCTTTTGCCATTCACCGCAAAACTTGGCGTGTACCCCGCGCGATACCGCAAGCCGCGCACAGCATCCGGCATCACTGCTCGCCTTGTCCCTTCCAGGGTCGCTGGAGCAAAAGTCGCCGATAGGAAGAGACGGCGACAGGCGGTTCGAGCAAACGAAGGCTTTTTGCCTAAAGTCGGCAACGGAATTGCCGAAACACCGTGTACGCCATGCAGCTCTACCCTGCCTCTGTTTCGATCGATGCGAGCGAAAGCGACCGCCTTGCCGTGGTGCAGGCCGCGCGGCTGTTGGAGTCGTCCGCCAACGAACCGCTCATGAATCTGGCACGCCTGGCGAGCGCGCTGTTCCGCACCCCGATCGCGCTGGTGTCTTTGCTCGACGCGCACTGGCAATGGCTGAAGGCAAGCGTGGGCGTGTCGGTCACCGATCTTCCGCGGGCCGGTACCTTCTGCGATCTGACGGTCCAGAAGGCCTCCACCGTCGTCATCGAGGATGCGCATGCCGATCCCGCCCTGGCCGCCAATGCCATGGTGCAGGGGGACCCCCACATCCGGTTCTACGCGGGGGCGCCGCTGGTCACCGGCTCGGGTTTCGTCATCGGCACCTTCTGCATCGCCGGGCCGCAGGCGCGGTCCTTTTCCGCTACAGAAGTCGAGCAGTTGGTGCTGCTGGCCCGCATGGCCATGACCGAGATCGACCTGCAGCTGGGCATCGGCCGCCGCAACGACGTCACCAACCTGCCCAACCGCAGCCAGCTCTCGGTGGATCTGGCCGACCTGTGCCAGATCGAGCCCGACGCGACCCGCTCGCTGGTGCTGCTCGAGATCATGCATCCGACCGAGGTCCAGCGTGCGGTGCGCGCCGTCGGTATCGCCCCGCTCGAACGGACGCTGCGCGACGTTGCCGCGCTCTTGCAGTCCATCGCGCCGGCCGGTGCGCGCACCTACCATGTGTCCGAGACCCGCTTCGCCCTGCTGGTCGACGGCGCGATCGACGGCCATCTGCCCACGGCCGAATCGCTGGTGCGCAGGATGCGGGAGCCGTTCGAGTCGAACGGCGTGGTGATCGAGCTGCAGGCCTGTGCGGGCGCGGTGAATTTCCGGTTGAGCGACCGGCAGGCCGGTGACGCACTGCGCTGCGCCTCGGCGGCACTGTACGAAGCCGAGCTGGCCGAGCAGCTGATCGTGTGGCACCGTCATGCGCTCGATGCGGAGTACCGCAGGACCTTCTCCCTGCTCAGGGACTTGCCGATCCATCTGGCGGATGGCCGGCTGCGGCTGGTGTACCAGCCCAAGCTCGACCTCGGCCGACGCCGGTACCGCAGCGTGGAAGCCCTGCTGCGCTGGGACCATCCGGAGCTGGGGCCGATATCGCCCGCGGTCTTCATTCCGCTGATCGAGGGAACGTCCCTGATCCACAGTGTCACCCAGTGGGTGCTGGCGACGGGTTTCGCACAGCAGGCCCAGTGGAGGCGCGAAGGGTTCGATATCGCGGTGGCCGTCAACATCTCCGCGCGCAATCTCGACAGCCCCGACTTTCTGCAGCGGTTCCAGCAGGCGTTCCAGAGCGTCGGACTGACCGCCGACCAGATCCATATCGAGTGCACCGAGACGGCCATGATGACCGAGAAGAAGGCGGTGGAAACGCTGCGGGTGCTGCATTCTCTGGGCGTGCACATCGCGCTGGACGATTTCGGCGTCGGCTACAGCAATCTCGGGGCGCTGCAGGACCTGCCCGCCACGCTGATGAAGATCGACCGGAGCCTCGTAGGCCCGATCGCGAGCGATGCGACGTCGCTGCGGCTGTTCCGCTCGATCGTCACGATGGCCAAGTCGCTCGGCTACCGGGTCTTGGCCGAAGGCGTGGAGACCGAGCAGGTACTGGCCCTGGCCGCCGCGGCCGGATGCGACGGCGCGCAAGGCTACTTCATGTCGCGGCCCCTGGAGGCCGACATGGTCGCGCCGTTCCTGCGCACTGCACGGACATAGCCGGCCTGAGCGCCGCTCGGGGCTCTCGCAGCTCCTGCACCGCCGGATTCTTGTCCCCGGCGACCAGGTCGGGATGCGGGCGGCAAGACCGATGAGGCAAGGATGCGGGTCTGCCCACCAGAGAACTGCGGCAGCCGCGCAGCCTTGCCCACCCACAGCCGCAAGAAGGGGCGTTCGTGCAAACAGCCTTGGAGCGGCAGGTTGTGCAGTGGCGCCGTGTCGTCTGCCACCCCTCGGCCGTTCGCCGACATGCATGCGTACGGTCGAGTGCTGGCAAGGGAGACGGGCCAGAAAGTATCCGTAGCGTCAGCCTCAATTCCCTACCGGATGAGCGTGGGTGCCCTGAGGGAAATATCGGCGGCCCAGCCACAGCGAGATGTGCACCAGCAGGATCAACACAGGCACCTCCACCAGCGGCCCGATGACTGCAGCGAAGGCCACGGGCGATGCCAGGCCGAAAGTCGCAATCGCCACCGCAATGGCCAACTCGAAGTTGTTGCCCGCCGCAGTGAAGGCGATGGCGGTGGTGCGGGGGTAGTCCGCTTCGATCCACCGGCCCATGGCGAAGCTGATGAGGAACTGCACGACGAAGTAGATTGCCAGCGGGATCGCGATGCGCACCGCGTCGAGCGGCAGGCGTACCACGTCCGCACCCTTGAGGCTGAACATCGCCACGATGGTGAACAGCAGCGCAGCCAGCGTGATCGGTCCGATCCGTGGCAGGAATCGCTCGGAGTACCACTGTGCGCCCTTCGATTCGACCAGCATCCGCCGGGTCAGGAATCCGGCGAGGAACGGAATGCCCAGGTAGATCAATACCGCTTGCGCGATGGTCCAGAAGCCCACATCGATCACCTGCCCGCCAAGGCCCAGCACCTGCGGTAGCCACGTGAGAAAGATCCAGGCGAACACGCTGAAAAACACGATCTGAAAAAGCGAGTTGAGCGCGACCAGGCCGGCCACGTACTGGTTGTCGCCGCCCGCCAGCTGGTTCCACACCAGCACCATCGCGATGCAACGGGCCAGTCCGATCAAAATCAGGCCCGTCATGTATTCAGGCTGGTCGTGCAGAAACAGTACCGCCAGACCGAACATCAGTAGCGGCCCGATGACCCAGTTCTGCAACAACGAGAGCGCCAGGATGCGTTTGTCCTGGAACACGCGGTGCAGCTCGTCATAGCGTACCTTCGCCAGGGGCGGATACATCATCAAGATGAGGCCGATAGCAATCGGAATGTTGGTGGTCCCGACGGACATGCGGTCGAGTGCTGCAGGTAGGCCATCGAACAGCGTACCGAGTGCGATGCCGAGCGCCATCGCTGCGAAGATCCACACCGTCAGAAATCGGTCCAGGAAGGAGAGGCGGACCTGGGGCCTTGAGGGCGTCGACGGTATAGCGCTCATACCGTGCGCTCCCCGTTTGCGTTGGTGACCCGCTCGCCGTCTTCCTTGTGAAAATCAGGGGGCAGGGCGCCTGGCAGCAGTTCGAGCACCAGCTCCGAGGGCCGGCACAGTCGAACCCCCGCGGGCGTCACCACCAACGGCCGGTTGATGAGGATCGGGTGCGCCACCATTGCGTCGAACAGTTGGTCGTCCGACAGCGACGGGTCTTGCAGCCCCAACTCCGCATAGGGCGTGCCCTTCTCCCGCAATAGCGCTCTGACCGTCAGGCCCGCGCGCTGGACGAGTTGCTGCAGCAGAGCGCGCGATGGAGGCGTCTTCACATACTCGACCACATGCGGCTCGATGCCGGTCGCGCGAATCATTGCCAGGGTGTTGCGTGACGTAGCACATGCGGGGTTGTGGTAGATCACGATGTCCGCAGGGCCAGATGCTGCAGCTTCTGCAGGGGGCACAGGGTAGACGGGCATATCGGCCTTTCAGCAGCAGCGAGCCAAGTCGGCGACGAGCGGGGCGCACAGAGCCGGATTGCCACCACAGCAATCCTTGGCGAGAAACAACATCAGTGCGCGCAACTGGTCGAGGTCGGCGCGATAGACGATGGAGCGGCTATGCCGCTCCGACACCACGAGGCCCGCCCGCGCGAGCGTCGATAGGTGTGCCGACATGGTGTTCTGCGGAATATCGAGCTGCCGTGCCACTTCGCCGGCCGGCAAGCCAGCGGGCGCGTGACGCACCAGCAGTTGAAAGGTATCCAGGCGCGTGACCTGAGAGAGTGCGGCCAGTCCCGAAAGCGCAATTGTTTGGTCCATATATCCATGATGCCAGATGTATGGATTATTGCGTGTACCTTGTGCGGGGTTGCTGCGTGCATGCGCAGCGTGGGCGCTCGGAAGGCCAATTTCTACGGCTCTTCCAGTTCCGCCAACCCGACCCGCAAAACCTCGAATTCGTCGACGGCAGCAGCAGGGTCTGCCGCTACCGCAAGAAAAACGCAGCGGCCTAGTCTTCGGCTCGCTGCGCGGTCTGGCTGAAGCGGCGCCGGCCTGTGCCCGTGACCGAGAAAAAGGGGCGCCCACCTAGCACCCTTGTTTGTTCGCGAGGCCTATGCGGGCAGGACTCTCGCAAAAAAATTCGCTCCTGACTCGACCGAAGCCGTTCCGCTCGAATGGAACGCTTGGACAGCCCGGGACAGTCGGGCTATCTGGTCCTGCATCCGAAGCGCGGAGGCTGCCGACGCCGTCGCGAGTTGGGCATTTTGCTGCGTCATCGATTCGATTTGCGCGACCGATTCGTTCACATGGTCGATGCCGGCCTGCTGCTCGGCGGCCGCCAGGTCGATGGCCTTCATCAAGGCCGTCGTCTGTTCCACCGTGTTGCCGATGCCGGCCATGGCCTGATCCACATCGCCCATGATCGCGCCGCCCTGGTTCACCTGGATGCTCGACGTATCGATCAATGTCTTGATCTCGCGGGCGGCCAGTGCGCTGCGCTGCGACAGGCTGCGCACCTCTGCCGCCACCACGGCAAAGCCCCGCCCGTGATCGCCCGCTCGGGCGGCCTCCACCGCCGCATTCAGCGCCAGAATGTTGGTCTGGAACGCAATGCCGTCGATCAGAGCGACGATGTTGCCGATGCTCTGCGAGCTTTGCGCAATGCCGCTCATGCGGTCCGCCATGTCGCGCATCAGGGTGCTGCCAGTGGCCGTCGCATCCGCGGCGCGAAGTGCAGCGGCATGCCCATCGCGTGCGGCGTCGCGGGACCGGGTCACGGTCGCGGCAATCTCCTCGATGCTCGACGCCGTCTTCTCCAGGTTGTCCGTGACCCGCGCTGAGCGGTCCCGCAGGCGTTCGCTGTCTCCTGCAAGCTCGGAGGTGGCCGATTCCATCGCCGCAGTCGCGTCGCGGACCTCGACGACCGCATCGTTCACACGGCCAATCGCCACGGCCAGCTTGCGCGCCTGAGGCATGCGAATCGGCACCCGTCCGATGTCGAGGTCGACACCCTCGGACTTGTCCATCGCCGCCACCAGCGCCGACAGCTCGCGCCCTTCGTCGGACAGCCGCTTCATACGGATGCACAGCAGCACTTCCACACCTGTCTGCACCACCACGTAGAAGGCGTGCAGCAGCACTTTGGCGAAGTCGGGTTCCGGCGTGCAGTAGATGGGGAGGCCCGCCGCCTGCAGGCGGTCGAACAGGACATGGTGAACGGCGAACAGCGCGGCTGCAAAGACGACTACGCGCCAATCCTGGTAGACCAGCAGAAGCGCGAGCGTCACGAACACACCGAAATGCAGCTCTATCGCGCCGGCCGCCAGCTGGATGTGCAGGGCGACCAACGCCACCTGCACGGCGGTGATGGCAAGGCGCGACGCCAGCGTTCCGCCGAAGAGGAAGAACGCCACGCCGGCGACGCCCGCCAGCACGGCTGTGCCGAGGACTGCCGTCCCCGTGGCCGGCTGCTGGCTCGCCAGGACGAGGGCACCGACGAAGCTGACCAGTACGGCGAAAAGCATCACACGGTCGCCTTGGCGCATGGCGCTTCGGTCTAGAGCCGATGCAGTGTCGGGGTGCTGGTCGGCACCGGGGCCAAGGCCGAGGCCGGAAGAGATCATGGGCGTGGTTGCCGGGACGGGGGAGGACATGGTGATTTGTTGTAGAGCGGCTGGGCGCATCCGGCCGTTGGCCGGCAGGATATTCGTCGGATGCTGGAGGATCGCGGCACGCCGACCAAAACGCCAATTGGCGCTGCCTACCGTGCCCATAGCGGGCGGCACGCGCGGTTCTCGAATCCAGGGCCGGCCTGGCTGCGTAGCGCTGCTGGTCGCAGGCGCGGTACGTACGGCGGCGTCAAGCGCCTGGGTGTGGCCTGACCGTGGGCGTGATGCCCCGCCGCCAAAGTCCTCGGCTTGTCATCCGCACGTTGCATGCAAAAAAGCCCCGACTGGTAGACGAGCAGGGGCGTTTTCAGCGGATACGGATGGCTGCAGGGGTCTGCAGACAATGGGGTGGTAGGCCGTGTTGGACTTGAACCAACGACCAAAGGATTCGGGTTCGTGCAGGTTTCCCTGCTCCCTGGACTATCTCATCGCCCGCGCCGCGACCACCATGAAGGTCTGTCGCGCGTTCGGGCGCCGGGCGCTCGTGGGGTGCTTATCGGATCGGCTCCTCGCACCCTAGTCTCTGCACCTTCCCGCCTACCGGTCTCGCGACCTGCCTTCGGCGGGCTCGGCTCAGGATTGCCGTGATACCTCTTGCAAGGCCGACGGTTTCCCTGAATTCACCCGGTTTTCCACTGGCGCTCTCGCGCCAGGGTCACCATTTTTCGATGAGTCCTCTGCTCTAACCAACTGAGCTAACGGCCCCCCGCTGGAATTGTCGCATGGCGGCGCTCAGTGTTCGGCGACCGCGCGGCCTATCTCGGGCCAGGCCCGGTGCACGACCATCCATGCCACGAGGCCGACGCCCATCATGCAGAGCGACGCGGTCGCCAGCAGCACGGTCGAGTGCATCACCAGCGGCGCCAGCACGCCGGCCACCACGCCGTTCGACGCCGACCCGATCACCGCCTGCAGCGACGACGCCATGCCGCGCCGCTCGGGGTGCAGGTCCAGCACCAGCAGGGTCACCACCGGCACCACCAGCGCCCAGCCGAAGGCATAGAAGGCGATCGGCCAGATGGCCCACAGCGCATGCGCCTGGAACAGCATGTTGGCGACGAGGTTGGCCAGCGCCGTCACCAGCATGATCAGGAAGCCGTGCCGGATCTGCCGCTTGGGCGCCACGCGGCCGGCCAGGCGGCCGCTGGTCCAGGCGCCGCACATGATCCCGCCGATGTTGAGCAGGAAGAACCAGAAGAACTGCGTCGGCGCCAGCCGCAGGTGGTCGCCCAGGAAAGCCGGCGCCGCCAGCACGTACAGAAACATGCCGTTGAACGGCACGCCGCTGGCCAGCGCCAGCAGCAGGAAACGCGGGCTCGATCCCAGCGCCCAGTAGCCGCGCAGCAGGTGCGGCACCCGGAACGGCTGGCGCTGGTCGACGTGCAGCGTCTCGGGCAGCAGCCGGAAGTTGAAGAACCACAGCGCCACGCCCACCGCCGTCAGGAACCAGAAGATGCTGTGCCAGCCCAGGTGCACGAAGAGCCAGCCGCCGACGATCGGCGCGATCGCCGGCGCCACGCCGAAGTAGATCGTCACCTGGCTCATGACCTTCTGCGCCTGGGCCGGCGGGTACATGTCGCGGATCACCGCGCGCGACACCACGATGCCCGCGCCGGTCGACAGGCCCTGCAGCGCGCGGAACAGCACCAGCTGCTCCACCGTCTGCGCCAGCGCGCAGCCGGCCGAGGCCAGGGTGAACACCGCGATGCCCCACAGCACCACCGGCCGCCGGCCGAAGCTGTCGGCCAACGCGCCGTGGAACAGGTTCATGAAGGCGAAGCCGAACAGGTAGGCCGACAGCGTCTGCTGCATCTCCACCGGCGAGGCGCCCAGCGCCTTCGAAATGCCCGAGAACGCCGGGATGTAGGTGTCGATCGAGAACGGCCCCAGCATGCCGAGCACCGCCAGCAGCACGGCCAGCGCCCACTGAGGCGCCTTCCACAAGGTCTTGGCGTCGGGATGCATCGGGCGCTGCCGTCAGTCGCGTGTGGCGCGGCGCTGGACGTCTGCGACGTAGGCGGCGCCGTCGGGCGGGCGGCCGGAGCGCTGGCTCTCCCACAGCATGGTGCCCAGGCTCTCCATCACTTCGTGGTGCGCCTCGTGCAGCGAGCCGCAGCGCGCGGCCAGCAGCTCGACGGCCTGGCGGATGCCGCGCGGCTGGTCGATCGATGCCTGCTCGCTGATGCTGAGATGCATCGACAGGTGCAGGAACGGGTTCTCGCGGTCGGCGCCCGCGTAGACGCGGAGCAGGGCGGCATCGACGTCGGCCAGGTCGGCGTGGTACTCGGGGTGCTCGTCGACCCAGAGGGCGGCCAGGGTCTCGATGGCTTCCATCGGCGCGCCGGTGCGCGATTTGTCGTACACCGCGCAGAAGAATCTGCGCACGTCCTGTTGGGAGGGCTGGAACATCCGCCCAGCCTAGCACGGGCGTGGTGCTAGCCGCCGCGCGCCTGCAGCCGCTGCGAGATGGCCGCCGCCGCGGCGCGCAGCTGCGGCAGGACGTCGTGCTGCAGCACCTCCAGCCCGGTGCGGTTGATCTGCCCGCTCACGTTGATCGCCGCCACCGTGCGGCCGGCGCGGTCGGTCACCGGGGCGGCGATCGAGACCAGGCCTTCCTCCAGTTCCTGGTCCAGCAGGCACCAGCCCTGGCTGCGCGCCTGGCGCACCCGGTCCATCAGGGCGTCCACGTCGGTGACGGTGTGCGGGGTGTAGGCGGTGCGGCGGGAGCCTTCCAGCCGCGCACGGACCTCCTCGTCGGGCAGGGCGGCCAGCAGCACCCGGCCGAGCGAGGTGACGCAGGCGGGCAGCCGGGAGCCGACGCCCAGGTTGATCTTCATGATCTTGTGCGTCGGCACCCGCAGCACGTAGACGATGTCGCTGCCCTCCAGCACCGCGGCCGAGCACGACTCCTTCACCCGCTCCACCAGATCTTCCATCAGCGGCTCGGCCACGTCCCACATCGGCATCGACGACAGGTAGGCGAATCCCAGGTCGAGGATGCGCGGCGTGAGCCGGAACAGCCGGCCGTCGCTCTCCACGTAGCCCAGCGTCTGCAGCGTCAGCAGGATGCGGCGGGCGCCGGCGCGGGTCAGGCCGGTACGGGCGGCGACCTCGGTCAGCGTCTGGCGCCGGGCCTCGGCGCTGAAGCTGCGGATCACCTCCAGCCCGCGGGCGAACGACTGCACGTAGCTGTCGCCCGGCTTGGGAGGAATATCACCGGATGTATTAGGGAAAACCATGGGCTATTGCCGGGCAGGGGAATACCGTGAGGGCCGATCGCGGCGTAAACTTTGAAATTCATTATACGAACATAAGTTCGTTATAAGAACATTTGAGGGTGCCACCGGTCGTGCAGGCTGCGCGGCGCCCCACATCCCGGGCCTGCGCAGGGCCGTTTGGAGAAACACATGATCGACAAGATCGCCGCCAGCGTGGCCGAGGCCCTGGCCGACGTACAGGACGGTGCCACGGTGCTCATCGGCGGCTTCGGCACCTCGGGCAACCCCAACGAGCTGATCGACGGCCTGATCGCGCACGGCGCCAAGGACCTGACCGTCGTCAACAACAACGCCGGCAACGGCGACACCGGCCTGGCCGCGCTGCTGAAGGCCGGCCAGGTGCGCAAGATCATCTGCAGCTTCCCGCGGCAGGTCGACAGCCACGTGTTCGACGCGCTCTACCGCAGCGGCAAGCTGGAGCTGGAGCTGGTGCCGCAGGGCAACCTGGCCGAGCGGATCCGCGCCGCGGGCGCCGGCATCGGCGCCTTCTTCTGCCCCACCGCCTACGGCACCGACCTGGCCAAGGGCAAGGAAACCCGCGAGATCGACGGCAAGCACTACGTGCTCGAGTACCCGATTTATGCCGACGTGGCGCTGATCAAGGCCGAGGCCGGCGACCGCTGGGGCAACCTGACCTACCGCATGGCCGCGCGCAACTTCGGCCCGGTGATGGCCACCGCGGCCAAGCAGACCATCGCCACGGTGCACGAGATCCGCGAGCTGGGCCAGCTGGACCCGGAGGCCATCGTCACCCCCGGCATCTACGTCAGCAAGATCGTGAAGATCGACCGGGTGGCCACCCAGGCCGGCGGTTTCAAGAAATCTGCATGAAATCGGCTTCCGGCCGGCAGGAGTAAACGATGAGTAGCTATAAAAAGCGTAGCAAGGACGAACTGGCCCAGCGCGTCGCCCAGGACATCCACGACGGTGCCTACGTCAACCTGGGCATCGGCCAGCCGACGCTGGTGGCCAACCACATCCCGGCGGGCCGCGAGGTGATCCTGCAGAGCGAGAACGGCATCCTGGGCATGGGCCCGGCCCCGGCCGCGGGCGCCGAGGACTACGACCTGATCAACGCCGGCAAGGCGCCGGTCACGCTGCTGCCGGGCGGCGCCTTCTTCCACCATGCCGACAGCTTCGGGATGATGCGCGGCGGCCACCTGGACATCTGCGTGCTGGGCGCCTTCCAGGTCTCGGCCACCGGCGACCTGGCCAACTGGAGCACCGGCGAGGAGGGCGCGATTCCCGCGGTCGGCGGCGCGATGGACCTGGCCATCGGCGCCAAGCAGACCTGGGTGATGATGGACCTGCTGACCAAGCAGGGCGCGAGCAAGGTGGTCCGGGACTGCACCTACCCGCTGACCGGCATCGGCTGCGTCAAGCGCATCTACTCGGACATCGCCACCCTGGAATGCACGCCCGAGGGCCTCCGCCTGGTCGACGTGGTCGACGGCCTGTCGCACGCCGAGCTCGAAACGCTGGTCGGCCTGCCGATCGCCGCCGCCCAGGCCACGTTCTGACCCGCTTTTTCCCCTCACTGGAAACACACCCATGACCACCCACGCCTTCATCTGCGACGCGGTTCGCACCCCCTTCGGCCGCTACGGCGGCGCGCTCTCCAGCGTGCGCACCGACGACCTGGGCGCCGTGCCGCTCAAGGCCCTGATGGCCCGCAACCCGAACGTCGACTGGGCGGCCGTCACCGACGTGCTCTACGGCTGCGCCAACCAGGCCGGCGAGGACAACCGCAACGTCGCCCGCATGGCCTCGCTGCTGGCCGGCCTGCCGACCGACCTGCCCGGCGCCACGATCAACCGCCTGTGCGGCTCGGGCCTGGACGCGCTGGGCACCGCGGCCCGCGCGATCAAGTCGGGCGAGGCCGGCCTGATGATCGCCGGCGGCGTCGAGAGCATGAGCCGCGCGCCCTTCGTCATGCCCAAGGCCGAGAGCGCCTTCAGCCGCGCCAACGCGGTCTACGACACCACCATCGGCTGGCGCTTCGTCAACAAGCTGATGAGGCAGATGTACGGCGTCGATTCGATGCCGGAGACGGCCGAGAACGTCGCCGACGACTACGGTATCGAACGCGAGGCGCAGGACCGCATGGCGCTCGCCTCGCAGCAGAAGGCGGTGGCCGCGCAGAAGGCCGGCCATTTCGACAGCGAGATCGTGCCGGTCACCATCCCGCAGAAGAAGGGCGACGCGGTGGTGGTCGGCAAGGACGAGCATCCGCGCGACACCACGATGGAGACGCTCGCCAAGCTCAAGCCCGTGGTGCGCGAGGGCGGCACGGTCACGGCCGGCAACGCCAGCGGCGTGAACGACGGTGCGGTGGCCCTGCTGCTGGCCGACGAGGCCAGCGCCAGGGCGCACGGCCTGACGCCGCGGGCCCGGGTGGTCGGCATGGCGACGGCCGGCGTGCCGCCCCGGGTGATGGGCATCGGCCCCGCACCCGCCACCCAGAAGGTGCTGCAGCTCACCGGCCTGACGCTGGAGCAGATGGACGTGATCGAGCTGAACGAAGCCTTCGCCGCCCAGGGCCTGGCCGTGCTGCGCCTCCTGGGCCTGCAGGACGACGACCCGCGCGTCAACCCCTACGGCGGCGCGATCGCGCTCGGCCATCCGCTGGGCGCCTCCGGCGCGCGGCTGGCCACCACCGCGGTCAACCAGCTGCACCGCACCGGCGGCCGCTATGCGCTCTGCACCATGTGCATCGGCGTGGGGCAGGGCATCGCCGTGGTGCTCGAGCGGGTATGAACATGGTCGCCGGCTCCGGAGCCTCCACCGTCGACACCGCCGCCGGCCGCTTCCGCATCCGGCTGGACGGCCCGGCCGATGCGCCGGTGCTGGTGTTCTCCAACTCGCTCGGCACCACGCTGGAAATGTGGGACGCGCAGGCCGAGCGCTTCGCGCGCGATTGGCGGGTGCTGCGCTACGACACCCGCGGCCACGGCGGCAGCGAGGTCACCCCCGGGCCCTACGGCTTCGACCGGCTGGGCGGCGACGTGGTCGCGCTGCTGGATGCGCTCGGCATCCCGCGCGCCAGCTTCTGCGGCATCTCGATGGGTGGCTTTACCGGGCTGTGGCTCGGCGTCCATGCGGGCGACCGGCTGAACCACCTGGTGGTCGCCAACAGCGCCGCCCGCATCGGCACCGCCGAAGGCTGGCTGTCGCGCGCCGCCCTGGTGCGCGAGAAGGGCACGGCGGCGATGGCCGAGCTGGCCGCCTCGTCGCCCGGCCGCTGGTTCACCGACGCATTCTCCGCGGCGCAGCCCGCCGTGGTGCGACAGGCGCAGGCCTGGATCGCCGGCATTCCGCCCGAGGGCTATGCCGCCTGCTGCGAGGCCCTGGCCCATGCCGACCTGCGCCCGCAGATCGGCGGCATCCGGGTGCCGACCCTGCTGATCGCCGGAACCGCCGACCCGGTCACCACCGTGGCCGACGCGCAGGCGATGCGGGCGGCGATTCCCGGCGCGCAGCTGGTCGAAGTGCCGGCGTCGCATCTCTCCAACCTGGAAGCGCCCGAAGCGTTCGACGACGCGCTCGGCAGTTTTCTCCGCACGCAGGCGCCCCGCTGAGGCGGTGGCGGCTGCGCCCGGTCCAGACCGCATCGCGGGCCCCGGCACGGCGCCGGGCCCGCTGGAATCCATCGACATGAACAACCCTGTTTCTCCTTCCTCCGGCCGTGTCCGCGAGCGCGTACTGATCACCGGCGGCGCCGCCGGCATCGGCGCCGCCACCGCCGAGCGCTGCTACGCCGACGGCTACGAGCCGGTCGTCGTCGACCGCGCCGGCGACGGCATCCGCGCCGACCTGTCCGACGTGGCCGCCACCGCCGAGGCGCTGCGCCAGGCGCTCGCCGGCGGGCCGATCACCCGGCTGGTCAACAACGTCGGCATCGTCTGCCCGGCCTCGGCCGAAACGCAGACGCTCGACGAGTTCGACCTGGCCGTCTCGCTCAACCTGCGCTGCGCGCTGCAGTGCATGCAGGCGTTGCTGCCGGGCATGCAGGCGGCGGGCTTCGGCCGCATCGTCAACATGTCGTCGCGCGCGGCGCTGGGCAAGGAGCTGCGCACCGCTTACTCCGCCACCAAGGCCGGCCTGATCGGCATGACCCGGGTCTGGGCGCTGGAGCTGGGCGTGCACGGCATCACCGCCAACGCGATCGGCCCCGGCCCGATCCGCACCGAGCTGTTCGACCGCGCCAACCCGCCCGACGCGCCGCGCACCCGCGCGATCATCGACGCGGTGCCGGTCAAGCGCGTCGGCACGCCCGAGGACATCGCCCACGCCGCTGCCTACCTGCTCGACGCCCGCAGCGGCTTCGTCACCGGCCAGGTGCTGTACGTCTGCGGCGGCATGACCGTCGGCGTCGCCGGGGTCTGACCCGCATGCGCCGATTCCGAATTTCAACCACCATCCAGGGATACAACCAATGAAGACGCTCGCATCCACTTCTTCGCTCCGACGCCGCTCCGCCGTCCTCGCGCTGGCCGCAGGCATGGCCGGCCTCGCCGGCCTGCCGGCCACCGCCTCGGCCCAGGCCGCCTATCCGAACAAGGTGATCACCATCGTCGTGCCCTTCGCGGCCGGGGGCACCACCGACATCCTGGCCCGCCTGGTCGGCCAGGCGCTGGGCACCGAACTGGGCCAGCAGGTCATCGTCGACAACCGCGCCGGCGCGGGCGGCAACATCGGCAGCCAGCTGGTGGCGCGCGCCCCGGCCGACGGCTACACCCTGCTGATGGGCACCGTGGGCACGCATGCGATCAACGCGGCGCTCTATCCCAAGATGCCCTTCGACCACATCAAGGATTTCGCGCCGATCTCGCGCGTAGCCAACGTGCCCAACCTGCTGGTCGCCAACCCGCAGCAGCCGTTCAAGACGGTGCCCGAGCTGATCGCCTATGCCAAGGCGAACCCGGGCAAGGTCAACTTCGGGTCGTCCGGCAACGGCAGCTCGATCCACCTGTCGGGCGAGCTGTTCAAGAGCATGGCCAAGGTCGACATGGTGCACATCCCCTACAAGGGCAGCGCGCCGGCTGTGGCCGACCTGCTCGGCAACCAGATCGCGATCATGTTCGACAACCTGCCCTCGGCGATGCAGCATGTGCGCTCGGGCAAGCTGCGGCCCATCGCGGTGACCACCGCCAAGCGCTCGCCCGAGCTGCCCGACGTGCCGACCATCGCAGAGGCCGGCCTGCCGGGCTACGAGGCGACTTCGTGGTTCGGCCTGTTCGCCCCGGCCAAGACGCCGGCCGACGTGGTCGACAAGATCGACGCGGCGCTGATCAAGGTGCTGGCCTCCGCCGACCTGAAGAAGCGCCTGAGCGAACAGGGCGCCGAGCCCTATGCCGAGAAACCCGCGCAGTTCGCCGAGTTCATCAAGACCGAGACCGCCAAGTGGGGCAAGGTGGTGAAGGATTCCGGCGCCAGCGTCGACTGACCCGATTTTTTTTCCTCAACGAGACCACAACGGAGACAACATGGCACAAGACCACCCCTTCACCCGCCGCGTCCTGGGCTGCGCGGCCCTCGGCCTGGCGGGCCTCCTGGCCACCGGCGGCGCCTGGGCGCAGGCCGCGGCCGCCTGGCCCACCAAGCCAGTGCGGATCATCACCCCGTTCCCGGTCGGCGGCGGCCCCGACGGCCTGGCGCGGCTGGTGGCCGACAAGCTGTCGCGCAAATGGGGCCAGCCGGTGGTGGTCGAGAACCGCCCGGGCGGCAACGGCTTCATCGCGATCGATGCGTTCAAGCGCGGCGCCAAGGACGGCCACGACCTGATCCAGCTCGACAACGTGCACCTGGCCGCCTACCCGGCCCTGTTCAAGAAGCTGCCCTACGACGCGGAAAAGGATTTCGATCCGATCCTGCCGATGTTCCGCACCTACTTCTTCTTCACGGTTCCCACCTCCAGCCCGTACAAGACGGTGGGCGACCTGATCGCCGACGCCAAGAAGAACCCCGGCAAGCTCAACTACGGATCCTGGTCGGTGGGCAATCCGGTGCACCTGGGCTCGGAGCTGTTCGAGGCGGTCACCGGCACCCAGATGGAGCATGTGATCTACAAGGAAACGACCCAGCTCTACACCTCGGTCGCGACCGGCGAGCTGGCTTTCGCGCTCGGCTCCAGCGCCACCGCGGGGCCGCTGTACCGCGCCGGCAAGATCAAGCTGCTGGCCGTGGCGGCGCCCAAACGCACCGTCGGCTACGAAGACGTGCCGACGGTCGCCGAATCCGGCGGCCCGGCCAACTTCGAGGTGATCGGCTGGAACGCCATCGCCGCGCCGCGCGGCCTGCCCGCCGCGGTGACCGACAAGATCAAGCGCGACGTGGAAGAGGCGCTGGCCGCGCCCGACGCGAAGGAGAAGTTCCTGAGCTTCGGCTATGAGCCGTTCCCGCAGACGCGCGAGCAGTTCAACGCGTTCATCGCCAGCGAGTCCAAGCGCTTCGGCGACGTGATCCGCAACGCGAACCTGTCGCTGGACTGACCGGCGGACGCCCAGCAAAAAGCCGCACGGCGTGCGGCTTTTTGCATGGGCCGGGGCGCCTACCGGGTGCGGATCACGACACCTTCAGGGTCTTGTGCTCGCCCAAGTCCGGCGGCGTGCCGGTGACGGCGGCCTTGGCCATCTTCAGCAACTGGACCATCTTGCTGTCGGTCACGTCCCAGTATTCGGCGTCCTCGATGCGGACTTCGAGCAGACCCAGGTCCGGGTCGTTCACGCCACCCGAGAACCAGGCTTCGGCCTGCTTGTTCCACAGCCGCTCGATTGTGGCGCGGTCCTGCGAGATGCGGGCGGTGCCGGTGATCGACACGTAGCTGTCCTTGCCGGGGTGGGCATAGGCCAGGTTCACGTTGCCGTCGGCCGCGACGCGGGTGGCCACTTCGCCGGACTTCGGCACGAAGAAGTAGAGCATCGCGCCTTCGTCGATCGACTGGTTCTGCGTGGTCAGCGGGTGGCTGTGCAGCTTGCCGTCGGTGTGGCGGTGGGTGAACATGCCGAACTTGATGTCTTTGATCAGGTCCCATAGCGTGTCGTGGGCCGAGGTGTCGTTGCTCATGGATTCTCCGTGCATTGGAATGAGCATGCAGCATCGCCGCCAACGGCGTCCCGGGCGCGTCAGCCATCGGCCAACATCGGTGTGCGGCACGGCGCACACCGTGGCGGCGGAAAAGGCGAGCGGGTAAGCTGTTGCGCCTTTGTCCGAACATCCGTTCGTCCCTCCTCACACCCGTCACACACACACCATGACCATCGATTCGTCCGCCCTCGACCTGCTGTTCAACAATGCCCGCACCGCCAACGGCTTCCTCGACAAGCCGGTGCCGCTCGAATTGCTGCGGCAGGCCTACGACCTGGCCAAGATGGCGCCGACCTCGATGAACACCCAGCCGACGCGCTACGTGTTCCTGATCACGCCCGAAGCGAAGGCCCGCCTGGCACCCGCGCTGTCGGGCGGCAATACCGAGAAGACGGCGCAGGCCCCGGTCACGGTGATCGTGGCGACCGACACCCGCTTCTACGAGAACATGCCGCTGGTCTGGCATGCCGAAGGCGCCAAGGAAATGTTCGAAGGCAATCCGGCCATGGCCACCGCCACCGCCACCCGCAACGGCACGCTGAGCGGCGGCTACTTCATCCTGGCGGCGCGCGCGGTAGGTTTGGATGTAGGCCCGATGAGCGGGTTCGACATTCCGAAGGTGAATGCGGAGTTCTTCCCAGACGGTCGGTACCAGGCCAACTTCCTGATCAACCTGGGGTATGCGGACCACAGCAAGGAGTTCAACCGCAATCCGCGGCTGACGTTCGAGCAGGCGGCCGACGTTCTTTGAGTTTTCGTTTGGGGATGGCTGCGTTGGTTCGGGATCGTGCCGACGGCGTACTCTGCTCCGCGACTGTCCCCCGGCCTGCGGCCTCCTCCTCGATGTCGCTGCGCAGAGCACGCCATCGTCACGATCCCTTTTGGGTGCTGGATCGACGGTGATCAGGCGGGCGCCTGCGATGGGCTCGGCTTCCTTTGCAAGACGTCGATGCGGACACAGCGCCAGCGACCTGGGCCTGCGGCTGATCCGACCCGCACGACGCAAGGCTTCCAGGGCCGGGAGCGTCGGGTGACCCCCGCAGCGAAATAGAGGGGGAGGCCGCAGGCCGGAGGACATTCGCGGAGGGGGTCACCCGGCGATCACGGCCCCGACCACAACCCACGCACAGGCCTCTCCATTCACCCCGCAACCTCAAAACGTTCCGTTGCTATCAATTAAATAGCTAGAGGCCGGCGCTCCCAGCCGGCTACAGCCCCTTTTTATCAAAAAGTAGCCCCAGCCGTCCGGTCGGCACGGCAGGCATCCGGAAGACCGCCACCCCCCGCCCGCTACCATGGCCGCCATTGCCACCATCGGAGATGCTTCCATGCCCATCGTCGCGGTCGCCAATCCCAAGGGGGGTGTCGGTAAGTCGACCCTCTCCACCAACATCGCGGGCTACTACGCCAGCCGGGGCCACGAGGTCCTGCTGGGCGACGTGGACCGGCAGCAGTCGTCGCGGCTGTGGCTCGGCCTGCGGCCTCCGACGGCGCGGCCGATCGGCACCTGGGACACCAGCGATTCGCTCGTGACCCGGCCGCCCCGCACCGCCAGCCATGCGGTGCTCGACACGCCGGGCGGGCTGCACGGCTGGCGCTCGGCCGACGTGTTCAAGATGGCCGACAAGGTGGTCGTGCCGCTGCAGGCCAGCGTGTTCGACATCTTCGCCACGCGGGGCTTCCTCGACGAACTGGCCGCGCTGCGCCGCGGCCCCGGCGGCGGGCCGGAGATCGGCATCGTGGGCATGCGGGTCGATTCGCGCACCATCGCGGCCGACCACCTGCAGACCTTCGTCGAGAGCCTGGGCCTGCCGGTGCTGGGCTACCTGCGCAACACCCAGAACTACGTCCACCTGGCCGCCCGCGGCCTGTCGCTGTTCGACGTGGCGCCCGGCCGGGTCGAGAAGGACCTGGTGCAGTGGGAGCCGATCTGCCGCTGGCTCGACGCGGCCTAGCGAGCGGTTGCCGAGCGGCAGCCGAGCGGCCGGCGCTTGGCCCGCCTTGTCGCGGCGCTGACATGCGGCGCGCGTGCGGCGCCCTACAGTGGCCCGCATGAAAACCTTCAAGACCCTGGCCGACGTGGCCGCCCTCGTGGGGCAGGAGGTCGCCTCCAGCGACTGGACCACCGTGACGCAGGAGCAGGTGCAGCGCTTCGCCGACGCCACCCACGACCACCAGTGGATCCACCTGGACGCGGAACGCGCGTCGAAAGGCCCATTCGGCGCGCCGATCGCGCACGGCTTCCTGACGCTGTCCTTGCTGCCCGCGCTGATGCAGAGCACGCTGTCCATCGAGGAAGCGCGCATGGGCGTCAACTACGGCCTGAACAAGGTGCGGTTCCCGTCGCCGGTGCCGGTCGGCAGCCGGCTGCGTGCGCGCTTCGCGCTGCAGGCGGCCGAGCAGGTCGACAACCGCGGCTGGCAGTTCACCTGGCAGGCGACGATCGAGCGCGAAGGCGGCACCAAGCCGGTCTGCGTGGCCGAAACGCTGTCGCGGCTGTATCCCTGAGCGGATGCGAAAAAGCCCGCCGGCATCGCGCCGGCGGGCTTGTCTTGACAGCGCAGGTGGCCGGGCCTGCGATCAGGCGTAGGCAACCTCGGGCTCTGCAGCGTCTTCCTGCGCGGTGGTGAGCGCCGTCCACGGTTGGAGGTTCCGGTGGGCCGACGCGGTGGTGATCGTCGCCACCCGCACACCATCCGATGCCGCGCCCCGGTAGTGCGCCGCATGCATCGCACTCGCTGGCGCACCGATCCCCGCGCAGAGCGCTGCCGGCTGCAGTGGCGACTGCCGGGCCAGGCATTCGTCGCCGGCCGCACGGGCCGAGGCGCCGCCGCCGCCCAGCACGCCGACCAGCGTCAGGGCCGATGCGGCGAAGGCGTTGCGGGAGAGAAGCTTGCGCTGGTCGTTCATGGTGTCGTCCTTCCGGGTGTGCCGCGCCTTCCGGGTCGGCGGCTTGTCGATGCATGCACTGTAGGTTTTCGGGCGGCGGCTGCAAACCCGCTGGCAGGCAACCCAGCGTTGGCGTAACTGGAACAATCGGCCCAGGCCGGCGCATGCGTCGCCGGCCGCACGACGGACGAGGACGATGGACAGACTTCAATCGATGCGGGTGTTCCAGCAGGTGGTGGACGAGGGCGGTTTCGCCGCGGCCGGCCGGGCGCTCGACATGTCGCCGGCGGCGGTCACCCGCTTCATCTCCGACCTGGAGGGCCACCTGGGCGCCCGGCTGCTGCAGCGCACCACCCGCCGGCTGGCGCTGACCCCGGCCGGCGAGGACTACCTGGCCCGGGTGCGCACCATCCTGCAGGCGGTGGAGGAGGCCGAGGCGGCGGCCACCGCCAGCACGCGGGAGCTGCAGGGCACGCTGCACATGGTCTGCACCGCGGTGCTCGCCTCGTACTTCCTGGCGCCGCGGGTCGGCGCCTGGCGGGCGGCCCATCCGGGCGTGCGGCTGCAGGTGGCGGTCGATCCGTTTCCGCAGGGGCGGGTGGAAGAGTTCGACCTGAGCTTCCTGCTGGCCGACGAGGGCTTCGACGCCAACATCATCGCCCGCCCGCTCTGGACCGGCGACCTGATCGTCTGCGCCGCGCCGTCGTACCTGAACGGCCGCGGCACGCCGCGGGTGCCGGCCGACCTGGCCCGGCACGACTACCTGCGCCATGCAGTGCCGCAGACCGGCGGGGCACGCCGGATGCGGTTGCGGCCGGCCGAGGCCGGAAGCCGGGAAGAGCCGGTGGAGATCGACATGCCGGTGGTGCTGCAATCCGAAAGCCCCGACATGCTGCACCGCGCGGCCATCGGCGGGGCGGGCGTCACCGTGGTATCGAAGCTGCTGGCGGCGCCGCACCTGCACAGCGGCGCGCTGGTGCACCTGCTGCCCGACTGGATCTTCGGCCGCGTCACCCTGTACGCGGCGCAGCCGGCGCGGCAGCTGGTGCCGGCCCGCACCCAGGCGTTCCTGCAGTTCCTGGAGCAGTTCGACCCGACCGCGACGCGGCTGCCCGCGCCGCAGGAATTCTGAGTCGAAAGTGCCTGTAGCCGGCGAAGGGCGCCGGCCACCAGCTATCGATTTCGTAGCATCGGGTCAGGACTGCGCAGCGGCGCCTGCGAAGCCGCACTGCCGCCAGGCCTCGAACACCGTCACCGCCACCGCGTTCGACAGGTTCATGCTCCGCTGGCCGGCGCGCATCGGCAGCCGCAGCCGCTGGCCGGGCGCGAAGCCGTCGCGCAGCGCGGGCGGCAGGCCGCGGGTCTCGGAGCCGAAGACCAGCCAGTCGCCGGCCGCGAACGCGGTGTCGTGGACAGAGCGGGTGCCGTGGGTGGTCAGCGCGAACATCCGCCCGGGCGCCGGCCGCTCCCCGGCCAGCAGCGCCTGCCAGTCGGCATGGCGCCTCACCTCGGCGAACTCGTGGTAGTCCAGGCCTGCGCGGCGCAGGAGCCTATCCTCCATCGAGAAGCCCAGCGGCTCCACCAGGTGCAGGGTGCAGCCGGTGTTGGCCGCCAGCCGGATCACGTTGCCGGTGTTCGGCGGGATTTCGGGCGAGACGAGGACGATGTGGAACATGCCGGCGATTGTCGCGTGGCGGCCGGCCGGCGAAGCGCCCGCGCTCAGTCGGTGCGGGCCACCGCCAGCGCGGTGATGTGCGCCGCGCCGGCCTGCCGCAGCGCGGCGGCGGCGGCGTGGAGCGAGGCGCCGCTGGTCATCACGTCGTCGACCAGCACCACCCGCCGGCCGGCGACCTCGGCGGTGCGCAGCGGATCGACCGCGAAGGCGCCGCGCACGCTGGCCAGCCGGGCGGCGCGGTCGAGGCCGCTCTGCGCCGGCGTGTGGCGGATGCGCAGCAGCAGCCGGTCGTCGAAACGCTCGGGCGCCAGGTGCCGGGCCAGCAGGGCGGCCTGGTTGTAGCCGCGCTCCTGCAGCCGCTGGGGCGACAGCGGCATCGGCAGCACCCGGTCGGCCGCCTCCAGCGCCGGCTCCACCCACGGCGTGCTGCGCAGCAGCAGCGCCAGCCAGGGCGCCCAGCCGGTCTCGCCCTGGAACTTGAAGCGGGTGATGCAGCCAGCCCAGGGGAATCCGTAGGAGACGGCGACATGGCAGGCATCGAGCGGCGGCGGCGCCTGCAGGCAGGCGCCGCAGGTCCCGACGCCGGGCGCCACCGGCAGGGCGCAGCGGCGGCAGCGCGGCACCGGCTGGGCGAAGCGCTGCACGCACAGGTCGCACACCGGCCGGGCCGGCCAGGCGCCGCAGACGGCGCAGCGGGCCGGAACCGCGGCGGCGGTACGGGCCATCACACCGGTCACGAGCGCGCGGAACATCGCGCCAATATACTTCCGCGGCCCCACCCCACCGCTCCCCGGCACGCGCCGGTGCCGCCCCCTGCGGCGCGGTCTCCGCGCCCCACCGATGCCCCTCGATTCCCACGACCGCCCCCCCACCATCGACCCGCGCGCCGCCCAGCGCTGGGCCCGGCGCCCGCCCGAGGCGGCATCGCCCTGGCTGCACGAGGAGATCGGCCGGCGGATGGAAGCGCGGCTGGACTGGATCACCCTGAAGACGCAGCGCTGGGCCGACTGGGAGCCGCTGCGCGGCGGGCGCGAGGTGCACGCGCTGCTGGCCAGGCGCTTCCCCGGCGCCGCCTGCGACGTGGTCGAGGCGACCGAGGCGCGGACCGCCGCCGCCCGGGCCGCGCTGGAGGCCCCCTGGTGGCAGCGCTGGCGCGGGCCGGCCACCACCTTCGCCACCGGCGGCGATGCGCTCGCGCCCGGCAGCATCGACATGCTCTGGGCCAACATGGCGCTGCACACCGCGGCCGATCCGCAGGCGCTGATCGCCCAGTGGCACCGGGCGCTGGCGGTCGACGGCTACCTGATGTTCTCCTGCCTGGGCCCCGACACCCTGCGCACCCTGCGCGGCCTGTATGCCCAGCTCGGCTGGCCGGCCGCCGGACACGAGTTCACCGACATGCACGACTGGGGCGACATGCTGGTCCACGCCGGTTTCGCCGAGCCGGTGATGGATATGGAGCGCACCGTGCTTACCTACGAAACGTCCGAGCGGCTGCTGCAGGAGTTGCGCGAGATCGGCCGCAACCTCCATCCCCAGCGCTTCCCGGCACTGCGCGGCCGGGCCTACCGCGCCCGATTGCTAGCGGCGCTCCAGGAGCGGCTGGTGCCGGCGGGCGGGGAAGGGCGGCTGTCGATCACCTTCGAGATCGTCTACGGCCATGCCCTGAAGCCGGTGCCCAGGCTCAAGCTGGCCGCGGAGAGCGCGGTGTCGCTGCAGGACATGCGCAGCATGCTCCAGCGGCCGCGCGGCGCCGGCGCAGGCCCCTCCGGTGGTGCCGGGGCAGGGTAATTCCCCACCCCCCACCCGCGTTAGAATGAGGGGTTATCGGGATTTCGGGAATCCTCCCCTGCAACGCTGGGTTTTCAGCGCATGCCGGCGACCCGCAGCGGGTCGGCGGATGGGCGGTCAACACCTCCTGGTTTTGGTGAATGGACGATGTCGAACGCCGCCTATCGTTTCGCCACGGTGTCGGGCCAGAACTTTCACTGGTTCCTGAAGCGCAACTGCTCGGTGACGCCCGCCCAGCTCGGCTGGATGTACGCGTCGCTCTGCACCGTGTCGCTCGGCATCGGTGCCCTGTTCTGGTGGCAGGGCGCGAAGATGGTGATGCCGTTCGCCTGGCTGGAGTTGCTGGCGGTCGGCGCGGCGTTCCTCGCCTATGCGCGGCACGCCACCGACGGCGAGCGGATCGTGTTGCAGGGAACGTCGCTGGTCGTCGAGCGCGAGACGGCCGGGCGGCTGGAGCGGACGGAATTCAGGCGGGAGTGGGTCCGGGTGGAGCCCAAGGTGGGCGACCGGTCCCTGATCGAGCTTTCGGCGCAGGGGCGGTCGATGGAGGTCGGGCGCTTCGTGCGGCCCGAATTGCGGCCGGCCCTGGCGAGCGAGATCCGGATGGCATTGCGGGCGACCTGAGGACGGTCCGGCCGGCACGGGTGGCGTGCATGGCAGGCTTGCGTCGGACGTGTGGTTTAGAGGCAATTAACAAATGAAGACGATGAAGCGCATTTTCAATAAGCTCGCCCACGTGTCGCTCATGGCGGCTGCTGGCTTCGGATCGCTGGCCCACGCGGCCAACGACCTGCCCGGCGGCCCCGCCGTCCGCCAACTGAACCTGCCGACCCCCGCCACCAAGATCGCCGAAGAGCAGTATTTCCTGCACACGATGATGATGGTGATGTGCACCGTCATCTTCGTGGCCGTGTTCGCGGTCATGTTCTATTCGATCTGGAAGCACCGCAAGTCGAAGGGCTACAAGCCGGCGAACTTCCACGAATCGGTCACGGTCGAGGTCATCTGGACCATCGTGCCCTTCGTCATCGTGGTGCTGATGGCGCTGCCCGCCACCAAGGTGCTGGTCGCCCAGAAGGACACCACCAACGCCGACCTCACCATCAAGACCACCGGCTACCAGTGGAAGTGGGGCTACGACTACATCACCGGCGAGGGCCAGGGCCTGAGCTTCATCTCGACCCTGCTCAACGAGCACCGGGTCATGTCCAATGAAGGCGCCAAGGGCACCATCCCCGACAACTACCTGCTCGAGGTCGACAACCCGCTGGTGGTGCCGGTCGACAAGAAGATCCGCATCATCACCACCGCCAACGACGTGATCCACGCCTTCGCGGTGCCGGCCTTCGGCATCAAGCAGGACGCGATCCCCGGCTTCGTGCGCGACACCTGGTTCCGCGCCGAGAAGACCGGCGACTTCTACGGCCAGTGCCAGGAACTCTGCGGCAAGGAACACGCCTACATGCCGATCCACGTGAAGGTGGTCTCGGCCGAGGAATACACCCAGTGGGTCGACGTGCAGCGCAAGAAGGCCGCCGCCAAGCTCGACGACCCGGCCAAGGTCTGGGCGCTGCCCGACCTGGTCAAGCGCGGAGAGAAGGTCTACGCGGCCAACTGCGCCGCCTGCCACCAGGCCAACGGCAAGGGCGCTGGCCCGATCAAGGCGCTCGACGGCTCGCCGGTGGTGCTGGCCGAGAACCACAACGAACAGATCGACGTGCTGCTCAAGGGCCGGATGGACAAGGGCATGCCGTCGTGGAAGCAGCTCTCCGACACCGACATCGCGGCGGTGGCGACCTACACCAAGAACAACTGGTCCAACAAGACCGGGCAACTCATCCAGCCGTCCGAAGTGCTGGCCGAGCGCAGCAAGTAAACCGCAAGCAGACAGGTTCCAAAGGAAAGCAAGATGAGTGCAGTTCTCGACCCCCACGGCCACGGACACGACGACCACGCCCACGACGAGCACCACCACGCGCCGACCGGCTGGCGCCGCTGGGTGTTCGCGACCAACCACAAGGACATCGGCACGCTCTACCTGCTGTTCAGCTTCACCATGCTGATGGTGGGCGGCGTGCTGGCCCTCGGCATCCGCGCCGAGCTGTTCCAGCCCGGCCTGCAGCTGGTGAACCCCGAGCTGTTCAACCAGCTCACCACGATGCACGGGCTGATCATGGTGTTCGGCGCGATCATGCCGGCCTTCGTCGGCTTCGCGAACTGGATGATCCCGCTGCAGATCGGCGCGTCCGACATGGCTTTCGCCCGGATGAACAACTTCAGCTTCTGGCTGATGATCCCCGCCGCGCTGATGCTGGTCACCTCGTTCTTCATGCCCGGAGGTGCGCCGGCGGCCGGCTGGACGCTCTATGCGCCGCTGACGCTGCAGATGGGCCCGTCGATGGACGCCGGCATCTTCGCGATGCACATCCTGGGCGCCTCCTCGATCATGGGATCGATCAACATCATCGTGACCATCCTCAACATGCGCGCCCCCGGCATGACGCTGATGAAGATGCCGATGTTCGCCTGGACCTGGCTGATCACCGCCTACCTGCTGATCGCGGTGATGCCGGTGCTGGCCGGCGCGATCACCATGACGCTGACCGACCGCCACTTCGGCACCAGCTTCTTCAACCCCGCCGGCGGCGGCGATCCGGTGATGTACCAGCACATCTTCTGGTTCTTCGGCCACCCCGAGGTCTACATCATGATCCTGCCGGCCTTCGGCATCATCAGCCAGATCGTGCCGGCCTTCGCCCGCAAGAAGCTGTTCGGCTACGCGTCGATGGTGTACGCCACCTCGTCCATCGCGATCCTGTCCTTCATCGTGTGGGCGCACCACATGTTCACCACCGGCATGCCGGTGACCGGCCAGCTCTTCTTCATGTACGCGACGATGCTGATCGCGGTGCCGACGGCGGTGAAGATCTTCAACTGGATCGCTACCATGTGGCAGGGCTCAATGACCTTCGAGACGCCCATGCTGTTCGCGGTCGGCTTCATCTTCGTGTTCACCATGGGCGGCTTCACCGGCCTGATCCTGGCGATGGCGCCGATCGACATCCAGCTGCAGGACACCTACTACGTCGTGGCCCACTTCCACTACGTGCTGGTGGCCGGCTCGTTGTTCGCGATGTTCGCCGGCGTCTACTACTGGATCCCCAAGTGGACCGGCGTCATGTACAACGAAGGCCGGGGCAAGCTGCATTTCTGGTGGTCGCTGATCTCGTTCAACGTGACCTTCTTCCCGATGCACTTCCTGGGCCTGGCCGGCATGCCGCGCCGCTATGCCGACTACCCGATGCAGTTCGCCGACTTCAACGCGCTGGCGTCGGTCGGTGCCTTCTTCTTCGGCTTCGCCCAGGTCTACTTCTTCCTGTTCATCGTGCTGCCGTGCATGCGCGGCAAGGGCGAGCCCGCACCGCAGCGTCCGTGGGAAGCCGCCGAAGGCCTGGAATGGGAAGTGCCGTCGCCGGCGCCGTTCCACACCTTCGAGACCCCGCCCAAGCTGGATGCGACCGCGACCCGCGTGATCGGCTGATCCCGTCGCCCCTCGCCGAGCCCCCGCCATGACGCCCGAACAGAAGAAGAACAACCGCCGCCTCGCGCTGATCCTGGCGTCGATCGCGCTGGTGTTCTTCATCGGTTTCATGGTGAAGATGACGCTGCTGTCGCAGCGCTGAAAGACCGGGCCGCCGATGCGCATGCGACGTGAAAACCTGAAGATGGTCGGCAAGCTGGGCGTGGTCACGCTCGGCATGTTCGCCTTCGGCTACGCGCTGGTGCCGCTCTACAACGCGATCTGCGAGATGACCGGCATCAACGTGCTGGCGATCACCGAGCGGCAGGTGCCCGGCAACGGCACTGCCGGCCGGGACGTGAAGCTGCCCGCCAATTCGCAGATCGACCGCAGCCGCACGATCACCGTCGAGTTCGATTCCAACGCCCGCGGTCTCTGGGATTTCCAGCCGGCGGTGCGGTCGATGCAGGTGCATCCGGGCGAGCTGGCCACGGTGATGTACGACTTCCAGAACACGCAGAACCGCCGCATGGCCGCCCAGGCGATTCCCAGCTATGCGCCGCGCGAGGCCGCGCCCTACTTCAACAAGCTGGAGTGCTTCTGCTTCACCCAGTACACGATGGATGCGGGCGAGAAGAAGCAGTGGCCGGTGGCCTTCGTGATCGATCCCAAGCTGTCGAAGGACGTGACCACGATCACGCTCTCGTACACCTTCTTCGAGGTCGGCGGCAAGACGCCGCCCGCGCCGGCATCCACCCCTACCGCCGATGCGGCCGCCCACCTGCTGTCGGGAGTGGGATCGTGATGGCCGCCCCGCAGCCGCGCGGTTCCCTGCTGCGCACCGTGCGCGCCGTGGCCTGGTCGTTCCTGGGCCTGCGCCGCGGCAGCGGGCTGGAGCAGGACGCCCGGCTCAACCCGGTCCATGTGATGGTCGTCGGCCTGGTGGCCGTCTTCCTGTTCGTGCTGGCGCTGGCGGCCCTGGTCCACTGGATCGTCTAGCCCCCCGCACCCCCGCTCCGCATCCGGCACCGCAGACACGAGAAATTCCAGAAGAGAGAGATTCAGGAGAAGCCATGAGTTCGACCCACACCAGCGCAACACCGTACTACTTCGTGCCCGCCGAATCGCGCCATCCGGCGATGGCGGCGGCCGGCCTGTTCTTCGTGATCCTGGGTGCGGGCCAGTGGGTCAACGGCCATACCTGGGGCATGTATTCGCTCGCGGTCGGCATGGTCTGGTGGCTGACGGTGCTCTTCCAGTGGTTCCGCGATTCGATCCGCGAGAGCGAGGGCGGGCTCTACGGGTACAAGATCGACCTGTCCTACCGCTGGAGCATGGCCTGGTTCATCTTCTCGGAGGTGATGTTCTTCGGCGCCTTCTTCACCGCGCTCTGGTGGGCCCGCGCCCACTCGGTGCCGGCCCTCGGCAGCCTGGACAACGCGCTGCTCTGGCCCGACTTCAAGGCCGTCTGGCCCAGCCTGGCCGCAGGCGTGACCGCGGCGCCTGCCGGCCACATCGAGCCCTTCCAGACGGTCGGCCCGTTCTGGCTGCCGACGATCAACACCGCGCTGCTCCTGAGCTCGGGCGTGACGCTGACCATCGCCCACCACGCGCTGCGCGAGAACCACCGCGGCCGCACCATCTCGTTCATGTGGGCGACGGTGGTGCTGGGCTTCGTGTTCCTGGTGGTCCAGGGCTACGAGTACTACCACCTGTACGCCGAGTTGAACCTCAAGCTCACCTCAGGCGTGTACGGCTCCACCTTCTACATGCTGACCGGTTTCCACGGCTTCCACGTGTTCATCGGCATGCTGATGCTGTTCTTCACCACGCTGCGGCTGCAGAAGGGCCACTTCACCGCGGAGCGGCATTTCGGCTTCGAAGGGGCGGCCTGGTACTGGCACTTCGTCGACGTGGTGTGGCTCGGCCTCTACGTGCTGGTCTACTGGCTGTGATCCGGCCGTCTTGCCGGCACGCAGCAAAAAGGCGCCGCGAGGCGCCTTTTTGCATCTGCCCGGCCCGGGTGCCGCTCAGCGCGCCACCGGCAGGCCGGTGGGGCGCACGTAGCCCAGCTTCCACGCCACCAGGATGCAGACGAACAGCAGGATCGACAGGCCCACCCGCAGCGCCAGTGCGCGGGCCATGTTGCTCGTCTTCGCCTTGCCGTTGCGGCCGTCGCGCATCATGAAGAACAGCGCCGTGCCCAGGCTGCCGAGGATGCCGATGAACGCGAGCAGGACGATGGTTTTCATGACCCGCATTATCCGGTGAGCGCCGCGTTTCATCCCCTCGGCCGGCGTTTCGTGCTGGCCACCGTGGCGGCGGTGGCGGGCGTCGCCGTCACCGTATCGCTCGGCAACTGGCAGCTGTCGCGCGCGGCGCAGAAGGAGGCGATCCACGACGCGATCGCCCAGCGGCGCGCCGAGCCGCTGCTCGACGGGCGCAGCCTGGCGGCCCTGCCGCCGCCGGAGCGAACCGTGCCCGCGGCAGCTGCTGTGCCGCCGGCTGCATCACCGGCACCTTCAGCCGACACGGCCGGCGCGGCCGCGCGCGAGGCGCTGGTGTACCGCCGCATCGCGCTGCGCGGCACCTGGCTTCCGCAGCACACCGTCTACCTTGACAACCGCCAGATGGACGGCCGGCCCGGCTTCTTCGTCGTGACGCCGCTGCAGATCGATCCGGGCGTGGCGGTGCTGGTGCAACGCGGCTGGGTACCGCGCAACTTCCAGGACCGTACCCAGCTGCCGCCGGTGGAGACGCCCACCGGCCCGGTGGAGATCGAGGGGCGCATCGCCGAGGCGCCGTCGAAGCTGTTTTCCTTCGCGGGCGGCGACCCCGGCCAGGGGTCTTCCCGCATCCGGCAAAATCTGGACCTTGCGGACTACCGGCACGAGACCGGTCTGCCGCTCGTGGCGCTGTCGGTGCTCCAGACCGGCGCGCCTGGCGAGGGTCTGCAACGGCGCTGGCCCGAGATCGCCAGCGGTGTCGAAAAACACTACGGCTACGCGTTTCAATGGTTCGGGCTGGCCGCCCTCATCGCAACCCTTTATGTCTGGTACCAACTTGTCCGACGCTTCGTTTCCCCGCGCCGGCGCACCCGCTCCTGAGCCGGACGGCGACCAGCCCCTGGTGCTGACGGTCCACGACATGCCCCGGCCCGCCGAGGCCGGCGCGCAGCAGCGCACGGTGCACGGCCGCTGGAAGATGCTGGCGGTGATGCTGGTCTGCGCGGCACCGGTGATCGCCTCGTACTTCACCTACTACGTCGTCCGTCCCGAAGGCCGTCGCAACTACGGAGAGCTGATCGCGCAACAGCCGCCGCTGCCCGACGTGCCGGCCACCGCGCTCGACGGCACCGTCCGCAGCCTGGCCGCCCTCAAGGGCCAGTGGCTGCTGGTCAGCGTGGCGGGCGGCGCCTGCGACGCGCAGTGCGAGCGGCACCTGTACCTCCAGCGCCAACTGCGGGAGAGCCTGGGCCGCGAGAAGGACCGGCTCGACTGGGTCTGGCTGGTGTCCGACGACGCCCCGGTGCCCCCGGCCCTGGCGCAGAACGTCGGCCAGGCGCAGGCGACCGTGCTGCGGCTGCCGCAGGCCGCGTTGTCGGCCTGGCTGGCGCCGGCGGCCGGCCAGTTGCTGACCGACCACCTCTACATGGTCGACCCGATGGGCCGCTGGATGATGCGCTTCCCGGCCGCGATGGATACCGCTGGCGCCGCCAAGGCCAAGCGCGATATCGAGCGCCTGCTGCGCGCCGCCGCTTCCTGGGACGAGCCGGGCCGCTAGGGCGCGCCGCGCCCCGACGATTTCCGCCATGGACCACCACTCGCTCTACGACCTGTCCCCCGCACTGCAATTGCTGCTGGGCGGGCTGCTGATCGCCTGCGTGCCGCTCGGCTGGCTGTGGCTGCGCAACCGCCATGCTTCCGGCGCGCGCCGGCTGCAGGCGCTCACCGTCCTCACGCTCTTCCTGACCTTCGACCTGGTGCTGTTCGGCGCCTTCACCCGGCTGACCGACTCGGGCCTGGGCTGCCCCGACTGGCCCGGCTGTTACGGCCATGCGAGCCCGGTCGGCGCCCGCAGCCAGATCGCCGCCGCCCAGGACGCGATGCCCACCGGCCCGGTGACCCACGGCAAGGCCTGGGTGGAGATGGTCCACCGCTACCTGGCCACCGGTGTCGGCGGGCTGATCCTGGTGTCGACCATCGCCAGCTGGTGGTTGGCACGGCGGGCCCGGCGCGCAGGGCAGGGCGGCCTGGCGGTGCATCCGTGGTGGCCGACCGCCACGCTGCTCTGGGTCTGCCTGCAGGGCGCCTTCGGTGCGCTCACGGTGACGATGAAGCTTTTTCCCGCGATCGTGGTGCTCCACCTGGCGGGCGGCATCGTGCTGCTGGCGCTGCTCTGCGTGCAGGCGGTGCGCCACGTGCAGGCCGCCGGCCGGCCGGTGGTGCGGCTGCGGCCCGCACTGTGGGGCGGCACAGCGGTGGTGCTGGGGCTGGTGGCCCTGCAGATCCTGCTGGGCGGCTGGGTCAGCACCAACTACGCGGTGCTGGCCTGCGCCCAGTTCCCCACCTGCCAGGACAGCTGGTGGCCGGCGATGGACTTCGCCCAGGGCTTCCAGCTCTGGCGGCCGCTGGGGCTGCTGCAGGACGGCAGCAACATCAGCTTCGCCGCATTGACGGCGATCCACTATGCCCACCGCCTGTTCGCCTATGTCGTCTTCGTCGCGCTCGGCCTGCTGGCCTGGGGGCTGTGGCGTGTCGCGGGCATGGCGACGGCCGCCCGCTGGCTCGCCGGCCTGGCGCTGTGGCAGTTCGCGACCGGCCTCTCCAATGTGGTGCTGGACTGGCCGCTGGTGGCCGCGGTATCGCACACCGGCGGTGCCGCCGCACTGGTCGTGGCCCTTACCTGGGCGCTGTGCGACAGCCGTGCCGCCCGGCCCGCCACCGCCCCTGTTCCGGGCAGCGCCGGTGCGCGCCCCGCCGATCCCGGCGTTTCCGGATTCTCTGCATGACCGTCGCTTCCTCCGCCCTGCCTTCTTCGCGCTTCCAGCAGTTCTATGCGCTGACCAAGCCCCGGGTGGTGCAGCTGATCGTGTTCTGCGCCCTGATCGGCATGGTGCTGGCCGTGCCGGGCCTGCCGACCTGGGCCGAGGTGCGGCTGGCGCTGGTGGCCTGCGCCGGCATCTGGCTGGTGGCGGGCGCGGCCGCGGCGTTCAACTGTCTGGTCGAGAAGGGTATCGACGCCAAGATGCGCCGCACCGCCTGGCGCGCCACCGCGCGGGGCGAACTCTCGGACGGGCAGGCGCTGGGTTTCTCGGCGGTGCTCTGCGTCGCCGGCTCGCTGCTGCTGTACCGCTACGTCAACCCGCTAACGATGTGGCTCACCTTCGCCACCTTCGTCGGCTATGCGGTGGTCTATACCGTGATCCTGAAGCCGCTGACGCCGCAGAACATCGTGATCGGCGGCGCCTCGGGCGCGATGCCGCCGGTGCTCGGCTGGTCGGCCATGACCGGGGACGTCGGGCCCGAGGCGCTGATCCTGTTCCTGATCATCTTCCTGTGGACCCCGCCGCACTTCTGGGCGTTGGCGCTCTACCGGGTGGAGGACTACCGCAAGTCGGGCCTGCCGATGCTGCCGGTCACCCACGGCAACGAGTTCACCCGGCTGCAGGTGCTGCTCTACACGCTGATCCTGTTCGCCGGTTGCCTGATGCCCTTCATCTACGGCATGAGCTCCTGGATCTACCTGGCGGCGGCGGTGGTGCTGGGCGCCGGATTCTGCCTCTACGCCTTCCGACTGTGGCGCGCCTATTCCGACGAGCTGGCGCGGCGCACCTTCCGTTTCTCGCTGATCCACCTGAGCCTGCTGTTCGCGGCGCTGCTGGTGGACCACTACGTCCTCTAGGAGCCGCCGTGCCTCTCGACCGCCGCACCCTGAACGCCGCCGTCCTCGCGACCCTCGTCGCCGGGCTGTCCGCCTGCTCGAAGCCTGCCCCGAAGGCCGCCTTCAACGCAGTGGACGTGACCGGCGCCGACTACGCCCGCGACTTCGCGCTGACCGACCAGCACGGCAAGGCCCGCACCCTGGCCGACTTCAAGGGCAAGGTCGTCGCCGTGTTCTTCGGCTTCACCCAGTGCCCCGACGTCTGCCCGACCACCCTGGCCGAGCTGGCCGAGGTGAAGCGCCAGCTGGGCGCCGACGGCGACATGCTGCAGGCGGTCTTGATCTCGGTCGACCCGGAGCGCGACACGCCCGAACTGCTCTCGGCCTACATGGAGAACTTCGACCCGAGTTTCGTCGGCCTGCGGCCCACGCCGGAGCAGCTTCCGGTGGTCGCCAAGGACTTCAAGGTCTACTACAAGAAGGTCGAAGGCAAGACGCCCGGCAGCTACTCGATGGACCATTCCGCCGGCACCTACCTGTTCGATCCGCAGGGCCGGCTGCGGCTCTACAGCCGCTACGGCGCGGGCAATGCGGCCCTGCTGGCGGATATCAAACTCCTGCTCTCGGGCGCCTAGCCGGTTTGCTATGAATTCGATAGCTGGAGGCCGGCGCCCTGCGTCGGCCACGGCTACGAAACGCTTGGAAATTCAGGATTCCGCCAGCCACGCATACGGACCCTGGATGACAAAAGGGCTGTCCACAGGACAGCCCTTTCGCACGGAGCCCGGCGCCGTTGCCGGCGCCGGTAACGTCAGGCGTATTCCGCCAGCGTCTTGCGCATCTTCTTCATCGCGGCCGTTTCGATCTGGCGGATCCGCTCGGCGCTGACATGGTATTCGGCGGCCAGCTCGTGCAGTGTCATGCCGCCCGATCCGTCGTCGTTCACGTTCAGCCAGCGCTGCTCGACGATGCGGCGGCTGCGGTCGTCCAGCGCCTCCAGCGCCGTCGCGATGCCGTCGGTGGCCATCACGTCGCGGTCGCGCGATTCCAGCATCGCGGTCGGCTCGTGGGCACCGTCGGCCAGGTAGGCGATGGGGCCGAAAGCCTGCTCGCCGTCGTCCGAAGGAGACGGGTCGAGCAGCACGTCGCCGCCCGACATGCGGGTCTCCATCTCCATCACGTCTTCGCGCTTGACGTTCAGCCGCTCCGCGACCTGGTCCACCTGCTCGGGGCTCAGCGTGTCGCGCGGGACCACGTCGGCTTCCAGGCCGGCGTTGGCCTTGAAGGACTGTTTCATCGACCGCAGGTTGAAGAACAGCTTGCGCTGCGACTTGGTGGTCGCCACCTTCACCATGCGCCAGTTCTTCAGGATGTACTCGTGGATCTCGGCCTTGATCCAGTGCATGGCGTAGCTGACCAGGCGCACGCCCTGGTCAGGGTCGAAACGCTTGACCGCCTTCATCAGACCGATGTTGCCTTCCTGGATCAGGTCGCCCTGGGGCAAGCCGTATCCGATGTACTGGCGCGAGATCGACACCACCAGGCGCAGGTGCGACAGCACCATCCGGCCGGCCGAATCCAGATCGTTGTCGTTGCGCAGCTTGCGGGCGTAGGTTTGCTCTTCCTCGGGCGTGAGCAAGGGCAGGCGGTTGATCGCCGAAATATAGGCATCCAGGTTGCCCAGCGGGGGCACCAGGGACCAGGGGTTCGCAGCCGCGACCGCCGTGGCGTTTCCAGTTTGAAGATTCATACCAGAAGTCCTTTCCTCTTGACTTTCATATTAGCACTCGGTTGGAGAGAGTGCTAAAGCACAAGTTCCGCATCAGCCGTAATTCCCGCTATCGCGTCGATAGCGGCGGCGTTCTGCCGGGTGATCGGGCGCCATCGCCGGTCAATCTAGTGCCAACACCTGATACACAGCTTAGAACCCGTGCCGCGCACCCCGTGTCGGACAGCCTCAGGCTGCCGCTGTCGGAGGGCGCGACACGCAGGCGCTCAGCCCAGCAAGGCCTGCGCGAACTCCCGCGCGTCGAAGGTTTCCAGGTCTTCCAGCTTCTCGCCCACGCCGATGAAGTACACCGGGATCGGCCGCTCCTGCGCGATCGCGGCCAGCACGCCGCCCTTGGCGGTGCCGTCGAGCTTGGTGACGATCAGGCCGGTGAGGCCCAGCACGTCGTCGAACGCGCGGACCTGGGCCAGCGCGTTCTGGCCGGTGTTGCCGTCGATCACCAGCAGCACCTCGTGCGGCGCGGTGCCGTCGGCCTTCTGCACCACCCGCTTGATCTTGCGCAGCTCTTCCATCAGGTGCAGCTGCGTCGGCAGCCGGCCGGCGGTGTCGACCAGCACCACGTCCTTGCCGCGGGCCTTGCCGGCGGTGACCGCATCGAAACTCACCGCCGACGGGTCGCCGCCCTGCTGGCCGACGATCTCGACCAGGTTGCGGTCGGCCCACACGCCGAGCTGCTCGCGGGCCGCGGCCCGGAAGGTGTCGGCGGCGGCCAGCAGCACGCTGGCGCCCCCGTGCGCCAGGTGCTTGGTCAGCTTGCCGATGGAAGTGGTCTTGCCCGCACCGTTGACGCCGGCCACCATGATCACCGTGGGCGTGTGCTCGCCGATCACCAGCGGTTTCTCCAGCGGCTTGAGCAGCGCCGCGATGGCGTCGGCCAGCAGCGCCTTCACCGCCGTGGGCTCGGTGGCGCGTGCGTCCTTCACCCGGCGCTTCAGGTCGGCCAGCAGGAACTGGGTGGCCTTGACGCCGGTGTCGGCCATCAGCAGGGCGTCTTCCAGCTCCTCGTAGAGCGCGTCGTCGATCCTGGTGCCTGTGAAGACGGTGGTGATGCTGCCGCCGGTCTTGCGCAGGCCGGTCTTCAGTCGGTCCAGCCAGCCGGCACGGGTAGCTTCCGGGGTCGCACCCGGGGCCGCTACGGGCAGGCTGGAAGACGCCGACGCAGGCGGTAGCGGCGCGATGGCCGGCGAGGGCGGCTGCGGCCGGGCCGTAGAAGGCGAGGCGGCCGGAGCGAACGCGGCGGGTGCCGATGCGACTGCCGCAGGCGCCGGCGGGGACGCGGGGGCCGAGGGTGCGCCTGGCGCGGCAACGCCGGGCAGAACAGGGCGCGGAACAGGCGACCCAATCGGTGGGGTCTGGTCGGTCGACGGCGCCGGTGCGGGAGCCGCATCTCCGGGTTCCACCGGTGGCGCCACGCCGAACTGGGTCTTGAGCCAGGCCATGGCCGACCCGGTGACACCGGCCGGTGCGGGCGCCGGTGCCGGCGGCTGCACGGCGGCGGGTGGGGGCGGTGGGGCGGCTTCCTGCGGAGCGGGCGTCGCTGGGTCGGCGGAGGTCGGTGCTTTTTTCTTGAAGAAACTGAACATTGGGGCCGTTCTTAGAATCGCACCATTCTATGAAACGCGCTATTTCCCTTCTCGGCCTGCTGGCCGCGTTCGGCGCGGGTGCCCAGGTACCCCCGACCGGCGATCCCACTCCCACTCCGGGCCCTACCTCTCCCACCGGCCCCGCGGCCGGCACCCCGGGCGGCGCGGCGCCGGCGGGGGCCGAGACGGTGCAGCAGTTCACCCTGTCCAACGGCATGTCGGTCATCGTCAAGCCCGACCGGCGCGCGCCCACCGCGGTGCAGATGGTCTGGGTGCGCGTCGGCTCGATGGACGAGGTCGACGGCACCTCGGGCGTGGCCCACATGCTGGAGCACATGATGTTCAAGGGCACGGCCACCGTGCCCGCCGGCGAGTTCTCGCGCCGGGTGGCGGCCCTGGGCGGGCGCGAGAACGCGTTCACCAACCGGGACTACACAGGCTACTACCAGCAGATCCCCGCCGGCCGCCTGGCCGACGTCATGAAGCTCGAATCCGACCGCTTCGCGAACAACCAGTGGGCCGACGGCGAATTCCTCAAGGAGCGCCAGGTCGTCACCGAGGAGCGCCGGATGCGCACCGATGACAACCCCCGCGCCCGGATGGGCGAGGCGCTCAACGCGCAGATCTACCTGGCCTCGCCCTATCGCCGGCCGGTGATCGGCTGGATGAGCGACATCGCGGCCTACACCGCCGACGACGTCCGCGCGTTCCACCAGAAGTGGTACGTGCCGGCCAACGCGGTGCTGGTGGTGGCCGGCGACGTCGATCCGGCCGAGGTGCGGCGCCTGGCCGAAGCCACCTACGGCCAGATCGCCGCCCGCCCGGTGCCCGCGCGCAAGCCGCAGGCCGAGCCGGAGCAGACCGGACTGCGCCGCTTCGAATTCAAGGCGCCGGCCGAGCAGGCCTATGTGGCGATGGCCTTCAAGGTGCCCGGGCTGGAGTCGCTGGCCGCCGATGCGCCGCCGGCCGACGACGCGCTGGCCCTGACCATGCTGTCTGCGGTGCTCGACGGATACTCCGGTGCCCGGCTGGGCCGGTCGTTGACGCAGGGCCCGAACCGGGTGGCCGACAGTGTCGGCGCCTACCACGCGCTGGTGGCCCGCGGCCCCAAGACCTTCATGCTCTACGGCGTGCCGGCCCAGGGCCGCACCGCGGCGCAGGTCGAGGCCGGTCTGCGGGCCGAAGTGGCCAAGGTGGCCGCCAGCGGCGTGACCGAGGCCGAGCTGCGCCGCGCCCGCACCCAATGGATGGCCGGCGAGGTCTTCAAGCGCGATTCGGTCTTCGAGCAGGCCAACGAACTGGGCAACAACTGGATCCAGGGCATGCCGCTGGACGCCGACGAGCGCGTGCTGGCGCGCCTGGAGAAGATCACGCCGCAGCAGGTGCAGGACGTGGCCCGCCGCTACTTCGGCGACGACCAGCTCACCGTCGGCACGCTGGTGCCGCAGCCGATCGACCCCGCCCGCGCCCGCCGTGCCGCCGCCGCCCAGGCCGCCGGTGGCGATCTGCACTGACACCCGACAGGAATTCGATGTTTGCTATTAAAACCATAGCTATAGGTCGGCATATCGCGCCGGCCGTGGCTCTTTTTTGCCTGAATCCGGCCTTCGCGGCGCTGCCGATCGAGCATTGGACCCAACCCGCCGGTGCCCAGGTCTACCTGGTGCAGAGCAAGGCGGTGCCGATGGTCGACGTGCAGATCGACTTCGACGCCGGCGCCCGGCGCGACCCCGCGGCCCAGGCCGGGCTGGCCGCCGTCACCGCCAGCATGAGCGAGAAGGGCGTGCGCGCCCACGGCCGCGAGCCGGCGCTCGACGAGAACGCGATCGACGACGCCTGGGCCGACCTGGGCGCCAACTTCGGCGCCGGCGCCACCAGCGACCGGATGAGCTTCACCCTGCGCTCGCTGACCGACGCCGCGCTGCTCGACCGTGCCGCCCAGCTGGCCGCCCGCCAGATCGGCGAGCCGTCGTTTCCCGACGCCATCTGGCAGCGCGAGCGCCAGCGGATCACCGCAGCGTTGAAGGAGGCCGACACCCGGCCCGCCACCCAGGCCGGCCGCGCGTTCCAGCGCGCGGTGTACGGCAGCCACCCGTACGGCCAGCGCACCACGCCGCAGACGCTGACGGCGATCGGCGTGGCCGACATGCGGGCGCTGCAGGCCCGTGCGCTGCGGTCGTGCGGCGCCAAGGTCAGCATCGTCGGCGCGCTCGACCGCGTGCAGGCCGACCGGCTGGCCACCAAGCTGCTCGGTCGGCTGCCGGCGGGTCCGTGCACGCCGCTGCCGGCGGTGGCCGAGGTGCAGCCGCTGGCCGCGCCGCAGGACATCCGCATCCCGTTCGACTCGGCGCAGGCGCATGTCTACATCGGCCAGCCGGGCTTCCGGCGGGCGGATCCCGACTACTTCGCACTGACGGTCGGCAACTACATCCTGGGCGGCGGCGGCTTCGTTTCGCGGCTGACCGAGCAGGTGCGCGAACAGCGCGGCCTGAGCTACAGCGTGCAGAGCTGGTTCGAGCCGGCCCTGCATGCCGGCGCCTTCACCATCAACCTGCAGACCCGGCCCGACCAGGCCGCGCAGGCGGTGGACGTGGCCCGCGCGGTGCTCGACCGCTTCGTGGCCGACGGCCCGACGCCGCAGGAACTGCAGGCTGCCAAGGACAACCTGGTCGGCGGCTTCCCGCTGCGGATCGACAGCAACGCCAAGCTGCTGTCGAACGTGGCCAACATCGCCTGGAACGGCCTGCCGCTGGACTACCTCGACACCTGGACCGCCCAGGCGCAGAAGGTGACCGCCGACGACATCCGCGCCGCGTTCGGCCGCAAGCTGCAGCCCGACCGGATGGTGACCGTGGTCGTCGGAGGCACGCCGTGAAGCCGGTCGATTCACGCAGCCGCAGCCGCTCTCGCGGCGAAACGCCGGCAGAAGCACCGACCGCGCCGGCCGTACCCAAGCACCGCGGCAAGGGCGAGGTGCGGATCATCGGCGGGCTCTGGAAGCGCACCCGCCTGCAGGTGCCCGACCTGCCGGGCCTGCGGCCGACGCCCGACCGGGTGCGCGAGACCCTCTTCAACTGGCTCGGCCAGGACCTGACCGGGTGGCGCTGTCTGGACGCCTTCGCCGGCACCGGCGCGCTGGGGCTGGAGGCCGCGTCGCGCGGCGCGAAGCACGTGATGCTGTGCGAGCGCCAGCCGGCGCTGGTCGATGCGTTGCGGGCCGCCTGCACCAAGCTCAAGGCCACCGCCGTCGAGGTGCGGCGGGCCGACGGCATCGCGGCGCTGCGCGACGCCGCGCCGGGCAGCCTCGACCTGGTGCTGCTCGATCCGCCCTTCGATGCGGGTTTGTTCGACGCGGCCCTGGCCGCAGCGGCGCGGGCCGTGGCGCCCACGGGCAGGATCTACCTGGAGGCGCCCCGTGCCTGCACCGAGGCCGACCTGCAAGCGCTGGGCCTGGCGGTGTCGCGCCATCTGCGGGCCGGCGCTGTCCATGCGCATCTGCTGGTGGTCGCGGCCGCGCAGCCGGCCGCCGCATAATCCGGCGCATCCGCATCGCCGGGCCCGCCGGGCCCGGCCTCCGCCGGGCAGCGCAGGACCCGCACTGGCGCACCGGCCGACCCGCTTCGAGGAGTTCGCTCGCATGGCCCGCAACGTTGTCGCCGTCTACCCCGGTACTTTCGATCCGATCACCCTCGGCCATGAAGACGTGGTCCGCCGCGCGACCCAGTTGTTCGACCGGGTGATCGTGGCGGTGGCGGCGGGCCACCACAAGAAGACGTTGTTCGACCTGCAGGAGCGGATCGACATGGTGCGCGAGGCGGTACGGGCCTATCCGCAGGTCGAGGTGGAGAGCTTTTCGGGCCTGCTGCGCGACTTCGTCGTGTCGCGCGGTGCCAAGGCGATGGTGCGCGGCCTGCGGGCCGTCACCGATTTCGACTACGAGTTCCAGTTGGCCGGCATGAACCGCAGCCTGATGCCGGAAGTGGAAACCGTGTTCCTCACGCCGAGCGACCGCTACCAGTTCATCTCCAGCACCTTCGTGCGCGAGATCGCGATGCTGGGTGGCGAGACCGACAAGTTCGTGTCGGAGGAAGTGCACGCCTGCCTGCAGTGCAAGGTACGCAGCCTGCAGCCGCCCGCTGCCTGAGGGCGTCGCGGCAGCAGCCTGGTCGGGCTACAGCGACAGGGGCTGCGGCTCGAAAGGGCCGATGTTGCGGTCGGCGTTGAGCGCAGGGGGCTGCGGATCGGCCGGCTGGCGCATGTCGTCGTGGTCGTCCACCAGCGGTTTGTTGACGCACTGGTGGATCACGTCGTGCACGAAGCGCAGCTTGCGCAGGGCGCCGTTCGACAGAGCGAACGGATAGGCGTCGTTCTGTCCCAGGCTGCGGTTGAGGCTGTTGAGCATCAGGGTCACCGGCACCCACTGGCGCACCAGCTGGTCGAAATCCGTCTCGCGCGATTCGAAGGGGTTCGACACGCCGTCGGGCGGCAACGCGGCGCCGCCGGGCACCACCACGTTGGTGTGGTATGCGGCCGCCGTTTCCAGCAGGTCGACCATGTGCAGGTAGTGCGCCCAGGTCTCGGCCCAGTCTTCCCACGGGTGGGCGGTGGCATAGGCACTCACGAAATCGTTCTGCCAGTCGTTGCCGGTGTGGTCGGTCGCGTAGTGGCGCTTCAGCGCGGCCCCGTAGTCCTGCGAGTCGTTGCCGAACACCGCGCGGAAGGCCTGCAGCCCGTTCTGCGCCAGGATCAGCCGGTCCCAGTAGTAGTGGCCCGATTCGTGCCGCAGGTGGCCCAGCAGCGTGCGATAGGGTTCGTGCAACTGCAGCCTCCGGCGGGCGCGCTCGTCGTCGTCGGCCTCGGCGATGTTGAGGGTGATCAGGCCCTGATTGTGGCCGGTCATGACGCGCGGCTTGCCGGGCAGGTCGGCCAGGAACTGGTACACCGGGCCCGGCACTTCGTTGGGGCCGGGCTCGGTCGATGCCAGGCCCAGGCGCGCCAGGGTATAGAACAGGCGCTTCTTGGCCACCTCGATCAGGTACCAGCGGTGCTGGTTGGCGGTGATGGAGAGGTCGGGCAGCAGTTTGGTCTGGCGGCACGAGACGCACAGCAGATGCGGATCGTGCGAAGGCACCGCGAAATTGCAGGCGTGGTGCAGCCGATTGTTGATGCACATGCGGTACGTCTGGGTGGACCGTGTGTACGGCAGCCGCTCCAGCAACACCTCCCCGCTGCCGTCGACCAGCGGCGACCGGCGCAATGCCGCCATCGTCAGCTGGTCCGGCAGAAACGCCAGGCCGCTGCCGCAGTTGAGGCAAGTGACGTTCTCGAAGAAGACCGGATGCCCGCAGTTGTCGCAGTTGAATATCTTCATGGAACCGATCGGCCGGGTTGTCTCTGCACCATAGGCAAAGGCAGGGTCCGGGTTGCGCACCCGAAGCCCTGCCTTTCAAACATGCCCGCCGCGACCGGCGCGGCAGGCATGTAACGTACGTTCTTACGGACGAACGACGATGTTGTTGCGCACGTCGCGCACGTTCTTCGTGTTGCGGGCGATGGTTTCGGCGGTGTTCTTTTCGGTCTGCGACTTCGCGAAGCCCGACAGCTGAACCGTGCCGTTGAGGGTTTCCACGCTGATCGCGGTGGCGGCGACCGACTTGTCTTCAGCCATCTTGGCCTTCACCGCGGTGGTGATGCCGGCGTCGTCCACGTAGGAACCGACGGTTTGCTGGTTACGTGCAACCGAGCAACCGGCCGTGACGATGGTGATACCTGCGAGAGCAGCGAAAGCCAGGGCGCGAGCGTATTTCATGATGATTCCTCGGATGTAATTGGATTGGTTGACACGGTGCGGGAGCGAAAACTCCGCCGACGGTGCACGAGTCCGGTCGGCGGCGGGGGATCAGCGGTGCAGCCAGTCTTTCAACTCGTCTGCATGTTCTTCTTCCTGCGCCAGGATGCCTTCGAGCATGCGGCGGGTCGTCGGGTCCTTGTCGCCCACCAGATGGATCATCTGGCGGTAAGCTTCGACGGCGATGCGCTCGGCCACCAAATTGGCGCGGACCATCGATTTCAGATCGGATGACTCATCGTACTCGGCATGGCTGCGTGCCAGCAGGGTCGAGGGAGAGAAGTCGGGGCTGCCGCCGAGCTGGACGATGCGTTCTGCGATCAGATCGGCATGCGCCGCTTCTTCGTTGGCGTGCACCAGGAACTCGTCCGCAATGGCCGGCGACTGGACGCCATCGGCGGTGAAGTAATGGCGCTTGTAGCGCAGTACGCAAACGAGTTCGGTCGCCAGTGCATCGTTCAGCAATTTGACGATGGCGTCGCGATGGGGGCCGTAGCTGGGCGTCACGGCGCCTTCATCCAGGTCGCGAGTCGCCGCAGCGTTCAGTGCGGACTCGTCGAGCGTCATGCTTTCAGGGTCGACAGAAGTGTGCGTGGGTTGGGAGAGATCGTTCATCGGGAGTCCTCTTAAGGCTGTTTTTTGGATTGCGTGATCAATGACAGGACGAAGCTGGATGCCTGCGAGGATTTGAGTGCTGCCACCGCAAGACCCCCCACCGAGACCAGCCGCCAAGGCTTCACCACTACGACTGCAGCGCCGACGCCCGCCGCAATGCCGAGCAGCCGGAAAGGCTTGCGTTCCGCGAAGTCGGCCACCAGGGGCTCGGCTATGGCGCCGACGGCGCGTACCGGGTGGAATTCCCACCAAGCCCGCACGCCGTACTTGGCGGCAGTCCAGAGATTCAGGGCCCGCTCGCGCACCGATGCCGTGTGTTCCTGCTCCGGCGCATAGCCCGATCCATCGAAAGATTCGTGCGCAACAGGACCGACCTCTTGCCGATGTGCCGTAGCCGAACGCGTCGGCTTCTTCGGCTTCGTCAACTGGGCTACCAACGCCTCGCGCGAAGCCTGCAGCCGTTCCTTCGCGCTGCGTTCGTCTTTTTCGGGGCCGGTCATTTTTGGTCTCCGGCAATGCGCAATGCCATGACATCCGCATCGAGCTGTGCTTTGATGTCCTCGAAGCGCTTGGCCGTGCTCGGCTTACGAGCGAAGACCAGCGCGATCAGCATCACCAGAAACACTGCACCTGGCACCGCCAGCAATGCCCAGTGAAAACCGTGCAGAGCGCCGAGCATCAGCGCCATTCCGGCCAATACGAGAAACACGCAACCCATCACCAACACCACACCCCACGCGGCGGCCTTCACCGCCACGCCGGTACCCATGCTCGTCAGTTCTTCCTGCAGCAACGCCACATAACCGGAGATGTGTTCCACCACCAGCTCGGGCTTGCGGATCAACACGGTGAACAGGGGATGGAGCATGGAGCGCAATCAGGTCGAGAGTCGGATGAATCGGGTGGAGGCTGCCCCGGCGCGGGGACAGCAGGCCAGAGATCAATAGCGGTTGCGCTTCGGTGCGTCGTTGCGCGTGGCGATCAGGATCAGCGCCGCGATGGCGGCACCGGTAGCCGCCGCGATCAGCACGGAACGCACGGGCTGGTCGGCCACGTAACGGCCAGTGGCATCGGCGTATTGCGACAGGCGTTGCTGGGCCTTGTACTTGGCATCAGACGCGTATTCGATGCCGCGGTTTGCCAGTTCTTGTGCACGGGCAGTGATCTGCTCCACCAGCGGATCGACGTCCTGGCGCAGTTCGCGAACCTTGTTGCCGGCCTTGTCGATGGAATCGTTCGCGAAGTTGCGGGTCGACTCGAGGGCCTTGTCGGCGCTCTGCAGGACGTCGTCCGAGATGTTGCGAGCGGAGCTTGCAGCCTTGTTGGTATTGATCGTCATGGTGTTACTCCTTTGGGTGGTTGAAAACTGATGGTTGAAGCCCGACCGGCGATGGCCGAGACTTCAACCCTTGCGGCCGCGGCCGACGAAGAAGCTCACGATCGCCATCACGGCGAAGATGAAGAACAGGATCTTGGCGATGCCCACTGCACTCGCAGCAACCCCGCCAAAACCGAAGACCGCCGCGATCAGGGCAATCACCAGGAAAACCACCGTGTAATGCAGCATGACCAGTCCTTTCGTCAGTGTGACAGAGGGTGCCTGACAGTCAGAACACCCGCTGAAAAGCTTGTGCCAAGCGTACGCAGACACCTGGCGAAGACCGATCAGCAGCCGGCCCGAGGCGGTGTCAGTACCTGAGGGCCACGCCTGTAGGAATCGGCTGACAAGGCGGCGCAATCGCTACCGACAGCCGTGGCTAGACGGTCGGCGCAGCGGGGAGGCGGATGGAGTGCGCTATGCCGAGGTGGGTAGCACGGCCGAGACGACCGTGCCTTTCCCCGGTTCCGAGACGATGGTCAGCTGCCCTCCGGCAGCCTCGACACGGTGCCGCATCCCGGCAAGACCGTGCGTGGCCGGAGCGACGGCATCGACCGCGAAGCCACGGCCGTCGTCGCGGACTTCGACCCGTGCGAAGCCGGGGATCGCGCGCAGCAGCAGCGTGACATTGCGGGCTTCCGCATGTTTGCCGATGTTGGTGAACGACTCCTGCACCAGCCGGTAGGCGGTCAACTGCGCCGTGTCGTCTAGCCTCACTTCCTCGAGGTCGGCCGAGATCGCGAACCCCAGCTGGTCGCCCGATTCGCGCGTCAGGATTTCCAGCGCCGCCACCAAGCCCAGGTTGGAGAGCGAGGACGGGCGCAGGTTTTCGATGATGCGTCGCTTCAGCGCGATTCCGCTGTTGAGCGTTTCCGTCAGGTGGAGCATGCGCTCGATGAGTTCCGGCGACTCGGTGCCGACCCGGGACTTGATCCGGGCCACGTCCAGCTTCGCGGCGGTCAGCAGGGATCCCAGTTCGTCGTGCAGCTCTCGCGCCAGATGGGCGCGCTCTTCCTCCCGCACCTGCTGGAGGTGGGTGGCCAGTTCGGTCAGGCGGGCGGTACGCTCGCGAACCTGCAGCTCCAGGTTGTTGCGCTCCTGCTCCAGGATGTCCTTCTGGCGGCGATCGGCGCTCTTGAGGGCATTGGTCTGCCGCAGGTACATGGAGAAGGCGAGCAGACCGGCCAGCGCGACGCTGGCGATGCCCAGCCGCGACAACTGCAGCGCGCGCACCACCTGCTGCTGGCCCGATTCGACCGCGCTGTGCGTTTCGGCCATCAGCTTGCCGGTCTGGAGGCGGATCGCCTCCATGTGCTCCCGCCCGATGTCGGTGAGCAACACGAAACGCCACGCGTCTTCGTTGCCCTGCTTGCGCAGGGTCACGCTGAAGTCGATCTCGGCGAGTTTCTGGGAGAGTTCGCGGTTGAGGTCCTGCAGGTCCGCGCTGCGCGCCGGGGTGGTGCCGTAGAGCTTTTCCAGCTCGTCCATCGTCTGGCCGATGCCCGCGACGGCCTTGTCGTACGGCTCGAGATAGCGGGCCTCTCCGGTGAGAAGGTAGCCGCGCTGCCCGGTTTCGGCGTCCAGCACCTGCGTCATCAGCCTGCCGAGCGTGGCCCGGATACTCTGCGCATGGGCGATTTCCTGCAGGGCTTCGTGGGAGCGGCGATAGCCGGTTTCGTTGATGCCGATCAACAAAGCGGCCGCCAAACCGGCCGCCGGCAAGCTGAGCACCACACCGGGTATCGAAAACCTTCCCATGCAAACTCCGGTGGGCAGAATAATTCGTCAATAATCCAAGACGCAAATCGAGACCCCGCAGCCGGCCGCCGATAGCTTTGCGTGGGGCATTGTGCCCCCGCCCGGCAGCCCGACGCAGAAAGACACGGAAATGATCAAAATTGGAATTGTGGACGACCATGCCATCGTGCGATCCGGACTCAAGCAGTTCTTCTCCGACCATGTAGACCTGCGCGTCGTGGGCGAGGCCGGCAACGGTCGCGAGGCCATCGACCTGATCCGCAACACCGAGATCGACGTGCTGGTGATGGACCTGTCGATGCCCGGCCAGACCGGTCTCGATGCGCTCGGCATGATCCGCGCCAAGGCACCCGACGTCGGCATTCTGATCCTCAGCGGCTACCCCGAGGAGCACTATGCGATGAACCTGATTCGCCAGGGCGCGAGCGGCTACCTGAACAAGGAGTGCGAGCCGATCGAGATCGTCAACGCGATCCGCACCATCTCGCTCGGCCGCCGCTACATCACGCCGGCCGTGGCCGACCTGCTGGCCCAGCAACTCAACCGCAAGGACGACGCGCCGGTGCACGAGTCGCTGTCGGAGCGCGAATTCCAGGTGTTCCTGAAGCTCGCCAAGGGCGAAACGGCGGGCGACATCGCCAAGTCGTTGTCGCTGAGCGTGAAGACGGTCAGCACCTACCGCACCCGGTTGATGGAGAAGATGAATTTGGCCTCCAACAGCGACCTGACGTACTACGCACTCAAGAACAAGCTGATCGATTGATCGGCTGCTGGCCCGCTCGCATCGGACAGTGGGCCGGGTCAGTCGATAGCGGGCGGCGCCCCGCTCGCCACACTAGCGACTGCGCGTGATGCCGGTCGCTGGAGTGAAATCGGTGCTGGCCTGCGCCTTGCCCTGTTGCAGGCAGTAGTCGACCAGCAAATCGATTTCATTTGACTTGTCGAACACGGCGTCTGCGCCCAGTTGCATGCACCGTGCCCGGATGTCGCTGGTCGCGTAGTTGCTGAGCACTACCACCCGCTGATGGGGTGCCCTTTCGCGACAGGCGGACAATACGCCCAGTCCGCTTCCTTGCTTCAGAAATAAGTCCACGATCACCATAGACCACTGGTCGGCGCAGGCGCGGAGCCAGCGCGTGCCATCGGATTCTGACTCGGCCATCCCCACCACCTGGATGCCGGCGAGCTCCTCGAGCGTTCCGATCAGGTTTTCGCGGATGGTGGCGTTGTCTTCGACGATGAATGTCTTGAGTCCCAAGATGCGGCCGTGTGGCGTTGGTGCTGAAGAACCAACGCGTCTCGTGGACGCTTGGCAATCTGACTGAACTGTACCCATTCGCACGCAACAAGGGTGCCAGCCATCCCACAGGCGTCGTGTCGGGCGTGTCCTACGTGGGTACCTCCATCAGCCTGAGTGGATGCTGGGCACAGCAACTGTAGGCACGGGCTGACCCATGCTGGCGGACAGGGCTGACGGTGGCGCAGGCCGGAATTGCACACAGTTCCGAATGCTCCAATCTTTCAGTCTTCCTGCCGAGCGTGCCGGAGATTTGCTTTCCCGATCCCTCGCTGTGCGGTGTCGTCAAGCGGTGGCGGCTTCGATTTTCTTCGCTGCGTTCGCAGGGTTGGCGAATGCGGCGGACAGCCAAGCAAACCTGCCCACGGTGGCATCGGTCGATCTGCTGCGCTACGCCGGCACTTGGTACGAAGTAGCGCGCATTCCCAATTTTTTCCAGCGCAAGTGCACATCCGACGTGAGTGCCAACTACGCGCCCCAGCCCGACGGAACGATCACGGTCACCAACCGCTGTCGTCGTGCGGATGGCGAGGTCGATACGGTCGTGGGCCAGGCAAGGCGGCCGACCGTACGCGGCGAGCCTGTCGCGGACGAGGGGAGGCTGGAGGTTCGCTTCGCGCCCCGCTGGCTGGCCTTCATTCCGGCGGTGTGGGGCGACTACTGGATCATCTCGCTCGATCCGCAGTACACGATGTCCCTGGTCGGAACGCCCGACCGCCAGTATCTCTGGCTCTTGTCCCGCTACCCCACGGTAGGAGCCGACGTGGTGGACGAGTGGCTGGCCAAGGCCCAGGCCTTGGGTTTCGACACCGCCCACGTGGTACGGGCCGCCAGCCCGACCGATGCTTCCGATTGACGCGCGACCTGCCGGCCCGAGATCCCCATGAATACCACGACAACCGCTCCAACACCGTCCGCTCCGCCCATCCGACCACCGCGTAGAAGCCGCTTGCAGCGGGTGCTGTTTATCCTGCTAGCCATCGTCGTCGCCCTGGTGCTGCTGGTCGTCCTCTTCCCGTGGGACTGGCTGCGCGGCCCGGTGAACCGCTATGTCAGCGAGAAGACGGGCCGCAAGTTCGAGATCACCCGCCACCTCGACGTGAAGCTGGGCCGCACGACGCGGATCGTCATGGACGGCATCGAGTTCGCCAACCCGGCCTGGGCGCGGGAACCCTACCTGGTCAAGGCGGAGCGGGCCGAGGTCGGCATCCGCCTCTGGCCGCTGCTGAAGAAGCAGGTGGTGCTGCCCTTCGTGGTGCTGAAGCAGCCCGCGGTGAACCTGCAGGTGCAGCCCGACGGCCAGCGCTCGTGGGCTTTCGGCGACGACACCGGATCGTCCGGGACCGCGCCGAACGTGGGGCATCTCGAGCTCGACAACGGCACGCTGACGTATCTGGCGGCCGACAAGGGCGCCGACATTGCGGTGCGCTTCCAGTACGACGGCGATACCAGGACCACCGGTGCGGATGTGCTGCCGCTGCGCTACGACGCCACCGGGCAGTGGCGCAAGCAGCCGTTCTCGGCGAAGGGCCGCACCGGCAACGTGCTGCAGCTCTCGGCCGAACAAATCGCGCCGTTCCCGGTCGAGATCGACGCCAGGGCCGGCGCGACGCGCTTGGTGGTCAAGGGCAGCATCGGCAACCTCGAGAAGCTGGAGGGCATCGACGCCGAAGCCCGCATGCAGGGACAGAACCTGTCGGACCTCTACGAGTACATCGGCGTGGTGCTGCCGTCCACGCCGCCCTACGCCTTGAAGGCGCGGGTGAAGACGCAGCACGACGTCTGGGCGGTCGAGCAGCTGCAGGGCAAGATCGGCAACTCCGACCTGGCCGGCGACCTGAAGTTTGACAAGACCGCGGCCGTACCGTCGCTGACCGGCGACGTGCGTTCGCAGACCCTGGATTTCGACGACCTGGGCCCGCTGATCGGCATGGCGCCGTCTTCGGCTGACGGCGGCAACACGTCGGCGGCGGGCGACACCCCGGCCGTCACCAAGACACGCGCCCGCAAGCCGGTGCCCAAGGGCGGCAAGGTCCTGCCCGCGACGCCGCTGGATTTCAGCCGGTTGAAGGCGATGAATGCCGACGTGCGATACGAGGCCAAGCGGATCCAGCATATCAAGGAACTGCCGCTCGACAGCGCCCAGGCCCATGTGGTGCTGAAGGACGGCGCGCTGGCGCTCGATCCGTTGCGGCTCGGCGTGGCCGGCGGCACGCTGGCGGGCGCGGTGCGTGTCGATTCGGGCAAGTCGCCAGCGGCGGTGACGGCCAAGCTGGAGGCGCGGGCGATGAAGCTGCAGCGCCTGTTCCCGGCCATCGAGAAAACCAAGGGAAGCTTCGGGAACGTCACCGCGCGGGTCGATCTGGCGATGCAGGGCAACACCGTCGCCGCGATGCTGGGCCACGCATCGGGCGACGTCGGGGTTCTGCTGGGCCGCGGGGAATTCAGCAACATCCTGCTCGAATTCATCGGCCTCGACGGCGGCGAGGTGCTGAAGTTCTTCCTGGGCGGCGATCGCAACGTGCGCCTGCGCTGCGGAGCCGCCGCCTTCGACGTGAAAGACGGCCTGATGACCAGCAAGGCGATCGTGGTGGACACCACCGACACGGTGGTCGACGGCGAGGGCACGATCAACCTCGGCACCGAGGCGCTCCACATCGTCCTGAAGCCGCAGCCCAAGGACAAGAGCATCCTCAGCCTGCGCTCGCCGCTGATCATCCAGGGCACGCTGGGCGATCCGTCTGCCTTTCCCGACAAGGGTGCGCTGGCGGGCCGTGCGGCGCTGGCGGTGGTGCTGGGCGCGATCAACCCGTTCCTGGCCCTGGCCGCCACGATCGAGACGGGTCCTGGCGAAGATGCGGATTGCAAGCAGGTGCTGGCCCAGACGCCGGCGCCCGCGCCCAAGCCTCAGTAGGCCCAAAGAGCACTGCGAAGACCGAAGCCGGCGGGTTCAGCCGGCTTCGTGCCGCAGGGGCCCGCACACCGGGCATTGCGGATCGCACGCGGTTCGGATGTCCGTCCATTCCATGTGCAGCCCGTCCAGCATGCGCAGGCGCTTCAGCAGCGGCCGGCCGCGGCCCAGCAGGACCAACAGCGCATCGGCCGCCTGGGCGGTGCCGACCATGCCCACCAGCGGCGCGAAGACGCCCATCGTGGCGCAATCCGTCTCGCCGACCCGGGAATCGGGTGGAAACAGGCAGGCGTAGCAGGGCGCGCCGTCGGCTGCGCCCGGGTGGTAGGTGGCCAGCTGGCCGTCGAAGCGCAACGCGGAGCCCGACACCAGCGGCTTGCGGTGCGCGACACAGGCCGCATTGACCGCATGGCGGGTCGAGAAGTTGTCGGTGCAGTCGAGCACCACGTCGGCCTGGCCGACTTCCGCATCGAGCAGCGCCGCGTCGGCCCGTGCATCGATGGCACGGAACGCGACCAGCGGGTTCACGCCTGCCGCCGCCTGGCGGAGCGAATCGACCTTGCGCTGGCCGATCCGGTCCGTCGTATGGCCGATCTGCCGCTGTAGGTTGGTGAGGTCGACCACGTCGTCGTCCACCACCGCCAGCGCTCCGACGCCCGCGGCCGCCAGGTAGAGCACCGCCGCGCAGCCGAGCCCGCCGGCACCGACGACCAGCACGCGGGCCCGGCCGATCGCCTGCTGGCCCTCGATGCCGATCTCGTCGAGCAGGATGTGGCGGGAATAGCGGAGGAGGGTGCTGTCGTCCATGCGAAAAAAGCCCCGCCCGGCACGAAGCGCCGGCGGGGCGTGGCGCCGCGCGTGCGGCGCCGGGGATCAGTTCTCTTTCTTCTCGTCCTTGCGCTCGACCGTCAGGGTCTTGCTGGCGACGACCGGCTGGCCCTTGAGGCGGTTGAGCGCCTGTGCGAGCTGGAAGTCCTTGTCGGTACCGAACTCCGGCGGCCGCGGCGGGGTCTTTCGGGCCTCGGTCTCGGCTTCGAGGCGCTTGCGGGCTTCCTCGCGGGCCTTCTCGCGGGCTTCGTCCTTCTTCTCTTCGCCCTGGCCGCTGTTGAGGTGCTTCTCCAGGTCGGCCTCGCGGGTGCGCAGGGCGGCGAACAGGTTGCCTTCCAGCGTCTCGTCGACCATGACGTCGGGCACGATGCCGGTCGCCTGGATCGACTTGCCGCTCGGGGTGTAGTAGCGGGCGGTGGTGATCTTCAGGCCGGTGTCGGGGCCGAGCGGGCGCACCGTCTGCACCGAGCCCTTGCCGAAGGTCTGGCTGCCCATGATGGTGGCGCGCTTGTGGTCCTGCAGCGCGCCGGCGACGATCTCGCTGGCCGAGGCCGAGCCTTCGTTGACCAGCACCACGATCGGCACCGTCTTGATCGCGGCCGGCAGGCTGCGCAGCGGGTCGGGGCCGGAGCGGCGCACGTAGAACTCGGGCGACGCCTTGTACGTCGACTTGCTTTCGGCCAGCTGGCCGTTGGTGGTGACCACCGTCACGTCGGCCGGCAGGAAGGCGGCGGATACGGCCACGGCCGAGTCGAGCAGGCCGCCCGGGTCGTTGCGCAGGTCCAGCACCAGGCCCTTCAGGTTGGGCTCCTGCTTGTAGATCTCGTCGATCTTGGCGACGAAGTCGTCGACCGTGCGGTCCTGGAACTGGGAGAGGCGCAGCCAGGCGTAGCCCGGCTCCACCACCTTGCCGCGGACCGACTGGGTGCGGATCTCTTCGCGGGTGATGGTGACCGGGAAGGTGCGCGACTCGTCCTTGCGGAACATCGTCAGGGTGACCTTGGTGCCGGGCTCGCCGCGCATGCGCTTGACCGCGTCGTTGAGGGCCAGGCCCTTGACGGCGGTCTCGTCGATCTTGGTGATCAGGTCGTTGGTCTTGATGCCGGCACGGAAGGCAGGAGAGCCTTCGATCGGCGAAACGACCTTGATCAGGCCGTCTTCCTGGGTGATCTCGATGCCGACGCCGACGAAGCGGCCCGACGTGCCTTCGCGGAATTCCTTGAAGGTCTTCTTGTCGAAGTACTGCGAGTGCGGGTCGAGGCTGGCCACCATGCCGGAGATGGCGTCGGTGATCAGCTTCTTGTCGTCGACCGGCTCGACGTAGTCGGTCTTGACCATGCCGAAAACCGCAGCCAGCTGCTGCAGTTCCTCGAGCGGCAGGGGGCTCATGGCACTGCGCGCCACGGTCTGCAGGGACACCGTGGTCAGCGCACCGGCGAACACACCCACGGAAATCCAGCCAGCGATTCTCAGTTTTTGGCCCATACAACCTTTAGTAAGCCGAATCAATATACACGTTGGAAGCACTTGGGCCGAAAGGGTTCCGTGCTTGCCAGAGGACGCCGCGGGGACAAGGCGGGCGCGCCGCGGCCGTCCCCGGTCAGCCCTTGCCCTGGGCGGCCACCGCGGCGGCTGCGCGGGCGGCCGCTTCCGCATCGCCCAGATAGTAATGGCGCAGTGGCTTCAAGCCTGCATCCAGTTCGTACACCAGCGGAATGCCATTGGGAATGTTGAGCCCGACGATGTCGCTCTCGGACACGTCGTCGAGGTACTTGACCAGCGCGCGGATCGAATTGCCGTGCGCCGCCACCACGATCCGCTTGCCGGCGCGGATCGCCGGGGCCATCGCCTCGTTCCAGAAGGGCAGGACCCGCTCGACCGTGTCCTTCAGGCATTCGGTCAGGGGCAGCTGGCCGGGCTGGAGCTTGTCGTAGCGGCGGTCGCCGCTCTCGCCGCGGGGGTCGTTGGGGGCGAGCGGCGGCGGCGGGGTGTCGTAGCTGCGGCGCCACACCAGCACCTGGGCGTCGCCGTACTGCTTGGCCATGTCGGCCTTGTTCAGGCCCTGCAGGTCGCCGTAGTGGCGCTCGTTCAAGCGCCAACTGTGCACCACCGGCAGCCAGGTGCGGTCCATCTCGTCGAGGGTGTGCCACAGGGTGCGGGTGGCGCGCTTGAGCACGCTGGTGTAGGCCACGTCGAAGTCGTAGCCCTCGGCCTTCAGCAGGCGGCCGGCCTGCTTGGCCTGCTCGACGCCGGTGGGCGTCAGGTCGACGTCGGTCCAGCCGGTGAAGCGGTTCTCGAGGTTCCAGGTGGATTCGCCGTGGCGGATCAGGACGAGCTTGTACAAGGGGTGCCTTTCGGTGGGGTGGGAAGCGCCGGCAGGGGATTGGCGATGCGCATGCAGCCCGCCATTCTAAAATCGCGGGCTGTGCCTCGCCGACCTTCCGGCATCCCAAGGAACCCTGTGAAATTCATCATCGACAACTGGTCGCTCTTTCTCATCGCCATCGCCTCGGGCGGCCTGCTGCTGTGGCCGCTGGTCAAGGGCGCCGGTGCCGGCAACCTGACGCCCGCCCGTGCGGTGCAGCTGATCAACCGCGAGAAGGCGGTGCTGATCGACGTGAGCGAGACCGAAGAGTTCGCCCTGCAGCACGCGGGCGGCGCCAGGAACATCCCGCTGGCCGACCTGGAGACGCGCCTGCCGGCCGTCGTCAAGAACAAGGCGGTGCCGGTGATCCTGGTATGCCCCACCGGCGGCCGCGCCAACCGGGCGCTGGCCACCGCCAAAAAACTCGGCTACGAGCAGGCCCAAGTGATGGCGGGCGGGCTCAAGGCGTGGAAAGAAGCTAACCTGCCGGTCGACAAGGCCTGATCCGCGCCCCGGCGCCAGGCTGCTTCTCCAACCTTTTCGCGAGCCCCATGCAACCTGTCACGATGTACACCACGGCCGTCTGCCCCTACTGCATCCGCGCCAAGCAGATCCTGAAGTCCAAGGGCGTCGAAGCGATCACCGAGATCCGCATCGACGCCGACCCCGCCGCCCGCAGCGCCATGATGGAGCGCACCGGCCGCCGCACCGTGCCGCAGATCTACGTGGGCGACACCCACGTGGGCGGCTGCGACGACCTGATCAGCCTCGACGGCCGCGGCGCCCTGGCGCCGTTGCTGGCCGGCACCCCCGCCTGACGCACCGGCCGCGCCGGGCGCCCGAACGGGCGCACCCCGGCCGCCAGCGATAATCACCGCCCAGCGCCTGCTGCGGGACCTTCCCCGGCAGGCTTTGTTTTGACCTTTCGCACAGACTGACCACCATGGCCGAAGCCCCAGAAACCGTCCAGCAGCAAGACCCCGTGTTCCAGATCCAGCGCATCTACCTCAAGGACGTGTCGCTCGAGCAGCCCAATTCGCCCGCGATCCTGCTGGAGCAGGAGCAGCCCAGCGTGGACATCCAGCTGGGCGTGGACGCGCAGCCGGTGGCCGAAGGCATCTTCGAGGTGAGCGTCACCGCCACCGTGCAGACCAAGATCAAGGACAAGACCGTGTTCCTGGTCGAAGCCAAGCAGGCCGGTATCTTCGAGATCCGCAACCTGCCCGACGACCAGGTCGGCCAGATCCTGGGCATCGCCTGCCCGCAGATCGTCTACCCGTACCTGCGCGGCAACGTGGCCGACATCATCCAGCGCGGCGGCTTCCCGCCGGTGCACCTGGCCGAGATCAACTTCCAGTCGATGTACGAGCAGCAGCAACTCGCCGCCACCGCCGGCGAACAGGGCGGCCTGCCGCAGTAGGCCCGAGGTTTCGGCACCGGATCGGCCGCGGGCCGGCATCCGGCGCGGACTCCATGCTATGAAAATCGTAGTGTTGGGCGCAGGCGCCTGGGGCACGGCGGTCGCCTCTGCTGCGGCCGGCTCCGCCGGGAATGCGGTGACCTTGTGGGCGCGCGATCCGGCTGCCGCCGCGGCCCTGGTCGCCGACGGCCAGAACCGCCGCTACCTGCCCGACGTGGCCCTGCCGGCGGCGCTGGCCGTGTGCGCGGGCCCTGCCGCTCCGCTCGTCGCGCAGGCCGACCTGGTCGTGCTCGCCACCCCCATCGCCGCGCTGCGCGGCATGCTCGAAACGCTGGCCGACCACCCAGGCCCGGTGGCTTGGCTCTGCAAGGGCTTCGAGCCCGGCCGTGGCGGCGCCCCCGGACTGCTCCCCCACGAAATCTGCGCCCAGGTGGCGCCACGCCTGCGCGCCGGCGCCCTCAGCGGGCCCAGCTTCGCGCTGGAGGTGGCCCGGGGCCAGCCGACCGCCCTGGTCGCGGCCAGTGCCGATGCCGGCGTGCGCGCCGCGCTGGTCGAGGCCTTCCACGGCCCGGCGCTGCGCATCTACGCCAACGACGACGTGCTGGGCGTGGAGGTCGGCGGCGCGGTGAAGAACGTGCTGGCGATCGCCACCGGCCTGTGCGACGGCCTGCAGCTGGGCCTGAATGCCCGCGCCGCCCTGGTCACCCGCGGCCTGGCCGAGATGACCCGCCTGGGCCTGGCGCTGGGCGCGCGGGCCGACACCTTCATGGGCCTGTCGGGCATGGGCGACCTGGTGCTGACGGCCACCGGCAACCTGAGCCGCAACCGCCGCGTCGGCCTGCTGCTGGCCGAAGGCCGCACCCTGCAGCAGGCGGTCGATTCGCTGGGCCATGTGGCCGAGGGTGTCTACTGTGCCCGCACCGTGGTGCAGCGGGCCCGTGTGGTGGGGGTGGAGATGCCGATCGCCGAGGGCGTAGTGGCCCTGCTCGACGGACAGGCGCAGGCCGACGCGGTCGTGGCCGCGCTGATGGGGCGGGGTCCGGCGGTCGAGGTGGGCGGCTGAGGCTGGCGGCCGAGGCGGGCGGCTGAAGTGCCGCCGATACCCCGGTCAAGTACGAACAGGCCTGCAGCCGGCATCAGATGCCGGCCACTAGCTATCAAAAACGTAGCAAGCGCATCGTGTGCCGCTGCCTGTTGTCCCGCGGCCCGATGCGGTCGCGCTGCGCCTTCGGTTCAGGCGTCTATCTCGAGGTTGTCGATCAGCCGCGTGCTGCCCAGCCGGGCCGCGCCCAGGGCCACCAGTGCGTCGCCCGGCACGGGCGCAAGCAGGTCGCTGCGGCGGCGCAGCGCCAGGTAGTCGGGCTGCCAGCCGCGCGCGGCCAATGCCGTGGTGGCGCGCTGTTCGATCGCGTCGAAATCCCGGTCGCCGGCCCGCACCGCGTCGGCCATGCCGCGCAGCACCGCCGAGAGCTGCACCGCCTCGGCCCGCTCGGCGGCCGACAGGTAGCCGTTGCGCGAGGACAGCGCCAGCCCGTCGGCGGCCCGCAGCGTGTCGCACGCCACGATCTCCACCGGCATGGCCAGCTGCCGCACCATGTGCCGCACCACCATCACCTGCTGGTAGTCCTTCTGGCCGAACAGCGCGGCACGTGGCTGCACGCAATTGAAAAGCTTGGCGACCACGGTGCAGACGCCGGTGAAGAATCCGGGCCGAAAATGCCCTTCCAGGATGTCGGCCACCGCCGGGTCGGGATGCACCTTGCAGGTCTGCGGCTCGGGGTAGAGCGCCCGTTCGTCCGGGGCGAACAGCACGTCGCAGCCGGCCGCCCGCAGCTGGGCGCAATCGGACTCCCAGGTGCGGGGATAGGTGTCGAAATCCTCGTGCGGCAGGAACTGCAGCCGGTTGACGAAGATGCTGGCGACCACCGTTTGGCCGTGGCGGCGCGCCTGGCGCACCAGGGCGATGTGGCCCTCGTGCAGGTTGCCCATGGTGGGTACGAAGGCGACGCCGCCGAGCGGGGCCAGGTGGGCGCGCAGGTCGTCGAGGGTGCGGGCGATGTGCATCGGGTCGGTCTTTCGTCGGAAGGGCGGACGGGGCGTGCGGCGCCGCGGGCGATGGGCGCACCGGGCCCCGCGGCGAGCGCCGGCACCCGAAACGGCGCGCAATGTAGCACGCCACCGCCGCGGGCCGGCCGGATGGCGCTATCCTCCGCCGCCTCGACGCGCTGCATGCGTTTGCTACATTATTCATAGCTGGTGGTCGGCGCTGCATGCCGGCTGCGGCACTATTCGATGCTCAATTCCCGGATCGACTTCTCCGACCCTCGCAGCCGCACCGCGCCGCGGCTGCGCCACGCCTTCGGCCCGCCCCGCCGGACGCTGGTGGCCCGCTCGTTCGACGAAGTGCGCGCCGTGCTCGACGCGGCGGAGGCCGCGGCCCGTGCGGGCGCCTGGTGCCTGGGCGCCGTGCGCTACGAGGCTGCGGGCGCGTTCGACGCCGCCCTCGTCACCCACCCGGCCGACGGGCCGCTGGCCTGGTTCGGCGTGTTCGACGGCCCGCTGCCGTGGCCGGACGATGCGGCCACCCTCGCCGCCGGCGCGCCCACGGTCGACTGGCACGCCCCGCCCGACCGCCGGGTCTTCGACACCGCACTGGCGCAGCTCCACGCGTCCATCGCCGCTGGCGAGTTCTACCAGGTCAACTACACCGCGCAGCGGGCCGGCCGGCTGGCCGGGGAGGGCGGCCCGGCCGCGGCGCATGCGCTCTTCGCCGCGCTGCAGCGGGCCCAGCCGGGCGGCTATGCCGCCTGCATCGACTCCGGCGAGGAGCAGATCCTGTCGGTCTCTCCGGAGCTGTTCTTCGACTGGCGCGGTGACCGCCTGCTGGCGCGGCCGATGAAGGGCACCGCGCCGCGCGGCGCCACGCCGGAAGCGGACGCGGCCCGGGCCGCCGCGCTGCGGGCCTCGCCGAAGGAGCGGGCCGAGAACGTGATGGTGGTGGACCTGCTGCGCAACGACATGTCCCGCATCGCCGAGCCGCACAGCGTGCGGGTGCCGTCGCTGTTCCACACCGAACCGCTGCCGGCGGTCTGGCAGATGACCTCCGACGTCGAGGCCCGCACCCGCGCCGGCACCACGCTGGCCGAGGTCTTCGGCGCGCTGTTCCCCTGCGGATCGATCACCGGGGCGCCCAAGGTGCGGGCGATGCGGGCGATCCGCGCGCTGGAGCCGGCACCGCGCGGCGTGTACTGCGGCGCGGTGGGCGTGGTGCGGCCCGATGCCGACGGCGGCGGCATCGCGGCCACCTTCAACGTGCCGATCCGCACGGTCACGCTGCGCGGGCGCTCGGCAGCCAGCGGCGTGGGCAGCGGCATCACCTTCGGCTCGCAGGCGCAGGCCGAGTGGGACGAGTGGCGCCACAAGGGCGCCTTCCTGGTCCGGGCCAGCGCACCGTTCGATCTGCTCGAGACGCTGGCGCTCGACGGCGGCCTGCTGCGGCACCGGGACGAGCACCTGGCGCGGCTGGAAAGTAGCGCCGCGCATTTCGGGCACGCATGGGATGCCGGCCGCATCGGCGCCTGCCTGGACGCGCTGGCCGCGGCGCATCCGCAAGGCCTGTGGCGGGCGCGGCTGCTGCTCGACAGCGCCGGCACCCCGCGCGCCGAGGCCTGGGCGATGGAGCCCACCGCCGGGCCGGTGCAGCTGCGGCTGGCCGACCGGCCGCTGGAAGAGGCGCACGGCGAGTTCGTGCGCCACAAGACGACCCGGCGCGCGCACTACGACGCCTTCGCACCGACGGAGGCGGGCGTGTTCGACACGCTGCTGTGGAACGCCGAGGGCGAGATCACCGAATGCACCCGCGGCAACATCGCCGCGCTGCTGCCGGACGGCCGCTGGGTCACGCCGGCCCTGGGTTGCGGGCTGTTGCCGGGCGTGGGGCGTGCGCTCGCCCTGCGGGACGGCCAGGTCCAGGAGGCGGTGCTGCGGCGCGACGCGGTGCCGCAGGTGCGGGCCTGGGCTTTTCTCAACAGCCTGCGGGGGTGGGTGGAGGCGTCGCTGCCGGCGTGAAGGGGTCGCGGTTGCGGCGGACAGGTGCAGTGCACGGGCCGTCGCAAGTCCCGGCAGGTCGGTGACATCGGCCCGGTAGGTATGCTCCCGGCACCATGAACGACGATTCCGATGGGCTCGAGAGCGCCCGCGCGCAGTGGCTTTGGCGGGGCAGGGAGCGGCCCCCGTTCGCCGACGTGCCTGCCCCGGGTCAGGTCTCGGTGTGGGATTTTCCCCGGCCGCCGGAGCTGGTGCGCGAAGAGCGGGAGATCGTCGTGCGCTGGGGTGGCACCGAGGTGGCGCGCACCCGCGCTGCCTGGGCGGTGCGCGAAACGAGCCACCCGCCCACCTTCTACCTGCCGATGGCCGACGTCCGGCCCGGGCTGTTGGAACCGGCCGGCGACGGATCGTTCTGCGAATGGAAAGGGCCCGCGCACTACTGGAACATGGTGGAGGGCGCACGCCGGTTGGACCGGGTCGCCTGGAGCTATCCGCATCCCCTGGCGGGTGCCGAACCGCTCGCCGGCTGTGTGGCCTTCTATGCCCACGACCTCGACTGTCGCGTGGGCGGATCGAGGGCCCGTCCCCAGGCGGGCGGCTTCTACGGCGGCTGGATCACCCCCGACTTGGCCGGACCTTTCAAGGGCGCGCCGGGCAGCGGCGGCTGGTAGCCCGCCGGAGCCAGTGTCCTGGGCGGCCTGGGCGACCCGGGCGGCATCCTCAGGCCTGCGGCAGTTTTTCCTTGACGTAGGAATCGCGGTCCATGTCGACGACCTCGACGCTCAGCTGCACCAGCATGCCGGCCGGGCGCGGGGTGCGGGCGCGCAGGACGACGGCGACGCGCTCGGTGAGGGACTTCTTGGCCTCGGGGGTGCGGCCGGCCAGCAGGCGCAGCTGGACATGCACGAACCCGCGCACCCCGCCGGCGGTGCCGATCTGGACCGCGTCGAGGGCGATGGCACGGGATTTCAGGTCCGACTCGGCCTGGACTTCGCCGCTCTCGAACAGGGTCTGGTTGATCGCCAGCAGCGTGTCGCCGACCGGGAAGCCGTCGAGGTTGCGGGTGTATTCGAGGGTCAGGTGGGGCATGCAGGTCTCCGGGGTGGGTGGGAAAGGGTGGGTCGCAGCAGCTTCTCTCGCACCTTCTCAGGCGCCGGGCGACAGGTCGAGTGTGCAGGCATCGCCCATCGCGTCGCGCCAGACCCGCACCTGGCTCGGTGCGGGCTGCAGATCGGACAGTGCGCGGGCGATGAACAGGCACAGATTCTCCAGCGTCGGCGTGCCCAGGCCGGGCACCTCGTCGAGCAGGTGGTGGTCGAGCCGTTCGCGCATCTCCTGCAGCCGGGCCCGCAGGTGGCCCAGGTCGATCACCATGCCGGTGGCGGGATCGCGCGGGCCGCGCACCGCCACCTCGGCATGGTAGGTATGGCCGTGGATGCGGCGGCTGCCGGCGGCTTCGATCTCGCGCTGCAGGGTGTGGGCGGCGTCGAAGAAGAAGCGCTGGTGGACGGTGAACTGCATGGTGGCGAGGGCGCGGCGTGTGCGGAGACCAGAACGTGACGAAGGCGGAAGCGGAAGCGGAAGCGGATTTTCAGCGAATCCCGGTGAGCTTGTGCGTCTGCAGGCTCAGGCGCCAGGCGGGCCGCGCCAGGCAGGTGGCGATGCAGCGCTCGATGTTGGCGGCCTGGTCGGGGCCGTCCATCGGCTGCAGGAAGCGGTGCCGGAAATCGGTCTGCGATTCCAGCATGGCCAGGTCGAAGCCCGGCTGCGGCCAGACCAGCTTCAACTCCTGGCCGCTCCGCTGCACCCAGGGCGCGCCGGCCTTGGGGCTGATGCAGAGCCAGTCGATGCCCTCGGGCGCGGCCAGGGTGCCGTTGCTCTCGACCGCGATGCGGAAGTCCTGGGCATGCAGCGCATCGACCAGGGCTGCATCGACCTGCAGCAGGGGCTCGCCGCCGGTCAGCACCACCAGCCGGTGGCCGCGGTCGTGCGCCGGCCAGAGGGCGGCGATCTGCGCGGCCAGGGCCTCGGCGGTGGCGAACCTGCCGCCCAGCGTACCGTCGGTGCCGACGAAGTCGGTGTCGCAGAACCGGCAGACGGCGGTGTCGCGGTCCTGCTCGCGGCCGCTCCAGAGGTTGCAGCCGGCGAAGCGGCAGAACACCGCCGGCGTGCCGGCCTGGCCGCCCTCGCCCTGCAGGGTGTAGAAGATTTCCTTGACGGCGTAGCTCATGCGGGGCTTTCGATCGGGGGCGGCACGCGGTGCGGTGCCGGTGCGGGGTGGGGCGTTGCGGAGGGGGCGGGTGCGAGCGCGGCGAGGGCCTGCAGCAGCCGGTCGACGTCGGCCTCGGTGTGTGCGGCCGACAGCGCGATGCGCAGCCGCGCGGTGCCTTCGGGCACGGTGGGCGGGCGGATCGCCGGCACCCACAGGCCGCGCCGGCGCAGGCCCTCCATCGCGGCCAGGGCTTCGTCGTTGGCGCCGATCACGACTGCCTGCACCGGGGTGCGCGATGCGCCCAGTTGCCATCCGGTGCCATGCAGCAGCGGCGCGAGGCCGCTGCGCAGCCGTTGCACCAGGCGGGCGAGGTGGGTGCGCCGCTCTTCCTCGGCTTCGATCAGCGCCAGGCTCGCCTGCAGCGCGCGGGCCAGCAGCGGCGGCGCGGCGGTGGCGAAGAGGTAGCTGCGGGTCTTCTGCAGCAGCCATTCGACCAGCGCGTCGTCGCCCGCCACGAAGGCGCCGGACACGCCCGCCGCCTTGCCCAGCGTGGCCATGTAGAGCACGCGGCGCGAGGCCCGTGCGCCGGTCAGGCCCGCCTCGGCCAACGCGCCGCGGCCTTGCGGGCCGAGCACCCCGAAGCCGTGCGCGTCGTCGAGCAGCAGCAGCGCGTCGTGGCGCTCGCACAGCGCGAGCAGCGCACGGATGTCGGCCACGTCGCCGTCCATGCTGAACACCGCGTCGGTGACGACCAGCTTGCGCCGCGCGGGGCTGGCGGCCAGCGCCGCGTCGAGCGCGCCCAGGTCGGCATGCGGATAGCGGTGGATACGGGCGCGCGACAGCCGGGCGCCGTCGATCAGGCAGGCGTGGTTGAGCGCATCGGAGAACAGCGCGTCGCCGTCGCCCACCAGCGCCGGCACGATGCCGATGTTGGCGGCGTAGCCGGCGTAGAAGTACAGCGCGCGCGGCAGGCCGACGAAGCGGGCCAGGTCGCCCTCGAGCGCCGCGTTGGCCGCGCTGTGGCCGCTGACCATCGGCGAGCCGCCGGCGCCCACGCCGAGGCTGCGGGCGCCTTCGCAGGCGGCCGCGACCAGCGCCGGATGGCCGGCCAAGCCCAGGTAGTCGTTGCTGCAGAAGCCGAGCATCGGCACACCGTCGACCACCAGGTGCGCGCCGCCGGCGGGCACCACGGTGCGGCGGATGCGGCGCAGGTGGGCCGCGTCCAGCGCGTCGAGGCGCGCGGGAAACTCGTCGAGCCAGGAGGAGACGCCGGAAGATGGCGCGGCGGTCATGCGGTCCATGCGGCGGGCAGGTCGAAGCGCAGGGCGCGGGCGTCGGGCGCGGCCTGGTGGGGAATGTCGGCCAGCAGCGAGGCGCCCAGGCGCTGCGCGAGCCAGCGCAGGTTGTCCTCCGGCGCCAGCATCCGCGGATCGATCCGGTTGGCGATCCAGCCGGCCAGCGGCAGGCCGCGTGCCCGGACCGCGTCGGCGGTGAGCGCGGCGTGGCTCAGGCAGCCCAGCCGCAGGCCCACCACCAGCACCACCGGCAGGCCCAGCGCTTCGGCCAGGTCGGCCCCGGTCTCGGTATCGGACAGCGGCACGTGGAAGCCGCCCGCACCCTCGACCACCACCGCGTCGGCCCGCGCCGCCAGCGCCCGGTAGCTGCGCACGATGTGGGCGATGTCGATCCGCGTGCCGGCACGCACCGCGGCGATGTGGGGCGAGAGCGGATCGGGCAGCAGCACCGGGTTGTCGAGCGCGGCCGGCACGGCCAGGGTGGAGGCGGCGCGCAGGGCCAGCACGTCGTCGTTGGCCAGCGTGCCGCCGTGCAGTTCGGCGCCGGCGGCGATCGGCTTCATGCCGACGACGCGGTCGTGGTGCCGCGACAGCGCATGCAGCAGGCCGGCCGAGGCCAGCGTCTTGCCGACGCCGGTGTCGGTTCCGGTGACGAAGCAGGCGAACTTCGGCTGCGGCGCGGCCGCGGAAGGGTGGGTCGATGATGGGTCGGTCATGGTGCGGTCTCCTCGGCGAGGGTGGCTTCCAGCGCGGCGAAGGCCGCATCGCCCAGGTGCTGCACCGCCTCGTCGTCCAGCACATAGGGCGGCATCGCGTAGAGCGTGGTGCCGATCGGCCGCAGCACCAGGCCGCGCGCCATCGCATGGCGGTGGTAGCGGCGGGAGAAGTCGGGCAGGGTGGTCTGCAGGTCCCATGCCCAGACCATGCCGAGCCGGCGGGCGTACCGCACGCGGGGGTGCCGGGTGATCGGTGCGCAGGCGGCGTCGATGCGCTGCGCCAGCGCCGGGTTGTGCGCCAGCGGATCGAGCCGGTCGAACAGCTCCAGCGTGGCCAGGGCCGCGCGGCAGGCCAGCGGATTGCCGGTGTAGGAGTGCGAGTGCAGGAAGCCGCGGGCGATGTCGTCGTCGTAGAAGGCGGCGTACACCGCGTCGGTGGTCAGCACCGCCGACAGCGGCAGCGTGCCGCCGGTCAGGCCCTTCGACAGGCAGACGAAGTCGGGCCGGATGCCCGCCTGCTGGTGCGCGAACATCGTGCCGGTGCGGCCGAAGCCGGTGGCGATCTCGTCGACCACCAGGTGCACCCGGTAGCGGTCGCACAGCGCGCGGGCCTGGCGCAGGTATTCGGCGTCGTGCATCGCCATGCCGGCGGCGCACTGCACCAGCGGCTCGACGATCAGGGCGGCGGTGGTGGCGTGGTGCTCGGCCAGCCACTGCGCCAGCGCATCGGCCGCACGGCGGGCCACGTCGGCCGCGCTTTCGCCGGGCTGGGCGCCGCGCGCGTCGGGGCTGGGCACGGTGGCGGCCAGGCGCACCAGGGGCGCGTAGGCCTCGCGGAACAGGGCGATGTCGGTGACGGCCAGCGCACCCACCGTCTCGCCGTGGTAGCCGCCGGCCAGGCCGACGAAGCGGCTCTTGGCGGCCTGGCCGGCGTTGCGCCAGTAGTGGGCGCTCATCTTCAGCGCGATCTCGGTGGCGGTGGCGCCGTCGCTGCCGTAGAAGGCATGCCCCAGGCCGGTGAGCGTGCCCAGGCGTTCCGACAGTTCCACCACCGGCGCATGGGTGAAGCCCGCCAGCATCACATGGTCGAGCCGCGCCAACTGGTCGGCCAGCGCCGCCCGGATGTGCGGATGGCCGTGGCCGAACAGGTTGACCCACCAGGAGCTGATGCCGTCCAGGTAGCGCCGCCCGTCGGTGCCGTGCAGCCAGGGCCCCTGCGCCCGGTCGATCGCCACCGGCGGATCGGCCTCGTGCCGCTTCATCTGGGTGCACGGATGCCAGACGCTGGCGAGGCTGCGGGCTGCGAGGGTGTCAGGGGTCATCGGTCGAAGTGGTCAGGCGACGTTGTGGGCGAAACAAGGGGTGCGCAAGGCACGCGCCCTGCAATCGACACGGTATTCCCAGGGGCACCGCGGATCCGGCTCTGCCGGTCCACCGGTGCCGCCCCCGGAAGGGGGTGGGCGAAGACGCGCAGCGCGCAGCCTGGGGGTGAGCGTCAGCCTTTGAAAGCCAGGCGCACATAGATCGGCGCGAATGCCTCGGCCTGGGTGATCTCCACCAGGGTTTCCTTGGCCAGCTCCAGCAATGCGATGAAGGTCACCACCAGCACGGTCGAGCCTTTCTCGGGCTGGAACAGTTCCTCGAACTCCACGAAGCGCCGGCCCTGCAGGGTCTTGAGCACCATGCTCATGTACTCGCGCACGCTCAGTTCCTCGCGGGTGATCCTGTGGTGCTGGACCAGCTTGGCGCGGCGCAGGATGTCGCGCCAGGCCGATTGCAGGTCGCCCACGTCCACGTCCGGGAAGCGCGTCTGCAGGCTCTGCTCGATATGCACCTGGGCCTTCAGGAAATCGCGTCCGGCCTGCGGCAGGGCGTTGAGCGCGGCGGCGGCCAGCTTGGTCTGCTCGTACTCCAGCAGGCGGCGGACCAGCTCGGCGCGCGGGTCCTCGGGCTCCTGGCCCTCGACCGCCTTCTTGGGCGGCAGCAGCATCCGCGACTTGATCTCGATCAGCATCGCGGCCATCAGCAGGTACTCGGCGGCCAGTTCCAGGTTGCGGGTACGCACCTCGTCGACGTAGCTCAGGTACTGCCGGGTGAGGCCGGCCATCGGGATGTCGAGGATGTTGAAGTTCTGCTTGCGGATCAGGTAGAGCAGCAGGTCCAGCGGGCCTTCGAAGGCTTCGAGGAAAACTTCCAGCGCATCGGGCGGGATGTACAGGTCGGTCGGCAGCGCGAACAGCGGCTCGCCGTAGAGCCGGGCCAGCGCCACCTGGTCGATCACCTCGGGCGACAGGCCGCCCGCCGGGCCCAGGCCCATGCCCGCCTGCGGGGCGTCTTCGGGGGGCACGGCCCGCGTTGTCGCCTGCATGCTGGTTTGCTATGGAAACGATAGCTGTTGGTCGGCGTGGGACGCCGACCACGGCCACTTTTTCTTTAGAACTTGCTGGCGTCCGTCTGGTAGACGTAGGGCTTCTGCGCGATGTCGCCGGCGTCGTAGTCCTGCCTGGCGTCGCGGTCGACCTTCTTGTCCCACAACAGGGCGCGGCCGGCGCGCTGGCCCTCTTCGATCGCCGGATTGTCTTCCTTCAGCTGGTTGATGAACTGGGTGGCGTCGGAGGTGTAGTGCGCGCGGTTGAAGAAGGACATGGTGGGACGCTCGGCAGAAGGGGAGGGGCCGGCCGGCGACAGGGCCGGCGGGCGGGGCCGGCAGGGGCCGGACGGGTATTTTACCGGTGGCCGCCGCTGCCGCATGATGGAGGGGCGGCCACCTGCGCGCCGCCGCCTTCCTTTTGCCCCCAGGACACCCATGCACGCCTTCTTCCGATGGACCACCCGCGCCGCCACCGCCTGCCTGCTGCTGGCCACCCTCGCGGGCTGCGACCCGCAGCGCATCGAATCGCTGGAAGAGGGCGTAGCGACCGAGGCCGACGTGCGCCGCGCCTTCGGCGAGCCCGAGCGGATCTGGCCCGAGGCCGACGGTGCCCGCACCTTCGAATACAACCGCCAGCCGGCGGGCCTGCGCAACTACATGATCACCGTCGGCACCGACGGCAGGATGCGCGCCCTGCGCCAGGTGCTGACGCCGGCCAACTTCGCGCGGCTGCAGCCCGGCATGCCGGCCCTGGAGGTGCGCCGGCTGCTCGGCCGGCCGATGCAGGAGACGCCGTTTTCCCGCACCGCCGAGACGGTGTGGGAGTGGCGCTACCTGGCGCCGCCCAACACGTCGATGGTGTTCAGCGCCACCTTCGGCGCCGACGGTCGGCTGCTGCGCACCGGCAGCCAGGTCGATCCGCAGTCGGAGGCGCAGCGCGCAGGCTAGTTGCCCTGGGGGTTGCAGCCGGTTTCGCTTACACCGGGTCACACGCCTGCCAACGGCCCTCCCTATAACCGCTGCATCGGCAATGTCTGCCGGCCATTCGAAAACCAGGGAAAAGCACCATGTCCATCATCGGAACCATTCTTGTCGGCCTGATCGTCGGTCTTCTCGCACGGGCCATCAAGCCCGGCAGGGACGCCATGGGCTGGATCATGACGATCATCCTGGGTATCGCCGGCTCGTTCCTGGCGGGTTATGTCGGCCAGTCCATGGGCTGGTACGCGGTGGGCGAGCCGGCCGGCTGGATCGCCTCGATCGTCGGCGCCATCGTGCTGCTGGTGCTCTACAACCTGGTGACCCGCAGGAAGTAAGCACTCCCCCAGGCTTGCCCACTGCGTGTGGCCGCCTACCCCCTCGCCGGGGGCGACACTGGCAGACCGGCGGAGCCGGATCTGCGGTGTCCTGAGGCGCCGCCGTCGCTTCGCTGGGCGGATTCAGGGTGCGTTGCTGCCGGGCAGTACCGCGCTGACGGCGCCGCCGGCCAGTTTGACGGTGCCGACGGTGGCATCCACGGCTAGGCCTGCCGTCGTAGCGGCCACGCCCACGGCCGCACCTGCGACAGTCACGACCGTGCAGCCCGACAGGTTCGATCCGGCCGCCACGGCGACTGTCACCACCACCAGCTTCAGCAAATGCCGCGTGCCGCGCATGGCGCTCACCGCACCCGCATGCCGGGGGTGGCGCCCGGCCACGGCTCCAGCAGGTGGATGCCGGGGTGGGCCTTCTCGTCGCCGTGGCTGGCGGCCAGCACCATGCCTTCGCTGAGGCCGAACTTCATCTTGCGCGGCGCCAGGTTGGCGACCATCACCGTCAGCTTGCCGACCAGTTGCTCCGGCCGGTAGGCCGAGGCGATGCCGCTGAAGACGTTGCGGGTGGCGGGCTGGCCGTCGGCACCGGTCTCGCCGACGTCGAGGGTCAGCTGCAGCAGCTTCTTCGAGCCCTCCACCGCCTGGCAGGCGACGATCTTCGCGATGCGCAGGTCGATCTTCGCGAAGTCGTCGATCGTGATCGTCGGGGCGATCGGCTCGCCGCCCGGGTCCTGCGACGGGGGTGCTACGGTTTCGATAGCGTCTGGTCGGCTTTCCGCCTGGGCGGGCGCCTCGAACAGTGCCTCGAGCTGTTTGACATCGACCCGCTGCATCAGGTGCTGGTAGGCGCCGATGGCGTGGCCGGCGCCCAGCAGTGTGTGGGCGTCTGCGGACGAGAGCGGTGGCACGTTCAAGAACGCCTCGACCTGGGCGGCCAGCGCCGGCAGCACCGGCTTCAGGTACAGCGCCAGCAGGCGGAAGGCCTCGATGCAGGTGGTGCAGACGTCCTGCAGCCGCAGTTCCTGGCCCTCCTGCTTCGCCAGTTCCCAGGGCTTGTTGGCGTCGACGTATTCGTTGACCCGGTCGGCCAGCAGCATCGTCTCGCGCACCGCACGGGCGGTGTCGCGCTTGTCGTAGGCGTCGAAGACCGTGTCGGCCTGCTGGCGCAGCGTGCAGAGCAGCACCTCGCCGTCGTGGCTCACCGCGCCCAGCCGGCCGTCGAAGCGCTTGGCGACGAAGCCCGCCGCCCGCGACGCGATGTTGATGAACTTGCCCACCAGGTCGCTGTTGACCCGGGCCATGAAGTCGGCGGGGTTGAAGTCGATGTCCTCGTTGCGGCCGTTGAGCTTGGCGGCCAGGTAGTAGCGCAGCCACTCGGGATTCATGCCCAGCGACAGGTACTTGAGCGGGTCCAGGCCGGTGCCCCGGCTCTTGCTCATCTTCTCGCCGTTGTTGACGGTCAGGAAGCCGTGCACGCAGACCTTGTCGGGCGTCTTGCGGCCGCTGAACTTGAGCATCGCCGGCCAGAACAGGGTGTGGAAGGTGACGATGTCCTTGCCGATGAAGTGCACCTGCTCCAGCGCCGGGTCGGCCATGTAGGCGTCGTAGTCCTCGCCGCGTTTTTCCAGCAGGTTCTTGAGCGAGGCCAGGTAGCCGACCGGTGCGTCCAGCCACACGTAGAAGTACTTGCCCGGCGCATCCGGTATCTCGATGCCGAAGTAGGGCGCGTCGCGGCTGATGTCCCAGTCGCCCAGGCCCTCGCTGGTGCTGCCGTCGGGGTTGGTCCGCACGGTGAACCATTCCTTGACCTTGTTGGCCACCTCGGGCTGCACATGGACGCCGTTCTGCGTCCATTGCTCCAGGAACGCGACGCAGCGCGGGTCCGACAGCTTGAAGAAGAAGTGCTCCGAGCTCTTGAGCACCGGCTGCGCGCCGGACAGCGCCGAGTAGGGCGCGATCAGGTCGGTCGGCGCATAAACGGTGCCGCAGACCTCGCAGTTGTCGCCGTACTGGTCCTTGGCGTGGCATTTCGGGCATTCGCCCTTGATGTACCGGTCGGGCAGGAACATGTTCTTTTCGGGGTCGAAGAACTGCTCGATGGTGCGGGTCTCGATCAGGCCGGCGGCTTTCAGGTCGCGGTAGATGTCCTGCGCCAGCTGGTGGTTCTCGGGCGCGTCGGTGCTGTGCCAGTTGTCGAAGGCGATGTGGAAGCCGTCGAGGTAGGGCTTGCGGCCGGCGGCGATGTCGGCCACGAACTGCTGCGGCGTCTTGCCCGCCTTTTCCGCCGCGATCATGATCGGCGCGCCGTGGGCGTCGTCGGCCCCGACGAAGTTCACCTGCGCACCCTGCATCCGCTGGAACCGCACCCAGGTATCAGCCTGGATGTACTCCATGATGTGGCCGATGTGGAAGTTGCCGTTGGCGTACGGCAGGGCGGTGGTGACGAAGAGTTTGCGTGGAGACGGCATCGGGGATCGGCTTTCGAGGGAAGGCGCGCCGCAGGTGGGCGGGCCTGCGATTTTAGGATGCCGGGTGGACGGCATTTCAAAACGAAAGACGCGGCTGGTGTGCCTTCGAACCTGCTTTCTGCTGCGACCGGACCATCTCCGCGCGCGAAGTAGGTGTACTTCCTCGGCAGAGCCCAGCCGCTAGACTTTCCAGCCTCATTAACAGCGACCCAGTGCTTCCTTTTTGCTTATGACCATCTCTCAACAGGCCGTGCGCGACGCGCTGCAAAAGGTCGTGGATCCCCTGACCGGCAAGGATTTCATCGGCAGCCGGGCCGTCCACGAACTGACCGTCGAAGGCGGGCAGGTGGCCTTCCGCGTGGCGCTGGGCTACCCGGCGGCGAGCCGGCAGGCGGCATTGCGCGAGGCGCTGACCGCGGCGGTGCGGACGGTGCCGGGGGTGGAACAGGTCGCGGTGCGATTCGGCACCGAGATCGTCGCCCACTCGGTGCAGCGCGGCCTGCAGCCGATGCCGGAGGTGAAGAACATCATCGCGGTGGCTTCGGGCAAGGGCGGGGTGGGAAAGAGCACCACCGCGGCCAACCTGGCGCTCGCCCTGGCAGCCGAGGGCGCCACGGTGGGGCTGCTCGATGCCGACATCTACGGCCCCAGCGTGCCGACGATGATGGGCATCGCCGGCCAGAAGCCGGCCAGCGAAGACGGCAAGACGATGGAGCCGCTGGTCGCCCACGGGATCCAGGTGATGTCGATCGGCTTCCTGGTGGAGCCCGACCAGGCCATGATCTGGCGCGGCCCGATGGCCACGCAGGCCCTCGAACAACTGCTGCGCCAGACCAACTGGAAGGGCCTGGACTACCTGGTGGTCGACATGCCGCCCGGCACCGGCGACATCCAGCTCACCCTGAGCCAGCGGGTGCCGATCGCCGGCGCGGTGATCGTCACCACGCCGCAGGACATCGCGCTGATCGATGCCCGCAAGGGCGTGAAGATGTTCGAGAAGGTGGGCGTGCCGCTGCTGGGCCTGGTCGAGAACATGGCGGTGCACGTCTGCAGCCAGTGCGGCCATGCCGAGCACATCTTCGGCGAGGGCGGCGGCCAGCGGCTGGCGGCGGAATACGGCATGGACTACCTGGGGGCGCTGCCGCTGGCGCTCGACATCCGACTGCAGGCCGACGGCGGCACCCCGACCGTGGCCGCCGCGCCCGACGGACCGCACGCGGCCGCCTACCGCGACATCGCGCTGAAGGTGGCGGTGGCGCTGGCCGGCCGCACCAAGGATTTCTCGGCGCGGTTCCCCACCATCACGGTGAGCCAGGACACCTGATGCACCGCGCCGCGGCATGAACCTGCTCGCCATGCGGTACCTGCTGGCGCTCAACGAGCACCGGCACTTCGGCCGCGCGGCGCAGGCCTGCCACATCACCCAGCCGGCGCTCTCCAACGCGCTGAAGGCGCTGGAGCAGGAATTCGGTGTGGTCATCGTGCAACGCGGCCGCACCTACGCCGGCCTGACCCACGAAGGCGAGCGGGTGCTGCTGACCGCCCAGCGCATGGTGCGGGAGCGCGAGATATTGCAGGAGGAGCTCAACAGCGGCGCTTCGCGTCCGCAGGGCAGCCTGCGGCTGGGTGCGGTGCCCACCGCGATGCCGGTGCTGGCGCATTTCGCGGCGCTGCTGCATGCGCGGCACCCGGGCATCGCGCCGGTGGTGCGCTCGATGAGCTCGCCCGAGATCGAGGCCGAGCTCGACGGCCTGGCGCTCGACCTGGGGCTGGGCTACACCGACCGGCTGGGCGAGCGGGGCCTGCGGCTCGAATCGATGCCCCAGTACGGCGAGCGTTACTACTTCGTGCACCGCGCGATCCACGGCCCGCCGGTGCCGCCCGACGCCGCCGCGGTGCGCGGCCCGGCCCGCGGCGCCTCGATCTCGTGGCGCGAGGCGGCCGAGCATCCCCTGTGCCTTCTCACACCCGAGATGCACAACCGCACGATCGTCGACAGCGCGCTCGCCATCGCCGGGGTGCAGGTCAAGCCGGCGATCGAAACCAACTCGGTGCTGGCGCTGGCGCTGAGCGTCGTGGCGGGCCGCACCGCCACCATCCTGCCCGCAGCCCTGCTCGACGTGCTGCACGGCTACGCCGAGTTGCGGGCGCTGCCCCTGGTCGGCCCCGACGTCGTCACGCCGGTGGGCTTCCTGGTCAACCCTGACGCCCGCTCGTCCCGGGTGATGCAGGCGGCGCTGGACCTGGCCCAGGACGCGGCCTGGATCGCCCAGGCGGTGCGCACCGGCATGGCCGGCCGCGGCGAAACCGGCTCGGTGTAAGCCCCGATAGGGCCGGCCCCGATGGCGAGGGGGCAGCTTTATGCCATCTTTGTATCCATAAGAAAAGTCATTTAGTTTCTGAATCGGGGCATTTTCAGAACGAATTGGACCTGTGGCCGACGCCACCAGACACTCGCGCACCGAAAAAATCCGGCCCGCTGCGATGCGGGCCCCACCGAGGAGAAAGAACACATGGCGAACTTCCTGGACAAGGAGCGCACCATTGCCGGGCCCGGCTTCAACCGCTGGCTGGTACCACCGGCCGCGCTCGCGATCCATCTGTGCATCGGCATGGCCTACGGCTTCTCGGTGTTCTGGCTGCCGCTGTCGAAGGCGCTCTCCACGGCCGGCAAAGGTGCGGCCTGCGGCAAGGACGTGGGATTCTTCTCCCAGCTGTTCACCACCCAGTGCGACTGGAGCGTGGCGACGCTCGGCTGGATGTACACCCTGTTCTTCGTGTTCCTGGGCTGCTCGGCCGCGATCTGGGGCGGCTGGCTGGAACGGGCCGGCCCGCGCAAGGCCGGCGTGGTGTCGGCCCTGTGCTGGTGCGGCGGCATGGCGCTGTCGGCCATCGGCATCCACCTGCACCAGTTCTGGCTCATGATCCTGGGCTCGGGCGTGATCGGCGGCATCGGGCTGGGGCTGGGCTACATCTCGCCGGTCTCGACGCTGATCAAGTGGTTCCCCGACCGCCGCGGCATGGCCACCGGCATGGCGATCATGGGCTTCGGCGGCGGCGCGATGATCGGCTCGCCGCTCGCGGCCGAGCTGCTGAAGATCTTCTCGACGCCCACCGACGTCGGCGTGGCGCCCACCTTCCTGGCGATGGCCGCGATCTATTTCGTCTTCATGATGGCCGGCGCGCTGCTCTACCGCGTGCCCGCCACCGGCTGGAAGCCCGCCGGCTGGACGCCGCCGCCACCGTCGGCGAACGCGATGATCACCCAGCGCCACGTGCATGTGAAGAAGGTCTGGGGCATCCCCCAGTTCTGGCTGATCTGGATCGTGCTGTGCATGAACGTCAGCGCCGGCATCGGCGTGATCGGCATGGCCTCGCCGATGCTGCAGGAAGTCTTCGGCGGTGCACTGATCAACGTGCAGGCCCGCTACTCGGAACTCGACAAGCCGCAGCTGGCCGCCATCGGCGTGATCGCCGCCGGCTTTACCGCGCTGCTCTCGCTGTTCAACATCGGCGGCCGCTTCTTCTGGGCCAGCATCTCCGACAAGCTCGGCCGCAAGCTCACCTATGCGATCTTCTTCGTGCTGGGCGGCCTGCTGTACGCCAGCATCCCCGGCTCTGCCGGCGCGGGCAACAAGCTGCTCTTCGTGGGCGCCTTCTGCATCATCCTGTCGATGTACGGCGGCGGCTTCGCCACGGTGCCGGCCTACCTGGCCGACCTTTTCGGCACCCAGTTCGTCGGCGCGATCCACGGCCGCCTGCTGACGGCCTGGGCCACCGCCGGCATCCTGGGCCCGGTGGTGGTGAACTACATGCGGGAGTACCAGCTGGGCCTGGGCATTCCGCGCGAGCAGGTCTACAACCAGACGATGTACATCCTGGTGGGCATGCTGGTGATCGGCTTCATCGCCAACCTGCTGGTACGCCCCCTGGCCGACAAGTGGTTCATGTCCGACGACGAACTGGCGGTCGAGAAGAAGCTGGCCCACGAGAAGGCCGCGGCCTCCGAAGTGGGTGCCGGCAGCGGCACGGCCGGCACCACCAGCCCGGCGCTGGTGGCGCTGGCCTGGGCGGCGGTGGGCATTCCCCTTGCTTGGGGCACCTACCGTACGCTGCTGAGCGCGGCGAAGTTCTTCAATTGAGCTTGCGGATGCGGCGCCTGCCGTATGCGCCAGGAACCTGACCCATGGCCTTTCCAGGTGCTCTCCAGCGACGTATCGACCGAGCCGCGCGGCAGTTCGCCGCCGGCTTCTCCGGAGGCTTCGCGCTCGACCGGCAGCAGGAGGTCGATCTGGGTGGCCGCCCGTCGCCGGCGCTGTTCTGCGGCGGCCGCCTGCTGAACGGCGATTTCTCGGTGCCCGACCGTTTCACCGCCGACAGCGGGGTGCGGGCGACCGTCTTCGCCCGACAGGGCGACGACTTCATGCGGGTCACCACCTCGGTCCAGCGGCAGGACGGCGCCCGCGCCGTCGGTACGCTGCTTGACCGGTCGCATCCGGCCTACCGTCTGCTGGTGCAGGGCCGGCCCTACGCCGGCTATGCGACGGTGTTCGGCCGCCAGAACATGACCCACTACGACCCGGTGCGCGATGCGTCGGGCGAGGTGGTGGGCGTGCTCTACGTGGGCCTGGACGTGAGCGAGATGCACACCTTCGACGCCGCCACCCAGATCGGCCTGGCGGTGCTCGGCGGCCAGTGGCTGCTGTGGGCCGGGGCGTGGATGCTGCTGCCGTCGCTGACCGGGGAAGAGCGGATGCCGTGGCTGGCCTACGGCACCGCGGTGCCGCTGGCCACCGCGGCGCTGGTCTATGGCCTGGTGCGCCGCGGCGTGGCAGGCGCGATCGACGACGGCCGCCAGGCGGCCCAGCGCGTCGCCGGCGGCGACCTCACTACCCAGCTGCACGTGCCGCGCCGCGACGACGTGGGCCAGCTGCTGCACGCGATCAACGGCATCAGCGTCGGCCTGGCGGGGCTGGTCGGCAACGTGCGCCGTGGCGCCGAATCGCTGCGCGGCGCCACGCAGGAGATCGCCGCCGGCAACGACGACCTGGCGACGCGCACCGAGCTGCAGGCGGGCGAAGTCAACGCCACCGCCTCTGCGATGGAGCAGCTCACCGCCACCGTGGTACAGAACGCCGACAACGCCCAGCGCGTGAGCGGCCTGATGGGCGGCGTGTCCGACATGGCGGCCCGCAGCGGCAGCGTGGTGGGCCAGGTGGTGCACACCATGGGCGAGATCCGCGCCGGTGCGCACCGCATCCAGGACATCATCGGCATCATCGACGGCATCGCGTTCCAGACCAACATCCTGGCGCTGAACGCAGCGGTGGAGGCGGCGCGCGCCGGCGAGCAGGGCCGGGGCTTCGCGGTGGTGGCGTCCGAGGTGCGGGCCCTGGCCCAGCGCTCGGCCGACGCCTCGCGCGAGATCCGCGGCCTGATCGCGGCATCGGTCGGTCAGGTCGATGCCGGCAGCGGACAGGTGGAATCGGCGCGGGTCGCGATGGACGACATCATCCGTTCGATCGGCGAGGTGAGCGGCTTCATCGACGAGATCGCCTCGGCCAGCCGCGAGCAGCGCCAGGGCATCGAGTCGGTCAACCAGAGCGTCGGCCGCATCGAGGAAATGACCCAGCAGAACGCGGCGCTGGTCGAGGAGGCCGCCGCCGCCGCGGGCCGCATGCGCGAGCAGGCCGCCGCCCTGGCGGATGCCGCCGGAAGTTTCAAAGTCCACATCTGATCCGGCGAAACAGGGGAACGCTGCGCGGTACGCAGCCTCCAACCCCCACCGAGATCCGCACAGGAGACCCCCATGAGCGAACAGAAAATCGAGTTCTACAACGGCCCCGCCGGCGGCTGGGGCGCACTGCGTTCCGTGGGCCGCGCCCTGCAGCGGCAGGACATCGCCATCAAGGGCGCCAAGACGCTGCTCTCGGCCAACCAGCCCGACGGCTTCGACTGCCCGGGCTGCGCCTGGCCCGACCGCAACCACGCCTCGACCTTCGAGTTCTGCGAGAACGGCGCCAAGGCCGTCGCCGCCGAGGCCACCGCCCGCCGCACCGGCCCCGAACTGTTCGCGCAGTACAGCGTGGCCGAGCTGGCGCAGCAGAGCGACTTCTGGCTCGAGGACCAGGGCCGCCTGACGCACCCGATGGTCTACGACGCGATCACCGACCACTACCTGCCGATCGACTGGGACGACGCCTTCGCCCTGATCGCCCGGCACCTCAACGGCCTGCCCGACCCCAACCAGGCGATCTTCTACACCTCGGGCCGTGCCAGCAACGAGGCGGCCTTCCTGTACCAGCTGTTCGTGCGCGAGTACGGCACCAACAACTTCCCCGACTGCTCCAACATGTGCCACGAGCCCAGCGGCAGCGGCATGCGGCCGCAGATCGGCGTGGGCAAGGGCACGGTGCAGCTCGACGATTTCGAGAAGGCCGACGCGATCTTCATCTTCGGCCAGAACCCCGGCACCAACCATCCGCGGATGCTGGGCGAACTGCGCGAGGCGCACAAGCGCGGCGCCAAGATCGTCAGCTTCAACCCGCTGCGCGAGCGCGGCCTGGAGCGCTTCCAGGACCCGCAGAGCAAGATGGAGATGGCCACGCTCGGCTCCACGCCCATCAGCACCCACTACTTCCAGCTGCAGGTCGGCGGCGACCTGGCCGCGGTCAAGGGCATGATGAAGCAGCTGGTCGAGTGGGAGGACGCGGGCCAGCCGGTGCTCGACCACGCGTTCATCGCCGAGCACACCCAGGGCGTCGACGCGCTGCTGGCCGACCTGCGGGCCGAGAGCTGGGACGCGCTGGTGACCGAGTCGGGCCTGAGCCGCGAGCAGATCCGCCAGGCCGCCGAGCTCTACCGCAACGCCAAGAGCACCATCGTCTGCTGGGGCATGGGCATCACCCAGCACAAGCATTCGGTCGCCACCATCCAGCTGATCGTCGACCTGCTGCTGCTGCGCGGCAACATCGGCCGGCCCGGCGCCGGACCGTGCCCGGTGCGCGGCCACAGCAACGTGCAGGGCGACCGCACCATGGGCATCTGGGAGAAGCCGCCGGCGGCGCTGCTCGACAAGCTGGAGCAGGTCTTCGGCTTCCAGGCGCCGCGCGCGCACGGCTTCGACGTGGTCGAGGCGATCCAGGCGATGCGCGACGGCCGCGGCAAGACCTTCTTCGCGCTCGGCGGCAACTTCGCTTCGGCCACGCCCGACACCTTCGAGACCTGGAAGGCGCTGCGCAACTGCGACCTGACGGTGCACGTCACCACCAAGCTCAACCGCAGCCACGTGGTCCACGGCAAGGAAGCGCTGATCCTGCCGTGCCTGGGCCGCACCGAGATCGACATGCAGGCCACCGGTGCCCAGGGCGTGACGGTGGAGGACTCGATGGGGATGGTGCACATCTCGAAGGGCATCAACCCGCCCGCGTCGGAGCACCTGCTGTCGGAGCCGGCCATCGTCGCCCGCCTGGCGCACGCCACGCTGGGTGCGCGCAGCCGCATCGACTGGCTCGGCGTGGTGGCCGACTACGACCGGGTGCGCGACCTGATCGAGCAGGTGTTCGTCGACTTCAAGGACTTCAACACCCGGGTGGCGGTGCCGGGCGGCTTCAAGCTGCGCAACACCGCCGCCGAGCGCGTCTGGGCCACCGCCACGCAGAAGGCCAACTTCTACGCGCACGCCCTGCCCACCGACACGCCGGTGCACAAGGCCCGCGCCCGGATCACCGACACCATCGTGTTCAACCTGGGCACCACCCGGTCGCACGACCAGTACAACACCACCATCTACGGCATGGACGACCGCTACCGCGGCGTCTTCGGCCAGCGCCGCGTCGTCTTCATCCATGCCGAGGACATCCGCGCCCTGGGCCTGAAGGACGGCGACTGGGTCGACATCCAGACCGTGTGGGACGACGGCCAGGAGCGCCGCGCCGACCGGTTCAAGCTGGTGCAGTACGACATCCCGCGCGGCTGCCTGGCGGCCTACTACCCCGAGACGAATCCGCTGGTGCCGCTGGAATCGGTGGCGCTGACGGCCGGCACGCCGACCTCGAAGTCGATCCCGGTGGTGCTGGTGCCGCACCATGCGGCCCCGGCCGACGGTGCCGGTGCCGGTGCTGGCGCCGCGCGCGAGGCCGCGGCGGTCGCCGCTTGAGCGACGGCGCGCTGCCGGAAGGCCTGGCCGCGGCCCTGCTGCTGACGCTGGCCGAGAAGCCGGCGGGCGAGGCCGCCTCGGTGCCCTGGCTCGGCAAGCGCCTGCAGCGGGAGGCCAGCGTGGTGATGCGCACGCTGGCGATGATGGGCAATGCCCGCATCGGCAGCCGCCAGGGACCGGGCTGGGTGGACGTGGCGCACGACGGAGAGCGGTGGATGGTGCGGCTGCTGGCGCCCGGCGCCGAGGCGGTGCGGCAGCTGGTCGAGGCCCACGGCGGCGATGATGGCGTGCCCGACGCGCCTGCCGAACCCGACCGATGACCGACCGCACCCCGACCTTCCCGCCCGACGGCACCGCCTTGCCGCCCGCTGTGCTGCCGGCGCAGGTGCGGCGCCAGCGCCTGGAGGCCGGCGCGGTGCGGTCGGCCGCCGAGGACGACCAGGTCGCCAACGAAGTGCCGGTGGCGCTGGTCTTCAACGGCATCTCCCACGCGGTGATGATGTGCACCCCGCAGGACCTGGAAGCCTTCGCGCTGGGTTTCGCGCTGAGCGAAGGCATCCTCGACACCCGCGCCGAATGCTTCGGCATCGAGACCCGGCTGGCGGCGTGCGCGCCCGCCGCCGGCGAGGGCGAGGGCGGCGACCCCGAGACGCCCGCGGTCGAGGTGCATCTGGACATCGCCAGCCGCGCCTTCGCCCGCCTGAAGGAGCGCCGCCGGGTGCTGGTGGGCCGCACCGGCTGCGGCGTCTGCGGCATCGACAGCCTGGCCGCCCTCGACCTGGTCCCCGAGCAAGTGCCGCAGGCCGGCTGGCTGGCCACGCTGGATGCGCGCACCGTGCTGGCCGCGTTCGACGGCCTGCAGGCCCTGCAGCCGCTCAACGCGCAGGTCGGCTCGCTGCATGCGGCCGGCTGGGCGCTGCCCGACGGCACCCTGACCGACGTGCTGGAGGACGTGGGCCGGCACAACGCGCTCGACAAACTGCTGGGCCGGCTTGCGGAAGAAGGCCGGCTCGGCACGCCGGGTTTCGTCGTCATGTCCAGCCGCGCCAGCTACGAACTGGCCCGCAAATGCGCCCGTCTGGGCGTGCCGGTGCTGGCGACCATCTCGGCCCCCACCGCGCTGGCGATCGACATCGCCCGGCAGGCCGGCATGCAGCTCTGGGGCCTGTGCCGCGGGCCGCGGGCGGTGCGGTACGCCGGCGGCGGCTGAACGCCTTGCAGGACGGTTGCTATAAAAGGAATAGCTGATGGTCGGCGTGCTGCGCCGGCCGTGGCTATTTTTCTTTCGAAACTCCGGTCCGGGCTGCGCCAGGGGCGGGGCGCCGCCAGCCGGTCGCCCCGGCCCCCTCGCTACCATGCGCCCATGAGCGCCGTGCCCCCGACTTTCTCGCCCCGCATTCTCCTGGCCGAAGACGAGCCGGGCATCGCCGACACCCTGCAGTACGTGCTGCGCAGCGACGGCTTCCAGCCCGTCTGGTGCGCCACGGCGCAGGAGGCGCTGGCGGCCTTCTCGCAGGAGCGGCCGGCGCTCGCGATCCTCGACGTCGGCCTGCCCGACATGAGCGGCTTCGAGCTGTTCCGCTGCCTGCAGGCGCTGCCCGGCGGCGCGCAGGTGCCGATGCTGTTCCTGACCGCCCGCAGCGACGAGATCGACCGGGTGGTGGGCCTGGAGCTGGGCGCCGACGACTACATCGCCAAGCCGTTCTCGCCGCGCGAACTGGTGGCCCGGGTGCGCACCATCCTGCGGCGCAGCGAGCGGGGCGCCGCGCCGGCCGCTGCGGTGCCGGTTCCCGCCACGGCGGCGCCGGCCGCACCGCCGGCACCGCCGGCCGCTCCGGCCTCGCCGTTCCGCATCGACGGCGAACGCCGCCAGATCCGCTACTACGGCCGGGCGCTGGAACTCTCGCGCTACGAATACGGCCTGCTGTGCCTGCTGGTGCAGCGCCCCGGCCGGGTCTACACCCGCGACGAGCTGCTGGAGATGGTCTGGGACACACCCGGCAGCAGCTTCGACCGAACGGTGGACGCGCATGTGAAGACGCTGCGCGCCAAGCTGCGGGCCGTCGCACCCACGCCCGACCCGATCCGCACCCTGCGCGGCGTGGGCTACGCCCTCAACGAAGACCTTCCGGCGCAGGCGGCATGAGCGCGGCCCGGCTTCTTCGCAGCGGCGCCGTCAGCCAACGCGCAACGCGATGAGCCGGCGCTCCCGCATCTTCCTCGCGCTGCTGCTGATCTACGTGGCCGGCATCGCGGGCCTGCTCTACCGGGTGGTGCTGGATATCGACCCGCGCTACCGCGAATCGGCCGAGGAGGCGCTGGTCGAGACCTCGCAGACGCTGGCCAGCCTGCTGGAGCAGGACGTGGTGGCCGGCGCGGTCAACACCGCCCGCTTCGACGCGCTGTTCCGCAGCGTCTACGGCCGGCAGTTCTCGGCCCAGATCTACGGCCTGCACAAGAGCCGGGTGGAGCTGCGCGCCTACGTGACCGACGCCGCCGGCCGGGTGCTGTTCGACACGCTGGGCGCCAGCGTCGGCGCCGACTTCTCCCGGCGGGCCGATGTGGCCCGCACCCTCGACGGCGTCTACGGCGCCCGCACCACCCGCGACGTGCCGGCCGATCCGCTCACCTCGGTGATGTACGTGGCCGCGCCGATCCGCTGGAACGGCGAGATCGTCGGCGTGGTGAGCCTCGGCAAGCCGGTGCAGAGCTTCGGCCAGTTCGTGGAAGACGCGCGCGCCCGCACCCTCTGGGTCGGCGTGGGCTCGGCACTGGCCCTGCTGCTGCTGGCGCTGATCGTCTCGGTCTGGCTGGTGCGGCCCTTCGGCCTGGTGACCGACACGGTGCGCTGGGCGCGCCGCCAGCCCCGCCTGCGGCCGAGGCAGCTCCTGCGCTACCTGGTCGGCACGCTACGCGCCAGCGTCCACGAGATGCGCGACGCGCTCACCGGCCGCAACTACGTCGCCGACTATGTGCAGACCTTCACCCACGAGGTGAAGAGCCCGCTGTCGGCGATCCGCGGCGCGGCCGAGCTGCTGCAGGAGCCGGCCATGCCGCAGGCCGAGCGCGAGCGCTTCCTGGGCAACATCGGCCGCGAGGCCGAGCGCATCCAGGAGATCGTCGACCGGATGATGGAGCTGACCGCGCTGGAGACCCGGCGGGTGCTCGACCGCAGCGAGCCGGTCGCCCTCGGCCCGCTTCTGGAGGACCTGGCCGCCAGCGCCCGGCCGGCGGCGGCGATGCGCCAGGTGGAGGTGGCCGTGCGCCTGCCCGCGCAGCCGGTGCTGGTGGAGGGCGATCCGTTCCTGCTGCGCCGGGCGGTGAGCAACCTGCTCGACAACGCGGTCGATTTCTCGCCCGCCGGCAGCACGGTGCAACTGGCGCTGGACGCGACCGCCCGGCAGGCCCGCATCGCCGTGCGCGACCGGGGGGCCGGCATTCCCGACTACGCCCGCGACAAGGTGTTCCAGAAGTTCTACTCGCTGGCCCGCCCGCACAGCCGCAAGAAGAGCACCGGCCTGGGCCTGGCCTTCGTGCACGAGATCGCGGTGCTGCACCGCGGCGGGATCGCCCTCGTCAATGCCGCGGGCGGCGGGGCCGAGGCGACGCTGGTGCTGCCGCTGTCGGGCTAGCGGGCAGCGCCGGCCGGGTGCTACGTTTTTGATAGCATGTGGTCGGCGCGGGACGCCGGCTGCAGGCACTTTTCATCGCGAGACGGGCCGAACGGCTCGCACCGAAGGCGGCCGCCGCCTCCTCGCACGGCGCCGGCACCGCACCGGCACTTCACCCGGACTTCACACACGCCCCCTCGGCTTCTCATTGCCTTCCTGTCGCCGCTCGACAGTGCCCCCTGTGCACCGTCGCACGGCCCCGCAGGAAGAAGAAATGCCGACCACCGAAGCCCTTGTCCCCGCACCGCACGCCGACCGCACGGCCCGGTCGCCCCGCCGCGCCGGCGGCCGCCTCTGGATCGCGGTGCTGTGCGGCGCCACGCTCTGCTGCGCGGCGATGAGCGTGCGGCCCCTGTGGGCGCAGGAGGTGGCGCCGCGCCCGGCCACCGAGAGCCCGTATTTCCTCGTGTCCGGAGGCGATGCGGCCACCGACCGCCTGCCGCTGAAGAAGACCGAGGTCGACGTGCGCATCTCCGGCGTCATCGCCGACGTCACCGTCACCCAGCACTACCGCAACGAAGGCAGCCGCGCGATCGAGGCCCGCTACGTGTTTCCCGGCTCCACCCGCGCGGCGGTCAGCGGCTTGAACGTGCGGCTGGCCGACCGGCTGGTCACCGCGCAGATCCGCGAGAAGCAGCAGGCCCGCATCGAGTACCAGACGGCCCAGGCCGAAGGCAAGACGGCCGCGCTGCTGGAGCAGAAGCTGCCCAACGTGTTCCAGATGAACGTCGCCAACATCCTGCCGGGCGACGACGTGCGGGTGGAGCTGCGCTACAGCGAACTGCTGGTGCCGCAGGGCGGCAACTACCAGTTCGTGTTCCCCACCGTGGTCGGCCCGCGCTACAACAGCCCGCAGTCGGAGAACGCGGCAGCTGCATGGGTGGCCCAGCCCTTCCTGCGCAGCGGCGTCGCACCGGCCGGCGACTTCGCGCTGAAGGTGGCGCTCGACACGCCGCTGGACCTGCAGGAGGTGCGCTCCCGCACCCATGCGATCGAGGTGCACAGGGACGGCCGCGATGCGCGGCATGCCACCGTGGCGCTGGCCGCGGGCAGCGGCCCGGCCCACGACCGCGATTTCGTGCTCGACTACCGGCTGGCGGGCGATGCGATCGCCTCGGGCCTGATGCTGCACCGGGCGCAGGGCGGCCCGGGCGGCGGCGAGAACTTCTTCCTGGCGATGGTGGAGCCGCCCAAGGCGGTGGCGGCCACCGCGATCTCGCCGCGCGACTACGTCTTCGTGGTCGACATCTCCGGCTCGATGCACGGCTTTCCGCTGGATACCGCCAAGCAGGTGCTGGAGCGCCTGATCGGCGGCCTGCGGCCCAGCGACACCTTCAACGTGCTGCTGTTCTCGGGCAGCAACAAGGCGCTGTCGCCGCATTCGGTGCCGGCCACCCGCGCCAACATCGACCGCGCGCTGGCCACCATCGGCGACGCCCGCGCCGGCGGCAGCACCGAGCTGATCCCCGCGCTGCGCCGCGTCTACGACGAGCCGAAGGCGCCCGACGTCTCCCGCACCGTGGTGGTGGTGACCGACGGCTACGTGACGGTGGAGCGCGAGGCGTTCGAGCTGGTGCGGCGCAACCTGTCGAATGCCAACCTGTTCACCTTCGGCATCGGCTCCTCGGTCAACCGGCACCTGATGGAGGGCCTGGCACGCGCCGGGATGGGCGAGCCCTTCGTCATCACCGACCCGGCCCAGGCGCCGGAGCAGGCCGCGCGGTTTCGCCGCATGGTCGAGTCGCCGGTACTGACCAGCGTCCGGGCCCGCTTCGAGGGGCTGGACGTGTACGACGTCGAGCCGGCGGTGCTGCCCGACGTGCTGGGCGAGCGGCCGGTGGTCGTCTTCGGCAAGTGGCGCGGTGCGCCGACCGGCCGCATGGTGGTCGAAGGCCGCAGCGCCAGCGGCCCCTACCGGCAGGAGGTGGCGGTGGACGGCACCGCGCGCCACGAAGCACCCGCCCTGCGCACCCTGTGGGCCCGGCACCGCATCGCCGCACTGAGCGACCAGGAGGCGCTGGAGGGCGGCGATGCCCATGCCAAGCCGATCACCGCGCTGGGCCTGCAATACGGGCTGCTGACGCAGTACACGAGCTTCATCGCGGTGGACCAGGTGGTGCGCAACCTGGCGCCGCAGGATGCCGAGGGCGTCGACCATCCGTCTCCGTTGCCCCAGGGGGTGGGCGAGCAGGCGATCGGCCAGAGCGTGGGCGCCGAGGTGCCCAGCACGCCGGAGCCAGCGGCCCTCGGCGCGGTGGCGGTGGTGCTGTCGGTGCTCTGCATGCTGCAGCGCCGGTCCCGCCGCCGCGGTGGCCGCCATGCAGAACGCTTCACTGCCTGAGTAGGCGGAGGACATCGCGATGCAATCCCGTCTCCTGCAATCCCCCGCCTTCGTGCACGGCGGCATCCGCCTCGACCGCTGGCCCGCCGGCGCCTGGCTGGCGCTGCAATGCGCCGCGCTCGCGCCCACCGGCCTGTGGATGGCACGCCGCATGGCCGACGGCTCCGACGATCCGCTGGGCGCTCTGGCCCTGGCGGCCCTCGCCGCGCTGGTGTGGCAGCAGCGCGGCAGCCTGCGGGCCTCGCCACGGTTGGGCTGGATGGCGCTGGCGATGGGCGGCACCGTGGCTGCGACGCTGGCCGGCAGCGGCGCCGGGCCGTGGCTGCCCGCGCTGTCGCCCCTGTTGGCCGGCCTGGTCGCGGTGCTGGCCCTGGCGGCCGGGCTGGTGGCCGTCGTGCCGCCGCGGGTGGCCGCGGCGCCGGTGGCGGGGCTGGCGGTGCTGGCGCTGCCGCTGCTGTCGTCGCTGCAGTTCTACGCCGGTTATCCGCTGCGGGTCGTCACCGCCGAGGCCAGCCGCTGGCTGCTGGCGCCGGGTTTCACCGTGGCCCGGGAAGGCACCACGCTGCTGGTCGACGGCCAGCGGGTGATCGTCGACGCACCGTGCTCGGGCGTGCAGATGGTGTGGCTGGGCTACTTCACCGCCTGCACGGTGGCGCTGTGGGCCGGCCGCGGTAGCCGCAGCTTCTGCGCGCGGCTGCCGGTGGTGGGTGGGCTGGTGCTGGCGGGCAACATCGTCCGCACCAGCCTGCTGGTGGCGCTGGAGGGCGCGGGGCATGCGCCCGCGCCGTGGGTGCACGACGGGCTGGGCCTGGTGCTGCTCGCGGCGGTGTGCGGCGGCATCGCCTGGGCGATGGCGCGGCAGGCGCGGGCGCCTGTCGCCAAAGGTTCCTGTCCGGCACCATGGCCGTCGACCATCGCCAGCGGAGAGCGCCATGCAGCCGTCTAAGGTCCACTGGCTGGCCAACCGTTTCGTGCACCGGGTGTTGCACAAAGGCATTTTCGGCATCGCAATGCTGCTCTGCATCGCATGGAACCTGGGCCATGCGCTGCGCGCCCCGGCAGCGGCCGATGCATCGGCGCCGCAAGGCCACGAATGGCCCTCCACCTGGGACGGCGCGTCGCTGCGCCCGCTGGCGCTGAGCCCAGTGGAAGACGCCTTCGCCCGCCGATTCCCCGGCGCGATCGCGCGGATGACCGACGGCAGCCGCACCCTGGTGCTGCGCCAGGTCGATGCGCCCACCCGCATGCTGCATCCGTCGGCCGACTGCTACCGCGCGCTAGGCTACCGCATCGCCCAGGCGCGGCTGGAGCAGGATGCGCGGCAGCGGCTCTGGCGCTGTTTCGCGGCCCAGCGGCCAGGTGCGGTACCGCTGCGGGTGTGCGAGCGGATCGTCGATGCCGAGGGCCAGGCCTTCACCGATACCTCTGCCTGGTACTGGGCCGCGGCCATCGGCCGGTCGACGGGGCCGTGGCAGGCGGATACGGTCGCGCAGGTCGGGAGTGCGCCGTGAGCGCGGCGTTCGGATGGTGCCGCAGGGAACCGTCGCCGCCGGTCGCGACCGTTGCGCGGCACTGGCCGGGCCGCACGGCCATGCCGTGGCTGCGCAGGGTGGTGGTGGCAGTGGCGCTCGTCTCGGCTTTGGCCGTGCTGGCGGGCTTCGGCGCCCGTTGGGCGCTGGCGCCGCGCGCCGGCGAATGGGCGGTGCCGGTACAGGTGGGTCCGCTGCAATTACGAGTCGGCGTGCCGGGCGCGCTGCGCATCCTCGTCTCTCCATGGGTGGGACCGCTGCTGGACGGGCGCAGCCTTCGCACACGCCATGGGATGTTCGCGCTGGGCTGGGACATGCCGCGACGCACCTTGACCGTGGCGTGCAGCGCCTGTGCCGCCGTGGTGCCCGGCCTGGGCGCCGAGCCGCTGCGTATCGCGCAGGCCACGCTCACCGTGCGGCGCGATTTCGACCGGCTGCAGGGCACGATCGCGGCCGCGTCGCCGGACGGCGGGGCGGTGCTGCGCGCCACCTGGCAGGGCGCGCTGCGACAGGACGGCCTGGCGCTGAGCATGGAGTTGCCGGCGACGGCGCTGGCGCAGTGGTACGCGGTGCTGGCCCCGACGCTGCCCGAACTGGCGCACGCCCGCATCGACGGCACGCTGGGCGTGCGCGCCGCCTGGTCGCTGCCCGGCGGCCGGCTGGAGCTGCGGCCGCAGGTCGAGGGGTTCGCCGTCTACGGCCTGGGCACCGAGGCGTTGTCGCGTGCCGCATCGGGCTGCGGCGCCGGCGCCGGCCTGCGCAACGATGCCTGGCTGGCGCGCGCGGTCATCGCGGCCGAGGACCAGCGCTTCGACGCGCATCCCGGCTACGACCTGCAGGAGCTGCTGGCCTCGTTCGACGGCAACCAGGCCCGCGGCCAGGTCGAGCGGGGCGGCAGCACCCTGACGCAGCAGCTGGCCAAGATGGTGGTGGCCGGCGATGCGCGGTCGGCCACCCGCAAGCTGCGCGAGTTGCTGTACGCGGTGGAGATGGAACGCACCCTGGGCAAGACCCGCATCCTGCAGCTCTACCTCGACAACGCGCCCTGGGGTGCCGGCCTGTGCGGTGCCGAGGCCGCGGCGCGGCACTACTTCGGGCGCAGCGCCCGCAGCCTGGCGCCGGTGCAGGCGGTGGCGCTGGCTGTGCTGCTGCACAACCCGGAGCGCGAGGCGCGGCAGTGGGCGGCCTCGGGCGCGGTCGACCGCGTGCGGGCCCGCCGCATCGCCGAAGACGTGCGCGGCATTCCGGGCTGGGGGCCGCGCGCCCGTACGGACTTCCTGCGCACCGTGCCGCAGCCGTGAGTCACAGGGCGCTGCCGTCGCGCTGCGCCCGCGCCACGCGGACCAGCCGCACGCCGGCCCTGGGCGGGGGCGCCTGCTGCAGGTAGATATCGACGCCCGGCCGCTACCAGGCCGCATAGCGCGCACCCGGCCCGCCGGAGGCCATCTCGGCGCCGTACAGATCGCGGCCCCACGCGGCGATTGCGTCGAAGGCCGCATCGGCCGCCGACGGGTCCGCCGGCGCATCGGCCCAGAACTCGATCCGCCGCACCTGTCCGCCGGCCAGGAAGAAGGTGTAGTTCCCCACCACGCCGGCCAGCGCGACCGGCGCGGAGCGCCACAGCCCGGCCAGGCCCCCCGCCATCCGCGTCGGCCGGGCGACCCGTTCCAGATCGGGCATCGCGCGCTGCAGGTCGGCGGCGGTGGCGCCCAGGTCGGCGCCTGTCGGCAGGGGCTGGGCCTGCAGCAGCGGTGCGAGGGCGCACAGCAGGCAGGCCGCAAGGGCAAAACGCGAAGGCATGGCACGAAAGAACGGCATGGCGACAATCCGGGGGTGGGGGTCCAGCGACCTCCGCGAGTATGGAGGCCCCACGCCTCGTCCCATGATGGAATCCGCCATGTACCTGCCGCCCCACTTCGAAGAAAACGACACCGACGCCCTGCACCGCACGCTGCGCGAGCACCCGTTCGCCGCGCTGGTGGTGAACGGGCCGCACGGGCTCGATGCCAACCACATCCCGTTCGAGTTCGACGCCGATGCGCCGCCGCACGGCCGCCTGCTGGCCCACGTGGCGCGGGCCAATCCGGTATGGCAGGAGGTGCCGGACGGCTCGCGGGTGCTGGTCGTGTTCCGCGCCTCCGACGCCTACGTCTCGCCCAACTGGTACCCCAGCAAGCACGAAGCGCACAAGCAGGTGCCCACCTGGAACTACCAGGTGGTGCATGTACACGGCACGGTGCGCTTCACCGACGACGCCAGGTTCCTGCGCGGCATCGTCGGCCGGCTGACGCGGACCCACGAGGCGCGGGTCGCGTCGGAGCGGCCTTGGAAGATGTCGGACGCGCCGGCCGACTACCTGGAGACGATGCTGCAGGCGATCGTCGGCGTCGAGGTCACGATCGAGCGGATCGTCGGCAAGTCCAAGCTCAACCAGAACAAGGAGGCGCGCGACCGGCTGGGTGCCATCGACGGCCTGGAGCGGCAGGGCGCGCGGGACGTGGCCGATGCGATGCGGCAGGCCGAGGCGCGTCGCACCGACTGAGCGCCCCGCGGCGCGGGCCGCGTGCCGCGTGCCGCGTGCCGCCTAGGCCCGTACCGCGGCGGTGGCGCGCGCGGTGCCGCGTGCCGGCACCTCGGCCGGGGCGGGCCGCGACGGCACGATGGGTGCGATGCCCTGCGCCGGCAGCGGCACTGCGGCGGGCGCGGCCGTGCCGGTGGACGCCGCGGTGTTGCGCTGCAGATGCGGATGCCGCGCGAACAGCTCCGCCGCCCAGTCGACGAACGCACGCACCTTGGCGCTCAGGTGCCGGTTGGGCGGATAGACCACGTGCACCGGCAGGCTGGGGTGCTGCCAGTCGTGCAGGACCTGCACCAGCTCGCCGGTGGCCAGGTGCGGCGCGGCCATGAACATCACCGTCTGCGAGATGCCCAGCCCCGCCAGCACCGCGGCCATGTGGGCATTGCTCTCGTTGACCGAGACGCGGTAGGCCGTATCCAGTTCGAGCCGCTCGCCGTTCTTCTCGAACTCGTGCGGCCAGAGCCGGCCGGTGCGGGCCGAGAAATAGCGGATCGTGTGGTGCCGTCCGTCCTGCAGGTCGTCCGGATGCTGCGGCGTGCCGTGGCGGCGCAGGTAGTCGGGCGATGCGACGTTGACGAAGGGCAGGGTGCCGATGCGCCGCGCCACCAGGAACTGCTCCGAGAGTTCGCCGCCGCGGATCACGCAGTCGACGTTGTCGGTGATCAGGTCTACCGGCCGGTCGCCCACGCCCAGGTCGAGCTGGATGTCGGGGTAGCGCTCGTAGAAGGTGGAGAGTGCCGGAATGATCAACAGCCGCGCCACCGAGGAGCCCACGTCCACCCGCAGCTTGCCGGTGGGGTTGGCGCGCGCGTTGGTCATGCTCGCCTCGATGTCGTCGAGGTCGTTGAGCAGCCGCACGGTGCGCTCGTAGTAGGCGGCGCCGTCGGGCGTCACCGTCACCCGGCGGGTCGTGCGGTGCAGCAGCGTCACCCGCAGCCGGGCCTCCAGTGCCTGGATCTGCTTGGTGATCGATGCCTTCGGCAACGACAGCGAATCGGCTGCCTTGGTGAAGGTGCCGGCCTCCACGACGCGGGTGAAAGCCCGCATGGCCTGGATCTGGTCCATGTGATCGTCCTTGACGGTGAGTGCTCAGCCGGCTGTGCCGGCTGCCGAATTCTCCTCCGCGACCGGCCCTCCGATTGTTGGTGGTTTGGAAACAGAGCGTGGGTGGCACGCCGCTTTATCCGTGCCGGCGGCGGGTCTACAGTCGAACCCTGACAGCATTGCCGCTCCCCCACCGATGCCAACGCCATGACCACCACCGCACGATCCGCCACCGACTCCGCCGCCTGCACCCAGGACGCCAGCGCGCCGGCGCAGCCCCGCGGCGCCGACCTGCAGATCGCGCTGCCCGGTGGCGGCAGCGCGGCGTTGCGGCTCTACGGTACCAGGCACCGCACCGCGGGCGGCCAGCCGCTGGTGCTGCACTTCCACGGCGGCGCCTTCGTCTCGGGATGCCTGGAGAGCGGCGCCCTGGTCCCGCGACTGCTGGCCAGTGCCGGCGCGGTGGTGGCGTCGCTGGCCTATCCGCTGGCGCCGGCGCATCCTTTCCCCGCAGGCATCGAGACCGGCTACGCCGCGCTCCAATGGCTGCACCGCCAGCGTGTCAAGCTGGCCGGCCGGGGCGCCCGGGTGTTCCTGGCGGGCGAGGAGGCCGGCGGCAACATCGCCGCGGCCGTCGCGGTGATGGCACGCGACCGGGCGCATCCGCCGCTGGCAGGCCAGATCCTGCTCTCGCCGATGCTCGACCCGTGCACCGGCACGCCTTCCCTGCGGGACGCCACCTGCGACAGCGTCCAGTGCAAGTGGACCGACGGCTGGCTGGCCTACCTGCGCAGCCCGCGCGATGCCGAGCATCCCTACGCGGTGCCGGGCGCCTGTTCGCGCCTGGCCGAGCTGGCCCCGACGCTGGTGATGGCCGGCGAGGGCGATCCGATGCGCGACGAGGCGCATGCCTATGCCGAGCGCTTGCGCGGGGCCGGCGTGCCGGTGCGCTGGCAGCTGCTGGCCCGCTCGGCCGGCTGGCCCCAGGCCCAGACGATGGGCGACCTGTCGCAGTGCGCCTGCGGCCCCGCGGTGCAGGACGCGATGGTGCGTTTCTTCGCCGAGACGGTCGCCACGCCCGCGCCCGCCTAGCCGCACCGCAGGCTTTCCCGAACCTCCGCCACCGCCTTCCCGGTGCGTTCTGCGCACCGGCGGGCAGCGCCTTGCCCGAACTTTTTTCACAGGACCCACCGTGCTCTCGATCCGCCCACCGAACACCGCCGCCGCGTCAGTACTGCGACGCCACGGCCAGCCCGTCGCGCGCCAGCCGCAGACGCTGCAGGTCGCGGGCGGGCGGGGCGCCGAACATGCGGCCGTACTCGCGGCTGAACTGGGACGGGCTCTCGTAGCCGACCCGGTGGCCGGCGGTGGCCGCGTCCAGCGATTCGGACAGCAGCAGACGGCGCGCTTCCTGCAGCCGCAGCCGCTTCTGGTACTGCAGCGGGCTCATCGCGGTGACCGCCTTGAAATGGTGGTGCAGGGCCGACGCGCTCATGTGCGCGGCGGCCGCCATGTCGTCGATGCGCAGCGGCTCGGTGAAGCGGCCCTGCAGCCAGTGGATCGCACGGGCGATGCGCTGCGCATGGCTGTCCTGCATCGCGGCCTGCACCAGGCGCCAGCCCTGCGGGCTGCGCAGCAGCCGGTAGAGCAACTCCCGCTCGGCCAACGGCGCCAGCGCGGCGATGTCCTCGGGCGTGTCGAGCAGTCCGATCAGCCGCAGGGCCGCATCCACCATCGGGATGCTGGCGTTCTCCAGGAACAGTCCGCGTGCCGAGGCCTGCCGGGGCGGTATCGCCAGGTTCAGCTCCAGCACCATGTCGGCGATCGCGCGGGGGTCGAAGTCGAGGCGAAAACACAGGTAGGGCCGCTCGGGCGTGGCGTCCAGCACCTCTCCGGTGACCGCCATGCCGACCGTGCCCACGATGTAGCGGGAGCGGTCGTAGATGTAGACCTCGTCGCCCAGCATCACCCGCTTGCGGCCCTGCGCCAGGATGCACATCGACGGTTGGTAGATGCCGATGGCCGGCGGCTGCGGCACGGTGAGGTGCACCAGGTGCAGCCGGGCGATGGCGGTCTGGTGGATGCCGTCGCCGGGCGTGTGCGACAGGATCAGGCCGGCCAGGTCGTTCATCCGCTGGTCCAGCCGCCACTGCTCGGCGGTGTCGGGGTCGGACGGCGGAATCAGGGTCAGGGTGGGTTGGGGCATGCGCCGCAGCTTATCCGCGGCCGCCGGCTTCGGCACGCTTTCCCCTGGCATTGCGCAGGATCAGGCAAGAACCGGCGCGGATCGGGCTATCGCTGCCGGGCCCCGCATTCCTAGACTGGCGCCGTCGCAGCCGGCTCTGCCGCTGCTCGTTTTTTTACAGAACATTTTCGAGGAACCACCATGAACCATCCACACGCATCGGCCCACTCGCCGGCCGCAAGATCGCACCGTTTCGGCGCGGTGCTGACGACGCTCACCGCGGTCGTCGCCATCGTCTCGGCCGCGGTCGGCCTCACCACCACCGCATCGGGTGCCGATGCGCCGGCGGCCGGTGCGCCGCAGGCGGTGCCGGTGTCGGTCGCCACGGTGGCGGCGCACGACATCACCGCGTGGGACGAGTTCTCGGGCCGGCTGGAGGCGGTGCAGCGGGTCGAGATCCGGGCCCGGGTGGCCGGCGCGGTGCAGGCGATGCATTTCCGCGAAGGCAGCCTGGTGAAGGCGGGCGACCTGCTGGTCACCCTCGACCCGGCACCCTACGCCGCCGAGGTGGACCGCGCCGAGGCGCAGGTCGCCGCGGCCCAGGCCCGCATGGCCTACACCCGCAGCGAGCTGGCCCGCTCGCAGCGCCTGTGGGACGACAAGGCGATCGCCCAGCGCGAGTTCGACGAGCGGCAGAACGCCGAGCGCGAGGCCGACGCCGCCCTGCGCGGTGCCCGCGCCTCGCTGCAGTCGGCCAAACTCAATCTGTCGTACACCCAGGTGCGCGCACCGGTGGCGGGCCGCATCGGCCGGCTGGAGATCACCGCCGGCAACCTGGTGGCCGCCGGCCCCGGCGCGCCGATGCTGACCACGCTGGTCTCGGTGAGCCCGATCTACGCCAGCTTCGACGCCGACGAACGTGTCATCTCCAAGGCACTGAAGGACCTGGGCCCCGGCAGCAGTGCCCGCGGCCTGATCGAGCGGATCCCGGTGCAGATGGGCACCACCGCGGTCGAGGGCACGCCGGTGCAGGGCCGGCTGCAGCTGATCGAGAACCAGGTCGATGCCCGCAGCGGCACGGTGCGGGTCCGCGCCGCCTTCGACAACAAGGACGGCGCGCTGATGCCCGGCCAGTTCGCCCGGATCCGCATGGGCCAGGCGCGCACCAGCAGCGTGGTGCTGGTCAGCGAGCGGGCGGTCGGCACCGACCAGAGCAAGAAGTTCGTGATGGTCGTCAACGCCGACAACAAGACCGAGTACCGCGAGGTGACGCTCGGCGCGCCGGCCGAGGGCCTGCGCGTGGTCACCGCCGGGCTGAAGCCGGGCGAGCGCGTCGTCGTCAACGGCCTGCAGCATGTGCGCCCCGGTGCGCTGGTCGCGCCGCAGCCGGTCGAGATGAACGCCGCGGCCGCGCCGGCGCCGGCGGAGCGCAAGGTCGCGCTGCAGTCCTGATCCCGAGTTCACCAAGCCCTCACCAGGCCCACCAGAAAACCGCGAAGCCCCCGGCCCGCCCTTGCTGCAGGAAGCGCCTGCGGCAGGGCGTGCCGTCGCCGCTCACCCGGCGGTTTCGACGAAAGCACACCATGAACCTGTCCAAATTCTTCATCGACCGGCCGATTTTCGCCGGCGTGCTGTCGGTGCTGATGCTGCTCGCCGGCCTGATCGCGCTGCGCGGGCTGCCGATCTCCGAATACCCCGAGGTGTCGCCGCCCTCGATCGTGGTGCGCGCCACCTATCCCGGTGCCAACCCCAAGGTGATCGCCGAGACGGTGGCCACGCCGATCGAGGAGCAGATCAACGGCGTCGAGGGCATGCTCTACATGGGCAGCCAGGCCACCACCGACGGCGTGATGACGCTCACCGTCACCTTCAAGCTGGGCACCGACCCGGACAAGGCCCAGCAGCTGGTGCAGAACCGCGTCTCGCAGGCCGAGCCGCGTCTGCCCGAGGAGGTGCGGCGCCTGGGCGTGACCACGGTCAAGAGCGCACCCGACCTGACGATGGTGGTGCACCTGACCTCGCCCAACCAGCGCTACGACATGAACTACCTGCGCAACTACGCGGTGCTCAACGTCAAGGACCGGCTGGCCCGCATCCAGGGCGTGGGCCAGGTGCAGATCTTCGGCGGCGGCGACTATTCGATGCGGGTCTGGCTCGATCCGCAGAAGGTGGCGCAGCGCGGCCTGTCGGCCAGCGACGTGGTGGCGGCGATCCGCGGCCAGAACGTGCAGGCCGCGGCCGGCGTGGTGGGCGCATCGCCCGGCCAGTCGGGCGTGGACATGCAGCTGTCGATCAACGCGCAGGGCCGGCTCACCACCGAGGAGGAGTTCGGCGACATCATCGTCAAGACCGGTGCCGACGGCGCGGTGACCCGGCTGCGCGACATCGGCCGGCTGGAGATGGGCGCGGCCGACTACTCGCTGCGCTCCCTGCTCAACAACGACCCGGCGGTGGGCATGGGCGTGTTCCAGGCGCCCGGCTCCAACGCGCTCGACATCTCGTCGAACGTGCGCGCCACGATGGACGAGATCCAGAAGAACATGCCCGAGGGCGTGGAGTACCGCATCGCCTACGACCCGACGCAGTTCGTGCGGGCCTCGATCGAGTCGGTGATCCACACGCTGCTCGAAGCCATCGCCCTGGTGGTGCTGGTGGTGATCCTGTTCCTGCAGACCTGGCGCGCCTCGATCATCCCGCTGCTGGCGGTGCCGGTGTCGGTGATCGGCACCTTCGCGGTGCTGCACCTGCTGGGCTTCTCGATCAACGCGCTCTCCCTGTTCGGCCTGGTGCTGGCGATCGGCATCGTGGTGGACGATGCGATCGTGGTGGTCGAGAACGTCGAGCGCAACATCGAGGCCGGCCTGAACCCGCGCGAGGCCACCTACCGGGCGATGCGCGAAGTGTCGGGGCCGATCATCGCGATCGCCCTGGTGCTGGTGGCGGTGTTCGTGCCGCTGGCCTTCATCAGCGGCCTCACAGGGCAGTTCTACAAGCAGTTCGCGGTCACCATCGCGATCTCGACCGTGATCTCGGCGATCAACTCGCTGACGCTGGCGCCGGCGCTCACCGCGCTGCTGCTGAGGGGCCACGACGCGCCGAAGGATGCGCTCACCCGCGGCATGGACCGGGCCTTCGGCTGGCTGTTCCGCCGCTTCAACAAGGCGTTCCACCGCGGCTCCGAGGCCTACAGCGGCGGCGTGCGCCGCGCCATCGGCCGCAAGACGGTGATGATGGCGGTGTACCTGGTGCTGGCGGCGGCCACGGTGCTGCTGTTCCGGGTGGTGCCCGGCGGCTTCGTGCCGGCGCAGGACAAGCAGTACCTGATCGGTTTCGCGCAATTGCCAGACGGCGCCACGCTCGACCGCACCGAGGAAGTGATCCACCGCATGGGCGAACTGCTCAAGCAGAACCCCAACGTGGAGGACGCGATCGCGTTCCCCGGCCTGTCGATCAACGGTTTTACCAACAGCTCCAACTCGGGCATCGTCTTCGCCACGCTCAAGCCCTTCGCCGAGCGCAGGCAGAAGGACCAGAGCGGCGGCGCGGTAGCGGGCCAGCTCAACCAGGCCTTCGCCGGCATCCAGGACGCGTTCATCGTGATGTTCCCGCCGCCGCCGGTGGCGGGCCTGGGCACCACCGGCGGCTTCAAGCTGCAGCTCGAAGACCGTGCCTCGGTGGGCTACGAGCAGATGGACGCCGCGGTGAAGGCCTTCATGGCCAAGGCCTACCAGACGCCCGAGCTGGCCGGCATGTTCACCAGCTGGCAGGTCAACGTGCCGCAGCTCTACGCCGACATCGACCGCACCAAGGCGCGCCAGCTGGGCGTGCCGGTGACCGACATCTTCGAGACGATGCAGATCTACCTGGGCAGCCTGTATGCGAACGACTTCAACAAGTTCGGCCGCACCTACAGCGTGCGGGTGCAGGCCGACGCGCCCTACCGCGCACGGGCCGAAGACGTGGGCCTGCTGAAGGTGCGCTCGCTCACCGGCGAGATGGTGCCGCTGTCGGCCCTGATGCAGGTGCAATCCACCTTCGGGCCGGAGCGGGCGATGCGCTACAACGGCTACATGGCCGCCGACATCAACGGCGGGCCGGCGCCCGGCGTGTCCTCGGGCCAGGCGCGCGCCGCCATCGAGCGCATCGCCGCCGAGACGCTGCCGCAGGGCGTCTCCTACGAATGGACCGAGCTGACCTACCAGGAGATCCTGGCCGGCAACTCCGCGCTGTGGGTGTTCCCGCTGGCGATCCTGCTGGTGTTCCTGGTGCTGGCCGCGCAGTACGAGAGCCTGACGCTGCCGCTGGCCATCGTGCTGATCGTGCCGATGGGCCTGCTGGCCGCGATGACCGGCGTGTGGATCAGCGGGGGCGACAACAACGTGTTCACCCAGATCGGGCTGATCGTGCTGGTGGGGCTCTCCGCAAAGAACGCGATCCTGATCGTCGAATTCGCCCGCGAGCTGGAGTTCGCCGGCCGCACCCCGGTGCAGGCGGCGATCGAGGCCAGCAGGCTGCGGCTGCGCCCGATCCTGATGACCTCGTTGGCCTTCGTCATGGGCGTGCTGCCCCTGGTGCTCTCCACCGGCGCCGGCGCCGAGATGCGCCAGGCGATGGGCATCGCGGTGTTCGCCGGAATGATCGGCGTGACCGCCTTCGGCCTGTTCCTCACGCCGGTGTTCTACGTGCTCCTGCGCCGCATGGCGGGCAACCGGCCGCTGAAGCTGCACGGCGAGGTGCCGCACACCGAAGACGCCTTCGTCTCCGCCGACCATCCGGCGCACGGTGCGGGCGGTGGCGCCCAGCCCCTGCCGGCCGCGCCGCGCGGCCTCCACGACTGAACCCGGAGCATTGCCATGACGACGATGACCAAGAAGACCGCTTCCCCCTCCCCGCGCGCCGTGCTGCTGCCGTTGCTGGCGGCCCTGGTGCTGGCCGGCTGCGCCAGCCCGCCGGCGGTCGACACCGCCGCGCTGGCGGCGGCGCCGGCCCGGTTCAAGGAACAGGCCGCGCCCGCGACCACCGCCGCCGCCACCCCGGGCTCCGCCCAGTGGACCCAGGCGCCGCCCGCCGAGGCGCAGCCCCGCGGCACCTGGTGGCGCGCCTTCGGCGACCCGGTGCTCGACGCCCTCGTCGAGCGTGCCGGCGCGCAGAACACCGGCATCCAGGAAGCCGCGGCCCGCCTGGCCCAGGCCCGGGCCCTGGTGCGCAGCGCCAATGCGGATCGCCTGCCGCAGGTCGGCATCAGCGGCGGCGCGGTGCGCCAGGCCGGCGCCAACACGGTCAACGGCCCCACGCCCGCCACCATCACCACCGCGGGCGCCAACCTGTCGTACGAACTGGACCTGTTCGGCCGCCTGGCCGGCGTGCGCGACGCGGCGGCCCTGGACGCCGATGCCCGCGCCGCCTTGCTGCAGAGCACCCGCCTGCTGGTGCAGGCCGACACCGCCCAGACCTACCTGGCGCTGCGCGCGGTCGATGCCGAGCGGGCCCTGGTGCGTGACACGGTGCAGGCCTACGGCGGGACGCTGCAGCTGACCCAGCGCCGCTTCGAGGCCGGCGACCTGGCCGAGCTGGACGTGGTCCGCATCCAGACCGAGGCCGCCGCGACCGAGGCCGAGGCCCTGGCGCTCGACCGCCGCCGCGCGGAGCTGGAGCATGCGCTGGCGGTGCTGGTCGGCGACGCGGCATCCGACTTCTCGCTGCCGGCGGATGCGGCCGGCTGGTCGGTGGCGCTGCCCACCATCCCGGCCGGCGTGCCCGGCACCGTGCTGGCCCGCCGGCCCGACGTGTCGGCCGCGCAGGCCACGCTGCTGGCCGCGCAGGCGCGGGTGGGCGTGGCGCAGACGGCGTGGTTCCCCAGCGTGTCACTGACCGCCGGCGGCGGCTTCGCATCGCCCGAGATCGGCGACCTGTTCCGCTGGTCGGCCCGCGCCTGGAGCCTGGGCGCGCTGGCCGCGTTGCCGATCTTCGACGGCGGCCGCCGGCAGGCCGGCGTCGACAGCGCCAATGCGCAGTTCGACGCGGCCACCGCCGGCTACCGCGGCCAGGTGCTGGGCGCCTTCCGCGACGTGGAGGACCAGCTCTCGGCCCTGCGCCTCTTGGCCGAGCAGGCCCAGGTGCAGGACCGGGCCGTGACCTCGGCGCGCCGCGCCACCGCCCTGTCGGATTCGCGCTGGCGCAACGGGCTGGTGAGCCAGCTGGACCTGCTGGACGCGCGCCGCACCGAGCTGCGCAACCGGCGCATCGCGCTGCAGGTGCAGGCGGCGCGCTACCAGAGCACGGTGGGCCTGGTGCGGGCGCTGGGCGGGGGCTGGGACACGCCGGCGAGCTGATCGCCGCGCGGCCTTCGGCAAGCGGGCAGGAACGGCCGGGCGCGGTGGCATGATCCGCCGATGACCGACCCCCTGCGCTTGCCAGAGCCTCTCGCCCCGCCGGAGCCGCTGCCCGGCGGCCGCCCCCTGTCCCTGCCGCGCTGGTGCTGGGAGGGCCTGCGCGCCGCCTGCTTCCAGCCTCCGCGCGTCGCCGGCCATGCGCCGCGGCCGTGGCAGGTGCTGGCGGTGGTGCTGGCGGTGGAGCTGCTGGGGCTGGGCCTCTCGCGCCTGTGGATCGTGGGTGCGGCGGATTTCTGGCCGTCGTCGTACCTGGCCAGCTGGTGGTGGTGGGCGCCGATGCTGTGGGCGGCGTGGTGGGCGCTGTCGCTGCGGCCGGGCGACGCGTCCGGCACGTCGGCGCCGCGGCCGCAGGGGCTGGGCAGCTGGATCCTGCTGGCCAGCCTGGGACCGGTGCCGGCCTTCGTCGCGATGGGCGTCGCGGCGGCGCTGCTGGCCCACGGGATGCTGGGGGCCGCGCCGTTCTGGACGACGGCGGTGGTGGCGCTCCAGTGGATCTCCCTGGCATGGGCGCTGGCCGCCGCGGTGGTGCTGATGGCCCGGTTCTCCCGCCGGGTGCTGGCCACGGCCGGGTATGCCGCTGCCCTGGCGGCGGTGATGGCGGTGCAGCTGTGGGTGATGAATGCCGCCGCCTGGTCGCCGCCCGCGGCGGCCGACGAGGCGGCTGCGCCGGAGCTGAGCCTGTCGCAGGAAGTCTTCGAGGACCAGCAGGCCGCCTGGGACGACGCGGTCGACACGCTGGCGCCCGAGCGCCCCGGCGTCGCCGACGTCTACGGCCTGGTGTTCGCGCCCTATGCGGCCGAAGACGTGTTCCGCCGCGAGAGCACCATGGTGGCGCAGCTGCTGCGCGAGCGCTTCGACGCGCAGGGCCGGGTGCTGCAGCTGCTCAACCATGCCGACACCGCCGCCGAGCTGCCCTGGGCCACGCCGCTGAACCTGGAGCGCGCGATCGACGCGCTCGCCCGGCGCATGGACCTCGCGCAGGACGTGCTGGTCGTCTACATGACCTCGCACGGTGGCGGCGATTTCCGGCTGGCGGCCTACCACGGCCCGCTGGCGGTCGAATCGGTCACGCCGCAGTTCCTGCGCGCCGCGCTCGACCGCGCCGGCATCCGGCACCGGGTGATCGCCATCTCGGCCTGCTATTCGGGCGGCTGGGTGGAGCCGCTCGCCACGCCCGGCACGCTGGTGATGACGGCGGCCGATGCCGACCACACCTCCTACGGCTGCGGCCACAGGTCGCCGATGACCTTCTTCGGCCGGGCGGTGTTCGACGAGCAGCTGCGCCAGACGCACGACTTCGGCCAGGCGTTCGCCGCCGCGGTGCCGGTGATCAAGCAACGCGAGGAAGAGGCCGGCAAGAGCGACGGTTTCTCCAACCCCCAGATCCGCATCGGCGAGGAGATCGCGCCGGTGCTGCGCGGTCTGCAGCAGCGGCTGGACGGCGCCGCGCGCTAGCGGCCGGCCGCTTCCTGCCACCGCGCGCGCGGCTACTGCACGAACGCGCCGGGCGGCACCGGAATGTCGGGCGCCTGCCACCGGTAGGCCGCGTGCAGCACGTCGCGCTCGGGCCGGTAGCCGGCCCAGCGGATGTCGAGCAGGTGGCTGACCGTCCAGGCCGCCCAGTCGGCGCGGAACGGCCGCTGGCCCAGGTCAGTGGGCGGCAACAAGGGCGGCCGGTTCTGCCAGACGACCAGCGGGATGCGGTAGCCGGCCGCGGTGGCCGCGCTGTGGCCGGCCCAGTCGGCACCGTGCCCCACCTCCTGGCCGTGGTCCGACAGGTACATGAAGGCGCGGTGCCCGTCGTCGGTACCGATGCCGCGCGCCATCTTCAGGATCTCGGCCACGATCAGGTCCTGGTAGAGGACGGCCGCGTCGTACTCGTGGCGCCGGCGGCGCAGCCAGGCGGGCCGCCCCGAATCGCCCATCGCGGCGCTCACGGCGTCCGGCGCGTCGTCGAACGGGTTGGCGCCTTCGGGAAAGCGCAGGCTGTAGTGCGGATGGGCGCCCATCAGGTGCACGATTAGCAGCTTGCGGGCATCGGGCTCCTGCAGCGCCTCGTGCACGCAGTCGAGCACCTCCTGGTCGAGCGACACGCTGGAGCGGCCGGGGGTGCGGTTGTTCATCTCCACCTCGTCGGCCAGGCGGGCGTGGGCCTGCTCGATGCCCACGTCGTCGTGGTTGGTCATCCACCAGACCTTGTAGCCGGCGGCCCGCGCCAGGGCGATCAGGTGCAGCGGGTCCTGCGCAGCGGGGTCGCCGAAGCGGAACAGGTTGTGCAGCGCGGGCAGGGTGCTGGCATCGACCGACCAGGCATGGCGGAACACGGTGAACGCGGCGCCCAGCTGGGCCTGCTGCGCCTGCAGGAGCGGCGTGGTGGGGCGGCCGTAGCCGTAGAGCGACATGTTGTCGCGGTTGACGCTGTCGGTGATCACCAGCACCACGGTCGAGGGGCCGGCATGGCCGATGGTGGGTTGCAGCACACGTGCCTTCGCCAGCATCCGCTCGCGCGCGGCCTGCTGGTCGCCCATGGCCGACCGCACCATTTGCACCTTGGCCGACCAGTCCGACCAGTACGCCACCGGATGCAGCCGGCGCCAGGGCTTGCTGGCATAGGCCGCGGCGCTGATCGCCGCGGCCCCGGCCACGCCGGCGACCAGCATGCGCCGCCGGCCCGGTTGTGGGGGCGGCGGTACCGCGTCCCCAGCCGGTGCGCGCCGGCCGCGACGCACGCACACCGCCAGCACCGCGCCCGCCACCAGCGCCAGCGCCGCCCACGGCAGCAGTGCGCCGCCGTACATGGTGAGGTACTCCGAGGTCTCCCGCGGCGTGGTGTTGGCCGCGGCCTCCAGCACCATCGAGCTGTCGGGCGCGGCCTGGTAGGCGCGCAGCAGGTAGGCGCGGGCCGCGCCATCCAGCACGAAGCCCATCGCCCAGGCCCAGACCAGCACCGACCGCAGCCGGTGCACCCCCGCGCGCCGCACCGGCCACCACAGCCACGCCAGGGGCGGCGCCGCCAGCGCGGCCAGCTGCACCACCCGCCGGCCCTCGTGGCCCAGGGTGACCGCCACGAGCAGCACTGCGCACAGCACCAGAAAGGGCAGGGCACCGGCAGTGCGGTGCCCAGGGCGGGGCGGGAAGGTCGGCAGGGGCGGATGCATCGAGCGGGTCGCAAGGGCGGGGATGGGATTGTCCACGTCCGGGGCCGATGTCCCTACGCCGGCACGGTTGGCCGCACGCAAAGCCCCGCCCCGGCGAGCCCCGCCACCTTTTGCGCTAAGGTCCGCGGCCATGGACACATCCTTTTTCGGACTGGGCTGGCGCACCCTGCGCCGCGACCTGCGCGCAGGCGAGCTGCGCCTGCTGATCGTCGCCGTCACCCTGGCGGTGGCGGCCCTCACCTCGGTCGGCTTCTTCGCCGACCGGCTGCAGGGCGGGCTGCAGCGCGATGCGCGCCAGCTGCTGGGCGGCGATGCGGTGGTGGTCAGCGACAACCCGCCGCCGGCCGCGTTCACCGAACAGGCGCGCGCGCAGGGTCTGCAGACCAGCACCACCGTGTCGTTCCCCACCATGGGCCGCGCGTCCGATGCCGAAGGCGGCGCCAGCAAGCTGGTCGCGCTGAAGGTGGTCGATGCGGCCTACCCGCTGCGCGGCAGCCTGCGGGTGGCCGATGCGCCGGGCGGCGCCGACACCGCCACCCGCGCGGTGCCGGCCCCGGGCGAGGCCTGGGTCGACGGCTCGGTGCCCGAGGCCCTCGGCCTGCCGATGGGCGCCACCCTGCTGCTGGGCGACAAGGCCTTCCGCATCGCTCGCGTGCTGACGATCGAGCCCGACCGCGGCGCCGGCTTCCTGAGCTTCGCCCCGCGGGTCATGATCAATGCGGCCGACCTGCCCGCCACCCAGCTGGTGCAGCCCGCCAGCCGCCTCACCTACCGCCTGGCGGTGGCCGGCGCCGATCCGCAGGTCAAGGCGTTCTCGGCCTGGGCCGAGACGGCGGTGGCCCAGCCCGGCGTGCACGGCATGCGGGTGGAGTCGCTGGAAACCGGCCAGCCGCAGATGCGCCAGACGCTCGACCGGGCCCAGAAATTCCTCAGCCTCGTCTCCCTGCTGGCCGCGCTGCTGTCGGCGGTGGCGGTGGCGCTGGCCGCACGCGGCTTCGCGGCCAGCCACCTCGACGACTGCGCGATGCTGCGGGTGCTGGGCCAGAGCCAGCGCACCATCGCCCGCAGCTACAGCTTCGAGTTCGCGCTGGTGGGCCTGTTCGCCAGCGCACTGGGCGTGGCGATCGGCTTCGCGGTGCATTACGTCTTCATCGCGCTGCTGGCCGGCCTGGTCGACAGCGCCTTGCCGGCACCGGGCCTCTGGCCGGTGGCCTTCGGCGTCGGCATGGGGCTGACGCTGCTCTTCGCCTTCGGCCTGCCGCCGGTGCTGCAGCTGGCCCGGGTGCCGCCGCTGCGGGTGATCCGCCGCGACGTGGGCGGCCTGAAGCCCGCATCCCTCGGCGTGCTGGCGGTCGGCGTGGCCGGCTTCGCCGCGCTGCTGCTGGCGGCCAGCAGCGACCTGAAGCTGGGCCTGATCGCCGTAGGCGGCTTCGCCGGCGCGGTGCTGCTCTTCGCCGCCCTGGCCTGGGTGGCGGTGCAGCTGCTGCGCCGCAGCGTCAACGAGGTCACCGCGCCGCGCTGGCTGGTGCTGGCCACCCGACAGATCTCGGCCCGGCCGGTGTATGCGGTGGTGCAGGTCAGTGCGCTCTCGGTCGGCCTGCTGGCGCTGGTGCTGCTGTTGCTGCTGCGCGCCGACCTGATCGGCAGCTGGCGCCAGGCCACGCCGGCCGACGCGCCCAACCGCTTCGTCATCAACGTGCAGCCCGACCAGGGCGACGCGTTCCAGAAGACGCTGCAGGATGCCGGCGTGCAGAAGTACGACTGGTACCCGATGGTGCGCGGCCGGCTGGTCGCCATCAACGGCAAGGACACGGCGCCGGCCGACTATGCGGACGACCGCGCCAAGCGCCTGGTGGACCGCGAGTTCAACCTCTCCTACGCCGCCGAGGAGCCGCCGCACAACCAGACCGTGGCCGGCACCTGGACCGACAACGAGCCCGGCGCGATCAGCGTCGAGCAGGGCCTGGCCGAAACGCTGAAGCTGAAGCTGGGCGACACCCTGCGCTTCGACATCGGCGGCCTGCAGAACGAGGCCAGGATCACCTCGCTGCGCAAGGTGGACTGGGGCTCGATGCGGGCCAACTTCTTCGCGATGTACCCGGTGGCGCAGATGCCCGACGTGCCCACCACCTTCCTGGCCGCCTACCGCGCGCCGGCCACCGCCGGCTTCGACAACGCGCTGGTGCGCCAGTTTCCCAACATCACCAATGTCGACCTCTCCAGCACCCTGGCGCAGGTGCAGCGGGTGCTGGACCAGGTGATCCGCGCGGTCGAGTTCCTGTTCGCCTTCACCCTGGCCGCCGGCCTGGTGGTGCTGTTCGCCGCCGTCACCGCCACCCGCGAGGAGCGGGCGAAGGAGTTCGCGATCATGCGCGCCGTCGGCGCCCGCGCCAGCCTGCTGCGGCAGGTGCAGCGCGCCGAGCTGGCCGGCGTCGGCCTGCTCGCGGGCTTCCTGGCCAGCACGGTGGCGATGGCCGTCGGCTGGGCGCTGGCCCGCTACGCCTTCGACTTCGCCTGGACCGCTTCGCCCTGGGTGCCGCTGGCCGGCGCCTTGGCCGGCGCGGTGCTGGCGCTGGCCGCCGGCTGGTGGGGCCTGCGCGACGTGCTGCGCCGCCCGGTGGTCGAGACGCTGCGGCGGGCAGCCGACTGAACCGGTGCTACTAATTCGATAGCTGGTGGTCGGCGCCGTGCGCCGGCCCTGGCTACTTTCCTTCCGAAAGCCGCATGGGGCGCCGACCATGCGCTCCTATTCTTGAACCGCCTCCACCCATGCAGATCCAGGACAAGCCCGCTTTCGACACCCCCTTCGAATGGATCGGCGGAGAAGACCGGGTGCACGCCCTGGTCGAGCGCTTCTACGACCTGATGGACCTGGAGCCCGCCTACACCGACCTGCGCGCCGCCCACGGCCCCGGCCTGGCCCATGCGCGCGAGCGGCTGTTCTGGTTCCTCTGCGGCTGGCTGGGCGGCCCCCAGCACTACACCGAGCGGGTCGGCCACCCGATGCTGCGCGCCCGCCACATGCCTTTTTCCATCGGCATCAAGGAACGCGACCAGTGGTTGGCCTGCATGGACCAGGCGATGGGCGAGACCGGCGTGCCGGAGGATCTGCGCACCCGGCTGAAGGCGAGCTTTTTCCAGACGGCGGACTGGATGCGGAACAAGGGCGTGTGAGGCCGCGGGCGGCCGCTAGCTTTTCGTTGAGCCTTCGGCCGGTGTTCTGATGAATTCCACGAACGCCCGCAGCGGCGCCGGCAGCAAGCGCCGCCCGGGGTAGTAGAGAAACGGCCCCGAGAACCGCGGCCACCATGGCTCCAGCACCGGCACCAGCGCGCCGCGGTCGAAGTACGGCTGCAGCCAATCTTCGAACAGGTAGACGAGCCCGGTGCCGGCCGCTGCCGCCTCCACCGCCAGATCGGTCGCGGCGCCTATCTGCACCAGCAGGCGGCCAGCGGGCTCGATCTTGAATTGCTCGCCGTCGCGCTCGAACTCCCATGCGGGCATCGCGCCGCTGCTGAAGCGGCCGCGCAGGCAACTGTGGCCGAGCAGATCGCGCGGATGGTCGGGTCGGCCCCGGCGGGCCAGGTAGTCGGGCGCGGCGCCTACGGCGAAGCGTTGTGTGCGGGGGCCGATGGGCACGGCGATCATGTCCTGCTCCAGCCGCTCGTCGTAGCGGATGCCGGCGTCGCAGCCGGCGGCCAGCACGTCGACGAAGCTGTCGTCGGCGTTGATCTCCAGCGCGATCTCGGGATACGCCGCCAGGAAGGCCGGCACGATCGAGGGCAGCACCAGCCGCGCGGCGCTCACCGGCACGTTGAGGCGCAGGGTGCCGGCCGGCCGGTCGCGCAGGCCGTTGACCATGTCGAGCGCGGCTTCGACCTCGTTCAGCGCGGGGCCCAGCCGGTCCAGCAGGCGCTGGCCGGCCTCGGTGGGTGCCACGCTGCGGGTGGTACGGTTCAGCAAGCGCATGCCCAGTTGCGTTTCCAGGCGGCGGACGGCTTCGCTCAAACCCGAGGCGCTGGCGCCGTGCGCCCGGGCCCCTTCGCGAAAGCCTTTGGCCTCCGCCACCGCAACGAACGCCTCCAGATCTCCCAAGTCGAATTTCATCGTTCGTGATCCTGCACAGCCTGTGCGGATTGTGCCGGCTTATCGCGCATCGCGATGCTGCCTAGACTGGCCAGAACCTCTACCATTACAGGAAACTGACCATGTCCTCCCTCTCCCGCGCAGGCACTTTTTCTCTCGGCGACCGCAGCGTGCACCGCCTTGGCTACGGCGCGATGCAACTCGCCGGCCCCGGCGTATTCGGCCCGCCGAAGGACCGCGAAAGCGCGCTGGCCGTGCTGCGCGCGGTGGTGGCGGCCGGCGTGGACCATATCGACACCAGCGACTTCTACGGCCCGCACATCACCAACCAGCTGATCCGCGAAGCGCTGTCGCCCTATGGGCAGGACCTGACGCTCGTCACCAAGATCGGCGTCCGGCGCGGGCCCGACGGCGCCTGGCTGCTGGCGTCGTCGCCGGCCGAGCTGGAGCAGGCGGTGCACGACAACCTGCGCAACCTGGGCCGCGAGTTGCTGGACGTGGTCAACCTGCGGGTCATGTTCGACACCCACGGCCCGGCCGAAGGGTCGATCGAGGAGCAGTTGACCGCGCTGGCCGCCCTGCAGCAGCAGGGATTGGTGCGGCACATCGGCCTGAGCAACGTCACCCGCACCCAGGTGGCCGAGGGCCGGCGCATCTGCCCCATCGTCTGTGTGCAGAACCAGTACAACCTGGTCCACCGGGCCGACGATGCGCTGATCGACGAACTGGCGGCCGACGGCATCGCCTACGTGCCGTTCTTCCCGCTGGGCGGGTTCACGCCGCTGCAGTCGTCGGCGCTGTCGGATGTCGCGCGGCGGTTGCAGGCGACGCCGATGCAGGTGGCGCTGGCCTGGCTGCTGCGCCGGTCGCCCAACATTCTGCTGATCCCGGGTACGTCGTCGGTCGCCCATCTGCACGAGAACCTGGCGTCGGCGGCACTCGATCTGCCAGACGAGGCGATGGACGCACTCGAGCAGGTGGCGGGCAACGCGAAGGGGTAGGGCATGGCGCAGGAGGGCACCCGCTTTCCGGGGGCCCACCGCCATCCGTTAGCCTATGCCCTCCTCAGCTTTTCACCGCGCGCCCTGCGCACCGTCCCCCATGAAGACATCCACCGCCCTCGCCCTGTTGCTCTCCACCGCCTGCGCGCTGCCCCTGGCCGCCCAGGCCGAAGTGCTGCCCTCGGGCGTCAACATCGACCACCTGAAGGTCGGCACCGGCGCCCAGCCCACGGCCGACAGCACGGTCAAGGTGCACTACCGCGGCACGCTGGCCGACGGCAAGGAGTTCGACAGCTCCTACAAGCGCGGCGAGCCGATCTCGTTTCCGCTCAAGGGCGTGATCCCGTGCTGGACCGAAGGCGTGCAGAAGATGAAGGTGGGTGGCAAGGCCAAGCTGGTCTGCCCGCCGGCCACCGCCTACGGTTCGCGCGGCGCGGGCGGCGTGATTCCGCCCGATGCCACGCTGACCTTCGAGATCGAACTGCTCGACGTCACCGCCCGCTGATTCCCGACGCGCGGGCCCGCACCCGTGTGCGGGCCGCGGCCGATCAGGGCAGCACCGGCGTGGCCTGCGCCCGCTGGATGCGCCGGTCGGCATCGCGCTGCAGCAGCAGGCGCTGCGCGACCAGCCCGTTGGCGGCGCTGGTCACCGCCGCCACGTAGCCCGCCTGGTTGCGGTAGAGCGATTCCAGCGACGGCCGGGTATCGCCCGCCGCGATGCGGGCCGCCTCGGTCCTGTGGAAGGGCAGGTAGCCGCCCGACAGGTTCACCAGGTCGACGATGCCGGGGGTGGAGACGTAGTTGAACTCCAGGCTGGTGCCGAGCGGCGCCTGCACGTCGACGTTGCGGATGCCGGCGCGCGGCAGGCCGGTGGCGGTGTCGACCTGCGGCACCAGGATCGCGTAGTCGCGGTCCAGGTTGGCCGGCGGCAATTGCGTCGCGATGCCCGACTCGTCCTGCGGCCGGTACTGCGGGCCGAAATCCAGCAGCGGGAAGTTGTTGAAGCGCGCCAGGTAGGCGAAATCGGGCACCGACACGCCGCTGCCGCCCGGGAACTGCACGCCCTTGATCGCCGGGAAGCGCAGCGCGGCGGGCCGCACCAGCGTGCCGTCGGCGATGCGCGGCACCTGGCTGGCGGGCGGCGCCACGCCCTGCACGGTCCAGTCGGCCAACGCGAGCATCAGCGCGCGGAAGGTGTCGGCGAAATCGACCATGTTGCCGACCGGATACACCGCGGCGGCGGGCCGGTAGGCGATGCCCGCCTCCAGGCCGCCGGTGCCGCCGCTGTGCTGGGTGCCGGTGTAGTAGTAGACGCGGGCGTTGTCGGGTTGCACCAGGTCGCGGGTGCCCAGCGCGTCGTGCAGCACTGGCGAGCCCTGCAGCTGCCAGAACTCGGTGCCCGACAGGCCCAGGAAGTAGCGCGGGCAGGTGTTGGTGGTGGTGCAGCGCGCCATCACGCCGCCGCTGCGGCCCGAGACCGCGTCCTGGTAGTCGGCCGCCAGGCCGCGCGGCGCCGTCTGGCCGAAGGCGCTGTGGTCGGTGCGTAGGCCGCCGCCGCCACCGGGCACCGCGAAGCGGGTGTTGATGTTGGTCTGGCGCGCGGCCACGTGGGTGAACATGCCGTCGAACACCTTGCCGCCCGCCAGCGTTTCGTTGAAGCCCAGGTGCAGGAAGGTCTTGAGCGCGTTGCCCGACTGCGAGGTGCCCTGGCCGATGGTGTTGCGGATCGCGCCGGCCACCGGGTTGGGCGTGCCGGCCGCGTCGGCCTTGGCGTTGCGGAAGAAGTCGATCGTGTCGCGCAGCGCGGCCAGGCCGACGCCCATCACCTTCGGGTCCTGCGCGACGTAGCTGATCTCGTAGAGCCGGTTGGGCTGGAAGCCGCCGCGCAGGCAGACGCTGGTGCCGCTGGGCGTGCCGGGAAAGGCGTTGGCGGCGTCGCAGGCCGCGAACTTCCAGTCGGACGCGGGGATGGTGACGCGCGGGTCGGTCTCGTTGACGCGCGAGGTGAGCCGGTAGCCGGCGCCGGTGTTGTCGAGCGAGGCGGGCGCATACGGAATCATGCTGCCGTTGAAGGTGCCGCCCGGCAGGGTGAGCGACGGGCTGGCGGTGGCGGCGATCAGCTCGGCCACGTAGGGGCCGGTGATGCTGCTGCCGTCGGCGTTGCGGGCCACCGGCACGTCGAGCGTCAGGCGCTGCGGCGAGCTCTTGGGCACGTCGCCCTGCCAGGCCGAGAAGAGCCAGACGTAGCCCTGCTCGAAGTACACCGCGTCGCTGGGCGCGGTGGCGAGATTGGGCATGGTCAGGATGTTGCCGCGGTTGGGTGCGTCGTAGCGCAGGATGCCGCCGGCCTTGCCCATGTCCTTGGGCTTGAGCATCACGAAGTCGGCCTTGTACTCGACCATGCCGCGGGCGTTGACCGGCGCCAGCGCCAGGTCCTGGATGATGGCGTTGTGCCGGTCGCGCGGATCGACTTCGCCGCTCAGGGTGCCGGTGAGCTGCTCGTAGGCGCCCACGGCGCCGAAGCTGCCGGGCATGTCGGTACGGGCGGTGATCGCGAGGCTCATGCGCGGCTGGGCGGTGGCGCCACCGCCGCCGGCGGCTCCGTCGTCGCTGCCGCCGCAGGCGGCCAGCAGCAGCGCCAGGCCCAGGCCCGCCGGGCCGGCGGCCTGCCGCAGGCGTGGCCGCAGGTGTGAAATCTTCGTCATGTCGGTCTCCTGTCGTTGTGGTGAATGCAGGGGCGTGCGGGCGCGCCGCGCGCGGAGGGGCTCCGTGCGCGTGCCGCATGCCTGCGCTGCCGCCTGCGTGATGCGGCGGCAGCCCGGGGGAAGCAGGTCTATTCGGGCTGGATGTTGGCCGCCTTCACGATGCGGCCCCACTTCTGCGATTCGGCCGACTGGAAGGTGCCCAGTTCCTCGGGCGTGGTGGTGTAGACCTCGGTGCCGGTAGGCTCGTAGAAGGCGGTGCGGGCGGCATCGCTCCGGGCGGCCTGCACCAGAAGCTCGTTCAGGCGCTTGACGACGGCGGGCGGCGTCCTGGCCGGGGCGTAGGCGGCGAACCAGTAGCCCATCTCGTAGCCGGGCACGCCGGCCTCGGCGATGGTGGGCACGTCGGGCGCCAGGGGCGAGCGTTTGGCGCTCGACATGCCCAGCGCCCGCAGCTTGCCGGCCTTGACCTGCGGCAGCCCGGTGGCGGTGTCGGTGATCATGGTGTTGATCTGGCCGCCCAGCAGGTCGGTCACGCCCAGCGTGTTGCTCTTGTAGGGCACGTGCAGCAGCTGGATGTCGGCCATCTGCTGCAGCAGCTCGCCCGCCATGCGCGACGACGAGCTGCCGCTGCCGAAGCTGTACTTGCCCGGCTCCTTCTTGGCCAGCGCGATGAACTCGCCCACCGTCTTCGCCGGGAACGCCGGGTTGACCACCATGATCTGGCCGCCCTTGCCCAGGCCAGTGATCGGCGCGAAATCCTTCACCGGGTCGTAGGGCAGCTTCTTGTAGAGGTGCTCGTTGGCGGCGTGGGTGGTGTTGGTGGTGATCAGCACGGTGTAGCCGTCCGGCGCGGCCTTGGCCACCTGCTGCGAGGCGATGAAGCCGCTGGCGCCGGCGCGGTTGTCGATCACCACCGCCTGCTTGGTCTCGGCGGTGATGCCGTTGGCCAGTGCCCGGGCGATCTGGTCGGTGGCGGTGCCGGCCGCGAAGGGCACGACGAAGGTGATCGGCTTGTCGGGGAAGGTCTGCGCGCCGGCCAGCGCGGGCAGCAGGCCGAGGGCGGCGAGGGCGGCCACGGCGGTGCGTCGGGAGGGGAAATGCATGGTGTGTCTCCTGTTATGAAATGGGTAGCCGAAGAAAGCCGCAAATCGGAAAAACGGGTTGCGAGCGCCGCCCCGCCACTCAGTCGCCGCTGGCAGGCCCCGCCAGTAGCGGCAACAGTGCCCGCGGCACCTGTACCGGCAGCTCCAGCAGCAAGAGAGAAAGCGCCTTGCCGTGGGTGTCCAGGTTGAGCGCGTCGTTCACGCCGCCGTCCAGCACCGCGTCCAGCACGAAGTTCATCGCCTGCAGGCTGTCGACCAGATGGCGCTGCACCCGCTCGGGCCGGCGGTGGGCGAACTGCGCGGCCACCGCCTCGGGCGTGACCTGGTCCACCAGCAGCGGCCACAGGTCGGGGTGCCAGGCGATCACGCTGATGTTGGAGCGGTCGCCCTTGTCGCCGGTGCGGCCGTGGGCCAGGCGGTAGAGGGGCACGGTGACGGTGTCGCCGGCAGCGGAAGCGGTCGGGTCGTTCATGTGTCCACTCCTTGGACCATCGCGAAGCCCACCGGCACCGCGTCGCGCGGCAGCAGGCACGAGACGGTGTTGAGCCGCGGGGTGAGCGCGGTGCGCACGCCGCCGCCGCCGGCCGGGCCGCAGGTGTAGAGGGCGGTCACCTCCCGCGCCAGCCGCTCGGCCTCGCCCCGGTCGGCGTGGGTGGCGGCCACCCGCAGCCGCACGTCGCGCTGCCCGGCGTCGGGGGTGGCGGCCAGCATCCGGCCGGCATCGTCGCCGAAGACGCTCAGCGCGCCGATCAGGTCCACCCGCAGCGCCAGCGCCGGCAGCCGGGCGCGCAGCACGTCGGCGGCCAGGCGGGCACGGGCCTCGGCCCGGGGGCCGGCATAGGAGATCTCGCCCTCGGCCAGCCAGCCGCCTTCGTAGCAGACGTTGACCTTGTAGTGGCCGGGCCGCGCATGGCCGCGCACGCCGCCGAGCGCCACACGGTCGGGCGCCAGCGGCCGCACCGTGGACTGCGAGATGTCGGCCGTCACGTCGGGGGTGAGGTAGGCGGCCGGGTCGTGGACCTCGTAGAGCAGTTGCTCCTTCACCGTGGCCGGGGTGACGCAGCCGCCGGTGGCGTCGGCCTTGCCGATGGTGCAGCGGCCGTCGGCGTCGATCTCGGCGATGGGGAAGCCGACCTCCGCCAGGCCCGGCACCTCCTTGTAGCCCGGGTCGGCGAAGTAGCCGCCGCAGACCTGCGCGCCGCACTCCAGCAGATGGCCGGCCATCGTGGCGCGGCCCAGCCGGTCCCAATCGTCCGCCTGCCAGCCGAAGTGGGCCAGCGCCGGGCCGACGGCCAGCGACGGATCGGCCACCCGGCCGCAGACGACGATCTGCGCGCCGGCCCGCAGCGCGGCGGCGATCGGCTCGGCGCCGATGTAGGCGTTGGCGCTGACGATGTCGCGGTCGGCGATCCGCGCGCCCAGTATCTCCTGCAGCAGCGGCATGGCCGCGGTGCCGCGCAGGTCGTCGCCCTCGACCACCGCGATGCGCGGCACCGGGCAGCCCAGTTCGGCGGCGAGGGCCGCGATGCGGCGGGCGGCGGCACGCGGGTGGGCGGCGCCGAAGTTGCTCACGATGCCGATGCCGTGCGCCAGGCACAGCGCCAGCACCGGCCGCAGCAGGTCGACCAGCAGCGGCTCGTAGCCGGCATCCGGGTCGGCACGCCGGCGCAGTTGCGCCAGGGCCAGGGTGCGCTCGGCCAGGGTCTCGAAGACCAGGAAGGCGCGCTGGCCGGGCGGGCCGGCGCGCAGCCGGGCGACCAGTGTCTCGACCACCGGCAGGGCGGCGTCGGTGCGGTCGCCGGAGAAGCCTGCGGCGCAGCCGATCAGCAGCGGTGCGGCTGCTGCATCGGCGGCGGGGGCGGCGGGCGGGGCAGGGCGTGGCATGGGGCTCGTCTCGTGTCTTGTGTCTCTGGTCGTTCTGGCGTTCGGGGTGCAGGGCCGGCCTGGGGCGCCGGCCGGGCGTACCCCTTCTTCGCAGTCACTGTAGGCGCTGGGCGGTCATCCGTAAAATAGAAAGTTCGGATCAATTCATCGGAAAGACAGATCAATGTCCACCGCCGCCCCCGACCTCTCCACCCGGCAGCTGCGTGCCTTCCTGGCGCTGGCCGACCGCAGCAACTTCACCCGCGCGGCCGAGGCCTGCCACCTGTCGCAACCGGCATTCAGCGCGCTGATCCAGGCGCTGGAGCAGGCCCTGGGCGCCCGCCTGTTCGACCGCAGCACCCGCAGCGTGCAGCTGACGCCCGAGGGCCGGCTGTTCGAGCCCTCGGCGCGGCGGCTGCTGGCCGGCGTGGCCGAGGCGCTGCAGGACCTGGGCGACCAGGTGGAGCGGCGGCGGGGCCGGGTGCACATCGCCGCGCTGCCCTCGCTGGCGGCGGGCTGGCTGCCGGCGCTGTTCGCCGAATTCCGCGCGGCCTGGCCGGGGGTGGAGCTGGCGCTGTCGGACCAGCTCTCGGACGCCTGCGTCGACCTGGTGCGCGGCGGCCAGGCCGACTTCGCGCTGGCCGCGGGCGGCACCCGGCCGGCCGACGCGGCGGGTTTGTCGATGCAGCCGCTGTGCACCGACCGCTTCCACCTGGTCTGCCGCGCCGACCATCCGCTGGCGGCGCTGGCCCGGCCGACGTTGAGGCGCATCGCCGCCTACCCGTTCGTCCACATGACCCGCAACAGCAGCGTGCGCCAGGCGCTGGAGGCGGCGCTGCACCCGGTGGCGATGAACACGGTGCTGGAGGTGGAGCAGCTGGCCACCGTGATGGGCATGGTGGAGGCGGGCGTCGGCATCAGCGTGGTGCCGACGCTGACCCTCTACCAGTTCCGGCGCGAGACGCTCGTCACCCGGCCGATTCCGCTGCCGCAGCTGACCCGGCGCATCTTCCTTGTCAGGCGGCGCGAGGGCAGCCTGTCGGTGGCGGCGCAGACGCTGCACGACCTGGTGGTGGCGCGGCTCGGCTCGATCGGCCGGGGTTGACCGTGGATGTCGATCTGCTATCGAATGTATAGCTGGATGCCGGCGTCCGGCGCCGGCCCCAGGCACTTTTCACTTAATAATGCGTCGCATGGCGCCTGGCGGGCCGCAGCAGCACCACCAGCGCGCCGCCGCCGCCTTCTGCCGGCCGGGCCTGCACGAAGGCCAGCACCTCGTTCTTCTGCACCAGCCAGCCCTGCACCCGGCCCTTGAGCACCGGTGTCTTGCCCGGCGAGCCCAGGCCCTTGCCGTGCACCACCCGCAGGCAGCGCAGGCCCTGCTTGTAGGCGCTGCGGATGAAGACGCCCAGCGCCTCGCGCGCCTCGTCGATGCGCAGGCCGTGCAGGTCCAGCTGGCGCTGGATGCTCCAGTCGCCCTTGCGCAGCCGCTGGGTCACGTCGACGTTGACGCCGGGGCGCCGGAAGCTCAGCTGGTCGTCGGTGTCGAGCAGGGTGCTGACGTCGAAATCGTCGCTGATCGACTCCATCAGCACCCGGGCCTCGTCGCGCAGGTGCTGCACCGCGACCGGCGGCGGCGGTTCGGGCACCAGCAGGGCACGGCCGCGGTCGCGCAGCGGCTGCACCGGGCCGGCGGCGATCGCGAACATGTTGCGCTCGGCCTGCCGGCGCGCCTGCGCCGCGCGGCGGGCGGCGTCCTCGGTCGCGCGGCGCTCGGCGTCTTCGGCGAGGGCACGGCGCAGCGGTGCCAGGTCCTGCAGCGAGGCGGCGGTGAAGCGGGCGGTGCGCGGCTGCGGCTGCTGCGTCACACCAGCCCTTCCTCGGCCATCGACAGCGACTTGCCGGGCGCGACGATCACATGGTCGAGCACCCGCACGTCGACCAGCGCCAGCGCGGCCTTCAGGGTCCGGGTGAGGGCCTCGTCGGCGCGCGACGGGCTCACCTGCCCGCTGGGATGGTTGTGCGAGAGCACGACCGCCTGCGCATGGTGGTGCAGCGCCCGCACCACCACCTCGCGCGGGTAGACGCTGGTCTGGCTCAGGGTGCCGCGGAACATCTCCTCCATCGCGATCAACCGGTGCTGCGCATCCAGGAACATCACCGCGAACACCTCGTACGGCCGCGAGGCCAAGTGCAGCTGCAGGTAGTCGCCCACCATCTGCGGGTTGTCGAAGATCTGGCGCTGGCGCAGCTGCTGCGCCAGCGCCCGGCGGGACAGCTCCAGCACCGCGACCACCTCGGCCCGCTTGGCGCTGCCGCCCAGGCCCTTGATGCGCTGCAGGTCGTCCGCGGTGGCGTGGAGCAGGCCCGCCACGCCGCCGAAGGTGTCGAGCAGCTCCTGCGCCAGCGCCAGCACGCCCTTGCCGGGCAGGCCGGTGCGCAGCAGCAGGGCCAGCAGCTCGGCGTCGCCCAGCGCCGCAGGGCCGCGGGCGATCAGTTTCTCGCGCGGTCGCGCATCGGCGGGCAGGTCTTTGAAGGGCATGGAGGGCGGCGGGGTCGGGTCGTTGCAGAGGCGGTGCGGGATGGCCGGGCCGGGCGGCAAACCCGCGCCGGATGGCGGGGATGCCCGGCTTTCTACAATGGAGGCCAGTTTATCGGTACCTCCATGTCCTCTGCGCCCACTTCTCCTTCCGCCGCCGTGCCCGTCGTGCAGCCCGGCTCCTTCCTGACGCTGCACTACCGGCTGGCCGGCCCGCAGGGCGACATCATCAACACCTTCGCCGACAAGCCCGCCACGCTGTCGCTCGGGGCGGGCGAGCTGTCGCCGGTGGTCGAGTCCCGGCTGATCGGCCTGGAGGAGGGCGCCCGCGCCAGCTTCGACCTGCCGGCCGGTGCCGCCTTCGGCGAGCGCAACCCGGAGATGCAGCAGTGGGTGGCCCGCACCCTGCTGGCCCAGCTGGGCGACCCGGACGAGCAGTACAGCGTCGGCGACGTGGTGCAGTTCCCCACGCCCGACGGCAGCGGCAGCTACGCCGGCGCGGTGCAGCAGGTCAAGCCCGAGGCGGTGCTGTTCGATTTCAACCATCCCCTCGCCGGCCAGCCGGTGACCTTCGAAGTCCATCTGATCGGGGTTCTATGAGCGATACGCCGTTGCCGCAGGCGAATCCGCCCGCCGCCGTCAAGGAAATCCTGCTGGCCGAACCGCGCGGCTTCTGCGCCGGGGTCGACCGGGCGATCGACATCGTCGAGCACGCGCTGACCAAGTTCGGCGCGCCGATCTACGTGCGCCACGAGATCGTGCACAACACCTACGTGGTCAACGACCTCAAGGACAAGGGCGCGATCTTCATCGAGGAGCTGTCCGACGTGCCGCCCGGCGCCACGCTGGTCTTCAGCGCCCACGGCGTCAGCAAGGCGGTGCAGCAGGAGGCCGAGGCACGGGGTTTCTCGATCTTCGACGCCACCTGCCCGCTGGTCACCAAGGTGCACGTCGAGGTGGCCAAGCTCGCCAAGGAAGGCTACGAGTTCATCATGATCGGCCACAAGGGCCATCCCGAGGTGGAGGGCACCATGGGCCAGCTCGACCGCGGCATCCACCTGGTGGAAGACGTGGCCGACGTGGCCCGGGTGCAGCCCCTGCAGACGGCGAAGCTGGCCGTTGTGACCCAGACCACCCTGAGCGTGGACGACGCGGCCGAGATCTCGGCCGCGGTGCGCGCCCGGTTCCCGACGGTGCGCGAGCCCAAGATGCAGGACATCTGCTACGCCACCCAGAACCGCCAGGACGCGGTGAAGATCATGAGCCCGCAGGTCGAGCTGCTGATCGTCGTCGGCAGCCCCACCAGCTCCAACAGCAACCGGCTGCGCGAACTGGCGGTGCGCCTGGGTGCCGAGAGTTACATGGTCGATTCGGCCGACGAGCTGCAGGAGCAGTGGTTCGACGGCAAGACCCGCGTCGGCCTCACCGCGGGCGCCTCGGCGCCCGAGCTGCTGGTGCAGCAGGTGATCGAGCGGATCCGGGCCTTCGGCGCGGTTTCGGTGCGGCGGATGGACGGCATCCAGGAAACGGTGAAGTTCCCGCTGCCGAAGGGCCTGCGGCTGGACGAGCCCGCTCCGGCGCCGATCCGCTAGCTCCAGAGGTCGAGCGGCGGATCGGTCGCCATCGCGCGCAGCAGGTCGCCCCGCGCGATGAAGCCGCAGAGGGCGCCGTCGGCCTCGACCACCGGCAGGCCGGGCAGGCCGCTGTCGATCAGCACCTGGGCCACGCGGCGCACGTCGGTGTCGGGCGCCACCGCCGGCACCGGCGAGACCATGTGGGCGCGCACCGTGGCATCGGGTGCGGCGGCACCGGCCTGCAGCAGGCCCGCGCGCGTCAGCAGGCCGACCAGCTGCCGCTGCTCGTCGCGCACCGGCGCCTGTCCGATCTGGTGGTCGGCCAGCCACTGGGCCGCATCGGCCAGCAGGGCGTCGGCCTGCACGCTCACCACGTCCTTCTGCATCAGCTCCGACACCAGCCGCACCACCCGCGGCACCGCCGTCTGCTGGGCTTGCTGGGCGTAGGCGGCCACGGCGTCCTGCGCCAGCCCGCCGCGCGGCCGCGGATCGGCGAAAGGCGTGTTCTCGTCCTGCGGCGAGGTGAAGACCCGCACCGATTCGGGCGCCTGCACCCGGCGCACCGGCTCCACCGGCGGGAGGCCCTCGGCGGGGCCGCTGTAGCTGCGGCCGTTCAGGCCGTAGATGTAGAACATGGTCGCGTCGCTCCGGTCGGGGATGCGCAGGGCTGCGCAGGCAGCCCGCATCGTAGCCCCGCCGGGCCCGCGGGCCGCAAAACTACAATCGCGCCATGCTAGACATCACCCTTCTCCGGCGCGATCTCGGCGCCGTCATCGCCCGCCTGGAAACCCGCAAGCCGGCCCAGACCTTCCTGGACGCCGCCGCCTTCACCGCGCTGGAATCCGAACGCAAGACGCTGCAGACCCGTACCGAAGAGCTGCAGGCCGAGCGCAACAGCGTCTCCAAGCAGGTCGGCCAGCGCAAGTCCAAGGGCGAGCCCGCCGACGACCTGATGGCCCGCGTGGCCGCGATCAAGACCGAGCTGGACACCTCCGCCACCCGCCTGGAGGCGCTGCAGGCCAACCTGCAGGCCCTGCTGCTGGCGGTGCCCAACCTGCCGCACGAAAGCGTGCCGGTCGGCGCGGACGAGGCGGGCAACGTCGAGGTGCGCCGCTGGTCGCCGAAGGGCACGGCCCCGCGCAGCTTCGATTTCGAGGTGCAGGACCATGTCGACCTGGGCGCCCCGCTGGGCCTCGATTTCGAAATGGGCACCAAGCTCGCGGGCTCGCGCTTCACCGTCATGCGAGGCCCGGTGGCCCGGCTGCACCGCGCGCTGGCCGCCTTCATGCTCGACCTGCAGACGCAGCAGCACGGGTACACCGAGTGCTACGTGCCCTACATCGTCAATGCCGACTCGATGCGCGGCACCGGCCAGCTGCCCAAGTTCGAGGGCGACCTGTTCGCCGCCAACAAGGGCGGCCAGGACGCCGAGCCGGTGCCGGACACCGCCGCGCTCTACCTGATCCCCACCAGCGAAGTGCCGCTGACCAACTTCGTGCGCGACGAGATCGTGGCCGAATCGGCCCTGCCGATGAAGCTCACCGCCCACACCCCGTGCTTCCGCTCGGAAGCCGGCAGCGCCGGCCGCGACACCCGCGGCCTGATCCGGCAGCACCAGTTCGACAAGGTGGAAATGGTGCAAATCGTGCACCCCGAGCAGAGCTACGCCGCGCTCGACGAAATGGTGGGCCACGCCGAGGCGGTGCTGCAGGCGCTGGGCCTGCCCTACCGGGTGGTGAGCCTCTGCACCGGCGACATGGGCTTCGGCGCCGCCAAGACCTACGACCTGGAGGTGTGGCTGCCGGCGCAGAACACCTACCGCGAGATCAGCTCGATCTCCAACTGCGAATCCTTCCAGGCCCGCCGGCTGCAGGCCCGCTTCAAGAACGCCCAGGGCAAGAACGAATACCTGCACACCTTGAACGGCTCCGGCCTGGCGGTGGGCCGGACGCTGGTGGCCGTGCTGGAAAACTACCAGAACGCCGACGGCTCGGTCACCGTGCCGGAAGCGCTGCGGCCATACCTGAACAATCTTGCGGTGCTGAAGACCTGACACCTCGAAAAAGCGGACGCGGGTCTGCTATGATCGACGCTTCGACACTGGAGAGGTGGCAGAGTGGTCGAATGTACCTGACTCGAAATCAGGCGTGTATGAAAGTGCACCGTGGGTTCGAATCCCACCCTCTCCGCCAGTTCTGACAAGGGCCTGATGCTATTCTTAACGTAGCATCAGGCCCTTTTCTTTTGCGTCGTGTGCGGGGATTTTTGACCAACGCGAAGCACAGCGGCAGTCAGCGATTCGGTGCTGAGGTGGCTATACCGCGCGGTGCTGCGCGAGTCCTTGTAACCCAGTACTGCGCCGACGCTGTAGAGGTCGGTGCACGCGTTTATCAACGCGCTGGCGGTGCTGTGACGCAGGTTGTGGAAGCGGACATCATGGCGGCGGGCCGCGTCCCGGGCGCGCTGCCAGGCGCTCTGAACATGCTCTTCTAGCAGGCCACGAAATGCCGCGCGTGCAGCGCGACGCGCGGATGAATAGGCACGATCCGCGGCTGCTCGTTCTTCGTGTCGTGCGGAAGCCGGCCTTGCCGCGTGGGCACGACCCGCAGGGCCTCCGACAGCCCATGCCCGAGTAGAAGGCGATGCGTCAAGAACGTGGGCCTTGACGACGTGCTGCCGCGCATCGCGTTCCGCCCCGACTGCTGGGCGTGATGCCGTGCAATACCAGCGGCTTCGGCACAGTACTCCCCGCCGCGCAGGCGTTCGAGCGCACCGAGATCCGGCCGCTGCAGGCTCGCTTTTGCGAGTTGAACGAATGGGCTGGGAGACTGGTGGTACGGTTCGCGCCCTACAAGGTGCTGACCGAGAAAGGCAACTCGGAGGGGGCGTGAATAAAGCTCGGCTTATTCGAGAAATTGAACCCTGGAAGCCTGACAAATCAACTACCGAACTTTCGCTTATGAGCCCAAGCGACCGCACCCACCAGCAGCATCAATAGTGCAATCATGGCCTCGCTCAAAGTGGGGATGGCAGCAGGAACGGCCACGGCGATCGAAAAAGCTCTTGTGTCGGAAAAACCCAAAGCATCCGTCACGGCGATGGTGAAATTAAAACTACCGGCGGTAGTTGGTGCACCCGTCAGCGCACCTGTGGCACTAGCCAACGACAGTCCGGGTGGCAATGTTCCTGCTGAAATTGCATAGCTGTAGGGAGCGGTGCCACCAGCAGTACTGATGGTTTGGCGGTAAGTCAAACCTACAGTCCCGGCTGACAGGGTTGAAGGCGTGATCGTCAGCACAGGTGCCGAGATCGAGAAGGTGTAGGCACGGCCTCCAGTGAAGCCATTCGCATCTGTTGCCGTAGCAGTGAAATTGAAGGTTCCCGATGCAGCCGGCGTTCCGCTGAGCACGCCTGCAGTGCTCAACGTCAACCCTGCAGGCAGCGACCCTGCAGAAATTGAGAAGCTGTAAGGCGCACTGCCGCCCGAGGCGGAGAGGTTTTGAGAGTAAGGCGTGCCACCCGTTGGACTGGGAAGCGTGAGGGGCGCAATGGTAACGGCGGGCGCGCCGACCGTCAGCGCATACGCACGCGACCCCGAAAACGGTGCGCCAGAACCCGAGGAGCCGTCGGTCGCGGATACAGTGAAATTGAATGTTCCGGCCACCGTGGCCGTTCCGGCAAGCACACCGGTAGGGGACAGGGACACGCCACTCGGGAGAGCGCCTGCCGTGATGGCAAAGGAATAAGGAGCCGTCCCGCCGTTCGCCGTGAGGGTACTGGAGTAGGCTTGGCCGGCAACAGCATTCGGCAGGCTTGTCGGGGCGACGGTGATGGTTGGCGCAGCCACAGTGACGGTGTAGGCGCGATTACCCGTGAATCCATTGCTGTCGGTGGCAGTCGCGGTGAAATTAAACGTACCCGCCGAAGTCGGTGTGCCGCTCAACACGCCGGCGACACTGAGAGTGATGCCGGCCGGCGTGACACCGGCGGTGATGGCAAATGTGTAGGGCGCTGTGCCGCCAGAGGCTGACACGTTCTGCGAGTACCCGGCGCCGACAGTAAAGTTCGGCAGCGTGGTCGGCGCGACAACCACCGTGGGCGCAGCCACGCCGAGCGTATAGGTACGTGCGCCGGTGAAAGGGGCACCGGCACCGCTAGAACTGTCCGTTGCTGTCACGGTGAAAGTAAAGTTTCCTGCCACTGTTGAAGTCCCGGAAATGACCCCCGTCGGGGTCATCGAAATACCGTTTGGCAGACTTCCCGACGTGATGGCATAGGAATAAGCCGCCGTGCCGCCACTGGCCGAGACGGTGGTCGAGTAGGCTTGGCCGGCGACGGCATTGGGTAGGCTGGTCGGGGCGATGGTGATCGTAGGCGCGGCCACCGTGATGGTGTAGCTGCGGCTGCCGGTGAAACCGCCGTTGTCGGTGGCGGTAACCGTGAAGTTGAACGTGCCCGCCGAGGTTGATGTGCCGCTCAATGTGCCGCCGACGCCGAGGTTCATGCCGGCCGGCAGGGCCCCTGCCGTGATCGCGAAGGTGTAAGGCGCAGTTCCGCCCGAAGCGCTCACGGTCTGCGAATAGGCAACCCCGACCCTGGGATTCGGCAGGGTGGCCGGCGCGACTGTGATCGTGGGTGGGCTGACTGTGACCGAATAGTTTCGCGTCGTGTTGAAAGGCGCGCCGCTGCCCGTGGAACTATCGGTGCTGCGCACGGTGAAGCTGTAGTTGCCTGGCGTCGTCGCGTTGCCGGACACATTGCCTGTGCTGGAGACGGTGATGCCGGGCGGCGGCGTGCCTCCGCTGACCAAGTAGGTATAGGGAGCAGTGCCGCCAGACGTTCCGAGCGTTTGGGTGTAGGCCACCCCTGCCACGGCGTTCGGTAGTGTGGCAGGCGAGATCGCCAGCGTTGGTGCGGAAACGTTGAGGGTCACTGTGCGCGACGCGGTGCGGTTGGCGTTGTCGGTCACCGTGAACACCGGGCTGAAAGCGCCGGCCTGGGTCGGCGTTCCGCTGACCACGCCCGCAGACGAAAGCGAGAGCCCGCTCGGCAGGCTCCCGCCGGTCCGGCTCCAGGTGTAAGGCGTCGAGCCACCCGAGGCGGCCAGCGACTGGTTGTATGCGGTGCCAATCGTTGGATCGGGCAAATTGGTTGTCGTAACGGACGGACCCGTTTGCTGTACGGTGACGCTGAAGGGAATAACAGAGTTATCGTCGGCGTCGATCACGGAAAAGCTGTCTGTAGTAGAACCGTCGCCGTTGTTGGTGTAGTACACCAAACCAGTGCCGTTGTTGTTGCGGCTGTCGTTGACACCGTGCTGAGGTGGGCTCTGGTATCCGTTGATGCCACTAACTGTGCAGTTGCTCAGGTCGGTGACGACGGTGCCTCCAGAGGCGACAGTGATCGACTGAGGCTGGCATCCCGCCGCCTCTGCCTGACTACCAAACACAAGCATGAGCAACATGATGGCCATCGATGCGATGCGCTTGCAGTTGTCCGACCTCACGGTAAATCGTTTCGAGTTGCTGAGGTGGAGATTCATTTGAGGCATCGGGTCCGGACATCAACCAAACGGTTAGCAAACGAACATAGCTACTTTCCGACGCAATTGCAACATTTCGAACTGGCTTTCAAAGAATGGGGCAGCCATTTGCCCACAGGTCTGGTTTTCATGCCCTTACTGACCTCCAAAGAACGGTCGAGACCCGCCCGCCTGCTCGCAAAAATGGGTTGCTTTCAACGACGCCGCCGGCAGGGCTTAAAGCGAGCCCCGGTGAGGGGCCGCGCGGGGTTTACGGGTAGCGGCAGTGCCGGGAAATGACGGGATTTGCAGAGCCGCGACGGTGGGTAGGCGTTGGGAGTGTCATCAGAGCGTTTCCATCAATGTCGATTTCCCGCCGGCCAGCGCGGCCGCACGCCTCTCAATCGTTGGCGTTCTTCAACGCGATCGCCACCACAGCAATGCCCGCAGCCACGATCAGCGCATCCTCGATCAGCCCGCTGCGCGTCTGGCCCATCGTCGCCATCGCCCGCTTGCGGCCGGCCAGGGTCAGGTAGGCGAGGGGCACGGCGGTCGCGACCGCGGCGGCGGCACCGGCGCGCTCCCGGTCGGGTGGGGCGAGGGCGGCGCCCGCGATGCCGGCGCTCATCACGCGGGCCAGCAGGCCCAGGAACACGGTGCGGTCGGGGGCGGTCTTCATCTTGTCGCCCAACAACTCGCCCGCACCCATGGCCAGGGCGCCGTACTTGAAGACGGGTTTGTCGAGCAGGACGAGCGTGCCGGGCGTGGGCTTGCCCAGCACCCGGGCCGCGGCCAGGGTCGCCATCGGCGTCATCGAGCGCGCACTGGCGACGGCGCCGATCAGGGCGGAGAAAAGCAGGCCGTAGTTCTTCATGGTCAGGGTCCTCAGGTCGATGGAGTTTTTTTACGGCGAGCCCGCGCTTGGTTTCGCGGGCTCGGAAGATGTTCTACGCGGCGCTGCGCGGTCAGGGGTTGACGATCTTGAACAGCGTGGTGGGCAGCGATGCGGGGCTGCCCGGCTTGTACCAGTTCATGTCCTGGATGCGAGAGGCTGTCACGTACAGGCTTCCGTCCGGTCCCTGCGACAAGGTGTCGGGCCACCGGAGCGAGGCGCTCTGCACCAGCACCCGCACGCCGGTGTTGTCGCGCACCTTCACCGAATCGTCTTCCGGCGAGGTGAGGAACAGGCGCCCGTCGCGGCCGAACAGGATGCCGTCGACCGGGCCGTTCTCGCCGACCGTCTCCACCATCGAGGCGAGCCGCGGCTGGGCCGACACGTCGGTCAGCGCCGCCGTCGGCACCCGGTAAAGCGTCTTGCCCTTGATGGCCTGCCAGTACAGCATGCCGCCATCGGGCGACAGGGCGATACCGTCCGCAGAGAACGCCACGTCCCGGCCGTCGGGGCGCCGCAGCACCTGGCCGTCGGCCTTGACCTTCACGGTCTTGTCCACCTGCGTCGCGGGATGGCCGTCCAGCACCCGGCGCGCCGTGCCCTGCACCAGGTCGACCACGACCAGCGCGCCCTTCGCGCCGGAGTCGGTGATGTAGGCGCTCCTGCCATCCAGGCTGAAGCGGACGTCGTTCAGGTAGCTGCCGTGGGGCGCGATCCTCTCGTCGAACAGGATGGTCTTGACGGCCTGGTTGGTGGCGAGATCGATCTTCACCAGCTTGGCACCCATCGGCACGACCGGGCCCTGCGCCGGCGCGGCCGCATCCAGCGCCCACAGGAATCCCTGGCGATCGACCACCACGCTCTGCACGCAGACGAAGTGGTCGTTCGCGGTCATCTCGTCCTTGCGCGCATTGCGCCAGGCATTCCATTCGGCGTTGGGGAAGGCGCGGGTGGTGCCGTCGGGCAGCACTTCCGCGACCGACACCGGCGCATCGTCGGACCAGCGGGGGAAGTTGACGAAGATGCGGCCGCCGGGCGAGACGGTCACGCCGGTCACCTGGTGGTCGAACCGCGCTACCTGTTGAAGCTTCTGTGCATCGACGCCAGCGACCGGGCGCTGGGATGTTGCGGAAGGTCCGGTCTGGGCACAGCCCGCCAGAAGTGCGAGGGCGGCCGCGCAGGCAGCCAGGGGGAGGAACCGGGCCGGCAGCCTGGCGCGCGATGATGGGGACATGGACGGTATCTTGTGGATTGGGACAGACGGCACCGTAAAAGGCCTGTGTCCTGCTCCATGTCGGCCTTCGCCTTTCGCCCGGGTCGGCATCTGCGCCGCAGAGGGCCGGGAGCGTCGAGTGCGGTCTAGCCGGGGTGCTTGGTCCGGCTGCCCCGTCGCCAACGGGGCGAGTCCCTGCCGGGCCGTCTCAATCGGTGCGTGCGCCTGGCCCTACTGCCAGACCGCGACCGTGGCCGTCTGGTCGATCTCCGCCTCGTTCGGCATTCCCTCCGCGTCGGACAAGCCGAACTTCACCGCGTGTTCGCGCAGCCAGATGACCAGCGCCTGCCGCGGCGGCTTGCCGATGGAGCCGCCGGTGGCGAGCCATGCCTCGACGGCGGCCGCGAGCTTGGGGGCATAGCGCTCGTTCAAGGGGTCCAGGTAGCCGGGGACCGCCGAGGCGGGCGCTTCGGGAAAGAAGAATCCGCTGCGGAAGCCGCGCCGGGTCAGCCATTTCACCAGCGAATGGCGGTCGACGGTCGACAGGTCGACGTCGAGGCTGCCCGGGATGGTGCCGACCTGGGTGCCGACCGGATCGAACTGGGGTTGCTCGACCTGCCGGCCTTCGATGGTCCCGAGCGACAGGGCGTTGCCGATGCCCTGCTTGGCGGCTTCGTAGCCCCGCGGCCGGTCGGAGGGTCTCCACGATTCGCAATAGGTGCCCACTTCGGATGCGGGATCCTCTCCGATCACGAGCAGCGCGGCCTGCCGCACGGACAGCGAATCGCACAGGCGCCAGTAGTTAGAGATTTCGACTTCGTTCTCGTAAAGCATTTGTTCCCCACAAGGTCTGCTGACGACATTCCAGGCACCGCGCCGCTGGACGCGCTCGCAAAACACGCCGGCTTGCCGGCGTGCAGCATCAACGCTGGCGCCAATCGTATGCGCCAACGCCATTTCTGCCGCGTCGCAGGGGCGTCGGAAGGCGCAACTGCCGCCAGCGTCGGTGCCGGCCGTGGTAACGAGGGCACAGCATCATGGCTTCGGCTTGCGGATCGAATGCTCCAATAAGCTGGTGCGAAAGGCGATTTTCCGGACGATCCCCGAGAACGCCCGGACCGCCGGCGACGGGCGCATCGGCAAGGACCAGAGCATTCCGGGCGTGCGGCTCGGGGTGGGGCTCTCCAGCCGGACCAGCCGGACGCCCGCATCGGTCGGCACCGCGTTCGCCGCGATGATCGACGCCAGCTGCGTCTTGGCGACCAGGCCCATGATTGGCGCCAGCGCGTTCATCTCGACCACCACGTGCGGCTCGGCACCGCAGGAGCGCAGGCATTCGTCGAGCATCTGCCGGGTGGCGAAGCTGGCGGGCAGCATCACCATCGGCAGCCGGTGCAGCTCGACCATCCGGACCCGCTTGCGGCGTGCGAGCGGATGGTTCTCGGACACGGCCAGCACCATCTCCTCGTTGTAGAGCGGCTCGAACTGCAGCGAGCCGGGCAGTGCCGGCCGGTAGGCGATGCCCAGGTCGAGCAGCCCCTGCTGCAGCCGCGAGGCGATCACGTCGGCGGCCAGTTCCTCCACCACCACCCTGTAGCGCGGGTACCGCTGGTGGAAGCTGGCGATGCAGTCTGGGATGAAGCCCATGTTGAAGGTCGGCGTCGAGCCGATGCGCAGTTCGCCCGCCGTCTCCTGCGAATCCTCCCGCAAGGCGCCCAGGCCGCGGTCGATCTCCTGCAGCGCGAGGGTGGCGTGGTGCAGGAAGGCCTCGCCCGCCTCGGTGAGGGCCACCCGCTTGCCGGCGCGGTCGACCAGCCGGGTGCCCAGCTCGTCCTCGAGCTGCTTGATCTGGTGCGACAGCGTCGACTGCGTGACATGCAGCCGCTCGGCCGCGCGGGTGAAGTTGAGCGAGCCCGCCAGGGCACTGAAGTAGCGGAGGTGGCGCAGTTCCACGGCAGAGTTCCTGGTGATGATCGACCGGGTCGATGGTATCCATGAAAAACGATCATTTTGCGAAAGGGCGGGGCCTGCCTAGAGTCCTCGTCACCCGCAACGGGCACAAGAATCCAGGAGACAGCGCAGTGCAAAAAGTCCTCAGCGGCATCAAGGTGCTCGAACAGGGAACGTTCATCACCGGGCCCGCCGCCGGCATGTTCCTCGCCGACCTCGGAGCCGAGGTGGTCAAGGTCGAGCAGCCGGAGAGCGGCGATCCGTTCCGGGCCTTCCGGGGCGGCCTGTACAGCCCGCATTTCCAGACCTACAACCGCAACAAGCAGAGCATCACCCTCAATCCCAAGCTGCCGGAGGATGCGGCGGTGTTCGACGAGCTGGTCAAGGATGCGGACGTCTACATCCAGAACTTCCGGCCCGGCGCGGCCGAGCGGCTGGGTGCCGGGGCGGCGCGGCTGCGGGCGCTGAACCCGCGCCTCGTCTACTGCTCGATCAGCGGCTTCGGCGCATCGGGGCCCGCTGCCGGCCGGCCGGCCTACGACACCGTCGCCCAGGCGGCCAGCGCATTCCTGCAGCTGCTGGTCAATCCGGTGAACCCGCGGGTGGTGGGGCCGGCGATCGCCGATGCGATGACCGGCTTCTATGCGGCCTACGGGGTGATGGGCGCGCTGGTGGAACGCGGCCGCACCGGCGTGGGCCGCACCGTCGAGGTGTCGATGCTCGAGGCGATGTGCCACTTCAACCTGGATGCATTCACCCACTACTTCTCGGCCGATGAGGTCATGGGGCCCTTCAGCCGTCCCAGCGTGTCCCAGTCGTACGTGATGGAGTGCGCCGACGGCCTGTGGATCGCCCTGCACATGTCCTCGCCCGAGAAGTTCTGGCAGGGGCTGGCCCATGCGATCGAGCGGCCCGACCTGTTCAAGGACCCGCGCTTCGCCGACCGCGAGGCGCGCATCGCCCATCAGCCCGAGATGATCGAACTGCTGGCCGGCCTGTTTCGCGAAAGGACGCGGGCGGCGTGGTGCACCCGGCTCGAAGCCGAGGACGTGCCGCATGCGCCGATGTACGACACCCGGGAAGCGATGGAAGACCCGCAGGTCCGCCACCTGCAGCTCGAGGTGAGCGCGCCGCATCCCGAAGGCGGGCAGTGGCGCACGATCCGCTCGCCGGTGAGCTTCGACGGCGAGCGCGCGCTCGCCGTGACCGCGCCGCCGGTGCTCGGCGCCGACAACGCGCGGATCGTGGAGCCGCTGCGGCGCCGGTTGCGCGGCGACTGACGCACGCGACGCACCCGAAACGAAACAGAAGAAAAGGAGACACGCCAGATGACCCCCTCGAACGAGAACGAACTGACCCAGGCCGTGCTGCAGCGGCTGGAGGGCACCGACGACCTGCGCTTCGCACGGATCATGGAATCGCTGATCCGGCACCTGCACGCCTTCGTGCGCGAGGTGGAGCTGCAGCCAGGCGAGTGGATGCAGGGCATCGAATTCCTGACCGACGTCGGCAAGGCCTGCGACGACAAGCGCCAGGAGTTCATCCTGCTGTCGGACACGCTGGGCGCTTCGATGATGGTGGTGATGCTCGACCAGATCCGGGCCGCCCGCGCATCCGGGCATGCAGCGGCCGACGCGCCGTTCGCCGCCACGCCGACCACCGAGGCCACGGTGCAGGGCCCGTACTACTGGGCGGGCGCCCCCGAGATGCCTTGCGGGGCCGACATCGCGCAGGGCACGTCGGGAGAGCCGACCTTCTACAGCGGCCGGGTGTCCGACACCCGCGGCCAGCCGATCGCCGGCGCGGTGCTCGACATCTGGTCGGGCGACGGCGACGGCGTCTACGACATGCAGGTCGAGGGCGCCGGCATGGCGGCGCGGGCCCGCATCCGGACCGATGCCGAAGGCCGCTACTGGTTCTGGTCGATCAAGCCCTCGTTCTATCCGGTGCCGGTCGACGGGCCGGTCGGCCGCATGCTGGGCCGCATGGGCCGGCATCCCAACCGGCCGGGGCACATCCACATGATGGTCTCCGCGCCCGACCACGTGCCGGTGACCACGCACCTCTTCGTGGCGGGCAGCCCCTACATCGATTCCGACGCGGTGTTCGGCGTGCGTCCGAGCCTGATCGTCGACTTCGAGCCGCACCCCGCGGGTGCCGCGCCCGACGGGCGGGTGCTGGACGCGCCCTACTGGTCGGCGCACTACGACTTCCATCTGCAACCCACCTCGGCGCAAGGCACGGCACCATGAAAATCGGCAAATCCACCGTTCCCCGCACCGCCATCTGCACCTCGGACGAGCACACCATCGTCGTGCGCGGGCAGGACCTGTGCCAGGACCTGATCGGGCACACCTCCTTCGCGGACTACTTCTTCCTGCTGCTGACCGGCCGCCGGCCCGACGCCGCCTGCAGCGCCGTCCTGAACGCGACGCTGGTGGCGATCGCCGAGCACGGACTGGTGCCGAGCGTGCAGGCCAGCCGCATGACCTACGCCGCGGCGCCGGATGCGATGCAGGGCGCGGTGGCGGCCGGCATCCTGGGCTGCGGCTCGGTGATCCTGGGGGCGTCCGAAACCGCGGGGCGGCTCTTCGCCGACGTCGCCGCGCGGGTCGACGCGGGCGAGGCCCTCGACGACGTGGCGACGGATGTGATCCGCACCCTCAAGTCGACCCGCAGCGCCATCCCAGGCTACGGCCATCCGCTGCACAAGAGCAGCGATCCACGGGTGGCGCGGCTGATCGCGGTCGCGACCGAGGCGGGCGCGGATCTGCGTTTCGTGGAGATCGCGCAGGCGATCGAGCGGGTGATTCCCGGCATCGTCGGCAAGGAACTGCGGCTGAACGTGTCGGCCGCGATACCGGCGGTGCTGCTGGGCGTGGGATTCCCGGTGGCGTCCCTGCACGGCGTGCCGATCCTGGCCCGCACCGCGGGGCTGATCGCACACCTGGCCGAAGAGGCGGAGACGCCCTCGGGCTTCGCGCTGTCGTACCAGGCGACGCGGGAGCTCCAGTACGAGGGCGAGCTGCCCGACGGCTTCGGAGCCGCGAAGTGAAGCGCCGCCTGGTATTGACCGGCGCGCTGGCAGCCGCCTCGGCGGCCGTGGCGCAGACGCCGGCACGGCCGATCCGGCTGGTGGTTCCGTTCGGCGCGGGCACCTCGACCGACATCGTCGGCCGCACCCTGGCCGAGGCCCTGGGCCGGCAGCTGGGCCAGACGGTCATCGTGGAAAACAAGCCCGGCGCGGGCGGTGCCATCGGCAGCGACCAGGTGGCCAAGTCGGCGCCCGACGGGCAGACACTGCTGCTCGGCACGGTCGGCACCCATGCGATCAACCCTTCGCTCTACAAGCGGCTGCCCTACCAGCCGCTTACCGACTTCGTGCCGCTGGGCCTGGTCGGCACCACGCCCACCCTGCTCGTCGTGCCGGCCGCGTCGCCCTGGAAGGGCATCGCCGACATCCGGCAGGCGGCCAACGGGGCGACCAGCTTCGCCTCGGCCGGCAACGGTACCTCGGGGCACCTGGCGGGCGAACTGCTCAACGTGCGGCTCAACAAGCGCTTCGTCCACGTGCCCTACCGCGACGGGGCGCAGGCCATGACCGAACTGATCGCCGGCAACGTGCAGTTCATGTTCTACCACCCGGCGGCAGTGCTGCCCTACGTGCGCTCAGGCCGGCTGCGCGCCCTGGCCGCCTCCAGCGCCAGGCGCAGCGTCGCCGCGCCGGACGTTCCCACGCTGGGCGAGCAGGGCGTCGCCGACTTCGACCTGGTGGCCTGGTTCATGTTGTATGCGCCGGCGAACCTGCCGGCCGACCTGCGGGAGCGCCTGCGCGAGGCGACCCGGCAGGCCATCGCACTGCCCGAGGTGCGCGAGAAGCTGTCGCAGCAGGGCATCGAGCAGGCCGAGATGGGCGGCGCCGAACTGGCCGCCTTCGCGACCGCGGAAGTGGCGAAGTGGGGCGAGGCCGTGCAGCGGTCGGGTGCCCAGGTCGACTGAGCGGCAGGCGGCCCCGCCCCGGGGCGACGGATTCCGAGCAAGCAACGAAAAGGCGGGTCGAACCCGCCGAGGAGACAAACATGCGTTCTGTATTCAAGTGGGTGGGCGGTGTGGCCCTGGTTCTGGCATGCGGTGCCGCGATGGCGCAGGCCGCAGCGTGGCCGACCAAGCCGCTGCGCATCGTCGTGGGCTTCGCGCCGGGCACGCCGCCCGACATCTTCGCGAGGCTCTATGGCGACTACGCGTCGCGCAAGCTGGGGGTTCCGGTGGTGATCGACAACCGGGCGGGGACGGCGGGAAACCTGGCCGCCGACACGGTGGCCAAGGCGCCGCCCGACGGCTACACCTACCTCTACAACCTGTCGACCGGGTTCACGATCAACCCGTACATCTACAGCAAGCTTCCCTACGATCCTAAAAAGGATTTCGTTCCGGTCGGCACGACGATGCGCCAGGGGCTGGTGCTGATCGCGCCGCCCAAGCTCCCGGCCAACACGGTCAAGGAACTGGTCGCGGCGGCGAAGGCGGCGCCCGGCACCATCTCGCACGCCTCGTACGGTGCGGGCAGCCCGTCGCACCTGATCGTCGAGTGGCTGAAGGACGAGACCGGCACGAACATGCTGCACGTGCCCTACCGCGCCAGCCCGGTGGCGGACCTGATCGGCGGGCAGGTCGATACCCTGATGGAGCCAATCGCCACCGGCTACCCGCTGATCTCCAGCGGCCGGGTCAAGGCGCTGGCCTACTCCGGCGAGGCGCGGCACCCCGCGATGCCCGACGTGCCGACCCTCTCGGAGGTGGTGCCGGGGCTGACGATGATGTCGTGGCACGGCATCTGGGCGCCCGCCGCGACGCCGCCCGCCATCGTCGGTCGGATGAACGCGCTGATGGTCGAGGCGAGCCGCGATTCCGATCTGCAGAAGCGCATCCGCGACCTCAACAGCGAGCCGCTCGGCCTGTCGCAGGCGGAGATGATCGCTTTGGTGCAGCGCGATTCCGACATCTACAGCCGCATCGTCAAGGCGAAGAACATCAAGGTCGACTGAGCCGCGGCAGCCGCACCCCCAGCTTCAGCGCGCGGGCCCGAAGCCGAACAGCGACTTCTTGCGCGGCGCGTCCTGGCCGGGTGCGTCGTCTGCGGACGCGTCGGCTTCGCCGTCCCGCGCTGCCGTGGCTTCCGCCTGGCGGGTGCGCGGCCCGGTGTCCAGGTCGCCGGCCAGTGCCTGCAACGCGCGCAGGCCCTCGGCCATCGCTTCCTTGTAGGTGGCGCAGGCGCTGTCGGCGCGCTGGATCTCGTTCCAGGCGATGGTGTCCGCCCGTTCGGTGAGCACCCAGACGAACCGGCCTGCGTGGGGCTCCTCGGCATGCACGGCGATATGGCGGAGGCGCGTTCTCATGCGTAGAGCGTAGCCGAACGGCCCCGCGCGCGGCGCCGGCCGTCGCTGCCTACCGCGGCCGCGTGCTTTCGCTTACAGCACGCCCGGCGACATCGCCCACGCTGCGGTGTCCGCCGGGCGTCCGGCAAAGGAAACACACCATGGCAACTGGAAGCCGCACGCTCTGGAAGGGCGCCATCACCTTCGGCCTGGTCCACATCCCGGTGGGCCTGCATACCGCCGCGACGGAGCAGGGCGTCGATTTCGACTGGCTCGACAAGCGCACGATGGACCCGGTCGGCTACAAGCGCATCAACAAGCGCACCGGCAAGGAAATCGACAAGGACGACATCGTCAAGGGCGTGGCGTACGAGGACGGCAAGTACGTCATCATCAGCCCCGACGAGATCGATGCCATCTTCCCCCGCACGACGCAGACCATCGCCATCGAGCGCTTCATCGACGCGGCCGACATGCCGTTCATCTTCCTGGAGCGGCCGTACTTCGTGGCGCCTGTGGCCAAGAGCGACCGGGTGTATTCGCTGCTGCGCGAGACGCTGATCGCCACCGGCAAGATCGGCCTGGCGCGGGTCGTCATCTCCACGAAGCAGCACTTGGCCGCCTTGGTGCCATCCGGCCCGGCCCTGGTGCTGAACCTGCTGCGCTGGGGCGACGAGGTAAAGCCGCTGGATTCGGTGGAACTGCCGCCCGAAGGCGCCAAGGGGCTGAGCGCGGCGGAGCTCAAGATGGCCCGGCAACTCGTGTCGGAAATGTCGGGCGACTGGGACCCGGACGACTTCAAGGACGAGTTCCGCCACCAGGTCATGAAGCTGGTCGAGAAGAAGGCCAAGGCCGGCAAGACCGAGACGGTGCTGCAGCCCGAGGAGCAAGCGCCGCAGAGCAGCGGCGAGGTCATCGACCTGACCGAGTTGCTCAAGCGCAGCCTCCGGGGCGGCGACAAGCCCACGGCGAAATCGCCCGCGAAATCCGCAGCGAAACCGGCGGCGAAAAAGACCGCCGCCAAGTCGGCGCCTGCCAAAAAGGCGCCGCAGAAGAAGGCAGCCTGAGGTGTAGCGCAAAGCCGGTAGGCGGGTGCTCAGGCTTTGGAGCCGCATCGGGCATGCACCCGACGACGCCGACACCTACTGCGCTCCGACTCCTACAGCGCCCGGCATCGACCACCCGCATCCTCGTATTTTCTTTTGAGGAGTACCGAGATGCGCAAGATGATTTTGATGGCAGTGGCTGGCTTCCTGTGGAAGAAGTTCAAGGCCCGCAATGCCACGGTCCGGCCAGGGACGCCGGTGACGCCGGTTGCACCTGCACGCCGCTGGTAATAGCTTCGGTTGCTGCACGGCAGCGCGCTACATCGAGGCGCTTTGCACCATGCCTCCGCTCGATCAGCGGAGTGGGAATGCCGATCGACGAAGGCCCGACGCCGTGATGCGGCGGCGGGCCTTTCGTTCGTATGATCCGCCGCCACCGGCGGTGTCGGCCACACCTTGCGGGCGACCGGCCTGATCCCGATGCGGGGCGGGCGCCCCGCGAGTTGCCGAGCCGGGAATCCGGCAGGACGTTCAGTCGCCTGCCGCCCCCGGCCGCACCGTGATGCCGTAGAGCGCCAGCAGCCCCAGCACATGCCCCACCGCCACGCCCGGCTCGCCGGACTCGATGCGGGCGATGGTCTGCACATGCACTCCCACGCGGGCGCCTGCCGCGGCCTGTCCCTCGCCGGCGGCGATGCGGGCCTGCCTGGCCGCGGCGCCGAGCGCCCGGGCGGTGTCGAGTGCATCGCTGCCGATGTCCGCGGAGATTCGTTTGCCTTGCGCCATCCCGCGATTGTCTTCCAGATCGCAGGAAGCCGGGGCCGGCGTGCCACGCCGGCCTCCAGCTATCTTTTCGATAGCAACCTCATCGCGGGCGGTGCAGTGGCAGGAGAGACGGCATCCGCCCCGGGGCCGCGGACGTCCGCCACCCTGGGGCACCACCGCGGCGCGCTTCCCCTGGGCGCCGCGCCTCAGCGCAGCATGCCGGCCGCGCTCTGCTTGCCCTGGCGGGCCTTGCCGCGGTTCTGCTGGCGCAGCACCTTGTTGACCAGGGCGGATGCCTCGATCGCCATTTCCACCGCCGCCGGGCCGTCCGGGAAATGCTCGGGCATGCGCTGCGACAGCCAGGCGTAGGCCGAGTAGATCTTGCAGGCGTCTTCCGCGTCCTGCAGCGAGCTGCGGCCTTCGCGCAGGCCCACCGCCTGGATGCTCGACGGGCGTTTGCGCTCCACCGCGTTGGCCCAGGTCCAGAGCTGGTCCTGGAATTTCGGCAGCCGGGTGCTGAGCGGCACCAGCGAGAAGAGGAAGCGCTCCTGCAGCGGCATGCGCAGGCCGTCGAGCCACTTGGCGCGGTCGAGCTGCTCGGTGAGGGAGGTGGGCACGAAGAACACGTCGTTCACGTCGATGTTGCGGCGGAACAGCGTCAGCAGCTGCAGCAGGCGGTTCTCCTGCGTCACCATCTCGATCTGCTGCAGATGCTCCTGCGTGGGGGCGACGTAGAAGCCGGTGCGCGCCACCGGCTCCAGCGCGGCGGTGAGCTGCTTCCTGATCGACTTGTGCACCCGGCCACCGAGCCCCAGCACCGTGCCCGATTCGGACATGCCGAAGCGACCGGCGCGGCCGCCGATCTGCTGCACCAGCCAGGTGGGGATCGGCCCGTCCTCGGTGCCGTCGTACTTGGTGTCGGTGGTGAAGATCACCCGCGAGATCGGCAGGTTCAGGCCCATGCCGATCGCGTCGGTCGCGACCAGCACCTGCGCCTGGCCGGAGCGGAACGCCTCGGCCTGCGCCTGCCGCACTTCGGGCGAGAGGTTGCCGTAGATCGTCGCGACCGAGAAGCCCGCCTGCGCGACCTGCTCGGCCAGCTGCAGCACGTCGCGGCGCGAGAACGCGATCACCGCGTCGCCGGCCTTGAGCTGGCGCAGCGAGTCGAGCGGCTTGTCGCCCATCGCCAGCTTGGATTTGCGCTCCATCACCCGCACCTCGCATTCGCAGCCCAGCCGGCGCGCCAGCGATTCGACGGCGGCGCGGGCGGTGGTGGAGCCCACCAGGTAGACGGTGTCGGCCGGCACGCCGCAGACCGCGGCCGTCCAGGCGGCGCCGCGGTCGCTGTCGCCCAGCATCTGGATCTCGTCGATCACCGCCACCTCGACCCGGGTGTGGGTGTCGAGCATCTCGACGGTGCTGGCCACGTGGGTGGCGCCCGGCTGGATGCGGCGCTCTTCGCCGGTGATCAGGTTGACCGGCACCTTGGCCGCCTTCAGACGCTCGTAGTTCTCCAGCGCCAGCAGCCGCAGCGGCGCCAGGTAGACGCCCGACTTCGCGGCCTGCAGGGCCACCATCGCCTCGTGCGTCTTGCCCGAGTTGGTGGGGCCGAGCAGGGCGATGATCTTGCGGTGCATGCCGGCCGCGGTCTGGAACGTGTCCGGGAACTGCGCCAGGTTGATCGACTGGCGGGTGCGCTCGGCGGCCAGGTCGGCGGTGCGCTGGCCGGCGGCGGCCTCGATCCGGTCCATCGCCAGCTCGAAGGCCTTGGGCGCCAGTTCCTTCGGCCGCAGCAGAGCGTCCCAGCAGTAGTCGCCGGTCTCGACGCCGCGGTCGGCGGCGCGGCGGATCGCGTTCATCACGAAGGCGGTGACCTCGCGCTCGAAGTCGCCCGCCACCCGCTCGTCGAGGCGGGAGGCCAGCAGCGCCACCTGCTTGTACGCCGGCAGCTTGACCCAGCGGCCGACCTGCGCCAGCACCGCCTGCGCCGGGATCAGCGAATACGGGACCCGCAGGCCGTCGACCACCACCTCGCCCTTGACGCTGTAGGCGACGGCGGATTCGGTCTTGACGAGCGTGGCCTTGCTACGCTCGAGCAGGGCGTTGAGTTCCTTGACCTGGGCGGCGAGGGCTTCGGCCGAAGGTTCGTCCGAAGGGTGGGAGGGAGAGGTGGAATGCTGGTTCACGGGATGTGTGGGCAGAAGGGGCGCACGGGACGCCGGGGTTGCGCGCAGGCTCTCGGCTCTGGCGAAAAGTTTGCAGGGCGGGCCGGGCCATGGCGGGGCCGACGGTGCGCGCTGCGATCGGAGGCTGCTGGGCCTGGTGGCCGATGCACGGTTCGTGCCGCAAAACAAAAAAGCCCGCCACCTGTGCGGTAGCGGGCTTTCCAGCGCTGACGCGCTTGAAGTGGTGGTGGGCCCTGAGTGACTCGAACACTCGACCTACGGATTAAGAGTCCGCTGCTCTACCAACTGAGCTAAGAGCCCACTTCAAACCTGAAAAATCGGATTTGGCCCACCGTGCCTGTCGCCACCTGGGTGGAGCCGGACACTGTAAGCAAGCCCTAGATTATGCACTATTTATTTCGACGGCCGCAAGCGGGTCGTCGACATCGCGCGATGTCCCGCCATCGGCCGCTACATCAGCAGGTGTTCGCCCGCGTTGTCGCCGCCCAGGATCACGTAGTTGACCTTGCGGATGTCCATCAGCTTCTTGCCGCCCGAATAGCTGATCGAGCTCTGCACGTCCTGCTCCATCTCCACCAGCGTGTCGGCCAGTCGGCCCTTGACCGGCTCCAGGATGCGCTTGCCCTCGACGTGCTTGTACTCGCCCTTGTTGAAGTCGCTCGCGCTGCCGTAGTACTCCTTGAACAGGGCGCCGTCGACCTCGACCGTCTTGCCGGGCGATTCCTCGTGGCCGGCCAGCATGCTGCCGATCATGATCATCGTCGCGCCGAAGCGGATGCTCTTGGCGATGTCGCCGTGCTCGCGGATGCCGCCGTCGGCGATGATCGGCTTGGTCGCCACCCGGGCGCACCACTTGAGCGCCGACAGCTGCCAGCCGCCTGTGCCGAAGCCGGTCTTCAGCTTGGTGATGCAGACCTTGCCCGGCCCGATGCCGACCTTGGTGGCGTCGGCGCCCCAGGTCTCCAGGTCGATGATCGCCTCGGGCGTGCCCACGTTGCCGGCGATGACGAAGGCGCCGGGCAGCTTCTCCTTGAGGTGCGCGATCATCCGCTGCACCGTGTCGGCATGGCCGTGGGCGATGTCGATGGTGATGTACTCGGGCACCAGGCCCTCGGCGACCATCCGGTCGACCGTGTCGTAGTCGGCCTGCTTCACACCCAGCGAAATCGAGGCGTAGAGGTCCTTCTCGTGCATCTCGCGGACGAACCGCACGTTGTCCAGGTCGAACCGGTGCATCACGTAGAAGTAGCCGTTCTGCGCCATCCAGGTCGAGATCGAAGCGTCCACCACCGTCTTCATGTTGGCGGGCACCACCGGCAGCCGGAAGCGCCGGCCGCCGAGCTCCACGCCCGCATCGCATTCCGAGCGGCTCTCCACCCGGCACTTGCGCGGCAGCAGCAAAACGTTGTCGTAGTCGAAGATTTCCATCGAGATTTCCAAGCTTCCATTGCAGGATCACCGGCGGAAGGATTTCCGCGCGGCGTGGGCGCTTGGCTTGTTCCCGGTTGCCGTGGGCAGGGCCGCGGGGCCCTGCCGATCCCCGCGTCGCGCGGGCACAAAAAACCGGGCGACAAGAAACTTGGGCCCGGTGGCTGATTCTAGGGAGGCACGCTCTCGGGCACCGGCCGGCGGGCGTATAGACCTTATACGGCGGTGCCGATGCGATACGCCATTCTCGAAGCAAAAAGGCCTGCAGCCGGCGAAGAGCGCCGGCTTCCAGCTATGGAAAACATAGCAATGCCTCGGGACGTCACGTCGGCCGGCAGACGCTCGCCGCGGCCGCCAGGATGCGGCCGCTGCCGTCCTCCACCCAGCCCACCATCCGCAGCCGCGAGGGGTCGGCGCTCTCGGGTACCCGCATCGACCGCGATTCCGACAGGGCAGTGCCGGCCTTCGGCTGCCAGCGCAGGGTGAGCGCGCCGCGCACCAGCAGGCGCTCGACGGCCGAGCCTTCCGCGCCGGCGGGCAGGGCTTCGGCCAGCACCAGCCAGGCGGTCGCCGGCGCGGTGGCGGTGCGGGGCGGTTTCCAGGCGATCGACACGCCCACGTAGTCCGACACCGCCGCACCGCGTGCCACCCGCAATGCGCCCTGCCGGGCCGCACCGACCGGGGCGGACGCCTGCAGCGTCTCGACCGCCGACGGCGCCGCCCGGTGCAGCGCGTCGAGCCGCGCCTGGGCCTCCGGCAGCGCGGCGGCCGACATCGCAGCGCCGTTGGCCGCGGTGGCCGAGGGCACGATCCAGTCGAGGGTCAGCGTGCGGGCCGGCACCGTCGGGCCGGAGGCGGCGCCCGACCAGCAGCCGGTGCAGTCCGCGTCCAGGAAGCGCTCCTGCAGCACGCGGGGCGCAGGAGCGCCGTCGCTGTTGCAGAGCGTCTGCGCCATCGCGCCGGGCGCCAGGCCCGCCAGGGCCGTGAGGAGGCCCGCGCACCCTGCGGCGGACCGTGCGAAAGACGAGAGGGAAACAGTCGGGCGCACGGTGCACTACTTTCAAAAAGGGTTGGGCGCAACACCGCAGAGCGATGGGATGGGCGGTCGGGGCCGTGGACGTTCGCCTGCTACTCTGCCCGCGTCATAAAAAATAACATCCGGGGGAAGCACCATGGACACGACCGACACGCCGACGATCCGGCCATTCTGGCAGCGGCTCAACACCTTTTTCCTGTTTCCGCTGCAGACCGCGCCGTTGCTGTACGCGCTGTTCATCTCGGCGGCGGCACTGCTGGCCAAGCCGCTGTTCATGCTGTTCGGCGGGCTGGCGCTCGGGGTGGTGGTGCTGGGCGTGGTGCTGGCGGCCAGCCGCTATGCCTGCAAGGTGATCGATTTCGGCTCGCGCGGCATCCTGAGAGTGGCCGACTACCCGCTCCAGCGCGATTCCGACCTGCGCCACCTGCCGTGGAAGCTGTTCGCGGTGCTGCTGGTCCAGGGCCTGGCGACGGTGCTGGTCGCGCGCGTCAATCCCAAGCTGGCCTATCTGGTGATGCTGGCGACCTCGGCGTCGCTGCCGGCGGTGGTGATGGTGCTGGTGCAGTCGTGCAGCTTCCGGGAGGCGGTCAACCCGGCGCGGGCGATCTCCACGATCCGCACCATCGGCTGGCCCTATGCGGCGCTCTGCGTCTTCCTGCTGCTGCTGATGGGCGGTTCGGGCATTGCGACCGACCTGCTGCTGCCCCGGCGCAGCACCTGGTTCACCGTGATGGCCTTCGTGTTCTTCAACATCTACTTCATGTGGGTGATGGCCGCATTGATCGGCTACGTGATGTACCAGCACCACGAGGCACTCGACATCGCGCCCCTGGCAGGGGCCGAGCGCGAGGGCGACGGCCCCGCGGTGCGGCCGGGCATGTCGCCGCTCGACGCCCAGCTGGCGAAGATGGTGGGCGAGGGCGACATCGGCGGCGCGGTCCGCATCGCCGGCCAGGCCCTGAACGACGAGCCCGAGAGCATCGCCGCGCACCGCCGCTTCCACCGCACGGTGCTGCTGTCGGGCGACACCGGCCTGCTGCTGGGCCACGGGCAGACCTTCATCCGGCACCTGGCGAGGGGCGGCTTCTTCTCCGAGGCGCTGCAGGTGTGGCGCGACGGCCGCACGCGCGATCCGGCCTTCGCCTCCGACGATCCGGCCGCGGTGCTGGGCATGGCCCGGCACGCATGGCGCGGCGGCGATGCGGATGCCGCGCTGAAGCTCATCGCCGGATTCGACAGGCGCTTTCCGCAGGAGCGGCTGATCCCGCAGGTCTATGCGCTGGCCGCGCAGGTCGTCGTGCAGCACTACCACCGGACCGACCAGGCGCTGCAGATCCTGCGCACCCTGGAGGCGCGCTATCCGCAGAGCGAGCAGGTGCAGGAGGTGCGCTGGCTGCTGCGCGACACCCTGCCGGCGGCATCGGCCGCGCCGCGCGATGCCGGCACCGCACCGCCCGTCGTGCGCGAGGCCAGCGCCGCCTGATAGCGGCCGGGGCCGTCTCCGGGCCCCCCGCCGCGCGGCCGGCAGCCTGTGCGTCGCGCCGGATCCTCTTCACGACTGGGGCCGCGTCGGATCGCGCGTCAGGCCAGGGCCCGCGTCGCCGCGTCGTCCGGCGCCAGCCGCTGCAGGTGCGGCAGCCAGCGGCGGGCCCGCACCTGCTGCCCGACCTGCAGCAGTCCGTTGGCGCAGCGGCACAGCGTGTCGGCCAGCTGCGGATGGGTCGGCGCGGCGGCCAGCAGCGCGCGGCACAGCTGCTCCACGTCTTCCCACTGGTGCGCCTGGCAGAAGCGCTGGGCCAGCCGCACCATATCGTCGGGCGGGATGCGCACGGCCGGCATCGCCAGGTCGACGTAGGTGCGGTAGGTGGCGTGCTGGAGCGCGACGGTGCCGCTGTCGTGCGGCCGCAGCCGGAAGATCGCCCGCGCGGCGTGGTGGAAGTCGTCGCGGTCGGGCCAGCCGCGGGCCAGGTGGAACCAGGCCTTCAGCGTGGCCGCGTCCTGCGGCCGCAGCGCGGCGGCGCGGCGCCAGGCGGCGCAGGCCCGGTCGAACTCCAGCGCGCCGGTGAGGCGGCGGGCGTTCTCGACCTGGGCGGTGTGGCCGTCGTCCTGCCCCTGCGCAGGCGGCGCATCGGCGGCCCCGGCTCCACGGGCGCGGTGCGCCAGCAGCCACGCGCCCATCACCGCGGCGCCGGTCAGCAGCCCGCCCAGGTGGGTCATGTAGCCCACGCCCTGCCGGCCGGCGGCATGCTGCAGCAGCTCCTGCGCGATCCACGCCGGCAGCAGCACCAGCGCCGGCAGCCGCGCATAGTTGAAATAGAAGAACAGCTGGTAGAAGAACCGCACCCGCCGCAGCCGGTAGTGCACCGCGTACATCGCCATCAGGGCCGACACCGCGCCCGAGGCGCCCAGGCCGATGCCGCGCTGGCCGCCGTAGGCCCAGGCCGCCATCGCGCCCGCACCGAGGGCCCCGAGCAGGTACGCGCCCAGGTAGGCGGTGCGGCCCATGGCCAACTCCAGCGTGAAGCCGAACATGAAGAGGAACACCATGTTGCCGACCAGGTGCCCGGTGCTGCCGTGCAGGAAGGCCGCGGTGAGCCAGGTCACCGGACGCGCGGGGGCGTCGGGCCGGAAATCCTGCGCCCAGCGGTCGGTGAAGGGCGCAGGGCGCAGTCGCTCGTACCGCGCCCGGTCGGCCTGCCACTCGGCATGCTGCGCATGGGCGGCGGAAACCACGCCGCCCGCGCGCAACCTGGACATGAAGGCGGTGTCGTGCTCCATCGCGTCCAGCACGGGGCCCTTGTGGCCGGCCTGGTAGGCGCGCCGCAGCGCGGCGGCCTGCGGGACCCGCTCGGCATCGAGGTGGTCCAGGAAGGCCGGCAGCTCCAGCGCCGGCAGCACGCTGCGGGCGTAGAAGGCGGTGGCCTTCTGCTCGGCCGTGTCCTCGGTGCGCTGCGGGCCCCAGAAGACAGCCATGTTGACGAGGATCAGCAGCACCGTCATCCACGGCGGGTTGCGCCAGTCGGGCTTGCTGTCGAGCGGGATGGCGTAGAACATGGCGGGGCGCTGCGCTGCGGTATGGAGAGGGCGGAGGCGCCGCGGAGGGTGCGCTTCCTACAATGCCGGGATGTTCCCACAAGACCCGCCGACGGCGCTCCACCATCCGTCCGCCCCCCCCGGCGAATCGCCCCTGATCGCCACCCTCAACCCGGAGCAGCGCGCCGCGGTCACATTGCCCAACGACCATGCGCTGATCCTGGCCGGCGCGGGCTCCGGCAAGACGCGGGTGCTCACCACCCGCATCGCCTGGCTGCTGCAGAACGGCCACGTGTCGCCCGGCGGCATCCTGGCGGTCACCTTCACCAACAAGGCCGCCAAGGAAATGGCGGTGCGCCTGTCGGCGATGCTGCCGGTCAACGTGCGCGGCATGTGGATCGGCACCTTCCACGGCCTGTGCAACCGGCTGCTGCGGGCCCACTACAAGCTGGCCAACCTGCCGTCGGCCTTCCAGATCCTCGACACGCAGGACCAGCTCTCGGCCATCAAGCGGCTGATGAAGCAGTACAAGGTCGACGACGAGCGTTTCCCGGCCAAGCAGACGCAGTGGTTCATCTCGGGCGCCAAGGAAGACGGCCTGCGGCCCGGCGACGTCGAGGCGCGCAACGAGGACGACCGCAAGAAGGTCGAGCTCTACCAGCTCTACGAGGAGCAGTGCCAGCGCGAGGGCGTGGTCGATTTCGGCGAGCTGATGCTGCGCAGCTACGAGCTGCTGCGGGACAACGATCCGCTGCGCGAGCACTACCAGCGGCGCTTCCGCCACATCCTGGTCGACGAGTTCCAGGACACCAACAAGCTGCAGTACGCCTGGCTGAAGCAACTGGCCGGCCCCGGCAGCAGCGTGCTGGCCGTGGGCGACGACGACCAGAGCATCTACGCCTTCCGCGGCGCCAACGTGGGCAACATGGCCGACTTCGTGCGCGAGTTCGACGTGCACCACCAGATCAAGCTGGAGCAGAACTACCGCAGCTACAGCAACATCCTCGACTCGGCCAACGAGCTGATCAGCCACAACACCCGGCGCCTGGGCAAGAACCTGCGCACCGACCAGGGCCCCGGCGAGCCGGTGCGGGTGTTCGAGGCGACCAGCGACTTCGCCGAGGCGCAGTGGATGGTCGACGAGATCCGCCAGCTGGTGCGGGACAACGGCACCGAGCCCGGCTTCCAGCGCAAGGAAATCGCGATCCTCTACCGCAGCAACGCCCAGAGCCGGGTGATCGAAACCGCGCTCTTCAATGCCGCGATGCCCTACCGGGTGTACGGCGGCCTGCGCTTCTTCGAGCGGGCCGAGATCAAGCACGCACTGGCCTACCTGCGGCTGCTGGAGAACCCGCACGACGACACCAGCTTCCTGCGGGTCGTCAACTTCCCGCCGCGCGGCATCGGCGCCCGCAGCCTGGAGCAGCTGCAGGACGCGGCGCGCGCCGCCGGCACCTCGCTGCACGACGCGGTGAGCACCGTGCCCGGCAAGGCGGGCGCCAACCTGGGCGCTTTCGTCGCCCGGATCGACGTGATGCGCGAGCAGACCCAGGGCATCTCGCTGCGCGAGATCGTCGAGCTGGTGCTGCAGCACAGCGACCTGGTCGAGCACTACAAGGCCGACCGCGAAGGCGCCGACCGGATCGAGAACCTGGAGGAACTGGTGAACGCGGCCGAGAGCTTCGTCACCCAGGAGGGTTTCGGCCGCGACACGGTGGCGCTGCCGGTCGACGAGCTGCGCCAGTCGCCCGCCAGCCAGGGCCTGGACCCGTCCATCCCGCTGCTCGACGAGCCGATGCCCCTGCCGCCCGACGCCGACACCGGCGAGACGCTGAGCCCGCTGGCCGCCTTCCTGACCCATGCCGCGCTCGAATCGGGCGACAACCAGGCCCAGGCCGGCCAGGACGCGGTGCAGCTGATGACGGTGCACGCCTCGAAGGGCCTGGAGTTCGACGGCGTCTTCATCGGCGGCATGGAGGAGGGCCTCTTCCCGCACGAGAACTCGATGAGCGACCGCGACGGCCTGGAGGAAGAGCGCCGGCTGATGTACGTCGCCATCACCCGGGCCCGCAAGCGCCTGTACCTCAGCCATTCGCAGACCCGGATGCTGCACGGCCAGACCCGCTACAACGTCAAGAGCCGCTTCTTCGAGGAGCTGCCCGAGTCGGCGCTGAAGTGGATCACCCCGCGGCAGCAGGGCTTCGGCAACAGCGGCGGCAGCAGCGGCGGATTTGCTATGAATTCCGTAGCTGGAGGCCGAGGCGGCTCGCCGGCTTACGGCCGATTCGGCTCCGATTCCGCGTCCTTCGCCAGCCCGCCGGTGCCGGTGCAGAAGGCGGCGCCCTCGCACGGGCTGCGGTCGGGAATGCAGGTGTTCCACACCAAGTTCGGCGAAGGCACGGTGCTCGCGATCGAGGGCACCGGCGCCGACGCGCGGGCCCAGGTGAACTTCCCGCGGCACGGGGTGAAGTGGCTGGCGCTGTCGGTGGCCAAGCTCACGCCGGTGTGAGCCGGGCGCGGCCGGCCGCCTGAGCGGCGCTGCCTCCTCCGCGCTGCTGCGTCGCCCTGCGGCTCAGCGTGCGGCGGAGGGCGGGCGCGCCCGCAGTGCCGGGTGCTGCATGCCCGGCACCGGGTCCAGTTGGCCCAGCCCGTCCTTCGCGCCGGTGCGGCCCGCCACCTGCCAGGCCGTGCGCTGGCGCACCAGCCGGGCCAGCACTTCCAGCTCCTCGTCGGAGTGGTTCATCGGGGGCGCCGGCAGCAGTTGCCGGCCGGTGCCGTCGACCGGGTCGCGCTGGCTCCAGAACGGCTGGTGGTAGTCGGCACGGCTGGTCAGCTTGTCGGTGCCGGCCACCAGGTCGACCGTGCCGTAGCAGTTGCAGAAGTAGGTGCGGGGGTTCTCGCCGCCGTAGACCTGGGTGTAGACGCCGGTGCCGCGGATGCCGGCGGTCAGCGTCGGGGTGAGGATGGCGCGCTGCGGGCCGCGGCTCCAGACGCTGGTGACCGCGCCGGTGGCCAGCCGCAGCAGGCTGACCGTGTGCAGCGTAGCGCCGCGCTCGACCACCAGGTGCGATTCGGGCCGCATCCGGAACGCGTCGCCGCCGATGACGAAGACCAGGCTGGAGCCGGGGCCGGTCTGCAGCGTGTCGCCGGTGACGATGGTGGCGTCGGGCGAGAGCCGCTGGCCGTTGCGCAGCACGTCGCCCTGCAGCGCCACGATGTTGCCGCGGCTCTGCGCCTGGGCGGCGGTGCCGCCGGCGGCGGTCCAGGCGGCGGCACTGCGGAGGAAATCGCGGCGGCGGAACCAGAACACGTCCGCATCGGGTCGGGCTTCCGGGAAGGCTGTGCGCATCGGCGTGACCGGTTAGAGGGAGGTGCCGCCAGTATCGTCGGGTGGCGGCCCAAAGCAAGCGATAAAAGCCGGGTATATCGAAGCGAAGAACATGCTGGCGATCACCAGCATCGACCCGGCCACCAGGCCGACCGTCAGCAGCGCCGAGGCCGACGAGCCCCCGCCCAGCACCAGTGCCAGCAGCGTGGCCAGCACCCCCACCGCCATGCCGCAGCCGATGAACACCACGATCCAGGCCAGCAGGAACACCATGCAGGCACCCGCGTTGCGCAGCGCCGCCACCAGGCCGAAGAACACGCTCTTGGCCGGCGTCACCCCGTACCAGTAGACCAGCGCCGCGGCGTTCGAGAACAGCAGCAGCAGCGGCACGGTAAGCGCCAGGGTGAACCACAGCCAGCCGGGCACGCCGTCGCGCATCAGGGTCTCGCGGTCCATCCGGGTGTCGGCCGCGGCGGCGCCGTCGTCCAGCAGCGAGGCCGCGCCCATCACCAGCACGCAGGCCACGGCGAAGAAGACGCCCAGCAGCAGCATCGCGACGGTGCGCGGCTTGCCCTGGCGCAGCCCGGCGAAGAGCAGGCCGGCGCGGGCCGGGCGGCCCTGCGCGGCCTCGTGCGCGCCGGCCACCATGCCGGCCAGGAACACCGGCGTCAGCACCAGGGCCGCCGCCACGCCGACGATCGGCACCACCGCCAGCACCGAGCTGAGCAGCTGCATGAACAGGAACAGCACCGCCAGCGACAGCGGCTGCCGCGCGAAGAGACGCATGCCGGAGCGGACCCATTGCAGGCCGGTGCGTGCAGGGACGATATGGAGTTGCATGGAAGCGGTGGGATCGCGCCGTTCAAGCGGCGCAGAGGGCATCGACGCGGCCGCGCAGCACCCGCTCGAAATGGGTCGGATCGTGCGGCGTAAGCAGCGCGGCCTGGCGCGGCAGGTGGAAGTCCCACAGCCGCGAGATCCAGAAGCGCAGCGCCGCGGCGCGCAGCATCGCGGGCATCAGGACACGCTCGGCCGGCTCCAGCGGACGCACCGCGGCGTAGGCCTGCAGCAGGGCGTCGGCCCGGGCATCGTCCTGCAGGCCGGTGGTCCAGTCGATGCACCAGTCGTTCAGGCACACCGCCAGGTCGAAGGCGAAGCTGTCCCAGCCGGCGAAGTAGAAGTCGAAGAAGCCGGTGAGCGTCTCGCCGTCGAACATCGCGTTGTCGCGGAACAGGTCGGCATGCACCGGGCCGCGCGGCAGCGCCGTGTAGTCGGGCGATGCGGCCACATGGTTCTGGTAGGCCAGCTCGGACCGCAGCAGCGTCGCCTGGGCGGGCTCCAGGTGGGGCAGCACGCTGGGCACCACCTCGTTCCACCAGGCCAGGCCGCGCAGGTTGGGCTGGATCCGGGAGAAGTCGCGGCCGGCCAGGTGCATCCGGGCCAGCATCTCGCCCAGGGCACGGCAATGCGCCGCGCCGGGCTTCAGTTCGCTCGCGCCGCGCAGCCGGTTCACCACCGCGGCGGGCTTGCCGCAGAGCTGGTGCAGCACGTTGCCGGTGCGGTCGGGCGCCGGATCGGGCACCGGGATGCCGCGGGCGGCCAGGTGCTGCATCAGGTACAGGTAGAAGGGCAGCTGCTCGGCCGTCAGCCGCTCGAACAGGGTCAGCACGAACTCGGCCTGGCGGCCGGGCGTGTCGGCATCGCCTTCCTGCCAGGTGGTGGCGAAGTAGTTGGTGTTCTCGATGCCGCCGGCGATGCCGCGCAGCTCCAGCAGTTCGCCCAGCCGCAGCTGGCGCATCAGTTTGCGTGCCTCGTCCGCGGAGACTTCGGTGAATACGGCCATGGAATCGGGGAGGGAGGCCGGAGCGGGTGTCCGGCAGGGACGATGAAGACCGGGCGGGCCGGGAGGGCCGGGCTCTAGAAGCCCATGACGCGCCAGACGCGCTGGCCGGTATCGGATTCGGCGCCGTCGCGCGCGGCGGGCCGGCGGCGGGTGCCGTCGGTAGGCGTGATCTCGTACTGCGGCACCTCGGCCTTGGGTTGCACGGTGATGCTCTGGGTCTGGCCGCCATAGCGCACCTCGTCGACCCGGCTGCCGCCGTCCTCCACCCGGATCCGTTCGACCCGCTGCTCGACCTTGGCGCCCGCGGGCGGGGGCACGTCGGCCAGGGTGGCGGGGGCGGCGGCCGGGGCCTGGGCGAAAGCCGGCAGGCAGACCAGGCCGGCCAGCGCCAGCGAGCGCCGGAAGCCGGCCGAGAGAAGGGAGGAGGTGGGGGCGGCGCGCATCGGCGGATTGTAGGCGGTGGCCGGTCGGCCGTGCCCCCGATTCCCCCGTGCGCCGCAGGCCCGATGCGGGTATCCGCACGCCGGTGGCGGCCAGGGGTGGGCAGGCACAATCGGCCCATGAGCGACACCCCCTCCGCACCGCTGCCGGACGCAGCCGACACGCCCGAAGCATCCGCGACCGCCGCCCCTGCACCTGCCGCATCCGCTGCGGCCTCTCCGGCGCGCAAGACGCTGCTGCTGGTCGACGGCTCCAGCTACCTCTACCGCGCCTTCCACGCCATGCCTGACCTGCGGGCGGTACCGGGCGACCCGTCCAGCCCTGCCACCGGTGCCATCCGCGGCATGGTCAACATGCTGGCGGCGCTGCGGCGCGAGGTGCGGGCCGACTACGTCGCCTGCATCTTCGACGCCAGCGGCCCCACCTTCCGCGACACGCTCTACCCCGACTACAAGGCCCAGCGCGCCCCGATGCCCGACGACCTGCGCAGCCAGATCCCGGCGATCCACGAGGTGGTGAAGCTGCTGGGCTGGCCGGTGCTGGTGGTGCCCGACGTGGAGGCCGACGACGTCATCGGCACCCTGGCCGCCTGCGGTTCCCGCCAGGCGGTCGAGGTGATCGTCTCCAGCGGCGACAAGGACCTGAGCCAGCTGGTCGACGAGCACATCACCATCATCGACACGATGAACGGCAAGCGGCGCGACGTGGCCGGCGTGACGGCCGAGTTCGGCGTGCCGCCTTCCCTGATGCTCGACTACCAGACGCTGGTGGGCGACACGGTCGACAACGTGCCGGGCGTGCCCAAGGTCGGGCCCAAGACGGCCGCCAAATGGCTGATGGAGTACGGATCGCTCGACGCGCTGATGGCGCGCGCCGACGAGATCAAGGGCGTGGCCGGCGAGAACCTGCGCGCCGCCCGCGACTGGCTGCCCAAGGGCCGCGAGCTGCTCACCATCCTCACCGACTGCAGCCTCGACGGCCATGTCAAGGGCCTGCCGGCGCTCGCCGAACTCGAGCCGGCGCCGCAGCAGACCGAGGCGCTCAAGGCTTTCTACGAACGCTACGGCTTCAAGAGCCTGGCCCGTGCGCTGGACGTGCAGGACACGCCGCCCGAGCTGATCGAGGAAAGCCAGAAGAAGCGCCGCGCCGCCCGTGGCGCCGACCAGGGCCCCGGCCTGTTCGACGAGCCGAGCGGAGAAGCCGATGCGGCCGCGTCGGCCGCCAGCAACCTGCGCTACGACGTGCTGCTGGACTGGCCGGCTTTCGACGCCTGGTTCGCCCGGGTGCAGGCCGCCGACCTGGTCGCGATCGACACCGAGACCACCTCGCTCGACGAGATGCGCGCCGAGATTGTCGGCATCAGCTGGAGCGTCGAGCCCGGCGAGGCCGCCTACGTGCCGCTGATGCACGACTACCCCGACGCACCGGCCCAGCTGCCGCGCGACGAGGTGCTGGCCCGGCTCAAGCCCTGGCTGGAGGACGGCAGCCGCGCCAAGCTGGGCCAGCACGTGAAGTACGACCGGCACGTCTTCGCCAACCACGGCGTCGAGGTGCAGGGCTACGCCCACGACACCATGCTGCAGAGCTACGTGCTCGAAGTGCACAAGCCCCACGGCCTGGCCAGCCTGGCCGAGCGGCACCTGGGCCGCAGCGGCATCGCCTACGAGGACCTGTGCGGCAAGGGCGCCAAGCAGATCCCCTTCGGCCAGGTGGCGATCGACAAGGCCGCCGAATACTCCTGCGAGGACTCCGACCAGACCCTCGACGTGCACCGCACCCTCTGGCCGCAGCTGGAGCAGAACGACGCGCTGCGCGGCATCTACGACCTGGAGATGGCCAGCAGCGAGGCGCTCTACCGCGTCGAGCGCAACGGCGTGCTGATCGACGCCGCGGTGCTGCAGGCCCAGAGCCACGACCTGGGCCAGCGTATCGTGCAGCTCGAGACCGAAGCCTACGAGATCGCCGGCCAGCCCTTCAACCTGGGCAGCCCCAAGCAGCTGGGCGAGATCTTCTTCGACAAGCTCGGCATGCCGGTGGTGAAGAAGACCGCCACCGGCGCCCGCAGCACCGACGAGGAAGTGCTGGAGAAGCTGGCCGAGGACTACCCGCTGCCCGCCAAGCTGCTGGAGCACCGCAGCCTCTCGAAGCTCAAGGGCACGTACACCGACAAGCTGGCGCTGCTGGCCCTGCCGCGCACCGGCCGGGTCCACACGCACTATGCGCAGGCGGTGGCCGTCACCGGACGGCTCTCCAGCAACGACCCCAACCTGCAGAACATCCCGATCCGCACCGCAGAAGGCCGGCGGGTGCGCGAGGCCTTCGTCGCGCCCGCGGGCAGCGTGATCGCCAGCGCCGACTACAGCCAGATCGAGCTGCGGATCATGGCCCACATCAGCGGCGACGCGGCCCTGCTGCGCGCCTTCACCGAAGGCATCGACGTGCACCGCGCGACCGCGGCCGAGGTGTTCGGCGTGGCGGTCGACCAGGTGAGCAGCGAGCAGCGCCGCTATGCCAAGGTGATCAACTTCGGTTTGATCTACGGCATGAGCAGCTTCGGCCTGTCGAAGGCGCTGGCCATCGAGACCAAGGCCGCGGCCGCCTACATCGACCGCTACTTCCAGCGCTTCTCGGGGGTGAAGGTCTACATGGACGAGACCCGCCAGTCGGCCAAGGAGCAGGGCTATGTCGAGACCGTGTTCGGCCGCCGGCTCTACCTGCCCGAGATCAACTCGCCCAACGGCCCGCGCCGCGGCGGCGCCGAGCGTGCCGCGATCAACGCGCCGATGCAGGGCACCGCGGCCGACCTGATCAAGAAGAGCATGGTCGAGGTGCAGCGGGTGCTCGACGCCGAACAGCGCGGCACGAAGATGGTGATGCAGGTGCACGACGAACTCGTCTTCGAGGTGCCCGAGGCCGAGGTGGAATGGGTGCGCACCGCGGTGCCGCGCATCATGGCCGAGGTGGCCGACCTGAAGGTGCCGCTGCTGGCCGAGATCGGCTTCGGGCCGAACTGGGACAAGGCGCACTGAGCGGCGGGGCCGGCCGGTGGCGGCCGCGTCGCTTCCGCCAGCGTCCCGGTGGCGCGCCCGCCTTGCTCTACCGCCCGTTCCAGGCCCTGGCTACCAGGTCGCGGTAGTGCACGGCAGGCCGCTCCAGCAACCCTTGCAAAACAGTCGCGTCGGCCACGTTGTCGGTGCCCAGCATCGCCAGGCTTTCGCTGCACCAGGGCGATGCCGGCACCAGATCGCCCAGCCGGGCGCTGAGCCGGGTGAGCGGCTCGGGCAGCGGCAGTACACCGGCCTTGCCGTGGCCGGACTGGGCGCGCAGGCTGGCGATCAGGTCGCCCATCGGGAGCGCCTCGGGGCCGGCGCATTCGACCACGCCCTGGCGGTCGGCCGCACGGCCGAGCAGGGCGGCGATCGCCTCGGCCAGGTCCTGCACCGCGACCGGCTGCACCCGCGCGTTCAGCACCGGGCGCGGCAGCACCACCACCGGCAGCTTCGCCAGGTTCATGAACAGCGCGCTGCTGGCGCCGCCCTTGCCGAAGACCACGCTCGGCCGCACGACGCAGGCCGACAGGGCCGTGCCGCCGTCTGCAGGCGCGCGGGCGGCCAAGGCCAGCAGATGTTCGTCGGCCGCGCGCTTGGTGCTGGCGTACTGCGTGTCGCCGCCGTCCACGCCCAGCGCCGAGACCTGCACCACCCGCCGCACGCCGGCCTGGGCGCAGGCGTCGAAGAGGGCCCGCGGCGCATCGCGGTGCAGGGCGGCGATCCGCTGGCGCGGGCTGTCGCGCAGCACCCCGACCGCGTTGACCACCGCATCGATGCCGGCCAGCCGCGGCAGCCAGGCGGCCGCCGACAGGTCGCGGGTGAAATCGACCGTGCACTGGTCGGGGCTGGAGGGTTTGCGGCGCGGCGAGATGCCCTCGACCACCCGGTGGCCGTCGGCGCGCAACCGCGCGGCCACGTGCCGGCCGACGAAACCGGTCGCGCCGGTGAGAAAGATGTTCGACATGGGGGCGGTGCCTTTCGGTTGTGATCGGTCGCTGGCGCACAGGAGGTGTTCCCGTATGGCTGCGGCAGGGTCATGCGCAATGTAGACCCGTGCCGCATACACGCGGCAACACGCGGTAGCCGCGCTATCTGCCTACACTGGCGGCTCATTTCATCCCTGGAGAAACCGATGCTGCGCGACGACGACATGAAATCCGACTTCGATTCCCTGCTGCCCGGCCGCAGCACCGAGCAGGGCGCCAGCCGCCGCACCGCGCTGAAGACCGCGCTGGGCGTGGGCTATGCGGCGGCCACGCTGCCGATCATGGCGCAGACGGTGGTCTCCACCCCCGCCGACGGCCTGCGCGTCGGCGCCCTCGACTACGAGGTCGCCGGCTTCCGGGTGCCGGGCTACTACGCCGCGCCGGCCGGCAAGACCGGCGTGCCGGTGATCCTGGTGATCCAGGAAATCTTCGGCGTGCACGAGTACATCCGCGACACCTGCCGCCGCCTGGCCAAGCTGGGCTACCTGGCCATCGCGCCCGAGATGTTCGCCCGCCAGGGCGATCCGCAGAAGGTCACCGAAATGGCGCGGCTGCAGGCCGAGATCGTCTCAAAGGTGCCCGACGCGCAGGTGATGGCCGACCTCGACGGCGCACTGAAGTGGGCGGCGGCCAACGGCGGCGACGTGTCGCGCGCCGGCATCACCGGCTTCTGCTGGGGCGGCCGGATCACCTGGCTCTACGCCGCGCAGGGCCCGGTGAAGGCGGGCGTCGCCTGGTACGGCCGGCTGGTGGGCCAGGCCAGCGAACTGACGCCCCGCCACCCGGTGGACGTGGCCGCCAACCTCAAGGCGCCGGTGCTCGGCCTCTACGGCGGCGCCGACACCGGCATCCCGCTCGATACTGTTGATAAAATGAAATCATCTTTGGCGGCCGGCTCGGCCGCCGCCAAGGCGTCGCAGTTCGTGGTGTACCCGGAAGCCGGCCACGCCTTCCATGCCGACTACCGCCCCAGCTACCGCAAGGACGCGGCGGAAGACGGCTGGAAGCGGGCGCTGGAGTGGTTCAAGACCCACGGCGTCGTCTGAAGCCGGGCTTCGGGGCGGCTTCCGCCGCACCGGGCCGCACGCGAAACCGCCCGCCCCGTCGGGCGGTTTTTTTCTGCCGGGCGATCCTTGAACGAAATAGGGCGCTTGCCCGTGTTTGACAACGGCTTCTAGCTATGACTTTGATAGCAATCGTGGTGGGAACGCTGGTGGCCGGCATCGGCAGCGTCTGGGTGGCGGCCGCTTTGCTGCGGCTGGGCGTCGGCGGGCGGGCGCACGGAGGCGTCGGGCCCCAGCACCTGCTGAGCCTGGCGGCCGGTGCGCTGCTGGCGACCGCCTTCATGCACCTGCTGCCCGAAGCCTTCGAGAGCACCGTCTCGCCGCAGGTGCTGTTCGCCACGCTGCTGGTCGGGCTGGTGTTCTTCTTCCTGCTCGACAAGGCCGAACTGTGGCACCACGGCCACGAGCACGGCGCGGGGCCTGACACCGCCGACGCGGGGCGTGCCGAGGGCCACGACCACGCAGGCCACGCCCACGGGCACCACCACCATCACCACCACGCTCGGGCCGACGGCCAGCGCGCCGGCGCCTGGGCGGTGCTGACCGGCGACAGCGTGCACTGCTTCGGCGACGGCGTGCTGATCGCCTCGGCCTTCGCGGCCGACATCCGCCTGGGTTTCGTCGCCGCGCTGGCGGTGCTGGCGCACGAGGTGCCGCACCACATGGGCGACCTGATCGTGGTGCGCCAGACCAGTGCCAACCGCCGCGCCGCGCTGGTCAAGGTCTCGCTGGCCGGCGGCCTGACGGTGTTGGGCGGCCTGGTCGGCCACCTGCTCGTCGACCAACTGCACGGCCTGCTGCCCTACCTGCTGGTCGTCGCCTCGAGCAGCTTCCTCTACGTGGCCCTGGCCGACCTGATCCCCCAGCTGCAGAAGCGCCTGACCGCCCGCCAGACGGTGACCCAGGTGGCCTGGCTGCTGGCCGGCATCGCGCTGGTCACCGCCGCGAGCATGCTGGCCCACGGCGGCCACGACCATGGACACGACCACGGCGACGCGCACGAAAGCCATGCGGACCACGACCATGCGGCGCAGGACGCATCGGGTGCGACCTCGGGCGGTGTCGCGCCTGCCGAAGCGGGCAAATAGACCCGGCACCCGGTTCGCGGTCGTAGCGTGAGAGTTGACCGAAGGTCCGCGCGGGAAGCCGCACGGTGTCTTCGGGGAAACCTGTCTCACTCGAGCCTGCCGCTCATGCCTTTCTTCTTCTGGCCGGTTGCAGTGCTGCGCCGCCATGCGTTCCGCCGGACGTTTCCTGCGGATGCACGAACCCGATCGGACGCTTGGGCGGTTCCGGCGGAGCGGTCAACGCGCGGATCGCGTCGAACACCTGGCGAAGCTGGTTGCGCGTGTTGCGGCTGAAGGTGTCGTGGTCGAGCTCCAGGCGCCCTGTCCGTTCTTCCAGCTCGGCCAGTCGCGCAGCGAGATCGTCGTGCAGGTTGCCGGCCTGGCGCAGCCGGACGAATGCCCGTACGACATAGATGCCCATCTCGACCGCCTGCGGCGACGCCAGCACGTTGGCCAACGCCACTGCACCGTATTCGGTGAACGCGAAGGGCAGGGATCGGGAAAACTTCAACTGCCGGAGGTGGTCACAGTGTGTGACCACCTCCGTCTTTTCCGAGGCGTCGAGCTGGAACAAGAAATCGGCCGGGAAGCGCGCTGCGTTGCGCTTGACGGCCTGGTTGAGCGCCTTGGTGGGCACGCCGTACAGCTCTGCCAGGTCTGCGTCGATCAACACCTTGATGCCGCGCAGGACCTGGATGCGTCCCTCGATCCGCGGCAGCAGCGCCGTGCCCGTCGTGGTGCGGGGCGGGGTGTCCATGGTCATGTCGCGGCCGGTGCCGGCCTCAGTGCGACAGCGCTTCCCGCACCGCCGACATCTGCCGGCGCGACACGGCCAGCGCCTCGGGCACGCCGTGCACCCGCACGGCCCAGCCTTCGCCCTCCACCGTGTCGTAGTGCCGCTCCAGCGCCCGCACCGCGCGCCGGGCGACCAGGGCGTTGCGGTGGATGCGGATGAAGCGGGGGGCGAAGCGTTCTTCCAGGTCCTGCAGGGAGCCGTCGAGGATGTAGCTGCGCAGGGCGGTGCGCACGGTGACGTACTTCAACTCGGCCTTCAGGTAGAGCACCTCGTCGAGCGGCACCCGCTCGGTGCGGCCGCGGTCCTGGATCAGCAGCGACGGGGGCTCGGGCGGCGACAGGTCGGGCGCTGGCGCGGCGGTGCTGCGCTGGGCCTTCTGCAGGGCCTGCTGCAGGCGCGGCAACCGCACCGGCTTGGTCAGGTAGTCGGCGGCATCCAGCTCGAAGGCGTTCAGCGCGTGCTCCGAATGGGCGGTGACGAAGACGATCGCCGGTGGCTGCGGCAAGGCGCGCAGGATACCTGCGAGCGCCATGCCGTCGGTGCCCGGCATGTTGATGTCGAGCAGGACCACGTCGAACCGCCGGGCCTGCAGCAGGGCCTGCGCCTGTTCGGCGTCCCCGGCTTCCTCCACATGCGCCGCCGCGGGTGCGCTGCAGTCGCCCAGCAGGGTGCGCAGCCGCTGTCGGGCCAGGGGTTCGTCGTCGACGATGAGGATGTCGAGAGTCATGATGGTGGAAGTGCGGTCGAGGAATGGAAACAAGAGGGGAGGGCGGCGCGCTCAGGCCGGCAGGCGGATGCGGACCAGGTAGGCATCGCCGCGCCGTTCGGCGCGGAAATCGCTCTCCACGTCGTGCAGCAGGGCCAGCCGGGCGCGCACGTTGGCCTGTGCGATGCCGTGGCCTTCGCGTGCCGGCGCCGGGCGCTCCGGCGTTGCGGGCGGAAGGCTGTTGAGGATCTTGATGACGACGACGTTGCCGCGCCGCTCGGTGGAGACGCGCACCCGGGTGCCGTGGCCGGTGGCCTCCACGCCGTGCACCACCGCGTTCTCCACCAGCGGCTGCAGCAGCAGCGGCGGCACGCGGGCGCCGTCGGCGGCGGTGTCGAGCATCCACTCGACCCGCAGCCGGTCGCCGAAGCGCACCTGCTCGATCGCCAGGTAGCGCTGGGCCAGCGCGATCTCCTCGCCGAGCGTGGTCGAGTCGCCGTGCTCGACCAGCGCGTAGCGGAACAGGTCGCTCAGGTCTTCGAGCAGCGCCTCGGCGCGCGAGGGCTCGGCCCGCACCAGGGCGATGGCGCTGTTGAGGGTGTTGAACAGGAAGTGCGGCCGGATGCGGGCCTGCAGCACCGCGAGCTGGGCCGTCACCGCCGCCGGCGTGCGGCCCTGGGCGCGCAGCGCCAGGCCCACGACCAGCACCACCGCGACCAAGGCGCCGGCGCAGGCCGACGCGAACCAGGGGGGCGGCAGCGCGCCGTCGATGCGGGTCAGGGCATGCAGGCCGCAGGCGGCCACGCCGGCCGCCGCGCCCAGGGCGGCGCAGGCGGCGTACTGGCCGGCGGCGTTCAGGGGAGCCAGCAGCCGGCGCAGGCTGCAGGCCGCCAGCAGCCAGGCCAGGGTGGCCGGCAGCACCGCGCTGGTGAAGGTCGCCAGGCGGTAGAGCCAGTCCAGCGCATCGGTGGCGCCGAACATCACGCCGGTGCCCACCACCGTCTCCACCAGCAGTACCGCGCGCAGCACCACGCCGAGCCGGCAGGCGTCGAACGGCCCGGACGGCAACGGCTGCGCCGCTGCGGCCGCAGCGGCAGGTGGTGGTGGCACCGATAAGATTGGCGGTTCTTTCATGAGCAGGCAGTCGGCACGCCCGGTTGTTCGCGTAACAGATTATTACCACTTCCATGGCATCCAGCTCCATTCCGCTTTCCCCCAGCAACCAGCTTGACAAGAAATCGGAGGCGTGGTCGGCCCTGTTTTCCGAGCCGATGAGCGATCTGGTGAAGCGCTACACCTCGAGCGTTTTCTTCGACAAGCGGTTGTGGCAGGCCGACATTCGCGCAAGCCTTGCGCATGCCGACATGCTGGCCGCGCAGGCCGTCATCGGCAGCGACGACCACGTCCAGATCCAGCGCGGCATGGCGCAGATTTCCAGCGAGATCGAAAGCGGCGCCTTCGAGTGGAAACTCGACCTGGAAGACGTCCACCTCAACATCGAGGCGCGCCTGACGCAACTGGTCGGCGACGCCGGCAAGCGGCTGCATACCGGCCGCAGCCGCAACGACCAGGTGGCCACCGACGTGCGGCTCTGGCTGCGCGGCGAAATCGACCTGATCGACGGCCTGCTGACCGACCTGCAGCGGGCCCTGGTCGACATCGCCGACCGCAACACCGAGGTGATCCTGCCGGGCTTCACCCACTTGCAGGTGGCCCAGCCGGTGTCGTTCGGACACCACATGCTGGCCTATGTCGAGATGTTCGCCCGCGACGCCGAGCGCATGGCCGACGTGCGCCGTCGGGTCAACCGCCTGCCGCTGGGCGCCGCCGCGCTGGCCGGCACCAGCTATCCGCTCGACCGCGAGCGGGTGGCCCGCACGCTGGAGATGGAGGGTGTCTGCCAGAACAGCCTGGACGCGGTGAGCGACCGCGATTTCGCGATCGAGTTCACCGCCGCCGCCTCGCTGGCGATGGTGCACGTCAGCCGCCTCTCGGAAGAGCTGATCCTGTGGATGAGCCAGAGCTTCGGCTTCATCGACATCGCCGACCGCTTCTGCACCGGCTCGTCGATCATGCCGCAGAAGAAGAACCCCGACGTGCCCGAGCTGGCCCGCGGCAAGACCGGCCGGGTGGTCGGCCACCTGATGGGCCTGATCACCCTGATGAAGGGCCAGCCCCTGGCCTACAACAAGGACAACCAGGAAGACAAGGAGCCGCTGTTCGACACCGTCGACACGCTCAAGGACACGCTGCGCATCTTCGCGGAGATGGTCGGCGGCATCACCGTCAAGCCCGAAGCGATGGAGCGCGCCGCCAGGCGCGGCTACGCCACCGCGACCGACCTGGCCGACTACATGGTCAAGAAGGGCCTGCCGTTCCGCGACGCGCACGAGGCGGTCGCCCATGCGGTGAAGACGGCCATCGCCCAGGGCGTCGACCTGTCGGAGCTGCCGCTGGAAGCGCTGCAGGCGTTCAACCCGAAGATCGAGGCCGACGTGTACGAGGTGCTGAGCCTGCGCGGCTCGCTCAACGCCCGCAGCACGCTGGGCGGCACCGCGCCGGCGCTGGTGCGGCAGCAGGTGGCGCGCCACCGCACGCGCCTGGGCTGACGACCCGGCGCGGCGGCCTCAGCTTCGCCTCAGGTGCGCCGCGCAGAATCCGGGCTTTTCTGCAATCCTGGGGAGTGGCATGCGCTTGTTGCTGGTCGAAGACGACACCATGATCGGCGAGGCCCTGCTCGACCTGCTGCGCGCCGAGCGATACGCGGTGGATTGGGTGCGCGACGGGGACATGGCCGACACGGCGCTGCGCAGCGAGCGCTACGACCTGGTGCTGCTCGACCTCGGCCTGCCCCGGCGTGACGGGCTGGAGGTGCTGCGCGGCCTGCGCGCCCGCCAGGACAAGGTGCCGGTGCTGGTCGCCACCGCTCGCGACGCGGTTGCCGACCGGGTGGCCGGACTCGACGCCGGGGCCGACGACTACGTGGTCAAGCCCTACGACACCGACGAACTGCTGGCCCGCATCCGCGCCCTGATCCGCCGCGGCGAGGGCCAGGCCGGGCCCACCTTCTCGCAGCGCGGGGTGACGCTCGACCCCGCCACCCACCAGGCCACCCTGCACGGCCAGCCGGTAGGCCTGTCGGCCCGCGAATGGGCGGTGCTGGAGCCGATGCTGGCGCGGCCCGGCGTGGTCTTCTCCCGCACCCAGCTGGAGGCCAAGCTCTTCGGCTGGAAGGACGACGTCAGCAGCAACGCGGTCGAGGTCTACATCCACGGCGTGCGCAAGAAGCTGGGCGCCGACCTCATCCAGACGGTGCGGGGCCTGGGCTACCTGGTGCCGAAGGACTGACGCCCGTGATCGCCCCGCTGCTGCACCGCCTGGCCCCCCGCTCGCTGCGCACCCGGCTGCTCGGCCTGGTGCTGGCCTGCATCCTGGTGGCGAGCGCGGTGCTGGCGGCCGGTGCCTACCGCGGCGCGCTGCGCGAGGCCGACGCCAGCAACGACCTGCACCTTCAGCAGGTGGCCCAGTCGCTGCGCAGCAACGTGCCGCTGGGCGCGCTGGAGGGGCTGGACGAGCGCGGCGACCTCGACCTGCTGGTGCAGATCTGGGGCCCCGACGGGGTGCAGCTCTATCGCTCGGCGCGGGCCACGCTGCCGCAGCATGCGGTGCTGGGCTTTTCCGACATCAGCGTCGACGGCGTCCGCTACCGCGTCTACTCGATCCAGACGCCGCTGCAGACGGTGCAGATCGCGCAGGACATGGACGCCCGCCAGGACCGGGCCCGCGCCCAGGCGCTGCGCGCCACGCTGCCGGCGCTGCTCACCGCGCCGCTGCTGATGCTGGCCGTCGCCTGGATCATCGCCCGCACCCTGGCGCCGGTGGAGCGGGTGCGGCGCCAGGTGGCCGGCCGCGCGGCGGACGACCTCGACCCGCTGCCCGAAGACGGCCTGCCCGACGAGGTGAAGCCGCTGGTCGAGGAGCTGAACCTGCTGTTCCACCGCACCCGCGGCGCCTTCGACGCGCAGCGCAACTTCGTCGCCGACGCGGCGCACGAGCTGCGCTCGCCGCTCACCGCACTCAAGCTGCAGGTGCAGGGCCTGCAGCGGGCCACCGACGACGCCGCACGCGACCGTGCGGCCCAGCGCCTGGGGCAGGGCATCGACCGGGCCATCACGCTGGTCGGCCAGTTGCTGGTGCTGGCGCGGCAGGATGCCGGCAGCCCGCAGGCGGCGGCCCCGGCCGATGTCGACCTGCAATCCCTGGTGCGCCGCACGGTGGCCGAGTGGCTGCCGCAGGCCCATGCCCGGCGCATCGACCTGGGCGTGCCCCGGGCCGATGCGGCCACGGTCCACGGGCAGGCCGAGGCGCTGGCGATCCTGCTGCGCAACCTGCTCGACAACGCGATCAAGTTCACGCCCGAGGGCGGCCGGGTCGATGTCGAACTGCGCGCCCAACCCGGCAACGGCCTGCTGCTGGCGGTGGACGACAGCGGCCCCGGCATCGCCGAAGCCGACCGCGACCGGGTGTTCGACCGCTTCTTCCGTAGCCCCGACGCCACCGCCGGCGGCAGCGGCCTGGGCCTGGCGATCGTCAAGGCGGTCGCCGACCGGCACGGGGCGCAGTTGCGGCTGGACCGTTCGGCGCAGTTGGGCGGTTTGCGGATCGAGGTGCGGTGGCCGGAGGCCTAGAACGCCGGGTTCGACCGTAGACGGCTCGCTGGCGGGGCCCGTACGATACGCAGCCAAACCCTCCGGCCCGTTCCCGCACCGCCAAATGCTCTTTTCGCCGCACAGCCTGCATCGCCGCGTCTACCCGCTGCGGGTGCTGGGCATGGGGCTCGGCGGGCTGGTCGCGTCGGTGGTGCTGTGGGGCCACGAGGGCACTTCGGCCGGTGCCTGGATCGCGGTGGCGTTGCCGGCGCTGGTCTGGCCGCACCTGGCCTACCAGATCGCGCGGCGCAGCGCCGACCCCTACCGCGCCGAACTGCGCAACCTGCTGGCGGATTCGGTCTTCACCGGCATGTGGGTGCCGCTGATGCAGTTCAACCTGCTGCCCAGCGTGCTGCTGCCGACGCTGACCACCGTCGACAAGCTCACCACCGGCATCCGCGGGCTGTGGGCCTGGTCGATCGCCGCCATGCTGGCGGGCGCGGTGGTCAGCGGCTTCGTGCTGGGCTGGCCGGTGTCGCCGGAAAGCGCGATGCCGGTGGTCGTCGCCTGCCTGCCGGTGCTGGTTCTGCACACCGTCTCGGTCAGCCTGGTGAGCTACGGCCTGATCCGCAAGGTGGTGCGGCAGAACCGGCAGCTCGACGAACTGCGCCGCATCGACGCCCTCACCGGGCTTTTCGGCCGCGGCCACTGGCAGGAGCAGGCCGAGGCGGCCCTGCTGCGCTGCCGCGGGGCGGGCGAGACGGCCAGCATGGTGATGCTCGACATCGACCATTTCAAGCAAATCAACGACCGCTGGGGCCACACCGTCGGCGACGAGGTGATCTGCGCGGTGGCGCAGGCGGTGCGCAGCTGCGTGCGGGTACGCGACTGCGCCGGTCGCTACGGCGGCGACGAGTTCGCGATCCTGCTGCCGGGCCTGGACGGGCCGGAGGCCGAAGCCGTGGCGCGGCGCATCCACGCCCGCATCCGGTCGACGGCGGTCGAGGGCGTGGCCGGCCTGGCCTTCACCAGCAGCATCGGCGTGGCCGAGGCCCGGCGCGACCATGCGGCGCTGCGCGACTGGATGGACGCCGCCGACGCCGCGCTGTACACCGCCAAGCGCGAAGGCCGCGACCGCGTGGCCGCCGGCCCGTCCTCCGCCGCGGTCGTCTGACCGGCAGCACGCTGGAGGCCTGCACGGGCCGGGCATGGCTAAGCCTCGTCTAAGACCCGGATCGCATCATTCCTGCATCCCATCAGACCACCAGGAGTGACCATGCGACTCGATTCCCTGACCCAGACACCCACCCGCCTCGTCGTGGCGCTGCTGGCGGCCGGCGCCATCGGCGGTGCCGGCGTGTCCGCAGTGGAGTTCGCCCACAGCCATGTGCGGGCCGAGCCGGCGCCGGCGGTGCTGGCGGCCGCGCCCGGCGCGGCCATCGCGCTGCCCGATTTCTCCAGCATCACCAAGCGCTACGGCCCGGCGGTGGTCAACATCAGCGTGGTCGGCGCCACCAAGGTGGCCGACCGCGACGAGGCCGGCGCCGAAGCCGACGGCCTGCCCGACGATCCGTTCTTCGACTTCTTCCGCAGATTCCAGCAGCAGCAACAGCAAGGCGGCGCGCAGGGCCGCCGGGCCCGGCCGCATGCGGCGCCGATGCGCGGCGAGGGCTCGGGCTTCATCGTCAGCTCCGACGGCGTGATCCTCACCAACGCCCATGTGGTGAAGGATGCGAAGGAGGTCACCGTCAAGCTGACCGACCGGCGAGAACTGCGCGCCAAGGTGCTCGGCGCCGACGCCAAGACCGACATCGCGGTGCTGAAGGTCGAGGCCAAGGACCTGCCGGTGGTGGCGCTCGGCAAGGTGGCCGACCTGAACGTGGGCGAATGGGTGCTGGCGATCGGCTCGCCCTTCGGCTTCGAGAACACGGTGACCGCCGGCGTCGTCAGCGCCAAGGGCCGCGCCCTCCCGGACGACAGCGCGGTGCCCTTCATCCAGACGGACGTGGCGGTCAACCCCGGCAATTCCGGCGGGCCGCTCTTCAATGCCCGCGGCGAGGTGGTGGGCATCAACTCGCAGATCTACAGCCGCACCGGCGGCTACCAGGGCGTGTCGTTCGCGATCCCGATCGACCTGGCCAGCAAGATCCAGCAGCAGATCGTGGCGCACGGCAAGGTCGAGCACGCACGGCTCGGCGTGGCGGTGCAGGAGGTGAACCAGACGCTGGCCGATTCGTTCAAGCTGCCGACACCGGAGGGCGCACTGGTCGCCAACGTCGAGAAGGGCGGGCCGGCCGAGGCCGCGGGCCTGGAGAGCGGCGACGTGATCCGCAGGATCAACGGCCAGCCGGTGGTCTCGTCGGCCGACCTGCCGGCCAACATCGCCCTGGCGGTGCCCGGCGACAAGGTGACGATGGAGGTCTGGCGCAAGGGCGACAGCCGCCAGGTCACCGCTACCCTGGCGCCGATGAAGGCCAAGGGCACCGACGTGGCGGGCGCCGACGCCGAAGCCGGCCAGGGCCGCCTGGGCCTGGCGCTGCGGCCGCTGCAGCCCGACGAGCGGGCCGAGGCCGGCGTGGCCGGCGGCCTGCTGGTGCAGGACGCGAGCGGCGCGGCCGAACTGGCCGGCGTGCAGGCGGGCGACGTGCTGCTGGCGGTCAACGGCACGCCGGTGCGCAGCGTGGAGCAGGTGCGGGCGGTGGTCGGCAAGTCCGACAAGTCGGTCGCGCTGCTCGTGCAGCGCGGCGACAGCAAGATCTTCGTGCCGGTGCACCTGGGCTGAGAGAGCGCGGCGGTCGCAGGAGAAGGCGGACGCTGCAGTGGCAACAGAAAGTGCCAAGGAACCGTAGCGAGCAAGCCCGAGTGTGCGGCGAGGACCGGAGCCGTACTTCGGTACGGTGAGGACCGCAGCTGCGCAATCGGGCTGCGCAGTAGGTTCTCTCGCACTTTCTCAGGCGTCGGCGCCCTCGACCAGGAACCGCACCCGCCGCACGCCCTGCCATTCGTCCGCATCTAGGCGGAAGGCCAGCGTCACCCGGGGCGGCAGCGCCTCGGTGTGGCCGAACCAGATGCCGTCGACCGGCTGGCCCTGGTGCAGCAGCTTCAGCGCCAGGTGCTTCTCGCCGACCAGCCGCTGGCTCACCACCTGCAGCTCCTCGCTGAAGGTGGGTGCCGCGAAGCCCTGGCCCCAGACCTCTTGGTGCAGCGTGTCCACCATCTCGGCGCGCCGGTACTCGGCGGCCAGGGGGCCGTCGGTGTCGAGCCGGCGGGTGAGGGTGGCGGCATCCAGCCATTCGCCCGCCACCTGCGCCAGGGCGTCGCGGAAGGTCTCGAAATGCTCCCGCGCGATGGTGCAGCCCGCCGCCATCGCATGGCCGCCGAACTTCAGCAGCACGCCCGGATGGCGCTTGGCCAGCAGGTCGAGCGCGTCGCGCAGGTGGAAGCCGGGGATCGACCGGCCCGATCCCTTGATCTCGTGCCCCTTGCCCGGCGCGGCGCTGGCGGCGAAGACGAAGGTGGGCCGGTGCAGCCGGTCCTTGAGGCGCGAAGCGACGATGCCGACCACGCCTTCGTGGAAGCTCTCGTCGAACACGCAGAAGGCGGGCGGCAGGCTTTCCGCGCCGGCGGCGTCGGCGTCGAACAGGGCCTCGGCGGCGGCCATCGCCTGCTCGCGCATGCCGCCCTCGATCTCGCGGCGTTCGCGGTTGATCGCATCGAGCGTCTGGGCCAGCTGGGCGGCGCGGGCCGGGTCCTCGGTCAGCAGGAGCTCGATGCCGAGCGTCATGTCGGCCAGCCGGCCGGCGGCGTTGATCCGCGGGCCGAGGGCGAAGCCGAAGTCGAAGGTGGTGGCGGTCGCGGCCTTGCGGCCGGCGGCCGTGAACAGCGCGGCGATGCCCGGCGGCATCGCGCCCTTGCGGATGCGCTTCAGGCCCTGGGCGACCAGGCGGCGGTTGTTGGCGTCGAGCCGCACCACGTCGGCCACGGTGCCCAGCGCGACCAGGGGCAGCAGGGTGTCGAGCTTGGGTTGCGGCAGGCCGGTGCGCGGGGTGGCACCGGCACCCTCCGCAGGCAGCGCCGCCGCACCGGGCGCATCGAACACGCCGCGCTGCCGCATCTCGGCCCGCAGCGCCAGCAGCACGTAGAACATCACGCCGCAGCCGGCGATGCACTTGCTCTCGAAGCTGCAGGCCGGCTGGTTGGGGTTGACCAGCACGTCGGCGGCCGGCAGCACCGGGCCGGGCAGGTGGTGGTCGGTCACCAGCACCCGCATGCCCAGGCCCTGCGCCGCGGCGACGCCCTCGACGCTCGCGATGCCGTTGTCGACCGTCAGCAGCAGGTCGCAGCCGCGCGCATGCACCCGTTCGGCGATGCTGGCGGTCAGGCCGTAGCCGTCGACCACCCGGTCGGGCACCAGGTAGTCGACACGGCGCGCGCCCAGCATCTTGAGGCCGCGCACGCCGACGGCGCAGGCGGTGGCGCCGTCGCAGTCGTAGTCGGCGACGATGCAGATGCGCAGGTCGGCCGCGATCGCATCGGCCAGCAGCCGGGCGGCGGCGTCGATGCCCAGCAGCCCGGCCGGCGGCAGCAGCCGCGCCAGGCCGTCGTCGAGTTCGTCCTTGTGCAGCACGCCGCGGGCGGCATAGAGCCGGGCCAGCAGCGGATGCAGGCCCGCCTGCTCCAGCGCCCAGGCGCTGCGGGGCGGAATATCCCTTGCTATTATTTTCATAGCTGGAAGCCGGCGAACAGCGCCGGCTTGCGGCCCAAAACACCCGAAATTCCTTGAGAAAGCCGCTGCCAGGCTCCCCGGGGCCGCGCCTCGAAGCGCTGCGCGTTGCGCTCGCCGCAGAGCGTCAGGGCGACCGGACTGCCGGCCTCGGCCGTCTCCAGCGCCTGGCGCACCTCGGCCGCGTCGATCGCCTGCCAGGCGGCGGCCCAGCCGGCCCAGTCCTCCTGCAGCGCGGCCTGGCGCAGGCCCTGCGGCATCCGCAGGCCGGGCACCTCGGTACGCGCGGTGGCGGGCCGCTCGCCGGTGCCGCTCACCCAGAAGGCGTTGACCGCCAGCCGGCCCTGCGCCGCCCGCGCGTCGGTCATGGGGTGGGTGTAGAGCAGCATCTGCATCTCGCCCTGCAGCCGGCGCACCAGCCGCGCCGCGGGCGCGTCGGGCATCCACAGGTCGAGGCTGCGGCCTTGCACCCGGTCGAGCGACGCGGTGGCCAGGCCGCGCAGCGGCTCGCCGCGGGCGCGCCAGGCGGTCGGCGCGACATAGTCCAGCGCGATGCCGTCTTCCAGGAAGTAGGGCGCCATCAGGGCCAGCAGCGCGCGGGATTCCTCCTCGCCCAGCTCCAGCTGCTGCGGGTCGAGCATCGCGATGTGGTCGGGCGCCACCCGCCAGTGGCAGGGGGTGATCACCGCCCAGGCGTCGGCGCCCGGGTCGCCGCCCTCGGCCGCCACCGTTTGCGCGGCCCAGGGGATGCGGCCGTCGCCGCCGCTGTCGATGCCGAGCAGCGCGGCCAGCGCGCGCTCGTGCGGCGGTGACAGGCTGAATTCGTCGCCGGTGTCGGTGCCAGCGGGGGCGAGGCGGGCCAGGAGCCGCTCCAGGTGGGGCAGCCGCAGGCCGCGCCGCTGGGCTGCGCAGCCTTCTGCGTCGGCGGCCGCGAACGGGATCAGTAGATGCATCTGCCGATTGTCGCGCCCGGGGCGACCGTCGGGCCCGCCCCACCGCAATGGCCCGGCGGGCACAAGGCCCGCACCACCGCTTGCAGCCGGTCACCGGAACTGGCCGCCGATTCGCAGACAATCGGCCGTCCCGCCATGCAGCCCGCCGTCCCCACCCCAACTGTCGACCTTCCCCGCGATGCCATCGTGGCAATGCTGCGCGACCGGGTGCCGGGCACCATCGGCATCTACGCTTTCGGCAGTCGCATCGCCGGCACCGCCGACGCGCAGAGCGACCTGGACCTGGCGGTGCTCGTCGAAGGCTATGCCGATCCGGTGCTGCTCTGGCACCTGGCGTCCGACCTGGCCGGCTTGGCTGGTTGCGAGGTGGACCTGCTCGACCTGCGCGCCGCCACCACCGTCATGCAGTACCAGGTGTTGACCACCGGTGAGCGCTGGTGGGCCGCCGACGTGCGCGCCGGCCTGTACGAGGCCTTCGTGCTGAGCGAGAAGACCGCGCTGGACGAAGCGCGCGCCGGCTTGCTGGCCGACATCGCACGCGAGGGGCTCGTCTATGGCGATGCAGGTCTGTTCAACAGAGCCGCGGCCATCGAGCGCTGCATCGCTCGTATTCGGGAAGAGTACGCCGACGATCCGACCGGCTTCGCGACCGACTCCACCCGGCAGGACGCCGCGATTCTCAACATCCAGCGGGCCTGCGAAGCCGCGCTGGACATGGGCCAGCACCTGGTCCGCCGCGAACGGCTCGGGGTTCCGCAGGGTGCGCGCGACGTCTTCGCCTTGCTGGCACGGGCCGGCGCGATCGACGACGCGCTGAGCACGTCCCTGCAGCGCATGGTGGGCTTTCGCAATGTGGCGGTGCACGACTACCAGAAGCTGCAGCTGTCGATCACGTTGGCCGTGATCCAGAACCACCTGCAGGATTTCACCGCGTTCGCGCAAACCCTGCTGCTGCGCGACACCGCGCGGCCGCCGACGGCTTTCTAAGACATCTCTTTTCCACCGAGGCATTGCGCACTTCCATGCAAATCCCCTACGAGCTGGCCCTGGGCTGGCGCTACACCCGGGCCGGGCGCGCCACGCGGCGCAACGGGTTCATCTCCTTCATCTCGGGCGTGTCGATGCTGGGCATCGCGCTGGGGGTGGCGGCGCTGATCATCGTGCTGTCGGTGATGAACGGCTTCCAGAAGGACGTGCGCGACCGGATGCTGTCGGTGGTCTCGCACATCGAGATCGTGGCGCCCGGCGGCGTGGCGCTGGAGGACCCGGCCCGCACCATGGCCGAGGCGCGCCGCAACCCGGCGGTGGTGGGGGCCACCACCTTCATCGCCACCCAGGCGCTGCTGGCGCGGGGCGAGGACATGCGCGGCACCATCGTGCGCGGCATCGACCCGGCGCACGAGGGCGAGGTGACCGATCTCGGCCCCGACCAGGGCGCGACGCTGCAGAAGCTGGTGCCGGGGCAGTTCGGCATCGTGCTGGGCATCGAGCTGGCGCGTGCCCTCGGCGTACGCGAGGGCGATTCGGTGACGCTGGTGGCGCCCAACGGCCAGGTGACGCCCGCCGGCGTGGTGCCGCGGTTGAAGCAGATGACGGTGGTGGGCACCTTCAATTCGGGCCACTACGAATACGACTCGGCGCTGGTGATGGTCCACCAGGACGACGCGGCCCGCATCTTCCGGCTGGAAGGCCCGAGCGGCATCCGCCTGCGCCTGAAGGACCTGCACGAGGCCCGCACCGTGGCGCAGGAACTGGCGGGCAGCCTGTCGGGCGACCTGCTGATCCGCGACTGGACGCAGCAGAACAAGACCTGGTTCTCGGCGGTGCAGCTGGAGAAACGCATGATGTTCATCATCCTCACCCTGATCGTGGCGGTGGCGGCGTTCAACCTCGTCTCTACGCTGGTGATGACGGTGACCGACAAGCGCGCCGACATCGCGATCCTGCGCACCCTGGGCGCCAGCCCGCGCAGCATCATGGGCATCTTCGTGGTGCAGGGCGCGATGGTGGGTGTGATCGGCACTTTCGGCGGCCTGCTGCTGGGCCTGGCGATCGCGTTCAACATCGACGTGATCGTGCCGGCGCTGGAGCAGCTGTTCCACGCCAGCTTCCTGCCGAAGGACGTCTACCTGATCAGCCGGATGCCGAGCGATCCGCAGCAGTCGGACATCGTGCCGATCGCGGTGATCTCGCTGGTGCTGGCGTTCCTCGCCACGCTGTACCCGAGCTGGCGCGCCAGCCGCGTCAACCCGGCCGAGGCGCTGCGCTATGAATGAGCCCCGCCGCGCCGAAACCGACTCCGGAACTCCCGCCATGCCGACACCCGTGATCCAGGCCCGCGGCCTGACCAAGCGCTTCCACGAAGGACGCATCGACCTGACCGTGCTGCACGGCGTGGACCTGGACGTGCACGCCGGCGAGACGCTGGCGATCGTCGGCGCCTCGGGCTCGGGCAAGAGCACGCTGCTGCACCTGCTGGGCGGCCTGGACGCGCCGAGCGCGGGTACCGTCGTGCTGCAGGGCCAGCCGCTGGCCAAGCTCGATGCCGCCGAGCAGGGCCGGATGCGCAACCGCCACCTGGGCTTCGTCTACCAGTTCCATCACCTGCTGCCCGAGTTCAGCGCGCGCGACAACGTCGGCATGCCGCTGCGCATCCGCCGCGAGACGCCCGAGGCCTGTGCCGCCGCCGCCGACAGGATGCTCGCCGCGGTCGGCCTCGAAGGCCGGGTGCAGCACCGGCCGGCCGAGCTCTCCGGCGGCGAGCGCCAGCGGGTGGCCATCGCCCGCGCCCTGGTCACCCAGCCGGCCTGCGTGCTCGCCGACGAGCCCACCGGCAACCTCGACCGCAGCACCGCAGACGGCGTCTTCGCCCTGATGCTGCAGCTGGCCCGCGACCAGGGCACCGCCTTCGTGATGGTGACGCACGACGACACCCTGGCCCAGCGCTGCGACCGGCGGATGCGGCTCGTCTCCGGCAGATTCGTGCAGGACTGAGGCAGGCGCGCTTACAACTCGACAACCGGCTCCGCCGCCACGGTCCTAGGCTGAACGGCTGAACCGAACCACCGCACGAGGAGCCCCCATGCCCGCATCCGAACCGCAGATCTTCCCGACCGAGGACCAGGTCCGCGAGGCCAAGAACGTCGACGACAAGGACCTGAAGCCGAGCCTGCGGCCCGGCGCCGCCGACGGCGGCACGGGCAAGACCGGAGCCGACCGGCCCGACCGCCGCGAAGGCGGCGGGCACGACACCGACGAGGGCGAGATCTCGATCGGCAGCTGACGGCGCCGTGCCGACCGCCTGGGCGCAGCTGCTATCGAATCGATAGCTGAAGGCCGGCGCACCACGCCGGCTACAGGCACTTTTTGCTTGAAGGCGGGGCCTGCAAGCGGCGTCAGGCCACCCGGTGGAACCACCACATCGACAGGGTCGCGGCCAGCAAGGCCAGCACCGCTGCCGCCAGCGCGAACAGGGCGGAGATCTCCGTCTCCCGCTTTTCCACCGCCAGCCGCGAGCTGAGCATGTCGTAGACCTTCTTCAGGTCGGCCGCGGTGCCGGCATAGAAGTACTCGGCCTGTGTCTTGGTGGCGACGGCCTTGAGCGTGTCCTCGTCCAGCCGCACCCGCATCGACCAGCCTTCGAAGCCGATGGTGTCGCCCTCGCGGGTGCCGACGCCGACGGTGAAGACGCGCACGCCGCGGTCGGCCGCCAACTGGGCCGCCTCCAGCGGATCGACGCCGGTGGTGCGCTGGCCGTCGGTCAGCATCACGATCGCGGCCGAGCTGTAGGAGCCGGGGGCCACCGGCGGTGGCGGCGCGGCGGGGGGCGGCTCGCCGGCGCGCTCCAGCGGCGCGGCGCGCGGGCCGGTGCGGTCGCGGGCGCCCATCGCCGACATGTCGATGCCGCTGTTGGGAAACAGGGTGGCGAGCGACACCACGATGCCGTTGCCGGTGGCGGTGCCGCGCTGCATCTGGAAGCCGTCGATCGCGCGGATCAGTTCTTCCCGCGACTGCGTCGGCAACTGCGCCACCTGGGCGCTGCCGGCGAAGGCGACGATGCCCACCCGCACATGGCGCGGCAGCTCGGCGATGAATGACTTGGCGGCCTCCTGCGCGGCGACCATGCGGTTGGGCTTGACGTCGGTGGCACGCATGCTGGCCGACACGTCGATCGCCAGCATCACGGTCTGCTGCTGCGAGGGCAGGGAGATCACCGCCACCGGCCGCGCGGCCGCCAGCAGCATCGCGGTGAACGCCAGCAGCATCAGCAGCGGCGGCAGGTGCCGGCGCCAGCCCGGGCCCTTGCCGGCGGCCTCGCGCACCAGCGCCAGGCTGGCGTAGCGCACCGCCAGCTTGCGGCGGCGGCCCTGCAGCCAGACGTACAGCAGCACCAGCAGCGGCACCGCCAGCAGCAGCCAGAGCATCTCGGCCCACAGGAAATCCGGCCGGGGCACGGCGGCCCACCAGCCGTGCAGGCGGTCCAGCCAGGGGAGGGGGGCGGTGTCGGTGGGCATGGGTGGGCCGGCAGAAAGGTCGGGTCGGGCGGCGCGTCAGGCCGCGCCCGCGCGCGAGGGTGCACCGCGCTGGCGGGAGCGGCGGCGCCGCAGTTCGGAAAAATGCAGCACTGAATCGACCAGCGCATCGGCGGTGGAGAGCTCCAGCGTATCGACGCCGGCCGCGGCCAGGCTGGCATGCAGCGCATCCTCGCGGGCGGCGGTGGCGCGGGCGAAGCGCTGGCGGAACACCCGGTCGTGGGTATCGACCAGCAGCTGTTCGCCGGTTTCGGCGTCGCGCATCGCCACCAGGCCGATGTCGGGCAGCTCGCGCTCCAGCGGGTCGAAGAGGCGCACCGCCACCACGTCGTGCCGTTCGGCCAGCCGCGCCAGCGGACGCTCCCAGCCCGGCTCGGCGATGAAGTCGGACACGACGAAGACGGTGCTGCGCTGGCGCAGGGCGCGGGCGGCGGTTTCCAGCCACTGGCCCAGGGAGCTGGCGGCGGGAGCCGGCGCCGGCTTCTGCGATCGGCGGACCGGGTTCGTCAATGCGGACGCCGCCGCGCCGGCCGACTGCAGGTGGTGGAGCAGATGCAGCACCTGGGCCCGGCCGCCGCGTGCCGGTATCCAGCGCTCCGCCTGCGGCCCGCCGCCCAGCAGCGCGCCGACCCGGTTGCCGTGGCGGGTGAGCAGCCGCGCGATGGTGCCGACGAACTCGACCTGCACCGTGTGCTTGGTGCGCGCGCCGGAGCCGAAGTCGATCGACGCGCTTCGGTCGACGACGAACCAGGCGGCCATCTCGCGGTCTTCGTTGAACATGCGCACATGCGGCACCTGGGTGCGGGCGGTCACGTTCCAGTCGATATGGCGCACGTCGTCCTGCGGCTGGTATTCGCGCAGGTCGGCCAGGTCCAAGCCCGCGCCGCGTTTGACGGTGCGGAAGTTGCCCTGCAGCAGCCCGTCGAGCCGGCGCAGCGCGGTCCACTCCAGCCGGCGCAGAAGGGCGTCGGCGCTGCCGGCGGCCGGCGGCGCGGCCCGGGTGTCAGGCGGCGCGCTTTTCATACTCGTGGTGTAGGAGCTTGGCCGGGACTGGCACATGGGCCATTAGGCGGGCGATCAGGGCGTCGGCGGTGGTGCCTTCGGCCAGCGCCTCGTACGACAGGGCCATGCGGTGGCGCAGCACGTCGGGCACCAGGTCGGCCATGTCCTCGGGCAGGGCGTAGTCGCGGCCGCGCAGCATCGCCAGCGCCCGGGCGCCTTCGGCCAGGCCGATGGTCGCGCGCGGGCTGGCGCCGTAGGCGATCAGGTGGGCGAAGTTCTTCAGGCCCACTTCCTCCGGCCGGCGCGTGGCCGCCACCAGGCGCACCGCGTACTGCAGCAGCGAAGGGTCGATGTAGACGCGGCGGCACTGGGCCTGCAGCTCGGCCAGTTGCGCGGTGGTGGCGACCGGCACCACGGGGGAGGGCGGCTGCATCGCCCGCTGCACGATGACGAACTCGTCCTCGTCGCTCGGGTAGTCGACCAGCACCTTCATCATGAAGCGGTCGACCTGCGCCTCGGGCAGCGGGTAGGTGCCTTCGGTCTCGACCGGGTTCTGGGTGGCCATCACCAGGAAGGGCTCGGGCACCCGGTGCGTCTCGCCGGCGATGGTCACCTGCCGCTCCTGCATCACCTCCAGCAGGGCGCTCTGCACCTTGGCCGGCGCGCGGTTGATTTCGTCGGCCAGCAGCAGGTTGGCGAAGACCGGGCCCAGCGCGGTGCTGAAATCGCCGGTCTTCTGGTTGTAGAGCCGGGTGCCCACCAGGTCGGCCGGCACCAGGTCGGGGGTGAACTGGATCCGCTTGAAGCTGCCCTGCAGCGCCTGGGCGAGGGTCTTGATCGTCAGCGTCTTGGCCAGGCCGGGCACGCCCTCGACCAGCAGGTGGCCCTGGGCCAGCATCGCCACCATGACCCGCTCCAGGAACCGGTCCTGGCCGACGACGATGCGCTTGACCTCGAACAGCACCTGTTCCATCAGGGTGGCGGTGGCGGTCTCGCGGGTGGGGCTGATGCTCATGGGGGTCCTGCGGTCGGTAGGGGAGGTGCTGTCAGAAGGGCGGCATGCCGGCCGCCGCGGCGGCGTTCTCGATCGGCACGGCGAAGCCGATGCCCAGGAAGGTGCGGGCCTGCGTCGGGTTGAGGATGGCGGTGACGATGCCGACCACCTCGCCTTCCATGGTGACAAGCGGCCCGCCGGAGTTGCCCGGGTTGGCCGCGGCGTCGAACTGGATCAGGTTGGAGAGCTGGCGCTTGCCCTCGGGCGAGTGGAATTCGCGCTTCAGGCCCGAGACGATGCCGGCCGAAACGGAAGGCCCGATGCCGAAGGGAAACCCGATGGCGAGCACCTCGTCGCCAGGCCGCAGGCCGTCGGTGCTGCGCAGCGTGGCGGCTTCCAGGTCGTCGGGGATCTTGTGGGCCTGCAGCACCGCTAGGTCGTGCTCGGGCTGTGTGCCGGTGACGGTGGCGGTGGTCTCCAAGCCGTCGGCGAAGGTGACGCGGATGTGGTCGGCGCCGGCCACCACGTGCAGGTTGGTGAGGATCACCCCCTTGTCGACGATCACCACGCCGGTGCCGATGCCGCGCTCGATCTCGCCCTCTTCCTTTTCCTTGTAGCCCTTGCCTTGTTTCTTTTTGTCGGCCTTGCCGTAGCCGGCCACCCGGACCACCGAGGGGCCGACCTTCTGGGCGGCGCGGGTGAAGGCCGAGGGGAGCACCGACTTTTCCAGCGTGTGGCGCACGGCGGCGTCGATGTCGTCCTGGGTGAGCCGGGGCGGCATCGGGCGCCAGACGGCGACAGCGGCCACGGCCAGCGCGCCGACCGTCAGGAGCGGCAGGGCAACGCGCCGTACCGCGGCCGAGAACGCGGCGGTGCGGCGGGCGCGCGGAGGGGGCGGGGCGGAGGTGTCTGCCGGGACGGGCTCCTCCGGGCCATCGCCCGGGCGGGCGGGCAGCGCCACGGATGCGTCCGGCGGCTGCGATGCTGCATCCGCAGCGGCTTGCGTTGCGGACGAACTGCGGGAGCGGCTGTAAACGGCGGGCCTGCGCATCCGATGTACCTCGGCGAGGTGAGCCCGGCGCAGCGCGCCCGGCGGAGTGTGAAGCCCCACCGTAGCACGATTCGAAGCGTTCCGCAGCAGTCGGACACATGGGGATACGCCGCGCTGCGGCATGATCGATCGATGACTGTCTGGATCGACACCCACTGCCACCTGGACGCGTCCGAATTCGCCGCCGACGGCGATGCGGTGCGGGACGCGGCGGCCGCCGGCGGCGTCGGCCACTGCGTGGTGCCGGCCGTGGCGCCGCACAACTTCGCCGCGGTGCGCGCATGGGCGCACCGACACGGCGACAGCTATGCGCTGGGCATCCACCCGCTCTGCACCGGGGCGGTGGCGGACTCGGCCCTGGCCGAACTGGAATCCGCCCTGGAAGACGGGCTGCAGGACGAGCGCATGGTGGCGGTCGGCGAGATCGGCCTCGACTATTTCGTGCCCGGCCTCGACGATGCGGTGCAGCAACGCTTCTTCCGCGAACAACTGCGGCTGGCGCGGCGCTTCGACCTGCCGGTTCTGCTGCATGTGCGCCGGTCGGCCGACCAGGTGCTGCGCCACCTGCGGGCCGCGGGCGGCAGCGGCGCCGGCCGGCATGCCTGGCGCGGCATCGCCCATGCGTTCAACGGCAGCCTGCAGCAGGCCGAGGCTTTCATCGGTCTGGGCTTCAAACTGGGCATCGGCGGGACGGTGACCTTCGACCGGGCGCTGCAGGTGCGCCGGGTAGCGGCCCAGGTGCCCCTGTCGGCGCTGGTGCTGGAGACCGACGCACCCGACATCCCGCCGCACTGGCTCTACCGCACGGCAGAGGAGCGGGGCGAGGGCGGCGCCCAGGCACGCAATTCGCCGGTCGAGCTGCCGCGCATCGGCGCGGCGCTGGCCGCCCTGCGCGGCATCACGCCCGAGGCGGTGGCCGAGGCCACCAGCCGCAACGCGGTGGACGCGATGCCGCGCCTGGCAGCGCTGGTCCGCGCCGCCGCATGAAGCTCGCGGGACTGGCGCCGGTGCTGTCGCCGGATGCGCGGTTGTTGCTGCTGGGCAGCTTCCCGGGCGCGCGTTCGCTGGCGGAGCAGCGCTACTACGGCCATCCGCAGAACCAGTTCTGGAAGATCCTGTCGGAGCTGTGGCAGACCGACCTGGTGCCGCTGGGGTACGAGGCCCGGCTGCAGGCCCTGCGCGACCGCGGCCTGGCGCTGTGGGACGTCTACCGCAGCTGCGAGCGCGAAGGCAGCCTGGACGCGGCGATCCGCAACCCCCAGCTCAACGACTTCGCCGCGCTCGCCGAGGCCTGCCCGCGGCTGGAGGCGGTGGCCCACAACGGCGCGGAGAGCTTTCGCCATGCGCCGCAGGTGGCGGCGGCGCTGGCCGCCGCGGACGATGCGGAGCCGTTTCCGGTGTACAAACTCCCCTCGACCAGTCCGGCCCATGCATCGTGGACCTTCGCCCAGAAATGCGAGGTATGGAGGACGGTATTCCGCCGCCACGGCCTGCTTTGAGAAGGTGCGAGAGAACCTACTGCGCAGCCCGATTGCGCAGTTCCGGTCCTCACCGTACAAGAGTACGGCTCCGGTCCTCACTGCACACTCGGGCTTGCTCGCTACGGTTCTTTCACACCTTCTGCGTCCTACCGCTGCCCACTTTCATGCCCCGTACGCCCGTCGCCTCCGCTCCAGCCCCCGCCGCCGAGCTGCCCGAAGTCAACTTCTCCGATTACGGCGACGTGCGGAGCCTGCACCTGGGCAGCATCTGGATCCAGGGGTCGATGCGGATCGACGACCCGTTCGCGATCGAGCTGGAGTACGTGCAGCGGATGATGGCCTGGCTGCTGTTCGTGCCGCCGCCGTCGGTCGCCAAGCGCCATGCGATGCAGCTGGGGCTGGGGGCCGGTGCGCTCACCAAGTTCTGCCGCCGCAAGCTGCGGATGCGCACGACGGCCATCGAGCTCAATCCCCAGGTGGTGCATGCCTGCCGCGGCTGGTTCAAGCTGCCGGCGGACGACGAGCGCCTGCGGGTGGTCGTGGCCGACGCGGCCGAGGAGATCCGGGACCCGCGCTGGCACGGCACCGTCGACGCGCTGCAGGTCGACCTCTACGACGAGGACGCCGCTGCGCCGGTGCTGGACAGCGCCGACTTCTACCGCGACTGCCGCGCGCTGCTGACCGACGAGGGCTGCATGACGGTCAACCTCTTCGGCCGCGCGTCCAGCTATACCGCCAGCCTGGCCAAGATCGTGGCCGCCTTCGGCCAGGAGGCGGTCTGGGCCTTCAAGCCCACCCGCGAGGGCAACACGGTGGTGCTGGCCCAGCGCACCCCGCAGCCGCTGGACCGGGCCACGCTCCTGGCCCGCGGCGAGGCGATCCAGCAGCGCTGGGACCTGCCCGCCGCCAAATGGGCCAAGGTGTTCAAGCCCGTCGCGCCGTGACGCGCGGCCGCCTGTCCCTCCTGCGCACCGACCCGCCGTCTTCGATCGACACCCCATGAGCGCCACTGCACCGCCGGTCTTCTCTCCCGTCGCCCACACCGGATTGATCGACTGGCGCAGCGTCGTCGGCTGGTTGCGCGACGACGGCGTGATCTCCGAGGAAGAGGCCCAGCGCACCATCGCCCGCTGCGCCCGTGCCGAGAGCGTGCAGCATCCGCTGGTCCGGCTCGGCCACGTCGCGATGGTGCGGCAGGCCGACGGCAAGCCGCTCGACGTCGAGGCGCTCACCCAGTACGTCGCGGCGAAGGCCGGCATCGCCTACCTGCGGATCGACCCGCTGCGGGTCGACGTGGGCAAGGTCGCCGACACGATGAGCGCTGCCTATGCCGAACGCCACCGGGTGCTGCCGGTGCAGGTGACCGCCGCCGAGGTGGTGGTGGCGACCACCGAGCCCTTCGTGGCCGACTGGGTGCCCGAGGTGGAGCGCCAGGCGCGGCGCAAAGTGCGCCGGGTGCTGGCCAATCCGCAGGACATCCAGCGCTTCACCGCCGAGTTCTTCTCGCTCGCCAAGTCGGTCCGGGTGGCGCAGAAGGCGGGCGGCAACGCGGGCAGCGCCAGCTTCGAGCAGCTGGTGGAGCTGGGCAAGACCAACCGCCAGCTCGACGCCAACGACCAGGGCGTGGTCAAGGTGGTCGACTGGCTCTGGCAGTACGCCTTCGACCAGCGTGCCAGCGACATCCACCTGGAGCCGCGCCGGGAGCAGGGCGTGATCCGCTTCCGGATCGACGGCGTGCTGCACCCGGTCTACCAGATGCCGATCGGCGTGCTGACCGCGATGACCGCGCGGATCAAGCTGCTCGGCCGGATGGACGTGGTGGAGAAGCGCCGGCCCCAGGACGGCCGGATCAAGACCCGCAATCCGCGCGGCGACGAGGTGGAGATGCGCCTCTCGACCCTGCCCACCGCCTTCGGCGAGAAGATGGTGATGCGGATATTCGACCCCGACACCGCTGTCAAGGACCTGGACGCGCTGGGCTTCACGCCGCACGACGCGAGCCGCTGGGAGCTGCTGGTACGCCGGCCCCACGGCATTGTGCTGGTGACCGGCCCCACCGGCTCGGGCAAGACGACCACGCTCTACTCGACCCTCAAGCGCGTGGCCACCGAGGCGGTGAACGTCAGCACGGTGGAAGACCCGATCGAGATGATCGAGCCCACCTTCAACCAGACGCAGGTGCAAACGGCGCTCGATTTCGGCTTCACCGAAGGCCTGCGCGCGCTGATGCGGCAGGACCCGGACATCATCATGGTCGGCGAGATTCGCGACCTAGCCACCGCCGAGATGGCGGTACAGGCGGCGCTGACCGGCCACCTTGTCTTCTCCACCCTGCACACCAACGACGCGCCGTCGGCCGTCACCCGGTTGATGGAGCTGGGCGTGCCGTCCTATCTGGTCAACGCCACGCTGCTCGGCGTGCTGGCCCAGCGCCTGGTGCGCACCATGTGCCCCAGCTGCCGACAGCCCGATCCGGACGCGCAGCCCGAGCCGATGGCCGACGTGATCAAGCCGTGGAAGCTGAACGGCCCGTACAAGCCGTACCGGCCGGTGGGCTGCGTCGACTGCCGCATGACCGGCTACCGCGGCCGCATGGGCATCTACGAGCTGCTGACGGTTACCGAGGGTTTCAAGGACCTGGTCAACCGCGAGCCGAGCATCGCCGCGCTGCGCCGCCAGGCGGTGGCCGACGGCATGCGGCCACTGCGCCTGGCCGGCGCACTGCGGGTGGCCGAAGGGCTGACGACGCTGGACGAAGTGCTGAGCGCCACCCCGCCGCTGGAATGAGCCGCACGCGGGCCCTGCAGGCGCTCCGCCGCGCCTCTTGCGCAGCCGTGCGGGGGCCCCGCCGACAGTGCGCACCATCCTGGAGCGGCCAAGGGATTTCCCCGAGACGCCGGTAGGTGGAATCCACATCCGGGCGCCAGGGGGGCGACCCCACAATCCGCGAGTCCTAATTTCAGTCTTGGAGAATGCTGTGAAGATAAAAAGTCAAAAAGACTTCTTTTCCGGCCTCATGTTCCTGGGAATCGGCATCGCCTTTTCCTGGGGTGCGACCACCTACAACGTAGGCGAAGGCGCGCGCATGGGACCGGGCTACTTCCCGCTGGTGCTGGGCATCGTGATGTGCATCCTGGGTGCCATCATGACGCTCAAGGCGACCATCGTTGCCACCGAAGGCGGCGACCCGATCGGCAAGTGGGCCTGGAAGCCCCTGTTCTTCATCATCGCGGCCAACCTGGCCTTCGGCGTCCTGCTGGGCGGCCTGCCCAGCATCGGCCTGCCGCCGATGGGGCTGATCGTCGGCATCTACGCGCTCGCCTTCATTGCCAGCATGGCCGGGGAGAACTTCAAGGTGGTGCCCACCTTCTTCCTCGCGACCGCGCTGGCCATCGGCAGCTACATCGCCTTCATCTGGGCCCTGAAGCTGCAGATGGCGGTCTGGCCGACCTTCATCACCGGTTGAGGACAACGGGAATATGGAACTCTTCGAACATCTCTCACTGGGTTTCGGCGTGGCTTTCACGCCGATCAACCTGCTCTACGCCTTCATCGGCTGTCTGCTGGGCACGCTGATCGGCGTGCTGCCGGGCATCGGCCCGGTCGCGACCATCGCGATGCTGCTGCCCGCCACCTACGCGCTGCCGCCGGTGTCGGCCCTGATCATGCTGGCCGGCATCTACTACGGCGCGCAGTACGGCGGCTCCACCACCGCCATCCTGGTGAACCTGCCGGGCGAATCGTCCTCGGTGGTGACGGTGATCGACGGCTACCAGATGGCGCGGCGCGGCCGGGCGGGTCCCGCGCTGGCGGCGGCCGGCCTGGGCTCGTTCTTCGCCGGCTGCGTCGGCACGCTGATCCTGGCGGCGTTCGCGCCTCCGCTGACCGAACTGGCGTTCAAGTTCGGCCCTGCCGAGTACTTCTCGCTGATGACCCTGGGCCTGATCGGCGCGGTGGTGCTGGCATCCGGTTCGCTGCTGAAGGCCGTGTCGATGATCGTGCTGGGCCTGCTGCTGGGCCTGGTCGGTACCGACGTCAACTCCGGCGTTGCACGCTACAGCTTCGACATCCCCGAACTGACCGACGGCATCGGCTTCGTGGCCATCGCCATGGGCGTGTTCGGCTACGGCGAAATCATCGCCAACCTGGCGCACCCCGAAGACGAGCGCGAGGTGTTCACCGCCAAGGTGCACGGACTGATGCCGACGAAGGAAGACTTCAAGCGCATGGTGCCCGCGGTGCTGCGCGGCACGGCGATCGGCTCGGCGCTGGGCATCCTGCCCGGCGGCGGCGCGCTGCTGGCGGCCTTCGCGGCCTACACCATCGAGAAGAAGACCAAGCTCCAGCCCGGCGAAGTGCCGTTCGGCCAGGGCAACATCCGCGGCGTGGCGTCTCCCGAGTCGGCCAACAACGCCGGTTCGCAGACCTCTTTCATCCCGCTGCTGACGCTGGGCATTCCGCCCAACGCGGTGATGGCGCTGATGGTGGGCGCGATGACGATCCACAACATCCAGCCCGGCCCGCAGGTGATGACCAGCAACCCCGAGCTGTTCTGGGGCCTGATCGCCTCGATGTGGATCGGCAACGCGATGCTGATCATCCTGAACCTGCCGCTGATCGGCCTATGGATCAAGCTGCTGTCGGTGCCGTACAAGTACCTGTTCCCCTCGATCGTGCTGTTCTGCGCGGTGGGTGTCTACACCACAAACAACAACACCTTCGACGTGTGGATGGTGGGCGCGTTCGGCGTCGTCGGCTACATCTTCCACAAGCTGGGCTGCGAACCCGCACCGCTGCTGCTGGGCTTCATCCTGGGCCCGATGATGGAAGAGAACCTGCGCCGTGCGCTGTTGCTCTCCCGCGGCGACTGGAGCGTGTTCGTCACCCGTCCGATCTCTGCCGGTCTGCTGGCGGCCGCCGTGCTGCTGCTGGTGATCGTGCTGCTGCCTGCGGTGAAGGCGAAGCGGGAAGAGGCCTTCGTCGAGGAGTGACCTGCCTGCGGAACTGCCTCGACAGGCAGTTCCACTTAATCCCTCGAATGCCAGCCGGCTCACCCCGGCTGGCATTTTTCATGGTGGATGCCACTGCCGCCCATGGTTGATCGGCTGTTCCTGCAGACGCGATATGCAGCGAGCGGGCATGGCCAATAGTTTTTCAACACGCGACGTGTAGTAATAAAAACACGTCGTGTGCATGCCAACTAAATTACATAAGTTACCTATTGATAAGATTTGACGCGCTTTCGGTACACTCGCTTACATGTATTCGCGTCCTGATCTCTGTTCGTTTGCCACCTTTTTTACAGGGGCGCGTCTTTGCCGCCGCAGATCGAACGGTTCCCGCGGCTTCACCCTGATCGAGTTGATGGTCGTGGTGGCGATCATCGGCATCCTCGCCGCGGTGGCGGTGCCCTCGTACCAGAACTATGTCCGGCGCGGGCAGCTGCAGGAGGCGTTCACACAGCTGTCCAGCTACCGCGTGCGGATGGAGCAGTACTACCAGGACGCCAAGAACTACGGCAACAGCGGCACGGCGTGCGCGAACGACCCGTCGGCCAGCAGCTGGAACGGATTCACTCCCGCCGAGGCCAAGTACTTCGGCTACGGGTGCACCGCCCAGGCGCCCAACGCCCAATCCTTCGTCGTCACCGCGACCGGCAGTTCCGGCCTGACGACCGGCTACGTCTACACCATCGACCAGGCCGGCAACAAGGCGACGACCAAGTTCAAGGGCGCGGTCGTGTCCCAGCCCTGCTGGCTTTCGCAGTCGAGCACCTGCTGAGCCGCGCCATGAAGAACCGTGGTTTCTCGCTGGTCGAGCTGATGGTGGTGCTGGCGCTGTTCGCGCTGCTGATGCTGGCGGTCGCCCCCAGCGTCAGCGCGTGGCTGGTCAACCTCCGCATCCGCAATGCGGCCGACAGCCTGCTGAACGGCCTGCAGACCGCCCGCAACGAGGCCATCCGGCGCAACAGGACGGTCGGCTTCTGGCTGGTGTCCGCGTCCACCCCGGCGGTGCTGGCCAATACCTGCACCTTGTCGTCCACCAGCGCTTCCTGGGTGGTGAGCGGCAGCGACCCGACCGGCGCCTGTGCCTCTGCACCTTCCACCACCACGGCACCGCTGCTGGTGGCGTCGCATCCGGTGGGCGATGGCAGCGCGGGCAGCATCGCAGTTTCGGCGGTGCTGGCAGACGGCAGTTCCGCCGCCGCGTCGGTCCGCTTCAACGGTTTCGGCCAGCCGGTCGCCGAGACGGCCACCGGCGCCGCTGCCGCCACCGCGCCCATCGGCCGCATCGACATCCAGAACGCATCCAACCCCGGCAATTTCCGCAGCCTGCGAATCGTGCTGGCGGGCAGCGGTGCGATCCGGCTGTGCGATCCGGCGCCTACCGTCGCGGCGTCGGACCCGCGCTACTGCTGAGCTTCGGACCATGCGATCTCCTTTTTTTCCGCAGCGCGCCTGTCGCCCGAAGCAGTGCGGCTTCTCCTTGCTGGAGGCGCTCGTCGCCATGCTGATACTGGCCGTCGGCATCCTGGGCCTGGTCGGATTGCAGACCACGATGACGCGCGCCCAGAGCACCGCTAAATTCCGGGCTGATGCGGTATCGATCGCCAGCGGCATGTCGGGCGCGATGTGGACCGACGTGGCCAACCTGTCGCGCTACGCCACCGGCAGCTGCAGCAGCTACGCGCCGTGCAAGGACTGGAACACCAAGGCGGCCGCGCTGCTGCCCGGAGGCACCGTCGCCGCGACGGTGGACGGCGCCAGCGGCAGCGTCAACATCACCGTGGGGTGGACCACGCCGGGGGAGTCGCACCAGTACACGCTCGCCACCACCATCGTCGCCAAGGACAGGGCCTGACCATGCGCGCGGCACCACAACACGGCATGACGCTGATCGAACTGATGGTGGGCATGTCGGTCGGCCTGCTGACGACGCTGGCCATCACCCAGGTGATGGCGCTGGCCGAGGGGCAGCGTCGCTCCGCCGTGACCGGGTCGGCCGCGCAGGTCGACGGCGCGGTGGCGATGTACGCGCTGCAGCGCGACGTGCAGATGGCCGGCTACGGCGTGGTCAACAACCCGGCGGCGCTGGGCTGCCCGGTGCGGGCGCAGTTCGGCACCACGGCCGCCCGGCAGTTTCCGCTGGTTCCCGTGCTGATCCAGGACGGCGGGGCCGACGGCACGTCCGATTCGATCGCCGTGCTGGCGGGCAGCAAGGGCGGGGCGTCGGTCCCGTTGATGGTGGCCGAGAACCACGGGCAGACCGCCACCAACTTCGTGGTGCGCTCGGCCTTCTCGGTGGCGGCGGGCGACCTGCTCGTGGCCGTGCCCGCCACCTGGGACGCCACCGCGAACCGCTGCACCCTGTTCGCCGCCACCGGTGTGAACCTCAGGAGCGTCGTGCACGCCGGGGTGGTGTCGTGGAACGCCGCGCAAGGCAGCCTGTTTCCGGCAGCGGGCTACCCGGCCCAGAGCTACCTGGTCAACCTCGGCAGCATGGTCTACCGCACCTATTCGGTGAAGGCCGACGGGTCGGCGCTGCAGACCAACCAGCTGTCGGCCGCCACCGGCCAGACGAGCCTGCAATCGGCCCATGCCCACATCGTCAACCTGCAGGCGCTCTACGGCATTGACACGAACGCCGACGGCGTGGTGGACGCCTACAGCGCGGTGTCCCCCACCACCGCCGCCGGTTGGCAGCAGGTGGCGAGCCTGCGCATCGCCGTCGCCGCCCGCAGCACGCAGTACGAAAAGGAGGCCGTCACCGCCAGCCAGCCCACCTGGAGCGTCCGGCTGACCGCGACCGCCGACGAGCCGACCGCGCTCACCCTTAAGGTCGATCATCTGGCCGACTGGCAGCACTACCGGTACAAGGTCTACGAGACCGTGGTGCCGCTGCGCAACATGCTGTGGAACTCATGAAGACGCATCCATCGTCGCAGCGCGGCCTCGCGCTGCTGTACGCATTGCTGGCGATGGCCGCGCTGTCGCTGGCCGCGGTTGCGCTGGTGCAGTCGATCGGCGGCGGCGCCGCGGTGATCGGCAACCTGGGCTTCAAGCAGGACGCGACCGCCGCCGCCGATTCCATCACCCAGCAGGCCATTGCCGCGCTCTACGACCGGCTACGGGCCAATGCCAACGGCCTGGATGTCGACATCCCGGCGGCAGGCTACTACGCCAGCGCCAACGATTTGGTCGACGTCACCGGTGGCCAGCTCGGTGGATTCGCGCGATCGCTGGTGAGTTGGCAGAACGCCTGCAACAACCTGGCGGGCAACTGCGTCTACACGCCATTCGCACCCGGCGGTGCGGTCAATGGCAACACGGGCAAGTACGTGGTCTTCCGGATGTGCGACGCCGCCGGCGATCCGTCGAGCAACAGCACGATCCAGTGCGCAGCGCCGCTGACGGCCGCATCGTCCAGCGGGATGTACCGGGGCGCGGTCGGCGTGGGCGCGGGCAGCAGCCTGCGCATCCCCGACGCTTCGGCTTCGCCCTACTACCGCATCGTGGTGCGGGTGGCGGGGGCGCGCGACACGGTGAGCTTCACCGAGACGATCGTGCATTTCTGACATCCGACCCCCTCGCGCGAGGCAGCCATGCGATTCTTTCTTCGACTCCCCCCTGTCCTGCACATCGGCCGCCCGGCGCTTTGCCTGGGGGCGGCATGCGCCGGCTTCGCCGCATCAGCCTGGTCCACCGACATCGCGCCGGTGCCGGTGATCACCTTGCGGACCGTGTCGGCCAAGCCCAACCTGATGTTCATCCTGGACAGTTCCGGCAGCATGGCCTGGGATTTCATGCCGGACGACATGGGGTATCCGGACAGGTACTACGGCCGTGTGTCGATGACGGACCGCATCGGATTCTGGTCGTCCCAGTGCAACGGCGTGGCCTACGACCCGGACTATGCGTACACGCCGCCGGTGAAGGCGGATGGAAGCACCTACGGCAATGCATCCTTCACCGCGGCCTGGAACGACGGATATGCCGGTGGCGCCGGCGCCAGCCTCGCAGGCCAGTACTACTACATCTACAAAAGCACCTCCCCGCAGCCACGCATGGGCTGGACGTACAACCGTAGCAGCGGCGCCGTCGTCCAGACCACCACCTTCTACAAGGAATGCACGAGCCGGTTCGACGAGGCGCCCGGCAACGCCGTGTTCAGCAGGGTCAGTGTCGACAGCCTCAACGCGGCCCAGAAGCAGAACTATGCCAACTGGTATTCGTTCTACAGGAAGCGGTACCTGCTGATGCGCACCGCGGTCGGCAAGGCATTCGCATCGCTCGACTCCGGGTACCGCGTCGGATTCAGCACCATCAAGGACAGGGGTGTGGTCGACGGGCAGAACTACTTTCAGGACGTCAAGGACTTCGATGCCGGCCAGCGGGCGGATTTCTACAGCAGCCTGTACAGCTCGACGCCCGGCGACGGTACGCCCTTGCGCGCCGCCCTGTCGAAGGTCGGCCGCTATTTCGCCAAGACTGCTCCCAACCAGGCGTACGACCCTGTGCAGTACTCCTGCCAACGCAACTTCGCGCTGCTGTCGACCGACGGCTACTGGAACGGCGACGCCGGGTACAAGCTCGACGGCACCGCCGTCGGCAACCAAGACAAGAAATCCGTCGTGCCGCGCCCGATCAGCGAAGGCGCGACCGAAAGTTCGGACACGCTCGCCGATGTGGCGCAGTACTACTACGCCACCGACCTCCGGTCGGCCGCGCTCGGCAACTGCATCTCCACCTCCTCGGGCGCCAGCCGGGACGTGTGTGCCGACAACGTGCCGCCTTCGACGCGCGATCCCAACACGCAGCAGCACATGTCCACCTTCACCGTCGGCCTCGGCGTGGGGGGCTCTCTCGCCTACGACCCGGACTACCTGACGCAATCCGCCGGCTCCTACGCATCGATCGTCCAGGGATCGCTGGATTGGCCCACGCCCACCCCCGGCGGCGACAACGCCCTCACCGTCGACGACCTGTGGCACACGGCGGTCAACGGCCGCGGCCAGTATTACTCGGCACGCAGCGCCAGCGCGCTCGGCGCGGCGATCAGCGGCATCGTCACGTCGGTGCAGGAGATCACCGGTGCCGGTGCATCGGCCGCCACCACCAGCATGCAACTGGTGGGCGGCAGCGGCAACCAGCTCTTCCAGAGCAGCTACCGGACGGTGTCGTGGACCGGCGACGTGCAGGCCTTCGCGCTCGACGGCTCGAGCGGCGACGCTGCCGGCGTGGCGCAGTGGTCGGCGCAGAACGTCCTGGCCGGCACGCAGCCGTCCAGCCGCAGGATCTACTACCGCAGGCCCGGCAGCTCTGCCCCGTTGCGCCCATTCACCTTCGCCAATCTGGACGGCGACGGCCTGGGTGCCTACTTCTCGAAGTTCTGCAGCCAAGCGACGGTGCCCTCGCAATGTGCCGGCCTCTCCGCGGACAACCAGACGCTGGCCAACACCGGCGGCAACCTGGTCGATTACCTGCGCGGCGTGCGCACCCAGGAAGCCAGCAACACCGCGCAGCCGCTCTACCGCACCCGCACCGCCGTGCTGGGCGACATCATCGGCGGCGCCCCGGTCTACATGGCCGCACCCCCGTTCGCCTATGCGGATGCCGGCTACACCGCCTTCAAGTCGGCGAACGCGTCGCGCAAGGGCGTGGTCTACGCGCCGGCCAACGACGGGATGCTGCATGCCTTCGAGGCCTCCAGCGGTCGGGAACTGTGGGCCTACGTCCCGACGGCCGTCATGCCGCGGCTCTACCGGCTGGCCGATGCGGCCTACGGCACCAGCCACCAGTACTCGGTCGACGGCGCGCCGGTGATCGGCGACGTCTACCTGGGCGGCGCCTGGAAGACGATCCTGGTGGCCGGCCTGAACGCCGGCGGCAAGGCCTACTACGCGCTGGACATCACCGATCCCGACAACCCCGCATCGCTGTGGGAGTTCACCGATGCCAACCTGGGCCTGAGCTTCGGCAATCCGGTGATCACCAAGCGTGCCGACGGCACCTGGGTGGTGGCCTTCGCCTCGGGCTACAACAACACCGGCGGCGGCGACGGCCGCGGGCATCTGTTCATGGTCGATGCCGCCAGCGGCGCCAAGCTGCTGGACATTTCCACCACCGCCGGATCGGCCGGCGATCCCAGCGGCCTGGCCCGGCTCAACGCCTGGGTGGACGACGTCGCCGACAACACCGCCAAGCGCTTCTACGGCGGCGACCTGTTCGGCAATCTGTGGCGCTTCGACACCGACAGCCTGGCGAGGCCGTTCCAGTCGGCGCTGAAGCTGGCGGAATTCCGCTCCGCCAGCGGCGCGGTGCAGCCGGTCACGACGCAGCCGGTGACGGCGCTGGTCTCCTCGGCGTACCCGGTGGTGGCGGTGGGCACCGGCCGCTACCTGGGCACCAGCGACATCACCGACGCCACGACGCAGTCGATCTACGTGGTGAAGGATCCGCTGGTGGACCAGGCCTGGGGCACCGTCCGCACCGCTGCGACCGCCAACCGGATGGTGCAGCAGACGATCACCGCCGGGACGACGACCGCGACCGTCACCTCCAACGCGGTGAACTGGGGCACGCACAACGGCTGGTGGGTCGACCTGCCCACCACCGGCGAGCGCATCGCGACCGACATGGTGCTGCAGTCGGGCAAGCTGGTCGCGGCATCGGCGATTCCCAGCGGCGATGCCTGCACCTCGGGCGGCGCATCGTGGCTCTACCAGTTCAACTTCACCACCGGCTCGTCGGCGGCGGTGGTCGGCCAGCAGCTCAGCACCACGGCCCTCGCGGTCGGACTGGCGCCGGTGCGGCGCAGCAACGGATCGGTGCGGGTGATCGTGACCGACAGCCAGGGCCGGCGCACCAGCCAGGAACTGCAGGGCACCGCGACCGGCATCGGCACGCCCCGCCGCAGCTCCTGGCGCGAACTCGTCGACTGAGCGGGAGCCCTTCTGCGCCCATGCGTGAGAATCGATGCCACCCGACCGGCACCTGCCGGTCCCCCGCCCGGACGGGCGGGGTTCAACATCGACGACACACGAGGACGGTTATGGATCTGGGACTCAAGGGCAAATGGGCGTTGGTCTGCGGCGCGAGCAAGGGATTGGGGCGCGGATGCGCCGAGGCGCTGGTGGCCGAAGGCGTGCATGTGCTGATCGTCGCCCGCGGCGCTGAGGCGCTTGAAGCGACCGCGGCCGAACTGCGCCAAGGCGCGGCGCAGCAGCACGGCAGCACCGTGGAGGCCCTGGCCGCCGACATCACCACGCCCGAGGGCCGCGCGGCGGTCTTCGCCGCACGGCGCGATTTCGACATCGTCGTCACCAATGCCGGCGGCCCGCCACCCGGCGATTTCCGCGAATGGGACCGCGAGGCCTGGCTGAAGGCGATCGACGCCAACATGCTCACGCCGATCGAACTGATTAAGGCGACGGTCGACGGCATGGCCGAGCGCGGCTTCGGGCGCATCGTCAACATCACCTCCGGCGCGGTGAAGGCGCCGATCGACGTGCTGGGCCTGTCCAACGGTGCCCGCAGCGGCCTGACCGGCTTCGTGGCCGGCGTGGCGCGCAGCGGCATCGCGGGCCGCGGCGTCACCGTCAACAACCTGCTGCCGGGCGCCTTCGATACCGACCGCCTGCGCGTCACCATGGCCGCGGGAGCCAAGAAGACCGGCGTGGATCCGGACACGGTGGCCGACAAGCGCCGCAAGACGATTCCGGCGCAGCGCTTCGGCACGCCGGCCGAGTTCGGTGCGATCTGCGCCTTCCTGTGCAGCACCCACGCCGGCTACATCACCGGCCAGAACGTGCTGGCCGACGGCGGCGCCTACCCGGGCACCTTCTGATCAGGCCTCCGGCGCCGCCACGGCGGTGCGCCGGGCGGATGCCAGCACGATGCCGCCCACCAGCAGTGCGAAGGCCAGCGCGTGGTAGAGGTGCGGCGGCTCGCCCAGGAAGGCGGCCGACAGCAACGCCGCGAAGAGCGGCGTCAGGTTGACGAAGAACGAGGCGACGCTCGGCCCCACCCGGCCGATGGCCGCGCCGAAGCAGCGGTAGGCGACGATCGACGGGCCCACCGCCACGAAGAGCAGCGCCGCCGCCAGGGGCCAGCCCCAGTGGATCCGCGGCGAGGCGAAGGTCCATTCCGCCGCGGTGAACAGCCCGGCCCATGCGGAGCCGAAGGCCACCTGCGTCAGCAGGAAGGCCGACCAGTCGGCCCGCAGCGTGGCGCTTTCGCGGGGCCGCACCAGCATCCAGCTGTAGAAGGCCCAGAGCACGGTCGCCAGCAGCATGAACACATCGCCCGGCCGCAGCCGCAGCGCCAGCAATTGCTGCCATTCGCCGCGGCACAGCACCACCAGCACCCCGCAGATCGACAGCAACGCGCCCAGCACCTGCGACCGCTGCACCTTGGCGCCGAAGAACAGCGTGCCCACCACCATCATCCAGACCGGCATGCTGGAGCCGACCAGGGTGGTGTTGATCGGCTCGGAGGTCTGCAGCGCCAGGTACTGCAGCGCGTTGTAGCAGCCGATGCCCAGCAGCCCCATCACGGCGAAGCGCCGCCACAGGGGCCAGATCTCGGAACCCGGCCGCAGCACGTGGCCGGCCAGCGGCAGCAGCAGCACCAGGGCGATCGCCCAGCGCAGGAAGTTGAAGGTCATCGGCGGCACCAGCGCATGCACCAGCCGGCCGGTCACCGCGTTGCCGGCCCACAGGATGGGCGGTACCAGCAGCAGGAGGATGGTCGACGGTGTCATGCGCGCATTCATCCGGGCGAATGTACCAAGCGCCGACCGGGACGCGACCACCCCGCGCCGGACGGGGGCCGCCGCGGGCGCGCCGAGCGGCCGGCGGGGAAGCGTGGCACGATGCCCCGCGTCGCATGCCGCGCCGAACCCTCGCAGGAGACACACCATGAGCAAAGCCGTTCGCATCGACCGCCACGGCGGTCCTGAAGAAATGAAGATCGTCGACGTCCAGGTCGGCGCGCCCGGCCCGGGCGAGATCCGCATCCGCCACAAGGCGGTGGGCCTCAACTTCATCGACGTCTACCAGCGCACCGGGCTCTACCCGTTCGCGATGCCGCTGCAGCTGGGCATGGAGGCCGCCGGCATCGTCGAGGCGGTGGGAGAGGGCGTGACGCACCTGGCCCCGGGCGACCGTGCGGCCTACGCCAGCGCCCCGCCCGGCAGCTACAGCGAAGAGCGGGTGATGCCCGGCCGCAACGTCTGCAAGCTGCCCGACGCGATCGATTTCGAGACCGGCGCCGCGATGATGCTCAAGGGCCTCACCGCGCAGTACCTGCTGAAGAAGACGCTGCCGGTCGAGGGCCTGCGGCCCGGCGACCACGTGCTGTTCCACGCGGCCGCCGGCGGCGTCGGGCTGATCGCCTGCCAGTGGGCGCGGGTGCTGGGCCTGCAGCTGATCGCCACCGCCGGCTCCGACGAGAAGTGCGCCCTGGCGCTCGAGAACGGCGCCGCCCACGCGATCAACTACCGCACCGAGGATTTCGCCGCACGGGTCAAGGAGATCACCGCAGGCCGCGGGGTGAAGGTGGTCTACGACTCGGTCGGCAAGGACACCTGGGAGAAGTCGCTCGACTGCCTGCGGCCCTTCGGCCTGATGGCCAGCTTCGGCAACGCCTCGGGGCCGGCACCGGCTTTCGCGCCCGGCATGCTGGGCGCCAAGGGCTCGCTCTACGTCACCCGCCAGACGCTGTTCACCCACATCGCCACCCGCGAATCGACCCAGGCGATGGCCGACGAACTGTTCGAGGTCGTGGCCTCCGGCCAGGTCAGGATCCATATCGCCCAGCGCTATCCGCTGGAGGACGTGCAGCAGGCTCACCGCGACCTGGAAGCCCGCAAGACCACCGGCTGCTCGATCCTGACGCTCTGACGCTCTGACGGTATCGGCCGGTGGCGCTGATTGCGCCCCGGCTACGGCCGGTCGCCCGCCAGCGGCGACGGCAGGCCTTGCGCGGTGGTGCGTACTCGCTCCCACACCCCCTGCACCAGCGGCGGCAGGCTGCGGCCCCGCCGGTGTACCAGCATGATCTGCCGGTCGACCTGCGGCGCCAGCAGGCGGGCGGTGAGGCCCTGCGGCATGCGGGGCGGCAAGGCCAGGCCCGGCAGTACGCTGATGCCGATGCCCGCCTCGACCATCCGGAAGATGGTCGTCGGATGGCCCAGCTGCTGCACCACGCGCGCCTGCACGCCGAAGCGCAGCAGCGCCTCGTCGATCAGCCGCCGGCTGCCCGAGGCGTGGTCGAGCAGCACCAGGTCGCGGCCGGCCAGCGCGGTCCACGGTACCGGGCCGCTGGCAGAGGCCAGCGCATGGGCGGCGGGCAGCACCAGGCAGAACGGCTCCTGGAGGATCGGCTCGCAGTGCAGCGCGTCCTGCGCGGCCGGGTCGATCACCACGCCGAAATCGACCTCGCCGGCGAGCACGCTGTCGAGCACCTGCTGCTGGACCCGGTCGAGCAGCACGATCTCCAGCTCCGGCGTGTCGCGGGCGCAGGCGGCGATGCAGGCCGGCATCAGGCTGGCCGACAGCGTCGGGCTGCTGCCGACCCGCACCCGGCCGCGCCGCAGCTGGGCCATGCCGCGCACATCGAGCAGGGCGGCCTCCAGGTCCTCGAGCACCCGCTCCAGGTGGCTGTGCAGCCGCCTGCCGGCATCGGTCAGGGCCACCTCGCGGGTGGTGCGGTCGAGAAGCCGCAGTCCGAGGGACTGCTCCAGCTCGCCGATGGCGCGGCTCACCGCGGGCTGGGTGATGCCGATGCGCTCGCCGGCCTTGCTGAAGTTGCCGGTCTCGGCCACGGCCAGGAACACCTTGAACTGGCGCAGACTGATATTCATTAGCCGAAATCATATATTCATCAAATAAATCCATTTGTGTTTTGAATCGCAGGCGTGTGCAATCGCAGCTTCCCGATTCCGCCACGCCTTGCGCCGCCGACCCCATGAGCCGATCCCGCTTCCTGCCCGACAACTTCACCCTCTCCCTGCTGGCCACCGTGGCGCTGGCCAGCCTGCTGCCGGCCTCCGGTTCGGTGGCCCGGGCGTTCGAATGGGTCACCACCGGCGCGATCGCGCTGCTGTTCTTCCTGCACGGCGCCAAGCTCTCGCGCGAGGCGGTGGTGGCGGGGCTGATGCACTGGCGGCTGCACCTGGTGGTGGTGGGCACCACCTTCGTCCTGTTCCCGGCGCTGGGCCTGCTGCTCAAGCCGCTGCTGCTCCCGCTGGTGACGCCGGCGCTCTACACCGGCGTGCTCTACATCTGCGTGCTGCCGGCCACCGTGCAGTCGGCGATCGCGCTCACCGCGCTGGCGCGGGGCAACATGCCGGCCGCCATCTGCAGCGCCTCGGCCTCGACGATGCTGGGCGTGCTGATCACGCCGCTGCTGGTCAACCTGATCGTGCAGCCCGGCGGCGATGCGCACCAGTCGTTCGACGCGGTCGGTCGCATCGTGCTGCAGCTGATGGTGCCGTTCATCGTCGGCCACCTGATGCGCCCGCTGCTGGCCAGCACGATGAAGCGCTGGGCGCCGGTGCTGCGGATGGTCGACCAGAGCTCGATCCTGCTGGTCGTCTACACCGCCTTCAGCGCCGCGGTGATCGAGGGCCTGTGGCGCCAGGTGCCGCTGCGCAGCCTGGCAGGCCTGCTGGTGGTCTGCGCGGTGCTGCTGGCGATCGTCCTGACCTTCACCACCTGGACGGCGCGCCGCCTGGGTTTCTCGAAGGAGGACGAGATCACCATCGTCTTCTGCGGCTCCAAGAAGAGCCTGGCCAGCGGCGTGCCGATGGCCAAGGTGCTGTTCGCCGCGCCGGCGGTCGGCGCCATCGTGCTGCCGCTGATGGTGTTCCATCAGATGCAGCTGATGGTCTGCGCGGTGCTGGCCCAGCGCTACGCGCGCCGCCCCGACGCGCAGCCCCCGGCCGCGTTGGCGACGCCGGGCATGGGGCCGGTGCCGGTGCCGGTCGTCGTGCCGCCCGTGCCGGCCGGCCGGGTGGTGCAGGCGACCGAGGGCGCCGCAGCCGGAAATATCGACAAAAGAGGGCTGTAGCCGGCGCCGCACGCCGGCCTCTAGCTATAGATACGATAGCAGCATGCTGCGACGTGCGGCCGGCACCGCCGTCACGCAGGCGGCACCGGATCGCGCAGCCGGTTCGGCGCCAGCACCCCGGCCGAGTCCAGGATCGGGTAGGCGATCGAGCAGATGTGGGAGTTGATCCGCTTCAGGTCGCTGATCAGGTCGATGTGCAGCGAGCTGGTCTCGATGCTCTGCACCGTGTTGTCGGAGAGCCGGCCCAGGTGGGTGGTGGCGTAGGCCCGCTCCAGGTCGCGGAACAGGGCCTTCTGCTCCAGCAGCTTCTGCGCGTCGCGCACGTTGCCGTTCAGGAACACGCTCATGCCGAGCCGCAGGTTGTCGATCAGCCGCTGGTGCAGCTCCGCGATCTCGGCCATGCCGGCGGCCGAGAAGTTGCGGCCCTTCTTGATCTTCTTGTCCTCGATGTCCTGCAGCACCCGCTCGATGATGTCGCCGATCTGCTCCATGTTGATGGTGAAGCTGATGATGTCGGTCCAGCGGCGGCCTTCCTCCTCGCCCAGCGCCTCGCGGGAGATCTTGGTCAGGTAGTACTTGATCGACGAATACAGCTCGTCGACCGTGTCGTCCATCTTGCGCAGCTGCTCGGCACGCTGCAGGTCGTTCTTGCGGATCACGTCGAGCACGCCGATCAGCATCGTCTCGACCAGGTCGGCCTGGTGCAGCGCCTCGCGTGCGGCGCAGGACATCGCCAAACTGGGGGTGGAGAGGGCCGACGGGTCCAGGTGGTGCAGCCGCTGGTGGCCGTCGCCGGCCTTGGGCGCCGGCAGCATCCACTGCACCAGGCGCGCCACCCGGTTGGTCAGGCCGATGAAGCCGATGCTCACCACGATGTTGAACGCCAGGTGGAACATCACCACGCCGTAGGTGGCGTCGGGCAGGCGCGGCTGCACGTGGTGCAGCCAGAGGCCGATGAAGGGCGCCACCAGGGCCACGCCCATCAGCTTGAAGACCAGGTTGCCGACGGTCACCTGCCGCACTTCGGCCGGCGACTTGGCGGTGGTCAGCACGGCCAGGATGCCGCTGCCCAGGTTGGCGCCCAGCACCAGGCCGAGCGCCACGTCGAGCGGCACCACGGTGGAGCTGGCCATGGCCGCGATCAGCAGCACGATGGCCAGGCTGGAGTAGGCCACCACCGCCAGCACCGCGCCGAGCGCGATCTCCATCAGCACGTCGCTGGTCACCGAGACCAGCAGCGCGCGGATCGCGGGCGAGGCAAGCAGCGGCTCGGTCGCCTCGACCACCAGGCGCAGGGCCAGCAGCATCAGCCCCAGGCCGATCAGCACCCGGCCCACCCGGCCGGCGGTGCCCGCCTGGCGCGAGACGAACAGCACCACGCCGACGAAGATCATCAGCGGCGACAGCCACGACAGGTCGAACGAGAAGAACACCGACATCAGCGCGGTACCCACGTCGGCCCCGCGCATCACCGCCAGGGCCGAGGGCAGGGTGATCAGCCCCTGGCCGACGAAGGACGAGGTCATCAACGAGGTGGCGGTGCTCGACTGCACCAGCGCCGTCACGCCGATGCCCGAGAGGGCGGCGGTGAAGCGGTTGCCCACGCTGCGGGCCAGGATCTTGCGCAGGTTGGCGCCGAACACCCGCAGCACGCCGGTGCGTACCAGGTGGGTCCCCCAGACCAGCAGCGCCACGGCCGCGAGCAGATTCAACAGATGCTTCATGTACGAGCGCCCGGACGCGCATGTCTCCTTGCGACGCCGGACCCGCGGGGAACGAAGAATGTTGGCTTGCGGAACGTCGGCGTCAATCGATCAGTGTGCCATTGTCGTAGAAGGGATAGGGACCCTCGGCCCGGCCGCTGGAAACCAGGTGCGTCACCAGCGGCCCGGCGGCCGGCTGCGCCAGCATGCGGAACTGCGCCGGCTCCAGCACCCACTGCGAGGCGGCGTCTTCCGCCAGGTCCAGGAACACCGCATGCGCCGGCGCCGGCGAGGTGCAGGCGATGGTGCCGCCGAAGCGCGCGTCCACCGCCCGGTGCACATGGCCGGCGACGACCCGCTCGACGTTCGGGTGCCGCGCCACGATGGCCTCGAAGCGGACTGCGCCCTCCAGCAACCCCTGTCGGTCCATATGCCCGATCAGGGTGGCGAAGGGCGGATGGTGCAGGGCGACGACCACCGGCCGGCCGCGGCTCGCCTCCAGCGCGGCCTCCAGCCAGTCGAGCCGGGCCGGGCACAGCTCGCCGTGGCCGTGGCCCGGCGTGACCGAATCGAGCGCGACCAGCCGCAGGCCGCCGATGTCGGCGGTGTACTGGATGAAGGGGCCGGTGCCCAGGTAGGCGTGGTCGGGGAAGCCCGCCCGCAGGTTCGCCCGGTCGTCGTGGTTGCCGGGCATCAGGTAGACCGGCATCGGCAGCGGGGCCAGCAGCTCGCGCAGGTAGGCGTATTCGGCCGGTCGGCCGAAATCGGTCAGGTCGCCGGTGACGACGACCGCGTCGGGCGGCTGCACCAGCCGGCCGACGGCTGCGACGGTGGCGCGCAGGTAGGCGGCGGTGTCGATCCGGCGGTAGGCCAGCCGGCCGGGCTCGCGGATGTGCAGGTCGGTGAGCTGCACCAGGAAGGTGGTGGGGCGTGCGGTGGCGGTCATGCGGTTGCGGCGATGGAGGAAGGGGAAGCTGCATCGACCGGGCCGGGCATCAGCCGGCCGGGTGCGATCTGGATGCCGACCGCGTCGCCCGATTGCCAGGGGCTGTCGCGGTCCACGTCGGCCAGCAGATGCGCGGGCTGGTCGGCCAGGGCCAGCCGCAGCTGGACCCGCTCGCCCAGGAAGGTGCGGCGCGCCACCGTGGCCTGGGCGGCGCTGCCCTGCGGCGCGACGATGCGCACGTCCTCCGGCCGCACCAGCAGCGTGGCATGGCCGGCCAGGCCCTCGGGGCAGGCCAGCGTGGTGCCGCCCAGCAGCACCGTGTTCTGCGCCCGCTGGGCCGGGCCCCGGGCGAGCCGGTTCACCCGGCCCAGGAACTCGGCGACGAAGGAATGCAGCGGCGCGCGATAGAGCTGCTCGCCGTTGCCGATCTGCACGATGCGGCCGGCCTGCATCACCGCCAGCCGGTCGGCGATGGCCAGCGCCTCCTGCTGGTCGTGGGTGACGTGGATCGCGGTGATGCCCAGGCGGCGCAGCAGGTCGGCCAGCTCGTCGCGCAGCGACTCCTTGAGCTTGGCGTCGAGCGCGGTCAGTGGCTCGTCGAGCAGCAGCACCCGGGGCCGCACCGCCACCGCCCGGGCCAGGGCCACCCGCTGGCGCTGGCCGCCCGAGAGTTCGGCGGGGCGCTTCTTCTCCAGCCCGCCGAGGCGCACCAGGTCGACCAGCTCGCCCACCGCCCGGCGGCGCTCGGCCTCGGCCACGCCGCGGATCTTCAGGCCGTAGCCGATATTGCCCTCGACCGTCATCTGCGGAAACAGCGCGTAGTGCTGGAACACCATGCCCACGCCGCGCTGCTCGATCGGCAGGCGGGTGACGTCCTGGGTGCCGAAGGCGATGCGGCCGCCTGCATCGGTCTGCTCCAGCCCGGCGACCACGCGCAGCAGCGTCGTCTTGCCGCAGCCCGAGGGGCCGAGCAGCGCCAGCACCTCGCCGGGCTCCACCGCCAGGGTGGTGGGCTGCAGGCCGCGGGTGCCGTCGGGGTAGGTCTTGGCGCAGTCGGTCACCTGCACGCCGGTGCGGGCACGGGCGAAGGCCGAGGCGGCGCCGGAAGGGGTGGCGGTATCAGTTTCCATGGCGGCGTTGCAGCAGGTTGGCCAGGTGCTGGAGGGCCCAGAGCACCGGCAGGATCACGATGAAGAAGACCAGGGTGTAGGCCGAGCCGATCTCGATCCGGGCCGAGGCGTAGCTGTCGGCCAGGCCCACCGGCAGGGTGCGGGTGAGCGGCGTGTGCAGCATCCAGGTCAGGTTGAATTCGCCGACCGACAGGGTGAAGACCATCAGGCAGCCGGCCGCGATCGCGGGCAGCACCGCCGGCACCAGCACGCCCGCCAGGCACTGCCAGAAGCCGGCGCCCAGGGAGCGCGAGGCCTCTTCCAGCGCCCGCAGTTCGCGCCGCTGGAAGGCCGAGCCCACCACCCGCACCATGAAGGGCAGGGTGAAGACGATGTGGCCCACCAGGATGAAGGCGAAGCTCTGCCGGAACACCGCGATCTGCCCGTAGGCCAGGATCAGCGCCAGCGCGGTGGCGAGGCCCGGCACCGCGACTGGCAGGGTCAGCAGCTCCTCGAACACCCCGGCCCAGCGCGAGCGGCTGCGGGCCAGCGCATAGGCGCAGGGCACGCCCAGCAGCAGCGTCGCGACGACGGTGCCGACGGCGATCGCCAGCGACCAGCCGATGGTGCCGCCGTAGCCGTCGAGCACCTCGGCCAGCCAGCGCAGGGTGAAGCCGCTGGCGATGCCCCGGCTGTAGTTGTTCACCAGCCCGGCGACGACCGAGAGGGCCATCGGTGCCAGCATGAAGACGGCCACCGCGAGGGTGGTGGCCAGCAGGAAGGGGGAAGCGGTGCGGGAGACGCGCATGGTCATCGGGCCTGTGGAAAGGGGGTGGGCGGTGCGCGGGCTACAGCGGCGCCGCGCCCAGCCGCCGGGCCACGAACAGCACCAGCCAGGTCACCAGGCCGAGCGCGATCGACAGCGACGCGGCCAGCGCGAAGTTGGCGTAGTTGGTGAACTCGTCGTAGATGGTGATCGGCAGCACCTCGAACTTGCTCGCCAGGGTGAAGGCGGTGCCGAAGGCGCCCATGGCGGTGGCGAACAGGATCGCGCCGCAGGCCAGCGTGGTGGGCGCCAGCTCGGGGATCCACACGTCGCGCAGCACCCGCAGCCGCGAGGCGCCGAGCGAGCGGGCGGCTTCCTCCAGCGCCAGGTCCATCGCCTCGGCGGCGGCCGTGTAGGTGGCGATGGCGCGCGGCAGCGAGAAGTACAGGTACGCCAGGAACAGCCCCAGCAGCCCGTAGGCGAAGGTGATCCGGCCCCAGCCCGCCGCATCGGCCAGCCCGGCGACCACGCCCTGGCGCCCGCCCAGCAGGATCACGAAGAAGCCGACGATCACGCCCGGGAACGACAGCGGCAGCGTCAGCAGGGCCAGCAGCACCTGCCGGCCCGGGAAGCGCCGCCGCGCCAGATACACGCCCACCGCGCCGCCCAGCAGCAGCGTGGCGAGCGTCACCGTCACCGACAGCACCACCGTGTTGAGCAGGCTGGCGAGGTAGCGCGGATGGGTCAGCACCGCGAAGTAGCCCTCCCAGCCCTGCCGCGCCGGCAGGCCCACCAGCAGCGCCACCGGCAGCAGCCAGAAGGCGGCGAAGAAGATCGCCGCCGGCGCCAGGCAGGCGAGCAGCAGGGGGCGCGATGCGGTGGCGCTGGGAGGGGTCATGGCGGTGGTGTGAAGTCTGCGTTGCGAACAGCGGCAGCGCTCAGCGCACGGCCTTCAGGTACTGTTCCGAGAAAGCCTTCTGCACGGTGGCCATCTGGCCGTAGTCGACCGTCCTGGCGCGGGCGTAGTCGGCGGCGGGCAGGAACTGCGCCTCGACGTCGGCCGGCATCGCGTTGGCGCGCACCGGGCGCAGGTAGGCGCGGGCCCAGATGGCCTGGCCTTCTTCCGACAGAACGAAGTCGAGCGCCTTCCTGGCGTCGGCCGCATGCGGCGCCTTGGCGACCATGCCCATCACGTAGGGCACCACCAGCGTGCCTTCGGCGGGGATCACGAAGGCCACGTTGGCCTTGTCCTTGTACCTGGCGCGGTAGGCGTTGAAGTCGTAGTCGAGCAGGATCGCGATCTCGCCCGACAGCACCCGGCCGTAGGCGGTCTGCTTCGGCACGATCGGCTCGTTCTGCTGCAGCGCCTTGAAGTAGTCGAGCGCGGGGCCGAAGTTCTCCAGCGTGCCGCCGCGCGCCTGGTTCACCGCCACCGCCCCCACGTAGCCGACGAAGGCCGACGACGGATCGAGGTAGCCGACCAGGCCCTTGTACTCGGGCTTGAGCAGGTCGGCCCACGACTTCGGCACCGGCTTGCCCTTGAGCGCGTCGACGTTGACCATGAAGCCGAGGGTGCCCGAGTGGATCGAGAACCAGTGGCCCTGCGGGTCCTTCAGGCCGTCGGGGATCGCGTCGAAGCCGGCCGGCTTGTAGGGGGCGATCAGGCCGTCCTTCTGCGCCTGGATCGCGAAGGTCACGCCCAGGTAGGTCATGTCGGCGACCGGGCTTGCCTTTTCGGCCGTCAGCTGGGCGAGCGACTGGCCCGAGTTCTTGTTGTCGGGCGGCACCGTCACGCCGGTTCTGGCCTTGATCGCCTTGATTTGGGTGCCCCAGTCGGCCCATTCGGTGGGGCAGTTGTAGCAGATGGCCGTCTGGGCCATGGCGGAGCCGCCGGCGAGGCCGAGGGCGAGCAGGCCGAGACGGGCCCAGTGGGTGAGAGCGTGGCGCATGGAGGAAACCTTGTGCGTTGGGGTTGGGGAAGGGAGAGCGGGGGAGAGATGCGGTGAAGGAGCGGCCGGCGTCAGGCCGTGGCCAGCGCCAGCGCCGCGGCGGGCGGTGCGGTCGATTCGCCGCCGCGCAGCCGGTGGGCCAGCAACTCGCTGTCGGCGGCCGTGGGCCGTGCGTCGCGCGCCAGTGCCGCCACCAGGATGTCGACGCCGCGGCGGCCGATCTCGCGGTGCGGCTGCACGACGGTCGAGAGGATCGGGGTGAGTTCCTCGCCCAGCGCGATGCCGTCGAAGCCGACCACGCTCAGCTGCTCCGGCACCCGCAGGCCCAGCAGGTGGGCGGCGCGCAGGCTGCGGATCGCGAGCAGGTCGTTGGAGCAGAACAGCGCGGTGGGCCGGTCGGCGGGCGCCAGCAGCGCGGACACCGGGCCGGCCGCGCTGGCGACGAAGGGCACCTCGACCAGGCGCGCACGGCTGCCGGGCACCGCCGCCATGCCGCGCAGGAAGCCGTCGTGGCGCTGCCGGGCCCGGTCGGAGGCGGCGAGCGGGCCGCTCACCATCGCGATGTCGCGGTGGCCCGCCTGCGCCAGGCGCTCCACCACCGCGGCGACGGCGGCCTCGCTGTCGACCGAGACGCAGGGGTGCGCCGCATGCCGGTTGTAGAGCAGCACGTAGGGCACGCCGTCGGCCTGCAGCCGTTCCAGCACCGCCGAGCGGGCCGGGTCGGCCACCACCAGCAGCATGCCGGCGGCGTCGCCGGCCAGCAGTTCACGGGCGGCCTGCTGCTCGTTCTCCAGTTCGTAGTCGGTCGTGACCGGCAGGATCGCGTAGCCCGCGGCGCGCGCCGCCTGGGCGATGCCGTCGAGGCATTCGGCGAAGACCGGGTTGTGCAGCGTCGGCAGCACCACGCCCAGCACCCGGCTGCGCTGGGTGCGCAGGGTGCGGGCGCTGGCGTTGGGCAGGTAGCCGAGCGACCGGGCGGCGGCGAGCACCCGGTCGCGGGTGGCGGCGGCGACACGGTCGGGGAAATTGAAGACCCGCGAGACCGTGGCGACGGAGACGCGGGCGTGCTGGGCGACGTGCTGAATGCTCATGTGAAAACGATGTAAACGTTTTCATTGGAGCCTCCGGCCGTGACACGGCGATGACGCCCGCAACTAGGCGGGCGCCGGCATCTGCGTCAGGGCGTCTTGTTGCGCCGCATCCGCAGCAGTTCGTCGAGGATCAGGCAGGCCGCGCCCAGCGAGATCGCCATGTCGGCGATGTTGAACGCCGGGAAGTGCCGGCCGCCCAGGTGGAAGTCGAGGAAATCGACCACGTAGCCGTGCATCATCCGGTCGACCACGTTGCCGACCGCGCCGCCCAGGATCGCGGCCAGCGCGAAGGAGAACAGCCGCTGGCCCGCATGCGAGCGCAGCAGCCACAGGATGAAGCCCGCCGCCGCCACGCCGATGCCGGTGAACAACCACCGCTGCCAGCCAGACGAGTCGGCCAGCAGCGAGAACGCCGCGCCGGTGTTGTGGGCCCGCACGATGTTGAAGAAGCCGGTGATCGTGGTGCTGTCGCCCAGCTGGTAGCGCGCCAGGATCATCGACTTGGTGACCTGGTCGGCCACGAAGAGCAGGGCGGCGAAGCCCAGCCAAGGCAGCATGCCGGCGATGCGGGAGCGGTTGGTGTCGAGTGCGGTGGTCGCGTTCATGCGTGGCTCCGGACTTCGCCGGTACCGAAGAGGTTGCTGGTGCAGCGGCCGCAGATGGTCGGGTGCGCCGGGTCGTGGCCCACGTCGGCGCGGTAGTGCCAGCAGCGCTCGCATTTGGCATCGGATGTGGCGCTGGCCGTGATGGCGAGCGGGCCTCCAGCTACCAATTCGATAGCAGAAGCGATGAAGACGAACTTCAAGTCGTCGCCCAGCCCCTGCAGCAGCGCCAGGTCCGCCGGCTCGGCCGCGATCCGCAGGTTGGCCTGCAGCGACGAGCCCAGCCGGCCCGCGGCGCGCAGGGCCTCGATCTCCTTGTTGGCCAGGTCGCGGATCTCGCGCAGCCGGGTCCACGGCGCCAGCAGGGCGTCGTCGGTGTTGTCGAAGCGGGCGAAGGTCTCCAGGAAGATGGTGTCGGAGCTGCCGACGATCTTCCAGGCCTCCTCGGCGGTGAAGCTCAGGAACGGCGCCATCCAGCGCAGCATCGCCTGGGTGATCTTCCACAGGGCGGTCTGCGCGCTGCGGCGGGCCAGCGACTTCGGCGCGGTGGTGTAGAGCCGGTCCTTCAGAACGTCGAGGTAGAAGCCGCCCAGATCTTCCGAGCAGTAGAGCTGCAGCTTGGCGACCACCGGGTGGAACTCGTAGACCTGGTAGTGCGCCAGGATCTCGGCCTGGAACTGCGCGGCGCGGGCCAGGGCGTAGCGGTCGATCTCCAGCAGGTCGGCATCGGCGACGCCGTCCGTCGCCATGTCGAAGTCGCTGGTGTTGGCCAGCAGGAAGCGCAGGGTGTTGCGGATGCGGCGGTAGGCATCGACCACCCGGGCCAGGATCTTGTCGTCGCCCGCGATGTCGCCCGAATAGTCGCTGGCGGCTACCCACAGGCGGATGATCTCGGCGCCCAGCTTGTCGGCGGTGACCTGCGGATCGACCCCGTTCTTGAGCGACTTGCTCATCTTGCGGCCCTGGCTGTCGACGGTGAAGCCGTGGGTCAGCAGGCCCTTGTAGGGCGCGCGGTCGTACATGGCGCAGGCGGTGAGCAGCGAGCTGTGGAACCAGCCGCGGTGCTGGTCGTGGCCTTCCAGGTACAGGTCGGCCTCGGTGCCGTGGGTGTGGTGGCCCTCGTCGCGTCCGCCGCCAAGGGCGATGCTGTCGTCGAAGTGCGAGCCGCGCAGCACGTGGAAGTGGGTGGTGCCCGAGTCGAACCACACGTCGAGGATGTCGTTGCCCTTGGTGTAGTGCTGCGCGTCCTCCGCGCCCAGGATCTCCTCGGCGGTGGCCTTGCTCCAGGCCTCGACGCCGCCGGCCTCGACCATCTCGGCGGCGCGGTCCATCAGCTCCATCGTGCGCGGATGCAGTTCGCCGGTGGCGTTGTGCAAAAAGAAGGGCAGCGGCACGCCCCAGTTGCGCTGGCGCGAGATGCACCAGTCGGGGCGGCCCGCGATCATGTCCCGCAGCCGCGCCTGGCCGTTCTCGGGGAAGAAGCCGGTCTGCTCGATCGCGTCGAGTGCGAGCTGGCGCAGCGTCTTCGGCGCCTTGTCCTTCGTGAAGACGCCTTCGCCTTCATCCATGCGCACGAACCACTGGGCCGCGGCCCGGTAGATCACCGGCGTCTTGTGGCGCCAGCAGTGCGGGTAGCTGTGGACGATCTCGGTGCTGGCGAACAGGCGGCCCGCGTCGCGCAGGGCCTCCACGATCGCCGGCGCCGCTTTCCAGATGAACTGGCCGCCGAAGAGCGGCAGCTCGTCCACGTACACGCCGTTGGCCTGCACCGGGTTCAGGATGTCGTCGGTGGTGAAGCCGTTGGCGACGCAGGAGTTGAAATCGTCCACCCCGTAGGCGGGCGACGAATGAACGATGCCGGTACCGTCGTCGGCGGTGGCGTAGTCGGCCAGGAAGACCGGCGACAGGCGGCGGTAGCTGTAGGCACCGGTGCCGGCATCGGCCGCGTCGTGCAGCGGATGCTTGAACCGCAGGCCGCCGAGCTTCTCGCCCGCCACGGTGGCGAGCACCGAGCCTTCGAGCTGGTAGCGGGCCAGCGCCTTCTCGACCAGGGCAGCGGCCAGCACCAGCAGGCCGCGCGGTGTGTCGACCAGCGCGTAATCCAGCGCCGGGTTCAGGTTGAGCGCCTGGTTGGCCGGGATGGTCCAGGCGGTGGTGGTCCAGATGACGGCGAAGGCGGGCTTGTCCAACGCGGCCAGGCCGAAGGCGGCAGCCAGTTTCTCGGGCTCGGCCGATTCGAAAGCCACGTCGATCGTCTGCGACTTCTTGTCGGCGTATTCGATCTCGAACTCGGCCAGCGAAGAGCGGCAGTCGAAGCACCAGTAGACCGGCTTCAGGCCCCGGTAGACGAAGCCGCGCTCCATGATGCGCTTCAGGGCCCGGATCTCGTCGGCCTCGTTGCCGGGGTTCATCGTCAGGTACGGGTCTTCCCAGTCGCCCAGCACACCCAGGCGCTTGAAGTCCTTCTTCTGCAGGCCGATCTGCTCGGTGGCATAAGCGCGGCTCCTGGCCTGCACCTCGTCGCGGCTCAGGTTGCGGCCGTGCAGCTTCTCGATCTGGTTCTCGATCGGCAGGCCGTGGCAGTCCCAGCCCGGTACGTAGAGCGCGTCCATGCCTTCCAGCTGCCGCGCCTTGACGATCATGTCCTTCAGGATCTTGTTGACCGCGTGGCCCATGTGGATCTGGCCGTTGGCATACGGCGGGCCGTCGTGCAGCACGAACTTGGGCGCGCCGCAGCGGGCCTCGCGCAGGCGCTTGTAGATGCCTTGGTCCTCCCAGTCCTGCACCCAGCCCGGCTCGCGCTTGGGCAGGTCGCCGCGCATCGGGAACGGCGTGTCGGGCAGGTTCAGGGTGGCGCGGTAGTCGGTCGCGGCCGGGGCAGCTGCGGCGGAAGCATCGTGGGTTTCGGACATGGAGGAACTTCGTCGAAAAAGGGTTTCGACAGGCTCAGCCCGAACGGGGAAGGTGGTCGGTGCGGGAGGTATACAAGCCGTTCGCCCTGAGCCTGTCGAAGGGCGGCAGCGGTGCCGGTGCGGCACGGCGGGCTCGGGTCAAATTCGGTCGCGCGAGGTCTGGCGGTGGGTCTGGCCGTGGTTGCGCTCGTGGGCCTCGGCCTGGCGCCGTGCGAAGAACGCGCGCGCATCGTCGCAGTCCCGCGCGATGCCGGCGGTCAGGGCATCGAGGCTGGGGTAGCGCAATTCGTCGTGCAGTTTGTGCAGCAGGTCCACGCGGATGATTTTACCGTAGGCCCCTTCGGCGCCCAGCGCGGCGGGCCAGTCGAGGCAGTGGGTCTCCAGCAGCACCCGGCCGCCGTTGACGTCCGACGGGTCGAGCGAGGGCCGCACGCCCATGTTGGCCACGCCCGGCAGCGGCACCGGGCCCAGGCCGTGCACCTGCACCGCGAAGATGCCGGCGGCGGCCGGTTTCCAGTGCGAGAAGCGCAGGTTGAGGGTGCGAAAGCCGTCGCCCCGGCCGGCGGCCGTGGCGCCCAGCTCGCGGCCGAGCTTGCGGCCGTGCACCACGTGGCCGCTCAGGCTGTAGGGGCGGCCCAGCAGGCGGGCGGCGTCGTCCATCCGGCCGGTGGCCAGCGCCTCGCGCACCGCCGAGCTGGAGACGCGCAGGCCGCCGACCTCGTAGCTGTTCATCCGGGCCACGTCGAAGCCGGCGTGCGCGCCGGCGGCGTCCAGCATCGCGTAGTCGCCCATCCGCTGGGCGCCGAAGCGGAAATCGTCGCCCACCAGCACGTAGCGGGCGCCCAGGCCCTCCAGCAGCACCCGGTCGATGAACTGGTGCGGCGTCTGCATGGCCAGCTCGGCGTCGAAGCGCAGCACGATCGCCTGGTCGATGCCGCAGCGCGCGAGTTCGGTCAGCTTGTCGCGCAGGGTGGCGATGCGGGCGGGCGCCAGGCTGGCCTTGCCGGCGCTGGCGGCGAAGTAGTCGCGCGGATGCGGCTCGAAGGTCAGCACGCAGCTGGGCACGCCGCGGTGCTCGGCCTCGTTGCGCAGCAGCGCCAGCATCGCCTGGTGGCCCCGGTGCACGCCGTCGAAGTTGCCGATGGTCAGCGCGCAGGCCTGCGCCACGCCAGGATGGTGGAACCCTCTGAAAACCTTCATTGCGCTGATATGGTTTTGATAGCAAAGGCCGCAGGCAGGGCGCGCGGCAGACGCCGATTTGTCATGAACGGGGTATATTGTGACCCAGCGTGCACGCGTCCTGGCAAACCGCGCGCTCCGTCCGAACCATCTGAAATGCGTGCCGGCGACCTTCATCCGTCGAGAGAGTGCAGCCGGCCTCTTGAGGAGCCGTGTCGTGAAGGTATTGAAGTTGTCGGCCCAGGGGCTGCCCCAGTCCTGGATCAGCCTGGAGCAGGCGGTGATCCACTACGCGTCCGACGAGGTCCGTTGGGAATCGGGCGCCGAGATCGCGGTGTTCCGCGGAGGCACCAACGCGATCACCGGGCTGCAGTCCAGGATCGCGATCAACAGCATCATCGGCACCCGGGGCGTTCCGCGGATCAACCCGTTCGAGATGCGCCCGGGCCTTACCAACGCCAAGCTGTTCGCCCGCGACCGCAACGTCTGCGCCTACTGCGGCCAGCACTTCCACGAGACCGACCTGACCCGCGAGCACATCAAGCCGTTCGCGCAGAAGGGCGTCGACACCTGGATGAACGTGGTGACGGCCTGCAAGCCCTGCAACCACAGGAAGAGCCACCGCACTCCCGAGCAGGCCAACATGCCGCTGCTCTACACGCCCTATGTGCCCAGCCTGTGGGAAGATTTCATCCTGCGCAATCGCCGCATCCTAGCGGACCAGATGGAGTTCCTGATGGCGCATGTGCCGCGGTCTTCGCGGTTGCTGGATTAGTCGGCGTTTCGGTCGTCGAATCGGGGTGTGGCCGGCAGTCCGTGCGGACTGGGCGCTATCTAATCCGTAGCGGTTGGCTGGCAGAGCGGATTGGGCGGGTGTGGGGGCCGGGATCGCCGGGTGACCCCCTCCGCGAATGTCCCCCGCCTTCGGCTCCTCCTTTATTTCGCTGCGGGGGTCATCCGACGCTCCCGGCCCTGGAAGCGTCGCGTCGTGCGGGTCGGATCAGCGGCAGGGCGGGTCGCTGGCGCTGTGTTTGCATAGATGTCTGCGAAGGCAACCAAGCGCATTGCAAGCTGCTCTGCGCAGCGAAATAAAGGAGGAGCGGCGGGCGCAGCCCGTCGCGGGGGACATTCGCGGAGCAGAGTACGCCGTCGGCGCGAGCCCGGACCAAGGACGCGGCCTCAGGCTCCGGACTCCCATCCGCCCAACGTCCGCGCAAACTCAATACGTCAACTCGAGAAACGCGAGGTGCCCGCCGGCCAGCGGCCAGGTCCGCCCCACCACTTTCTCGCCGTTGAAGGTGCCCACGATCGCCCGGTCGGTTCCGTCGGCCAGCAGGCGCTTGGAGGCCGCGACGCCCGCGCCGCTGGTGGGCGGCACGTCGGGCAGGCTGCTGCTGCCGTCGAAGCTGACCGTGTCGCGCTGCAGGTCGAAGTAGCCGCGCGGACGGGTGAAGCTGACGACGGCCTGGGCGCTGCGCTCGGCGTCCACGATGCGCTCGGCGCGCAGATGGACGATATCGCTCGACCGCGGGAAGCCGCTGCGGTAGATGTGGGTGATGGCATAGCCCTGCGCGGTGACGACGAATTCGTACGGCGTGCCGGGGGTGGCGGTGAACGGGCCCCAGCGTCCGTCGGCGCCGACCGTCCGGCGGTGCGCCGGGCCGCCGCGACGGGCGCCGGTGTCGGGGTCGGTCGCGTAGATCTCCACCGTGGCGCCGGCCACCGGCAGGTTGTTGCTCACATTGCCGGCGGCGGCGTTGCCGGCCACGCCCAGGCCGCTGACGATGCCGTCGAGCACCGGGGCAGCCTCGGCCTGCACCGTGGTCGAGAGCGGCGCGGCGCCGGTCAGGAAGCGCCAGCTGGCGTCGAAGGCGGCGGGCGAGAACGACGTTTCGCGGTGGTCGATCTTCGGGATCACCACGCTGGTCGCGCCGCGCAGCTCGGGGCCGGCGGCGGTGACGAAGGTGGGCAGGCCGGGCCGTCCGATCCACAGGCCGTCGGGCTGGGCGAACTTGTCGTTGCCGTCGGAGCGCACCGTCAGCCAGCGGGCCGGGCCGTCGATCTCGTCGCCGGCGGCGTTGCGGGGCGCGTTGAGCGCCTTCAGGAACGGGCCGGTGCCGGAGAACTCGCTGCCTTCGCGGTAGCCGGGGATCGCCCACACGCCGTGGTTGGGCGTGCCGCCCAGCACCACCTCGCGCACCTTGGCCGCGCCGCCGCCGCGGGCGATGTAGTTGCGGATCGCGTAGCCGCCGCGCGAGTTGCCCATCAGCACCACCTGCTGCGCGCCGGTGCGGGCCAGCACCGCGTCGACCTCGCTGCGCAGGAAGGCCATGTGCTCGGCGGTAGAGGTGCGGCCCGCCTGGGCCACGGTGTCGTCGTCGCGGGAGCTCGGGTAGGGCACGTTGATCGCGTAGAGACGGTCGCGCGGCCAGCCGTTGGATTCGAAGCGCCACATCGTCGTCTGCCACAGCGCGGCGCTGTCGCCGTTGCCGTGCACGAAGACGACCGGCGGGTAGTCGACGGCCGAGGGGTTGGACGAGCAGCCGGCCAGGGCGGCGGCGGCGAGGCCCAGGGCGGTGAGTACGGTGCGGCGGGAGGTCGTCATGGTCGGGTCCTGTTGCGGAGAAGGTCGAGAGCGTGGGCCACGAAAAAGGCCTGCGTATGACGCAGGCCCGGGAGCGGTGGGTGGGCAGCGCCGGCGGCGGCGCTCAGGCGAAGACGCCGGCGGTGTCCTGCATCCGGGCCGACACCTCGCCCAGGTGGTGCAGGGTGTCGCCGAAGGTCATCTCCAGCTGCGTCAGCCGCTTGAAGTAATGGCTGGCGATGTACTCGTCGGTCATGCCGATGCCGCCGTGCAGCTGCACCGACTGCTGGCCCACGAAGCGCATCGACTGGCCCAGCTGCACCTTGGCGCGTGCGAGGGCGCGGCCGCGCTCCTCGGCCGGCGCGTCCAGCTTCAGCGTGGCGTAGTAGCCCATCGAGCGGGCCAGCTCCAGCTGCATCTTCATGTCGGCGAGGCGGTGGCGCAGCGCCTGGAAACTGCCGATCGCCACGCCGAACTGCTTGCGGGTGTTGAGGTACTCGACCGTCAGCGCCACCGCCTTGTCCATCGTGCCCACCGCTTCGGCGCAGGCCGAGGCGATGCCGATGTCGGCCGCGTGCCGCAACGCCGTCAGGCCGTCCTGCACCGCCAGCTGGGCGGGCGTGTCGGCGAGCGCGACTTCCGCGGCGCGGCTGCCGTCCTGCGTCAGGTAGCCGGTGGCGGTGGCGCCGGTCGCGCCGCGCTCGACCACGAACAGGGCGATCTTCCCGTCGAGCTGCGCAGGTACCAGCCAGGCGTCGGCGGCGTCGCCGGCCGGCACGATGCTTTTGCTAGCAGTGAGCCGGTATCCGTCGCCGGCTGCGACCGCTTTCGCCTCGCAGACATCGAGGCGGTAGCGCGCCTTGCGCTCCTGGTGGGCCAGCACGACCAGCGCCTCGCCGGTGGCGATCTTGGGCAGCCAGGCGGCCTTGGTTGCATCGGTGCCGTAGGCGCCCAGCACGCCCGAGACGATCAGCGTCTGGGCCAGCGGCTCCAGCACGATGCCGCGGCCCAGTTCCTCCAGCACCACCATGCCGTCGACCGGGCCGAAACCCAGGCCGCCGTGTTCCTCGGCGATGTAGAGGCCGGCCAGGCCCAGCTCGGCCAGCTCGCCATAAGCCTCGCGCGAGAAGCCGCCCTCGGCCACGATGCCGCGCCGGCGCTCGAAGCCGTAGCCCTTGTCCACCCAGCGGCGCACCGCGTCGCGCAGCTGTTCCTGGTCGTCGGAAAAATCGAAATCCATATCTTCTCCTTAGCCTAGGACCGTCTGCGCGACGATGTTGCGCTGCACTTCGTTGGATCCGCCGTAGATGGTTGTCTTGCGCATGTTGAAGTAGTTGGCGGCCAGCGGGGCGTGCGACACGTCGCCGCCGGGGAAATCGCCCTGCCAGCCGGCCTCCATCGCCTCGCGGATGAAGGGCAGGCTGAGCGGGCCGGCGGCCAGCATCATCAGCTCGGTGTAGCGCTGCTGGATCTCGCTGCCCTTGATCTTGAGCAGGCCGGCGATGTCGAGCGCGTTGCGGCCCGATTTCTCGGCCGAGAGCACCCGCAGTACCAGCATCTCGAGCGCCACCACGTCCACCTCCAGCAGCGCGATCTGGTCGCGAAAGCGCATGTCGTCCCAGACGCCTTCGGCCTGGGCGATGCGCTTCAGGCGCTCCAGTTCCCGCTTGGCGCGGTTCACGTCGGCGATGTTGGTGCGCTCGTGGCTCAGCAGGTGCTTGGCGTAGGTCCAGCCCTTGTTTTCCTCGCCGATCAGCTGGTCGGCCGGCACCTCGACGTTGTCGAAGAAGACCTCGTTGACCTCGACGCTGCCGTCGAGCAGCTTGATCGGCCGCACCGTCACGCCGGGCGATTTCATGTCGATCAGCAAAAAGCTGATGCCGGCCTGGGGCTTGCCCTCGGTGCCGGTGCGCACCAGGTTGAACATCCAGTCGCCGTACTGGCCGAGGGTGGTCCACGTCTTCTGGCCGTTGACGATGTACTTGTCGCCCTTGCGCTCGGCGCGGGTCTTGAGCGACGCCAGGTCGGAGCCCGAGCCCGGCTCGCTGTAGCCCTGGCTCCACCACACCTCGCCGCTGGCAATGCCGGGCAGGAAGCGCTTGTGCTGCTCCGGCGTGCCGAAGGCCATGATCACCGGCGCCACCATCACCGGGCCGAAGGGCACGATGCGCGGCGCACCGGCCAGGGCGGTTTCTTCCTCGAACAGGTGCTTCTGGATCGCCGTCCAGCCCGGGCCGCCGAATTCCTTGGGCCAGCCGTAGCCCAGCCAGCCCTTCTTGCCCAGGATCCTGGCCCAGCGCTGCATGTCGTCGCGGGTCAGGTCGACCGCGTGGTGAACCTTGTGCGCGATGTCGGCGGGCAGGTTGTCGCGCACCCAGGTGCGGATCTCCTCGCGGAACGCCTGTTCTTCGGGGGTGAATGCCAAATCCATCGGTTGTCTCCTGTCGATCGACGGGTTTTTAGCACGGTCGTTCGCATGCCCGTGTCCGGGCTGCGACAAGGGTGCTCAGCCCGGCGCTCGGTCGCCGCGGAGTCCGGCCAGTTCGGCCTGCAGCGCGGCGACCGCCGCCTCCAGCGCCTCGACCCGCGCGGCCAGGCCGGTCGCGGGCGCGGCGCCGTCGGCGGGCCCCGCCTGCGCATAGCTCTGCACGTCGACCGGGCCACCGACCAGCTGCACCCAGCGCGCCTCGCGGGCCCCCGGTGCGCGGGGCAGGCGCAGCACCAGCGACCCGCCTTTTTCTTCCGTGCGCTCGGCCAGTTCGTCCAGGAACGCCTCGACCGATCCGATGTCGGCGAAGCGGTGCCAGCGCTCGGCGTGGATGCGCAACTCGCCGGCGGTCTGCGGGCCGCGCAGCATCAGCAGGCCGAGCAGGGCGGCGGCCGCGCCGGGCACCGCATAGGCGCGCTCGAAGTTGTGCTCGTACCGCGTCGCGCGGCCGCCGCTGGTCTCGAAGACCAGGCTCAGGCGCTTGAGTTCGTCGAGCGCCTCCTGCGCCTCGCCGTCGGTCACCTGCATCGCCGGCTCGCGGCTGGATTTCTGGTTGCAGCCCGAGACGACCGCGTTGAGCGTCAGCGGATAGCTGTCGGGCACGGTGCGTGCCTTTTCCATCAACGTGCCGAGCACGCGCTGTTCGAGAAGAGAGAGAGGTCTGATTGCCATAATGCCGGCCCACATGAAAAACCAAAACCTCGTGATTCTGATCTCCGGCGCCGGCTCCAACATGCGGGCCATCGTGCGGGCGGCGGAACGCGAGGACTGGCGAGGCCGCTTCGGGGCCCGGGTGGCGGCGGTGGTCAGCAACAAGGCCGACGCACCCGGCCTGGCCTGGGCGGCGGAGCAGGGCATCGCCACCGCGGCGCTCGACCACAAGGCCTATGCGAGCCGCGAGGACTTCGACACGGCGCTGGCCGCGGCGATCGACCTGCACGCGCCGGCGCTGGTGGTGCTGGCCGGCTTCATGCGCATCCTTACGCCCGGCTTCGTCGCCCGCTACGACGGCCGGATGGTCAACATCCACCCCTCCTTGCTGCCCGCCTTCCCCGGCCTGCAGACCCACGCCCGGGCGATCGCCGCCGGCTGCGCCTTCGCCGGCGCCACGGTGCACCGGGTGACGGCCGAGCTGGACCTGGGCCCGATCCTGGGCCAGGCGGTGGTGCCGGTGCTGCCGGGCGACACGGCCGAGGCGCTGGCGGCCCGGGTGGTGACGCAGGAGCACCTGCTGTATCCCCGGGTGTTGGCCGATCTGCTATCGATTGGATAGCATGAGGCCGGCGCCGGTCGCCGGCTGTGGGCACTTTTTACCCGAGAACGCCGTGGCGTGCTGCGCGGCGGTCAGGCGACGGCGCTGAGGGTCGCGCCGGTAGTGCTCGCGGTGCCGCCGCCGGCCGCGCCCACCTGCTCGTACTGCTTGAGGACCAGTTGCGCCAGCTGCGACAGGTCGAAGCCACGGCGACCGCCGTTGCGGCCGGTGTCGGTGCCGTCGCTGCCGTCGGCCGTGGCGGTGCCACCCGCGCTCAACGCGGTCAGCGCGTCGGTGATCTTCTGCGACAGCACCTCGGCCTCCTCGCGGCCGATGCGGCCGTCGCCATCGCCGTCCACCGCCTTGAACAGCGCCTGCAGCGGATCGGTGCTGCTGCCGGTGGCGGCCGCGGTGCCGGTGGTGGAGGCGGTCGCGCCGGTGGTGGTGGCATCGGTCGTGGTGGCGGCCATGCGCTCGGCGGCGGACACGGTGCCGTCCTCGTTGGTGTCGAGCGGGTCGTAGGTGGTGCTGGCAGATGCGCTCGCGCCGCCGGCGCCGGGCGGACCGCCCGCGCCGCCCGGTGGGGGTGGCATGGCGCCGGCTCCGCCTTGCGCACCGGCCGTCCGGCCGCCGGCATCGGAGGGCCGGCCGGCGTCGAATTCGGCCGCGCTCAACGTGCCGTCGCCATCGGTGTCGAGCTTGGCGAACTGCTCGCCCGCATCGGTGCCGGAGGCGGACGACGCGGAGGACGTGGACGCGCCCGTGCTGCCCGACATCCGGTCCTGCAACGCCTGGAACTCGGTGGCGCTCGGGCCGCCGCTGCCGTCGGTGTCGACCTTGCCGAACAGGTCGTCGCCGGCGCTGCCGCGGGCTGCCGTAGTGCCGGTGCTGCCGGTCGCGGCGGTGCTGCGCGCCTGGGCGAAGTCCATGGTCGAGCGCTGCGGCATCAGGCTTTCCATCGCCTTGGCCAGCTGGTCCTTGTCGAGGGTGCCGTTGGTGCCGAATTTGCTCACCAGGTCTTCGGCGGCAGCGGCACCGGCGGTGGCGTTGCTGCTGGTGCCGCCGGCCTTGGCGGCCCCTTGCAGCAGGCCCTGCAGCTCGGTGCCGTCCACCGTACCGCTGCCGTCGGCATCGGTCCTGGCGAACATCGCATCCTGCATCTGGCTGCGCTGCGCCTGGCGCGCGGCCTGCAGGGCGGCCCAGTCGCGGCCGGTGCTGCTGCCGGCTCCGCTGATGGTGGTCATGGGGGGTGGTCCTTTCCGGAGTGGATGCTGGCGGCAGGGGCGCCGCGGGGCGATGCGACGATTCTGGAAACGGGGGGTAAAGCGTTCTTGTCCGCTGTGTACCGAAGCCGATACACAGGGCCCTTCGAGGCCGCGAACTGGCCCGCGCCGGCCGCGCTTCTCGGGCGTTCGCGGCGCGGCGGCGGGTGTACATTGCGGCGGATCACCGCCATGAAAACCGCAGCCCCCCAGATCCTGGTCGTCGACGACGACGAGGACATCACCACCCTCCTGCGCGGCTACCTCGCCCGCTTCGGCCTCGTGGTGCACGTCGCCGCCGACGGCGACGGGATGCGCCAGCAGATGGCCCGCCATCCGATCGCGCTGCTGGTGCTCGACATCATGCTGCCCGGCACCGACGGCCTGGCCCTGGCCCGCGAGGTGCGCGCGGCGTCGCCGGTGCCGATCATCATGCTGACCGCCCGCGGCCATGCCTTCGACCGGGTGCTGGGACTCGAGATCGGGGCCGACGACTACATGGCCAAGCCTTTCGAGCCGCGCGAGCTGGTGGCCCGCATCCAGACGGTGCTGCGCCGCGTCGCCGCCTCGCCCGAGGGGCCGCTGCAGGACGTGGCCCGCTTCGACGGCTGGGCGATGCACCGACAGGAGCGGCGGCTGGTGTCGCCGCAGGGCGTGGTGGTGCCGCTGTCGAATGCCGAGTTCCGGCTGCTGAGCGTGTTCCTGGCCTCGCCCCGCCGGCTCATGACCCGCGACCAGCTGATGGAGCAGGCCCGCGGCCGCAGCATGGACGCGTTCGAGCGCAGCATCGACCTGCTGGTCTCGCGCCTGCGGCAGAAACTGGGCGGCGGGGCAGACGCGCCGGCGCTCATCAAGACGGTGCGCGGCGCCGGCTACATCTTCGATGCGCAGTCGGTGCATGCCTGACGGCCGCGCGGCGCTTGTCCTCATCCGGTGACGACTGCCGAGGCGCCTCCGCTGCGGACAGGCCGGCAGGCCCTGGCGGCCCACGTCGAACGCCTGCTCCCGGCCACGCTGTTCGGCCGGCTGGTGCTGCTGCTGTTCGTGACCGCGCTCGCCAGCCATCTGCTGGCGCTGACCCTGCTGGTCGAGCTGCGGCCCGAGGGGCCGGCCGGTCCGCGGCAGGGCGGCGGCGCGCCGCCGGCGATGCCGCAGCCGCCGCCGGGCGCGCCGGCGGATGGCATGGCCGGCCTGCGGCCGCCGCGGGCCGGCGAAGCGCCGCCGCCATTCCCACCGCCGGGGGCGCGCCCCGCCGATATCCGCGGCGGGCCACCGCCGGCCGGCGGGCCCTTCGGCTATCCGGGCCTGGTGATGGACATCGGCGTGCGCCTGCTCGCGCTGCTGCTGGCCGCCTGGGTGGGCGCGCGCTGGCTGTCGCAGCCAGTCCGCCGGCTGGCGGCCGCGGCCCGGGAGCTGGGCCGCGACATCCACCGCGCGCCGCTGGCCGAGGACGGCACGGTGGAATGCCGGGAGGCCACCCGGGTGTTCAACGGCATGCAGGCGCAGATCCGCCGGCAGCTCGACGACCGCAACCGCTTCGTCGCCGCCGTGTCCCACGACCTGCGCACGCCGCTCACCCGCTTGCGGCTGCGCGCCGAGGTGCTGGAGCATGCGGCCGACCGCGAGAGCTTCGGCCGCGACATCCGCGAGATGGACGCGATGATCCGCTCGACCCTCGACTATCTGGCCGGCGAGGCCGATCCCGAGCCGCACGAGCCGCTCGACCTGCCGGCGCTGCTGACGAGCATCGCCGACGACCTGTGCGACGCCGGCCACGCGGTGCGCGTCGCCGGCACCGCGGCACCGCTGCGGGTGCAGCCGCTGGCCCTGCGCCGCTGCGTCTCCAACCTGGTGGAGAACGCGATCCGCTACGGCGGCAGCGCCGACATCGCCCTGCACGACGGCCCCGCGGGCGTGCGCATCGAGGTCGCCGACTCCGGCCCTGGCATCCCCGAAGCCGAACTGGAGAAGGTGATGGCGCCGTTCTACCGGCTGGACGCTTCGCGCAACCGGCACTCGGGCGGCGTGGGGCTGGGCCTGTCGATCGCGCACGACATCGCGGTACGACACGGCGGCCGGCTGATGCTGCGCAACCGGCCCTCGGGCGGCCTCGTCGCCACGCTGGCGTTGCCGCGCGACGGGCGGGTGCTGGCGGCCGGGCCGGGCGGCTGAAGGCTAGCCCGGCTCCAGCGGGGCGAAGCGCGGCTGCAGCACGCCGTCGATCGTCACCTGCTCGGCGAACATCGCGGCGGGACGCACCCAGAGGCCGCCCTCGCCGTAGAGCGCGCGGTAGACGGTCATCGGCTCCAGCGTCTCGCTGTGGCGGGCGCAGCCCACCACTTCGTACAGGCCGCCCTTGTAGTGACGGTAGGTGCCCGGGGCCGGCCCGGCGGGCTTCGGAAGGTCGTCGGTCATGGCTACGATCCCCGGATAAAACAGGGAGTGGGAATATGGACAGGGCCGACTTTATCCATCTGGCGCGCATGAGCGAACACGCCAGCGCCGAGAACAGCAGGGCCTACCGACGGCAGGTGGTAGCCTTCGCCGCGCTGGGCTATGCGTGGGTGGTGGGCTGCGTGCTGGTCGCCTGCGCCCTGCTGGGGTGGGTGGCGTCGATGTGGATCGCCGGCGGGCGGTTCCGCGTGGGCTGGCTGTGGCTGGTAGTCTTCGCCGGCGGCCTGCTCTGGTCGGGGCTGCGGGCGCTGTGGCAGCGGCTGGATGCGCCCGAGGGCCAACCCGTCACCGCCGAGGAGGCGCCCGCGTTGTTCGAGGCGCTGGAGCGCATCCGCACCAGGATCAAGGGCCCGCGGATCGACCGTGTCTACCTCGACGGCGACTTCAACGCCTGCGTGAGCCAGCGGCCGCGCTACGGCCTGTTCGGCGGCTCGATCAACGAGTTGGTCGTCGGCCTGCCGTTGATGATGGCGCTGGACAAGGGCCGGCTGATGGCGGTGCTGGCGCACGAATACGGCCACCTGCGCGGCGACCACGGCCGGGTGAGCGCCTGGATCTACCGCACCCGGCTGAGCTGGGGCCGGCTGCACGATTCGATGCGCCGCAGCGAGAGCGCCGCCGCCTTCGCCACCCAGGCCTTCCTGGGCTGGTACTTTCCCCGCTTCACCGCCCGCACCTTCGCCCTGGCGCGCCAGGACGAATACGAGGCCGACCGCGTCGCAGGCCGCCTCGTGGGCGCGCCGATGGCGGCGGCGGCGCTGGTGGAAATCCAGGTCAAGGCGGCCTGGCTGTCTCAGGAGTTCTGGCCGATGCACTGGCATTCGGCGGTGCTGCACCCGCTGCCGCAGGGGCCGTTCGGCGCATTGCAGCGCCTGCTCGCCCTGCCGCCGGAAGACGGTTTCGCCCGCCTGGCCCTGCAGGAGGCGCTGCGGCGTTTCAGCAGCATCGACGACACCCACCCCGGACTGCGCGACCGGCTGGAGGCGCTGGACCAGCCTGCCGACCTGCCCGCGTGGTCGAGCCGCCCGGCGCTGGAGTTGCTCGGGCCGCGCGCCGAACAGTGGATCGCCCGGTTCGACCGCGACTGGTGCAAGGAGCATGCAGAAGACTGGAAGGTGAACCACGCCTATCTGAACCGGCTGCGCGAGCGGGCGGAGGCGCTGGAAGCGGCCATCGGTCGCAACAATGCCCAGGAGATGACCGAGCTGGGCGACCTGCGCTACCGCCTGAACCCCCGCGCCGATGTGCAGCGCCACTACCGCCGCGCACTGGAGTTGAGCGCCGACCATCCGCGCGCGTTGCAGGGGCTGGCCTGCTGCCTGGCGCCGGCGCAGCGCGCCGAGAGCCTCGCGCTGCTGGAGCGCCTGTTCGCCGCCAGCGCCGCCCACCGCTGGTGGTCGGCCAACCTGGCGGTCGAGCACCTGGAGGCACGCGACGCCCATGCGCTGCACGACGATGCAGCCCTGAAGCGCTGGCGTGAAAGGCGCAAGGCGTCGGTCGAGGCCGAGGAGCGTGCCTGGGAGGAACTGTCGGCGCCCCCGTACTTCGTCGATATCGCCCGCCACGACCTGGACGATTTCGAGTTCGGGGAACTCCGCAACCGGCTGCAGCGCCATGCGCCGTTGACGCGGGCCTGGCTGGTGCGCAAGAACCTGCGGGAGTTTCCGTACCGCCGCACCTACCTGCTGTTCGTCGAACTGCCCGACATGCACGACGAAGACCGCTACGAGCTGTGCCGCGCGATGGACCGGTCGCTGGGCCTTCCCGGCCCGGCCCTGGTGCTGTGGGCCGGCGAATCGCCGACGCTGCAGGAGATCGAACGCCACGCCTTCGCACCCGTCTTCGTCCGCGGGGCGCGCTGAGGCCCGGCCCTGCGCGGCGGTGCCGGGCGAGCGGGTGGGACAATCGCGGCATGCACCCAAAAGTATTGCTCGATGCCTGCGCCGAACTTGTCAAGCGCACGCTGACCTTCGAACACCCGGCCGATGCCGTCGTTTCCCGTTTCTTCCGCGACAACCGCGGCCTGGGCCCGCGCGAGCGCGCCACCCTGGCAGAAACCGCCTATGCGGTGCTGCGGCAGAAACTGCGCTTCGAACACTTGGCCCGGTCGGGCAGCGGCCCCAAGGAGCGCCGGCTGGCGATCCTGGGCTTCCACGGCCCGCGCGATTTCCTGAAGAGCGCCCTGGCCGACCAGGAGAAGACCTGGCTCGACCAGTGCGACACGGTGACCGACGCCGACCTGATGGAGCCGCACCGCCACAACCTGCCCGAGTGGCTGGCCACGCCGCTCAAGGCGCAGGTGGGTGCCGACTTCTGGGCGCTGGCCGACAGCCTGCAGCAGAACGCGCCGCTCGACCTGCGGGTGAACGCGCTGAACGCCAAGCGCTCCGAGGTGGCGGCCGAACTGAAGAAGGCGAGCGTCAAGTCGGTCGCCACGCCGTACTCGCCCTGGGGCCTGCGGATCGAGGGCAAGCCCGCGCTCACAAAGATGGACGTCTTCGCGCGCGGCGCGATCGAGGTACAGGACGAGGGCTCGCAACTGCTGGCCCTGCTGCTGGACGCCAAGCGCGGCGAGATGGTGGTCGATTTCTGTGCCGGTGCCGGCGGTAAGACCCTGGCGGTCGGCGCGACGATGCGCAGCACCGGGCGGCTCTACGCCTTCGACACCTCGGCCCACCGGCTGGATGCGCTGAAACCCCGGCTGGCCCGCAGCGGCCTGTCGAACGTGCATCCGGCGGCCATCGCCCACGAGCGCGACGATCGGGTCAAGCGCCTGGCGGGCAAGATCGACCGGGTGCTGGTCGACGCGCCGTGCTCCGGGCTGGGCACCCTACGCCGCAATCCCGACCTGAAATGGCGCCAGTCGCCCCAGGCGGTGCAGGAACTCACCGCCAAGCAGACCGCGATCCTGGAGAGCGCCGCCCGCCTCCTGAAGCCGGGCGGCCGGCTGGTGTATGCCACCTGCAGCATCCTGCCGGAAGAGAACGAGGCGATCGCCGCGGCGTTTACCGCCACGCATGCGGACGAATTCGAGCCGGTGGATGCGGCCGAACTGCTCACCCAGCTCAAGGTGGAAAAAGCGGCATCCCTGTGCCAGGGGCCGGTGACGGGCGGCGAATACCTGCGCATGTGGCCGCACGTCCACGCGACCGACGGGTTTTTCGCGGCCGTCTGGACGCGAAAAGGGTAGTCGTCTCGCTGTCAAGATGGCCTAACGGTCATAAAGCCGTAAAAAACAGGGGGCCGACAGAACTTTAAGGCGGCAAGGCCACACTAAAATCCAGTTGCTGAATTTTTCGGCAACTTCGGGCTGCGTGCTTGCTCTGCCCGGCTCTCCTCGTCACAAGGTTTCCAGACTATGTTTCTTCCCGAATCGGCTTTTTTCAATGCAGCCATCGACTGGGTCGGCAATGGATTGCTGAACTGGTCGTGGTGGGAGATCGTGTTGTACGCCCTGGTGACGACCCACATCACCATCGTCTCGGTCACCGTCTTCCTGCACCGCACGCAGACGCACCGCGCCATGGAACTGGGTGCCGTTCCGTCGCACTTCTTCCGTTTCTGGCTGTGGATGACCACCGGCATGGTGACCAAGGAATGGGTGGCGATCCACCGCAAGCACCACGCCAAGTGCGAGACCGAGGAAGATCCGCATAGTCCGCAGGTCAAGGGCATCGACGAAGTCATGTGGCGCGGCTCCGAGCTGTACCGTGCCGAGTCGAAGAACCTGGACACGATCTCCCGCTTCGGCCACGGCACGCCCGACGACTGGCTCGAGCGCAACCTCTACACCCGCTTCAGCTGGCAGGGCGTGGGCCTGATGCTGATCATCGATGTCGCGCTGTTCGGCGGCTTCGGCGCTGCCGTGTGGGCAGTGCAAATGGCGTGGATTCCGTTCTGGGCCGCAGGCGTGGTCAACGGCATCGGCCACTTCTGGGGCTACCGCAACTTCGAGGCGCAGGACGCCAGCACCAATCTGGTGCCGTGGGGCATCATCATCGGCGGCGAAGAACTGCACAACAACCACCACACCTATCCGACCTCGGCCAAGTTCTCGGTCAAGAAGTACGAGTTCGACATCGGCTGGGTCTACATCAGCATGCTGCAGGCGGTGGGCTGGGCCAAGGTCAAGAAGACCGCGCCGAAGCTCCAGATGGGCGAAGTGAAACCGGTCGCCGACGAGAAGACGCTGGAGGCGCTGATCGCCAACCGCTACGAAGTCATGGCCGGTTATGCACGCGGTGTGCGCGACGCTTGCCGCCAGGAAATCGAACAGTTGCAAGGCCGCAAGGCCGATGCGTCGAGCCTGAAGCTGGCCAAGCGCTGGCTGCACCGCGACGCCGAGAAGGTGCCGGCGTCGGCCTTGCCGCAGATCCAGCAGGCCCGTGCCGCCCACCCGGCGCTCGACAAGATGCTGGTGATGCGCGAAGAGCTCCGCCAGCTGTGGCTCAACACCACGCATTCGCGGGAACAGCTCACTGCCGATCTGCAGGCTTGGTGCCGCCGGGCTGAGGAAAGCGGTATCGCAGCCCTGCGGGAGTTCTCGATCCGGCTGCGTGCTGCACGCGCCTGATCCCGTCCGAAACATCTGCTGCGACCGCCGCCCGTTGCTTTGCAGCAACCGGCGGCGGTTGTTTTTTGCGGCCGAGATCGCATCCGTCCGTTTGTCGCCACGGTCGGCCCGGCAGGAAAAGCTACAAAACAGTACAATGATGGCCCACAGAGTCCGTGGTCCTGGTGGCCGGCTGCTGTACGCGACGTTCCGGTGACGTCACCCCTGTTTTTGGGATTTGCGAAGCCTTTCGTTTCTGGCTCGCATCTTCCGCCAATGCCTGCTGCAATGCCGCGCCCTTTTCGCGTTTTGGGGCGTGTAGGCAAGACCCGCTGTTCGTGCTGTCCCCTCCTGCACCACGGCGCTGTTCAGATGCAGCTCGCACGTCGTACGGCGCCGGGCGCCGTATGCCCCGAATTTGCCTGTGCAACCGTGTTGCCGGGCTCCAGATCAGTCTATGCATACCAACATCTCTTCCGGCCGATACCTGATATCGCCCCTGACCCGCAAGCTCGACGATGGCTCCTTTGCCGCGTCCGTCTCCATCCGCTCCGGCCAAGGCCAGAGCACCCATGACCGCGTCATGCGGTTCTCCATGCCTTTCATGTCCAGCGCCGCGGCGGCCTGCTATGCCCTGAACCAGGGGCTCGGCTGGGTCAAGAGCCACGGCGTCGCCGGCTCGGCGCCGCTCGTGGCCTGAGCAGCCTGATTCTGTATTCAACGCAAAGGAAGCAATGTCGAAAGAAGAACTGATCGAAATGCGCGGCAAGGTTGACGAAGTGCTGCCGGATTCGCGCTATCGCGTCACGCTCGAAAACGGCCACCAGCTCGTGGCCTACACGGGCGGCAAGATGCGCCGCCACAACATCCGCGTGATCGCGGGCGATGCCGTGTCGCTGGAACTGTCTCCCTACGATCTGACGAAGGGCCGCATCACGTTCCGCCACATCGCCGGACGTCCGCCGATTTCGCCGCGCCGTTAACGGACGCTGCTGCCGAACAGGCGCAGGGCGGACAACCCGCCCTGCCAGAGCCGCCGTGCCCCGGGGTACGCGCGGTTTTCTTGCGTCTGTGCATGCTCTGGGAGCTGCCGGATGCTGGTGAAATGCGACCCGGTTTCGAGGGGTGTCAGGCTTACGATGCCGGCGCAGGGCATCCGCCAACTGCGGCCTGGCAGCAGTGTTAGGGCGTCGGGAGCGAGGCCCCACGGATCGACCGCCAACCCGGCGGTGCGCACCTGCATGCGGCCGCCGGTGCACCGGATTTCGTCGCCCGCATCGAGCGAGAGCAGGGTTTCGTGCTGCAAGGGCAGGGCGTCTGGAGAGGGGTTGAAGGTCATGGTGCTGTCCGCCGTTGGAAAGGCTCCAGCGTAGGTTTTCGCGACCGACGGCCATAGCCACAGTGCCCGCGATGGTGGTGCACAGCAGTTCCGGTTTTTCCGGCCTGTTATGGCGGCATTGGGCACTTTCTGTATCTGTTCTGGTGCGCGGTTTCGGTGCACCATCGGCGGATGTCGCTCCATGCCCTTCCAAAGCCCGTGGTCGCCGACGAACCGATCTACCGCCGACTCGCTTCGCACTACCAGCAGGCCATCGCCCAGGGCACGCTGGTCGCCGGCACGCGGATGCCGTCGGTGCGCGAACTGGTCCAGCGCCACCGCGTCAGCCTCTCGACCGCCCTGCATGTGCTGCGCACCCTGGAAGACGGCGGCTGGCTCGATGCCCGGCCGCGGGTGGGCTATTTCGTGCGTGACCAGGCGTGGGCGGCGATGCCCGCGGCACGGGAGCCCGATCTGCAGACGCTGGTGGAAGGCTCGTCTGACGCGGCGATGTTCGCCGGCGTCAACGAACGGATCTCGGTGATCCTGGACAAGGGCCGGCGTGCCTCGCCCCTGCGGCTGGACCTGGGCAGCGCGATGCCGGCGCCCGAGCTGTTCGACGCTGCGGCGCTCAACCGCCTGGCGGTCGCGTTGCTGCGCGAGCAGCCCAACGTGCTGGTACTGGGCAATTCGGCGCCCGGCACCCATCCCGACTTCCAGGCCAGCATGGCGCGCCATGCCTTGACCTTCGGCCTCAACCTGGCGCCGGGCGACGTGCTGGCGACGCACGGCAACTCGGAAGCGGTGAACCTGGCGCTGGACGCGGTGGCGTCTCCCGGCGACGTCGTCGCCGTCGAGTCGCCCACCTTTTTCGGCATCCTCCAGGCGCTCGAAGTGCAGGGGCTGCAGGCGCTGGAGATTCCCAGCAGCCCGCGCACCGGCATATCGCTGGAGGCGCTGGAACTGGCGGTGCGCAGCCAGCCGCGCCTGAAGGCGGTGGTGGTGGTGCCGCACCTGCAGATGCCGCAGGGTTCGGTGATGCCCGACGAGCACAAGCGCCGTCTGGTGGCTTTCTGCGTGGAGCACGGCCTGGCGCTGATCGAGGACGACATCTACCGCGAGTTCGTCGAGTCGCCGCAGCCGCTGCACCCCGCCAAAGCCTGGGATACCACCGGCCAGGTCATCTACTGCGCGTCGCTCAGCAAGAGCTCGGCGCCCGGCCTGCGGCAGGGCTGGATGAGCGCGGGCCGCTGGCATGCCCGGGTGCAGATGCTGAAGTTCGCCCGTACCCGCAACATGCAGAACTGGTCGCAGCTGCTGGCGGCGCGCAGCGTGGACACGCCCGCCTACGAACGGCAACTGCGCCGCATGCGGTCGCGTCTGCGGCACCAGCGCGAGAGCGCGGCCCAGGCCATCGCCCGTTATTTTCCGGTCGGCACCCGGCTCAGCCTGCCGCCGGGGGGACTGAGCCTGTGGCTGGAGTTGCCGGAGGGCTATTCTTCGCTGCGGCTGTTCGACGATGCGCTGGCCCTGGGCATCCGGACGGCGCCGGGGCCGATGTTCTCGAACACCGACCGGTACGACCGCTTCGTGCGGCTGAGCTGCGGCATGCCGTTCACGCCAGACGTCGAAGCCGCCTACCGCGACCTGGGCCGCCTGCTGCTGCAGCAGAGGTGCTGAAGATGAGCTGGGGCCCGGTCGAATCCAGCGACGGCCGGGTGGCACTCGCTCTCGCTCCAACATGAGAAAAGCCGCCGGCACATCGAAGTGCGGGCGGCTTTTTTGCAGAGAAACAGGCCGAATTACTTCAGCTTGATTTCCTTGTATTCCACGTGCTTGCGTGCCTTGGGGTCGAACTTGGTGATCAACATCTTTTCAGGCATTGTCTTCTTGTTCTTGGTGGTGGTGTAGAAGTGGCCGGTACCCGCAGTGGATTCCAGCTTGATCTTTTCGCGTCCGCCTTTGGTAGCCATGGTGTGTGCTCCTATTAGGCTTGGCCACGGGCGCGCAGGTCTGCGAGCACGGAGTCAATGCCGTTCTTGTCGATCAGGCGGAGGGCGGCGCTGGAAACGCGCAGGCGCACCCAGCGGTTTTCGGTCTCGACCCAGAAACGACGGTATTGCAGGTTCGGCAGGAACCGGCGCTTGGTTTTGTTGTTGGCGTGGGAAACATTGTTTCCCGACATCGGGCCTTTGCCCGTTACTTCGCATACGCGTGCCATGTGGACACTCCGATACTTCAAACGGCTGCCACGGGGAGTGTGGGAGCCTGACCTCGCCAGGAATGGGTGGCGGTAACCCGAAAATTTACCGGAAAGAGCCCGACTGGAAGACTGGCCGAATTCAGCAAAGCCTCGGATTATATCCCCATCAGATCGCGCCTTCCTGTTCCAGGAAACGCTGGGCGTCGAGTGCGGCCATGCAGCCGGTGCCGGCACTGGTGATCGCCTGGCGGTAGATGTGGTCCTGCACGTCGCCCGCGGCGAAGACGCCGGGCACGCTGGTCATCGTGGCGAAGCCCTGCAGCCCCGATTTCGTGACGATGTAGCCGTCCTTCATGTCCAGCTGGTTCTGGAAGATGTCGGTGTTCGGATGGTGGCCGATGGCGATGAAGCAGCCCTGCAGCGCGAGATCCTCGGTGCCGCTGCCGTCGGTGGCGCGCAGCCGCACGCCGGTCACGCCGCTCTGGTCGCCCAGCACTTCGTCGAGCTCGCGGTGGATCTTCAGCTCCATCTTGCCGGCGTTGACCTTCTCGGCCACCTTGTCGAGCAGGATCGGCTCGGCCCGGAACTTGTCGCGGCGGTGCACCAGGTAGACCTTGCTGGCGATGTTGGAGAGATACAGCGCCTCTTCGACCGCCGTGTTGCCGCCGCCCACCACGCAGACTTCCTGGTCGCGGTAGAAGAATCCGTCGCAGGTGGCGCATCCCGACACGCCGCGGCCCATGAACGCCTGCTCCGACGGCAGGCCCAGGTACTTGGCCGAAGCGCCGGTGGCGATGATCAGCGTGTCGCAGGTGTAGGTGCCGCTGTCGCCGGTGAGGGTGAAGGGCCGCTGGCTGAAATCGACCTTGCCGATGTGGTCGAAGACGATCTTGGTCTTGAATCGCTCTGCATGCTCCTGGAAACGCTGCATCAGCGCCGGGCCCTGCACGCCGTGCACGTCGGCCGGCCAGTTGTCGACCTCGGTGGTCGTCATCAGCTGGCCGCCCTGCGCCATGCCGGTGATCAGCAGCGGATCGAGGTTGGCGCGGGCGGCATAGACGGCGGCGGTGTAGCCGGCCGGGCCGGAGCCGAGAATGAGGACTTTGGCGTGCTGGGTGGTGGTCATGGTCATGTAGCGGGGGAGGGGCCGGATGCGGGGCGTCGGTCGGCGCCTCGGGCATGGCCTTCAAGTATGGCGCGCACCCCCGGATTGCCAGGGGTGCGTTTTCAATCGGGCCGATTGTAAGAAGCCATCGGCGCCCCCGCCGGGCCCTGCCGCCGTCGCCCTGCCGGCGGCAGGCCATCAGGTAAGCTCTGGAGGCCTCCTATGACGTACTCCCTCAATACCCTGAACAACTCCTCCACGCGCAAGGGCGAACCCAAGAGTCTGGCCAGCGGATTCGCCCACGAACTCGCACTGGTGGTCGGCCTGATAGCGATGGTGTTCTGGCTGATCGCGATGCTCACCTACGCGCCGCAGGACCCTGCGTGGTCCACCACCGGCGCACTCGGTGCGCCGGTCACCAACTGGGGCGGCCGGCTGGGCGCGATCCTGGCCGACACCAGCTATTTCCTGCTCGGTTTCTCGGTGTGGTGGTGCCTGGCGGCGGCGGTGCGGGCCTGGCTGGCCTCGCTCGCGCGGTGGATGCGCGGCGGCGACGCGGTGGAGCCCAAGAGCTGGAACTTCACCCGCATCGCGTTCTGGGTCGGCCTGGTGATCCTGCTGTGCAGCAGCACCGCGCTGGAGTGGTCGCGGCTCTACCGGTTCGAGGGACGGCTGCCCGGCGGCCACAGCGGCGGCGTGCTCGGCTTCATCACCGGGCCGGCCAGCGTGAAATGGCTCGGTTTCACCGGTTCGGGGCTGCTCTGCATCCTGCTGGCGGTGTTCGGCGCGGCGCTGGTCTTCCGGTTCTCGTGGGGGCACCTGGCCGAGCGGCTCGGCGGCTGGCTGTACGTGTTCTTCGAGACACGGCGCGAGCAGCGCGAGATCGCCGAGGACAAGGCGGTCGGTAAGCGCGCCGCCCGCGAGCGCGAAGAGGTGGTGATCGAGGAGCGTGCCGAGATCGACCACCACCCCCTGCGGCCGGCCGCGCCGCCCCCGCCGCCCTTCATGGTGGTGGAACCGGCGATGGCCGACGTGCCGCGCAGCGAGCGGGTGGTCAAGGAACGCCAGAAGCCGCTCTTCAACGAGATGCCCGACAGCAAGCTGCCGCAGGTCGACCTGCTCGACGGCGCGCAGGCGCGGCAGGAAACCGTCTCGCCCGAAACGCTGGAGATGACCAGCCGGCTGATCGAGAAGAAGTTGAAGGACTTTGGCGTGCAGGTGCATGTCCTGGCCGCGCTGCCCGGCCCGGTCATCACTCGCTACGAGATCGAGCCCGCCACCGGCGTGAAGGGCTCGCAGATCGTGGGCCTGGCCAAGGACCTGGCGCGCTCGCTGTCTCTGGTCTCGATCCGGGTGGTCGAGACGATTCCTGGCAAGAACTTCATGGCGCTGGAGTTGCCCAACGCCAAGCGCCAGACGATCAAGCTGAGCGAGATCCTGGGCTCGCAGGTCTACCACGAGGCCAAGTCGATGCTGACCATGGGCCTCGGCAAGGACATCGTCGGCAACCCGATCGTGGCCGACCTGGCCAAGATGCCGCACGTGCTGGTGGCCGGCACCACCGGCTCGGGCAAGTCGGTGGGGATCAACGCCATGATCCTGTCGCTGCTCTACAAGGCCGAGGCGCGCGATGTGCGCCTGCTGATGATCGACCCGAAGATGCTGGAAATGTCGGTCTACGAAGGCATCCCGCACCTGCTGGCGCCGGTCGTCACCGACATGAAGCATGCCGCCAACGGCCTGAACTGGTGCGTGGCCGAGATGGAGCGCCGCTACAAGCTGATGAGCAAGCTGGGCGTGCGCAACCTGGCGGGCTACAACGTCAAGATCGACGAGGCCCGGGCCAGGGAACAGTTCATCTACAACCCGTTCAGCCTGACGCCCGACAGCCCCGAGGCGCTCGACCGGCTGCCGCACATCGTGGTGGTGATCGACGAGCTGGCCGACCTGATGATGGTGGTCGGCAAGAAGATCGAGGAGTTGATCGCCCGCCTGGCCCAGAAGGCCCGCGCCGCCGGCATCCACCTGATCCTGGCGACGCAGCGGCCCAGCGTGGACGTGATCACCGGCCTGATCAAGGCCAACATCCCGACCCGTATCGCGTTCCAGGTCAGCAGCAAGATCGACAGCCGCACCATCCTCGACCAGATGGGCGCCGAAGCGTTGCTCGGCATGGGCGACATGCTGTACATGGCCAGCGGCACCGGCCTGCCGATCCGTGTGCACGGCGCGTTCGTGAGCGATGAAGAAGTGCATCGCGTCGTGAATTACCTGAAAGAGCAGGGCGGCGAGCCCAACTACATCGAAGGTGTGCTGGAGGGCGGCGTCGCCGACGGCGACAGCACCGATTTCCCCGGCGGCGAAGGCGATGCCGGCGGAGAGAAGGACCCGATGTACGACCAGGCGGTCGAAGTGGTGCTCAAGAACCGCAAGGCCAGCATTTCGCTGGTGCAGCGCCACCTGAAGATCGGTTACAACCGCGCCGCGCGGCTGGTCGAAGATATGGAAAAAGCGGGTCTGGTCAGCAGCATGAACGGTGCGGGCCAGCGCGACATCCTGGTCCCCTCGCGGGACGAATGAGGCCGCAGGGCCAGCTGGGTTTTTCTCCGATGCGTATTTCCTTCTTCCGCCGCAAGTCACTGGGTCGTACCATGCTTGCTGCACTTTCGATAGCAGCCAGCCAGGGCGCCGCCTGGGCCGACGGCCTCTCGGGCCTGGAAAGCTTCATGCGCGACGCCCGTAGCGGCCGGGCGGCCTTCACCCAGACCGTCACCGCGCCGGCCAAGGAAGGCCAGGCGGCGCGCACCAAGACCTCGTCGGGCACCTTCGAATTCCAGCGGCCTAGCCGCTTCAAGTTCGTCTACGCGAAGCCCTTCGCCCAGACGCTGGTGGCAGACGGCAAGACGCTGTGGATGTACGACGTGGACCTGAACCAGGTCACCGCCCGCGAGCAGTCCAAGGTGCTCGATTCCACGCCGGCGGCGCTGATCGCCTCGGCACCCAACCTGCAGGCGCTGCAGAAGGATTTCACCCTGGCGGCCGAGCCCGAGCGCGACGGCCTGCAGTGGGTGCTGGCCACGCCCAAGAGCCGCGACGGGCAGTTGCAGAGCGTGCGCGTCGGCCTCAAGGATGCGCAGTTGGCGGCGCTCGACATCGTCGACAGCTTCGGCCAGCGGTCGGTGCTGAAGTTCTCCGACGTGCAGACCAACGCGGCCCTGCCGGCCGACACCTTCGATTTCAAACCGCCCGCCGGCGCAGACGTGATCCGCCAATAAGGTTCGTGTCGGCTGCGGCAGGGCCGGGCCCGCGCCCTTGCCGCACTGCATTTAGAGGTACCCGATGGCCAAGACGCCCGCCGCTCCGGCCACCCCGCACCAACCCCTGGCCGAACGGCTGCGGCCGCGCACGCTCGGCGAGGTCATTGGCCAGCAGCACCTGCTGGGCGAGGGCATGTCGCTGCGCATCGCGTTCGAGTCGGGCCGGCCGCATTCCTGCATCCTGTGGGGCCCGCCGGGCGTCGGCAAGACCACCATCGCCCGGCTGATGGCCGATGCGTTCGACGCGCAGTTCATCAGCATCAGCGCGGTGCTCGGGGGGGTGAAGGACATCCGCGAGGCAGTCGACAGGGCGCTGGCCGCGCGCGACGGGCTGATGGCCCAGAGCACCATCGTCTTCGTCGACGAGGTGCACCGCTTCAACAAGAGCCAGCAGGACGCGTTCCTGCCGCATGTCGAATCGGGCCTGTTCACCTTCATCGGCGCGACCACCGAGAACCCGTCGTTCGAGGTCAACTCGGCCCTGCTGTCGCGGGCCGCGGTCTATGTGCTGCAGCCGTTGACCGAGGCGGATCTTCAGCAGATCGTCGCCAAGGCCCAGGCGATACAAGCGGTTCCTGCTATCGAAAAAGAAGCGGAAGACCGGCTGATCGCCTATGCCGACGGCGACGCGCGCCGGCTGCTCAACACGCTGGAGACGCTGGCGGTGGCCGCCGCCAGCGAGCAGCGCGAGACGATCGACGACGCCTGGCTTCTGCGGGTGCTCGGCGAGCGGATGCGCCGCTACGACAAGGGCGGCGAGCAGTTCTACGACACCATCAGCGCGCTGCACAAGTCGGTGCGCGGCAGCGACCCGGATGCCTCTCTCTACTGGTTCGTGCGCATGCTCGACGGCGGTGCCGATCCGCGCTACATGGCCCGCCGGCTGGTGCGCATGGCCAGCGAGGACATCGGCCTGGCCGACCCGCGGGCGCTGCGGCTGGCGCTCGACGCGGCCGAGGTCTACGAACGCCTCGGCACGCCCGAGGGCGAACTGGCCCTGGCCCAGTGCGTGGTGTACCTGGCCATCGCGCCCAAATCCAACGCGGTCTACAAGGCCTACAACGCGGCCCGCGCCTTCGTGAAGAAGGACAGCACCCGGCCCGTGCCGATGCACCTGCGCAATGCCCCCACCAAGCTCATGAAAGAGCTCGACTACGGTAAGAACTACCGCTACGCCCACGACGAGGCCGACGGTTTCGCCGCGGGCGAGCGCTACCTGCCCGATGGCATGGAGCCGCCCGGCTTCTACCAGCCGGTGGAGCGGGGCCTGGAGATCCGGATCGGCGAGAAGATGCGCGAACTGCAGCGGCGCAACGCCGTCGGCGGGCACGAGCCGGAGGCGGCCGCGCCGCCGGACGTAGAGGGAAAACCCCAGGCGTAACCGTCCGGTGGCGGGCACCCGGCCTGTCTAGAATCCGTCCCCAAACCCGCCGTGACGCATCTGCCTGGCGGGTTTTTTGCTAGCCCTTCCACAGGCCACACACCGGAATGGCTCGACGCCCTGCTACCGCGGGACACGCCACAAACGAAAGACGCTCTCTATGGAAATTTTGCTGCAGCAGATCATCAACGGTCTGGTCCTCGGCAGCATGTACGCTTTGGTGGCCTTGGGCTACACCATGGTGTACGGCATCATCAACCTCATCAACTTCGCGCATGGCGAAGTGCTCATGGTGGGGGCGCTCACCAGCTGGACCATCATCGGCCTCATGCAGGAGTCGATGCCCTCGGCGCCCGGCTGGCTGGTATTGCTCATCGCCCTCGTCATCGCGTGCATCGTCGCCGCGGCGCTCAATTTCACGATCGAGAAAGTGGCCTACCGGCCGCTGCGCAACGCGCCCAAGCTGGCTCCCCTGATCACCGCCATCGGCATGTCGATCCTGCTGCAGACGCTGGCGATGATCATCTGGAAGCCCAACTACAAGGTCTATCCGACGCTGCTGCCCACCACGCCGATCGACATCGGCGGCGCGGTGATCACACCGACGCAGGTGCTGATCCTGGGCCTGACGGCCATCTCGCTGGCGGTGCTGACCTGGCTCGTCAACTTCACCCGCCTGGGCCGCGCGATGCGGGCCACGGCCGAGAACCCGCGCGTCGCCGCGCTGATGGGCGTGAAACCCGACATGGTGATCTCCGCCACCTTCATCATCGGCGCGGTGCTGGCCGCGATCGCCGGCGTGATGTATGCCGCCAACTACGGCACCGCGCAGCACACGATGGGCTTCCTGCCCGGCCTGAAGGCCTTCACCGCGGCGGTGTTCGGCGGCATCGGCAACCTGGGCGGCGCGGTGCTCGGCGGCATCCTGCTGGGCCTGATCGAATCGATCGGCTCGGGCTACATCGGCCCGCTGACCGGCGGCCTGCTGGGCAGCCAGTACAGCGACATCTTCGCCTTCGTCGTCCTGATCATCATCTTGACCCTGCGGCCGTCCGGCCTGCTGGGCGAGCGTGTGGCAGACCGTGCCTGACCGGAGCCCCACCATGACCACTACCACCACCGCGCGCGGCGACAAGAAATTCCCGGTGATCGGCTATGTGCTGGCCGCCGTGGCCCTGCTGATCCTGCCGCACATCCTGCAGTACTTCGGCAACGCCTGGGTCCGCATCGCCGACCTGGCCCTGCTCTACGTGCTGCTGGCCCTGGGCCTGAACATCGTGGTCGGCTACGCCGGCCTGCTCGACCTGGGCTACGTCGCCTTCTACGCCGTCGGCGCCTACCTGTTCGGCCTGATGGCCTCGCCGCACCTGTCCGAGGCGTTCCCCGCCTTCCAGGCGATGTTCCCCAACGGGCTGCATGTGTCGCTGTGGTTCATCATCCCGCTCGCGGCGGTGGTGGCGGCGGTGGCGGGTGCGCTGCTGGGCGCGCCCACCCTCAAGCTGCGCGGCGACTACCTGGCGATCGTCACCCTCGGCTTCGGCGAGATCGTGCGCATCTTCCTGAACAACCTCGACCATCCGATCAACCTGACCAACGGCCCCAAGGGCATCGGCCAGATCGACTCGGTGAAGTTCTTCGGGCTCGACCTGGGCAAGCGGCTGACGATCGGCGACTACGACATCTCCTCGGTCACCCTCTACTACTACCTGTTCCTGGCGCTGGTGGTGATCAGCGTGGTCATCTGCTCGCGCCTGGCGGATTCGCGCATCGGCCGCGCCTGGATGGCGATCCGCGAGGACGAGATCGCCGCCAAGGCGATGGGCATCAACACCCGCAACCTGAAGCTGCTGGCCTTCGGCATGGGCGCGAGCTTCGGCGGCGTGTCGGGCGCGATGTTCGGCGCGTTCCAGGGCTTCGTGTCGCCCGAATCCTTCAGCCTGATGGAGTCGGTGATGATCGTCGCGATGGTGGTGCTGGGCGGCATCGGCCACCTGCCAGGCGTGATCCTGGGCGCGGTGCTGCTGTCGGCCCTGCCCGAGGTGCTGCGCTACGTCGCCGGCCCGCTGCAGCAGATGACCGACGGCCGGCTGGATGCCTCGATCCTGCGCCAGCTGCTGATCGCGCTCGCGATGATCGTCGTCATGCTGCTGCGCCCCCGTGGCCTCTGGCCCGCGCCCGACCGCGGCAAGGTGCTGCGCGACGCCCCCGCGCCCGAAGGCCCGGGCCATGTGCATCCCGGCGTGCATTCGCCGGCCGATGCGCTGCCGGGCGACGCGTCGCGCCCGATGTCGATCAATTCCTGAGCGCCGAAGGTTTCACAACAGCATGGACAACACCATCCTCGACGTCCGCGGGATCTCGAAGCGTTTCGGCGGGCTGCAGGCCCTGTCGGACGTGGGCATGAAGATCGAACGCGGCCAGGTCTACGGCCTCATCGGCCCCAACGGCGCCGGCAAGACCACCTTCTTCAACGTGATCACCGGCCTCTACACGCCCGACAGCGGCAGCTTCCAGCTGGCGGGCCGGCCCTACCAGCCGACGGCGGTGCACGAGGTGGCGCGCGCCGGCATCGCCCGCACCTTCCAGAACATCCGTCTCTTCGCCGACATGACGGCCGAAGAGAACGTGATGGTCGGCCGGCATGTGCGCAGCAAATCGGGCCTGCTGGGCGCGATCTTCCGCACGCCGGGCTTCAAGGCCGAAGAGGCGGCGATCCGCGCCCGGGCGCGCGAGCTGCTCGAGTACGTCGGCATCTACCGCTACGCCGACTACAAGGCCCGCACGCTCTCCTACGGCGACCAGCGCCGTCTGGAGATCGCCCGCGCGCTGGCCACCGATCCGCAGCTGATCGCCCTCGACGAGCCGGCCGCCGGCATGAACGCGACCGAGAAAGTGCAGCTGCGCGAGCTGATCGACCGCATCCGCGCCGACAACCGCACCATCCTGCTGATCGAGCACGACGTGAAGCTGGTCATGGGCCTGTGCGACCGGGTGACGGTGCTCGACTACGGCAAGCAGATCGCCCAGGGCACGCCGGCCGAGGTACAGAAGAACGAAAAAGTGGTCGAGGCCTACCTCGGCACGGGAGCGCACTAGATGACGCACACCCCCAGTCTGCGCGCACTGCGTGTCGCTTCGCCAACCCCCTTGCAGGGGGCGATACCGGCGGCCCGGCAGAGCCGGTTCCGCGGTATCCCTGATGTTCGGTCGCGCAGTTTCCTGCGCAGCGCCACGGAGAATTGACATGGTCGAAACAACAACGGCGCCCGCAGCGGCGGCTGCATCCCCCGACACCCGCAAGGTCCTGCTCCAGGTCAAGGGCCTGAAGGTCGGCTACGGCGGCATCCAGGCGGTCAAGGGCATCGACTTCGAGGTGCGCGAGGGCGAGCTGGTCTCGCTGATCGGCTCCAACGGCGCCGGCAAGACGACCACGATGAAGGCCGTCACCGGCACGCTGCCCTTCGTGGACGGCGACGTGGAGTACCTCGGCGCCAGCATCCGCGGCCGTGGCGCCTGGGACCTGGTGAAGCTGGGCCTGGCGATGGTGCCGGAAGGCCGCGGCGTGTTCGCGCGCATGACCATCCTCGAGAACCTGCAGATGGGCGCCTACATCCGCAGCGACAAGGCGGGCATCGCGGCCGACATCGACAAGGTGTTCGTCACCTTCCCGCGCCTGAAGGAGCGCCGCGATCAGCTCGCCGGCACGATGAGCGGCGGCGAGCAGCAGATGCTGGCGATGGGCCGCGCGCTGATGAGCCGGCCGCGGGTCCTGCTGCTCGACGAGCCGTCGATGGGCCTGTCGCCGATCATGGTCGACAAGATCTTCGAGGTGATCGCCGACGTCTCCCGCCAGGGCATGACGGTGCTGCTGGTCGAGCAGAACGCCAGCCGTGCGCTGCAGATCGCCGACCGCGGCTACGTGATGGAGTCGGGCCTGATCTCGATGCAGGGCGCCGGCCGCGACCTGCTGAGCGACCCGAAGGTGCGCGCCGCCTACCTGGGCGAATAGGGCAGGGCGCCGGGCCCGCGCCCGGTGCGGCGTGGCATTCCGGGGACTCGGTCGGACGACGACGCAGGGCGCCCGCCGCTTCGAAAGGCGGCGGGTACACTCCCGCGTTCACAAAAACGTCATCCGACTGTCATATTTCCCTGGAGACGCCATGCTGTTTGGCAAGCTGCTGCCGCGCGAAGGCAATTTTTTCGAGATGTTCAACCAGCACGGCGACCGCATCGTCGAGGCGGCGCGGGCGTTCTCCCTGCTGGTGGCGAACTACGACGACATCGGCCTGCGCCAGAAGTACGCCCAGGACGTCGACAACGCCGAGCATGCGGCCGACCGGATCACGCAGGAGGTCAACCGCGCGATCCACAAGACCTTCATCACCCCGATCGACCGCGAGCAGATCCATTCGCTGATCAACACGATGGACGACGTGGCCGACCTGATCCAGGACTCGGCCGAGACGATGGCGCTCTACGACGTGCGCCACATGACCGAGGAAATGACCCGCCTCACCGCGCTCAGCCTGAAGTGCTGCGAGCGCCTGAACGACGCGGTGCACCTGCTCGACCGCATCGCCGACGCCGGCACCGCCGAGGCCGCGCTCAAGACCTGCGAGGAGATCGACCGGCTCGAATCCGACGCCGACCGCGTCATGCGCTCGGCCATGAGCAAGCTGTTCCGCGAGGAGCCCGACGTGCGCGAGCTGATCAAGCTCAAGGCGATCTACGAGCTGCTGGAGACGATCACCGACCGCTGCGAAGACGTCGCCAACCTGATCGAGGGCATCGTCCTCGAGAACTCCTGAAGAAAGCGCAGGGGTCCTCCCTATGACGACGGTGCAGTCGGCCCTCTGGGTCATCGTGTTGCTGGTCGCGCTGGCGCTGGTGTTCGATTTCATGAACGGCTTCCACGACGCGGCGAATTCGATCGCCACCGTGGTCTCCACCGGCGTGTTGAAGCCCGGCCAGGCGGTGGTGTTCGCGGCCTTCTTCAATTTGCTGGCGTATTTCGTCTTCCATCTGGGCGTTGCGGCGACGGTGGGCAAGGGCATCGCCGACCCGGAGGTGATCAACGTCCATGTGGTCTTCGGGGCGCTCACCGGGGCGATCACCTGGAACTTCATCACCTGGTACTACGGCATCCCCAGCAGTTCGTCGCATGCGCTGGTGGGCGGCATCGTCGGTGCGGTGATCGCCAAGGCCGGCGCGGGCGCGCTGATCGCCGCGGGCATCTGGCGCACGGTGATCTTCATCTTCGTGTCGCCGTTCCTGGGCTTCGTGCTGGGCTCGCTGATGATGGTGGCGGTGGCCTGGATCTGCCGGCGCGCCACGCCGTCGCGGGTGGACCGCTGGTTCCGCCGGCTGCAGCTCGTCTCGGCCGGTGCCTACAGCCTGGGCCACGGGGGCAACGATGCGCAGAAGACGATCGGCCTGATCTGGATGCTGCTGATCGCCACCGGCTACACCTCGGCCACGGCCAGCGCGCCGCCCACCTGGACCATCGTCAGCTGCTACGTGGCGATCGCGCTGGGCACGATGTTCGGCGGCTGGCGCATCGTGCGCACCATGGGCCAGAAGATCACCAAGCTCAAACCCGTCGGCGGCTTCTGTGCCGAGACCGGCGGCGCGCTGACGCTGTTCCTGGCGACGGTGCTGGGCATTCCCGTCTCCACCACCCACACGATCACCGGCGCGATCGTCGGCGTCGGTTCGGTGCAGCGGGCCAGCGCGGTGCGCTGGGGCGTGGCGGGCAACATCGTCTGGGCCTGGATCCTGACGATCCCGGCTTCGGCCTTCGTCGCGGCCATCGGCTACTGGGTCAGCCTGCAGCTCTTCTAGTGCTGGCGAGCCGAGAGGCTCTGTCCGTCGTCTGCTACTGAATCAATAGCAGGAAGCCGGCGCGGGACGCCGGCCTGGATCGCTTTTCACTGCGAAATCTTGCGCGCTTCCTCGATCTGGTACTGGAAGAAGTGCTCGAAGCTGTAGGCCAGCGTCGCCATCAGGATGCCGGTGCCGATCAACAGTGCGCCGGCCACCGCGAAGACCGTGCCCCAGTGGGTGCGACCGGGCGGCGCGTCGGCGGCGGCCTGTGGGTTGTAGCGGCCGTTCCACTTCTCGGGCGCCATCAGGCCGTAGACGATGGCGGTCAGCGCGCAACCGGCCGCGGTGAAGCCCAGCAGCGGGATCAGCATCCAGCTCCAGGCATCGTCGATCCCGTACTGCTTGACCCGCTCGACCCCGTAGAGCCCCAGCGCGGTGGGCAGCGGCAGCAGCCAGCCCAGCATGTCGCCGAAGCCCCGCAGGTAGAAGCGGTGCAGGCCGAGCGGCCCGCCGAGAAAGGCCAGCCAGGCGGCGACGGTTTTGTTCTTCATGGTGGGCCCATTATTGATGGCGCCACCCTGGCCGCTAGTCCGGGTCGGTCGTGTCGGCCGCGCCCAGGGGCTTTTCCATCAGCACGATGTCGCGCCAGGCACCGAACTTCCAGCCCACCGCTTTCATGACGCCGACCTGGGTGAAGCCCGCCGCGCGGTGCACGCCGATCGAGCCGGCGTTGGCCGAGTCGCCGATCACCGCGATGAGCTTGCGCACGCCGGCCGCCTCGGCCTGCGCCACGAACGCGGCCAGCAGGCCCTTGCCGATGCCCCGCCCGCGCGCCGCGTCGGCCAGGTAGATCGAATCCTCGGCCGAGAAGCGGTAGGCCGGCCGCGGCTTGAACCAGTTGCCGTAGGCGAAACCCAGCACCGTGCCGTTATCGTCCTCAGCCACCAGGTAGGGCAGGCCCTTGGCCAGCACGTCGGCGCGGCGGGTGGTCATGTCGGCCAGGGTGGGCGGGTCGATCTCGAAAGTGCCGGTGCCGTGGAGCACGTGGTGTGCATAAATCGCGGTGATCGCGGGAAGATCGGCGTCTTGGCTGGCTCGGATGGTAGGCATTGGGGGCTGGAAAAGATATAATCGCGGGCTTTGCTGCGTGTCGCTGGCCGGGTGGCCATGTCGCGTGTCTCAACGCCGCAAGAACCGAAACGGGCGATCCTGCTCCGTTTCCCACCCGAAGGATAAATCATGGTCGTCATTCGACTCTCCCGCGGCGGCTCCAAAGGTCGTCCTTTCTTCAACATCGTGGTCGCCGACAAGCGCACCCGCCGCGACGGCCGCTTCATCGAGCGCCTGGGCTTCTACAACCCGACCGCACGCGGCGGCGAAGAAGGCCTGCGCATCGCGCAAGACCGCCTGAGCTACTGGCAAGGCGTGGGCGCGCAGGCATCCCCCACCGTCGAACGCCTGATCCGCCAGGGCGCCAAGGCCGTGCCGGCCGCTGCTGCAGCTGCCGAAGCCGCCTAAGCGCATGGCGTCGTCCGCGCCGCCGCGTGCGGACACCCCCGCGGCATCGCCCGCCCTGCTGACCGGCCTGGAGCCGGCTGAACTTCCGGCCGACGCGGTGGAAGTGGGGCGCATCGCCGATGCCTGGGGCATCAAGGGCTGGTTCCGCATCCTGCCCTACAGCGCCACGCCCGAGGCGCTTTTTTCTTCCAAGCGCTGGTTCATCCAGCCGACCGAGCGCGGCGCCAAGACCTTCACCGGCACGCTCAAGCTCGCGATCAAGGAAGCCAAGGAACATTCCGATTCCGTCGTCGCCACCGCGCACGACATCCCCGACCGCAACACGGCCGAGGCACTGAAGGGCGCACGCGTCTTCGTCGCCCGCTCCAGCTTTCCGTCGACCACCGAGGACGAGTTCTACTGGGTCGACTTGATCGGCCTGGACGTGGTCAACCGCGAAGGCGTCGCGATGGGCCAGGTCAAGGAACTGCTCTCGACCGGCCCGCAGACCGTCATGGTGCTGGCCTTCGAGGCCGAGGGTCAGCCGCAGGAGCGGATGATTCCGTTCGTCGCCGCCTTCGTCGACGGCGTCGACCTGCCCAGCCGCCGGATCACGGTCGACTGGCAGCCCGACTACTGACCCCGTCGGCGCAAGCCGGCTGCATCTTCTTGCGCCGCACCCATGCGCTTCGACATCCTCACCCTGTTCCCCGAACTGTTCGCCCCCTTCCTGCAGGTGGGCGTGACCCGGCGCGCGTACGAGACCGGGCTGGTAGACGTGCGCCTCTGGAACCCGCGCGACCATGCCGACGGCAACTACCGCCGGGTGGATGACCGGCCCTTCGGCGGCGGCCCGGGCATGGTCATGATGGCCGAGCCGCTGGCGCGCTGCCTGGAAGCGGTGCGGGCCGACCGTGCCGAGCCGGCGGAGGCCGCGGCCCCGGTGGTGCTCTTCTCGCCGATCGGCGCGCGGATCGACCATGCCGGCGTCGAGCGCTGGTCGGCCAGCGCCGGCGCGGTGCTGGTCTGCGGCCGCTACGAGGGCATCGACCAGCGCTTCATCGATTTCTTCGTCGACGTGCAGCTGAGCCTGGGAGACTTCGTGCTGTCGGGCGGCGAGATCGCCGCGATGGCGCTGCTCGACGCGGTCGCGCGGCTGCAGCCCGGCGTGCTGAACGACGCCGGCAGCCACCAGCTCGACAGCTTCAACCCGGCGCTCGACGGCCTGCTGGACTGCCCGCACTACACCCGGCCCGAGCAGTGGCAGGGCGCGGGCGTGCCACCGGTGCTCACCTCGGGCGACCACGCGAAGATCGAGGCCTGGCGGCGCGCACAGCGCGTCGCGCTGACCACCCGGCACCGGCCAGATCTGCTGCGGCCGAAAAAGCTATAATGCCGGGTTCCCGATCCTCTACCTGGCCGCGGCAGGGCTTCCAAAGCCCGACCAGCCGCCCTTAGTGCAGCGCAGGCACGATCGACATACAGGAAACCATGGCCAATCTCATCCAGATCCTCGAGCAGGAAGAAATCGACCGTCTCGCCAAGACGATTCCCCAGTTCTCGCCCGGCGACACCGTCATCGTCAGCGTGAACGTGGTCGAAGGTACCCGCAAGCGTACCCAGGCATTCGAAGGCGTCGTGATCGCCAAGCGCAACCGCGGCCTCAACAGCGGCTTCACCGTGCGCAAGATCTCCAGCGGCGAAGGCGTGGAGCGCACGTTCCAGACCTACAGCCCGCTGATCGCCAGCATCGAAGTCAAGCGCCGCGGCGACGTCCGCCGTGCCAAGCTGTACTACCTGCGCCAGCGCAGCGGCAAGTCGGCACGTATCAAGGAAAAGCTGCCGGCCCGCGTCAACAAGCAGATCGCGCCGGTCACCGCCGCGTAAGCTGCCGGAAGCCTCGCGCTTCTGCTGAAAGCCGCTGCCGCCTCGCGCCAGCGGCTTTTTTCATTCCCCGGAGCCCCGTCCGTGAGCCAGCTGCCTGCCGCCCCTGTCCCGTTCTTCGCCGCGCCCGACGTGCCGGCCGGGCCGATCCCCGGTTTCGATCCGCGCCGGGTGCCGGTGAGCGGCACCGACGCCCACCTGCCCGCGGTGCCGCCCGGGCGCTGGACGCCCGAAGCATTGCGGCTGCGCTTCCACACGCCGCCGGCCTGGCAGCCCGACGTGCGGCGCGAGCCCTCGGCCGGCACCCGGGCGCCGGCGGCGGCCTCGGTGCTGCTGGGCATCGTGCAGCGGTCCGAGCCGACGGTGCTGCTGACCGAGCGCACGGCGCACCTCAGCACCCACTCGGGCCAGGTGGCCTTCCCCGGCGGCCGTGCCGACCCGGGCGATGCCGACGCCGCCGATACCGCGTTGCGCGAGGCCGAGGAGGAGGTGGGCCTGGAGCGCCGCTGGGTGCAGGTGCTGGGCCAGTTGCCCACCTACGCCACCATCACCGCCTTCGTCGTCACCCCGGTGGTGGCGCTGATCCAGCCCGGCTGCGTATTGCGCGCCAATCCGGACGAGGTGGCCGACGTGTTCGAGGTGCCGCTGGCCTTCCTGATGGACCCGGCGCACCACCGCCGCCACGTGGTCGAGGGCGGCGACGGCCGGCGCGAGTGGTTCTCGATGCCCTGGACCGATCCGTCCACCGGCAAGGAGCACTTCGTCTGGGGCGCCACCGCCGGCATGCTGCGCAACTTCTACCGGTTCCTGGCCGCCTGACCCGGCGGCCGGCGCGAGGTGCGCCGCGGCGGTGCTCGCATATCATCCTGGCCCATGAGTTTCTTCGCCATCCTGTTCGCCCTGCTGCTCGAGCAGGCGCGGCCGCTGGCCCGGACCAACCCGATCCACGGCGGGTTGCGGGCCTGGGCGCTGTCGGTCAGCCGCAACTTCGACGCCGGCAAGTCGCACCACGGATGGGTGGCCTGGGGCCTGGCGGTGCTGGTGCCGTCGCTGCTGACCCTCGGCATGCACTGGCTGCTGCTCTGGGGCCTGGGCTGGCCCTTCGCAGTGGTCTGGAGCGTGGCGGTGCTCTACGTCACGCTGGGCTTTCGCCAGTTCAGCCACCACTTCACCGCGATCCGCGATGCGCTGCTGGAGGGCGACGAGATGCGCGCCCGCGAACTGCTGGCCCACTGGCAGCAGGTCGATGCGAGCGAACTGCCGCGCAGCGAGATCGTGCGCCACGTGATCGAGTACTCGGTGCTGGCCGCCCACCGCCACGTATTCGGGGTGCTGGTCTGGTACACGGTGCTGGCGGCCTTCGGCTTCGGGCCGGCGGGCGCGGTGTTCTACCGCCTCTCGGAATTCGTCTCGCGCTACTGGAAGCACAAGAGCCGTCTGCAGGTGCAGCCCGCCAGCCCGTCGCTGCAGCGGGCGGCGGCCGTCACCTGGACGGTGGTCGACTGGCTGCCCGCCCGCATCACCGCGCTCAGCTTCGCGGTGGTCGGCAACTTCGAGGAAGCGATCGAAGGCTGGCGCTACCACGCGCAGCGCTTTCCCAACGACAACGACGGCGTGATCCTGGCCGCCACCTCGGGCGCGATCGACGTGCGCCTGGGCGGCGGTGCGCTGCGCTCGGCCGAACCCGAGACGGTGCTGCTGATCGACGCCGACGGCGAGCCCGCCATCGACTCGGCCAGCACGCCGGGCCGCGAGCCCGAGCTGTCGCACCTGGCCCAGGTGGTCGGGCTGGTGTGGCGCTCGGTGGTGGTGTGGCTCGGCCTGCTGGCGCTGCTGACGCTGGCCCGCCTGCTCGGCTGACGGCCCGGCAGGCGTTCCAGAGCGAGAAATGCCTGCAGCCGGCGATCCGCGCCGGCCTTCAGCTATCAATTCAGGAGCAAACGTGTCTCTTCCGTCCCCGGCCGCCTGGAGCCCCGTGGTGGTCACGCTCGTGCCCTACGTCCCCGGTGAACAGCCGAAGATCGACCGGCTGGTAAAGCTCAACACCAACGAGAACCCGTACCCGCCGTCGCCGCGGGCGGTTCAGGCGATCCGCGAGGCGGCGGCGCAGGGACTGGAGCTGTACCCCGACCCCGATGCGACCGCGCTGCGCCGCGCGATCGCCGCCCGGCACGGCCTGGCGCTGGGCGAGACCTTCGTCGGCAACGGCTCGGACGAGGTGCTGGCGCATGCCTTCTTCGCGTTCTTCCAGCACGGTGCGCCGCTGCTGTTCGCCGACGTCACCTACAGCTTCTACCAGGTCTATTGCGGCCTCTACGGCATCGAACCCCGGCTGGTGCCGCTCGACGACCGGATGCAGCTCGACGTGGACGCCTTCGCGGCCGCCGGCCCGTGCGCCGGCATCGTGGTGGCCAACCCGAACGCGCCGACCGGCATCGGCCTGCCGCTTGCCGCCATCGAACGGCTGCTGCAGGTGCACCCGGACCGGGTGGTGCTGGTGGACGAGGCCTATGTCGATTTCGGCGGCGAGAGCGCCATTCCCCTGATCGACCGCTACCCCAACCTGCTGGTGGTGCAGACGCTGTCCAAGTCGCGCTCCCTGGCCGGGCTGCGGGTGGGCTTCGCCTGCGGCCAGCGCCCGCTCGTCGACGCGCTGGAACGGGTGAAGAACAGCTTCAACTCCTACCCGCTCGACCGCCTGGCCCAGGCCGGCGCGCTCGCCGCGATGGAGGACGAGGCCCACTTCGACCAGACCCGCCGCGCGGTGATGGACACCCGCGAGGGCCTGGCGCTGCAGCTCGAAGACATGGGCTTCGACGTGCTGCCTTCGCAGGCCAACTTCGTCTTCGTGCGGCACCCGCGGCACGATGCGGCCGCGCTGGCGGCGGCGCTGCGTGGGCGCGGCGTGCTGGTGCGGCACTTCGCCGGGCCGCGGATCGCGCAGTACCTGCGGATCAGCATCGGCACGCCGGCGCAGTGCGAGCAGTTGGTCCGGGCGCTGGCCGATGCGGTGCGCACGGAGGGCTCGGCATGAGCGCCATCGCAGCGCCGGTCCGGCTGTGCGGTACGACCCGGCATCTGCGGCCTGCGTGGCAGGGCGACCGCCGGGCCGTCCGGTGGCGCACGGCCGCCGCGGTCCTGCTCGGCGCGGTGTTCGTCGCCGCGGCAGCGCCGGCGGCAGCGGCAGCGACAGCCGCGGCCTGCCCGTCTGCGCCTGCCGTCCCCGGTCCGGCCACCCTGGCGCAGATGCAGGCCCGGGCGCAAGACCGCGGCTTTCTCTGGCGCGTGCGCAAGGACGGGCGCGAAGGCTACCTCTACGGCACGGTGCACGTGGGCCGGCAGGCGTGGGCCATGCCCGGACCACGGCTCACGCAGGCCCTGCTGGCCAGCCAGGTGCTGGCGCTGGAGCTGGACCCGCTGGATCCGTCGATTCAGCAGCGCATGGCCGCACTGGTGACCGGCCATGCGGGCGAATGGCCGGCGGGCCTGCGGTCGCGCATGCAGGCGCAGGCGTCCCGGGTCTGCCTGCCCGAGGCGGTGCAGACCGCGCTGCATCCGGCCATGGTGCTCACCACCATCGAGCTGTACGCGCTGCGGTCGCAGAAGCTCTATGCGGAGTACGCGCAGGAGTACGTGCTGTCGGGCTGGGCGCGGGCGCGGAGCGTGCCGGTGGTGTCGCTGGAAACGCCCGAAGCGCAGATGCGGTTGCTGCTGGGGCCACCCGACCATGTCGACGGCCAGGCCCTGGAAGACGGTCTGGCCGCCCTGGAGCAGGGGCGCTCGGCCGGTATCGCGCAGACCCTGGCGGGCATCTGGTCCACCTCCGACCTGCCGCGCCTGGCCGACTATGCCGGCTGGTGCGGCTGCATGGACACGCCGCGCGACCGCGCTCAGGTGCAGGCCCTGCTGGCCGACCGCAACCCCGTCCTGGCGGACGGCATCGACCGGTTGCAGGCCGATGGCAAGCCCTGGCTGGTGGCGGTGGGCGCCCTGCACATGATCGGCCCCCAAGGCCTGCCCGCATTGCTGCAGGCACGCGGCTACGCCATTGAGTATCTGTCGCTTGCCAAGTCGTCCGCAAAGAAGGCGCCCGCCAAAAATGTGAAAGAACCGTAGCGAGCAAGCCCGAGTGTGCGTCGAGGACCGGAGCCGTACTCTTGTACGGTGAGGACCGGAGGCGCTCAATCGGGCTGCGCAGTAGGTCCTCTCACATTTTTCTTCAGTAGCGGGGTGGCTGGCTGAGCTCTTCGTGGAGCTCGCCGTAGATCTTGTAGCGGTGCGGGTCGATGCTGCCCTCGGCACCCCCCGGCGCCACATGGGCGCGCACCGCGCAGCCCGGCTCGTGCAGATGGCTGCAGTTGTAGAACCTGCATTCCTGCATGTACCGGGCCAGGTCGGGCATGCAGGCCGCCAGCCGCGCTGGCGGGATGTGGTGCAGGCCGAATTCCTGGAAGCCCGGCGAATCGATCAGCCCGGTGGTGCGGGCCGCGTCCACCCAGTACCAAGTCGTGGTGGTGGTGGTGTGCTTGCCCGAATTGAGCGCCTGCGAGATCTCGCCGGTGGAGGCGAGGGCGCCGGGCACCATCAGGTTGATCAGGGTGCTCTTGCCGGCGCCCGAGGGGCCCAGCACCAGGGTCGTCTTGCCCTGCAGCAGCGCGGTCAGCTCGGCCAGGTCGGGCTCGCCCGAGGCCTTCAGGGACAGGGGCAGCACCCGGTAGCCCATGCTGCGGTGCGGCTGAAGGCGCTCCCAGGCCTGGGCGAAGGGCTGCACCAGGTCGCTCTTGTTGAGCGCGATGATCGGCACGATGTGCTCGGCCTCGGCCGCCACCAGCGCCCGGGCGAGCTGGTGGGCGCTGAACTCGGGCTCGGCCGCCACCAGGATCAAAATCTGGTCGAGGTTGGCGGCGAAGGACTTGGTGCGGATCTCGTCCTGGCGGTAGAACAGGTTGCGCCGCTCCAGCACCTTCTCGACGATGCCCTCGTCGCCCTGGTTCTCGGGCGGTGCCTGCCACAGCACCTTGTCGCCGACGACGGCCTGGCTCTTCTTGCCGCGCGGGTGGCAGATCCAGCGCACGCCCTCGGGCGTCTCGACCACGCAATGCCGGCCGTGGCTGCCGACGACCCGGCCTTCCTGGGGTTTGCTCATGCGGCGAGCAGTGCGTCGGCCGCGGTGGCGCAGGCGATGTCGGTCTCGGAAATCCCTTTGACGTCGTGCGTGTTCCAGCGCACGGTGCAGCGGCCGTAGTGCACCGATAGCTCCGGATGGTGGTCCTGCCGGTGGGCGACCAGCGCCAGCGCGTTGACGAAGGCCAGCGTCTGGTAGTAGTCGACGAAGCGGTACTCTTTTTCGATCGCCACGTCGTCGCCGTCGCCGGTCAGGCGCCAGCCGTCGAGCTGGGCGAGTTTTGCTACGATTTCAGTAGCATTCAGCCGGCGCCGCTCAACGGCTTGCCAGTCTTTTTGCTTCAGGTCTTGGGCCATGGCGGCGGTCCTTGCGATCGGGGCCTTCTCAGGCAGGGGCCATGCGCGCCAGGCGCTCGGCGGCCGGCGGATGGGAGTAGTAGAAGCGGGCGTAGACCGGGTCGGGCGTCAGGGTCGAGGCATTGTCCTCGTACAGCTTGAGCAGGGCCTGCGACAGGTCGGCGCCGCTGGTCTGCGCGACGGCGTAGGCATCGGCCTCGAACTCGTGCCTGCGCGACAGGCCCGCCGACAGCGGCCCGGCGAAGAAGCCGAAGACCGGCAGCACCAGCAGGTACAGCAGCAGTGCCAGCGCATCGTTGGGCGCGGCCATGTTGGGCCGCACGCCCAGGCCCAGGTAGAACCAGCCCTGGGTCGAGAGCCAGCCGAGCAGCGCGAAGCCGACCAGGCTCAGCGCGAACATCGTCGCGATCCGCTTCGGGATGTGGCCATGGCGGAAATGGCCCAGCTCGTGCGCCAGCACCGCGTCCACCTCGCCGGGCGAGAGCTTGGCCAGCAGCGTGTCGTAGAACACCACCCGCTTGGCCGCGCCGAAACCGGTGAAGTAGGCGTTGGCGTGCGCGCTGCGACGGCTGCCGTCCATCACGTACAGCCCCTTGGCCGAGAAGCCGCAGCGTTGCATCAGCGCGGTGACGCGGGCCTTGAGCGTCTCGTCGGCCAGCGGCTGGAACTTGTTGAAGAGCGGCGCGATGAAGGTGGGGTAGACCACCAGGAGCAGCAGGTTGAAGCCCATCCACACCGCCCAGGCCCAGAGCCACCAATAGCGGCCTGCGGCGCCCATCAGCCAGAGCATCAGCGCCAGGATCGGCAGGCCGATCACCACGCCCACCGCCACCGACTTCAGCAGGTCGCCGGCCCACAGCGCCAGGGTCATCTTGTTGAAGCCGAAGCGCTCCTCCACCACGAAGGTCTGGTAGAGGGTGAAGGGCAGGTCGATCAGGCTGCCGATCGCGACGAAGGCGCCCACCAGCACCAGCTGCTGCAGCATGCCGCCGCCGAGCGCCTCGAAGAGCAGGCGGTTGAGCCAGTCGAGCCCGCCGAGCAGCGTCCAGCCCAGCAGCACCACCGTGGCGGCCGCCAGCTCCAGCAGGCCGAACCGGCCGCGGGCGATGGTGTAGGCCGCGGCCTTGCGGTGCGCAGCGGGCGACACCTTGCCGGCGAAGGCGGCCGGCACCGCGTCGGCATGGCGGGCCACGTGGCGCATCTGCCGCGACGCCAGCCACAATTTGGCGACCACGCTCAGCACCAGGGCCAGGGCGAAAAAGGCGGTCAGCGCCAGGGGCGCGGGCAGGCCGAGGAGGGTGGTGGCGGGGGCGGCGGGCATGGGGGCGGCCAGTGTAGGCCATCGGTGACAATCGGCCCCATGCCCGACACGAACACCCCCACCGTACCCACGCTCGCCAAATCCGACCAGAACCTCGTCTGGCTGGACTGCGAGATGACCGGCCTCGAGCCCGACACCGACCGCCTGATCGAGATCGCGGTCGTCGTCACCGGACCCAACCTGGAGCCGCGCATCGAAGGCCCGGTGTTCGTGATCCACCAGTCGGACGCGCAGCTCGACGCGATGGACGCCTGGAACAAGGGCACCCACGGCAAGAGCGGCCTGATCGACAAGGTCAAGGCCTCGACCGTGACCGAGGAAGAGGCCGAGCGGCAGATCCTGGCCTTTCTCGCACCGTATGTCAGCAAGCGCACCGCGCCGATGTGCGGCAACAGCATCAGCCAGGACCGGCGCTTCCTGGTGCGCTACATGCCGAAGCTGGAGGCCTTCTTCCACTACCGCAACCTGGACGTGAGCACCTTGAAGGAGCTGGCCAAGCGCTGGCAGCCCGACGTGTACGCCAGCTTCAAGAAGGCCCAGAAGCACACGGCGATGGCCGACGTGCACGAGTCGATCGACGAGCTGGCGCATTACCGCACCCACTTCCTGCGCGGATCGCCCGACGCTTGAGTCGAGCGGCGCGTCGCCCCATCGATGCGACCCGGGTCATTTGCGCCGCCCGCACAAAAGTGTTGCGGGAAAACCCCAATCCATGCCATAATTGCGGGCTGCGCCGGAACAGGTCTTTCTAGACACCGGCGCTTTTGCGCATCTCCCCTCATGCACCGGACCGGCTGAAGCAACTTCAGCAAAAAGAGTCCCCCGCTCGGCCAACAGGCCCTGCAGGCTTCGTTTGATGGTGGATGTTTTACTCACCATCACGAAGCGCCCGCCGGCAGCGCCAGCGGTTGCTATTCGTGTGAAAGAAAAATTCATGACCGACACGACCGTCGTGCAGGACGCTTCCGCGCCTGCCGAAAACCTTTCTATTTCCGATTCCCAAGCCGCCCAGCACGCCGCTGTCGCAGCACAATCTGCCGCCCTGGTGGCCTTGGTCGACGACGCACCGCCGGTCGTCAAGCCGGCGAGCGACGACACCACCGAGAAGCCGAACGGCTTCGTCCGCCTGGGCCTGGCACCGCAGCTGGTGCAGGCCGTGGCCGACCTCGGCTTCACCCAGCCGACCGGCGTGCAGGACAAGGCAATTCCCCTGGCCATGGGCTCGGGCGAAGCCGGCAACCGCAAGTACATCGACCTGATGGTCTCCAGCCAGACCGGCAGCGGCAAGACCGCCGCCTTCCTGCTGCCCGTCCTGCACACCCTGATCCGCATGCAGGAAGAGGAAGAAGCCGAAGAGCGCGCCGCGTTCGACAAGGCCACGGCAGACGCCCTGGCTGCGGGCGAACCGGCACCCAAGCGCGCCAAGCGCAAAGACCCGACCAACGCCCGCAACTTCAAGGCCGCCACCCCCGGCGCTCTGATCCTCTGCCCGACGCGCGAACTGGCCCAGCAGGTGGCGCACGACGCCATCGGCCTGGTGCAGCATTGCCGTGGCATCCGCGTGGCCAACGTGGTGGGCGGCATGCCGTACCAGCTGCAGATCGCCAAGCTGCAGAACGCCAACCTGGTCGTCGCCACGCCCGGACGCCTGCTGGACCTGCAACGCTCGCAGCAGCTCAAGCTCGACCAGGTTAAGTTCCTGGTCGTCGACGAAGCCGACCGCATGCTCGACCTGGGCTTCTCCGACGACCTGGCCGAAGTCAACCAGCTCACCATCGAGCGCCACCAGACGATGATGTTCAGCGCCACCTTCGCGCCGCGCATCCAGCAGCTGGCCCACCGGGTGATGCGCGATCCGCAGAAGCTGCAGATCGACAGCCCGCAGGAAAAGCATGCCAACATCCAGCAGAAGCTCTACTGGGCCGACAACGCCCAGCACAAGCGCAAGATGCTCGACCACTGGCTGCGCGACACCACGATCAACCAGGCCATCGTCTTCGCCAGCACCCAAGTCGAGTGCGACGGCCTGGCCAACGACCTGCAGCAGGAAGGCTTCAGCGCGGTCGCGCTGCACGGCGCCCTGTCGCAAGGCCTGCGCAACCGCCGCCTGATGGCCCTGCGCCAGGGCCAGGTGCAGATCCTGGTGGCGACCGACGTCGCGGCCCGCGGCATCGACGTGCCCACGATCACCCACGTCTTCAACTTCGGCCTGCCGATGAAGGCCGAGGACTATACCCACCGCATCGGCCGTACCGGCCGTGCGGGCCGCGACGGCCTGGCCGTGACCTTCGCCGAGATGCGCGACCGCCGCAAGATCTTCGACATCGAAGGCTACAGCCGCCAGCAGTTCAAGCCCGACGTCATCGTCGGCCTGGAGCCGCAGCAGCGCGCCCCCGATGCCCGCGGACCGCGCAGTGACTTCGGCGGCCGTGGCGGCCGTGACGCCGGCCCGCGTGGCGGCGGTGCAGGCCGGTTCGCCGGCGGTGGCAACCGCGGCTTCGGCGGTGGTGGCGGCTTCGGCGGCGACCGCGACCGTTCCGGCCCGGGCCGCGACGCGGCGCCGGGCGGCGGCTACGGCGGCAATGCCGGCGGCTTCGGTCGTGACGACCGCGGCGGTGGCGGTTTCGGCCGCAAGCCGGGCTTCGGCGACAACGCCGGCCCGCGTTTCGCACCGCGTGGCGGCGAGGGCTTCGGCGCTCCACGCCATGAAGGTGCCCGGGGCGACGCCTTCGGTGCCCGCGACGGCGGTCCGCGCAAGCCGGCCTTCGGCGGCGGCGCCCGTCCGGGCCCTGGCGGCTTCGGCGGCCGTCCGGCTCCGGCCGGCAAGGCCTATGTGCCGCACGACGGTCCACGCCGTACGGCCAAGCCCGCGCGCTGAGCCAGCGTCCCGCCGTGCGGCGGGACCCGCTGCCGGGTCGCCGGCACTCCTTCCTACGGGCCGCTGTTCTACAGTCGGCCCGTTGTCGTTTCAGCAGAGATACACCGGATGAACAAGGCCTTCACCAAGGAGCCCGAGGGCGACTTCGACGACGAGGACGATGCCGCCGGCGCGCCCGCGCTGCCGGCCGGCCGCAAGAACTACATCACGCCCGCCGGCTACGCCCGTCTGCGCGACGAACTGCTCGACCTGATCGACAACGAACGGCCCAAGGTGGTCGACGTGGTGCACTGGGCGGCCAGCAACGGCGACCGATCGGAGAACGGCGACTACCTCTACGGCAAGAAGCGGCTGCGCGAGATCGACCGCCGGATCCGCTTCCTCACCAAGCGCCTGGAGATCGCCGAGATCACCGACCCCGCGGTGCACCACGGCAACGACCAGGTGTTCTTCGGCGCGACCGTCACCTACGAGGACGAGGCGGGCGACGCGCGCACGGTCACGATCATGGGCGTCGACGAGGCGGACACGGCACAGCGCCAGGTGAGCTGGGTGTCGCCGGTGGCGCAGGCCCTGCTCAAGTCGCGCCAGGGCGACGTGGTGCAGTTGTTCACCCCGTCGGGCCCGCGGGACATCGAGATCGTCTCGGTGGTGTACCCGCCGCCCTCGCCGAGCACGGGCAGCGCCTAGCGCCGTACGAGTTCAGGCGGCGGTGGAAGGCCGGATGCGCCGGATCCGCAGCACCGACGGCGTGCGGGTCAGGTTGCGGATCGCGGTCTCGAGGTGGGCGCTGTCGCGCACCTCGATCACGAAGCGCAGGTCGGTGGTGTCGAGCGCGGCCTCTTCGCCCATGTCGACATGGGTGATGTCGACCTCGGCCCGCGCCAGTTCGGCCGATACCCGGGCCAGCACGCTCTTGCGGTTGGTCACCGTCACCACGATGCCGGTCTCGAAGGCGCGGACCGGATCGTCGGCCCAGGACACGGCGATGAAACGCTCGCTGTCCTTGTGCAGCAGCCGGGTGGCGACCGCGCAGTCGGCCACGTGCACCGTCAAGCCCTCGCCGCGGCCCAGGTAGCCGACGATGGCGTCGCCCGGCACCGGGCGGCAGCACTTGGCGTAGGTGACCGATGCGTTCTCGCTGCCGTCGAGCGTCACGCCGCCCTGCGACAGGCTCTCGTGGGAGCTGTAGCGCTCGCGGGTGAGCAGCATCGCGTCGGGCCGGCCACCGTCCTCGGTCATCAGGATGGTCAGCCGCTTGGCGACGATGCTGGCGATCCGCTTGCCCAGGCCGATATCGGTCAGCAACTCCTCCCGGTCGCGGTTGCCGGTGAAACGCAGCAGCCGGTCCCAGATCGCCTGGTGTTCCGGCGACACGCTGGGCAGCCGCTCCATGCCCTCGGAACGCAATGCGTGGGTGAGCAGCTTCTCGCCGAGCGACTGGGACTCGGTCTCTTCCAGCGTCTTGAGGTAGTGCCGGATCTTCGAGCGTGCCCGGCCGGTACGTACGAAGCCGAGCCAAGCCGGGTTTGGCGTGGAGACCGCGGCGGTGGTGACCTCGATCACGTCGCCGTTCTTCAGCTCGGTGCGCAGCGGCACCTGCTCGCCGTTGATCTTGGCGGCCACGGTGCGGTCGCCGACGTTGGTGTGGATCGCGTAGGCGAAATCGACCACCGTCGCGCCGCGCGGCAGGGCCATGATCTGGCTCTTGGGGGTGAAGACGTAGACCGCGTCGGGAAACAGGTCGACCTTGACGTGGTCCCAGAACTCGGCCGCGTCGCGGGTCTCCTGCTGGATGTCGAGCAGCGACTGCAGCCACTTGGTGCCGTGCCGCTCCGAGCTGTCGGTGGAATCGTCGGCCTTGTAGAGCCAGTGCGCGGCGACGCCGGCCTCGGCCACGATGTGCATCTCTTCGGTCCGCATCTGGAACTCGATGTTGATGCCGGACGGCCCCACGACGGTGGTGTGCAGCGACTGGTAGCCGTTCAGCTTGGCAATCGCGATGTGGTCCTTGAACTTGCCCGGCACCGGCTTGTACATCTGGTGCAGCAGGCCGAGCGCGGTGTAGCAGTCGGTCACGCCGGGCACGATCAGGCGGAAGCCGTAGATGTCGGTGACCTGGGCGAAGCTGAGCTGCTTGTCGTCCATCTTGCGGTAGATGGAGTAGAGCGTCTTTTCGCGCCCGGCGATGCGGGTGCGCATGCCGGCGGTGGTGAAGGTGGCGTCCACGTCGGCCTGCACCTTGCGCAACAGGTCGCGCCGTCGGTTGCGTGCCTTGGTGACGGCCTTCGACAGGATGGCATGGCGCCACGGATGCAGGTAGCGGAACGACAGGTCCTGCAGCTCCCGGTACGTCTGGTTCAGGCCGAGGCGGTGCGCGATTGGCGAATAGATCTCCAGCGTTTCCGAGGCGATGCGGCCCCACTTGGCCCGCGGCATGTCGCCCATGGTCCGCATGTTGTGGGTCCGGTCGGCCAGCTTGATCAGAATCACCCGCACGTCGCGCGCCATCGCCAGCAGCATCTTGCGGAAGGACTCGGCCTGGTTCTCCTCGCGGGTGTTGAACTGCAGCTTCTCGAGCTTGGTCAGCCCGTCGACCAGCTCGGCCACCGGCGCGCCGAAGCGGTCGATCAGATCCGGCTTGGTGACGCCGCAGTCCTCGATCGCGTCGTGCAGCAGCGCGGCCATCAGCGCCTGGGCATCGAGCTTCCAGACGGCGCACTGGGCGGCGACCGCGATCGGGTGGGTGATGTAGGGCTCGCCGCTGTTGCGCAGCTGGCCGAGGTGCGCCTCGTCGGCGAAGCGGTAGGCCTGGCGCACCTGCTCGATGCCGGCCGGGCCCAGGTAGTCCAGGCTGGCGGTGAGGGTGGCGAAGCTGGCGGCCGCTGCGTTGGCCGCCGCAGCTTGCGAGGCGGGGCTGCCCGCGTTGGGCGACGCAGGAGGCAGGGTGGGGGACGGTTGCAGCGCCGCGGTCATGTCTTTAATGTAGCGCTAGGGGGAAAGCCCTGACGTAACCCGGTGCACTGGCTGCATGCGGCAGGCATGCGGGCAAAAAAAAGCACCGCCGCAGCGGTGCTTTCGGTGCGCAGGGAATCTGGCGCGATCAGGGAACCTTCTTCAGCATCTCGATGCCGATCTTGCCTTCGGCGATCTCGCGCAGCGCGGTGACGCCCGGCTTGTTCTTACTTTCGATCTTCGGCGTATGGCCCTGGCTCAGCATGCGTGCCCGGTAGGTGGCCGCCAGCACCAGCTGGAAGCGGTTCGGGATCTGCACCAGGCAGTCTTCGACGGTAATACGGGCCATGGAAATCTCCGGAATCAGGTGATGTTGAGCGACTGGAATGTGTCGGCTCGGGCGCGGCGCTGGGCCGCGAATTTGAGGCGCTGCGCATGGACCACTGCTTTCAGGTCGAAGAGCGCACGCTCGAATAACTCGTTGATTATAACGAAGTCGAATTTCCGGGCCTCCGCCATCTCGGCCGCGGCGTTCTTCAGCCGCAGTTCGATGACCTCGGGCGTGTCCTCGCCGCGCCGCTCCAGCCGCGAGCGCAGTTCTTCCCAGCTCGGCGGCAGGATGAAGATCAGGATCGCGTTGGCGAAGGTCTGCTTGATCTGTACCGCGCCCTGGAAGTCGATCTCCAGGATTACGTCGGCGCCCTGGGCGACCCGCTCCTCGATCGCCTTCTTGGAGGTGCCGTAGCGCTGGCCGTGCACATGGGCCCATTCGACGAAGGCGTTGCCGGCCACCATCGCGTCGAACTCCTGCAGCGAGGTGAAGAAATATTCGCGGCCGTGCTTTTCCTGGCCGCGGGGCGGGCGGGTGGTGTGCGACACCGACAGCTGCACCTGGGAGTCCAGCTCCATCAGGGCTTTGACGAGACTCGATTTGCCGGCACCGCTGGGCGCGGCGACGACGAAGAGGTTTCCGGGATAGTCCATGGGAGTCGAAGCAGAAGAGATACGCCGGCACGGCGCGGGCCGTATTCTGCACGGGAAGCGCAACCGCTCCGCCCGCCGACTCGCACGGCGGACGCCGCCCGGGCGGCTCCGGTTCAGCGCGCGGCCGCGCTGCCGGCCTTGAGGTCGCGGCAGAACGCGACGAAGGCATCCATCTCGGTGGCCTTGTCGAACACGCCGTCTGCTCCCAGCGCCAGGCACCGCGAGCGCGCATCGTCGCTCACCATGCTGCTGAGCACCACCACCTTCTGGTGCGGCATGCGCGTGGCACACCACTGCAGGGCGCCGATGCCGCTGCCGGTGCGCAGCTGCAGGTCGACGATCGCCAGGTCCCAGCCGCTGTCGTGGCTGGAGAGCCAGTGGGTCACGCTGAGCTCGTTGTCGCCATAGCCGACCACCTCGATGTCGAGGTGTCCGCCCAGCAGCTCGGCCAGCGTGGTGCGCATGGCCTCGTCGTCTTCGATCAAATAAAGTTGCAATGCCATCCGTCTTGGAATTCCTGTGAATGTGCCGTAGGCGGTTGCTGCAAGGGCCGTGCTGCCGTCAGTCGTCGACCGAGGCGCTCCAACGTTCGTTCCATCCATGGCCGGCCTGCTCGATGCTGCGGCGATCGCGCTTGGTGGGGCGGCCGTGGACCAGGGTATCGGCTGGCTCGGGCGCCAGGCGCCGCTGCTCCACCGCTCTTTCGCGGGCCAGGATGCTGTCGGGCGTTTCCTCGTACAGCGCCTGGGCCACCGGTGCCGGCCCGCGCATGCCGCTCAGGCCGCGCACCGTGACCGTCCGCAGCAGCGGCCCGTGCCGCATCACCACATTGTCGCCGGGCCGCAGGTCCTTGGCCGGCTTGGCGGCGTTGCCGTTCACCAGCACCCGGCCCTTGGCGACCTCCTCGGCCGCCAGGCCCCGTGTTTTGTAGAAGCGTGCGCACCAGAGCCACTTGTCGAGCCGCATCGTGTCGAGAACAACCATGGCGCGATTGTGACGCCGCGGCCACCGCCCGGTGTCATTCGATGCCTACGGGCGGTGCCAGCGGCAGCCGCACCGTCGCGTCCAGCCCGGCCGCGCGGGGCAATGCCGCCGAAGCATCCCGGGAGAGGTGCGCGCGGTCCTCCAATGCGATGCTGCCCTGCAGCACCCGGACGATCTCCTGGCAGATGGCCAGTCCCAGGCCCGAGCCGCCATGGTCGCCCACGCTGGCGAACGGCTGGAACAGCCGGCCGCGCAGTGCCGGCGCCAGCCCCGGGCCGCTGTCGGCGATGGTGAGCACGGCCACCGTGCCGTCGTGCGCCACCGTGACCGCCAGCGCACCGCCGGCCGGGGTGTGCCGGATCGCGTTGTGCAGCAGGTTGCGCACCAGTTCCCGCAGCATCCAGTCCTCCGCCCGCACCGGCATCGGAGGCGCCATCACCGAGAAATCGAGCTCCTTGTCGGCGACCAGCGGCGACAGGTCGAGGGCCACTTCGCGCACCACGGCCGACAGATCGGTCCTGGGCGCAGCACTGTCGCCGCGCCACTGTTCCACCTTGGCCAGAGACAGCATCTGGTTGGCCAGCGCGGTCGCCCGGTCGACGGTGTGCTCGATCTCCCGCAGCGCCTGCAAGGCGGGCAGGTCGCCCCGCAGCGCCGACTGGGTCTGCACCTTCAGAACCGCCAGCGGCGTGCGCAGCTGGTGGGCGGCGTCCCGCATGAAGCGGCGCTGGTGCTCCAGCAGATGGCGCAGCCGCTCCATCACCGCGTTGGTCGCGTCCACCAGCGGCAGCAGTTCGCGCGGGGCGTCGGGAGCGGCGAGCGGCGTGAGTTCGCCCTCCGGCCGGGCCTCGAGCGCCGCGCTCAGCCGCCGCACCGGCCGGGTCGCGTGCTGCACCGCCAGCAGCACCACCAGCACGATCACCGCCACCAGCCCGGCCTGGCCCTGCAGCGTGTCCTGCAGCACGGTACGCGCCAACGCGTGCCGCAGCTCGAGTGTCTCCGCGACCTGGATCACGGCCATCGTGCGGCCTTCGGCGCTCGCGACGGGCTGCAGCAGCACGGCGACCCGCACGTCCTGGCCGCGAAAGCGGTCGTCGTAGAAGGTGACCAGGGCCGCGTAGGGCGGCCGGTCGGGGATGGTGCCGCGCCAGAAGGGCAGCTCGGGAAATCCAGACACCACGCGGCCGCGCAGGTCGGAGACCCGGTAGAACAGCCGGCTCTCGTTGTCGGCCTCGAAAGCTTCCAGCGCCGAATAGGGCACGGTGGCGCGCAGTTCGGCCGCCTCGTCGTAGCCGCGCACGTCCAGTTGCTCGCTGATCGACTTGGCCGAGGCCAGCAGCGTGCGGTCGTAGGCGGTGTCGGCGGCGTCCTGGGCGCGACGATAGAGCCCCGCGGTGTTGAACCCGATCAGCACGACCACCGGCAGCAGGATGCCGAGCAGCAGGCGCCGCCGCAGCGAACTGGGGCGGGCCGGCTTCGACGCCGCCGCGGCGCCGGCCGCCGCCGCCGGGCCGCTCACGCCGCCACTTTCAGCAGGTAGCCCAGGCCGCGCAGCGTCATCAGCGTCACCCCGGTCGGGGCGAGCTTCTTGCGCAGCCGGTAGACGACCACCTCGATCGCCTCGTACTGCACCTCAGTCGCGCCGGGGAACACCAGCTCGAAGAGCCGTTCCTTGGCCACCGCATGGCCGGGCTGGGCCATCAGCGCCTGCAGCAGGGCCAGCTCGCGCGGGGTCAGCTCCATCGGCTCGTCGCGGAAATAGATGGCGCCGCCGACCTTGTCGTGCCGCAGCGCGCCGACGGTGGCCACGCCCGCGTCGGCCGAGGTGTCGCCGCCGGCCGCAGGGCCCCTGCGGCGGGCCAGGGCGCGCAGCCGGGCTTCCAGCTCGTCGAGGTCGTAGGGCTTGGGCAGGTAGTCGTCGGCGCCGGCGTTCAGGCCCACCACCCGGTCGCCGACGGTGCCGCGCGCGGTCAGCAGCAGTACCGGCGTGGTCCAGCCGCGGCGGCGTGCGGCGGCCAGGACCTCCAGGCCGTCCATGCCGGGCAGGCCGAGGTCGAGCACGACCACGTCGGGCGGGGCGGCGGACCACTGGTCGAGGGCGGCGCGGCCGTCGGCGGCGGTCGCCACCTGGACGCCGCGGCGCACCAGCGCACGCTCCAGCGTGGCGCGCAGGGCGGGGTCGTCCTCGACGATCAGCAGTTTCATGGGCGCAGACCATAGCACCGCACTGCCGCCGGCGAGGGCAGGGGAATGCCCGATCCGGGGCCCCGGGCTGCGGGCTTTCCCTAGTGCCGCGGACAGCCGAATGACAGCCAGCCGGCGCATCATTGCCGCCACCCCGGGTGTCCGCGTCCTTCCACCGATGCGCGGTGCCCGTCACAACAGGAGACTCCATGCGCCGCGATACGTTTCTCAAATCCCTGGCGGCCCTGGCCGCGGCCGGCAGCCTGCCGCTCGGCGCGCACGCCGCCGGCAACAACTTCAAGCTGCTGGTGCCCGCCAACCCCGGCGGCGGCTGGGACACCACCGGCCGCGCCCTCGGCAAGGCGCTGCAGGAGGCCAAGGCGGCCGACACCGTCACCTACGACAACAAGGGCGGCGCCGCCGGGGCGATCGGCCTGGCCCAGTTCGTCAACGGCAGCAAGGGCGACCCGAACGCGCTGATGGTGATGGGCGCGGTGATGCTCGGCGGCATCATCACCGGCAAGCCGCCGGTGTCCCTGACCCAGGCCACGCCGATCGCCCGCATCACCAGCGAGTACAACGTGTTCGTGCTGCCCACCAACTCGCCCTTCAAGACGATGGCCGACGTGGTCGCCCAGCTGAAGAAGGACCCGGGCAGCGTCAAGTGGGGCGGCGGTTCGCGCGGCTCCACCGAGCACATCGCCGCTGCGATGATCGCCCGCGCGGTGGGTGTCGACCCCTCCAAGATCAACTACGTGGCCTTCCGCGGCGGCGGCGAGGCCACCGCCGCCATCCTGGGCGGCAACGTCACGGTGGGCGGCAGCGGCTACAGCGAGTTCTCGGAGTACATCACCGCGGGCAAGATGCGCGCCATCGCGGTCACCTCGGCCGAGCGGCTGCCGGGCCTGGACGTGCCGACGCTCAAAGAGCAGGGCATCGCGGTCGAGATCGGCAACTGGCGCGGCGTGTACGGCGCGCCCGGCATCACCGCCGACCAGCGCAAGGCACTGACCGACCATGTGCTGGCCGCGCTGAAGACGCCGTCCTGGGCCGACTCGCTGAAGAAGAACGACTGGACGCCGGCGGTGCTGTCGGGCGATGCGTTCGGGAAGTTCGTCGACGAGGAATTCGCCAGCCTCAAGGACACCATGACCAAAGCCGGCATGGTCTCATAGAAGGCGGGATGAACCTACTGCGCGGCCCGATCGCGCGCCTGCGGTCCTCGACGTACGAGAGTACGTCTCCGGTCCTCGGCGCACGCTAGGGCCGCTCGCTACGGTTCCTCCCACCTTCTACGCCGCTGCTCTTTTCCAGCGCTGCACGACACCCCACCGGCATGCCAGAAGGCGTGCCTTTTTTCCGTCCCTACGAGGCCCGCTCCATGACCACCACCGAAACGCTTGCAGACGCCGTGTCGCCGCCCGAGGCGGGGCCGCCGGCTTCGCCCTGGCCGCAGACGCTGGTGGGGGTGGGGGTGTTGCTGACCGGGCTCGGGCTCGGGTTCGGGGCGACGGGCATCTCGTCGGACGCGGGGTACGGGGGCGTGGGGCCCAACTTCCTGCCGTGGGTGGTGGCGATCGCGTTGACGCTGTGCGGCGGCTTCATCGTGTGGGAAGCGCGCAGCGGCGGCTTCCGGGCGATGGACGCGCCTTCCGGGGCGGAGCAGGCGCACTGGTCGGCCTTCGTCTGGGTGTCGGCGGGGCTGCTGCTGAACGCGGGGCTGATCACCCACATCGGCTTCATCCTGAGCTGCACGCTCTGCTACCTGCTGGCGGTGCAGGGCCTGCGCCGCGCGGCGGGACAGCCGGCGGCCGCGCAGCCGAAGACCTGGGTGGCCGACGCGCTCACCGGCTTCGCGATTTCGGCACCGGTGTTCTGGGCCTTCACCCAGTTCCTGGCCATCAACCTGCCGGGCCTGACGGCCACCGGCTGGTTCTGACACCGTCATTCGGGGCACGCACGACATGGACATCCTCAACGCACTCATGCAGGGCTTCGCCACCGCGATCACGCCCGTCAACCTGCTCTGGGCCCTGGTGGGCTGCGCGCTCGGCACCGCCGTGGGCGTGCTGCCGGGCATCGGCCCGGCGGTGGCGGTGGCGATGCTGCTGCCGATCACCGCCAAGGTCGAGGTCACCGCCTCGATGATCTTCTTCGCCGGCATCTACTACGGCGCGATGTACGGCGGCTCGACCACCTCGATCCTGCTCAACACCCCCGGCGAGACGGCCAGCATGGTGACGGCGATGGAGGGCAACAAGATGGCCAAGAGCGGCCGCGCCGGCGCTGCGCTGGCGACGGCCGCCATCGGCTCCTTCGTCGCGGGCACCATCGCGACGGTGGTGGTGACGCTCTTCGCCCCCTTCGTCGCCGAGTTCGCGGTCAAGCTCGGCCCGCCCGAATACTTCCTGCTCATGCTGCTGGCCTTCACCACGGTGAGCGCGGTGCTGGGCAAGAGCACGCTGCGCGGGCTGACGGCGCTCTTCGTGGGCCTGGCCGCCGGCTGCGTCGGCATGGACCAGATCTCCGGCCAGGCGCGCTACACCGGCGGCATTCCCGAGATGCTCGACGGCATCGAGATCGTGCTGGTGGCCGTGGGCCTCTTCGCGGTGGCCGAGGTGCTGTACGCCGCGCTCTACGAAGGCCGGGTGGTCGAGGGCCAGAACAAGATGAGCAAGGTGCACATGACCGGGCGAGACTGGAAGCGCTCGATCCCCGCATGGCTGCGCGGCACCGCCATCGGCACGCCCTTCGGCTGCATCCCGGCGGGCGGCACCGAGATCCCGACCTTCCTCAGCTACGCGATGGAGAAGAAGCTGGCCAAGGGCGAAGACAAGGCCGAGTTCGGCGGCAAGGGCGCGATCGAAGGCGTGGCCGGCCCCGAGGCGGCCAACAACGCCACCGTCACCGCGGCGCTCATCCCGCTGCTGACCCTGGGCATTCCCACCTCCAACACCACCGCGATCCTGCTCGGTGCGTTCCAGAACTACGGCATTCAGCCCGGCCCGCAGCTGTTCACCACCTCGGCCACCCTGGTCTGGGCGCTGATCGCCTCGCTCTACATCGGCAACGTGATGCTGCTGGTGCTGAATCTTCCAATGGTCGGTCTGTGGGTCAAGCTGCTGAAGATCCCGAAGCCGCAGCTCTACGCCGGCATCCTGATCTTCGCGACGGTGGGCGCCTACGGCATGCGCCAGAGCGCGTTCGACCTGTTCCTGCTCTACGCCATCGGCGTGCTGGGCGTGGTGATGCGGCGCTTCGATTTCCCGACGGCACCGGTCGTCGTCGGCATGATCCTGGGACCGCTGGCCGAGGCGCAGCTGCGCAACGCGATGTCGATCGGCGAGGGTAGCGCCATCGTGTTCGTACAGCGGCCGATGTCGATCTTCCTGTTGGCGGTGGTGATCGGCGTGCTGGTCTTGCCGCGCCTGATGCGGGCCTGGAGCAACCGGCGCGCCCGGCAGGTGCTGGCGGGCTGATTTTCGATTGAATAGTAGCCAGGGCCGGCGCAGGACGCCGGCTTCTAGCTATTCTTTTGATAGCTTGCGATCCGTTGCGGGTGTGCGGGGCATCACCCGGCATCGCGGCGGTCGCCGCCCGATCCCAGCCTTGTCGGCGGCGCACGCCCGGCACCGCTCCGGTCAGATGTCACAGCGTGTGCCATCCGGGCCGGCGGGCCGGATGCCCCGCTACGATGGCGCCCCATGCCTGTCGACGCCACCCTCCCCATCGCCCCGCCGCCCGCGGTGGGCGACCGTCCCGACGGCATCACGCCCGCCCAGATCGATCCCCCGCCGTCGCGCTTCGGACATGGCGCCAGCCTGCTGTCGCTGGTGGTGCTGGGCACGGTGATGGCACTGGGTCTTTCGGGACTGCTCGGCGGTCGCGATGCGCTGCTGAAGGCCGCCGGCAACGGCGTCGAGCTCACGGTGCAGACGCCGCAGGTGATCCGCAACGGCCAGTTCTTCGAAACCACGCTGCAGGTGACGGCCCAGCGCGACGTCGCGAAGCTGGTGCTGCGGGTTCCCGCAGCGTTGTGGCGTGATTTCACCGTCAATTCCGCCGTGCCGGCCGCCGCCGAAGAGGCCTTCCAGGACGGTGATTACGCCTTCACTTTCGACAAGTTGAAGGCCGGCGACCGTTTCGAGACCAAGTTCGACCTGCAGATCAACCCCGACGCCACCGGCCTTCGGTCGGCCGACATCGGTGTCTTCGACGGCGAGCGCCCGCTGGCCGCCGTGCCGGTGCAGATCCGGGTGCTGCCCTGATGGACATCGTGCTGCGCGCCTCGGCCATGTTCGCCGTGGTCTATCTGCTGCTGCGGCTCCTGGGCAAGCGCACGCTCGGCCAGCTGACGCCCTTCGAGTTCGTGGTGCTGGTGGTGATGGGCGACCTGATCCAGCAGGGCGTCACGCAGAGCGATTTCAGCCTGACCGGCGCCACGCTGGCGATCGCTACCTTCGCTTTCTGGGGCGTCGTGCTCAGTTGGGCGTCCTACCTCTGGCCCCGCGCCGAACGGCTGCTGGACGGTGAACCCCGCGTCATCGTCCAGCACGGCCGGCTGCTGCAGCACAACACCCGCCGCAGCCGCCTGACCCGCTCGGAGATCGAAGCCGAAATGCGGCTCGCCGGCATCGGCACGATGCAGGACGTGGCCTGGGCGGTGCTGGAGACCAACGGCAAGATCAGCTTCATCCAGCGCGAGAAGGGCGGCCGCGATACGCCCAGCGCACAGCAGGATAGCGACGATCCCGCCACCTGAGGCCGGGCCCGGCGTGGGCCGGCCCGCCGGTGCGCCCAGGAATCAGCGCGCCGACGGGTTCTGCATCCGCGCGAACTCGCTGCGCTTCATCGCCAGGTAGTCGGCCCGGTCCACCTCGTGCAGCTGCTGCGGGTACTGCTCGGTCGCGTCGAACCAGGCCGCGGCGCGCACGTCGCGCTGCTGCGCCGCCGGGGCCGAGAGCGAATCCAGGTACGCGTCGATCGCCAGGTAGTAGCGCATGGTGTTGCGCTCGACCACGCCGCGCACGCCGCCGATCCGCTCGTCGGGCTTGCCCGCCACCGGGGTGAAGCCGATCTTGTCGCTGCCCACCGTCGCCAGGTAGCCCTGCATCGCGAGGCGTGCCGCGGTGCCGTAGGCATAGGAGTAGTCCATCCGCACGAAGGTCTTGTTGCCGGCGATCGGCACCGCCTGCAGCACGATGCGGTAGTCGCGGGTGGAGAGCGGGCCGCTGTCGGCGCGCAGCCGCAGCTGCAGGTAGTCGGCGGTGGCGGAGACGTTCTCGAAGACGAAATCGACCCGCTGCGCCTGTTGCAACGGCTGGTCGTGCTTGCGGCCGACGTGCACCGCCAGCACCGTGCCGGCCGCGCCCTTCTGCACGGTGCAGCTCTTGGTGTTGAGGTGCAGCATCAGGATCTCGCACCAGCCTTCCGGCGACTGCAGCGCGGTGCCGACGGTGCCGAAGGCATGGTCCATCGACGCGTCGATCGTGCCCTGCAGCTGGCCCGAGGATTCGGTCGACTCGAGCCGCAGGGGCCGGCCGAAGGCGTTCTGCCGGAGCGCCGAGGCCACCTCGGCATGGCGCGCCTGGAGAGAAGTCGCATCCCCGGCGGCATGGGCGGCCGGCACGGCCGAGACCGCGCAGGCGGCCAGGCAGGCCAATGCCGCGGCACGCAGCGAGAAGAGGGCAGGGCGGCCGGTGCGGCAGGTGTCGGAAGGCTTCATGGCAGGTACGCGGCAAGGTGGCGGGCGAGGGCCGTGCGGCGGCCCCGGGGAGTGCAGCCCATGCTAGGGGCGGCGTTCGCGTGCGTCCGTACCAGTTGTAAGCACCGCTGTAGGACCGCAGCGGCAGTCGCGGTGCTGCCGTGCCACACCGCTCGCCAATCCGGCCTTGGAGATCAACCTCCAGCCTGCGGTTCGTGCAACGTCGGCCCCGCAGCGTGCGAAGCGGCAGCATGTCGGCTCCGGCGCCTCAGCACCAGGAGGTAGACGCCCAGGTTGAACACCACCACCGCCACGCCCAGGCCGATCTGCACCGTGCGCGTCAGGCCCTCGGGGTAGATCGCAGCGGCCAGGTAGTGGTCGATGAAGCCGCCGCTGTAGCCTTCCTCGCCGGCCGCGCGCCGGAGCCGGATCTCCAGCGGGGTGAGCGGGCAGATGCGCCCGCTCATCATCACGAAGGCGGCCCAGGCCAGCGCCGGCAGGTGCAGCAGCATCCAGCCGCGCTTCCACAGCGCCAGCAGGCCGCCCAGCACGGCGAAGGCGATGAACGCGCCGTGCAGCACCAGCACCGCGTCGGCGGCCAGGCGGGGGTTCATCCGGCCTCGGTCAAAGCGCCGGCGGCAGGCCTTGGCGGCTGTCGGCCGCCACCGGTGCGGGCAGCGGCACCGGGCCGGCCGGTTCTTGCGCGGCCGCATGGCGGGACGAAGCGAACAGCCCCCACACCGCCATGAACATCGCGGCGATCACCGGGCCGATCACGAAGCCGTTGAGGCCGAACAGCGCCATGCCGCCCAGGGTCGAGATCAGCACCACGTAGTCGGGCATCTTGGTGTCCTTGCCGACCAGCAAGGGCCGCAGGATGTTGTCGACCAGGCCGATCACCACCACGCCCCAGAAGATCAGGCCGATGCCCTTGCCCGTCGCGCCGATGGCCAGGAAATAGATCGCGATCGGGCCCCAGACCAGACCGGCGCCGATGGCCGGCAGCAGCGACAGGAAGGCCATCAGCGTGCCCCACAGCACCGCGCCGTGGATGCCGAGGAACCACAGGGCGATGCCGCCGAGCAGGCCCTGCGTCATCGCCACGATGATGTTGCCCTTCACCGTGGCCTTGATCACCGTGGTGAACTTGCCCAGCAGCTGCTGCTTGTGCTCCATGTTGAGCGGGATGGCGTCCTTGATGCGGGCCGAGAGCTGGGCGCCGTCGCGCAGCAGGAAGTACAGCAGGTAGAGCATGATGAAGAAGCTCACCAGGAACTCGAACGTGTTCTGTCCGATGTTGAAGGCCCGCGAGGTGATGACCTGCGCGCCCTGCGTCAGCGCGGTGGTGATCTTGGCCTGCACCGCGTTCATGTCGCCGATGCCGAAGCGGTTGAGCAGTTCGGTCACCCAGTGCGGCATCGAGCCCATGATGTCGCGGAAATACGTGCCGAAGTTCAATTCGCCCGACTGCACCCGCTGCACCACCAGGGTCACCTCCTGCACCAGCGACACCATGATCAGCGCCACCGGCAGGATCACGATCACCAGGCAGATGCCGAGCGTGGCGAAGGTCGCGAGGTTGCGGCGCTTGGGCATGCGCCTGAGGATCCATCGGCGCATCGGCGCGAAGAGCAGCGCCAGGATGGCCGCCCAGAAGACCGCGCCGTAGAACGGGAACAGGATGCAGAAGAAAGCGACCGTAACGGCCACCAGCAGCCATAGGAAGGTTTTTTGTTCGAGTTGGGAGGACTTCATGGCGCGGAGGGTCGGGGCGACCGGTCGGGAAAGCCCGGATGCTACCCGGTGGCTTTCGCAGAGGCCCCGCCCGTAACGAACTGTGACGTGCGGCCCGCCCTGCACGTGACAATCGCGGCCCCTGCCTTCTCCGCGCGCGCCGCGCTGCCCTGGATGACCGAATCCTCCCGCTTCGCCCTGCCGGGCCCGTCCGCCACCCCGCCACTGCATGCCACCAGGACGGTGCGCCCGCGCCCGGTACGCCGAGCCGTACCCTGGCAGGCGTGGCTGTCGGCCTTGTGCTGCACCGTGCTGCTGGTGCTGGGCAGCGCGGGCGCCCATGCCGCACCGCCCGATGCGCCGCCGCCCACCACCGACGAGGTGCTGGACGCCGCCCGCAAGACGCTGCAGGGCGTGCAGAAGCAGCTGGAGGGCGAGGTACCCGACACCACCCTGCTGACCATGCGCGGCGCGGTGCTGCAGGCCCAGGCGCAGGCCGAGCAGACGGCCACCGACCTGGAGCCGGCGCTGGCCAAGGTGCAGGCCCGCCTGGCCGAGCTGGGGGCCGCGCCCGAGGGCAAGGCCGCCGAGGCGCCCGACGTGGCCGAGCAGCGCGCCACGTTGGAGAAAGACCGCAAGCAGATCGACGCGCAGGTCAAGCTGGCACGGCTGCTGTCGGTCGAAGGCACGCAGACGGCCGACCAGATCGCCGAGCGGCGGCGGGCGCAGTTCACCGCGCAGATCGGCGAGCGCACCGCCTCGATTCTTGGTGCGCCGTTCTGGCGCGAGCTGCGCGCCAGCCTCCCGCGCGACCTGGCCCGTCTGCGGCAGGCCGCTGCCGAACTGAAGACCGCCGCCAGCGCCACCCCGCCGGGCGTGTGGCTGGCGCTGCTGCTGGGCGCGGCCGGCGCGATCGCGCTGCGCTACTGGGCGGTGCGGCTGCTGCTGCGCTTCACCTCGCAACACGTGCCGGCCGGCCGGCTGCGCCGCTCGCTGCTGGCGCTGGCGCTCACCGTGCTCAACGTGGCGGCGCCCGCGGTCGTGGTGCACCTGCTGCGGCTCGGTTTCACCAGCTACGCCGCGCTGTCCGATCCGCTGGAGCGCTTCCTCCTGGCGGGCGTCGGCATGATCTGCTTCGGCGCCTTCGTGGCAGGGCTGGGCGACGCGCTGCTGTCGCGCCGCCGGCCATCGTGGCGGCTGCCGCCGATCGCCGACAGCGAGGCGGCGGTGATGCACGGCTATCCGCTGCTGCTGGCGATCGTGCTGGTCGGCAGCTGGGGGCTCGACCGGCTGACGGTGCTGCTCAACACCGGCCTGGCGACGGCCGTGGCGCAGGAGTGCATTTCGGCGCTGGTGATGGGCCTGGTGCTGGCCTGGGGCCTGCACCGGTTCGAGAAGCAGCACCGCCGCGAGCTGGCCGCCGCCCGTGCCGCGGCGGCCCAGGACGAGGGCGCCTCTGCCGCGCCCGCCACCACGCCCTGGACGACAGTGCTCGCCAAGCTGGTGTGGGTCGCGATGGCGGCCAGCTTCCTCTGCCTGCTGGTGGGCTACGTCGCGGTCGGCAGCTTCATCGTCAAGCAGCTGGTGTGGATCTCGATCGTGTCGGCCACGGTGTACCTGCTCAATGCGCTGATCGACGATGCCTTCGTCGCCTGGCTCGGCGGCCCGCGCAGCGATGCCGACGCGACCGCCCAGACACCGGGCGTGCGGATGCGCGCCCAGTGGGCGGTGCTGCTGTCGGCGGTGGGCCGGCTGGCGGTGCTGCTGTTCGCGGTGGTGCTGATCGCCGCGCCCTTCGGCCAGGGCCCGGTGGAGCTGGTGGAGCGCGCCGGGTCCCTGCGCGACGGCGTGGCCATCGGCGCGGTGCGGCTGCAGCCCAGCACGGTGCTGCAGGCGATCGCCGTCTTCGTCTTCGGCACCATCGCGGTTCGGCTGGCGCAGCGCTGGCTGCGCGACCGGCTGCTGCCCACCACCGGGCTCGATGCGGCGATGCGCGACTCGGCCGTCACCCTGCTTGGCACCATGGGCACCATCGCGGCGCTGGCCTTCGCGCTGTCGGCCATCGGGCTGGGGCTGGAGCGGATCGCGTGGGTCGCGAGCGCGCTGTCGGTGGGTATCGGTTTCGGCCTGCAGGCGGTGGTGTCCAACTTCGTCTCCGGCCTGATCCTGCTGGCCGAGCGACCGGTGAAGGTGGGCGACTGGGTCTCGCTGAGCGGGGTGGAGGGCGATATCCGCCGGATCAACGTCCGCGCCACCGAGATCCAGATGGGCGACCGCTCGACCGTCATCGTGCCCAACTCGGAATTCATCACCAAGATCGTGCGCAACGTGACACTCGCCAACCCGCTGGGGCAGGTGTCGTTCAAGCTGCCGATGGCGCTCGACGCCGACGTGGTGCAGGTGCGCGAGATCATCCTGGCGGCCTTCGCCGCCAACGAGGGTGTGCTGGACACGCCCGAGCCCAAGGTGTTTCTGGAAAGCGTGGAGACCGAGCGGCTGATCTTCGCCGCCAACGGCGCGGTGTCGTCGCCGCGGCAGGCGTACTCGGTCAAGAGCGCGCTGCTCTTCGACGTGCTGGCGCGGCTGCGCGCGATCGGGCAGTTCCCGGCGCGCGCCGCGCCGCCAGCCGACGATCCGCTGGCGCCCGACGCACCGGTGCCGGTCGCGCCGGTGGGGCCGTCGCCCTCGGGCGCGGTGTGACGGTGGCGGCCCCTTCCGCACACGACCTGCGTGCGCTCACCGCGCAGTACCCGCTGGCCGGCCGGCTCGAAGCCGTGTACCTGCGGCCGGCGCGCCGCGCGGCGGTGCTGGCGCCCGACCGGGCCACCGCCATCGCCGGCAAGGGCCTGCAGGGCGACCGCAGCGCGCTCTCGACCTCCACCGGGGGCAAGCGGCAGGTGACGCTGATCCAGGCCGAGCACCTGCCGGTGATCGCGTCGTACCTGGCCCGCGACGGGCTCGATGCTGCCGTGCTGCGCCGCAACCTGGTCGTGCGCGGCCTGAACCTGCTGGCCGCGCGCAGCCTGTTCCGCGACGCGCCGATGGTGCTGCGGATCGGCGACGAGGTGCAGCTGGAAATCTCCGGGCCATGCGACCCGTGCTCCCGCATGGAGGACCTGCTGGGCCCCGGCGCCTACAACGCGATGCGCGGCCACGGCGGGGTGACGGCGCGGGTGCTGGTCGGCGGGCGGATGCATGTCGGCGACGCGGTGCGCTGCGGGCCGGCGCCCGCGCCCGCGGGCTGAGGCCGCAGACGGCCCGGTCCTACACCTCCGGCCGCGCGATGCCGCCACACTGCAGACAGGCACACCGCCTCGGGTGTGGCCGATTCGTAGTGAAAAGGAGCGCAACTTCATGCAAGTACAAGTCAATACCCACAATGGTGTCGAAGGCCGCGAAGCGATGGAGCTGTGGGCGAACGAAGAGGTGAATGCGGGCCTGGCCCGGTTCAAGGACCATGTCACCCGCGTCGAAGTGCACATCAGCGACGAGAACAGCGGCAAGGCCGGTGCCGACGACAAGCGCTGCGTGATGGAGGCGCGCGTGGCGCACCAGCACCCCGCCGCCGTGACCCACCACGCGCCGACCGTCGACGAAGCCTTCCGCGGCGCCCTGCGCAAGCTCAAGCACCTGCTGGAAAGCACGCTCGACCGCCGCAACGACCACCGCGACCGCGACTCTGTCCGCCGCGATATCGACGCCGCCCCAGTGATCGACGAGACACCCGCCGCCTGATCCTTCTCCACCGCGCAGGCAGGGCTACCATCGGCCCATGCCTGTCGCAGCCCCTTCCCCCACCGCGCTGCCGGTCGATGCCCAGGGCATCCTCGCACTGGCCGCGCGGTCCATGTTCCACCTGTTCTCCAGCGTCAGCCAGGGCATGTTCCTGGTGGACCGCGACGCGCGCATCGTCTGGGTGAACGAGGGCTACCGGCGCTTTCTGCCGGCGCTGGGTTTCTCGTCCATCGACCAGTTCCTCGGCCACGTGGTGGAGGAGGTCATCCCCAATACGCAGATGCGCCGGGTGCTGGAGACCGGCGAGCCGATCCTGGTCGACCTGCTCACCAACAAGGCCGGCACCTTCGTCGTCAGCCGTATCCCCCTGCGCGACGACGACGGCGTGACGGTGATCGGCGCGATCGGCATCGTGCTGTTCGACCACCCCGAGACCACGCTGCAGCCGCTGATCAGCAAGTTCGCGCTGCTGCAGCGCGACCTGGACGATGCCCGTCGCGAGCTGGCCAGCCAGCGCTGCCGAGCCGCGGCCGCCCAGTCGCAGCACGGCCAGCGGCGCGCCAAGCACACCTTCGCCAGCTTCATCGGCACCAGCCCGGCGGCCGTCGAGATCAAGCGGCAGGCGCGGCGCGCTGCGCAGTCCTCCAGCCCGGTGCTGCTGCTGGGCGAGACCGGCACCGGCAAGGAACTGCTGGCCCACGCGATCCACACCGCCTCCGCCCGCGCCGCCGGCCCCTTCGTCGGGGTGAACATCGCGGCGGTGCCCGACACCCTGCTGGAGGCCGAGTTCTTCGGCGTCGCACCCGGCGCCTTCACCGGAGCCGACCGCAAGGCGCGCGAGGGCAAGTTCCGGCTGGCCGACGGCGGCACGCTGTTCCTCGACGAGATCGGCGACATGCCGCTGGCGCTGCAGGCCAAGCTGCTGCGCGCGCTGCAGGAGGGCGAGATCGAGCCGCTGGGCAGCAACCGGCTGCTGCCCTTCGATGCGCGGGTGATCGCCGCCACCTCGCGCGACCTGGGCGCCCTGGTGCGCGAGGGCCGGTTCCGCGAGGACCTGTACTACCGGCTGGCGGTGCTGCCGCTGCGGGTGCCGCCGCTGCGGGAGCGGCGCGGCGACATTCCCGCGCTGGTCGAGGCGCTGGGCGAGGACATGGCCCTGCGCGGCGGCACCGAGCCGCCCGACGTGCTGCCCGATGCGCTGGCGCTGCTGGCGGGGCAGCACTGGCGCGGCAACATCCGCGAACTGCGCAACGTGCTGGAGCAGGCTGCCATGCGCAGCGATTCGCTGCGGGTCGACGCGGCGGCGCTGCGGCCTCTGCTGGCGCAGGCGGGCGTCGAACCGCTGGCGCCCGCCGCCACCGAGCCGGCGGTTGCGGCCGACGACGCGGACCTGTGTCGCGCACTGCCCGAACAGATCGCCGCGCTGGAGCGCCGCGCGATCGCCGCCGCGATGCGGTCCACCGGCGGCAACAAGCTGGCGGCGGCCCGCTTGCTGGGCATCTCCCGCGCGACCCTCTACGGACGTCTGGAAAACCCTGACGGCATGCCAGACAGTTGACCGGATTCCAGGCACCGCAGTTGTCTGAAATTCAGGCATTCTTCTGCGGCGGGGCAAGGCGTCTCCAGTGAAATCAACGGGATACGTGCAGGCACGGACTGTGCAATATCCAGCCATCACAACGAGGAGACACCGCATGCACCGCCGTAGCCTGATCGCCGTCGCAGCCGCCCTGGCCGCCGTCACCGCCGCACCCGTCTTCGCCCAGGGCAAGGACATCCGGATCGCCCACGTCTACAGCAAGACCGGCCCGCTGGAGGCCTACGGCAAGCAGACGCAGACCGGCCTGATGATGGGCCTGGAGTACGCCACCGGCGGCACCATGGCGGTCAACGGCCGCAAGATCGTGGTGATCGAGAAGGACGACCAGGGCAAGCCCGACCTGGGCAAGTCGCTGCTGGCCACCGCCTATTCCGACGACAAGGCCGACCTGGCCGTCGGCCCCACCGCCTCGGGCGTGGCGCTGGCGATGCTGCCGGTGGCCGAGGAGTACAAGAAGATCCTGCTGGTGGAGCCGGCGGTCGCCGATTCGATCACCGGCGACAAGTGGAACAAGTACATCTTCCGTACCGGCCGCAACAGCAGCCAGGACGCGATCAGCAACGCGGTGGCGATCGACAAGGCCGGCACCACCATCGCCACCCTGGGCCAGGACAACGCCTTCGGCCGCGACGGGGTGAAGGCCTTCAAGGAAGCCATCAAGTCGGCCAAGCTGGTGCACGAGGAGTACCTGCCGGCCGCCACCACCGACTTCACCGCCGGCGCGCAGCGCCTGATCGACAAGCTGAAGGACCAGCCCGGCCGCAAGGTGATCTGGATCGTCTGGGCCGGCGCCGGCAACCCGTTCAAGATCGTCGATCTCGACCTGAAGCGCTACAACATCGAGATCGCCACCGGCGGCAACATCCTGCCCGCGATGGCCGCGTACAAGAACCTGCCGGGCATGGAAGGCGCCACCTACTACTACTTCGGCATCCCGAAGAACCCGGTCAACGAGGCGCTGGTCGCGGCCCACTACAAGCAGTTCAAGGCGCCGCCCGACTTCTTCACCGCCGGCGGTTTCTCGTCGGCGATGGCCATCGTCGCCGCGCTGAAGAAGACCGACGGCGACACCGGCACCAACAAGCTGATCGCCGCCATGGAAGGCATGAGCTTCGAGACGCCCAAGGGCACGATGACCTTCCGCAAGGAAGACCACCAGGCGATGCAGAGCATGTACCACTTCAGGATCAAGAACGACCCGGCCTTCGCCTGGGGCGTGCCGGAGCTGGTGCGCGAGATCAAGCCGTCGGAGATGAACATCCCGATCCGCAACACCCGCTGAAAAAGGGTTGCGCAAACCTGCTGCGCAGCCGATTGCGCGGGCTTGCTCACTACGGTTTTCGCGCCCCTTTTTTGCCGTCGATTTTTGTTCACGAACCTCCGGGCACACGGGGACGGGGAGGGCTTTCGCCTTTTCACACCACAGGAGACATGCCATGCCAATCGGTCCATCGGTTCCTTCGCCTCTCGTGTCCTCGCACCGCCCGCGCCGTTTTCGCGCGGTGCGCCGTAGCGTCCTCGCGGCGGTGGTCGCGCTCGCCGCGGCCGGCGCCCATGCGGCGGTGCCGCTGCCGCAGCTGGGCCTGGACGCCGCCCAGACGACCGTCTCGGGCCTGTCGGCCGGCGGCTTCATGGCGGTGCAGCTGCACGTGGCGTACTCGGCCACCTTCAAGACCGGCGCCGGCGTGGTCGCGGGCGGGCCGTTCTACTGCGCCGAAGGCTCGGTGCTCAACGCCACCGGCCGCTGCATGGCGAGCCCCTCGGGCATCCCCACCGCCAGCCTGGTGAGCACCACCAACAGCTGGGCCGGCCAGGGGCTGATCGACCCGACCTCGAACCTCGCGGCATCGAAGGTCTACCTGTTCTCCGGCACGCTCGACAGCACCGTCAAGACCGGGGTGATGGATGCGCTGAAGACCTACTACCAAAGCTACGTGCCGAGCGCCAACGTGGTCTACAAAAAGGACATCGCGTCCGAGCATGCGATGGTCACCGACGACTACGGCAGCACCTGCTCGACCAAGGCGTCGCCCTACATCAACGACTGCAATTTCGACCTGGCCGGCGCGATGCTGCAGCAGCTCTACGGCACGCTGAGCCCGCGCAACAACGGCACCCTCTCGGGCAGCTTCGTCGAGTACGACCAGAGCGCGTTCGTCAGCGGCCACGGCATGGCGACCACCGGCTGGGCCTACGTGCCGCAGGCCTGCGCGGCCGGGTCGGGCAACAACTGCCGGCTGCACCTGGTGCTGCACGGCTGCAAGCAGAACACCGCCGACATCGGACAGCAGTACGTGCGCAACACCGGCTACAACCGCTGGGCCGACACCAACCGCATTGTGGTGCTGTATCCGCAGACGAGCACCGCCGCCACCAACAGCTGCTGGGACTGGTGGGGCTACGACAGCGCCAACTATTCGAAGAAGTCGGGGCCGCAGATGGTGGCGGTCAAGGCGATGGTCGACCGCATCGTCGGCAGCGGCACCACGGCGCCGCCCGCCGCGCTGCCCGCGCCCACCGGCGTGACCACCAGCGGCGCGACTGCCAGCAGCATGGCGATCGGCTGGAGCGCGGTGAGCGGCGCGGCCGGCTACAACGTCTACCGCGGCACCACCAAGGCCAACGCGCTGCCGGTGAGCGGCACCGGCTTCACCGATACCGGCCTGTCGCCCGCCACCACCTACAGCTGGACGGTGCGCGCCACCGACGCGAACGGCGGGGAGGGCGCCGCCTCGGCCGCGGCCGGCGGCACCACCGCCGCCGCACCCGCCGCCACCTGCTTCACCGCGAGCAACTACGACCACACGATGGCGGCGCGCGCCTACGCGCTCTACGGCGCCACCTACGCCTACGGCTCCAACCAGTACATGGGCCTGTGGAACATCTACACCACCACGACGCTGAAGCGCACCGCGCCCGGCAACTACGTCATCGGCACCTGCTGAGACGCCCACCGAGGAACCCATGGGACTGCTGGAAACCCGCAACCTGACGATCCGCTTCGGCGGCCACGTCGCCGTCAACCGGGTGAGCTGCCGCTTCGCGCCCGGCACGCTGACCGCGATCGTCGGCCCCAACGGCGCGGGCAAGACGACGTACTTCAACCTCATCTCCGGCCAGCTGCCGGCGACCGAGGGCGAGGTGCTGCTCGACGGGCAGGACCTGTCGCGCCTGCCCGTTTCGGCCCGCACCCGGGCCGGGCTGGGGCGGGCCTTCCAGCTGACCAACCTGTTCCCGAACCTGAGCGTGCTGGAGAATGTGCGCCTGGCGGTGCAGGCCACCCACGACGGACCGCACCGGCGCGGGCTGAATCTGTGGAGCATCTGGAGCGACCACCGCGTGCTGACCGAGCGCGCCGAGTCGATCCTGGCCACGGTGGCGCTGCTGCCCAAGGCCGCGGCCCCGGTCGCCAGCCTGCCGCACGGCGACCAGCGCAAGCTGGAAGTGGCGCTGCTGATGGCGCTGGGGGCGAAGGTGTTCCTGTTCGACGAGCCGACTGCGGGCATGAACGCGGCGGAGGCGCCGGTGATCCTGGACCTGATCCGCGCGCTGAAGCAGGACAAGACCAAGACGATCCTGCTGGTGGAGCACAAGATGGACGTGGTGCGCGAGCTGGCGGACCGCATCATCGTGCTGCACAACGGCGCCCTGGTGGCCGATGGCGCGCCGGCCGAGGTGATCGCCTCCGCGGTGGTGCAGGAAGCCTACCTGGGCGTGGCGAAGGAGGCAGCATGAACACCGCCAACACCGCCGGCCACCCGTCCGCGCTGCTCTCCCTCCGGGGCGTGCACACCCATATCGGCGCCTACCACATCCTCCACGGCGTGGACCTCGACGTCCCGCGCGGCCAGGTCACCATGCTGCTGGGCCGCAACGGCGCCGGCAAGACGACCACCCTGCGGACCATCATGGGGCTGTGGCATGCCTCGCAGGGCACGGTGCAATTCGACGGCGGCGACATCGGCCACCTCGCCACGCCGCAGATCGCCGGGAAGGGCATCGCCTACGTGCCGGAGAACATGGGCATCTTCGCGGACCTCACCGTCAAGGAGAACATGGTGCTGGCCGCCCGCGGCGCCCGTACCGCCCAGCAGATGGACAGTGCACGGCTGCAGTGGATCTTCTCGCTGTTCCCGGCGGTCGAGAAGTTCTGGAACCATCCGGCCGGCAAGCTGTCGGGCGGGCAGAAGCAGATGCTGGCCGTCTCCCGCGCCATCGTCGAGCCGCGCGAGATGCTGATCGTCGACGAGCCCAGCAAGGGCCTGGCGCCGTCGATCATCAACAACATGATCGACGCCTTCGCCCAGTTGAAGGCCCAGGGCGTGACCATCCTGCTGGTGGAGCAGAACCTGAGCTTCGCCACCCGCCTGGGCGACCGGGTCGCGGTGATGGACGACGGCCGCATCGTGCATGCCGGCGCGATGCAGGCGCTGGCCGACGACGCGGCGCTGCAGCAGTCGCTGCTGGGGCTGGCGCTGTGAGCGGCGGCACCGCACCGAACGGCCGGTCTGCCGCAGCGGCACGGAGCGCACCGCCTGACGCGGGCGTCGATTCCGAACCGAATAAGCCTGTAGCCGGCGCCACATGCCGGCCACCAGCTATCAAAAGAGGAGCAAACCGCTCATGAAGGCACTCGACCTCGACTGGAAGCCGCTGGCCCTGGTGCCGGCGCTCGCGCTGCTGGCGCTGCCGCTGGTGGGCTCGCCCTCGACCTGGCTCACGCTCACCGTGGCGGGCCTGGCGATGGGCATGATCGTGTTCATCATCGCCTCGGGCCTCACGCTGGTCTTCGGGCTGATGGACGTGCTGAACTTCGGGCACGGCGTGTTCATCGCGCTGGGCGCTTTCGTCGCGACAAGCGTGCTGGGCGGCATGGCCGACTGGACCGGCTCCGACCAGCTCTGGCGCAACCTGGTCGCGGTGCTGCCGGCGATGGTGGTCGCGATGCTGGTCGCCGGCGCGGTGGGCCTGGCGTTCGAGCGCTTCATCGTGCGGCCGGTCTACGGCCAGCACCTGAAGCAGATCCTGATCACCATGGGCGGCATGATCATCGGCGAGGAGCTGATCAAGGTGATCTGGGGCCCGCAGCAGATACCGCTGCCGCTGCCCCAGGCGATGCGCGGCGCGGTGCTGATCGGCGACGCGGCGGTCGAGAAGTACCGGCTGATCGCGGTGGTGGTGGGACTTGTCGTCTTCGGGCTGCTCGCCTGGACGCTGGGCCGTACCAAGGTCGGCCTGCTGATCCGCGCCGGCGTGCAGGACCGCGAGATGGTCGAGTCGCTCGGCTACCGCATCCGGCGGCTCTTCGTCGGCGTGTTCGTGGTCGGCAGCGCGCTGGCGGGGCTCGGCGGCGTGATGTGGGGCCTGTACCAGCAGAACGTGGTGCCGCAGATGGGCGCGCAGGTCAACGTGCTGATCTTCATCGTGATCATCATCGGCGGCCTGGGCTCCACCGGCGGCGCGCTGATCGGCGCGCTGCTGGTCGGACTGATGGCGAACTACACGGGTTTCATGGTGCCGAAGGTGGCGCTGTTCTCCAACATCGCGCTGATGGTCGCGATCCTGCTGTGGCGTCCGCAGGGCGTCTACCCCGTCGCAGGCTCGCGCTGAAGGAGGCACCGACATGCTGAACCGTATCCTCTCGGGCGACACCCCGCGCAGCCGCGTGCTGGCGGTGGTGCTGGTCGCCATCTTCGTCGGGCTCGCGCTGGCGCCGTTCCTCTTCCCCGGCGTCAAGGCGCTCAACGTGGCGGCCAAGGTGCTGGTGTTCGTGGTGCTGGTGGCGGGCTTCGACCTGCTGCTGGGCTACACCGGCATCGTGAGCTTCGCGCACACGATGTTCTTCGGCATCGGCGCCTATGGCATCGCGATCGCGACCACGCGGCTGGGCGCCACCTGGTCGGCGCTGGCGGTAGGCCTCGGCGGGGCGCTGGCCGTATCGCTGGTGCTGTCGCTGGCGGTGGGGCTGTTTTCGCTCCGGGTGCGGGCGATCTTCTTCGCGATGATCACGCTGGCGGTGGCCTCGGCCTTCCAGACGCTGGCCTCGCAGCTGTCGGACATCACCGGCGGCGAGGACGGGCTGACCTTCAAGGTGCCGGCGATCCTGTCGCCGGCGTTCGAGTTCGCCGAGGAGCCCTTCCTGGGCGTGTCGCTCGACGGCCGGCTGCTCTGCTACTACCTGCTGTTCGTGCTGGCGGTGGCGCTGGTGCTGGCGGTTCTGCGCATCGTCAACTCGCCCTTCGGCCGGGTGCTGCAGGCGATCCGCGAGAACGAGTTCCGGGCCGAGGCGATCGGCTACCGGGTGGTGGTCTACCGCACGCTGGCCAGCGTGCTGTCGGCGCTGGTCGCCTGCATCGCCGGCGCGATGCTCGCGCTCTGGCTGCGCTACAACGGGCCGGACACCTCGCTTTCGTTCGAGATCATGCTCGACGTGCTGCTGATCGTGGTGATCGGCGGCATGGGCACGGTCTACGGCGCGGTGATCGGCTCGGCGCTGTTCGTGGTGGCGCAGAGCTACCTGCAGGACCTGCTGCGGCTCGGCAGCGAGGCGGCCTCGGGCCTGCCGTGGCTCGCCGCGCTGCTCTCGCCCGACCGCTGGCTGCTCTGGCTGGGCGTGCTGTTCGTGCTGTCGGTCTACTACTTCCCTACCGGCATCGTCGGCCGGCTGCGGGCGGGGGCGGCGCGATGAGCGCGCTACCCGTGCCCACCTCCCACTACCTCCGCTGCGCCGGCCGCGAGATCCACGTCACCGCCTGGGGCGAAGAGGGCGCGCCGGTCGTCGTCGCCTGGCACGGCCTGGCGCGCACCGGCCGCGACATGGATCCGCTGGCCGCGCACCTGGCCGGCCGCTACCGGGTGGTCTGCCCCGACACCCTCGGGCGCGGCCTGAGCCAATGGAGCCCGGCGCCGGCCGACGAGTACTGCCTGCGCTTCTACGCCCGCATCGCCGCCGATCTGTTCGATGCGCTGGGCATCGACAGCGCCCACTGGATCGGCACCTCGATGGGCGCCGCGATCGGCACCGTCTGCGCCTCGGGCCTGTTCGAGCCGGCGCTGGCCGGCCGCATCCGCAGCCTGCTGCTCAACGACAACGCGCCCGAGCTGGCGACCCCGGCGCTCGAACGCATCAAGGCCTACGCCGGATCGCCGCCGGCCTTCGACACGGTGGGCGAGCTGGAGGCGTTCTTCCGCCAGGTCTACCGCCCGTACGGCTGGCTGGGCGATGCGCAGTGGCGCCACCTGACCGAGACCAGCACCCGCCGCCTGCCCGACGGCCGGGTGACGCCGCACTACGACCCGCAGATGGTCCGCCAGTTCACCGACCATGCCGACGACTACCGTATCTGGGACCACTACGACCGGCTGCGCATCCCGGTGCTGTGCCTGCGCGGAGAGGATTCGGACCTGGTGCTGCCGCCGACGCTCGACGCGATGCGCGGCCGGGGCCCCGGCGCCGCCGGGCTGCTGGACGTGATCGAGGTGGCCGGCTGCGGACACGCCCCGGCGCTGAACGTGCCGGCGCAGTACGCGCTGGTCGATGCGTTTCTGCGGAAATCAGAATCGTGAAAGAAAAGAGGCTGTAGCCGGCGCGCGGCGCCGACCACCAGCTATTCTTTTGGTAGCAACGGCGCCCAGGCCCTCTCACCGAGGAAGAAGGTGTGAAAGAACGGTAGCGAGCGGCCCGAGTGCGCGCCGAGGACCGGAGCCGTACCCCTGTACGGCGAGGACCGCAGGCGCTCGATCGGGTCGCGCCGCAGGTGCTCTGCCATCTTCCTGTCAGTCGACCCGCGCACCCGAATCCTTGACGATCGTCGCCCAGCGCGCCAGCTCGGTCTTGACCGAAGCGCCGAACTGGGCCGAGGTCAGGCGCCACGGCTCGGCGCCCTGCTGGGCCAGTCGGTCCTGGATGTCCTTGGCGGCCAGCGCCTTGTCGACCGCGCCGTGCAGCTTGGCGACGATCTCGGGCGGGGTGCCGGCCGGCGCGAAGAGGCCGTACCACGGGGTGAAGCCGAAGCCCGGCAGCGTCTCGCCGATGGTGGGCGCATCGGGCAGGGCGGCCACCCGCTTCGGGTTGACCACGCCCAGCACCTTGAGCTTGCCCGCCTGGATGAAGCCGATGGAGGACGGCAGGCTCTGCACCGAGACCGGCACCTGCCCGCTGACCACGTCGGTCGCGGCGGCGGCCGACGACTTGTAGGGCACGTGCTGCATGTCGATGCCGGCCTGCTTGCGCAGCACCTCGGCGATCAGGTGATTGAGCGTGCCGTTGCCGGCCGAGGCGTACGAGATGGCGCCGGGCTGCGCCTTGGCCCGGGCGATCAGCTCGGCCACGGTGTTGGCCGGAAACGCCGGGTTGGCCACCAGCACGTAGCCGGCCGTCGCCACCGCGGCCACCGGCTCGAAGTCCTTGACCGGGTCGAAGCCCGGCGCCTTGTACAGCGCCGGCGCCACCACCTGCGCGCTGTCGCTGGTCAGCATCAGGGTGTAGCCGTCGGGCCTGGCCTTGGCCGAATAGGCGGTGCCGATATTGCCGCCGGCGCCCACCCGGTTGTCGACGACGAAGCTCTGGCCCAGCAGCTCCGACACCCGCTGCAGCACGATGCGGGCGATCGCGTCGTTGGCGCCGCCCGCGCCCTGGGGCACGACCACCGTCACCGGGCGGGTGGGATAGGCGGTGTCGGCCTGCGCCAGCAGCGGGCCGCCGGTGCAGGCGGCCGCGGCGATCAGCGCCAGCAGGTTGCGGCGGCAGGGGAGTAGGGAATCCATCGGTGTCTCCTTCGTTGTATGGCCGCCATTCTCGCGCCGAACCGGCCGGCCCGGCCGCGTGCCGGCCTGCCGCGCGCGGTCTTTCTCAGCCGGCCACCGAGGTGCGGTCGCGGCCCTGGGCCTTGCTCTGGTAGAGCACCCGGTCGGCGCGGGCGATGGCGGCATTGAGCGGCTCCTGCGGCCCCAGCGCCGCCACGCCGAGCGACAGGGTCGGCGCCAGCCGCTCATTCCCGTGCAGCGTGGGCGATGCGGCCACCGCCAGGCGGATGCGCTCGGCCAGGGCGGTGCCGGCCGCCAGGTCGGTCTCGGGCAGCAGGACCAGGAACTCCTCGCCGCCCCAGCGCGCGACCATGTCCTGCGGTCGGCACAGGCCCGCCAGCAGGCCGCCGATATGGGCCAGCACCAGGTCGCCCGCCTCGTGCCCGTGGCGGTCGTTGATCTGCTTGAAGTGGTCGATGTCGGCGATGACCACGGTGCTCGGCCGGCCCTGGCGGCGTGCCTGCGCGAGGGCCGGACCGGCCAGGGCCAGCAGGTGGCGGCGGTTGCACAGGCGGGTCAGGGAATCGGTGGTGGCCAGCTCGACCAGCTTGCGCTCGGCCCGGCGCACCGTCAGGTAGTAGAAGCGTGCGGTGTAGGAGGCCATGGCGAACACGACCGCCACGTTGAAGGTGTGCACCGCCATCAGGCCGGCGGGGCTGAGCGGCTCCAGCACGCCGGCGGCGCGCGACGCGGCGTGCAGCCCGGTGTAGAACAAAAACAGCACCCCCAGCAGGGAGAGGATCGCGCGCCGCGATCCGCTCACCACGATCGCCGGTATGAACATCAGCAGGTAGTAGTGGAAGCCGCTGTCCCAGCCCACCAGCATGCTGCCGAGCGCCGCATGGCCCAGCACCTCGATCCAGATGAGCAGCAGCGCCGGCGTGTTCCAGCGCCGGCCCAGCATCCAGTAGGCGGCGCCGTAGAGGGCGATGCTCGCCAGGTTGATCCACGCGAGCAGCGGCGATCCGAACGCCAGGAAGAGCAGCAGCAGCGCCACGTCCACGCCCGCCGACACCACCGTGACCTGGCGCGTCATCACCCAGAACGCGCCGCGTGCCAGCCGGCCCGCGGCCCGGGGATGGCGGGGCAGGGTGGACGAAGGCGGGGCGGTGGTGGTGGCGGTCACGGCCGGGCGAAGAGGATGCGGGCCGCGCGAGGCGCGGGGCGTCCGGCGAGACCGACGGCACCTGCAACAAAGCTGCGGTGCGTGTATCGATTTCTATCCGGGACGCTTATTCTGCCGCAGCCCGCTCGCCCAAATATGTCAGCGTGGCGCGCCCAGCTCGCGTGCCCGCTGGGCCGAGGCCTCGAGCGCCCGGCTGTCGGGCACCGCGCGGGTCGGCCAGCCGGCCAGGTGGTGCTGTGCGATGCCCGAGAGCGCGGCGATCCACGGGTGGCTGTCGTTCAGGCAGGGGATGTAGTGGAAGGATTCGCCGCCCGCCTCCAGGAAGGCGTGGCGCACTTCCATGTTGATCTCTTCCAGCGTCTCCAGGCAGTCGCTGGTGAAGCCGGGGCAGAGCACATCGACCCGCTTGGTGCCGGCCTTGGCCAGCGCCACCAGCGTCGGCTCGGTGTAGGGCTCGAGCCACTTGGCGCGGCCGAAGCGCGACTGGAAGGTGACCTTGACCTCGTGCGCATGCAGGCCCAGTTCGGCGGCCAGCAGGCGGGCGGTCTTGTAGGCCTCGCAGTGGTACGGGTCGCCCAGCTGCAGGGTGCGCGCCGGCACGCCGTGGAAGCTCATCACCAGCATCTCGCCGCGGCCCTCGGTGCGCCAGTAGCGCTCCACCTGGGCGGCCAGCGCGGCGATGTAGCCGGGGTCGTCGTGGTAGCGGTTGACGAAGCGCAGCTCGGGCAGGTTGCGCTGCCGTGTGCTCCAGGCGTTGACCGCGTCGACCACGCTGGCGGTGGTGGTGGCCGAGTACTGCGGATAGGCCGGCAGCACCAGGATGCGGGTGGCGCCGTCGGCCTTCAACGCGTCGAGCTGCGACGCGATCGAGGGGTTGCCGTAGCGCATCGCGTAGCGCACCTCGACCTGGTGGCCGGCCTCGCCCAGCCAGCCGCGCAGCATCGTGGCCTGCTTGGCCGTCCAGGTCTTGAGCGGCGAGCCCTCGTCGGTCCAGATGCTGCGGTACTTGGCGGCCGATTTGGAGGGCCGGGTCCGCAGGATGATGCCGTGCAGGATCGGCAGCCAGAGCAGCCGCGGGATCTCGACCACGCGGGGGTCGGCCAGGAACTCGGCCAGGTAGCGGCGCACCGCACCGGGCGTGGCCTCGTCGGGGGTGCCGAGGTTGCAATAGAGGACGGCTATCTTGGGCGCTTGGCCGTGGCGGAAGGTGGGCTCGGGGGCGAAAGTAGGCAAGGAAATCCTGGAAGACCTGGAAAAAGGGGCACGGGGCCGATGCGATATTCTCGGCGACCCATGCCCCACACCCCCGATTTAGATGTATCCAGAATCCGCGCGATCAGCCTGGACCTGGACGACACGCTCTGGCCCGTCTGGCCCGCCATCGAGCGCGCCGAGGGCGTGCTGCACGCCTGGCTGGCGCAGCACGCGCCGGCCACCGCCGCACTGTTCGCAGACACCGCCTCGTTGCGCAGGATACGGGTCGCGATGGCTGACGAACTGCCCCACATGCGCCACGACCTGAGCGGCCTGCGGCGCGAGTCGATCCGCCGCGCGCTGCAGCAGGCGGGCGACGACGCGGCGCTGGCCGAGCCGGCGTTCGACGCCTTCTTCGCCGCGCGCCAGCAGGTCGATTTCTACGCCGACGCGCTGGATGCGCTGGCCCGCCTGGCCGCGCGCTGGCCGCTGGTGGCGCTGAGCAACGGGAACGCCAACGTGCACACGGTCGGCATCGGCGCGCACTTCTCCGCATCGATCTCGGCGCAGGGCCTGGGCATCGCCAAGCCCGATGCGCGCATCTTCGCGGCGGCGGCCCGATCGGTCGGCGTGCCGGTCGATGCGGTGCTGCACGTGGGCGACGACGTGGCGATGGACGTGGTGGGCGCGCTCGATGCGGGCATGCAGGCGGTCTGGGTCAACCGCGCCGGGCTGGCCTGGGACCATCCCCGCCGCCCGCAGCTGGAAGTGACCGAGCTGGGCGCGCTGTGCGACCGGCTGGGCTGCCCGGCCGCTTCATAGGCGAAAAGTGCCGCGGGCCGGCGCCGTCCGCCGGCCTCCAGCTATTAATTCGATAGCATCTGCGCTGCCGCGACACCGCTGCGCACCGCGCCTTCCAGCGTCGCCGGATAGGGCCCGTCCAGGTAGTCGCCGCAGGCCGGCAGCCCGGGCGCGACCTGCTGCGGCGGGCGCGTCAGGCCGGGCGTGCAGGCGAAGGTGGCGCGCTTCTCGACGATGGTCTGCACCGGCTCCACCGCCAGGCCCAGCTGGTCCCGGGCCTGCCGCACCACCGCCTGCTCCAGCGCCGCGCGCTCGCCGTGGCTGGCACTCACCACGAAGGCCAGCAGACCGGCAGGTCCGCCCAGCTGGCCGCGGTCGAAGACGAACTGCGCCGGCGCGGCGTCGCTGCTGCGCAGGGGCAGCATCGGCTCTGCCAGCGCGGTGGCGGCGCGGGCGTAGACGGTGGTGATCGCCTCGAACCGCAGGGCCCGTGCCTGGGCGCACCACACGGCCGATGCCGCCGGCTCGGTGGCTTCGGCGAGGCGGGCCGCCTCGCCCGGCGGGCAGGCGAGCAGCACCCGGTCGAACGGCTCGCCGTCCACCGTCCAGCCGTCGCCGCCGCGGGCGATCGACTGCACCCGCCAGTGCAATTGCACCGGCATGCCGTGCGCGGCCAGCCAGCGCTGGGCGGGCACCGGGAACAGCGCGCCCAGGTCGGTCCGTGGCAGCAGCAGGTGCGAGCCGCCGGGCACGCCGAAGAGCGCGTCCTGCAGCACCCGCAGGAACACCTGGCCGCTGGCCGCGCGGGCCGGCGTGTTGAGGGCCGAGACGCAGAGCGGCTCGATCAGTTCTTCCATCACCCGCGGCGCCAGGCTGGCGCAGAGGCCGGCCACCGTCTGCTGCGGCGCACAGTGGAAACCGCGCTGCTGCCAGCGGCCCGCGGTGCGCAGCAAGGACCATTTGTCGGCCACGCTCCAGCCGCGGGCGGTCACCACGCCCAGCAGCAGGTCGAGCGGCGCGGGCGCCTTCGGCAGCGCCAGGCCACGGCCATCGGGATAGCGCAGCGACAGCGGCATCCGCAGCAGCACCTCGTGCTCCGCCACGTCCACCAGTGCCATCAGCCGCAGCGTCTCGGTATAGGCGCCGATCAGGATGTGCTGGCCGTTGTCGAGCAGCGGCACCACCTCGCCATGCCCGTGGCCGTGGCCGTGGCCCGCCACCGTGCGGGCCCGGCCGCCGGCCATGCCCGCCGCCTCGAACACCGTGACCGTATGCCCCGCGCGCACCGCCTCCACCGCCGCCGCCAGCCCCGCCCAGCCCGCGCCCACGATCGCCAGCCTCATGGCGGGCACCTCAGCGGCAGGGCACGCGGGGACTCCGCTCCCGCCAGGGTCGACGCGGGACCGGCTCCGCCGGGCCGGCACCGCCCCCTGCAAGGAGGATGGCGCAGACACGCGGTGCGCAGCCTGGGGGTGTGCTTCATACCCGTCCGAGCGCCTGGACTTTCCACGCGAGCCAGAACTTGCGCAGCGGGGTGAGGCTGACCCGCTGGTGCAGCACCTGGAAGTCGTCGCGGGCGATCTCGCCCAGCAGGGTGCGGTAGATGCTGGCCATCATCAGGCCCGGCTTCTGGGTGCGGCGGTCGGCCGGCGGCAGCAGCGCCAGCGCTTCGGCGTAGAGGCGCTGCGCCCGCTCGGTCTGGAAGCGCATCAGCGCGACGAAGCGGTCGGAGTGGACGCGCTTGAGGATCTCGTGGGCCTTCACGTCGAACTGCTGCAGCTCGTTGACCGGCAGGTAGATGCGGCCGCGCAGCGCGTCCTCGCCCACGTCGCGGATGATGTTGGTCAGCTGGAACGCCAGGCCCAGCCGGTGGGCGTAGGCGGTGGTGGCCGGGTCGGTCTGGCCGAAGATGCGCGCCGCCACCTCGCCCACCACGCCGGCCACCAGGTGGCAGTAGCGCTCCAGGCCCGCGAAGTCGAGGTAGCGGGTCTGCTCCAGGTCCATCTGGCAGCCCTGCACGACGGCCTGCAGGTGGCGCTCTTCGATGCCGTAGTCGGGCACGTGCGGCATCAGGGCCTTCATCACCGGATGGCTGGGCTGGCCGGCGAACGCACGGCCGATCTCGGTGTGCCACCAGGCGAGCTTGGTGGCGGCGACGCCCGGGTCCTGCATGTCGTCGACCACGTCGTCCACCTCGCGGCAGAAGGCATAGAAGGCGGTGATCGCGGCGCGGCGGGGCCGCGGCAGGAACAGGAACGCGTAATAGAAGCTGCTGCCCGAGGCGGCGGCTTTTTGCTGAACGTAGTCTTCGGGGGTCATGGGGGCGGTGTCGTGGTGCCCGATTGTCCCACCCGGGCCGCACCCGTCCGGCGTGGCGCCGCGCGCCCTACATCCGCAGGGCGCGCCAGAGCATCGCCGGGGCGTCGCGGGCGCCCACCGTCGGCCGGGTGTTCAGCGTCGCATGGTCCAGCGCCGCGATGCGGTCGAGGATGCGCAGCCCGCCCTGCACCACCAGCCGCAGTTCCCAGCCGGCCCGGCCGGGGATGCGATGCACCAGCGGCGCGCCGCGCAGCATCTCGGCCCGGGCCCAGGCGCAGCAGTCGGCGATCAGCGCGGTGGCGGCGGGCGTCTGGCGCAGGGCGCGCAGGTCGGCCGCGGGCACGCCGTGGGCGCGGCGGTCGGCAGCGCACAGGTAGTAGCGGCCGCGGGGAATGTCGACCGACAGGTCCTGCCAGAAATTGACCAGCTGCAGCGCGCTGCAGATCGCATCGCTCTCGGCCAGCGCGGCCTCGCCCCGCACGCCGTAGAGGTGCAGCAGCAGCCGGCCGACCGGGTTGGCCGAGCGGCGGCAGTAGTCGAGCAGTTCGGCCCGGTCGGCATAGCCTTCGCAGTCGCGGGTCTTGCGGACGTCCTGCAGGAAGGCGTCGAGCAGGTCGTCCAGCAGCGGCACCGGCAGCCGCCACTGTGCGATGGCGCCGGCCAGCGGCCCGAAGACGGCAGCCCATCGGAGGGACACCGGCCGGCCGGCGGCGGCGGCGTACAGGTCCTGCCGGTAGGCCTGCAGGTCGGCGATGCGCGCATCGGGCGCGGCATCGCCCTCGTCGGCGATGTCGTCGGCGGTGCGGGCGAAGCCGTAGAGCGCCGCGATCGGCGGGCGCAGCGCGGGCGGGCAGAGCCACGAGGCCACGGGAAAGTTCTCGTAGTGCGTCGGCGGCGCGGCGGTGGCGGGCGGGGAGGGCAGGGGTGTGGGCACGCCGCGATTGTGCGCAATCGCATCGCCGCGCTCGGCAGCCGGCGCCGGCAGGTACGGCCAATCGTGTCTTGACAGCGTGCAAGCCGATGCAATAGATTACTAACCCGTCAGTCATTAACTTGCCCGGGCCCCGGTCCGCACGCGCCATGCCTCCTCGCCTTTCGCCCGTCCGCCATCGCTTTTTCGCGGGGGCTCTCGCCGTGGCGGTGGCCGCCGCGCTCGCCGCGTGCTCCCGGCCCGCGCCGCCCGAGGAGCCGATCCGATCGGTGAAGCTGGTGACGGTGGAGCGCACCGACGCGCAGGCCGGCCAGGTCTTCGCCGGCGAGGTGCGGGCCCGGGTGGAGTCGCGCATCGGCTTCCGGGTCGGCGGCAAGATCCTGCGCCGCCAGGCCGAGGTGGGCCAGCGGGTGCAGCCGGGCCAGGTGCTGGCGCAGCTCGATCCGCAGGACCTGCGGCTGGCGGCCGACGCGGGCCGGGCCCAGGTGGCGTCGGCCCGCACCAGCTACGAACTGGCGGACGCCGATTTCAAGCGTTACTCGCAGCTCAAGAGCCAGAACTTCATCAGCGGCGCCGAGCTGGAGCGGCGCGAATCGACCCTGCGGGCGGCCAAGGCGGCGCTCGACCAGTCGCAGGCGCAGCTTTCGTCTCAGGGCAACCAGGCGGGCTACGCCGACCTGAAGGCCGACGCGCCCGGCGTGGTCACCGCGATCGAGGCCGAGGCCGGCCAGGTGGTGAGCGCCGGCACGCCGGTGGTGCGGGTGGCGGTGGACGGCGTGCGCGACGCGGTCTTCGCGGTGCCGGAGAACCAGGTCGGCCGCTTCGCCGTCGGCCAGCCGATGCAGGTGCGCACCTGGGCGGGTGCCGCCCCCCTGTCCGGCAAGGTGCGCGAGGTAGGCGCCAGCGCCGATCCGGTGACCCGTACCTTCACCGTCAAGGTGGCGCTGCAGGGCGCCCCGGGCGATGTGCCGCCGCTGGGCACCACCGTGTCGGTGCTGCCGCAGCATGCGGCGGGCGACGCGCCGCCGGTGATCCGCATCCCCAGCTCCGCGCTGCGGCAGGACGGTGGCACGACCGCGGTGTGGGTGCTGGACGCATCGTCGATGACGGTGCGCTCCCAGCCGATCGCCGTCGGCAGCGTGGACGGCAACGACGCGGTCGTGACCCGGGGCCTGGAGCCGGGCATGCGGGTGGTGGCCGCCGGGGTGCATGTGCTGGCGCCGGGCCAGAAAGTGGCGATCTACGAAGGAAAAAGCCCCGAGGCCGGCACCGGACGCCGACAGCCTGCTATGGATAGCGTAGCAAACGGCGCGGCGGCATCCGCAGACCCGACGCCGCCGCCTGCCTCCGCGCCGGCCGCAGCGCCCGCGGCCCCGGCGAAGTGAGGCCGCGATGACACCGCACGACGCGCCTCCCGCCGCCCCCGACGCCTCCGTACCCGCGGCGGCCCCCGCGCCCGGCCTGGCCCCGCCCAAGGAAGGTTTCAACCTCTCGCGCTGGGCGCTGGAGCATGCGGCGCTCACCCGCTACCTGCTGGTCGCCTTCATGGTGCTGGGCTTCGCCTCGTACTTCCAGCTGGGGCAGGACGAAGACCCGCCCTTCACCTTCCGCGCGATGGTGGTCCGCACCTACTGGCCCGGCGCCACCGCCGAGCAGGTGGCCGAGCAGATCACCAGCCGGCTGGAGCGCACCCTGCAGGAGGTGCCCAACGCCGACCGCATCCGCAGCTACTCCAAGCCCGGCGAGTCGCAGATCATCTTCGAGCTGAAGGACAGCTCCCGCCCGGCCGACGTGCCCAACGCCTGGTACACGGTGCGCAAGAAGATCGGCGACATGCGCTACATGCTGCCCGGCAACATCCAGGGGCCGTTCTTCAACGACGAGTTCGGCGACGTGTACGGCGTGATCTACGCGCTGGAGACCGACGGCTTCTCGGAGGCCGAGCGCCGCCAGCTGGCAGAGGACGTGCGCCAGCGGCTGCTGCGGGTCAAGGACACCGCCAAGGTCGAGTTGTTCGGCGTGCAGGACGAGAAGATCTTCATCGAGATCCCGCGGCAGCGGCTCGCCCAGCTGGGCCTGAACCTGAACGCGGTGATCGACCAGCTGGGCCAGCAGAACGCGGTGGAGAGCGCCGGCCTGGTGCAGACGCCGGGCGACATCGTGCAGCTGCGGGTCGAGGGCGCCTTCGAGGCGGTGGCGCAGCTGCGGGCGATGCCGGTCCGCGGCAGCTCGGGCAACCAGCTGCGGCTGGGCGACATCGCCGAGATCCGCCGCGGCACCGTCGATCCGCCGTCGGTGAAGGTGCGCCACCAGGGCCGCGAGGTGATCGCGCTCGGCGTGTCGATGGCCAAGGGCGGCGACATCGTGGCGTTGGGCAAGGCGCTGCGCACCACCGTCGCCGACCTGGAGAAGACGCTGCCCGCCGGTGCCCGGCTGGTGCAGGTGCAGGACCAGCCGGCGGCGGTGACAGCCTCGGTGAGCGAATTCGTGCACGTTCTGATCGAGGCGGTGGTGATCGTGCTGGCGGTGAGCTTCATCAGCCTGGGCCTGCACCGCAAGGCCGGTGCGCGGCGCTGGTGGCAGGGCTACACGCTCGACGTGCGGCCGGGGCTGGTGGTGGGCATCACCATCCCGCTGGTGCTGTCGGTCACGTTCCTGGCGATGCACTACTGGGGCATCGGGCTGCACAAGATCTCGCTCGGCTCGCTGATCATCGCGCTGGGCCTGCTGGTGGACGACGCGATCATCGCGGTCGAGATGATGGTCCGCAAGATGGAGGAGGGCTACGACAAGGCCCGCGCCGCCACCTTCGCCTACGAGATCACCGCCATGCCGATGCTCACCGGCACGCTGATCACCGCGGCGGGTTTCCTGCCGATCGGCATCGCCAAATCGGTCACCGGCGAATACACCTTCGCGATCTTCGCGGTGACGGTGGTGGCGCTGGTGCTGAGCTGGCTGGTGTCGGTGTACTTCGTGCCCTACCTCGGCACGCTGCTGCTCAAGCCGCATCCGCACCATGCGGGTCAGGCCGGCGGTGCCGACGGCGCCGAGGGCCAGCCGCACGAGATGTTCGACAGCGCCTTCTACAACCGCTTCCGCCGCACGGTGGGCTGGTGCGTGGCCCACCGCTGGATCACCATCGGCGCCACCGTGGGCATCTTCGCCCTGGGGCTGGTCGGCATGGGGCAGGTGCAGCAGCAGTTCTTCCCGGATTCGACACGGCCCGAGATCATGGTCGACCTGTGGTCGCCCGAGGGGACGCCCTTCAGCGCCAGCGAGGACATCGTCAAGCGCGTCGAGGCGCGGCTGCAGCAGGAGGCGGGCATCCGCAGCATCAGCACCTGGGTGGGCTCGGGCGTGCCGCGGTTCTACCTGCCGCTGGACCAGGTGTTCCCGCAGTCCAACGTGTCGCAGCTGATCGTGCTGCCGAACGACCTGGCCACGCGCGAGGTGCTGCGCCGCCGGCTTCCGGCGATCCTGGCGACGGAATTCCCCGAGGTGCGGGGCCGCGTCAAGCTGCTGCCGAGCGGCCCGCCGGTGGCCTACCCGGTGCAGTTCCGGGTGGTGGGCACCGACCCGGCGGTGCTGCGCACCCTGGCCGACACGGTCAAGGCCGAGATGCGCAAGAGCCCCAACACCCGCGGCACCAACGACAACTGGAACGAATCGGTCAAGTCGGTGCGGCTGGAGATCGACCAGGACAAGGCGCGGGCGCTGGGCGTCACCAGCCAGTCGATCGCGCTGGCCACCCGCACGCTCTACAGCGGCAACACCGTCGGCCAGTTCCGCGAGGGCGACCGGCTGATCGAGATCGTGATGCGCCAGCCGCTGGCCGAGCGCGACGCGGTGTCCGACCTGGACAACGCCTACGTCACTACCGCCACCGGCCAGTCGATCCCGCTGCTGCAGATCGCCAAGCCGACGCTGGCCTGGGAGTACGGCGTGCTGTGGCGGCAGAACCGCGAGTACGCGGTGACGGTGCAGGCCGACATCGCCGAGGGGCTGCAGGGCGCCACGGTGACGCAGGAACTGCTGCCCGCGCTGCGCAAGCTGGAGGCGGACTGGCAGCAGAACGGCCGCGCCGGCTACCGGATCGAGGTGGCGGGCGAGGTGGAGGAGAGCAGCAAGGGCTCGGCCTCGATCGCCGCGGGCGTGCCGATCATGCTGTTCGCCGTCTTCACCCTGCTCATGCTGCAGCTGCACAGCTTCAGCCGCGCGCTGCTGGTGTTCATCACCGGGCCGCTGGGCATCGCGGGTGTGGCCGCGGCGCTGATCCTGCTGGGGCGTCCTTTCGGCTTCGTGGCGCTGCTGGGCGTGATCGCGCTGATGGGCATGATCCAGCGCAACTCGGTGATCCTGATCGACCAGATCGAGCAGGAGCGGGCCCGCGGCGTGCCGGCCTGGGACGCGATCGTCGAATCGGCGGTGCGGCGGCTGCGGCCGATCGTGCTGACCGCCGCGGCCGCGGTGCTGGCGATGATCCCGCTGTCGCGCAGCGTGTTCTGGGGGCCGATGGCGGTCGCCATCATGGGCGGCCTGGTGGTGGCCACCGTGCTCACCCTGCTGGCCCTGCCGGCGATGTACGCCGCATGGTTCCGGGTGAAGCGCGAACCGCCCGCCCGCGCATGAAGAATCGCGGCGCCGGAGGAATCGGTCTTCCGGCACGCTAAAATCTTGGGTTGACCAATTCGCACACGTGTCGCTTGACCGGGACACGTGGGGCTTTTTCTTAGTTTGCGCGGGTGGCGAAATTGGTAGACGCACCAGGTTTAGGTCCTGACGGTGGCAACACTGTGGGGGTTCGAGTCCCCCCCCGCGCACCACGCAAGTATCACGGCAGGCAGATCTCTGACCGCCGCCGACCGATCTCATAGGAGCAGAACATGGCCGTCAATGTGGAAACCCTCGACAAGCTGGAGCGCAAGATCACGCTGACGCTGCCTGTCACCACGATCCAGTCGGAAGTCGACGCGCGCCTGAAGCGCCTCGCCCGCACCGTCAAGATGGACGGCTTCCGTCCCGGCAAGGTGCCGATGAACGTCGTGGCCCAGCGCTACGGCTACTCGGTCCAGTACGAAGTCATGAACGACAAGGTCGGCGAGGCCTTCTCGGTCGCCGCCAACGAAGCGCAGTTGCGCGTGGCCGGCCAGCCGACCATCACCGAAAAGGACGGCGCGCCCGAGGGCGAGCTGGCCTTCGACGCCGTCTTCGAGGTGTTCCCCGAAGTCAAGATCGCCGACCTGTCGGATGCCGACGTCGAGAAGCTGAACGCCGAAGTCGACGAGACCGCGATCAACCGCACCCTCGACATCCTGCGCAAGCAGCGCCGGACCTTCGCCCAGCGCGCCCAGGATTCGGGCGCCGAAGACGGCGACCGTGTCACGGTCGACTTCGAAGGCAAGATCGACGGCGAAGTGTTCCAGGGCGGCAAGGCCGAGGCGTTCCAGTTCCTGGTCGGCGAAGGCCAGATGCTCAAGGAATTCGAAGAAGCCGTGCGCGGCATGAAGGCCGGCGAAAGCAAGACCTTCCCGCTGGCCTTCCCCGAGGACTACCACGGCAAGGACGTGGCCGGCAAGCAGGCCGACTTCATGGTCACCGTCAAGAAGATCGAACAGGCCAACCTGCCAGAAGTCAACGAACTGCTGGCCAAGTCGCTCGGCATCGCCGACGGCACGGTCGACGGCCTGCGCGCCGACATCAAGAAGAACCTGGAGCGCGAAGTCAAGTTCCGCGTCCTGTCGCGCAACAAGCAGGCCGTCATGGACGCGCTGATCTCGAAGGCCGAACTCGACCTGCCCAAGGCGAGCGTGCAGGCCGAGGTCGAGCGCATGATCGAAAGCGCCCGCGCCGACCTGAAGCAGCGCGGCATCAAGGACGCCGACAAGGCGCCGATCCCCGACGACGTGTTCCGTCCGCAGGCAGAGCGCCGCGTCCGCCTGGGCCTGGTGGTGGCCGAACTGGTTCGTGCCAATGCGCTCCAGGCCAAGCCCGAGCAGATGAAGGCCCACATCGACGAACTGGCCGCCAGCTACGAGAAGCCGGCCGACGTGGTCCGCTGGTACCAGAGCGACCGCCAGCGCCTGGCCGAAGTCGAAGCCGTCGTGATAGAGAACAACGTCACCGACTTCGTGCTGTCCAAGGCCAAGGTCACCGAGAAGGCCGTGTCCTTCGACGAACTGATGGGCCAGCAGGGCTGAGCACGCCGGCGCCCGTCGCCCGGCCCTCCATGACCATGGGGCTTGTGCTTTGCGGCACAGGCCCCATGTCGTTTTCGCTACAGTAGTTCTTTCCCAGGAGAAATCATGAGTGCACTAGAAACCCAAGGTCTCGGCATGGTGCCGATGGTGGTCGAGCAGTCGGGCCGCGGCGAGCGGTCGTACGACATCTATTCGCGGCTGCTGAAGGAGCGCGTGATCTTCTTGGTGGGCGAGGTCAACGACCAGACCGCCAACCTGGTGGTGGCGCAGTTGCTGTTCCTCGAGAGCGAAAACCCCGACAAGGACATCTCGTTCTACATCAATTCGCCCGGCGGCAGCGTCAGCGCCGGCATGGCGATCTACGACACGATGCAGTTCATCAAGCCTGCGGTCTCGACGCTGTGCATCGGCTTCGCGGCCAGCATGGGCGCGTTCCTGCTGGCGGCCGGCGAGAAGGGCAAGCGCTTCTGCCTGCCCAACTCCAAGGTCATGATCCACCAGGTGCTCGGCGGCGCGCGCGGCCAGGCGACGGACATCGAGATCCACGCCCGCGACATCCTGAAGACGCGCGAGCAGATGAACCGCATCCTCGCGGAGCGTACCGGCCAGCCGCTCGAGAAGGTCGCACGCGACACCGAGCGCGACTACTTCCTGACCGCCGACGAATCGAAGGATTACGGCATCGTCGACCAGGTGATCTCCAAGCGCGGCTGAGACCCCGTCCGTCGTGGAAACGGCGCTTTCCCCTGCGGAAAGTGCCGTTTGCCATTTCGTTATCATGCAATTCATCCAGTCTCTAGGCATAGCGTTCAATGGCCGATAAAAAGGGCTCCTCCTCCAGCGAAAAAACGCTGTACTGCTCGTTCTGCGGCAAGAGCCAGCACGAGGTTAAGAAGTTGATCGCCGGACCGTCGGTGTTCATCTGCGACGAATGCATCGACCTGTGCAACGAGATCATCCGCGACGAGGTCCCGGACGGCGACGCCGCCAAGGACCCGAAGGCCGAACTGCCCACGCCCGCCGAGATCAAGCACAACCTCGACAACTACGTGATCGGCCAGGAAGTCGCCAAGCGCACCTTGGCGGTGGCGGTCTACAACCACTACAAGCGTCTTCGGCACAAGGAAAAGGCCAAGAAGGACGACGTGGAGCTGGCCAAGAGCAACATCCTGCTGATCGGCCCCACCGGGTCCGGCAAGACCCTGCTGGCCCAGACGCTCGCCCGGATGCTCGACGTGCCCTTCGTCATGGCCGACGCCACTACCTTGACCGAAGCCGGCTACGTGGGCGAGGACGTCGAGAACATCGTCCAGAAGCTGCTGCAGAGCTGCAACTACGAAGTCGAGCGGGCCCAGCGCGGCATCGTGTACATCGACGAGATCGACAAGATTTCCCGCAAGTCCGACAACCCCTCGATCACCCGCGACGTGTCGGGCGAGGGCGTCCAGCAGGCGCTGCTGAAGCTGATCGAAGGCACGATGGCCAGCATTCCGCCGCAGGGCGGTCGCAAGCACCCGAACCAGGACTTTCTGCAGATCGACACGACCAACATCCTGTTCATCTGCGGCGGAGCCTTCTCGGGGCTCGAGAAGGTGATCGACAACCGCACCGAGGCATCGGGCATCGGCTTCGGTGCATCGGTCAAGAGCAAGCAGCAGCGCACCCTGACCGAGGTGTTCAAGGAAATCGAGCCGGAAGACCTGATCAAGTTCGGCCTGATTCCGGAGCTGGTCGGCCGCATGCCGGTCATCGCCACCCTGGCCGAACTGAGCGAAGACGCGCTGGTGCAGATCCTGACCGAGCCGAAGAATGCGCTGGTCAAGCAGTACGGCAAGCTGCTGGCGATGGAGGGTGTCGACCTGGAGATCCGCCCGGCCGCCCTGAAGGCTATCGCCCGCAAGGCGCTGGCCCGCAAGACCGGTGCCCGTGGTCTGCGCTCGATCCTCGAGCAGTCGCTGATCGACACGATGTACGAGCTGCCGCACACCACGAACGTCGACAAGGTCGTGGTCGACGAGTCGACGATCGACGAGAACAAGCCGCCGCTGCTGGTCTACCGCGAAGCGGCGAAGAAAGCCTAGGCCTCGTGCCGAGCCGCGCCCACCCGGGCGTGGCGACGGATTGATCATCCTGTTTCAGCCTGTCCGGGCGGATCGGCGATGCTTGCAAAGCGCCGTTCGCATCCCATGTGGACAAGGCATCTACCTAAGGATTCTCATGTCCGGTCATACGCCCCTTCCTTCCGACCCGATCGAGCTGCCGCTGCTGCCGCTGCGCGACGTGGTCGTGTTCCCCCACATGGTCATCCCGCTGTTTGTCGGGCGGCCGAAAAGCATCAAGGCGCTGGAACTGGCGATGGAGGCCGAGCGCCGCATCATGCTGGTGGCGCAGAAGACCGCGGCCAAGGACGAGCCGTCGGTCGACGACATGTTCTCCGTCGGCTGCGTATCCACCATCCTGCAGATGCTCAAGCTGCCGGACGGCACGGTCAAGGTGCTGGTCGAGGGCCAGCAGCGCGCGACCGTCACGACGATTTCCGATGCGGAAACCCACTTCGTCGCGACCGTGGCTCCCCTGCAGGACGAGCTTTCCAAGGCCAGTAGCGAGATCGAGGCCCTGCGCCGGGCGGTGATGCAGCAGTTCGACCAGTACGTCAAGCTGAACAAGAAAATTCCGCCGGAAATCCTGACCTCGATCTCCAGCATCGACGATCCGGGCCGGCTGGCCGACACCATCGCTGCGCATCTGCCGCTCAAGGTCGACAACAAGCAGACGGTGCTGGACATGGCCGACATCAAGTTGCGCCTGGAGAACCTCTTCGAGCAACTGGAGCGCGAGGTCGACATCCTCAACGTCGACAAGAAGATCCGCGGCCGCGTGAAGCGCCAGATGGAGAAGAACCAGCGCGACTTCTACCTCAACGAGCAGGTCAAGGCGATTCAGAAGGAGCTCGGCGAGGGAGAAGAGGGCGCGGACATCGAGGAGGTCGAGAAGAAGATCAAGCTCGCCAAGATGCCGAAGGAAGCCTTGAAGAAGGCCGAGGGTGAGTTGAAGAAGCTCAAGCTGATGTCGCCTATGTCGGCCGAGGCGACCGTGGTGCGCAACTACATCGACGTGCTGACCGGCCTGCCCTGGAGCAAGAAGACCAAGATCAAGCACGACCTGACGCTTGCGGAAGATGTGCTCAACGAGGACCACTACGGCCTCGACAAGGTCAAGGACCGCATCCTGGAGTACCTCGCGGTCCAGCAGCGGGTGGACAAGGTCAAGGCGCCGATCCTGTGCCTGGTTGGCCCGCCCGGCGTCGGCAAGACCTCGCTCGGGCAGTCGATCGCGAAGGCGACCGGCCGCAAGTACGTTCGCATGGCGCTCGGCGGCATGCGGGACGAGGCGGAAATCCGCGGCCACCGCCGCACCTACATCGGCGCCTTGCCGGGCAAGGTGCTGCAGAGCCTGAACAAGGCCGGCACCCGCAATCCGCTGTTCCTGCTCGACGAGATCGACAAGCTCGGCACAGATTTCCGGGGCGATCCGTCCAGCGCGTTGCTGGAAGTGCTTGATCCGGAGCAGAACCACACCTTCGGCGACCACTACGTCGAGGTCGATTTCGACCTGTCCGACGTGATGTTCGTGGCGACCTCGAACTCGATGAACATTCCGCCGGCCCTGCTGGACCGGATGGAGGTCATCCGTCTGTCGGGCTATACCGAGGACGAGAAGACCAGCATCGCGATCAAGTACCTGCTGCCGAAGCAGCTCAAGAACAACGGCGTCAAGGATTCCGAACTGCGGGTCGACGAGGATGCGGTGCGCGACATCGTTCGCTACTACACCCGCGAAGCCGGCGTGCGGTCGCTGGAGCGCGAACTGTCCAAGATCTGCCGCAAGGTGGTCAAGGCGCTGCTGCTCAAGAAGATGGAGCCGCAGGTGGTCGTGAACGCCGACAACCTCGACCAGTTCCTGGGCGTGCGCAAGTACAGCTACGGACGGGCCGAGCAGGAGGCCCAGGTCGGGCAGGTGGTGGGCCTGGCCTGGACCGAGGTGGGCGGCGACCTGCTGACCATCGAGGCGGCCATCACCCCGGGCAAGGGCGTGATCACCCGGACCGGCTCGCTCGGCGATGTGATGAAGGAATCGGTCGAGGCCGCCCGTACCGTTGTGCGCAGCCGCGCACGCATGTTGGGCATCAAGGACGAAGTGTTCGAGAAGAAGGACATCCACATCCACGTGCCCGACGGTGCGACGCCGAAGGACGGCCCGAGCGCAGGCGCTGCGATGACGACGGCTCTGGTGTCCGCCCTGACCGGCATTCCGGTGCGGGCGGATGTGGCCATGACCGGCGAGATCACCCTGCGGGGTGAGGTCACCGCCATCGGAGGCCTGAAGGAAAAACTGCTGGCGGCGCTGCGGGGCGGCATCAAGACGGTGCTGATTCCTGAAGAGAATGCCAAGGACCTGCAGGAGATTCCGGCGAACGTTCGCGACGGGCTTGAAATCGTGCCGGTGAAGTGGATCGACAAGGTGCTGGAACTGGCTCTGGTCCGCGTTCCCGAATCGCTGCCCGACGAGGAGCCGGTGGTGGCCGCACCTGCCGCCACGACGGCCGATGCGCCCGCCCCTCGGTCGGTCAAACACTGACGACAGTTTTTTCAGGTTTTTTGAGCCTGTCGTCAAAAGTGCCTAAAAGTGCGCTACAATTTCATTCATCGCAGCAAACGACGCAAATGAGTTTGTTGCAAATGCGGGAATAGCTCAGTTGGTAGAGCGCAACCTTGCCAAGGTTGAGGTCGAGAGTTCGAGACTCTTTTCCCGCTCCACATTCAAAAGGGAAGCTTAGGCTTCCCTTTTTTGTCGGTGATCATGGCGCGATAGCAAAGCGGTTATGCAACGGATTGCAAATCCGTGTAGCCCGGTTCGACTCCGGGTCGCGCCTCCAAGATTGTGCAGACGTCGGTGAGAAGATGAACGGACCGCGAGGTCCGTTTTTTGTTGGTCGGCCTGCGATGCGCTTCGGTGCGTACTGGCCCCGCTCGATGCCCGAGTGGTGAAATCGGTAGACACAAGGGACTTGAAAGCAATTTGAGCCCTTCCGGGGAAACCCGGGAGGTGACACCCGTCAAATTCGGCGAACGCCCTGGATGCGCAGCAACTGCTTCGCGTCCGAGCCAACGCCGAGCCAAGCCGCCAGCCTTCCGGGCCTGCGGAAGGTGTAGAGAGCAGACGGCGGGCACCTACGGCCGCAGGGCTAGGGTGAAGGCGTGCTCCAGACCACGAACCGCAGCGCATGCCGCTGCGGGCGGCGAAAGTCGAAGTGGTACGAAAATCCCTCGACTTCGCAGTCGTGCCGGTTCGATTCCGGCCTCGGGCACCATTGGTTTCGTCGCTTGCGCCAGCGCCTTCGCATGGCTGGTTGCGAGCGTTTTCGCCATGAAAGCGTGTCGGCCATCGCTGTGCACCAACCGTCGGCGCGCGGTCGGGCCGACCGGCGTGTCGGCCGATGGGTCGCCCGAGCGAGGATGTCTGCGGCGCGACTTATGCCTCCGGAAGCCACCGCCTTTCGACGGCCCGTCGGCCCCACTGCTACACCATGCCTCGACATGAGAAAATGCCCCGGCTGCGGTGGGTTATAACGTCCATTTCGCCTGCCCTGTTTCCTATCTGTTCCATGCTGTGAAGGCTCTTGCCGGCCGGCCTTCATCGGTCCGTTGCCCGAGAGATGTACGAATGTCCAACTACAACACCCCGTTTGAAATCCACGTCCACGGCGACGTGGTGCTGCGTGCCGACGTGACGTTCGAGCAACTGCAGGAGGCGCTCCGGCCGCTGTGGAAGTACGCCGGCGCCAAGTCGCTGGCCGATGGCGCGGCCAGTTCCTACGAGGACGAGCCGGGTATCGAGTTCAAGCCCAAGGACCATCTGCTGCAGATCTGCTGGACGGTGAACGGCGACGAGGATTTTCGCCACAACCTCGACGAGATGTGCATGAGCATCAACGAACTGGCGGAGCAGGGCGCCTCGATCGAGGTCACCTTCTACGACACCGATTTCGACGAGGAAGAGGAATCTGCCGATGCCGAGGCGCGCGACGATTTCGTGATGCTCTTCGTCGGCCCGACGCCCGCGGCCATCATGCAGGTGCAGCGCGACCTGCTGGTGCAGGACGTGATCAACATGATGGAGCGCCATTTCGACGGCGCCGAGCTCGGCGGCGTGGTGGCCGAGATCGACAAGCTCTTCGGCGAGCGATTCGACGCATTGGTCAATTCGCTGGAACTGGGCAAGCCGCCGCGTGGCACCGGCGGTGCCGGCGGATCGGGTGGGCCCGGCGGCCATGGCGGCGGTCGCCGGCCGCGCCACCTGCATTGAGTCGCGTCCCCTCATGCGGTACCTGACCGGCTATTCGGAGGCGGTGCGGGCCCAGATGCAGGCGATCCATGCGCGGCAGGGCCTGGGGCGCCTGCTGCTCGCGCGCTACCCCGCACCGCACGGCATGCGCACCGACCGGGCGCTGCACGCTTTCGTCACCGAGCTGAAGACCGAGCACCTGCGCCGCGCGCCGCCGATCGACAAGGTGCTCTACGACAGCAAGCTGCAGGTGGTGCAGCATGCCCTGGGCCTGCACACCGCCATCTCGCGCAAGCAGGGCGCCAGGCTCAAGGCCAGCCGCGAGATCCGCATCGCCTCGGTGTTCAAGGACGTGCCGCACGATTTCCTGCAGATGATCGTGGTGCACGAACTGGCCCACCTGAAGGAACGCGACCACGACCGGGCCTTCTACCAGCTGTGCGAAAGCATGGAGCCGCGCTACCACCAGCTGGAACTGGACCTGCGCCTCTACCTGACGCACCTCGAAGCCACCGGCGAGCGGCTGTGGTCAGGCAGCGGTAGCAGTGGCGCCCACGCTGGCGCCGATCCCCAGCCAGCGGCCGGTGGCCGCCTGTAGCAGCCCGAGATCGCCGGTACTGACCAGCTCCAGCCGGCCGGCCGCGCCCGTGTCCGGCTTCAGCAGCCCGTGCTGTGCCAGCAGGCGCTGCGTCTGGCGGGCGACCGGCTCGCCGGTGTCGATCAAGCGGACCTGCGGGCCGACCAGCTCGCGCAGCGTAGGTGCGGCGAAGACGTAGTGGGTGCAGCCCAGCACCAGCGTATCGATCTCGCCTTCTTGCGTGCCGAAAGTGCCCGCAGCCGACGTGTAGCGCCGGCACAGTGCTATTGTATTGATAGCGTTTGATTCCGCACTGCCCGGCTGCCGCAGTTCGTCTTCGATGGCGGTCGCCAGCCCGTCGCAAGGCTGCACGCTGAAACGCGCCTGGTGCTGCAGCGGCGCCATCAACGCCCTGAACTTGGCGCTGGTGACAGTGCCGCGGGTGCCCAGCACCGCGATGCCGCCGGTGCGGGTCACGGCCAGGGCGGGCTTCACCGCCGGCTCGACCCCGACCAGGTGCAGGTCGGGATGCGCGGCCCGCAGCAGGTGGATCGCCGCAGCGGTGGCGGTATTGCAGGCGACCACCAGCGCCTTGATGCGGTGCCGGCTGCGCAGCGTCTCGGCGACGTGCAGGGTGCGAGCCACCACATGGTCGTCGCCCCGCTCGCCGTAGGGCGCGAAGCCGCTGTCGGCGAGATAGACGAAGTCTTCCTGCGGCAGCAGGCCCTGCAGCGCCCGCAGCACGCTCAGGCCGCCGATGCCGCTGTCGAATACGCCGATCGGCGCGTCGTAGGAAGGAGGATGCATCGTGGGCGGTCGGGGGACGGCGGGGAATGCGATTGTCGGCCGGCCGCCGGACCGTGCGGCCCGCCGCCGTCCGTGCCTCAGGCCGAGGCCAGCTCGATGCCCTTGAACTCGCCGGTCGCGATGCGCGACTGCCATTCGGCCGGGCCGGTGACGTGCACGCTGGTGCCGCCGGCGTCCACCGCCACGGTGACCGGCATGTCGACCACGTCGAACTCGTAGATCGCTTCCATGCCCAGGTCGGCGAAGCCGACGACCCTGGCGTCCTTGATCGCCTTGCTGACCAGGTAGGCGGCGCCGCCCACGGCCATCAGGTAGGCGCTCTTGTGCTTCTGGATCGAACCGACGGTGGCCGGGCCGCGCTCGGCCTTGCCGATCATCGCGATCAGGCCGGTCTTCTCCAGCATCATGTCGGTGAACTTGTCCATCCGCGTCGCGGTGGTGGGGCCGGCCGGGCCGACCGCTTCGCCCTTGACCGGATCGACCGGGCCGACGTAGTAGATGACCCGGTTGGTGAAGTCGACCGGCAGCGGTTCGCCCTTGGCCAGCATCGTCTGGATGCGGGCGTGCGCAGCGTCGCGGCCGGTGAGCATCTTGCCGTTGAGCAGAAGGGTGTCGCCCGGCTTCCAGCTGGCGACCTCTTCCTTGGTGAGGGTGTTCAGGTCGACGCGGCGGCTCTTGTTGTAGTCGGGCGCCCAGTCGATCTTGGGCCACAGGTCGAGCGATGGCGCTTCCAGGTAGACCGGGCCGGCACCGTTCATCACGAAGTGCGCATGGCGGGTGGCGGCGCAGTTGGGGATCATCGCGACCGGCTTGCTGGCGGCATGCGTCGGGTACGTCTTGATCTTCACGTCGAGCACGGTGGTCAGGCCGCCCAGGCCCTGTGCGCCGATGCCGAGGGCGTTGACCTTCTCGAACAGCTCCAGGCGCAGCTCCTCGAGCTTGTCGAGCGGCTCGCTGCGGGAGGACTTGGCCTGCAGCTCGTACATGTCCAGGTCGTCCATCAGGCTTTCCTTGGCCAGCAGGACCGCCTTCTCGGCGGTGCCGCCGATGCCGATGCCCAGCATGCCGGGCGGGCACCAGCCGGCGCCCATGGTGGGCACGGTCTTGAGCACCCAGTCGACCACGCTGTCGCTCGGGTTGAGCATGATCATCTTGCTCTTGTTCTCGCTGCCGCCGCCCTTGGCCGCGACGGTGATGTCGAGGCTGCCGCCGGGCACGATCCGGGTGAAGATCACCGCCGGCGTGTTGTCCTTGGTGTTCTTGCGGTCGAACTGCGGATCGGCGACGACGCTGGCGCGCAGCGTGTTGTCGGGGTGGTTGTAGCCACGGCGCACGCCCTCGTTGATCGCGTCCTCCAGCCCGCCGGGAAAGCCTTCGAACCGCACGTCCATGCCCACCTTCAGGAACACGTTGACGATGCCGGTGTCCTGGCAGATGGGGCGCTGGCCGGTGGCGCTCATCTTGCTGTTGGTGAGGATCTGGGCGATCGCATCCTTGGCCGCCGGGCTCTGCTCGCGGGCGTAGGCGCGGGCCAGGTGGGCGATGTAGTCGGCCGGGTGGTAGTAGGAGATGTACTGCAGCGCCGCAGCGACGGATTCCACGAGGTCGTGGTACTGGATACGAGTCGTCATGGTGGGGATCGTGTTGTTGTGGGAGACCAGCCCGCAATTATCCCCGTTGCGCGGCGCGGCCGCCTGCGCCCGCCCCGGCGCTCAACCCTCGATGGTGGAGGGCGCGAAGTCGACCGCGTGCTCGGGCTTGACGCCGCGCGACCATTCGAGCAGCACGTGCGCCTGCATCGGCCGGGCATAGAAGTAGCCCTGCAACTCGTCGCAATCGAGTTCCAGCAGGATGTCGCGCTGGCCGGCCGTCTCCACGCCTTCCGCCACCACCCGCAGGCCCAGCGCGTGGGCCAGCCGGATCACCGCCTCGACCACGGCCCGGGCGTCGACCTTCACTTCCAGGTCGTTGACGAAGCTGCGGTCGATCTTGAGCTGCTGGGCCGGCAGCTGGCGCAGGTAGCTGAGGCTGGAGTAGCCGGTGCCGAAGTCGTCGATCGCCAGGTACACGCCGATGCGCGCCAGGCCCGAGAACGCGACCTGCGTCGCCTTCAGGTCCTCCATCGCGACCGATTCGGTGATCTCGCAGAGCAGCTGCGACGCGTCGACCTTGTGGCGGCGCAGCGCCGCCTCAACCCGCTCGGCCAGGCCGTTCTCGCGCAGCTGGTGCACCGACAGGTTGACGGCCACCCGCATCCGCAGGCCTTCGCGGCTCCAGGCGGCGATCTGGCGGCACGCCTCGTCGATCACCCAGCTGCCCAGCCGGCCGATCAGCCCGAAGCGCTCGGCCAGCCCGATGAAGAGCGCCGGGCTCAGCACCCCGCGCTCGGGGTGGTTCCAGCGGATCAGCGCTTCGACGCCGCTGATCTGGTCGCGCCGGCCGTCGATCTTCGGCTGGTAGTACAGCTCGAACTGGCCGGCGTCGATCGCCTGGCGCAGGTCGCTCTGCAGCGCCAGCTGGTTCGACACGTCGGCGCCCATGTGCGATTCGAAGAGCGCATAGCCGCCGCCGCCGGCGCGCTTGGCGACGTACATCGCGGCGTCGGCATGGGCGACCAGCTTGTCGCGCTCCCCCTGGTCGGGGTAGAGGACGATGCCGATCGAGCAGGCGATCTGCAGCTGCTTGTCGAACACCACGAAGGGCCGGGTCAGCGCCTTCAGGATGCGGTCGGCCACCAGGGTGCAGTCGGCGATGTCGTGCACATGCTCCAGCAGCACCAGGAACTCGTCGCCGCCCACGCGGGCGACGGTGTCGCTGAGCCGCGCCGCGCGCTCCAGGCGGCGCGCAGCCTTGCGCAGGATGAAGTCGCCGGCGGCGTGGCCGAAGGAGTCGTTGATCGGCTTGAAGCCGTCCAGGTCGACGAAGAAGACCGCCAGCCGCTCGTGGGTGTGGCCGTGGTTGGCCCGGTCGAGCCGCGCCAGCGCCTGGTCGAGACGGTCTTCGAACAGCAGCCGGTTGGGCAGGCCGGTGAGGGCGTCGGCGAAGGCTTGTTTCTGCAGCTCGGCGTTGGCCGTCTCCAGCCGGGTGTTGGCCTGCTGCAGCGAGTGGGCCAGGCGCCGCGCGGTGCTCTGCAGCCGGGCGTCGAGGATCGAGGCGAACAAGGTGCCCAGCAGCATGATGCCGGTCGTCACCAGCACGATCGCCAGCATGTTGGGCCCCGACAGCTGGTCGGCGCTGAGGCATACCGTGCCGGCCGGGAACTGCGCGGCGGCCATGCCGGTGTAGTGCATGCCGCAGATGGCGGCGCCCATCACCAGCGACGCGAAGATCTGCGACCGGGTCCGGCGCCGCGATTCCCGGTGCGCCAGCAGCATGACCATCAGCAGGGCGACGGCCGAGGCGGCCACCGCGATCAGGGCCGACAGCACCACCTTCACCGGATCCCAGACGATGCCCGGCGCCATGTCGAGCGCGGCCATGCCGATGTAGTGCATGCCGCAGATGCCGAGCCCCATCGCCAGTGCCCCCACGAGCAGCAGCCGCGGCCCCACCGCCAGCCGGCTCGCGATGCCGAGCGCCACGCCCGACGCCGCCACCGCCGCCGCCCACGAGAGCAAGGTGAGCCCGCCGGTGAAGCCCAGCCGTATCGGCAGCTGGAACGCCAGCATGCCGATGAAGTGCATCGCCCAGATCCCGGTGCCCATCACCACCGAACCGGCTGCCCACCAGGCCAGGCGCAGCCGGCCGTAGGTGCCGCGCACCCGCAGCGCCAGGTCGAGTGCCACATAGGACGCCAGCACGGCGATCGCGATCGACGCCGCGACACCCCACAGGTTGTGCTGGGACGGCAGGAAGGCGGAACTGGCGATCACGGGGATGGGTACGAACGATTAGACCGGGTGGATTCACGCCCGGTTACAAACCCGATGCAGGGTGCCGGGAAGGTCCCGGAGGGGCGTCGCAGTGTAGCGACTGCCTGCGATTCCGATGTAAGCACGGTGACATTGACCCGGCCCCGAGGCGCCCCTGGATGAGAACGGTTTTTGTTTGCGGCTATGCTGGCGGCCGACGCCCACCGGCATTCGCCGGCCTCCACCCGTTCAACCACCGCCACCATGACCACACGCACAGAACGCGACACCTTCGGCCCGATCGAGGTCCCCTCCGCCCAGCTGTGGGGCGCGCAGACCCAGCGCTCGCTGCAGAACTTCGACATTTCCGGCGAGCGCCAGCCGACGGAAATGATCACCGCGCTGGCCCAGGTCAAGCGCGCGTCGGCCGTGGTCAACCACGCGCTGGGCCTGCAGGACGAGAAGAAGACCCAGGCGATCGTCGCCGCGGCGCAGGAGGTGATCGACGGCAAGCACCCGGGCGAATTCCCGCTGGTGGTCTGGCAGACCGGCTCGGGCACTCAGACCAACATGAACGTCAACGAGGTGCTGGCCAACCGCGCCAGCGAACTGCTGGGCGGCGAGCGCGGCGAAGGCCGCCTGGTCCACCCGAACGACGACGTGAACCGCAGCCAGTCGAGCAACGACGTGTTCCCCACCGCGATGCACGTCGCCGCGGTCGCGGCGCTGACCCACCGCCTGCTGCCCGCCATCGCCAAGTTGCGCGGCACGCTGGAGCAGAAGGCACGCGACTTCGACGGAATCGTGAAGATCGGCCGCACCCACCTGCAGGACGCCACCCCGCTGACGCTCGGCCAGGAGTTCTCCGGCTGGGTGGCGCAGCTGGCGCACGGCGAGAAGCATGTGCGCGACGCGCTGCCCCACCTGTACGAACTGGCGCTGGGCGGCACCGCCGTCGGCACCGGCCTCAACGCGCCCAGGGGCTATGCCGATCAGGTCGCCGCCGAGATCGCGAAGATCACCGGGCTGCCCTTCGTCACCGCGCCCAGCAAGTTCGAGGCCCTGGCCTCGGTCGACGGCCTGGTGCATGCGCACGGCGCGCTCAAGACCCTGGCCGCCAGCATGATGAAGATCGCCAACGACGTGCGCTGGCTGGCCAGCGGCCCGCGCAGCGGCATCGGCGAGCTGAGCATCCCCGAGAACGAGCCCGGCTCGTCCATCATGCCCGGCAAGGTCAACCCGACGCAGAGCGAGGCGGTGACGATGCTCGCCGCCCAGGTCTTCGGCAACGACGTGGCGATCAACTTCGGCGGCGCCTCGGGCAACTTCGAGCTGAACGTGTTCCGCCCGATGGTGGCCCACAACTTCCTGCAGAGCGTGCGGCTGCTGGCCGACGGCATGGTGAGCTTCAACGACCACTGCGCGGTGGGCATCGAGCCCAACCGCGAGCGCATCGCCGAGCTGGTCGACCGCTCCCTGATGTTGGTAACGGCGCTCAACACCCACATCGGCTACGACAAGGCCGCCTACATCGCCAAGAAGGCGCACAAGGAAGGCAGCAGCCTGCGGGATGCGGCTGTCGCCTCGGGCCACGTCACCGGCGAGCAGTTCGACCAGTGGGTGGTGCCCGGCGACATGGTCGGCCGCTGAGCGGCACGCCGCCTCTTCGATGCCGATGGCGCATCCCCCGCACGCAACGTCGCGCCTGCTGGCGAGCTTCCACGACAGCTACCGCGACCTGCTGCGCTACCTGGCCCGGCGCACCGGCTGCGCCGACCAGGCCCGCGACGTGGCGCACGACACCTGGCTGCGGGTCGCCGAGCTGGCCCGGCAGGGCCGGGAGCCGGCGCTGGCGGGCGAGGGCGACGCGCGGGGCTACCTGTTCGCGATGGCCCGCAACATCGCGATCGACCGGCAGCGCCACGAGGGCGTCGCCCAGCGGCACGGCGCCGAGGCGCACGAGGCCGCATCGACCGCGCAGGCGCGCGGGCCCGACGCCTCCGAGGCGGCGATGTACCGCCAGGCCGTCGCGGCGGTGGAACAGGCGCTGGCGGCCCTGCCCGAGCGCGCCCGGCAGGTGTTCCTGCGCAGCCGTGTCCACGGCGAGGACCAGGCCGCCCTGGCGCTCGAATACGGCGTGTCGCGCAACACCGTCGAGCGCGACATGATCCAGGCGCTCGACCGGGTGCAGGCCGCGATGGAGCGCTGGCATGCGGGGCAGGGCGGCGCGCCCGCGGCCGGCGCGGCGCCCGCCCGCACCGGGCGGCGGCGCACGCTGTCGGCGCTGCTGGGCGTTGCGGGGCTGGCGGTGGGCGGCGCAGGTGGCTGGGCCTGGTGGCGCGCCGCGGCGCTGTCGTATGCGCAGGAATGGGCGTCGGGCGCGGGCCCTGCCGAGCGGCATGCGCTGCCCGAAGGCAGCGCGCTGACGCTCGATGCGCAGAGCCGCGTTCAGGTCGCCTACGGCGCCACCCGCCGCGGCGTGCGCCTGCTGGCGGGTGCCGCCTTCTTCGAGGTGACGCCCGACCCGGCGCGGCGCTTCGAGGTGGAGGTGCCGGGCGACGCGTCGGCCGCCGGCCCGCAACCCGGCGTGCGGGTCACCGTGCTGGGCACCCGCTTCGGGGTGGAGCGCCTGCCGGGCGGCCGGGTCGAGGTGCAGGTCGAAAGCGGGCGGGTGCGGGTGGAACTGCTGGATGCCCAGGGCAGCGTCCGCGGCACCCACGAACTGGCGCCGGGCGAGGCGGCGCGCTTCGATCCGCGGGCGCCCGGACAGGCGCCGCAGGCGCTGCGGCTGCGCACGCCGCAGGATGCCGCCGCCTGGCGCCACGGCCTGCTGGCCTTCGACGACGTGCCGCTGGGCGAGACGGTCGAGCGCCTGCGCCGCTACCTGCCCCGGCCGGTCGAGTTGGACCCGGGCGCCGCCGCCCTGCGCCTGTCGGGCCAGGTGCGCACTGTGGATGCCGAGGCCTTCCTCCGCGCGCTGCCGGGCAGCCTGCCGGTGCGGATGCGCTGGAGCGGCGACCGCTGGCAGATGCAAAAGATTTGAATCGAACAGGGCTGCAGCCGGCTCGGAACGCCGGCCGCCAGCTATGAAAAGCATAGCGAATGGTGCAGAACGCGGCGAGAGGGGAACAAAACGCATTCAGGAAGCGGCAGGGCCGGGACGTTGGAGCGGGGATGGCCTTCGCCACCGGCCGATCGAAACGGCCGATTTCCTCCACCTGCCTGCACCTCCGATCCATGACGCCCGCTTTTTCCCCTCCCTTCGCCGCCTGGCACCTGCCGTCCGCGGCCGCCCCGGGCGCCGCCCGCCGCGTCTTCGCCGGCATCGTCCTGTCCGTCGCCTCGGCAGCCGCCCTGGCGCAGACCGCCCCGTTCGACATCGCGGCGCAGCCGCTGCCCGAAGCGCTGCGGCAGTTCGCCGCGCAGTCGGGCGTGCAGATCGTCTACCCGCCCGCGCTGGTCGCGGGCCGGCCGGCGCAGGCGGTGCGCGGCACGCTGGATGCCCGCGCCGCGCTCGACGCGCTGCTGCGCGGCAGCGGCCTGCAGGCCACCGGCACGGGCGGCACCCTGGGTCTCGCCCCGGCGGCCGGTGCCGCGGCCCCGCGCCTGCCCGAGGTGACGGTGACCGGCACCGGCCCCGAAGCCAGCGCCTTCGCGCCGGTGCACGGCTACGTGGCGCGGCGCAGCGCCACCGCGCTGAAGGGCGACACGCTGCTGGTGGAAACGCCGCAGTCGATCACCGTGGTCGGCGCCGAGGAGATGGCCGCGCGCAAGACCGACTCGGTGGCCGACGCGCTGCTGTACGCGCCCGGCATCCTGACCCAGCCGAGCGGCTTCTCCCGCCTGGCCGACGACTACAACATCCGCGGCTTCGATGCGGGCGGCCGCACCGGCAGCGTGCTGCGCGACGGCATGAAGCTGCAGTCGGCCCAGTTCGACGGCGGACAGGAGCCCTACGGCCTGGAGCGGGTCGAGCTGCTGCGCGGTGCGTCCTCGGTGCTCTACGGCCAACTGGCGCCGGGCGGCCTGGTCAACGCGGTGAGCAAGCGGCCCAGCGCCGATGCGATGCACGAGGCGATCGCCGAAGGCGGCAGCCACGACCGCCGCCAGCTCGCCACCGACCATACCGGCGTGCTCGGTGCCGACGGCCGGCTCACCTACCGCCTGACCGCCCTGGTGCGCCGCAGCGGCACCCAGGTCGCGGGCGTGCCCGACGACAAGCAGTACGTCGCCCCCGCGCTGCGCTGGCAACCCGACGCCGCCACCGCGGTCACCCTGCTGGCCAGCCACCAGAAGACCGACACCCGCCTGGGCGCACCGATGCCCTACAACAGCACCCTGTGGAGCAGCAGCGCCGGCCGCAAGATCCCCTACGGCCTGTTCACCGGCGAGCCGGGCTTCGACCGCTATGTCGGCACCATGGACACGCTGGGCTGGATCGTCGAGCACCGCTTCGACGACCGGCTGCAGCTGCGCCATTCGCTGCGGGGATACCGGTCGCAGGCGAGCTATTCGTACCTCACACCCGGCGCCGTCACCGGCACCCGGCTGGCCCGCCGGGCCGACCTGCGCACCGACGACACCAGCGCCCTCACCAGCGACACCCAGTTGCAGTGGGACGCGCCCCGGCTCGGCGACTGGCAGCACACGGTGCTGGCCGGCCTCGACGTGTACCGCCGCGACTACGACACCACCCGCTTGACCGGCAGCGTGGCTGCGCTCGATCTCGACCGGCCGGTTTACGGGCAGCGGCCTGTCATCGGCCCGAACGACGGCGGATCCGACCAGACCGGCCTGCAGACCGGCCTCTACCTGCAGGACCAGATGCGCTGGCGCGACCAGTGGGTGGTGGTGCTGGGCGGCCGCTACGACCGGGCCCGCAGCGACACCGTGGCCCACCGCGGCGGTGCCCTGACGCGGCAGGAGGACTCGGCCTTCACCGGCCGCGCGGGCGTGGTGCGGCTGCTGGACAACGGCTGGGCGCCCTACGCCAGCGTGAGCCAGTCCTTCCTGCCCACCGCCGGCACCGGGCGCCAGGGCCAGGCCTTCGAGCCGACCCGCGGCGAGCAGGCCGAACTGGGCGTGCGCTGGCAGCCACCGGGCACCGAAACCCTGCTGGCCGCCGCGCTCTACCAGCTGGAGCAGAGCAACGTGCTGACCGAAGACCCGCAGGATTCCAGCTTCAGCGTGCAGACCGGCCGGGTGCGGGCCCGCGGCCTGGAGCTGGAGGCGCGCTTCTCGCCGCTGCGCCAGCTGAGCGTGGTGGGCGCCTACCAATGGGTCGATGCCCGTACGGTGCGCGACAACAACCCCGCGCTGGTCGGCCAGCGCACGGTGGGCGTGCCCAAGCAGACCGCCTCGCTCTGGGCCGACTACCACCTGGCCGGCTGGGGCCTGGCCGGCCTGCGCATCGGCGCCGGCCTGCGCTGGCGCGATGCGGCGCCCACCAACGCTGCCGCCGTAGACCGGCAGACGCCCGCGTACGGCCTGGTCGACCTGCGCGTCTCCTACGCCACCGGCCCCTGGCTGGCCAGCCTGAAGGTCAGCAACCTGGCCGACAAGCAGACCCTGCACTGCCAGGGCACCTGCCGATACGGCGACCTGCGCAACATGGTGGCGTCGGTGGGGTACCGCTGGTAGGCGCACGGCCGTGGCCTGGCCGCTGCCTCGGAACCCACGCGTTGCACCCGTCAGGCGCTATTGAATCGATAGCTGGTGGCCGGCTCTGCGTGCCGGCTGCAGGCACTTTTTCCTTCAGAACGGGAGCGCACCACCCGCGGCCCTGTCTCCGGCTCAGCTTTCGCGCGGCAGCGGCGCCACCTCGCGCCGGCCCGCGCCGTGGGCCTGCTCCAGGATGAAATCGATGAAGGTGGCGGCCACCCGGGTCTGGTAGCGGTTGGGCATGTAGAGCATGAACATCCGGGTGCCGAAGATGCTCAGGCGCCAGTCGTCCAGCGTCGTCAGCACCTCGCCGCGGGCCGTGAACTCCTCCACCACGTAATCGGGCACCAGGCCGACGCCCAGGCCGGCCACCACCGCGCGCTGCAGGAACAGGAAGTTCTCCGAGATCAGCATCGGCTCCAGCAGCAGCTCTTCCCGCCGGGTGCCGCGGGTAGCGCGCACCTGCAGCTGCCGGCCGATCACCGGGGCGGTGATCAGCGGCACCCCCTGCAGGCCCTCGGGCTCGGTCGGCAGGCCGTGCGCATCGACGTATGCCCGGGCCGCGCAGGCCACGTAGCGCACCGGGCCCAGGTCGCGGGCGACCAGCATCTGCGGCGGCTCTGGCATCACCCGCACCGCGATGTCGACCTCGTCGCGCAGCAGGTCGTCCACCCGGTTCTCGAACCGCACGTCCAGCACGATGCCGGGATAGCGGTGCTTGAAGGCCAGCAGCCAGTCGGTCATCACCATCTGGCCGTAGCCGCTCGGCACGCTCAGCCGGATCCGGCCCTGCAGCGTGTCGCCCAGGGCGGCGATCGATTCCTGCGCCGCCGCCAGTTCGTCGCGGATGCGGCTGCCGTGTTCGTAGAGGCGCAGGCCGATCTCGGTCGGCTCCAGCCGGCGGGTGGTACGGCGCACCAGTTGCACGCTCGCCGCGCGCTCCAGCTGCGCCAGCCGGTAGCTGACGTTGGCGCGGCTCATGCGCAGCTTGCGGGCGGCCTGGCTCAGGTTGCCGGCGTCGAGGATGTCGACCAGCAGGGCGAGCGCCCCGGGGTCCATGGCGGGAGGTGTCATTGTCAAATGGATTTTGACAGTCTGTTCGCTGCTGCGGCATTGTCAGGCAGCCGGCCCTGCCAAACAATGGACCGGCGACCGGCCCGCGCAGCGGCGACCGGCCCCGTTCACCGAAGCGCCAAGGAGACCGTCCCATGCCCCAAGAGGCCACCCCCGCCACCGTCGTCGCGTGCCAGCGCGAGGGCGACGTCCTCGTCGTCACCATCGACAACCCGCCCGTCAACGCGCTCTCGGCCGCGGTGCGCCGCGGCCTGCAGGACGCGGTGGCCCAGGTGGCCGCCGACCCTGGGATCGCCGCCGTGCTGCTGGTCGGCGCCGGCCGCAACTTCATCGCCGGGGCCGACATCCGCGAGTTCGGCCAGACGCCGCAGCCGCCGGCGCTGCCCGACGTGTGCTTCGCGATCGAATCGCTGGACCGGCCGGTGGTCGCTGCCATCGCCGGGGCCGCGCTCGGCGGCGGGCTGGAGGTGGCGCTGTCGGCGCACTACCGCCTCGCGCTGGAAGGTGCCTCGCTCGGCTTGCCCGAGGTGCAGCTCGGCCTGATGCCCGGTGCCGGCGGCACCCAGCGCACGCCGCGGCTGGTGGGGGCAAAAGCCACGCTCGACCTGGCGCTCGGCGGCAAGCCGCTCGACGCCGCCGCCGCGCTGGCGCTGGGCCTGGTCGACCGTACCGCGCCGGGTACCGACGCCCGCGCCGCCGGCCTGGCCTACGTCCGCGAACTGCTGGCCGACGGCGCCCCGGTGCGCCGCACCCGCGACGCCACCGCCGGCCTGGCCGATGCCGCCGCCAACCGCGCGGCCGTCGATGCCGCACGGGCCGAGGTGGCCAAGAAGAGCGCCCACCTGTTCTCGCCCCACCGCATCGTCGACGCGGTGCAGGCCGCGCTCGACCAAGCCTTCGACGACGGCATGCGCACCGAGCGCGCGCTGTTCCTGCAGTGCGTCGACAGCCCGCAGCGCGCCGGCTTCGTCCATGCCTTCTTCGCCGAGCGCGAGACGGCCAAGTCGCCCGAGACCCGTGACGCCCGGCCCCGTCCGGTGGCCCGCATCGGCGTGGTCGGCGGCGGCACCATGGGCGCCGGTATCGCGGTGGCGGTGCTCGATGCCGGACTGCCGGTGGCCATGGTCGAGCGCGACGACGCGGCCCTGGCCCGCGGCCGCGGCCACGTCGAGAAGGTCTACGACGCCCTGGTCGCCAAGGGCCGGATGACGGCAGAGGCCCGCGCCGCCACGCTGGCGCGTTTCTCGGGCAGCACCGACTATGCGTCGCTCGCCGACGCCGACCTGGTGATCGAGGCGGTGTTCGAGGAGATGGGCGTCAAGAAGGCCGTCTTCGCCGAGCTCGACCGGGTCTGCAAGCCCGGCGCGGTTCTGGCGACCAACACCTCCTACCTGGATATCGACGAGATCGCGGCCAGCGTCGGCCGGCCCGCCGACGTGGTGGGCCTGCACTTCTTCTCGCCCGCCAACGTGATGAAGCTGCTGGAGATCGTGGTGCCGAAGCAGGTGGCGCCCGACGTGGTGGCCACCGCCTTCGCGCTGGCCAAGACGCTGCGCAAGGTGCCGGTGCGCGCGGGCGTCTGCGACGGCTTCATCGGCAACCGCATCCTGGCCGTCTACCGCGCCGCGGCCGACCACATGGTCGAGGACGGCGCGTCGCCCTACGAGATCGACCGGGCGGTGCGCGGCTTCGGCTACCCGATGGGCCCGTTCCAGGTGTCGGACCTGGCCGGCGGCGACATCGGCTGGGCGACCCGCAAGCGCAAGGCCGCCACCCGCGATCCGCAGGCCCGCTACGTGCAGATCGCCGACCGGCTGTGCGAGCGCGGCTGGTTCGGCCAGAAGACCGGCCGGGGCTGGTACCTCTATCCCGACGGCGCCCGCACCGGGACGCCGGATGCGGAAGTCGAGGCCATCGTCGCCGCCGAGCGCCAGCGTGCCGGCGTGACGCCGCGCCGCTTCACCGACGAGGAAATCATGCGCCGCTACATGGCCGCGATGGTCAACGAGGGCGCCAACGTGGTCCACCAGGGCATCGCGCTGCGGCCGCTGGACGTGGACGTGACCGTCCTTTCGGGCTACGGCTTCCCGCGCTTCCGCGGCGGGCCGATGCACTACGCCGACAGCGTGGGCCTGGCCACCGTCCTGGCCGACATCCAGGCCTTCGCCCAGGAAGACCCGGTGTTCTGGAAGCCCTCGCCGCTGCTGGTCGACCTGGTCGCCCGCGGCGCCACCTTCGACAGCCTGAACCGCGCGGCGGCCTGACGCCGCGCACGGCCTCCCCCATCACCCCCACCGAACCGACGAGCACCGCCCCGCATGGACCTGAATTTCACACCCGAAGAAGAAGCCTTCCGCGCCGAGGTGCGGGCCTTCCTGGCCGCCAAGCTGCCGCCCGCCCTGGCGGCCCGCGTGCGCGACGGCCAGGAGCTGGGCAAAGCCGACCTGCAGGGCTGGCACGACATCCTGCACGCGCAGGGCTGGCTGGCCAACCACTGGCCGGCCGAATACGGCGGCCCGGGCTGGAGCGCGATCGAGAAATTCATCTTCGAGAACGAATGCGCCCTGGCCGGCGCGCCGCGCGTCGTGCCCTTCGGGGTCAACATGCTCGGGCCGGTGCTGATCAAGTACGGCAACGAGGCGCAGAAGCGCCACTGGCTGCCGCGGATCCTCGACGGCTCCGACTGGTGGTGCCAGGGCTATTCGGAGCCGGGCGCCGGCTCCGACCTGGCCTCGGTCAAGACCACCGCGGTCCGCGGCACCGACGCCGGGGGCGACCACTTCATCGTCAACGGCCAGAAGACCTGGACCACGCTGGGCCAGCACGCCAACATGATCTTCTGCCTGGTGCGCACCGCGCGCGAGGGCAAGCCGCAGGAGGGCATCAGCTTCCTGCTGGTCGACATGGCCGCGCCGGGCGTGGAGGTGCGGCCGATCATCACCCTCGACGGCAAGCACGAGGTCAACGAAGTCTTCTTCTCCGACGTGCGGGTGCCGGCGGAGAACCTGGTCGGCGAGGAGAACAAGGGCTGGACCTGCGCCAAGTACCTGCTGACCTACGAGCGCACCAACATCGCCGGCGTCGGCTTCTCGGTGGCGGCGCTCGACCGGCTGCAGGGGATCGCCGCCACGGTCCGGCGCAAGGGCCGGCCGCTGGCCGAGGACCCGGCTTTCGCCGCGCGCCTGGCGAAGGTGGAGATCGACCTGGCCAACATGGCGACGACCAACCTGCGGGTGATCGCGGCGGTGGCCGGCGGCGGCGTGCCGGGCGCCGAGAGCTCGATGCTCAAGATCCGCGGCACCGAGATCCGCCAGGAGATCTCGTCGCTCACCCGCCGCGCGATGGGGCCCTACGCCCAGCCGTTCCGGCCCGAGGCGATGCACGGCACCGACGTGGCCGAACCGGTCGGCCCGCCCGAGGCCGCGACCGCCGCCGCCCAGTACTTCAACAACCGCAAGCTGTCGATCTTCGGCGGCTCCAATGAGATCCAGAAGAACATCATCTCCAAGATGATCCTGGGCCTGTGACACCCCAAAGGCACGCCGCATGAACTTCATCCACACCGACGACCGCCGCATGCTGGCGGACACGCTCGACCGCTTCGTGGCCGAGCAGTACGCCTTCCCGGCGCGCGACCGCATAGCCCGCTCCGGGGCCGGCTTCGACGCCGACCTGTGGCGCCGCTTCGCCGAGCTGGGCGCCGTGGGCGCGCTGTTCACCGAGGCCGACGGCGGCTTCGGCGGCGACGGCTTCGACATCGCGGTGGTGTTCGAGAGCCTGGGCCGGGGCCTGGTGGTCGAGCCCTTCCTGGGCGCGCTGGTGGTCGGCCGGGCCGTGGCCGCCGCGGGCAGCGCCGCGCAGAAGGAGCGGATCGCCGGCCTGGTCGACGGCAGCACCGTCGCCGCCTTCGCATTCGACGAGCCGGCATCGCACTACGAACTGGCGCATATCGAGACGACCGCCACCCGCACCGGCGACGGCTGGACGCTGACCGGCGCCAAGGCTGTGGTGGCGCAGGCCGAGGGCGCCGACCTTTTCCTGGTCTCGGCCCGCACCGGCGGCGCGGTGGACGACGAGGCCGGCATCTCGCTGTTCCTGGTGCCGGCCGACACGCTGGGCCTCGCCGTGCGCGGCTACGGCCGCATCGACGGCGGACGGGCGGCCGAGCTGCTGTTCGACGGCGCCACCGTCGGTGCCGATGCACTGCTGGGCGGGGAGGGCGCCGGCTACCCGGTGCTGGAGCAGGCGGCCGGTGCCGGCGTGCTGGCGCTCTGCGCCGAAGCGCTGGGCGCGATGGAGGTCGCCAAGCAGGCGACGCTGGAGTACCTGCAGACCCGCAAGCAGTTCGGCACGGTGATCGGCCGGTTCCAGGCGCTGCAGCACCGCATGGCCGACCTGCTGCTGGAGATCGAGCAGGCCCGCTCGGCGGTGATCAATGCGGCCGCCGCGCTGGATGCCGACCGGCCGGTGCGCGAGCGCGCGCTGTCGGCCGCCAAATACACCATCGGCCGCGTCGGCACCCTGGTGGCCGAGGAGGCCATCCAGCTGCACGGCGGCATCGGCATGACCTGGGAGCTGCCGCTGGCCCACTACGCCAAGCGGCTGGTGATGATCGACCACCAACTGGGTGACGAGGACCACCACCTGGCACGCTACATCGCCCTGGGCCGCCTGCTGCCGAAGGCCGCGGCATGAGCGCCGCCGCCGATGCCCGCCCGCCGATCCGGACCCGCCGCGAAGGCCGGGTGCTGGTGCTGGTCAACGACAACCCCGGCAAGCGCAACGCGATCAGCCCGGGCCTCTACGCGGCCCTGGCCGAGGCCCTGGAAGCGGCCCGCGACGACGACGCCGTCGGCGCCGTGGTGCTGACCGGTGCCGACCGGTATTTCTGCTCGGGCGGAGACCTTGCGCTGCTGGCCAAGCGGCGCGAGCTGTCGCCCGCCGAGCGGCGCGAGAAGCTCGAAGGCCTGCACGGCCTGGTGCGGCTGATGCGCGGTTTCCCCAAGCCGATCGTGGCGGCGGTGGAGGGCGGTGCCGCCGGTGCCGGCTTCTCCTTGGCGCTGGCCTGCGACCTGCTGGTGGCGGCGCGCGACGCGGTGTTCTCGGTCGCGTACGTCAAGGTGGGCCTGACGCCCGACGGCGGCGTGACCGCCTTCCTGGCCGAGGCCCTGCCGCGCCAGCTGGTCACCGAGCTGGCACTGACCGGCGCACCGGTGGGCGCCGAGCGGCTGCACGCGCTGGGCGTGGTCAACCGCGTGACCGAGCCGGGCGCGGCCGACGACGAGGCCCTGGCCTGGGCCGAGCGCCTGGCCGACGGCCCGCAGCGCGCCGCCGCCCGCATCAAGGCGCTGTGCCACGGCGCCTACCAGGGCGAGGGCCTGCCGGCGCAGCTCGACCGCGAGGCCGAATCGATGGTGCTGTCGCAGGCCGATGCCGAGTCTGCCGAGGGCATCGCCGCGTTCTTCGACAAGCGCAAGGCCGATTTTTCGGCGTTGCGGTAGAACGGTAACAGACGCCGCCCACGGCGCGACACCCTGGCGCTCGTCCGCATCGACGGGCCGGCGCAACTGCCCCCATCCCATTCTTCGGAGACACACCATGCAACCCACTCCTGCGGCCGCACCGTCGGCTACCGATCCGGGCACCGCGCCCGGCACCGCCTCTTCCGCCGGCCTGCCGCTGGCGGGCGTGCGGGTCCTGGACCTGTCGCGCGTGCTGGCCGGCCCGCTCTGCGCGATGACGCTGGCCGACCTCGGCGCCGAGGTCATCAAGGTCGAGCATCCTGTGCGGGGCGACGACACCCGCGACTGGGGCCTGCGCGTCGGTACCTCGAGCAACACCGCCTACTTCAACAGCGTCAACCGCAACAAGAAGTCGGTCGGCATCGACCTGCAGACGGCCGAGGGCCAGGCGCTGGCCCGGCAGCTGGCGGCCGAGTGCGACGTGGTGGTGCAGAACTTCAAGTTCGGCGGCGCCGAGAAGATGGGCCTGGGCTACGAGCAGCTGCGCGCGGCGCGGCCCGACCTGATCTACTGCTCGGTCTCGGGCTACGACCCCACCGGCCCCGAAGCCCGCCGCCCGGGCTACGACCTGGTGGTGCAGGGCGAGACGGGCCTGATGGCGCTGAACGGCGAGCCGACCCAGCCGCCGCTGAAGTTCGGCGTGGCGGCGGTCGACCTGTTCACCGGCATGTACGCCGCGCAGGGCGTGCTGGCGGCGCTGTTCGACCGGCAGCGCACCGGCAAGGGAAAGCACATCCAGATGGCGCTGTTCGACTGCGGCCTGATGCTGACCGTCTACTACGGCATGGAGGCGCTGATGATGGGCCAGGACCCGCCGCGCTACGGCAACGCCCACCCGTCGATCATTCCCTACGGCGTGTTCGACGCGGCCGACGGCTCGATGGTGGTGACGGTGGGCAACAACGCGCAGTTCCAGCGCTTCTGCCGCGAGGTGATCGAGCGGCCCGACCTGGCCGACGACGAGCGCTTCCGCACAAACAGCGCCCGCGCGGTGAACCGCGAGGTGCTGAAGGCCGAGCTGGAGCGCGAGCTGCGCGCCCGGCCGCGCAAGCTGCTGCTGGAGCGGATGGCCGCCGCCGGCATTCCCTGCGGCGAGGTGCTGGGCCTGCACGAGGCGCTGACATCGCCCCGCGCGCAGAGCGCCGGCCTGGTCACCCAGCAGCCGCACCCCGAGGGCGGGACCATGCCGGTCTTCATGCCGCCGTTCCGGATCGACGGCGAGCGCATGCCGATCCGCCATGCGCCGCCGCCGCTGTCGTACGACACCCGCGCGGTGCTCCAGAGCGTGCTGGGCCTGTCGGACGAGCGCCTGGCCGCGCTGAAATCCGGCGGCGTTCTCTAGAAGTTCTTCCCTGCGCGTCTCGCTTCCCGCGGCCCGGCAGCGGCCGGCCGGCGCGGTGCGCGCGATGCCCCTCATAAAAGTCCGGAGACAGTTCCCATGCGTTTTCACCCCGTCTACATCGGCCGCCGCACGGCGATCGCCGCCGCCTTGTTCGCCGTGGCCGCAGGCGCTTCGGCGCAGGCCTTTCCATCCAAACCGATCCGGCTGGTGGTGCCGTTCCCGGCCGGCGGCCCGACCGACACCGCCTCGCGCATCGTCGGCCAGCGCCTGTCGGAAAAGCTCAAGCAGCCGGTGCTGGTCGACAACCGCGCCGGCGCGTCGGGCTCGATCGCGGCGGCCGCGGTCGCCAAGAGCCCGGCCGACGGCTACACCCTCATGATGCTGGCCACCCCGACGCTGCTGGCGCCGCATCTCTACAAGCAGGCGGGCTACGACATCGTGCGCGACTTCGCGCCGGTGGCTACCGTCTACGGCCTGCCGATCGTGATGGTGGTCAACCCGCAGCAGTTGCCCAAGGTCGACAGCCTGCAGGCGCTGATCGCCGCCGCCAAGGCCCAGCCGGGCAAGCTCAACTACACCAGCTCGGGCGTCGGCAGCTTCGGCCACCTGACCACCGAGCTGCTCAAGGACCTGGGCGGTTTCGACATGCAGCACGTGCCCTACAAGGGCGGCGTGCCCGCCATCACCGACCTGCTCGGCGGCCAGGTGCCGATGATGTATGCCGACATGGTGGCCGCCCTGCCGCACATCCAGAGTGGCCGGCTGCGGGCGATCGCGGTCGGCTCGCCGCAGCGCGTGCCCTTCACGCCCGATGTGAAGACCACCGCCGAGCAGGGCTTTCCCGGCTTCGACGCGGTGTCCTGGGGTGGCCTGCTGGCCCCGGCCGGCACGCCGAAAGAGGTGGTCGACCTGCTGGCGCGCGAGGTGCAGCAGATCCTGGCCGAGAAGGAGGTGCAGGAGCGGCTGCTGAAGGCCGGCACCATCCCGATGTACCAGGCGCCCGACCAGATGGCAGCGCGCATCCGGAGCGACAACGACAAGTGGGGCAAGGTGATCCGCGACAAGGGCATCGTGGCCGACTGAGCGCAGCCCACGGGGCGCCGGATTCCGAAAGAAAAATAGCCGGGGGCCGGCGTCGCACGCCGGCCACCAGCTATTGATTCAATAGCAACTGCCCGGGCACCGTGCCGGGCGGCGCCCGGTCGTCAGTGCGGCTGCTTGCTCGACGCGGCCGACGACATCAGCTTGTCGGTATAGGCGATCGCCATCGCCGACAGCAGGAACGCGATGTGGATCGCCGTCTGCGCGATCAGCACCCGGTCGGTGTAGTTGTCGGCGTTGATGAAGGTCTTGAGCAGGTGGATCGAGCTGATGCCGATGATCGACATCGCCAGCTTCACCTTCAGCACCGAGGCGTTCACATGGCTCAGCCACTCGGGCTGGTCGCGGTGGCCTTCGAGGTGCAGCCGGCTCACGAAGGTCTCGTAGCCACCCACGATCACCATGATCAGCAGGTTGGAGATCATCACCACGTCGATCAGCGCCAGCACCACCAGCATGATCACCGTCTCGTTGAGCGTGGTGATCGGCGCGGCGGTCTTGTAGCCGATGCTGGTGACCAGGGCCTGCAGCGCGGTGGTGCTGCCGAAGGCGGCCTCGACCAGGTGCAGCAGCTCGACCAGGAAGTGGATCACGTACACCGCCTGCGCCACGATCAGGCCCAGGTAGAGCGGCAGCTGGAGCCAGCGGCTGGCGAAGATCAGGTTCGCCAGCGGCGTCATCGGGGAGCGTTTCGGCGGGGTCGGGTCGGACATGGGGGCCTGGCAGGTGCGTGAGGAGCCGGCATTGTAGAGTTGCGGTCTCGCACCGCGCGGCGGCCCCGGCGGCCGCGCCCGGCCCAGTCAGTGGCTTGTAAGTGCCCGGCCCCACAGTCGCGCAGAACCTTTTCCCCGCGTCACCCCAGGAGACAAAACATGAGCGCAGCAGCGTCGCCGTCGTCGATCGAATCCGTGCTGGTCGAGAACCGGGTCTTTCCGCCCCCGGAAGCGATTTCCAAGGCCGCCAACGTCGCCGGCCGCCCCGCCTACGACGCGCTCTGCCGGGAGGCGGCGGACGACTTCGAAGGCTTCTGGGCGAAGCGCGCCCGCGCCCAGCTGAACTGGACCAAGCCCTTCACCCGCACCCTCGACGAGAGCAACGCGCCGTTCTACCGCTGGTTCGACGACGGCGAGCTCAACGCCTCGGCCAACTGCCTCGATCGCCACGTCGGCACGCCGGTGGAAGAGAAGACGGCGATCATTTTCGAAGCCGACGACGGCGCGGTCACCACCGTCACCTACAAGGAACTGCTGGAGCGCGTCTGCCGCTTCGCCAACGCGCTCAAGGCGCAGGGCATCCGGAAGGGCGACCGCGTCGTCATCTACATGCCGATGACGATCGAGGGCGTGGTCGCGATGCAGGCCTGCGCCCGGCTGGGCGCCACGCACAGCGTCGTCTTCGGCGGCTTCTCGGCCAAGGCGCTGCAGGAGCGGATCATCGACGTGGGCGCGGTGGCGGTCGTCACCGCCAACTACCAGATGCGCGGCGGCAAGGAGCTGCCGCTGAAGGCCATCGTCGACGACGGCCTGGCGCTCGGCGGCTGCGAGGCGGTGAAGACGGTGCTGGTCTTCGAGCGCACCGCCACCGCCTGGCCGCGCACGGCCGGGCGCGACAAGACCTTCGCCGAGGCGCTGGAAGGCCAGTCGGCCGACTGCCCGCCGGTGCCGGTCGGCGCCGAGCATCCGCTCTTCATCCTCTACACCTCCGGCTCCACCGGCAAGCCCAAGGGCGTGCAGCACGCCACCGGCGGCTACCTGCTCTGGGCCAGGATGACGATGAACTGGACCTTCGACCTGCAGCCGTCGGACGTCTTCTGGTGCACCGCCGACATCGGCTGGATCACCGGCCACACCTACGTCGCCTACGGGCCGCTGGCCGCCGGCGCCACCCAGGTGGTGTTCGAGGGCGTGCCCACCTTCCCGGACGCGGGCCGCTTCTGGCAGATGATCGAGCGGCACAAGGTCACCATCTTCTACACCGCGCCCACCGCGATCCGCTCGCTGATCAAAGCGGCCGAGGCCGACGAGAAGGTGCACCCCAAGCGCTCCGACCTCAGCTCGCTGCGCATCCTGGGCTCGGTCGGCGAGCCGATCAACCCCGAAGCCTGGATGTGGTACCACCGCAACGTCGGCGGCGAGCGCTGCCCGATCGTCGACACCTTCTGGCAGACCGAGACCGGCGGCCACGTGATCACCCCGCTGCCGGGCGCCACCACCCTGGTGCCGGGCTCCTGCACCCTGCCGCTGCCGGGCATCACCGCCGAGATCGTCGACGAAACCGGCAAGCCGCTGCCCGACGGCGTCGGCGGCATCCTGGTGATCCGCCGGCCCTGGCCCTCGATGATCCGTACCATCTGGAACGACCCGGAGCGCTTCAAGAAATCGTACTTCCCCGAGGAGATGGGCGGCACCGTGTACCTGGCCGGCGACGGCGCGGTGCGCAGCGACGGCAGCGGCACCGGCGGTGTCGACAAGGGCTACTTCCGCATCACCGGGCGGATCGACGACGTGCTCAACATCTCGGGCCACCGGATGGGCACGATGGAGATCGAATCGGCGCTGGTCTCCAAATCCGACCTGGTGGCCGAGGCGGCGGTGGTCGGCCGGCCCGACGACATGACCGGCGAGGCGATCTGCGCCTTCGTGGTCCTGAAGCGCGCCCGCCCCACCGGCGAGGAGGCCAAGGCGATCGCCAAGGAACTGCGCGACTGGGTGGCCAAGGAGATCGGCCCGATCGCCAAGCCCAAGGACATCCGCTTCGGCGACAACCTGCCCAAGACCCGCAGCGGCAAGATCATGCGCCGCCTGCTGCGCAGCATCGCCAAGGGCGAGGCGATCACCCAGGACACCTCGACGCTGGAGAACCCGGCGATCCTGGACCAGCTGTCGGAAGTCAACTGACCGCGGGTTTTGCTATCGAATTGATAGCTTAAGGCCGGCTGCGGACGCCGGCTGGCGCATCGTTAGGCACTGAATTTCGGCATTCGGCGGGTAGGGCCGGCCGTAGGACGTAACCGGGACTTGGCGCACGGTAACGCATGGGGCGGGAGCCCTGCGGTACAACCTCGCAACCCTCCGACTTCAGGCCCCGCCATGATCCGTACCGTCCTTCTCCTCGTCATCGCCCTCGTCATCGCCCTGCTGGCGATGCTCAACTGGACCACGTTGGCGGCACCCACGGCGGTGTCGCTCGGCGTCACCGTCGTCCAGGCGCCGCTCGGCCTGATCATGCTGGGCCTGACGGTGCTGCTGGCGATCCTGTTCGTCGCCTACGTCGTCTACCTGCAGGGTTCGGTGCTGGTCGAGACCCGCCGGCACACCAAGGAGATGCAGACCCAGCGCGACCTGGCCGACAAGGCCGAGGCCTCGCGCTTCACCGAACTGCGCCAGTACCTGGAAGTGAAGTTGCAGCAGACCGAACTGGAAGGTCGCAACGACCGCGACGCACTGCTGGCCCGGATCGCGGCACTGGAGACCTCGCTGGTCGCCCGTGCCGAGCAGTCGGACAACAGCAATGCCGCCTACCTGGGCCAGCTGCAGGACCGGCTCGACCGGGGCGAGCGCCTCTCGGGCGGCCAGACGCTGCGTGGCCCGAACGATCCGCTGGTGATCTGATCCGGCCCTGCCGACAGCCGTTCGACGGGCGCCGGGCTACTTGAGCTCGGTGATCCAGGCGGCGAGGGCTTTCGCGTCGGCATCGCTCACCTGCGAGTTGGCCGGCATCGGCACCGGCCCCCATACGCCGGAGCCGCCCTTCACGATCTTCTGCGCCAGCCGGTCGTTGACGTTCTGGCCGGCGTATTTCTTCGCAATGGCCTTGAAAGACGGCCCGACGATCTTGCGCTCCACGTTGTGGCACGCCATGCAGTTGCGCGCCTTGGCCAGCGCCAGGTCGGCCCGCGCGGGCAGGCAGGCCAGCACCAGGAGCAGGGCGGCGGCAGGGGGCAGGAGGCGGTGCATGGTGGGCGGCTTTCGGCTGGGGTACAGTCTGGCCGGATTGTAGTGAGGCCCCCTATGTACTTCCTCGGACTCGGACTGGTGCTGCTGGCGATGAAATGGCTCGAACTGGGCCCGGTCGTCGGCTGGAGCTGGTGGATCGTGCTGGCGCCGTTCGCCCTGGCGGTGGCCTGGTGGGCCTGGGCCGACAGCAGCGGACTGACCAAGCGCCGCGAGATGGACAAGATGGACAAGCGCAAGGCCGACCGCATCGACAAGCAGCGCGAGGCGCTGGGCCTGGGGACCAAGAAAAGGCGCTGAGGCATCGGCAGGTGCCGGCCGGCTCTGTGACCGCTTCTGCCGCTCCCATGTAAAAACGCCCGCCGGCTTGCACCGCGGGCGTTTTTGCGTCGGGGCCACGGGCTGTCTCGTACCGCCCCGGCATCTGCGGGCTCAATAGTCGTCGAGCACCGCGCCCTTGCTGGCGCTGGCCGCATTGAACGCGAACTTGGCCTGCACGCCACGGGTGTAGCGCGGCGCGGGCGGCGTCCAGCCTTCGCGGCGGCGGGCCAGTTCGGCCTCCGGCACGTTCAGCTCCAGCACCAGTTGCAGTGCGTCGATGGTGATCGAGTCGCCTTCCTGCACGAAGGCGATGGTGCCGCCCGCCGCCGCCTCGGGCGCCACATGGCCTACCACCATGCCCCAGGTGCCGCCGGAGAAGCGGCCGTCGGTGATCAGGCCGACGCTCTCGCCCAGTCCGGCGCCGATAAGGGCACCGGTGGGGGCCAGCATCTCGGGCATGCCCGGGCCGCCCTTGGGGCCCAGGTAGCGCAGCACCATCACGTCGCCCGCGACGATCCGGCCGTCGAGGATGGCCTTGAGCGCCGACTGCTCGTCGTCGAACACCCGGGCCGGGCCGGTGATGACCGGGTTCTTCAGGCCGGTGATCTTGGCGACCGCGCCCTCGGGGCTCAGGTTGCCCTTCAGGATCGCCAGGTGGCCCTGGGCGTACATCGGCTTGTCGATCGGGCGGATCACGTCCTGGTCGGCGCGCGGCACGTCCGGCACGTCCTCCAGCACCTCGGCGATGGTCTCGCCGGTGATGGTGATGCAGTCGCCGTGCAGCAGGCCGGCCTTCAGCAGGATCTTCATGACCTGCGGGATGCCGCCGGCCTGGTGCAGGTCCACCGCCAGGTACTGGCCGCTGGGCTTCAGGTCGCACAGCACCGGCGTGCGCTTGCGGATGCGCTCGAAGTCGTCGATCGACCACTCCACGCCGGCGGCATGCGCGATCGCCAGGAAGTGCAGCACCGCGTTGGTCGATCCGCCGGTGGCCATGATCACCGCCACCGCGTTCTCCAGCGCCTTCTTGGTGACGATGTCGCGCGGTTTGATGTCCTTCTTGATCGCCTCGATCAGCACCCGGGCCGATTCCTTGGCCGAGTTGGCCTTCTCGTCGTGCGGATTGGCCATGGTCGAGGAGTAGGGCAGGCTGATCCCGAGCGCCTCGAACGACGAGCTCATCGTGTTGGCGGTGTACATACCGCCGCAGGAGCCGGGGCCGGGGATGGCGCGCATCTCGATCTCGCGCAGGTCCTCGTCGCTCAGCTTGCCGGCGGCGTTCTCGCCCACCGCCTCGAACACGCTCACGATGTTCAGGTCCTTGCCCTGGTAGCGGCCCGGCAGGATGGTGCCGCCGTACACGTAGATGGCCGGCACGTTGGCGCGCAGCATGCCCATCAGTCCGCCGGGCATGTTCTTGTCGCAGCCGCCGACCACCAGCACGCCATCCATCCACTGACCCTGCACGCTGGTCTCGACGCAGTCGCTGATCACCTCGCGGCTCACCAGGCTGTACTTCATGCCCTCGGTGCCCATCGCCATGCCGTCGGAGATGGTGGGCGTGCCGAAGACCTGGGCATTGCCGCCGGCTTCTTCGATGCCCGCGATGGCCGCGTCGGCCAGCTTCTGCAGGCCCGAGTTGCAGGGCGTGATCGTGCTGTGGCCGTTGGCGACACCCACCATCGGCTTCTTGAAATCGCTTTCCTGGTAGCCCATGGCGTAGTACATGGAGCGGTTCGGGGCGCGCGACTTGCCTTCGGTGATGTTGGCGCTGCGGCGGTTGATCTGGATGACCTTGGTGTCCATCGGGTTCTCTCTCGTGGGGTGGTTCTTGTCGGAGCAGGCGGAGTATGCGCCGATCGCTTCTGCGGTTCCAATCCCGTTCGGAGGGCCGATTGATATGCTGTACATATGAAACCCGACGCCCCGATCGACCTGCGGCTGTGGCGCCAGTTCCTGGCCGTGGCCGAGGAACTGCACTTCGCCCGGGCCGCCCAGCGCCTGCACATGACCCAGCCGCCGCTGACCCAGGCCATCGCCCAGCTGGAGCGCACCCTGGGCGTCCAGCTCTTCGACCGCAGCCGGCGGCGGGTGTCCCTGGCGCCGGCCGGCCATGCCTTGGTGCCGGAGGTGCGCGACCTGCTGTCCCGCGCCCAGTCGCTGCCGGCCCGGGCGCGCGCCGCGGCCGCGGGCGAGGTGGGCCGGGTGCGCCTCGCCTTCGTCTCCACCATCGGTTTCGAGCAACTGCCGGCGTGGGTCCGGGCCTTCCGGGGTGAAAGCCCGCAGGTGGCGCTGGAGCTGGTGGAGGCCACCGGCGACGTGCAGCTGCAGCTGCTCGCGCGCGGCGAGATCGATGCAGGGCTGATGCTGCATTCGCCCGGCTTCGCGCCCGCCGGCCTTCAGCACCTGCCGGTCGCGACCGAGCCGCTGGTGCTGGCGCTGCCGGCCCACCATGCGCTGGCGCAGGCCCATCCGCTGCGGTGGGACGCGGTGCTGGCCGAGCCGCTGGTCGTCTTCCCCCGGCGCATCGCGCCTTCGCTGCACGATGCGGTGTTCGGCCTCTACCATGCGGCCGGCCGGTTGCCGGTGGTGTCGCAGGAGGCGATCCAGATGCAGACCATCGTCAACCTGGTGGCGGCCGGGCTGGGCGTGGCCTGGGTGCCCGAGAGCGTGGTGCAGTTCCGGCGGGAAGGCGTCGTCTACCGCGCCCAGGGCGAGGGCGGCCTGGCGTCACGGCGCGGCGGGCCGGTGGTGCCGGTCTGCGAGACCAGCCTGGTCTGGCCGGCGGGGCCGGTCGATCCGGCGCTGGCGCGTTTCGTCGGCTTTGTGCGGCGGGCGCAGGGCGGCTGAACCGTCATGGGGCCACGGCACAATACCGGCCATGCTCCTGTATCCCCATATCGATCCGGTCGCCCTGCAGATCGGCCCCCTGGCCGTGCACTGGTACGGCTTGACCTATCTCGCCGCCTTCGGCCTTTTCCTGTTGCTCGGCAACCTCCGGCTGCGCCACGAGCCCTACGCGTCGCTGCAGGGCAGCGCAGCCTGGACCCGCAAGGACGTAGAGGACATCCTGTTCCTGGGGGTGCTGGGCGTGGTGGCCGGCGGGCGGCTGGGTTACTGCCTGTTCTACAAGCCCGGCTACTACGCCACCCACCCGCTGGAGATCCTCTATATCTGGCAGGGCGGCATGAGCTTCCACGGCGGGCTGCTGGGCGTGATCGCCTCGATGGTCTGGTTCGCGCGGTCGCGGCACCGGCCCTGGCTGCAAGTGGCCGACTTCGTGGCGCCCTGTGTGCCGACCGGGCTGGCGGCCGGCCGGGTCGGCAATTTCATCAACGGCGAGCTGTGGGGCCGCTTCGCCGACGCGAGCCTGCCCTGGGCGATGGTGTTTCCGCAAAGCGGCTCCATGCAGCCGCGGCATCCGTCCCAGGTCTACCAGTTCCTGCTGGAGGGCGTGCTTCTCTTCGTCGTCCTGTGGCTGTATGCCCGCCGTCCGCGCCGCCAGGGCGAGGTGGCGGCCGCATTTCTCGTCGGATACGGTGTGTTGCGCTTCGTGGCGGAATTTTTCCGGGAGCCCGACAACTTCCTCGGGATCCTGTCGCTCGGAATGAGCATGGGCCAGTGGCTCTGCCTGCCGATGGTCGCCGCCGGTGTGTGGATGTACCTGCGGGCGCAGTCGGCGCCTCTGCCGGTGGCGCGCGGCGTCGTGGTGGCGGGGCGTTAGGTTGTAACCAGGCAACAGTCAGGGCCGCCGGCACGCGGCGCCCGGCGACCGCGCTTTCGCTTACCTTTGTTGTGTAACATGCTGATAGTACGCAAGCCATCGCCTGCGATCCCGACATTCCGTTCCTCGAGGAAAAGCGCCTGAAGGCACCCATGGAAGAAGGACAGTCGAAACTGATCGATGTCAGCGAGCTGCGCAAGGGCATGTTCATTCAGCTCGACCTGGGATGGATGGACCATCCGTTTCCTCTCAACAGCTTCAAGATCTCCACCGACGAGCAGATCCACACGATCGTCTCGCTCGGCGTGGAGAACGTGCGCCATTTCCCCGAGCGCAGCGATTCGGCCGTGCCGCCGGCGGCGGAGCCCGGCGCTGCCGCCGACGAACCTGCAGCCGATGCCGCCGCAGCGGACGACCGGGCCGACGGCGTCGCCTCGCACTGGGCCGCCCGCCGCAACCGCGCCCGCAGGCTCGAGAACGAACAGCACCGGCTTGCGGTCTGCGAGCGCCAGTTCTCCGACGCTACCCGGCAGTTCCGGCGCGTGGTCGAGACGGTCCATGCCAGCCCGCTGCTGGCGCGCCAGGACAGCGAATCGGTGGTGAGCCGCTGCGTGGACGAACTGATCGGACAGGGCGAATCGGTGATCCGCCTGCTGTCCGAGAGCGTGGGCGAGCGCAGCGGACAGCATTCGGTCAATGTGATGGTCATCTCGCTGATGCTGGGACGCTCGCTCGGGCTGCAGCGCGACGCCCTGGTGGAACTGGGGCTGGCGGCCTTGCTTCACGACATCGGCAAGCTTGAGCTCCCCGACCGGTTCCGCAACGCGGAGGAGGGCTTCACCTCGGTCGAGCACCGCCTCTACCAGAGCCACGTCATCCACAGCGTGTCGATGGCGCAGAGCATGGGCTTGCCGCCCGCGGTGGTCGCGGGCATCGCGCAGCACCACGAGATGGCCGACGGCAGCGGGTTCCCGGCGCGGATCACCGCCGACCAGATGCAGATGGCCGGCAAGATCGTGGCCCTGGTCAACCGCTACGACAACTTCTGCAATCCCGCCCGCGGCAGCGTGGTGACCACGCCGCACGAGGCGCTGTCGGTCATGTTCGCGCAGATGAAGCCGCGGTTCGATTCGGTCGTGCTGGGTGCCTTCATCCGGATGATGGGTGTCTACCCGCCCGGCTCCATCGTGCAACTGGGCAACGACCGCTACGGCATGGTGGTGTCGGTGAACGCCCAGCGTCCCTTGCGGCCCAGGGTGCTCGTGCACGACCCGGCGGTGCCCCGCAAGGAGGCGCTGATCCTCGACCTGGAAGCGCAGCCCGAGTTGGGCATCCGGCGCAGCCTCAAGCCGCACCAGCTGCCGAAGGCGGCGATGGACTACCTGTCGCCGCGCCGCCGCATCTGCTACTTCTTCGAGCGCGCCGCAGACCCCGACGCTATCGGGGTCGGCGCGTGATCGCCCACGGCTCCGCGCCGCTGATCGAAGGGCTGCTCGAGGCGGTCTGCATCGTCGATGCGGCCACGCTGGAAGTGCTCTACGCCAACCAGGCGGCCACGGCCTTGCTGGCCCAGGAGCGCAGCGCACTCGTCGGCCGCCCCGCGACCGAGGTGTTCGACACCCTGGAAGACGCGGCGTTCTGGAAGGACGCCGTCGACGGCACCGCCCAGCCGATCCGCTCGATGAGCCGACTGGTGCGAGCCGACGGCACGGTGCTGCATGTCGAGCGCTGCATCGAGTCGGCCGAATGGGTGCCGCACGGCCCGGTGTGGGTGGTCGGCATGGTCGACCGCACCCAGCAGCGCAAGGCCGAGGACGAGCTGGAAACGCTGATCGCCGAACTGCGCGCCACCCTCGAATCGACCGCCGACGGAATCCTGGTCTGCGCGCTCGACGGCACGATGCGCGCGTTCAACCGCCGCTTCGCGCAGATGTGGGAGATCCCCAAGTCGATGCTGATGCAGCGCGACGACGTGGCGCTGCACGCCCTGCTGGCCTCGCAGGTCGAAGACAGCGCGGAGTACCTGCAGCGGCTTGCCGAGATCAACGCCTCGATCGCGTCCGAGGCGACCGACATGCTGCTGCTGCGCTCGGGCCGGCTGCTGCAGCGCACCGTGCTGCCCCAGTTCAGCCGCGGCCGCATCATCGGCCGCGTCTTCTCGTTCCACGACATCACCGAGCGCGCCGCCGCCGAGAAGGGCCTGCGGCTCGCGGCGAAGGTGTTCGAATCCTGTCCCGACGCGGTCTTCATCACCGATGCGCACCACCGGATCGTCTCGGTCAACCCGGCCTGCTGCAAGTTGACCCGGCACGAGCACGAGGTGCTGGTCGGCCTGAGCGCGATCGACCTTTTCGAGGAGCGCGACGCCGGCCGGCTGTTCACCGAGGTCCAGAAATCCTGGCAGGCCTCCGGCTTCTGGGAGGGCGAGGTCTGGCACCGCCGCGGCGACGGCTCCAACTGCCCGGTGCGGCTGTCGTGGGTGGTGCTGCGCGGACCGGCGGGCGAGGTGGTGCAGACCATCGGCTTCTTCCGCGACCTCTCGGGCCAGCGCGCCGCGCAGCAGAGGATCGAGGACCTGGCCTACAGCGACGTACTCACCGGACTGCCCAACCGGCTGCTGCTGTCGCGCCGGGTCGACCGGGTGCTGCAGCTGCGGGGCGACGCGCCCGCGCCGTTCGCGATCCTGTTCGTCGACCTCGACCGCTTCAAGAACATCAACGACTCCCTCGGCCACCAGTTCGGCGACCGGGTGCTGGTCAAGGTGGCCGACCGGATCAAGAGCTGCCTGCGCCTGGCCGATACGCTGGCGCGCCTGGGCGGCGACGAGTTCGTCATCCACCTGCACAACGCCGACGCGCCGTCGGCCGAGGTCGTGGCGCAGCGGATTATCGAGGCGCTGGCCCAGCCGTTCATGCTCGACGACATGCGCTTTTCGGTCAGCTGCAGCATCGGCGTGGCGCTGCATCCTCAGGACGGCCTGACGCTCGACGACCTGGTGCGCCATGCCGACACCGCGATGTTCCGCGTCAAGGAGCACGGCCGCGGCAGCTACCGTTTCTACCAGCCGCAGATGAACGCCAACCTGCTGGCGCGCATGCAGATGGACCATGCGATGCGCCAGGCGCTGGAGCATCAGCGGTTCCGGCTGCACTACCAGCCGCAGATCGACATGCGCAGCGGCGAGCTGGTCGGCGTCGAGGCGCTGATCCGCTGGACCGATCCCGAACTGGGCTCGGTGTCGCCGGGCGTGTTCATTCCGCTGGCCGAAGAGTCGGGTTTCATCATCGCGATCGGCGCCTGGGTGCTGGAGGAGGCGGTCCGCCAGGGCGCGCTGTGGCAGCAGTCCGGCACGCCGGTGCCGGTGTCGGTCAACGTGTCGGCACTGCAGTTCCGCCAGCCCGACTTCGTCGAACGGGTGGCGACCGCGATCCGCGTGTCGGGCCTGGATGCCCGGCTGCTGGAGCTGGAGCTGACCGAATCGATCCTGGTGCAGGGCGCGGACGAGGCGCTGCTGCGGCTCGATGCCCTGGCCAACCTGGGCGTACGCCTGGCGATCGACGACTTCGGCACCGGCTACTCCAGTCTGGCCTACCTGAAGAAGTTCCCGATCCACCGGTTGAAGATCGACCAGTCCTTCGTGCGCGGCCTGCCCGACGACGAGAGCGACCGGGCCATCGTCACCGCGATGATCAGCATGGGCCACGCGCTGCGTTTCGAGATGGTGGCCGAGGGCGTCGAGACCCATGCCCAACGCGACTGCCTGCACGACCTCAACTGCAACCTGTTCCAGGGCTATCTGTGCGCGCCCGGCATGCCGGCCGAAGACCTGACGGTGCGGATGCAGAACCAGCCCTTCATGCCGCCACGCCATTGAGCGCAGCCCGCCGGCCCCCACCGTGGCGACCGCGGGAATACCGGTGCGGGAACGGGTCAAGCCGGCGCCAAGAACCCCTTCCAGAGCATGTACGCCGCCAGCGCATACAGCAGGCCGGCGAACACCCGCTTGAGCTTCTGCACCGGCAGGCGGTGGGCCGCACGCGCGCCCAGGGGCGCCATCAGCACGCTGAGCAGCGCGATGGTGACCAGCGCGGGCAGCCACACGTAGCCGATGGAGGCGGGCGGCAGGCCTTCCACCCGCATGCCGCTCACCACATAGCCCGCGACGTTGGCCAGCGCGATCGGAAAGCCCAGTGCCGCGCTGGTGCCGACGGCCGCATGGATCGGCACGCCGCGCCGCGTCATGAACGGCACGCTGATGAAGCCGCCGCCCGCACCGACCAGGCCCGAGCAGAAACCGATCGCGCCGCCCGCGGCCCATTGACCGGCGCGACCGGGCATCGGCTCGGCGGCCGCGGTACTGGAGGAGGTCAGCATCCGTGTCGCCGAATAGGCGACGAAGAGCCCGAAGACGATGGCCAAAGGCCGGCCCTTCAGCAAGGCGAACACGCCGGCGCTGGCGACCAGGCTGCCCAGCACGATGCCCGGCGCCAGCGAACGCACCAGATCCCACCGCACGGCGCCGCGGCCATGGTGGGCCCGTACGCTGGAGAGCGAGGTGAAGACGATCGTCGCCATCGAGGTGGCGATCGCCATCTTGATCGCCAGGTTGGCGTCGATGCCCTGGGTGGCCATGATCGCGGTAAGGAAGGGCACCATCACCATGCCGCCGCCGATGCCCAGCAGGCCGGCGAGAAAGCCGGCGCCGATGCCGAGGGCCGAGAACGCGAGGAGTAGCGGAAGGTCAGGCATGTCGTCGATGCGGTCGGAGGGGGCGCGGGCGACGCCGCGGCGCCGGTGCATCGAGCGGGAAGAAGGTGTCTGCGAATGCCACCGAGCTCTCATCCTGAACCGGGGGTTCAGGTGGGCGAGGGCAGCCAGGCATTGGGTTCATCTGACGCGAGATGATCACGCTTGCCCGGCGATGTACCAAGCCCGGGCTCAATGAGCATTGGTTCAAGGAAATATAAAGCCCGGCGTGCACCGCAGACGCTGTCGATTGTAGGCCTGCGGACCGGTGGGGCAAGGGAAAACCTGTACCCGAATGTCTGTGGGGCCGTGCTTTCCACGGCTGCAGCATCGGCGCTTCTAGGCTATCGGCCGGTCGTCCAGCGCCTCGTCCAGCCGCGCCAGCAGGTGGGTCCAGCGGGCGCCGTCCTCGTCGGCACCGGGCGCGGCGGCAGCCGGCGTGATCGCCGGCGGGCCGGGTGCCCTGTCGACCACGTCGAACGCCAGGTTGAGGGCCGCCAGCACCGCGATGCGGTCCCGGGCCCGCACCTTGCCGGCATCGCGGATGCGCTGCATCGTCGCGTCGACCCGGTCCACCGCGGCCCTCAGCCGCGCCTCGCCGCCCTCGGGGCAGCCGAGCAGGTAGCTCTGGCCCATGATGTGCACTTCGAGCTGTTTCATTCGAAGCCCCGCGGTCCGGCCGCGTCCTGCAGGGCCGGCGGGTCGGGCGGAAGGCGGTCGATCAGGGCGTCGAGCCGGTGGCGCGCGGTCCGCAGCCGGTGCCTGAGCGCATCCCGCTCCTCTGTCAGCGAGGCGATCTGACGGGCCATCGCCTGCTGCGCGCGCTGCATCTCGGCATGGCGCAGCAGCAGCCGTTCGACGCGTTCGGCGATCTGGTCGAGGGGGGCGGATGGGGCCATATGAGGCAGCGATTGTAGGGTTTCGGCCGTCGCGGCAAGAGGGGTGAAAAAGCGACATCGGCACGACGCCGGCGGCGCATACGACGCCTGCGGCGGTCGGACACATTTAGAATCGTCCGCGTTGGTGCTCGCGGCCTGGTTCAACAGGGCGCAGTTCAACGGGAAGCAGGAGGGCGCCGCACGGCGCCTGACCTGCGCTGCCCCCGCAACGGTCAGCGGACGAGTCGCAAGACTCTGCATGCCTCTACACAAGCCACTGGGCGCACCGAACGCGTGCCTGGGAAGGCGAGGCATGCCGTTCCGCCAGCCCGGATACCGGCCAACGAGGTGGATGCGTGCGCCCGGATCGTTCCGGGCGGCGCGTCCGTGACGCCCATACGCCGGCGGGGAAGTCGGCCAGGGTTCCTGCTCTCCTGTCGTGTTCCCGATGAAAACCATTTCCGCCGCGCGCCTGTCCGCGCTCGCTCTGGCGTTGTCCGCCGCTTTCCCCCTTCTCGCCCAGACCGCGCCCGGTGCAAAGCTGCAGGACACCGTGGTCACCGCCACTCGGGTGGCCCAGCCCCTGTCCGACCTGCTGGCCGATGTCTCCATCATCGACCGCGAGCGGATCGAACTGAGCGGCGCGGTCGGCGTGGCCGACGTGCTGGCCCGCCAGCCGGGCATCGAGATGATCCGCAACGGCGGCCCGGGCAACAGCACCAGCGTGTCGATCCGCGGCGCCGAGTCGCGTTTCACCGCGGTCTACGTCGACGGCGTGCGCGTCGATTCGCAGTCCACCGGCGGCGCCCTGTGGGAGCAGATTCCGCTGTCGCAGATCGACCGCATCGAGGTGCTGCGCGGCCCCGCCGCCGCGGTGTACGGATCGGACGCCATCGGCGGCGTGATCCAGCTCTTCACCAGGAAGGGCGAGCCGGGCAAGCCCGCGCCCTACGTGGGCGTCGGCGTCGGCCGCTACGGCCTGCGCAAGGCCGAGGCCGGCATCAGCGGCGTGGCCGACGCGCGCGGTGCGATCGACTATGCGCTGGGCATCGCCCGCGAGGAGAGCGACGGCTTCAACGTGCAGCCCAACCGTCTGCGCAGCCGCACCGACGGCCTGCGCAACCCCGACCGCGACGGCTACGACTCCACCAACCTGAGCGCCCGCCTGGGCCTGCAGATCGACCCGCGCCACCGCATCGAAGGCACCTTCCTCGCCAACAACCTCGAATCGAAGTACGACGCGGGCGCCTTCGTCGCGGCCCGGCCGCAGGACGACCGCAACCTGCACCGCCTGCGCACCGGCGGCCTCGCCTGGCAGGCCAAGTGGACCGACAGCTACAGCACCAAGCTGCAGGTGACCGAGTCGCGCAGCCGCTACGAGACCACGCCGTCGGCCTACATCACCGCCACCACCCTGCGCGGCTACCTGTTCCAGAACGAATGGCGCAGCGGCCCGCACCTGGCCACCGCCGCGCTGGAGCGACGCGAGGACCGGCTGGAGAACCCGCTGGAGCAGCCGCGGCCGCTCGACCGCACCCGGTCGCAGAACGCATTGGCGCTCGGCTACGGCTTCCACACCGGCCCGCACACGCTGCAGCTGAATGCGCGGCACGACAAGGACAGCGAGTTCGGCGGCAAGACCACCGGCAGCGCCGCCTACGGCTATGCGATCACGCCGCAGCTGCGCGCCACCGCCTCGGTCGGCAACGCCTTCCGCGCACCGACGCTCTACCAGCGCTTCAGCGAGTACGGCACCGCCACGCTGCGCCCCGAGAGCAGCCGCAACGTCGAGGCCGGACTGCGCTGGGCCCAGGGCGTGACCAGCGCCGGCATCGTCGCCTACCGCAACAAGGTCGAGAACCTGATCACCTTCGCCAGCGCCTCACAGTGCCCCGGGCAGCCGTTCGGCTGCTACCAGAACGTCGCCCACGCCGAGTACAGCGGCGTGACGCTGTCGGCCGGCCACACCCTGGCAGGGGTGGCGCTGCGCGGCTCGCTCGACTTCCAGGACCCGAAGGATACGGACACCGGCCGGCAGCTCGCCCGCCGCGCCCGCCGCCACGGCACGCTGGGCGCCGACACCTCCGTCGCCGGCTGGACGGTGGGCGCCGAGACGCAGTTCTCGGCCAGCCGCTTCGACAACGCCGCCAACACCCAGCGCCTGGGCGGCTACGCCCTGGTCAACCTGTACGCCAGCACCCGCATCGCCCGCGATTTCACCCTGATCGCCCGCATCGACAACCTGGCCGACAAGGACTACCAGCTGGCCCGCACCTACGCCACGCCGGGCCGCTCGGGCTACCTGGGCGTGAAGTGGGCGCCGCAGTGACGCGCCGGGCCGCGCGATGAGCGCAAGCGCCGCCGCATCCTGCCCGGCCATCCTGGTGGCCGCGCCGGGCTCGGGCCAGGGCAAGACCACCGTCGCGGCCGCGCTGGCGCGGCTGCATGCGCGCGCCGGCCGGCGGGTCCGCGTCTTCAAATGCGGGCCGGATTTCCTCGACCCGTGCTGGCTGGCCATGGCCAGCGGCGCGCCGGTGCACGCGCTCGACCTGTGGATGAACGGCGAGGCCGACTGCACCGCCCGGCTGCATGCCGCCGCAGAAGAGGCCGACCTGCTGATCGTCGAAGGCGCGATGGGCCTCTTCGACGGCACGCCCAGCGCGGCCGACCTGGCCCAGCGCTTCGGCCTGCGGGTGCTGGCGGTGGTGGATGCCGGCGCGATGGCCGGCACCTTCGGCGCGCTGGCCTTCGGCCTGCGCCACTACCGCGACGGCATGCCCTGGGCCGGCGTGCTGGCCAACCGGGTGGCCAGCGAACGCCATGCGCAGATGCTGCAGGACGGCCTGCGCACCCCCGAGGAATGGATGGGCGCGATGCCGCGCGGCGTCGCCTGGGCGCTGCCCGAGCGGCACCTGGGGCTGGTGGCCGACGGCGACCCGGTCGATGCGCTGGCCCGGCTGGATGCCGCCGCCGATGCACTGGCGCAGACGCCCCTGGGCCGCATGGACGGCGCGGCGCTGGCCGGCTGGAGCACTCCGTTCGCGCCGCCGCTGTCGACGGACCCGGCCGACGCGCCCCCCCGCCTGCAGGGCCGCCGCATTGCCGTGGCGCGCGACGCGGCCTTCGCCTTCCTGTACGCCGGCAACCTCGACTGGCTGCGCGCGATGGGTGCGGAGCTGGCCTTCTTCTCGCCCCTGGCCGACGAGCATCTGCCCGAATGCGACGCGCTCTGGCTGCCCGGCGGCTACCCCGAGCTGCACATGCCCGCACTGGCCGCGGCGCAGCGCAGCCGCGCCGGCGTGCAGCGGCACATCGACCGCGGCCTGCCGGTGTGGGCCGAATGCGGCGGCATGATGGCGCTGATGGACAGCCTGACCGACGCCGAAGGACGCACCCACCCGGGCTGGGGACTGCTGCCCGGCGCGGTGACCATGGGCCGCCGGCTCGCGGCGCTCGGTCCCCAGCAATGGACGGGCGAGGCCGGCACCCTGCGCGGCCACACCTTCCACTACTCGACCGCGGAGACGCCGCTGGCCGCCATCGGCCGCACCGCCCGGCCCGGCACGGCGCTGTCGGCTACCGCTGGCGAAGCGGTCTACGCCCACGGCCCGGTGCGGGCCAGCTATTTCCACGCGTGGTTTCCCTCGTGCCCGGCGGCCGCGGCCGGCCTGTTCGGCGGAGCGGTCGCATCGTGAAGGCCCTGCCGTGACCGCCCCGCTTTCCGTCGCCCGCAGCGAGCTGGTCCTCGGCGGCCAGAAAAGCGGCAAGTCGCGCCGCGCCGAACTGCTGGCCGCTGCCTGGCTCGCCGCGTCGCCGCAGCACCGCGGCGTGATGCTGGCCACTGCCACCCCCTGGGACGAAGAGATGCGCGCCCGCATCGCCCGCCACCGCCAGGACCGGGCCGAGCGCTTGCCCGGCATGCGGACGGTGGAGGAGCCCCTGCTCCTGGCCGACGCGCTGGCCGCGCACAGCCGGCCCGACACGCTGATCGTGGTCGACTGCCTCACCCTGTGGCTCACCAATCTGCTGATGCCCGCTTCCGCGGAAAACGATGGGCCGAACATGCCTCCAGCCGGCGATCTGTCCCGGCTGGTAGCTATGCTTTTAATAGCAATCGAGCAGGCGCCGGGTCCGGTGGTGCTGGTCTCCAACGAGATCGGCCTGGGCGTCGTGCCGCTCGGCCGCGAGGTGCGCCGCTTCGTCGACACGCTCGGGTTGCTCAACCAGGGCGTGGCGGCCACCTGCGCCCGGGTAACGCTGGTGGCGGCCGGACTGCCGCTGACGCTGAAGGACACGCCATGAGCCTGCCGACCATCGCATTCCTCCTGGCCCGCCGGCGCCGAGCGTTCGTCGCTGCGGCGCTGGTGCTGTCGGCGCTGGCGGCCCCGCTCCATGCGCAAACCCAGCCCTTCGACGTCACGGACGGCCGCGGCCGCACCCTGCGGTTCGACCGGCCGCCGCAGCGCATCGTCAGCCTGCTGCCTTCGCTCACCGAGAGTGTCTGCGCGCTCGACCAGTGCGACCGGCTGGTCGGCATCGACCGGTACTCCAATTTCCCCGAGAGCGTGCGGCGCCTGCCGCAGGTGGGCGGCGGCATCGACCCGAACATCGAGGCGATCGTCGCGCTGCGGCCCGACGTGGTGCTGCTGGCCGTCTCCTCGCGCGCCAGCGACCGGCTGGAGGCCCTGGGCATCCGGGTCGTGGCGCTGGAGCCCAAGACCCATGCCGACGTGCGGCGGGTGCTCGACACCCTGGCGCGGCTGCTGCAGGTGCAGGGCGACGCGGCGGCGCGCGTCTGGCGGGTGATCGACGCGGGCGTACAGGCGGCGGCGCAGTCCGTGCCGCGGCGCGTCAGGCCGACGCGGGTGTACTTCGAGGTCAGCCGCGGGCCGTACGCGGCGGGCACCGCGTCCTTCATCGGCGAGACGCTCACCTGGCTCGGCGCGCAGAACGTGGTGCCGCCCGACCTGGGTCCGTTCCCGCGGCTCAACCCCGAATACGTGGTGCGCGCCAACCCCGACGTGGTCATGGTCGGCAACCGCAGCATGCAGTCGATGGTGCCGTACCCCGGCTGGCAGAGCATGCGCGCGATCCGCGAGCAGCGCATCTGCGTCTTCGGCCCCGACGAGGCCGACGTGGTGGTGCGCCCCGGCCCGCGCATGGCCGATGCCGCCCGCATCATGGCGCGCTGCCTGGCGGAGAAGGCGCCGTGACGGCCTCCCGCATGGACGCTCGCGCCGTGGCGGCGACGTCCGGCCGGCCGCGCTTCGGGCCGCCGGCAGCCGAGCGCAAGGGCCGCGCATGAACGGCCGCGCCGTCGCGCTCGGCAGCGTGCTGCTGGTCCTGGCGGCGCTGCTGCTGGCCCTGGGCGCCGGCATCGGCAGCACCGGCTTCGAGAGCCTGGCCGCCGCGCGGCAGGACCCGGTCGCCTGGCAGATCGTCTGGGAGATCCGGCTGCCGCGCACCGCTGGCGCCTGGGTGGCCGGCGCGCTGCTGGGGCTGGCGGGCGCGGTGGCGCAGGGGCTGTTCCGCAATCCGCTGGCCGATCCCTACCTGCTCGGCAGCGGCTCGGGCGCGTCGCTCGGCACCGCGCTGGCGCTGCTGTGGGGCGGCCAGACGGCGTCGCTGGCCGCGGCCGGCAGCCTGTGGCTGCAATTGGGCGTGACCGGTGCCGCCTTCGCCGGCGCGGTGCTGGGCGTGGTGCTGACGCTGCTGCTGGCGCGCGGCGCCCAGCACACGATGCGGCTGCTGCTGGGCGGCGTGATCGTCGGCGTGGTGCTGGGCGCGGGCAAGGACTTGATCACCGTGGCCGCGCCGCGCATCCTCGAATCGATGCAGGGCTTCACCCTGGGCAGCACCAGCTTCCTGGGCTGGCAGGCGGTGGCGCTGATGGCCGGCGCGCTGGCGCTCTGCCTGCTGGCCGCGCGGCTGCTGGCCCCGGTGCTCGACGGCCTGGCGTTGGGCGAGGCCACCGCCGCCAGCATGGGCCTGTCGCTGCCCTGGCTGCGCGCCGCGCTGGTGGCGGTGCTGGCCCTGGCCACCGGCACCGCGGTGGCGCAGACCGGGCTGATCGCCTTCGTCGGCTTGGCGGCGCCGCACCTGGTGCGTCCGCTGCTGCACTCGACCCATGCGGCGCTGCTGCTGCTGTCGGCCTGCATGGGCGGCGCGCTGCTGATGGCGGCCGACCTGCTGGCCCGCTGGCTGATCGCGCCGCAGGAGCTGCCGGTGGGCGTGCTGACCGCGCTGCTCGGCGGCGGCTACCTGCTGTGGCTGATGCACCGGCGCTCGCTGCGGGGTGGATCGTGACCGCGGCACTGGAAGCGCGGCAGGTGCACGCGCAGCTGGGCGGCACGGCCATCCTGCACGGCATCGACGTGGCCTTCGCGCGCGGCCGCTGGACCTCGGTCGTCGGCCCCAACGGCGCCGGCAAATCGACGCTGCTGAAGGTGCTGGCCGGCCTGCTGCCGTACCGCGGCGAGGTGCTGCTGCACGACCGCGACCTGCGCGGCTACGGCGGCCGGGCGCGGGCGCGCAGCCTGTCGTGGCTGGGCCAGAGCGAGGGCGACCGCGGCGGTGCCGACGACCTGACCGTTTACGACGTCGCGATGCTCGGCCGCCTGCCGCACCAGCGCTGGCTGGCCGCCCCCGGCACCGACGACCGCGCCGCGGTGGAGCGCGCCCTGCGCACCACCCAGGCCTGGGACTGGCGCGACCGGCCGCTGGGTGCGCTCTCGGGCGGCGAGCGCCAGCGGGTGCTGCTGGCCCGCGCGCTGGCGGTCGAGGCCGAGGTGCTGCTGATGGACGAGCCGCTGGCCAATCTCGACCCGCCGCACCAGGCCGACTGGCTGCAGACGGTACGCGCGCTGGTGGCCGAAGGCCGCACGGTGGTCAGCGTGCTGCACGAGATCTCGATGGCGCTGCACGCCGACGCGCTGGTGGTGGTGGACGCGGGCCGCATCCGGCACCGCGGCGCCTGCGATGACCCGGCGACGCACCGCGCGGTGGAGGCGGTGTTCGGCGACCGCATCGCGGTGCGGCGGCTGGACGACCAGTGGGTGGCGCTGCCGCGGTAGCCACCAGCCTCGCCGAATGGCGCGGAAACCGTGCGGCGCGTGCGCGCTGGCCGGTGGCCCCGAACAAAAAATGGACGGATTCAAGGAGCGAGGGATATGTCGATGGAAACAGGTTTTGCGCAGGTCGCGCAGTGGCTGCTGTGGCCGGTGATGGCGCTGGTGGGGCTGTCGTTCCTGTACGCGCTGTGGTCGGCCGGCGCGACCGGCATGGAGGCGGTGCAGCGCTGGCGGCGGCCTGCATGGCGGGCCCTGCGCGTCGTGCCGGAGGATTCGCTCGAAGAGCTGGAGCTGCGCATCGTGCGGCAGATCGAGCCGGTGCGGCTCCTGAGCCGCCTCTCGCCGATGCTGGGCCTGATCGCCACCATGATCCCGCTCGGCCCCGCCCTGCAGAGCGTGGCCGCCGGCCAGGGCCAGCAGGCGCTGGCGGTGTTCAGCGGCGCCTTCTCGGGTGTGGTGCTGGCCCTGGCCGCCGCATCGATCGGGCTGGTGGTGTATTCGGTGCGGCGGCGCTGGCTGCTGGCCGAGCTGCTGGAAGTACGGCGCGAGCGGGGGGTCACTGCATGAAGCACCTCAGCGTACTGGCCGAGGAAGACGACGATCCGATGCTGTCGGCGATCAACCTGATCGACGTGTTCCTGGTGCTGATCGTGGCGCTGCTCACCGCCGTGGCGGTGCAGAGCCAGTCGGCCGAAGGCGCGATCACGTCGGTTCGCAATCCGGGCCAGCCCGACATGGAACTGGTCATCACCGAGAACGGCAAGAGCATCAAGTTCAAGGGCACCGGCAGCGCGAGCCGCGGGCAGGGCGTGCGCACCGGCGTGGCCTACAAGCTCGACGACGGCAGCGTGGTCTACGTGCCGGAGCCGGGGGAGGGCGCGGCCGCTGCGGCGCCTGCTGCGGCATCGCCGGTACCTGCGGCACCGCCCGCCGGCGAAACCGCGCGATGACGGTGGGGGGCGTGGTGCGACCATGGCGTGGCATCGGCGCGCGGCTGGGGGCGTGCGTGTTAGCGCTGCTGCTCCTGTGCGTGCTGACGCCGTCCGCCCGTGCCGCCACGTTGCTCTGGCTCACCGCCGATGTCACGCCCGCCACCCGCACCGCCTTGCTGCAGCGGCTGGGCAGCGAGGCCGGCCTGCCGGTGCAGCACATCGAGTACCCGATCACCGGCGTGCCCGGCCTGGACGGTGCGCAGGCCACCGCGCTCGACCAGGCGTTGTCCACCGCCGATCTGGTGTGGATCGACGCGCCGCATCCCACGATCGAAGCGCGGCTCCGGTCCGTCGTCGGCCCGCGCTCGGAAGCCTTTGCCCAGCGCAAACCGAACCGCCTGGCCTGGGGCACCACGGCGTTCGCTGCCGGCGACACGCCGGCGGCCCGCATGGCCGCCTACCTGAAGGCCGGCGGCGAGGCCAACATGCGCCATGCGGTGGCGCTGGCCGCTGCCGTCGCGACCGGTGCCGCGCTGCCCACGCTGCCCGCGCCGCAACCCTTCGCCACCCGCGGCCTCTACACGCCCGGCGCGCCGGAGCTGTTCGCCGACGCCGAGGCCTTCGCCCGCTGGCAGGCCACGCAGTCCGCGCTGAAAGACCTGCCCACCATCGCCCTGCTGGTGCACCGCTACCACTTCGTCAACGGCGCGACCGACTGGATCGACCAGTGGATCGCCCTGTTCCGCCGGCACGGCCTGCTGGCCTATGCGGCCTTCGGTCCGCAGGCCGACGCGGCGGGCCTGTCGCAGCTGCTGGAGGTGCCCGACGGTGCAGGCGGCCGCACGCTGCAGGCCCGTGCCCTCGTGCTGCACCAGTTGGTCCCGCAGGCCGCGGCGCTGCAGCCGCTGTTCGACCGCTGGGGCGCGCCGGTGATCGCCACCCAGCCCTACCGGCAGGGCGGCACCGCCGAATGGGAGGCCGACGCGCAGGGCCTGGCCTTCGGCGACGTGCCCTTCTACCTGGCCCAGCCCGAGGGCGCGGGCGCCGTCGATCCGCTGATGGTGCTGGCCCATGCCGACGGCGGCCGGCGGCCCGAACTGGTGGTGCGCCAGGCCGATGCGGTGGCGGCCAAGGTGCGCCGGCTGGTGGCCTTGCGGGACACGCCGCGGGCGCAGAAGCGGCTGGTCGCGATGGTCTACAACTATCCGCCGGGCGGCACCAACTTCGGCGCCTCGTTCCTCAACGTGCCGCGCAGCCTGGAGCGGGTGTCGCAGGGCCTGGCCGATGCGGGCTACACCACCCGCGGCCTGCCCGAGGCGCAGTGGATCGACGGCCTGAAGCCGCTGCTGCGCGCCTACTACCCCGATGCCGACCTGCGCGGCCTGCTGGAGACCGGCCAGGCCGCCGCGCTGCCGCTGGCCGACTACGAACGCTGGTTCGGCACGCTGCCCGCCGCGGTGCGCCAGCGCATCGAGGGCCAGTGGGGCCCGGCCGCGCGCAGCCGCTATGTGGTGCAGTGGCAGGGCGCGCCGGTGTTCGTCGTTCCGCGGCTGCAGGTCGGCAACCTGTCGGTGCTGCCGCAGCCGCCGCGGGAGGAGACGCTGCGCCAGGGCCAGAACGCCTTCATGCACCGCAGCAAGACGCCCCTGTCGCACCACTACCTGGTGGTGTACCTCTGGGCCGCGCAGGCCGACGCGCTCATCCACTTCGGCACCCACGGCACGCAGGAATGGGCGCCCGGCAAGGCCCGGGCGCTCGATGTGCACGACGACGCGCTGCTGCCGCTGGGCGACGTGCCGGTGGTGTATCCCTACATCGTCGACAACCTGGGCGAGGCGCTGACCGCCAAGCGCCGAGGCCGCGCGGTGCTGGTCAGCCACAAGACGCCGGTGTTCTCGCCCGCCGGCTTCAACGCCCGCATGGCCCACATGCACGAACTGATGCACGAGTGGGAGACAGTCGACGCCGGCCCCACCCGCGCCGCGCTGGAGAAGGAGCTGACCGCGCAGTTCGTGGAGCACAACCTGCACCGCGACCTGGGCTGGAGCGCCGAGCGCATCGCCCAGGCGTTCGAGCCGTTCCTGGAAATCCTGCACCCCTACCTCGACAGCCTGGCCCAGAGCTCGCAGCCCAAGGGCATGGCCGCCTTCGGCATCGTGCCCGACGCGGCCCAGCGCCAGCAGACCATCCTGCAGGCGCTGCGCAAGCCGCTGATCGAAGCGCTGGGCGAGGACATCGACGAGGCGTTCCTGATCGACCACACCGGCATCGCCACCGCCCGACCCGCGCGCTGGCTGGCGGTGGCGCTGCGCGATCCGCAGGCCGCCAGCATGCTGGACCTGCGGCCGGCGGCCTCGGCGGCGGGACCTGTCGGCGCGGTTCCTGTGCAAGCCACGACCGATACGGTGGCGAGCGGCCCGCCCGCCTTGCAAACTTCGGTTGCGCCCGCAGCGGCTGCGCGACCGCCCGATGCGCTGGTGCGCGCCGAAGACTTCGTGCCCAACCGTGCCGCCCGCAAGCCGATCGACAGCCCGGCCCTGCTGGCCCTGGCGCGGCGTGCGCAGCAACTCGACGCGCTGCTGGCGACCGAAGGCGAGATGCCGGGCCTGCTGGGCGCGCTCGATGGCCGATTCATTCAAGCGGCCTACGGCGGCGACCCGATCCGCAATCCCGATAGCCTGCCGACTGGCCGCAACCTCACCGGACTGGACCCGGCGCGGCTGCCCACCCGCAATGCCTACGAGGTGGCGCAAACGGTGTTCGCCGACTGGCTCCAAGGCTGGCGCGCGTCGCACGGCGGCGCGATGCCGGGCCGCCTGGCGCTGTCGCTCTGGGCCGGCGAAACCCTGCGCCAGCAGGGCGTGATGGAAGCGCAGGCCCTGGTCGCGCTCGGCGTGCGACCTGTGTGGGACGACAGCGGCCGGCCGGTCAAGGTCGAGCTGATCCCGCGGCAGGAATTGCAGCGCCCGCGGGTCGATGTGCTGCTGAGCATCACCGGCTCCTACCGCGACCAGTTCCCGGCGCTGATGGCCCTCATCGACCAGGCGGTGGCCGCCGCCGCGCAGGCCGAGCCCGACAACGCCGTCGCCACCAACACCCGCCAGGTCGCGGCCGAACTGCGCCAGCGTGGCGTGCCGCAGGCCCAGGCCGCGGCGCTGGCCCGCGCCCGCAGCTTCGGCAACACCCTGGGCGACTACGGCACCGGCATCGCCGAGGCGGTGCAGGACGACGGCCTGAAGGCGCAGGACGCACGGCTGGGCGAACTCTTCCTGCAGCGGATGAGCCAGCCCTACCTCGACGGCCAGCCGTTGCCCGATATAGCGCCCGGCACGGCGCGCGAGGCGCTGGGCGCGCACCTGCGGCGCACCGATGCAGCGGTGATGTCGCGCAGCTCGCACCTCTACGCGATGGTCAGTTCCGACGACCCGTTCCAGTACCTGGGCGGCCTGGCCGCCGCGGCCCGCAGCGCCGGTCGCAAGGAGGAGGTGGGCCTCTACGTCAACCAGTTGCAGGACAGCGGCGAGCCGGTCACCGAGACCGCGCAGCGCGCCATCGCGCTGGAGATGCAGTCGCGCTACCTGCACCCCGGCTGGCTGCAGGCACAGAAGGCCGAGGGCTATGCCGGCACGCTGCAGGTGCTGAAGGCGGTGCAGTTCGCCTGGGGCTGGCAATCGGTGCAGAAGGACAGCATCCGCTCCGACCACTGGCAGAGCTTCTACGAGGTGCTGGTGCAGGACAAGCACCGGCTCGGCGTGCCGCAGTGGCTGGACCAGAACCGGCAGGCCTATGCACAGACGCTGGAGCGGCTGGTGCAGGCCCAGCGCCAGGGCTACTGGCAGGCCGACGCCGCCACCCAGCGCGACCTGGCGGAGCGCTACCGCGCACTGACCCGGGCCGAGCCGCTGGCGCTGGAGCAGGCCTCGGTGCGCCAGTGGGCCGACCAGCGTGCGGCGCCTGCGGTGCCGGCCACACCGGTCGGCATGCAGGCCGCCGCCAACGCGGCCGCCGCACCCGTCGCCCCTCCGCCGGCTGCACAACCCGCCGCGCCCGCAGCGCTTGCCGCAGTGCCGCCGCCCGAGCAGGGCGTGCGGCTGGAGCGTGTACCCGATCCGCCGCCGGCATCGGCCGCCGCATCCCGTTTGATCCAGTGGCTGGCCGGTGCGCTGGTGCTGCTGGTCATCGCCGCGGGTGCCGCCTGGCAGGCCCAGCGCCCGGGCGCGCCCCGCTGGCGGACAGCCGCCGGCACCTGACCTTTTCAGAAAGACAATCCCATGCAGATCGAAACCCCTCCCAGCGAAAAACCGTACGAGAAGCCCGAGGGCGAACGCCGCGGCCTCGTCCTCGTCAACACCGGCGACGGCAAGGGCAAGAGCACCTCGGCCTTCGGCCTGGCCCTGCGCGCCCACGGTCGCGGCAAGGCAGTGAAGATCTACCAGTTCATGAAGGTGCCCAGCGCCCGCTTCGGCGAGCACCGCATGTTCGAGCAGATCGGGATTCCCATCGAGGGCCTGGGCGACGGCTTCAGCTGGAAGAGCCAGGACCTGGAGCGCAGCGCGCAACTGGCCCGCGACGGCTGGGACAAGGCCCGTGCGGCGATTCTCTCGGGCGACTATTTCCTGGTGGTGCTCGACGAGATCACCTACCCGCTGATCTACGGCTGGCTGCCGCTCGACGGCGTGCTGGAGACCCTGCGCAATCGCCCGAAGGAGGTGCACGTGATGCTCACCGGCCGCCGCTGCCCGCTCGAGATCGTCGAGCTGGCCGACACGGTGACCGAGATGCAGATGGTCAAGCATGCGTTCAAGGCCGGCATTCCGGCCCAGCGCGGCATCGAGGACTGACGCACAGCGCCGCTCGTTAATGAAAATGCATTATCGTTAGTGCCCTTTGCATTCTTGCCGGCTCCCTGGGGCCTGCGACCGACGTCCCACCATGCGCCATCTGCCCTTCTCCCTGCGGCTCGCCGCCGCGGCCTGCGCCGCCGTGCCGCTCTGCCATGCCGCCGACCTGCCGACCCAGCAGGTCACCGACACCCGGCCAGAGGCCGGTGGCTCGCTCGACCTCGACCTGCCGGGCGAGACCGGCTCGCGCCTGGGCCTCGCGCCGCGGGAGACGCCGGCCAGCGTGAGCCGCATCGACGGCGCCGAGATGGCCGAGCGCAGCCTGGCCCGGGCGCAGGACGCGGCCGTCCGCCTGCCGGGCGTCACCGAATCGCCCGCGCCGGGCAACGGCGGCACAGCGCTGGCGGCGCGCGGCTTCGTCGGCCACAACTCGGTGGCGCAGATGGTCGACGGCACCCGGCTGGTGGTGGCCAACGGCACGGTGACCTATCCGTTCTCGACCTGGCCGCTGGAGGGCGTCGAGGTGTTGCGCGGCCCCGCCTCGGTGCTGTACGGCGACGGTGCCCTCGGCGCGGCGGTCAACTACCTGACCAAGCGGCCGCTCTTCGACCGCAGCGAGCGCGAGGCCTTCGTGGGCGCCGGCTCCTACGGCCTGCTGCAGGCCGGCGTGGGGCTGCGCGGGCCGGTCAACGAGGTGCTGGCGTACTCCCTGTACCTCGATGCCGACCGCAGCAGCGGCTACAACCCCGACATGGCCTACCGGCGACAGAATCTCTCGGCCGCGCTGGCCCTGCGGCCGACCAATGCGCTCCGCATCGACCTGTCGGTGGACGCCGGCCACAACGACGACAGCCACTACTTCGGTACCTCGCTGCGCGGCGGCGTGCTGGACGACCGGTTGCGCCGCACCGGCTTCAACCTGGCCGACGGCATGGTGCGCTACGACGACCGCGTCTGGCGCGCCAGGGTCGAGTACCAGGCCGCGCCCGGCCTGCGGCTGCGCAACGAGACCTACCGCCTGACCAGCCAGCGCCATTGGCGCAACGCCGAGACCTACGCCTTCGACACCACCGGCACCCGGGTGAACCGCAGCGACTACGTCGAGATCCTTCACGACCAGCAGCAGACCGGCAACCGGTTCGACGCCACGCTCGACGGCCAGATCGCCGGCCGGCGCAACCGCTTCGTGGTGGGCGTGGACGGGTACCGCACCCGGCTGCTCCACACAAACAATGCGCCCTACGACGGCGGCAGCACGGTCGATCCGTTCGCGGTGGCGCCGGGTGTGTTCGACAGCCCGGTGCCCACCACGCCCGGCCGCCGTTCGTCTCTGGAGACCCGCGCACTCTTCGCCGAGAACGCCCTCGACCTCGCGCCGCAGTGGAAGCTGGTTGCCGGCCTGCGCAGCGACCGCATGGCACTCGACTTCACCAATCTGCGCAGCAGCCTGCCCGGCGCCCGCCAGGCCAAGACGTACACGCCGGAGACCGGCCGCATCGGCCTGGTCTGGGCGGCGAGCGACGCGCTCTCGCTCTACGGCCAGTACGGCACCGGCACCGATCCGCTGAGCGGATCGCTCTCCCTGCCCAACGGCTCCAACACCTACGACCTGACCAAAGGCCGGCAGCTGGAAGTCGGCGCCAAGGGCAGCGTGCCGGCGGTGCGCGGCGAATGGACAGTGGCGCTCTACCAGCTGCAGAAGCGCGACATCCTCTCGCGCGACCCGCTCGACCCAACGGTCGCGCAGCAGATCGGCCGGCAGTCCTCCACCGGCATCGAACTGGCCTTCGCCGCAGAGCCCCTGCGCGGCTGGACGGTCGATGCCAACGCCGCCTTCCTGCGCGCCCGCTACGACCGGTTCGACGAGGCCCAGGCCAGCGGCGGCGTGGTGTCCCGCAGCGGCAACACGCCCACCGACGTGCCCGAGCGCAGTGCAGGCCTGTGGACGGCCTACCGCTTCCAGCCGCAGTGGCAGGCCGGCTTTGGCGCGCGCTATGTCGGCGCGCGCCAGGCCAATGCGGCCAACACCGCGCGGCTGCCGTCCTATGCGGTGCTGGACGCGTCGCTCAGCTACGCCTACTCCCGCAGCCTGACCGTGGCCTTGTCGGTCAAGAACCTCGCCGACAAGGTCTATGCGCTTTCCGGCGCGGGCGACGTGTTCTGGCTGCTGGGCGCTCCCCGCACGGTGCAGTTGACCGCGCGCGCCCGGTTTTGAGCCGGCAGGTCGTACAACGACGATGAAGCCCGCCCTGGTCTTCCTGCACAAGTGGCTGGGCGTGGCGCTCGCGCTGCTGTTCCTGGTGTGGTTCCTGAGCGGGGTGGTGCTGTACTTCGTGCCCTTTCCCGCGCTGACGCAGACCGAGCGGCTGGCGGGCCTGCCCGCGCTGCAGCTGCCCGCCGGCTGCTGCCTGGCGCCCGATGCCGCCGCGTCCCGCGCCGGCCTGCGCTGGACCGAGGCGCGGCTGGGCCTGCTGGGCGACCGGCCGGTCTGGCGCGTCCGGACGTCCGGCACCACCGATCCGAACCGCGCCGCCCGCTGGCAGGTGCTGGACGCCCGCGATGGCACGGCCCCGCCGCCGCTGGCCGAGGCGCAGGCCGCCGCGGTGGCGGCGGCTTTCGCGGGCCGCGCCGCCACCGGCACCGTGCCGCTGCTGCGCGACCAGTGGACCGTGCCGCAGGGCCTGGACCCGTGGCGTCCGCTGGTCAAGGTGGCGATGCAGGGCGACGACGGCCTGGAGCTGTACGTGTCGGCCGGCGCCGCCGAGGTGGTGCGCGACACCCGCCGCGCGGAGCGCTTCTGGAACTGGGTCGGCGCGGTTCCGCACTGGATCTACCCCACCGTGCTGCGCCAGTCGCCGCGGGCCTGGCAGCAGGTGGTCGTCGCGCTGGCGCTGCCCGGCACGCTGCTGGCGCTCAGCGGGGTGGTGCTGGGCGTGTGGCAGCTGTTCCTCAACCGCGCGCGCTGGATTCCGTACCGCCGGTTCTGGATGCGCTGGCACCACATCGCAGGTCTGCTGGCCGGCGTGGCCACCCTGACCTGGATCTTCTCGGGCCTGCTGTCGATGAATCCTTTCGGCGTGTTCTCGCCCTACGGCGCGCTGCCGGCGGAAAGCGTGCGGTGGGAGGGCGGTGCCGCCGTGTTCCGGCGCAACCCCGCCGAGGCGCTGGCCCTGGCGGCCGCGCAGGGGTGGGCGCCGCGCGAGCTGGAGGCGGGGCGCATCGCCGGCCAGGCCTGGTACCGGTTGCGCGGCCCCGGGCGCGAGGCCCTGCTGCGGGCCGACGGCGAGGGCCCGGCGGCGCTCGTCGACGCGGTGCCCGATGCCACGGTGCGCGCCGCGCTGGCCGGCCTGCGCGCCGGCGACGCCGCGGCGGGAACGCCGGCGCTGCAGCGCATCGACGCCTACGACGATCTCTACTACGCCCCCCGCCCGCACGACCCCGACAGCCGCCACGGGCTCCCGCTGCCGGTGTGGCGCGCCACCTGGGCCGACGGCGTCGTGGCCTATGCCGATCCGGCGTCGGCGCGGCTGCTGCTGCGCGCCGACAGCTCGGGCCGCTGGCAGCGCTGGCTCTACCATGGCCTGCACAGCCTGGACATCGCGCCGCTGCTGGCGCGGCCCGCCTTGCGCGATGCGCTGGTGCTGGGCCTGTCGGCGCTCGGCACCGCCTTGTGCATCACCTCCTGCGCCGTGGCGTGGCGGGTGCTGGTGCCGCGCCGGCGGCGGCCCGACCGGCCGGCGCCTGTCGCCAGCGCGGCGACCGCAGGGGAGGGCGGGCGGTGACCGGCCTGGCCGCTCCGCTCGCCGATGCCACGCTGGCCGCGCTGGCGGTGGTGATCGCCCTGGCCGTCGACTGGCGCTGGGGCGAGCCGCGGGTCTGGCATCCGGTGGTGGGGATGGGGCGGTACCTGGGTGCCGCCGGCCGATGGTTGATGCGGCGGAGCGGTGCCGACATCGGCGGCGATTCCGAAGGCGGTGGCAGTGGAGATGCAGGCGCTGGTGCGCAAGCAGCATCGTCCGCGCTGCCGAATCCGTCCGGCCCGTCCGCTGGCCGCTGGCGCCTGTTCGCCGCCGGCGCACTGGCCTGGTCCGTCGGTGCGGTCGCCGTGGGTCTGGCTGCGGCACTGCTGCAGTGGCTTGCATTGCACCTGCCGCCGTGGGCCGCCGCGATAGCGATCGGCCTCGCGCTCAAGCCGCTGCTGGCGTGGCGCATGCTGCACGACGAGGTGGCGGCGGTCGAGGCCGCGCTGGCCGTGTCGCTCGATGCCGGCCGGGCCCGGCTCTCGCGGCTGGTCAGCCGCGACGTGACCCAACTGACTGACACGGAAGTCCGCGAAAGCGCGATCGAAACCCTGGCCGAGAACCTCAACGACTCGGTGGTGGCGCCGCTGTTCTGGTTCCTGCTGCTCGGCCTGCCGGGCGCGGCCGTCTACCGCTTCGCCAACACCGCCGACGCGATGTGGGGCTACCGGGGCCGGTGGGAGTGGGCCGGCAAGTGGGCGGCGCGGGCCGACGACCTGCTGTCGTGGCTGCCGGCGCGCATCACCGCGGCCCTGCTGCTGGCGCTGCGACCGGCGCTCTGGCCGCGCCTTCCGGCCGAGGCCCGCCGCACGCCGTCGCCCAACGGCGGCTGGCCGATGGGGGCGATGGCGCTGCGGCTGGGCGTGCGGCTGTCGAAGCCGGGCGTCTACTGCCTGAATGCCGGCAGACGCGACCCACGGCCCGCCGACACAGCGCAGGCGCTGAAATCTTCTAGAAAAGCGGTCGTAGCCGGCGTGCTGTGCGGGCTTCTAGCTATCTATTCGATAGCATTGGCGAGAATGGCCTGACACCGCGCGCGCTGCCGCCGGCACCGCCCGCCGCCGCACAATCCCCGCTGCCCGCCTGCCGCCCCCGATCCCCCGCTTGCCCATGACCGCTTCGCCTGCCGATATTGCCGCCGCCACCGCCGCCGCCATGCGCGTCCACGGCGGCCCCGACGGCGGCGGACCGGTGCGCTTCGATTTCTCGACCAACGCCAACGCCTGCGGCCCGTGCCCCGCGGCGCTGGCCGCCGTGCAGCTCGCCGATGCCACCCGCTATCCCGATCCCCGCTACACCGCGCTGCGCGAGCGGCTGGCCGCATTCCACGGCGTGGCGCCCGGCCGCATCCTGCCGGCGGCCAGCGCCAGCGAGGCCATCTTCCGCATCACCGCCTGGGCGGCGCAGCGCGGCATCCGGCAGGCCCGCATCCCCGCGCATGCCTACGGTGACTATGCGGCCGCAGCCGCGGCCTGGCGGATGGCGGTGCACCGCGCGGACACGGCGCCTGGGCCCTCGTCCGGTGCCGCACCGGCCCTCGTCTGGGCCTGCGACCCTTCCAGCCCGCTCGGCCGGTCGGAGCCGGTGCCGCCGGCGGGCCCCTGCGACCTGCTGGTGCTCGACCGGGCCTATGCACCGCTGCGGCTGTCCGGCACTTCGGCCTGGACACCGGCCGACCTCGACCGCGCCTGGCAGCTCTGGTCGCCCAACAAGGCCCTGGGCCTGACCGGCCTGCGCGCCGCCTACGCCATTGCGCCCAAGGACAGCGGGGCGTCCGTCGCCGCGCTCGACGCCCTGGCCCCGTCCTGGCCCGTCGGCGCGCACGGCGTGGCATTGCTGCAGGCGTGGTGCGAAGACGCCACCCAGCGGTGGCTGGCCGAAAGCCTCGACACCCTGCGGGTCTGGAAAGCCCGGCAGCAGGCCATCTGCGACGCGCTGGGCTGGGTGGTGTTGCCCAGCGACACGCCGTTCTTATGCGTCCGACTGCCGCTGTCGCCCGCGCGCGCCGCGGCACTGCGCCGGGCCGGCATCCAGCTGCGCGATGCCACCTCCTTCGGTATGCCAGGCCACGCGCGCGTGTCGGTGCAGCCGCCGGCGGCGCAGGATGCACTGCGGGCCGCGTGGCAAGCAGGATGAATGGACCGCCACGAGCCCGCCGCTGGACTCCGTGGCACCCAAATGGCACGCCCCGCGGCCGACGACGCGACAATCCCCCGCCGGCCCCGCCCCTTTCTGGAGAACCCCTTGCCCCGTACCGACCGCGATGACAACCGCTCCGTCGCCCTTTACTGGGATTTCGAGAACCTGCACGCCAGCCTCTTCGAGGACCGCTACGGCGAGGGCGCCTACGGCCGGCCCGACGGGCGCTTCAAGCTGCAGGAGCCGCTGGTCGACGTGCAGGCGATCGTCGAGCTGGCGGCGTCCTTCGGGCCGGTGGCGATCAACCGGGGGTACTGCAACTGGCAGTTCTACGGCCGCTACCGCGACGCATTGCTGCAGGGCGGGGTGGAACTGGTGCAGCTGTTCCCGCCGGGGGCGTCGGCCAAGAACGGGGCCGACATCCGCCTGTGCCTGGACGCGGCGGAAGACATCCACCGCTTCGGCCATATCGAGACGGTGGTGATCGTCGGCGGCGACAGCGACTTCATGCCGGTCGCGCAACGCATCAAGGCCGCCGGCCGCACCCTGGTGGGCGTGGGCATGCGCCGCGCCACCAACCGGCACTGGGCCAAGAGCTGCCACGAGTTCCGCTACTACGACAGCCTGATGGCGACCGCGGCGGCCGCCGCCGCGGAAGAGGCGGGCGCCACGGCCCTCGACGCCGATCCGCCACCCGCGGCGCGCACCATCTCCGACACCGATCCCGCCGCCGAGCTGCTCTGCCGCGCGGTGCGGCTGCTGGCCGACACCCGCGGCGATCCATGGGTCAGCAAAGGCGGCGTGTGGCACATGATGAAGCGGCTGGACCCGGCCTTCGACCCGCGCGAGCACGGCCATGCCGACTTCCCGTCGATGGTGCGGGCGATGGGCGACATGGTCGAGGTGACGATGGGCGAGACCGGCCGGCTGCTGCGACTCAAGGCATGAACGCTGCGCGCAGGCAACGCCCAATGGACCACCGAGCGTTGACCGCTTTCCCTGCATCCTCCGCATGACCGCCCGCTGCGTCATGGTGCTGGGTACCACCAGCGGCGCCGGCAAGAGCTGGCTGGCGACCGCGCTCTGCCGCTGGTATGCCCAGCAGGGCCTGCGCGTGGCGCCGTTCAAGGCGCAGAACATGAGCAACAACGCCCGGGTGGTGGCGGGCGGCGAGATCGGCAGCGCCCAGTATTTCCAGGCGCTGGCGGCCGGCGTGGCACCCGACGTGCGGATGAACCCGCTGCTGCTCAAGCCCGAGGGCGACATGCGCAGCCAGGTGGTGCTGCTCGGCCAGGTCGATACCGCGCTGTCGAAGCGGCCGTGGCGCGGCCGCAGCGCCAGCGTCTGGCCGCAGGTGTCGGCCGCGTTGGATGCACTGCGTGCCGACCACGACGTGGTCGTGATCGAAGGCGCCGGCTCGCCCGCCGAGATCAACCTGAAGGACGACGACATCGTCAACATGCGCACCGCACTGCATGCCGACGCCGCCTGCCTGCTGGTGACCGACATCGACCGCGGCGGCGCCTTCGCCCACCTCTACGGCACCTGGGCGCTGCTGCCGGCCGAGGAGCGGGCGCTGTTGCGCGGCTTCGTGCTCAACCGGTTCCGGGGCGACGCGTCGCTGCTGGCGCCGGGGCCGGCGCAGTTGCAGGCACTCACCGGCGTGCCCCTGCTGGCCACGCTGCCGATGTGGCGTCAGCACGGCCTGCCCGAGGAGGACGGCGTGTTCGACGACGGCGCCAGCGCCACCGGCGCGGTGCACACCACCATCGCGGTGGTCGCCTATCCGCGGATCAGCAACCTGGACGAGTTCCAGCCGCTGAAGAACGTGCCGGGCGTGCGCCTGGTCTGGGCCCGATCCACAGCCACGCTGCACGGTGCCGACTGGGTGGTGCTGCCCGGCTCCAAGCACACCGCCGCCGACCTGGACTGGCTGCGCACCCAGGGCCTCGACCGCGCGGTGGCCGACCACGCGGCCCGCGGCGGCCGGGTGCTGGGCATCTGCGGCGGGCTGCAGATGCTGGGCGAGGCGCTGGTCGATCCGCACGGCATCGACGGCAACGGCCCGGGCCTGGGCCTGCTGCCGCTGGTGACGGTGTTCGATCCCGACAAGACGGTGCGCCACTGCGCCGCCGCCTTCGGCAGCACCGTATCCGGTCCCTGGTCCGCGCTGGCCGGCACGCCGGTGGCCGGCTACGAGATCCGCCACGGCCGCACCGCCCAGCACCCGGCGATGGCCGTGGCCGGCGACGTGGCCCGTCCGGTACTGCCTGACGGCCTGGGCTGGCAGAACGCCGCCGGCAACGTGCTGGGCGTGTACCTGCACGGCCTGTTCGAGGACGCGGCGGTGCTTCAGGCGCTGTTCGGCGCCCGGGCGCCGACGCTCGACGCGGTCTTCGACGGCCTGGCCGATTTCATCGACCGCCATTTCACGCCCGGCGTGCTGCAGGGCCTGCTGCAGCCGGCATCTCCACCCTCACGTTCGCATCCATGACCGACGACCTCACGTCCCTCGAAGCCTCCTTGCCCGCCGTCGCACCGTTCGGCGACGCGGCGCTGGCAACCGCCCTGCAGCGCCGCATCGACCAGAAGACCAAGCCCCTCGGCGCCCTCGGCCGGCTGGAGGGGCTGGCGCTGCGGCTGGGCCGCATCCTGGGCAGCGAAACGCCGGCGCTGGAGCAGCCGCAGATGCTGGTCTGCGCGGCCGACCACGGCCTGGCCGCGCAGGGCGTCTCGGCCTATCCGAGCGACGTGACCTGGCAGATGGTGCAGAACTTCCTGGCCGGCGGCGCGGCGGTGAGCGTGCTGGCCCGCCAGCACCGGATCGCGCTGACGGTGGTCGACTGCGGCGTACGCCGCCCGTGCGAGCCGTCGGCCGCCGCGCAGGAGGAGGGCGCCGCGCCGGTACGCCTGCTCAGCCGCCGCGTCGGCCCCGGCACCGCCGACAGCAGCCTGGCCGCCGCCATGTCGGACGCGCAGTGCGCCCAGGCCGTGCGCCACGGCATCGCCCTGGTGCAGGCCCTGCCCGGCAACGCCGTTTTGTTGGGCGAGATGGGCATCGGCAACACCTCGGCCGCGGCCCTGCTTCTGTCCCGTCTGGCCGGCCTGCCGGCGGCCAACTGCGCCGGTGCCGGCACCGGCCTGGACGCCGCCGGCATCGCCCGCAAGGCCGCCGTGCTGGAGCGGGTCCTGCAGCGCCATGCGGATGCCGCCCATCCGCTGCAGGCCCTGGCCGCCTTCGGCGGTTTCGAGATCGCCACGCTGGTCGGCGTTGTTCTGCAGGCGGCCGAAGAGCGCCGCGTCGTGCTGGTCGACGGCTTCATCACCACCGCCGCGGTGCTGGTCGCGCAGAGGCTGCGGCCGAACGTGCTGCAGCGCTGCGTCTTCGCCCACCGCTCCGGCGAGCGGGCCCACGCCGCGATGCTGCAGCACCTGGGCGCCGAGCCGCTGCTGGACCTGGGCCTGCGCCTGGGCGAAGGATCGGGCGCGGCGCTGGCCTGGCCGCTGCTGCAGTCGGCCTGTGCGGTGATGGGGGAGATGGCGAGCTTCGAGAGTGCGGGGGTGTCGGGAAAGTCGAACTGACCGGCTGAACGCGCACGCGGCGGCCCTGCGTGTCGGACGGCACTCGTCTCGAAAACGGCAACGCGTACGAGGAGGGCCTGGGCGACGTCTGGAGCCCGATCCAGAAGTACTGGAAGGACCCGTCGGCCGACAACCGCGAGGCGCTGCGCGGCTTTCTGGAGCCCGAAGCGCTGAAGTGGCAGTACACGCACGGCGTGCCCGACGCCAGCCGGGTCTCGCCCGACGGCTACATGCTGGACGCCGCGATGCTGGCAGCTCCGGGCAATGCCGAGATCCAGCTCGACCTGCTGCTGGACTAAGCGTCCAACGTGGCGCGGTACCCCGAGTTCCAGACGTACTTCCGCAGCGCCCGGCCGCCCCTGCTGGCGGTGTGGGGCCGCCACGATCGGTTCTTCTTGCCCGCGGGTGCCGAAGCCTGGAAGCGACATCTTCCCGACGCAGAAATCCATTTCTACGACACCGGCCACTTCGCCCTGGAAACGCACGGCGCGGCCATCGGCACGACGATCCGCGCGTTTTTGGATCGCACGCTGGGGTGATGTCGGGTGTGGAAGACTCGGCCCGATGGAAAGCCGATTCTTCGCCGACATTCTTCTAAACCGCCACAACGCAGCCATCCTCGACCGCTGGAACGCGCTGGACCTGCCCGATGGCTGGCTGGTGGCGGGCAGCCTCTTCCAGACGATCTGGAACCTGCAGTCCCACCAGCCGCCGGAGGCGGGCATCAAGGACTACGACCTGTTCTATTTCGACCCGCACGACCTGTCGGCCGCGGCCGAGCAGCAGGTGCAGGCGCGGGTGGAGTCGGTGCTGGCCGACCTGGGTATCACGCTGGAGGCCTGCAACCAGGCCCGCGTGCATCTTTGGTACGAGGGCCACTTCGGGCATCCGTACCCGGCCTTACAGCATTCGCGCGACGGCATCGACCGGTTCCTGATGCCGTGCACCTGCGTCGGCGTGCGGCCCGACGATGTCTATGCGCCCAACGGGCTGACGGGTCTGTACCGAGGCACGCTGTCGATGAACCCGCTGACGCCGCACCGGGCGCTGTATCTGCAGAAGACTGCTTCCTACCGGCGGCGCTGGCCCTGGCTGCGCTGCGAGGACGCGGCGTAGCAGGCGTCTCGCATCGGCCGACCGGCCGGGGCCCTCACACCAGCGGCGGCAGCAGGTTCAGCAGCATCACCATCGCCAGCCCCACCACCGACACGATCGACTGCACCACCGAGATCGTCTTGGTCGCCTCGCCCATCGACATGCCGAACGACTCCTTCACCAGCCAGAAGCCGGCGTGGTTGGCGTAGTTGAAGAACAGCGATCCGCAGCCGATGGAGAGTGCCAGCAGCGGCGCGTTCACCGAGGCGGCGCCCGCGGCGGCCAGCGGCGCCAGCAGGCCGGCGGCGCCCACGATGCCGACGGTGGCGGAGCCGGTCGAGACCGACAGCAGCATCGAGATCAGCCAGCCCAGCAGCAGCGGCGACAGGGCCAGTTGGTGGCTCATGTGGACGATGGCGTTGCCCACCTGCGCATCGGTCAGCACCTGTTGGAACGCACCGCCGCCGGCGATGATCAGCAGCACGTTGGCGATCGGCTTGACGCTGTCGCCGAGCGCCTTGCGCACCGCCTCGGGCCGGCCGGGGCGCAGCACCAGCACCGCGAAGACCACGCCGATCAGCATCGCCACGATCGGGTTGCCGACGAAGGCGGCCACCTTCAGCAGGGCCGAGCCTTTGTCGAGCACCACCTCGCCCAGCGCATGCAGCAGCATCAGGAGGGCCGGGGCCAGCGCGGTCAGCACGCCCAGCCCGATGCCGGGAGGTGGCGTCTGCGCTGAGGCCGCAGCGGTACCGGCGGCGTCGGGCGCGTACTGCGCGATCAGTGCGTCGTCGGGCCGCACGGTCAGGCGCGGGGCGATGAAGTTACCGTAGACCGGCCCGGCCAGCACGATGGCCGGGATGGCCGCGACGAAACCGTAGAGCATCGTGGCGCCGACGCTGGTCTTCAGCGTGGCGATGGCGGTGAGCGGCCCGGGGTGCGGCGGCACCATGCCGTGCATCGCGGCCAGTGCGGCGATCACCGGCACGCCGACGTACACGTAGGCGGAGCCGCTGCCTTTCTCCTCGGCCTCCAGCTTGCGCGCCACGCCGAAGACCAGCGGCAGCAGCACCACCAGACCCACCTCGAAGAACATCGGGATGCCGATGACGAAGGCCACGCCGGTCATCGCCCAAGGCAAAGCGCGGCGCGAGGCGCGCCGGAGGATGGCGTTGGCCACGCTGTCGGTCACGCCCGAGTCGGCCAGCAGCTTGCCCAGCATGGCGCCCAGCGCGACCACCAGCCCCACCGCCCCCAGCGTCTTGCCGGCGCCCCCGGAGACCGCCTGCACCACCTTCTCCAGCGGCATGCCGGTGACCAGGCCGGTGGCCACCGACACGATCAGCAGCGCCAGGAGGGGATGCAGCTTCGGCCGCGACACGATGAGCGCGACCAGCGCGAGCACGCTGGCGAGTGCCGTCACCAGCAGTTGTATGTCTTGGGAGTTCATGGGCGGCGCAGTCGTGGCAGGGAGGGCGATGCTAGGGGAATCCGGGCCAGGGCGTCGGGCGGCGGCCCTCCGGGCGCGGATGCCGGGGACCGGAGCGGACGGCCTGCGGCCGGGCACCGGGCGTGATTCGCTAGGCGTTTTGCTATATCTTTGATAGCTTGATGTCGGCTGTGCGCGCCAGCTGCAGGCAGTTTCGACCCATATCCTGGCAGGTAGTCGTCCTACGCCTCGGAATCGACCCTGTCGCGCCCCAGGGCCTTGGCGCGGTAGAGGGCGGTGTCGGCGCGCAGTAGCATCGCGTCGACCGAATCGGGGCCGTCGCGCAGCGCGCTCACGCCGATGCTCACCGTGCGCCAGGGCAGGGTGCCGCGGGGTTCGGCCGGGGCGGCGGCGGCGGCGCGCAGCCGCTCGGCCAGCACGAGCGCGGTGGGCAGGTCGGTTCCGGGCAGCAGCACGACGAACTCTTCCCCGCCGTGGCGGCCCAGGTACTGGCCGGGCCGCAGCACCTGCTGCAGGCGGCGCACCAGCCGCTGCAGCACCTGGTCGCCGACGTGGTGGCCGTGCGAGTCGTTCAGGCTCTTGAAGTGGTCGACGTCGAGCATCATCAACGACAGCGGGCGGGGTGGGTTAGGGTTGCCGCCGCCGAGGGCATGGCCGCCGGGGCGGGCGCGGCTGCGCTCCAGTTCGGCGGCGCAGGCGGACAGCATCGCGCGGCGGTTGAGCACGCCGGTCAGGGGATCGTGCGTGGCCAGCCATTCGAATTCGGTGCGCACCCGGTCGGTGGCCATCAGGATCGCGCCCAGGGTGAGCATCATCGAGGTGAGCGCGAAGACGGCGATGTAGGCCGACTGCACCGGAGAGTTGTCCATCAGGCTGCCGCCCGAAGCACCGATGAAGACCGTGACCAGCCGGGCGATCAGCGCCAACGACTGCATCAGCAGCACCGCGGCCATGAAGCGCAGCGCAAAGCTCGGCTTCTTGCGCAACTGCCGCAGGTACAGCCCCGCGTGCGCCAGAAACAGGGCCGAGGCGCAGAGGGTGAAGCAGGCGAGCCGCACCGCGTAGCTGGGCTGCACCACGGTGAACCAGGCCAGCAGCACGCCCAGCGCGGCCATCAGCGTGACCCAGCCGCGCAGCACAGGCGGCTCGCCGAAGAAGCGCTGGCTGCCGGTGTAGTACAGCACGCAGCCCAGGAACAGCACCAGGTTGGCGGCCAGCACGCTCACGATGTCGGGCACCACGCCGCGCAGGCCGAACATCAGGGTGCTGGCGAAGCACAGCACCGGCGCGACCGTCCATTCGCTCAGGCCGCCGATCGTCTGCGGATAGCTGCGGCGCATGCCGAACAGCACCACCGCCATCAGCACTCCCATGAAGCCGGCGAAGAAGATGACGGAGCGCGGATCGAGCAGCATGGGATGGTGGGGGCGCCGGTGGATGAAGGGTGGGGATGCGCGGGCCGCCTCAGGCGTCGGGTGCCGGCGTCTTGGGTTTGTAGTCGCAGTATGCGGCCACGCTGCAGCGCCAGCACTGCGGCGTGCGCGCCAGGCAGACATAGCGGCCGTGCAGGATCAGCCAGTGGTGCGCATGGACCATGAAGCGCGCCGGCACCCGCTTGAGCAACTTCAGCTCCACCGCCAGCGGTGTCTTGCCCGGCGCGAGCCCGGTGCGGTTGGAGACGCGGAAGATGTGGGTGTCGACCGCCATCGTCGCCTCGCCGAAGGCCACGTTCAGCACCACGTTGGCGGTCTTGCGGCCGACGCCCGGCAGCGCCTCCAGCTCCTCGCGGGTGCGGGGCACCTCGCCGCCGTGCTGCTCGACCAGCATCCGGCAGGTGGCCAGCAGGTTCTTCGCCTTGGTGCGGTAGAGGCCGATGGTCCGGATGTAGCCCTCCAGCGCTTCCAGCCCCAGGTCGAGCACCGCCTGCGGCGTGTTGGCGACCGGATAGAGCCGGCGCGTGGCCTTGTTCACGCTCACGTCGGTCGCCTGCGCGCTGAGCAGCACCGCGGCCAGCAGTTCGAAGGGGCTGGCGTACTCCAGCTCGGTCTCGGGTGTGGGGTTGGCCGCCTCCAGGGTGGCGAAGAAGGGCTCGATCTGCGCGATCTTCATGGCGATGCGTTCCGGGGACAATCGGGTCGGGGCGTCCATTGTCCTGCAGCGCGGGGCCTGCATGGCGCGAGGGTGGATACCCGGACAGCCCGTCGGCCTGTTGCCGGTCGTGATGAAATCCGAGGGGGGCCGCCGCCGCGCACCCCGACCGTACCCGACCGAAGGAAGCCATGACCGACACCACCGCGCCCCTCTCCACCGCCGCCGCCGCCCCGGCGCCGGAAGATCCGTACCTGTGGCTGGAGGAGGTGGACGGCGCGCGCGCGATGGCCTGGGTGCGCGAGCGCAATGCGCTGTCCGAGGCGGAGCTGACGGCCCGGCCCGAATACGCCCCCACCCGCGCCCGGCTGCTGTCCATCCTGGAGGCGAAGGACCGCATTCCGGGCGTTGTGCGCCGGGGCGACTGGTTCTACAACCTGTGGCAGGACGAGCAGCACCGCCGCGGCCTGTGGCGCCGCACGTCGCTGGCCGAATACCGCCGGGCCGAGCCGGCGTGGCAGGTGCTGCTCGACCTGGACGCGCTGGCCCGCGCCGAGAACGAGAACTGGGTCTGGGGCGGCGCCAGCCTGCTCGGCCCCGACTACCGGCGCGGCCTGGTCTCGCTCTCGCGCGGCGGGGCCGACGCGACGGTGGTGCGCGAATTCGACGTCGACACGCTGCAGTTCGCAGATGGCGGATTCGCGCTGCCCGAGGCCAAGTCCGACGTGGAATGGATCGACGCGGACACGGTCTACGTCAGCACCGATTTCGGTCCGGGATCGCTCACCGAATCGGGCTACCCGCGCACCATCCGGCGCTGGCGCCGCGGCACGCCGCTGGCGCAGGCGCAGACGGTGTTCGAAGGCGCGGTGACCGACGTGGGCGTGGGCGTGGGCGTCGACCGCACACCGGGCTACGAGCGCACCGTGTTCAGCCGCATGCTCGACTTCTACCGGCAGGAGATCTGGCTGGCCGAAGGCCCGGCGGCCACCGCGGCCGACCCGAAGAAGATGGACGTGCCCGAGGACGCGATGGTCGACTTCCTGCGCGACACGCTGTTGCTGGAGTTGCGCAGCCCGCTGGACCTGGGCGGCCGCACCTTCCCCGCCGGCTCCCTGCTGGTCGCCGATGCCGACGCCTGGCTGCGCGGCGAACAGGCGGCCCGGCCGCTCTTCACGCCCACCGCCACCCGGTCGCTGGCCGGCTATACCGCCACCCGCGACCATCTGCTGCTGCAGGTGATGGACAACGTCGCCTCGCGGGTCGAGGCGTGGCACCGCGAAGGCGGCACCGGCGAGTTCGTCGGCCGCACCGTCGAGGCGCCGTTCCCCGGCCAGCTGGGCGTGACCGGCCTGCACGATCCGCTGCTGGCGGACGACCCGCTGGCCGAGCACTACCTGCTGTCGTACACCGACTTCACCACGCCCGGATCGCTCTACCTGGCCACGACCGCGGACGACCGGCGCACCCTGCTGAAGGCAGGCCCCGCGCGTTTCGATGCCGAAGGGATGCGGGCCGAGCAGTGCTTCGCCACCTCGGCCGACGGCACCCGGGTGCCGTATTTCGTGCTCTGGCCGCGCGGCGCACAGGCCGACGGCCGCAACCCGACGCTGCTCTACGGCTACGGCGGTTTCGAGCAGCCGCTGACGCCCTGGTACGCCGCCAGCTACGGCAGCGCCTGGTGCGCGCAGGGCGGCGTGTTCGTGGTCGCCAACCTGCGCGGTGGCGGTGAGTTCGGCCCCGACTGGCACCAGGCCGCCCTGCGCGAGAACAAGCAGCGCAGCTACGACGACCTGATCGCCATCGCCGAAGACCTGATCGCCCGCAAGATCACCCGGCCCGCGCACCTGGGCATCCAGGGCGGCAGCAACGGCGGCCTGCTGGTGGGCGCGGTGATGGTGCAGCGGCCCGATCTGTTCAACGCCGTCGTGTGCCAGGTGCCGCTGCTCGACATGCGCCGCTACCACACGCTGCTGGCCGGCGCCTCGTGGATGGCCGAGTACGGCGATCCCGACGACCCGGCCGACTGGGCCTTCCTCTCGCAGTACAGCCCCTACCACCGGGTGCGGGCCGGCGTGCGCTATCCGCGGGTGCTGTTCACCACATCCACCCGCGACGACCGGGTCCACCCCGGCCATGCCCGCAAGATGGCGGCCCGCATGCTGGAGCAGGGCCACGACCTGCTGTACTACGAGAACACCGAGGGCGGCCACGGCGGCGCCGCCGACAACGCCCAGCGGGCGCATCTGCTGGCGCTGGAGTTCGCGTACCTGTGGCAGCAGCTGGGGCCGGCCTCGGCGGGAGGCACGGCGGGCTAGCCCGCAGCGCCGTCCCAGTGCTGCGCCAGCAGCCGCACCATCTCCCGCCCCGCACTGGAGAGCGGCCGCTCCGCGCTGCTCATCGCATAGGCCGTGTAGTGCTGCGGCTCGGCCAGGGGCCGTACCACCAGGCCGGCGCCGCCGTTGTGGCGGGCGGTGCGGTCGTCGGTGAGCACGGCGCCCCAGCCGCTGGCGGCGATGCGGCAGGCGACATAGGCATAGCGGACCTCGACCGTCGGTGCGGCGGGCGGGTGGACGGCACCCCGCACCGTGTCCAGCAGCCGGCCGTGCGGCGTGTCGTGGCCGAAGGAGATCAGGTCGGGGCGCTGCAGCATCTCCTGGGTGATCGCCGCCTCGGCCGCCAGCGGGTGGCCGGGCGCCATCGCGCAGACGACCTCGCCGGTGCCGATCGGGTGCGCCTTCAACGACGGGTGGTGGGCCTGTACGAAGGAGACCACGCCGATGTCGCAGGCGCCGCTCAGCAGCTGGTCGGTGATCTGCACCTGCGTGGCGATCTCGACGCTGACATGCAGCCGCGGCATGGTGCTCTTGATGCCCGCGATGGCGCGCGGCACCAGGTCGAGCCCGGTGCTGAGGTTGGACGCGATCCGCAGCGTGTCGGCCACGCCGTGCCGCAACTGCTCGGCATGGCTGCGCACCCGGTCGATGCTGCGCCAGGCGCTGTCGACCTCGCGCTTCAGCGCATCGGCCTCGGGCGTCGGGTGCAGACGGCCTCCGGTGCGCTCGAAGAGCGTCACGCCCAGCTTCACCTCCAGGTAGCGCACCAGCCGGCTCACGGCTGGCTGCGACACATGCAGCAGGGCCGCCGCGCCCGAGATGCTGCCGGCCTGCATCACCGCGCGGAAAACCTCGATCTGCCGCAGGTTCATCGGCTTAACCTCGTGTTATGGGATGGGGCCATTTTGGCATTGGCCCTGCCTGCACGCGGCAGATGACACTGGTGTGAATGAACGACTCCGCGCACTTCGGCATTCCCGACAACGGCAGCATCGCCGTCTGCGGGCTGGGCCTGATCGGCGGATCGGTGGTGCGGGCGCTCCGGGCCGGAGGCTTCGGCGGACGCATCGCCGGCCACGACACCGACGCGGCGCTGCTGCGTTCCTGCCGCGCGGCCGGCTGGATCGACGAGGCGGTGCAGGACCTCGACGGCCTCTTCGACCGGCACGATCTGGTGGTGCTGTGCCAGCCGGTGGCGGCACTGCTCGACTGCATCGCCACGCATGCGGCCGCCATCGGCGCGGGCCGGGCGGTGGTGGTGGACGTGGCCAGCGTCAAGGCGCCGGTGGTGGCCGCGTTGCAGGCGGGGGGCGCGGCGGCGATGGCCCGCTTCGTTCCCTGCCATCCGATCGCCGGCAAAGCGCAGCACGGCTGGGAGGCCGCCGAGGCCGGTCTCTTCCAGGGCAAGCGCTGCGTGATCACGCCGGCCCGGCGCTCAGACAGCCAGGCCGAAGCCCGCGCGGCCGCCTTCTGGGCCGGGATGGGTGCGCAGGTGGCGTGGATGCCCGCCGAGCAGCACGACCGCATCTACGCCGCCCTGAGCCACCTGCCGCAATTGCTCAGCTACGCCTACCTGCACAGCCTGGCCGCGCGGCCCGAAGCCGAAGCGTGGCTCGCCTACCAGGGCACCGGCTTCCAGGGCTTCACCCGGCTGGGTGGCTCCGATCCGGCGCTGTGGGCCGACATCGCGGTCCACAATAGCGCGCCGCTGGTGGCGGAGATCGACCGCCTGGGCGACGCGCTGGGCCTTATCCGGCACCACCTGCTGCTCGGCGACGGCGCCGCACTCGCAGACGCGTTCGCCGGCGCGCGGCAGTTCCACCGCGCCGGGGTGGCCGCCTCCGCCGCGGTCCGTGCGGCCACCCAGGTTCATCCGATTCCCCCCGTTCCCGCCCTCACCCAGGAGCCCCGATGACATCCTTCGCACCCACCCGCCGCGCGCTCGGCACGGCACTGGTCCTGCTGGCCGCCTTCGGCGGCGCCCAGGCCGACCAGCTGGCCGACATCAAGGCCCGCGGCACCCTGGTCTGCGGCACGCTGACCAGTACCGAGCCGCTCGGCTTCCAGGACCCGAAGACGCGCCAGATCGTCGGCTTCGACGTCGACATGTGCGCCGCCATCGCCAGGCGCATGGGCCTGAAGCTGGAGCACCGCGGCCTGTCGATCGAGCAGCGGATCCCCGAACTCTCCACCGGCCGGGTCGACCTGGTCTCGGCCGCGCTCGGCTACACCAAGGAGCGGGCGCAGCAGGTCGCCTTCACCGCGGCGCACTACCAGGTGCCGATCCGCGTCATGGTCAGGAAGGGCGCGGGCATCGACAGCTTCGCCAAGCTCGCCGACAAGCGTGTGAGCGCGGTCAAGAGCGCCACCACCGAGATCTTCGCCCGCCGCGGCCTGCCCAAGACCACCATCGTCACCTACCAGGACGGACCCTCGGCCTTCCTGGCGCTGATGCAGGACAAGGTCGACGGCTTCTCCACCTCGCACACCGCCGGCCTGCGCTATCTGGCCGAGTCGAAGGGCGAGGCGGTCTTCATCGACGACAGCCTGGCCTGGGAGCCGACCGCGCTCGGGGTGAAGAAGGACGAGCCGGCGCTGCTGGCCGCCGTCGACCAGGCACTGGAGGCGATGGAGAAGGACGGCGAGATCGACGGCATCTGGAACCGCTGGTACGGCCCCGACACCCGCTTCGCCTTCAAACGCGAGAAGAAGCTGACGCCGATCTCGGCCTTCGCCCAGTAAGCGGCCGGCCGCCCTCCGCCACGTCTTCGCCCCCGAACCGCCTCCGCTCCACCGATGCGTGACCTGCTGCTGTCGAACCCCGACAACGTGTCGCTGCTGCTGCACGGGCTGCGGGTCACCGGGCAGCTGTTCGCCATCAGCTGGGTGCTGGCGCTGGTGGTGGCGGCGCTGCTGACGGCCGCGCGCGCCGCGCCGTCGCGCTGGCTGCAGCGCGGCGTGGCGCTGTTCGTCGAATACCACCGCAACGTGCCGGGGCTGGTGCAGATCTTCGTCTGGTACTTCGGGGTGCCGCAGCTGCTGCCGACCGGCTGGCAGCGCTGGATCAACCGGCACGACGGCGAATTCTTCCTCTCCTGCATCGCCCTGACGCTCTACGCCGCGGCCTACATGAGCGAGGACCTGCGCAGCGGCCTGCGCTCCCTGGCGCGCGGGCAGGGCGCCGCGGCGCGGTCGCTGGGCATGACCTACGGCCAGACGCTGCGGCTGGTGCTGCTGCCGCAGGCGATGCGCGCCGCGCTCGGCCCGATGGTCAACCAGACCCTGGCGCTGTTCAAGGCCACCAGCCTGGCGATGACGGTGGGCGTGGCCGACCTGATGCACGCCGCCCGCCAGATCGAGAACGAGACCTACCGCACCTTCGAAGTCTTCCTGATCGCCTCGGTCTGCTACCTCGCCGGCTCGTGGCTGATCATGGGTGCCGGCGCGTGGGCCCAGCGCCGGGTGCTGGCCGCGAGGGGCGGGCGGTGATCGAGATCCTGCGCGACTACGGCCTGATCCTGCTGGTGGGCCAGTACCCGCAGGGCCCGCTGGGCGGCCTGGCGATGACGCTGGTCCTGGCGGTGGCCGCGCTGGCGCTGTCGTTCCCGCTGGCGGTGCTGGTCGGCGTGGCGCGCACCTCGCGGCACCGGCCGGTGGCCTGGGCCGCGGCGCTCTACGCCAATGCGATCCGCGGGCTACCGCTGCTGCTGGTGGTGTTCTGGGCCTACTTCGCGGTGCCCTATCTCACCGGCCGCGCCGTGAGCGCCACGCTGATGATGCTGGTGGCCCTGGTCGTCTACGAGAGCGCCTACCTGGGCGAGATCGTGCGCGCCGGCATCGTGGCGCTGCCCGGCGGGCAGCTGCAGGCGGCCCGGGCGCTGGGGATGCGGCCCGGCACCATCCTGCGCCGCATCGTGCTGCCCCAGGCGCTCTACAACATGATCCCCAGCATGTTGAACCAGTTCGTGGTGGTGGTGAAGAACACCTCGCTGGCCTACGTGATCGGCGTCGACGAGCTGACCAACGCCGCCTACCAGATCAACAGCCAGTTGCTCACCAGGCCCTTCGAGGTCTACGCCCTGCTGGCCGCCAGCTACTTCGTGCTGTGCTTCCTGCTCGGGCGGGCGGTGGCCTGGGTCGAGCGCCGCATCGGCCGCCGGCGCGGCGAGGGCGCCGGGGCGGCAACGAAGCCGGTTTTCGAATAAGAAGTGCCTGAGGTCGGCGCCGCATGCCGGCTGGCAGCTATCGAATCGATAGCATCGTTCCGCACATCCGTCGTCAGCCCAGGATGATCCGGTTGCGCCCTTGGTGCTTGGCTTGGTAGAGCGCCCGGTCGGCCCGCTCGAGCAGGTCGCTCAGCCGCATGTCGGTGCCGGTCACGCCGGCCATGCCGATGCTGGCGGTCAGCCACTGCATGCCGCAGCCTTCGTCGTGGGGCAGGGGCAGTTCGGCCACCTGGCGCAGCAGGTGGCGGCCGGCGCGCAGCGCCTCCTGCTCGTCGGCACGGTAGAGGACCACGCCGAACTCCTCGCCGCCCAGCCGCCCGAGCATGTCGGTGCCGGCGATGTGGGAGTTGAGCTTCTGCACGAAATCCACCAGCACCCGGTCGCCCTCCTGGTGGCCGAAGCGATCGTTCACCGCCTTGAAGTGGTCGATGTCGATCATCAGCAGCGCGAACCAGGTGCCGTCCTGCCGGTACCGGGCCAGGCAGGCCTCGGCATGCTGCAGGAAGGCACGGCGGTTGGCGCTGCCGGTGAGGGTGTCGGTGTGCGCCATGCGCTGCAGCTCGCGCTCCAGGTTCTTGCGCTGGGTCACGTCGCGCCACAGCCCCTCGACCCCGGCGAAGTTGCCCTGCGCGTCGCGCAGCGCCCGGCTGCTGATCGAGATGTCGATCACCCGTCCGTCCTTGCGCACCATCTGCCCCGGGAAATCCGAGACCTCGCCGCGTGCGAGGATGGCCTGCTTGAGCGCGTCGCGGTCGGCCTCCGCGGGGTACCAGGCCTCGGCCTTGCGGCCGATGATGTCCTCGGGCTCCTGGCCCAGCACCCGGCGCACCGCCGGCCCCACGTTCACTACCACGCCCTGGGCGTCGGTGCGGTAGTACACGTCCTGCATGTTCTCGAACAGTTCGCGGAAGCTGCGCTCGCTCTCGCGCAGCTGGGCCTCCATGTCGCTCAGGCCGGTCATGTCCATCGCGCTCACCAGCACCGCCGGCGTGCCCTCGTGCACGATGGCGCTGCTGCAGATCAGCAGCATCCGCAGGTTGCCGAGGCAGGTGCGCGCGCGCATCTTGGTGGGGGTGTTGGGCAGGTCGGTCGCCTGCAGGCCCGAGGTGCGGTGCTGGGAGCGGGTCTGGTCCAGCGGATGCACGAAATCCAGCGCGCTGCGGCCGAGCAGCTGGCCCTCGTCCCGGGCCTCCAGCAGCGCCACGCAGGCCGGGTTCACCCGGACCACCCGGCCTTCGGCAATCACCATCACGGCGCAGGGAAGCAGCAGGAGCGGATCGGACATTGCGGCTTTGCGATGGGCGGAATCGGTGCGGCAGACATTGCCGCGGAAACATGTTAGCCCGGCCGCGGGGATCGTCGATCTATCGCAGTCCCGGTATTGACACGCGTTGCCGAATTGCAGGGCCGCCGCCGGCGGACCGCGGCAGCGGGCCGGGGAGGCTGCGCGGCGCGGCGGCCTTGGCTACCATAGCCCCTCCTTCCACAGAGCGCGCGCCCCATGTCACTGCCCTTCGCCTCCCGCCTCCAGAACGTCGAAACCTCCGCGATCCGCGAACTGTTCAAGCTGCTCGGCAAGCCCGGCATCATCAGCTTCGCGGGCGGTTTTCCCGACAGCGCGATGTTCGACGTGCAGGGCATCCAGGAGGCCAGCGCCCGCGCCATCGCTGAGGAGCCGGGCGCGCTGCAGTACGGCGCCACCGAAGGCTACGAGCCGCTGCGCGAACAGCTCTCCGCCTTCATGGCCACCAAGGGCGTCGAGGTCGCGCCGCAGGGCCTGATCGTCACCACCGGCAGCCAGCAGGCGCTCGACCTGATCGGCAAGACGCTGATCGACCCGGGCGACAAGGTGATCGTCGAAGGCCCGACCTTCCTCGCCACCATCCAGTGCTTCCGTCTGTACGGCGCCGACCTGGTGAGCGCGCCGGTCGATGCCGAGGGCGTGCGCACCGACGCGCTGGAGCGGCTGATCGTCGAACACCGCCCGAAGTTCGTCTACCTGATCCCCACCTTCGGCAACCCGAGCGGCGCCCTGCTGAACCTGGAGCGCCGCCGCAAGGTGCTGGAGCTGGCGGTTAAGCACCAGGTGCTGGTGGTGGAGGACGATCCCTACGGCGACCTGTACTTCGGCGAGGCGCCGCCGCCGCCCAGCATCCTGGCCCTGACCGCCGAGGTGCCCGGCAGCCGCGACTGGGTGGTGCACTGCGGCAGCCTCAGCAAGGTGCTGAGCCCCGGCCTGCGGGTGGGCTGGATGATCGCGCCGCCGGCGATGCTGGCCAACGCCACCATGTGCAAGCAGTTCAGCGACGCGCACACCAGCACCTTCGCCCAGGCCACCGCCGCGCAGTACCTCCAGAGCGGCCGCATGCCGGCGACGCTCGCCAACGTGCGCAAGGTCTACGGCGAGCGGGCCGCTGCCATGGGCGCGGCGCTGCAGCGCGAGCTGGGCGACGCGATCGCCTTCACCCAGCCGCGCGGCGGGCTCTTCTTCTGGGCGGCGCTCACCGGGCCCGGCCAGGATGCGCGCGACTTCGCCAAGCGGGCGATCGAGCAGGGCGTGGCTTTCGTGCCGGGCGCGCCGTTCTTCGCGGCCGATCCCGATGTCTCGACCCTGCGCCTGAGCTTCGCCACCGCCGACATCGCGAGGATCGAGGAAGGCATCGCGCGGCTCAGGCGCGCGCTGTAGGCCAGCAGGCGGGCGCTGTAGACCGGCAGGCGAGGCGGCGCGCCTAGCATTTGCTTGCAGGGCGGCGGCCCGGCGTTGCGATACTGGTGCTTCCGCCGGACCGCACGGCTGCGCGGGCGCCGCCGCCGCGGTGCCGTTGCGGCAGCGGGCCCACCGCCCTGCCTCCACCGCCGCGCCGCCGGCCGATCCTGCGATGCCCCGTTCTCCGCTTCCCCGTATTCCCGCTTCACTGCACCGCCGCGCTGTCTTCGCCGCTGTGCTGCTGGCCGCCGCCATCGGGTTCGGAGGCGTGGCGCAAGCCGGGTCGTCCGCGCCGGCCGCGTCGGATACCGCCCCTTCGGCGCCGGCCGCCGGGTGGAACACCCGCCTCGTCCACGACCTGGCCCAGGTGTCCGCAGGCCACAGCGCCGGCATCGGCGTCTACGTGCGCGATCTGGACACCGGCGTGTCGGCGCGCTTCCAGTCCAGCGAGAGCTGGTACCTCGCCTCGACCGTCAAGGTGCCCGTCGCCATCGCGGTGCTGCGGGGCATCGAGCGCGGCCAGTACAAGCTCGACACCACGGTGACGCTGGAGGCGTCCGACTATGTCGACGGCGCAGGCCTCACCAACCGCAACCCGGTCGGCAGCGCCCTGAGCATCCGCTACCTGATCGAGCAGATGATCGTCCACAGCGACAACACCGCCAGCGACATGCTGATCGGCCTGGTGGGCGTGGACGCCCTCAATGCCCTGGTGGCCGAGCTGGTGCCGCAGGGCTTCGGCCGCATCACCCGGCTGGCCGAGGTGCGGCGCCTCGCGTACGGCAACCTGACGCCCGCGGCACGGCGGCTGAGCGGGCGGGAGCTGATACAGCTCAACCGCCAGCGCAGCGATGCCGACCGGATGCAGATGCTGTCGCGCTTCACCGGCACGCCGGTCGCGAAGTTCCAGCTGCCCAGCCTGGAGGAAGCCTACGACGCCTACTACGCCAGCGGCCTGAACTCGGCCCGCCTGGACGCGTACGGCGAGCTGCTCGCCCGGCTGGCCCAGGGGCAGGCGCTCGGGCCCGCCTCCACCGACTACCTTCTGCGGGTGATGGAGCGTGTCGCCACCGGCACCCACCGCATCAAGGCCGGCCTGCCGCCGGGCGTGGTCTTCGCCCACAAGACCGGCACCCAGCGGCGCCGCTTCTGCGATGCGGGCATCGCCTACACCCCGGCCGCAGGCGCGGCCACCGCCGCACCGACGACGCCCCCGCACGCCGGCCACCCACACCGGGCGGTGGTGGTGGCCTGCACGCGCGACGAGCTCTCGTTGCAACGCTCAGAACTCGCGCTGCGCCAGATCGGCGCGGCAGTGTGCCGGTCGGGTCTGGTGACCCAGGGAGTCGTGAATGCGCCGTCGTGTCCTGTCGTTGTTGCCGCCGTTGGCGGCCCTGCTCGGCTGCCTGCTGACGCTGCCGAAGAGCGCTGAAACCGCCCACGCCGCCGGCTGGACCGACGCGCTGCGCCAACAGGTCGAGCAGATCGACAGGACATCGCCCGGCGCGTTGGGCGTGTACGTCAAGCGGCTCGACACCGGCGAAACCTTTTCTTACGGTGCCGACCAGCGCTGGTACCTGGGCTCGACGGTCAAGGTGCCTGTCGCGATCGCGGTGTTGCAGCAGGTCGATGCCGGCAAGCTGCGGCTCACCGACCAGCTGGTGCTGCAGGACACCGACAAGGTCGACGGATCGGGCCAGCTGGTCTGGCGCCCGGCCGGGGCGGCCTATACGGTCGATGCGCTGATCACCCGCATGCTGGGCGTCAGCGACAACACCGCCGCCAACATGCTGATCCGCCGGGTGGGCCTCGATGCCCTCAACCGCAGCAACCAGGCGGCGATGGGCGCCGGCAACACCGGCCGGCTGACCGACTTCACCCAGATCCGCTACGACGTCTACGCCGAACTGCATCCCGACGCGCGCCGGCTGAGCAACCTGCAGCTGGTGCAGGTCGCCTCCGAGCCCGTCGGCCCCGGCCGCCTGGGCACCATCAAGCGGGCGATGAAGAAGAACGATGCCGCGCTGCAGGCCAAGGATTTCGACGAAGCCTACGACCGCTACTACCGCCGCGGCTTCAATGCCGCCACGCTGCAGGGCTACGGCCAGATGCTCGAGAAGCTGGTGCGCGGCCAGCTGCTGTCGGCCATGGGCACCCAGCGCCTCTTCACCGCGATGAAATTCGGCACGCCCGGCGAGTACCGGCTGGAAGCCGGCCTGCCCAAGACCGTCAAGTTCATCCACAAGACCGGCACCCAGTACCGCCGGGCCTGCCATGTGGGCGTGGTGAATCCGCAGAACGGCGGCGCCAGGGCGGTCGTCATCGCCACCTGCGCCGCCGACCTGGACGACCAGAAGGAGGCGGGCGGCGTGTTCGAGGACGTGGGCCGTGCGGTGCGCCAGACGGTGCTCGCCGGCATGTGATTCGAAAGCCCCGAAAGCGAAAATCTTATAACCCGGGCTAAAATATGGCCCATGAAGATCCAGACTTCGGAAAAGCGACTGATCTTCTTCCTGGTGCCCTTGCTGGTGGCGTTCCAGGTGGCAGCTTTCGTGTCGATGCGCTATGCCAACCGCAGCATCGCAATGGACACGCTCGACAACGAGCTGGGCTCCGGCGCGCAGGTGTTCCAGTTCGCCCTGGCCCAGCGCACCCAGTATCTCTCCCAGGCGACCGACCTGGTGGCGAAGGATTTCGGTTTTCGCGAGGCGGTCACCAACACCCACCAGCCGACGGTCGAGTCGGCGCTCAAGAACCAGATGCTGCGCATGGGCGCCAACCTGGTGGTGCTGTCGGACCTGCGCGGCGAGGTGTTGGCCCGTTCGGCCTCCGAACGGTCGCTGGTGCCGGCCGATTTCGGCGTGCTGCGCAGCGACGTGCTGGCCGCCAAGGTCGGCGAGGGCGACGTGCGTCGATCGCGGTTGCTGCCGCTGCAGGTGGACGCGCAGCACAGCGTGCTCTACCAGTGGATCCAGGCCACGGTGCGCACCCCGATGCCCACGGCCCGGCTGATCCTCGCGTTCGAGATCGACGATGCCGCAGCCGTCCAGTTGAAGCAGATGACCAACCTGGATTTCGTCTTCATGTCGCGCATCGCCGACGGCAGTTGGCGGGTGCATGCCTCGTCGCTCGACCCCCAGGTGCAGGCGACCACCCGCACCCAGATCGAACAGGCGCCCGAGGGCTTCTGGACCTTGCGTGCACAGGACGAGAACTTTCGCATGCTGACGCTGAACCTCGGCGGTGCCGCCGACCCGTCCAGCGTGGTGGCGCTGGTGGGCAAGTCGTTCCGGCCGGTGATCGGGCCGTTCAGCCAGCTGGAGCGATTGACCGGCACCTTCGTGCTCCTGAGCGCGCTGCTGTCGGTCTTCGCGGTGTACCGGGTGACGCACCGGATCGTGGCGCCGCTGGAGACGGTGGTGTTCCAGGACGGGCTGACGAAGCTCGCCAACCGGCGCCTGTTCGAGCTGAACCTGCACACCGCCGCGCAGAACCTGAAGACGCTCGGCCGTGGCTATTGCGTGATGGTGATGGACCTGAACAAGTTCAAGGCGGTGAACGACACCCTGGGCCACGCGGCGGGCGACCAGGTGTTGCAGGTGGCCGCCAAGCGCATCCACCATTCGATCCGCAACTCGGACACGGTGGCCCGGCTGGGCGGCGACGAGTTCGCGCTGCTGCTGATCACCGACGACCGCCAGCGGGCCGGCGAGATCGCGGCGCAGATCGTCGAGAGCGTGCGGCGGCCGATCGGGTTGGCGAACGGTACCCGGGTGGACGTGGGCGTGAGCATCGGCATCGCCATGGCACCGCACGACAGCCGGGTCAACGAGACCCTGTTGCACCTGGCCGACGAGGCGATGTACGCGGCCAAGCAGGGCGGCACCGGCTTCGCCTTCGCGCGGGACGAGGCCACGCAGCCGGAAGGTGCGCCGGTGTCGGAGCCGGCGGTCTGACACCGTCAGAGCGCCTGCACGGTGCGCAACGCCTCCAGCACCTGGCCGCGCAGCGCCGCTACCGCGGCACCCTCCCGGTCGCGTGGCCGAGGCAGCGGCACCGCCGTATCCCGCACGGGCGCGCCGGCCTCGGTGTCCAGCACCAGTACCCGGTCGCAGAGCAGAACGGCTTCTTCCACGTCGTGCGTCACCAGCAGCAGCGCCGCGCCGTGTCGGCGCGCCAGACGTTCCAGCAGCTCCTGCAGCCGGATGCGGGTGAAGGCGTCGACGGCGGAAAACGGCTCGTCCAGCAGCAGCAGGCGGGGCGCGCCCAACAGGGCCCGGGCGATCGCCACGCGCTGGGCCTGGCCGCCCGACAGTTGCCTGGGCAACCGGGCGCCGTAGCCGGCCAAGCCCACCTCGGCCAGCAGCGCCTCCACCCGCGGGTCGTGCCGACCGGCGCGGCCCAGGTCGAAGCCGACGTTCTCGGCCACGGTGAGCCAGGGAAAGAGCCGCGGCTCCTGGAAGACGAAGGCCACGTCGCCCCCGATCTCCCGCCGCGGCTGTCCGTCGATGCGCACCGTGCCGTCGTAGTCGGTGTCGAGCCCCGCCACGATGCGCAGCAGGGTGCTCTTGCCGCAGCCGCTGGCGCCGACCAGGCCGACGCTCTCGCCGGCGGCCAGCCGCATCCGCAGGTCCTGCAGCACGGCGCGGCCGTCGAACGCCTTGCGGCGGATGTCCACCTCGAGCAGCGGCGCGACGGCGCTCATGGCGGGCCGCCGGCGGGGCCAGGCGCGCGGCCGAAGCTGTCGCGCCAGGCCAGCCAGCGGCGCTCCAGCCGCTGCATGCCGGTGTCGGTGAGTTTGCCGAGGAGGGCCAGCAGCACGATCGCGCCCAGCACGATGTCGGCGCGGCCGGTTTCGCGGCCGTCGGTCAGCAGGTAGCCCAGGCCGTCGGTCGTGGCGATCAGCTCGGCGGCCACCATGAACATCCAGGCCAGGCTCAGGCCGTTGCGCAGGCCGGTCAGCACCGCGGGCAGGGCGGCCGGCAGCAGCACCCGGCGCACCAGGGCGACGCCGTGCAGTCGGTACATCCGCGCCACCTCGACCAGCTTGCGGTCGACGTCTCGGAAGCCCGACGACACGCCCATGTACACCGGAAAGAAGGCACCGATGGCGATCAGCGCCACCTTGGGCGACTCGTCGATGCCCAGCCACAGCAGCAGCAGCGGCACCCAGGCGAGCGACGGGATCGCCCGCAGCGCCTGGAAGCTCGGGTCCAGCAGTGCCTCGCCGCGGCGCGACAGGCCCACCACCGCGCCGATGACGACCGCCAGCGACGCGCCGATCGCGAAGCCCACCGCCACCCGGGCGGTGCTGGCCGCCACGTGGGCCGCCAGTCCCCGCGCGCCGAACGACACCAGCGTCTGCGCGATTTCGCTCGGCGCCGGCAGCAGCCGCGCGCTGAGCCAGCCGGCCTGCACCGCCAGCTCCCAGACCAGCAGCAACGCGGCCGGCAGCACCAGGCCGAGGCCTGCGGGGCCGATGCTTCGGCGGCGCGGGCGCTCCGGCCCGTCCGGCGCGCGGGTGGCGGCCGGCAGGCCGAAGCCGGGAACCTGGCGGGGATCGGCGGCCATCAGGCCGCAGGGCGCAGCAGGTCCTGCGCGAAACGGGTGTCGACCAGGTCGGTCACCACGGTGGCCAGCGGCGTGCCGGGCCTGACCAGGCCTTCGCTCAGCAGGATCGGCGCGGCGGCCTGCAGCGCGGCGATGTGTTCCTGCGACGGCTGCGGCTGGCCCAGGTCGGTGCGCAGCTTCAGTTGCAGCAGGGCGACCTGCAGGCTCACCTTGGCCTCTTCCGACAGGATCTTCGCGGCCTCGGTAGTGTTGGCCTGGGTCCATTTGCGGGCGCGCTCGTAGGCGGTGATCACCCGGCGCAGCGCCTCGGGGTGGCGCTTCTGAAAATCCTCCCGCACGTTCAGGAAGCCGTAGGTGTTGAAGCCCACGTTGCGGTAGACGAGGCGCGAGCCCGCATCCAGCTCGCTCGCCGCCATCAGCGGATCGAGCCCGGCCCAGGCATCGACCCGGCCCTGCTCCAGCGCGGTGCGGCCGTCGGCATGCTGGAGCGAGACGATCTCGACGTCGTTGCGGCGCAGGCCCGCGACCTGCAGCGAGCGCAGCAGGAACAGGAACGGATCGGTGCCCTTGGTGGCGGCGATCTTCTTGCCCTTCAGGTCCTGCAGGCTCTTGATCGGGGAATCGCGGCCGACCACCAGCGCCGTCCATTCGGGGCGCGAGAAGATGTACGGGGTGCGGATCGGGTTGCCGTTGGCGCGCGCCAGCAGCGCTGCCAGGCCGGCGGAGGAGCCGATGTCGATGCTGCCGGCGTTCAGGTACTCCAGCGCCCGGTTGCTGCCGGCACTCAGCACCCACTTCACGCCGGTCTTGTCCGCGGCGAAGGCCTCTTCCAGCCAGCCGAAACGGCGCAACACCAGGCTGGTCGGCGAGTAGTAGGCGAAGTCGAGCCGCAGTTCTTTCAGGGATTCCTGCTGCGCACGGGCGAGCGGGGCGGCGAGGGCGGCTGCGCCGGCGGCGGCGAGCAGGGAACGGCGTTGCATGGCAGGCGGTGTCGAGCGGAAGGGCCTGCAGTATCGAAGCCGCCCGCCGCCGGCCGAACGAACGAAAACGCGCTTGCTTATCCGCTTATCGGCGGGCGAGGCCGGCGCAGGTGCCGAGGCGCGGATCGGTCGTCTGCTACGTTTTTGATAGCTGAAGGTCGTCGAAGGACGCCGGCTCCGGCTACTTTTCTTTCAAAAACGCGCTTTCGGTGGCCGCGTGGCCCACACGATCAGGGCCAGCAGCGCCACCTGCACCGGCAGCCGCAGCACCAGCGCCCAGTACGGCACGCCCGGGAACAGCTCCGGCGCCTGCAGCATGTAGAGATGGGCCGGCGTCACCGCCAGCGTCAGCGCCGCCAGGCCCCAGCCGGCGGCCCGCCGGGTCGGGCGCCAGAGCAGGCCGGCGGCGCCCGCCAGCTCGGCCACGCCGGACCAGAGCACCGCCTCGCGCGGCCAGGGCATCCACGGCGGCACGATGCGCATCTCGGCCTCGGTGAAGACGAAGTGCGCGATGCCGCCCAGGAAGAACCAGAGGAACACGAAGGCCACGCCCGCGGTGCGGCCGCGGCTCATCGGCAGGCGCCTGGCAGGATGCGCACCGGCCGCGGCGTCATGCGGGCTGGAACTTCATCGCCACGCCGTTCATGCAGTAGCGCAGGCCGGTGGGCTTGGGGCCGTCGTCGAACACATGGCCCAGGTGGCCTCCGCATCCCTGGCAGGCGACCTCGACGCGGCGCATGCCGAAGCTGGTGTCGCTTTCCTCGTGCACCGCATCGGCGGCCAGCGGCTGCCAGAAGCTGGGCCAGCCGGTGCCGCTTTCGAACTTGGCGGTGGATGAGAACAGCGGCCGTTCGCAGCCGGCGCAGTGGAAGATGCCGGCGCGCTTTTCCTTGTTGAGCGGGCTGGTGTAGGGCCGCTCGGTGCCGCTGCGGCGCAGCACCGCGTACTGGTCGGCGCTCAGCCGTTTTTTCCATTCGGCCTCGCTCAGCACCACCTCGTAGAGGCGGGAGGCATGCGCGGAGGAGGCCGCCATCAGGCCGGGAATGCCGACCAGGGCGCCGAAGAGGCCGCCGAGGGAGAAGAGGTGCTGGCGTCGGGTGGTCATGTCGGTAAGTTTGGCGAAAGGATCGGTTGCCTGTCTTACGCGCCCGGCGGGCCGTCGGATGTGGCGGGCCGTGCCGCACGTCGGGCGACAGCCGGCATGTCCGGCCCCGGTCATCGCGGCGGCGGCGCTTCGACCGACGGCGGTGCCCAGCCGCCGCCCAGAGCCTGGTACAGGGCCACCGCCGCATTCAGCTGGTCGGCGCGGGTCTGCAGCAGCGTCAGCTCGGCCCCCAGCAGGCCGCGCTGGGCGTCGAGCTGTTCCAGGTAGCCGGCGTAGCCGGCGCGGTAGCGGTTGGTGGCCAGGCGCAGCGTCTCGGCCAGCAGGTCGCGCTGGCGCTGCAGGCTGTCGGCCTGCTCGGCCAGGCGGGACGTGCCGGCCAGCGCGTCTTCCACCTCGCGAAAGGCGGTCAGGGCGGCCTTGCGGTAGGCGTAGGCGGCCTGGTCGCGCCGCGCGGCGGCGGTGTCGAATTGGGCCTGCAGGCGGCCGCCGCTGAAGATCGGCGCCAGCACGCTGCCGCCCAGAGTCCAGAGCGTGGTCGGGTCCTGCAGGGAGTTGACCAGCAGCAGGCCGGCGGTGCCCGAGAGCCGCACCTGCGGCAGGAACTGCTTGCGGGCGACCGACAGGTTGGCGTCGCTGGCGGCCAGGGTGTACTCGGCCTGGGCCAGGTCGGGGCGCTGGCGCAGCAGGTCGGCGGGCAGGCCGGCCGGCACCCGGGGCGGCGCCATGGCCAGCAGCGGCGCGCCGCGCGGGATGTCGCCCGGTGCCTCGCCCAGCAGCAGGCGCAGCGCGTTCTCCTGCCGCGCGACGGCCAGGCCCAACTGGGGCAGCAGTTGCGCCGCGGCCTCGTATTCGGCCTGCGCCTGGCGCAGCTCGAGCTGCGAGGTGTAGCCTGCCTCGGCCCGCGAGCGGGCCAGCCGCAAGGCGTCGGACCGGGCGGCGAGCGTCTGGCGGGCCACCTCGACCCGCGCGTCCAGGCTGCGCAGGGTGATGTAGCCGCTGGCGGTGGCGCCGGCCACGCCGAGCCGGGCCGCGTCGCGGGCGGTGGCGCTGGCCAGGTAGCCTGCGCGTGCCGCCGCCTGCAGATCGGCCAGCCGGCCGAAAAGGTCGACCTCGTAGGCGGCCTGGAACTGCGGCTGGGCGGTGGTCGATTCGACCGGCTGCCCGGTCACCGCGCTGCGGCTGCGGGCCCGGGTGGCCGTGGCGCCCAGGTCGAGCTGCGGTGCGCGCTGCGCCTGCGCCAGCGCTTCCTGCGCCCGCGCCTCTGCCACGCGGGCGGCGGCCGCGGCGATGTCGGTGTTGCGGGCCAGGGCCTCTTCGACCAGCCGCGACAGCACCGGGTCGCCGAAGGCCCGCCACCAGGCAGGATCGGCCGGCACCGCGGGGCTGTCGCCGGTATTGCGCCAGGCGGCCGGCGGGTGCACCGCGGCATCGGGCGGCACCGGCGGAGCGGCGGGGCCGGCACAGGCGGCCAGCACGGCGGCGGCCGCGACCGCCACGACGGACTGTCGCTTCACCGCGCGGCCCCCGATGCCGGCACGGCAGCGGGCGGCGGGGCCGCGCCGGTGCCGGGCGTCCCGGCGGAAGCGCCTGGCTCCGCTGCGCTGCCGTTGGCGGGCGCCGGGGCCGTGCGCGGCCCGCCGGCGGTATCGACCATCGTCTCCACCGACATGCCCGGCCGCAGGCGGGCCGCCAGCGGCTGGCCGGGGTCGATCGCGATCCGCACCGCGATGCGCTGGGCCACCTTCACGAAGTTGCCGGTGGCGTTGTCGGCCTTCAGTACCGCGAACTCCGAGCCGGCGGCGGGTGCCAGCTGCTCGACCCGACCGGTCAGCTCGGCCCGGTCGAGCGCATCGACCCGGAAGCGCACCGGCTGGCCGGGCGCCATCGCGGCGGTCTGCGCCTCCTTGTAGTTGGCGATGATCCAGAGCCGCGCCGGCACCAGGAACATCAACTGCGTGCCGGCGGTGACGTACTGGCCGGCGCGCACGCCCACCTCGCTCAGCTGGCCGGCGCGCGGCGCCCGCACCACCGTGTTGGCCAGGTCGATCTCGGCCAGTGCCAGCGCGGCGCGGGCACCTTCCACGCCCGCCTCCAGACCGGCCCGTCCGACGGTGACGGCGCGCACGTCCTGCCGCGCGATCTCGCCGGCTGCGTGGGCCTGCTCCACCGCGGCCTCGGCCTGGCGCAGCGCGGCCACCGTCTGGTCGCGTTCGCGCAGCGAGACCGAGCCGTCGGCCACCAGCGCGTCGACCCGCTGCAGGTCGGCCCGGGCGCGGGCCAGCTGGGCGCGGGCGTTGCCGACCGCCGCCACCTGCGAGGCCACGGTGGCTTCGCGCGAGCGGCGGGTTTGGGCCGAGTTGTCGAGCGCGGCGATCTGGCCCGCCAGCGTGGCCTGCGCCTGTTCCACCCGCTGGCGGTAGATGCGGTCGTCGATCCTCACCAGCACCTGGCCGGCCTCGACCGTCTGGAAATCCTGCACCGGCACCTCGGCCACGTAGCCGCTGGTCTGCGGGCTGACGATGGTGGTCTGGCCGCGCACGTAGGCGTTGTCGGTGCTCTGCAACGCGGTGGTGAAGGGCGGCAGCCGCCAGGCGTAGAGCACCACCAGCACGCCGGCGAGCGCCAGGACGATGGTGGCGACGGTACCGGTCAGCCCTGCGCGGGGAGGTGCCCAGCCGGTGGGCGCCGCCGCCACGGGGGCGGGCGCGGCCACCGGCGACGCGGGCGGGGGTGGAGGCACCGGCGCCGGTGCCGCCGCTTCCACCGGCATGTCGTCGTGCGCGGCGGCGGCCTGGTCGGCCGGGGCTTCGGCCGGCTCTTCCAGCCGGGTGTGGTCTTCCGGTTCTTGCGGCGGAGTGCCCGCGGGCATGGACGGAATCGGGGGCCGGGGCGCGTTCATGCGGAGGTCTTCGGTAGAGGGGTGGGCGGCGTTGCGGCGGGTACCGCGGGCACGGCTGCCGGCTGCGCCGCGGCGGCGGCGCGGTCGCGCGCGCGCTGGCGCAGCATCAGCCAGCCGATCCAGGCGACGGTGGCGCAGGCGGCCACGCCGGTCAAAAGGAACACGTCGTTGAAGGCGAGCACGTTGGCCTCGCGCGTGGCCTGCTGGGCCAGCAGCACCGCGCCTTCGGCCTGGCGCAGCGTGCCGTCGCCGAGCACCCGGCCATAGGCGCCCGCACCGGCGGCGACCCGCGCGGCGTCCAGCGGGTCGGCCAGGGTGATGCCCTGCACCAGCAGGTTGGAATGGAATTTCTCGCGCACGATCTGGAAGCTGCCCAGCAACGCGCCGCCCGCCAGCCCGCCCAGGCTTTGGGTGATGCTGAACAGCGCCGAGAAGCTGACCAGGTGCGACGGCCCCTTGCGCAGCGCCCGGGTCAGCCCCACCAGCAGCGCCGGCCCCATGAAGAGCGTGGCGGCGAAGCCCAGCAGCGCCTGGCTCAGGTACAGGTCGCGCGGCCGGGTGAGGTTGGTGGCGTCCGCATCCATGAAGCTGCCGACGGCGATCAGCACCATCGCCGCGAGGATCGGCCGGCCCAGGTGCTCCGGGTCGATGGTGAGCGCGCTGACAGCGATGCCCGCGGCCGTCGCCACCGCGATCACCGCGAACAGGCTGACCAGCTGGTCGTTGCCCATGCCGAGCGCGGTCAGCAGCCCGACCGAGCCGAAGGTCTGCTCCGACAGCAGCAGCCGCAGCAGCGTGGCGACGAGTGCGAAGCGCAGGATGTCGCCGCTGCCCATCCAGCGGGTGTTGAGCAGCGGATTGGCGCGGTTGTGCTCCACCAGCATCGCCGCGGCCAGCAGCACGATCGCACCGCACAGCGCCCAGCCCAGCCACGCGGCCTCGGTCCACCAGACGATGCGGCCCTGGGCCAGCACCGCGCAGAGCAGGGCCATGCCCGGCGCGAAGAGGGCGAAGGTGAGCAGGTCGAGCTTCTCGAACGACTGGAAGCGCTCGTTGGGCGGCAGCCGCACCAGCATCACCGCGGCGAGCGACAGCAGGGCCAGGCCCATCTCGAACAGGTAGAGCGTGTTCCAGGCGCCGAAGGACAGCAGGTCCGACGAGAAGAGCCGCGCCAGCGGCGTCGCGAGTTGCGGCACGCCCACGCCCAGCACGATGCCGCGCAGGCGCCACCTGGCCGGCATCGACTGGATGAAATAGAAGAGCGTCAGCGTGCTGAGCGCCCCGCCCGCGATGCCGCTGGCCGCCCGCACCGCCACCGCGGTGGCATAGCTGTGCGCGAGCAGGTGGCAAAAGGTGAGGGCCACGTAGGCACCCAGGAAGATGCGGATGAACAGCCCCAGGCCGAACTGCTGGCGGAACTTGATCAGCAGCATGTTCATGCAGATGCTGGTCATCAGGTAGGCGGTGGTGAGCCAGGTCGCCTCGTTGCTGTAGATGCCCAGCGCGCCCTGGATGTTGGCCAGGTTGGCGGTGATCAGCGCGTTGCCGAAACCGCCGGTCAGCCCCAGCAGGATGCCGGCCGCGAAATACGCCACCCGCCGCGCGGTGGGATGGTCGGGCGTGGCCGGCGAGCCGGGCATCGCGGCGCGCTCGTGGGGCTTGAATTCGTAGGCGGCCGGGGCGGGGGCCGGGGGGCGGGGCATAGCCGGCCAATCTAGTCGAAGACGGCGGCCGGCGTGAAACCAAATCCCCGTCCGCGCCCGCATGCGGCGCCGGCCGGCACCGCGTGCCTTACATCTCCGTTACCTGGCACGCCTAAGATGCGCCCGTGAAAAACAACCCCCTCTCCCGCTCGTGGGCGGCGCTGGCCGCCGTCGCAGGGCGCGCCGCGCTGGCCGTGCGCCGGCATCCGTGGATCAGCCTGGCCCTGCTGCCCGCGCTGGTGCTGCTCTACGTGCTGCTGCTGATCCCGTTCACCCCCAGCATCGGCGACATCCGCAAGGCGCGCGACGAGCGGCCGGCGGTGCTGCTGTCGGCCGACGGCAAGGTGCTGGCCGAGTTCCGGCGGGCCAACCGCGAATGGGTGCCGCTGGCCAAGGTGTCGCCGCACGTGGTCGCCGCGCTCATCTCCACCGAGGACCACCGCTTCTACGACCACCACGGCATCGACCCCAAGCGCACCGTGGCCGCGGTGTTCCGCTCGGTCAGCGGCGACCTGCAGGGCGGCTCCACCATCACCCAGCAACTGGCGCGCAACCTCTACCCGGAGGAGATCGGCCGCGCCCGCAGCCTCAACCGCAAGGCCAAGGAGGCGATCACCGCGCTGAAGATCGAGGCCGCCTACTCCAAGGACGAGATCCTGGAGACCTACCTCAACACCGTGCCTTTCCTCTACAACGCCACCGGCATCGAGATGGCGGCGCGCACCTACTTCGACACCTCGGCCGCCACGCTCGATCCGCTGCAGAGCGCCACCCTGGTCGGCATGCTGAAGGGCACCAGCTACTACAACCCGGTCACCAACCCGCAGCGGGCGACCGAACGGCGCAACACCGTGCTCGCCCAGATGGCCAAGCGCGACCACCTGCAGCCGGAGCAACTGGCCGCGCTGCAGAAGCAGCCGCTGAAGGTCGATTTCGAGCGCCAGACCGAGGCGGTCGGCCCCGCGCCGCACCTGGCCCGCCAGTTGCGCCGCTGGCTGATCGACTGGACCGACCGCAACGGCTACGACATCGGCACCGACGGCCTGCAGGTGCGCACGACCATCGATTCGAAGCTGCAGGATTTCGCCAACCGCGCGGTGCAGCGCCAGACCGACCAGCTGCAGAAGTCGGCCACCGCGATGTGGGGCCCCCGCGCCTGGACCGCGAACAAGCCGGTGGTGCAGGCGGTGCTGCGCGACAGCGCGCCCTACAAGGCCGCCCGCGAAGCCGGTGCCGACGACGCGGCGGCCATCAAGCAGGTGCTGGCCGACGCCGACGCGATGCAGGCCCTGCGCGAAGACAAATCCCGCCTGCAGGCCGGCTTCATGGCGCTGGACCCGCGCAACGGCCAGGTGCGCGCCTGGGTGGGCAGCCGCGGCTTCGAGGAGGACCAGTTCGACCACGTCGCCCAGGCCCGCCGCCAGCCCGGATCGACCTTCAAGCCCTTCGTCTACGGCACCGCCTTCGCCCAGGGCATCGGCCCCAACGAGACGCTGATGGACTCGCCGGTCGAGATCGATCTGGGCGGCGGCCAGATCTGGCGGCCCAGCGACGGCGGCGAGCCCAGCTACCAGCCGATGACGCTGCGCGACGGCTTGGCGTACTCGAAGAACACGATCACCGCGCAGCTGATGGCGCGGGTCGGCGCGGCCAACGTCGCGCAGACCGCGCGGGCGATGGGCGTGCGCCAGAGCAAGCTGGACGAGGTGCTGTCCCTGGCGCTGGGCACCAGCCCGGTGACGTTGAAGGAAATGGTCGCCTCCTACGGCAGCATCGCCAACGGCGGCAACTACATCGAGCCGATGCTGGTCGACCGGATCGAGGACCGCAACGGTCAGGTGCTGGAGCAGTTCCAGCCCGCGGTGCCCGAGCCGGCCCTGGCCCAGGCCGCCGCCCAGACGCTGCTGGATGCGATGCGCGGCGTGGTCGACCAGGGCACCGGCGGCGCGATCCGCTCGCGCTGGGGCGTGCGCGGCGACGTCGCCGGCAAGACCGGCACCACCCAGGACAACACCGACGGCTGGTTCATGCTGATCCACCCGACGCTGGTGATGGGCGCCTGGGTCGGCTTCAACGACAGCCGCATCACCATGGCCGACTCGTGGGGTCAGGGCGCCCGCAGCGCGTTGCCGATCGTGGGCGACTTCATGCAGGCCTCCCTTCGCGCCAAGGCCCTCGACGGCGACGCGGTGCTGGACGCGCCCCGCGCGCCGCCCGCCGTACCGGCCGAGCCGGTGCCGCTGACGCCCGAGCAGATCGGCAACGGCGCCTGGCCGCCTGCCGGCACCGGCGAAGGGCCGATGGGCGTGGCGGCAGATCCGCAGATGGGCAGCCGCCCGGTAGCCCCGGTGGAGGTGAACGCCGCGCCCGCCGAACAGTCGCCGCGGGATCAGTCACCGCGGCAGAACATCGGCCCGTTGCTGGGGCCGGAGCCGGCGGTGGTGGTGCCGTCGAACGCGCCGCGGGAGAACGAGTTCTAGGGCTTTGCATTCGGCGCTGCGCTGGGCGGCCTCGGCGCCGCCCCGCCCGCTCAGATGCCCGTCCTGCGGCGAAGCGTGGCGAGGCCGATCAGCGCGAGCGCTGCGGACATCAGGATCAGGCCCCACTCGGTGACGGTAGGAATCGATGCCACGCCGCCGGCCGCGGGCGCTGCGGCCGCGACGAAGTTCACACCCGATCCGGTGGCGGTCGATCTGCCGGAAGCGCCGGCGAAGCCGGTGCAGGAATCGGGCGCGCCGGCCGGGCTGGTGCCGATGGTGGTGCAGCGTTCGTTGCGAGTCGCTTGGGATGCGCCGGTGGTCATGAGGAGATACGCAAGCCGGTCGTTGACCGCGTGTGGAGCGGCGCCGGACAGCCATTTCTCCACGAAGATGTTGGCCTGCGTCAGCACGCCGGAGCCGTTGGTGGTGGCACTGAACTGGAACTTGCGCGTATTCAGCGAAACGGCCTGGTAGGCCTCGATACCGTCGTTGAAGCTGTAGTTGGTGACCAGGCCGCTGATGCCGGCGTTGTTCAGATTCGCTGGGAGGGGCGCGGCCGTTTCGAAAAAGCCGGTGATCTGCATCGCCGTGCTGTAGTTCTGGCACGTGCCGCCGTCGCACACGGTGAACGGCCCAGTGGAGTTGTAAGCGGAAGAGGCCGCGTTGTACGTCACGGCATGGGCGGCGGTCGAGGCGGCGACGAGGCCGGCAATGGTGAGTGCGGACCGGATGTTCATAGGGTGCAAGTGTCAATTAAAGTAATAACCGTAATTATCTTGCATGCAAAGCTTGATTGAGGCGCCGGGCGATAGGCGGCCTGGCACCATGCAAATCCGCTTTCAGCGCCGGCCGTGTGCTATTAAAACTATAGCAAAAGACGATCTGCTCCCGCGTTCCTGGACGTATTCACCTGGCGTTCCGCGCCGAACGCTCCGCACTCGGCGCGTACCCGCCGTCGTCGGCGGAGTCGTCCTTCGCCGGCTCGTCGCTGTCGCCATCCGCACCGGATGACGCCGCAGCCGCGGCCCGCAACTTGTCCTTCTTGCTCGGGCGCTTCCCCTTCACGCCACCGTTGCCCGGTGCCGCCGGGTCGCGCGGGCCGGCGCCTTCCGGTGCGCTTGGCAGCGCCACCTCCCCCGGCTCGAACCCCGCCACCTGCTCCCGCGGCACCGGCTGCCCCTGGCGCTTCTCGATCAGGCGGAAGTGCGCTTCCGTCTCCGCGCTGACGAAGCTCACCGCCAGGCCGTTCTCGCCCGCGCGGCCGGTGCGGCCGATGCGGTGCACGTAGTCGACGGCCGAGCGCGGCAGGTCGTAGTTGACGACCACCGGCAACTGGGCGATGTCGATGCCGCGGGCGGCCAGGTCGGTGGTGACGACCAGGTCCCAGCGCTCGGCCTTTAGCTCGGCCAGCACCTGGCTGCGGGCGCCCTGGCTCAGGTCGCCGTGGAACGCGGTGGCGAAGACGCCGTTCTTGTAGAGCTTGTCGGCGACCGTCTCGGCGGCGTACTTGGTGGCGACGAAGACGAGGGCGCGGCCCCAGCCTTCCTGCTTCGCCAGGTGGCGCAACAACTGGGTGCGCCGCGAGGCGTCGACCTGGATGGCGCGCTGCACGATGGCCGGCGCGCTGCCGGGCGCGGGCACGATCTCGACCCGCAACGGCTCGCGCAGGAGGGCGGCGGCCAGCGCATCGACCTCCTTCGGGAAGGTGGCGGAGAAGAACAGGTTCTGCCGCACGGCCGGCAGCAGCGCCAGGATGCGCTGCAGTTCTTCGGCGAAGCCCAGGTCGAGCAGCCGGTCGGCCTCGTCCAGCACCAGGGTGACCACCGCGTCGAGCCGCAGGGCCTTCTGCTCCAGCAGGTCGAGCAGGCGGCCCGGTGTGGCGACCAGCAGGTCGGCGCCGCCGCGCAGCGCCATCATCTGCGGGTTGGCCGACACGCCGCCCACGGCCACCACGATCTTGGTGCGGTGCGGCAGCCCGTGCGCCAGGCCGCGCAGCACGTCGCCCACCTGCACCGCCAGTTCGCGCGTCGGTACCAGCACCAGGCCGCGCAACCGCAGCGGCGCCTCCTGCGGATAGCGGCCCCGCGCGTCCTGCAGCATCTGCAACAGGGGCAGGCCGAACGCCGCCGTCTTGCCCGACCCGGTCTGCGCGATGCCCAGCACGTCCCGCCCCTGCAGCACCGCCGGGATCGCGGCCGCCTGGATCGGCGTGGGTTCGCCGAACCCCCGGGTGCTGGCCGCATGGGCGAGAGAGGCGGACAGGCCGAGAGCGTCGAAGGACATGGAAAATTTCTTGAAAGGAATGCGTAAACAGACGAGCGTCTCAGCCGCAACGGAAGATGTGAAAGAACCGTAGCGAGCAAGCCCGAGTGTGCGCCGAGGACCGGAGCCGTACTGCAGTACGGTGAGGACCGCAGGCGCTCAATCGGGCTGCGCAGTAGGTTCTCTCACATCTTCCCCAGCATCTTGAGGATCTTGGTGGCCAGCTTTTCCATGGCGAAGGGCTTGGTGATCATCTCCATGCCCGGCTGCAGGAATCCGTTGGCCAGGGTCGCATTCTCGGCGTAGCCGGTCATGAAGAGCACCTTGAGGCCGGGCCGGGTGGCGACGGCCGCGTCGTAGAGCTGCCGGCCGTTCATGCCGGGCAGGCCCACGTCGGTCACCAGCAGGTCGACCCGCTGCGGGCCCTGCAGGATGCGCAGGGCGGCGGCGCCTTCGGGCGCTTCCAGGGTGCGGTAGCCCAGGCCCTGCAGCAGGTCGAGCACCAGGGCGCGCACGACGGGCTCGTCCTCCACCACCAGCAGGGTCTCGCCGTCCTCGCTGCGGTGATCGTCGCGCAGCTGCGGCACCGGCTCCGGCCCCGCGGCCACGCCATGGTGGCGCGGCAGGTAGATCTTGGCGGTGGTGCCGCGGCCGGGCTCGCTGTAGAGCTTGACGTGGCCCTGCGACTGCTTGACGAAGCCGTAGATCATCGAGAGGCCCAGGCCGGTGCCCTGGCCGATCGGCTTGGTGGTGTAGAAGGGATCGAAGGCCTTCGACAGCACGTCGGCCGTCATGCCGGCCCCCGTGTCGGTCACGCTGACGCAGACGTACTGGCCGGCCTTGAGGTCGCGCTGGCGGTGGGTGTAGGCGTCGTCCAGGGCGGCGTTGGAGGTCTCGACCGTCAGCATGCCGCCGTCGGGCATCGCGTCGCGGGCGTTGATGCACAGGTTGAGGATCGCGTTCTCCAGCTGGTTGGCATCGCACAGCGTGGTCCAGAGGCCGCCGGCCAGCACCAGCTCGATCCGGATGTTCTCGCCCATCGTGCGGCGCAGCAGGTCTTCCATCGGCGCGACCAGCTGGTTGACCTGCAACGGCTTCGGGTGCAGCGGCTGCCGGCGCGAGAAGGCCAGCAGCCGGTGCGTCAGGCCCGCGGCGCGCTGGGCCGAGCCCATGGCGCCCGCGATCAGCTTGTCGAGGTTCTCGGTGCGGCCCAGCTGCAGCCGCAGCTTCAGCACGTCGAGCGATCCGGTGATGCCCTGCAGCAGGTTGTTGAAATCGTGCGCGATGCCGCCGGTGAGCTGGCCCACCGCCTCCATCTTCTGGGACTGGCGCAGCGCCTCTTCCACCGCTTCGCGCTCCTGCGACTCGGCGCGCAGCTGGTCGAGGGCGGTGGCCAGGTCGCGGGTGCGCTCGGCGATGCGGCTCTCCAGCTGGTCGTTCAAGCTGCGCAGCGCCGACTGGGCCTGCATCTTGTCGGTAACGTCGTAGCCCTCGACGAAGATGCCGGTCGGCAGGCCGTGGTCGTCGAGGATCGGCTGGTAGATGAAGTCGAGGTGGTGCTCCACCAGCGGCCCGCCGGCCGCGGTCTCCAGCATCACCTGCAGGTTGCGGCCGTGGAAGGCCTCGCCGGAACGGTAGACCTGGTCGAGCCGCTCGAACAGGCCCTGGCCGGCCAGCTCGGGCAGGGCCTCGCGCACGGTGCGGCCTTCGAGGTCGGCGCGGCCGACCAGGCGCTGGTACGACTCGTTGGCCAGCTCGAAGACGTGCTCCGGCCCGCGCAGCACCGCCATGAAGCTGGGCGCCCGGCGGAACAGCATCCGGGTGCGGTCGCGCTCGGCGGCGCTGGCTTCGAGCGCATCCGCCTTGGTCAGGCCTGCTGCGACCTGCCCGGCCAGCAGACGGAGGAAGCCCGCGTAGTCGTCGGTCAGCGCCCGGTGGGGATTGACGCCGGCGACCAGGAAGCCGGTGGGCCGTGCACCGGCCCGGGAAGCCAGGGCCACCACCAGGACCTGCGCGGCGGGCCTGTCCCAGGCGCCGGTGGGCAGGTCCTCGTGCGGCGGCAGGGGCAGCATGTACGACGCCTCGCCGGCCAGCGCGCGTTGCGGCGACCAGAGCCCGTCGGCGCCGCCGTCCGCCAGGCAAGCGGGCGCCAGCCGGTGCCCTGCGGCCAGGCCCGCGGCACGGTGCAGGTGGGCGCGGCCCGCGTCGTCGAACAGATACAGCAGCGAGAACGGCATGTCGCGGGTGGTGCGGTCCATCGCCTCGCCGGCGGCGTCCAGCACCCGGGCGCGGGTGTCGGCGCCCACCAGGCCCGACGCCAGGAACCGCAGCGAATCGAGCCGCCGCTCGCTGATCACCCGGTCGGTCTCCTCGGTGACCGCGCAGAAGAGGCCCTCGACCTTGCCGCTGTCGCCCAGCAGGGGGCTGTAGGAGAACGTGTGGTAGGTCTCCTCCGAGTAGCCAGACCGGTCGAGCAGCAGCAGCAGCGCGCGGTCCCAGGTGGCGGTGCCGTCCCGGTAGACCGTCTCGATGCGGCCGCGGATCGACTCCCAGATCTCCGACCACAGCAGCCGGGTCGGGACCGCCAGCGCATGGGGATGCTTGTTGCCGAGCGTCGGCCGGTAGGCATCGTTGTAGAAGAAGGCCACGTCCGGGCCCCAGCCGAGCCACATCTCGAAGCGCGAACTGAGCATCAGCCGCAGCGCCACCTTCAGCGCTTCGGGCCACCGGTCGGGCGGCCCGAGCGGGGTGGCCGCCCAGTCGTGCCGGCGCATCAGGTCGGCCATCTCGCCCTGGCCGACGAAGATGTCGGCGTAGGGCAGTTCGGAAGAAGCGGTGGCGTTCATGGAGCGTGCTGTGGATGCCACGGGCCCCGAGCGTCGTGCAGGGGCCGCTGGCAGGTAAGGGTGTCGTGCGTGCCGCAGTGTCGTCTGCGCAACGGTGTACGGCGGGTGGGATATTGTCCCGCCCATGCGAGCGGCGGTGCGCCCGGTGCAACCGCCGAAAATGGGATGCTACTTAAATGATAGCAGGAGGTCGGCGCGGATCGCCGGCTGGAGCCCTGTCGGATGCGGAATCAGGGCGAACGGTGCAACCGCGGTGCCGAGAGCGCGTCCAGGTTGTCGGCGATGGCCGTGTCCAGGTCGGGCCAGCGGCCCAGCAGCCTGGCGGCCACCACATCCTTCTGCAGCGTCTTCAGGTCCTTGACCGTGGGGGCCACCTTGATCTGGGCGATGGCGGCGGCGGTGTTGCCGCCGCGGGCGATCGCCAACACCTTCTGGGCCCAGTCGTTCGCGCGCGCCATCGGAAATCCTCGTGTGAAAGGGCAGCGCCAGCGGCCTGCCGGAGGCGCCCACCGCGGGCGCCGAGCCGCCGACGATACGCGAAACCGCGGCCCGCCGGCGGCTGCGTTCAGCCGCCCTGCGCCACCAGCACCGGCGTGGCGCGGTACAGCTCGGGCATCAGGGCCTGCAGCTCGGCCAGCTTCGGCAGGTCGAAGCGGGCGATGTAGGGCGAATGCGGGTTGCGGGTGGCGTAGTCCTGGTGGTACGCCTCGGCCGGGAAGAAGCCCTGGCCCACCGGCGACAGCACGGTGACGATCCGCGCCGGAAACGCGTGGGCGGCATCCAGCTGCGCGATGTAGGCCTCGGCGACGCGCTTCTGTTCGGCGTCCTGGTAGAAGATGGCCGAGCGGTACTGGGTGCCGGTGTCGGGCCCTTGCCGGTCGAGCTGGGTCGGGTCGTGCGCCACCGAGAAGTACACCTGCAGCAGCCGGCCGTAGCTGATCCTGGAAGGGTCGTAGGTGATCTTCACCGCCTCGGCATGCCCGGTGCGGCCGCTGCCGATCGTCTCGTAGCGCGCCGTCTCGGCCGCGCCGCCGGCATAGCCCGACACGGCCTCGAGCACGCCCTGCGTGTGCTGGAACACCGCCTGCACCCCCCAGAAGCAGCCGCCGGCGAAGACCGCGGTGGCGGTCCGGGCCGGCGTGGCGGCGGCGACCAGCGGGGTGTCGACCGTCGGCGCGGGCAGCTTCACCCCTTTATCGGCCGCTACGGCGCTGCCGCCGAAATACGCCCATGCCGCCAGCGCGATCAGTCCCGAGACCACGAGCGATTTGGAGCCGACCAGGCCGGGGCGGGCCGGGCGGGCGGTGGCGGGCTTGGCGGGGCGCGGGAGCGGCATGGCGTGACTTTCTGCACCGGGGCGGCGCGGACGGAAGGCGGGACGCGGTTGGAGGCGCGGCCCCGCAGCAAAGTTCACCGGGGCGGGTGAGGCCACTGCGCGCCGTCCGGCGCCGGTTTCAGCGCCCCAGCGCTTCCGACACCGCAGCGCCCAGCTCGATCACCGACAGCGCGTAGTAGCTCGACCAGTTGTAGCGGGTGATCACGTAGAAATTCTCGGTGCCCGCGATGTAGGTCGGCAGGTCGGCGCCGTTCTGCAGTTCGACCAGCGCCAGCGGGCCGGCATGCTCGCGCGCCGCGCCGTCCAGCACCGCGCCCTTGGCGGCGAATGCGGCGGGGCTGAAGGTGGGCAGGATGTCGGGCGCGAGCAGCGCGTCCTTGTCGAGCCGCTCGGCGTCGAACGCCACCGGGTAGTGCGTCGGCATGCCGGTCTTCCAGCCGAAGGCCTTGAAGTAGCTGCCGACCGAGCCGATCGCGTCGGCCGGGCTTCCGAACAGGTCGATGCGGCCGTCGCCGTCGAAATCGACCGCGTACTTGCTCCAGCTCGACGGCATGAACTGCGGCAGTCCCATCGCCCCGGCATAGCTGCCGCGCAGAGCGAACGGGTCGACGTTGCTGCGGTTGGCCAGGCTCAGGAACTGCTCCAGCTCGCCCCGGAAGAAGGCGATGCGCTCGGCCGCGCGCGGATGGGCGGCGGGAAAGTCGAACGACAGGGTCGAGAGCGCATCCATCACCCGGAAGGTGCCCACCTGCTGGCCGTAGACCGTCTCCACGCCGATGATGCCGACGATGATCTCGGCCGGCACGCCGTAGATGCGCTCGGCCCGCGCCAGCGTGTCGCGGTGTTCCTGCCAGAAGCGAACGCCGGCCCGGATGCGGACCGGGTCGATGAAGCGGCTGCGGTAGACCCGCCAGTTCTTGGCGGTGCCGCGCGGCGCCGGCACCATCAGCCGCGGCACGGTGGGCAGGAACTGCGCCTGGCCGATCGCCTGGCGGACCCATTCGCGGTCGAGGTCGCGGCGGGCGGCCAGGTCGTCTGCGAACTGCATCGCGTCGGCCCGGTCGGCGTAGGAGACGGGTGGCGCCGCCGGGGGCGCGGCCGGCCGGCGCGCGGGTTTGGCATGCGCCGCGGCCTGTGCCGACGCGGCGCCGGGCAGGCCGATGCCCGCGATGCCGGCCAGGCCGGTGGCGAGGGTGGCGGCGGCGATGCGGCGCAGCGCGGGGCGGCGGTCGCGGGGCAGGGGGCGGGGAACGAGGGGCACGGCGTGGATGTCGATCAGGAGAAGGGCGCGGTCAGGCGCCGGGGGAGGGAAGGGCGGCGCTGCCCGCGGGGGCAGCGGGCCAGGCCAGTGCGCCGAACTCGCGGCGCAGGGCGGCCAGCGCGCCGCGCTGCGCGGCCGGATCGGCACGGCCGTAGCGCAGGGCCTCGAGCCGCAGCAGCCAGGCCTGCACCGCCACGCCGTCGTGGCCGAAGGCGCGCTGCACCTCGGCCGCCATCGCCCGCGGCGGCATCTGCGGCGGCAGCGCCAGGCCCTGCCGCTCCAGCCGGCGCCGGGCGCGGGCCAGCAGCAGCAGCCACGGGTCGTGCGAGCGGCGCGCCAGCGCCGCCCAGACGGCGCCGGCGATGCTGGCCACCGCCACCAATACGGCCAGGATGCGGGCCAGGTCCTGCCAGTCGGGCGTGCCGAAGCCCAGGCGCTTGAGCAGGTCGAACTGGCGCTCCTGCGTGTAGTTCAGCACCCACTGGTTCCAGCGGTTGTTCACCGCCTCCCAGCCGGCGCGCAGCTGCTGCACCAGGCCTTCGCCGATCACCGCGCCGAAGGCCCCGGCGAATGCGCCCTGCGGCGCGGGCAGCCGGACCAGTTGGCCGATCCGGTCGGGCGACACGGCCGAGGTGGGATCGACCCGCGTCCAGCCGCGGCCGGCCTGCCAGACCTCGGCCCAGGCGTGGGCGTCGCTCTGGCGCACCGTCCAGTAGCCGTCGACCGCGTTCAGGTCGCCGCCCTGGTAGCCGGTGACGATGCGGGCCGGCACGTCGGCCGCCCGCATCAGCACCACGAAGGCCGAGGCGATGTGCTCGCAGAAGCCGGCCTTGCGGTCGAACCAGAACTCGTCGGCCGTCTCGCGGCCGTAGATGCCCGGCTCCAGGGTGTAGGTGTAGCCGCCGGTGCGCAGCCGGCGCATCGCGTCGGCCACCAGCGCCGCGGTGGCGTCGCCGCCGTCGGCCGTCGACTGCGGATCGGCCTTCGCCTGGGCCAGCAACTCGGCGGCCAGGGCGCGGGTGCGCGGGTCGAAGCCCTCGGGCAGTTCGGTGAAGGCGCGCATCGCCGGCGTGCGCCGCTCGGGGCCGTAGCGGAAATCGGTGAAGCTCACGGCCTTGTAGCGCAGGAGCTGGTTGACCGGCCGCAGGGCGGTCCATTGCAGGTCGGCGCTGCGGTAGGCCTCGACGCCCTCGGGCTTCTCGGGCGCCGCGTCCAGCGTCAGGAGCCAGGTGCGGCGGCTGGGCTCCAGCGTGGCCTCGTAGCGCACCGGGGTGCCGCTCACCTGCAGCGGGCCGGGCGGTTGCCAGCGCGGCACGTATTCGCCGTTCGCGCCCAGGGTGGAGAGCGGGCGCCAGCGCCGGCCGTCGAAGGTGGAGAGCACCGGCCCGCGGAAGTACAGGTCCTGCTGCGGCGGCGGCGCGTTGCCCGGCGTGTCGAAGCGGATCCGCATCGCCACGCCGTCGTCGAGCGCCAGGCTGGTGATGTTGCCGATCTCCATGTCCTGCGCCAAGCCGCTGCGGCCGCGGGTCTGGTCGCCCGGCACGCCCCAGAGCGGCGACATCCGCGGGAAAAACAGGAACAGCGCCAGCATGATCGGCGCGCCCAGCAGCATCATCCGCGCCGAGGTGCCGGCCGCCGCGGCCAGCGGTGGCCGGCCGACCGGCATATGGGCTTGCACCAGCGCGGTCAGCAAACCCCACAGTGCCACCACCATCGCGAAGGCCACCGGCAGCGACTGCGATACGAAGAAGTTGGTGAGCATCGCGAAGAAGCCCAGAAAGAAGATCACCATCGCATCGCGCCGGGCGCGCAGCTCCAGCGTCTTCAAGGCCAGCAGCATGATGACCAGCGTCACGCCGGCCTCGCGGCCGAGGATGGTCTTGTGCGTCAGCAGCGTGGCGCCGGTGCAGACGGCCACCAGCGCCAGCAGCCACCAGCGGCCCGGCAGCGGGTCGGCCCGCCAGGCCAGCCGGGCGCGCCACAGCAGCACCAGCGCCGCGACCGCGCTGGCCCACAGCGGCAGGTAGGCCACCTGCGGCAGCAACACCCAGGCGACCACCGCCAGCAGGAACAGCGTGTCGCGGCTGTCGCGGGGCAGGGCTGCCGCGGCGGCGAGCGGCTTGGCGAACGGGTTCAGCATCGGGCCAGGGCCTCCAGGCAGTGGCGCTGGTGGGCCGCCCCCTGCGCCGGCGCGATCTGCAGGCCCGGCAACCGCAGGCCGTAGGGCACGCCCAGCCGCTCGGCCTGCTGCACCCAGGAGCACAGGCGCGAGAGGCGTGCCTCCATGTCGGTCGTGCCGGCCTGCGCATGGTCGAGCCAGAGATCCTGCTGCTGCGACTGGTGGGTGTCGCGGCTCACCAGGTCGTCCGTGCCGGCGGCGATGGCGCGGGCCGCCTTCTTCCACACCACCAGCCGCACCGGGTCTCCGCGCTGGTAGGCACGCACGCCGTCGATCTCGCCCGGCCCGTGCGCATGCACCTGCAGCGCGGCGGTTCCGGCGCGCGGCTCGCCGGTGGGCAGCGGCGGCGGCGGCAACTCGGGCGCCGGGTAGACCAGCACCTCGGCCGCCGGCCGCCAGAGCGCCCAGACGCGGAAGCTGCCGATCGGGAAGCGCGTCTCGGCCGTCACCGGCGGCACCGGGTGGATGCCGCGCGAGGGCGCCTCGAAGGCGATGCGCACCGTGGCCTGGCCGCCGGCCGGAACGTCGGTCCAGGCGCGGGCATCGCTGCCCTGCACCGCGAGGGACACCGCGTGCCGCGGGGTGGCGCGCTCGCTGGCCAGCTGCACTTCCAGCGTGGCGGCGCTGCCGGCGAAGGCGGGCTCGGGCGGCACCAGATGCAGCGTCAGGCCGCGCAAGGTGCCGTGGCCCAGGTGCATGCCGACCAGGGCCGCGCCGGCCAGAAGAAAGGTGAGCAGGTAGCCCAGGTTCAGCTCGAAATTAATCGACGCCACCAGCAGCACCAAAAGCGTGGCTGCCAATGCCAGGCCCGCGCGCGAGGGCAGGATGAAGACGTTGCGCTGCGTCAGCAGCTGGGTGTCCTGCCGCGGCAGCCGCGCCAGGAACCAGGCGTTGACGCGGCCAGTGCGGGGCGGCTTGGCCATGGCCGCGTCAGCTGAGCGCCACCGCCTCGACCATCGCCCGCACCTGCTCGACCGATCCGCGGCCGGCATTGCCCACCGGCACCAGCCGGTGCGCCACGCACTGCGGCAGGATGGCCTGGAGGTCGTCGGGGGCCACGTAGTCGCGGCCGGCGAGCAGCGCCTGCGCCTTGGCGGCGCGCAGCACGGCCAGGCCGGCGCGGGGCGAGAGTCCCTGCAGGAACCAGCGGCCCGAGCGGGTGGCGGCCAGCAGCGACTGCAGGTAGTCGAGCAGCGGCTCCGACGCATGCACCGCCAGCACCTCCTGCTGGATCGCGACCAGCTCCTCGGTGGAGAGCAGCGGCAGCAGATGGTCGAGCATTTCGCGCCGGTCTTCGCCGGCCAGCAGCACCCTTTCGGCGGCGCGGTCGGGATAGCCGAGCGAGATGCGCATCAGGAACCGGTCGAGCTGCGATTCGGGCAGCGCGAACGTGCCCAGCTGGTCGTGCGGATTCTGGGTGGCGATCACGAAGAAGGGCTGCGGCAGCATTCGCGTCTCGCCCTCGACGGTGACCTGTTTTTCCTCCATCGCCTCGAGAAGCGCGCTCTGCGTCTTGGGGCTGGCGCGGTTGATCTCGTCGGCCAGCAGCACCTGGGCGAAGACCGGGCCGGGATGGAACACGAAGCCTTCGCGGCCGCGCTCGTAGACCGATACGCCCACCAGGTCGCCGGGCATCAGGTCGGCGGTGAACTGGACCCGCGAGAACTGCAGGCCGAAGGTACGCGACAGCGCATGCGCCAGCGTCGTCTTGCCGACGCCCGGAACGTCCTCGATCAACAGGTGCCCGCCGGCCATGAGGCATGCCACGCAGTCGCGGACCTGGTCCTTCTTGCCCACGATCACCGTGTTAAGCTGGCCCAGCAGGGCCTGGAGTTTCTGCTGTGTCTGCATATGGCACCGACGTTAGCTGAAAAAAGAGGACGCCAGTCCGAAGAGACGTGAATAAAACAGGCTACTTCACCCACAAGGACTGCTGGAAGCACGACATGGGCGCAGGGCACCCGGAGTGCGCGGCCCGGCTCGACGCGATCGAGGACCGTCTGCTGCTGACCGGCGTGGCCGATGCGCTGGAGCGCCGCGAGGCGCCGCTTGCCAGCCAGTCCCAGATCGCACGCGCCCATCCGGTGGCGCACCTCGACCGGCTGCGCGGCATGACCGACCGCCTGGCCGACGACGTCGCCGCCGGCGGCCCTGCACATGCGGCGATCGACCCCGACACCAGCCTCAACCTCCACACCGTCGATGCCGCCCTGCGCGCCGCCGGCGCCGCGGTGGCCGCGACCGACGCGGTGCTGTCCGGCGAGTTGGAGAACGCCTTCTGCGCGGTGCGCCCGCCGGGCCACCATGCGGAAGCCGCCAGGGCGATGGGTTTCTGCTTCTTCAACAATGTGGCGGTGGCGGCGCGCCATGCGCTGGAGGTGCACCATCTGAAGCGGGTGGCGATCGTCGACTTCGACGTGCACCACGGCAACGGCACCGAGGACATCTTCTCGGGCGACGACCGGGTGCTGATGGTCGGCATCTTCCAGCATCCGCTCTATCCGTTTTCCGGCACCGAACACCCGGCCGCCAACATGCTCAACCTGCCGGTGCCGGCCTACACCCGCGGCATGGACGTGCGCGAGCTGATCGAGATGATGTGGATCCCGCGGCTGGAGGCGTTCAAGCCCGAGATGGTGTTCGTCAGCGCCGGCTTCGACGCCCACCGCGAGGACGACCTGGGCCAGCTGGGCCTGACCGACCAGGACTTCGCCTGGATCACCGGCCGCGTCAAGGACATCGCGCGGCGCTACGCCAGGGGCCGCATCGTCTCGTGCCTGGAAGGCGGCTACCACCTCGACGCGCTGGCCCGCAGCGTCGAGCAGCACATCCGGGTCCTGGCCGACATCTGAGCGGGACAGGCGCGCGGCGTTCCGCATGCCGGAGTGCCGCGCGCATCGTGAGAAACATGGCGGTACATGCCCTGCCGCAGCCTCCCTATAATGAAAAAAGAACGACCGTGCTTTTGTATGCCCCGGCACCGGTCGCCCCCGATGGGCGCAGGTCGATCATCCGTGTTTGGTTAAGTGGACGCTTAACCAAATAAAGATGTGCATAGAATCGATCGCATATCCCAGATTTCCACCATCGTCATAGGAGCCGCAGCAATGAAGGTTTTGGTCCCCGTCAAGCGGGTAGTCGACTACAACGTGAAAGTCCGTGTGAAATCCGACGGCAGCGGCGTGGACATCGCCAACGTCAAGATGAGCATGAATCCCTTCGACGAGATCGCGGTCGAAGAAGCGGTGCGCCTCAAGGAGAAGGGCATCGTCACCGAGATCGTCGCGGTCAGCTGCGGCGACACCAAGTGCCAGGAAACCCTGCGCACCGCGATGGCCATCGGCGCCGACCGCGGCATCCTGGTCGAGACCACCGCCGAGCTGCAGCCCCTGGCCGTCGCCAAGCTGCTGAAGGCCCTGGTCGACAAGGAGCAGCCGCAGCTGGTCATCCTCGGCAAGCAGGCGATCGACGACGACAGCAACCAGACCGGCCAGATGCTGGCGGCCCTCGCCGACCTGCCGCAGGCCACCTTCGCAAGCAAGGTCGAGGCCACCGCCGACAAGGTCACGGTGACCCGCGAGGTCGACGGCGGCCTGGAGACCATCGCGCTGACCCTGCCCGCGATCATCACCACCGACCTGCGCCTGAACGAGCCCCGCTACGTCACCTTGCCCAACATCATGAAGGCCAAGAAGAAGCAGCTCGACATCGTCAAGCCGGAGGACCTGGGCGTCGACGTGACCCCCCGCCTGAAGACCCTCAAGGTCTCCGAGCCACCGAAGCGCGGCGCCGGCATCAAGGTGCCCGACGTCGCCACGCTGGTGAACAAGCTCAAGACCGAAGCCAAAGTGATCTGAGGAAGAGAGAAAAGAACATGAGCGCACTCGTCATCGCAGAACACGACAACCAGTCGATCAAGCCCTCCACCCTCAACACCGTGACCGCCGCCATCGCCTGCGATGCCGACGTGCATGTGCTGGTGGCCGGCGCCGGCGCCCAGGCCGCGGCCGATGCCGCCGCCAAGATCGCGGGCGTCACCAAGGTCATCCTGGCCGAAGGCCCGAGCCTGGCCGAGGGCTTGGCCGAGAACGTGGCAGCCCAGGTGCTGGCGATCGCCGGCAGCTACGGCCACATCCTGTTCCCGGCCACCGCCGCGGGCAAGAACGTCGCGCCGCGCGTGGCCGCCAAGCTCGACGCCGCGCAGATCAGCGACATCACTAAGGTCGACAGCCCCGACACCTTCGAGCGCCCGATCTACGCCGGCAACGCCATCGCCACCGTGCAGAGCGCCGACAAGACCAAGGTCATCACCGTGCGCACCACCGGCTTCGACCCGGCGGCGGCCGAAGGCGGCAGCGCGACGGTCGAGAAGGCCGAGGCCGTGGCCGACAGCGGCAAGAGCAGCTTCGTCGGCCGCGAGGTCACCAAGAGCGACCGCCCGGAACTCACCGCCGCCAAGATCATCGTCTCGGGCGGCCGGGCCCTCGGCAGCGCCGAGAAGTTCAACGAGGTGCTGACGCCGCTGGCCGACAAGCTCAACGCCGGCCTGGGCGCGAGCCGCGCCGCGGTCGATGCGGGCTACGCGCCCAACGACTGGCAGGTGGGCCAGACTGGCAAGATTGTGGCGCCGCAGCTCTACATCGCCGCCGGCATCTCGGGCGCGATCCAGCACCTGGCCGGCATGAAGGATTCCAAGGTGATCGTCGCGATCAACAAGGATGCCGAAGCGCCGATCTTCTCTGTCGCCGACTACGGCCTGGAGGCCGACCTGTTCGTGGCGGTGCCGGAACTGGTCGCCGCGCTCTGATGCCGCCGCGCCTCGCCTGAGGTCCGGGCGGCCCGCCGAAGACCATCGCAGGTCGTCGGCGGGCCGCTTTTTCGCAAGTGCTACCCATACGAGGACGGTGCCATGACACCGTCCCGCCATCGAAGCCGCTCCACCCCCGGGGCGGCACCGACACTGGAGGAACGACATGCACGCTGTTGACACGGGGGCCCGCGTGCGGGCCCGCACCCTGATCCTGGGGGCCGTCGTGGCCCTTGCCGCCGTGGCCGCGCCGGGCGCGCGGGCCGCCGTCCTGGTGGTCGGCCAGGTGGCGCCGCTGACGGGTGTGGAGGCGACGCAGGGCCGCGCCTATGCGGCCGGCCTGCAGATCGCCTTTTCGCAATTCAACGCGGCCGGCGGCGCCGCCGGCAACACGCTGTCGCTGGTGAGCCGCGACGACGGCTCGCGGCCCGACGACACGGTCGCCGCGACCCGCGCGCTGCTGGCCGAGCAGCGGCCGCTGGCGCTGGCCGGCTATTTCGGCACCCGGGGCATCACCGCGGTGGTCGAGAGCGGTCTGCTGGACAAGGAGAAGATCCCGCTGGTCGGCTACCGCGCGCTGCAGCTGGCGGCGGTGTCGCCCCAGCTCTTCACCGTGCGGGCCGGCCTGCCCGACCAGCTCGGCAAGATCATGCAGCACCTGGCCACGATGGGCATCTCGCGGGTGGCGGTGTTCATGGAGGCCGGGCCGCAGGCCGCCGGCGTGCAGGCCACGATCGCGCAGGCCGCCGCGGCACAGAAGATCAAGGTGGTCGCCACCGCGCTGCAGCCGCCCGAGGTGCGGGTGATGCCGGCGGTGACCCAGATCCGCGAGGCGCAGCCGCAGGCGGTGCTGCTGCTGGCGAGCGTCGCCAGCGCGGCCTTCGTCGAGTCGTTCCGCAGCGAGGGCGGCGGCGCGCAGCTCTTCGCCACCTCCGACATCGACGTGGAGCAGCTCGCCAAGCGGCTCGGCGACGAGCAGCTGGCCGGCATCTCGATCGCCCAGGTCACGCCCAACCCCAACAAGCTCAGCACCCGGCTGGCGCGCGAGTTCCAGCAGGCCCGCAAGGCGGCCAAGGTCGAGCTGCCGGCCAGCCACGCGATGATGGAAGGCTACGTGGCCGGCCGGGTGCTGTCGGAGGCGGTGCGGCGCGCCGGCGCCACCCCCACCCGCGAGAGCGTCGCCCGCGCCATCGAGTCGATCGACCGGCTCGACCTGGGCGACTACGTGGTCGGCTTCAAGCCCGGCGAGAACCGCGGCTCGCGCTATGTCGATCTCTCCATCGTCTCGGGCGGCCAGCTCAAGCAGTAACCGCCCCTCGTTCTTCGCACAGCCCCGCGGGCGAGCATCCGCGCGGGGCATCCACAGGACCCCTCCATGAGTTACCAGGCACCCCTCCAAGACATGCTGTTCAACCTCGAGCACCTGGCGCAGATCGAGCAGATCGCCGCGCTGCCGGGCTTCGAGGACGCCGGCCTCGACACCGCGCGTGCGGTGCTCGAGGAATGCGGCCGCTTCAACCGCGACGTGGTCGCGCCGCTCAATTACGTCGGCGACACCAACCCCTCGTTCTGGAAGGCCGGCGCGGTCACCACCACGCCCGGTTTCAAGGAGGCTTTCAAGCAGTATGCCGAGGGCGGCTGGCAGGGCCTGCAGCACCCGGCCGAGGTCGGCGGCCAGGGCCTGCCCAAGGCCATCGGCGCTGCCTGCGTCGAGATGCTCAACTCGGCCAACCTGAGCTTCGCGCTGTGCCCGCTGCTCTCCGACGGCGCGATCGAGGCGCTGCTGACCGCCGGCAGCGACCAGCTCAAGTCGGTCTACCTGGAAAAGCTGGTCAGCGGCCAGTGGACCGGCACGATGAACCTCACCGAGCCGCAGGCCGGCAGCGACCTGTCGCTGGTGCGCACCAAGGCCCAGCCGCAGCCCGACGGCAGCTACAAGGTCTCGGGCACCAAGATCTACATCACCTGGGGCGAGCACGACATGGCCGAGAACATCGTCCATCTGGTGCTGGCCCGGGTGGCCGGTGCGCCCGAGGGCGTCAAGGGAATCAGCCTGTTCGTCTGCCCCAAGTTTTTGGTCGAGGCCGACGGCAGCCTGGGCGCCCGCAACGATGTGCAGTGCGTGAGCATCGAGCACAAGATGGGCATCAAGGCCAGCCCCACCGCGGTGCTGCAGTTCGGCGACGGGCTGGCGGCGAGCATCGCGGACAGCGCCGGGCCCGGCGCTGTGGGCTACCTGGTCGGCGAGGAGAACCGCGGCCTGGAGTACATGTTCATCATGATGAACGCGGCCCGCTTCGCCGTCGGCGTGCAGGGCGTGGCGGTGGCCGAGCGCGCCTACCAGAAGGCGGTGGCCTATGCCCGCGACCGGGTGCAGAGCCGGCCGGTCGACGGATCCCAGCCGCACAGCGCCACCATCATCCACCACCCCGACGTGCGCCGCATGCTGATGACGATGCGCGCCTTCACCGAAGGCTGCCGCGCGATGGCGACCGTCGCCGCCGCCGCCAACGACGCCGCCCACCACGGCACCGATGCCGACAGCCGCGCGCAGCACCAGGCGTTCTACGAATTCCTGGTGCCGCTGGTCAAGGGCTTCTCGACCGAGACGAGCCTGGAGGTCACCTCCCTCGGCGTGCAGGTGCACGGCGGCATGGGCTTCATCGAGGAAACCGGCGCCGCGCAGTACTACCGCGACGCCAAGATCCTCACCATCTACGAAGGCACCACCGCGATCCAGGCCAACGACCTGGTCGGCCGCAAGACCGCGCGCGACGGCGGCCGCACCGCCCGGGCCATCGCCGCGCAGATCGAAAGAACCGAGGCCGACCTGGCCGCCCGCGGCGGCGAGGCCGCGGCCGAAGTGCTGGGCCACCTGCGCGCCGCGCGCCTGGCCTACCTGGACGTGGTCGGCTTCGTCGTCGATAACGCGAAGGCCGCACCCAACGAGGTCTTCGCCGGCTCGGTGCCCTACCTGATGCTGGCCGGCAACCTGGTCGCCGGCTGGCAGCTGGCGCGCGCGCTGCTGGCGGCCGAGGACTGTCTCGCCCGGGACGAGGACGCGGCCTTCCTGCAGGCGAAGATCGCCACCGCGCGCTTCTACGCCGGCCACATCCTCACCCGGGCGCCGGGCCTGCGCGACAGCATCGTCGGCGGCGCGGCCAGCGTGCTGGCGATGCCGCTCGATGCATTCTGATCGGCGAATGCTATAAAAAACATAGCTGGTGGTCGGCGCCGTACGCCGGCTGCAGCCCTTTTTTATCCATAAAAGAGACCCATGCCCCACATTCCCGCGCCCCTCGCCCGCCTGACGCTGCCCGTCATCGCCTCGCCGCTGTTCATCATCAGCAACCCGCAGCTGGTGATCGCCCAGTGCACCGCGGGCGTGGTCGGCTCGATGCCCGCCTTGAACGCCCGCCCGGCGGCGCAGCTCGACGACTGGCTGGCCGAGATCACCGAAGGCCTGGCCGCCTGGGACCGTGCCCACCCCGACCAGCCCGCCGCGCCCTTCGCGATCAACCAGATCGTGCACAAGAGCAACGACCGGCTCGACCACGACATGGCGCTGGTCGCCAAGTACAAGGTGCCGCTGGTCATCACCTCGCTGGGCGCCCGCACCGACGTGAACGAGGCGATCCACGCCTACGGCGGCGTGGTGATGCACGACATCATCAACAACGCCTTCGCCCACAAGGCGATCGAGAAGGGCGCCGACGGCCTGATCGCGGTGGCAGCCGGCGCCGGCGGCCATGCGGGCGTCAAGAGCCCGTTCGCCCTGGTCCAGGAAATCCGCCAGTGGTTCGACGGCCCGGTGGCGCTCAGCGGCGCCATCGCCACCGGCGGCGCGGTGCTGGCGGCCCAGGCGATGGGCGCCGACTTCGCCTACATCGGCTCGGCCTTCATCGCCACCGACGAGGCGCGCGCCAGCGACGCCTACAAGCAGGCGATCGTCGACGGCAACTCCGACGACGTGGTCTACAGCAACCTGTTCACCGGGGTGCACGGCAACTACCTGGCGCCCTCGATCGTGGCCGCCGGGCTCGATCCGGCCAACCTGCCGCAGAGCGACCCGAGCAAGATGAACTTCGGCGGCGATGCGCGCAAGGCCTGGAAGGACATCTGGGGCTGCGGCCAGGGCATCGGCGCGGTCGACAAGGTGGTGCCCACCGCCGAACTGGTGGCGCGCCTGCGCAGCGAGTACCAGGCCGCCCGCGGCCGCCTGCTCGGCTAGACGCACGGGGCGCCGGCGGGCGCCGCCGCTCGCGTACCATCGCAGCCGCCCAGGGCCCGTACGCGGGCCCTTGTCGCGCCCGGGCTCTGGGCGCACCCATCCCTTCGACTCCTTGCGCGCACCCTGGCGCCGTTCCCATGTCCGCCCGTCCCGATTCACGGCGCATCCCGATGGTCGATGCGCTCAAGGCGATCGCCTGCATCTGCATCGTCTGGCACCACCTGGCCTTCTACGGCCCGATGTCCGACGTGGCCCGGCCGCTGGCGCCGGCGCTGCTCGACTGGCTGGCCGAATACGCCCGCATGGCGGTGCACGTGTTCCTGGTGATCGGCGGCTTCCTGGCCGCGGGCTCGCTCGCGCCGCGGGCCGGCGCCGGCGCGGCGGCCGCGCCGCTGGTGCAGATCCTGCGGCGCTACGGCCGGCTGGCTGCGCCCTACCTGGTCGCGCTGACGGTGAGCGTGCTGGTGGCGGCGCTGGTGCGGCCCACGCTGCACAGCGCGGCCGTGCCCGATGCGCCGGATCTGCTGCAACTGCTGGCCCACGGCTTCCTGGTGCAGGACCTGGCGGGCGAGGACGGCCTGTCGGCCGGCGTCTGGTACGTGGCGATCGACTTCCAACTGTTCGTGCTGGCGGTGGCGGTGTTCGCGGTAGACGGCTGGCTGCAGCGGCGCTGGCCGTCGCAGGCGGGCCGTGCCGCGGTGCTGCTGGTGCTGGGCGTGGCGCTGCTGTCGCTGCTGGTCTTCAACCGAGACGCGGGCTACGACGACACCGCCTTCTATTTCTTCGGCTCCTACGGCCTGGGCATGATGGCCTGGTGGGCCGGCCGATCGGCCCGGCCCGGGACCTGGGTGGCGGTGATGCTGGCGATCGGCGTGGCGGCCCTGGCGCTCGACTGGCGCGGACGGCTCGCCACCGCGCTGGCCGCGGCCCTGATCCTGGTCGCCGTGCAGCACAGCGCGCGGCTGCAGGGCTGGCCGGTGCCGCGGGCGCTGCAGCATCTGGGGCAGATGTCGTACTCGGTCTTCCTGATCCATTTCCCGGTGTGCCTGGCGGTGGCCGCGGCCGTCAGCCGCCTGTGGCCCGCCGCCCCGGCCGCCCATGCGCTGGGGATGCTCGCGGCGTTCCTGCTGTCGGTGGCGGCCGGTTCGGCGCTGCACTACGGGGTGGAGCGGCGCGCGCACTCGCTGCGCACCGTGGCCGTCCTGCTAGCGGTGCTGGTCGCCTGCGGCTGGGCGGTGGGGCGCCTGGCGGGTTGACCGCGGGGGCCGCGCCGGATGGCCGACCACCGGTGCCCGCCTGCAGCGCCGCGGCGGATCGGGCATCATCACGGGTTTCCCCGTAGTCCCGGCGGGCGCCCGGCCCGAAGAATCGCCGGCCTGCCTGCGGCACCCGCCCGCCGTGTCGCTGCGACCGGCGCCGCCCGCGCAACGCTTTTCCCGTCCTCCGTTTCGCCGCGCGGCATCCCGCCCGCCGGCGTCCTGCTTCCCCGTTCGATCCGCTTTCCCATGACTTCATCCGTTTTCCGCACCGCGCTCGTACTCGGCCTACTCTCGGCCATCGGCCCGTTCGCGATCGACATGTACCTGCCGGCGCTGCCCTCCATCGGCCAGGCCCTGGGGGCCGACGCCGGCGCGGTGCAGATGAGCCTGATGGCCTTCTTCATCTCGCTCGGCCTGGGGCAGATCGTCTACGGACCGGTGTCGGACATGGTCGGCCGCCGCGCCCCGCTGGTGGTGGGCCTGGTGCTGTTCGGCGCCGGCAGCGTCGGCTGCGCGCTGGCGGGTGATGTGCACACCCTGATCGCATTCCGCTTCCTGCAGGGCCTGGGTGCCTGCGCCGGCATGGTGATTCCGCGCGCTGTGGTGCGCGACCTGCACACCGGGCCCGACGCGGCGCGGCTGATGTCGCTGCTGATGCTGGTCTTCAGCGTCTCGCCGATCCTGGCGCCGCTCACCGGCAGCCTGCTGATCGAGGCGGCCGGCTGGCGCGCCGTGTTCTGGGCCGTCACCGCCGCGGCCATCGCCGGCCTGGCGCTGATCGCCACCAGCCTGCCCGAGACCCGGCCGCCCGCCCAGCGGGTGGAGAGCAGCGTCGGCAGCGCCCTGGCCGCTTACGGCAAGTTGCTGCGCGACCCGCATTTCCTGGGGCTGGTGTTCATCGGCGCCTTCGGCATCTCGGGCTTCTTCGCCTACCTGGCCAACTCGTCGTTCGTGCTGATCGAGCACTACGGCCTGAGCCCGCGGATGTACAGCATCGCCTTCTCGGTGAACGCGGTGTCTTTCATCGGCGTATCGCAGTTCACCGGCCGGCTGACGGCGCGCTTCGGCCTGGTGCCGGTTGTGCGCTTCGCCGTCACCGGCTACGCGGCCACCATGCTGGCGGGCCTGGCGGTCCAACTGGCGGGCATCGACCACCTGCTGGTGATGGCCGCGCTGCTCTTCGTAGGCTACGGCTTCCTGGGCCTGGTGGTGCCCACCACCGCCGTGCTGGCGCTGGACGCCCACGGCAGCATCGCCGGCACCGCCTCGGCGCTGATGGGTACCCTGCAGTTCGCGACCGGCGCAGTGGTGATCGCGGTGGTCGGCCTGTTCGTCGACGGCACCGCCGCGCCGATGCTGGCGGGGATCGCGGCCTGCGCGGCGGTGGCGGCGGTGGTGGCGCATTTCACGCTGGCGAGCGACGCCAGCACCAAAAGTACCGGCTGAATCGTGCTCCAGCCGGCGCTGCACGCCGGCTACCTGCTATCGATTCAGAAGCGTTACGTCTCAGGTCGCTGCTGCCGCCCTCTGCGTGCATGTGAGCGATGCCTGTCGGCCATGGATTCTGAATGCCGGAATGCTGTATATTTGTACAGCCCTCCACGCCCGTCATGTCCGACGTCATCATCCCTCTACATGCGCTCAAGGGCCGCGGCGCGGCCACGCGGATCGCGCACCGGTTCGAGTCCTCCGAGCGCGATGCCTACGACGACGGCTGGGGAACGATCGAGGAGCACGAGGCCGGCCGGCCCGAGCAGCCGCCGACGGAGGTGCGCTTCGAGGACTGCAAGAGCGCGATCAGCCGCAACGACTCGCCCGACATCCCGTTCGACGCGTCGCTCAACCCCTACCGCGGCTGCGAGCACGGCTGCATCTACTGCTTCGCCCGGCCCACGCACAGCTACCTCAACCTGTCGCCGGGGCTGGATTTCGAGACCAAAATCATCGCCAAGCGCAACCTGGCCGCGGTGCTGCGCCAGGAGATCGCGCGGCCCGGCTACCGCCCCAGCCACATCGCGATCGGCACCGCGACCGACTGCTACCAGCCGGTGGAGCGCGAGCTGCGGCTGACCCGCGCGGCCATCGCAGTGCTGCACGAGGCCCGCCACCCGTTCGGCCTGGTGACCAAGTCGAGCGCGGTCGAGGCCGACATCGACCTGCTGGGCGCGGCCGCGGCTGAAAACCGGGCGGCGGTCTACATCACCATCACCACGCTGGATGCGCGGCTGGCCCGCATCCTGGAGCCGCGCGCCGCCGCGCCGCACCGCCGGCTGCGCACCATCCGCACCCTGGTGGCGGCCGGCATCCCGGTGGGGGTGAGTGTGGCGCCGCAGATCCCGTTCATCACCGAGGACATGGAGCAGGTGCTGGCCGCCGCCCGCGAGGCCGGCGCGCAGAGCGCGTTCTACACCGTGGTGCGGCTGCCGTGGGAGGTGGCGCCGCTCTTCAAGCAGTGGCTCGAGGTGCACTACCCCGACCGCGCCGCGCGGGTGATGGCCCGCATCCAGGACATGCGCGGCGGCAAGGACTACGACGCCGACTTCGCCACCCGGATGAAGGGCAGCGGCCTGTGGGCCGACCTGATCCGCCAGCGCTTCGAGAAAGCCACCAACCGGCTCGGCTTCAACCGGCAGCGGATCGCGCTTGACATCGACCGGTTCCGCCCGCCGGGGCCGGAAGGGCAGGGCAGCCTGTTCTGATGCCTCCGTGGCGCGCACTTTTAGGCAGAACAGGCCGCCAGCCGGCGCAGAATAACGGCCTCATGCTATCAAAAGCGTAGCATGTCAGCTGCCGATCCTGCGGCTGTCCCCCGCGATGCGCACCGCCAGCAGGGCCAGCACGCTGCCCATGATGTAGCGCTGCGCGCGCAGCCAGCCTTCGCTGCGCGACAGGAAGCGGGTGATGCCGGCGGCGCCCAGCACCAGCAGCAGGTTGACCAGGCCGCTGGTGCCGATCTGCACCACGCCCAGCACCGCGCTCTGCCACAGTACTGAGCCGCGGTCGGGGTGCAGGAACTGCGGGAAGAACGACAGGTAGAACATCGCCACCTTCGGGTTCAGCAGATTGGTGAGAAAGCCCATGCGGAACAGCCGGACCGGCGGATCGGCCGGCAGCGCGCGGGGCGCGAACGGCGCGTGGCCGCCGGGCTTGACCGCCTGCCAGGCCATCCACAGCAGGTAGGCGGCGCCGGCGAGCCGGACCGCGTCGAAGGCCAAGGGCACCGCCGCGAGCAGGGCCGTGAGGCCCAGCGCGGCGGCGCAGAGATGCACCAGGAACCCGACCAGCACGCCCGCCAGCGACAGCAGCCCGGCCGTGCGGCCCTGGCACAGGGTGCGCGACACGCAATAGACCATGTTGGGGCCGGGCGTTAGCACCAGCAGCAGGCTGGCCAGCGCGAACCATGCGAGTTCGGTGAGGGAGAACATGGGGCCTCGTCTCTGGTGGGGGTGGTCGGGCGGAAGGACCGAGCAGCATAGCGCGGGTCGATCGCCCTGCCTTGGTTCGCGGACCAGAACAGCCCAGCACAGCACAGGTTGGATCAGCCCAAGTCGGCCCGGCACAGCACGGTCGGCCCTGTCGGCTCGACTGGTTTCGGCAGGTTCAGCGTCTGCGCTTGCGCGGTGCGGCCACCGCGCGGGGCGGAAGGTCGTGTGCGGCGCGGGCCAGGGCATCGGCCTCTGCGTTGCGGTGGCCGGGAATCCACCGGAGTTCGGCCTGGGCGAAGTCGGCGATCCGCGTGCGGGCTTCGGCGAAGGCGCCGGCCAGGTGCGGGATGGGGGAGGGCGGTGCGGGCCCCAGGTGCGCGACCACGGTGCTGCTGTCGGTGTGGATGCGCACGGCGGTGGCGCCGCGGGCGCGGGCCTCGTCCAGGGCCGCGATCAAGGCGCGCAGTTCGGCCTCGTTGTTGCAGCCGGTGCCGGCGGCCAGGCACGAGACGGTGTGCCGCGCGCCGTCCGGTGCGAACAGCACCGCGCCCAGGCCCATCCGGCCGGGGTTGGGCACCGCGCTGCCGTCGCAATGGATCGTCCATTCGCGCGGTGCGCTCACCGGGCCAAGGCCAGAGACGTCGCCCGACCCGGTGGCCTCGGCCGCAGCCGTATCGGTAGCGGTGGCGATGGCCCTCGACGGCGTCGGCATGCCGGCCGGGTCGGCCGCGGGCGCTGCCACCGCTCAGGCGCAGAGCGTCGCCGCGTGGTGCGCCAGGTGGTCGTCGACGAAGGTCGAGACGAAGTAGTAGCCGTGGTCATACCCCGCGTGCTGGCGCAGCGTCAGCGGCTGCCCGGCCTGGGCGCAGGCGGCCTCGAACAGCTCGGGGCGCAGTTGCTGCTGGTGCAGGAATTTGTCGTCCAGGCCCTGGTCCACCAGGATGCCCTGCGGGTACGGCGCCACCGACAGCGCCTGCATCAGCGCGCTGGCGTCGTGTGCGGACCAAGTGCCGCGGTCGGCGCCCAGGTAGCCGGTGAAGGCCTTCTCGCCCCATGCGCACTGGGTGGGCGCGGCAATGGGGGCGAAGGCGGATACCGAGCGGAAGCGCCCCGGGTGCCGCAGCGCCAGCGTCAGCGCGCCGTGGCCGCCCATCGAATGGCCGAAAATGCCCAGCCGGTCGCCCGCGATCGGCAGCGCGGCCTGCAGCAGCGGCAGCAGTTCGTCGAGCAGGTAGCGCTCCATCCGCCAGTGGGTGGCCCACGGCGCGGCGGTCGCATCCAGGTAGAAGCCGGCACCGACGCCGAAATCCCAGCTGTCGGCTTCGCCCGGCACCTGGGCGCCGCGCGGGCTGGTGTCGGGGGCGATCAGGGCCAGGCCCAGTTCGGCGGCGCGGCGCTGGGCACCGGCCTTGGTGGGGAATGTCTCTTCGTTGCAGGTGAGGCCGGCCAAGTAGACCACCGCGGGCACCGGCCCGTGCTGCGCCGCCGGCGGCAGGAAGACCGAGAAGCGCATCGGCAGGCCGATGGTGCCGGAGGCGTGCTCGTAGAAGCCCTGGGTGCCGCCAAAGCAGCGGTGGGACGAGCGCAGGGTGAAGGCGGCGGTGCCGGTGTCGGTGGTGTCGGTCATGGGCGAAGGTGGTGCAGCAGGTCGGCCACCGCGTCGGCGAACGCCTGCGGCTTTTCCTGCGGAAGGTTGTGGCCGGCGCCGGGTACGACGCGGTGCTCGCGCGGGCCGGTGAAGTGGTGGCCGTGGTCGGCGGTGCCGCCGATGGCCATCACGCCGTCGTCGGCACCGTCGAGCGTGATGGTGGGCACGCCGATGCCGGGCTGCCGGGCCAGCAAGGCCTCGGTGGCGGCGCAGGCAGGGTCGCCCGCGACCAGGCCGTAGCGGTGGCGGTACGAGTGAATCACCACCGCCACGAAGTCGGGGTTGTCGAACGACGCCGCGGTGCGCGCGAAGGTGGCGTCGTCGAAGGCCCAGGTGGGCGACCACATCCGCCAGAGCAGCCGGCAGAGCGCCGCGCGGTGGGCCTGCAGGCCGGCGCGGCCGCGCTCGCCGTGGAAGTAGAACTGGTACCAGAACCGTGCTTCCTGCTCGGGTGCTACCGGCTCCAGGGCGGCCGCGATGTGCTGCAGCTTGTAGCTGTTGCCGGACACCAGGCCGGCGCAGCGCTCGGGCTGCAGCGCCGCCACGACGCAGGCGGCGGTGCTGCCCCAGTCGTAGCCGGCCAGCACCGCGCGGGGAATCGCCAGCGCATCCAGCAGCGCCAGCAGGTCCTGTCCCAATGCCGCCTGCTCGCCCGAACGCGGCGTGGCCGCATCGACGAACCGCGTCGGGCCGTAGCCGCGCAGGTAGGGCACCACCACCCGGCAGCCCTGCGCCGCCAGCAGGGGCGCCACCTCGGCATAGGCCTGCACGTCGTACGGAAAGCCGTGCAGCAGCACGACCGGCGCGCCGTCGGTCGGGCCGCTTTCATGGAAGGCGACGTCCAGCACGCCGGCCCGCACCCGGCGCAGGGTGCCCAGGCTTTCAGTCATACAGCACGACGCCGCGGATCGATTCGCCGCGCTTCATCAGGTCGAAGCCCTTGTTGATGTCCTCCAGCGGCATGGTGTGGGTGATCAGCGGGTCGATGCTGATCTTGCCTTCCATGTACCAGTCGACGATCTTCGGCACGTCGGTGCGGCCGCGGGCGCCGCCGAAGGCCGAGCCTTCCCACTTGCGGCCGGTGACCAGCTGGAACGGTCGGGTGCTGATCTCGGCACCGGCCTCGGCCACGCCGATGATGATGCTGCGGCCCCAGCCCTTGTGGGTGCACTCCAGCGCCTGGCGCATCACCTTGGTGTTGCCGATGCATTCGAAGCTGTAGTCGGCACCGCCGTCGGTCAGCTGCTGGATCGCCTCGACGATGTTGCCGCCGGCCGCCTCGATGTCCTTGGGGTTCAGGAAGTGGGTCATGCCGAACTGCCGGGCCATCGCCTCGCGCTCGGGGTTCAGGTCGACGCCGATGATCTTGTCCGCACCCACCATCTTCGCGCCCTGGACCACGTTCAGGCCGATGCCGCCCAGGCCGAAGACGACCACGTTGGCGCCGGCCTCGACCTGGGCGGTGAACAGCACCGCGCCGATGCCGGTGGTGACGCCGCAGCCGATGTAGCAGACCTTGTCGAACGGCGCGTCCTCGCGGATCTTGGCCAGCGAGATCTCGGGCGCCACCGTGTAGTTGCTGAAGGTGCTGGTGCCCATGTAGTGGAAGATGGGCTTGCCGCCGAGGCTGAAGCGGCTGGTGGCGTCGGGCATCAGGCCCTTGCCCTGGGTGCCGCGGATCAGCTGGCACAGGTTGGTCTTGCGGCTCAGGCAGAACTTGCACTGGCGGCATTCCGGCGTGTAGAGCGGTATGACGTGGTCGCCCTTCTTGAGCGTGGTGACGCCGGGGCCGACGTCGACCACGATGCCCGCGCCTTCGTGTCCCAGGATCGCCGGGAAGATGCCCTCCGGGTCGGCGCCCGAGAGGGTGTAGTAGTCGGTATGGCAGATGCCGGTGGCCTTCAGCTCCACCAGCACCTCGCCGAATTTCGGCCCGTCGAGGTCCACGGTTTCGATGGTCAGGGGCTGGCCCGATTGCCAGGCGACGGCGGCTTTGGTTTTCATGGGGAGGAGGGAGTGTGGGGTGGAAAAGAGGGGTGGGCAGGACGGCAGCGGAGCGCGCGGAGAGCATCCACTGTAGAAGCGAATCGTAGCGGCGGCCAGCTTATCCCGGTGGGCGCGGCGGATTTCGCCGTGGCGAATCTCTGCCCGGATTCCCGAAGCGGGATCGCCGCCGGGCCCGGAGCGTCGTTCTCAAGGAAAAAGTGCCTGCAGCCGGCATGCAGGGCCGGCCACCAGCTATCGAAAATATAGCAAAGCTTGTCTTTGTCGTCGGCGCACGGCGATGCATCCGGAAACGAAAAGGCCCGCACGCGGCGGGCCTCGGTGCATGCGGCCTGAAAGCCGCAGCAGGATCAGCGCTTGTCGAGCGGCTGCACGTCGCGGCGCTCGGAGCCGACGAAGAGCTGGCGCGGACGGCCGATCTTGTACTCGGGGTCGCCGATCATCTCGTTGAGCTGTGCGATCCAGCCGACGGTGCGCGCCAGGGCGAACACCGCGGTGAACAGCGGCACCGGGATGCCGATCGCGCGCTGCACGATGCCCGAGTAGAAGTCGACGTTCGGGTAGAGCTTGCGCTGCACGAAGTAGTCGTCTTCCAGGGCGATCTTCTCGAGCGCCATCGCCAGCTTGAACAGCGGGTCGTTTTCCAGGCCCAGCTCGCCCAGCACTTCCTTGCAGGTTTCCTGCATCAGCTTGGCGCGCGGATCGTAGTTCTTGTAGACGCGGTGACCGAAGCCCATCAGCTTGACGCCGGAGTTCTTGTCCTTGACCTGCTTGATGAACTCGCCGATCTTCTCGACGCCGCCGGCCTTCTGGATGTCGTAGAGCATGTTGAGCGCCGCCTCGTTGGCGCCGCCGTGGGCGGGGCCCCACAGGCAGGCCACGCCGGCCGCGATGGCCGCGAACGGGTTGGTGCCCGACGAGCCGCACAGGCGCACGGTGGAGGTGGAGGCGTTCTGCTCGTGGTCGGCGTGCAGGATGAAGATGCGGTCCAGGGCCTTCTCGAGCACCGGGCTGACCTTGTACTCCTCGCACGGCGTGGCGAACATCATGTGCAGGAAGTTGCCGGCGTAGCTCAGGTCGTTGCGCGGGTACATGTACGGCTGGCCGATGCCGTACTTGTAGGCCATGGCGACCAGCGTCGGCATCTTGGCGATCAGGCGGATCGCCGAGATCTCGCGGTGCTCGGGATTGTTGATGTCGGTGCTGTCGTGGTAGAAAGCCGAGAGGCCGCCCACCAGGCCGGTCATGACCGCCATCGGATGCGCGTCGCGGCGGAAGCCCCGCAGGAAGAACTGCATCTGCTCGTTGACCATCGTGTGGTTGGTCACGAGCTTCTCGAAATCGGTCTTCTTCTTGGCGTCCGGCAGTTCGCCGTAGAGCAGCAGGTGCGAGGTCTCGAGGTAGTCGCAGTTCTGCGCCAGCTGCTCGATCGGGTAGCCGCGGTAGAGCAGCTCGCCCTTGTCGCCGTCGATGTAGGTGATGCCCGACTGGCACGCCGCCGTGGAAAGAAAGCCCGGGTCGTAGGTGAACATGCCCGTCTGCGCATAGAGCTTGCGGATGTCGACGACATCCGGGCCGATGCTGCCCTGGTAAACCGGCAGCTCCACGCTCGGGCTGCCGTTGCTGAACGACAGGGTGGCTTTGTTATCCGCTAGCTTCATGTGCTTTCCTTGGTTGGTGCCCGTCGCGGGAATGCCGTTCGGGGCGTCTCTTTGAAATCGGTGGTCTGCAAGGGGCGTGGGGCCCGCTCAGACTCTCAACATGTCCAGTACCTCGCGTGCCTCGGGCGCCTCGGCCAACGCGCCCTCGGGGTCCTTGCGGCGCAGCACCAGGTCGAGCAGGTCGTGGTCCGACAGGTCCATCAGCAGCCCCAGGCCGCGCGCCTGCCGCACCGTGATCGTCTGCTCGTGGCGGGCGAAGAAGCGCTCGATGAACAGGTCGTTCTCCAGCAGGCCCCGCCGGCAGCGCCAGTGCAGCTTGCTGAGGGCCCGCTCGTCGAGCAATGCGTCGTCCGCCGTCGTCGTCTGCATCACACCGCCCGGCGAACCAGGAGTTCCTTGATCTTGCCGATGGCCTTGGTGGGATTGAGTCCCTTCGGGCACACGTCGACGCAGTTCATGATGGTATGGCAGCGGAACAGGCGGTACGGGTCCTCGAGGTTGTCGAGGCGGGCGCCGGTGTCCTCGTCGCGGCTGTCGGCGATGAAGCGGTAGGCCTGCAGCAGGCCGGCGGGGCCGACGAACTTGTCGGGGTTCCACCAGAAGCTCGGGCAGCTGGTCGAGCAGCTCGCACACAGGATGCACTCGTACAGGCCGTCGAGCTCTTCGCGCTCCTCGGGCGACTGCAGCCGCTCCTTGGTCGGCGGCGGCGTGTCGTTGACCAGGTACGGCTTGATCGAGTGGTACTGGGTGAAGAAGTTGGTCATGTCCACGATCACGTCGCGGATGACCGGCAGGCCGGGCAGGGGCTTGATGACGATCGGGTCCTTCAGGGTGCGAAGGTTCGTCAGGCAGGCCAGGCCGTTCTTGCCGTTGATGTTCATCGCGTCCGAGCCGCAGACGCCTTCGCGGCACGAGCGGCGGAAGGCGATGGTCGGGTCGATCGCCTTCAGCTTGATCAGGGCGTCCAGCAGCATGCGTTCGTTGCCGTCGAGCTCGATCTCGATGGTCTGCATGTAGGGCTTGGCATCCTTGTCCGGATCGTAGCGGTAGATGTTGAATGTGCGCTTTTGCATGTTGCTTCTCGCAGGTTTGTTCTGGGGCCGGGCGTTCAGAACGTCCGGACCTTGGGCGGCACGGTGTCGACGGTCAGCGGCTTCATGCGGACCGGCTTGTAGGCCAGGCTGTTGGTCGCGCTGTGCCACAGGGTGTGCTTCATCCACTCGGCGTCGTTGCGGCCCAGCGGGAACTCGGCGTCGTCGGCAGGGCGCTCGTAGTCGTCGACCGTGTGGGCACCGCGGCATTCGTGGCGGGCGGCCGCCGAGACCATGGTGGCCTGCGCCACCTCGATCAGGTTGTCGACTTCCAGCGCCTCGATGCGGGCGGTGTTGAACACCTTCGACTTGTCCTTGAGCGTGATGCCCGCCACGCGGTCACGCAGCGCGGCGATCTTGGTCACGCCTTCGTCCATGCTGACCTGCTGGCGGAACACGCCGGCGTGCTGCTGCATGCTGGCGCGGATCTCGGCCGCCACGTCCTGGGCGTATTCGCCGTCGGTGGATTCCTCGAGCTGGTTCAGGCGCGCCAGGGTGCGGTCGGCCGAGGTGGCCGGCAGCTCCTTGTGCTCCTTGAGCTTGTCGTTGTACTGGACGATGTGGTTGCCGGCCGCGCGGCCGAATACCAGCAGGTCGAGCAGCGAGTTGGTGCCCAGGCGGTTGGCGCCGTGCACGCTGACGCAGGAGCATTCGCCCACCGCGTAGAGGCCGTTTACGACCTCGCTCTCGTTGGCCGCGTTCTGCACCACGACCTGGCCGTTGATGTTGGTCGGGATGCCGCCCATCTGGTAATGGATGGTGGGCACCACCGGGATCGGCTCGCGGGTGATGTCGACGTTGGCGAAGTTGTGCCCGATCTCCTCGACCGAGGGCAGGCGCTTGCGGATCGTCTCGGCACCCAGGTGGTCGAGCTTGAGCAGGATGTAGTCCTTGTTCGGACCGCAGCCCCGGCCTTCCTTGATCTCCTGGTCCATGCAGCGCGAGACGAAGTCGCGCGGTGCCAGGTCCTTCAGGGTGGGCGCGTAGCGCTCCATGAAGCGCTCGCCGTTGCTGTTGAGCAGGATCGCGCCTTCGCCGCGGCAGCCTTCGGTCAGCAGAACGCCGGCGCCGGCCACGCCGGTCGGGTGGAACTGCCAGAACTCCATGTCCTGCAGCGGGATGCCGGCGCGCGCCGCCATGCCCAGGCCGTCGCCGGTGTTGATGAAGGCGTTGGTCGAGGCCTGGAAGATGCGGCCCGCGCCGCCGGTGGCCAGCAGCACGGTCTTGGCCTGCAGGATGTGCAGGTCGCCGGTTTCCATCTCGAGCGCGGTCACGCCGACCACGTCGCCGTCGTCGTCGCGGATCAGGTCGAGGGCCATCCACTCCACGAAGAACTGGGTGTGCGACTCGACGTTCTTCTGGTAGAGCGTGTGCAGCATCGCGTGGCCGGTACGGTCGGCCGCGGCGCAGGCGCGCTGCACCGGCTTCTCGCCGTAGTTCGCGGTATGGCCGCCGAACGGACGCTGGTAGATCGTGCCGTCGGGGTTGCGGTCGAACGGCATGCCGAAGTGTTCGAGCTCGTAGACCACCTTCGGTGCTTCGCGGCACATGAACTCGATCGCGTCCTGGTCGCCGAGCCAGTCGGAGCCCTTGATCGTGTCGTAGAAGTGGTAATGCCAGTTGTCCTCGCTCATGTTGCCGAGCGAGGCGCCCACGCCGCCCTGCGCCGCCACGGTGTGCGAACGGGTCGGGAAGACCTTGGAGAGCACCGCGACGTTGAGGCCGGCCCGCGCCAGTTGCAGCGATGCGCGCATGCCGGAGCCGCCGGCGCCGACGATCACGACGTCGAACTTGCGCTTGGTGATGTTTTTCGTGGAGTAGGTCATTTTTTTAGAGCCTCCAGAGCACCTGGATGGCCCAGCCGGCACAGCCGACCAGCCAGGCGATGGAAAAGATTTGCAGGACGAGGCGCAGCACAACGGGCTTGACGTAGTCCATCAGCACGTCGCGCATGCCGATCCACACGTGGTAGAGCAGGGCGACGATCACGACGAAGGTGAGCACCTTCATCCACTGGGCCGAGAAGATGCCCGCCCAGCGGTCGTAGCCGATCGGGCCGCGGGTCAGCAGGACCTGCGCCAGCACCACCACGGTGAAGAGGGCCATGATGATCGCGGTGGCGCGCTGGGCGATCCAGTCGCGAAGACCGTAGTGCGCACCGACGACGACGCGCTTGGAGCCATAGTTGACAGACATTCTTGTGCTCCTAGATCAGTACAGGCCGAACAGCTTGGCGCCCAACACCAGCGTGAGGCCGATGCTCAGAACCAGCACGGCGACGGCGGTGCTGGCACCCTTCTTCTTCTCCACCGCATGGTGGTCGACGTCCATCCAGAGATGGCGGATGCCGGCGATGAAGTGGTGCAGATAGGCCCAGATCAGTGCCAGTGCCACCAGCTTGAAGAAGAAGCCCGGCACGAAACCCACGCCCATGTTGAACGCCAGCTTGAAGCGGGCGAACGAGATTTCCGAGGAGACCGAGGAGTCGAACATCCAGATGATGAACGGCATCAGCACGAACATGATCACGCCGCTGACGCGGTGCAGGATCGACACCCAGCCGGCGGGCGGCAGCCGGTAGGTGGTGAGATCGGTGAACGCATTGATATTGCGGAACTCGGGCCGCTTCTTGGCTAGCTCTGGCATGGGGGGCTTTCGTGGAGGTATCGGGTCCGTCATCCGGCAGGTGCAGACAGCCCAAAATTCTATTGCAATGCACAACACCCGGAGACTAAGCTTGCGGAATCTGACAGTTCCGCAGGGACAGGGGCCGGGTGCGGGCCGGGTCAACTGAGGTCGTTGCGGTAGTGGTAACCCTCGGTTCGGTACAGGCCGCGGCGCAGTTCCATCGGCGTGTCGTTGTAGGTGAAGGCCAGCCGCTCGACGCTCAGCAGCGGGCTGCCCTGCGGCACCTGCAGCAGGTCCGCCTGCTCCGGCGAGGCCGCGACCGCCCGCAGCTTCTCCGACGCGCGCACCATGCGCACCCCGAATTCGAGCTCGAACAGCGCGTAGGTGGGGCCGCGGTGCTCTTCCATGCGCGCCGCGGTCAGGCCCTTGAACGGCTGGCCGGGCAGCCACAGTTCTTCGAAGATCGTGGGAACGCCGGAGAAGGACAGGATGCGCCGCGCCTGCAGAACCGGCTCGCCGGCCTTCAGCCCCAGCGTGCGGGCGATCTCGGCCGAGGAGCGGATGCGCTTGCAGTCGAGCACCCTGCGGTCGGCCTGCACCGGCTCGGGCGAGCCGTCGCTCGAGCGGTCGGGCACCAGCTTGAGGAAGCGGTAGCGCACCTGGCGCTCGGAATGGGTGGCGACGAAGGTGCCCTTGCCCTGGCGGCGCACCACCAGGTTCTCGGCCGCAAGTTCGTCGATCGCCTTGCGCACGGTGCCCTGGCTCACCCGGAAGCGGGCGGCCAGCTCGATCTCGCTCGGGATCGCCTCCGCCGGCTTCCAGTCGCCCGCCTGCAGCCGCTGCAGGATGAGGCCCTTGATCTGCTGGTAGAGCGGGCTGAACGCGGGCGTGCCGGCCTGCGGCGCAGGCTCGGGCAGGGCGGTATCGGCGTTCGGCGAAAGGGAGTGCATGGGCGAAAAGATGGGCTGGGCCCTGCGCGCGGTGGGGGCGCGCCGGTGCGATGCGGGGCCGTGCAGCATGCCGGATCATATCTTATATAAGACATAAGACAAATTGACCGGTCTTCGCAAACGGCAGTACACTTGCGAGTTGTCCTGGCCGGCCACGCGGCACCCGAGACAGATCTTGGAATCGACGAAGAGGCGTGAGCGGACACAGGCGGCAGGGCACCGTTTTCATCCCCCATCCAGGAGCTTTCCCTCATGAGCAAGACCCCCGTCCGGGTAGCCGTCACCGGCGCCGCAGGCCAAATCGGCTACGCCCTACTGTTTCGCATCGCTTCCGGCGAGATGCTCGGCAAGGACCAGCCCGTCATCCTGCAACTGCTGGAGATCCCGGACGAGAAGGCCCAGAAGGCGCTCAAGGGCGTGATCATGGAACTGGAAGACTGCGCATTCCCGCTGCTGGCCGGCGTGGTGCCCACCGGTGACCCGCTGGTCGCCTTCAAGGATGCCGACTACGCCCTGCTGGTCGGTGCCCGTCCGCGCGGCCCCGGCATGGAGCGCGCCGACCTGCTGGCCGCCAACGCCCAGATCTTCACCGCCCAGGGCAAGGCCCTCGACCAGGTGGCGAGCCGCAACGTCAAGGTGCTGGTGGTAGGCAACCCGGCCAACACCAACGCCTACATCGCGATGAAGAGCGCCCCGAGCCTGCCGCGCGAGAACTTCACCGCCATGCTGCGCCTGGACCACAACCGCGCCGCCAGCCAGATCGCCGCCAAGACCGGCACCAAGGTCGGCGACATCGAGAAGCTGACCGTCTGGGGCAACCACTCGCCCACGATGTACGCCGACTACCGCTTCGCCACCACCGGCGGCAAGGCGGTCAAGGACCTGATCAACGACCAGGTCTGGAACGCCGACACCTTCCTGCCGACCGTCGGCAAGCGCGGCGCCGCGATCATCGAAGCCCGCGGCCTGTCGTCGGCTGCGTCGGCCGCCAATGCCGCCATCGACCACATGCGCGACTGGGCGCTGGGCTCGCAGGGCAAGTGGGTCACGATGGGCATTCCTTCCAACGGCGAGTACGGCATTCCGAAGGACGTGATCTTCGGCTTCCCGGTCACCACCGAAGGCGGCAAGTACAAGATCGTCGAAGGCCTGGAGATCGACGCTTTCAGCCAGGAGCGGATCGACAAGACCCTCAAGGAACTGGAAGACGAGCAGGCCGGCGTCAAGCACCTGTTGTAAGCCGGCCCGGCTCGTTTCGACACCGCACCGCCAACATCCACCCGACATGAGCGACTGGAATCCCCAGCTCTACCGGCAGTTCGAGGACGAGCGCACCCGCCCGGCCGCCGAACTGCTGGCGCGCGTGCCGTTGGAGGCGCCTCGCCGTGTCGTCGACCTCGGCTGCGGTCCCGGCAATTCGACCGAATTGCTGGTGCGCCGCTTTCCCGCCGCCCGGGTGGTGGGCATCGACACCTCCGAGTCGATGCTGGCCAGTGCCCGGGCGCGCCTGCCCGGTACCGAATTCGCCTGGGGCGACATCGCCACCTGGGCACCCGCGTCGGCCGCCGAGGCGCCCGACCTGGTCTATGCGAACGCCGCCCTGCAATGGGTCGGCGATCACCTCTCCCTGGTGCCGCGGCTGTTCGCGGCGCTCGCACCCGGCGGCGTGCTGGCGGTGCAGATGCCCGACAACCGCGCCGAACCCTCCCACCGCCACATGCGCGAGGCCGCCGGCATGGCGCCGTGGGCCGCTTCGATCGGCGACGTGAACGCCCTGCGCACCGGCATCCTGCCGCTGGCCGACTACTACGACTTGCTGGCGCCGCACGCGGTGCGGGTCGACGTGTGGCACACCGTCTACCAGCATCCGATGGCCTCCGCCCAGGCCATCGTCGAATGGGTGAGCGGCACCGGCCTGAAGCCTTTCGTCGACCGCCTTCCGCCGGACCTGCGTCCCGGCTACCTGGCCGAGTACACCCGGCGCATCGACGCCGCCTACCCGGTGCGTGCGGACGGCCGGCGTCTGCTCGCCTTCCCGCGCATGTTCCTCGTCGCCCAGCGCGCTGCATGAGCGCAGTGCCCGCGTCCCATCCCCGGCAGGTGCTGCTCGGTGCGCAGGCCGGCGCCGTGGTGCTGCCGGTATGCGACCATTACAGCGGCGTCGAGAAGCGGATGCAGAAGAGCCTGCAGCTGCAGGCCGAGATGACCGCCGAGCTCGGCGTCTGCCCCTTCGACGTGACGCTCGACTGCGAAGACGGCGCGCCGGTCGGCGGCGAGGCCGAGCATGCCGACCTCGTCGCCGGCCTGGCGCTCGCGGCAGCCGACGGTGCCCGCGTGGCGGTGCGGGTGCATCCGGTGCACCACCCGGCGTTCGACGCCGACGTGGCCGCCATCGTCGGACGCGCCGGTCACCGGCTGGTGCATGCCATGCTGCCCAAGGTCGAATCGGTCGCCGACGTGGACCGTGCGGCGCGCGCCCTGGATGCCGCCGGGGCTCCCGGCCTGCCGCTGCAGGTGCTGATCGAATCGCCCGGCGCGGTGCACCGCGCCTTCGACATCGCGGCCCATCCGCGGGTGCAGTCGCTCAGCTTCGGGTTGATGGATTTCGTGTCGGCCCACGCCGGGGCGATTCCGGCCGACGGCATGGGCGCCGCGGGCCAGTTCACCCATCCGCTGGTGGTGCGGGCCAAGCTGGCGATCGCCTCCGCTGCACACGCCGCCGGCAAGGTGCCGTCGCACTGCGTGGTGACCGAGTTCGGCGATGCCGACGCCCTGCGCAGCGCGGCGCGGCGGGCCGCCCGAGAGTTCGGCTACACCCGGATGTGGAGCATCCATCCGGCGCAGATCCGCCCGATCCTCGACGCGTTCGCGCCCGATGCGCGCGAGGTCGACACCGCCGCGCAGATCCTGCTGGCGGCCCAGCGTGCCGACTGGGCGCCGGTCAGTTTCGCGGGCAGCCTGCACGACCGCGCCAGCTACCGCCATTTCTGGCACCTGCTGGAGCGTGCCCATCGCACCGGAGCGGCATTGCCCTCCGAAGTGCGCCACTGGCTCGTCGGCGAACCATTTGCTGCGGCGTGATCTCTCAGTTCAGGCCGCGTTTCCTTTTCAACCCCCGACACCCCACCCCGCTACACACCGGACCCCCATGAAGAACACCCTCATCGCTTTCACCCTGGTTGCCCTGGCGGCGCCAGGCCTCGCCCTGGCCCAGGCGGCCGACGCCAAGCCCAAGACCGCGGCGCCGGCCAAGGCCGCGGCCAAGCCTGCCGCCAAGCCGGCTGCTTCGGCCAACGCCGCCGCCGCCAAGGCCAAGCCGAAGCCGCGTCCGAAGATCACCCGTTCGGCCGCCAAGGCGGTGGAAGAGGTCACCCCGATCAGCGAAGACACCAACGTCACCCTGTCCGAGGCCGACCTCGCCGTCGCGCAGCGCGTGCACTCCGGCCAGATCAAGTGCGAGCTGGGCGCCAACGTCGAGATCACGCCCGATCCGGCCAAGCCGGGCTTCTTCACCGTGCGCACCGCCAAGGTCCGCTACCGCATGCACCCGGTCGACAGCCGCACCGGCGCGATCCGCCTGGAAGACCCGCGCGCCGGCGCGATGTGGCTGCAACTGGGCAACAAGTCGATGCTGATGAACCAGAAGCTGGGCGAGCGCCTGGCCGACGAGTGCCAGAGCCCGCAGCAGACCGCGATGGCCGAAGAGATGAAGAAGAGCCCGCAGCGCAGCCTGCTGGATCCGGCGGAGCCGGCCAAGACCGACGGCGCCGAAACCGCCAAGTAAGCGAAACCCACCGACGGGCCGCCCGCGCGCGGCCCGCTTCCAAAAATCAAACCCCCGGAGAAAACCAGCATGTTGCAAGCCTACCGTGACCATGTTGCCGAGCGTGCGGCGCTCGGCATCCCGCCGCTGCCCCTGTCGGCACAGCAGACCGCCGACCTGATCGAGCGCATCAAGCAGGCCGACGCCACCGATGCCGACGGCCTGCTCGACCTGCTGACGCACCGCGTGCCGGCCGGCGTGGACGATGCGGCTAAGGTCAAGGCCAGCTACCTCGCGGCCGTGGCCCACGGTACCGAGAAGACGGCGCTGATCAGCCGCGCGCAGGCGACGCAACTGCTGGGCACCATGCTCGGCGGCTACAACATCAGCCCGCTGATCGACCTGCTCGACGATGCCGAGGTGGCGCCCGTCGCGGCCGAAGGCCTGAAGAAGACGCTGCTGATGTTCGACCAGTTCCACGACGTCAAGGAAAAGGCCGACGCCGGCAACGCGCACGCCAAGGCGGTGCTGCAGAGCTGGGCCGATGCCGAGTGGTTCACCAGCCGCCCCGAAGTGCCGCAGAGCCTGACGGTCAGCATCTTCAAGGTGACCGGCGAGACCAACACCGACGACCTGTCGCCCGCGCCCGACGCCTGGAGCCGCCCCGACATCCCGCTGCATGCGCTGGCCATGCTGAAGAACAAGCGCGACGGCATCACGCCCGAGGAAGACGGCAAGCGCGGCCCGATCAAGTTCATCGAGGACCTGCGTGCCCGCGGCAACCTGGTGGCCTACGTGGGCGACGTGGTCGGCACCGGCTCCAGCCGCAAGTCGGCCACCAACTCGGTGCTGTGGTTCACCGGCGAAGACATTCCGTACGTGCCGAACAAGCGCTTCGGCGGCGTCACGCTGGGCAACAAGATCGCCCCGATCTTCTACAACACGATGGAAGACGCCGGCGCGCTGCCGATCGAGCTCGACGTGAACCAGATGAACATGGGCGACGTGATCGAGCTGCGCCCCTACGAAGGCAAGGCGCTGAAGGACGGCCAGGTCATCGCCGAATTCACCGTCAAGAGCGACGTACTGTTCGACGAAGTGCGCGCCGGCGGCCGCATTCCGCTGATCATCGGCCGCGGCCTGACCGCCAAGGCGCGCGAAGCGCTCGGCCTGCCCGCATCGACCCTGTTCCGCCTGCCGCAGGACCCGGCCGACAGCGGCAAGGGCTTCTCGCTCGCGCAGAAGATGGTCGGCCGTGCCTGCGGCCTGGCCGAAGGCCAGGGCGTGCGCCCGGGCACCTACTGCGAGCCGCGCATGACCTCGGTCGGCAGCCAGGACACCACCGGCCCGATGACCCGCGACGAGCTGAAGGACCTGGCCTGCCTGGGCTTCTCGGCCGACCTGGTGATGCAGTCCTTCTGCCACACCGCGGCGTACCCCAAGCCGGTCGACGTGAAGACCCACCACGAGCTGCCCGACTTCATCAGCACCCGCGGCGGCATCAGCCTGCGTCCGGGCGACGGCGTGATCCACAGCTGGCTCAACCGCTTCCTGCTGCCCGATACCGTCGGCACCGGCGGCGACAGCCACACCCGGTTCCCGATCGGCATCAGCTTCCCGGCCGGCTCCGGCCTGGTGGCCTTCGCGGCCGCTACCGGCGTCATGCCGCTCGACATGCCCGAATCGGTGCTGGTGCGCTTCAAGGGCGAGAAGATGCAGCCCGGCGTGACCCTGCGCGACCTGGTCAACGCGATCCCGCTGTACGCGATCAAGGCCGGCCTGCTGACGGTCGAGAAGAAGGGCAAGAAGAACATCTTCTCCGGCCGCATCCTCGAGATCGAAGGCTTGCCGAACCTGAAGGTGGAGCAGGCGTTCGAACTGTCCGACGCCTCGGCCGAGCGCTCGGCCGCCGGCTGCTCGGTCAAGCTCAACAAGGAGCCGATCATCGAGTACATCAACAGCAACATCACCCTGATGCGCTGGATGATCTCCGAAGGCTACGCCGACGCCCGCACCCTGGGCCGCCGGATCGCCGCCCAGGAAGCCTGGCTGAAAAACCCGCAGCTGCTCGAAGGCGATGCCGATGCCGAGTACGCCGCGGTCATCGAGATCGACCTGGCCGACATCCACGAGCCGATCGTCGCCTGCCCGAACGACCCCGACGACGTGAAGACGCTGTCGGACGTGGCCGGCGCGCACATCGACGAGGTGTTCATCGGATCGTGCATGACCAACATCGGCCACTTCCGCGCAGCCTCCAAGCTGCTCGAGGGCAAGCGCGACATGCCGGTCAAGCTGTGGATCGCGCCGCCGACCAAGATGGATGCGCAGAAGCTCAGCGATGAAGGCCACTACGGCGTCTTCGGCACCGCCGGCGCGCGGACCGAGATGCCCGGCTGCTCGCTGTGCATGGGCAATCAGGCGCAGGTGCGCGAAGGTGCCACGGTGATGTCGACCAGCACCCGCAATTTCCCGAACCGCCTAGGCAAGAACACCAACGTGTACCTGGGCTCTGCCGAGCTGGCCGCCATCTGCTCCAAGCTGGGCCGGATCCCGACCAAGGAAGAGTACATGGCCGACATGGGTGTGCTCAACGCCAACAGCAGCGAGGTCTACCAGTACCTGAACTTCGACAAGATCGCGTCGTTCCAGGAAGCTGCCGCCACCGTGCCGGCCTGACCGGCCGCACCGGGCGCGCAAGCGCCCGGTAGCCAGCACCAAGCAAAAAGCCCGCTGGCGATGCCAGCGGGCTTTTTTTTGTCTTTTGCTATCGAAACAGTAGCTGGATGTCGGCGCCGGACGCCGGCTACAGCCCGTTTCCGCTCGCAAAAGGCGGCGGATCAGTCCTTCGGCCGGAACACCAGCAGCAGCGAGGAGGGCACCCGGCCGTCGATGTCCTTCGGCAGCGTGTCGGTCTTGTCGATCGCCTTGAGCACCGCATCGTCCCAGGCCGGGTTGCCGCTCGACTTGCTGAGCCGGCGGCCGACGATGGTGCCGTCGGGCGCGGCCCGCACCTCGACCTCGGCCCGCGGGTTGCCCGGGCCGTCGTCGGCGAAGACGATGTTGGGCTTGACCTTGGCCGCCACCCGGCCTGCGTAGCCGCCCGAGGGGCCGGAGGAGCGCAGGTCGGAGCCGGTCGCGGTGGCGCCACCGGTGGCGCCCGCCATGCCCTGCATCCGCTTCAGGTTCGCCTGGCGGTCGGCTTCGCGCTGGGCGTTGGCCTGCGCTTCGGCCTTGGCCTGCTTCGCCTTGTCCTGCTGCGCCTGCTTTTCGCGGGCGTCCTTTTCCTTGGCGAGCTTCTCGGCTTTTTCCTTGTCGGCCTTTTCCTTCTCGGCCTTCTCGCGCTTCTCTTCCTGCAGCCGCTCCTGCTCCTTCTGCTTGTCGAGCTGGGCCTGCTTCTCGCGGGCTTCCTTGTCCTTGGCGAGCTTTTCCGCCTTGTCCTTCTCGGCCTTCAGCTGTTGTTCCTTGAGCTTCTGCTGCCTGGCCTGTTCCAGTTGCAGCTGGCGCTCCTTCTCCTTCTCGCGCAGTTCTTTCTGGCGCTGCATCGCGATGTCGGCGTCCCGGGTGTCGGGCGGCGGCGCCGGCGTCGGAGCGGGTGCGGGCGGCGGTGGCGGAGGAGCGGGTGGTGGCTCGGGCGCCGGCGGGCGCGGGACCGGCGGCGGTGCGGGCGGGACCGGCGTCTCCACCGCGCGCGGTGCGGCCTGTTTCGGCACGGCCGACCACAGTTCCGCCTCGACCGCCGGGCTGTCGGACGCGGTCTTCCAGTGCACGCCCCAGGTGAGGGCGGCGAGCAGGGCCAGGTGGGCCAGCACCGCCAGGCCTACGGCACGCGGGGTGCCGTCGGGTTCCGGCGGAGCGAAGGGGTTGCGTTCGGAGGAGGGGTGCAGCATGGAATGTGGTCGGGTGCCGGGGGCCGCTCAGGGCGCCAGCTGCACCGACAGGCCCACACGCTGGACGCCCGCGCGCTGCAGCGTGTCCATCACCTTCACCACCGTCTCGTACTTCACGCTGCGGTCGGCGCTGATCACCACCGCGCTCGTCGAACTGCCGGCGGCCGCGGCATTCGGCGTCGCGCTGGCGGCGGCGGCATCGGCCTGGCGCACCGCATTGGCCACGTCGCGCATCGTGGTGGGGGCGGTGCGATCGGCGGTCTTGATCTGCAGGGTCTCGTCCTTGCCGACCACGATCTGGATCACCCGGTCGGGCTGCTTGTTGGCCTTGCCGATCGAAGGAAGGTCGACGGTGCTCGGCGTGATGAGCGGCGCGGTGACCATGAAGATGATCAGCAGCACCAGCATCACGTCGATGAAGGGCAGCATGTTGGGTTCGCTCATCGAGCGGCGACCGCGGCCGCGGGAAGCCATGTCGGGCATCGTGTCTCCTAGGGGGCCGCGGTGTCAGTGGCCCGACGCCGATTGCGCGCCGAGGTTGCGCTGCAGGATGTTGGAGAACTCCTCGATGAAGGTCTCCTGGTGGATGGATACCCGGTCGATGTCCCGGGAGAAGCGGTTATAGGCGACGACGGCCGGAATCGCCGCGAACAGGCCGATGGCCGTGGCGACCAGCGCCTCGGCGATGCCGGGGGCCACCGTGCTCAGCGTGACCTGCGCCAGGGCCGACAGGCCGGTGAACGCATGCATGATCCCCCAGACCGTGCCGAACAGGCCCACGTAGGGCGAGACCGAGCCGACCGTGGCCATGAAGGACATGTTCGATTCGACCATGTCCATCTCGCGCTGGAAGCTGGCCCGCATCGCACGGCGCGCGCCGTCGAGCAGGGTGCCGGGATCGGCCACACGGCGCTCGCGCAGCTTCTGGTACTCGCGCATGCCGCTCGCGAAGATGCGCTCCATCGGGCCGGCATTCTTGGCGTTGGACGCGGCGGCCGCGAAGAGGTCGTTGAGGCTGGTACCCGACCAGAATTCGCGCTCGAAGTCTTCGTTGAGCGCCTTGATCCGGCGCAGCGCGAAGAACTTGCGGAAGATCGCCGCCCAGCTGGCGATCGAGACGCCCATCAGCAGCAGCATCACGGCCTGTACCACCCAGCTGGCATTGAGTACCAGGTGCAGGATGGACATGTCTTGTTGGTTCATTTCTTGAGGACTTCCAGGAGTTGCGGCGGGATCCGTGCGGGCCGCAGTGTAGAGGCTTCGACCCAGCCGATGCGAATGGTTCCTTCGCACAGCAGCGTCGGCGCACCGGAGGGGTCGGGCGCCGTGGTGCAGAAGGCTTGCTGGGCGATTGTCAGTGACGCGCCGCGGTTGTCCTGCAGGCGTGCTGTTACAAGGAGTTCGTCGTCGAGACGCGCCGGCTGCCGGTAGCGCACCTGCGTTTCCAGCACCACGAACATGCCGCCGGTCGCCTCGCGCAGCCGCTGCTGGCCGTGGCCGAGCGAGCGCAGCCATTCGGTGCGGGCACGCTCGAAGAACTTCAGGTAGTTGGCGTAGAAGACGATGCCGCCGGCATCGGTGTCTTCCCAGTAGACCCGGATCGGAAACGAGAAGGCCATGGCGATGCGCGGTGCAGCAACTACGCCAGCAGCGCCTGCAGCCGCGCCGCCGCTTCCTGCAGATGCGCCATCGAGCTGGCGGTGGAGAAGCGGATGTGCTGCGCGGTGCCGGCACTGCCGAAGTCGCGGCCCGGCGTGACGGCGATGCCCGCGCGGTCCATCAGGGCGAAGGCCAGCTCCCAGCTGTCGGCCACGCCCAGGCGCTTGCAGGCGTCGGTGCAGTCGGCCCAGGCGTAGAAGGCGCCGTCGGGCATCACCGCCACCGGCAGCCCGGCGGCGGCCAGCGCGGGGATGAAGAAATCGCGGCGCGCCTTGAATTCGGCCCGGCGGCGTTCGTACTCGGCGATGCTGTCGGGCTCGAAGCAGGCGAGCGCCGCATGCTGGGCGACGGTGCTGGCGCAGATGAAGAGGTTCTGCGCCAAGCGCTCCACCACCGGCACCAGCGCATCCGGCACCACCAGCCAGCCGAGCCGCCAACCGGTCATGTGGAAGTACTTGCTGAAGCTGTTGATGCTGACGATGTCGTCGCCCAGCGCCAGGGCCGACTGGCCGAAGGTGGCGTCGTAGCTCAGGCCCAGGTAGATCTCGTCGACGATGGTGATGCCGTCGCGGGCCCGCACAGCGGCATGGATGCGCCGCAGCTCGTCGGGGTGGATCGAGGTGCCGGTGGGGTTGGAGGGCGAGGCCAGCAGCACGCCACGGGTACGTGCGGTCCAGGCGGCTTCGACCTGCGCGGCGTTGAGCTGGAAACGGTCGGCCGCGGTCGTCGGCACCATCACCGCCGTGCCTTCGGCGGCGCTCACGAAATGCCGGTTGCACGGATAGCTGGGGTCGGGCATCAGCACCTCGTCGCCGGCATCCACCAGCGCCAGGCAGGCGAGCTGCAGGGCGGCCGAGGCGCCCGCCGTCACCGCGATCCGGCGCGCCGGCACCATGATGCCGAAGCGCTCGGCGTACCAGTGCGAGATGCGCTCCCGCAGCGCGGGCAGGCCCATCGCCGGGGTGTACTGGGTGGTGCCGGCATGCACCGCACGGGCGGCGGCCTCCTGCACCCGCGGCGGCGCGGTGAAGTCCGGCTCGCCGATGTTGAGGAAGATCATCGGCTGCCCGCTGTCGGCCACCGCGCGGGCGCGCTCCACCGCCGCCTTGGCCACTTCCATCACATAGAAGGGCTCGATCTTCTCGGCGCGACGGGAGATCCGCAGCGGCCCGCTCATGCGGAGGCGGTGCCGACGTTGCGCGAACGGTCGGCGGCGACTTCGGCTGCGCGCAGGGACGGTGCGAGGCCGTTCAGCACGCCGTTGACGTACTTGTGGCCGTCGGTGCCGCCGAACTCCTTGGCCAGTTCGATGCACTCGTTGATCACCACCCGCCACGGCACGTCGAGGCAGTTGCGGAACTCGTAGACGCCGATCCACATTACCGCGTGCTCGATCGGCGACAGTTCGGTCAGCTTGCGGTCGAGCAGGGGCTCGATCAGGCCGTTCTGCAGGTCCACGTCGGCGATGCAGCCGTGCAGCAGGGCGTCGTAGTGCACCGCATCGGCCTTGTGGAAGCCCGACAGGTCGCGGGTGAAGTGGTCGATCGCGGTGGGCTCGTTGTGGCCCACCAGGTACTGGTAGAGAGCCTGGAGCGCGAATTCGCGCGAGCGGCTGCGCGGCGGCTTGGCGGAAGCCTTGCGGGCGCCGGTGCTGGTGGTGCCAGGCTTCTTCGTCGGAGCGGCAGATGCCGCGGGGGCGGGGCCCGCAGGGGATTCGACGGCGGGGATTTCTTTGTCTTCGGTCATGTCAGGGTGTCCAGCAGGTTCGCCATCTCGACGGCGACCTGTGCCGCGTCGCGACCCTTTTCGGTCTGTCGCGCCACGGCTTGTTCGAGGTTTTCGGTGGTGAGGATCGCATTGGCGATCGGCAGGCGGTGGTCCAGCGACACGCGGGTCACGCCCGCGCCCGATTCGTTGGCCACCAGTTCGAAGTGGTAGGTCTCGCCGCGGATGATGCAGCCGAGCGCGACCAGCGCGTCGTGCCGGCCGGCCGCCGCCATCGCCTGCAGGGCCAGCGGCACTTCGAGCGCGCCGGGCACCAGGACGTGCTCGATGTTCTTGTCGGCCACGCCCAGCGCTATCAGTTCTGCGCGGCAGGCGGCGGCCAGGGCATCGGTGATGCCGGCGTTGAAGCGGGCCTGCACGATGCCGATCGAAAGCTTGCGGCCGTCGGCGCGCACGCCCTGGCCTTTGTCTGCACCCAACATTTTTTCAGTCCTTCTGGAGATAGCCGACCAACTCCAGGCCGTAGCCGGTCATGCTGGGCATGCGGCGCGGCGCGCCGAGCAGATTCATCCGGCGCACGCCGCATTCGCGCAGGATCTGCGCGCCGATGCCGTAGGTGCGCAGATCCATGCGGCCGCGCTCGGGCGCCTGGGCCGCGCGGGCGGTGCCCTCGAATTGCGCGAGCAGCTCGTCCGCGCCTTCGCCGCAGTTCAGCAGCACCACCACGCCCCTGCCTTCGTCGGCCACATGGCGCAGGCTGGCGTCGAGCGTCCAGCTGTGCATGTTGCGGTCGACCTCCAGCGCATCCAGCACCGACAGCGGCTCGTGCACCCGGGCCGGCACCACGTCGTCGGGCGCCCACTCGCCGCGCACCAGGGCCAGGTGCACGCCCCGGCTCGGCTTGTCGCGGAACGCATGGGCGGTGAACGGGCCGGCAGCGGTATTGAGGGTCCGGCTGCCGATCTTCTCGACCAGCGAATCGTGGCGGCTGCGGTGCTCGATCAGGTCGGCGATCGTGCCGATCTTCAGGCCGTGCTGCGCGGCGAAGATCTGCAGGTCGGGCAGGCGCGCCATCGTGCCGTCGTCGTTCATCACCTCGCAGATGACCGATGCAGGGCTGCAGCCGGCCATCGCGGCCAGGTCGCAGCCAGCCTCGGTATGGCCGGCCCGCATCAGCACGCCGCCGTCGACCGCCTGCAGCGGAAAGATGTGCCCGGGCTGCACCAGGTCGCTGGCCTGCGCGTCGCGCGCCACCGCAGCCTGCACCGTGCGGGCCCGGTCGGCGGCGGAGATGCCGGTGGTCACGCCCTCGGCCGCCTCGATCGACACGGTGAACGCGGTCGAATACTTGCCGCCGTTGCGCGTCACCATCGGCGGCAGCTGCAGCCGCTCACACATGTCGCGCGAGAGGGTCAGGCAGATCAGCCCGCGCGCATGGCGGGCCATGAAGTTGATCGATTCGGCGCTGACATGGTCGGCCGCGATGACGAGATCGCCCTCGTTCTCGCGGTCTTCCTCGTCCACCAGGATGACGATGCGGCCGGCGCGCAGCTCGGCGACGATCTCTTCGACCGGCGAAACGGAAACGGGGGTCAGGGCGCTCATGCGGAAGGCAGGCCCGGGGCCTGGTGGGAAGGGGAATGTGAAGGAGCGTCGGCGGCAACCGCAGGTGCCCGCGTCGCCGTGGCAGGAGCTGCCGCGGAGGGCAAAGCGGCCATCGACAGCATGCGCTCGACATAGCGCGCCACGGTGTCGATCTCGAGGTTGACCGCGCCGCCGGCCTGCAGCGCATGCAGCGCCGTATTCTGTACCGTGTGCGGGATCAGGTTGATATGCACGACGGCCGCACCGCCGGCCACGTCGTCCACCCGGTTGACGGTGAGGCTCACCCCGTTGACCGTGATCGAGCCCTTGTACGCCAGGTAGCGCGCCAGAAACGCCGGCGCCTCGATCTGCAGATCGTAGCTTTCGCCGACGGGTGCGAAGCGCAGCACCGTGCCGATCCCGTCCACATGCCCCGACACGATGTGGCCGCCGAGGCGGTCGTGCGCGCGCAGCGCCTTCTCGAGGTTGATCGGCGTGCCGACGCCGTCGAGGCCCGCAGTCTTGTCGAGCGACTCGGCCGAGATGTCGATGGTGAACCGGCCGGCGGCCGGATCGAAGCCGGTGACCGTCATGCACGCGCCGTTGAGCGCGATGCTGTCGCCGAGACCTACGTCGTCCAGGTAGCCGGGCGGCGCCTCCAGCGTGAGCCGCTTGCCGAATTGCTGCTGGACTGTAGTGCCCAGGTCTTCCACGGCGCCGATGCGCCCCACGCCAGTGATGATTCCGGTGAACATCCGGATATTTTCGCAGGGATTGGGGCCGGGTCGGTCCCGAGGGTCAACCAGACCGTCGCCCATCTAGCGCTACCGCCGGACGACGCGCGCCACCACCCGGATGTCATCGCCCACCATGTCGGCAGACACGAATTCAAGACGGGTGGCGTGATCCAAACTTGTCAATTTTTCCAATTGGGCTAGCGGCAACCCACGACCTAGCAGTTGTGGTCCTACGTAGATGACCAACTCGTCTACCAAGCCGTTGTTAAGGAAGGCACCATTGAGCGTGCTGCCTGCTTCGACATGCAGAATGCTCAGACCCCTTTGAGTCAGATCTGCGACCATAGCGGCCAAATTCACCTGGCCGTTTTGCTCAGGTAGCGCAACAATGCATGCGTTGTTGCGCTTGAGGGCAGGGCGACGCAAGGCAGCTGCCTGAGTTGTGTATACCAGTACCTCACGGTCTGGAACGTCAAACAAGCGCGCGTTCGGTGGTGTGCGAAGCTTGCTGTCCACAATTGCGAGGGTGGGCTGAACCTTACGACCCACTAAACGGACGTTTAGCAACGGGTCATCCGCCAAGACGGTACCGATGCCGGTGACAATCGCATCCGCCTTCGCGCGCCATGCATGGCCGTCCATCCGCGCTTGTTCTCCGGTAATCCATTTGCTGGACCCATTAAGGAGTGCGGTATGTCCGTCTAACGAAATGGCCACCTTAAGGCGGACATAGGGAATCCGATCAGCCGTCCTTGCTGCACGCTCTGCATGTTCCGCGACCATCACGAGCCTGAACTACTGCAGTCGGCATCAGAAGAACTGAGAGGTTTGCACACGCGGACACGACCAGTCTTGGAGACCTTGATGCGGCGCGTCTGTTCCAGTTGCTGCGTACCGCTGATGTCTTTGCGCTGGATGGTCAAGGTCTGATCGGCAAGAGTGCTGCCAGTTGCGCGGGGATAGCCCGAACCATTGAAGGAAATGTAGGGAGTGGACTCGAAGGCGGTCCCGTTACCCACTACCTCGAAATAACTTGGCAGCGGAGTGTTGTAAGTAGCGATTACGCGGTCGCCGGCGCTTTTGGTATTGTCGAGATCGTTATCTACGAACAGCGTCCAGCCATTTTCCCATGCTCCGGAATTTGGAACGATGAAAGAGTTCGTGTTTTCCTTCATCGCTTCACCACGCACTGCGTTGATGGCGCTCAATAGGCTGTTCGCTGCACCGCTCAGTTCGGAATTCCGCTGAAACGCGACAAAACTGGGCACACCAACAGCCAATAAAACTGCGGCAATCGAGATGGTCACCATCAACTCAATGAGCGTAAAGCCGCCCGATCGTCGCCAAGCTGGCAGTTCATGCTTGCCGCCTAAAGAATTAGTGGTGCTCATGGCCAACATATCCTCGAGTTGTTCTGTACGGTGTTGGAGCCATCAAGGCAATCGCGCTGGCCCGTACTGGTTAGCCGCAACTCGGTGATCCGAGGATCAGGATTGGCAGCAGAAGGCCGCGCAACGATCCGTACACACTCCCGCATGCCGAGACTGTTTCCTTGTGCATCGGGACAAGCTTGAGCAGAGAGCAAGAACGCCGCGGTGGTTTGGGAATCGCCCGAGAAGGTTTTAAAGGGAACGGCAGGATTTACTGTGCCCGCCGTATTGGTGAAGGCGACATAGGTGCCGCGCTGGGTCATGAAACGTTCCTGTTGCTGCATCAGTTCGGCCAATGCGGTGCGGGCCTGCGCACGGCGTCCTTTGCGAACGGATTCGACATACGAGGGGTACGCGATGGCTGCAAGGATCCCCACGATGGCGACGACGATCATGAGTTCGATCAAGGTGAACCCATGTTGCCGTCCTACCGATCCCAAAAAAAGTCGGTATCTGTTTTGCATCATTGCGCCTTGAGTTCCTGATAATTGTTGATCTGGCGCCAACTCAATCTTCCAGCCACCAGTTTGGTTTCGACGATAGTTGAAGTCGCTTGGCCCTTCGAGCCACTTTGGATGACCTGCGTGCGTTCTGTTTTGATCTGGCGCCCGGTGGCGTCCTTTCTATCGTAAGTGACTGCAGAGGACACATCCAGCGCCAGAGGCGCCCCCATGATGCCTACCGTGGACACCTTGGTCGAACCGGTCCCCTTGTCTATATTGATGACGTACTCGTATCCACTTCCGCCGTCGGCGCCGCAAGTGTTGGCGCCCCCGGAAACGCCAGGAATGAGCGTCCCAAAAATGAGGAAATTATTGGCAAGTAGGCTGTTGCTGACCTGCCGTTCGCCAGAGCTAGGTAGATCGAAATACCATCCTGACCGTATCGCTGTGTTGCTTTGGTTTGTTCTGGCGCGGCCCCAAATAAAAGGGTCTACGCTCACCGTGCCGGCAGATTGATTGACCGTACCTGCCTTCAACCTCGAGCGATCGGAAACCAAACTGACCGCGTTCGAGCTATCGGCTGAAGTCTCTTCCAAACTGTCGTAAATTGCGTAGACCGAGTTCACAGCGACGCTGGTGCGATCTGAAACCTCCAGGTATTTCCCAGTGCCGAACGCTACGTACAACGCTTTCGCGTTTTCGCTTCTCGCAAGAATGGGCGAGACCGTGATTGGCTGGATATTCCCCAGAGAATCTTTAGCAATGTAGAGCGGATACGGCGTCGTGGCAGTGGTTTTATAGGGGGACAGTGTTTCCAGGCTCCAGCTCGACGTTCCGTTCACGGCAAGAAGAGAGAAGTTCGCTTTCCACATATTTCCATGGAGGTCTCCCATGAATATATCGGTCACTTCCGCGTTGGTGCCGAGTGCGGCTTGGAAATTGATCAGGCCCGTCGCATTCAGCACGGCCGTGGCAGCATTGATGGGCAGACTCAACTTGAAGTAGTTCGTACCCAGCGTCCATCCTGTGCCGTAAGGTTTGCTCAGATCTAGAAGGAACAGCGCCGGCTTGCCGGTGGAACTGTAGCGTGAATTTTCTGGGACGTAGTTATTGACCCCGCTCGCTACCGCCGCAAAATATTTAAAAGTGGGCGTAGCATCCGCTAGCCGATTTGTACGCAGCTTCAAAATCTGAGGTTTGCCTACAACGTAGCCCATGTCCGCGTCGTCCGATGCCTTGAATTCCCAAAGAACGTTCGAGGCGGTGAAGGTCGACGGATTGGTGACATCCAGCGCATAGACGCCACGTCCACCTGCGCCCGTTGCGCCCACCAGCACCGTCTTGAAATCGCTGGCGGCACCGGTCGAGGCAGTCCGCGCCTCGGCCACTACCTGGCTGCCGTCCACATAGCTCTGGTGGCTGCTCACATACGTCTTGCTGGTCAATGCGGCGAGCTTAGGCCCCATCCAGCTGGGAATGTACGCAAAGACTTCGTTGCCTCCCGTGCTGTCGGCGGTGGCATTGAAGGCATGCAGCATGCCGTCGTTGGCACCGACGAACACTGTCGGGGTGCGGTCCTTGTTGTTCTGGTAGAACGTCGCATAGCCTGCGTCGGAAATGGTGGTGGTGGGTGCTCCGAGATAGCTGACACCCGAGTTGATGATGTCGCCCAACAGCTTGTTGCGAACCCGGAAAGGATTGCCCTCCTTGCTTCGATCGCCTCGCAGATAGTTCAGCCGGTCTTGCGCCACCGCTGCGGAATCCGCGGTCGAAGTAGGCGTCTCCTTTGCCAAGTTGGTCTGCAGCGCAGCTTCCAAGTTGGCCCATATGAACGGGGTAGCTGCAGCAGTGGCGGTGGGTGTCTGCAAACCGACCACGATATTGCGGGCCGTACTGCGTGCAGTCAATTTAGTACCGGCTTCCCAAGTATTTGCAGTGTTGATACTCACATTGTTGTTCGTGTCGACAGACACCGGCACGGCGAGCAGGTCGCCGCTCCAGTCGGCCGTGTTGAACGTCGCTTGGTAGGTGACATTGCCGGACTGGATTAGGTTGCTCCCCTGCGCGGCACTTCCGGCGATGCTTCGCGCCACCGTTGCGGAGCGGCTGAAAATTTCGTCGAACGCGTTCAGTACACCGCGCGCACTGCTTTGCAGGTAAAAACTGGAGGCTTCGCCAGCCGCATCGCGTTTCTGCCACACATCGTTGTTGTTGTTGCCGCTCTTGTCTTTGAAAGGATTACCGACCACATTGAATGGGCGGCTGCCGGGGTTTGACGGATCTGCTTCAAAACCGCCGTATTTGGCGGCCATGAAAAGTTGGTTTTGATTGCGCCGGTAATAGGTGCTCGTCGAGTTTCCGTACTCGTTCACGTCGAAGGTATAAGTTTTCACGCGAAGTCCGGGACGGCGTTTCGCGGCCACACTCCAGTCCGCGCCGCGAATATCGTGGGTATGCGCCCAGTAGGCGGTTCCCATGATGGCGCGGCCCTGGCTGCTGTTGGGTACATCGTTGTTCGCGGTATTGGGATTGCCCGTGGTGCGGTTGGCACCCTGACCATCGACATATACCGAGGACTGGTTTTTCTCGAAAGCTTGCACGATCCCGGTCCAATAGCCGATATCGGGAATATTGTTGCTGGGACTTGCAGCGGGAAACCGCGTGCCGTCGTGCGTGTTGACATCTCCGATCACCACGATGTTGCTTTTGAGGCAGGCATAGTCGCCGGTCGGGCTGTGGTCTTTGAAAGGGTCGAGTCCTGACCAGTTCGTGAATACCGGAAAGCCGTCGTACATCGCAGTGGTGAGGTTGTTCACCGCATCAGCGCTCGGATCCATGCCTTGCATGTAGCGAAGCGTTTCGTAATACAGCTCGCCGATCGGATCGAATGTCTTGTACCGCCCCGGGGTAGGTCCGGTGCGACCGAATTTATTGAGGTAGTTGACCACGCCGCTGATGGGCGTTGTCTGCGATGTATCGTTGTCCGGATTGGCTTTGAACACTCCAGTCACCGCATCCCACTCGGCTGCCGGATTGCCGCCCGTCGGTGTATTTTCCTGACCGAGCGTGTTGAAAGTTCTTTGACCCACGTACTTCATCGGTGCGCGTAGTACGCCGCCATAGCGACCGTTGTTGTAGCTGGCGGTAGGGTCCATCAGGTACCCGAATGCAGCCAGTCGCAGCTGGTCGCTATAGCGCTGGATCGCGCCTACGGGTTTGAATTTTCCGGACTGCTGCCGAATACACATGGCGTAGTCACGTACATCCGTGAGCGTGCCGGCAGTATCGCTCGCGCATACCTGCACCCGTGCGAAAAAGAAGCCGTCGGAGTTCAAGCCGACCGAACTGTCGGGAACGGTTCCGGTGTAATCGCGGATGTAGCAGCTCTTGACGGTGCCGGGAGCCGGGTCGCCGAGCGTGTTGTCGCACCGAACATCGTCGTACGCTACATAGGTCATCCAGCCGCCGTTGCTGGAAGACGTGCCTGTTGCGCCGTAGAGCACTTCCTTGCGGCCGGTGAAACTGCAAACGTTGTTCTCGGTCGCGCAGGCCGAGCGCGCTCCAAAGGCTGTCACGGCGCCGGTCCGGGTACTGTAGGACGCATTGGTGACGAAAGACGCCGTAGACGTGGCTGACAGGGTGTAGCTACTCGCCGAGCCCGAGGTGTTTCCTGTCTTCGCCGTACCGAAGTAGATTCTGTTCAGCGTGTTGGCAACCCAAATGTCGTTGCCGTTCGCAGCCGTGATCATGCGAGCAGGTACTGCGCCCCAATAGGTACCGGTGGCCCCGCCGTCTTTCTGCAGGCGTTTTGCGGGAAAGTTCGAACTGTTCCAAAAATGGTTGGGATCGCCGTTGGGCAGCACGGCACGTTGCAAGATGGTCAAGTCGGTGCGGTCGATGTAGCGGTCGCCGCCGGACAGCGACAGGCGCAACATGTCGATTGCCGAGTTGCTTACCCAGTTGAGAAAATTGCCGCTGAACGCGTCGGTGCACTTCCTGCTCGTGGCGGGGCCGCTGCGGTCGAAACGTTTGTAGTCGGCCTTTGTCAGCCCGGTATCGGGTGTCTCCGCGGGGGCGTCGTTGTATACATAGCAGCTTTCAGCGTCGTAGTAGCCCAAGTATTCTTTGGTATTGGCATACGTCGGATCTTCGCTGTTGCTCCCGGAATCGTCCCGTATGTACTGTGCACCTACGGTGGGATATTCGACCGAAAGCGCCATGGCCAGCGTGGGTTTGTCTCCACTGCTCGTGGCGTATAGCGGGTCGCTCGATAGCGTGATCGCTTTGATGGCTGGCGGGCCGGATTGCCCCATAACCAATATCGAGAAAACCGCGGCTGATGCAACGGCACCGCCAACTGCGACTTTGCGGACATGCCGCAGCGGGACGGAGGGGAGATTTCGAGTGAAAGCGAATGGCATAGAGTTCTTTCAGCTCAGTTCCTGAAAATCATCTGAACGACCGACTGGGTACGCTCTTGTGGCCCGTAACCGATCGACGTGACCCGAAAGACATACTTCTCGCAGACGACGGACGCATTTCGGCATGGTTGGCCGTTGTCGCGGATGGCCTCTACCAAGTAGCGCGGCTTTTTCGCGGACAGCACGCCGGTCTGGTTGTTGTCCACGGCATTAGGAAAGGCTCTTCCCGTTTTATCGCCGTATCCAACCGTTTTCGCGTCGGTGGTCAAGTACTTCAGCCATGCAGGTTTGTCGGTCGCGACCGTGGGAAGCAGGCACAGCCCCAGGAGATCGTCGGTACCGCTGCAATCAGCAGAGAAATTGGCAAGGTTGACGGTCTTGACAATGGTCTGCCCAGCATTAGGACCGCCCGCGGCGCCGATATCGTTGGTGCCGAAGACCTCAGACCGCGAAATAGCTGACTTGCTTGGCAGCTGGCGAATGTCGTATTCGGCATCGACCAGCGCAGCCTCCGCCGCCTGCCAAGATACTTGTCCATCGCGGTCGTTGCGCGCACCACGCTCGGACATCATGGAAACCTGCACAGCGCTGATGCCCAAAATGGAGACCACTACCAAGATCATCATCACCATGATCAGCGACGCGCCGCGTTGCAGCGCTGCTGCTTGCAGCATGGAGCCGACTCGCCATTGGCTGGAGCGTATCGAAAAGGGGGTCATAACGTGCTCTTTCCACGTTCGTCGAACGTGGGCTGAAAATTGCGCAGATGCACCGTGAACGACAGCGTCTGGCGAAGACGGCCATCGTTGGGCGCACGGTAGACCGTGCCGACGTCGTTAGCCGATGCCATACCCGACCCATCGGCCCCTGACGCGGTCTTTGCTTTGCCGAAGGGGTAGTAGTCGGTCGTGCTCTCGGCTACCTGCGCCGAATTGGGCGGGCCCTGCAACACCAATCCGATGCGGATACTGCGAACCCGACGCCAGTTGGCACGGGTGGCTACGTCGTTGCCAGTCACTGTCAGCTGGTCGGCGCGCAGATAGCTGTCGGGTCGCACTGGATCGGCCGCTCCGGCTGTGGGTGCGGTTCCCGCGGTGACGCCATCTACTCCATAAAGCACTTGGAAACTCTCGACGCCACCTACGATGGGCTGACCCGTATTGGGTCCCCGACTGCACATCAACGACGAACCGCCCGCAGAACTTGTGCTCAGATAAATTACGCTTACGGAGCGATCGGCGCGGTTAGCAGGTACCGCGCTGACAACGCTGCCATCGCAATTGATCATACTTTTGTCGGTGACGCCGGATCCCGGAAACGTTTCAACAGCCTGATATCGCAAGATCAGAATGTCGCTGCCATCCGATGTGGTCCTGGCAACACCAGTATTGAATGGATCCGAATCCGACGATGTCGCATTGTTGAAGCCGAAAACTCCGGACGGTGGATCCTGATCGACCGTAGCCTCGTTGCTTATCGGGAGCGTCACATAGCGGACGTCCTGAAACCCCACCTGGACGCCGAGCCGGTTGATCAGGTCCTGCACGAACCTTCCGTTGTCGCGGATCTGCGATGCAGCGTCCACCGTGGTGAATCCGCGCCGCGCGACGGTGAGGGCTGCGACCGCGGCCATGACGACCACCAAGCTGACCACCATCGCGACCAGCAGTTCGATCAGGGTCATGCCCTGTTGAAAGGCGCCTGGCGTGTGGTGCATGGCACCGCGGGCAGGTCGATTTTTTCGGCGGTTCACATGCGCTCCTCAATTGCCACCGGGATCACCACGCCAGGGGACGAACCTGTTGCGCTCGCGAGTTCTGGCGTGTTGGAAGATCCGCTGCCGCGATTGAGCGGATTTCGGGTCCATCCCAGTTTGATGGTGGCCAGCCCGTTGGCCGCGGTGCCTGAGCAGTCCCAGACGGGCAGTCCTGACGCAAAGGGCGCATTGTCGAAGCAGATCACGACACGCGCACCAGGGAGTTGTTCGTCGACACGCGCCAGCCATTCGGTCACCTGAGCTCGGGCCAGCTTGAGGTTGTTCGCGCTGTTGGCTGTCACGTTGGCGGCGCTGGACGGGCTGAGCGTGCCACCGCAGCTGCTGCCGATAAAAAGGCAGCCCTCGAACGTCGTGGGCGTCAGAGGTGCCGTAAGGCTGAGCAGGTAGGGATTGGCCGTCGCTGTCGCTTCGATCGAGATGTCGGGATTGCCGCGCATCATCTCGGCCATTTCGCGTCCCAGGTTGGTGGCCACCGACTGCAGCCGCGCATCCCGGTTCGCCTGGATCGCCGATGCCTGCAGCCCCACCATGCCCAGCAGCCCGAACGAGAAGATCACGATGGAAACGAGCACCTCGACGAGCGAGAAGCCCCTGGTGTGTACCCGGCGGTGGAGGTGCTGCAGTGGCATAGGGGTGTACGGTGATCGGGGATAATCGATTGTCCTGAAGCGTGTAAGTTTCGGGTAACCGCAAGTCCGCCCTGGCTCACCGTCTGGCAGCCGGACAGCCGTGCCGCCCCCCCAGGCGGCCGGCGATTCCTCCCGTTTTTCTGCGATTCATGTCCTCTTCCCCACTTCTTCTCGTCCGTCCCGCCGAACTTTCCGATGCCGCCGCCGTGGCTGCGCTGCACCGCCCGGAAGCCGCGCCGACCCCCCGCCAGGTCGCTTTCTGGCGCGAGGCGATCGAGTTCGGCGAGCCGCTGATCCACGTCGCCGACAAGGGTGGCCAGCTGGTCGGCTTCGTCGGCTTCGACCGTTCCCGCGACCCCAAGACCAAGCCGACCGTGGGCGAGGTCTGGGCACTGCATGTGCTGCCTGACGAGCAGGGGCAGGGCGTCGGCCTGGCCCTGTGGGATGCCGCCCGGGAAGGGCTGGAAGAGGAGGGTTGCACCGTGGTGACCGCCTGGGTCCAACTGCGGGAAGAGCGCGCCCTGCGCTTCTTCGAGCTCGCCGGCTTCAAGCGCGAGATGACCACGCTGCGCACGGCATTGGTCGGCGTGGAGCGGCTGGAGGAAATCCGCCTCAAGCGCAACGTCGTCTGATTCTTTTTTTGGATAGAAACGTGGCCGCAGCCGGCGTCTGACGCCGGCTGTCAGCTATCGAATTGGTAGCATCCGGGCTGTCGCCGCGTGGTGGGCCCTCTCGACAGGAGACTTACCGCCATGACCCAGAGCCCGGTCGCCTCGACCGCCCCGGCCCGCCCGCAACCCGCGCCGCGCAGCGCCTACCGCGCCTTTCGCACCCTCGTCACCCGCTGGTCCGACAACGACGTCTACGGCCACGTCAACAACGTCGTCTACTACGGCTGGTTCGACACGGCGGTCAATGCGCACCTGATCGAGCAGGGCGCGCTCGACATCCACGCCGGCGCGACGATCGGGCTGGTGATCGAGTCGCACTGCAACTACTTCGCGCCGCTGGCCTTTCCGGAGCCGGTCGAGCTGGGGCTGCGCGTCGGCACGCTCGGCACCTCCAGCGTGCGGTACGAACTGGGCGTGTTCGCGGCCGGCGGGGAGAGCACCGCGGCCCACGGGCATTTCGTGCACGTCTATGTCGATGCCGAGACCCGGCGGCCGGTACCGCTGCCGGCGCGGTTGCGCGAGGTGCTGGAAGCGCTGCGGGGCCCGGCCGCCTAGACGACCGGGCCCCGCGGGGCGCGGGCGGCACCGGGTGGCGCCGCCTTCTTCGCTTATCAGTTGTCGCCCAGCACCAGGCCCTCGCGGCGCGGGTCGGCGCCGCCCTGCAGGGTCTGGCTGCCGTTGCTGACGGTGCGGATGACGGTGCCGATGCCGCTCGACTGGGCCGCGGTCGAGACCGTGTGGCCCAGGGCGCGCAGGCCGGTGATCAGCGGATCGCCGTTGCCGTTGTTGGCCAGGTTCAGCACCGGATGCTCGCCGCCCAGGTTGGTGGTCGGGCTGTTGGCCGCGCCGAAGTCGACCAGCGAGGTGGCCTGCTGCGCGTCCAGGCCCCAGTCCAGCGCGCCGACCACGGTCTTGGTGACGTACTGGATGATGGTGCTGCCGCCCGGCGAGCCGGTGCCCATCAGGAACTCGCCGCGGCTGCCGTCGGCCGCCTTGGCGAAGACCAGCGTCGGCGCCATCGAGCTGCGGGGGCGCTTGCCGGCCTGCAGCTTGTTGGCGACCGGCAGGCCGGCCGTGTCGGTCGGCGTGGCCGAGAAGTCGGTCAGCTGGTTGTTCAGGATGAAGCCCTGGGTGAAGTGGAACGAGCCCATGCCGGCCTCCACCGTGGTGGTCATCGAGACGGCGTTGCCGGCCGCGTCCACGATGGTGAAGTGGGTGGTGCCGCGCTCTTCCAGCGGCACGACGCCCATCCGGGTGCTGCCGAACACGCCCGCGCTGGCGGTGCCCAGGCTGCGGGTGGGGCTGATCAGCGCCGCGCGGCTCTTCATGTAGTTCTTGTTCAGCAGCGTGTCCCAGCTGTTGCCGGGCAGCGGCGTGAAGTCGGTGTCGGCCACGTAGGCGTCGCGGTCGGCATAGGCCAGGCGCTCGGCCTCGCTCACCAGGTGCACGCCCTGGACCGTCGGGCGGCCGCCCTCGGCCAGGCTGCCGGTCGGCTTGAGCGGTGCCAGGTCGAAGTTCTCCAGGATGCCGAGTGCCTGCGCCACGGCGATGCCGCCGGAGGAGGGCGGCGACATGCCGCAGACCCAGTAGGCGCGGTAGGTGGTGCAGACCGGGTCGCGGCGCTTGGCCTGGTAGCCGGCCAGGTCGCTCAGCTCGGTCAGGCCGGGCGTGATCGCCACGGCCGGCGATCCGCCACTGGTGACCTTGATCTTGGAGACGATGCCCTGGGCGACCGGGCCGGTGTAGAAGGCGTTGGCGCCGCCCTGCGCGAGGGTGCCCAGGGTGGTGGCGTAGGCCGGGTTCTGCAGCCGCGTGCCCAGCGCCTTGGGCGTGCCGTCGGCATTGAAGAAATAGGCGGTGGCTTCGGCATCGCGCTTCAGGCCGGCGGCGCCGCCGGCGATCGCGTCGGCCATGCGGCCGCCGATCAGGAAGCCGTCGCGCGCCAGGCCGATCGCCGGGGTGAACAGTTCCGACCAGGGGCGCTGGCCGTGGTCCTGCCAGGCCAGCTCCAGCATGCGCACCGCGCCGGGCGTGCCGATGGAGCGTCCGCTGGCGCGGGCGCCGCCGGGCTGGGGCAGGCTGCGGTCGGTGTCGCTCACCCAGCGCAGGTAGTTCTCGGTGGCGGCGGCAGGCGCCGTCTCGCGGCCGTCGTAGGCCTGCACCGTCTTGTTCTTGGCGTCGTAGTACAGCATGAAGGCGCCGCCGCCGAGGCCGGAGGATTGCGGCTCCACCAGGCCCAGCACCATCTGCACCGCCACCGCCGCGTCTGCCGCGGTACCGCCGTTCTTCAGCACGTCGCAGCCGGCCTTCGAGGCCAGCGGGTTCGCGGTGACGACTATGTACTTCTTGGCGCTGACCGCCGTCTTGCCCAGGCGGTAGCCGCTGGCCGCTTCGGGCGCCGACGGGTCGCCCGCCAGGCCGGAGCCGACGACGACCGCGCCGCCGGTGGAGGTGGTCAGCGCGCAGGAATTGAGGGAGAAGTCGACCGGCACGTTGCCGCCACCGCCGCCGTCGCCACCGCCGCAACTGGCCAGCGCCAGGACGGCCGAGGCGATCAGGGCTGCACGCAGGCAGGTGGGCATGGGGCCGGCCGGCGTCCGGCGCGGGGTGAGGGTGGCATGTGCAATCGGCATGTCGACTTTCTTCGTGATGGGTTGTGGGCCGCATTCTCCCTGCTGGAATGCGCCGCGGAAGGCCCGCGAGGGTCTTCCCTAGGATGCAAGAGGCATGCCGGCGGCGAAGGGCGTCGGGCCCGCGCGGCGAGGGCGTCTGGCTTCGATGCCAGAATGGAAGGCTTCGCCCCCTCCGCTCGGCGCACCGGCCGACCTGCCCATGATCATCGCCAGCCTGCTCGACACCGATCTGTACAAGTTCACGATGATGCAGGTCGTGCTGCACCAGTTCCCTGGCGCGCATGCCGAGTACCGCTTCAAGTGCCGCAACCCGGGCGTGGCGCTGGCGCCGTACGCCGACGAGATCCGGCGCGAGATCGAGGGCCTGTGCAGCCTGCGCTTCACCGAGGCTGAGCTGGACTACCTGCGCTCGATGCGCTTCATCAAGAGCGACTTCGTCGATTTCCTGGGCCTGTTCCAGCTCAACGCCAAGAACATCCGCGTCACCGAGCTGCCCTCCGGCGAGATCGACATCGCGATCCAGGGGCCGTGGCTGCACACCATCCTGTTCGAGATCCCGGTGCTGGCCATAGTCAACGAGGTCTACTTCCGCAATACCCGGCCGGGCGCCAGCCTGGAGGGCGGCCGCCAGCGGCTGGCCACCAAGATCGCGCAGCTGCAGGGCGCCGACCTGGAGACGCTCAAGATCGCCGACTACGGCACCCGCCGCCGCTTCAGCCGCGCCTGGCACGGCGAGCTGCTGCGCACCCTGGCGGAGCAGCTCGGCACCGGTCCGCAGGGCCAGCTGGCCGGCACCAGCAACGTCCTGCTGGCGATGCAGCTGGGCATCACGCCCCTCGGCACCATGGCCCACGAATACCTGCAGGCCTGCCAGGCCCTCGGCCCGCGGCTGCGCGACAGCCAGGTGTTCGGCTTCGAGACCTGGGCCAAGGAATACCGTGGCGACCTGGGCATCGCACTGTCGGACGTCTACGGCATGAGCGCCTTCCTGCGCGACTTCGACATGTACTTCTGCAAGCTGTTCGACGGCGCTCGCCACGACAGCGGCGACCCGTTCGCCTGGGGCGAGCGGCTGATCGAGCATTACCGCCAGAACCGGGTCGATCCGCGCACCAAGACGCTGATCTTCAGCGACAGCCTGACGGTGCCGCGCACCATCGAGCTGTTCCGCCAGTTCCGCGGCCGCTGCCAGCTGGCCTTCGGCATCGGCACCAACCTGACCAACGACCTGGGCGATCCGCCCGACCACGTGCCGCTGCAGATCGTCATCAAGATGGTGCGCTGCAACGGCCAGCCGGTGGCCAAGATCTCCGACACGCCGGGCAAGGGCATGTGCGACGACGAGAAGTACCTCGCCTACCTGCGCCAGGTGTTCGAGATCCCCGAGCCCGACGTGGCAGGCGCCTGACCGACGTGGCGGGTGCTATGTTTTCGATAGCTGGTGGTCGGCGTGCTGCGCCGGCTGCAGGCACTTTTTGCTTGAAGAAGGGTGCGCGGGTGCTGGCAGCGGCCTGCGCGGGGCTGGTGGTGCCGGCGGTCTCGTCGGCGGCCGAGATCGACGGCGCTGCGCTCTCGCTCTGGTGGGCTGCGCCCTTCGCCGCGCTGCTGCTGTCGATCGCGCTGGTGCCGCTGGGGGCGCCCGGTTTCTGGCACCACCACTTCGGCAAGGTGTCGGCCGGCTGGGCGCTGCTGTTCTTCGTGCCGTTCGCGGCGGTCTTCGGGCCGGCCGCGGCGGGCGTGCAGCTGTTGCACGCGCTGCTGGCCGAGTACATCCCGTTCATCCTGCTGCTGACCGCGCTCTTCACCGTGGCGGGCGGCATCCACATCCGCGGCAACCTGCGCGGCAGCCCCGGGCTCAACACCGGCATCCTGGCCCTCGGCGCGGTGCTGGCCAGCATCATGGGCACGACCGGCGCCTCGATGCTGCTGCTGCGGCCCTTCGTCCGCGCCAACGACGACCGGCGCCACCGGGTGCACGGCATCGTGTTCTTCATCTTCATCGTCTCCAACGCCGGCGGCGCGCTCACGCCGCTGGGCGATCCGCCGCTGTTCCTGGGTTTCCTGAAGGGCGTCGATTTCTTCTGGACGCTGCGCCACATCGGCGGGCAGACGCTGTTCGTGGTGGCGGTGCTGCTGGCGCTGCACTACGCCATCGACCGCTGGTTCTACCGCCGCGAAGGCGTGCTGCCCCACGACCCGACGCCCGACACCGGGCGCCTGGGCATCGACGGCGGCGCCAACCTGGGCCTGCTGGCGGCCGTCGTCGGCCTCGTGCTGATGAGCGGCGCCTGGAAGTCGCCGGTGGTGTTCGACGTGTTCGGCACGCCGGTGGGGCTGCCGGGGCTGTTGCGCGACGTGGGCCTGGTGGTGGTGGCGCTCGTCTCGCTGGCGATCACGCCGGCCCGGGTGCATGCCGACAACCGCTTCGACTGGGCGCCGATGACCGAGGTGGCCAAACTCTTCGCCGGCATCTTCCTGACCATCGTGCCGGTGATCGCGATGCTGCGCGCCGGCGCCGACGGGCCCTTTGGCGCGGTGGTGGCGGCCGTCACCCGGGCCGACGGCACGCCCCATCCGGCGATGTACTTCTGGGCGACCGGCGTGCTCAGCTCCTTCCTCGACAACGCGCCGACCTACCTGGTGTTCTTCAACACCGCCGGCGGCGACCCGGCCGTGCTGATGACCACGCTGGCGCCGACGCTGGCCGCCATCTCGGCGGGCGCGGTGTTCATGGGCGCCGTCACCTACATCGGCAACGCGCCCAACCTGATGGTCAAGGCGATCGCCGAGAGCCGCGGCATCCGCATGCCCGGCTTCTTCGGCTACATGGGCTGGTCGTGCGCCGTCCTGATGCCGCTCTTCGCCCTGGTCACGCTGATCTGGTACGCATAACAACCCCTAGGAGACCACCATGTCCAAGCCCGCCATCCTCGTCTCCCGCGCACTGTTTCCCGAGACCATCGAACGGCTGCAGCAGCACTTCGAGGTGGAGCACAACCAGGCCGACGCGGTCTGGGACGCCGCCGCCCTCAAGGCGCGCCTGCAGGGCAAACACGGAGTGCTGACCACCGGCAGCGAGCGGATCGACGCGGCGCTGCTGGCCGACTGCCCCGACCTGCGCATCTGCGCCAACATGGCGGTGGGCTACAACAACTTCGACGTCGACGCGATGACCGCCGCCGGCGTGCAGGGCACGAATGCGCCCGACGTGCTGACCGACACCACCGCCGACTTCGGCTTCGCCCTGCTGATGGCCACCGCCCGGCGCATCACCGAGAGCGAGCATTTCCTGCGCCGCGGCGAATGGAAGCGCTGGCGCTACGACATGTTCTCCGGCGCCGAGGTGCACGGCAGCACCCTCGGCATCCTGGGCATGGGGCGCATCGGGCAGGGCATCGCCAAACGCGGCGCGCACGGCTTCGGCATGAACGTGGTCTACCACAACCGCTCGCAGCTCACGCCCGCGCTGGAGGCCGAATGCAAGGCCCGCTACGTCGGCAAGGACGAACTGTTGAAGACCGCCGACCACCTGGTGCTGGTGCTGCCCTACAGCGCCGCGTCGCACCACGCCATCGGCGCGGCCGAGCTGGCGCAGATGAAGCCGACCGCCACCCTGGTCAACATCGCCCGTGGCGGCATCGTCGACGACGTGGCGCTGGCCGCGGCCTTGCGCGAAGGCCGCATCGCCGCCGCGGGGCTCGACGTGTTCGAGGGCGAGCCCACGGTGCACCCCGACCTGCTCGCGCTGCAGAACGTGGTGCTTACCCCGCACATCGCCAGCGCCACCACCGGCACCCGCCGCGCGATGGCCGCGCTGGCGGCCGACAACCTGATCGCCTTCTTCGACGGCCGCGGGCCGCTGACGCCGGTCAACACCGTGGTTCGCACAGGAGCCTGACCCCCAGTGCCTACAGGAGACCTGAACTGGGCCGGATGGGCCCTGCTGGCGGCTGCGGCGGCCAGCGTCCTGATGCTGCTGCTCCTGTTGCTGCGCCGCCCCGGCGGCGACACAGCCGATACCCACGATGCGATCGACGCCGCCAACGCCCGCGCCGAGCGCAGCGAGCGCGCCCTGCGGCAGGAGCTGTCCGACCAGTCCCGCCAGGCGCGCCAGGAGCTGGCCCAGGCTTTCGCCACCTTCACCCAGACGCTCACCCGGCAGGGGGCCGAGGCCGGGCGCACCCAGAGTGCACAGATGGATGCCTTCGCCCAGCAGCTTTCCCTGCTGCAGAAGACGCTGGCCGACACGCTCAGCACCCAGCTGCAGGGCGTATCCGAAGCCAACGCCCGCCGCATGGCCGAGGTGCGCGCCACGCTGGAGGCGCAGCTGGCCCAGCTGCAGGCCAGCAACGCCGCCAAGTTGGACGAGATGCGCCACACCGTCGACGAGAAGCTCCAGGCCACGCTGGAGGCCCGCCTGGGCGAGAGCTTCCGCCAGGTGGCCGACCGGCTGGAGCAGGTGCACAAGGGCCTGGGCGAGATGCAGACGCTGGCCCAGGGCGTGGGCGATCTGAAGCACCTGCTGACCAACGTCAAGACCCGTGGCATCTTCGGCGAGGCGCAGCTGGCCTCGCTGCTGGAGCAGGTGCTGTCGGTGGACCAGTACGCGGCCCAGGTGGTGACCCGGCCCGGCACCCGCAACACGGTCGACTTCGCGATCCGCCTGCCGGGGCGCAGCGCCGACGGTGTGCCGGTGTGGCTGCCGATCGACGCCAAGTTCCCCAACGAGGACTATGCCCGCCTGCTCGACGCCCAGCAGCGCGCCGATCCGGTGGCGGCCGACCTGGCCGCGCGCGGCCTGGAGGCGCGCATCCGCCTGGAGGCACGCGGCATCGCCGAGAAATACGTCGAGCCGCCGCACACCACCGATTTCGCGATCCTGTTCCTGCCGACCGAAGGGCTCTTCGCCGAGGTGCTGCGCCGGCCCGGCCTGGTCGAGGCGCTGCAGCGCGAGTACCGCATCACCCTGGCCGGGCCCACCACTCTGCTGGCGATGCTCAATTCTCTGCAGATGGGCTTTCGCACTCTGGCGCTGGAGCGGCGCAGCAGCGAGGTGTGGCAGGTGCTGGGCGCCGTCAAGACCGAGTTCCAGAAGTTCGGCGACGTGCTCTCCAAGGTGAAGGAGCAGACCCAGACGGTGCTCAACACCCTCGACCGCGCCCAGACCCGCAGCAACGTGATGCGCCGCGCGCTGCGCGACGTCGAGGCGCTGCCCGAGCCGCAGGCGCAGGGCCTACTGCCGACGGGCGCGGCCGACGCGGTGCCCGACGAAGACCCGCCGCCGCTGCCCGGCGCACCGGGCCGGGGGCGGCCGTGAACCCGGCGCTGGCCCGCCTCATCGGCGCGCAGGTCTGCCTGCATGCCGCGATGGCGGGCACCCGGCTGGTCGCGCCCCTGCTGGCGCTGCAGCAGGGCTACAGCGCCGCGGCGGTGGGCCTGCTGCTGGCGCTGTTCGCGCTCAGCCAGGTGTTCCTGGCGCTGCCCGCCGGCCGGTTCGCCGACCGGCACGGCCTGCGCCGGCCGATCGGGTACTCGGTGATCGCCGCCACCCTGGGCGTGGGCCTGGCGGCCGTCTGGCCGGGCTATCCGATGCTCTGCGTGGCCGCATTGCTGACCGGCGCCGGCACCGGTGCCACCGTGATCGCGCTGCAGCGGCACGTGGGCCGCGCGGCCGAGAGCGTCACCCAGCTGAAGCAGGTGTTCAGCTGGCTCGGCATCGCGCCGGCCATCGCCAACTTCATCGGCCCGTTCGCGGCCGGCCTGCTGATCGACTACGCCGGCTACCGGCCCGCGCTGGCCCTGCTGGCCTGCCTGCCATTGCTCTGCTGGCACCTGGTGCGCCGCACGCAGGAGCTGCCGCCGGTGGTGATGGCCCCCACCGACGGCCCGCGGCCCCGCGCCTGGGACCTGCTGCGCGAGACGGCGTTCCGCCGGCTGCTCTTCGTCAACTGGCTGCAGTCCTCCAGCTGGGACGTGCACGCCTTCGTGCTGCCGATCCTGGGGCACGAGCGCGGTTTCAGCGCATCGACCATCGGCACGCTGCTGGGTGTCTTCGCCATCGCCGCTGCGGGGGTGCGGCTGGTGCTGCCGCTGGTGGCGGCGCGGGTGCAGGAGTGGGCGGTGATCGCCGCCTCGATCGTCTGCACCGCGGCCATCTTCGCGGTGTATCCGCTGCTGTCGTCGCCGTGGTCGATGGGGGGGTTGTCGGCGCTGCTGGGCATCGCGCTCGGCGCGGTGCAGCCGATGGTCATGAGCAAGCTGCACCAGGTGACGCCGCACGCCCGCCACGGCGAGGCACTGGGCCTGCGGCTGATGACGATCAACGCGTCCAGCGTGGCGATGCCGATCCTGTTCGGCGCCGCGGGCGCGGTGGTGGGCATCGCCGGCGTGTTCTGGATCGTGGGCGTGGTGATCGCCGCCGGCGCGCCGGTCGCCTGGAGGTTGAAGTAAACCCCCAGGCTTGCCCACTGCGTGTGGCCGCCAACCCCCTTGCAGGGGGCGTCGCCTGCGGCCCGGCGAAGCCGGTTCCGTGGCGACCCTGATAGGGGAGCGGGAGCCGGCGCGGTGCCCGTCGCCCCGCGCTGGTGCGGCTTCCAATTTAGTTGACACCTAAACTAATTGGCCGTAGATTGGCGGTTTTCCCAGTCCCTGGAGGACCGTCGGCCATGAAGATCGTCTGTATCGGTGGAGGCCCGTCGGGCCTGTATTTCGCGCTCCTGATGAAGCTGCAGAACCCGGACCACGAGATCCGGGTGGTGGAGCGCAACCGGCCCTACGACACCTTCGGCTGGGGTGTGGTGTTCTCCGACCAGACGCTGGGAAACCTGCAGGCGGCCGACCCGGTCACCGCGGCGCAGGTCCTCGACGCGTTCAACCACTGGGACGACATCGAGGTGCACATCCAGGGCCACAGCGTGCGCTCGGGCGGCCACGGCTTCTGCGGCATCGGCAGGAAGCGCCTGCTCAACATCCTGCAGGCGCGCTGCGAGCAGCTGGGCGTGGAGCTGGTTTTCGAGACCGACGTGCAGGACGACACCGCCTATGCCGACGCCGACCTGGTCATCGCCGCCGACGGCCTCAACAGCCGCATCCGCGCCAAGTACGCCGCCACCTACCAGCCTGACATCGACCTGCGGCTGTGCCGCTTCGTCTGGCTCGGCACCCGCAAGCTGTTCGACGCCTTCACCTTCGCCTTCGCCAAGACCGAGCACGGCTGGTTCCAGGCCCATGCCTACCGCTTCGACGACAGCACCTCCACCTTCATCGTCGAAGCGCCCGAGGACGTGTGGCGCGCCGCCGGCCTCGAGACGATGGAGAAGGAAGACGCGATCGCCTTCTGCGAGCAGCTCTTCGCCGACCAGCTCGACGGCCACCCGCTGATCTCCAACGCCAGCCACCTGCGCGGCTCGGCCCAGTGGATCCGTTTCCCGCGGGTGGTCTGCCGCCACTGGGTGCACCACAACGGCCATGCGCCGGTGGTGCTGATGGGCGACGCGGCCCACACCGCGCACTTCTCGATCGGCTCGGGCACCAAGCTGGCGCTGGAGGATGCGATCGAGCTGGCCCGCTGCATCGGCCGCCAGCCGGGCGACTTGACGGCCGCGCTGGCCGACTACGAGGCGGTGCGCAGCATCGAGGTGCTGCGCATCCAGAACGCGGCCCGCAACTCGACCGAGTGGTTCGAGAACGTCGACCGCTACGCCAGCCTGCCGCCCGAGCAGTTCGCCTATTCGCTGCTGACCCGCAGCCAGCGCATCAGCCACGAGAACCTGCGGCTGCGCGACAAGGGCTACGTGGAGCGCTACGAGGACTGGATCGCGGAGCGCGCAGGCCTGCAGCGCGGCGCCACCCAGCGCGCGGTGCCGCCGATGTTCACCCCGTTCACCCTGCGCGGCGTGACGCTGAAGAACCGGGTCGTCGTCTCGCCGATGGCGCAGTACTCTTGCGTCGACGGGCTGCCGGCCGACTTCCACCTGATGCACCTGGGCGCCCGCGCCATGGGCGGTGCGGGCCTGGTCTTCGCCGAGATGACCTGCCCCTCGCCCGACGCCCGGATCACGCCCGGCTGCCCGGGGCTGTGGAACGCGGCCCAGCGCGACGGCTGGAAGCGCATCGTCGATTTCGCGCATGCCAACAGCACCGCGAAGATGGCACTGCAGCTCGGCCACGCCGGCGCCAAGGGCGCGACGCGCTTGGCCTGGGACGGCATCGACCAGCCGCTGCCCGAGGCCGACCGCTGGCGGCTGCTGTCGGCCTCGCCGCAGCAGTACCTCGACGGGGTGAGCGACTGGTCGCACGCGATGACCCGCGAGGACATGGACCGCGTCCAGGCCGAATTCGTGCAATCGACCCGCTGGGCCGACGAGGCGGGCTTCGACTGGCTGGAGTTCCACTGCGCGCACGGCTACCTGTTCAGCAGCTTCATCTCGCCGCTGACCAACCAGCGCACCGACGACTACGGCGGCTCGCTGGAGAACCGGCTGCGCTACCCGCTGGAGGTGTTCGCCGCGATGCGCGCCGCCTGGCCGGAGCACAAGCCGATGTCGGTCCGCATCTCGGCGCACGACTGGGTCGAGGGCGGCATCACGCCCGACGACGCGGTGCGGATCGCCCGCGCCTTCAAGGCGGCCGGCGCCGACATGATCGACTGCTCGTCCGGCCAGGTCAGCAAGAAGGAAAAGCCGGTCTACGGCCGGATGTTCCAGACGCCGTTCTCCGACCGGGTGCGCAACGAGGCGGGCATCGCGACCATCGCGGTCGGCGCGATCTCCGAGGCCGACCATGTCAACAGCATCGTCGCCGCCGGCCGGGCCGACCTGTGCGCCGTGGCGCGTCCGCACCTGGCCAACCCGGCGTGGACCCTGAACGAAGCGGCGCGCATCGGTTATTTCGACGTGGCATGGCCGAAGCAGTACCAGGCCGGCAAGGTGCAGCTGGAGCGCAACCTGGAGCGCGAGCGCACCGTCGCGGCGCAGGCCGCCGCGATGTCGCCGCTGCAACGCGCCCAGCAGGCGGAGGCGGGCTGACATGGCACACCTGCAAGGCCGCCACGCGGTCATCACCGGCGCAGCGCGCGGCATCGGCGCGGCGATCGCCGAGCGGCTGGCGGCCGAGGGCGCGGTGCTCACGCTGCTGGGCCGCAACCTCGACACGCTGCAGGCGCTGGCGGCCCGGCTGCCGGCATCGGCCCAGGCATTGCCGGTCGCCTGCGACATCACCTCCGCCGACAGCGTGGCCCAGGCCTTTGCCGCTGCGCGGGCCGCGGCCGGCCCGGTCGCGGTCCTGGTCAACAACGCCGGGCAGGCCGAGAGCGTGCCCTTCCACCGGATGGACGCAGCCCATTGGCAGCGCATGCTGGCGGTGAACCTGACGGGCACCTTCACCTGCACCCAGGCCGCACTGCCCGACCTGCTCGCAGCGGGCGCGGGCCGCATCGTCAACGTCGCGAGCACGGCGGGCCTGCGCGGCTACGCCTACGTGGCGGCCTACGCCGCGGCCAAGCACGGCGTGATCGGGCTGACCCGCTCGCTGGCGCTGGAACTGGCGGCCAAGGGCATCACCGTCAACGCGGTCTGCCCGGGCTATACCGACACCGACATCGTGCGCGACAGCGTGGCCCGCGTCGCCTCCAAGACCGGCCGCAGCACGGCCGAGGCGCAGGCGGAGTTCGTGCGCGGCAACCCGCAGGGCCGGCTGGTGTCGCCCGCCGAGGTGGCCGACACGGTTGCCTGGCTGTGCGGCGACGGCGCGGCCGCGGTCACCGGGCAGTCGATTTCCGTTTCCGGCGGCGAGGTGATGTGATGGCCCGCACCACGAAATTGCAGCTGGTTCCGGTGCTCGACGACGAGCGCATCGGCCACGAGGCGCGCGCCGTTGCCGACGACCACATCGACCTGAAGATCTGGCTGCGCCTGCTGGCCTGCAGTACCCAGATCGAGCAGCAGATCCGCCAGCACCTGCGGGCGCGTTTCGCCACCACGCTGCCGCGCTTCGACTACCTGGCCCAGCTGGAGCGCCACCCCGACGGGCTGCGGATGAACGCGCTCTCGCGCTACCTGATGGTCACCGGCGGCAACATCACCGGCCTGACCGACCAGCTGGAGAAGGAAGGCCTGGTGACCCGGGTGGACGACCCGGAAGACCGCCGCTCCTGGCGCGTGGCGCTCACACCGAAAGGCCGCATCGAATTCGCCGCCATGGCCGCCGAGCACGAGACCTGGCTCACCGCCATGTTCCAGGGCCTGGGCACCGGCGACAAGGAACTGCTCTACGGCCAGCTGGGCCGGCTGCGGGTGCACCTGGCGCAGCACCAAGCCGACCTCGCGGCAGAGCCCGTCGCCGCACCGACCGCCGCCACCGCAGCGAAGAAGAAGACCGCATCCCCCCGCAGGAGACCCGCCCCATGACCGACCGCACCGACCCGGCCCTCGTCGCCGGCAACCGCCAGACGCTGGCCGATTACGCCGCCACCCATTTCCTGTGGCAGGTGGAGGCGGGCGTGGGCACCGTCACCCTGAACCGGCCCGAGCGCAAGAACCCGCTCACCTTCGATTCGTACGCCGAGTTGCGCGACCTGTTCCACCGGCTGCGCTACGCGACCGACGTGCACGTGGTGGTGCTCCAGGGCGCCGGCGGCAACTTCTGCTCGGGCGGCGACGTGCACGAGATCATCGGCCCGCTGGTGCAGCTCAAGGCGCCCGAACTGCTGATGTTCACCCGCATGACCGGCGCGCTGGTGTCGGAGATGCGGCACTGCCCGCAGCCGATCGTAGCGGCCATCGACGGCGTCTGCGCCGGGGCCGGCGCGATCCTGGCGATGGCGTCGGACCTGCGGCTGGGCACGGCCCGCAGCAAGACCGCGTTCCTCTTCAACCGCGTCGGCCTCGCCGGCTGCGACATGGGCGCGTGCGCCATCCTGCCGCGCATCGTGGGCCAGGGCCGCGCGTCGGAACTGCTCTACACCGGCCGTTCGCTGCCCGGCGACGAGGCGGAGCGCTGGGGTTTCCTCAACCGGCTTTGCGAGCCCGACGCACTGACGGCCGAGGCGCAGAAGCTGGCCCGCGACATCGCCGACGGCCCCACCTTCGCCAACGGCATCACCAAGACGATGCTGCACCAGGAATGGGCCATGACGGTGGACCAGGCCATCGAGGCCGAAGCCCAGGCCCAGGCGCTGTGCATGCTGACCGGCGACTTCGAGCGGGCCTACCGCGCCTTCGTGGACAAACGCCGGCCGGTGTTCGAAGGCAACTGAGTGCGCTGCGCGAAGGCGCGCTGTGCAGCGCTGGAGATGCTGCAAACCGTCGTCGTGCCGCACCGCACTTCGGCTTTTCCGCCGCGGCGCCTCACAGGCTCTCAACCCGTTTGCTATCGAATGTATAGCTAGAGGCCGGCGCCATTCGCCGGCCGTGGCCTCTTTTCTTATAGATCGCCGCCGGCATGTGCGGCTGCGCAGGAGACCTTCATGAGCGACATCCGCTACCTCGACTGGCCCTTCTTCGACGACCGCCACCGCGACCTGGCCCGCCGCCTCGACGCCTGGGCCGCCGAACACATCGCCGAGGCCCACGGCCGCGACGTGGACGAGGCCTGCCGCGCCCTGGTGCGCAGCCTGGGCGGGGCCGGGTGGCTGCAGCACGCGGTCGCGGCGCAGGCCGGCGATGCGATCGACACCCGGGCCATCTGCCTGATCCGCGAGACCCTGGCGCGCCACGCGGGCTTGGCCGATTTCGCGTTCGCGATGCAGGGCCTGGGCTCCGGCGCGATCTCGCTGGCCGGCAACGACGACCAGCGCGCCCGCTACCTGGGCCGGGTGGCGGGCGGCGAAGCGATCGCGGCCTTCGCGCTGTCCGAGCCCGAAGCCGGCTCCGACGTCGCCGCGATGGCCTGCGCCGCGCGGGAGGAGGGCGGCGACTACGTCCTCGACGGCGAGAAGACCTGGATCTCCAACGGCGGCATCGCCGATTTCTATGTCGTCTTCGCCCGCACCGGCGAGGCGCCGGGCGCCCGCGGCATCAGCGCCTTCATCGTCGATGCCGACACCCCGGGCTTCGCGATCGCCGAGCGCATCGAGGTGATCGCGCCGCATCCGCTGGCCCGGCTGCGCTTCACCGGCTGCCGCATTCCGGCCGCTCAGCGCATCGGCTCCGCCGGCGAAGGCTTCAAGATCGCGATGCGCACGCTCGACGTGTTCCGCACCTCTGTCGCGGCCGCGGCGCTGGGCTTCGCCCGCCGGGCGCTCGACGAGGCGATGGCCCGCGCCACCGGGCGCCGCATGTTCGGCGGCGTGCTGGCCGACTTCCAGCTGACGCAGTCCAAGCTCGCCCAGATGGCCACCATGATCGACAGCGCCGCGCTGCTCACCTACCGCGCCGCCTGGATGCGCGACCAGGGCCACAACGTGACCCGCGAAGCCGCCATGGCCAAGCTCACCGCCACCGAGAACGCGCAGCAGGTGATCGACATGGCAGTGCAGATGTGGGGCGGCCTGGGCGTGGTGAGCGAACAGCCGGTCGAGCGCCTCTACCGCGAGATCCGCTCGCTGCGCATCTACGAGGGCGCCACCGAGGTGCAGCAACTGATCATCGCGCGCGATCTGCTCAAGGAATGGAAGGGCGCCGCACTGACCTCTGCATAGGACACCAGCTCTGCAGTCGGCGCGGTTCCTTTCAGGACCACCGCGGAACCGGCTTCGCCGGGCCGCTGGTGGTGCCCCCTGCAAGGGGGTTGGCGGCCACACGCAGTGGGCAAGCCTGGGGGTGTGCTTCAAGTTAGGGTGATCCCGCTGGCCCGCCAATTGCTTTAGCTCTAAAGTAATTCATGGTTTTGGACGCATCGCACCAAAAGGGGTTTCTCGCATGGCCAGCGCACACACCGACACTTTCGCCCGCGACCGGCTGCCGCCGGCCGAGGCGCAGCCCGCGTACCTTTTCGAACTGCCCGAACTGCAGTTCCCCGAGCGCCTGAACTGCGCCACCGCGCTGCTCGACGACGCGGTGGCCCGGGGCTGGGGCGACCGGCTCTGCGTGCAGGGCGCCGGCCTGCGCTGGACCTATGCCGACCTGCTGGCCCAGTCCAACCGCATCGCCCAGGTGCTGGTGCAGCGCATGGGCCTGGTGCCCGGCAACCGGGTGCTGCTGCGGGCGCCCAACACGCCGATGCTGGCGGCCTGCTGGTTCGCCGTCGTCAAGGCCGGCGGCATCGCGGTGGCGACGATGCCGCTGCTGCGCGCCAAGGAGCTGCAGGCGATCGTCGACAAGGGCCAGGTCAGCCACGCGCTGTGCGACCTGCGGCTGGCCGACGAACTGCGCGCCGCGGCGCTGGAATGCCCGGTGCTGCGGCAGGTGTGCTGCTTCAATGATCCTTCCGCCGAAGGGCTGGAGGCCGCGATGGCCGCGCAGCCCGCCACCTTCGACAACGTGGACACCGCGGCCGACGACACCTGCATCCTGGCCTTCACCTCGGGCACCACCGGCGTGCCCAAGGCGACAATGCATTTCCACCGCGACGTGATGGCGATCTGCGCCTGCTGGCCGGGCCATGTGCTCAAGCCGGCGGCCGACGACGTGTTCATCGGCAGCCCGCCAATGGCCTTCACCTTCGGGCTCGGCGGCCTGCTGCTGTTCCCGATGGCGGTCGGGGCATCGACCGTGCTGCTGGAAAAAGCCTCGCCCGCGCAACTGCTCGACGGCATCCGCGACTTCGGCGCCACGGTGCTCTTCACCGCGCCCACCTCCTACCGCACGCTGGCCGCGCACGGCGACGCGATCCGCGTCGGCACGCTGCGGCGCTGCGTCTCGGCCGGCGAGGCGCTGCCGGCGGCCACCCGCGCGCTGTGGAAGCAGGCGACCGGCATCGAACTGATCGACGGCATCGGCGCCACCGAGATGCTGCACATCTTCATCTCGGCCGACGAATCCGCCGCCCGCCCCGGCGCCACCGGCGTGCCGGTGCCGGGCTACCGCGCCCGGGTGGTCGATGCGGACGGCAACCCGGTGCCGCCCAACACCGTCGGCCGCCTGGCGGTGCAGGGACCGACCGGCTGCCGCTACCTCGACGACGCGCGGCAGTCGCAGTACGTGAAGGACGGCTGGAACCTGACCGGCGACGCCTACCTGGTGGACGACGACGGCTACTTCCACTACCAGTCGCGCACCGACGACATGATCATCTCGGCCGGCTACAACATCGCCTCGCCCGAGGTGGAAGAGGCGCTGCTGCAGCACCCGGCGGTCGCCGAATGCGGCGTGATCGGCGTGCCCGACGAGGAGCGCGGCCAGATCGTCAAGGCCTTCGTGGTGCTGCGGCCCGGGCAGGAGCCCGGCCCGGCCACGGTGCGCACGCTGCAGGACTTCGTCAAGCAGACGGTGGCCCCGTACAAATACCCCCGTGCCGTCGAGTTCGTGGTGGCCCTGCCGCGCACCGAAACGGGCAAACTCCAGCGCTTCCGGCTGGGCCGCAGCGATGCGCCCGCGGTCCCCTGAATCTCTTCGCCCCGCAAACCCTCCCTCCGTCTCCACCGACAGAAAGCCTGCCCCATGAAGACTCTTTCCGCTTCTCCGCTCAAGCCCCTGGTCCTGGCCGCGCTCGCCGCGGTCGCCATGTCCGCCCAGGCCGCCGACGCGGTCAAGGTCGGTTTGCTCAGCACGCTGTCGGGCCCCGGCGCCGGCCTCGGCATCGACATCCGCGACGGCTTCCAATTGGCGGTCAAGCACGGCGGCGGCAAGCTCGGCGGCCTGCCCGCCGAGGTGGTGGTGGCCGACGACCAGCAGAGCCCCGACGTGGCCCGCCAGACGGCCGACCGGCTGATCAAGCGCGACAAGGTCGACTTCATGACCGGCGTGGTGTTCTCCAACGTGATGCTGGCGGTGGGCGCGCCCACCTTCGCCGCCAAGACCTTCTACATCAGCGCCAACGCCGGCCCGTCGCAGTACGCGGGCGACCAGTGCAACCCGTACTTCTTCAGCGCCAGCTACCAGAACGACAACCTGCACGAAGCGGTCGGCAAGACGGTGGAAGACAAGGGCTTCAAGCGCGTCGCGCTGCTCGCCCCCAACTATCCCGCCGGCAAGGATGCGCTGGCCGGCTTCAAGCGCTTCTACAAGGGCGAGGTGGCGCTCGAGAGCTACACCCCGCTCAACCAGCTCGACTACGGCGCCGAGATCGCCAAGATGCGCGCGGCCAAGCCGGATGCCGTCTACATCTTCCTGCCGGGCGGCCTGGGCATCAACTTCATCAAGCAGTTCGTGGGCTCGGGTTTGTCCAAGGACATGACCCTCTTCGGCCCCGGCTTCTCGGCCGACGAGGACGTGATCAAGGCGGTGGGCGAGCCGATGCTCGGCATGTTCAACAGCTCGCTCTGGGCGCACGACCTGGACAACGCGGCCAACAAGAAGTTCGTCGCCGACTTCCAGAAGGAGTTCGGCCGCCTACCCACGCTGTACGCGGCGCAGGGCTACGACGCGGCCCGCCTGATCGACGGCGCGGTGCGCGACGTGAAGGGCAAGCTCGACGACAAGGCCGCGGTGCGCAAGGCGCTCGAAGCCGCACGTTTCGAATCGGTGCGCGGCGCGTTCAAGTTCAACACCAACCACTTCCCGATCCAGGACTACTACCTGCGCGTGATCACCAAGGACACCCAGGGCCGGGTGACCAACCGCACGCTGGGCACCGTGTTCAAGAACCACGCCGACGCGTATGTCGGCAGCTGCAAGATGCCGGCGGTATGACCGGGCATCCGATCCGTTTCGATGCCATGAGAAGGGCCTTGCCATGACCGGCGTGCTGGTGCTGGAGCAGTCCCTGAACGGGCTGCAGTTCGGGCTGATGCTGTTCCTGCTGGCCGCCGGCCTCACGCTGGTGTTCGGCATCATGGACATGATCAACCTGGCGCACGGCTCGCTCTACATGGTGGGCGCCTACCTGATCGCCACCGCGGCGGCAGCCTCGGGCTCGTTCTGGATCGGGCTGGGCGCCGGCATCGTCGGCACCGCGCTGGTCGGCATGCTGCTGGAGGTGACGGTGCTGCGCCGGCTCTACAAGCGCGACCATCTGTCGCAGGTGCTGGGCACCTTCGCGATCCTGCTGATGGCCAACGAGTGCGTGCGCATGCTGTGGGGCTCGCAGCCGATCTCGCTCAATCCGCCCGCCAGCCTGGCCGGCCCGGTCGAGCTGCTGCCCGGCTTCTTCTACCCGGCCTACCGGCTGCTGATCATCGGCGTGGGCCTGGGCGTGGCAGCGCTGCTGTACGTGCTGGTCACCCGCACCCGGCTCGGCATGCAGGTGCGCGCCGGCGCATCGAACCGCGAGATGGCGCTGGCCATGGGCACCAACGTGCGTCGGCTGTTCACCGCGGTGTTCGGCTTGGGCGCAGCGCTCTGCGCGGTGGCCGGCGGCATGCTGGGCCCGCTGCTGGCGGTGCAGGTGGGCATGGGCGAGAGCATCCTGATCCTGGCCTTCGTGGTGATCGTGATCGGCGGCATCGGCTCGATCCGCGGGGCGCTGTTCGGCGCGCTGCTGGTCGGCGTGGTCGACACCGCCGGCCGCGCGCTGATCCCGATGGCCTTCGGCCACTGGCTGGGCGCCGATGCAGCGGGTAGCGCCGGCCCGGCCGTAGCTTCGATCCTCATCTACCTGCTGATGGCCGCGGTGCTTTTCTGGAAGCCCCGTGGGCTCTTCCCGGCGCACGGCTAAGGACCCGATCGCATGACGTCCGCATCTTCTTCCTTGCCTGCCGGCAGCGCTTCGACCGCACCGAAGGTCATCGCTTCGGCCCACGCCCCGCGCGGCCTGCTCGACCATGCGCTGCACCTGCGCTGGACGGTGCCGGTGATGCTGGTGCTGGCCGCATTGCCGCTGGTGGCCTCCGCCCTGGGCGAGGATTTCTACGTGGGCCTGGCCACCCGCATCCTGATCTTCGCGCTGGCCGCGACCAGCCTCAACCTGATCCTGGGCTTCGGCGGCATGGTCAGCTTCGGCCACGCGGCCTTCATCGGCACGGGGGCGTACACGGTGGGCATCCTGATGCAGCAGGGCGTCATGTCGGCGTGGGTCGCCTGGCCGGCCGCGGTGCTGGTCAGCGCGCTGTTCGCGCTGATGGTGGGCGCGATCAGCCTGCGCACCCGGGGCGTCTACTTCATCATGATCACGCTGGCCTTCGCGCAGATGCTGTACTACCTGATGGTGTCGGTGAAGGCCTGGGGCGGCGAGGACGGGCTGACGCTGCCCGGCCGCTCCACCGTCGGCGGCGGCTTCGACCTGGCGAGCGACACCCGCTTCTACTACGTGGTGCTCGCCTTGTTCGTGCTGGCCTTCCTGGCCATCCAGCGGCTGCTCAACGCCCGCTTCGGCCACGTGCTGCAGGCGGTCCGCGAGAACGAGACGCGCATGGGCGCGATCGGCTTCCCGGTGTACCGCTACCAGCTCGTCGCCTTCACCCTGGCCGGCGCGCTGGCGGGCTTGGCCGGCGCGCTGCTGGCCAACCAGTCGAGCTTCGTGAGCCCGTCGCTGCTGCAGTGGAACCAGTCGGGCCTGCTGCTGGTGATGGTGATCCTGGGCGGCGTGGGCCACCTGTGGGGCGGCTTCATCGGGGCGGTGGTGTTCCTGCTGCTCGAAGAGATCCTGGCGGCCTACACGATCCACTGGCAGTTCGGCCTGGGGGCCGTGCTGCTGCTGGTGGTGCTGGTCGCGCCGCAGGGCCTGGCGGGCTTCCTGCGCAGGAGGAAGGCGGCATGAGCAGTCCGATGCACACGCCATCGGGCGCACCGCTGCTGCACATCGACGGCCTGGTCAAGCGCTTCGGCGGCCTCACCGCCACCGACCATGCCGACATCCGGGTCCAGCCCGGCGAGCTGCATGCGCTGATCGGCCCTAACGGCGCCGGCAAGACCACGCTGATCCACCAGATCTCGGGCGCGCTGGCGACCGACGCCGGCCGCATCCTCTTCCACGGCGACGACATCACTCGGCTGCCGATGCCGCAGCGGGTGCTGCGCGGCCTGGCCCGGTCCTACCAGATCACCAGCATCTTCAAGCGCCTGTCGGTGCGCGACAACGTGGCGCTGGCGGTGCAGGCCCGGCAGGGCAGCAGCCTGCGCTTCTGGCAGGCGGCGCGCAGCGAGCGCGCCCGCTACGCCGAGGCCGAGCAGGTTGTCGAGCGGGTCGGCCTGGGCCCGCAGTTGCACGTGCTGGCCGGCGCGCTGGCGCACGGCGAACAGCGGCAGCTGGAGGTGGGCCTGGCCCTGGCCACCGCGCCGAAGCTGCTGCTGCTCGACGAGCCGATGGCCGGCATGGGCCCGGACGAATCCGAGCGCATGGTCGCGCTGCTACTGTCGCTGCGCGGCCAGACCACGGTGCTGCTGGTCGAGCACGACATGGACGCGGTGTTCCGCCTGGCCGACCGCATCTCGGTGCTGGTCTTCGGCAAGGTGATCGCCTGCGGCACGCCGGCCGAGATCCGCGGCAACGCCGATGTGCGGCGTGCCTACCTGGGCGACGAGGCGAACGAGGAGGTGGCCGCATGAATACGCAAGCGACGATGGCCGGTGCCGCCGCCGCACCAGCACCTGCGCCGCGGCTCGACCGCCCGGTGCTGCTGGAGGTCGACGACCTGCAGACCGCCTACGGCAGCAGCCAGGTGCTGTTCGGCGTGGGCCTGCGGATCGACGCGGGCGACGTGGCGACGCTGCTGGGCCGCAACGGCATGGGCAAGACCACCACGGTGCGCTCGCTGCTCGGCCTGGTCCGTGCGAAGAGCGGCACGGTGCGTTTCCGCGGCGAACGCATCGAGCGGATGGAACCCGACCGCATCGCCCGCATGGGCCTGGCGGTGGTGCCCGAAGGCCGGCAGATCTTCCCCAATCTGTCGGTGTCCGAGAACCTGCGCGCCTTCGGCGCCAACCGCAACCAGTCGCCCGACCCGTGGACGCTGGAGCGGGTCTACGCCTTGTTCCCGCGGCTGGCCGAGCGCTCCCGCAACATGGGCAACCAGCTCTCGGGCGGCGAGCAGCAGATGCTGGCCATCGGCCGCGCGCTCATGACCAATCCTTATTTGCTGGTGCTCGACGAGGCCACCGAGGGCTTGGCCCCGCTGATCCGCGAGGAGATCTGGCGCTGCCTGGCACAGTTGCGCGCGCAGGGCCAGAGCATCCTGGTGATCGACAAGTACGTGCAGCGCCTGGTGCAACTGGCCGACCGCCACACCATCGTGCAGCGCGGGCAGGTGGTCTGGCAGGGCGATTCCCCCGCGCTGGCGGCCGATCCGGGCCTCTGGCACAAGTACATCGGCGTATGACCGCATCCATTCCCTCTTCCACCCATCCGGTTGTCTTCGAACGGCCGCTGCGCATCCGCTTCGCCCACTGCGACCCGGCGGGCATCGTCTTCTTCCCGCAGTACCTGGTGATGCTCAACGGCCTGGTCGAGGACTGGTTCAACGACTGCCTGGGCGTGTCCTATGCCGGCCTGCTGGGCCCGCGGCGGATCGGCATGCCGATCGTGCGGCTGGAATGCGAGTTCCGCGCGGTGAGCCGCATGGGCGACGACGTGACGCTGGGGCTGGCGGTCGAGCGCGTCGGCAACAGCTCGCTCACCCTGGCGCTGCACTGCCGCGCCGGCGAGCAGGAGCGGATGCGTTCGCGCCAGGTGCTGGTCGCGACCGATCTCAAGACCCACCAGGCGCGGGCCTTGCCCGACGACGTGCGCGAGGCGCTGAACCGGTTGCCGACCTAGATGCGTGCTACCCCAGCAGCTGATGTGCCGACGGTCGGCGACGGCGGCCTCGGCGCACGTGCGGGGCCGGTGCGGCGGCCGACCCGGCAGCAGCGCAGTGCGATTCACCGAATTTCTTTGGAGACCCCTATGCAGACCCTTCTTCCCCCCGGCTGGCCCCGCCCCCGCGGCTACGCCAACGGCGTGACCGCCCGCGGCCGCATGGTGTTCGTCGCCGGCATGATCGGCTGGGACGCCGAGGGCGTGTTCCACACCGACGATCTGGCCGGCCAGGCTCGCCAGGCGCTGGAGAACGTGGCCGCGGTGCTGGCCGAGGGTGGCGCCAAGACTGAGCACATCGTGCGCATGACCTGGTACGTGACCGACCGCAAGGCCTACGTGGCCGCGTACCCCGAGATCGGCAAGGCCTTCCGCGAGATCATCGGCAGCTTCAACGCGGCGATGACGGCGGTCGAGGTGTCGGGCCTGATCGAGGACCGCGCCAAGGTCGAGATCGAAGTGACGGCCGTCGTCCCCGACTGAGCGGCGCCGCCATGCCCGGCCTCTACCGCGATTTCGAGACGCAGGAACAGATCGACGCGCAGTACGACACCGCCATCTCGGTGGCCGACCGCGCCGCCGAGATACGCCACTACGCCGAGCGCAGCGCCCATGCCCGTGCGATGCTGCGCTGCGATCTGCGCGTGCCCTACGGCCCGACGCGCGCCGAAACGCTCGACATCTTCCCGGCCGACGCGCCGGGCGCGCCGGTCTTCGTCTTCATCCACGGTGGCTATTGGCGCGCATTGTCGGCGAACGAGTTCAGCTGCGTGGCGCTGGGCCTGCAGCGGCGCGGCATCACGGTGGTGGTGCCCGACTACGCGCTGTGCCCCACGGTCACCCTGGACGAGATCGTGCGCCAGATGCGCGCCGCCTGCGCCTGGGTGCTGCGCAACATCGGCGCGCACGGCGGCGATCCGCAGCGGGTAGCGATCGGCGGCAGTTCCGCCGGCGGGCACCTGGCGGCCATGTGCCTGCAGACCGCGTGGGAGCGCGACTACGGCCTGCCGCAGGACCCGTTCCGCGGCGCGGTGATGGCCAGCGGCCTGTTCGACCTGGCGCCGCTGCGCTTCAGCTACCTGCAGCCGAAGATCCAGCTGACCGAAGAACTGGTGCGCCGCAACTCGCCGGTGCTGCATGTGCGGCCCAGCCCCACGCCGGTGCTGCTGACCTGGGGCGGGGTGGAGCAGGCGGAGTTTGCGCGGCAGTCGTTGGCCTATCGGGACGCCTGGTCGGCTGCGGGCAACCGGGCCGGGTTGCTGGAGCAGGCGGGGGCGAACCACTTCACGGCTATTCATGGGTTCGAGGATGCGGGGAGTGCCTTGTGTGACTGGGTGGCTGGGGTCTTGGAGGCACGGTGACCTTTGTTCGTTGGGTGTGGAGGGGGCGGCGGGTGCGAGGGCCGCGAGCGCCGGGTGACCCCCTCCGCGAATGTCCCCCGCCTTCGGCTCCTCCTTTATTTCGCTGCGGGGGTCACCCGACACTCCCGGCCCTGGGAACGTCGCGCGGCGCCGGTCGGATCAGCCGCGATGCCGCCAAGCAACAATGGCGATGTTGAACGTGTGGCGTTGGCACCTCGCGCTGGCACGCATCCGACCTCACGATTCTCAGATCAAGCCGGGGGCCGAGGATCGCGTCGATGACGTGCTCTGCGCAGCGAAATAAAGGAGGAGCGGCGGGCGCAGCCCGTCGCGGGGGACATTCGCGGAGCAGAGTACGGCGTCGGCGCGATCACCGACAGCGACTAACCCGGCCCGGTTTGCCAAAGCGGCGCGCCCACACCCGTGTGCGCTATAGTTTCTATAGCTGTTGGTCGGCACCACACGCCGGCCCCAGCCACTTTTCACTCGAATTCAGGCCGCAGCCCGCGCGCCGTGCCGACTGGCCGGCACCGCCAACCCCAGGTGCTCGCGCAAGGTCTTCCCTTCGTACGCACTGCGGAAAATGCCCTGCCGCCGCAAGAGCGGAACCACGCCGTCGACGAAGTCCTGCAGGCCGCCGGGCAGCACGTCGGGCATCAGGTTGAAGCCGTCGGCGGCGCCGCCCCGGAACCAGTGCTCGATGTCGTCGGCCACCTGCTCCGGCGTGCCGACGACCACCCGGTGGCCGGTGCCGCCGGCCAGTTCGCGGACGAGCTGGCGCACGGTGAAGCGGCCGCGCTGCGCGGCGGCGATGGTGGCGTGGAAGAAGGTGTGGTTGCCGTCGCCGCCGCCGGGCAGCGCCAGGCCGCCGGGCAACGGCGCATCCGGCTGCAACTGCGCCGGCAGCAGGCCCAGGATGCCGGCCAGGCGGGTGCGGCTGTACTCCCACGGAATCGCGTCGACCAGGTCGTCGCGGCGGCGCAGCGCCTCGGCCTCGGTGCCGGCGATGATGGTGGTCAGGCCGGCCAGCACCCGGATCGCGCGCGGACCGCGGCCGAAGGCCTCGGCCCGCTGCTGCAGGTCGGCTGCATAGGCGCGGGCCTCGTCGAAGGACTGCGAAGCCGAGAACACCGCCTCGGCATGGCGGGCCGCCAGGGCCCGGCCGTCTGCCGATGCGCCGGCCTGCACCAGCACCGGCCAGCCCTGAGGCGAGCGCGGCAGCGTCAGCGGGCCGTGCACCGCGAAGTGCGGGCCGCGGTGCGCGATGGAGTGCACCTTGTCGGCATCGGCGAACCGGCCTGCGGCCTTGTCGGCGACGAGGGCGCCGTCTTCCCAGCTGTCCCACAGTGCCTTCACCACGTCGGTGAATTCCGCGGCGCGGGCGTAGCGCTGGGCATGGTCGGACGCCGCGTCGCGGCCGAAGTTGCGGGCCGATGCGGCGTCGGCCGTGGTCACGATGTTCCAGCCGGCGCGGCCGCCGCTCACATGGTCGAGCGTCGAGAAACGGCGCGCGATGTTGTAGGGCTCGTTGTAGCTGGTGGAGGCGGTGCCGATCACGCCGATGTGGGTGGTGGCCGCGGCCACGCTCGCCAGCAGCACCGTCGGCTCCAGCGCCGGGATCGGCCGGAACGCGATCTGGTCGGCGATGGCGGCGTTGTCGGCCAGGAAGATCGCGTCGAAGGTGCCGGCCTCGGCGATGCGGGCGGTGCGCAGGTAGTGCTGCACGTCGGTGAAGGCGTGCGGGTCGCTCTCGGGCAGGCGCCACGCCGAAGGCAGGAAGCCGGAATGCAGCGCGTTGATGTTGAGGTGCAGCTGGCGAGGGGGTGAAGCGCTCATGGGTGTGCCGTTCTTCCGTGCGGGTCATTGCTTGCCGAAGTAGTCGGGCAGCCGGTAGCCGGCCCAGACCGGCTGCGCTTTGAAGAACTGCTGGAAGCCGGCCGACCGGTAGGCCGCCGCGATGTCGCGGGCGAACGGCTCCTCCTCCTGGCCGCGTTTGACGGCGACCACGTTGACGTAGGGCGCCGTCATGTCCTCCAACCGCAGCGAATCGGTCAGGCGCAGCCCGTAGGCGACGGCGAAATTGCCCTGGATCGCGGCGATGTCGGCATCGTCGAGCGAGCGGGGCGCCTGCGCGGCCTCCAGCGGCACCAGCTTCAGGCGCTTGGGGTTGGCCACCACGTCGCGCTCCGACACCGCCAGCGGATCGGTGCCGGGCTTCACCTGCACCCAGCCGACCTGCGCCAGGATGTTGAGCGCCCGCGCCGCATTGACCGGATCCGAGGGCAGGGTGACGGTGGCGCCGTCGGGCACTGCGGCCAGGGTCTTGTGGCGCTTCGAGTACAGGCCCATCGGCGGCGTCGGCACCTGGACCACCGGCACCAGGTCGAAACCCTGGCGCTGGTTGGTGGCCTGCAGGTAGAGCGAGTGCTGGAAGATGTTGGCGTCGATCGCGCCACGCTGCACCGCGTCGTTGGGCTGCACGCCCTGGCTGAACTCCACATACCGGATCGTGTAGCCCTTCTTTTCCAGCTGCGGCGCGATGCCCTGCGCGAACGCGTCGCGGTAGGGGCCGGGCATGAAGCCGATGCGCAGGTCGGCCGCGTGGGCCGGTGCCGCCGCGGCCAGGGACAGAAGAATCGAGCCCAGCGCGGCGAGCCGCCGGAGGGTGGGTGTGAACAGACGCATGGATGCTCCCGGAGAGACAGGAATGCGTGCGGGGCAGGTCGCGAACGAGCGTTCGGTGCGCGTCGTCGCGCCCGCATCGGCAGTCCCATCGGAGGTGAAAGGGAGGCCGATCGTGCGATGCGGGGCCGGTTCCGGCGACGAATGTTTCCGACGATGGTTATGCGGGAATGCGGTGGCGGTGCGGCAGGAAGTCCCTGGCGCGGCAGATGCAGATCAGGCGTCGGCCCGCATCAGTCCTGCCGCAGCCGTGCGCTGCAGGCGTCCACCGCGGTGGCCATTCGCCGCACCGTGGCGCGCCGTATCGGAAATGCGGCTGCGAGCCGGCTGAAGTCGGCTGCATGTCCCAACATGTGTTCGATGGAGGCGACTGCCTGCTTGGGCGCCACGCCGCCCTGGGCGGCCAGCGCGATCAGGTGCGCCCGGCTCACCGCGCTGCCTTCGCCGCAAACATCCATGTGGTGCTGACCCATCGGGCCTTCGCTGAAAGTCAGGTCGAAGGCGGGTGCCAGTCGCCAACGCCGGTCGCGGCCCATGCGCCAGGCAAAGTTCTTCGGATGGTCGTCGCGGTTGTGGAACAGCACGTTGAAGACGGCCCGCGCATAGGCCTTGCCGACCTCGCGCTCGTCGCGGGTCAGCAGCCGGGTGGCCCGCAGGAAGGTGGTGTAGTCGGTGCTGCCGGGAAGCCGGAAGTCCACCTGCAGCAGCCCCGCCAGGCTATGGACGGGCACGCGCAGGCCGTCTTCCCGGTCGAAACGCGCGACGCCAAAGGCCGCGAGCGTGCGCGACAGGTCGAACCATGCGCTGGCCGGCACTTCCAGCCCGCATTTCCGGGCCAGTTCCGCATACATCTGCTCGATCGCGCAGACCTCCTTGTGCTCGTCCTGTGCAGGAAACTTGACCAGCCACGGTGCACCTGGCGCATCGTGGCGGGTATTGACCTGCGCGGTTGCAGCGTCGTACTGCACCAGCGCCTTCGGCCGTGCGCCCTGGGGCGAGCCTCCGGTCAGTGCCAGCTCGCGCAGGGCGGCGCCGGTATCGCCGGCCAAGGCGCGTTCGCTCTCGCGGGCAAGCGCCAACAGGTTCCAGTCGGGCTCTGCAGCATCTGAGACGCTGGCCGGAGCGAAGCGCAGTGCCCCCATGGCACGGTCGCCGATGAAGGCGAGGCGGTCCAGCGGTCCTGGATGGCGAAGCCCCTGCCGACGGAACAGCCGGTCCATCAGCAGCAGGCCCCAGCCGTCGGGCAGGCTGTCGGCGACCAGGCCCGGGAGGCGGTGCAGGTGGATGGGAAAGTCGCCGTAGGCCGGGGCCCGCAGCTTCAAGTGCAGCGGAGAAAGCTCCAGCGTCGATGCCAGCGCCTCCGGCGAGTATTCGAAGAGCAGCTTGGAGCCGTCGTCCGCAAGCTCTCCGAGCGGAAAGTCGTCGCCCCAGCCGTGGTAGTGGACGCCGAGCCGCTTCACGGCTTCTTCTGCCGCGGTGCGCGTTGCCGCAGGCCGGCCGCTTCGGCCTGGTCCATCTGCGCGATGGACTGCCTTCGGGGCACGAACAGATCGTCCAGCTCGCCCACCAACCCCAGTGCCTGCACCACCCGGACCAGCGTGTCCAACGAGGACTGGCCGTTGCGCTCCAGTTGGCGCACCGCACCTTGCGACAAGCCGGCGGTGGAGGCCAGCTCTTGCTGCGACATGGCCTGGGCCAGCCGATGGACGCGCAGGCGATCGCCGACGGTTTGCAGCACCTCATCGGCAGTGCTTAAAATAAATGTCATTTTTATGGCGACTAAGGTCAATTCTTGATATTAATCGCCATTTTAATGCACATTAACTTCGGTAACGCCCCGCTTTGGAGTGGGCGTTATCACTCGATGTTCTGCACCTGCTCCCGCATCTGCTCGACCAGCACCTTCATGTCGACCGAGATGCGGGTGAGCTCCATCGCGGCGGACTTGGAGCCGAGGGTGTTGGCTTCCCGGTGCAGTTCCTGGATCAGGAAATCGAGCCGCTTGCCGACTTCGCCGCCCTTGGCGAGCAGGCGGTCGATCTCGTCCAGGTGGCTGTCGAGGCGGGTGATCTCCTCGGCCACGTCGATGCGGATCGCGAAGGCGGTCGCCTCCGACAGGGCGCGGTCCTGGGCGGCTTCGGGCAGGGTGGCGCCTTCGCCGAGCGCCATGGCCTCAGACCAGCGTTCCATGAAACGCTGGCGTTGCTGCTCGACCAGGCGCGGCACCAGGGGCGTGGCCTGGGCGGCCAGCGCGCGCAGCTGGGCGACGCGGTCGGTCAGCATGGCGGCGAGCCGCGCGCCTTCGCGTTCGCGGGCGGCCAGCAGCTCGGTCAGGGCCTTCTCGACCAGCGGCACGATGGTGGTGCCCCAGTCGGTGGCGCGGGCATGCTGTTCGGCGGCGCCCAGGCGCAGCGTGTCGGCCACCGACAGCGGCGCGGCCGAGGGCATCCACGCGCGCACCGTGTCCTGGATCGAGTTGAGGCGCTGCAGCAGCCGCACCGAAGGCTCGGGCAGCGTGTCGGTGCTGTCGTGTTCCAGCGAGGCACGCACCTCGATCTTGCCGCGCTTCAGCCGGGCGGTGAGCTTCTCGCGCAGCACCGGCTCGTACTGGCGCAGCTCGTCGGGCAGGCGGAACGCCAGGTCGAGGAAGCGGCTGTTGACCGAGCGGATTTCCAGGCCGAGCCGACGCTCCGGCGCAGGCCGCGCGGCGTTGTCGGGCTCGGGTGCCGGGGCGCTTTCCTGCGCGCTGGCGTAGCCGGTCATGCTGTAAACTGACATCTGTTGTGCGGGTCGTTGGAGACACCAGAGAATAGCGGGGTTCGCCCGCGGTTTCGGTGAAGCCCCCGCGATCTCCATGCGACTGCCCCCGCCGCAGGGCCGCACCAGTCGCCAGACGGCCCATCCTTTCGCCCTCATCGCATGATCAAGACCAAGCCGGCGCCGCTGCCGCCCGATACGGCGATCGGGGGTTACCGTGTGGTGCGCCGTATTTCAGCCGGGGGATTCGGCATCGTCTACCTGGCGCACGACGGCGAGAGCAAGCAGGTCGCCATCAAGGAGTACCTGCCCGCGTCGCTCGCCACCCGCAGCGCCGACAGCCCGCTGCCCAAGGTCGCGCCCGAGAAGCTGTCGCTCTACCGCCTGGGCCTCAAGAGCTTCTTCGAGGAAGGCCGCGCGCTGGCCCAGATCTCGCACCCTTCGGTGGTGAGCGTGCTCAATTTCTTCCGGGAGAACGAGACGGTCTACATGGTGATGAACTACCTGGAGGGCGACACCCTGCAGGATTTCATCATCACCGCACGGGAGCAGAAGGCGCAGAAGGTGTTCCGCGAATCCACCATCCGTTCGCTGTTCGACGAGGTGCTGCGGGGCCTGCGCATCGTGCACCAGCACAAGATGCTGCACCTCGACATCAAGCCCGCCAACGTCTTCATCACCGACGACAACAAGGCGGTGCTGATCGACTTCGGCGCCGCGCGCGAGGTGCTCAGCAAGGAAAGCCACTTCGTGCGGCCGATGTACACCCCCGGCTTCGCCGCGCCCGAGATGTACAAGCGCGACGCGATGATGGGCCCCTGGACCGACATCTACGCCGTCGGTGCCTGCATGTACGCCTGCATGCAGGGCTACCCGCCCAACGACGTGCCGCAGCGCCAGGACAAGGACCGGCTCTCGACCGCGCTGTCGCGCCTGCGAGGCGTCTACTCCGACCACCTGATCGAGATCGTGCAGTGGTGCATGGCGCTCGATCCGCTGCAGCGGCCGCAATCGGTTTTCTCGCTGCAGAAGGAACTGGGCATGCCCACCGAGCGCCGGCACACCCGTCTGACGGTGGGCGAGCGGATGCGCATGCAGATCGACTCGCTGGTCTCCGACGGCAAGCGGCCCGCCGCTGCGTCCGCCGGTCCCGCGCCCGCACCGGCCGCCGCCGCGGCGGCGCGCGATGCGCACCGCAACGACGGCGCGGGGGCCGCGCTGCCATGAAGTTCTCGGTGTTCCAGGTGAGCCGCCTCGGCGGCCGCGAGATCAACGAAGACCGCATGGGCTACTGCTACACCCGGCAGGCGGGCCTGTTCGCGCTGGCCGACGGCATGGGCGGCCATCCCGAGGGCGAGGTGGCGGCGCAGCTCGCGCTGCAGACCGTCTCGGCCCTGTTCCAGCGCTACGCCAAGCCGGCCCTGCCCGACATGACGGCCTTCCTGTCGGAGGCGGTGCTGGGCGCGCACCAGCAGCTGCTGCGCTACGCCACCTTCAAGGCGATGCTCGATTCGCCGCGGACCACGCTGGTGATGGCGGTGGTGCAGAACGGCCAGGTCACCTGGGCCCACTGCGGCGACTCGCGCCTCTACCTGATCCGCAACGGCGCCCTGGTCACCCGCACCCGCGACCACTCCTACACCGAGCGCCGCGACATGCAGCTGGCCCGGCCGAACCAGGCGGCCAACCGCAACGTGCTGTTCACCTGCCTCGGCTCGCCCACGCGGCCGCTGTTCGACGTGGCGGGCCCGTTCCCGCTGCAGGGCGGAGACCGGGTGCTGCTCTGCTCCGACGGCCTGTGGGACATGCTGAGCGACGACGAGATCGTGGGCGTGGCCAGTGCGCATCCGGTGTCGGCCGCGGTGCCCGAACTGGTCGAGCGCGCACTGCGCAACGCCGGCCCTGCCAGCGACAACGTCACCGCGATCGGCTTCGAATGGGAGGCCGCCGATTTCGAGCCGACCCGCGGCATCTCCACCGACACCATCGGCGACGAGGTGTTCGCCTCGACCATCCAGGCCGGCGTGCCCGACGCGTCGGCCGACGACCTGGACGACGAGGCGATCGAACGCTCGATCGCCGAGATCAACGAGGCGATCCGCCGGTCTGCCGCACGCCGGGTGTGACCGGCGGCTCGCGGGGCCGGCCGCCCGCATGCGAAGCGTGCGTACATCCTTCCGGTCCTGCGGCAATCGCCTCTCGCCTCCCCTTTTTTATCCTCACCTTTCCCGGATCCAGCATGAGCGACACCACCAGCGGCACCGCCGCCCCCACGCCCTACACCCGCACCGGCCGCGCCGCCGATGCACTGCGCACCGTGCGCATCACCCGCGGCTACACGATCCATGCCGAAGGCTCGGTGCTGATCGAGTTCGGCGACACCAAGGTGCTCTGCACCGCGTCGGTCGAGGAAAAGGTGCCGCCGCACAAGAAGGGCAGCGGCGAGGGCTGGGTGACCGCCGAGTACGGCATGCTGCCGCGCGCCACCCACACCCGCAGCAGCCGCGAGGCGGCCAAGGGCAAGCAGACCGGCCGCACGCAGGAGATCCAGCGCCTGATCGGCCGCTCGCTGCGCGCGGTGTTCGACCTGAAGGCCCTGGGAGAGCGCACCATCCACCTCGATTGCGACGTGCTGCAGGCCGACGGCGGCACCCGCACCGCGGCGATCACCGGCGCCTTCGTCGCGGCCCAGGACGCGGTCGACAAGCTGATGGCCGACAGCAAGCTGGCCGCCTCGCCGATCCGCGGCCACGTGGCGGCGATCTCGGTCGGCATCGTCGCCGGCGTGCCGCTGCTCGACCTGGAATACATCGAGGACGTCGACTGCGACACCGACATGAACGTCGTGATGACCGGCGCCGGCCACTATGTCGAAGTGCAGGGCACGGCCGAAGGCGCCGCCTTCACCCGCGCCGAAATGGACCGGCTGCTGGCCCTGGCCGAGAAGGGGATCGCCGAGCTGGTCGTGCTGCAGAAGCAATCGCTACAAAAGTAATAGCATGATGCCGGCGAACGACGCCGGCTACCGCCACTTTCTCCTATGAAAATCGTCCTGGCCTCCAACAACCGCGGCAAGCTGGCCGAGCTGCAGGCGATGTTCGCGCCCTTGGGTGTCGAGCTGCTGCGCCAGGGCGACCTGGGCATCCCGGAGGCGGAGGAGCCGTTCCGCACCTTCGTCGAGAACGCGCTGGCCAAGGCCCGCCACGCCGCGCGCGCCAGCGGCCTGCCCGCCATCGCCGACGACGCGGGCCTGTGCGTGCACGCCTTCGGCGGCCTGCCGGGCGTCGACACCGCCTACTACGCGACGCAGTTCGGCTATCCGAAAGGCGACGACCACAACGTGCGCGCGCTGCTGGAGCAGATGGAGGCTATCGACGACCGCCGCGCCGCGCTGGTCAGCACCCTGGTAGGCGTGCGCAGCGCGGACGATCCCGAGCCGCTCATAGCCTCGGGGCGGCTGGCAGGCGAGATCGCCCGGGCACCGGTCGGCGAGCACGGCTTCGGCTTCGATCCGGTGATGTTCCTGCCGGCCTTCGGCCAGACCTGCGCCCAGCTGCCGCCCGAGGTGAAGAACGCGCACAGCCACCGGGGCCAGGCTGCGCGCCGGATGCTCGAACTCGTCCGCGAGCGTTGGTGATGGCCGGCAGCATTCCGCTCGTCCCGGCCGGCCCGGCGGTGGCGCCGCAGCCCGATCTGCTGCACTACATGCGGCCCGGCACGCTGCAGTTGGGCGCGCTGCCGCCGCTGTCGCTGTACGTGCACCTGCCCTGGTGCCTGAAGAAGTGCCCGTACTGCGATTTCAACTCGCACGAGTGGCGGGCGGGCACGCAGGTCGATGCCGGCACAGCGGGGCAGGGCGTGCGCGCCCCGATCCCCGAGCAGCGCTACGTCGACGCGCTGATGGCCGACCTGGAGGCCGCGCTGCCGCTGGTCTGGGGCCGGACGGTGCACAGCGTCTTCTTCGGCGGTGGCACGCCCAGCCTGTTCTCGCCCGAGGCGATCGAGCGGTTGATCGGCGGCATCCGCGCCCGGGTGCGGCTGGCGGCCGATGCCGAGATCACGCTGGAGGCGAATCCGGGCACCTTCGAGCGCGACCGGTTCCGCGCGTTCCGTGGCGCAGGCGTCACCCGGCTGTCGGTGGGGGTGCAGAGCTTCGACGATGCGCACCTGCGGGCCCTGGGCCGGGTGCACGACCGCGCCCAGGCGCTGGCCGCGGTGGAGGAGGCGGCCTCGGCCTTCGAGACCTTCAACCTCGACCTGATGTATGCGCTGCCCGGCCAGACCATGGCGCAGCTGGAGGCCGACATCGACACCGCGCTGGCCCTGGCACCGCCGCACATCTCGATCTACCACCTGACAATCGAGCCCAACACCTATTTCGCCAAGCATCCGCCGGTCGTGCCCGAGGACGACACCGCCTACGAGATGCTCGACCGCATCACCGAGCGGACCGGCGCAGCCGGCATGGCCCGCTACGAGATTTCGGCCTATGCCAAGGCCGGGCACGGCTGCTTCCACAACCTCAACTACTGGCAGTTCGGCGATTACCTGGGCATCGGCGCGGGTGCGCACGGCAAGCTGAGCTTCGCCCACCGCATCGTGCGGCAGGTGCGGGTGCGCGATCCGCAGCTCTACATGGAGCGGGCCCTGGCGGGCAACGCGGTCACCCAGCAGGAAGAGCTGAAGCGGGCCGACCTGCCGTTCGAGTACATGCTCAATGCACTGCGGCTGCGGGAGGGCTTCCTGCTGCAGGACTTCGCCGACCGCACCGGCCTGTCGGTCGCGGCGATCGCGCCGGCGCTTGCGGAGGCGGAGGCCAAGGGCCTGATCACCCGCGACCTGAAGCGGGTGCAGCCCACCGAGCGGGGCTTCGATTTCCTGAGCGACCTGCAGGCGCTCTTTCTTCCCGGCTAGGACTCTTCGATGTTCGGTATCCCGTTGCGCAGGCGCGTCGGCGCTGCGCTGCCCGCTTGGCGGCACACCATGGCGCACGTCCACTCGCTGCCGAAGGACTCTGCATGATGGGCGCGAAGTATGTGTTCGCCTTATGGCATTACGCTGCCCTGGCGCTGTTCGTGCTGGCGTCCTGGGGCTACGGACGTGCCCTGGCACGGCGCGCCCTGGAGCAGGTCAGCGACGACCGGTGGCTGCGGAGCGGTCTGGCGATGGTCGCAGGCATGGCCGTCGGCATCTGCCTGCTGCAACTGCTGGCGATCGCCGGCCTCTTGAAGACGGCCGGCGTGCTGGCCGTCGTCGGCACGGGGCTCACATGCGCGGCGTGGTCGGTGGTGGGCTGCAGGAAGCCGGCATGGGCCTGGCCTCACTGGAGTTCGTGGGTGGTGCTGGCTTTCGCGAGTGCCGCGGTTCTGTATCCGCTGCGCATGCCACTGGCTTGGGACGAGCTGGCCTACCACTTGCCGCATGCACGGCAGTGGGCGCTGAGCGGGAAGCTCGAGGTCAACGACTGGCTGCGCTACCCCTGGTTCCCTTTCAACTACAACCTGCTCTATGCCGCGGCGATGGTGGTCTGCGACGACGTGATGGCCCACATGCTGCACGCCTGTGCAGGCTGGCTCACCGCGTTTTTGTTGTTCCGCTGGGCGTTGCCATTGGTAGGCAGGGTCGCGGCATGCTGCGCGGCGATGGTGTGGATGCAGTCGACGCGGTCGGAGTTCGCCACGGCGTATGTCGACATGGGTGTGACCCTGTTCGTGTGCGCGGCGTTCGCCGTGCTTCAACTTTGGCGGGAGAAGCCGCAGGCCCGCGCTGCTCTTGCCTTGGCCGCGTTCCTGTTCGGTACCGCGCTGGGCAGCAAGTACCAGGCGCTCACGTTTCTGCCATTGTTCGTGCTGGGCGTAGTGACGCGCGACCGCGGGTGGCGTAGCTGGACGCTGTGTATCTGCGCCGCGGCACTGCCCTGCATCTACTGGTACGCCCGCAATGCGCTCATGACGGGCGATCCGGTCGTACCGCTCGGGGGCCGGCTGTTCGGCTTCACCGACTGGAACCTCGACGACTACCGCTACCAGTTCGCCGACATCGCCCGCAGCTACGACTGGCCGCCTCGCTACATGGCGGCCGCATTCGCTGCGCCACTGCTGGCGTGGCGGCATCTGCATCGACTCAGGTTGTGGACGTGCATCGCATTTGCCGCGTATGCGGTGGTGGTCTGGGTGGCGACCTCGCACTATTCGCGCTATCTGATGCCGGCGTACCCGGTATTGGCGATGTTGGCGGTGGGTGTCATGTGGAGCGTCGCACGGCAGGTCGGTGGTCGGCTGGGCCGCCGGTGGCCGGGTTTGAAAGGGAATGCGGGTTTTCGCACGGGCGCTGGGCGCGTGGCGCTCGTGGTCGTACTCGCTCTGGTGGCAGGACGCTTCTACAACCGCAGCGGGTTCGAATGGTCGCTGGTGGCGGTGAACCCTGCCGAGCGCCTGGAAGTGATGAAGACATGGCTGCCCGACTACGCCGGCGCCATCGACTACCTGCAGGCGCACCCGGTTCGCAAGGTCTACCAGAGCGGCATGGAGGGGGTTCTGTACTACCTGCCGTTTCCCGTATGGGGCGACCATTTCGGGCCCTGGCGCTACCGCGATTTCCTGGGGCTGGCACCGGAGCTGCTCGCGGCGCGCCTGAGGGAGCAAGGCTTCGAAATGATCGTGGTGCGCAGGCCCGACTTTCCCTCCGCGGAGATGCCGGCATTCGGGCACTATTTCCGGACGGTGTACGAAGACCCGATGTTCCGGATATTCACCCTCGCGGCAGACCCTCCGCAAGAGGCGCCCGGGACGCCCGCTCGGTAGTCTTCGCGCCCGACCTGCAGGTCGCCTTCGATCTACGCCGTCTCGTCGGTCCGGTTGCGGCGGACCACCGTGTCGAGGAAGGCGAAGAAGTCCTCGGTCTGTTCCATCTTGTCGAAGACGGCATCGGCGCCGGCGGCGGAGAAGCGGGCGCGCGTGTCGGCGGTCGCATGGTTGGTCAGCCCGACCACCGTGCAATCGATACCGCGGGAGCGCATGCCGTTGAGCACGCCCAGCCCGGTGCCCTGCAGCAGGAACATGTCGAGTACCACCACATCGACTTCGGCCGCATGCTCCCCGAGCCACTCAAGCGCGTCGTCCTCCCGCTGGACGAAGCCGACGACTTCGGCGCCGGCCATCTCGGCCAGGTCGGGTATCAGGCTTTCCAGATTTCGGGGGTTGTCTTCTACGAGGAAGGCGCGGCAGCGAGGTTTCATGGGCCCATTCGAACAAAGGTGTGCGATAGCCCCAGATGGCCTGCGCTGAGTGCACCGCAGGCGGTTTCCTACGGAGTGCAGCAGCTGCTTCAGGCGGTCGACCGGATCGCACGGGGATGCCCGGAGTGCTCCCACCATGGCTGTGCTGGGTGCTCCGGCGGAAACGGTGAGATTCGAACTCACGGATGTCTTTCGACATCGCCGGTTTTCAAGACCGGTGCATTCAACCACTCTGCCACGTTTCCTGGATAGCCTTCGATTCTAGCCTTCGGAGCCCACCGGTCCGGCGGCGCCACGGTCAGTCGGACACTCGGTCGATGCGCCGCCTTCTCCCGGCTGCAGTGCCGACAGCACCTGGTCGGCCTGGCCGAACTCGAACGCGGGAAACCACAGGTAGGGCAGCCGCATGAGCAGCGCCGGAACCGACGCCTGCTGGCAGGCGGCCTGGAGCCGCGCGGCCCGGGCGATGGCGGCCGTCAGGTGCTTGCGGCGCTCCATCAGTGCCGCTGCCGCTTCGGCCAGCGGCTTGAACTGGTGGATCGCATCCTGGATGTCGTAACCCGCCGCGCCCAGCGCCAGTTCGGTCTCGATGCCCAGGCCTTCCGCGGCACAGGCATGCTCGCGCACCTCCAACGCGAGGCCGACATCCACCAGGTCGGCCAACAGGGCGTCCTGGGCCGGCTGGAGGAAGGCATCGTCGGCCGAAGCCAGGGCGGCCTGCAGTTCGTTGCCGGGCAGCCGCGCAAGCGCCTTCGACAGGGGCCGGACCGACGGGCTCTCCCTGCGCTGCGCGGTCGGCAGCAGTGAGTCGAGCAAGGCCAACGCCTGCTCTCGCGTGCGCCGGATCTGCGCAGCGGTGGCGCTCCAGCGGGCGAAATCCGCATCGAACGATTGCTGCAGTCCCTGCAACTCGGCACGCGCGGACTCCATCGCCTGCCTGGCAGACCGCCACTGCTCCATCTGCGCCTGGAGCGTTTCCACGCCCAGCTCGTGCAGCACGCCGATCAGCACGCGCAATGCGTGGTGACGCGGGGTGCCGGCCTCCGCATCGCGATGGGCCACCTGCAGGGCGGCGACGCAGCGGGCCGTGCCCAGCCGTTCCAGGTGGGCAGCGAGTGCCAGGCCCGCGCGCTCTGCCGCGGCGTTGTTCAGGCCGCGGTAGGTGTAGCGGTCGGCGCTGCCGGTTTTCTGCGCTTGCATATCAGGCTGCGAGAGAAGCGTGTCTTGCGTCATGGCGATCGGAGACCGCCGACGCGCCATAGGTTCCCGTCGGCGCGACGGCGCGGCGCATTTCGCTTCGTAGCAAGCGGAAACCATCTGCGGGGCCGGCGCGACCATCATGTTCCGACACAGGAGAAATGCCCATGCCTACCGAATCCCCCATCCCGACGCCTCCGCTGCAGGTGCCTCCACCACCGAGCCAGCCGGCCGAAACCCCGATCGGCGATCCTCCGCCCCGTCCCGCGCAGCAACCGCCGGTGCAGGACCCGCGCCCCGGCCAGTAGGCGGACGCAAAAAAGCCCGCGCTGTGCGCGGGCAAGAGGGGCACCATGAAACAGGTGCTGAGGAGACCACCAGCTTTTCTTGACGATTCGCCGCTGTTTGCGCAACGAAGCATCTTTGTGAATCTCGGCAAGCGGATGGCCTTCTTATCGTCGGCTACACGGAATTCTGGGGTTCCGCTTCGCCGTGGTCGATCTCGGTCTTGTAGCGTTCCCGGCCCTGGCGGCTGCCTTCGACGATCGGATCGTCGATGCCGACGGCGCGGTTCTGCGCCGCGTTGGTGCCGGATTTGTTGCCGCGGTCACCGCCTTCGAAGGCATCGTGGTCCAGCGGGTCTGGCGATTCGGGGGCGTTGGAGGGGGTGGGCTGGATGGACGGCATGGAACTCCTCGCTGTGCGTTAACGCGTTCGGTAGGTCCATGCTAGGCACCCGGTGTCTACCGGGTGCCAGCGCCGGTGCTAGGCGCCTGTAGGCGTATGTCCACGGAAAACCGGGTTGGGGCCGGCCGATACGCGCTTCCGGAGCGAAGCCCGGGTACGGCGACCGGCCGGATGCGTCGCCTGCCCTGTCGCGGCGAGCACGCTCAATCCGTCAGCCGGTAGAAATCCTGGATTGTGTCCCAGGCGTCTTGCGGATCGTCGGTGATGTGGAACAGCTTCAGGTCGGCGGCCGAGATGGTGCCTTCTTCCACCAGCACCTCGAAATCGACCACACGGGTCCAGAAACTCTTGCCGAACAGCACGATCGGCACCCGCTTGCTCTTGCCGGTCTGCACCAGGGTCAACAGCTCGAACAGTTCGTCGAGCGTGCCGAAGCCGCCGGGGAACGCCACCAGCGCCTTGGCCCGCATCATGAAATGCATCTTGCGCAGCGCGAAGTAATGGAACTTGAACGATAGGCTGGGCGTGATGAAGCGGTTGCCGCTCTGCTCGTGCGGCAGGGCGATGTTGAGGCCGACGTTCAACGCGCCGACCTCGTGCGCGCCGCGGTTGGCCGCCTCCATGATGCCGGGGCCGCCGCCGGTGCAGATGTAGAGCCTTTCTTCCTTCGGCCGGGCTTCGCTGTCGGTGGCGACCAGCCGCGCGAACAGGCGGGCCTGTTCGTAGTAGTAGGCGTTCTTGACCTTCAGCTGCGCCGCGGCGATGGCGGCCGGCTCGCCCGCCGTCTCGGCAGCGTGCAGCAGCGCGGCGGCTTCGTCCGGCGCCAGGAAACGGGCGCTTCCGTAGACGACGACGGTGTTCTCGATGCCCTGGGCCTGCTGGTCCAGGTCGGGCTTGAGCATCTCCAGCTGCATCCGCACGCCGCGGGTCTCGCGGCGGGTCAGGAACTCGGGGTCGGCGAAGGCGAGGCGGTAGGCCTCGGATTGGAGTGCGTTGCCGCTGTCGGAATGCGCATGGAGCGTGGCCCAGGCATCGGCGATGCGGTTGTCGTTGAGGTTGTGGGTGGAATCCATCCCGCCATTGTGGGGGATTGTCGTGACGGTCTGCAGCGGCGCGACAGGCGCCGAACCGGCACCGACGGTCAGGCCGCGCGGTCGAGCAGGCCCAGGTCGCGCAGCGATGCGCTCATGTCGGCGTACTGCCGGTCCAGCACCTCTGCCGCGGCACGCCCGGCCAGGAAGTGCGGCTGCAACTGGTTGGTGGCCAGAAACTCGGCCCATTCCGGCGTCTGCGTGGCACTGCGGAGCGCGCCGACCCAGTAGGCGAGGGCGTCGGCGCCGATGCCTTTCGGCGCCAGCACCCCCTGCGACGACACCCCTACCACGTCGAAACCCTGCTCGCGCCAGGTGGGCACCCCGGCCAGCGCGCCGTCGAGCCGCTGCGGGGCATCGACCGCCAGCACCCGGATGCGCCCGGCCTTCACGTGGGCAATCACGTTGGGGGTGGAGGACGACACCACGTCGACATGCCCGCCCAGCAAGGCATTGAGCGATTCCGCCGACGACTTGAACGGCGCCACCGTGAGCCGGCCCACGTCCACACGGCCTTTCTTGAGCGGCCGGGCGATGCCGATGTGGATGTGGTTGCCCAGCGACGAGGCCACGCCGATGCTCAACGCCCGCGGGTCCTGGCGAAGCCGGGCGGCCAGGTCGCGTGCGTCGCGCACGGGCGAATCGGCGCGCACGGCGACGGTCACGAACTCGTCCACCAGGATCGCGACCGGCGTGAAGTCGCTGTAGCGGGCCGCCAGCGCCCCGGTGGCGTGGCCGGTCAGAAAGCTCGACGACAGCGTGGTCAGGAAGTTGGCGTTGCCCGGGTTCTGCTGCAGCACGTGCAGCGCCAGCTGGCCGCCGGCGCCCGATTTGTTGGTGACGACGACCGCCTTGGCCGACCGCTGCGCCTCCAGGATCTGACCGAGCCGGCGGGCCGCCATGTCGAGCGCCGCGCCGGCACCCGACGGCACGATGTACTCGACCCGGTCGGCCGGTGCCCAGCCCGCCGTGGTGGCACGGGCGGCGGCCGGCCAGCCGGCGGCGGCGGCAGCGGATGCGAAGGCGGCGAGGGCGGTGCGCCGGCGGACGGTGTGCGGCGCGAGAGGGGCGGTGCAGTTCATGGGTGGTGCGGCGCGAAGGGCGCGGCCGGCTGGTGGGAGAAGCCAGTCTAGGAACCGGCACCGCCTGCTGTGAACTGCGATTTGCGTCTTTGCTTATCTGAAATGCGCCACGCGTCCAACAGGGCCGCGTGGTGCAATTTCCGTCGACCGCCACGGTGTGCCGCAACGCTTCGACTGCGGCCGGCCGCGCGGCCCCACCAGGAGATGAGACATGAGCGCAGTGCTGCAAGCCCTTCCGTCGGCCGTCGAGGTCCGGCCCCTGTCGGCCCATATCGGGGCCGAGATCCACGGCGTCGACCTGTCGCGGCCGTTGCCGCCCGACCAGGTCGCCGCGATCCGTGCCGCGCTGCTCGAGTGGAAGGTGGTGTTCTTCCGCGACCAGCCGCTCTCGCATGCGCAGCACGTGGCCTTCGCCCGGCAGTTCGGCGAGCCGACCATCGGCCACCCGGTCTTCGGCTACGAGGACAACCATCCCGAGATCTACTCGGTCGGCCGCAACCGCAAGCAGGTGCGCTTCTCGGGCCCGGCGCTGGTGCGGCCCTGGAGCGGATGGCACACCGACGTGACCGCCGCGGTCAACCCGCCGGCAGCCTCGATCCTGCGCGGCGTGACGATCCCGCCCTACAGCGGCGACACGCAGTGGACCAACCTCGAGGTGGCCTACCGCGAGTTGTCGGCGCCGCTGCGCGGATTCGTCGACGGCCTGCGCGGGCTGCACCGGTTCGCCGCGCCACAGGGTTCCACCGCCAGCTCGCTGTTCGACGACAAGGTCAAGCGCCGGCCCCTGCTCACCGAACACCCGCTGGTGCGGGTGCATCCCGAGACCGGCGAGAAATCCCTGCTGGTCAGCCCGACTTTCCTGCAGAGCATCGTCGGCCTGGCGCCGCGGGAGAGCCAGGTGCTGCTGGAGTTGCTGTTCGAGCATGCGATCCGGCCCGAATTCACCGTACGCTTCAAGTGGGAGCCGGGGTCGATCGCGTTCTGGGACAACCGCGCGACCGCCCACCTGGCGCCGCAGGACATCTTCGCGACCGAATTCGACCGGCAGCTCTACCGCGTGACGCTCGGCGGCGTGCCGCCGGTGGGTCCGGACGGCCGGGCATCGGTGGCGCTCGAGGGCGACCCCATCACCGCGGCCCGCGCAGAGCAGGACTGACGCCCGCGCGTCGGCAGGCGCGGGCGGGGCGAGGCAGAATGACGGTTCGCCAAGACGACCCTGCACCCTTTCCCACGACCCTGCCGCGCATCTGGCGCCGTGGCAGTGCCGGCCACGCCGCCCGCCCCATGACCACCCCCACGTACCAGTTCCGCGACCTGCTGCAGGAACGCGCCTTCATCCGTTTCTGGGCCGCGCGCCTCTTCGGCACCGCCGGACAGCAGATGCTGATGGTGGCGGTGGGCTGGCAGATGTACGAGCTGACCGGCAGCGCCTGGGACCTGGGCCTGGTGGGGCTCTACCAGTTCGTGCCGGCGCTGCTGCTGACGTTGGTGGCGGGGCATGTGGCCGACCGGCTGCACCGCGGGCATATCGTGGCCGCGTGCTTCTTCACCCAGGGCGTGGTGGCGCTGACGCTGGTGCTCGCGACCGAGGGCCACTGGGTGGGCCGGTCGCTGCTGCTGGCCCTGTCGGTGGTGCTGGGCATGGTGCGGGCCTTCCAAATGCCGGCCCAGCAGGCGCTCACGCCGGCGCTGGTGCCGCCCCTGATGCTGCCGCGGGCGATGGCGTTCAGCGCTGCGGGCTCGCAGGCGGCGATCATCGGCGGGCCGGCGCTGGGCGGCGTGATCTTCGTGGCCGGCGCCACCGCGGTGTACGGCACCTGCGTCGCGCTGTTCGCGATGGGCAGCCTTCTGGTGGCGCGGCTCGGCTACGCCCACGTGGCCGCGCCGCGGGCGCCCGTGTCGCTGCAGACGCTGCTGGCCGGCGTGCAGTTCATCTGGCACCGCAAGCCGGTGCTGGGCGCGGTGTCGCTCGACCTGTTCGCGGTGCTGCTGGGCGGCGCGGTGGCGCTGCTGCCGATCTACGCCAAGGACATCCTGCACACCGGCCCCTGGGGCCTCGGCATGCTGCGGGCGGCTCCGGCGGTGGGGGCGCTGACGATGTCGGTGGTGCTGACCCGCTGGCCGCTGGAGCGCAAGGTGGGCGCCCGCATGCTGGCCGCGGTGGGCGTCTTCGGGCTGGCGACGCTGGTCTTCGGCCTGTCGCACAACCTGTGGCTGTCGCTGGCGGCGCTGGCCGTCACCGGCGGTGCCGACATGGTGAGCGTGGTGGTGCGCCAGACGCTGGTGCAGCTGGAGACGCCCGACGAAATGCGCGGCCGGGTGAGTGCGGTCAACTCGGTCTTCATCGGCGCCAGCAACCAGCTGGGCGAGTTCGAATCCGGCGCCACCGCCGCGCTGCTCGGCCCGGTGGGCTCGGTGGTGTTCGGCGGGGTGGGCACGATGCTGGTGGCGCTGATGTGGTTCCGCCTGTTTCCCAGCCTGGCCCAGCGGGACGAAATGCTATCGAAAAGATAGCTGGGGGTCGGTGTGCAGCGCCGGCTCCAGCCCTTTTTTCCTTGAAATTCAGCGCAAAGCCGCCAGCGCCCACTGCGCACTGCGCAGCCCGGCGAAGGTCAGCAGCAGCGAGCCGGCGATGTGCATCGCCGCGGTGCCCAGCGCCAGGGCGTAGCGCTGCTGCAGCAGCATGCCGACCACCTCGCCCGAGAAGCTGGAGAAGGTGGTGAGCGTGCCCAGGAACCCGGTGATCACCATCAGCCGCCAGGCAGGGTCCAGGTTCGGCAATCCGTTGAACACGCCGATCGCCACGCCGATGAGGTAGCCGCCGATCAGGTTGACCGCCAGCGTGCCCCAGGGCAGCACGCTGCCCGGGTTGAGCCACAGCGCGAAGCCCCAGCGCAGCAGGGCGCCGACACAGGCGGCGATGCAGATGACGAAGACGTTGAGCAGCATGGCGCGCAGTATCGCAGCCGCCCCCTCCTGTGGGCTAGCCCGCCGGCAGCGGCGCGCCGTCCTTGCCCATCACCATGTCGGGCAGAAAGGTCACGATCTGCGGGAACAGCGTGATCAGCGCGATGCACACCACCAGGCAGACGAAGAACGGGATCGCCGCCTTGGCGATCAGGTTGCTGTCGCGCCCGGTCATGTTCTGCAGCACGAAGAGGTTGAAGCCCACCGGTGGCGTCACCTCGGCGATCTCCACCAGCAGGATCACGAAGATGCCGAACCACACCAGGTCGAAGCCCGCCTTCTGGATCATCGGCAGCACCACCGCGCTGGTCAGCACGATCATGCTGATGCCGTCGAGCGCGGTGCCCAGCACCAGGTAGACCAGCACCAGCACCGAGATGAGGGCGTAGGGCGACAGGTGCATGCCGTCGACCCATTCGGCCAGCTCGCGCGGAATGCCGGTGAAGGCCATCGTCTTGGTCAGGAAGGCCGCGCCCGCCAGGATGAACATGATCATGCAGCTGGTGCGGGTGGCGCCCATCACGCCGTCCTTGAAGTTCTGCCAGGTCAGGCTGCGGCCGTAGGCGGCGATGGCCAGCGAGCCCAGCACGCCGAAGGCCGCGCACTCCGTGGCCGTGGCCCAGCCGGCCACCAGCACCCAGACGATGAAGACGATCAGCAGCGCGCACGGGATCAGGTTGCCCGAGGCCTTCAACTTCTGCATGAAGCTGCTGGGCGGATCGGCCGGCGGCACCTGGTCCGGGTGGCGGTGGCTCCACCAGCCGATGTAGCCGGAAAAGAGCACCATCAGCAACAGGCTGGGCAGAAAGCCCGCCAGGAAGATGCGGATGATCGACGCATCGGCCGCCACCGCGTAGACCACCATCGTGATCGAAGGCGGGATCAGGATGCCCAGCGTGCCGGCGGTGGCCAGCGAGCCGATGGCCAGGTTCTCGTTGTAGCCGCGCTTCTTCAGCTCGGGCAGAGCCACCTTGGCGATGGTGGCGCAGGTGGCGGCCGACGAGCCCGAGACCGATCCGAACACGCCGCAGCCGAGCACGGTGGTGTGCATCAGCCGTCCCGGCACCCGGTTGAGCCAGGGGCGCAGGCCCTCGAACATCTCCTCGCTGAGCTTGGTGCGGAACAGGATCTCGCCCATCCAGATGAAAAGCGGCAGCGCGGCCAGCTCCCACGAAGCGTTGCTTTCCCAGAAGGCCGAGAAGAGGTTCTTGCCGGGCAGGGTGCTGGTGAAGAACGCCTGGCCGATCCAGCCGACGATCGCCAGCGTCATCGCGATCCAGACGCCGCCGGCCAGCAGCACCAGCATGATGCCGAGCAGCATGCCGCCCATGAGCAGGGTGTCAGACATGAAGAAAATCCTGGAGGACGTGGCCTCGGAAACCGAAAGAGGGAGAGGCGCAGCGGGAGGGGATGGTGCAGGAACGGCGCACCGGCGGTGTGCCGGTCGCCGCGCTGCGGGCGGGCGGATGGCGCATCAGACTTCGGACGAGAAATCGCCCGCGGCGTGGCGTTCTTCCACCGCGCGCTGGTAGCCCGGCTTGCCGCCCTGCAGCACCGTGACCAGTTCGTCGAGCACCGCCAGCATCAGCAGCCAGCAACCGACCACGAAGGTCGACTGCGGAATCCAGATCGGGATCGCGACCAGGCCGGTCGCCACCTCGGCGAACTCGTAGCTCTCCCAGGTGAACGCGGTGGCCCAGTAGGTCAGATAACCAACCGCGGCGGTCGCGATGGCCAGGCACACCGCGTCCATCCAGCGGCGCACCCGCGGCGGCACCCATTCCAGCACCAGCGTCACCCGCACGAAGTCGCCGTGGCGAAACGCATGCGCCATCGCCAGGAAGGCGGCGGCCGCGCAGAGCCAGGCCACCACGTCGTTGATGCCGCTGACCCGCAGGTTGACCTGCCGGCCCACGCCCGCCACGATCATCAGCAGGAAGATCGCGACGACGCAACTGGCGCCCAGGGCACCGGCCACATCAAACAGGCGCGCCAGCGCCCGCCGCAGCGGGCCGGGCGCATGGGCCGCGGCTGGCACCGCGCCGGCTGCCGGCCCGGCGGCGGCCGGAGGCCGAACAGCGCTCATGGCTTGCGGTAGGCGTCGACGATGGCGGCGCCGTCGGCACCGGCGGCCTTCAGCCAGTCGGCCTGCATGATGCTGCCGACCTGGCGCATGTCGGCGTCGAGCTTGGGCGAGGGCTTCATGATCTTCATGCCGCGCTCGGCCAGGAGGCGCTTGTACTCGTCGTTCTTGGCCTCGGCGATCTTCCAGCCGCGGGCTTCGGCTTCGGCGGCGGCCTTGGTCACCGCGGCCTGGGTGGCGGGGTCGAGCGCGTTGAAGCTCTTCATGTTGACCAGCACCGCGTTCTTCGGAATCCAGGCCTGGGTGTCGTAGAAGTTCTTGATGCTCTCGTAGGTCTTGGTGTCGTAGCCGGTGGAGCCCGAGGTCATGAACGCCTCGATCACGCCGGTGGCCATCGCGGCGCTGAGTTCGGCCTGCTGGATCTGCACCGGCTGCGCACCGACCAGCTCGGCGATCTTGGCGGTGGCGGGGCTGTACGCACGCCACTTGATGCCGCGCAGGTCGGCGACCGAGGCGACTTCGCGCTTGCTGTAGATGCCCTGCGGCGCCCACGGCACCGAGAACAGGATCTTCATGCCCTGCGCGGCCAGGAGCTTGTCGGTGGCGGGCTTCGACACGTCGTAGAGCTTGCGCGATTCGGCATAGGTGGTGGCCAGGAAAGGGACGCCGTCGAGCGCATAGATCGGGTTCTCGTTGGAAAAATTGGCCAGCAGGATCTCGCCGGCCTGGGCCTGGCCGCTCTGCACCGCCCGCTTGATCTCGGGCGCCTTGAACAGCGAGGCGTTGGCGTGCACCGTGACCTTGAGCTTGCCGCCGCTGGCCGCTTCCACGTCCTTGGCGAACTGGGCGATGTTCTCGGTGTGGTAGTTGGTGGCCGGGTAGGCGGTGGGCAGGTCCCACTTGGCCTGGGCGAAGGCAGAGGTCTGGGCCAGCAGCGCGACCGCGCAGGCGGCCAGGGTTCTACGGTTCATGGGAGCGGTTCCTCGGTGAAGGCCGATGGGTTGCGGAAGGAAGGACGTCGGGCACTGTGACCGCTTGCGCCCCGGGCGGGAACGGTAGATTCCCTTGCGGCGGCCCGGCGTGCCCGGTGATGGGGCTACGCAAAAACGGTGCCACTGTCGGGATGGCCGCGTCGATGCCCGGCGAAGGCCGCCGGGCCCATCCCGATTCCTCAGTTCCGGTCCGTTTCCCCGTCCGCTCCCAGCGCCGGCGGCACGTCGCCCAGCCGGGCCTGCCGATGGCGGAACAGGGCCGCCCGCATCAGGAAGATGGTGGTTACCGGAATCGTCAGCGCCACGAACACCGAGATCAGCAGCGCATGCACCGCCAGCGTGCCGTCGCGGGCCGAGAAGTACACGATGGTGGCGCAGGCCAGCGTCCAGCAGCCCATCGTCGATCCGAGCGTGGTGGCGTGGATGCGCTGGAAGAAGGTCGACAGCCGCAGCACGCCTACCGAGCCGATCAGCGCCATCGCGCTGCCGACCAGCGCCAGCACGCCGACGACGACCTCGGCCCAGAGCGGCAACTGCGCGGGCGTCATTCGATCACCTCGCCGCGCAGCAGGAACTTGGCCATGGCGGTGGAGCCGACGAAGCCGAACAGCGCGATCAGCATCGTCGCCTCGAAGTACATGCTGCTGCCGTACTGCAGGCCCATCACCAGCATCACCAGCATGCCGTTGATGTAGAAGCAGTCGAGCGCCAGCACCCGGTCCTGCGCGCTGGGGCCCTTGAGCATCCGCAGCAGGCAGCAGGCCATCGCCAACACCAGGCAGCCCAGGGCCGCCCACAGCGTCCAGTGCAGGAAAGGGCTCATTCGAAGATCTCCATCAGGGGGCGCTCGTAGCGCTGCTTGATGTCGGCGATCAGCGCTTCCGGATCGCGTGCATCGAAGACGTGCAGCAGCAGCATGCTGCGGTCCAGCGCCAGCTCGGCCCAGGCGGTGCCCGGCGTCACGCAGGTGATCATCGCCAGCACGGCCAGGGCATTGGGGTCGCGCAGGTCGAGCGGTATGTGCACGAAGTCCGACGGGATGTCGCGAGCCCGGCGGGTGAGCAGCAGGCGCGCGGTGTGCAGGTTGGACTGCATCGCATCGACGAAGACGGTGCCGAGCAGCTTCAGCACCACCCCAGGCCGGCGCATGCGCACCGGCGCCGGGCGCAGGCTGGCGGTGAGCAGCGGGCCGGCGACGGCCACCACCGCCGCCATCAGCAGCGTGGCGGGCCCGACCGACTGGGTCAGCAGCAGCCACAGTACGAACAACGCCGCGGCGAGCAGCGGATGCGGGAAGATCCGGCGCAGCAGTTTCACGGCGTGGCTCCGGGGCTGGTGCCCGAGCGGGGCGCGGTGCCGGCGGCGGGTTCGGAGTCGTACTTCTTCGGGTTCGGTACCGTCTTGGCCTGCATCACGGCCGAGATGTAGTTGGCGGGCGCTTTCAGCCCGGCGGCGGTGTCGGCGGTGTAGCGCATTGCCCGTTCGCCGAAGACGGTCAGCAGGATGCAGGCGCCCAGCAGTGCTGCGACCGGAAGGCCTTCGGCAATACGCAGGTGGGGGATGCCGCGGCCGTGGGCGGCCCAGAAGTGGCGGATGCCGGTGCGGCTCATCGCGATCAAGGTCAGCAGGCCCGAGGCCACCACCAGCGCCAGCAGCATCCACTGGGTCGTGCCGGGCCGGTTGGCGATGCCTGGGACACCTGCTGCATCGGTGATGCCCTGGTCGAGCCCGAGCGGGTTGAGCAAGGCCGACAGCATCGCGACCTTGCCGAGGAAGCCCGACAGCGGCGGCAGGCCCGCCAGCAGCAGCGTGCAGGCCATGAACGACAGGCCCAGGAAGGCGATGGCCGCGGGAATCGCGCGGCCGATCAGTTCGGCCTGCTCCTCGTCGAGGTTGATGCCCACCAAGGGCTTCAGGTCGGGCGTGAGGAAGGGCGCGTTGTCGGCCCGTTCGTGCGGCGCGTAGGTGGCGCCGTCGTTGCGCCAGCGCTCCATCAGGTCGACCAGCAGGAAGAGCGCGCTGAGCGCGAGCGTCGAAGAGACCATGTAATACAGCGCACCGGCGGTCAAGGCCCCTTGACCAAAGCCCATCGCCGCCAGCAGGGTGCCCGACGACACCAGCACGCCGTATCCTGCCAGCACGCCCAGTTTCTGCGAGGCCAGCATGCCGATCGCGCCGAAGGCCAGGGTGAGCATGCCCGCCGCGATCAGCCAGTTGCCGCCGAAGAAGGCCGACTCGCCCGCATCGGCGGAGAAGAGCAGCGACCAGAGCCGCAGCAGCGTATAGATGCCCACCTTGCTCATGATGGCGAAGATGCCCGCGACCGGCGCGGTGGCGGCGCTGTAGGCCGGCACCAGCCAGAAGTTGAGCGGCCAGACGGCGGCCTTGGTGAGGAAGGCCACCGACAGGATCGCCGCGGCCGCATGCAGCAGGCCCCGGTCGGCCGCGGCCACCTGCGGAATGCGCTGCGCCAGGTCGGCCATGTTCAGCGTGCCGGTCACGCCGTAGAGTATCGCGGTGCCGATCAGGAAGAGCGACGACGCGGCCAGGTTGATCGCGATGTAGTGCAGGCTGGCCTGCACCCGGCTGCGGCCCGAGCCGTGCAGCAGCAGGCCGTAGGAGGCGGCCAGCATGATCTCGAAGAACACGAACAGGTTGAACAGATCGGCCGTCAGGAATGCGCCGGCCAGGCCCATCAGCTGGAACTGGAACAGCGGATGGAAGTGCACGCCGGCGCGGTGCCAGCGCGACGACGCGAACAGGATCGAGGCCAGCGCCACCATGCCGGCCAGCACCAGCATCAGTGCGGACAGCCGGTCGATCGCCAGCACGATGCCGAAGGGCGCCGGCCAGTTGCCGGGCAGGTAGACCCCCACCGTGCCGACCGAGCCGTGGTGGTCCACCCAGCGCAGCAGGCCCACGGCCACCACCAGCCACAGGAAGGTCGACGCCAGGTTGACGCCGAGCTTCAGCCGCCGGCGCTCCTCGCCTGCCAGCAGCATCAGTGCGCCGGTAAGCATCGGCAGCAGGATCGGCGCGAGCAGGACATGGGGCATCAAGGCCTCGATCCAGCGGCTCATTTCTTCTGCTCCTCGCCGCCGTCGACGTGGTCGGAGCCGGTGAGGCCGCGCAGGGCCATCATCACGACGAGGAACAGCGCGGTCATGGCGAAGCCGATGACGATCGCCGTCAGCACCAGGGCCTGCGGCAGCGGATCGTCGTAGTACTGCAGGGTGGCCGGCAGGTGCGGCAGCAGCACCGGCTCGCGGTCGACCGAGAGCCGGCCCATCGCGAAGATGAACAGGTTGACCGCGTACGAGATCAGCGACAGGCCGATGATCACCTGGAAGGTGCGCGGGCGCAGCACCAGCCACACGCCCGATGCGGTGAGGATGCCGATGGCGGCCGCCAGGACGATCTCCATCAGGCGTCTCCCTTCACCGTGGCCGTGGCGGCGGCACGCAGCGCGGCCACCGGCACGCCGACCTGCGCTTCCTCGTCGCCGTCCTCCCGCGCCTGGTAGCGGTGCGCCCGCACCGACTGGTGCGCCAGCGAGGTGAGGATCAGGATGGTGGCGCCCACCACCAGCGTGAACACGCCGATGTCGAAGAAGAGGGCGCTCGCGACATGCATCTCGCCCAGGATCGGCAGGTCGAGGTGGGCGGTATGGGTTGTCATGAAGGGGTAGCCGAGGAACCAGGGACCGACACCGGTGGCGATCGCGGTCAGCAGGCCGAAAGCGATCCAGTGCCGCGGGTGCAGCCGCAGGTGCGCCTCGACCCACTGGGTTCCCGAGACGATGTACTGCAGCAGCAGCGCCACCGACATCACCAGCCCGGCGACGAAGCCGCCGCCCGGCTCGTTGTGCCCGCGCAGGAACAGGTAGACCGAGGCGACGCCGGCCAGCGGGAACAGCAGCCGGACCAGCACCGCCGGCACCATCAGGTAGCCGACGGCCGAGTCGGCCACGTTGCGCGGATTGATCAGGTCGGTGGTGGCGCTCTCCGACTGGGCGCGCTGCTGCGGCGGCAGCTGCATCGTCTCGCCCGCCGGGCGGAAGCGCCGCAGCAAGGCGTAGATGGTGAGCCCCACCACACCCAGCACCACGATCTCGCCGAAGGTGTCGAAGCCGCGGAAATCGACCAGCATCACGTTGACCACGTTGGTGCCGCCGCCTTCGGGCAGGGCCCGCTCCAGGAAGAATTCGGAAATGCTCTGCGGAAAATCGCGGGTCATCATGGCGTAGGCGATGGTGGCCATGCCGCCGCCGGCCGCCAGGGCGATCAGCAGGTCGCGCAGCCGCCGCAGCCGCTTCGACGGCGACCAGCGCTCGTCGTCGAAGCGCTTCTCGATGCGCCGCGGCAGCCAGCGCAGGCCGAGCAGGATCAGCACGGTGGTCACCACCTCGACCGAGAGCTGTGTCAGGGCCAGGTCGGGCGCGGAGAACCAGACGAAGGTGATGCAGCAGACCAGCCCTGCGCCACCCAGCAGCGTCAGGGCGGCCAGCCGGTGGTACTTGGCCTGCCAGGCGGCCCCGACGGCGCAGGCGGCGCCCAGCAGCCACAGCAGCACGAACGCGGGCGAGGCCGGCAGCAACGCGCGGTCGCCCGGCGCCGCTCCCCGGTTCCACAACCCGGCGGCCCCCGCCACCACGGCCAGGCCGACCAGCCACAGCAGCTGCGCCTGCAGCCGGCGGGTGCCCAACAGCCGGCGCGCGGTGCGGGCCAGCACCGCCAGCGTGGTCAGCACGCGGTGGAAGATGCGCTGGCCGTCCAGCAGGCCCACCAGCGGAGCTCGGACGATCCGGCCGCTGCGCAACTGGGCACGTACCGCCAGGTACACGACGATGCCGCCGCCGAGCGCCACCAGGCTCATCGCGAAGGGCAGGTTGAAGCCGTGCCAGACGGCCAGGCTGTACTCGGGCAGGGTGTCGCCCACCACCGGCAGCGCGCTGGTGCCCAGCACCCGGCCGATCGAGAGTTCGGGCACCACGCCCACCACCAGGCAGGCCAGTACCAGCAGCTCGACCGGCACCCGCATCCAGTGCGGCGGCTCGTGCGGGGTGTGCGGCAGGTCGGTGGCGCGGGGCCCGAAGAACACGTCGACGGTGAAGCGCAGGGAATAGGCGACGCTGAAGATGCCGGCGACGGTGGCGGCCACCGGCAGCCCGATCTCGATCCAGCGCGAGGCACTGACGAAGGTGGTCTCGGCGAAGAACATTTCCTTCGACAGGAAGCCGTTGAGCAACGGCACGCCCGCCATGGCCGCGCTGGCCACCATCGCCAGCGTGCCGGTGATCGGCATCAGCCGGAACAGGCCCGACAGCCGCCGGATGTCACGCGTGCCGCTCTCGTGGTCGATGATGCCGGCGGCCATGAACAGCGATGCCTTGAAGGTCGCATGGTTCATGATGTGGAAGACCGCCGCGACCGCCGCCATCGGACTGTTGAGGCCCAGCAGCAGCGTGATCAGGCCCAGGTGCGAAATGGTCGAATACGCCAGCAGGCCCTTCAGGTCGTTCTGGAACATCGCCGCGTAGGCGCCCAGCAGCAAGGTGCAGAGCCCGGCGCCGCCGACCAGCCAGAACCATTCGTCGGTGCCGGCCAGCACCGGCCAGAGCCGCGCCATCAGGAACACGCCGGCCTTCACCATCGTGGCCGAGTGCAGGTAGGCAGAGACCGGCGTCGGCGCCGCCATCGCATGCGGCAGCCAGAACTGGAAAGGGAATTGCGCGCTCTTGGTGAGGGTGCCGAGCAGGATCAGCAGCAGCGTCGGCAGGTAGAGCGGATGGGCGCGCACCAGGTCGCCTTCGGCCAGCACCACGTCGAGGTCATAGCTGCCCACGATGTGCCCCAGCAGCAGCAGGCCCGCCATCAGGCACAGCCCGCCGCTGCCGGTGACGGTGAGCGCCATGCGTGCACCGCGGCGGGCATCCTTGCGGTGGTGCCAGTAGCCGATCAGCAGGAACGAGAAGAGGCTGGTCAGTTCCCAGAAGAACGCCAGCTGCAGCAGGTTGCCCGAGAGCACCACGCCGACCATCGCCCCCATGAACGCCAGGAAGAAGGCGAAGAAGCGCGGTACCGGATCGGCCGGCGACATGTAGTAGCGGGCGTAGAGCACCACCAGCGTCCCGATGCCCAATACCAGCATGCAGAACATCCAGGCGAAACCGTCCATCCGCAGCGAGAACTCGAGCCCGATCGACGGGATCCACGAGAAGTTCTGCCGGATCACGCCGCCATCGGCGATGCGGGGAAAGTACAGCGCGGTCTGGACCGTGCAGTACAGGCCGATCAGGCCGGCGAGGGTGGATTCACGGTTGCGCGCATTGGCCGGAAGCAGGCCGGCGAGCAGGCTGCCGGCAAAGGGAAGAAGGACAAGCGCAAGGAGTTGGGACATTCGCCGACCATTCTAGTCGGCGGGTTTTCGCTGAAAGCCCTGGCATGACGCTGCTGCGGGGTTACTCCGGAAATGCGAATCGCAGGCCTTTCGGCGTGCCGTGCAGGCCCGTGCAGCGACCGGCGGCGAGCGCGTCGGTAACGACTCAGGGCTTGGCGGTGGCGGCCGGCGTCTTGCCGGCGGCAACCGTCTTCGTCTCGGGCTTCTGCGGCCTGGCGGGCTTGACCGGCTTCTCGGGTGCGGGCGCCGCCGCGACCGGCTTGGCCACCGGATAGGCCACGCCGTTCACCGTCAGGCCTTCGGCGGAATACTTGCTGGCGGTCGTGGTGCCCACGCCCCGGACCCGTGCGATGAAGTCGGGCCAGTCCTTGTAGGGCGACTTCTTGCGCTCGTCGAGGATGCGGGTCGACTTGGCCGGCCCGATGCCCTTGATCCCGTCGAGATCCGCGGCACTCGCCTGGTTCACATCGACCGCGGCGAACGACGCGGTGGCACAGAGCATCGCGGCGACCGCCACTATTTTCTTCAGCATGGAGCGCTCCTGAGGAACATGGAAACACGGCAGATGCGACACCGTGCCGCCGCCTGCCCGCGATCAACGCCCGTCGCGCGCAGGACGTTGACGGGCAGGGGTGAGCTTCACAGTTCTTCGACCCGGCGCGGAGGGTAGCTGTCCCAGGTCTGGCAACCCGGGCAGTGCCAGAAATGCTGCTTGGCCTCGAAGCCGCAGGCCGCGCACCGGAAGCGCATCAGCGGCTTGGTGGCATGGTCGAGCGCACGCTGCACGATCGGGTGGAACTGCTCCTCCTGCAGCTGTTCGCCGGCCAGCCATTTGGCGGCGGCGACCAGCGACGGTTCGCGTTCCAGGTGGCGCACGTACCAGTCGCGGCCAGTGCGGCCGGCCGTGTCCGGCACGGCCTGCTGCAGGCCCACCACCGCGTCCAGTACGTCGAGCGACGGGTTCTGCTCGTAGTAGGCGGTGAGCAGCGCCAGCGCCTCGTCCGCGCGGCCGCAGGCCTGGGCGGTTTCGGCGAACGGGGCCGCCACCAGCGGCAGCGCGGTCGGCGACACGTCGAGCAGGGTGCGCAGGGTGTCGAACGACGCCGATGCCTGGCCGGCCTGCCGCTGCAGCTGGGCCAGCTCGATGCGCGGGCGGGGCGCTTCGGGTGCGGTGTCCTGGGCCTGCTTCAGCAGGGCCAGGGCGGCATCGGTCTGGCCTGCGGCCGCCTGCGTGGCGGCCTGCTCGCACAGGTAGTGCGCGCGCCGGGTGGTGAAGTTGCCCTGCCCGGAAGTCGTGAGACGCGCGGTGATGGCGGCGGCCTGTTCCCAGTCGCGCGAGCGTTCGTAGATCGCCAGCAGCGCCAGCCGCGCCTGCTCCTCGAAGGGCGTGCCTTCCAGCCGCCGCAGGGCTTCCTCGGCCCGGTCGAGCAGGCCGGCCTTCAGGAAATCGAGCGCCAGGGCATGCTGGGCACGCTCGCGGTCGATCCGGCCCAGGTCGCCGCGGGAGAGAAGGTGCTGGTGGACCCGCACCGCGCGCTCGTACTCGCCGCGGCGCCGGAACAGGTTGCCTAGCGCGAAATGCAGCTCGGAAGTGTCGGGGTCGTTCTGCACCGCCTCGATGAAGGCGTCGATCGCCTGGTCCTGCTGTTCGTTGAGCAGGTAGTTCAGGCCCTTGAAGTACGCCTTGGGTGCCTGCCGGTTCTCCATGCGCAATTGGCGCAGGTCGAAGCGCGACGCCAGCCATCCGAGGACGAACGCCACCGGCAGGCCCAGGAGGATCCACCCCAGCCCGATATCAAAGTCCATGCGGTATCTGCGTGATGGCCGGCAGCGCTGGGTCGGCAGCGGCGGCGGTCGGTGGTGCATCGGCGGCCGGACGGTGCACCCGGCGTGCGGCACTGCGGTGCATCCACCAGCGCGGCACCATGCCGAGCACGCCGACCACGATGCCGAGCGCGAACGCGCTCAGCACCACCAGCACCAGGGGGGCGCTCCAGTGGGTACCGAAGAAGAAGTGCACCGTCGCATCCTGCTGGTTGTTCAGCGCGAAAGCGAACAGCGTAAAAAAAATGGCTGCCTTGAGCAGCCACGTGAGGTATTTCATCCGTCTCCTCGGCGTGACGGACCGATTCTAGTGGCGCGCCATGCGCCGCTCAGGCCTGCCGCCGTTGCGCAGGAAACCCGGTGGTGGCTTCGATCTCCGCGGTGCGGGCATCGACCGCTTCGCGCAGGGCCTTGCCCGGCTTGAAGTGCGGCACCCGCTTCTCGGGAATCGCCACGCTCTCGCCGCTGCGGGGATTGCGCCCCATGCGCGGCGAACGGTGGCTCACCGAAAAGCTCCCGAAGCCCCGGATCTCGATGCGGTGGCCGCGCACCAGCGCCTCGCTCACCGCGTCCAGGATCGCCTTGACGGCGGTCTCGGCATCGCGGTGCGCCAGTTGGCCGAAGCGGGCGGCCAGTTCCTCGACGAGATCGGATCGGGTCATGAGAAATATGTCGTGCAGAAAAAAGCCGGGCGGCCGCGCGAACACGTCGCGCAGAAGCCCGGCCTTCTAGGCTCAGCTGTTGTTGCTGTTGTCGAGCTTGGCGCGCAGCAGGGCGCCCAGGCTGGTGGTGCCGGCGCTCTCGCGCGACGACTGCTGGCTCAGGTTGGCCATCGCGCCTTGTTCGTCGGCCATGTCCTTGGCCTTGATCGACAGCTGGATGTTGCGGGTCTTGCGATCCACGTTGACGACCACGGCGGTGACTTCGTCGCCTTCCTTGAGCACATTGCGGGCGTCTTCCACGCGGTCGCGGGAGATTTCCGAAGCGCGCAGGTAGCCCAGGATGCCGTCGGCCAGTTCGATCTCGGCGCCGCGGGCGTCGACGGTCTTGACCTTGCCGGTCACGATCTGACCCTTGTCGTTGACCGTGGTGAAGGTGGTGAACTCGTCGGAGTCGAGCTGCTTGATGCCCAGCGAGATGCGTTCGCGGTCCACGTCGACGGCCAGCACGATCGCTTCGACTTCCTGACCCTTCTTGTAGTTGCGCACGGCGGCTTCGCCCGGCTCGTTCCAGGACAGGTCGGACAGGTGCACCAGGCCGTCGATGCCGGCAGCCAGGCCCACGAACACGCCGAAGTCGGTGATCGACTTGATCGGACCCTTGACGCGGTCGCCGCGCTTGGTGTCCTGGGCGAATTCCTGCCATGGGTTGGCCTTGCACTGCTTCATGCCCAGGCTGATGCGGCGCTTGTCTTCGTCGATCTCGAGGACCATGACTTCGACTTCGTCGCCCAGCGACACGAGCTTGGACGGTGCCACGTTCTTGTTGGTCCAGTCCATTTCGGACACGTGGACCAGGCCTTCGATGCCCGGCTCGAGTTCCACGAACGCGCCGTAGTCGGCGATGTTGGTGACCTTGCCGAACAGGCGGGTCGACTGTGGGTAGCGGCGCGAGACGCCCATCCACGGGTCGTCGCCCATCTGCTTCAGACCCAGCGAGACACGGTTCTTCTCGGTGTCGAACTTCAGGATCTTGGCGGTGATTTCCTGGCCGGCGGTGACCACTTCCGACGGGTGGCGAACGCGGCGCCATGCCATGTCGGTGATGTGCAGCAGGCCGTCGATGCCGCCGAGGTCCACGAACGCACCGTATTCGGTGATGTTCTTGACCACGCCGTTGACGATGGCGCCTTCCTTCAGGGTTTCCATCAGCTTCTGGCGCTCTTCGCCCATCGACGCTTCCACCACGGCGCGGCGCGACAGCACCACGTTGTTGCGCTTGCGGTCGAGCTTGATGACCTTGAATTCCAGGGTCTTGTTCTCGTACGGGGTCAGGTCCTTGACCGGACGGGTGTCGATCAGCGAGCCCGGCAGGAACGCGCGGATGCCGTTGACCAGGACCGTCAGGCCGCCCTTGACCTTGCCGCTGGTGGTGCCGGTGACGAATTCGCCGGATTCCAGGGCCTTCTCGAGGCTCATCCACGAGGCGAGGCGCTTGGCCTTGTCGCGCGAGAGGATGGTGTCGCCGTAGCCGTTTTCGATGGCGTCGATGGCCACCGACACGAAGTCGCCGACCTGGACTTCGACTTCGCCCTTGTCGTTCTTGAACTCGTCGAGCGGCACGTAGGCTTCGGACTTCAGGCCGGCGTTGACCACGACGAAGCTGTGCTCGATACGCACGACTTCGGCGGTGATGACCTCGCCCGGACGCATTTCCGAGCGCTGGATCGATTCTTCAAAAAGGGCGGCAAAAGATTCAGACATGTGTTTCCTGTTCCGCACGCAGGTTTACGCCCACGGAAGTGCAGGCGTTTCTAAGACTGGTGCGGCAGTGGTTGTACGGAAGGATCCGCGGTGGTTGCATGAACCCGGGCGTCGGTGCGCAAGGAGCGCGGCGGGAACGCCAGGGGCCGGTTTCTTCGAGCGTCAGGCGTGCGGCACAGGGCCGAACGGCATGCGTTCCTGCCACCAGGCAACCACCTGTTCGACCGACGATTCGACGGTCAGACCAGAGTTATCGAGTACCAGGGCGTCGCTTGCGGGCTTGAGCGGTGCGACCGCGCGGGACGAGTCCCGCAGGTCGCGCGCTTCCAGGTCGGCGCGAAGACTGTCGATGTTAGCTGGAATTCCCTTAGAAATCAACTGCTTATGGCGCCGCTCCGCTCGGTGGGCCGCGCTCGCCGTCAGATAGACCTTCAAGGTGGCCTGCGGGAAGATCACGGTGCCCATGTCGCGGCCGTCCGCGACCAGCCCTGGAAGCCTGCGAAAGCCGTGCTGAAGGGCCACCAGCGCCTCGCGCACCGAGGGCAGCGCCGAGACGCGCGAGGCGTTCATGCCGGCCTCTTCGGTGCGGATCGCGTCGGTCACGTCGTCCGCGCCGAGCCAGACTCGGCCGGCCTGGAAGCGCACCGGCAGGCCGCGCGCCATGGCCGCGATCTCGGATTCGTGGGCGGTGTCGATCGCCAGACCGGCGCGCAGGGCGGCCAGCGCGGCGATGCGGTACATCGCGCCGGAATCGAGGAAGTGGTAGCCCAGCCGGGCCGCGACCGCCGCGGCGACGGTGCCCTTGCCCGACGCCGTCGGGCCGTCGATGCACAGCACCGGAATCCGGTCGGTCGGCGTGGAGGCCACGGAGAACAACGCTTCGAAATAGTCGGGGAAGGTCTTGGCGACGCACTTCGGGTCGAGGATGCGCACCGGCAGCCCGTCCGGATTGAAGGCCGCCAGCGAAAAGCACATGGCGATCCGGTGGTCGTCGTAGGTATGGATGCTGGCCGGCCGCCACTGGCCCTGCGGCAGCGGGTGGATGCGCAGCCAGTCGGCGCCTTCCTCCACCGAGGCGCCCAGCTTGCGCGCCTCGGCCGCCATCGCGGCGATGCGGTCGGTCTCCTTCACGCGCCAGCTGCCGATGTTGCGCAGGGTGGTGGGGCCGTCGGCATAGAGCGCCATCACGGCGAGTGTCATCGCCGCATCGGGAATGTGGTTGCAGTCGAGGTCGATTGCGCGCAGCGGCCAGGCGCCGCGGGCGATGTCGAGGTGGTTGGGACCGCTCTCGATCTGCGCCCCCATCTGCCGCGCCGCCTCGACGAAGCGGATGTCGCCCTGGATCGAGTCGGCGCCCAGGCCCTGGATCCGTATGCCTTTCGTGCCCGGAGCCGGCGCCGCGAGCGCGCCGAGTGCTATGAAATAGCTAGCAGACGACGCATCGGCCTCGACATGGATGCTGCCCGGCGACCGGTAGCGGCTGCCGGCCGGAATGGTGAACCGCTGCCAGCCGTCGCGCTGCACCGCGATGCCGAAGCGGGCCAGCAGGTTGAGCGTGATGTCGATGTACGGCCGCGAGATCAGCTCGCCCTGCACCTCGATCACCACGTCGCGCTCTGCCGCCACCAGCGGCAACGCCAGCAGCAGGGCGGTGAGGAACTGGCTCGACACGTCGCCGCGCACCGGGATCGGGGCGTCCAGCGCCAGCGCGGGCCGGCCGATGGACAGGGGCGGGAAGCCGTCGTGGCCCAGGTAGTCGATCCGGCAGCCCAGCGCGCGCAGCGCCGCGACCAGGTCGCCGATCGGCCGCTCGTGCATCCGCGGCACGCCTTCCAGGGTGAAGTCGCCGCCCAGGATCGCCAGCGCCGCCGTCAGCGGCCGCATCGCGGTGCCGGCGTTGCCCAGGAACAGCCGTGCGGCGGCGGCCGGCGGCCGGCCGCCCAGGCCGGTGATGGCGACGGTGCCGTCCGCCTCCGCCACGCCGCAGCCGAGCTGGACCAGTGCGGCCAGCATCACCCGGGTGTCGTCGGAGTCGAGGAGGTCGAAGACGGTGGTCGTGCCCTCGCTCAGCGCGGCCAGCAGCAGCACGCGGTTGGAGATGCTCTTGGAGCCGGGCAGCGCGACGGTGCCGCCGGCATGGGCCAGTGCGGGGATGTCGAGGAATTCGGTGGCGTACATGCGGGCGGGCACAGCGGCGGTAGAACGATCAGGGCGCGTCGGACGAGGAGGCGGTCGGCATCTGCCAGCCGCTGCGGGCCTGGCTGGCGCGGGCGATCAGGGCCTCGAGCGCCGCGGCGTCGCCGCGCTGCATCGCCGCTTCGAGTTCGGCCAGGGCGGCCTGGAAGGCCTGCGACTGCCGCATCATCTCTTCGCGGTTGGCCAGCAGGATGTCGCGCCACATCACCGGATCGGCACCGGCGATGCGGGTGAAATCGCGAAAACCGGGACCGCCCAGGCCGAGGAAGGTTTCGCCCTGCGCCTGGCCGGTCACCGCGTTCATCGCGGCGAAGGCCAGCAGGTGGGGCAGGTGGCTGACGGCGGCGAAGGCGGCGTCGTGGTCCTGCGGCGCCATCTTGCGCACCCGGCAGCCGATCGCCGTCCAGACCGTCTCGGCGCGTTGCAACTGGGCGGTCAGGGTTCGCTCGATCGGGGTCAGGATCACCTGGCGGTCGCGGTACAGGTCGGCGTTGGCCTGGCCGACCCCCGCCGTCTCGGCGCCCGCGATCGGATGCGCCGGCACGAAGGAGCCGACCCGGTCGCGCAGCGCATGGCGGGCGGCCTCGACCACGTCGGCCTTGGTGGAGCCGACGTCCATCACCAGCATCTGCGGCGTGATCAGGTGCCGGATCGCCTTCAGCGTCGGCTCGGTGGCGGCTACCGGCACCGCCAGCAGCACGATGTCGGCGCCGGCGACGGCCAGCAGGGCCGACGGCGCCTCGACGTCGATCACGCCCATCTGGCGGGCCCGGTCGGTGGTGGAGGGCGACTTGCTGTAACCGACGACGCGTTTGACCAGGCCTGCGCGCTTGAGCGCCAGCGCGAACGAGCCGCCCATGAGCCCGCAGCCGATCAGGCCCAGTTGCTCGAACATCAGGCTGCGACCGGGTAGGTACCCAGCACCTTGTAGAAGGCGCACAGGCCGCGCAGCTCGTCGAGTGCCCGGGCCACGTGCGGCTGGGCCGGGTGGCCGTCGATGTCGATGTAGAAGTAGTAGTCCCACTGGCCGGTGCGGGCCGGACGGGATTCGAAGCGCGTCATCGAGACGCCGTGGGTCTTGAGCGGCACCAGCAGGTCGTGCACCGCGCCGGGCTCGTTGGGCACCGAGACGATCAGGCTGGTGCAGTCCTTGCCCGACACCGGTGGCGTGCCGAGGGTCTGCGGCAGGCAGATCACCGCGAAGCGGGTCCGGTTGTAGGCATCGTCCTGGATCGCGTGCGCCACGATGTGCAGGCCGAACTGGGTGGCGGCGCGCTCGCTGGCCAGGCCTGCCCAGGCGGGGTTGGTGGCGGCCAGGCGGGCGCCCTCGGCATTGCTCGACACCGGCCGGCGCTCGGCGTGCGGCAGGTGCTTGGAGAGCCAGGCCTGGCACTGGGCCAGCGCCTGCGGATGGGCCAGCACCGCCTCGATGTTCTCGACCGAGTTGTGCTGGCGCAGCAGGTTGTGGCGCACCAGCAGGCTCACCTCGCCGACCACATGGGTGGGGGTGTGCAGGAACAGGTCGAGCGAGCGGGTGACGACGCCCTCCACCGAATTCTCGACGCCCACCACGCCGAACTGCGCGCTGCCCGCGGCGGTGGCGTGGAACACCTCGTCGAAGTTGGCGCAGTACACCAGGTCGGCGGCGCCGCCGAAGAACTCGACCGCCGCCTGCTCGCAGAAGGTGCCGGCCGGGCCGAGCACCGCCACGCGCTGGGGCGATTCCAGGGCCAGGCAGGCCGACATGATCTCGCGCCACACCGCGGCCACGTGCTGGCTCCTGAGCGGGCCGGGGTTGGCCGTCTGGATCTTCTCGATCACCTGGGCCACACGGTCGGGACGGAAGAACGGGGTGCCTTCGCGCTTCTTGAGCTCGCCCACCTGCTCGGCGACGCGGGCGCGCTGGTTGAGCAACTGCAGCAACTGCTGGTCGAGCGAATCGATCTGCACCCGCAGATCGGACAGGGTGACGGGGGTCGACGGTGGGTTCATGCGTGCTGGGCCTCAGGTCTGCGTTTTCTCGAAATCGTGGAGATAGTCGACCAGCGCTTCGACCCCCGCGAGCGGCATCGCGTTGTAGATGCTGGCCCGCATGCCGCCGACCGACTTGTGCCCCTTGAGCTGCAGCAGGCCGCGAGCCTTGGCGCCCGACAGGAAGGCCTCGTTGCGGCTCTCGTCGCGCAGCAGGAAGGGCACGTTCATCCGCGAGCGGCAGGACGGGTCGATCGGGTTCAGGTAGAGCTGCGACGCGTCGATCGCGTCGTACAGCAGCTTGGCCTTGGCGATGTTGCGCGCCTCCATCGCGGCGATGCCGGTGCGGCCGCCCTCGGTCTGGCGCTTGAGCCACTGGAAGGTGAGGCCCGCGACGTAGATACCCCAGGTCGGCGGCGTGTTGTACATCGAGCCGTTGTCGGCCACCAGCTTGTAGTCGAACGCGCTGGGGCAGGCCGGCAGCGCGTGGCCGACCAGGTCTTCCCGCACCACGACCAGCGTCAGGCCGGCAGGGCCCAGGTTCTTCTGCGCGCCGCCGAAGGCCAGGCCCACGCGCGACCAGTCGACCGGCCGCGACGCGACGTGCGAAGAGAAATCCACCACCAGCGGCGCGTCGCTGCCGAGCGCCTTCAGGTCGGGCAGCTCCTGGAATTCGACGCCGTGGATCGTCTCGTTGCTGCAGAGGTGCAGGTAGCTGGCGCCGCGGCTGAGTTGCCAGGTCGCCGGGGCCGGAATGCTGTGATGGCCGTCCGCCTCGTTGCTGGCGACGACGTTGACGGTGCTGCAGTACTTGCGCGCTTCCTTGACCGACTTCTGGCTCCAGCTGCCGGTCACGACGAAATCGGTGGTGCCGGCCCGCGACAGGTTCAGCGGCACGATCGCGTTCTCGCCCAGTCCGCCGCCCTGCATGAACAGGATCTTGAAGTGTGCGGGCACGGCGAGCAGTTCGCGCAGGTCGGCCTCGGCCTGCTCGTAGATCGAGATGAATTCCTTGCCGCGGTGGCTCATCTCCATCACGCCCATGCCGCTGCCGTGCCAGTCGAGCATCTCGTCGGCCGCCTGGCGCAGCACCTCTTCGGGAATGGCGGCGGGGCCGGCGGAGAAGTTGTAGGGACGGGTCATCGGATCGGAACGTGAGGTTCTGAATGAAAAGTGGCTGTAGCCGGCGCGGTACGCCGGCTTCTAGCTATTGAAATAATAGCAAGCGGTGGCCGGTGCGGTTCCGGTCCGGCGCTGGCCGGTCGGCTTACTCGGCATCGGGCGCCGGGGCATCGCCCATCTCGCCGTTGTCGCCGGTATCGCTGGCAGCGTCGTCGGCCGCGCCGGTATCCGGCTCGGCATCCTCCTCCCCGAGCGCGGCGGCCACGTTGGCATCGTTCTCCACGATGCGCTGCAGGCCCGACAGGCGCGAGCCTTCGTCCAGCCCGATCAGCGTCACGCCCTGTGTGGCACGCCCCAGCTCGCGGATTTCGGCCACCCGGGTGCGGACCAGCACACCGCGGTCGGTGATCAGCATGATCTCGTCGTCGGCATGCACAAGGGTGGCGGCGACGACCTTGCCGTTGCGCTCGCTCTGCTGGATGGCGATCATCCCCTTGGTGCCGCGCCCGTGGCGGGTGTACTCGGTGATCGAGGTGCGCTTGCCGTAGCCGTTCTCGGTGGCGGTCAGCACGCTCTGCTGCTCGTCCTCTGCCACCAGCATCGCGATCACCGCCTGGCCTTCGGGCAGGTCCATGCCGCGCACGCCACGGGTGTTGCGGCCCAGGGCACGGACGTCGTTCTCGTCGAAGCGCACCGCCTTGCCGCCGTCCGAGAACAGCATCACGTCGTGGGTGCCGTCGGTGAGCGCGGCGCCCACCAGGTAGTCGCCCTCGTCGAGGTTGATCGCGATGATGCCGGCCTTGCGCGGGTTGCTGAACTCGTCCAGCGCGGTCTTCTTGACCGTGCCCATGCGGGTGCCCATGAACACGTACTGGTCGGCGGGGAAGGTGCGCTTCTCGCCAGTCAGCGGCAGCACGACGTTGATCTTCTCGCCGTCCTGCAGCGGGAACATGTTGACGATCGGCCGGCCACGCGATCCGCGGGATCCGGCCGGCACCTCCCATACCTTGAGCCAATAAAGCCGGCCGCGGTTGGAGAAGCACAGGATGTAGTCGTGCGTGTTGGCGATAAAGAGCTGGTCGATCCAGTCGTCTTCCTTCGTCGCCGTCGCCTGCTTGCCGCGGCCGCCGCGCTTCTGGGCGCGGTATTCGGAGAGCGGCTGGCTCTTGATGTAGCCGGTATGCGAGAGCGTCACGACCATGTCGGTCGGGGTGATCAGGTCCTCGGTGGAGAGGTCGAAGGAGCTGTGCTCGACCAGGCTGCGGCGCGCACCCAGCTTGCTCTGGCCGAACTCGGTGCGGATCGTGGTCAGCTCTTCGCCGATGATCGTCGAGACGCGCTCGGGCTTGGCTAGGATGTCGAGCAGGTCCTCGATCACCGACATCACGTCCTTGTATTCGTTGACGATCTTGTCCTGCTCCAGGCCGGTCAGGCGCTGCAGGCGCATCTGCAGGATTTCCTGCGCCTGGGTGTCGGAGAGGCGGTAGAGGCCGTCGCCGCCCATGCCGTAGTCGGCTTCCAGACCTTCGGGACGGTAGTCGTCGGCGTTGATCACGCCGCCGTCGGCGCGGGTGCGGGTCAGCATCTCGCGCACCAGCTTGCTGTCCCACGGACGGGCCATCAGCTCGGCCTTGGCGACCGGCGGCGTGGGAGACTCGCGGATGATGCGGATGAAGTCGTCGATGTTGGCCAGCGCCACCGCCAGGCCTTCGAGCACGTGGCCGCGGTCGCGCGCCTTGCGCAGTTCGAACACGGTGCGGCGCGTCACCACTTCGCGGCGGTGCTGCAGGAAGACCGAGATCAGGTCCTTCAGGTTGCACAGGCGCGGCTGGCCGTCGACCAGCGCCACCATGTTGATGCCGAAGGTGTCCTGCAGCTGGGTCTGCTTGTAGAGGTTGTTGAGCACCACCTCGGGTACTTCACCGCGCTTGAGCTCGATCACCAGGCGCATGCCCGACTTGTCGGACTCGTCCTGGATGTGGCTGATGCCGTCGATCTTCTTCTCGTGCACCAGCTCGGCCATCCGCTCCTGGAGCGTCTTCTTGTTGACCTGGTAGGGGAGCTCGTCGACGATGATCGCCTGGCGCTGGCCGCGGTCGATGTCCTCGAAGTGGCACTTGGCCCGCATCACCACCTTGCCGCGACCGGTGCGATAGCCGTCCTTCACCCCGTTGATGCCGTAGATGATGCCGGCGGTAGGGAAGTCGGGCGCCGGGATGATCTCCATCAGGTCGTCGATGGAGGCCTCGGGGTTGCGCAGCAGGTGCAGGCAGGCATCCACCACCTCGTTGAGGTTGTGCGGCGGGATGTTGGTCGCCATGCCCACCGCGATGCCGGCCGATCCGTTGACCAGCAGGTTCGGCAGCTTGCTCGGCAGCACCGCCGGTTCCTGTTCGCTGCCGTCGTAGTTGGGCTGGAAATCGACGGTTTCCTTGTCGATGTCGCCCAGCATCTCGTGGGCGATCTTGGCGAGGCGAATTTCCGTATACCGCATCGCGGCGGCGTTGTCACCGTCCACCGATCCGAAATTGCCCTGGCCGTCGACCAGCATGTGGCGCAGCGAGAAGTCCTGCGCCATCCGCACGATCGTGTCGTAGACCGCGCTGTCGCCGTGCGGGTGGTACTTGCCGATCACGTCGCCCACGATGCGGGCCGACTTCTTGTAAGGGCGGTTCCAGTCGTTGTTGAGCTCGTGCATCGCGAAGAGCACGCGGCGGTGGACCGGCTTCAGACCGTCCCGCGCATCGGGAAGGGCCCGGCCCACGATCACGCTCATCGCGTAATCCAAATAGCTGCGCCTCATTTCTTCTTCGAGACTAATGGGCAGCGTTTCTTTGGCGAACTGGGTCATGAAGAATGGGCTCTGACGGCGGAAGGAAGAATCATTTTACGGGCAAGCCGCTGTAGTGCCTCTGCAACACAAACGGGTGATGCGTCGCTGTCCTACGGCATGCGTGACGTTTTGGCAACGATTCCCGGGGACCCTATGGCACAATGAATTCAACGTTTTTGGTGATGGTCACTGACGACGTATTGATTCGCAGCGCGGCTGCGGCTTTTTCCCCAAGAGGAGAACCATGAAGAAACTGAACAAAGTGGCGATGTTGTTTGCCTCTGCAGCACTCGCTTCCGCCGCTGGCGCGCAAACGATCGACAACTGGAAGAACGGCACCGGTGAACTGGTGTGGAAGAACGGTACCAACGAGTATTGCTGGCGCGATGCTAACTGGACGCCGGCTACCGCAGCCCCTGGTTGCGACGGCGCTCTGGTTCCGGTCGCCGCTCCTCCTGCAGCCGTCGTGCCTCCAGCAGCCGTGACCCCACCTGCTCCTCCAGCAGCACAGGTCCCGGTCGCCAACAAGGTGACGTACGCAGCAGATGCTTTCTTCGACTTCGACAAGTCCGTTCTGAAGCCGGCTGGCCGTGCAAAGCTCGACGACCTCGTGAGCAAGGTCAAGGGCGTAAACCTGGAAGTCATCATCGCCGTGGGTCACACCGACTCCGTCGGCTCCGATGCCTACAACCAGAAGCTGTCGGTGCGTCGCGCCGAAGCCGTCAAGGCGTACTTGGTCTCCAAGGGCATTGAACGCAACCGCGTCTACACCGAAGGCAAGGGCGAGAAGCAGCCAGTCGCCGACAACAAGACCGCCGAAGGCCGCGCGAAGAACCGCCGCGTGGAAATCGAAGTGGTTGGCACCCGCGCCAACTAATCCTTCGGGATCTTGGCAAAAAGCCCACAGGCCTAGGCCTGTGGGCTTTTTTCATGGCGCATCGCAGAAAATCCAACGATGACAGAAAACCTGAACGTCGATCCGGCCGAACTGGCTAAGTTCTCAGAATTGGCCCACCGCTGGTGGGACACGGAGAGCGAGTTTCGCCCCTTGCATCAGATCAATCCACTGCGGTTGGGGTGGATCGAGGGCATCGCAGCGCTGTCCGGGCGCAAGGTCGTCGACGTGGGCTGCGGCGGCGGCATCCTGGCCGACGCCATGGCGCGCAAAGGGGCGCATGTGCTGGGAGTCGATCTCGCTAAGAAGTCTTTGCGCGTCGCCCAATTGCATGCGCTCGAAGCGGGCACGCCCAACGTCGAATACCGCGAGATCAGCGCCGAAGCCCTCGCCGCGGAACAACCCGCGGCATTCGACGTGGTTACCTGCATGGAGATGCTCGAGCATGTGCCCGATCCTGCGGCGGTGGTGAAGGCATGCGCAGCGATGGTCAAGCCGGGGGGATGGGTCTTCTTTTCGACCATCAACCGCAATGCGCGGTCGTTCCTTCTGGCCATCCTGGGCGCCGAATACGTTCTCAACCTGCTGCCGCGGGGCACGCACGAATACGGTCGGCTGATCAAGCCGAGCGAACTGTCGTCGTACTGCCGCGCCTCCGGCCTGGACATCCGGCACAGCCGTGGCCTGCACCACAACCCGGTCAGCGGACGCTATTGGCTCAACGACGATGTCGGGGTGAACTACATGCTGGCAACGCAGAAGGCCGGGCCGGCATGACCTCGCGCTTTGCCGACCTCACCGCCGTACTGTTCGATCTCGATGGGACGCTGGTCGACAGCGCTCCCGACCTCGGGGCCGCGGCGAATGCGTTGCGGGAAGCCCGGGGACTGGCGCCGCTGCCTCTGGCGCAATACCGGCCCATGGCCGGCGCTGGCGCGCGCGGAATGCTGGGCATCGCGTTCGACATGACGCCGGAAGATGGGGCGTTTCCGGCCATGCGGGAGCAGTTCTTCGATCTGTTCGAAAGCCGTGCCAACCGGTCGACCAGCGCATTCGAAAACATCGAGGCCATGCTGTCGGGCATCCGGGAGAAGCGCCTGCCCTGGGGCATCGTCACCAACAAGGCGATGCGCTTCACCACCCCGCTGGTGCAGTCGATGCCGCTTCTGCAGCAAGCAGGTGCCGTCGTGTGCGGAGACACAACACCGCATTCCAAGCCGCATCCTGCGCCGCTGCTGGAAGCCTGTCGATTGATGGGGGTCGATCCCACCCGCTGCCTCTATGTCGGAGACGACGAGCGGGATGTCCAGGCCGGCCGGGCCGCAGGCATGGCGACGGTCGCAGCTGCCTGGGGCTATCTCGGCCGCAACGATGCCGTGGACGAATGGGGCGCAGATGCGGTGATCCGATCGCCTTTCGACTTGCTGGGGCTCTTGAAATCCGCCAAGAACGACTAAGATAGGCACCTCGGGGCTGCACTGGTTTCGACGTGGGTTCGGAATCGTAGCGGTGCATGTCGAGCTGAATGCGCTCGTAAAACAGATTCAAACAAACTAACTGCAAACGACGAACGTTTCGCACTCGCCGCTTAAACACCGGTGAGCCTTGCAACAGCAGGCCGATGGGCTGGGCAAGGGGGTAGTGGAGCAATCCGCTGCTTCCAGGCTGCAAGGTAATCTACATTGGCTGGTTCCAGGTCGGGTACCTTGGCATGGAACGAGAAAATAGGGTACTGGCGACCGTCTCAGCGTGCGACTGCGCGGTGACGGTAGCGAGATTCAAATCAGACCGCTAAACATGTAGATCTGTACGAAGAAGGCTTGCGGACGGGGGTTCAAATCCCCCCAGCTCCACCATCCAATCCCGACTTTCGGTCGGTAAGAAAACCCGGTTCCTCGCAAGAGGCGCCGGGTTTTCTTTTTTATTGTCCCGAGATGATTCACCTTCTTGTCAGGGGAGAAGTCGTCGCTATCATCGTCCGTACAAAGGAGTTTTGATCAATGGGTATTAGAGAAGCAATCGAAGACTGGCAGCAATTCGACCGCGTGCGTCCCGGCCTGCCGGGCGAGCACTTGGCGGTGGCAGGCATCGGCACCGCTCTGGTCGTGGCAGCACTCCGTACCGACTGCAAGATGACCTCGGTGCTCCAGGCGATGGCCGGTGGGGCTTTGTTGTTTCGGGCTGCGAGCGGGCGGGACGGCATCTCGAAGCTGTTTCGGGACCATCGGCCGGAGGTCGCCATGCGACGCGATGCCATCGACTTCGGGCTCGATTGATCGGCAGGGCGCCGTGTGAGTGCGCTGATTCTCCAGGGATAAGGATCAGCGCAAGATTTCCAGCAAACGGTCTAGTCCGCCTTCGTTGATCGCCACCCCCGCCTTCTCGCGAACTTTGGGTTTGGCATGGAATGCGACCGACAGGCCTGACGCCTCCATCATCGGCAGGTCGTTGGCACCATCTCCGACGGCGATGACCTGATCGGCTTCGATGCCCATCAACGATGCCAAGTCCATAACGGTCCGGCGTTTTTCGGCACCGTCGCAAATGTCTCCCCAGCTTTGCGCTTCTACTCGACCAGTAAGTGCTCCGTTCGTCAACTCCAGCCGATTGGAGCGCGCGAAATCCAGCCCGAGCCTTTCCTTAATGCGGTCTGCAAAATAGGTGAAGCCGCCAGACACCAGCAGTACCTTCAAACCTGCCTGCTGGCAGGCTGCAACCAGTGTCTGAGCTCCGGGATTCAATTCCAGCCGCTCGTCGTAGACCTTTTGCAATGCCTCTGCAGGCACGCCGCGGAGAAGTGCCAGTCTTCGCGTCAAGCTGTCTCTGAAATCCGTGATCTCGCCCCGCATGGCGGCTTCGGTGATCGCCGCGACCTCGGCCTTTTTGCCGGCGACGTCTGCGATCTCGTCGATGCACTCGATGTTGATCAACGTTGAATCCATGTCGAATGCGATGAGCTTGAAGTCCGACAGCGCGATGCGCTCTGGCAGGTTGCGGACGACGAGTCCTGGTGCAGGGGGCGTAAGCGTCATACGGCGGCGGTCGTGGTGGTGTTGGTCGTGGGTTGGCCGAGACTGCGGAGAATATCCCGGACCATCTGCGCCCTGTCTTTCGCCTCGGGCAGCGCGCGCTCGATGCGCAGCTTCTCGTTGCCGGCCAGCTTGATGTGCTTGTTCTTCTGGATCAGCTCGATGATGCGCATCGATTCGACTGGCGGATTGGCGCGGAAGGTGATGCTGGTCACGCCGGGTGCGGCGTCGACCTTGACGACCCCGTAGGGCTTGGCCAGCACCCGCAGGCGGTGCACGTCAATCAGGGTCTGCGCCTGCGGCGGCAGCTTGCCGAAACGGTCGACGATTTCCTCGAGCAGGTTGTCGATCTGGTCGGGCGTCTTGGCCGTCGCCAGCTTCTTGTAGAACGAGAGCCGCAAATGCACGTCGCCGCAGTAGTCGTCCGGCAACAGCGCCGGTGCGTGCAGGTTGATCTCGGTCGTGACCGAGAGCGGCGCCAGCAGGTCGGGCTCGCGCCCCGCCTTCAGGGACGACACCGCCTCGTTGAGCATCTCGTTGTAGAGCTGGAAACCGATCTCCATCATGTTGCCGGACTGGTTCTCGCCCAGCACCTCGCCGGTGCCGCGGATCTCCAGGTCGTGCATCGCCAGATAGAAGCCCGAGCCGAGCTCCTCCATCTGCTGGATCGCTTCCAGCCGCTGGCTGGCGTGCTTGGTGAGGCCTTCGGTGTCGGGCACCATCAGGTAGGCATAGGCCTGGTGGTGGCTGCGGCCGACGCGGCCCCGCAACTGGTGCAGCTGCGCCAGGCCGAATTTGTCGGCACGGCTGATCACGATGGTGTTCGCACTTGGTACGTCGATGCCGGTTTCGATGATGGTGGAGCACAGCAGCAGGTTGAAGCGCTGGGCGACGAAGTCGCGCATCACCTTTTCCAGCTGGCGCTCCGGCATCTGCCCGTGCGCTACCGCGATGCGGGCTTCGGGGATGATCTCCTCCAGCTTCTGGCGCCGGTTCTCGATGGTCTCGACCTCGTTGTGCAGGAAATACACCTGCCCGCCGCGTTTCAACTCGCGCAGCACCGCCTCGCGGATCACGCCGGTGCCTTCGTTGCGGACGAAGGTCTTGATGGCCAGCCGGCGCTGCGGCGCGGTGGCGATCACCGAAAGGTCGCGCAGCCCTTCGAGCGCCATGCCGAGGGTGCGCGGGATCGGCGTAGCCGTCAGGGTCAGCACGTCAATCTCGGCGCGGAGCGCCTTCATCTGCTCCTTGTGGCGTACGCCGAAGCGGTGCTCCTCGTCGATGATGAGCAGGCCCAGGTTCTGGAACTTCACCGACTCGCTGAGCAGCTTGTGGGTGCCGACGACGATGTCGACGCTGCCGTCGGCCAGGCCCTTGGCCGCGGCGGTGATTTCCTTGGCGGAGCGGAAGCGGCTCATTTCGGCCACCTTCACCGGCCACTTCGAGAAACGATCCACCAGGGTCTGGAAGTGCTGTTCCGCCAGCAGTGTGGTGGGGGCCAGAAACGCGACCTGCTTGCCGCCGGTGACCGCGATGAACGCCGCGCGCAGCGCCACCTCGGTCTTGCCGAAGCCGACGTCGCCGCAAACCAGCCGGTCCATCGGTTGGGGGCTGATCATGTCCTGGATCACCGCGTGGATGGCGGCGCGCTGGTCGGCCGTTTCGTCGAAGCCGAAATCGTTGGCGAAGATTTCGTAGTCGGCCGCGGCGTAGCGGAACGCATGGCCTTCGCGGGCCGCCCGGCGCGCATAGATGTTGAGCAACTCGGCCGCAGAGTCCCGTACCTGCTCGGCCGCCTTGCGTTTGGCCTTGTCCCATTGCGCGCTGCCGAGCTTGTGCAGGGGGGCCTCGTCGGCGCTGACGCCGGTGTAGCGGCTGATCTGGTGCAACTGGCTGACGGGTACGTACAACGTGGCCTTGTCCGCGTACTCGAGATGCAGAAACTCCTGCAGCATCGGCGAACCGTCGGCGTTGGTGCCCTGGCCCAGGTCCATGTTGACCAGCCCGCGGTAGCGGCCGATGCCGTGCGCGGTGTGGACCACCGGATCGCCCACGTTCAACTCCGAAAGGTCCTTGATCAGCGCCTCGACGTCGCTGACCTGTTCCTGCCGCCGGCGCCTGCGGGTGGTGGGGCCTGCCGCGAAGAGTTCGGTCTCGGTGACGAAGTCGATGCCTTCTTCGATCCAGGCGAAGCCGGTCACCAAGGCCGCCGTGGCGATCCCCAGCTTTTCGTCGGTGTGCGACTCGAACTCTGCCAGCGAGTCGAAGGCCGGCGGGTTGACGTCGCTCGCGCGCAGGAAATCCAGCAGGCTCTCGCGCCGACCGTCCGACTCGGCCAGCAGCAGCACGCGGTGCTGGGTGTTGCGGATATGCGCCTTCAGCCGTGCCAGCGGATCCTCTGCGCCCCGCGTGACCGACAACTCGCCCAGTTTCTGGAAATGCGCGTTGTCGGCGACATCCTCGACGCCAGGACGCAGCACCAGTTGTGCATGGGCGTTGGCCCGTGTGTAGAACTGCTCGACGCCCAGGAAGAGCGATTCGGGCGGGAGCACGGGCCGCTCGGGGTCGCCCCGGACGAGCCGGTAGCGCTCCTGCGTGTCGGTCCAGAAGCGCTGGAAAGCCGGCTCCAGGTCGCCGTGCAGCACCACCGTAGCGTCATCGCCCAGGTAGTCGAACACCGTCGCGGTCTCGTCGAAGAAGAGCGGCAGGTAGTACTCGATGCCGGCCGTCGCCACGCCTGCCCCCATGTCCTTGTAGATGCGGCTCTTGGTCGGGTCTCCGTCGAGCAACTGGCGCCAGCGATTGCGGAATTTGGCGCGCGCATCGTCGTCCATCGGGAATTCGCGACCGGGCAGCAAGCGGACTTCGGGCACCGGATACAGGCTGCGCTGGGTGTCCGGGTCGAAGGTGCGGATCGAATCGATCTCGTCGTCGAACAGGTCCACGCGGAAAGGCACCAGCGAGCCCATCGGGAACAGGTCGATCAGGCCGCCACGGACCGCGTATTCGCCAGGGCTCACCACCTGCGTCACATGGCTGTAGCCGGCCAGCGTGAGCTGGGCGCGCAGACGGTTCTCGTCGAGTTGCTGCTTGGTCTTGAAGTGGAATGTGTAACCTGCAAGGAAAGAGGGCGGCGCGACACGGTACAAGGCCGTCGTAGCGGGTACCACCACCACATCGGCACCACCTTCGGCATCGCGCTGGCTGATGCGCCAGAGGGTGGCCAGCCGCTCGCTGATGAGGTCCTGGTGCGGCGAGAAGGTGTCGTAGGGCAGGGTTTCCCAGTCGGGAAACAAAGCGCACCGCAAGGTAGGCGCGAAGAAGCTCAGCTCGTCGATGAGACGCTGGGCATCGTTCGCATCCGAGGTCACGATCAGGGTGCGCCTGCCCGCGGATTTTTCCTGCATTCCCAACTGCGCCAGCAGCAGCGCGTCGGCCGAGCCTGGGGGGCGCGGCAGGGTGAAACGTTTTCCGGGCACCAGACGCGGCAGATCCATACGGGGCAACAGACTATCGTGAGGCAAATAGGAAGCACCCCCCGACCGGATGGTGGGGGGTGCGTGCGATGGCATCGATTCTAGAATGGCGGCTTTTTTCCTGCCGCCTGCCCGTGCCGCTTCCCTGCATGTCTGCGCCTTTTCCTACATCTCCCTCCACGGCAGCCGACCCGACGCCCTCGTCCGATTCCCCTCGCCCTGACCGGGTGTGGGCCGTCGTACCCTGCGCCGGCGTCGGCAGCCGTGCCGGCAATGGCGCCGAGCCCAAGCAATACAGGCCGTTGGCGGGTCAGCCATTGGTGTTGCATACGCTAGCCGCATTCGCGGGCGTCGCTCGGCTGGCGGGCTGTATCGTGGCCGTTGCCCCGGGTGATCGATTCCTCGCTGGGCGTTCAACGCCCGATGACGTGTGGAACGTGGTCGCATGCGGGGGCGCGACACGGGCCCGGAGCGTGGCCAACGGCTTGCAGGCACTGCTATCGCAGGGGGCATCCACCGGCGATTGGGTGCTGGTGCACGACGCCGCGCGCTGTCTGGTCACGACCGAGCAGATCGATCGGTTGGTGGACGCATGCCTGGGCGATGCCGTCGGCGGGCTGCTCGCACTGCCCTTGGCCGATACGCTCAAAACGGCGCATGCCGGTCGGGTCGAGGCCACGCTGGACCGCGCGGGAAAGTGGCTGGCCCAGACCCCGCAGATGTTCCGGATCGGAATGCTCGCCGACGCGCTGCAGGCCGCCGGTCCCGCTGTCACCGACGAATCGAGCGCCATCGAGGCCACGGGCCTGCAGCCCTTGCTGGTGGCCGGTAGCGCACTCAACCTGAAGGTGACCTGGCCCGAAGACTTCGCGTTGGCCGAGGCGGTGCTCGAGCACCGGGCCCGTTCCGGCTCCTACGCCCATCCCGACACACGACGGCCTGCCCCGGCATCCGCGCCTGTCTGAACCTTATTTCTTTCGGAAACCCTCATGAACAATATCCGGATCGGCGAAGGCTGGGACGTCCACGCGCTGGTGGTGGGGCGCAAGCTCATCCTCGGCGGTGTGGAGATTCCCCATACGTACGGCCTGCTGGGCCATTCAGATGCCGATGTGCTGCTGCATGCGATGACCGACGCGCTGCTCGGCGCGGCAGCGCTCGGCGACATTGGCACCCACTTTCCAGACACGGATGCCCGTTTCCATGGCGCGGATTCGGCCGTGCTGCTGCAAGAGGCCGCCCGCCGGGTACGCGCTGAAGGGTGGCAGATCGGCAATATCGACAGCACGGTGATCGCGCAGGCACCGAAACTGATGCCGCACATGCCGGCGATTCGGGCGCGCATCGCGTCGGTCCTGGAGATCGAGGTCGGCCAGGTCAACGTCAAGGCCAAGACCGCCGAGAAGCTGGGGCCGGTAGGGGAGGGCCGCAGCATGGAGGCCCGTGCGGTGGTGCTATTGTTTAGATAGCGGCTTTCGGATCACGGACGGCCGCCACGACCGCTTTTCGGTCCCGGTCGCCACTGCGGCTGCGCCATCGGCCGACGCCCGGGCCAGCTGGATGCGTGCGCTCAGGCCACCGGTGGGGGCATTGCTCAGCACGATCTTGCCGCCCATGCGCCGCACCGTCTTGTCGACGATCGACAGGCCCAGGCCTGCACCGGTGGCCGAGGTGCGGGCGGTATCGCCCCGGAAGAACGGTTTGGTCAGGTTGACGAGCATGTCGGGCGGCACGCCGTGCCCATGGTCGCGGACCAGCAATACGACTTTGTCGTCGCGCGCCTGCGCATCGATCTCGACTTCGGCTACGTCGGTGCCTGGCGACTTGCCGTAGCGCCGCGCGTTCTCGATCAGGTTGGAGACGACGCGGGCCAGTTCGGTGCCGTCTGCCATGACCTTCAGGTCGTCCGCCACGTCCACCCGGATCTGCAGTTCGTCGTGGTCCTCGACCGCGTAGGTGCAGGAGGCCACCACGTCGGCCAGGCTGATCGGCTTCAGGTCGACATGGTCGGGGCGGGCGTAATCCAGAAACTTGTCGATGATGGCGTCGAGCTGCGACATGTCGGCCACCATATGGTCGCGTGCGTCGGGATCGGCCACGCTCATCTCGGTCTCCAGTCGCAGGCGTGCCAAAGGCGTGCGCAGGTCGTGCGAGATGCCGGCCAGCATCACCACCCGGTCCTGTTCCAGCTGGGCCAAACGGCGCGCCATGCGGTTGAAGCCGATGTTCACCTCGCGGATTTCGCTGGTGACGACCTGCTCGTCTAGCGGACTGGTGGCGAAGTCGCCTTCGCGCACCCGGTTGGCAGCGGACGACAGCTTCTTGAGGGGACGGTTGATCAACCGGGCGATGGCCGCCGCGCCCGCCAGCGAAAGGGCGGCCGCCGTCACCAGCCAGATCAACCAGGTCTTGCCGCCCGCGGGGCTGAAGCGCGCGCGGTCCAGCAGCAGCCAGTTGGAGTCGCCGTTGATCGCGAAGCCGACCCACAAACCGGGCTCACCGTTCACCTCCTTGGCGATCACCGTGCCGCGGCCCAGGCGCTCGGTCAGCTCCTCGGTCATCCGCTTGCCGAGGGCGCTGTTCTCCAGCGGCTCGAAGGTGTCGCCGGGCTCGCGGGGGACGATGCGCACGCCCTCCTGGTCGGCCATCGTCTTGATCAGCGAAACCCGTGCGATTGCGTCGGCGTGGATCAAGGCCGCACGACTCAGGTTGACGAGCGACGCGATCTGCTGCGCGGTGTGCAGGGCCCGCGGCTCGAACTCGAGCGCCCGCAGCGTTTGCAACCACGCCAGGATGCTGCCGACCAGCAGGATCGCCAGCAGGAAGAAGGTCCGCCAGAAGAGATTGAGGCCGATCCGGGCGCGGGGAGCCTCGTCCGACATCTGCTCGGAATCGGGCGTTTTTCCCAGGTCCGGCTCGGCTAGCCCATGAGGGGGAGGAGAAGCTATTACCGCCATGGGAGATGGAACGCGGCGACCGCGCCGAACGAGTGGAAAAGCATGTGGCAAGGATCGTCTCACCTGCCCATGCGCTCAAGGGTTGAGACCCTTAGTTGGCACCGTCCGGTACGAACACGTAGCCCACGCCCCACACTGTCTGGATGTAGCGCGGCGCGGCGGCATCGACCTCGACCAGCTTGCGCAGGCGCGAGACCTGCACGTCCAGGCTGCGATCGAAAGGCTCGAACTCCCGGCCGCGGGCCAGCAGGGCCAGCTTCTCGCGGGAAAGGGGCTGGCGCGGATGGCGCACCAGGGCCTTCAGCATCGCGAACTCGCCGGTTGTGAGCGGCAACTCTTCGCCGTTCTTCTGCAGCGCGCGGGTGCCGAGGTCGAACGAGAACGGGCCGAAGGCCACGACTTCGTTGTCGCCCGATGGAGCGCCCGGAGCTTCCTGGGGCGGCCGGCGGCGCAGAACCGCATGGATGCGGGCCAGCAGTTCGCGCGGATTGAACGGCTTGCCGAGGTAGTCATCGGCGCCGACTTCCAGGCCGACGATGCGGTCCACGTCCTCGCCCTTGGCCGTCAGCATGATGATGGGAGTACGGTCATTGGCCGCACGTAGCCGCCGGCAGATCGACAAGCCGTCTTCGCCCGGCATCATCAGGTCCAGCACGATCAGGTCGACGGTGTCGCGGAGCAAGATGCGGTTGAGCGCCTTTCCATCTTCCGCGACCATCACCTCGAAGCCCTCTTGCGTCAGATAGCGGCGCAGCAGATCGCGAATGCGGGCGTCGTCATCCACCACCAGGATCTTGTCGGTACGGGTTGCAGCTTGGGTCATGGGCATTCCAAAATTTGTAACAGCGGCCATTTTGTGGCCCGAAATCCGCTGAAAGCGCCATTTCCCGACCAACTGTTACAAGTCTTGCGGGGCTTCCCAGCAATTTGCGCCTGTGCCGTCAACATGGCGAACCGACCGGGTGTTGTACGGTTTCGAACCTTTCTACCAACTATGGAATCCATGAACAGTACTATTAAAAACGTAGCATTCGCGGCGCTCCTCGCTTCGGCTTCCGCCACTTTTGCCCAAACATTGCCCGAGCCGAAGAACGTGCTGCAACTCAGCGCCGATGCGCAGGGCGAAATCGCGCAGGACATGCTCACCATGGTGCTCGGCACCACCCGCGAGGGGGCCGATCCCGGTGTCGTGCAGACGCAGTTGAAGCAGGCGCTCGAAGCCGCCCTGACCAAGGCGAAGGCTGCGGCCCAGCCTGGACAGATGGATGTGCGTACAGGCAATTTCAGCCTGCAGCCGCGCTACACCAAGGAAGGAAAGATCGGCTCCTGGACCGGCAACGCAGAGCTGGTGCTCGAAGGCCGCGATTTCTCGCGCATCACCGCCACCGCCGGCAAGATCGACACCATGACCGTGTCGCGCACAGCTTTCGGACTGAGCCGCGAACAGCGCCTGCAGGCCGAGACCGAGGTGCAGGCCCGCGCCATCGAGAGCTTTAAGACCAAGGCATCCGAACTGGCGAAGGGCTTCGGGTTCCCGCGCTACACACTGCGCGAAATCTCGGTCAACGCCAACAGCATGGCGCCGCCGATGCCCCGCATGATGGCGATGGCGGCCTCCAAGGCGGTTTCGGACGAAGCGGTACCCGTCGAAGCCGGCAAAACGACGGTCGTGGTCAACATCTCGGGCTCGGTGCAACTGCAGCAGCAGTAGCAGGCGGGTGCGCGATCCGGCCGGACGCCGGATTGCCGCCACCCTCGCGATGCGCTACTGCGCCGTCCAGCCGCCGTCTATCTGCCATGCAACGCCGCGTACGTTGACGGCGGCGTCCGAGCACAGGAAGACGGTCAGCTCGCCGAGTTGTTCGGGCGTCGTGAACTGGAGCGAGGGCTGCTTCTCCCCCAGCAGCTCGCGCTCGGCCTGCTGGGGATCGCCGCCGTTCGCGGCACGTGCGTCGATCTGCTTCTGCACGAGGGGCGTCAGCACCCAGCCGGGACAAATCGCGTTGCTGGTCACGCCGGTCGTCGCCGTTTCCAGCGCGACCGATTTGGTGAAGCCCACGATGCCGTGCTTGGCCGCCACGTAAGCCGACTTCTGCGGCGAGGCGACCAGTCCGTGGGTGCTGGCGATGTTCACGATCCGTCCCCAGTTGGCCGCGCGCATTGCGGGCAAGGCGAGCCGGGTGGTGTGGAAGGCGCTGGTGAGGTTGATCGCGATGATCGCGTCCCACTTCTCCACCGGGAAATCCTCCACGTTCGCCACATGCTGGATGCCGGCGTTGTTCACCAGGATGTCGACCCTGCCCGTGAGCTTGGCGGCGGTGGCCATCATGTCGGCGATCTCGCCGGGCTTCGACATGTCGGCACCGTGGTGGATCACCGAGATGCCCGCCGCCGCCCCTGCGGCCTGGACCCGGTTGCGCGGTCCATCCACGTCGCCGAAACCGTTCAGCACGATGTTGGCGCCCTGGCGTGCCATGGCCTCCGCGATGCCCAGCCCGATGCCGCTGGTGGAGCCGGTGACGAGAGCCGTTTTACCTGTGAGCATGGAAGTTCTTTCGGATGAATTAGGATGTTCGCAGCCATTATCGGCCCCGCCGTGGAGGCCCGCAGCCTCCCGTTTTCCCCTCCGATGCCCATGCCCGAACCGCGACTCCACCATGTCACCTGCCCCGGACTGCCGGGCGCTCCCCGCGGGGCGCAACCGCACGACGGCAGCCACCGCATGGCGTACTGGGAATGGAACGAGACGGGCGATCCGGCGCATCCGCACGTGGTGGTCTGCGTGCACGGCCTCTCGCGCCAGGGCCGCGATTTCGACGTGCTGGCACGCGCGCTGGCGCCGCACGCCCGCGTCGTCTGCCCCGACGTGGTGGGACGCGGGTGCAGCGACTGGCTGCAGGACCCGATGGGCTACGGCATTCCCCTTTATGCCGCCGACATGCTGGCGCTCCTCGCGCAGTTGCAGGCCGAGGCGCCTATCGCAACCCTCGACTGGGTCGGAACCAGCATGGGCGGCCTGATCGGCATGGTGGTCGGCGGCCAGCCGGGGTTGCCATTGCCGGTACCGGTGCGGCGCATGGTGCTGAACGACGTGGGCCCCGCCATCGAGTGGGACGCGGTGCAGCGCATTGCGCGCTACCTGGGCGCGGCGATGGAATTCGGTTCGGTCGAGGAGGGTACGGCTGCGCTGCGCTCGGTGTCGCAGGGGTTCGGTCCGCATTCCGATGCCGACTGGGCGACGCTCAGCCGGCCGATGTTCGTGCCCGCCGATGGCGCCGATGCCGCCGGTGCCCGGCCCGGTGCGGTGCGGCTGCACTACGACGCCGGCATCGCCGTGGCGGTGAAAGCGCTGACGGCCGAAGCCGCCGCGCAGTCGGAAGCCGTCTTGTGGACCCTGTACGACCATGTCGGCGCCGAGACCCTGCTGCTGCGCGGAGCCGATTCGGACCTGCTGAGCCGCGCGACGGCCGACGCGCTGTCTCGGCGCGGGCCGCGGGCGCGGGTGGTGGAGTTCGAAGGCGTGGGCCATGCACCCACCCTGGTCGCGGCCGACCAGGTGCAGGCCGTGCGCGATTTCCTCCTGGGCGACGCGGCCGCCGCATGAAGAGCCTCGTCGCCGCACCAGGGGCCGTGGCCCGTGCGCCGCTGGAGCCGGTGTCCGAGCTCGTCGTGGCGACCGCCCATGCCCTGCCCGAACAGGACCAGGCGCTGGCCCGCGCCCGTGCCTTCGCAGAACCTTTTCTCGCCAACGAGTTGCTCGAATCCGGCCAGAACACGCTGGTGCATGCCGATGCGGTATCGGTCATCCTGCGGGGCATCGGCGGATCGGAGGCGATGCGCGCGGCCAACTACCTGGTGCATGCCTGCGAGCACCTGGCCCGGCCCCGCGAGACGATCGCGCGTGCCTTCGGCGAGCAGTACGCCGACCTCGCGGTCGAGACCAACCGCCTGATCCACGTGCAGAAGCAGGCCCGCGGCGCCAACTCCGCCGCGCAGTTGGTCGACGACCCCGCGGTGCAGACCGAGAACGTGCGCAAGATGCTGCTGGCGTTCTCGCGCGATCTGCGGGTGGTGCTGCTGCGGCTCGCCTCGCGGCTGGAAACGCTGCGCTACAGCGCATCGAACAAGGTGCCGATGGCGCCGAGCATCGCGCGCGAATCGCTGCACGTGTTCGCGCCGCTGGCCAACCGGCTGGGCATCTGGCAGATCAAATGGGAAATGGAAGACCTGGCGTTCCGGTTCCTGGAGCCGGACACCTACCGCGACGTCGCGCGGCTGCTCGACGAGAAGCGCGTCGAGCGCGAAGTCTCGATGGAGCAGCTGCGCGCCGGTCTGGAGTCGGAACTGCGCCAGCGCAGCATCGCCGCGACGGTCCAGGGCCGGCCCAAGCACATCTACAGCATCGTGCGCAAGATGCGCGGCAAGTCGCTCGGCTTCGACCAGGTCTTCGACATCCGGGCATTGCGGGTGGTCGTCTCGACCGTCAAGGACTGCTACGCGGCCCTGAGCTGGGTGCACGAACGCTTCTCGCCGATCGTCGAAGAGTTCGACGACTACATCGCCAAGCCCAAGCCCAACGGCTACCAATCGCTGCACACGGTGGTGCGCGACGAGGCCGGCAAACCGGTGGAGATCCAGATCCGCACGCAATCGATGCACGACCATGCCGAACACGGTGTGGCGGCTCACTGGGCGTACAAGGAGGCCGGCCAGAAGGGCTATGCCGGCGTGTCGGCCAGCAGCGAATACGACGCCAAGATCGCGGTGCTGCGCCAGCTGCTGGCCTGGGAGCGCGACCTCTCGGGCGACCAGCGCGGACGCGGCCTGTTCGAGGACCGCATCTACGTCCTGACGCCCGACGCCGCGGTGGTGGAGCTTCCGCAGGGCGCCACGCCGGTCGATTTCGCCTACAGCGTGCACACCTCCGTGGGCCACCGCTGCCGCGGGGCGCGGGTCGACGGCGTGATGGTGTCGCTCGACACGCCGCTGCAGAACGGCCAGACGGTGGAGATCACCGTCGCCAAGGAAGGCGGGCCGTCGCGCGACTGGCTCAACACCGAGCTGGGCTATCTCACCAGCCACCGTGCCCGCGCCAAGGTGCGTGCCTGGTTCAACGCGCTGATCACCCACGAACAGGTGGCGCGTGGCCGCGAATCGGTCGAGAAGCTCCTGCAGCGCCAGGGCAAGACCAGCGTCAACCTGGAAGACCTGGCCGGGCAGCTGGGCTTCAAGGCCGCCGACGATCTGTTCGAGGCCGTCGGCAAGGACGAGTATTCGCTGCGCAACATCGAGACGCTGCTGCGCCCGCCGGTCCCGGCGATGGAGCCCGACGACTACGTGCTGCGCCGTTCGGCCAACAGCATCGAGACCTCGCCGCGCGGCGGCGTGCTGGTGGTGGGCCTCGACTCGCTGATGACGCAGCTGGCCAAGTGCTGCAAGCCGGCGCCGCCCGACCCGATCCTGGGCTTCGTGACCCGCGGCCGCGGCGTCAGCGTGCACCGCAGCGACTGCAGCAACTTCCGCGAGATGTCGGCCCGCGCGCCCGAGCGGGTCATCGAGGTGGAGTGGGGCGCCTCCAAGCGCGAGGTGGCCGACGTCTACCCGGTCGATGTGATGATCGAGGCGGCCGACCGGCAGGCGCTGCTGCGCGATATCTCCGAGGTGTTCGCGAAGGAAAAGACCAACGTCGTCGGCGTGCAGACCCAGTCGGTCAAGGGCACGGCCTGGATGACGTTCACCGTCGAGATCGCCGATTCGGGACGCCTCGGCAAGGTGCTGGGCGCGGTGGGCTCGGTGCCCGGCGTGCGGTCTGCGCGCCGTCGTTGAGCCCCCGACCCGATCGCCCGCAACGTCCGGATCGCATACCGAAGCGCGGATCGGTTCGGCGCGCCGATTTTTAATGCTATGATCGCGGTCTTGGCAAACAAGCCACAGGCGCGTAGCTCAGTTGGTTAGAGCACCACCTTGACATGGTGGGGGTCGTTGGTTCGATTCCAATCGCGCCTACCAGATTTGGTAGATGAACAAAGCACTTAGCGGAAACGCTAGGTGCTTTTTTGTTGCCTGTTTGGAAAACGCTAGATTGGAGTGCCCCGTGTCGGCTTTTGCGCTCGCTGAAGCACCAACCGACCGGCCACAGTATTCGTCGGATTTTAAGCAGGCTCTGCAAACCGGTCATCAGTCGGGCTATCCAGGCGTCGATATCTGGGGCGGCCGCGGACTCGACCCACGCTCGCCGAACGTGGGTCCCCCCGGAATTTCTGAATCACTTGTTGGATCAAGGCCGCTGTCCGAGCCACGGTCGCATGCCTATTTGCGCAATTTTGTGTAGTAACTAAAATTGAATGCATGGACAGCAAGCTGATCGTCAAACGTCTCAAGGCTGAAGGTTGGAAAAACGTGGCGACCGTTGGCAGTCACACGAAGTTCAAACATCCTTCGCTGCCGGGACATGTCGTGGTTCCACACCCGAAGAAGGATCTTCCCGTCGGCACTGTCCGCAACATCTACCGCCAAGCCGGATGGAATTGGAAGGAGTGACGAACATGTTTTTCCCAGCCTATGTCCACAAGGACGACCACAGTGCCTATGGGCTGACGTTTCCCGATTTCGAAGCTTGCTTCGCCGCCGCCGATGTACTGGAGGAACTGCCACGTGCCGCGCAGGAGGCAGTCCAGGCGCACTTCGAAGGTGAAAAGTTCGATGTGCCCACGGCCAGCGATCCTTCCTTGCTGGTGGACGATGTCCGGTTCCAGGGCGGCTACTGGATGTTGGTGGATATCGACCTGTCGAAAGTCAGTACCAAGGCGATCCGCATCAACATCAGCATGTCCGAGCAGCTGGTCCACAAGATCGACATGTTCGCCGAGTCTCGCAATATGAGCCGGTCTGCTTTTCTCGCCACTGCGTCCGAACAGATGCTGGGGCGTGCGAGAGAGCGCTGACCGCATAGCTTGGTACGGTTGACTCTCGGGTAGCTTCGACCCGTTTCGGAGCAGGCCTTATCGCCTTTCTGCGTTTCGCTATCAAGGCCGCCGAAACGCCACTGACTGCCGCGCCCAGTAGCGGCTGTCCAGCCGATCCAGCCGCACTTCTCCGCCGCTCGACGGCGCATGCACGAACCGGCCTTCTCCCACGTAGATGCCCGCATGGTTCGGCCGGCCGCTGCCGAAGATCACTAGGTCCCCGGTGCGGACAGAGCGCGCATCGACCGGTTCGCCGAAGCCGTCGAGCTGCGCCACGGTGCGGGGCGGTGCCACGCCGGCCTGGCTGCGGTAGACGTATCCGATCAGGCCGCTGCAGTCGAAGCCGCCTTGCGGCGTGTTGCCGCCGTAGCGGTAGGGCGTGCCGACCAGCCCCAGGGCGTGGATCGCGATGTTGCTCGATTCCTGCGGCGTGAGTTCGCGGTAGACCGGAGGGCGCGCCGCCCGGGTGGGTGGGCCGCTGCTGCAGGCCGCCAGCAGCAGCGAGGACGAGACCAGGGCCAGGGCGATGAGTGCACGCATGCCGCAAGTCTGGCATGGACGCGACGGCGCGGAAACCCCGGGCGCCGGCAGTTCCGCGCCTGCTGAGTTCCGGCCGTCAGCCGGGGGGGCGGTTCCAGAAGCCGCGGTGCAGCGCGACCATCTCGTCAGCGACTTCCGGCACCGGGCCGGTGACCCGCACCGGGCGCTGGCCGCGGGCGAAGACGTCGCGGCAGGGCAGCGCCAGGGTCGGGTTCTCGGGATGGTCGCCGGTCAGGGCGAGCAGCGCGGTTTCTTCCGCGCCGTAGACCAGGTGGCCGATGCCGGCCCAGTAGACGGTGCCGGCGCACATCGCGCAGGGCTCGAAGGTGGTGACCAGGGTGCACCGCGCCAGGTAGGCGCCGGGGTAGGTCGATGCGGCGGCGCGGGCCAGGGTCGATTCGGCATGGTTGACGGTGTCGATGTTGCCCTGCTCGGCCAGCACCGTCTCGCCGTCGGGCGCGACCAGCAGCGCGCCGAAGGGGTGCCGGCCCATCGCCATCGCACGCTCCGCCACCGCGTTGGCGCGGCGCAGAGCGACGACGGCCTTGGCAGGCGTCATCGGCGCGCCGGTGGGTTCGGCGCGGTCAGGCATTCGATCCGCGGTGCGCCCAGCCGGTGGTGCGCTTCTCGATGACGCTGAACAGCTCGTACATCGCCATCGCCATCGCGCCGACCACCAGCAGGCCGGCGAAGGCCAGGCCCATCTGCATGCTGGAGCCGGCGGAGATCAGCAGGTAGCCGATGCCCTCGTTGGCGGCGGTCATCTCCGAGACGGTGGTGCCGACGAAGGCCAGCGTGATCGCCACCTTCAGCGAGCCGTAGAAGTAGGGCATCGACCGCGGCAGGCCCACCTTGACCAGCACGTCCCAGCGCTTGGCGCCCAGGACGCGCAGCACGTCTTCCAGCTCGGGCTCCAGCGTGGCCAGGCCGGTGGCGATGTTGACCATGATCGGGAAGAAGCTGATCAGGAACGCGGTGAGGATCGCAGGCCCCACGCCGATGCCGAACCACACTACCAGGATCGGCACGAAGGCGGCCTTCGGCAGGGCGTTGAAGGCGGTCATCAGCGGGTACATCGCGGCATAGGCGAGGCGGGAGCTGCCGATCACGAAGCCCAGCAGCACGCCCACCACGATCGCGATGCCGAAGCCCACCATCGTCACCCAGAAGGTGCGCCAGGCGTGGCCGGCGATGATCGCCTTGTATTCCATGAACTGCGTCCAGATGCGCAGCGGGCTCGGGAAGATGAACTCCGAGATGTCGAAGGCGCTGCAGACGATCTGCCAGAGCGCGATGGTGATCACCAGCAGGATCCAGGGGGACCAGCGTTCCAGGTTCTTGTTGCGCATGGGGCGTCTCGGCTTGTTCTATTGCGGCAGGGCGGTGGCGGGGGCGGCGGCGCCGGCCAGCACCGGCGAGCGGATCGCGCCGATGTGGCTGCGCAGCTCCAGCACGATGTCGGTGAATTCCTTGGTGTAGGTCAACTCCAGCGGGCGCGGGCGGGGAAAGTCGATCTCGCGCTTGACGACGAAGCGGCCCGGGCTCTTGCTCATCACGTACACCGTGTCGGCCAGGAACACGCTCTCGCGCAGGTCGTGGGTGACCAGGATGACGTTGAATCCCTGTTCGGCCTGCAGGTCGCGCAGGATGCACCACAGCTCCTCGCGGGTGAAGGCGTCGAGCGCGCCGAAGGGCTCGTCGAGCAACAGCATCTTCGGCTCGTGGATCAGGGCGCGGCAGATGCTGGCGCGCTGCTGCATGCCGCCCGACAGCTGCCACGGGAACTTGTCCTCGTAGCCGCCCAGGCCCACCTTCTGCAGCAGCGTGCGGGCGCGCTCGACGTACTCCTTCTTCTTCTGCTTGAAGCTGGAGCGGAACGGCTCGACGATCTCCAGCGGCAGCAGCACGTTGTCGACCGTGGTGCGCCACGGCAGCAGCGACGGCGCCTGGAAGGCCATGCCCGAAATCTTCAGCGGCCCGGTCACTGGCTGGCCGTCGATCAGGATCTTGCCCATCGACGGCATGCGCAGCCCGGTGGTGAGCTTCATGAAGGTCGACTTGCCGCAGCCCGACGGTCCCACGATCGCGATGAACTCGCCGCGGCGCACCTGCAGGTCGATCGCCTCGACCGCGAAGTGGTTTGCACGCAGCAATTCCTCGTTGTAGGCGAGCCAGACGTCTCGGAAGTCGACGAAGTACGGTTCGGCGGCGGTGGACATGCGTTTTACGAATGAAAAGAGGCCGTGGCCGGCGTTCCGCGCCGACCACCAGCTATTAAAAAGATAGCGCCAGGCGGGGAGACCTTCCGCCGCCCGGCGCCGGGCCGGTCACTTGCGCGGCAGCAGGTCGAGTTGCGCCGCCGGCGGCAGGAAGCTGCCGTTCCAGACCGCGTCGGGGTTGACGCGGGTCTTGGTGGCGAAAGCGTCGGAGACCTGCGACGCCATCAGCGCCAGCCGGCCCGCATTGACCTGGCCGAAGCCCTCGGCGCGCGCGTCGGGGCTGTTGATGACCGTGTCGATCGCCAGCTTCAGGCGGCGGGTTTCCAACTCGCTGTTGACGATGCCGTCGCGGGCCTTGACCGTCTCGACCGCGGCGGCCGGGTTGGCCAGCACTTCCTTCGCGCCCTTGGCGAAAGCCGCCAGGAAGGCCTTCACCGCCTCGGGCTTTTCCTTCAGGAACTTGGGCGAGACGATGATCACGTTGCCGTAGAGCTTCACGCCGTAGTCGGGATAGGGCAGCACCACCATGTCGGCGGCCTTCACGCCGCGGGCTTCCAGGTTCAGCAGCGAGGTGAAGGTGAAGCCGGTGATCGCATCGATGTCGCCGCGCACCAGCATCGTCTCGCGCAGCGGCGGATCCATCGCGGTCCACTGCACGTTGCCGACGTTGTTGGCCTTGGCGAAGATCGGGAAGGCACGGCGGCCCGCGTCGAACACCGGCGCTCCGAGCTTCTTGCCGGCCAGGTCGGCCGGCTTGGTGATGCCCGACTTCTTGAGCGCCATCACCGAGGCCGGCGTGTTGTTGTAGACCATCATCACCGCGACCGGCTTGTTGGGCGCCTCGGGGTTGTTGGCATGGAACTCCATCAGCGAGGCCAGGTCGGCGAAGCCGATGTCGTAGCTGCCCGAGGCCACCCGCGTCACCGTGCCGCCCGACCCGTTGCCCGCATCCACCGTCACGTCCAGGCCCGCCTGCTTGAAGTGGCCCTTGGCCGCCGGCACCAGGAACAGGGCGGCCGGGCCTTCGAAGCGCCAATCCAGCTGGAACTTGACCGGGGTGAGCGCCTGGGCCTGCGCCTGGACGGTGCCGAGGGCCATCGCCGCCGTCACGGCAGCCAGTCGGAGGGTGGAGCGGAGGAACGCGCGCTTGGTCATGGGTAAGGCATCCGTGTAGAAAGTTACTGATATCTACACTGAGCAAAAACAGTGCCCGCGTCAACCGGGCATGCACCGGTGCAAAGCCCTTTGTGGTGCGCGCCTGCACTGCGGGGGTGCTATTCGCCGATGAGCGCGGCGCGGCACGCGGCGGTGCGCCGTATTGGTGCATTGGTCACATTTTGCGCCTAGTGCCGGTCCGTTGCAGACCGCTGCGTCTACTGCTCGGTGTAGTGGTAAGTCAGCCCGCCGTCCACGAAGTGGGTGCTGCCGGTGATGTAGCCCGCGTCGTCGCTGGCCAGGAACGCCACCAGGCCGGCGACGTCTTTCGGCGTGCCCATGCGGCCCAGCGGAATCTGCGCTTCGAGTGCCTTGCGCTGCGCGGAGTTCTGCAGCAGCGCGGTGTTGATCGGCGTGGCGATCGCGCCGGGGGCGACGTTATTGATGCGGATGCCCAGCGGCGCCAGCTCGGTCGCCAGGTTGCGCGTCAGCATCCGCAACGCGCCCTTGCTCGCGCAGTACGACGCGAAATGCGGGAACGCGATCTCCTCGTGCACCGAGCTCATGTTGACGATGGCCCCCGGCTGCCGCACAGCGCGACGGTGCCGCACGAAGGCCTGGGTGGCGAAGAAGACGCCCTTCAGGTTGACGTTCATCACCAGGTCGTAGTCTTCCTCGGTCACGTCCCAGAAATCGGCACGCTTCTCCAGGCCGGCGTTGTTGACCAGCAGGTCCAGCCCGCCCAGGGCCCCCACCGCCCGGTCGACCAGGCCGGCGGCACCTTTCGCGTCGCCGACGTCGGCGGCTAGGTACACCGCCTTGCGGCCCAGCGCCTCGATCTGCGCGATCAGTTCCTGCGGTGGCTTGTTGGGGTCTCGGCCGTTCAGCGCGACGTCGGCACCGTCCTGCGCCAGCCGTAGTGCGCAGGCTGCGCCGATGCCCTGGGTGCTGCCGGTGACGAGGGCTTTCTTTCCGGTGAGGCGTGACATGGGAATCCTTGGGTTGAGGGGATGAAGAACGAACCGGCGGCGCTACAGCAGCACCGCGAGCAGCGCCGTCCAGCCGGTCTGGTGGCTGGCGCCCAGGCCGCGGCCGGTGTCGCCGTGGAAGTATTCGTGGAACAGCAGCATGCCGTCGGTGGCCTGCTGCTCGCCGGGCGCGCCGCAGCCGGTGCGCTGGCCGCCGGGTCCGGGCAGGTACAGCGACAGCAGGCGCTCCTGCAGGAAATCGGCCACGCCGCGGATGGACAGCATCCGGCCCGAGCCGGTGGGGCATTCGACCAGGAAGTCGTCGCCGTAGTAGGCATGGAAGCGCCGCAGCGATTCGACGATCAGGTAGTTGAGCGGAATCCACACCGGGCCGCGCCAGTTGCTGTTGCCGCCGAACATGTCGTTGTCGCTCTCGGCCGGGGTGTAGTGCAGGCCGTAGTGGGTGTCGCCCAGCGCATAGTCGAAAGCCTGGTCGCCGTAGGCCTTCGACACCGAGCGGATTCCGTGCGGCGACAGGAATTCCTTCTCGTCGAGCACCCGCCGCAGCACCCGTTTCATGCGGTGGCCGCGCAGCAGGCTGAACAGGTGCAGGCTGTTGCCGTTCGCGTGGCCCGCTGCGCCGTGCGCATGCGGCTCCTGCCAGTGGCTGACCAGCGCCGCCAGATCGGGCCGGCCCTGCAGAAAGACCTGCAGGTGGTGGCGCAGCCGGCCCAGCTTGCGGACGCGGGCGGCGTCCAGCACCTCGACCGCCAGGAACGGGATCAGGCCCGCCACGGTGCGCAGCCGCAACCGGCTGCTGGCGCCGTCGGGCATCTGGACCTGGTCGTAGTAGAAGCCGTCTTCCTCGTCCCAGAGGCCCGCGCCCTCCACCCCGCCCATGTTGGCCATGGCACCGGCGATGTAGAAGAAATGCTCGCCGAACTTGATCGCCAGGTCTTCGTAGACCGGGTCGTCCAGCGCCAGCTCCATCGCGATGCGCATCAGGTTGAGCGCGTACATCGCCATCCAGCTGGTGCCGTCGGCCTGTTCCAGCACGCCGCCGCCCGGCAGCGGCTGGCTGCGGTCGAAGACGCCCACGTTGTCCAGGCCCAGGAAGCCGCCCTGGAAGATGTTGTTGCCGCTGCTGTCCTGCCGGTTGACCCACCAGGTAAAGTTGAGCATCAGCCGGTGCAGCACGTGGCGCAGGAAGGCGGTGTCGGGCGTGCCGGTGATCGCGGCGTCGGTCTGGTAGACCTTCCAGGCCGCCAGCGCCTGCACCGGCGGATTGGCCGCTCCGAAATTCCATTCGTAGGCCGGAATCTGGCCGTTGGGGTGCATGTAGCGGTCGTGCAGCAGTAGCGTGAGCTGGCGCTTGGCGAGGGCCGGATCGACCGGTGCCACCGCGATGGCGTGGAAAGCCAGGTCCCACGAGGCGAACCACGGGTATTCCCATTTGTCGGGCATCAGCACGATGTCGTGGGCCCGCACGTGGCGCCAGCCGGCGTTGCGGCCCTTCTTGCGCGCGGCCGGAAGCGCGGAGCAGCCCGGCTCGCCGTCGAGCCAGTGCGACACGTCGTAGGCGTAGAACTGCTTGCTCCACAGCAGCCCGGCCCAGGCCTGGCGTTGCAGCGCACGCTGCTCTGCGGTGTGGTCCGGGTTCTGGCGGCGCGCATAGAAGGCGTCTGCACCGGTCCGGGCAACGTCCATCTGCCGGTCGAAGTCCGCAAAGCCGCCGACCGGCACCGCCGCGTCGTCCCGGGACAGCCGCAGCCGCACCGACGCGGCACCGCCCGCGTGCACCTGCAGCGCGAACCAGGCGCAGGCCTTGCTGCCGCGCGGTTCGGCCGACACCGCCGCCGAATTCCCCTGCACCACCCGCTCGTGGAACGCGTCCTTGAAGCATCCCCGGGAGGCGGGCGGCGTGGGCCAGGAACGGGCACCGAGCGCCTCCGCGCGTTCGGCATTCGTGGCGTTGTCGGTGAAGAGCCACTCCGGCGCCGCGCCGTCGCTCTCGACCCGGCAGGTGTAGCGGCCCAGGGTCGGGTGCCGTGCGAGCAAGGTGCCGTCGGGTCCGGCGGACAGGCCCGCCGGCATGTCTGCATTGGCGGCAGGATCGGCGCGGAACCAGAGCGTGGGCAGCAGGTGCAGCGGCGCGTCGTCCGGGCCGCGGTTGTGCGCGGTGTAGCGCAGCAGCAGGTCGTGTTCGCCGGCCTTGGCGCAGGCGATTTCCACATCGAAGTAGCGGCCCTGGTCGAAGATGCCGGTGTCGGCCAGCTCGTACTCGGGGTCGGCCCGGCTGCGGCGTGCGTTCTCTGCCACCAGCTGGGTGTACGGAAACGCGGCCTGCGGATAGCGGTAGACCATCCGCATCCAGCGGTGGTCGGGCAGGTTGTCCAGGTACCAGTACTGCTCCTTCACGTCCTCGCCGTGGTTGCCTTCGGCGTTCGACAGGCCGAAGAGCCGCTCCTTCAGGATCGGGTCCTGCCCGTTCCAGAGCGCCAGCGACAGGCACAGGCGCTGGTGCTCGTCGCTGATGCCGCCGATGCCGTCCTCGCCCCAGCGGTAGGCCACGCTGCGGGCCATGTCGTGGGTCAGCGCGTCCCAGGCTTCGCCGTCTTCGCTGGCGTCTTCCCGCACCGTGCCCCACTGGCGTTCGGCGAGGTAGGGGCCCCACAGCATCCAGGGCGCGCCGTTGGTCAGAGGATCGGGAGAGCTGGCGGCGTCGTCGGGCGCAGCGGAAGTGTCGGTCGGCATGAAGCGGGGTGGGCAGGTATCGGGCGCTAGACGGTGGATGTCGCGGCGGTGGACGCCGGGCCCCGGTCGGCGGCGCCCAGGCGCTCCTTGATCCGGTCTGCCACCCGCAGCGCGTTGGCGATGATGGTGAGCGTCGGGTTCACCGCGCCGATCGAGACGAAGAAGCTGGCATCGGCCAGGTACAGGTTGTCGATCTCGTGGGTGCGGCAGTCGAGGTCGAGCACCGAGCTGCGCGGGTCGGTGCCGAAGCGGGCGGTGCCTGCCTGGTGCGCGGTGCCGGCGATCGGGATGTTCTTGCCGAAATACAGGCTGCGCTCCAGCAGGTGCGGGTGCACGTCGCAGTGGCGCAGCAGGTCTTCGAGCTTGGCGCGCAGCCGGCGGTGCGCCTCCATGTTGTTCTCGGTCACGTCCAGCACCACCTGGCCGTCGTGCCGCAGGGAGATGCGGTTCTCGGGGCGTGGCAGGTCTTCGCTGGAGAGCCAGAAGTCGATCGAATGGCGAGCCAGCATCTCGAAGGGCATGCCGGGCAGCCATTCGAGCCAGCCGGGCAGCGCCTCGGCGCGGATCTGGTCGGCATGCGACTTGGCGCACATCTGGATCAGGCCCAGCGGATAGTCCCAGTCGTCCGAACCGAAGTAGTAGTCGCTGACGGCCAGCGTCTTCTGGAACACCGTGTCGTTGGGCTCCCGCGCCACAGCCATCAGCACCGACTGGTTGTGACGCATGTAGTTGCGGCCCAACTGGTCGGAGCCGTTGGCCAGGCCCTGCGGATGCTGGTCGTTGGCAGAGCGCAGCATCAGCAGCGCGGTACTGAGCGCACCGCAGGCCAGCACCACGATATCGGCCCGGTAGCAGGCCCGCTCGCCCTTGCACGGGCCGCTGCGGTGTTCGACCTGCACCCCGGTGATCGTGCGGCCCGCGGCATCGGTCTCGAGCCGCGAGACATAGGCGCCGGTCATCAGCGTCACGTTGGGCCAGGCGGCCAGCGTGGGGTCGATGCAGGTGACCTGCGCATCGGCCTTGCCGTTGAGCAGGCAGGGGAAACCGTCGAACGCGTCGCAGCGGATGCATCGGCTGGTGGGGGTGGGCTTGCCGTCCACTTCGTCGAGCAGGATGCCGAGCGGCAGGTGGAAGGGATGGGCACCCTGGCGGCGCAGGTCCTCGGCCAGGCGGGCGATGCGGGCTTCGTGCGCGACGGCCGGATGGGGGAAGGCGCCGCTCGCGGGCGGCTCGTTCGGGTCTTCGCCGCGCTGCCCGTGGACGTGGAACAGGCGCTCGGCCTGCGCGTAGTAGGGCTCGAAGGCGGCGTAGGGCAGGGGCCAGGCGGGCGAGATGCCGTCCGCATGCCGCACCGCGTCGAAATCCCGCTCCCGCATCCGCAGCAGCGCCGCGCCGTAGACCTTCGAATTACCGCCGACACAGTAGTGCAGGCCGGGGTGGAAGCTGCGGCCGTCGGCACCGTACCAGGTGTCCTTGGCCTGGTAGGCCCCGTCGACGAAGACGGTCTTGGAATCCCAGTTGGCCTGGGTACGGGGGAGGTATTCGCCCCGCTCCAGCACCAGGATGCGCTTGCCGGTAGGGGCCAGGCGCTGCACCAGGGCGCCACCGCCAGGGCCGGAGCCCACGACGATCAGGTCGTAGCGTTCTTCAGGGGACACGTGGGGCTTTCTGCCGGCCGTCGTCTGCCGGGTGGGACGCATCATAGGTTCGCGTCTCTCGGTGCCGCACGGTGTCCCGGCACAAAGCGGTGCCGTCTTACAGAATCGAGTGGCCCAAAAAAAGCCGGGCCGGTGCCGGCCGCGCGGTCCGCACCGGTCCGGCCTGCCGGCCGCGCAGCGTCAGCCTTGCACGGTGGCCTTCACCGCCTTCGCCCCGGCCAGCGCCGTCATGTTGACGATGCGGCGCACGGTGGACGACGGGGTGAGGATGTGCACCGAAGCGGCCGCGCCCAGCAGGATCGGACCGATGGTCATGCCCTGGCCGCTGGTGGTCTTCAGCACGTTGAACAGGATGTTGGCCGCATCCAGGTTGGGGCAGATGAGCACGTTGGCCGAGCCGGTCAGGGCGCTGTCGGCCAGGCCCGCGTTGGCGCGCACGGTCTCCGACAGGGCGGCATCCCCGTGCAGTTCGCCGTCGGATTCGATGTGCGGCGCCAGGGCGCGGAAGCGCTCGTGCGCGGCGCGCATCTTGAGTGCCGACGGCCGGGTCGAGGTGCCGTAGTTGGAGTGCGACAGGAAGGCCACCTTCGGCGGCAGGCCGAAGCGCTGCACCTCTTCTGCCGCGGCGAGCGCGATGCGGGCCAGCTGCTCGGCGTCGGGCGCGTCGTTGATGTAGGTGTCGGCGATGAAGAGCGTGTGCTCGGGCAGCATCAGCGCGTTGAGGGCGGCGAACTCGTGCGCGCCTTCCTTCAGGCCGATCACGTCCTGCACATGCTGCAGGTGGTGGTCGTAGCGGCCGACCAGGCCGCAGAGCATCGCGTCGGCATCGCCCAGCTGGACCATCAACGCGGCGATCAGGGTGTTGCTGCGGCGTACGGCGGCCTTGGCGGCCTCGGGCGTGATGCCGTTGCGTCCCATCGCGCCGTGGTAGGCCTCCCAGTACTGGCGGAAGCGCGGATCGTCCTCGGGGTCGACGCATTCGGCGTTGTGGCCGAGCTTGATGCGCAGGCCGGCCTTCAGCACCCGGGCCTCGATCACCGCCGGGCGGCCGATCAGGATCGGCCTGGCCAGCTGCTCGTCGATCACGACCTGCACCGCACGCAGGACGCGCTCGTCCTCGCCCTCGGCATAGGCCACGCGCTGCGGCGCAGCCTTGGCGGCGGTGAATACCGGACGCATGAACATGCCGGTCTGGTAGACGAAGCGGGTGAGGTTCTCGCGGTAGGCGTCGAAGTCCTCGATCGGCCGGGTGGCCACGCCCGACTCCTGCGCGGCCTTGGCGACGGCAGGGGCGATCTTCAGGATCAGGCGCGCGTCGAACGGCGTGGGGATCAGGTAGTCGGGGCCGAAGACCAGCTCCTGGCCCGGGTAGGCGGCGGCCACCTCGTCGCTGGTCTCGGCCTTGGCCAGGTCGGCGATCTCGCGCACGCAGGCGAGCTTCATCGCCTCGGTGATCTTGGTGGCGCCGCAATCGAGCGCGCCGCGGAAGATGTAGGGGAAGCACAGGACGTTGTTGACCTGGTTCGGATAGTCCGACCGGCCGGTGGCGATGATGCAGTCCGGCCGCACCGCCTTGGCCAGCTCGGGCCGGATCTCGGGCTCGGGGTTGGCCAGCGCCAGGATGATCGGCTTGTCTGCCATGGTCTTGACCATCTCGGCGGTCAGCACGCCGGGGGCGGAGCACCCGAGGAACACGTCGGCGCCGTTCACCACGTCGGCGAGGGTGCGGGCATCGGTCTTCTGGGCGTAGCGCTGCTTCGAGATGTCGAGGTTCGTGCGGCCGTCGTGGATCACGCCCTTGGAGTCGACCACGAAGATGTTCTCGCGCTTGACGCCCAGGCCGACCATCACGTCCAGGCAGGCGATGGCCGCGGCGCCGGCGCCCGATACCGCGACCTTCACCGCGCCGATCTGCTTGCCCACCAGCTCCAGGCCGTTGAGCAGCGCGGCAGACGAGATGATCGCGGTGCCGTGCTGGTCGTCGTGGAAGACCGGGATGTTGAGCCGCTCGCTCAGCTGCTTCTCGATGTAGAAGCATTCGGGCGCCTTGATGTCCTCGAGGTTGATGCCGCCGAGCGTCGGCTCCAGCGCGGCGATGATCTCGACCAGCTTGTCCGGGTCGCGCTCGGCCAGCTCGATGTCGAACACGTCGACGCCCGCGAACTTCTTGAACAGGCAGCCCTTGCCCTCCATCACCGGCTTGCCGGCCAGCGGGCCGATGTCGCCCAGGCCCAGCACCGCGGTGCCGTTGGTGATGACCCCGACCAGGTTGCCGCGCGAGGTGTACTCGTAGGCCAGCGACGGGTCGGCCTGGATGTCGAGGCAGGGGTAGGCGACGCCCGGCGAGTACGCCAGCGACAGGTCGCGCTGGTTGGACAGGGGCTTGAGCGGCGTGACCGAGATCTTGCCGCGGACGGGCGTGCGGTGGTACTCGCGCGCAGCGTCGCGCAGGGCTTGTTCGGCGGGGGAGAGGGTCTGGGACATGGACGATTCCTGGGTGCGATGGATCCCCACGAAGGGGGGCTGCGAGCTTACCCGGATCGGCGGCCGCGCAGGCCGCTCATGCCCTGCGAAGCCCGCCGGCATGCGGTTTCGGCATGGCGGGCGCCATGCAGCGCCGCAGCGGATGCGAAGGCCGGTGGTGGTGCATGCCCGCCCGGACCATGCGAAGCTCGGCCGATGACATCCTCCTTCGATCTCCAGCGTTTCCTCGACGCCCAGCAGCCGGTGATCGCCTCCGCGATGGACGAGCTGCGCGCCGGCCGCAAGCGCAGCCACTGGATGTGGTTCGTGTTCCCGCAGATCGCGGGCCTGGGCCATAGCGCCATGGCGCAGCGCTACGCGATCGCCTCGTCCGACGAAGCGCGGGCCTACCTGGCGCATCCGGTGCTCGGCACGCGGCTGCACGCCTGTACCGCCCTGGTGCTGGCGGTGCCCGGCCGATCCGCCCATGCGATCTTCGGATCGCCCGACGACCTCAAGTTCCGCTCGAGCATGACGCTTTTCTCGGCGGTGCAGGATGCCGATCCGGTATACGCCGGGGCTCTACAGCGTTTCCACGGCGGCGAAGCGGACCCGCAGACGCTGGCGCGGCTGTAGCGGGCGCGGCGCCTTCTAGTCGGCGCTGTCGTCCAGCCGGTAGCCGAAGCCGCGCACCGTCTTGATCAGCTGCAGCGGATGGCCCTCGTCCACCTTGGCGCGCAGCCGGCGCACGTAGACGTCGACCACGTTGGTCAGCGGGTCCTCGTGTGTGCCCCAGACGGCGGCCAGGATGCGCTCGCGGCTGTGCACCTTGCCGGGGGCGCCCATCAGCAGTTCCAGGAAGGCCAGCTCCTTGGCGGTCAGGGCCAGCGGCTGGCCGGCACGGCGGGCCTGCATCCGTTCGCGGTCGAGCACCAGGTCGGCCACCTGGAGCTGGTTCGGCCGCGGCTGCTGGGTGCGGCCGCGGCGCAGCAGGGCCTCGATGCGGGCCAGCAGCTCGTCGAAGGCGAAGGGCTTGGTCAGGTAGTCGTCGGCGCCCAGGCGCAGGCCGTGCACCTTGTCCTCCAGGCTGCTCAGCGCGGTGAGCATCAGCACCGGCATCTGCAGGCCCTCCGCGCGCAGCGTCCTGCAGACCTCCAGGCCGCCCAGTCCGGGCAGCATCAGGTCGAGGATCATCAGCAGGGGCGCGCCGGTGCGGGCCGCTTCCAGCCCCTCGTCCCCGGTGCGGGCCCAGTGCACCTGGTAGCCCTCGGCCCGCAGGCCGCGTACCAGAAAATCGCCGACACGGGCGTCGTCTTCCACGACCAGGATGCTCATCGGATTCCTCTGTGGGCCGGTGCCGCGGCAGGGCGGCGGCCAGGGTGGCGGAAACGGCAGGGGTGTTTCATGCGGCCGCCTCGTCCGCGCTGCGGTGCGCCAGCACCGGCAGGGTTATCTCGACGGTCGTGCCGCCGTCGGGCACGCTCTGCAGGGCGATGCGGCCCCCGTGCGCGGTGACGATGGAATGCGCGATCGACAGGCCGATGCCGCTGCCGTCGGCCCGGTGCCGGCGCGCCCGGTCGCCGCGCACGAAGCGCTCGAAGACGTGGGGCATCTCGGCGGGTTCGATGCCGATGCCCTGGTCGCGCACCCGCACCACCGCCTCGGCCGTGCCGTGCGACCACATGACCCGCACCGTGCCGTCGGGGTGGGAGTACTTGACCGCGTTGTCCAGCACCACCATCAGTGCGCGGCGCAGCCGGTCCTCGTCGGCGTGGACCCGGGGCGGCGGCAGTCCGGCATCGCCGCTGGCTTCCAGCAGCACCCGCACGCCGCGCGCGGCGCCCAGGGTGCCGGCCTGGTCCGCGGCCTCGTGCAGCAGGGCGGCCAGGTCGACCGGAGCGGGCCGCAGGATCAGCTGGTCGGCATCGGCGCGGGCGACCAGCATCAGGTCTTCGACCACGTCTGAGAGCTGGCCCACGCCGCCGACGATGCGCGACAAAGTCTGCCGGTACTCGGTGACCGGCCGGTCGGCGCCGCGCAGGGCGATCTCGGCCTCGCCGCGGATCGCGGTGGCCGGGGTGCGCAGGTCGTGGCTCAGGTCGGCGAAGAGCTGGCGGCGGCGCTGGTCGATGCGCTGCAGCGTCTCGTGGGCCTGGCGCAGTTCGGCGGTGCGGTCCTGCACCGCGGTCTCCAGTTGCTGGCGGGTGGCGTCGGCGCGGGTGCGGTGCTGCTGCAGCTCGTCGGTCATGGTGTTGAACTGCTCGGCCACCTTGGCGAACTCGTCCTCGGAATCGATGCGCACCCGGTGGTCGAGCCGTCCGGCCTGCAGCTGCCGGATTCCCGCCATCAGCCGGGCCAGCGGCTGCTGCAGGTTGCCGCCCAGCCAGCGCGCCATCACGATGGAGGCGAGCAGCGTCACCGCCGCCATGCCGATGGCCTGCATCCGCAGCGCGTCGAGGCCGCTGGCGGTGGCGGCCCGCGCCGCCGGCACCACCGTGCGCTGCCGCTCGATCGCGCTGTCGATCAGCTCGCGCAGGTCGCGGCCGCGGGCCTGGTTGAAGACGCCGTTCAGCTCCTGCCACACCGCGCCGAAATCCGATCCCGCGCTCAGCGGCGCCAGCGCCAGCAGCCGGTTCTGCACCGCCACGATGTTGTCGTCGAGCAGGTCGGTGACGGCCACCAGACGCTGGCCGTCGGCCGGCGGCTCCACCATCGCCTGGCCCGACAGCTTCTCCAGCAGCTCCTGGTCGCGGCGCGCCAGGTCCTGCAGGGTGGTGGCGCTGGCGCGCATCCGGGCGAGCAGCGCGGTGCGGGTCTCGGGCGACGCATCGGCCGCGTTCATCAGGCGCTGCGAGGCCCAGACCCGCAGCCGCTGCTTGTTGGCCGAGAGTTCCACCAGCTCGGCCAGGATGTCGCTCGCCAGCCGGCTGTGCTGCGCATAGTCGTAGACCCGCACCGATCCCATGTAGACGAAGGCCGCCTGCACGCACACCAGTGCGACGAGCAGGCCGAGCGCCATCGAGATCTTGAAGCGGAACATGGGCCGGACGTCGCTGCCGCTGCCGCCGTGCCGCTCAGGCCAGCAGGTCGCGCAGGGCGCGGGCGATCACCTTGGTCGCGCGGCGCAGGTCGTCGAGCTGCAGCCGCTCGTCGTTGCGCTTGGCGTGCGATTCGAGCACGGTGCGCGGGCCGGCGCCGTAGATCACGCCGGGGATGCCGGCCTCGGCATACAGCCGCACGTCGGTGTAGAGCGGCGTGCCCATCGCCGGGATCGGCTGGCCGAAGAGGGCCTGGCCGTGCTTCTGGATCGCCTCCACCAGCGGCGCGTTGCCCGGCAGCGGGCGCATCGCATTGGCGAGCAGCAGGCGGCGGATCTCGACGGCGATGCCGGGCTGGGTGGCGGCCGCGTCGGCGATGACCTGGCGGATCGACGCCTCGACCTCGGCCGGGTTCTCCTCGGGGATCATCCGGCGGTCGAGCTTGAAGACCACCTTGCCGGGCACGACGTTGGTGTTGGTGCCGCCCTCGATCCGGCCGACGTTGAGGTACGGGTGGTTGATGCCCTCGACCTGCGAGCGCACCTGGCGGTAGGCCGTGTTCTGCGCATAGAGCGCGTTGAGGATCGCGACCGCGCCCTGCAGCGCGTCCACGCCGCTGGCGGGGATGGCGGCGTGCGCCATCTTGCCGTGCACCGTCACCTCCATCTGCAGGCAGCCGTTGTGGGCGGTGACCACCTCGTAGGAGAAGCCGGCGGCGATCAGCAGGTCGGGCTTGGTCAGGCCCTGCTTCAGCAGCCAGCCGGGGCCGAGTTCGCCGCCGAACTCCTCGTCGTAGGTGAAGTGCAGCTCCACCCCGCCCTTGAGCGGCGCGCCCAGCGATTCCAGCGCCCGCACCGCGAAGCTGAAGCTCGCGAAATCGCCCTTGCTCACCGCGGTGGCCCGGCCGTAGACGGCGCCACCCTCGATCTCGGCGCCGTAGGGGTCGTGCGACCAGCCGTCGCCGGGCGGCACCACGTCGCCATGGGCGTTGAGCGCCACGGTGCGGCCGCCGTCCGCATATTTGCGGCGCACGATCAGGTTGGTGATCGACTCCATGCCGTAGGCCTGCACCTCGGCCTGCGGCACCGGATGGCGCTCGGCCTCGAAGCCGAAGGCCTGCAGCAGCGTGGCGGTGCGCTCGGCGTGGGGCGCGTTGTTGCCGGGCGGCGTGTCGGTGGGCACCCGCACCAGCTCCTGCAGGAAGCGCATTTCTTCGTCGAAGTGGGCGTCGATCCAGGTGTCGAGGCGGTCGTAGTCGGTGGCGTGGTCGGATGCGGTCATGGCAGGAGCCCCTGCGGCGTGCAGAGGCCGGTTTATGAATGAAAAGTGCCTGCGGCCGGCGAATGGCGCCGACCTCTAGCTATCAATACTATAGCGAAGCGTTGCAGATCAGGTCGCGACGGCGGCGGCGGCCTCGGTCTCCAGCCCGTCGAGCAGCCGCTGGAAGGCGCGCACCGCCAGGTCCATATCCTCGCTGCTGCTGCTCTCGAGCGGGTTGTGGCTGATGCCGCCGTTCTCGCCGCGCACGAAGAGCATCGCCTGCGGCAGGATGCGGTGCAGCTTCATCGCGTCGTGGCCGGCGCCGCTGGGCATGCGGTGCAGCGGCACGCCCAGCGACTCGACCGCCGCTTCCCAGCGCGCCTGCCATGCGGGCGCGCTCGGCGCGGCGGCGGCGCGCTCGGTCTCCTCCAGGGTGAAGTGCACGCCGCGGCGGGCGCAGATCGCGGCCAGCATCGCCTGCACGTCGGCGGCCAGCGCGTCGCGCTGCGGGTCGTTGGGCGCGCGCATGTCGAGGGTGAAGCGGCAGCGGCCCGGCACCACGTTGAGCGAGCCGCCCGGCACCTCCAGGATGCCGATGGTGCCGACCGAATCGCCGTCGAGCGAGGCCCGCTGCTCCAGGTAGACGGCCAGCTCGGCCACGGCCGCGGCGGCGTCGCGACGGCGGTCCATCGGCGTGGTGCCGGCATGGCTGGCGGTGCCGATCACCTCGCAGACGCAGCGCACGCTGCCGTTGATCGAGGTGACGATGCCCAGCGGCAGGTTGAGCTCCGTCAGCACCGGCCCCTGTTCGATGTGCACCTCCACGAAGCCCAGGTAGCGCGCCGCGTCGCGCCGCAGCGCGGCGATGGCCTCGAGCGTGGCGGGCAGCCCGGCGTGCTGCATCGCGGCGCGCATGGTGATGCCGTCGGCGTCCTGCTGGTCGAGCCATTCGGGCTTGAAGTCCCCGGTGAGCGCGCCGGAGCCGAGGAAGGTCGCCTTGTAGCGCTGGCCTTCCTCCTCGGCGAAGCCCACCAGCTCGATCGCGAAGGGCAGGCGGCGGCCCTGGCGGTGCAGTTCGCGGATGCAGGCCAGCGGCACGAAGATGCCCAGCCGCCCGTCGTACTTGCCGCCGTTGCGCACCGTGTCGTAGTGCGACCCGGTCATCAGCGTGGGGGCCGCCGGGCCGGCGCCGGCGGCGGCCTCGTAGCGGCCGACGACGTTGCCGACCGCGTCGATCGACACGCTGTCGCAGCCGCTCTCGCGCATCCACCCGGCGATGCGGCGGGCGCTGGCCCGGTGCGCCTCGGTGAGGTAGAGCACGGTGAGCTGGCCCTGCTCGGCGAAGCCCGGGTCGCTGAAGTCGGCCAGCGACTCCTGCCAGTCCCACACCGCGTCGCCCAGCGTGGGCGCGGTGCCGAACTTGTCGGCCAGCCGGATCTCGGCGATGCGGTGGATGTTGCGCAGCGCCTCGTCGCGCTCGGCGTCGGGGTGGTGGCGCAGCCGGCGGGCGAAGGTGGCGATGATCTGCGCCTTGCCCAGCCCGGTGCCGCGCGGCCCGCGCACCGCCAGGATGAACGGGAAGCCGAAGCGCGCGTTGTAGTCGGCGTTGAGCTGCTGGATGCGGGCGAACTCCTCGGGCGTGCACCGGGTCAGGCCGGCGGCCTGCTGCTCGTTCGTCGATTCGGCGGTGAGCGACCGGTCCACCATCGCCTTGCCGGCCAGCTCGGGGTGGGCGCGGATCAGCGCCAACTGCGCCTCCGTCGGCGCGGCCGCCACGGTGGCCGCCAGCGCATGCTTGAAATGCGCGACCGACCGGAACGGCGCTGCCGCAGCGGTAGCCGCTGCGACCGTTTGCTCGACGATCCAGGGCGAATGCTCGTACAGGCCGTCGAGCAGCGCCGCCGCTTCCGCAGGCGACGCGGCATTGAGTTGGTCCAGGGTGATCGGCATGTCAGGCGCCTTGTTCGGTGTGGGGGTGCACCGCCTGCCAATGGCGGGCGATGTCCATGCGGCGGCAGATCCAGACGCGGTCGTGCTTCTGGATATGGTCCAGGAATTTGTGCAGCGCGCCGATGCGCCCCGGCCGGCCGAGCAGCCGGCAGTGCATGCCGATGCTGAGCATCCGGGGCGTTTCGGCACCTTCGGCGTACAGCGCGTCGAAGCTGTCGCGCAGGTAGGTGAAGAAGTCCTCGCCGTGGGCGAAGCCCTGGGGCAGCGAGAAGCGCATGTCGTTGGTGTCGAGCGTATAGGGCACCACCAGGCGCGGCACCACCGTGCCGTCGGTGCGCCGCACCTTCATCCAGAAGGGCAGGTCGTCGCCGTAGTAGTCGCTGTCGTAGGCCAGGCCGCCGTCGTCGGCCACCAGGCGGCGGGTGCGGGGGCTGTCGCGGCCGGTGTACCAGCCCTCGGGCCGCACGCCGGTCATCTGCGCGATGGTGTCGAGTGCCAGGCGCATGTGGGCGCGCTCGGTTTCCTCGTCCACGCCCTGGTAGTGGATCCAGCGCCATCCGTGGCAGGCGATCTCGTGGCCCAGTTCCACGAAGGCGCGGGTCAGGTCTGGGTGGCGCTGCAGGGCCATGCCGACGCCGAACACGGTGAGCGGCAGGCCGCGCTCCTCGAACGCCCGCAGGATGCGCCAGACGCCGACACGCGAGCCGTACTCGTAGATGCCCTCCATGCTCATGTGACGGTCGGGGAAGGCCGGCGGGTTGAACATCTCCGAGAGGAACTGCTCCGATCCGGCATCGCCGTGCAGCGTGGCGTTCTCGCCGCCTTCCTCGTAGTTGAGGACGAACTGCACCGCGATCCGCGCGCCGCCCGGCCACTGCGCGTGCGGCGGGTGGCGGCCGTAGCCGACCAGGTCGCGCGGATAGGGAAGGGTGGCGTCGTACACGGCGGAAGTGGTCATGCAAGCAGGGTGGTGAGGGTCGCGTCGCGGGGCAACGGCACGGGCCGGGGCAGAACCGCATTCTTCTCGAAAACGCGAGTACCGCGATCGCCGCCGGGGCCGCACCGCCCGAGATTCTGGCCTACCGCGCCGGAGGATTCCGGGGTGCACCAAGGCTGTGCGCGGTGCCGGGCCGTGCAGGGGCTTGCCGCAGGTCTGCCTACACTCGCGGTTTCGCCCCGCGCGGGCCGGCCGTCGCCGCGGCACGGCGCCGGCGGGCGCTCCGTCCAACCGATTCCAGGAGGTGGCCCATGGGCCTCAGCACCCACGTTCTCGACACGATGCACGGCAGCCCCGCCGCGGGCATGGCCGTCACCCTCTACGCCACCCACGGCGATGCGGCCACGCTGCTGCAGCGCCTGGTGCTCAACCACGACGGCCGCACCGATGCGCCGCTGTTCGACAACGCCGGGCTGCGCACCGGCACCTACCGGCTCTCGTTCGACGTGGCGGGCTATTTCCGCGGCCGCGGCGTGACGCTGCCGGAGCCGAACTTCCTGAGCGTGGTGAGCATCGATTTCGGCATCGCCCACGCCGACCAGCACTACCACGTGCCGTTGCTGGTGAGCCCCTGGGCCTATTCCACCTACCGCGGCAGTTGATGCCGAAGCGCGGCAGCCGCTAGTTCTGCCCTTCGGTGAGGGTGTCGAGCTGGAACTTGCCGCTCTTGTCCCAGAGCCAGGTGTCGGTGTAGACCACCTTGCCCAGGCGCACCGGCGCCGGGAAGGGCGCCGCGGCGCGCACGGTGCGCTCGATCTCGGCGATCACCTCGGGCGCATGGCGCGGGGCGCGCATCCATTCGAGCTTGCCGACCTTGCCGGCCGCGTCGATGTTGACCTGCAGCGTGCCGATCGCGTAGAGCAGCGGCGGCAGCTTGCCCTTGTAGATGCGCTGCGCGTTCAGGCCGTAGAGGTGGGTGGCGCCGTCCTGCCGGTAGGCGCGCGGCGTGGCGGCCGACGAGGCGCGGGCCGAGCCCTTGTCGCCCGGCACCGGGCCGGTGGCGACCGGGGGCGCGGCGGGGTCGGGCGTCTTCGGCTGGGGCGGCGCGGGCGTGTCGGTGCCCGACCTGCAGGATGCGACGACGGCGGCGACGGCCGACAGCAGCACGGCCACGATCCAGGGGCGGCGGGGCGGTTCAGGCGGCATGGGTGACGGCCCTCGGGTCAGAATGCGAACAAAGGAAATACGCGACGTGGACATCTTGAATGCCCTGCTGCAGCGCCTGCCGCAGGCCGCGGCGGTGCTGGTGGCGGTGGAGTCTACCCAAGGGTCTGTGCCGCGCGGCCCCGGCACCTGGATGGCGGTGTTCGCCGATGCGCTGGTGGGCACCATCGGCGGCGGCCGGCTCGAATTCGACGCGGTGGCCGAGGCGCGGCTGCGGCTGTCCGGGCAGGGCGGCACGGAGCCGGTGCGGCGCTATCCGCTGGGGCCGTCGCTCGGCCAGTGCTGCGGCGGGGTGGTGCACCTGCGCTTCGAGCCGGTGGGCGCGGCCGACGTGGCGGCGCTGCGGGCGCGGCTGTCGGCGGCGCGCAGCCCGGTGGCCCTGTTCGGCGGCGGCCACGTGGGCGCCGCGCTGGCCCGCGTGCTGGCGCCGCTGCCCTTCGCGCTCACCTGGATCGACAGCCGCGACGGCATCTTCCCGCCCGACGCGGCGGCCGGCGCCGCCTGCGAGCATTCCGACCCGGTGCAGGCGGCGGTGCCCGGGCTGGCCGCCGGCTCGCGGGTGCTGGTGATGAGCTTCAGCCATGCGGAGGACCTCGACATCGTCGCCGCCTGCCTGCAACGCCGCCGGGCGCGGGCCGACCTGCCGTTCCTGGGCCTGATCGGCAGCCGCACCAAGTGGGCGACCTTCCGGCGCCGGCTGGAAGCGCGCGGGTTCACGCCGGCGGAGCTGGACGCGGTCGTCTGCCCGATCGGGCTGCCCGGCATCGCCGGCAAGGAGCCGGAGGTGATCGCGGTGGCGGTGGCGGCACAGTTATTGCAAACCCTGGGCTCGCAGGGCGGGTCCTGACGCGCGGCCCCACCCGGCGGTCGGCGGATTGCATACACTCGCCGGCACAGGTCGCAGCGGAGCGGGGGACGGCGACACGTCCCGGGTTCGCGGCCATTTCTGCTCAGAGCGCCCGCAGTGGTGAGCAGGTTGCCACATACAGGCCGCGTCCCCCGCGCGGCATTCCAGACACATGGAAAGCTATCTTCTCGACTGGGCCAACCTGCTGCTGCGCTGGGTCCACGTCATCACCGCCATCGCCTGGGTGGGCTCGTCGTTCTACTTCGTCTTCCTGGACAGCAGCCTCACCCCGCCGCAGGACGAAGAGCTGAAGCGCCAGGGCGCCACCGGCGAGCTGTGGGCGGTGCACGGCGGCGGCTTCTACCACCCGGTGAAGTTCGCGGTGAAGCCGCCGCAGCTTCCGCCGCACCTGCACTGGTTCTTCTGGGAGAGCTACAGCACCTGGATATCGGGCTTCGCGCTGTTCTCCGTCTCCTACATCTGGAACGCCAGCGCCTACCTGGTCGACAAATCGAGGATGGACTGGTCGCCCGGCGCGGCGGTGGCGGTGGCGCTGTCGTTCTTCGTGGTGTTCTGGATGCTCTACGACGCCATCTGCCAGATCTTCGGCCGCCGCAAGAACGGCGACGCCATCGTCGGCGCGCTGACCCTGGTGCTGGTCTGCGCCGCGGCCTGGCTGGCCTGCCACTGGTTCGCTGGCCGCGCGGCCTTCCTGCTGGTGGGCGCCATGATCGCCACCAGCATGAGCGCCAACGTGTTCTTCTGGATCATCCCGGGCCAGAAGAAGGTGATCGCCGCGATCAAGGCCGGGCAGCCGGTCGATCCGGTGCACGGCTGGCGCGGCAAGCAGCGCAGCGTGCACAACACCTACTTCACCCTGCCGGTGCTGTTCGCGATGCTCAGCAACCACTACAGCTTCACCTACACCCATCCGCAGAACTGGCTGGTGCTGATCGCGATGATGTTCGCCGGTGCGGCGATCCGGCAGTTCTTCGTGCTGCGCCACGGCTGGAAGCTGGGCCGCAACCGGCATCCGCTGCCCTACGCGCTGGTGGGCGTGGCGGTGATCGCCGCCACCATCTTCGCGCTGCGCCCCGCGCCCGTTGCTATGGTTTCGATAGCTGAAGGCGGGCGTACGGAGCCGGCTGCACCGGTTTCCTATGCCGAAGTGCAGAAGGTGCTGGAGCAGCGCTGCTACATGTGCCACGGCGCCGCCATGCAGATGAAGAACGTGCGCCTGGACTCGCCCGAGCAGCTGAAGGCCCATGCCCAGGGCGTCTACCAGCAGGCGGTGGTCACACGCACCATGCCGATGAACAACGCCACCGGCATCACCGAGGCCGAGCGCGCCTTGCTTGGCCGCTGGTTCCAGGCCGGCGCGCCGGTGCAGTAGCCGCCCTGCCGGCCTGCCGCGCCGGCACGGGGCCGGGCGACGCCGCCGCTACCGGCCGACCAGGTGGGGCTTGCGCTGCGCCGTCACCGCCGCCGCGGCCCGGGGGGCGTCCGGCTCCCGCACCAGGATCCGCTGGCGCGCCACCTTGGCGTCGTGCTTGGCCAACGCGGCCTGGCTGGCTACCTCGTCCGCATGGCGGAACTGGCCGCCGCGCACCGCCACCACGCCGATCGAGAGCGTGGTGCAGGGATAGAAGCGCGGCTGGCCGTCGCGGTCTTCGCCGTGGATGCCGCCGTGGGCGCGGGCGGCCGGGTCGAACAGCGCCAGCGCCTGCTCGGCCACCTCCTGCACGATCCGCTCGCAGCGCTGGCGCCAGTCCGCGCTCTGGAACAGCAGCACGAAATCGTCGCCGCCCACATGGCCGACGAAGTCGTGCTGCGGATCGGCATGCAGCAGCGACACGCGCGCCACCAGCCGGATCATCTCGTCGCCGCGCCAGTAGCCGTAGTGGTCGTTGAACGGCTTGAAGTCGTTCAGGTCGGCATGGCAGGCGACGAAGTCGACCCCGCCGCCCAGCAACCGGTCGATCTGCAGGTTGATCGGAATGTTGCCCGGCAGAAAGGTCAGCGGGTTGGCATGCCGCGCCGCCTCGATCCGCGCCTCGGTCACGGTGCGCACCAGCTGCTCGCCGGTGCCCAGGCCGGCGTACCGGCCGCGCGCGGTGATGATGAAACCGTCGCTCAGGTAGCGCTGGTCGTGCGAGGTGAGGATCGCGGCCAGCGCGTCGATGTCGTCCTCGATGTCGACGATCCGCGGCGCGGTGTCGGCGCAGCCGATGCAGGGCTTCTTGCCGTGCACCTCGCGGAAGTACAGGGTGGCGTAGCGGTTCATGAACTGCTGCCGGTTCACCAGCGCCACCGGCCGGCCGTCCTCCACCAGCGCGATCGCGTGCAGCGCCTCGTGCTGGTGGAACAGCTCGGCCAGCGCGTCGTGGGTGGTGCCCGGATGCGCGGTGGGCGCGTCGATCCGCGGAAACCCGCGCAGCACGCCCGGCCGCGTCGGCAGCTGCTGGCGCAGCACCACCAGCGACTGGGCCTCGCCCAGCACGGTGCGGGCGGCCTGCGCCACCTGCTGGCGCGGCAGCGGCGCCGGGCGGCCCAGCAGGTAGCCCTGGCCGTAGGGGACGCGCAGCTCGCGCAGCACCCGCAGGTCGGCCGGCGTCTCGATGCCCTCGGCCACCAGCTGGGTGCCGAACGCCTCTGCGATGTTCAGCAGCGCCTGCACCAGCCGCAGGTTCTCGGGCCCGTCGTTGCCGTGCAGCGCACGGGTGAAGTACTTGTCGATCTTCACGAACTCGGGTCGCAGCTCCGACCACAGCCGCAGGCTGGAGCGCCCGTCGCCGAAGTCGTCCAGCGCCAGCGCCACGCCGCCGGCCCGCAGCAGCCGCACCGCGTCGCCCAGCGCCTCCTTGTCGGCCACCCGCTCGTGCTCGGTCAGCTCCAGCACCAGCATGCGCGGGTCGATCTTCAGCCGCTGCAGGTGTGCCAGCAGCGCCGCCGCGCCATGGCGGCGCAGGGCCTGCACCAGCGCATCGGCGCTGATGTTGAGGAACAGCCGCCCGCTGCCCTGCACCCGGTGCCAGTCGGCCAGCGCCGTCTCCAGGCACAGCAGCTCGAACATCGCCAGCACGCCGGCGTTGCGGGCCAGCGCCAGCAATGCGTCGGGCGTGTGCAGCGGCGTGTTGACCGGCCCGCGGATCAGCGCCTCGTGCCCGAAGACCGTGCCCTTGTGCAGATCGGCCAGCGGCTGGAACAGGGCGTTGAGCTGGCGGTAGCGCATCAGCCGTGCCAGGGTGCGCAGGTCGCGGCGGCGCTGCGCGAAGGTGGGGGCCGCAGGATGCGTGGCGGCGGGGAGGGGGGTGGGGACGGGCATGGCCCGCCGATCCTGCCGGCCGGCCGTGACGCGGTCATGACGGGTTGTACCCGGCTGCAACGGCAGCAGTGGACCGGCGGATGCAGGGTATTGCAGGGTGCGGCGCCGCGGGCGGCCCCGGCAGAATGCGGCACGTTCCGCCATCCGCCCGCCCACCCGCCCACCGCTGTCGCACTCTGATCATGAAGCCTTCCCTCGCCGATCCCCGCGCCTTCCTGCAGCATCTCTTCGGGGTGGCGGTGCGCCGCGCCCAGCCGCTCCATACCCTCGGCCCCTTCCTGCCACCGCCGCCCAAGGGCCGCACGGTCGTGGTCGGTGCGGGCAAGGCCGGCGGCGCGATGGCGCAGGCGCTGGAGGCGCTGTGGCCGGCCGACGCGCCGCTGGAGGGCCTGGTCGTCACCCGGTACCACCACATCCCCCCGCGCCCGGCCGGCCTGCCGCAGCGCATCGAACTCGTCGAGGCCGCCCACCCGGTGCCCGACGCAGCCGGCCTGGCCGCTGCCGAGCGCATGCTGCGGATGGTGCAGGGCCTGACGGCCGACGACCTGGTGCTGTGCCTGATCTCCGGCGGCGGATCGTCGCTGCTCACGCTGCCGGCCGAGGGCCTGACGCTGGAAGACAAGCAGCGCATCAACCGCGCCCTGCTGGAGTCGGGCGCCCACATCGGCGAGATGAACTGCGTGCGCAAGCACCTCTCCCGCATCAAGGGCGGCCGCCTGGCCGCGGCCTGCGCGCCGGCCCGGGTGGTGACCCTGGCGATCAGCGACGTGCCGGGCGACGACCCGTCGGTCATCGCCAGCGGCCCCACCGTGCCGGACGCCAGCAGCTGCGCGGATGCGCTCGACATCCTGGCCCGCTACCGGATCGACATTCCCGCCGGGGTGCGCGCCCGCCTGGAGACCGGCGCCCTCGAAACCCCCAAGCCCGGCGACCCGGCCTTCGACGGCCAGACGGTCCAGCTGATCGCCACCCCCCGCCAGTCGCTCGAAGCCGCTGCCGAGGCTGCCCGCGCCGCAGGCCTGCCGGCCTACATCCTCAGCGACGAGATCGAAGGCGAGTCCCGCGAAGTCGGCAAGGTCCACGCCGCCCTGGCCCGCGCCGTGGCCCGCCACGGCCAGCCGTTCGCGAAGCCCTGCGTGATCCTCTCCGGCGGCGAGACGACCGTCACCGTGCGGCCCCGCGCCGAGGGCGCCGCCAAGGGCCGGGGCGGGCGGGCAGGGGAGTTCTGCCTGGGGCTGGCGCAGGCGCTGCAGGGCGAAGCGGGTGTGTGGGCGCTGGCGGCGGATACCGACGGCATCGACGGGGTGGAGGACAACGCGGGGGCGTTCGTGGTGCCGGATACGCTGGCGCGGGGTGTGGCGGCGGGCTGCAAGATCGCGGACTGTTTGCAGCGCAACGATGCGTATGGGTATTTCGACGCGGTGGGGGATTTGCTGGTGACGGGGCCGACGAATACCAATGTGAATGATTTTCGGGCGATAGTTATTTACTAATTATGGTATCATTTATAGAGCGCTTATTTTGAATATTGCGCATTATAAAAATCATAAGTTTTGAATAAGTTATGTCACTGGGGATGTCTGTATCTATGGATTATTTCCAAATGTAACAGCTCCCTTTTGAGGACATATAAAAACTAGATCATCCAAAGAGTCGCCTGTAATTTCTTTTAGTTTTTGAAAAACTTTGTCAGGTTGGCTTAACAGGTCCGTTTTCTTTAATATAAAACCCTCTAAGTTTGATAAGCCGAAATATGTCATGCTCAAATTTAGGGCATCGAGAAAAGTGCTTTCACTTCTAAGCGAGTGGCTTTTTTTTCTGTCAGTTGCAATAACTACATAGTGGAGAGGAATTTCAAAGAATTCAGACCTCTCGATCAATTTATTTTTTATTGAGTACTGAAAAAGGGTGGTTAAACCTTCGTGTATTTTTGCTCTAAGATCTTTTTTGTCCCACAAGCCAGACTTGAACTCCACAAAATAGAGTGCATCACCGTTTAAAAAAATGGCATCAGGTGACTTTTCTTTAACTTCCGATTTTCTTAACGAAGCATTTTTGACTAAATCAAAATTAAACGCTTTGTAACATGATTGCACAAAGCTGGTTCCAGCCTCGGTCATGCTTAATTCAGTTATCGAAGCATTTGCTTTCGGATGGCTTTGCAAAAGTGAGCTGTATATTCTAGAGGCTGCGCTGGTATTCATACTATTCACTTAGTTCGTTGACCAAGTCAATCAATGGCTGTGATAGCACTTCCAATATCGGGGTAATATCGCCATTGGTGTTGTGAAATTCTGCGTATCCCTTTTCATTCAATTTAGATACATAAAAATTAACCCCGTCGATTTGTGCAGAGTATCCTTTAAGGGCTTCAAGCATGTAAGGGCTATGCGTATTCAATAGTATTTTTGCTCCTCCTCGAACGAGATCGCAAATGACTTTTGCATATTGAACCTGCCAGCTCGGGTGCAAATTTGTTTCAGGCTCGTCCAACACAAGCAACGATTCTGCATTCACATACTCACCAATTATCAAGAGATCCACTAATGCTAACGCCTTTATGCCGGACGCTACATTATTTGACTGGATGGAATACTTGTCAGTCTCGTATATAAAGCCGTGCGATTTTTCGTCATATCGTAGATCGCCTGAAATTGCTCCTGGAAATCGATTGATTGAAATTTCTCCTAATAAATCGATATTCCTTTTTACACCTTGTATTTTTCCTGCTAGATCTACGACGTGAAATGGGAGCGCACCTCTGCGAAGTCGCTTTTCGCCCACGGAATCGAACTCAGAAATTGCTGGGTAGTACTGAAGGATAGAAGGGCCGTCTACGAGAGTTACGTTCTTAAAACCTAGTGGGCCAGAACTGGTGAAATCTTTAATGCCTCCCTTATCGACTGTAAAATCCAGTACCCTGGATGCCCCGTCAATCAACTCAATCTTTGCTACACCATCGGTTGTTTTGCAAACCACATCGGCGGGAAATTCAGAAGCTAGCACTTTGTTTAACGAGTGCCTGATAATTTTGTCCTCTTTATCAGGGCTGGCATTCTCAACCCTAAGTCTCTCAATAGAATTTATCAATTTTTGTCTTGAAAATTGCTCGATATTGTCCCCGCTTAACGACTCAATCTGCTTCTTTAAAATGTTAAGCAGTACGTGCGGGGGAACATCACTGACCCCTACAGCTCCACGGGAAAATGAAAAAAGGTTCCGAATCTCAGAATTGTCTGTGATATCGACAAGTCTTCGTATCTCGTAATAAAGTCGTTCAAATTCCCGCTGAAATTTTTCTCGGGTTTGTTTTTCAAAGATGTACGGAAATGTTGTAAACGCTTGAATTATAGAAAATAATACTTTCCCAACAGTGCTCTTGCCAGTATCATTCTCGCCCGAAATAATAGTAAGTCCATCTATGTCGATGGATGATTGAAATATTTTTCCGATTCCATCAATGTTTAATTTCATATATACCTTTAATTATCTTTTAAATTTTTATATTGCTTGAATTTGATGACTTTGCTTAAATATTATAATTTAGAATAAATATTTATTATTGATGTAATTATGTACTTGATGGCATGATGGGCTGCATCTTAGCGCGTACTCGGAAAGAGCCTAGACCGGGCGTTCTAGCCATTGCACGCGCATGTCAAAGCATCTGTCAAAAAGTGGACGATCGGTGTTGCAAGAACGCCTATAGCACCACTCTGCGTGAGCGTAACAAGTTGAAGCTTCCATTGATGTAAAGCACCAAGGTTTCGAGTGTTGACCGGCGATTCAGCCCCCACAGCCATGCTTAAAAAGCATCCCCTGCGTCGAAATCTTCACAGCAGGGCTGTATGTAGTTTTCCGTGTCGTCAAGGGTGTGCCGCCCCCAAGTCTCCTTGCGATCAACTAAGTTCTCACTTGACACGCAAGCACACCTCCCCATGACACTCCCTCCCTTCGCATCCCTCGCCCCCGGCGCACGGCTCTCCGACCGAGTCGCGGACGCCATCGAGGCCGAGCTGCGCGGTGCGCGGATCGCGGCGGGCGATCGGCTACCGACCGAGGCGGCGCTGGCGGCGCAGTTCGGGGTCAGCCGCACGGTGGTGCGGGAGGCGGTGTCGCGGCTGAAGTCGGTGGGGCTGGTGGAGTCGCGGCAGGGCAGCGGGGTGTATGCCAAGGCGGCGGGGTTCTCGCCGTTGAATTTCGATGCACGGCACGCCGGCTCGCGGGCGGCGGTGGTGCAGATCGTCGAGGTGCGGCGGGCGCTGGAATCGGAAGTGGCGGCGTTGGCGGCGGAGCGGCGCACCGATGCGGACCTGACGGCGATCCGGCAGTGCATCGGCGCACTGGACGCGGCGGTCGCGGCCGGTGGCGACGGGGTGGAGGAGGACGTGCAGTTCCACCGGGTGATCGCCCAGGCCGCCCGCAATCCGTTCCTGATGGGCACGCTCGACTACCTGGGCCAGTTCCTCCATGGTGCGACCCGGGTGACGCGGGCCAACGAGGCGCGGCGGCTGGATTTCGCCCACGCGGTGAGCCAGGAGCATGCGCGGATCGTCGATGCCATCGCGGCCGGCGACGTCACGGCCGCGCGGCAGGCGGCAGCGGACCATATGCGCAACGCCATCCGCCGGATCGAGCAGGCCGGGCCCGAGTTCTGGACGCAGGAGGGCGACGTGCTGGCGCGCTCGCTGACGGAACGGGCGCCCGGCGGCTGAGTCGGTGAAAACCCGGTGGTTCTTTCTATCTTTAAATTTGTATGATGACCATATAACAAGTTTATTTGGAGAGACAAGGCATGAAGTGCAGATCGTTGTCCGATGCGTCCGTCCGCTGCCGCCGGGTCGGGTGCCACTTGCAAGAGAAGCGGACAGCGCCCCGGCGGGGTATCGCAGGCCTTCGGTAGCCGGTCCGACGCGCTGAACCGCCGCCGTCGTCATAACAGTCTTCGATCTCCCACCATGACCTCAACCCTGTCTCGCCGCGCCGCACTGCAGGCTGCATTGGTCGCCTGTTCCGCCGCCCCCGCATTCGCCCAGCAGGCCTGGCCGGCGCGCCCGTTGCGGCTGGTGGTGCCGTTTCCGCCGGGCGGTTTGATCGACACCATGGCACGGCTGGTCGGCACCCGGCTGGCGCAGGAGCTGGGGCAGCCGGTGGTGGTCGACAACAAGCCGGGCGCTGGCGGCAACCTGGGCGCGGCCGACGTGGCGCGCGCCACGGCCGACGGGTACACCCTGCTGATGGCCTCGCCCGCGCTGACCATCGGGCCGGCCGTCTACCGCAACCTGCCCTACCAGCCCACGCAATTGGCGCCGGTGGCCCTGCTCGGGCGGGTGCCCAACGTGCTGTTGGTCAACCCTTCCGGCGGCCTGCAGCGGGTGGAGGAACTGGTGGCCCGGGCCAAGGCGGCGCCCGGGCGGCTCAACTACGCCTCCAACGGCAACGGCACCTCGCTGCATTTGAGCGCCGAGCTGTTCAAGGCGCGCACCGGCACCTTCGTGACCCATGTGCCGTACCGCGGCGCGGCGGCCGCGATCACCGCGCTGATGGCGGGCGAGGTCAATTTCATGTTCGACAACCTGCCGTCGGCCATCGCCCAGATCCAGTCGGGCCGCCTGCGGGCGCTGGCCGTCACCACGCCCGAGCGCAGCCCTGCCTTGCCTGCGGTACCCACCCTGGCCGAGTCGGGCCTGGCGGGGTTCGACGTGAGCGCATGGTTCGGCATCGTCGCGCCTGCGGGCCTGCCGGGGGCGGTGACGACACGGCTCGGCGAGGCGCTGGCGCGCATCGTGCGGATGCCCGAGGTGGCTACGGCGATGCAGCGCCAGGGTGCCGAGCCCGCCTTCCTCGACGAGCGGGCGATGGGCCGCTTCATGGCGGCCGACGCCGCGCAGTGGCAGCAGGTCGCGGCGCGCGCAAAGATCGTGCTGGACTGAGCCGCGTCGCCTTCCACCTGCCCGCGCGCGACGGTGGCGTCGCGGTTTTCAGCCGAATCCTTTTTCTCTTTCCACGGACTTCCATCGCATGCCAGACACCATCGGATTGATCGGCCTCGGGGCCATGGGCCTGGGCATGGCGCAATCGCTGCGCCGCGCCGGCTTCGACATCGCCGTCCACGACGTGCGCACCGAGGCCGCCGAGGCCTTCGCGCAGGAGGGCGGCCGCGCCTGCGCCAAGCTGCCGGAGTTGGGGGCGCAGTGCGACGTGGTCGTCTCGGTGGTGGTGAACGCGGCGCAGACCGAGGCGGTGCTCTTCGGCGCGGGCGAGGTGCCCGGCTGCGCGGCCTCGCTGCGGCCCGGCAGCGTGTTCGTGATGTGCTCCACGGTCGACCCCGCCTGGTCGGTCGCGCTGGAGGCGCGGCTCGCGGCGCTCGATATCCTGTACCTGGATGCGCCGATCTCCGGCGGCGCGGCCAAGGCCGCCAGCGGCGAGATGACGATGATGACCGCCGGCAGCCCCGCCGCCTACGAGAAGGCCGGCGCGGTGCTCGACGCGATGGCCGGCAAAGTCTACCGCCTGGGCGATGCGGCGGGCGCCGGCAGCAAGGTGAAGATCCTCAACCAGCTGCTCGCGGGCGTGCACATTGCCGCCGCCGCCGAGGCGATGGCCCTGGGCCTGCGCGAGGGCGTCGACCCGGCCGGGCTGTACGAGGTGATCACCCACAGCGCCGGCAACAGCTGGATGTTCGAGAACCGCATGGCCCATGTGCTGGCGGCCGACTACACCCCGCTCTCGGCCGTCGACATCTTCGTGAAGGACCTGGGCCTGGTGCTGGACCTGGCCCGCGCCAGCAAATTCCCGCTGCCGCTCTCGTCCACCGCGCACCAGATGTTCATGCAGGCGTCGACCGCCGGTTTCGCGAAGGAAGACGACAGCGCGGTCATCAAGATCTTCCCCGGTATCGAGCTGCCGAAGAAACCGTGAAGATGCGCGCTCCCTCCACGCAAGGCTCCGCTCATCCATGGCACTCCATATCCTGATCACCGGCGGCTGCGGCTTTCTCGGCGCGCGGCTGGCCCGCACCTTGCTGGCCCAGGGCAGCCTGGCACTGGCCGGCGCGGCGCCGCAGCCGATCGGCCGCATCACCCTCGCCGACCGGGCACCGCCGCCGTCCGACCTGCAGACCGACACCCGCATCGCCTTCGCGGGCGGCGACCTGCTGGACCAGATCGAGGCAGGCCAGCTGCCGCTGGCCGACACGCAGCTGGTCTACCACCTGGCCGCGGCGGTCAGCGGCGAGTGCGAGGCCGATTTCGACCTGGGCATGCGCAGCAACCTCGACGCCACCCGCGCCCTGCTGCAGGCCTGCCGCGCGGGCGGCAATGCACCCGTCTTCGTTTTCTCCAGCTCGGTGGCGGTGTTCGGCGATTCGCCCGAACAGCCGCTGCCCGAGGTCATCACCGACACCAGCCTGCCGACGCCGCAGAACAGCTACGGCAGCCAGAAATTCATCGGCGAGCAACTGGTGGCCGATTTCACGCGCAAGGGTTTCGTGCAGGGGCGCAGCGTGCGGCTGATGACCGTCTCGGTGCGGCCCGGCCGGCCCAACGGTGCGGCGTCGGGTTTTCTGAGCGGCATGCTGCGCGAGCCGCTGGCGGGCGAGCGGGCGGTCTGCCCGGTGCCGCCCGGCACCGCGGTGGCGCTGGCCTCGCCCGCGCGAACGGTGGAGGGTCTGGTGCGGGCGGCCACCGCGTCGGCGGCCGAGTGGGGGCCGCGCACCGCGGTCAACCTGCCGTCGTTGACGACCACCGTCGGCGAGATGGTCGCCGCGCTGGAGCGCATCGCCGGCGCCGACGCCACCGCCCTGATCGACTGGCGGCACGACCCGCAGGTCGAGAAGATCATCGCCAGCTGGCCCAGCCGCTTCCGGCCCGCCCGCGCCCAGGCGCTGGGGCTGCAGGCCGACGGCAGTATCGACGCCCTGGTGCGCGACTACGTGCGGGAGAACCCCGGCGCGGTGCGCGCACCGCTGCGCGGCTAGGCGCGCCCTTGGCCGCCGGCCCCGCCCACCCTTCATCCGACCTCTCCGCCTCCATGACCCACACGATCCTGCTCGGCTGCATCGCCGACGACTTCACCGGCGCCACCGACCTGGCCAACAACCTGGTGCGCGCCGGCATGCGGGTGGTGCAGACCATCGGCGTGCCCACCGCGCCGCTGGCGGCCGGGGTGGACGCGGTGGTGGTCGCGCTCAAGTCGCGCACCGTGGCGCCGGCCGAGGCGGTGGCGCAGTCGCTGGAGGCGCTGCGCTGGCTGCAGGCGCAGGGCGCGCGGCAGATCTACTTCAAGTACTGCTCCACCTTCGACAGCACGCCGCAGGGCAACATCGGCCCGGTGACCGATGCGCTGATGCAGGCGCTGGGCACCGGCTTCACCATCGCCACGCCGGCCTTTCCCGACAACAGGCGCACCGTCTTCAAGGGCTACCTGTTCGCCGGCGACGTGCTGCTGAGCGAGAGCGGCATGCAGCACCATCCGCTCACCCCGATGACCGATGCCAACCTGGTGCGGGTGCTGCAGGCGCAGACGGCGCACCGCGTCGGGCTGATCGATCACACGGTGGTCGCCCGCGGTGCCGAGGCGGTGCGGGCGCGCATCGCCGCGCTGCAGGCCGAGGGCGTGGGCATCTCGGTGGTCGATGCCGTCTCCAACGACGACCTGCTGCGCATGGGCCCGGCCTTCGCCGACCTGCCGCTGCTGACCGCCGGCTCGGGCGTGGCGATCGCGCTGCCGGCCAACTTCGGCATCGCCCCGTCGGCGCAGGCGGCTGCGCTGCCGCCGGCCGAGGGCCTGCGGGCCATCGTGTCGGGCAGTTGCTCGACGGCGACGAACCGGCAGGTACTCGATTTCGTCCGCCGCGGCGGTGCGGCGCTGGCGGTCGATCCGCTGCAGATCGCGGCGGGCGTCGATGTCGCCGCGGCCGCGCTGGCATGGGCCGGCAGCCGCCTGGCGCAGGGCCCGGTGCTGGTCTATTCGACGGCCGAGCCCGCGGCGGTGCAGGCTATCCAGGGCCGGCTGGGGGTGGAGGAGGCCGGCGCGATGGTCGAGCGCACCATCGCCGCCATCGCGCGCGGGCTGGTGGCGCTGGGCGTGCGGCAACTGGTCGTCGCGGGCGGCGAGACCTCGGGGGCCTGCGTGCAGGCGCTCGGCATCCACCAGATGCAGATCGGCGGCCAGATCGATCCCGGCGTGCCGTGGTGCCATGCGCACAGCGCCGCTGCTGGCGGCGCGGGTCTGCACATCGCGCTCAAATCCGGCAACTTCGGCACCGACGATTTCTTCACCAAGGCCTTCGCGGCCCTGCAGGCATGAGCCCGCCGGACCATCGCCTGCGGGAGGAGGTGTGCCGCGTCGGCCGCAGCCTGTTCGAGCGCGGCCATGTGCACGCCACCGCCGGCAACATCAGCGCGCGGCTCGACGACGGCGGCTTCCTCATCACGCCCACCGACGCCTGCCTGGGCTTTCTCGATCCGGCGCGGCTGGCGCAGGTCGATGCCCAGGGCCGCCAGGTGGCCGGCGACCGGGCCAGCAAGACGCTGGCGCTGCACCGCCGCATCTACCAGAGCGCCACCCGCTTCGACCCGCAGACCCGCTGCGTGATCCACACCCACAGCACCCACTGCGTGGCCCTCACGCTGCAGCCCACCGGCGACGAGCTGCTGCCGGCGCTCACCCCGTACTTCGTGATGAAGGTCGGGCATGTACCGGTCGTCCCCTACCACCGCCCCGGCGCGCCCGAGGCGGCCGAGCGGGTGGCCGAGGCGGTGGTGCGCTACGGCGAGCGCGGCACGCCGATCCGCGCGGCGATGCTGGCGCGCCTGGGCCCCAACGTCTGGCACGACACGCCGGCCGCCGCCATGGCGACCCTGGAAGAGCTGGAGGAAACCGCCCGCCTCTGGAGGCTGGACGGCGGCCGCGCCGCGCCGCTGGACGCCGCGCAGATCGACGAACTGCGTGTTTCCTTCGGCGCGCGCTGGTGACCTTTTCCTGATTCCTGCCCCGAGAAATCCCATGCCCCGTTTCGCCGCCAACCTCTCATTCCTGTACCAGGAGCTCGATTTCCTCGACCGCTTCGCAGCCGCGTCCCGCGACGGCTTCGGCGCAGTGGAATACCTGGCGCCGTACCCGTTCCCCGCGGCCGAGATCGCCGCCCGGCTGCGCGACCACGGCCTGCGCCAGGTGCTGTTCAACGCGCCGCCCAGCGGCGGCGAGGCCGGAGCGGTCGCCACCGCCTGGAACCGGCCGGAGCGGGGCATCGCCGGCCTGCCGGGGCGCGAGGCCGAGTTCCGCGAGGGGTTCGCCCATGCGCTGGCCTATGCCGACGCGCTCGATTGCCCGCAGATCCACGTCATGGCCGGCCTGGCACCGGCCGGTGCCGACCGCGCCGCGCTGCGCGCCACCTACGTCGCCAACCTGCGCTGGGCCGCGGCCGAGGCGGCGAAGGCAGGCCGGCAGGTGCTGATCGAGCCGATCAACACCCGCGACATCCCCGGCTACCTGCTCAACCGCCAGGACGACGCGCACGCGGTGCTGCAGGAGGTGGGCGCGCCCAACCTGCAGGTGCAGATGGACCTGTACCACTGCCAGATCGTCGAGGGCGACCTGGCCGCCCGGCTGCGGACCTGGCTGCCCGGCGGCCGGGTGGCGCACCTGCAGATCGCGGGCGTTCCCGCACGCCATGAGCCGGACACGGGCGAGGTCCACTACCCCTACCTGTTCGAGATGATCGACGCGCTGGGCTTCGCCGGATGGATCGGCTGCGAGTACAAGCCCGCCCGCGGCGCGGTGCCCGGCGGGACGACCGACGGGCTGGGATGGATGCGGGCGGCGATGGCGGCAGGGCAATCCAGGCGCGCCCCGCTCAATCTCCCCGAATGCCCCGCTCCTTGATCAGCTTGCCGAAGCGCTCCGCATCGTCGTGCGCCTTGGCGCCGAAGGCCTGCGGCGTCATCGGGGCCGGCTCGCCGCCCAGGCTCGACAGGCGCTCCCGGTAGGCGGGCGTCGCCAGGATCTTGTTGATCTCGCGGTTCAGCCTGGCGACCACCTCGGCCGGCACGCCCGCGGGCGCGTAGAAGCCGAAATAGGTGTCGGCGTCGAAGCCCCTGAGCCCTGCCTCCGACAGCGTCGGCACGTCGGGGAACACGCTGGAGCGCTGCGGGCTGCCGACGGCCAGCAGCTTCAGCTTGCCGGCGCGCACATGGGTCAGGCCGATGCCCGGGTCGAACATGAAGTCGATCTGGCCGCCCAACAGGTCCTGCATCGCCGGGGCGGCGCCCTTGTAGGGCACGTGCACCGTGTCGACGCCCGCCATCTCGCGGAACAGCTCGCCGGCCAGGTGCGGGGAGCTGCCGTTGCCGGGCGATCCGTAGCTCAGCTTGCCGGGGTGGGCCTTGGCGTGGGCGATGAACTCCTGTACCGTCCTGGCGGGGAAGTCGGGCTTGACCTCCAGGAACACCAGCACCCGCGCGGCGGCGGCCACCGGCACCAGGTCCTTGGCCGGGTCGAAGGCCATCTTCGGGTAGATGGCCGGGTTGATCGACACCATGCCGCCGCTGCTCATCAGCAGGGTGTAGCCGTCGGGTGCGGCGCGGGCCACCGCCTCGCCGCCGATGTTGCCGCCGGCGCCGGCCCGGTTCTCGACCACCACCGGCTGGCCCAGCGCCTCCTGCAGCGGCAGGGTGACCGCCCGGGCGATCTGGTCGGCCGCGCCGCCCGGCGGAAAGTTGACGATCACCTTCACCGGCTTGGCGGGGTAGGCTTGCGCCCAGGCGGCCAGCGGCGCAGACGCTACCAAAAGCATAGCTAGAAGCCGTGGCACAGCGCCGGCCAGGGCGCGTTTCGATCTGGAAATGGGGGTTCGGATGGGCATGGTGTGTCTCCTGGTGTCGTTCTTGGAAATAAGGCGATGCGCGGTCGCGTCCGATGCGGGCGCTGCGGAACCGGGGCCGGCGGGCTACGCGACTTCGACCTCGACCAGCACCGGCCGCGGCGCGGCCAGCGCGTCGCGCAGCACCTGCGCCAAGGCGTGGGCGTCGTCGACCCGCACCGCGTCGCAGCCCTGGCCGCGGGCCAGTGCGCAGAAGTCGATGTCGGGCAGGTCGCAGCCCTCCAGCGGCGCGCCGGGCGCGAAACCGAAGGTGGGCGCGAACTCCTGCAGCGCGGCATAGCGCCGGTTCTTGACGATGACGAAGGTGATCGGCAGCCGCAGCTGCGCCGCGCTCCACAGCGCCTGCACCGAGTACATCGCCGAGCCGTCGCCGATCAGGGCGATCACCTTCCGGTCGGGCCGGGCCAGCGCCACGCCCACGGCGGCGGGCAGGCCGTGGCCCAGGCCGCCGCTGCACATGGTGTAGAAGGTTTCGCTCTGCAGGATCGGCAGGTGCCGGTGCATCACCGGCCGGGCGCTGGGCGATTCCTCGACGATGACGCTGTCGGGCGTGCGCAGCTCGGCCAGGGTCTGCAGCAGCCAGGCGACGGACATGCGCTCGCCGTCGGGCACGGCGCGGGGCGCGGCCTCGCGCACCGGCGGTGGGGTGCGGGCCAGCACCGTGGCCGGCATGGCGCGGGCCAGCAGGTCTTCCACGCCCAGCCGGATGCTGCCGACCGCCGAGGTGCCCACCGGCGCCCAGGCGGCGGTCTGCGGGTCGTCGGTCAGCTGCACCAGGGCGGCACCGGCGGGCAGGTGAGGGCCGAAGCCCTCCACGTGGTAGGTGAAGGCCGGCGCGCCGAGCGCGAAGACCAGGTCGTGGCCGCCCAGCAGCGCGACGATCTTCTCGCGCATCGCGGGCAGGAATCCGGCGAAGAGCGGATGGTCTTCGGCGAAGCCGCTGCGGCCCGACATCGGCGCCACGTAGACCCGCGCCCGGTGGCGCTCGGCCAGGGCGCGCACCGCGTCCCAGGCGCCGTCGCGGTCGACCGCCGCGCCCACCACGAAGGCGGGCCGGGCGGCAGCGTCCAGCGCATCGCCGATCGCGCCCAGCAGCGCCGGCTCGGGCCGGCTGCGGGTGCTGACCGCGCGGGGCGCCACCGGCTCGCAGGGCCGCGCCCAGTCGTCGGCCGGGATCGAGACCAGCACCGGGCCTTGCGGCTGCTGCATCGCCACGTAGTAGGCCCGGGCGATGGCCAGGGGCACGTCCTCGGCGCGGGCCGGCTCGATGCTCCACTTGACGTACGGCTTGGGCAGCTCGGTCGCCTGGCCCGAGAACAGGAACGGGTCGTACGGCAGGATCGAGCGCGCCTGCTGCCCGGCGGTGATCACCATCGGCGTGCGGTTCTTGAAGGCGGTGAAGATGTTGCCCATCGCGTGGCCCACGCCGGCCGCCGAATGCAGGTTGACGAAGGCCGCGTTGCGGGTGGCCTGCGCATGCCCGTCGGCCATGCCGACCACCACCGATTCCTGCAGCCCCAGCACGTAGCGGAAATCGGCCGGGAAATCGAGGAACAGCGGCAGTTCGGTCGAGCCCGGGTTGCCGAAGATCGTGGTCATGCCGAAAGCGCGCAGCAGGTCGAGCACGGCGCTGCGCACGGTGGTGGCGGCCGGTACGCCGCTGTCGGGCGCGGCGACGGATGGGGAATGGTCGGTGTGCAGCATGCGGCCGATCTTGCGGTCCGGCCGGTCATCCATCAATAAAATAAGCCGACTAAGTGGAATAAGCCACATGCATATCGACGCCCTCGACCTGAACCTGCTGCGTCTCTTCGACGCGGTCCACCGCACCGGCAACGTGAGCCGCGCGGCCAAGCTGCTGCACCTGACCCAGCCGGCCGCCAGCCAGGGCCTGTCGCGGCTGCGGGCGCTGCTGGGCGATCCGCTCTTCGTGCGGGCCGCCGGCGGCATGGCGCCCACGCCGCGGGCCGACCGCATGGCGGGCATGGTGCGCAGCGCGCTGGCCACGCTGGAGCAGGCGGTGGGCGAATCGGCGCGCTTCGATCCGTTGCAGTCGCGCCGCGTCTTCCGGCTGCACCTGAGCGACATCGGCGAGGCGCGCTTCCTGCCGGCGCTGATGGCGGCGATGCGGGCCCGCGCGCCGGGCGTGCACATCGAGACCGAGCCGGTGCCGCCGGCCGAGCTGGCGGCCGCGCTCGACAGCGGCCGCATCGACCTGGCGATCGGCTTCCTGCCGCGGCTGCAGGACGCGGTGCAGTCGCTGCCGCTGCTGCACGACCGCTACGTGGTGCTGCTGCGCGCCGGCCACCCGTTCGCCCGCCAGCGGCGGCGCAGCGCGGCGGCGCTGCTGCAGGACCTGCGGACGCTCGACTTCGTGGCGGTGCGCAGCCATGCCGACACGCTGCGCATCCTGCAGATGGCCCAGCTCGACGGCCGGGTGCGGCTGACCACCGAGCACTTCATGGTGCTGCCCTCGATCGTGCGGGCGACCGACCTGGCGGTGGTGATGCCGCGCAACATCGCGCGCGGTTTCGCCGAAGCCGGCGGCTACGCGATCGTCGAGCCGGCGTTCGCGTTGCGCGATTTCCGCGTGGCACTGCACTGGAGCCACCGCTTCGATGCCGAGCCGGGCAACGCCTGGTTGCGGGCGCTGGTTGTGGAGCTGTTCCAGGAGCCGGCGGCCGCGGCAGGGCGTGCCGCGCCGGGCTGATCGCCGCCTGCGGAAACGAAAACGCCGCGGAGGGCAGGGCGCTTGCGCACCTCTCCACTCCGCGGCATCGGTCGGGCCCGGTCGGGCCCCATGTCGCGCGACCTCAGGCCATCACGCCTTCTTCACGTCGAAGCGGTCCAGCTCCATCACCTTGGTCCAGGCGGCGACGAAGTCGGCCACGAACTTCTGCTGCGCGTCGGCTCCGGCGTACACCTCCGAGATCGCGCGCAGCTGGGCGTGCGAGCCGAACACCAGGTCGACCCGGGTGCCCGTCCAGCGGGCTGCGCCGGTCGTGCGGTCGGTGCCGGCATAGGTTTCCTTGCCGGTGGCCTTCCAGGCGGTCGCCATGTCGAGCAGGTGGACGAAGAAGTCGTTCGTCAGCACGCCCGGCCGGGCGGTGAACACCCCGTGCTGCGCGCCGCCCACGTTGGCGCCCAGCACCCGCAGGCCGCCTATCAGCACCGTCATCTCCGGTGCGGTCAGGGTCAGCAGCTGGGCGCGGTCGATCAGCAGCGCCTCGCCCGGAATGCTGAAGTTGTTGCGCTTCAGGTAGTTGCGGAAACCGTCGGCAGCCGGCTCCATCGCCTCGAACGAGGCTTCGTCGGTCTGCTCCTGCGACGCGTCGGTGCGGCCCGGGGTGAACGGCACGGTGACGGTCTGGCCCGCATCGGCGGCGGCCTTCTCGACCGCGGCGGCGCCGGCCAGCACGATCAGGTCGGCGACCGAGATCTGCTTGCCACCGGTGGCGAAGTCGCCGCGGATGCCTTCCAGCACGCCCAGCACCTTCGCCAACTGCTCCGGCTGGTTCACCGCCCAGTCCTTCTGCGGCGCCAGTCGGATGCGCGCACCATTGGCGCCACCCCGCATGTCGGAGCCGCGGAAGCTGGCGGCCGAGGCCCAGGCGGTGGAGACGAGTTCCGACACGGTCAGGCCGGAGGCCAGCACCTTCTGCTTGAGCGCCGCGATGTCTTGCGCATCCACCGGGGCGTGGGTGGCTTCGGGGATCGGGTCCTGCCAGATCAGCACTTCGGCCGGCACTTCCACGCCCAGGTAGCGGGCGCGCGGGCCCATGTCGCGGTGGGTCAGCTTGAACCAGGCGCGGGCGAAGGCGTCGGCGAACTGGTCGGGGTTCTGGTGGAAGCGGCGCGCGATCGCCTCGTAGGCCGGGTCGAAGCGCAGCGCCAGGTCGGAGGTCAGCATGGTGGGCACTAGCTTCTTCGAAGGGTCGTGCGCGTGCGGGATCGTCGCTTCGGCTCCCTTGGCGGTCCACTGGTGGGCGCCGGCGGGGCTCTTGGTCAGCTCCCACTCGAAGCCGAAGAGGTGGTCGAAGTAGTCGTTGGTCCACTGCGTGGGCTTCGTGGTCCAGGTGACTTCCAGGCCGCTGGTGATGGTGTCGCCGCCCTTGCCGGTGCCGAAGCTGTTGGCCCAGCCGAAACCCTGGGCTTCCAGGCCGGCGGCTTCGGGTTCGTGCGCCACGTTCTCGGACGGGCCGGCGCCGTGGGTCTTGCCGAAGGTGTGGCCGCCGGCGATCAACGCTACGGTTTCCTCGTCGCCCATCGCCATGCGGGCGAAGGTGTCGCGGATGTCGCGGGCCGAGGCGACCGGGTCGGGCTTGCCGTCCGGGCCTTCGGGGTTGACGTAGATCAGGCCCATCTGCACGGCGGCCAGCGGGTTCTCCAGGTCTCGGCTGTGGGTGACCTCGCTGTCGTCGTCCTTGTCGATCACGCCGTGGCCCTCGACGCCCGGAGAGCCGTGCGAGTAGCGCTTGTCCCCGCCGAGCCACTTGTCCTCGCGGCCCCAGTACACGTCCTGGTCGGGTTCCCAGGTGTCGGCCCGGCCACCGGCGAAACCGAAGGTCTTGAAGCCCATGGTCTCGAGCGCGACGTTGCCGGTGAGCACCAGCAAATCGGCCCACGAAATCTTGGCGCCGTACTTCTGCTTGATAGGCCAGAGCAGGCGGCGGGCCTTGTCGAGGCTGACGTTGTCGGGCCAGCTGTTGAGCGGCGCGAAGCGCTGCTGGCCGCGGCCGGCGCCGCCCCGGCCGTCGCCGATGCGGTAGGTGCCGGCGCTGTGCCAGGCCATCCGCACGAAGAGCGGGCCGTAGTGGCCGAAGTCGGCCGGCCACCAGTCCTGCGAATCGGTCATCAGCGCGGCCAGGTCGGCCTTCACGGCGGCCAGGTCCAGGCTCTTGAAAGCCGCTGTGTAATCGAAGCCGATGCCCATCGGGTCGGACTTGGCGGAATGCTGCTGGAGCAGGTCCACCCGCAGCTGCTCGGGCCACCAGTCGCGGTTGGTGGTGCCGCCGCCGGCGGTCTGGTGGAACGGGCATTGCGCGGTGGATGCTTCGCTGCTCATGGTGTGTGTCCTGTCTGTGTGGGGATACGGAACGGCCCGGAGGCCAACCGAAATTCTGGTGCAAAACCCGTGTCGGGCGCGCGACAAAAGTTCTATGCCGGCGATAGCCAAGGGGGCTGCGGCAGGTATGGTGGCGCCCTGTTTGGTCCGGCTGCGCCGATGGTTTGGGTAGCGCCGGCCGGGGCCGCTGCGGGCCCCGGAAGCGCCGCGGCTCAGCCGCCGAGCCGCAGCAGCGCCTCGTCGCGCCAGTACAGCGCAGCGGCGTGCCAGCCCTCCCACACGCAGCCGTTGCAGCCCCGGCCGCAGCAGCTGGTGGGCGGCGGTGGGGCGGGGCGCAGCGGCATATGTCGCATCGCGGCCAGGGCCTGCACCGCATCGAACACCGCCTGCATGCCCGGCAGGTCGGTGGGATGGCCTCGTGCGATCCGCTGCAGATCGGTGGCCGTCCGGGCCTCCTGCACCGCGGAGCTCACGCGGCGGGCGCGGTGCCCGGCGCTGCGGCGATGCCGTCGCGGCCCAGGGTCAGCACCCGGTCGGCGCGGGCGGCGGCGGTGGCCGAATGGGTGACCAGCACCAGCGAGGCGCCGTGGGAGCGGGTCTGGGCCAGCAGCAGGTCCATCACCTGCGCGGCGGTCTCGGGATCGAGGTTGCCGGTCGGCTCGTCGGCCAGCAGCAGGCCGGGCCGGTGCACCAGCGCGCGGGCGATCGCCACCCGCTGCAACTGCCCGCCCGAGAGCTGCTGCGGCAACCGGTTGCCCAGGCCCTGCAGCCCCACTGCGTCCAGCAGCTCGGCCACCCGCGAGCCGGGCTTCTGGCCGAGCAGCATCAGCGGCAGCGCGACGTTCTGCGCCACGTCCAGGTGCGGCAGCACGTGGAAGGCCTGGAACACGAAGCCGACGTGCCGCCGCCGCCAGAGCGCGCGCCGGGTGTCGTCCAGCGTGGAGAGGTCGACGCCGGCCAGCGACACGCTGCCCGCATCCCAGGCGTCGAGGCCGGCGAGGCAGTTGAGCAGCGTCGACTTGCCGACGCCCGACGGCCCGACGATCGCGACGAACTCGCCGGGCGCGACATCGAAGCCCACGCCGGAGAACACCGGCACCGCGTCCGCACCCTGGCCGTAGTGCTTGGCCAGGCCGCGCACCGCCAGTCCGCCTGCGCCGGCTGCTTCATCGAGAGGGGCCGCGCTCATGCCGCCACCTCCGCTGCCGCCAGCAGTGCATCGACCTGCCGCAGCACCTGCGCCAGCGCGTCCGGCGCATCGGCGGCGACGGCGTGGCGCGCCGGCATGCTGCGCAGCCAGGTGATCTGCCGCTTGGCGAGTTGGCGGGTGGCGGCGATGCCGCGCGCGCGCAGCTCGGCCGCCGGCGCGGTGCCGTCGAGCACCTCCCACACCTGCCGGTAGCCGACGCAGCGCATCGAGGCCAGGCCGGGCGACAGGTCGCCGCGCGCGCGCAGGGCCTTTACCTCGTCGACCAGACCGTCGGCCAGCATCGCGTCGAAGCGTTCGGCGATGCGGGCATGCAGCCAGGCACGGTCGGTCGGTTCCAGGGAAATAAGGGTTGCAGCCGGCGTCCTGCGCCGGCCACCAGCTATGTTTTTGGTAGCGCCGTGAAAGGCCGAGAGCGGGCGGCCGGTGAGGCGGTACACCTCCAGCGCGCGCTGGATGCGCTGGCTGTCGGCCGGCGCCAGGCGGGCGGCCGTCGCCGGGTCGACCGTCGCCAGTTCGGCATGCATCGCCGGCCAGCCACGGGCGGCGCCTTCGGCGTCGAGCGCGGCGCGCAGGGCGGCATCGGCCTGCGGCAGGTCGTCCAGGCCGTCGAACAGCGCCTTGAAGTAGAGCATCGTGCCGCCGGCCAGCAGCGGCAGCGCACCGCGGGCGTGGATCTCGCCGACGAGCCGCTCGGCATCGGCGACGAACTCGGCCGCGCTATAGGCCTGCAGCGGGTCGCGGATGTCGATCAGGTGGTGCGGCACGGCAGACCGTTCGGCGGCGTTGGGTTTGGCGGTGCCGATGTCCATGCCGCGGTAGACCAGCGCCGAATCGACGCTGACGACCTCGACCGGCAGGCGGCCTGCGAGGTGCCGGGCGATGGCCAGCGTGGCGGCTGTCTTGCCCGCCGCGGTGGGTCCGGCGAGGCAGACGACGGGCAGGGCGGGCGGTGCCGGGGCAGCAGTCGCCGCGGGAGAGAAGGTCATCGGTCGAGGGTAGCAGAGCGACCGCACGGCGCTTTGCGGGCCGTGCCATGTCCTTGCATGGACCAATTCGACCGAAAGACGGTTCGGCGCGGGTGCCGTCGTCTTCTGCCGCGGTGCGCGGCGCGGGCAGGACTCCTGCGGCGCAACCGCATCAGTTGCTGGTGATCGCCTGCCCGTTCAGCCCCGCGTCGGCAATGCTAGGCAGGGCCGGGGCGGGCGCGGGCAGGGTGTTCAGCCCGAACAGCTGGTGGATCGCCTGGCGGTACTGCGCCTCGCCCACGCTGTTGGTGCTGAAGTGGGAGCCGCCCTCGACCAGCACGAACTCCTTCGGGCCCTTGGCCGCGTTGTAGAGGCGCTTGCCGAGCGCGGCGGGGATCAGGCTGTCCTCAGAGCCGTGCACCACCAGCAGCGGGGCCTGGATGCGCTTGACCTTGTCGATCGACTCGAAGCGCTGGGTGATCAGCATCGACACCGGCAGCCAGCCCCACTTGAAGCTGCTGACCACGTCGGCGATGTTGGTGAAGGTGCCTTCGACGATCACGCCGCTGGCGTCGGGCACCCGGGTGGCCAGGTCGATCGCGATGGCACCGCCGAGCGAATGGCCGAAGACGTAGCGCGAGCGGCCGGGGAAGCGCTGGGCGATCCAGTCCCAGGCCGCCTGGGCGTCCTCCGCGGCGGTGGCCTCGGACGGCAGGCCGGCGCTGCTCTTGCCGAAGCCGCGGTAGTCGATCGCCAAGACCGAGAAGCCCATGTCCTGCATGCGGCGGATGCGGCCGGCCGAGCCGATCACGTTCCAGCGCGCCCCGTGCAGGTACAGCATGACCGGCGGGCTGCCGCCGGCGGCGCTGTCGGCCTTGCCCATCGGCGAGGGAGCGGTGGAGGCGGCCGGCAGCCAGAGCGCGTGCAGCCGGGCTTCCTTGTCCTCGGCCTGTGAATGGAAGTCGATCCACACGTCCTGCATGTCGGGCGCCGACTGGGCGCCGCCCCAGGCCACGTTGCTCGGCTGGAAGATCCATTCGCGCTGCTTGTAGTCCAGCGTCGAGCAACCGGCCAGTACGGCCAGGGCAAGGGCAAGGGGAGCGAACAGCGAGCGTAGCTTCATGTCTTCCATCGACCGGTCGGGGCAAACAAAGTTTCGTCCATGACGTAACGTCCGGAACGGCCGTTTCTGCATACACGCAAACCCTGTACCAGGGGACTGTTACATTTCGGCCGATCGAATTGTCGACAGATCGAAGCCGTTGGGTCGCAGCACGGGGCATCTGACGAAGGGTTGGCTGCAGTCAATGCCGCACCACCGCAGTGCGTTACACGCACGTTGAGCCGGCCAGCGGGGCCGGCAGCTTTACCGCCCGCGCATGAACAGGCCGTCCAGTTCGCGGATCGACAGCTGGCGCCACGTGGGCCGGCCGTGGTTGCACACGTCGGAGCGCTCGGTTGCCTCCATCTGGCGCAGCAGGGCGTTCATCTCTTCCAGCGTCAGACGGCGGTTGGCCCGCACCGCGCCGTGGCAGGCCATGGTGGCCAGGAGTTCGTCGCGGGCGCGCAGCACCACCGTGCTGGCGTCGTGCTGTGCCAGCTCGGCCAGCACGCTGCGCGCCAGCTCCACCGCGTCGCCGTGGGCGAGCGATGTGGGCACCGCCCGCACGGCCAGGGTGCGGGGAGAGAAGGGCGCGATCTCGAGGCCCAGGGTGGCGAGCACCTCGGCGCAGCCTTCGGCGGTGGCCACCTCCTGGGGCGTGGCGGCGAAGGTGGCGGGGATCAGCAGCGGCTGGCTCGGCAGCACGGCGGCGCTCGCCTGCTGCTGCTTCAATCGCTCGTAGACGATGCGTTCGTGGGCGGCGTGCATGTCGACCACGACCAGGCCCTGCGTGTTCTCGGCCAGGATGTAGATACCTTGCAGTTGGGCGATGGCCCGGCCCAGAGGCCAGCCGCCGTCCTCGGTGGCGGGCAGGGGCTCGGCCGGCGCGGCGTAGGCGACCGTCGCCTCGGAAGGCCCGGCGCTGCCGGCGGAGGCGGGCGACCACAGCGCCTGCAGGTCGCGCACCTGCACGCCGTAGCCTGCTCCGAAATCGATAGCAGGAGGTCGGCCGTAGCCGCCGGCCGCAGGCACTTTTCGCTCGAAGATCGAGCTTTGCTGCGGCCAGGGAGCCGCCGGGGCGGCCTCTGCCGGCGCGCCGGTCGTGCCGGCGGCCAGGGCGGCCGCGGCGGCGCGGGGAGCGGCCAACGCGTTCTCGACGCCGTGGCGCACCGCCTGGTGTACCTCGCGGCTGTCTCGGAACCGTACCTCGATCTTGGTGGGGTGAACGTTCACGTCGACCCGTGTCGGATCGAGCGCGATGTGCAGCGCATAGACCGGCTGGCGGTGGCCGTGCAGCACGTCCTCGTAGGCGCTGCGGGCGGCGTGGGTCAGCACCTTGTCGCGCACGTAGCGGCCGTTGACGTAGCAGAACTGCTGGTCGGCCCGGGCGCGCGCCGCATCCGGCAGGCCGGCGCGGCCCTGCACGGTGACGCCGTTGGCGCTGTACTGCACCGCGATCGACTGCTCCAGGAAATCGCGGCCCAGCACGTCGGCCAGGCGCTGGTCCTGCGCCTCCTGCGGGCTACCGCCGCAGCGGCGCCACTGCTCGACCAGCTTGCCCTCGTGCCAGATCGCGAAGCCGACATCGGGCCGGCCCAGCGCATGGCGGCGCACCGCCTCGATGCAGTGGGCCAGCTCGGTCGCATCGGTCTTCAGGAACTTGCGGCGGGCGGGCGTGGAGAAGAACAACTCCCGCACCTCGACCGAGGTGCCGACCGCGCGGGCCGCCGGCCGCAGCTCGCCGCTGCGCCCGTCGAGCAGGAAGGCGCTGGCCTGCTCCGGCGTGCGGGAGAGCAGCGACAGCTCCGACACCGAGGCGATCGCCGCCAGCGCCTCGCCACGGAACCCCATCGTGCCGACCGATTCCAGGTCGACCAGGCTGCCGATCTTGCTGGTGGCGTGGCGTTTCAGCGCTACCGGCAGTTCGGCATCGGGAATGCCGCCGCCGTCGTCCTCCACCGCGATCAGCCGCACGCCGCCGGCCATCAGGCGCACGGTGACCTGGGCGGCGCCCGCGTCGAGCGCGTTGTCGACCAGCTCGCGCACCACGCTGGCCGGACGCTCGACCACCTCGCCGGCGGCGATCTGGCTGATCAGTTCGTCAGGCAGTTCACGGATCGGGCGGCGGGGAGCGGGCTGGGTCATCCGGGCGATTCTAGGAGTCGGGTGGCTGCGGCTAGAGTACCGGCTTGCCGCGCCCATGCGCCTAGCCTTTCAATCCGACCAAATCCGGGGAGTCGATCCGATGCCATCCATGCCTCTACGCCAGCCGGCGGACCTTCCACGCGCCGCGGGCGCCACTTGCGAGAGGGGCTGACCGGTGGAAGTCGTGCATTTCATGGTCGATTTCATCCTGCACATCGACAAGCACCTGGAGGCGTTCGTCATCGCCTACGGGCCGTGGGTGTATGCCCTGCTGTTCGCGATCGTCTTCGTGGAGACGGGCGTGGTGGTGATGCCCTTCCTGCCGGGCGATTCGCTGCTCTTCATCGTCGGCGCGCTGGCGGGTGCCGGCCTGCTGGACCTGGCGATCGCGGTGCCGGTGCTGCTGGTGGCGGCGATCCTGGGGGACCAGTGCAACTACATGATCGGACGGCACATCGGGCCGCGGGTGTTTCAGTGGGAGAGCAGCCGCTTCTTCAACCGCAAGGCCTTCGACAAGGCCCATGCGTTCTACGAGCGCTACGGCGGCATCACCATCGTGCTGGCGCGCTTCATGCCGTTCATCCGTACCTTCGCGCCCTTCGTGGCGGGCGTGGCGGCGATGCACCGGGGCCGGTTCACCGCGTTCAATGTGGGCGGTGCGTTCCTGTGGGTGGTGGGGCTGTGCGCGGCGGGCTACTTCTTCGGCAACCTGCCCTGGGTCAAGGCCAACCTCGAGAAGATCATCTGGGCGCTGATCCTGGTGCCCGGCCTGCTGGCGATCTTCGGCGCCTGGCGCAGCAGCCGCCACCCGGCGCCCAGCGCATAGCCTGCACGCAGAAAAGCCTCCCGAAGGAGGCTTTTCCGTTCACGCGGCCCAAGCCGCAAGGGTGCGATCAGCGGCGGTCGCTACGGCGGCCGACTTCGTTGCCGACCAGTGCGCCGGCGGCTGCACCACCCACGGTGCCGACGGTGCCGCCGAACAGGGCGTTACCGGCAACGCCACCTGCAACTGCACCGACGCCGGTGCCGAGTTGCTGGTTGCTGGTACCTGCACAGCCGGTCAAACCGATCAGAGCTGCAGCGGCGGCGGAAAGCAAGAGTTTCGTCTTCATGGTGTTCACCTCTATCGATTGGTTCTAGGGGCAGGCGACCTGCCGTGTGTGACAACGGCGGCGTGCTGAGTGCCTGTGGAAGAACTATCTGGCGACACCCGCAAAAGACCTGTAGGAGAACGACACCGCGGGCTGTCGGCCTGCGGGGCCGATCCCGGCGCGCATGGCCGGGCGCTACAGCGTGCGGCTGCGGGCCATCGGCGGGTTCTTCGAGAAATAGCCCAGGATGCCGCGCATCAGGGCGTCGGCCAGCTGCACCTGGTACTCGGGGCTGCGCAGGCGGGCCTCTTCCTCGGGGTTGCTGATGAACGCCGTCTCCACCAGCACGCTGGGGATGTCGGGCGCCTTCAGCACCGCGAAGCCGGCCTGCTCGACACGGGGCTTGTGCAGCCGCGCCATGCCGCCGATCTGGGTGAGCAGGGCGGTGCCGAGCTTCAGGCTGTCGTTGATCTGGGCGGTGGTGCTCATGTCGAGCAGGGCGCGCTGCACGTGCGCGTCCTTCACGCCCATGTTCAGGCCGCCGATCAGGTCGGCGTTGTTCTCCTTGTTGGCCAGCCAGCGCGCGGCGCTGCTCGATGCGCCGCTCTGGCTGAGGGCGAACACGCTGGCGCCGCGCGCGGCCGGCGTGGTGAACGCGTCGGCGTGGATGCTCATGAACAGGTCGGCCTGCACCCGGCGGGCCTTGTCGACCCGCACGTTGAGCGGCACGAAGAAGTCCGCGTCGCGCGTCAGGAAGGCGCGCATCGGGTTGCCGTTGAGGGTGGTGCCGTTGATCCGGTCGCGCAGCAGGTGGGCGACGCGCAGCACCACGTCCTTCTCGCGGGTGCCGGCGGCGCCGATGGCGCCCGGGTCCTCGCCGCCGTGCCCGGGGTCGAGCGCGACGATGATGATCCGGTCGGTGCGGGTGGCACTCGGCGCAGGGCCGGTGGGCGCGACCGGCGCGGGCGGCGGCGCGGCGGCCACGGCCGGCGGCAGGGCGGGCAGCGGCGATACCGGGCGCTGGCCCGGTGCGGTGTTGGCGGTGGCCGGCCGCTCGGCCTGGCGCGCCATCAGCTCGCCCAGCGGATCGGGCTGCGGCAGCGCGGTGCGGGCGCCGGGGCCCGAGGCGACGGTGGGCGCGGGCGGCGCGGCCGCGCTGCGCTGCGTGTCCTGCAGCCGACCGGCGATCAGGTCTTCCAGCGGATCGACCTCCTGCGCCGGGTGCAGGTCGAACACCAGCCGGTGCTGGTAGGCGGCCACCGGCGGCAGGGAGAACACCTGGGGCTGGGCCGGCTGCTTCAAGTCCAGCACCAGCCGCACCACGTTGGGCGCGTTCTGGCCGACGCGGACGCCCGCGATGTACGGGTCGTCGCTCTTCACCTTGGCGACCAGTTCGCGCAGCGCCGGGTTCAGCTCGATGCCGACGATGTCGACCGCCAGCCGCGGCGGGCTGGAGACGAAGAACTGCTGCGCGACCAGGGCCGCGTCGGATTCGATGGTGACGCGGGTGTAGTCGGCCGCGGGCCAGACCCGCACCGCCATGATGGTGGCGCCGCGGGCGATCTGCGCAGTGCCCAGCAGCAGCACCAGGCTGCCCGACTGCAGCAGGCGGCGGCGCGAAAGGTCGCGGGTCGGACGGGCGCAGCGGGTCATGGAAGCACTTTCGCGGGACGGAACAGATCGGGGGCCGACGAGCAGCCCGTGCGGCGCGCCGCGCTCATGCGGCAAGGCCCAGGCCGTGCCGGCGCAGGGCTTCCCCCGCCGGGCCGTGGGCGGCGACGCGTACCTGGCGCAGGCCGTCGGCATCGGTCTCGATCGCGATGTCGAGATCGGCCGCGGGCAGCACGCCAGCCGCCTTCTCGGGCCATTCGGCGATCTTCAGGCCGGGGCCGGCGAACAGGTCGCGAAAGCCCGCGTCTTCCCATTCGCGCGGATCGTCGAAGCGGTAGAAATCGAAGTGGTAGACGGCCAGGCCGCCCGCCGCCTCGTGCGGCTCCACCACCGCGTAGGTCGGGCTTTTGATGCGGCCCTGCACGCCGAGGGCGCGCAGCAGATGCCGCACGAAGGTGGTTTTGCCCGCACCCAGGTCGCCGTGCAGGGCAATGAACGCATCGCGCAGCAGCGGCGACGCGGCCAGGCGGGCGGCGAAGGCGGCGGTGTCGTCCTCGCTGCGCCAGACCAGGCAGGGCGGCGGGCCGGGCGGTGCGGTTTCTACAATTCCGGGGATATGGTCGGCAGCAGTCAACAACTGGTCTCTCGGATACGGGAATGGGCGCGCGAGCTGGGATTCTCCCAAATCGGCGTGGCCGGGGTCGATCTGTCCGCGGCCGAAGCCGGGTTGGTGGCCTGGCTGGCCGAAGGGTTCCACGGCAGCATGCATTACATGGAGGCCCACGGCCTGCGCCGCGCCCGGCCGGCCGAACTCGTGCCCGGCACGGTGAGCGTCTTGACGGTGCGGATGGACTACCTGCCGCAGGGCACGCCGGCCGGCTGGCAGGCGGTGGAATTCTCGCGGCTGGAGCGGCCGGCCGAAGGCATCGTCTCGCTCTATGCGCGGGGCCGGGACTACCACAAGGTGCTGCGCGGCCGGCTGCAGAAGCTGGCCGAGCGGATCGCCGCCGAGGTGGGCCCGATCGGCCACCGCGCCTTCACCGATTCGGCCCCGGTGCTGGAGGCCGAGCTCGCCGCCCGCAGCGGCCAGGGCTGGCGCGGCAAGCACACGCTGGTGCTGCACCGCGAGGGCGGCTCGATGTTCTTCCTGGGCGAGATCTACCTCGACCTCGCACTGCCGGAGAGCACGCCGGTGAGCGGCCACTGCGGCCAGTGCCGCGCCTGCATCGACGTCTGCCCGACGCAGGCGATCGTCGCGCCGCAGCGGCTGGATGCGCGCCGCTGCATCTCCTACCTGACCATCGAGCATGCCGGGCCGATCCCGGTGGAGCTGCGCCGCGCCATCGGCAACCGGATCTACGGCTGCGACGACTGCCAGCTGGCCTGCCCGTGGAACAAGTTCGCCCAGCCCGCGACGCTGGTCGATTTCGACGCCCGGCCCGGCCTGGCCGGCCAGCCGCTGGCCGCGCTGATCGGCTGGAGCGAGGACGAGTTCCTGCGCCGTACCGAGGGCGGGCCGATCCGCCGCATCGGCCACGAGCGCTGGCTGCGCAACCTGGCAGTGGGGCTGGGCAACGCGCTGGCGTCGGGGGCCGGGGGCGCGGCGGAGCGCCGGGCGCTGGCCGGCCGGCAGGCGCACGACAGTCCGCTGGTCCGGGAGCATGTGGCGTGGGCCCTGGCGCAGGCGCCGGAGCCAGAGCCGGGCGTGCCCGCCGAGGCCGGTTGCGCGCCGCTGCAGGACGCCGGGTGACCCTCCGCGTCGTTTGCTACAAAAAACATAGCTAGTGGCCGTCGTGCTGCGCCGGCTGCGGCTACTTTTCCTCTACAACCCGACGAGCGACAGCGCAACCGGCAGGCTGACCACCCCGAGCAGCGTCGACAGCGTCACCAGCCCCGCCACGTACGGCCCGTTGTAGCCCATGCGTGCCGCCAGCACGTAGCAGGTCGAGGCGGTGGGCAGGGCCGAGAACATCATCAGCACCGTGGCCTGCAGCGGATCGAGCCGCAGCAGCCGCACCAGGCCCAGGGCCACCAGCGGCAGCACCGCGTGGCGGATCGACAGCACCGCGGCGGCCAGTTTCAGGCCGCCGTGCATCGCGGCGAACTGCATGCCGGCACCGGCCGACATCAGCCCCAGCGCCAGCGATGCGGCGCCGATGCGGCCGAAGGTGGGCGTGAGCCAGCCGGGCACCCCGCCGCCCAGCAGGTTGAGCGCCAGGCCGGCGGTGGTCGCCACGATCAGCGGATTGCGCACGATGGAGCCCAGCAGCCCCTGCCCGCCGTGCCGCGCCATCGGCCACACCGCGGCGATGTTGAACGCCGGCACGCAGATGCCGATCAACACCGCGATCATCTGCAGCCCTTCGGCCCCGCCCAGCCGCTCGGCCAGCGCCAGCGCGATGAAGGAGTTGAAGCGAAAGCCCACCTGCGCGCTGGCGGCCGCGTCGCGCCGGTCGATCCGCGGGCCCAGCAACGGCAGGTGCGGCAGCAGGTACGACAGGCCTACGCCGGCCGCGCCCAGCAGCAGACCGCCCTGGATCAGTCCCGATGCGGCACCGAGGTCGAGCGGGCTGCGCACGATCGAATGGAACAGCAGCACCGGGAACAGGAAGTAGTAGACCAGCGCCTCCACCTTGTCCCAGACGCTGCGGTTCAGGGCGGTGAAGCGGCAGAGCAGGTAGCCGCACAGGATCAGGGAGAAATCGGGAAACAGGAGGAGGGCGTAGTTCACCGCGCGCAGGATAGCGCTACCGTCCGCGCCCGACGGGCCGCGAACCGGGTTTTCCCCGAAGAATGAGCGGCGCGGGCCGCGCGGCGACCCGGGGCCAGCGTTTAGGATGCCCGCACTGTCAATTCAAGAGGAGTCACCGCATGCACCGTCGCACCTGGATCGCCGTCGCCCTGGCCGCCGCCACCGGAAGCGCCTTCGCGCAGAGCTATCCCAACAAGCCGATCCGGCTGGTCGTTCCGTTCGCCCCCGGCGGCACCACCGACATCGTCGCCCGGGTGATCGCGGACCCGCTCGGCAAGATCCTGGGCCAGCCGGTGATCGTCGAGAACAAGGCCGGTGGCGGCGGCATCGTCGGCGCCGGCGACACCGCACGCTCGGCACCCGACGGCTACTCGCTGGGCCTGGCCACCGTCTCCAGCACCGCGGCCAACCCGGCGATCAACCCCAAGGTGCCGTACAACCCGATCACCGATTTCACGCCGATCATCAACATCGCCGCGACGCCGAACATCATCGCGGTGAACCCCAAGTTCCCTGCGAAGGACTATGCGGGCTTCGCCGCCGAGCTGAAGAAGTCGCCGGGCAAGTATTCGTACTCCAGCTCCGGCACCGGCGGCATCGGCCACCTGCTGATGGAGCTCTACAAGAGCCTGACGAACACCTTCGTCACCCACATCCCGTACCGCGGCGCGGGCCCCGCGCTGAACGACACGGTGGCCGGCCAGGTGCCGATCATCTTCGACAACCTGCCGTCCGCGCTGCCCTTCATCAAGGAGAACCGGCTGGTGCCGATCGTGGTCTCGGCGCCGCAGCGCCTGGCCGCGCTGCCGAACGTGCCGACCTTCAAGGAAGTGGGCCTGGAGCCGGTCAACCGGCTGGCCTACTACGGCATCCTGGGCCCGAAGGGCATGCCCAAGGACATCGTCGACAAGCTCAACGCGGCGGTGCGCGAAGCCCTGAAGGACCCGGCGGTGCGCAAGCGCATCGAGGACACCGGCTCGCTGGTGGTCGGCAACTCGCCCGAGCAGTTCGCCGCCGAGATCAAGGCCGAGTTCGACGTCTACAAGAAGGTCGTCGCGCAGCAGAAGCTCACGCTGGAATAAGCGCCCGCCGCGCTCCCGGCCAGGCCGCCCCGGTTCGCCGCGGCGGCTTTTTCGTGGCCGGCCGGGTTTGGTAAGGTGGCGACCATGACCACCGCCCCCGGCGCGCACCGCATCGACGCCTTCACCGACGCGCTCTGGCTGGAGGACGGCCTCTCGCGCAACACCCTGGCCGCCTACCGGCGCGACCTGGCGCAGTACGCCGCCTGGCTGGCCGGGCAGGGCCTGGCGCTCGACGAGACGGCCGAGCACCACCTGCAGGCCTTCTTCGCCGCCGAGCATGCCAAGACCCGCGCCACCACCGCCAACCGGCGCCTGACCGTGCTGCGCCGCTATTTCCACTGGGCGCTGCGCGAGAACGCCATCGCCGTCGACCCGACCCTGCGGCTGCAGCCGGCCAAGACACCGATGCGCTCGCCGTCGATGCTCAGCGAAAGCCAGGTCGACGCGCTGCTGAGCGCCCCCGATGCCGCCACCCCGCTCGGCCTGCGCGACAGGGCGATGCTGGAGCTGCTGTACGCCAGCGGCCTGCGGGTGAGCGAGCTGGTGTCGCTGCTGGTCTTCGGCCTGCAGATGAACGACGGCATCGTCCGCATCACCGGCAAGGGCGCGACCGAGCGGCTGGTGCCCTTCGGCATGGTGGCGCGCGACTGGCTGCGCCGGTACCTGGACGAGGCCCGGCCCGCGCTGCTGGGCGGCCGCCAGAGCGAAGACCTGTTCGTCACCGGCCGCGACGGCGCCGCGATGACGCGGATGAACTTCTGGCTGATCGTGCGGCGGCATGCGGTGGCGGCGGGCATCCATTCGAAGCTGTCGCCGCACACCCTGCGCCATGCCTTCGCCACCCACCTGCTCAACCACGGCGCCGACCTGCGCGCGGTGCAGCTGCTGCTGGGCCACGCCGACATCTCGACCACGACCATCTACACCCACGTGGCCCGCGAGCGGCTGAAGACGCTGCATGCGGAGCACCATCCGCGGGGTTGAGGCGGTGCGGAAAAACGGCAGCGCGGTGCGTGGGGCGCCTGCGACTCCTCCCCAGTTTCCGGGCCGGGGCCCAAACGTCGCGCCCGGTGCTTTTGCGGCGCCGGTGCAGGACGCCGCATAGGCGCCGGGGCCGGCCGTTTTCATGCGGCTGCCGCACGGGCCGCGTAGAGGGGCGTCCGGCCGGAGAGAATCGACGTTTTCGCCGCGCCACCCGGCGCGCGCTTCTTTTCACCGTCTTCAGGATCGCCCCGCCCCATGGCCGTTTCTTTCTTTCGCCGCACCCTGCTGGTCGCGGCCTGCATCGCATCGCTTCCCACCGTAGCGCTCGCCCAGGCGTGGCCCGCCAAGCCGATCCGGATCGTCGTGGCCTATCCGGCGGGCGGCGTCAGCGACGTGGTCGCCCGGGCGCTGGGCGAGCGTCTGGCCGCGGGGCTGGGCACCTCGGTGGTCGTCGAGAACAAGGCCGGTGCCAGCGGCGTGATCGGCGTCGATGCGGTCGCCAAGGCCGCGCCCGACGGCTACACCTTCGGCTTCGCGGCGATCAGCCCTCTGTCGCTCGCCCCGCACCTGGGGCGCTCGCCCTTCGATCCGGTGCGCGGCGTCGTGCCGGTGGCCAGCGTCATGTATTCGCCGGTGCTGCTGCTGGCGACGCCGGCCACCAAGGCACGCGATTTCCGCACCCTGCTGGCGGCGGCGCAGGCCCAGCCGGGCGCGGTGCGCTGGGCCACCTCGGGCCAGGCCTCGCTCGGCCATGTGATGCTGGAGCAGTTGAAGGCGGTGTCGCAGGTCGACATCACCCACATTCCGTACAAGGGCGGCGGCCAGCAGATGAACGATGCGCTCGGCGGCCAGTTCGAGATCCTCTCGACCAACGCCGGCCCCACCGTCTCCCAGCACATGAAGGCCGGCCGACTGGTGCCGCTGGCCGTCGGCGCGCCGCAGCGCATGGAGGGATTGCCCGCGGTGCCGACGCTCGCCGAACTCGGCTATCCCACCGCCAACCTGTCGTCCCTCTTCGGCATCCTGGCCCCGGCCCACACCCCGGCCGCGATCGTCGAGCGCGTCAACGCCGAGGTCAACAAGGCCCTGCAACAGCCCGAGCTGCGCCAGCAGCTGCTCACCACCGGCAACGTCCCCACCGGCGGCACCGCAGCCGCCTTCGCCCAGCAGATAGCCGCCGAATCCGCCAACAACGCCCGCATCGTCCGCACCGCGCACATCCGCGCGGACTGAGGCTCAAAGAGCTCCCGCTCTCCAGCCAGGCGAATGCAGCGGGGAGGGGGGGCGCCCGCATCACGCACGACTTTGAAAGGCCGCAGCGCCCAATCCCAGGGATACCGCGGAGCCGGCTCCGCCGGGCCGCTGGTATGGCCCCGGAAGGGGGAAGGCGAAGACACGAAGTGCGTAGCCTGGGGGAGATCTCTACTCCCCGAGCGTATCCGCCCAGGTCAGCGCGTTGAGGTGGGCCCAGTTGACCTGGTGGTTCGTCAACTGCAGGACATCGGAAGCCTTGGCGAAGGCCGCTTCGTCGCCGCTCTCGCAGGCGATGGTCAGCTCCAGGAACGGCGCGAAGATGCCCTTGCGGTGCAGCAGCGCATCCAGCACCGGCTGCGGCAGGGCGACTGATTCCAGCGCCTTGTCGAGCGGCATGCCCAGCATCGCGTCCAGCAGCGAGAACACGCCCACGACGAAGGCGTTGTCGCACTCGTCCGGCGGCAGCAGCTCGGCGGCCAGCAGCTCCATCAGCCGGCCGCGCACCACCGCGGTGGTGCCGAGGGCGGGCGGCGAGCCGTCGCGCGAGGTGGTCATCAAGAGCGCCGCCCAGCGAAACAGCTTCTTCATGCCCAGGATCATCACCGCGTGGCGGAACGAGGTGATCTCGACGCTCAGGCCGAAGCCCGACGAGTTGATGAAGCGCAGCAGGTTGAAGGACAGCGTCGGGTCCTTCTTCAGCAGTTCCTCGATCTCGGCGGCGTCGGCCTGGCGGCGCACCAGGTTGATCAGCTGCAGGATGATGGCCTGCGACGGCCGGACGGTCTTGGACTGCACCAGCGTCGGCCGCGCGAACCAGTAGCCCTGGAACAGCTTCACGCCCAGGCCGGCCATGTGCTGGTGCTGCTCGCCCGTCTCGACCTTCTCCGCGATGATCTTCGCCTTGGTCTGGGTGCTGACGAAACGCACCAGCGACTCGGCCATCGCCTGCGGGAACGCGGTCATCTCCAGCTTGATGAAGGCGGCCAGGGGAATCCAGGAGGCATACGGCTTCTTCAGCACCGACTGGTTGAACGCCAGGCGGAAGCCCTTGGCGTGCAGGTCCTTCAGCACCACCGCGCGCGCCTCGATCTCCTCGGGCGGATCGTTCGGCAGCGTCGGGATCTCCAGCACGACCTTCTCCGGGTGGACCAGCTCCAGGTGGCCGCCGGACAGACTCTCGTGGGTGCAGTTGACGAACACCGTCTTCTTGCCGACCAGCACCTCGGCATCGGCGCCCGAGAGGGTGTTGAACAGCACGGCGGCATCGGTCGTCGCGGTGTGCTCGCTGGGGACGGTGGAGCGGTCGAAGAGTTCGTAGCCGAAGACTTCGCGCTTCTCGTCGACGATGGCCTGCCGGGCGATCAGGCCGGCCGCCGGCGGCGTGTTGTCCGCGAGCGGGGCTTCGGAGGCGAGGGATTCTGGCGTGCTGGACATCGGGAAACCAATAGGCAAAAGGGGACGGAAACGCACCGATACGTTTCAGTGAGCAACAATTCTAGGCAGAGCCGTGCCGCCTGATCGCATGGAAGACCCGACCCGGGCAAAAATTAAGCCGGTGTGGCTGTGGCGCACCCGGGTGTTAATCCACGCCATCGGACCAGGCCAGGGCCTGCAGGTGGGCCCAGTTGACCTCCTGGCTGGTCAGCCCCAGCGTATCGGCTGCGAGCGTGAAGGTGCGGTCGTCGCCGGTTTCGCAGGCTTCCGTCAGTTGCAGGAAGTGGCCGAGCGGGCCGGTGCGGTGCAGCAGGGCGTCGATCACGTCGTCGGGCAGGGTCAGCAGCTTGACCGCCTGGTCCATCGGCATGCCCAGCATCACGTCGAGCAGCGAGAAGATGCCGGCGACGAAGGCATGGTCGCGCTGCTCGGGCGTCAGGCGGTCGGCCACCAGCAGTTCCATCAGCCGGCCGCGCACCACCGCCAGGCTGCTCACCGCCGGCGGCGTGCCGTTCTTCGAGGCGAGCAACAGCAGCGCGGCCCAGCGGAAGAGCTTCTTCAGACCCAGGATCATCACCGCATGGCGGAACGACGTCACCTCGCGCTGCAGGCCGAAGCCCGACGAGTTGATCAAGCGCATAAGGTTGAAGGCGAGGCCCGCGTCGCGCTTCAAGACTTCCTCGATCTCGATCGTGCTGGCCTGGCGACGGATCAGGTTCACCAGCTCGATGGTCGCGACCTGCGAGGGCGACACCAGCCGCGTCTCGACCTCGGCCGGCCGGGCGAACCAGTAGCCCTGGAACAGCGCGAAGCCGATGGCCTGCGCGGCCTCGAACTGCTGCTGCGTCTCGACCTTCTCGGCCACCAGTTCGGCATCGCAGTGCTGCTGGGCGTAGCGCGCCAGCGACGCCAGCTCGGTGTGCGAGAGCGCTGCCAGGTCGAATTTCACATAGTCGGCCATGGCCAGCCACGGCGCGTAGACCGGGTCGAGCACGGTGGAGGAGAACGCCAGCTGGAAGCCGCGCTCCCGCAGGCTGGAGAGCACCGGGGTGCGGTCTTCGATGCTCTCGGCCTCGGGCAGGTCCAGGGGCGGAATCTCCAGCACCACCTTGTCGGGCTGGATCAGGTCGAGATGGCCGCCGGCGAGGCTGTTGTGGGTGCAGTTGATGAAGAGCTGCAGCCGGCCGATCAGGTCTTCGGTGCCGGCATGCGAGAGCGCGTGGAATATGAGGGTGACGTCGGTCGCGGCGGTGTGGGTGCCCGCACCCTGGGAACGGTCGAAGAGTTCGTAGCCCACCACCGCGCGGTCGGCGTTCACGATCGCCTGCCGGGCGATGATGGCGGAATTTTCGCGCGGGGCCGCTGGGGCTGTGGCGGGGGGATTCGGCATGGAGCTCCCGGTGGAATCTGGGTGTACGGAAAGGTGGGGCATCGCCCTGTATCCGTCCATTCTAAGAATGTCCGTTCGGCAGGCCTGTATCCGGGGAGAACGAGGAACTCATTCGCCCAGCGCCTGCAGTTCCTCGGGACTGAACCCTGCGGCCGCGCGCGCAGCCAGGTTGAACGGGCCGCGCAGCCGCGGGGCGCGGTGGCTGCGGGTCAGCTCGCGGTAGGTGGCGATCGGCTCCAGCCCGCGCAAGGCGCACAGCCAGGCGTACCACCGGTTGCCCACCGCGACGTGCCCGATCTCGTCGCGCAGGATGATGTCGACGATCGCTGCGCCCGCCTTGTCGCCCACCGAGACCAGCTTGTCGCGCACCGCGGGCGAGGCGTCGAGGCCGCGGGCCTCCATCGTCCGCGGTACCAGGGCCACCCGGGCCAGCACGTCGTGCCGGGTGCGTTCTGCCATCTCCCACAGGGCGTTGTGGGCGGGAAAGTCGCCGTAGGCGAAGCCCATGCCCAGCAGGTGGTCGCGCAGCAGCGAGAAGTGCAGGGCCTCTTCCTGTGCCACGCGGATCCAGTCGCGGTAGTAGTCGTCGGGCATGCCGGGAAAGCGCCAGGCCGCGTCCACCGCCAGGTCGATCGCGTTGAGCTCGATGTGTGCCAGTGCGTGGATCAGCGCGGCGCGGCCTTCGGCGGTGGCGAGCGAGCGCTGCCGGATCTCGGTGGGTGCCACCAGGGCGGGCAGGGCGGGCCGGCCGGGGATGCCGGGCGGCGCGTCGATCGTCTCCGCGGCGCCGGTCGGGCCGGCAGGGTGCAGCGCACGGCCCTGCAGGCACTTGCGGTCGGCATCCGGCTCCAGCAGGACGGCGAGGGCTTGGTGGCGAAGGGTCGGCATGGTGGGCGGGCGAAAGAAGCTGGGGCGGCGGCCCGCGGCTCCGCACTGTAAGGCCTGCGCCGCGCCGTTCCTACAATGTCCGGGCGCCCGCAACCCCACAACAAGGAGACACACGACATGGCCCTTTACGAACTCGATGGAACCGCACCGCGCCTGCCCGCCTCGGCCTGGGTGGCCGACAGCGCCCGGGTGATCGGCGACGTGCAGCTGGGGGAGGACGCCAGCGTCTGGTTCGGCGCGGTGCTGCGCGGCGACACCGCCACCCTCCGCATCGGCCGCGGTACCAACGTGCAGGACCTGAGCGTGCTGCATGCCGACCATGGCGTGCCGCTCACCATCGGCGAGAACGTGACCATCGGCCACCAGGTGATGCTGCACGGCTGCACCATCGGCGACGAGACCCTGATCGGCATCGGCGCGGTGGTGCTCAACAACGCCCGCATCGGCAAGAACTGCCTGGTCGGTGCCGGCGCGCTGGTCACCGAGGGCAAGGAGTTCCCCGACGGCTCGATGATCATCGGCAGCCCCGCGCGGGCGATCAAGCAGCTGAGCCCGGAACAGATCGAGGGCCTGCGGCAGAGCGCGCGGCATTACGTCGAGAACGCCCGCCGCTTCAAGGCCGGACTCAGGAAGATCGGCTGACGCGCCGCGCGGCACGCACCTGCCGCGGCGTGTTTCTTGCGAGCTTCCTTCGCCATGCGCTACCGCACCACGCTCGACGCCCGGGTCTTCGCCTTCGACGACCTGCGCCAGGTCATGGCCTGCGCCAGCCCGGCCCGTTCGGGCGACACCCTGGCCGGCATCGCGGCTGAGAGTGCGCAGCAGCGGATGGCCGCGCGCTATGTGCTGGCCGACCTGCCGCTGAAGGTGTTCCTTCAGGACGCCCTGGTGCCGTACGAAGACGACGACATCACCCGGCTGATCCTGGACACGCACGACACGGCCGCGTTCGCCGCCGTGTCGCACCTGACCGTCGGCGGTTTTCGCGACTGGCTGCTGGGCCCTGCGGCCACGCCGGCAGCCCTGGCGGCGCTGGCGCCCGGCGTCACGCCCGAGATGGCGGCCGGCGTATCGAAGCTGATGCGCAACCAGGACCTGGTCGCGGTCGCGCGCAAGTGCCATGTCACTACCCGGTTCCGCAACACGCTGGGGCTGCCGGGCCGGCTGGCGGTGCGGCTGCAGCCCAACCACCCGACCGACGACCTGCGCGGCATCGCCGCCTCGGTGCTCGACGGGCTGATGTACGGCGCGGGCGATGCGGTGATCGGCGTCAACCCGGCCTCCGACAGCCTGCAGGCGCTGGGCGCACTGACGCGCCTGCTCGACGAGGTGGTCCGGCGCTTCGGGATTCCCACCCAGACCTGCGTGCTGACCCATGTCACCAACACCCTGCGGATGGTGGAGGCGGGCGCGCCGGTCGACCTGGTGTTCCAGTCGATCGGCGGTACCGAGCAGACCAACACCTCCTTCGGCGTGACGCCGGCGCTGCTCGACGAGGCGCACGACGCGGCCCGCGCGCTGCAGCGGGGCACCGTCGGCGACAACCTCATGTACTTCGAGACCGGCCAGGGCAGCGCGCTCTCGGCCGGCGCGCACCACGGGGTGGACCAGCAGACCTGCGAGGCCCGCGCCTACGGCCTGGCGCGGCGCTACCGGCCGCTGCTGGTCAACACGGTGGTCGGCTTCATCGGGCCCGAGTACCTCTACGACGGCAAGCAGATCGTGCGCGCCGGGTTGGAGGACCATTTCTGCGGCAAGCTGCTGGGCCTGCCGATGGGCTGCGACGTCTGCTACACCAACCATGCCGAGGCCGACCAGGACGACATGGACACGCTGATGGTGTTGCTGGCGGCCGCGGGTCTCACCTTCCTGATCGGGGTGCCGGGCGCCGACGACGTCATGCTGAACTACCAGAGCACCTCGTTCCACGACGCGCTGTTCCTGCGCGACACCCTGGGCTGCCGCCGCGCGCCGGAGTTCGAGGCCTGGCTGCAGCGGATGCAGCTGGCCGACGGCCACGGCCGCCTGCTGCCGTCCGGCGCCACCCACCGGCTGCTGCAGGGCATGGATGGCCTGGGTGCCGGTTCCGCCTGAGGCCACGGCATGGACGACGCACCCACTCCCGCGAAGCCGACCGATGCGGCACCCGACGTGCAGCCCGACGCCTGGGCCGACTGGCGCGCCGCCACCCCGGCCCGCATCGCCCTGGGCCGGGCCGGCGTGGCGACGCCTACCGCCGAGACCTTGCGCTTCGGCTGGGCCCATGCCCTGGCCCGCGATGCGATCCACACCCCGCTCGACGCCGACGCGCTGGCGGCCGGCCTTCAGGCCGACGGCTGGCAGGTGCTGCAGGCCCGCAGCCGGGCGCCCGACCGGACCACCTACCTGCGGCGGCCCGACCTGGGCCGCCAGCTCGACGACGCCGCGGCCGCCGCCTTGCGCGCGGCAGCGCCGCCGGAGGCGCCCGCGCTCTGCATCGTGGTCGGCGACGGCCTGTCGTCGCTGGCCGTGCAGCGGCATGCGCAGCCGCTGCTGCAGGCCCTGCGGGCGGCGCTGCCGGCCGACGTGACCCTGGGCCCGGTGGTGGTCGCCACCCAGGCCCGGGTGGCGCTGGCCGACCCGGTCGGCGAATGCCTGCGCGCGGCGATGACGGCGATGCTGATCGGCGAGCGGCCCGGGCTCAGCTCGCCCGACAGCCTGGGCATCTACCTGACCTACGGCCCCCGCACCGGCCGGCGCGACGCCGAGCGCAACTGCATCTCCAACGTCCGGCCGCAGGGCCTGGGCTATGCCGAGGCGGCCCGCAAACTGGCCTGGCTGGTGGGCCAGGCGCTGCACCGGCGGCTGACCGGCGTGGCGCTGAAGGACGAGAGCGACCGGCCGGTACTCCCGCCCGGCGGCGCGCCGCCCCGCGTGGCGCCCTGAGGCTGCACACCGCCGGCCCGCCGCCGAATTCCGCAGGTGTGGCAATGGCTTGGCGCTGCCGCCGGCGCCCGTCCGCCGGGCTCCCTACAATGGCCGCATCCCCTTTTTCGAAGCGCCGGCGAATCCGAAACGTTCGCCGGCGCGCAGCATTTGCAGGAACAAAAGCGTGTCCGAAATCCACAAGTTCATCTTCGACGGCATGCCGGTGCGCGGCTCGCTGGTCAAGCTCACCGACGCCTGGCAGGAAATCCTGCGGCGCCGGGCCTCCAACAGCCACGGCGGCGCGTTTCCGCAGCCGGTGCGGCAACTGCTCGGCGAGATGGCGGCGGCCGGCGTGCTGATGCAGTCGGGCATCAAGTTCAACGGCGCGCTGGTGCTGCAGATCTTCGGCGACGGCCCGGTCAAGGTGGCGGTGGCCGAGGTGAAGTCCGACCTGCGGGTGCGGGCCACCGCCACCATCGTGGGCGAGGTGCCGGCCGACGCCCGGCTGAGCGCGATGGTCAACCTGCACAACCAGGGCCGCTGCGCGATCACCCTCGATCCGCAGGACAAGTTCCCCGGCCAGCAGCCCTACCAGAGCATGGTGCCGCTTTTCGGCGACCGGGGCGAGAAGCTGGAGAAGCTCAGCGACGCGCTCGAGCATTACATGCTGCAGAGCGAGCAGCTCGACACCACCCTGGTCCTGGCTGCCGACGACAAGGTCGCCGCCGGGCTGCTGCTGCAGCGGATGCCGGTAGAGGGCACCCGCAACCTGGCCGGCAGCCTCGTCAGCCAGGAGAACGAGGCGCAGATCGGCGCCGACGAGGATTTCAACCGGCTGTCGCACCTGGCGGCCAGCCTGCAGCGCGACGAGCTGCTGACGCTGGACGTCGACACCATCCTGCGCCGCCTCTTCTGGGAGGAGCCGCTGGCCCGCTTCGTGCCGCAGGACGACGATCCGGTGCCGCGCTTCGAATGCAGCTGCAGCGAAGAGCGGGTGCGCGGCATGATCCGCGGCCTGGGCCGGGAAGAGGCCGAGTCGATCGTCGCCGAGCGCGGCGATATCGAGGTGGGCTGCGAGTTCTGCGGCCGCCAGTACCGGTTCGACGCGGTCGATGCCGAGCAGATCTTCGCCGCCGGGGAGCATCCGCTGCCGGGTACCTCGGCGGTGCAGTAGTCGGATCGGCCGGCGGGCTCGCCGTCAGCCGGAGGCGCCGCGGTCGCGCAGCGCGGTGAACAGGCGGCGCTCGCACGCCGGGTCGCCGCAGCCCTCGCAGCGCCAGTGGGCCGCAGGCTCCGTTTTCGAAGGAAAAGTGGCTGCAGCCGGTGTGTGGCGCCGACCACCAGCTATGGAATCGATAGCATAGAGCGCGTTGAGGACCCGCGCATCGCCCTGGCCGTACACCATCTGGTAGGGCAGCCGGGCGCCTTGCAGGGCGGCACGCACGCGCCCATCGACCGGCTCCCGGACCTGCGGCCCGTCGCGCTGCAGTCCGTCTGCGACCCAGGGCAGGTCGAGCCCGGTCAGCAGGGTGGCGGCGTAGCCGCGCTGGTGCGCCAGCGCGAAGGGGTAGAGCGACGGGTCGTCGAAGAGCAGGTCGCTGTAGACCGCGGTCATCAGCGGCGTGGTGTCGGTCACCACCAGGTCGGTGCCGGGCCGGGCGCGGGCCGCGTCGGTGCGGTGGGCCTGCTCGGCGGCGATCGCCATCTGCTCGTCGGGGCGCGGCGTGCGGCCCGCGCGCTCGCACCAGCCGCGCAGCACCTCGTCGACCACCGCCACCTGCAGGCCGCGTGCCTGCAGCCGGGCGGCGAGGGCGGCTGCCAGGTCGGTCTTGCCGGTGCTCTCGGCACCGACGATGGCGACGGCCGGCGCCCGTGGGGAAGTCGCCGTCATGCCGCTGCGGCGCCTGTCGCCATCCGTCGCTGCCACGCCCGCCAGCCGACGATGCTGAGTGCTGCGAAGAGCGCGTACAGCACCACGGTCAGCCACAGCCCCTTGTAGGCGAACAGACCGACGCACACGCAGTTCACCACCAGCCACAAGGCCCAGTTGTCGATGTACTTGCGGCCGAGCAGGAACTGCGCGACCAGGCTGGTCGCGGTGGGAAACGCATCCCACCAGGGCACGTCGCTGTCGGTGTAGCGCGCCAGCACCAGGCCGATGACCGGCCAGAGCAGCAGGCAGGCGAGCAGGGTGGCCCAGCGGCCGCGGACGCCGAGACGGCTCACGGTCAAGGGCTTGCCGTCGGCGCGCCGGCCGGCCAGCCACTGGGTCCAGCCCCACAGGGCCACCAGCGCGAAGAACACCTGCAGCGATGCGTCGGCGTACAGCCGGCTGCGCCAGAAGACGAAGAAGTAGAGGACCGAACTGAGGATCGCCAGCGGCCAGCCCCAGTGCCGCTCGCGGATGTTCATCCGTACCATCCACAATCCCAGGGCGAAGCCCAGCACCTCGGCCCAGGACGCCGGAGCGCCCCAGAGCACGAAGGCGGGTGCGAACAGCAGGGCGGACAGGGTATCGGTCATGGGCAGCGGATGCGCCGGAGGCGATGGCGGGCCGGCAGCACCGTGCCTGCCGCGGTCACTTGGCCAACTGGACCAGGATCTCGTTGGGCTTGACCATGCCCAGTTCGCTGCGGGCCTTTTCCTCGACCATGTCGAGGCCTTCGCGCAGGTCGCTCACCTCCGACGTCAGCCGCTCGTTGACCCGCAGCGACTCGGCATTGGCCACCTTCTGGGTCTCGATCTGTTGGCGCATCAGCTTGACGGCCGGCACGCTGCCCCGGCCCAGCCAGAGCTGCGCATGCAGGCCCGCCAGCACGACGAGCAGCACCAGGGGCACGATTCGGTTGACCATCTCAGCCTTCGGTCACGTGGGTGAGCACCGGACACGCACCGCCACTGCAGCGCGCATTTCTCGGGGAACCCGTGGATCCGGCTTCGCCGGGCCGCCGGACTCGCCCGCTGGAGGGGGAGGCGCCACCGGCGCCTCGGGGGTGGCTCATCGGAGGTTGTAGAAGGCCGCGCGGCCGGGGTACACCGCGATCTCGCCCAGGTCTTCCTCGATGCGCAGCAGCTGGTTGTACTTGGCGGTACGGTCCGAGCGCGACAGCGAGCCGGTCTTGATCTGGCCGGCGTTGGTGCCGACGGCGATGTCGGCGATCGTGCTGTCCTCGGTCTCGCCCGAGCGGTGCGAGATGACGGCGGTGTAGCCGGCGCGCTTGGCCATCTCGATCGCGGCGAAGGTCTCGGTCAGGGTGCCGATCTGGTTGATCTTGATCAGGATCGAGTTGCCGATGCGCTTCTCGATGCCTTCGGCCAGGATCTTGGTGTTGGTGACGAACAGGTCGTCGCCCACCAGCTGGACCTTCTCGCCCAGGCGCTCGGTCAGGTGCTTCCAGCCGTCCCAGTCGCCTTCGGCCATGCCGTCCTCGATGCTGATGATCGGGTACTTGTCGACCCAGGTGGCCAGCATGTCGGTCCACTGCGCGGCGCTCAGCGTCAGGTTCTCGCCGGCGATCACGTACTGGCCGTCCTTGTAGAACTCGCTCGCGGCGCAGTCCAGGCCGAGTGCGATCTGCTCGCCGGCGGTGTAGCCGGCGGCGGAGATGGCCTCCAGGATCAGCTGGATCGCGGCCTCGTGGCTGTCGACGTTGGGGGCGAAGCCGCCTTCGTCGCCGACCGCCGTGCTCATGCCGCGGTCGTTGATGATCTTCTTGAGCGCGTGGAAGATCTCGGCGCCGTAGCGCACCGCTTCGCGGAAGCTGGGGGCGCCTACCGGGATGATCATGAACTCCTGGATGTCCAGCGAGTTGTTGGCGTGCGCGCCGCCGTTGATCACGTTCATCATCGGCACCGGCAGCTGCACCGCTGCCATTCCGCCGAAATAGCGGTAGAGCGGCAGGCCCGATTCCTCGGCCGCGGCACGCGCCACCGCCATCGAGACGGCCAGCATCGCGTTGGCGCCCAGGCGGCTCTTGTTGTCGGTGCCGTCCAGGTCGATCAGCGTCTTGTCGAGGAAGCCCTGCTCGGAGGCGTCGAGGCCCAGCACCGCTTCGGAGATCTCGGTGTTGATGTGCTCGATCGCCTTCAGCACGCCCTTGCCGGCGTAGCGGCTCTTGTCGCCGTCGCGCAGCTCGATCGCCTCGCGGCTGCCGGTGGAGGCGCCCGAGGGCACGGCCGCACGGCCCATCACGCCGGATTCCAGCAGCACGTCGCATTCGACGGTGGGGTTGCCGCGGCTGTCGAGCACTTCGCGGCCGACGATATCAACGATTGCACTCATGCGTTCTTCTCTTTCCTTGGGATGCTGAATCGGGGGGAGAGCGGCCGGCACACGCGGCTGCGGAATCGGATGGCGGCTACACGCCTTCGACCGCCACCATCTGCATGACGGCCGCGCCCTGGCGGGCGGTGCGCGCCTTGTCGTACTCGGGCGATGCGGCGAAGTCCTGGGCCTTCTGGTAGCTGGGGAACTTGAGCACCACCAGGCGCGAGGGCGACCAGTCGCCCTCGATCACCGTTAGGGCGCCGCCGCGCACGCAGACTTCGGCGCCGTGGACACGCATCGCCTCGGTGGACCACTTCTTGTAGTCCTCGTACTGCGCCGGATTGGTCACCTGGACGGTGGCGATGATGTAGCCGCTGCTCATGCGAAGGAGTCCTCGAGGAAGGGGTGCCGCTTGGTCACGTCGTCGAGCGCCACCAGCGTCTCCAGCAGCGCCTTCATGTGGCGCAGCGGGACCGCGTTGGGGCCGTCGGACAGGGCGTTGGCCGGATCGGGATGGGTTTCCATGAAGAGGCCCGCCACGCCGACCGCGACCGCCGCGCGCGACAGCACCGGCACCATCTCGCGCTGGCCGCCGGAGCTGGTGCCGTTGCCGCCGGGCAGCTGCACCGAATGGGTCGCGTCGAACACCACCGGCGCACCGGTCTCGCGCATGATGGCCAGGCTCCGCATGTCGGAGACGAGGTTGTTGTAGCCGAAGCTCGCGCCCCGCTCGCAGGCCATGAAACTGTCTTCGGGCAGGCCGGCTTCCTTCGCCGCGGCGCGTGCCTTGTCGATCACGTTCTTCATGTCGTGCGGCGCGAGGAACTGGCCCTTCTTGATGTTCACCGGCTTGCCCGACTGGGCCACCGCGCGGATGAAGTCGGTCTGGCGGCACAGGAAGGCGGGGGTCTGCAGCACGTCGACCACCTGGGCCGCGGCGCGGATGTCGTCCTCGCTGTGCACGTCGGTCAGCACCGGCACCTGCAGGGTCTGACGGACCTTGGCCAGGATCTCCAGGCCTTTCTCGCGGCCCGGGCCGCGGAAGCTGGTGCCCGACGACCGGTTGGCCTTGTCGAAGCTGCTCTTGAAGATGAAGGGGATGCCCAGCGCCGCGGTGATGTCCTTGAGCTGGCCGGCGACATCCATCTGCAGCTGCTCGGACTCGACCACGCAGGGGCCGGCGATCAGGAAGAAGCGGTGCTGCAGCCCGATATCGAAGCCGCAGAGCTTCATGCGGTCACCTCGGCCGCCGGGGCGGCGGTGGTCTTGGGCCCGGCGGCACGGTGCTCGACCGCCGCCTTGATGAAGGCGTTGAACAGCGGGTGGCCGTTCCACGGCGTCGACTTGAACTCGGGGTGGAACTGCACGCCGATGTACCACGGGTGCACCGTGCGCGGCAGCTCGACGATCTCGGTCAGGTGCTCGCGCTGGGTTAGCGCCGAGATCACCAGACCGGCGCTGCGCAGCTGGTCGAGGTAGTTGACGTTGGCTTCGTAGCGGTGGCGGTGGCGCTCGGTGACCACGTCGCCGTAGATGTCGTGGGCCAGGGTGTCGGGCGCCACGTCGGAGCTCTGCGCGCCCAGGCGCATCGTGCCGCCGAGGTCGGAGCTGGCGGTACGCGTCTTGATCGTGCCGTCGGCGTCCTTCCACTCGGTGATCAGGGCGATCACCGGGCAGGGGGTGGCGGGCTCGAACTCGGTGCTGTTGGCGTCCGGCAGGCCCGCCACGTGGCGGGCGTATTCGATGGTGGCCACCTGCATGCCAAGGCAGATGCCCAGGTACGGCGTCTTGCTTTCGCGGGCGAACCGGGCCGCGCAGATCTTGCCTTCCACGCCGCGCTTGCCGAAGCCGCCCGGCACCAGCACCGCGTCGTAGGCGGCGAGCCGCGAGACGTTGTCGGGCGCGATGGTCTCGGAATCGACGTACTCGATCTTGACCCGCACATGGTTGCGCATGCCGGCGTGGCGCAGCGCTTCGTTGAGCGACTTGTAGCTGTCCGACAGGTCGACGTACTTGCCGACCATCGCGATGGTCACGTCGCCGCGCGGATTGGCCGTCTCGTAGACCAGGTCGTCCCAGCGCTTCAGGCTGGTGGGCGGCGTGTTCAGGCGCAGCTTGTCGCAGATCAGGCCGTCGAGGCCCTGCTCGTGCAGCATGCGCGGCACCTTGTAGATGGTGTCCACGTCCCACATGCTGATCACGCCCCATTCGGGCACGTTGGTGAACAGCGAGATCTTGGCGCGCTCGTCGTCGGGGATGCGGCGGTCGGCGCGGCAGAGCAGCACGTCGGCCTGGATGCCTATTTCGCGCAGCTTCTGGGCGGTGTGCTGGGTCGGCTTGGTCTTCAGCTCGCCGGCCGCGGCGATCCACGGCACGTAGGTCAGGTGCACGAAGGCGGTGTTGTTCGGCCCCATGCGCAGGCTCATCTGGCGCACCGCCTCCAGGAAGGGCAGCGATTCGATGTCGCCCACCGTGCCGCCGATCTCGACGATCGCCACGTCCACCGCGTCGGCGGTGCCGATGCCGGCGCCGCGCTTGACGTATTCCTGGATCTCGTTGGTGACGTGCGGGATGACCTGCACCGTCTTGCCGAGGTAGTCGCCCCGGCGTTCCTTCTCCAGCACCGACTGGTAGATACGGCCGGTGGTGAAGTTGTTGGTGCGCTTCATCCGCGTCTCGATGAACCGCTCGTAGTGGCCCAGGTCGAGATCGGTCTCGGCGCCGTCGTCGGTGACGAACACCTCGCCGTGCTGGAAGGGGGACATGGTGCCCGGATCCACGTTGATGTAGGGATCGAGCTTGATGAGCGTAACCTTGAGGCCCCGCGATTCAAGGATCGCGGCAAGGGAGGCTGAGGCGATTCCCTTGCCCAGGGAAGACACCACACCGCCGGTGACGAAGACGAATTTGGTCATGTCGAAGTCGGAAAACCCGTGAAGGCGGTCCGCTCGGGGAGCTGGTAAAGCGAGATTATAGGTTTCGGCCGGGGCGGTTCCGGCGGCGCGGGGCCCCGATCCCCTCTGCTACATTGGCGCGCTCCTGCGGCCCGCCCCCTTGCTTCGCTCCCCAACCTGCCGAACTCCCCCTCCCATGGACCTGTCTGGAAAACACCTGGTGCTCGGCCTCAGTGGAGGCGTCGCCTGCTATAAATCGGCCGCCCTGTGCCGGGGTCTGGTCAAGGCCGGCGCGACGGTGCAGGTGGTGATGACCGAGGCGGCCGAGCGGTTCATCACCCCGGTGACTATGCAAGCGCTGTCGGGCCGGCCGGTCTACGGCTCGCAGTGGGACGCGCGGCAGGACAACGCCATGCCGCACATCAACCTGAGCCGCGAGGCCGATGCGGTAGTGATCGCGCCGTGCAGCGCCGACTTCGTCGCGCGGCTGGTGCAGGGCAGGGCGGACGAGCTGCTCAGCCTGCTCTGCCTGGCGCGGCGTGCTGTTCAGCCCCTGCTGCTGGCCCCGGCGATGAACCGCGAGATGTGGGCGCACCCCGCCACCCAGCGCAACCTGGCCCAGGTGCAGGCCGACGGCGCGACGGTGCTGGGCGTGGGCAACGGCGACCAGGCCTGCGGCGAGACCGGCGACGGCCGCATGCTGGAGCCCGACGAGATACTCGAGGACCTGGCCGCCTTCCTGGCGCCGAAGCCGCTGGCCGGCCGGCGGGTGGTCGTCACCGCCGGCCCGACCTTCGAGGCGATCGACCCCGTGCGCGGCATCACCAACCATTCCTCCGGCAAGATGGGATTCGCCATCGCCCGCGCGGCCCATGCGGCCGGCGCCGAGGTGACGCTGGTATCGGGGCCGGTGGCGCTCGCCACGCCGCGCGGCGTACGCCGCGTCCGGGTCGAGTCGGCTTTGCAGATGCAGGCGGCGGTGCAGGCGGCCGTGGGGAACGCCGATGTGTTCGTCGCCGCCGCCGCCGTCGCCGACTGGCGGCCCGCATCGTTCCACGACGCGAAGATCAAGAAGGACGGATCGGGCGAGGTGCCGGCGCTGGCCTTCGTCGAGAACCCCGACATCCTGGCGGCCGTCGCCCGGTCGGACCGGGCGAGGTCCGGCGCGCTGTACTGCGTCGGCTTCGCGGCGGAGACGCACGACCTGCGCGCCAATGCCGAAGCCAAGCGCATCCGCAAGGGCGTGCCGCTGCTGGTCGGCAACATCGGCCCGGCGGCCTTCGGGCAGGACGACAACCAGCTGCTGCTGGTGGACGAAAAGGGCAGCCGTCTGCTCGACCGTGCGCCGAAGGCGGCGCTTGCTCACGAATTGATAGCAGAGATCGCTTGCGCCTTGCCGGCCAGGCATCGATTTGATTGAAGAAGAAGATGGAACTGGACGTCAAGATCGTCGACCCCCGCATGGCGGAGCAACTGCCCGCCTATGCGACCCCGGGCAGCGCCGGGCTGGACCTGCGCGCCTGCCTGGACGCACCCCTGACGCTGGCCGCCAACGCCTGGCAGCTGGTGCCCACCGGCATCGCGATCCACCTGGCCGACCCGGGCTACGCCGCGATGATCCTGCCGCGCTCGGGCCTGGGCCACAAGCACGGCATCGTGCTGGGCAATCTGGTCGGGCTGATCGACAGCGACTACCAGGGGCAGCTGATGGTCAGCGCCTGGAACCGCAGCGACACCGCCTTCACCATCGAGCCGATGGAGCGCATCGCCCAGCTGGTCATCGTACCGGTGGTGCAGGCGCGCTTTCGGGTGGTGGAGGGGTTCGAGGCCTCGGCGCGCGGGGAAGGCGGCTACGGCTCCACCGGAACGGCGTGAGCCGGCCGTACTGGGCGGTACGGACACATCCGGCAACGGTCTTTGCGGCGGCTATGCAAGGCGGGGTCGGTCCGCACCTACCCTAGAGGCGTTGTTTTCCGACGCGGCCATGCGGAGCGCACCGAGCAGGTCATGCATCAACGTGTGTTCGACTCGGTAGATCCGCAGCGGTGCAGCAGACGTCCACAAGCACCCCCATCCAGGAGCCTCCCATGAAAAATTTCTCCCGTTTCGCCACCATGGCCATCGGCGCGGTCGCGGTCGCCACCTTGAGCGCTTGCGCCACCGATCCGTACTATGGCCGTCCGGCTGCCAGCTACCCGGCCCAGTACCCCGCACCCGTCGCGCAGCCCGCACCCTATCCGGTGTACGACCAGGGCGGTGCCTATGCCGAATTCGGCCGGGTGTCGAACATCGAAGTGCTGCAGTCGGAGCAGGCGCGCGCCCCTTCAGGCGCCGGAGCGATCATCGGCGGCGTGCTCGGCGCCGTGGTGGGTAACCAGATCGGCAGCGGTGGCGGACGGGCGCTGGCCACCGGCATCGGCGTCGTCGGCGGGGCGGTGGCCGGCAACCAGATCGAGGGCAACCAGCGCGGGCGCGTGGTGCAGACCTACCGGATTTCGGTACAGGTCGACAACGGCAGCTCGCGCGCATTCGACGTACCGGCTCCCGGCGATCTGCGCATCGGCGACCGGGTGCGCATCCAGGGTGGGCAGCTGCAGCGCATCTGACCATTTCTCGCACCCAGCAAAACGGCTGCCTTCGGGCAGCCGTTTTGCTGGGCGGGCCCGCAAGCGCTAGTGCAGGCTTTCGCTGCCGGGCGCCTGGGTCTGGATGCGGAAGAAGCCGGTGCCGAGCGTGCCGCGGCCGATCTCGTCCTCGGTGGCCTCGCGCACGCTGTCGACCGTCAGGTGGATGCGGATGGCGATGCCGGCGAGCGGATGGTTGCCGTCCAGCACCACATGCTCGGGATAGATCTCCGAGACGGTGTAGAGCGCATCCTTCGGTGCCTCGGGGTTGGTGCCCTTCGGCAGCGCGTGACCTTCGAAGGTCATGCCTTCCTCCAGGTCGGGCGGGAACAGCTTGCGCGGCTCCAGGAACAGCAGGCGGTCGTTGAAATCGCCGAAGCCTTCCTCGGGCTCGATCTGCAGCGCGAGCTTGTCGCCGGCGACATGGCCTTGCAGCGCAAGCTCGATCGGCGCCAGCAGGTCGTCGCCTCCCAAAAGGAATTCGACGGGCTCGTCGAGGACGTCGAGTTCTTCGCCCAGGGTGTCGGTCAGGTTCCAGGTCAGTGCGACCACGCATTGAGGGATTATTTCCATACGAGAATTGTCGCAGTTCGACTCTGTCTGTTCCTCCCCATGGATACCTCCTTGCCGCTACCGCTTCTCGGCGGCCTCAGCGCCGACACCTTCATGCGCCGCCACTGGCAGAAAAAGCCCTTGCTGGTGCGGGGCGCCATCGCCTCGCCCGGCGATCTGCTGCCCGCGCGCGCCGACCTGTTGGCGATGGCTGCACGCGACGATGTCGAATCGCGCCTCATCGTCGGCGAGGGCGATGGCTGGAAGATGCGGCACGGGCCCCTGCCCCGCCGCGCACTGCCGTCGTTGAACCAGCCCCGCTGGACCTTGCTGGTGCAGGGCCTCGACCTGCACCACGACGGCGCCCATGGCCTGCTGAAGGCGTTCGGCTTCCTGCCGGCTGCGCGGCTGGACGATGTGATGGTGAGCTTCGCCACCGACGGCGGCGGGGTGGGGCCGCACTTCGACAGCTACGACGTCTTTCTGCTGCAGACCCACGGCAGGCGGCGGTGGCGCATCGGCAAGCAGAAAGACCTGTCGCTGCGGGACGACGTGCCGCTGAAGGTGCTGGCCCGTTTCGAGCCCGAGCAAGAGTTCGTGCTGGAGCCGGGCGACATGCTGTACCTGCCGCCGCGCTACGCGCACGACGGCATCGCCGAGGGCGAGTGCATGACCTGCTCCATCGGGTTTCGCGCCCCGCGGCGCGGCGAACTGGCACAGGACATCCTGCAGCGCATGGCCGAGCACGCCGCCGACGACAACGACGCGCTGTATGCCGATCCGCGGCAACCCGCCGTCGCCTACACCGGCGCCATTCCTGCGGAGATGGAGCATTTCGCCCGCGCCGCCGTCTCCGAGTTGCTGCAGGACGGCGACGCGGTCGCCTGCGCCCTGGGCGAGTACCTGACCGAGCTGAAGCCGCAGGTCTGGTTCGACGAAGGCACGGCGTTCGATCCGGACAGCGCTGTCCAGCTCGACAGGCGCACCCGCATGCTCTACGACGCTCGCCACGTCTTCATCAACGGAGAAAGTTTTCTCGCCGGCGGTCGCGACGCGCGGCTGATGCATAAGCTGGCGGACCAGCGGCGGCTCGATGCCGCGGACGTGGCCAAGGCGAGCGCCGGGGCACGCGAGCTTCTGGCCGACTGGTGCGAGGACGGGTGGCTGCACCAAGCGTCCTGACACGGCGCAGCGGACAGGGCATGCGGCCGACGTAGGTTGCGCGCATCCATCGCATCTGCGCTGTTACGTTTGGATGAAATGGAACGCACCTCCTTAACCTCGTCGCGTGAGCACACCCCTACAATGAATTTCCACATCGCAGAAGCCGGTCACTCCGCTCGTGCGATTGATAAATCCAAATGGATAAGGACTCGAAAATCATGAGAAATTCCCTCGTTTTGGCAGGTTTGGTATCGGCCGTCGCATTGGCGGCCTGCGGCAAGAAGGAAGAGCCGGTCGCCGTTCCGGCACCAGCGCCGCTGCAGGCGCCAGCGCCACCTTCCACCGCGGCGCCCGTGCCTGGTTCTGCCGTCGGTCCCGGCCCTGCGACCTCGGCACCTGCCGATACGACCACGCCCGCCGCCACCGGTGCGGCGACCGATGCCGCCAACGCAGCCAACAACGCGGCTGGCGCTGCTAGCAGCGCCAATGCGGCAGCCGACGCCGCGAACGAAGCGGCCAAGAAGGCTGCGGACGCCGCTGCGGAAGCAGCAAAGAAGTAATCACGCAGGGGGCCACAGGCTTCGTTCGGCAGAAGAATCTCCGGCGAGCGTCGGCCCCATACGTCGAGGTATTCGGGTCTGTGCATGATTACTGCACTGCTCGCATGCCAAATAAGAAAATCCGCCATGCAGGTGAACCTACATGGCGGATTTTCTTATTTGAATGCTATTTTTGTCGAAGGCGCGACGCCTTCATGCGCCGTGTTTGTCCGCTTCGCTGGTGAACGCATCGGCGAAAAATTCCTCCGCCGGCAGTCCTCGCTCTTCCACATACGCTTTCTGCGCCGATTCGACCACGATCGGTGCGCCGCAGGCATACACCTGGTGGCCTGAAAGATCGGCGAAATCGTCCAGCACCGCCTGGTGGACGAAGCCGGTCCGGCCGGTCCAGGCGTCCTCGGGCAAGGCGTGCGAGACGACGGGCACATAGGTCAGCTGCGGCAGTTCGGCCGCCTTTTGCTGCACCCAGTCGTGCAGGTACAGGTCGCCCGGGCGGCGCCCGCCCCAGTACAGGGTGACGGGTCGGTCGAGCGCCTTGAACTGGATCCGCTCGATCAGGGCCTTGACCGGTGCGAAGCCGGTGCCCGACGCCAGCAGCACGATCGGCTTGCCCGAGTCTTCCCGCAGGAAGAAACTGCCGAACGGGCCTTCGCAGCGCAGGATGTCCTTTTCCTTCATCGCACCGAACACATGGTCGGTGAACTTGCCGCCGGGCATGTGGCGGATGTGCAATTCCGCGCTGGGCCCGCTTTCTTCCTGCCGGTGGGGCGCGGTGGCCATCGAGTATGCGCGGCGGCTGCCGTCGCGCAGGATGAACTCGATGTACTGGCCGGCGTGGTAGCGCAGGTGTTCGGTGGCAGGCAATTGCAAACGCAGCAGCATGACGTCGTGCGATTTCCGCTCCAGGGACGACACCCGGACCGGCATCTTGCGGACCGGGAACGCGCTCTCGTCGGTGACCTGGCGCGATTCCAGCACCACGTCGGTCTGCGGCACCGCCCGGCAGGTCAGGACTAAGCCCTGGGCTTCCTCGTCGGCCGACAGGGCCTTGCTCTGGTGCTCCCCGTGGACGACGGTGCCTGCGAGCTTGCGGCACTTGCACGAGCCGCAGGCGCCGTCCTTGCAACCATAGGGCAGGCCGATGCCCTGGCGGATCGCCGCGGTCAGGATGGCTTCGTCGGGTTGGGTGGTGAAAGAACGCCCGCTGGGCTGTACGGAAATGGTGAAACTCATCGCTCGTTATCCTTGGAAGTCTTCTTCTTTCCTACAGCCTTCGATTTTGCCCGCAAACCCGAGCCCCTCCCGCATCCCGATGGGTGCCCTGCCAGCCCGTTTTCGCCGAACGCGGGTGCTGATCGTCGGCTGCGGCGATGTCGGCTTGCGGACCGCGGGCCTGCTGGCACCGAGGGTGCGGCTGCTCGCCCTGACCTCGTCGCCCGACCGCATCGCCGAGTTGCGGTTGCGGGGCATCGTGCCCTTGCGCGGCGACCTCGACGACGCGGCCAGCCTGCGGCGGCTGGCCGGGCTGGGGCACCGGGTGCTGCACCTGGCGCCGCCACCGCGCGACGGTGCAGCGGCCGATCCGCACGCCGATCCGCGTACCCGCGCCTTGATGCATGCCCTGGCGGCCGGACCTCGGCCGCTGGGGCTGGTGTACGGCTCCACGACCGGCGTCTACGGCGACTGCGGCGGGGCGGAGGTCTCCGAAACCAGAACCGTCGCACCCCGCAATGCCCGGGCCTACCGCCGGGTCGATGCCGAAGACCATGTGCGACTTTTCGGACGTGGAAGCCGAGCGAGCATCCTCCGCATCCCAGGCATCTATGCGCCGGACCGGGAGGGCGGCACGCCCCGGGATCGCCTGCAGCGCGGAACGCCCGTGTTGCGCGCCGAGGACGACGTCTACACCAACCACATCCATGCCGACGATCTGGCCCGTGCCTGCTGCACGGCGCTGTGGAGGGGTGCAGCGCAGCGGGTCTACCACGCGAGTGACGATACCGATCTGACGATGGCCGACTACATGGACCATGCGGCCGATCTCTACCGCTTGCCGCGACCGGTCCGTATCAGCCGCCAAGAGGCCGAGCAGCAGTTGACCGCGATGCAGATGAGCTTCCTCAGCGAATCGCGCCGGCTGGTGAACGACAGGCTGAAGAACGAACTCCGCTCGAAGTTGCGCTACCCGACCATCGTCGAAGGGCTACGCGCCGCGCCCTGAAGTCAAACGGGGGCGCTCAGTCGCGCCGCCGCCGTTCCCGGTCCAGCCAATCCACGGCGCTCCGGTCGTTGTCGACCCGGCGGCCGTTGCGGCCATCGCTCTCGGGCCGCCAGTCGCGGGATTCGCGGGAGCGTTCGCGTGTTGCCCGCCAGTCGTCCTTCTTGACCCGGTCGACCTGCCGCTGCGTTTGCGACTGGTTGTGCAGTTTGTCCCACTGGTCGCCGGAGTTGACATCCGGCAATTGGGCCATCGCAGCGGGGGTGGTGGCCATCATCACGCACGCCGCTGCACCCAGCAGGGACGTGTACAGGGTGGAAGACAGGCGATTCATGGCGGTTCCTTTTCGATGCGGGTGCACGCCGTGCAACCCAAGGAATACCGTTGTAGGCCTTTTCACCCGGGCACGGCAGGGGCCGGTGGGGCATATCCGTGCAGGAGCCGGCCTACGCCACCAGCACGCCGGCGCCAGGCCGCTACAGGACGCCGGCAGACCGCAGACGCACCCGTTCGGCTTCCGGCACGCCCCATTCCGCCAGCACCTCGTCGGTGTGCTGGCCCAGCGCTGGCGGGGCGTGGCGCAACACCGGCGGATGCTCCGACAGCCGCAGCGGGCTGGCCACGCCGCGGATCGTGTCGATGCCGTCGCCGGCCGACCGGGGCAGGTCGATCGCCAGGCCCCGTGCCTGCACCTGCGGGTCGTCGAACGCCTGGGCGATGTCGTTGATAGGGCCGCAGGGAACAGCCTTGTTTTCCAGCAGGGCGATCCAGTCGGCGGTGGAGCGGCCACGGGTGAGCTCTTCCATCGCGGGGATCAGCGTTTCGCGGTTGCGCACCCGCAGCGTGTTGCTGGCGTAGCGCGGATCGGCGCTCCATTCCGGCCGCCCGACTGCGGCGCAGAAGCGTCCGAACTGGCCGTCGTTGCCGATGGCCAGCAGCATCGAGCCGTCGGCCGTGGGGAAATCCTGGTACGGCGCGAGGCTCGGGTGGGTATTGCCCTGGCGCTGCGGCACGGTGCCGCTATTGAGATAGCCGGTGGTCTGGTTGGCGAGCAGCGCCATGCCCACGTCGAGCAGCGACATGTCGATGTACTGGCCGCGGCCGGTCTGGTGGCGCGCCTGCAGCGCGGCCAGGATGGCGGTGGCGGCGTACATGCCGGTGAAGGTGTCGGTCAATGCCACGCCGACGCGCTGCGGCCCGCCGCCGGGCGTGCCGTCGGCCCGGCCGGTGATGCTCATCATGCCGCTCATCGCCTGCACCATCAGGTCGTAGCCGGCGCGCTTGGCATACGGCCCGTCCTGGCCGAAGCCGGTGATCGAGCAGTAGATGAGCCGCGGATTGGCGGCCTTGAGGCTCTCGTAGTCGAGCCCGTACGCCCGCAGCCCGCCCACCTTGAAGTTCTCCACCACCACGTCGCTGCCCGCGGCCATCCGCTGCAGCAGCGCCTGCCCGTCGGGCGTGGCCATGTCCACCGTGACCGAGCGCTTGTTGCGGTTGCAGCAGGCGAAGTACGCCGCCTGGTCGGTGTCGTTGCCCGCCGCGTCCTTCAGGAACGGCGGGCCCCATTGCCGCGTATCGTCGCCCGCGCCCGGCCGCTCGATCTTGACCACGTCCGCACCCAGGTCGGCCAGCGTCTGGGTGCACCACGGCCCGGCCAGCACCCGCGAAAGGTCCAGTACCTTGAGCCCGGCCAGTGCGCCGGCGTTCTGCATCGTCATGCCCATCTCCCGCGCCGCGCATCGGCGCCTCGCTGCATCAGGTTTGTCTTCGTAGTCCGGCCGCACCAATCGCGATCGGACCGGCTAATTTCAGGGTTACCGCGGATCCGGCTCCGCCGGGCCGCAGGCATCGCCCCCTGCAAAGGGGTTGCCGAAGCGCGCGGGCTGGGGTTGGCCCAGCGACTGCCGCGGATCCGGCTCCGCCGGTCCGCCAGCGGTGCCCCCTGCAAGGGGGTAGGCGAAGACGCGCAGCGCGCAGCCTGGGGGTTTGCTAAAACGCCGCGATCCCGGTCTGCGCCCGGCCCAGGATCAGCGCGTGCACGTCGTGCGTGCCTTCGTAGGTGTTGACCACTTCCAGGTTCACCAGATGGCGCGCCACGCCGAACTCGTCGCTGATGCCGTTGCCGCCCATCATGTCGCGGGCCAGACGGGCGATGTCGAGCGCCTTGCCGCAGTTGTTGCGCTTCATGATCGAGGTGATCTCGACCGCGGCGGTGCCCTCGTCCTTCATCCGGCCCAGGCGCAGGCTGCCCTGCAGGCCGAGGGCAATCTCGGTCTGCATGTCGGCCAGCTTCTTCTGGATCAGCTGGGTGCCGGCCAGCGGGCGGCCGAACTGCTTGCGGTCGAGCGTGTATTGGCGGGCACGGTGCCAGCAGTCTTCGGCGGCGCCCATCGCACCCCACGAGATGCCGTAGCGGGCGCTGTTGAGGCAGGTGAATGGGCCCTTCAGGCCCTGCACTTCGGGAAAAGCGTTCTCTTCGGGGCAGAACACGCCGTCCATCACGATCTCGCCGGTGATCGAGGCACGCAGGCCCACCTTGCCGTGGATCGCGGGGGCGCTCAGGCCGGCCATGCCCTTCTCGAGCACGAATCCGCGGATCGGGCCGACGTTGCCGGCGGCGTCCACTTCCTTGGCCCAGACCACGAACACGTCGGCGATCGGGCTGTTGCTGATCCACATCTTGCTGCCCGACAGCTTGTAGCCGCCGTCGACCTTGCGGGCGCGCGAGGCCATGCTGCCGGGGTCGGAGCCGTGGTCGGGCTCGGTCAGGCCGAAGCAGCCGATGAACTCGCCGCTGGCCAGCTTCGGCAGGAACTTCTGCTTCTGTGCCTCGGTGCCGAATTCGTAGATCGGCACCATCACCAGCGAGGACTGCACGCTGGCCATCGAGCGGTAGCCCGAATCGACCCGCTCCACCTCGCGGGCGATCAGGCCGTAGGCGACGTAGTTGAGGCCCGGGCCGCCGTACTGCTCGGGAATCGTCGGGCCCAGCAGGCCCAGCTCGCCCATCTCGCGGAAGATGGCCACGTCGGTCTTCTGGTCGCGGAAGGCTTCCAGCACGCGGGGGGCCAGCTTGTCCTGGCAGTAGGCCGCGGCGGCGTCGCGGATCATCCGCTCGTCGTCGGTCAGTTGCTGGTCGAGCAGGAACGGGTCGGCCCACTGGAAGGCGGCGCGGGAAGAGCTGGACATGGAGGTCTCCTGAGGAAGCGGGTGGGGCGGGCGCCATGCACGGCGCATCGGCCGGCGGGCCGGGAACGTCACCCCTGGATGCTAGTCCGGGAGGCGTATCGCGGCAAACGAGGATTGCACATCGAGGTATGCGATCATGGAATGTCTGACCGGGTTCGCGCTCCGTTCGGCAGCCTTCGGCAGACTTTCAACGATTCCATTGCAGCATGCGACGCCGTATCCCCTCCACCCAGGCGCTGGCCTGCTTCGAGGCCGCCGCGCGGCACGAGAGCTACACCCGCGCCGCCGAAGAGCTCTCGCTCACCCAGAGCGCCGTCTCCCGCCAGGTGCTGGCGCTCGAAGCGTACCTGGGCGTGGCCCTGTTCCGCCGCACCCGCCACGGCGTGGCGCTGACGCCCGGCGGCGCCCAGTACTGGAAGCAGATCTCGCGCGGCCTGCAGGGGCTGGAGCGCGACACCCTCGACCTGATGGCCGGCCAGGGCCGTGGCGGTGCGATCGCCCTGGCGGCGGTGCCGACCTTCGCGACGCGCTGGCTGATCCCGCGGCTGCCGCAGCTGGCGGCGCTGCACCCCGACACGGTGGTGCATATCGAGACCCGCACCCGGCCCTTCCTGTTCGACGACACCGGCTTCGACGCGGCGCTTTTCACCGGCACCGCCGAGCAGGTCGCCCGCTGGCCCGGCACCCGGGCCGAGCCGCTGATGCGGGAGGACGTGGTGCCCGTCTGCAGCCCGGCGCTGCTGCAGGGCCGGCCGTTGGCCCCGGCGCAGGTCGCGGACTTGCCCCTGCTGCAGCAGAGCACCCGGCCGTACGGCTGGCGGCAGTGGTTCGACGCGATGGAGGTGCAGGCACCGGCCGCGCTCGCGGGCCCGCGCTACGAGTTGTTCTCGATGCTCGCCGTGGCCGCCGCCCACGGCCTGGGCGTGGCCCTGATGCCGCCGATGCTGATCGAGGCGGAACTGGCCCGCGGCGAGCTCGTCGTCGCCTGCCCGCAACCGCTGCGGGGCGAGCGCTCCTACTACCTGGTGACGCCCGTGCTGGAGCACGAACCGGCCGTGCTGGCGGAGTTCCGGCTGTGGATGCGCCGGATGGCCGACGAAGCCTCGGGTGGCGACACGCACCGAGGATGAAGCCGGCCAAGAGCGGTCCGGTACGTATTTATGAGCCCAAAAGGCCCGCGGCCGGCGCCACTGGCCGACCAGTAGCTATCAAAAAAATAGCATGCGATGTGGCGGGCCTGCCGGGGTAAGCCTCCGAGCCCGGCCAGCCGGATCCGTCAACGGCGCCGCGTGCTGGCCCGGCGTGCCGCCTTCTTCGCCGCGCCTCGCCGCATCGCCACCCGGATCGCGATCTGCAAGGCGGTCAACGCCACCGTCACATAGATCTTCTGGCGCATCGTCGGCCCTTGCGGCTCGTAGGCTTCCTCCGGGTAGTGGTCATGGTCCGCGTCGATCGACCGCGGGGCCACCGCCGCTGCGGAAGCTGCCAGCCGGTCAGGATCCACCGCCGGCACCGGATCGGACTTGCGCGGTACTTCGGGTGCCTCGGGCACCGGCAAGGCCGAGCGCGAACCGTGCTCGCTGGCGTAGACCCAGGTGAACTCGGCACCCAGAAGAAAGATTTGCGCCGAGTAGTAGACCCACACCAGCAGCACGATGATCGATCCGGCTGCGGCGAAGGTCGAGGACACGCTGCTGCGCCCCACGTACAGCCCGATCAGCACCTTGCCCACCTCGAACAGCACCGCCGTCACCACGGCCCCCACCCACACGTCCCGCCAAGCGATCTTGGCCTGCGGCATCAGCTTGTAGATCATCGCGAACAGCAGGGTAGTGATGGAGAGCGACACCGCCAGATTGATGATCTGCAGCGTGACCGCCCAGCCCGGCAATACCGAGCCCACCCAGGTGCCCATGGCGGCCACCGCCGCGCTGACGGTGAGCGACACCATCAGCAGGAAGGCCAGCCCCAGGATCAGGCCGAAGGACAGCAGCCGCGCGCGCAGGGTCGCCCAGATGCCCGACTTGGCGGTCGCCGGTATGCCCCAGATCCGGTCGAGCGAACTCTGCAGTTCGCCGAAGACGGTGGTGGCGCCGACCGCGAGCACCACCAGGCTGATCACGGTGGCGATCAGGCCCTGCGCGGGTTGGCTGGCGCTCTTGATCAGGCCCTGCACCGCGAGCGCGCCGTCGCGGCCTAGCAGGCCGGAGAGCTGGCCGACGATCTCGCCCTGCACGGCTTCGCGACCGAAGACGAAGCCGGCCACCGCGATCACGATCAGCAGCAGCGGCGCGAGCGAGAAGACGGTGTAGTACGCGATCGCCGCGCCCATGCTGGGTGCGTAATCGTCCGACCATGCGGCGACGGATTTCTTGGCGAGACTGAAAAAACGCTTGGCGTGTAACGTGACCGTGGACATGGCTCCCTCCTAGGACGCCATTGTCGAAGCACGGGTTGCAAGAGTGGTGCAGGAATGTTTCCGCCCCGCACCCTGCGGCGCCGCCGGCTGCCAGGACCGGCGGCTCTTTCTTCCAACTTACTGGCTGGTGCAGTTCACGCCGTCGACGCTGTAGCGGTTGCAGGTCGTGAACAGTGCGCGCACGGCCGGGGCCACCGGCATCGTCTGCGCCGGGCCGGCGGCCGCCAGGCGGCGCTGCGGCTCGATCTGCGACAGGTAGGCCGCGTACTGCTGCTTGAACTCGATCAGACGCTGGCGGTGGGCGCCGGCCAGCTCCTGGCGGCGCATGTTGAACTGGCCGTAGGTCAGTTCGCCGCCGTAGAGCTTGGCGGTCAGGAAGACCAGGTCGCGCTGTCCGAGCTCGAAGGCCGAGACCAGCGGCAGCGGCAGGTTGGCGGCGCGGTAGCTCTCGCCCAGCTTCACGCAGCGCTGGCGCTCGCTGCCCCAGATTTCCAGCGCCACCTTCTCGGTGGCGGTGGGGTAGTCCTTGCTGGCCAGCATCGGCAGCGAGGCCTGGCCGGCGGAGCGCAGGCTGCCGAGCTTGGGCTCCAGCAAGGTCAGGCGCGGGTCGCGGTTGGCGGCCTTGAGGCAGTCGGTGGTGGGATCGGCGTCGAGCACCTGCGCCACGGTGGGCGGCGGCGGTGGCGGAGCGACGCATCCGGCCAGCAGGGCGGTGGCGGCCAGGGCGCAGAGGGCAAGGTGTTTCATGGGTGTCCAGGCGATGGGAAAGGTGCGGTACCTACTGTAATCACTTCGCCTGTAGGCTTTGCAACAGGTCGCGCAGCGGACGGATTTCGTCTATCCATAGCCGCAAAACGCACTTCCGTGCGCGGAATCGCATCGGTAGCCTTGGTGGTTTTTCCGGACCGGGTCATCACCCTGTGCGCCCGGGCCGCAGCACCGGGTGCCCCCGGGCCTCCGCTCCTCCCATCACCGATCACGACCGCATGTCCACAGCCCCTCCGACGACCGCCGCGCTCCTCCAGCATTTCCGCCCCGTCTTCGACCGCATTGCCGAGCAGGCGGTCGCGCGCGAAGCCACCCGCACCCTGGCGCACGACGCCGTCGGCTGGCTGCGCGAGGCCCGCTTCGGCGCCCTGCGGGTGCCGGTGGCGCACGGCGGCTTCGGCGCGTCGGTGGAGCAGCTGTTCGACCTGCTGATCGAGCTGGGCACGGCCGACTCCAACCTGCCGCAGATCCTGCGCGCCCACTTCGGCTTCATCGAGCGGCTCTACGCCGAGATCGACCCCGCGCTGCATGGCCCGTGGCTGGCGCTGGCGGGACAGGGCGTGATCTTCGGCAACGCCACCACCGAGCTGGGCGACAACGCGATCGCCACGCTGCAGACCGCGCTCACGCCCGATGGCGAGGGCTGGCGGCTCGACGGCGCCAAGTTCTACAGCACCGGCACGCTCTATGCCGACTGGATCGCGGTCACCGCGCGGCAGGACGAGGGGCCGTCCCCGGTCGTGGCGCTGGTGCCGGCCGACGGCGCCGGCGTCGAACGGGTGGACGACTGGCAGGGCTTCGGCCAGCGGCTCAGCGCCTCGGGCACCACCCGCTTCGCCGACGTCGCGGTGCAGCCGGGCCATGTGCTGCACTACCCCCGCAACCGGCCGACGCCGATGACCGCCTTCTTCCAACTGGTGCACCTGGCGACGCTCGCCGGCATCGCCCGGGCGATCGAGCGCGACGCGGCCGATTTCGTGCGGCCGCGCAAACGCACCTACAGCCACGGCAGCGCCACCACGCCGCGCGAGGACCCGGTGGTGCAGCAGGTGATCGGCCAGCTCTCGGCCACCGCGTTCCTGGCCGCCTCGGCGGTGCGCGCCGTGGCCGCCGGCCTGGGCGAGGTCGACCGGTTGCGCGCGGACGGCGCGCCGGTCACGGAAGCGGTGCTGATCGACGTGGAGCTGCGGGCGGCGCAGGCGCAGGTGGGCATCGTCGACGCGGTGCTGGGCGCGGCGACCCGGATGTTCGACGTCGGCGGCGCATCGGCCCTGCAGCAGGACCGGCGGCTCGACCGGCATTGGCGCAACGCGCGTACCCTGGCCTCGCACAACCCGACGATCTACAAGGCGCGGATGCTGGGCGACTGCGTGCTCAACGGCGCCCAGCCGCAGTTCTACTGGTCTGTGGGGACCAAGGCCGCGGCCTGACCGCGGCCTCGGTCACTCGCGGGCGGCGGGTGCCGCCGGTGGCTGCAGCGCGGGGTGGCGGCCGTTGAGGTGGTAGTCGCCCACCGCGTGGTAGCGCCAGCGCACCGGATCGTGCAGCGTATGGGTCCGGGCATTGCGCCAGAAGCGGTCGAGGCCGCGCCCGTCCAGCGTCGCCGCGGTGCCGCCCAGCTCGAACAGCCGGGTGCCGGCATCGAGCGAGGCGGTGGTGGTGAGCACCCGCGCTTCCGACACCGCGACCGATGCGGCTGCCACCCGCTCGGGCGTCGGCGCGGCCTGGGCGGCATCCAGCAGCCGGGCCGCGCGTCGCACTAGCGCCTCAGCCGCACGCAGCCGCACCGCGGTGTCGCCGATCTGCTGCAGCAGCAGGGGATCGTCGGCCGCACGGGCCACCTTCGCATCTATCCAGGGCCGGGCGTGGTCCCGCACGAAGTCCAGCGTCGCGGCCAGCGCGCCCCGGCCGATGCCGAGGTCGATCGCGCTGTGCATCAGGTGGGCGAAGGGCCGGGCGGTGCTGGTCTGCTCCATGCCGTCGGGCAGGCGCACCACCCACCCGGGCTCGATCGGCACGTCGTCCAGCACCACCGAGCCGCTGCCGGTGACCCGCTGGCCGAAGCCGTCCCAGTCGTCGATCACCTGCACGCCGGGGGCGTGGCGGGGTACGAAGACCAGGTGCGGCGCCTCGCGCACCGTGCCGTCCGGCGCAGTCTCCTGCGCCACCGCCATCGTCGGTATCCAGTGCGCATACAGCGCGCCGGTGCAGTAGAACTTGCGGCCCTGCAGCCGGTAGCCGCCACCTGCCGCCAGCTCGATGCGGGTGCGGCGTTTGAAATCCTTGTGGCCGATCTCGGCCAGGGCGTTGCCCAGGCGCTCGCCCGCCAGCACCCGGCCATAGAAGAAGCGCTGCTGCTCGGCGCTGCCCGCCAGCCGCAGCAGTTCGACCGCGTAGAAATGGTTCTGCGGTATCTGGCCCAGGGAGCCGTCGGCCGCCGATACCCGCGCGATCACCTCGGCCAGCGTGGCACCGCCCACGCCCGCGCCGCCGTGCGCGCGCGGCACGGTGATCGCCCAGAGCCCGCTGCCGGAGAACGCATCGAGTTCGTCCCACGGCAGCCGGCGCTCCCGGTCGCGCTCCACCGCGGTGGTGGCGAAGTCGGCCGCCAGGCGGCGCGCCGTGTCGAGCGCTTCCGCGTCGTCCGCGATGACGGCCACCGCACCGGGCGGCGTGGCGGAGCGGGGCGCGGCGGCCGGCGGCACGGTGGAGATAGGAGGGGTTTCGGCTAGCAGCATGGTGTCGGGCGGGTCGTTTTCATGGGGATGGCGGCAGTGCGCGCAGCGGCAGGTCAGAAGGCCGGAATGACCACGCCGTCGAATTCCTTCACGATGAAGGCGCGCACCTCGTCGGTCTGGTAGGCCTGCACCAACTGCTGCACCCAGGGCTGGGCACGGTCCTGCTCGCGCACCGCGATCAGGCACGCATAGGGGCCTTCCTTGTCCTCGAGCAGGATGGCGTCGCGGCCGGGCTTCAGGCCGGCCTTGCTCGCGTAGTCGGCGTTGATCGCGGCGGCGTCCACGTCGTCCAGGCTGCGTGGCAGCTGGGGCGAATCGATCTCCACCAGCCGCAGCTTGCGCGGGTTGTCGACGATGTCGAGCTTGGTGGCGAACACGCCCGCGACCGGGTCGATGCCGGTCTTCAGCCTGACGAGGCCCGCCTGCTGCAGCAACAGCAGCACCCGGCCGCCGTTGGCCGGGTCGTTCGGCAGGGCGATCTGCGCGCCCACAGGCAGTTCGGCCAGCGACTTGTAGCGCTTCGAGTACAGCCCGATCGGCCCGACCCAGGTCTTGCCGAAGCCGACCAGCTTGTAGCCCTGCGCGCGGATCGCCGCGGCCAGGAAGGGGCGGTGCTGGAAGCTGTTGGCCTCCAGGTCGCCGGCGGCCAGCGCGGCATTGGGCTGCACGTAGTCGTTGAAAGGGACCACCTTGATCTTGAGGGCGAAATCGCGCTCCGCCACGCGTTTCACCACGCCGAAGATCTGCTCGTGCGGTCCGCTGGTGACGCCGACGCGGATCAGGGCGGGCGTTGCGGCGGTGGCGAACTGCGGCAGGTGCGCCGCGGCGGCGCCGGCAGCCAGCGCGCCCATCTGCAGGATGCGGCGGCGGCCCGGATGGCGAGGAATGGACATGGTCATGTGTTGAGAAGGATCAAGCATGGAGGAGGGCGGTGCGGCCGGGGGCGTCGCTCACGCGGGCCACACCTCTGCGGTAGCGTTCGCGGATACCGGGGCGGCGCCGTGGCGGAAGGCCGCGGCCGGATGGCTGTCCGGCAACAGGGCCGCACCGCCGTACAGCTTCTGGCGCAGCGTGCCCTCGGCATAGCGGGTCTTGTAGATGCCGCGGCTCTGCAGCTCGGGCACGACCAGGTCGATGAAGTCCTCGTAGCTCTCGGGCGTGACGGTACGGGTGAGGTTGAAGCCGTCGATGCCGGTGTCGTCCATCCAGTCCTGCAACTGGTCGGCCACCTGCTGCGGATCGCCGACGACGGTGGCGTAGCGGCCGCCCAGCGACAGCGTCTCCAGCAGGTGGCGCACCGTGTAGTCGGCGCGGCCACCGGTCACCCGGCGCACCGCGCTCTCGATGCCGTTGCTCTTGAAATCCTGCAGCGGGGTGTCGGGGTCGAACTGCGAGAAGTCGACACCCGCGCCGGCGCAGAAATGCGCCAGCCCGGCTTCGGCGCTGGCGTAGCGTTGGTACTCGGCGTACTTCTCTTGCGCTTCCTTCGCCGTGGGCGCGACGACCACGGTGATGCCCATCAGCACCTTCAGCGCGGCCGGGTCGCGGCCGGCGGCCCGGGCCTGGCGGCGGGCATCGTCCACCAGCGCGCGGGTCGAGGCGCGGTTGGCGCTGGAGACGAAGGTGCATTCGGCATGCCGCGCCGCGAACTGCTGGCCGCGGCCGGAGGCGCCCGCCTGGAAGAGCAGCGGCGTGCGCTGCGGCGAGGGCTCGCTGAGGTGGTAGCCGTCGACCTGGAAATAGCGCCCGCGGTGGTGCACCGGGTGCACCCGGGCCGGGTCGGCGAACAGGCGCCCGGCCTTGTCGCGTCGCACCGCGGCGTCCTCCCAGCTGCCTTCCCAGAGCTTGTAGAGCACTTCCAGGTACTCGTCGGCCAGGTCGTAGCGTTCGTCGTGCGGCAGCTGCCGGGCGCGGCCCATGGCACGGGCCGCGCTGTCGAGGTAGCCGGTCACGATGTTCCAGCCGATGCGGCCCTGCGTCAGGTGGTCCAGGGTGGAGAAGCGGCGGGCCAGCAGGTAGGGCTCTTCGTAGCTCAGGTTCACCGTCACGCCGAAGCCCAGGTGCCGGGTGACCGCGGCCATTGCCGGCACCAGCAGCAGCGGATCGTTCACCGGCAGCTGGATCGATTCGCGCAGCGTCAGGTCGACGTTGCCCTGGTAGATGTCGTAGACGCCCACGATGTCGGCGAGGAACAGGCCGTCGAACAGCCCGCGCTCCAGCGTGCGGGCCAGGTCGGTCCAGTAGGGCAGGGTGTTGTAGTCGACCGAGCGGTCGCGCGGATGGGTCCAGAGGCCGTGGTTGATGTGGCCGACGCAGTTCATGTTGAACGCGTTGAGGATGATCTGCTTCTTCGTGTCTGCCATGGGATGAAAGGTGTTCTGTGGGGAGGCGTGGCGCGGCGTACGGTGGCCGCTCAGTTCCAGGAGTGGCGGGGCGGGGCCACGTCGTTCAGCAGGTGGTTGCCGATCAGGTGGGTCTTCCAGCGCACCGGGTCGTGCAGCGTGTGCACCCGGGCGTTGCGCCAGTGCCGGTCGAGGTTGTGCTTCGCGCGGGTGGCCGAGGCGCCGGCCAGTTCGAACAGCTTTTCCGATGCGTCGAGCGCGATGCGGGTGGTGAGCACCTTGGCCTCGGCCACCGCCACCGAGGCGCGCGCGCTGGAGGCGGCGGTGACCGGCGCCGCGGCCACCGCGTCGAGCGTGCGGCCCGCTTCCAGCAACACCTCGCGGGCGGCGTGCAGGTCGATGGTGAGCCGGCCCACGTCGGCCAGGATGTAGACGTCGTCCGCCGCGCGGGCCACGCCCGATTCGGACCAGGGCCGCGCATGCTCCTGCACGAAGGCGATCGCATCGGCCACCGCGGCCTCGGCGATGCCCTGGTCGATCGCGGCCTGGAGGAGCTGCGAGAACGGGCCGGTCAGGCCGGGCCGGTCGGCCAGTCGCCAGAGCGGCAGCACATCCTCGGCCGCCACCGCCACATCGTCGAAGACGACGGTGCCGCTGGCCGTGGTGCGCTGGCCGAAGGAGGACCAGTCGTCCAGCACCGCCAGGCCCGGGGCGGTGCGCGGCACCCAGGGCTGCACCGGGCGGTCCTGGTCGTCCAGCGCGCGGGTCGGGACACGGTGGGCGAACAACGCGCCGGTGGAATAGAAGCGGGTGCCGGTCAGGCGCAGGCCGTCTGGCGTCTGCCGCAGGCGGGTGGCGCCGTGGGCGATGGTGGGCGCCGCGGCCGAGCGCCGCTCGGGCCCGGCATTGCCGAGCCGCTGGCCGGCCAGCACCTCGGCGTAGAAACGCTGCTTCTGCGCGTCGGTGCCCAGTTCGTGCAGCAGGCCCAGCAGCCCGAAATGGTTCTGCGGAATCTGGCCGAAGGCCGGGTCGGCCCGGCACAGGACGACGAAGACGTCGGCCACGGTGGCGTTGGACACCGCGGCACCGCCGTAGGCGCGCGGCACCGTGATCGCGCCCAGGCCGCTTTCGGACCAGTGCTCCAGCAGGTCCCAGGGCAGATCGCGCCGGCGGTCGCGGTCGGATGCGCCGTCGGCGGCCCGCGCGGCCAGTGCGTGGGCGGCATCGAGCGCCTCGGCGTCGTCGGCGATGCGCCGCACGCGGGCCGGGTCGGGAAGGCGCGGGACGCGCGCCGCAGGGGAGCTGTGTTCGGACATGGGTGGTGGATGCAGTCAGAGAAGAGGCCGGCGGCTACAACACCGGCGGGGCGCGGCGCGCACGGCGCAGGCGCGGGTTGAGGGCGGCGTTGAGCGCGTCGCTCAACAGGTTCAGGGCCAGCACGGTGAGCACGATGGCGATGCCGGGCAGGGCGGTCATGTACCAGCCGGTGCGCAGCGCGTCCCGGCCCAGGCCGATCATCGAACCCCAGCTCACCTGGTTGGGGTCGCCCAGTCCGAGGAAGGACAGGCCCGCCTCCGACAGGATCGCGTTGGCCACCAGCAGGCCGGTGGAGACGATCACCGGCGTCCAGGCGTTGGGCAGGATCTCGCGGAACACCAGGTGCAGGTCGCTCGCGCCCAGGGCGACGCTGGCGCGCACGAACTCGCGCTCGCGCAGCGAGATGAACTCGGCCCGCACCAGCCGCGCGATGCTGGTCCACGCGGTGACGCCCAGCGCGAACACGATGGTGCCGATCGAGGGCGTCAGCACCGCCACCAGGACGATCGCCAGCAGGAAGGCGGGAATGGTCTGGAAGAACCCGGTGACGCGGGTCAATACCGCATCGACCCGGCCGCGGTAGAAGCCGGCCGCGGCGCCCACCGCGATGCCGATGGTCAGCGCCAGCAGGGCCGACGACACGCCCACCAGCAGCGAGACCCGCGCGCCGTGGAACAGGCCCGCCAGCAGGTCGCGGCCCATCAGGTCGGTGCCGAGCGGCGTGGCGGCGTCCTGGCCCGGCCATAGGTAGGGCGCGGCCACCATGTCGAGCGGATCGCCCGGGAACAGCAGGCCCGCGAACAGCGCGGCCAGCAGCACGACGGCCAGCACGCCGCCGCCCAGCACGATCGAAGGTTGCAGGTACCAGCGCTTCATGCCGCCACCGCCTTGCGCGGCGCGGTGCGCACCCGTGGATCGAGCCGCGCCTGCGCCGCGTCGACCAGCGCGTTGGCCAGCACCACCAGCACCGCGCTGAAGAGCAGCACGGCCAGCAGCACCGGCAGGTCGCGGCTCTTGATCGCCTCGAACGAGAGCTGCCCCAGGCCGGGCCAGGCGAACACCGTCTCGACCACGATCGAGCCGCCGAGCAGCGCGCTGCTCTGCAGGCCCAGCATGGTGAGCACCGGCAGCACCGCGTTGCGCAGCGCATGGCCGAAGACCACCCGGCCTTCTCCCGCACCCTTGGCGCGGGCGGTGCGGATGTAGTCCTCCGACAGCGTCTCTATCATCGAGGCGCGCGCCAGCCGGGCATACACGGCCATGTAGTAGATCGACAGGGTGAGCGCCGGCAGCATCAGGTGGTGCAGGTAGTCCAGCAGCAGCCGCGGCCCGGTATGGCCGGCGCCGATCTCGCGCAGCCCGCCCACCGGCAGCCATTCCAGGTGCACTCCGAAGAGCACAACCAGCATCAGCGCGGTCCAGAACATCGGTGCCGAATAGCCGACGGTGGCGAAGGCCGAGATGGCGGTGTCGGCCAGGCCGTGCGGCCGGCGCGCGCAGGCCACGCCCAACAGCACGCCCACCGTCACCGACACCAGGAGCGCGGTGGAGACCAGGGCCAGCGTCGGCCCCAGCCGGTCGAGCACCAGGCCCAGCACCGGCTCGCCATAGCGGAACGAGAAGCCCAGGTCGCCCTGCGCGATGCGGCGCAGGTAGGCGGCCAGCTGCTCGCCCACGCCGCGGTCGAGCCCGTAGAGCTGCCGCAACTGCGCCACGTATTCGGGCGTGACGCTGCTGCTCTCGCTGGCGATCACGTCCACCAGATCGCCCGGCAGGGCCTTCAGCAGCGCGAAGTTGAGCACCGCGGTAGCCAGCACCACGCCGGCCAGTTGCACCAGGCGCCGCATCAAGGCGGTCAGCAGCGGCCGCATGCTATTGCTTCGCCTCGAGCCAGACCTTCGCGAAGTTGTTCTGGCTGTGGTTGAAGGTGTCGGTCACGTTGCGCAGCCGCTTGTCCCAGACGCCGAACCAGCGGAATTCGAACAGTGGCAGCAGCGCCAGGTCTTTCTCGGCCAGCTTCTGGAACTCGCGGTAGATCTCGACCCGCTTTGCGGGGTCGCGCTCGGTCTGCGCGGCTTCCAGCAGGCGGTCGGCCTCGGGGCTTGCGTAGCCCGAGGCGTTCTGCCAGGCGGTGCCTTTCGATTCGGCCTTCGACCAATAGTGCTGCTCCACGCCGATCTGCGGGTCCTGCCAATTGATGCCCCAGGAGCTGACCAGCTGGAACTTGTAGTCGCCGAAGACGTTCTTGGTCCAGGTGGGCAGGTCCTGCGCCCGCAGCGTGACGTCGATGCCGACCGCCCGCAGCGCCTGGCGCACGAACTCGCCGGTGCGGCGGTAGTCGTCGCCGAAGGGGATGAAGTCGTGGTCGAGCTTGAAGCGCCAGCCGTCGGCTTTCTTGGGGTAGCCGGCGGCGTCGAGCAGCGCTTCGGCCTTCTTGCGGTCGAACGGGTACTGCTGGGTGTCGGCGGTGTAGAAGGTCTTGAGCAGCGACGACACCGGCCCGGTGGCCGGCACCGCGTATCCGCCCCAGACCGTCTTGACCAGCGCGTTGCGGTCGATCGCATGCAGGATCGCCTGGCGCACCTCCAGCTTGGCCACGACCGGGTCGCGCAGGTTGGGGATCAGCCACAGCCAGCCGGCGAAGCCGTTGTAGCCCTCCTTGCTCACCACCAGGTGAGGCAGCTTGGCCAGGCGGTCGGCGTCGGCGAAGGTCACCGGGTTGCGTTCGCCGTAGTGCACCGCACCGGTTTCCAGCGCGGTCGCGCGGCCGGCCACGTCGGGGATGATCTTGAAGGTGAGTTTGTCGAGGTAGGGCAGGCCCGGCACCCAGTAGCGGTCGAAGCGCTCCAGCGCGATATGGCTGCCGCGCGACCATTCCTTGAACACGAACGGCCCAGTGCCCACCGGCTTGTTGTTGTACGGGTTGTTCGGGATGTCGGTGCCTTCGTACAGGTGCTTCGGCAGCACCGGCGCGGCCACCACGTCCAGCGCGTTCAGGATCACCGGCGTGGGCTTCGACAGCGTCAGCACCACCGTGTGCGCATCGGGTGCCTCGACCTTCGTCAGGTACTGGAACACCCGTCGCGCGGTGGGTGCGTATTGCTTCCACACCTGTTCGGCCGAGAACTTCACGTCGGCCGAGGTGAACGGCTTGCCGTCGTGCCAGAGCACGTTCTTGCGCAGCAGCAGCCGCACGGTGAGGCCGTCGGCCGACACGTCGACGCTTTCGGCCAGTTGCGGCCGGGGCTTCAGGTCGGGGCCGTAATCGAGCAGGCCGTCGAAGATCTTGCTGACGACGGTGCGGCCCGGTGTGGAGGTGTTGATGAAGAAGGCGAGCGTCGGCGGCTCGGGATGCACCACCGCGTTGACCGCGCCGCCGCGCTGCGCGCCCTCGGTGCCCGGCGGTTGCGCCTTGTCCAGCGCATGGGCCGGGCCGCTCCAAAGGGCCGGCACGCCGGCGCTCGCGGCCAGTGCCGCGGCCAGGTGGAAGACGGTGCGGCGCGGAAGGTGCGTGTCTACGGTTGCGGGCGAAGAAGCATCGGAGCGGATATCGGGCATGGCGGATGGCAGGAGTGGGATGGAAGGAAAAAAGAAGGACGTGAGGGGAAGGCATCGGTGCCGGGGCGGTGGCGCTCCGTGGCCGCGGCCGGCGGGCCGGCGCTGCGGATGTGCCGGTCCGCGCTAGGCCGCGCGCCGCAGCGCCGGCTCAACCGGCGGGGCCGCCTTGGCCGGGGTCATCGCCGTCGGCCCGGCCTGCGCATCCCGCCGCCCTGGTACCGCCGCGATCAGGCTGCGGGTGTAGGGGTGCTGCGGCGCGGCCCAGAGTCCGTGGTGGTCGCCGGTCTCGACGATCCGGCCGCCGTGCATCACCATCACCCGGTCGGCGATATAGCGCACCACCGCCAGGTCGTGCGAGATGAAGAGATAGGCGAGGCCGTAGACCGCCTTCAAGTCGACCAGCAGGTTGAGGATCTGCGCCTGCACCGACACGTCGAGTGCCGAGACCGGCTCGTCGCAGATCACCAGCTCGGGCCGCAGCACCAGCGCGCGGGCGATGCCGATGCGCTGACGCTGGCCGCCCGAGAACTCGTGGGGATAGCGGGCGCGGGCCGAGGCGCCCAGGCCCACGTCGTCCAGGATCGCGCCGATGCGCTGCTCGCGCTCGGCCCGCGCCGTCACGCCGTGGATCGCCAGCGCATGGCCCAGGAGGTCCTCCACCCGGTGCCGCGGGTTGAGCGAGCCGTACGGGTCCTGGAAGATCATCTGCACCCGGCGCCGGTGCGGCAGCAGCGCGCGGGGCGACAGGGCCAGCAGGTCGGTGCCGCCCAGCAGCACCCGGCCGGCATCGGCATCGACCAGCCGGACGATGGCGCGCGACAGGCTCGACTTGCCGCAGCCCGATTCGCCCACCAGGCCCAGCGTCTCGCCCGGCGCGATCTGGAAATCGACGCCGTCGACCGCCCGCACGCCGGCGGGTGCGCCGGGGTAGCGCACGGCCAGGCCCTCGACCGCCAGCAGCGGCGCCGCGTCGGCCGGGCGGCCGCGCGCCGCGCCGGGCGCGCGGCGCGCGGGGCGCACCAGGGTGAAGCGGCCGTCGCTCTCGGGCTGGATCTCGGCCAGCCGGGTCGTTTCGTAGTGCAGGTCCTGCTCCAGGTGCAGCGACGCGCCGAGCAGCCCGCGGGTATAGGCATGCGCGGGCGCCGCGAAGACGCGGGCGGCGGGGCCCTGCTCCAGCTTGCGGCCGCCGTGCATCACCGCCACCCGGTCGGCCCATTGGGCGACCACGCCCAGGTCGTGGGTGATCAGCAGCACCGCCATGCCGCGCTCGCGGCGCAGGTCGTCGATCAGCCGCAGGATCTGGGCCTGCACCGTGACGTCGAGCGCGGTGGTCGGCTCGTCGGCGATCAGCAGCTGCGGGTTGCAGGCGACCGCCATCGCGATCACGATGCGCTGGCGCTGGCCACCCGAGAGATGGTGGGGATAGTCGTCGTAGCGGCGCGCCGCGTCGGGCAGGCGGACCAGGTCCAACAGTTCGACGGCGCACTTGCGGGCGTCGGCCTTCGTCGCCGCGCCGTGCAGCAGCAGCGTCTCGGCCACCTGCCGGCCGACCGGCAGCAGCGGGTTGAGCGAGGTCATCGGCTCCTGGAACACCATGCCGATCGCGCGGCCCCGCAGCCGGGTGAGCGCATGTTCGTTCAGCGCCAGCAGGTCCTGCCCGCCGAAGTGCACCGTGCCGCCGACCTGCGCATGCGCCGGCAGCAGCCGCATCAGCGCCAGCGCGGTGGTCGATTTGCCGCAGCCCGATTCGCCAACCAGCGCCAGCGTCTCGCCCGCCCGGATTTGCAGATCGAGTGCGCGCACCGCATGGTGGCCGTCGAAGCGCACGTCGAGGCCGCGCACGTCGAGCAGGGGTGCCGGCGCAGCGGCAGGAGAAGGGGAAGCGGCGAGCGAGAGCGAAACGGACATGGGGTGCATTGCACCGTTCGCGGCGCCCGCTGCCCACGAATTTTTTCGACCATGCTTAGTCGCTGACCGGTTTTGGCGCGAGGGGACCCGTGCCGGTCGGCCGGGCTACGGCGTGGCGTCGATACGTTGTGGCGCAGGCCGGCGGTAGCGGAAGCAAGCGGCCGTGTGGTCGTCGACCATGCCCACCGCCTGCATCCAGGCATAGGCGATGGTGGGCCCGACGAACTTGAAACCGCGGCGCTTCAACTCCTTCGACACCCGGGCCGAGAGGTCGGTCGATGCGGGCACGGTGTGCCCGTCGCCCTGCAGCACCTGTCCGTCGGTGAAGGACCAGCAGAAGGCGGCGAAGTCCTCGCCGCGCGCGGCCATCTCGCAATAAATGCGGGCGCCGTGGAGGGTGGCCTCGATCTTCGCGCGGGAGCGGATGATGCCCGCATCGGCCATCAGCCGCGCGACGTCGTCGGCACAGAAGCGCGCGACCCGCTCGGGATCGAACCCTGCGAATGCCGCGCGAAACGCGACCCGCTTGCGCAGCACGGTGATCCACGCCAGGCCAGCCTGGAAGCCTTCGAGCATCAGCGATTCCCACAGCGCCCGCGGGTCGTGCGTCGGCACGCCCCATTCGTGGTCGTGGTAGGCCCGCATCTGCGGATCGGAGCCGGCCCAGGCGCAGCGGGGGCAGGAGTCGAGGTGGGCATGCATGGCTTTTCCGGTAGGTGAAGGGCGGCGGGTGGGCTTTGCAGGCCCTCGCAACCGCGTTGACAGGGGTTGTAAATGAAAAATATTCTCATCTAGAATGTCCGCTCCGACGCCTGCCGGCTTCCCATCCACCGGACGGAGCACCATGAACCAGCCGCCTGCCGATACCCCCAGCGCCACGCGCGAGTACGCCGCGCTTGCGCGCCAGTATGGCCGTTCGCAGGGCCGGTGCAGCGAGCTGCTGGTCGCGCAGGCCCGCGCCATCGCGCGGCTGGAGGCCGAGGCGGTGCGGCTGCGCGCGGCGGTCGTCGTGCGCGACACGGCGCTCGCCTTCGCCCACGAAGACCGGCTGCGGGCCGAGGCCGCAGTGCCTGGCCTGCCGCGCCGGCTGGCGCTGGCCCGGCGGGGCGAGGCGCTGGTGGAGCGGGTGCAGCGGCTGATGCGCGAGCGGCTCGGCTGGCAGGTACGCGCGGGGCGGTTGCCGGATGCTGCGGCGCCCGGTCCTGGCACGGTGCCTGCGGCGACGCCGGTCGCTGCCGACCTTCACCGCAAGGCGGTCCTCTGCATCGGGCCCGATGCGGACGATGCCACCGCGGCGCAGCACCTGGTCGAACGCGCGGGCGGCCAGTTCCTGCACCACGGCGGCAGCGACCAGGACGATGCCGAGGCGCTGGAAGCCAGCCTGATCGCCGCCGACCTGGTCATCTGCCAGACCGGCTGCGTCGGCCACGGTGCCTACTGGCGGGTGCAGGACCACTGCCGCCGCACCGGCAAGCAATGCGTGCTGGTCGACCGGCCCCAGACCATCGAGTGGATGCGGGCGGGCGGCCAGTCCGAGGCGGCCGACGCGTTGCACCGCTGACACGGCCGCACCCGCACGCCGGGCGCGGCGGCCCATAACCGCGGGACACGCGGTTTGCGCTTTCTTTACGAACCGTCCACCGCAACTCCATGCCGGCCGGCGGGCCGCGGGCGCACACTGGCGGCCCCGACATGGCCCGCCCGGCCACCGGTTCCGTCGGGCGGCAGGCCGGCCTGCTGCCGCCGGTGCCGCACCGGAGTTCCGCATGCCTTCCTTGACCGATACCTCCTTGTCCCGCCGCACGTTGCTGTGCGCTGCCGCCGCCGGCGCGGGCCTGTCCGCCGCGGGTTGCGCGGCGCCGGGCACCGCGCCCAGTGCCGACGGCAGCGGCGCGGCACTGACCGCCAGCGACTGGCGCTGGCTCAACCGGGTCAACTTCTGCGCGGACGAGGGCGATGCGCGGCAGCTGCAGACGCTGGGGCGCAAGGCCTACCTCGACCGGCAGCTGGCACCGCCGGCGCAGGATCCGCCGGCCCTGGCCGCCGCCATCACCGCGATGCCGGTCGCGCAGCAGAGCGCCGAGCAGCGGCTGCGGTCGGCGCGCGCCGAGCAGCGCCGCATCAACACGCTGGCGGACGAGGACGAGAAGCAGGCGGCCCGCACCGCCCTCAACCGCGCCAACAACGAGGCGGTGCAGGACACCACCCGCCGCCACCTGCTGCGGGCCCTGCAGTCGCCCACCCAGCTGCGCGAGCAGATGACCTGGTTCTGGATGAACCATTTCAACGTCTATTCCGGCAAGGGCAACGTGCGCTGGACGCTGGGCGAGTACGAGGAGCGCACGGTGCGGCCCCTGGCGTTCGCCCGCTTCGACACGCTGGTGCTGGCCACGCTGCGGTCGCCGGCGATGCTGGAGTACCTCGACAACGCCCAGAGCGCGGTCAACCGCATCAACGAGAACTACGCCCGCGAACTGATGGAGCTGCACACCCTCGGCGTGGCGGGCGGCCCCAGCGGCTCGCGCTACACCCAGCAGGACGTGCAGGAGCTGGCCCGGGTGCTGACCGGCGTGGGCATCGACAACGACGGCCAGCCGCCGCGGCTCCCACCCCAGCGCCAGGCGCTGTACCTGCACGAAGGCCTGTTCGAGTTCAATCCGGCCCGGCACGATTTCGGCGCGAAGACCGTGCTGGGCCAGCGGATCGAAGGGCGCGGCTTCGGCGAGGTGGAGCAGGCCGTCGAACTGCTCTCCCGCCAGCCGGCCACCGCACGTTTCGTCTCGCACAAGCTGGCGGCGTACTTCGTGGCCGACACGCCGCCGCCCGCCCTGGTCGACCGCATGGCGCAGCGCTTCGAGCGCTCGCGCGGCGACGTCGCCGAGGTGCTGCGCACGATGTTCCTGTCGCCCGAGATGGAGGCCGCCCTGGCCGCAGGCGGGCCGCACAAGTTCAAGGACCCGTTCCAGTACGTCGTCTCGTCGCTGCGCCTGGCCTATGCCGAGCGGCCGATCGGCAACCTGCGGCCGGTGATCGGCTGGTTGAACCAGCTGGGCGAGCCGCTCTACGGCCGCATCTCGCCCGACGGTTATCCGGCGTCGGAGGCGGCGTGGGCCAGCTCGGGCCAGATGGTCAAGCGCTTCGAGATCGCCCGCGCGATGGGCGCCGGCCAGGCCGCGCTCTACACCGACGACGACGGCAAGCCGCTGCCGCGCACCGGTTTCCCGGTGCTCGCCACCCGCAGCTACTACCGCTTCGTCGAGCCGACGCTCGGCCCCGCGACCCGCACCGCGCTGGCGCAGACCGCGTCGCAGCCCGAATGGAACGCGGTGCTGCTGTCGTCGCCCGAGTGGATGACCCGATAAACCGAACGAGCGCCGAGGCGCGAGGAGCATGCGATGCAAAGACGAGAACTCCTGCGGCGCCTGGGCTGCGCCGGGCTGGCGCTGGCGGGGCCGGCGATCGGGTCGCGCGCCTATGCGCTGCCGGCCCAGGCCGATGCGCGGTTCCTGCTGGTGTTCCTGCGCGGCGGGTACGACGCGGCCAACGTGCTGGTGCCGGCGGGCAGCGATTTCTACTACGCCTCTCGGCCCACCATCGCGATCCGCCGGCCGGCTGCGGGCGATGCGGCGGCCGATCCGCAGGCCGCCGTCGCACTGCCCGGCGCCGAGGGCGGCTGGGCGCTGCATCCGGCGCTGGCCGGCGGCGTGCTGCCGCTGTGGCAGCGGCGGCAACTGGCCTTCCTGCCCTTCGCCGGCACCGAGGATCTCTCGCGCAGCCACTTCGAGACGCAGGACGGCGTCGAGGCCGGGCTGCCGATGCCGGGCGACCATTCCACCGCCGCGGCCGATCCGGCGCAGCGCGGCACCGGCTTCCTCAACCGCCTGGCCGGCGCGATGGGCGGGCGCGCCGCGCCGGTGGCGTTCACCGACGGCCTGCCGGGCGTGATGGCCGGCCCGCAGAACGTGCCCAACGTCTCGCTCAAGGGCACCGGCCGCACGCCGTTCGACGCGCGGCAGACGGCCCTGCTGGCGCAGATGTACCAGGGCACCCGTTTCGAGCCGGTGATCGCCGAAGGCTTCGAGCTGCGCAGGACGGTGGCCGAAGAGGCGGAGGCGCTGCAGAAGCGCACGGCCGCGTCCGCCGCCGGGCCGGCCGCCGGCATGGCGCCCGACATGGCCGCCCGCAACCAGGAGATGGAGGCCGCCAATCGCCGCGCGCTCAGTGCCAGGGGTTTCGAGCTGGAGGCGCGCCGCATGGCGGGGCTGATGCGCGACCGCTTCAACCTGGGCTTCATCGACGTCGGCGGCTGGGACACCCACGTCAACCAGGGCGGTGCCCAGGGCCAGCTGGCCAACCTGCTGGGCAACCTGGGCAGCGGCATCGCCGGCTTCGCCGAGGAGATGGGGCCGGCCTGGGACAGGACGGTGGTGGTGGTGGTGTCGGAGTTCGGCCGCACCTTCCGCGAGAACGGCACCCGCGGCACCGACCACGGCCACGGCAGCACCTACTGGGTGGCCGGCGGCGCGGTGCGCGGCGGCCGGATCGTGGGGGAGCAGGTGGCGGTCGCGCCCGGCACGCTGAACCAGAACCGCGACTTTCCGGTGCTCAACGAATACCGCGCGGTGATCGGCGGGCTGTTCGGGCGCATGTATGGGCTGGATGCCGGCCGGCTCGCCCAGGTGTTCCCAGGCGTGCGGCCGGTCGATCTAGGGCTGGTGTAGCCGGTGCTATCGAAAGAATAGCTGGTGGCCGGCGCCGTACGCCGGCCACAGGCACTTTTCATTGAAATCCGGCCTGCCGGCGGCGGGCCACCCGCAGCAGGGAACCCGTGGATCCGGCTGTGCCGGGCCACCGGGTTCGCCCCTGGAGGGGCAGCGCCGAAGGCGCACCGGGGGGCGCTAAATACTGAAGTGGTGCATGCCGAACATGCCGTTCCTGCGGTCGGCGAAGTACAGCTGCAGCGTGTCGCGCACGGTACGGAAGGCGATCTCGTCCCAGGGGATTTCTTCTTCGGCGAAGAGCCGTGCCTCCATCGTCTCGTGGCCCGGGTCGAAGATATCGGACAGCAGCTGAGCCCTGTAGAAGAAATGCACCTGGCCGACGGCGGCCACGTTGATCACGCTGAAGAGCGGGCCCATCGCGATCCGGGCGCCGGCCTCCTCGTCGGTCTCGCGCTCCGCGCCGCCTGCGGTCGTCTCGTCGAGCTCCATGAAGCCGGCGGGCAGCGTCCACTTGCCCTTGCGCGGCTCGATGTTGCGCTTGCAGAGCAGCACCCGGTCGTCCAGGTGCGGCACCGTGCCGACCACGTTGAGCGGGTTCTCGTAGTGGACGGTGTGGCAGGCCGGGCAGACGGCGCGCAGCTTGGTGTCGCCGTCGTCGGGGAGGCGGTAGACCACGGCGGTGCCGCAGTTGCGGCAGTGGCGGATCGGGGTGCGCTGGATCATCGGCGGCTGCGGTGCGGTCAGACGACCTTGACGCTGAGCGTGCCCAGGCCGGCCACGCCGCCCTCGAGCACGTCGCCCGCCACCACGGCGGCCACGCCCTCGGGGGTGCCCGAGTAGATCAGGTCGCCGGGCTGCAGTTCCCAGGCGGCCGACAGGTGCTCGATCGTCTCGGCAATGTTCCAGATCAGCTTGGCGACGGTGCTGCGTTGGCGGTCTGCGCCGTTGACCTTCAGCCAGATCTCGGCGCGCTCGATGTCGCCGGCCTGCTCCTTCGGCAGGATCGGGCCGATCGGGGCGCTGTGGTCGAAGCCCTTGCCGATGCTCCAGGGGCGGCCCTGCTTCTTCATCTCGTTCTGCAGGTCGCGGCGGGTCATGTCGAGCCCGACGGCGTAGCCGAACACATGGTCGAACGCGTCGGCCGCGGCGATGTTCTTGCCGCCCTTGCCGATCGCCACCACCAGCTCGATCTCGTGGTGGAAGTTCTTCGTCAGGCTGGGGTAGGGCAGGCTGCCGGTCTGGCCTTCGGGCACCACCAGGGCCGCATCGGCCGGCTTCAGGAAGAAGAAGGGCGGCTCGCGGCCGGTGAAGCCCATCTCCTTGGCGTGCTCTTCGTAGTTGCGGCCCACGCAGTAAATGCGGTGCACCGGGAACTGTTCGGGACGGCCGGCCACCGGGACGGCGACGGGTGCGGAAGGTGCGAAGACATAGCTCATGCGAAATCCTGGAGGTTTCTGGAAAAGCGGTGCGGGATCGGGGCTGTGCGTGCCGGCGCGGGGACCGCCGGTGGCGCGGGCGCCGTCCGGCAGTGTGCCACCGTGGCGCGCTCAGGCCTGTCCGGTCGGCGCGGCCAGGCGGAAGTGCTCCACCACCGGCGGCGCCGCGAAGAACGGGCCGACGATGGCGCGCCATTCGGCGAACAGCGGCGAGTTGCGAAAGCCCACGGTGTGGTCCTCCAGCGTGTCCCATTCGATCAGCAGCAGGTAGCGCTCGGGCTGTTCGACGCCGGCCTGCAGCGCGCCGCGGCGAAAGCCCTTGGCGCGCGAGATGACGGTGGCCAGCCCGCGGTGCAGGGCCTCCTCGAAGGCGGCCTGCTGGCCGGGGGCGATGCGGATGTCTGCGTGTTCCAGGATCATGGGAGATGCGGGCGCGGCGCCCGGAGGGTGGAGGGACGGGGCGGCTATGCTGGTCGCCCGGGTTGCAAACTCTACCGCCACTTCGCCCTCCATGACGTCTCCACTTCCCGCATGCCCGTCCGACTGGATCGTGCCCGACTGGCCGGCGCCGCCCGGCGTGCGGGCCGTCTTCACCACCCGGGCCGGTGGCGTGTCCGAAGGACCGTGGGGGTCGATGAACCTGGGCGATCACGTCGGCGACGCTCCCGCGTCGGTGGCCGCCAACCGCGCGCGGCTGGCGCAGGCGATCGGCGCGCAGCCGTTCTTTTTGCAGCAGGTGCACGGCACGCAGACGGCGGCGCTCGACGGTGCCGACCCGGACGACGTTCCCTGCGCCGACGCCTGCATCGGCTCGCGGCCCGGCCGGGCCTGCACCGTCATGGTCGCCGACTGCCTGCCGGTGCTGCTGACCGACCGCGCCGGCCGGCAGGTCGCGGCGGCGCACGCGGGCTGGCGCGGGCTGGTCGACGGGGTGCTGGAGGCGGTTCTGGAGCGTTTCGGTGCTCCAGCCGGCGCTGCAGGCCGGCCTCCAGCTATGGATTTGATAGCGTGGCTCGGTCCGTGCATCGGGCCGGAGGCATTCGAGGTGGGCGACGAGGTGCGGGCCGCGTTCGTCGCCCGGCAGCCGTCGGCCGCCGACTGCTTCAGGCCGGTGGCCGGCTCGTCCGGCAAGTGGCGGGCCGACCTGGCCGGCCTGGCGCGGCAGCGGCTCGCGGTGGCCGGCGTGCAGGCGGTCCATGGCAACGACGGCGGTGCGGGCTGGTGCACCGTGTCGAATCCGTCACGCTTCTTTTCGCACCGGCGGGACGCCGGGCGGCTCGGCAGCAGCGGGCGCATGGCGGCCTGCATCTGGCGCGTCTGACGATGTGGGAGAACCTGCTGCGCGACCCGATTGCGCAACTGTGGTCCTCACCGTACCGACGTACGGCTCCGGTCCTCGCCGCACACTCGGGCTGCTCGCTACGGTTCTTTCACATCGTCCTGTGCCGGCTGCGATGCGGCCTTCTCCAACTCTTCGGCCTCTCTGCGCTTGATCGCCCGGCGGCGCGCGGGCGATCCCATCAGGTAGACGACGATCCCCATCGGCAGCAGTCCGTACAGCACGAAGGTGACCAGCGCGCCCAGCAGGCTGCCGTTGGAGGCGGTGGCCTCGGCGGCGGCCATCATCAGGGTCACGTACAGCCAGGCGATGACGACGAGGTACATGGCGCTTTCTTATGGGGGTGGGTGGCGGTCGGTGCGCCGCGTCTGCAAGAATGCGGGCGTGCGGATTCGCTTCACGCCATAACGAGGAGACAGCATGGATTCTGGACCAGGCACGGCTACGGGAACCGGCGCGTCCGGCGCGGGTTTCGCGCAGGACCTCGCCGCACAGTGGCAGGCACTGTGGCGCAACGCCGCCGGCGCGGCGCAACCGCCGGGCGGCACGCCCGGCCCGGTGCCACGGCTCGACCCGCAGAAGCTGCAGGCGCTGCAGAAGGAGTACCTGCAGGGCATGACCCAGCTCTGGGGCGCGGCGGGCGAGGCCGCCGGCACCGCGCAGGACCGCCGCTTCTCCAGCGAGGCGTGGGCCCGCAGCCCGGCGGCGCAGGGCGCGGCCCGGCTGCACCTGCTCAACACCCGGGTGCTGTCGGGCCTGGCCGACGCGGTGCAGGCCGACGAAAAGATCCGCGCGCGGATCCGCTTCGCGGTCGAGCAATGGGCGGCGGCCACCGCCCCCAGCAACTTCATCGCCTTCAACGCCGACGCGCTGCAGACGGCGCTGGACACCCAGGGCGAGAGCCTGGCGCGCGGCCTGAAGAATCTGGCCCACGACCTGCGCCAGGGCCATGTGAGCCAGACCGACGAGAGCGGCTTCGAGGTGGGCCGCAACGTGGCCACCACCGAGGGCGCGGTGGTCTTCGAGAACGATTTCTTCCAGCTGCTCGAGTACAAGCCGCTCACCGCCAAGGTGCACGCCCGGCCGCTGCTGATGGTGCCGCCCTGCATCAACAAGTACTACATCCTCGACCTGCAGCCCGCCAATTCGCTGATCCGCTACGCGGTCGAGCAGGGCCACCGCACCTTCGTCGTCAGCTGGCGCAACCCCGACGCGTCGATGGCCGAGGCCACCTGGGACGACTACATCGAACACGCGGTGATCCGCGCGATCGACCTGGTGCGGGACATTGCGGGCCAGGACAAGGCCGGCGGCAAGATCAACGCGCTGGGCTTCTGCGTGGGCGGCACGATGCTCGGCACCGCGCTGGCGGTGCTGGCGGGGCGGGGCCACAAGCCGGTCGCCTCGGCCACCTTCCTCACCACCTTTCTCGACTTCAGCCAGACCGGCATCCTCGACATCTTCATCGACGAGGCCTTCGTCAGGATGCGCGAGGCGCAGATGGGCCAGAAGGGCCTGCTGGCGGGCCAGGAACTGGCCTCGACCTTCAGCTTCCTGCGGCCCAACGAGCTGGTCTGGAACTACGTGGTCGGCAACTACCTGAAGGGCGACACGCCGCCGCCCTTCGACCTGCTGTACTGGAACAGCGACGCCACCAACCTGCCCGGGCCGTTCTACGCCTGGTACCTGCGCAACACCTACCTGGAGAACCGGCTGGTGCAGCCCGGCGCGGCCACCGTCTGCGGCGTGCCGGTGGACCTGAACACGGTCGACGTGCCGGCCTACGTCTACGGCTCGCGCGAGGACCACATCGTGCCGGTCGGCGCGCAGGGTGGCGGCGCCTACGGCTCGACCCAGGTGCTGCCGGGCCCGTGCCGCTTCGTCATGGGCGCGTCGGGCCACATCGCCGGCGTGATCAACCCGCCCGCCAAGAAGAAGCGCAGCCACTGGGTGCGCGACGACGGCCTGCTGCCGGCCACCCATTCCGAGTGGCTGGCCGGTGCCGAGGAGCGGCCCGGCAGCTGGTGGGACGACTGGGCCCGGTGGCTCGCCGGCCACGCCGGCCGCATGGTGGCCGCGCCTGCCGGCTACGGCGATGCCGACCACCCCGCCATCGAACCCGCGCCCGGCCGCTACGTGCGCCAGAAGGCCTAGTTCCCGAAGAACCGAACCGCGCCGCACCGGCGCAGAACCCTTTCACCCGAAGACCCCCAAGGAGCATCCCCATGGAAGACATCGTCATCGTCGCCGCCACCCGCACCGCCGTCGGCAAGTTCGGCGGCTCGCTCGCCAAGATCCCGGCCACCGAGCTGGGCGGCACCGTCGTCCGAGAACTGCTGGCGCGCAGCAAGCTCGAAGCCGGCCAGGTCGGCGAAGTGATCATGGGCCAGGTGCTGGCCGCCGGTGCCGGGCAGAACCCCGCGCGCCAGGCGCTGCTGAAGGGCGGCCTGCCGCACGCGGTGCCGGGCCTCACCATCAACGCCGTCTGCGGATCGGGCCTGAAGGCGGTGATGCTGGCGGCCCAGGCCGTCGCCACCGGCGACAGCGAGATCGTGATCGCGGGCGGCCAGGAGAACATGAGCGCGTCGCCGCACATCCTGCCCAACTCCCGCGACGGCCAGCGCATGGGCGACTGGAAGATGGTCGACACCATGATCGTCGACGGCCTCTGGGACGTCTACAACCAGTACCACATGGGCATCACCGCCGAGAACGTGGCCAAGCAGTACGGCATCACCCGCGAGCAGCAGGACGCGCTGGCCCTGGCCAGCCAGCAGAAGGCCGCCGCGGCGCAGGACGCGGGCTACTTTAAGGCCGAGATCACGCCGGTGCACATTCCCCAGCGCAAGGGCGATCCGGTGGTGTTCGACGCCGACGAGTTCATCAACCGCAAGACCAATGCGGACGCGCTGGCCGGCCTGAAGCCCGCGTTCGACAAGGCCGGCGGCGTGACCGCCGGCAACGCCTCGGGCATCAACGACGGCGCCGCCGCGGTGATGGTCATGACCGCCAGGAAGGCCGCGGCGCTGGGCCTGACGCCGCTGGCCCGCATCGCCAGCTACGCCACCACCGGGCTCGATCCGGCCATCATGGGCATGGGCCCGGTGCCCGCTTCGCGCAAGGCCCTGGAGCGCGCCGGCTGGAAGCCCGGCGACCTGGATCTGCTGGAGATCAACGAAGCCTTCGCCGCGCAGGCCTGCGCGGTGCACAACGAGATGGGCTGGGACACCAGCAAGGTCAACGTCAACGGCGGTGCGATCGCCATCGGCCACCCGATCGGCGCATCCGGTTGCCGCATCCTGGTGACGCTGCTGCACGAGATGCAGCGCCGCGACGCGAAGAAGGGCATCGCCTCGCTGTGCATCGGCGGCGGCATGGGCGTGGCGCTGACGGTCGAGCGCTAGAAGCGCGAGGGAACCGGCTGCGCCGGCCTGTCGAGCGGCTGAGGCCCTCGCCGCACGTTCGGGCTGCTCGCCACGGCTCCTTCTCGCCTTGCACCGAGTGGTGCAGGGCCGACAAAAAAAGCCGCGCTGTTGCGCGGCTTTTTCCTGGCGCGTTGCCGCCTAGCGCAGCGCCACCAGGGTGCCGCGTGGCGCCAGCGCCATCGGCGACAGCACGGGCGCATCGTCGTCGTCGAGCTTGAACTCGCCCACGGCGCGCTGCAGTTCGGCGGCCTGCTGCGACAGGGCCGTCGCGGCGGCCGCTGCTTCTTCCACCAGCGCCGCGTTCTGCTGGGTGACCGTGTCCATGTGGGCCACGGCATGGTTCACGTCCTCGATGCCGGCACTCTGGTCGGCCAGCGCGGCCGAGATCTCGCCGAGCAGGCCCGAGACCTGCTGCACGCCCTGCACGATCTCGCCCATGGTGGTGCCGGCCTGGCCCACCAGACGCGATCCGCTGTCGACCTGCTGCACCGAATCGTCGATCAGGCCCTTGATCTCCTTGGCGGCGGTGGCGCTGCGCTGGGCCAGGCTGCGCACTTCGCTCGCCACGACCGCGAAGCCGCGGCCCTGCTCACCGGCACGCGCCGCCTCCACCGCGGCGTTGAGCGCCAGGATGTTGGTCTGGAACGCGATGCCCTCGATCACCTGGATGATGTCGACGATCTTGCGCGAGCTGGCGCTGATCGCCTGCATCGTGTGGACCACCTCGCCAACCACCGTGCCGCCGCGCGAGGCCGTCTGGGACGCCGCGGTGGCCAGCTGGCTGGCCGAGCGGGCGCGCTCCGCGTTCTGTCGCACGGTGGCGGTCAGCGTCTCCATGCTCGCTGCGGTTTCTTCGAGCGACGCGGCCTGGTCCTCGGTGCGCTTCGAGAGATCGGTGTTGCCGGCGTCGATCTGGCGGGAGGCGACCGCGATCTGGTCGGTCGAGCCCTTGATCCGGGTGACCAGGTCGGTCAGGGTGTCTTCCATGTTGCCGAGCGCGCCCAGCAGCCGGCCGAAATCGCCGCCGCGCTCGGTCGCGAACTCCTGGCTCAGGTCGCCCGAGGCGACCGTCTCGGCGATCAGGATCGCCTCGTCGAGCGGCGGGCCGATGCTGCGCGCAATGCCCCAGGCCGACAGCACGCCGACCAGCACCGCGGCGGCGCCCAGCACCAGCATCCACGTCCGGGCCGTGCCGCTCGCGCCGGGCTGGGACACGCCCACGGCGACGATCGCTACGACCAGCAGCAGCACGACGGCGTAGCCCAGGGCGAGGCGAAGTCCGACCTTCATATTGTCGAGTGACACGGTGTTGGCTTTCTGGGGGAGGGGGAGGGAAAAGGCGGTGGGACGGCAACCGAGCAGCCGGGCCGCGGGGGCATCCGCAGGCCGTATGCGGGCCGACCAGTATAGAAATGAAAGATGTCAATACGCTGTCGCCGGCGCTTGGTGTTTCCCCTGATCGGATAGGCCCGGAGCGGGTGGCGTTCTTGGGTACAGTGCTTGCATGGCGAACGGTTTCCCCGGCGTGGGTTCATTCAGGAAGGCAAACGACATGGTCAAAAACAGAGTGGCATATGTGACGGGTGGCATGGGCGGCATCGGAACCGCGATCTGCCAGCGGCTGCACCAGGAGGGCTACACCGTCGTCGCCGGCTGCGGCCCCACGCGCGATTTCGACAAGTGGCTGGCCGAGCAGAAGGCGCTCGGCTTCACCTTCTACGCATCGGTCGGCAACGTCGGCGACTGGGATTCGACCGTCGAGGCCTTCTCCAAGGCCAAGGCGGACCACGGCAGCATCGACGTGCTGGTCAACAACGCCGGCATCACCCGTGACCGCATGTTCCTCAAGATGAGCCGCGACGACTGGGACGCGGTGATCGAGACCAACCTCAACAGCATGTTCAACGTCACCAAGCAGGTCGTGGGCGACATGGTCGAGAAGGGCTTCGGCCGCATCATCAATATCAGCTCGGTCAACGGCATGAAGGGCCAGGCCGGCCAGACCAACTACTCGGCGGCCAAGGCGGGCATGCACGGCTTCTCGATGGCGCTGGCGCAGGAAATGGCGACCAAGGGCGTGACGGTCAACACGGTGAGCCCGGGCTACATCGGCACCGACATGGTCAAGGCGATCCGCCCCGACGTGCTCGACAAGATCGTGTCGACCATCCCGGTCAAGCGCCTGGGCGAGCCGGGCGAGATCGCCTCGATCATCGCGTGGCTTGCGTCCGACGAGGGCGGCTACACCACCGGCGCCGAGTTCGCGGTCAACGGCGGCCTGCACATGCACTGAAGTCGCGCAGCGCACACCACGGAACCCGCTTCGGCGGGTTTTTTTATGCCTGCCGCGACCGGAAGCGGGCGGGTTCCGAACGACCTGTCGGTGGCTGGAATTCCGGGTTATTCACCCGGGTTCGCCGGGCGTTGCGGTTATAAGAGACCACACGCCGCCGGGCCGCTATTCGATGCCGCCCCGCACCCATCGCCCGCCCCCCGACACGGAGTCCGCCCGCCGATGCCCCACAGCGTCTCGCTCATCAACACCATCGCGGCCGGACTGGGCCTCGCGCTCGTCCTGGGCTTTCTCGCGACCAAGGCGCGGCTGCCCGCGCTGGTGGGCTACCTGCTGGCGGGCGTGATCATCGGTCCGTTCACCCCGGGGTTCGTCGCCGATGCGGAGATCGCCGCGCAACTAGCCGAGATCGGCGTGATGCTGCTGATGTTCGGGGTGGGCCTGCATTTCTCGCTGGACGACCTGTTGACGGTGCGACGCATCGCGCTGCCCGGTGCGATCGTACAGATCGTCGTGGCGACGCTGATGGGCATCGCCCTGGCCACGTGGTGGGGCTGGAGCTTCGGCGCGGCGCTGGTCTTCGGTCTGACGCTTTCGGTCGCCAGCACGGTGGTGCTGTTGCGGGCGCTGGAGACGCTGGGCATCCTCGACTCGTTCACCGGCCGCATCGCAGTGGGCTGGCTGGTGGTCGAGGATCTAGCGATGGTGCTGGTGCTGGTGCTGCTGCCGCCGCTCGCGGGGGCTTTGGGTGGGACCGGCGAGGCGACCGGCACCGAGGAACTGCTCAGGACGCTGGGCTGGACCCTGCTGCAGGTGGCGATCTTCGTGGCGCTGATGCTGGTGGTGGGCCGGCGCGTATTCCCGTGGATCCTGTGGCAGGTGACCCGCACCGGGTCGCGCGAGCTGTTCACGCTGTGCGTGGTGGCGGCGGCTGTGAGCATCGCGTTCGGCTCCGCCGCGCTGTTCGGCGTGTCGTTCGCACTCGGGGCCTTCTTCGCCGGCATGGTGATGCGCGAATCCGAGTTCAGCCACCGGGCGGCGGAAGAATCGCTGCCGTTGCGCGACGCGTTCGCGGTGCTGTTCTTCGTGTCGGTCGGCATGCTGTTCGATCCGCGGGTGCTGGTCGACCGGCCGCTGCAGGTGCTGGCGGTAGTCGCGATCATCATCGTGGGCAAATCGATCGCCGCGGCCGGGCTGGTGCTGGCGTTCCGCTACCCGCTGCACACCGCGCTGACGGTGTCGGCCAGTCTGGCGCAGATCGGCGAGTTCTCGTTCATCCTGGTCGGGCTGGGCGCCTCGCTCGGCCTGATGCCGCCCGAGGGGCAGAGCCTGGTGCTGGCCGGTGCGCTGATCTCGATCGCGGTCAATCCGCTGGTCTTCAAGGGCATCCAGCCGATCCAGCAGTGGCTGCTGGCCAGGTCGGCACTTGCGCGCAAGCTAGAACAGCGGGACGATCCGCTGGCCGAGTTGCCCACCACCACCCACGCGCGCTACCTGGCGCAGCAGGTGGTGCTGGTGGGGTATGGCCGTGTCGGCCGGCGCATCGCCGCGGCTCTCTCGGCCCACGAGATTCCTTACGTCGTCGCCGACGAGAACCGCGCGGTGGTCGAACGCCTGCGGGAAGAGGGCATCGCCGCCGTCTCGGGCAATGCGGCGGAGCCTTCAGTGCTGATCCAGGCGCACATCGCACGGGCCCATATGCTGGTGATCGCCACCCCCGACTCGATGGACGTGCGCCAGATCATCTCGACCGCCCGTACGCTGAATCCCGATATCGAAGTGGTTGTGCGGATGCACAACGAGGAAGAGACGCAGCTGCTAGAGCAGGAGCATGTCGGCAAGGTCTTCCTGGGCGAGCAGGAACTGGCCCACTCGATGACGCAGCACGTGCTGGACCACGCGGCGAAACCGCCGGCCCGGCACGCCTGACGCCGCGCTGAACGCTCCTGCTGAAGGGGGCTTCGTCCGCCCGCAGGCTGCGTCTGGACGTATGCCGGATCGATGTTATTTCAGGTCTTCGATCACCAGCGTCCGGTACTTCTGCGCCAGGGAGAAAGGCACCTTGCGTACGACCTCCATGGCGCGTTCCGTCTCCTCGGCCGATTCCGCACGTATGACCAGGCCGTGGTGGCCCTTCGATGCAAGTTCGTCGAATGCGCGGACGGTGGCGCCCTCGGTGCCGACGGAGGGCAAGGGAATGTCGGCACCGTCGTCGGTGCGGCTGATCTCGCGGCGCGTGGTGGCCGGGTCGACGGTGAAGACCTCGTCGGCGGTGAACCCCGCTTCCAGCAATGCCTCGCCCGTCGACTGCGCATCCGCGGCTTCGGGAAACATCACCACCATGTGGCCCTTGGGATAGAACACGCCGCCCATCGTCAGCATGTCGGGATCGAGTACGAACTTTCTCATGGGATGCTCCTTGCCTCGTGGGCTCTTGTCGGTTGCGGTCGGGTAAAGCCGAGACTAGCGGCAAGCGTTTCCCGTCCCTGTAGGACGAACCCACCGCAACGGGGGGGGAACCCCGGTCGGGTTTGCGCGGAACGCCGGCCGGTGCCCATCTCCCTGGCCGAACTACGGCTGAATCTCTTCGAGCCGCAGGCCCGGTGGACTGACGACCCGCGCGGTCGCGGCGAGCGATTCGATGACCCGGTTGGCGAAGAAGCTGTTCTGCGTGTCCGGCTCCAACGCCGCCATCGCCAGCGGCGCCAGCGGCTGGCTCAGCGGCACGTAGTAGCTGCCCGGTGGAACGTCGACCAGGGTGCGGGCCAAGGCCACGTCGACCCGCACGACCTCGCCGGCCCCGCCGTCGGCGATGGCGCCGCGCACGTCCTGGCGGACGGCCGATTGGCGTGCGGTTTCGCGGTAGGTGTCCATCAGCAGGGAGCTCTGCTCCGAGACCTTGAACACCTGGATGCCGAGCAGCCTGAGCTTGTCGACCGCGTCGGCCGCCGAGGCGGACAGCCAGTAACCGCAGGGCCGCTTGCGCGTCTTGACGGTGCGCAGCACCAGCGAGTTGTTCCACTCCACGTCGACCGTGCGGTCCGCACCGGTGTCCGGATCGAGCATCACCAGGTTGTGGCGGCCGGGCGTCGGCGCGGCTTCGACCACCGCGTCGTCCCGGCAACTGAGTGCGCTGACGTCACGGTCGACGAAAGAGCGCAGTTGCTTCAGGTCGTCGGCACGTGCCGCAGTGCTCTGCAGCACGCTCGCCATCGCGGTGACATGGGTGTGTACCCGGCGCTGGATCTGCAGCCGGCCGATGCCCACGCCGCGCGTCTCCAGCAACAGGCTCACCGTGTTCTTCAGGCCGTTGACGTTGCGGCCGGTGTCGGGCTGGGTGCCGCCCATCGAGACGCGCTTGTCCTCGGGGTCGGTGGAAGTGGTGTAGTACCACTCGTTGCTCAGGCCCTGCCGGTTGAGCGCGGTGACCAGCGGACGGCGGAACCATTCCTCCGACGCCTTGGTCACGAACTCGGGCAGATTGGCCACGGTCGCGTACTGCAGCAGGCCGTCGAAGCGCTGCACCGCGCCGAACTTCTGCAGGAAGCGGCCGACCACGGTGTACTCGTGCGCATCGACCACGACCATCGGGCGGTAGTCGCGCACCAGCCGTGCCAGCGCCTGCGCCTCGGGCGTGCGGAGCACCAGGTGGTCGCGGTTCATGTCGATGCCGTTGGCGGTGACGCGGGTGCCGGCCTCTGCGCCGTCGGGGTTGGCGCGCGGCAGCACGATCACGTTGATCCGGCCCAGCAGCGGCTCCAGCAGGCCCTGGGAGGCTTCACGCGCGATGACCATCAGTGCCTCGCTGCCCGCGGGCTCGTCGCCATGCTGCTGGCCCACCAGCAGCACGGTCGGGCGACCGTCGGCGAGCAGCGTCGACGGCTCCGTGTTGGCCGAACGCGTGATGACCAGCGCATCGATCGACTCGCCGCGCTGCGACCGGCCGATCGGCAGCAGCCCGGCGCGGATCGCACCGGCCCGCGATGCGGTGGCCGACAGGTTCTGCATCCAGGCGGCCAGCTCGGCATTGGTGGTGAAACTGCGCCTGTCGGGCTGCAGCCCGGGCGTGCCGTAGCGGACGGCGGGGTCGGGAAAACGTGCGGCGACGGCCTCCGAGTAGGGCAATGCGTCGGCGCTGCCTTGCAGCGGCACGACGGCGACTGGGGCATCCGCGGGTGGCGCGGCCATCGAGGGCGTGGGCGCGACCGGCGTGACGACGGCTGCGGAAGGCGCCGGTGCCATGTCCACCACCGCAGGCGCCGCAGGCCGTACCACCGCCGGAACCGGGCGGGACGTGGACAGATCCCGGGGCGGCTGCCACGGCGGCAGGGGCGTGGAGCCGCATGCCGCGAGCAGCAGTGCCACCGGTGCCACGAGCGCCAGACGGGGGATACGGCACGCAATGGATCCGGCAGAGGCCTCTTGCTGAGGAACTCTTGCGCGACCGCTGGAAAAATGATGGGGTCGACGCATGGAAGTCTCCTCGGAATCGATGGGGGCCAGGGCGCCGCATGGGCAGCGAGCACCTGCGGCCGGGAATGCGCAGCATATTAATGCGAGCGTCGATGGCTTTTGTTACGAAGCCCGCTCGCGAATCTGCCGATTGCGCGGTTTGGCCGAAAGGACGTTCCACCCGGCCGAAGCTCCAAGGCGGACCTTTGCCGGACAATCGACCGCTTTCCCGCAGTTCTCCGTTTTCGAGATGAAGCCCGCCTATCCCCTGTTGAATACCGCCGGCAAGGTCGTGTCCGTGGCCCCGATGATGGACTGGACCGACCGCCACTGCCGCTATTTCCACCGTCTGCTGAGTCGCCGTGCATTGCTCTACACCGAGATGGTGACCACCGGTGCGCTGCTGCACGGCGATGTGCCGCGCCACCTGCGCTACGACCCGCAGGAGCATCCGCTCGCACTGCAACTGGGTGGCAGCGAGCCGGCCGATCTGGCCAAGGCCGCACGGCTCGGCGAGGACTGGGGCTACGACGAGATCAACCTGAACTGCGGCTGCCCGTCGGAGCGGGTGCAGCGTGGAGCCTTCGGTGCCTGCCTGATGAACGAGCCGCGGCTGGTGGCCGACGGCGTCAAGGCCATGGTGGACGTGGTGGATGTCCCGGTGACGGTGAAGCACCGGATCGGCATCGGCAGGGTGGAAAGCTACGACTTCGTGCGGGATTTCGTGGGGACCGTCGCGGAGGCGGGATGCAACGTGTTCGTCGTGCATGCGCGCAACGCGTGGCTCGAAGGCCTCAGCCCGAAGGAGAACCGCGACATTCCCCCGCTCCGGTATGCGGTGGTGCGCCGGTTGAAGCAGGACTTCCCGCAGCTGACGGTCGCCGTCAACGGGGGAATCACCACGGCAGCACAGATCGCGGAACAGTTGACGGTGCTGGACGGCGTGATGGTGGGGCGCGAGGCCTACCACAACCCCTGGACGCTCACGGAATGGGACGCGGCCTTCTACGGCGCTGCGAGCTTCGCCGAGACACGCGAGTCGATAGAGGATGCGATGGTGGAGTACATGGAGCGGGAAGCGGCGGAGCACGGCACGCCGTGGCACTCGGTCGCTCGCCACATGCTGGGCCTGCGGCACGGCCTTCCCGGCGCACGGCGCTGGCGACAGGTATGGAGCGACCACCGGCTGAAGACGTGCGGCGCAAGAGAGGTGCTGGCAGAGGCGCGCCGGCTGGAGCGATCGCTCGCGTAGATCAGCGCCGCTCGGGACCCAGCCCCGGTTCCTCAGCCGCGCAGTGCGCGAGCCCTGCGCATGGCCGCTTCGATCATGGCGCGCTTGGGATCGATGGGGAGGGCAGGTTGTTTTGCCGCCGCCATACCATCCGAGGCGACAGCCGCAGCAGGGCCGGCCTGGTCGGTGCGTTCCTTTCCGGCGGGCGGCGTTCTTCCGGCCGTATCGTTATCACGCCCTTTGCTCGTGCTTCTTTGCTTATGCTGCCGGTAGCGCTCCAGCGCCACCGCGGCTTGCGCCGACGACCAGGCATCCCAGCCAACCGCAGTGCCGGTCACCGGAACCATGGCGATGCAATCGACGGGGCAGGCCGGTACGCACAACTCGCACCCGGTGCAATGGGCCGGCACGACAGTGTGCATGCGCTTGTTGCGGCCCAGGATCGCGTCGGTCGGACAGGCATCCAGACACAGGGTGCAGCCGATGCACCACGACTCGTCGATCACTGCCAGCTGCCGCGGCCCTTCTTGTCCATAGGCCGGGTCCAGCGCGGTGACGGGCAAGCCGGTGACGGCCGCCAGGCGCGCGATGCCCTCGGTGCCGCCGGGCGGGCACCGGTCGATGCCGGCCGCGCCGTCGGCGATCGCCTGGGCATAGCCGCGACAGTCCGGGTATCCGCAGCGTGTGCATTGCGTCTGGGGCAGCACGCTGTCGATGCGGTCCACCATGGCCGACACTACCGTGGCGTCCGCTGGGTCCACCTCCCGTCCGCTCACGCAGGTTTGGAGCGGGTGCGTTTGGCCGCGGGATTTTTGGCAGCGGGTGCGACGGCCACGGTGGTCACCGCCGTCTTGCGGGAAGGTGAACGGCGCACTGCTGCCACCGCGCGCTGGGCCGCCGGCAGGGCTGCGACCGCCGCCGTGGTCTTCGCGGCCGCCTTGGTCTGTTCGTCGTAGCTCGCGATGAACGCGCGGACCTTGGGGTACACCAAGTCGCGCCAGCGCCTGCCGCTGAAGATCCCGTAGTGGCCGGCACCCTTCACCTCGTAGTGCTGCTTGTGCTTCTCAGGCACGCCGCTGCACAGGTCGTTGGCCGCGGCGGTCTGGCCCGAGCCCGAGATGTCGTCCAGTTCGCCTTCGACGGTGAGCAATGCGGTGGTGGAGATGGCCGAAGGCTGCACCAGCTCGACCGTGCCGTCGACACTTTTCACGTTCCACGCGTTGTTGACCAGAAGAAAATCCTGGAACACGGTGCGGATCGTCTCGAGGTAGTAATCGGCGTCCATGTCGAGCACCGCGTTGTACTCGTCGTAGAACTTGCGGTGGGCTTCGGCGCTGGCGTCGTCCCCCTTCATCAGATCCTTGAAGTAGTCGAAGTGGCTCTTCGCATGCCGGTCGGGGTTCATCGCCACGAACCCCGTGTGCTGCAGGAATCCAGGGTAGACACGCCGGCCCGCGCCCGGAAATCCTTCAGGCACCCGGTAGATCACATTGTTCTCGAACCACTCGTAGCTCTTGTTCATCGCCAGGTTGTTGACCGAGGTCGGCGATTTGCGTGCGTCGATCGGACCGCCCATCATGGTCATCGACAGCGGCGTCTTCTCGCCACGCGCTGCCATCAGCGACACGGCGGCCAGCACCGGCACCGTCGGCTGGCAGACGCTGACCACGTGGCAGTTTCCATAGGAGGCCTGCAGGTGGCGGATGAATTCCTGCACGTAGTTGACGTAGTCGTCCAGATGGAACTCGCCGTCGGCCAGCGGTACCAGGCGGGCGTTCTTCCAGTCGGTGATGTAGACCTTGTGGTCCTGCAGCATCGTCTTGACGGTGTCGCGCAGCAGGGTGGCGTAGTGGCCCGACAGCGGCGCCACGATCAGCACCACCGGCTGCTCCTTCAGCTTGGTGAGCACCGCAGGGTCGTCGGTGAAGCGCTTGAAGCGGCGCAATTCACAAAAGGGGAGGTCCAGGCGAATGTCCTCGTGGATGACCACGTCCACGCCGTCGACCGGCACCGTCTTGATATCGAACGTCGGTTTCTCGTAGTCCTTGCCCAGCCGGTGCAGCAGATCGTAGCCTGCCGAAATCCGCTGCGCGAACGGCGATTGCCCGATCGGCGTCAGGGGGTTGCTGTACATCTTGGACGCTGCGAGCGCAAAGTCCGCGAACGGTTCCATCAAGGAACGCTGCGCTTCGTAGAACTGGTAGAGCATTGGGGACACCCGTAAATGTTGCACTGCAATGTAGCACCCGCCCATTGCCCACGGAATATGCTTTTACCTAGCCATATGCTGGTGTAAGACGGGGCGCCCATCGTCGGAGCGGGCTGGAGCTACTGGGTGATTTATCGACCGGTGCGAGGCAGTCTGAAGGACGGCGACGGTCCATGCAACGCTGGTCGATCAGCGCTTCAGATGCGAAACAAGCTACCGTTTCGATAGCTGCAAAGTGATGGTGCCCGAGGCCGGAATCGAACCGGCACGCCTTGCGGCGGGGGATTTTGAGTCCCCTGCGTCTACCAATTTCACCACTCGGGCAAGGAGTCTCGCGATGCCGTGGCCGGCACTGCAGCGAACGGCAGGCTCCGAAAGCAAGCTGTTTGGGCGCGTCCGCGAATCGCGTCGCTTCCGGCAAGACCGTGTCCGGAAGCAAGCCGGAAATTATGGCACAGTGCGTGCATGCAGTACCCCACCATCGAAGATACCGTCGGCCAGACGCCGCTCGTGGCACTCCAGCGCATCGGCACGGCAGAGGCCGCGGTGTCGGGCAATGTCGTACTCGGCAAGCTCGAAGGCAACAATCCGGCCGGATCGGTGAAGGACCGGCCCGCGCTGTCGATGATCAGGCGGGCCGAAGAGCGCGGCGACATCCGGCCGGGCGACACGCTGATCGAGGCGACCTCGGGCAATACCGGCATCGCGTTGGCGATGGCGGCGGCGATCAAGGGCTACCGCATGCTGCTGATCATGCCGGAGGACCTGTCGGTCGAGCGGGCGCAGACGATGAAGGCCTTCGGTGCCGAGTTCATCCTGACGCCCAAGAGCGGCGGCATGGAATACGCCCGAGATCTGGCAGAACAGATGCAGAAGGACGGCAAGGGCCGGGTGCTCGACCAGTTCGGCAATCCGGACAACCCGCGCATCCATTTCGAGACGACCGGTCCTGAGATCTGGGAGCAGACCCATGGTCGCATCACCCACTTCGTGAGCGCGATGGGGACTACCGGCACGATCACCGGCGTTTCGCGCTATCTGAAGAGCAAGAAACCGTCGGTGCAGATCATCGGTGCGCAGCCGGCCGAAGGTTCCCGCATCCCGGGCATCCGCAAGTGGCCTGCCGAATACATGCCGGCGATCTACGACGGGAGCCTGGTCGACGAGACGGTGAACGTGGCGCAATCCGACGCGGAAGAGATGTGCCGCCGCCTGGCCCGGGAAGAGGGCATCTTCGGCGGCATCTCCGCTGCGGGGGCCTGCTGGGTCGCCCAGCAGATCTCGCAGCGCGAGCAGAACGCGACCATCGTCTTCATCGTCTGCGACCGGGGCGACCGCTACCTGTCGACCGGCGTTTTCCCGGCTTAGCACTCCGCACGCAGCGCCCAGCCATGCCCGATTCGGATTTCCGTTTCTGCCCCCGCTGCGCGACGGCATTGCAGCCGACGACGATGGTGGAAGACGGCGGCGAGAAGACACGCAGCCGTTGCCCGGCCTGCGGCTGGACGCACTGGAACAACCCGACCCCGGTGCTGGCAGCCATCGTGGAGTACTGCGGCCAGGTGCTGCTGGCCCGCAACGCGGCATGGGCGCACCGGATGTTCGCCCTGATCACCGGCTTCATGGAGGCCGGCGAGTCGCCGGAGGCCGGCATCGCCCGCGAGGTGCTGGAAGAAACCAACCTGGTGGTGCAGTCCACGCGGCTCATCGGCGTCTACGAGTTCCTGCGGATGAACCAGGTGCTGATCGCCTACCACGTGGTGGCGGACGGCGAGATCGCGCTCTCGCCCGAACTGGCGGAGTACAAACTGCTGGCGCCCGAGAATGTGGTGTGCTGGCCGGCGGGCACCGGCTATGCGATGGCGGAGTGGTTGCGCGGCAAGGGCATCGAGCCCACCTTCGCGGAATGGCCGGCACCGCAGCCTGTTGCCGATGCGTCTGCCTAGAATCGGCGCAGCTCTACGGAAAAGATATGGACGTCAACAAAGAACTCGATACCCGCGGCCTGAACTGCCCGCTGCCCATTCTCAAGGCCAAGAAGGCGCTGTCGGAGCTGCACAGCGGGCAGTTGCTCAAGGTCGTATCGACCGATGCGGGCTCGGTGCGCGACTTCCAGGCGTTCGCCCGGCAGACGGGCAACGAGCTGGTGGAGCAGCAGACGGAAGGTACCGACTACATCCACGTGCTGCGGCGGCGCTGAGCGCCGTCCCAACGCCCCGGCAGATGCGGGGCGCCCATGCAAAAAGGGCAGGACCGCAAGGTCCTGCCCTTTTTGCCGCATGGCGCGCGCCGGTCAGGCGACCGGCGTGGCCGGGACGTCCTGCCGGCGTTGGGCGCCGGGGACGTCCAGGTTCTTCAGGTATTCGCGGAAGTAGGTGCCGACTTCCGGATGCTGCAGGGCCAGTTCGACCGTCGCTTCCAGGAAGCCTTCCTTGCTGCCGCAGTCGTAGCGCTTGCCCTCGTACTGCAGGGCGTAGACCCACTCGGTCTTCATCAGGCCGGCGATGCCGTCGGTGAGCTGGATCTCGCCGCCCACGCCCTGCTTCTGCTGCCGGATCTGGTCGAAGACGCCCGGCGTCAGGATGTAGCGGCCGGCCACGCCCATGCGGGACGGTGCGACCGACGGGTCGGGTTTCTCGACCATGCCGCTGACCTTCATCAGACGGTCTTCGACCATGTCGCCGGCGACGATACCGTAGCGCTTGGTCTGCTCCTGCGGCACTTCCTGCACCGCCAGGACCGAGCCGCCGGTGCGCTCGAACACCTGCGCCATCTGGGCCAGCACCGGCGGGTTGCCGACCATCAGATCGTCTGCCAGCAGCACGGCGAACGGGTCGTTGCCCACCAGATGCTCGGCGCACAGCACCGCGTGGCCCAGGCCCAGCATCCGCGGCTGGCGCACGTAGGACAGCACCATGTCGTCGGCCTGGATCGACTTCAGGATTTCCAGCAGCTTGTGCTTGTTGGCCGCTTCCAGCTCGCTTTCCAGCTCGTAGGCGGTATCGAAATGGTCTTCGATCGCGCGCTTGTTGCGGCCGGTGATGAAGATCATGTGCCGGATGCCGGCGGCGTAGGCCTCCTCGACCGCGTACTGGATCAAGGGCTTGTCGACGATCGGCAGCATCTCCTTGGGCTGGGCCTTGGTGGCCGGAAGGAAGCGGGTGCCGAGGCCGGCGACCGGGAAGACAGCCTTCTTGATGCGGCGGGAGGAAGAACTCATGCGACGGTTTCCTTGGACTGGACGGGGAAAGAGGGTCGGGGCGTCCGCTTGCAGGCGGGCGCACGAAAACGATCATGGCCCACCGAAGGGCTCGGGCCATGCTAGCGGCAGGCCCGCAGGGCGTCTGTCAGCCCAATCGTACAAGCTGTCCGCGTAGGCGCTCCAGCGCGTCGCCGAACTCGGCCACCCGCTTCTTCTCCTGGTCGATGACGGCGGGTGGCGCCTTGGCGATGAAGGCCTCGTTGCCGAGCTTGGCGTGGGCCTTGGCGATCTCGCCTTCGAGCCGGGCGACTTCCTTGCCGAGGCGCAGCTTCTCGGCCGCCACGTCGATCTCCATGTGCAGGCAGAGCCGCGCGTCGCCCACCACCGCAACCGGGGCCGCCTGCGCGGCCTGTTGCCAGGCGGCCTCGTCGTCGAACACCCGCACCTCGCCCAGCTTGGCCAGCGCCTTGAGCGCCGGGGCCGCATCGCGCATGAAGTCGGCATCGCCGACCGCGAACAGCGGCAGCCGGGTGGCCGGCGAGACGTTCATCTCGCCGCGCAGGGTGCGGCAGGCGTCGACCAGCGCCTTGAGCTTGGCGACATGCGCCTCGGCCTGCAGGTCGATCCGGTCGGGCTGGCTCTGCGGATAGGCCGCGACGCTGATCGACGCCTCGGCGTCCGCGGCCAGTCGTCCGGCCACGGGCGCCACCTTCTGCCACAGTTCTTCGGTGATGAACGGAATCACCGGGTGGGCCAGCCGCAGCAGAGTTTCCAGCGTGCGGATCAGGGTGCGGCGGGTGGCGCGCTGCTGGGCTTCGTCGCCAGTCTGGATCTGCACCTTGGCGATCTCCAGGTACCAGTCACAGAACTCGTTCCAGACGAACTCGTAGACGGCGGTGGCGACGTTGTCGAGGCGGTAGTCGGCGAAGCCCTTCTCCACCTCGGCTTCGACCCGCTGCAGGGCCGAACTGATCCAGCGGTCGGCCTGGCTGAAGCGCAGGTAGCCGTGGGCGCTGCCGCCGGGCTGGCAGTCGGCCTTGGTGTGTTCCGCCAGGCCGCAGTCGCGGCCTTCGCAGTTCATCAGCACGAAGCGGGTGGCGTTCCAAAGCTTGTTGCAGAAATTGCGGTAGCCCTCGCAGCGCTTCGAATCGAAATTGATGCTGCGGCCGAGCGAGGCCATCGAGGCGAAGGTAAAGCGCAGCGCATCGGCGCCGAAGGCGGGAATGCCGTCGGGGAACTCCTTCTGGGTGTTCTTGCGCACCGTAGGCGCGGTCTCGGGCTTGCGCAGGCCGGTGGTGCGCTTGCCCAGCAGCGGTTCCAGCGCGATGCCGTCGATCAGGTCGACCGGATCAAGCACATTGCCCTCGGACTTGCTCATCTTCTTGCCCTGCGCGTCGCGCACCAGGCCGTGGATGTAGACGTCCCTGAACGGCACCCGGCCGGTGAAGTGGGTCGTCATCATGATCATCCGGGCGACCCAGAAGAAGATGATGTCGTAGCCGGTCACCAGGGTGGAGGAGGGCAGGTAGAGGTTGTAGTCGTCGGTGTCGGCGGTGCCCTGCTCGGGCCAGCCCATCGTGCTGAACGGCACCATGGCGGAGGAGTACCAGGTGTCGAGCACGTCGGCGTCGCGGGTCAGGGTCTTGCCGGGCGCCTGGGCTTGCGCGTCGGCCTCGTCGCGGGCGACGTAGACGGTGCCGTCCTCGTCGTACCACGCCGGGATCTGGTGGCCCCACCAGAGCTGGCGGCTGATGCACCAGTCCTGGATGTTGTGCATCCACTGGTTGTAGGTGTTGACCCAGTTCTCGGGCACGAAGCGCACCGCGCCGCTGTCGACCGCGTCGATCGCCTTCTGCGCGATCGACTTGCCGGTGGCGTCGTCGGTACCGACCTTGTTCATCGCCATGAACCACTGGTCCGTGAGCATCGGCTCGACCACCTGGCCGGTGCGGGCGCAGCGCGGCACCATCAGCTTGTGCTTCTTCACCTCGACCAGCAGGCCGAGCGCATCCAGGTCGGCCACCACCTTCTTGCGGGCGACGAAGCGGTCGAGTCCGCGGTAGGCCGCCGGTGCGTTGTCGTTGATGGTGGCGTCGAGCGTCAGGATGCCGATGGTCGGCAGGCCGTGGCGCTGGCCGACCGCGTAGTCGTTGTAGTCGTGGGCCGGCGTGACCTTGACCACGCCGGTGCCGAAGGCCTTGTCGACGTAGTCGTCGGCGATGACCGGGATCGTGCGGTCGCACAGCGGCAGCGTGACCTGCTTGCCGATCAGGTGGGCGTAGCGCTCGTCCTCGGGGTGGACCATGACGGCGGTATCGCCCAGCATCGTCTCGGGCCGGGTGGTGGCGACCACCACCGATTCACCGGAGCCGTCGGCCAGCGGGTAGCGGATGTGCCAGAGCGAGCCGTCTTCCTCTTCGCTCTCCACTTCCAGGTCGGAGACGGCCGTCTTCAGGGTCGGATCCCAGTTGACCAGGCGCTTGCCGCGGTACACCAGCCCCTGCTGGTAGAGGCGCACGAAGGTCTCGGTGACGACCTTCGAGAGCTTCGGATCCATGGTGAAGTATTCGTGCGACCAGTCCACGCTGTCGCCCATGCGGCGCATCTGGGTGGTGATGGTGTTGCCCGACTGCTCCTTCCACTCCCAGACCTTGGCAACGAAATTCTTGCGGCCCAGGTCGTGGCGGCTGACCTTCTGCTCCTGCAGTTGACGCTCCACCACGATCTGGGTGGCGATGCCGGCGTGGTCGGTGCCGGGCACCCACAGGGTGTTGGCGCCCTTCATGCGGTGGTAGCGGGTGAGGCTGTCCATCACCGTCTGGTTGAAGGCGTGGCCCATGTGCAGCGTGCCGGTGACGTTCGGCGGCGGCAGCTGGATCGAGAAGGCCGGTGCGCCGGCTTTCGCTTCGCCGGTGCCGCGGTAGCCGGCGCGGGCGTAGCCGCGTTGCTCCCACAGCGGGCCCCAGTGCGCTTCGAGCGCGGCGGGTTCGAAGGACTTGGAGAGGGCATCGAGGCCCGGTTGCGCGGGGGTGGAGGGCTGGGCGTCGCTCATGGCTCGGGCAATGGAAAACGGCACCCGGAGGTGCCGTCGAAATAAGGGGCAGAACGCCGCGATTTTAGCGGGGTGCGCCGCGGGGCGATTCCACCCGGTGCGCCAGCAGGTGCCGCAGGCTCAATTCCATGAAAAATGTACCGGTGGCCGGCGCGGGACGCCGGCCCCTAGCTATGGATTTAATAGCATGGGGTGGCGGCTGACTGCCGGGCGCACGGCAGGACCTCGTGCCAGGCACCGAGCCCGCGCTCTATGCGCCCCCGGCCGCCTGGCGCCACGCCTGGGCCGCCGCCGCTTCGTCGCCGCGCTGTTCGGCCAGTTCGGCCAACGCCCGCCAGGCATTGCGGTGCAGTTCGGGATGGTGCAGTTGCCGGCTCGCGTTGCCGATCAGCTGCTGGGCCTTGCCCCACAGCTGCCGGCGCAGGCAGGCCATGCCGGCCAGGTACTGCAGGTGCGGATCGCGCGGGTTGCGTTGCTGCGCGCCTTCGATACGCGCCAGCCAGGGGCCGTCGACCGAGTCCATGTCGTCCTCCAGCGTGCGCACCAGGCGTACCCGCAGGGCTTCCGGCAGGGCGTCTGGGTCGGCCAGCAGGGCATCCCAGGCGGGCAGCAGCCATTGGCGCACCTGCACCGGGTCGCCGCCCAGTTGCTGCAGCCGGCTGGCGGCATGCACCGCCAGCTCGGGTGCGAGGCGCTCGCCGTTCTCGAGCGACTGCCAGGCGCGCAGCAACTGCGATTCGTCGCGTGCGCCGTTGATCAGCTCGGTGGCCAGGCCGCGGGTGATGCTCTGCGCGGCCAGGGGCGAGAAGGCGCGGTGCTTGGCGAGCAGCCGGGCCGTCTCCAGCGCGGTCTGCGTCTGGTTCGCGAGCCGCGCCGCCCGCAGGCGGATGCGCAGGGCGATCGTGCGACGTGCGGCGCCCTGGGGGAGTTGCTCCAGCCATTCCAGGGCAGCGGGTGCATCCCGGTCCTGCACCGCCCAGGCGGCGGCGCGCAACTGGACGCCGTCGCGCACTTCCTGCGCGGGGCCGGACGGATTGTGGGCCGTCTGCTCCAGCGCCTCGTCCAGGTGGAGCGTGCGGGCCGCGCGGTCCTGCAGCGCATGGGCGCTTTCGGCGGCCAGCAGGTGGGCGAGGGCGCGGACCTGTACCGCATGCGGGAGCGGCTCGACCGAGCCGACGAGGGCCTTCTCCTGCGCGATGGCCGCCTCCGCCGCCTTGCGGGCGCGGATGAAGCGGCCGGCCGTCAGGTGGGCCAGCGCGTCGAGCAGCGCGACATGCATCGACCGCTCTTTTTGCTGGGTGCGCCAGCGGCTGGCCTGCACCGGCAGATCCAGCAGCGCGGCCAGGGTGCGCAGCGCGGCGTACAGCAGGGTGAAGCCGCCGAACAGCAGCAGCAGCACCAGGTTGAGCGACAGGTCGACCCGGTAGGGCGGCCAGAACACGGTGACCGTGCCCTGGTTGTTGCCGGCGAACAATGCGACGGCCACGGCCATTCCGAACAGGGCCAGGAACCAAAGAGCGGCGCGCATCGGCGGCTACCGTCCGGCCGCGGCGGTGGCCAGCGCCGACAGGGTCTCGTCGAGCCGCGGCAGCTCGGTGCTCTGCACCTGGGCCTGCGCCTGGTTCAGGACCGACATGGCCGTCTGGGTGCGCCGCGATGCGGGATCGAAATACCGGCTCAGTGCGGCAGAAGCCGCCGCCAGGTCGGCCTTGGCCGAATCCGGCTGCCGGGCCAGCACGCCGAGGCGGGCGTTCACCAGCTTGAGCTTCAGGTTCTCGCGCAGGAAGTACGACTGGTCGGGCGCCAGCAGCAGCGCCTCGGGCCGGTCGACCTGCGTCACACGCACCAGGTTGCGCGTCTCGTCGCGCACCGAGGCCCAGGCGGTGCGCAGCGTGCGGCGCCACCAGGGGGCGCCGTCGTCGGCCGCGGCTTCGCCCGGCTCGGCCGCACCCAGGCCGACGCGCACCGGCGCCACGCTGCGGCTGGAGGAGACCTGGGCCACCGCGTTCTGCAGCGGCAGCTCGTCGATCAGGCGCACCAGTTCGTCGAGACGCGCCAGCAGCCCCGGCGTATCGACCGTGCTGGCGTTGCGCACCCGTTCGATATCGCGGGCCAGGGCCCGCTGCACCGGTGCCAACCGCGGCTGGGCGGCGCGGGAAATGCGCTGGTCGGCGCTGCGCAGCGCGGCCAGCAGCGGGGCGACGCTGCCGGTCAGCTCGGTCTGCTGCTGCGCCAGGCGCACGGCCGATTCCACGTCGACCACCAGGTTCTCGTCGCGGGTGCGCGACAGGCTCTGCATCAGCTCTTCGAGTTGCGAGCGCTGCAGCGCCACTTCGTTGACCCGGGCCTCGGCCACGCCCAGCCGGGTGGCGGCGTCCTGGGCGGTCTCCTGCGCCTGCCGCGCCATGGTGCGGGCCTCGATTGCCTGGGCGCCCGAATCGGCGCTTTGCCGGGCCAGCTGTTCCTGGATCGACGACAGCCGCTGCCACAGCATCACGCTGGCGGCGGTGGCCACGATGGCGATCAGCGTCGCGGCCACCGCCATCGGCCGTGCGAACGGGTCGCGCGGCGCCGGCGGCAGGGCGGGCGGATGGGCACGCGGCGGTGCCGCAGTGTCGGAAAGCGGCTCGGAAATCATCCGGCGATTCTATCGGCGCACCCTGGGCGGGCCGCGGCGGCTCAGGGCCGGGCCTGCAGGCTGCGCACCACGTCGTCGAGCGCCGGCCGCGACAGCGCCACCGGCGCGAACCCGGCGCGTGTCGCCGCCTCGCCGATGCGGGCGTGGGTGGCCAGGGCCGGCGCTCCGTGCCAGTCCTGGCCGGGCACCAGAGCGCACAGATTGGCGACCGCGGCCGAGCTGCTGAACAGCCACACGTCGCCGGCCTGCACCGCCGCGCGGACGGCGGCGGCATCGAAATGCGCCGCATCGGGCGCCCGGCGCTGGTAGGCGACCACGAAATCGACCGCGGCGCCGGCAGCCGCCAGCCGCTGCGCGAGCCACTCGCGGCCGTTGCCGCGGCCGGTGGCGGAAGCGGCGGAGCTTTCGGTGTCGGAGCCGCGCACGACCAGCACCCGGTCCCCGGTCCGCGCCTGGCCGGCGATGACCTGCCACAGCGATTCCGAATCGAACTGTGCGGCATCGGGCGGCGGGGAGTCGATCCGGTCGGCCGGCACGCCCGCGGCGCGCAGGGCCTGGGCGGTGCCGGGGCCGGGGGCCCAGGCACGGGTGTCCGCAGGCCAGGCGCCGAGGCTGTCAGGCCGTGCGGCACAGAACTGCTCGGCGGCGTTGGCGCTGACGAACATCGCCGCGCGGTAACCCGCCAGCCGCTGCCACGCTGCCTGCAACGGCGCCCGGTCGGCCGGCGCCGCGATGTCGATCAACGGCAGTGCTCGCGCCGCGATGCCGCGCGCCTGCAGCGCGGAGACCCATTCGCCGGCTTCGCGTGCGGGCCGGGTGACGATGACCTTCATGGGGCGTGGACGAACCCGCTCGGTACGGTGCAGCGGCTCAGTGGGCGCCGTTGGCCCGCAATTGGGCGACGACCGTCTCGCCCAGCACGGTGGCGTCCGAGAGCGTGGTGACGGCCGCGGCACCCTCGGCCTGCACCAGCGTGCCGGGGTTCACCAGATCGCCCCAGGCGGCGCGCAGGGACAGGCGGCCGCCGTCGAAGCGGGCGTAGGCGGCCAGCGGCATGGAGCAGCTGCCGCCCATTCCGCGGCTCACCGCGCGCTCGGCGTTGACAGCCATCCAGGTGGTTTCGTGGCTCAGCGGGGCGAGCGCGGCGAACAGGTCCTGCCGGTCGGAGCGGATCTCGATCCCCAGCGCGCCCTGCCCGGCGGCGGGCAACATCGTCTCGGGGCTGAAGGATTCGCGGATCCGCTCGGCCAGGCCCAGCCGCAGCAGGCCGGCGGCGGCCAGGACGATGCCGTCGTAGCGGCCTTCGTCCAGCTTGCGCAAGCGGGTGTCGAGGTTGCCGCGCAGGGGCTCGATCCTCAGGTCGGGCCGCAGCGCATGGACCAGCACCGAGCGGCGCAGGCTCGAGGTGCCGACCACCGCGCCGTGCGGCAACGACGCCAGGCTGGCGTAGCGCGGCGAGACGAATGCATCGCGCGGGTCTTCGCGCTCCATCACGCAGGCCAGCGAAAAGCCGGGCGGCAGGTCCATCGGCACGTCCTTGAGCGAATGCACCGCCAGGTCGGCCCGGCCGTCTTCCAGGGCGTTCTCCAGTTCCTTGACGAACAGGCCCTTGCCGCCGACCTTGCTCAGCGAGCGGTCCAGGATCTGGTCGCCCTTGGTCGTCATGCCGAGCAGGGTGACGGTGTGGCCGTGCGCCTGCAATTGGGCACGGACATGTTCGGCCTGCCAGAGCGCCAGCCGGCTTTCGCGGGTGGCGATGACGAGGGTCAGGGGAGTGGGGGTCATGCGCGTTACCGAGGACGTGCCGGCAAAGCCGGTGATGCTAGCATGCTGCGGTGCATCATCCCGCCCCTTCAGCCCACCACGGAACATGGCCATGAACCTGCCCGAACAAGAGACCGGCGTGCGCCGCCGCAAGACCACCGAGCAACCGCTGGTCGACGATATCCGGCTCTTGGGACGCATCCTCGGCGATGTGATCCGGGAGCAGGACGGCGTGGCCGCGTACGAGCAGGTCGAGCAGGTGCGCAAGCTCTCGGTGGCGTTCCGGCGCGACGCGGACCAGGAGGCCGACCGCGCGCTCAAGAAGCTGCTCAAGTCGCTCACCGGCGACCAGACCGTCCGGGTGATCCGCGCCTTCACCTATTTCAGCCACCTGGCCAACCTGGCCGAGGACCGGCACTACATCCGCCGCCGCACGATCCACGAACGCGCGGGCGACACGCAAGAGGGCAGCGTCGAGGTCGCGATGGCCCGGTTGCGCTGGGCCGGCATTTCGCCGAAGGCGATCTCGCAGACGCTGGCGTCGAGCTACGTGTCGCCGGTGCTCACCGCCCACCCGACCGAAGTGCAGCGCAAGAGCATCCTCGACGCGGAGCGCGGCATCGCGCAACTGCTGACGGCGCGCGACGACATCAAGGCCCGCGGCGAATACCACGGTGGCACCAAGGACGCGCTGACGCCGCGCGAGATGGCCGCCAACGAAACCCAGCTGCGCGCCCGGGTGATGCAGCTCTGGCACACCCGGCTGCTGCGCTACAGCAAGCTCACCGTGGCCGACGAGATCGAGAACGCGCTGAGCTACTACGAAGCCACCTTCCTGCGCGAGATCCCCAAGCTGTACGCCGGCCTGGAGCGGGAACTGGGTGCCCAGCCGGTCGCGAGCTTCTTCCGCATGGGCCAATGGATCGGCGGCGACCGCGACGGCAATCCCAACGTGAGCGCCGACACGCTGGAGTACGCGCTGCGCCGCCAGTCCGAGGTCGCGCTGCGCCACTTCCTCACCGAGGTGCACTACCTCGGCGGCGAACTGTCTATGTCGGCACGGCTGGTCGGCGTGGCGCCGTCGATGCAGGCGCTGGCCGAGCGCTCGCCCGATCCCAGCGAACACCGGCAGGACGAGCCCTATCGCCGCGCGCTGACCGGCATCTATGCCCGGTTGGCCGCGACGCTCAAGACGCTCACCGGCGGTGAAGCGGCCCGCCATGCGGTCGCGCCGCAGAACCCGTATGCGCGCGCCGAAGAGTTTCTGGCCGACCTGCGGGTCATCGAGGCGTCGCTCGCCACCCACCACGGCGAAGCACTGGCGATGCAGCGCCTGCGCCCGCTGCTGCGGGCCGCCGAGGTTTTCGGATTCCACCTGGCGACGGTCGACCTGCGCCAGAGTTCGGACAAGCACGAGGCGGTGGTCGCCGAACTGCTGGCCGTCTCCCGGGTCGAGCCCGGCTATGCGACGCTCGACGAGGCGGGCCGGCAGGCACTGCTGCTGCGCCTGCTGAGCGACGCCCGGCCGCTGCGGGTGCTGGGCGCGGAATACTCGCCGCTGGCGCAGAGCGAGATCGCGATCTTCGAGGCCACCTGCACCATGCGCGAGCGCTACGGCGCGCAGGCGATCAAGCACTACATCATCAGCCACACCGAAACGGTGAGCGACCTGCTCGAGGTGCTGCTGCTGCAGAAGGAGGTGGGCCTGCTGCGCGGCAGCCTGGACGCGGCAGCGGTCGCCGGCCTGATCGTGGTGCCGCTCTTCGAGACGATCGAAGACCTGCGCAACGCGGCGCCGATCATGCGCGACTTCTATGCGCTTCCGGGCATCGCCGCCCTGGTGCAGCGCAGCGGCGCCGAGCAGGACATCATGCTCGGCTACTCCGACAGCAACAAGGACGGCGGCATCTTCACCAGCAACTGGGAGCTCTACCGCGCCGAGATCGCGCTGGTGGAGCTGTTCGACCAGCTCGCCATCTCGCACCGCATCCAGCTGCGCATGTTCCACGGCCGCGGCGGCACCGTGGGCCGCGGCGGCGGCCCGAGCTACCAGGCGATCCTGGCGCAGCCGCCCGGCACGGTGCGCGGCCAGATCCGGCTGACCGAGCAGGGCGAGGTGATCGGCTCCAAGTACGCCAATCCCGAGATCGGCCGGCGCAATCTGGAGACGCTGGTGGCCGCCACCCTGGAGGCGACGCTGCTGCAGCCGACCAAGCCCGCCACCAAGGCCTTCCTGCAGGCCGCGGCCGAGCTGTCGTCTGCCAGCATGGCCGCTTACCGTGCGCTGGTGTACGAAACCCCGGGCTTCACCGAATACTTCTTCGGCTCCACCCCGATCCGGGAGATCGCCGAGCTCAACATCGGATCGCGCCCCGCGTCGCGCAAGGCCAGCCAGCAGATCGAGGACCTGCGGGCCATTCCGTGGGGATTCAGCTGGGGCCAGTGCCGGTTGACGCTGCCGGGCTGGTACGGGTTCGGATCGGCGGTAGTGGCGTTCCTGGGCGCGGCCGACGGGGTGCCGGCCGCGGCGGCGAAGACCCAGCGGGCCGCGCGGCTCGCGTTGCTGCAGAAGATGTACCGCCAGTGGCCGTTCTTCCGCACCCTGCTGTCCAACATGGACATGGTGCTGGCCAAGAGCGACATGGCGCTCGCGTCGCGCTACGCCGAACTGGTCGCCGATGCCCGGCTGCGCAGGAAGATCTTCTCGCAGATCGAAGCCGAATGGCAGCGTACCGCCGACGCGCTGTCGCAGATCACCGGCGACCGCCAGCGGCTGACGCACAACAGCTCCCTGGCCCGTTCGATCCGCCACCGCTTTCCCTACATCGATCCGTTGCATCACCTGCAGGTCGAGCTGCTGCGCCGCTACAGGGCGGGGCAAGGGGACGAGCGGGTGCAGACCGGCATCCATATCTCGATCAACGGGATCGCCGCAGGGTTGCGCAACACCGGTTGACGGGACCTCTGCGGGCAGGGGCCTACAGGCTGCGGCGAGCGGGCTGCAGCTGCTGTCGGTGCTCTCCCACAGCAAGACGCCGCATCTGCTGAGATGCGGTACTTAGGCTGAAATCCAGAGTGACATCATTCACTTTCAAAGCGAGATGTCATGAACACTTCGGCAACACCTGCAGACCACGACAATGCCAAGGGCGTTCGCGCCGTCGGAGCGCCAGCCCCGCAATCCAACTGCCGCACCTCTCGCATGAGCGTGCACTTCCTGGCCCACCCGCGCTTCCTGATGGCTGCCACGTTCGTGTGGCCGACGGTATCGATGCACTTCACCCTGTAAAAGGGTGTGGCCTGCCCGACAGGAATCGAACCTGTGACATTCAGCTTAGAAGGCTGATGCTCTATCCAACTGAGCTACGGGCAGATGTTTCCCAGCAAGGGCCTCTTGCTATCATTCTTGAGTGCGACTGCGGAGCGCTCCGCAAACCTGCTGATCATAGCCGGTTGGCTGGCCGATCAAACGTTAAGGAAATTTTCTCACCCGGTGCTCGGTTTTTAACGAGCTTGTTTGGTGGAAGAAATTTCTGGTGAATACAGCGTCAAAAGTTGCTTTGCGAGCTCCGACATTGCTACGTCTCTCAAACCGCTATTTTCATCGTGGATATTGGAAATTACTTGCACTGCCATGCCTACTGCATTAATACGTTCTAATACAACTACATAGTCTTTCGATTGGGCAAGGACAGATTTATATATAAATAGAAATGATCCTCCTATAAGGCTTATTAAAACTCCTGACGCTGCCGATACGACCGATATCGGTAAACGATTTGGCTCCTCAAATGATCGATAGATACCGTAGGAGGTAATAATAAATCCACAGGTCATTACAAATGAAGTCAGCCAATATATCGATCTAACTTGGCTTAAATTTCTATCCAGATAGCTCTCAAGTTTAATTCTTGCCAAGTCCCATGCAAGTTTTGGTTTTTCGGGGTGGGCAAGAATATCTTTTTCGACAATCTCGATCTTCTTGTTTTGCTCTTGTTGTTGTACAACTTCCTCGTAAGCCGAGATTGCTAGGATGCCTAGCCAAGCAATTGCGACTGCAACGCCTGCTAATGTTTTCAAAATAAGTTCATTGAATAAATTGTATTGGGCCATCAGCGTAATGGCCCCGCCAATTAGCAAGATAATTGCTATTAAAATCCGGGCGTGCTTCTTGGTATAACCGTTTTCGCGCCAATGCTTGATTGCTGCGACCAAAATTCTATCGAAGTTAAACATATTTTATTGACGTTCAAATTATTTAGTGGGTTTTACGACTTTGCCGCGTCTTAGATAATGCTTGCTGGTAGTTCTAATGTCATCGTGTCCTAAAAGATCAGCCGCAGCTTGTTCTCCTGCACGGTCGGATATGTCATCGGCGGCTTTGGCGCGCAAATCATAGAACCAAAATTCTAAAATGCTACTCTGAATATCTGGGTTGGTCTTGGCTGCTTCTTTGCGAGCAACGGTAAACGCTTTTCTGAGTACCGCTGCAGTTAATGGTCGTCCTTGCAAATTTACGGTCAAGCTTGAGCAGTGTATGTTGTGTTTGGCCTTCCTGTTTGAAATTCTTGCAATCAGCTCAGCTAACTTGCCCTCTATCCTTATACGCCGCCGGGCTCCGGTTTTACCCTGATCAACCAATAAAGTCCCATCTACTATGTCGTGGGTCGTCATCCGCAGCACGTCCCCTGGTCGCTGGCCTGTTAAGTACCCGAGATCCATTGTGTCGCGCAGCGGCTCACTGCCGGCCTCCCACACCGCCTTGAACACCGCGTCAGTGATGTATACGCCTCGCTGGGCAAGCTCGAAGCCACGAACCCCGGTGGCAGGATTTTCCGTGTGTGTATATCCCCACTCGCGCGCCTTGTTGAACATGTGAGAAAAGAGTCGCTTCAGTCGGTTTGCTGTGGTGGGCTGGGTCTTTTTCCAGTCCAGCAGGCCGCGGATATGCATGGGGCGGATGTTGTCCAGCGGGGCGGGCGGCTTGCCGAAGAACTCGCGCAGGTGACGTAGATCGCTCAGTTGGGTGGCCTGTGTGCTCTTGGCTTTCAGCGGCATCTCGTCGCGCTGGTATCGGTCGGCCAGCTGCAGAAAGTCAACGACGCGTAACACGGAGGCCTGCGCCTGGGTGAGCTCTGCCCACTTCCGGACGGCCAATACGTAGTCCGAACCCAGCGGAATCTCCTTGCGAGGCTTTCCGCCTGCGTCGAAGTAGTAATAGACGACGCCGGATTTCTGCTGTCGGGCCCGCAGGCCGGGCATATTCGCTCTAACCATACGCACGCTGCTTTCCGCTCATCACTTCAGGCATCCAATCTGCGCCAGCAGCGGAGCTTTGCACGTAGGCTGCGCCCTCTATAACTGCGCGCGCGATAACCGGGCGCCCCGCCGCGTTGCGGTAATGTGGGATCTTCATTGCCCTGAGCTGTGCCGCTTGCAATTCGCCGCAGGTCATGCTGTCCTTTCCGCGAGATATTCCCGTCAATTCGGCTAACTCTGGAGCCGAAAGGAACATGCTTACTCCGTGTGACTTTCTGGTCATGTGCGCTGCTCCTTGGTGGCCGATTCCAGGCCCTTGACGATGTCGAGCCATTTCTGCTCGGTGATGAGGTATTCGCCCTGGCGGGGTTTGCCGTAGGGCGGCTCCAGGTGGTAGGTGAGGCGGGCCAGCTGCGGCGGCACCGCGGCGGTCAGCTGCTCGCGGATGGTTTTGCGGGTCATGCGGCTTCCGAAAACAGGTCGCGAACTACGGGACTGCGTGCTGCCGCAGCCATTCGCTCAATCGCTTTGCCGTGCTCCGCTTCGATCCGGGCGCGCGCGATCGCGAAGTACTCTTGCCCTTGCTCGCAGCCGATAAAGCGGAAGCCCTCGCGCATGCATGCCTTGCCGGTGCTGCCACTCCCCATGAACGGGTCCAGCACTAGACCGCCCAGCGGCGCCACCAGCCGGCACAGGTAGGCCATCAGGTCGGTGGGCTTGACGGTGGGGTGGTGGTTACCGACCAGCGGCGGCTCGTAGCCGTCGCGGCGGGTCATGTGCTGGCCGCTGGTGTTGCTCACCATGCCGCCCACGCGCTGCAGCAGTTCGTCGCATCCCTCGTTGCGGTCGACCTTGCTGGCCTTGGCACAGTAGAAGAACCGCGCGGCGCTGCCGGTGCTGGCCTGAATGTCGGAGGTCGTGAAATCGCCCGCGAGCGTTCCGTAGCACACGCTCCCCGGTCCGCCCTGGGCCGCGCGCTTCGTGCCGGCTTTCATTGCGCCGCTGGTGCTCTCCGGGAACAGCGCCACCACCTCGTCGCTGCCGTCGTGGATCAGATTTGCGGGCCAGCGGCCCGCGGCAGCGCTGCCGCCGCCTGGGCGGAGGTTCGTCGCGCCTTCCGCATCCCGGGTGCCGGCAAAGCCCCGGTCGCCGGCGCAGTTTCTCGCGTAGGCGGCATCGGTGACTGGGACCCGGCACCCGTCAATGTTCAGCGCGCCAGTGGCGTGCTGGAGCAGATTCGCGGCCACGGTGCCGATCAGCGGCTTACGTGCCATGCAAATGGGCTCGTGTGCCGGCTTTAACGCGGTTCCCCACCCCTCCCAATCTCCCCCCTGGTTGCTCGACTTTGGAAAGCCGGACCCGTAGACCCACATGATCTGATCGCGAACCTCAAAGCCGGCCAGACGAAGGGCCAACACCCCCATGTCATAGGTGCGTGATCCGAAGAAAGACAGGAGGTGGCCGCCGGGCTTCAAGACGCGAAGGCACTCCCGCCAGATGGCGGGCCCCGGCACGAACGAATCCCACGCTATGCCCATGAAGCCGCCGCCGCGGTGCTGGTAGTCGTCGCCAGCCAGCCAGTGGCGCAGCACCTCGCCCATGTCCGGCTCGTGGCTCAGGCCATAGGGTGGATCTGTTACGACGGCATCGACGCTTGCGTCAGCCATGGTGAGCAGGGCGGCGAGGTTGTCGCCGCGGTGCAGCTCGAAATTCATGCCGCAGCCCTCCCGCGCATCAGCGCCTCGTGCCCAAAATTCGCCCGCACCAGCGCCTCCGACTGCACAGGGCTCACGCTGTTGCCGCACATCCGCACCTGGGCGGTGATGGACAGCGGGATGCGCGGTACCGCCAGCGGGTCAGCCGCCTGCACGCCGTCCTTGAACAGCAGGGCCGGGTCCGGTATTTCGTGGATCACGTAGCCGCGCGGGAAGCCCTGGGCCTGGAACAGCTCCACCGGCTTCAGCATGCGCAGCGTGATGTCCACCAGCACCCACCACTGGCCGTTCTGCCAGGCCAGCACCAGGTCGGCCGGTGTCGGGAAGTGGTCGGGCAGGTGCTCGTGCAGCAGCGCGGCGCACTGGGCGGCCCGGGCCCGGTGCTCTGGCGCCAGGCAGTCGGCCGACACCTGCGCCACCTGCACCAGCCCCATGCGGCCCTTCGTCGGCACCGTGTGCATCGGCTCTGCCAGGCCCTGCCATTGGCCGCCGCTGCTGTAGTACTTCACGCAGTAGGCGGTCACCAGCTGCTGGTTGCTGCCCGCGGCGGTGATGGTGGACCTGGGCGCATCCGCCGGCCGGCCTTGGCCCTCGTAGAAGCCGCCGTTCGCCTGCTCGAAGTAGGCCGCCGACAGGGCGCTGGTGGCGCCGCTGGCCGTCACCGTGTTCAACGGCACCTCCAGGCTGCGCACGCCGTGGCTGAACCGCTTCGTGCCGTCCTTGCCCTCGCCGTGCCCCATGTCCACCAGATGGGCCGCCACCAGCGCCTGCTCGCCGCGGTGCGCGCCGGTGATCGTCGGCAGCGGCGCGTCGGGCGTCAGGCCCGGCCGGTCGCCGTGGTGGGTCAGGTGGGCGAGGTGGGCGGCAGCCAGGTAGTGCTTCACACCGCCGGCCACCACGGTCCCCATGGGCGCCTCGATGTCCGGCACGCGCGGCTGCTGGCCTGGGCGTTCGCCGTACCCCACGGTCACCAGGCTGGCGCCCAGCAGCGCGTGGTGCGTGCCGCCGGCCGACACCGTGGACAGCGGCGTCTGCACGTCGTGCCCGCCCAGGTGTCCCTCGGAGGTACCGCGCAGCGGCGCCAGGGCTGCGGCCGTCAGTGCGTGGTGCCCGCCGGTGGCGATGGTCGACAGCGGGGTGTGCACCGCCGAGCCGGTGTGTCCGCTCGTGTTCGTCACCACCAGCGGCGCCAGCGTCGGCCCCACCACCGAGAAGTGCCCGCCCTTGACCTGGGCGCAGACCGTGCGCAGCGGCTCGTCGGCTGCCAACGTGCGCTGGTTGCTGGCGTTGGCGTGCTCGTTCAGGAACGGCGCCAGCACCGGCTGGGTGAGCGCGCGGTGGTTCGCGGTGGGGGTGGTGCCCAACGGCCGGTCCACGGCGGTGGGCTTGCCCGCATAGGCCGGCCCTCCGGCGCCCACGATGAACGGCTTCGCGCTCGCCAGCACATGCCGCCACAGCCCCTTCGCCACCCGGCGCTGGGTGTTCGTCGCCAGGGCCTTCTTCCGGTCGAAGATGCTGACCGCCGGCAGGCTGAAGTCGATGCATTCGGCCGCGGTGCGCCAGGGCGTGAGCTTGCGGGCGATGGCGGCCGGGCTGGCCGGGTCGCCGTGGGTCGTCTCGGGCCAGAGGATCGGCAGGCCGTCGCGGCGGGCGATCAGGAACAGGCGCTTGCGGATCGTCGGGGCGCCCTGGTCGCAGGCGCGCAGCTCCTTCCAGTCCACGGTGTAGCCATGTGCGCGCAACTGGCGCACGAACGACTCGAAGGTCTTGCCCTTGCGGGCCGGGTCCGGCCGCGCCAGGCCATCGGGGCCCACCAGAACCGGGCCCCAGGTCTGAAACTCCTCGACGTTCTCCAACATCAGCACCCGCGGCTTGCACAGCGCGATCCAGCGCATGCCCACCCAGGCGAGGCCACGGATGTGCTTTGCCACCGGCGTGCCGCCCTTGGCCTTGCTGAAGTGCTTACAGTCGGGCGACAGCCAGACCAGGCCGACAGGCTGGTTGCCGGTCACCTTGATCGGATCCACGTCCCACACGCTCTCCAGCAGGTGCCGGGTGTGCGGGTGGTTGATGGCGTGCATCGCCAGCGCCTCGGGGTCGTGGTTGATGGCGATGTCGACCGGCCGGCCGAAGGCGGCTTCCAGCCCCGTCGAGGTGCCGCCGCCGCCGGCGAAGTTGTCGATGATCAGTTCATCGCGGAAGCCGAGCGAAAATGTCAGTTCATCGCGTTTCATATGCCTCTCCCTTAAAGACCATATGATTTGCAGCCGGTTTGGTAGCGAATTGACGGATGGTTATATGGATAAAAAGAGTACTTGGCGCATTAGAGATCGCTTTGCAATGGCCTTTGCAATAGCAATGGTTGTCGTAGCATTGCTGACAATATTTCCGGGTTGGCCGTTTATAGTGTGTCTGCTTTCGGCAGAATCGGCTCCAGCATGGGGCCAAACTATTGGGGCCGTGATTGCAATTGCTGCGGGTGCGATTGGCGTATGGTGGCAAGTTGGCGAAAATGCACGTCACGTCACTCGGGCTGCGGAAACGGAAGAAATTAGGGTGCTTGAAATACTGGGGGCAGCAATTTTTCGGTGCAGGGTCCAAGCGGCATGGGTGAGGCGAAGTGTCGATTCTGGTTTTGGTGCGGATCAGGAGATTTCTCGCTTGAGGGAAATGCTCACGGAATTGGCTAAAACTCCTTTGCTTAGCATTCCCGACTGGCGCGTTTATGACGCGATCCAAGAAGCCACCGCAAATGTGCATCAGTATTGGCCCGAGTTGTCTGCCGGCAGTTTGATGAGTCGGGGTGTACACGATAGAAGAAGAGGTTATATGTCTTTTGTGATTAATTCGATCGAAAACGCGGAAGGGGCAGCGGCAGCTTCTTTGTCCGATCGAGGTGCACAGCTCATTCCTATGAGTTTTACCCTGCGTGACAATGATTTTCCAGAAGGGGAGATTATTAAAACCCTTGATTATGATCTTTGGGTATCTGCTCGCGATTCGCGCGAGGGCTAAGGATGTGAGGAAAATGGTTTGCATGGGAAGCCACTAGCTCACTATTTTTCGGGAGGATGCGCCCTCGTCTAGCAATGCATTTATTGCGTGAAATTTGGCCAAGAACTCATCGCGCCACTCGCACCAGTGCTTGTGCTCGCGCTTCAGGCTCTGCAGGTTGATCCAGTCGGCCGGGGGCACCACGCGGCCGGGCGTGTCCAGCACCTCCCAGGCGGGGTGCGTGTCGGCGCTCCAGGCCATCAGGTCGCGGCGCTCGGTGGCCAGCGCCACCAGGTCGATCTGGTGTAGCGCCGGGCGGCAGCCGGCGAAGATGTGGTTGATGCGAAAGTGCTTGCGCACCGCCAGGGCATGGGCGCCCTCGTAGTCGGCCCAGGCCGCGCCGAGCACCTGCTTGGCCGGGCTGCTGCAGTCGCCGGTGTAGGCCTCGTGGGCGTCGTGCAGCAGTGCTGCGCGCTGGACCGCCGGGGTGCACTGCATGCGCTCGGCGATGTCGGCGCACAGCAGGCTGTGCTCGGCGACGCTGTAGGGGCGGGAGGCGTGGCCGGTGAAGCGGTTGATCTGCGCCAGCGCGTGGGCGATGTCGTGCAGGTCAATGCGGTTGACCGTGCGGCCGATGCCGCCCAGGTGGTGCTGTTGGCCGGTGGCGGTTTGGATCCAGGTGCTCATGCAGCACCTCGGCAATACAGGGCGTAGACGCCGTCCTCGGTGTCGTAGATCTCGACCAGCACCCAGCCATCGCCTGCCGGCGGCGTCGGCGTCCATGCTGCGCAGCCGTCGCCGTGCTCGTAGCTCGTCACGGCCGGGTGGTCCAGGTCGCAATCGTCCTCCATGCAAACGAAGCTCGTCTCCAGCCCGAGCACCATCAGCAGCGATCGGACGTTGATGCCCTCGTCGAGGATCGGCAGGGCCGGGTGGGTCAGGTAGCCCTCGGCGTCGCGCTGGGCCGGATGCGGGCCCAGCAGGGCCGCCGCCAGGCCCTCCAGATTGGCCGCGATCGGCGTGTCGTGCACTTCGATCGCGAAGCCCGTGTGCGCGGCCAGGCTGAGCAGCTCCACGGCCAAACGCTGGGCGGGCGGCGGGGTGGTGCCGGCCGGCGCGCGAGCCGCGTCGGTGCTGATACGGACCAGCCCGGAGGGCGTGTCCTGGATGGTGAGGTGGACGGTGGTCATGCTGTCGTCGCTGGTTGGGCAGGCGCGGCCTGCGTGGGGTGGGCGGGGGCGGCGGCGTGCCGCGGTGGGGCGATGCGGGGCGTGCCGGCGACATAGCCGCGCAGCACGTCGTTGTGGGCGTGGATGTCGACCAAGTCGAGGTCCTGCAGCGTGGTGCCGCTCTTCAGCTCCGCGCGGTGGGCATCGATGAAGGCGACGGCGTCTTCGCTCACGAACAGCGCTTCGATGTGCGCGCCGTAGGAAAGCTCTCCGGTGCGCTCCACCAGCGCCGCCATGTAGGCGATCTGGTTCTTGTGCCGCACCTGGTAGACAGGGCGGCGCAGGTGCAGCTGCAGGCTCCTTGCGTTCATGGCGGTCGTCGGCGCGGTCAGAAGCTGGGGTAGAAGCGCGGCGGATGGCACGGCATCAGCAGTCCCTCGCCACCGCCGTCGAATCGAAAACCGGCAGGCCCCTTGTCGAGGCCGGGTGCGAACAGCACGCCCGGTAGGCGCGCGATGGCGTGCAGGTAGCCGGGCTGGAACCACTGGGTGCCGTACAGGGCGATCTGGTAGTGCGCGAGGTCGAAGCCGGTGCCCGAGCAGTCGATGCAGGTCTCTTTCAGTTCGGGTGGCGAGGGGCTGTCGCCGGACCACGCGCGGCCGCTGCCCTCGCACGGGGCGCAGTCGTACTCATGGCGGTAGTGCTCGAACTTGTGGCGAGGGGCTGTCGCCGGACCACGCGCGGCCGCTGCCCTCGCACGGGGCGCAGTCGTACTCATGGCGGTAGTGCTCGAACTTGCCCTTGCCTGCGCAGCTGAGACAGGCGTGCGTCTGCACGGTCAGCGTGCCCCAGCAGCGCGGGCAGGGGTTGACTGTCGGCAGCGTCTCCATCGGCGCGAAGCCGGCCTGGGGTGCTTTGTCGAACAGGGCGGCGACGGACGCGGAGGTGGGATGCTCCGGCGTGCGGCCGATAAGGCTGCCCATGCCGAACGCGGGCATGCGCACCATCCAGCAGCGGTTGGTGGCGTAGGCGTAGGCACCGTCGCGCCACGGGCCTTCCAGCACCGAGCCCTGCACGGTGACGGGCTCGCAGAAGCTGCCGAGGATCTCGCGGGGCGTCATGGGCGGCCCCCGGCGGCGACCAGCACCGATTCGTGGATGCGGCGCGGCGGCTGCGCGGTGGACGGATGCCGGGCGCGGGCGCTGGCGGCCAGGGCGTTGTCGGCCGCGTACTGCGCCTGCAGGTGGGCGGCTTCGTCAGCCTGGGCCTCCATGCCGACCGGCTCGTCGGGACCGCCGTCCAGGTAGAGGCCGCCGCAGCCCAGCAGAACGGCCAGCATCAGCAGGACACCGATCAGCGAGAAGTCCAGAGCGGGGTTGTCGAGGCGGCGGCTCATGCGGCACCGCCTTCTGCGGGGACGAGGTCGCCGAAGTTGTCGATGACGAGCGTTCCGATCTGGCGTTCCCACGCGCGGCCAGATTGGTCGGTGCGGCTTTCGCTACCGTACCAATGCGCCGGATTTTTAAAGCGGTCGCACTGGACGTGCACGCACATGCCGTTCCCGCCGTCGACGGTGAGCACGCGGAACCCGTTGTACGTTGTGAACTTGACCGCGGGTGGCGTGGCAAGCGGCGCACCCAGGACGGTTGCGCCGTGCTCCGGAAGCCCTGCCTGCTGCAGTGCGGCCGCCAGTGCTTCGGCCGATGCGATCGCGTAGAGCTGCTGGGAGACGCGTAGGCCGGGCGGCAGCTCGAACGTGATGGTGTCACGCGCAAAGTCGAGCGCGACGGGGCGTGCTGCCGGCAGCGAGGCGAACGAGGCGGGCAGGGCGCTCATGCTGCCGCAACCTCGATCCGCTCCACCGAGTGCACCGGCAGGCCGGTGACCTTGTGCGCGGCGATTTGCGCATGGGTGCAACTGGGGGCGCGCAGGCGGATCGTGCGCAGGGTGCCGGCAGCGGCGTGGGCTTCTACGTCTTCGGCCTGGATCCCGGGTTGGATCAGGTTTGCGCGGTAGCTGCGCAGGGGGGTGAAATGCATCGTTCGCTCCTAAAGCCGAAAGCGGCAAGGAGCGAACTGTAGCGTTCGCTATTGGTGTTTGTCAATAGCAAACGCTATACGTTTGCAAATTTATGCAGCGTCAGCTAAAGCAATTCGCTCTGACGGTGAATCACCACCCCAATGATGATTGCCTCTCCATCGATCCATTCTTTGCGCGGAAACCTGCGCTGGTCTGGGTTGTCGCTTGCAAGATACCAGCTGCCCCCTTCTCGTTGCAGCCGCTTGATCACCGATTCGCCCTCGTAGTTGATCGCGCATACAGATCCGTCTTTTGGCTCTCTGTCAGCTGTGTTCACTACGACAAGATCACCTTCATAAAGGGTCGGCTCCATGCTTGGGCCGCGAACGCTTATTGCGATTAGGTTGTAAGGCTTGTAGCCGCGGGCTGCTAGCCAGTTGCTACGGAAAAAAATTGGGTCCGCTTCCCCTTCCTCGGGCTCGACTGCAAAGCCGTTCATTCCCGCCTGGAGCTTGAGATTCACCCGGCGGACTGAAACCAGATCAGGGTGGGAATCGAGGTCAATCTCTTCCCTTCGCCGAGCGGTCGTCGTGGTGTCAAACCAGCCTTCCCGCCTAGGGAGCCGTTCGATCAGCCTGACAGTCGATTCTGTGATGTTTTTGTGGCCGGAAAGCATCTGGCCGACGAAGGCGCCGCTGGAGTACCCCAACAGCCGGCCTAGCGCGGCGTTGCCCCCAACCTCTTGCGCAAGGGCTGCAAGCCTTGCTCGCCGCAGGTCCTGAATCTCTAGATCGGTCATGTTGCAACAGTAGCATCCGCTACGCTAGCGATTGGTATTGCAAAAATGTAGCGAACGCTATAGAGTTGCACGCCATGAAGCTGCATGAATATTTGGACTTGTCCGGTGCGTTGTCCGTTAAAGAGCTGAGCGTGCAGATTGGCGTACCTAGCGACGCGCAGGTCCGCCAGTGGCAACACGGCTATGCCAACCGGAAGCCCGGGCCGAAGCATTGCGTCGCTATCGAGCGTGCGACGAGAGGGCTTGTCACGCGAGCCGATCTCCGGCCGGACGACTGGCGCGACATCTGGCCCGAGCTTGTGGCTCAGCAGGAGGTGGCCCATGCGTGACCCGACAACCGCGCGCGCGCCCTGGAACTCCTCCCGCTCGATGCAAGCCATGCCGCGGTTTTCGTCGCTGCCGCCGGGGGTGGGTCCGCCGGGGTTGGTTAAGCATGCGCCCGACCGCTTCAGTGCGGCGGCCGAGCTGCTCGCCGATGTCCCTGCTTCGGTCGCTGCCCTGCAGGCGTTCGAGGCCGATCCCTGGGATTCCGGATGGCACGCGGCCGAGCAGCTGGCCCGGGCGCGTGCTGCGGCATGGCTGGGCGTGCTGGCCGAGGGGCTGGCCCGCCAGGGCGTCGACGTTGCGGCGGCAGACGATGGTGCATTCCTGCAGGTGCTGCGGAGCGCTTCTCCGGAGGATGCGGACCGTGGCTGATTTCTACTCAGAGGACAGTGAGGGCTCAGCCTCTGGAACTCTCGGTGATGAAGTCCGGGAGCGCCAATTTGCACGCGGAGCACAGCCAGATGGCATGGTAGTTCCGCGTGGTATCGGACGAGCGGAAAGTCCTCATCAGGACGACTTTGCTCCCCTGGTCGAAACAGGGCTGGCAGACCAGGTGCACCGGCTCGGCGTCGCCTGGCTTCAAGCTGTCGGCACTCTTGAGCCGATAGGCGAAATTGCCAGGGGCCACCTCGGCCAGCGTGTAGCGGGCGCGCTGATGGGCGGCTGCCTGCAGTTCCTGCTTTTCCAGATGGAGCTTCTGGTTCTGTTGCCCCAGCTCGAAGGCCTGGGTGCTGATGGAGAAGAGCGCTTGTTGCGTCTCGAGCAGCTTGCCGTTGATCTCCGTCACAGCCGCGGTGAGCTTTTGCGCATCGCGCGTAGCTATGGCTGCAGTGCCGAGTTCTTGCGCGCCCTTGAGCAGCGAGAGGGTGCCGGTGATGAGGCTTAGGTCCATGGCCCCGGATTCTCCGGCACGTTTCGTTTTCCCCGCCTGCCGTCACACACGCCGGCATGCCATTCGGTTGTTTCTCCATGGCTTCTCTGTCGCTGCGCGCGGGCAGGTGCGCAGTGTTGGGCATGCCGGGGCGGCAGGCGGTTTTTCTTTTCGGCTCCCTCGTTCTCATGCCCGCAGTTTCTGCGCGGCGTGCTCTTAATTCAATAGCGTTTTTCTGAAAGACACGGATATGGATGGACATGACGCGCTACGCCTCATGGTGCGCGACTACCCCGGCGGGGTGGAGGCGGTGGCGCTGCGGCTGGGCAAGCCGTGGCAGACGCTCGACAAGGAACTGCGCGCGGCGCCCGGCTACAAGCTGGGCATCCGCGAGGCATGCGCGATCGGCCAGCTGTGCGCCGAGGCGGGCACGCCATCGGCCGCGGCGTACGCCACCAGCGTCGCCAGTCACTGCCGATGGACGTGATGCACGGCGCCACCAACGTGATGCGCGAGGTGGCCGACGTGGTGGGCAAGGTGACCGAGGCCGGCCAGGACGACCACTACTCGCCSAACGAGATCAAGCGGATCAAGAAAGAGGCGCGGGAGGCSATCGCGGCGATCCAGCARCTGGTGGCCAAGGTGGACGGCGTCGCGGCGATAGCTGCGCGGAAGGCAGGCGCCCGGTGAGCACGATGATCATGTCGGCCTGCTGGCCGCTGCAGATGCCGCCGTGCCAGAAGGCGGTGCTGGTGAGCCTGGCCGACAACGCGAACGACCAGGGCGTGTGCTGGCCTTCGGTCGCCAGCGTTTCGGAGCGGGTGTGCCTGTCGGATCGGTCGGTGCAGCGGTCGATCGCGTGGCTGATCGCCGAGGGCTACCTGAAGGTGTCGGACCGGCCGGGCCGCTCGACGGTTTACCAGATCCTGTTCCCCAAAAAGAGTGTGTTGGCCGCGGGCGTTCCTGCACCCACCCCCGACTGTGTGTCACCCCCACCCCCGACAGACAGTCACCCCCGACCGACTGTCACCCCTGACTGTGTGTCACCCCACCCCCGACCCACCGTCACCCCACCCCCGACTGTGGGTCACCCCACCCCCGACACACAGTCACCCAGAACCGTAATTGAACCCAAAGGGAACCGTAAGGGAACCGCAATAGGAGAGGGCGCGCGTGCACCGGCGCTCGACCTGTCGCCGCTGCCTGCCATCACGCCGCGTGTTTGGTCCGACTACCTGCTGCACCGCAAGCGCAAGCGGGCGCCGTTGACGCAGACGGCGCTCGACAACCTCGCGGCCGAACTGCACCTCGCGGTGGCTGGCGGGTGGACGGCGGATGCTGCGCTGGCCGAGGCAATGCAATTTGGATGGACGGGCTTTCGCTTCGACTGGCTGCTGCGCGCGGCAGATCGGGGCGGCAGTGCACCTGGGGCAGGGCAGCGGGGCAGGCGAGAAACACCGGCGCAGGAGCGTCGGCAGAGCTTCATGGCCGGCATGGCCGACCTGGCACACGGAAGGGAGGCATCGAATGCAGCACGCAGCAGCAGCACTGAATTTGTCGACGCGGGCTGAGGCTCAAGACGCGCTGCCGAAGCGCGTGGCGGCAAAGCTCTTTCTTCGGCTCGCCGAGCAGTTCGGGGATCGTATGGCCGACATGTTCGCCAGCTCGACAGCCGAGGCAGTGCAGCAGCAATGGTCGGAGGTGCTGGCCGGGTATGCACCGGAGGAACTCGCTCGTGGGCTGATGGCCTGTCGACAGCGGGTCTTCCCGCCGCACCCGGCCGAATTCGCACGCCTCTGCCGCCCGTCGCTCGACCCCGAGCTGGCATGGCTGGAGGCGGTCGATGGGCAACGCGAGCGCAGGGAAGGCCGCAAAGGAGAGTGGAGCCATCCGGCTGTGTGGCGTGCGTCGTGCGCCATGTCGTTCGAGCTGCGCACGCGGGCCTACAGCGACTGCGCCAAGCGATGGGCGTGGGTGCTGCAGAAGGAGCACCGGGCTGGATGGGGTGAACCGGTGCCGATGCCTGCGCTGCAGATCGTGGCCGATGTGAAGGTGGGCGCACCGCCCGCTGCCGTGCGTGAGCGCATGGCGCAGATCCTGGCCTCGGCTGGTCGAGGTCGAACGAACGAAAGCACGAAATGCGGATGAACGACGGTATCGATTCCATCCTGGACGGAATGCTGGTGGGCTGGCACCGGTGGACGGCAGGCTATCGCGACGGGCGCGGCTACCCGGGTGTGAACGCGGCGTGCCGCATGGCGCAGTCGGCGGCGCACCGCGGCGAAGAGTGCAGCGCGTTCGATGAGTCGGTGGACGACGACCTGGCCGAAGCGGTGGATGCGGCGATGGACCAGGTGCCCCAGCCGCACCGGACGGCGCTGGCATTCCAGGCCCGGAACATGTCGTCGCGTGCTGCCGTGTGGACCTCGCCGCGCCTGCCGGTGGACCCGGCGGAGCGCACGGTGCTGCTGCTGGAAGCGCGAAACTTTCTTCTGAAAGTTCTTGCGAAGCGCGGAATTCTTTCGTAGTATCGGCCCCGGCTGGATAGTCACGTCCAGACCTTTTTGATGCCTCGCAACCGCGGGGCATTTTCGTTTCTGGGGTTCTATGCCCGTCGCTGCACCGCGTCCCTGTTCGTACCCGGGATGCCGGCAGCTCGCCACCCAGGCCGGCAGGTGCGACCAGCACCAGCGCGAGGCCTGGACGAAGAAACCCAAGGCCACGAAGCGCATCACCGGCCGCCGGCTGCAGGCCATGCGCGCTGCGCTCTTCTCACGCTCCCCCCTCTGTGTGCACTGCGACGCCCTCGGCCTGGTGGCCCTGGCGACGCAGCGCGATCACGTCATCCCGCTGGCCGAAGGCGGCAGGGACGACGAGACGAACGAGCAGGGGCTCTGCGATGCCTGCCACGAGGCCAAGAGCCTGGCCGAGGCGATCCGGGGCCGCCGCCGGTCGGCTTGACCGGGCGGTTTTGGCGGGGGAGGGTGAGTCCAAAGTCCAGCACTCCCCGCTGGAAACCGTACGCCTAGCTGGAAATTTATGGGGAGTGAGAACTACCCCCCGGGGGTTTGAGGATGRGTCCTGATGACTGACAAAACCAACTTCGCCGCAGCGCTCCCCGCCGTCGGCGGRTCCCGGGTGCTGTCGGGTCCGGGCGAGATCGTCTCGCCCAAACCGCCCAGCATGCTGGGCCTATCGGACGAAGAGCAGCAGCTCTACGACCATATCTGCNTCCCGGGTGCTGTCGGGTCCGGGCGAGATCGTCTCGCCCAAACCGCCCAGCATGCTGGGCCTATCGGACGAAGAGCAGCAGCTCTACGACCATATCTGCGAGACGCTCCGCCAGGCGGGGATCGAGCACCTCACCGCCAGCCTGCCCATCGCGATCATCGTGCGCACCTTCGCCGACTGGCTGAAGGCCGCGGCTGAGTGCGACGAGAAGGGGCGCACGCAAATCTCGAAGACCGGCTGGGCCACCCCGACGCCCTGGGCCGACGACGAGAAGCGTCTCAAAATGGAACTGGGCCAATGGCTGCCAAAAGCGTGTCTCACGATCCCGTCGCTGGCCCGGGTCCGAAAGGACACCGGCGAGCAGGCCAAGCAGGACGACCTGTTCGCCGACCTCGTAAACCACGGCACGTCCTCGCCCGCGCACGCATCACGGCACTGACGCCGGCGGCGCTCGAGGAGTGGGACGAGCAGTACGGCCTGCCGGTGCTGCGCGGCGACATCCTCACCGGNCCTCGCCCGCGCACGCATCACGGCACTGACGCCGGCGGCGCTCGAGGAGTGGGACGAGCAGTACGGCCTGCCGGTGCTGCGCGGCGACATCCTCACCGGGCGGCTGGTCTACCTCGCGGTGCTGCGGCACTACCAGGACCTGAAGGACGGCGCAAAGCGCGGCCTGGTCTTTATGCCCGCCCACGGCTGGCACGTCATCTCGTTCATCGAGAAATTCTTCGTCCACATCAAGGGCCCGCTGGCCGGCAAGCCGATCCTGCTGGACCCGTGGCAGAAGTTCTGGACCGCCGTGCTCTACGGCTGGCGGCGCATCGACACCGGGCACCGGCGCTTCACCCGCGGCTACGAAGAGGTGGCGCGCAAGAACGGCAAGAGCACATGGAAGGGGCCGCAGGGCGGCTACCTGCTGGCGATGGACGGCGAGATCGGCGCCGAGGTTTACGCCGTGGCCACCACCCGAGCCCAAGCCATGACGGTGTTCAAGCCCTGCTTCGACAACGTGCGCCGCTGGGTGCGCCGGTCGCCGGGCGTGGCCCGGTCGTTCAAGGTCTTCTCCGGTCTGAACCAGGAGAAGATCGAGATGGACACCAGCGTGTTCGCGCCGCTGCCGGCGATGGCCGAGAACCTGGACGGCCTGAACCCCAGCGCCATCCTGTTCGATGAGCTGCACGCGCAGAAGTCACGCGACGTGTGGGACGTGATGGAGTCAGCCCTCGGCGCCCGGGCGCACCCGCTGCTGTCGGCCATCACCACTGCCGGCTTCATCCTCGACGGCATCTGCACCGAGGTGCGGGGCTACCTGATCTCGGTGCTGGAGGGCAAGCGCGAGGACGACGCCTTCTTCGGCTACGTCTACACCCTGGATGCGCACGACGACCCGTTCGATGAACGCAATTGGCCGAAGGCCAACCCGGGGCTCGGCAAGTCGAAGACGATCGAATACATGCGCGGCATGGCCCGCAAGGCGGCNGACGCTCTTCCGATCTCTGGAGGGCAAGCGCGAGGACGACGCCTTCTTCGGCTACGTCTACACCCTGGATGCGCACGACGACCCGTTCGATGAACGCAATTGGCCGAAGGCCAACCCGGGGCTCGGCAAGTCGAAGACGATCGAATACATGCGCGGCATGGCCCGCAAGGCGGCTGCGCTGCCGGGTGCCAAGGTCAACTTTCTCACGAAGGACCTGAACATCTGGTGCAACAGCGCCGACGGCTGGTTCGCCGCNTGAAATCGCTCGCAGGCGTGGCGGTGTATATACATGCGCGGCATGGCCCGCAAGGCGGCTGCGCTGCCGGGTGCCAAGGTCAACTTTCTCACGAAGGACCTGAACATCTGGTGCAACAGCGCCGACGGCTGGTTCGCCGCCGACACCTGGGACCTGGGCGGAAAGAAGTTCGACCCCGAGATGCTGAAGGGCCGGCGCTGCTTCGGCGGCCTGGACCTGGCCAGCACCCGCGACCTGACCGCCTTCGCGCTGGTGTTCCCGCCCGAGGGCGACGATCCCGAATGGCATGTGCTGGTCTGGTTCTGGTGCCCGCAGGCGAAGGTCGATGCGCAGGAGCATGACGACGTGGCGCCCTACAAGCGCTGGGCGGCCGAGGGCTGGCTGACCGCCACCCCGGGMGATGTGACGGACTACGGSCCGGTGCGGCGCCAGGTGCAGCAGGCGATGCAGGACTACGACCTGGTCGACATCGGCTTCGACCGGTGGAACGCCCAGCAGCTCTGCAACGAGATGCTGGCCGGTGCGGCGCCAGGTGCAGCAGGCGATGCAGGACTACGACCTGGTCGACATCGGCTTCGACCGGTGGAACGCCCAGCAGCTCTGCAACGAGATGCTGGACGCCGGCGTGCCGCTGGTGGAGATCCCGCAGAACACCGGCGGCATGTATCCGGGCTCGAATGCCCTGGAAATGCTGGTGTACGGCAAATTGCTGCAGCACGGGGGCAACCCGGTGCTGCGCTACTGCGCGATGAACGTGGCGCTGCTGTTCGACACGAACGGCAACTTCCGCCCGGACAAGAAAAAGAGCCAGCAAACAGGCCGCATCGATGGCGTCGTCGCCGTGGTGATGGCGGTGGAACGCCCAGCAGCTCTGCAACGAGATGCTGGACGCCGGCGTGCCGCTGGTGGAGATCCCGCAGAACACCGGCGGCATGTACCCGGGCTCGAATGCCCTGGAAATGCTGGTGTACGGGAAGTTGCTGCAGCACGGGGGCAACCCGGTGCTGCGTTACTGCGCGATGAACGTGGCGCTGCTGTTCGACACGAACGGCAACTTCCGCCCGGACAAGAAAAAGAGCCAGCAAACAGGCCGCATCGATGGCGTCGTCGCCGTGGTGATGGCGCTGAGCCGGTGTGTGTTCAGCGATGGGGAGCCGAATATCTCGGCCTTCCTGCAAAACCCGGTGGTCGGAAGGTGAAACGCGTATGAAGAATCGACCTACCGGCGGCGTCGTAAGCCGGGTTCGTGCCGCCGTCGATGGCTGGGTGCGGTCATTTACCACCAAAGATGCCGAGCTCTACAGCCCGCCCGACTCGGGCGCCGGGGTCGAGGTCAGCGTGAAGAGCGTGATGCAGCTGGACGCGGCCTGGAGCTGCGTGCGGCTGATCTCAGAGACGATCGCCACGCTGCCTCTGTCCGTCTTCGAGCGGACCCCGAAGGGCAAGCGGCCGGCCGGCGATCACAGGCTGCACTTCATCATCCACGACCAGNGTGGCGCTGCTGTTCGACACGAACGGCAACTTCCGCCCGGACAAGAAAAAGAGCCAGCAAACAGGCCGCATCGATGGCGTCGTCGCCGTGGTGATGGCACTGAGCCGGTGTGTCTTCAGTGATGGGGAGCCGAATATCTCGGCATTCCTGCAAAACCCGGTGGTCGGAAGGTGAAACGCATATGAAGAATCGACCGACCGGTGGCGTGGTGAGCCGGGTTCGCGCGGCGGTGAGTGGCTGGGTCAAATCCCTGACCACCCAGGATGCCGAGCTATACAGCCCGCCCGACTCGGGGGCGGGGGTAGAGGTCAGCGTGAAGGGAGTGATGCAGCTCGACGCGGCCTGGAGCTGCGTGCGGCTGATCTCGGAGACGATCGCCACGCTGCCTCTGTCCGTCTTCGAGCGGACCCCGAAGGGCAAGCGGCCGGCCGGCGATCACAGGCTGCACTTCATCATCCACGACCAGNCGTTGACCGGAGTGCCCGTAGGCCGGCTTTGGAAGACTCGGGAGCTGCGTGCGGCTGATCTCAGAGACGATCGCCACGCTGCCTCTGTCCGTCTTCGAGCGGACCCCGAAGGGCAAGCGGCCGGCCGGCGATCACAGGCTGCACTTCATCATCCACGACCAGCCGAATACGGACTCGACCGCCTCGGTCTTTTGGGAGGCGATGGTGGCGGCCATGCTGCTGCGCGGCGCCGGCCGCGCCGAGAAGCTCTACGCGGGCCCGCAGCTGGTCGGCCTGATGTTCCTGGATCCGCAGAAGCTGCAGGTGACCCGTGGGCTGGACGGCCGAAAGGCTTACCACTACCCACGGGCGAACGGCTCGCTGCGGGAGATCGCGACGGCAAACATCTGGACCATTCCCGGCTTCACGCTCGACGGGATCAACGGGGTGTCCGTCATCCANACTACCCACGGGCGAACGGCTCGCTGCGGGAGATCGCGACGGCAAACATCTGGACCATTCCCGGCTTCACGCTCGACGGGATCAACGGGGTGTCCGTCATCCASTACGGGGCCAAGGTCTTCGGCGCGGCGATCGCTGCCGAGCAGGCTGCAGCCAAGACCTTTCGAAACGGGCTGCTGCCTACGATTTACTACCGCGTTGCGCAGCTGCTGAAGCCTAACCAGCGGGAGGACTTCCAGAAGAATATGGCTGGAAGGATTGAGCGCGGCGAGGCGCCGCTGCTGGAGATGGGCATGGAGGCCGGAACGCTGGACATCAACCCGGCGGACGCTCAGCTGCTGGAGTCGCGGTCCTTCTCGGTCGAGGCGATCTGCCGCTGGTTCCGCGTTCCGCCCTGGATGGTCGGCCACACCGAGAAATCCACCAGCTGGGGCACCGGCATCGAGCAGCAGATGATCGGCGAGCAGGCGATCGCCAAGGACCTGCTGACGCCAGGTGAGCGGACGCGCTACTACGCGAAGTTCGCGGTCGAAGGTCTGCTGCGCGCCGACAGCGCCGGCCGCGCCGCCTTCTATGGCGCGATGGTCAATAACGGGATCCTGACCCGCGACGAGGTGCGGGAGCTGGAAGACCGAGAGCCAATGGGCGGCAATGCTGCCGTCCTGACCGTGCAGTCAGCCATGACCACGCTCGATGGGGTCGGCACCGCGACTGAAACCACCCAGGCCCGGGCCGCACTTCGCGCGCTGCTGGGTTTCTCCCCCGACTCCAAGGATTAATCCATGAGCTTGCGAAATCTTCCGGGCGCCCCGACAGGCCGCCCGAGTAGCGGCGTGCGCAGTGAAATTCTGCCGCGCGCTATGGAACGCTGGAATCCCGGCATACAGGCCGCTGAAACCGATCAGGCCGACGAGCGGGTGATCAGCATTTACGAGGCGATCGGCTACGACACCTGGTCAGGCGAGGGCGTCACGGCCCGGCGCGTGGCCGGAGCGCTGCGAAGCATGGGCGCCGGCCCGGTCACAGTCAATCTGAACAGCCCGGGCGGCGACATGTTCGAGGGCCTGGCCATCTACAACATCTTGCGCGAGCACAAAGGCGAGATCACCGTGAAGGTGCTAGGCCTGGCCGCATCTGCCGGATCGGTAATTGCCATGGCCGGCGACAAAGTGCAGATCGCACGTGCCGGCTTCTTCATGGTGCACAACTCCTGGGTGGTGGCCGCGGGCAACCGCCTGGACCTGCGCGGCATCGCGGACTGGCTGGAACCCTTTGACGCGGCCATGGTGGACATCTACTGCGACCGCACGGGGCTTGATGCCAAGTCTGCGGCCAAGCTGCTCGATGCGGAATCCTGGATTGGAGGCAGCGCAGCGGTGGAGCAAGGCTTCGCCGACGAGCTCTTGCCTTCCGACCAGATCTCAGCAGGCGCCGGCAAGGCCAGCGCATCGGCAGTGCGCCGCATTGAAGCCGCCCTTCGAGCGAGCGGCATGCCGAAGTCGGACGCTCTCCGGCTGATCAGCGAATTCAAGTCCGGCGTGGGTGATCCCGCCGGCAGCGGTGCGGGCGATCCCACCGAACGCGGCGGGGTCAACAAGCCCGCCGCAGCAGCGCAAGTCGTCCACGCCCTCCAGGGCTTCTCACTTTCCAACTGAAAAGGTATCTCAATGAAAACTTCCAAGAATCGCATCGTCGTTGCTCTGATCGCAGCGGCAGCCATCGTCAACGACGCGCTCTTCCGTCACATGAAGCGCTCCGGCCTGGTCCTGTGCGCGGCCGACGACGACGCCCAGTCCATCAAGGTCCAGCTGCAGCGCATCGGCGACGAAGTCAAGGCCGCGGGCGAGAAGGCCCTCGGCGAAGCGAAGAGCGCCGGTCAGCTCTCCCGCGAGACGAAGGCCGAGGTCGACCAGCTGCTGGTGAAGCACGGCGAACTGCAGGCCAACCTGCAGCACGCCCAGCAGACGCTGGCGAAGATCGAGGCCAATGGCGCCGGCGGCGACGTGCAGCACCAGTCGCTCGGTCAGCAGTTCGTCAATACCGACGGCGTGAAGGCCTTGATGGGCCAGACCACCCCGCGCGGCCGCGTCGACATGCCGATCCATGCCGCCATCACCGGGCTCACCACCGATGCCGACGGCTCTGCCGGCGACCTGGTCGAGCGCACCCGCCTGCCGGGCGTGCTGGCGCTGCCGCAGCGCCGCATGACGGTGCGCGACCTGATCACCCCCGGCACCATGGACGGCAACGCCCTGGAATACGTGAAGGAAACCGGCTTCACTAACAACGCCGCCATGGTGGCCGAAGGCACGCAGAAGCCCGAGTCCAGCCTGAAGTACGACCTGATCAGCACCACCGCGAAGGTGATCGCCCACTACGTGAAGGCATCGCGGCAGATCCTGAGCGACGCTTCGCAGCTGGCCAGCATGATCGACGGCCGCCTGCGCTACGGCCTGGCCTTCAAGGAAGAGGGCCAGCTGCTTAACGGCGACGGTACCGGCCAGAACCTGCTGGGCATCATTCCGCAGGCCTCTGCTTTCGTCGCACCGTTCGACCCGGCCGGCACCGAGACCAACATCGACAGCATCCGCCTGGCGATGCTGCAGGCGTTCCTGGCCGAATACCCTGCGACCGGCATCGTGATGAACCCGACCGACTGGGCCCGCATCGAGATGCAGAAGGACGCGAACGGCCGCTACATCATCGGCAACCCGCAGGGCAGCATCGGCGCCACCCTCTGGAACCTGCCGGTCGTGGAAACCCAGGCCATCAGCACCGACAAGTTCCTGGTCGGCGCCTTCAAGCTGGGCGCGCAAGTGTTCGACCGCTGGCTGGCGCGGGTGGAAGTCTCGACCGAGGACGGCGACAACTTCACCAAGAACATGGTGACCATCCTCGCCGAGGAGCGCCTGGCTCTCGCGGTGTTCCGCCCCGAGGCCTTCATCTACGGCGACTTCGGCAACGTCGCCTGATCGCCGCCGACCTCCCCGCAACCCTAAAAGAGCCCGGCCCGCCGGGCTCATTGCATTCCAGGAGATATTCAATGCGGATCAAATTCCAGAAGCCGGACCCCCGTGCCGGCACCATCGCCCAGATGGACAGCAGCCGCGGCCGCCAGCTGGTCGAGCGCGGCAACGCTGTCGAGATCGGCCCCGACGACGCACCCGTCGCGCGGACCGCACGCACCGTTGGCAGCGACGAACTGCGCGCCGATGGCCCCACGGTGAAGGAGTTCGTCGCCGCTGGCTACCAGGCCGCGAACTATCCACCGGCCGGCTACGCGTCGAAGAGCACCCCCGAGGAGATCGCCGACGCGATCGGGGCCCAGGGTGCTCCAGCGGTGCCGCCGGCCAGTACCCTGACCGTCCCCGAGCTGAAAGCTGCGCTGGACGCGGCCGGCATCGCCTACAAGGCCAGCGCACCGAAGGCCGAACTGCTGGCTCTTCTGCCAACGCCATGACCCTGGTCCCGCTCGACAGGGCGCGCGCCCATCTGCGCGCGGATGGCGACTACCCGGCCGAGCAGATCCAGATTTACCTGGAGGCGGCCGAAGAGGATGTGCAGGCCTTCCTGAACCGGCGTGTTTATGCCGACAGTGACGCGCTGGATGAGGCCCTCGCCGGAATCCCTGCCTTCCTGGAGTCGGCCCGGGCTCGCTTCGCCGCGGCGGTCATCGCCGCCGATGCGATCGTGGATCCCGAGCTGCGCGGCCTCGCCGTGGATGCTGCTGCCGACCGGTACACGGCTGCGCGCTATAGCGCTGGCGAGGTGTATGCCGGAATGGTGATCAATAAGTCGATCACCGCGGCGGTGCTGCTGGTCATGGGCCACCTGTTCGCCAACCGGGAAGACACGGTAGCCGGGACGACCAACCTGCTGCCGGAGGGCTCCCGCTCCCTGCTGCAGCCGTGGCGCGTGGGTCTGGGGGTGTGACATGCGGCAGGCCGGCAAACGCGACCAGCGCGTGCAGATCGAAGCGCTACAGGTAGGCAAGGGCGAATCTGGCGGCATGCAGAAGACCTGGGTGTCCGTCGCCGAGGTGTGGGGCAGCGTCCGCCACCTGTCCGGGCACGAGAAACGCGCCACGGACGTGGGCGGCCTAGTGGCAGAGGCCCGCACCGAGATCGAAATCCTCTACCGGCCCGGAGTCACCGCCACCATGCGTGTCGTGCACCGGGGTACCCGATACAACATCGTGCACGTCAACAACCTGCAGGAGCGCAACCAGGCGCTGGTGCTGACGTGCGACAGCGGGGTGAACCATGGCTGAATCCAGCATCCTCGGCATCGGCGAGATGCGGCAAAACTTCGCCCAGCTCAACGCCGACAAGATGAAGTCCGTGGCCCAGGGCCTGGGCCTGCGCCGCACCGGCGCGCTGTTGAAGAACATCGTGATCAAGCGGGAGCCGGCCGCACCTGACGGCACGGTGCAATACAACCTGGGTGTGCGGCACGGCCGCAGCCTCACGAAGAAGCAGAAGGCCTCCAGCATGCTGGCGGTCAACAAACAGGGCAGGGTCGTGACGCGCTACGCGGACGATCCCTTCTACTGGTCGTTTCTGGAGTTCTCCACGAAGCGCCGGGCCGGCACGCCGTTCCTCGCGCGGGCCCTGGTCAACAAGCGCGACGCGGCCCTGCAGGCCATGGGCGACGCCCTGGCCAAGGAACTGCAGAAAGTGGGGCTCAAAAAATGAACGTGCATGCCCTCGTCTCTGCGGCGCTGGAGGCGGTGCTGCCCAACACCTGGGCCGTCGAGCTGCCGCCGGTGCCGACCTGGCCCGCCGTCGTCTTCGACATCGACTCGAAGCCCGAGGAGCTGTGGTGCGCCGGCGGCGGCTACGACCAGCACAGCGTGAATATCGTGGCCATGGCCGAGGACCTGGATGTCCTGATCGGCCTGATGCCGCAGCTGCTCGCCGCGATGGAAGCACTGCACCCGCAGTACCAGTTCGATGAAGACGCCGGCGATGCCGACTACGAGCCCGACCCGGCTGTCTTCGCCCGGTTCCTCACTGTCCGACTCCGCACCCCGCGGTACTGATCCCGCCTCAACCCCCTGAAAGGAGCCACCCCGTGGCACGAAACACCGAACCGCTGGTGGGCGCAGCCCTGCCCGAAACCCCGGCAGCACCGCTGCCCGTCACTCCTGTGCAGGTCGCCCCGTCGCTGCCTGCATCCCCCCTCGCTGTGGGGGCCGCCCCTGTGCCGGCCGACGGCAAGCCCACGAAGCCGGTTCCCGAGCCGATTCACCCGCCGGACGACTACACCGGCATCGGCGGCCGCTACATCCGCGACCCCGAAACCGGCGTGCGCACCCGCATCGCCGACCCCGCTGCCGATGAGGCAGCAGCACCCGCCACTCAGGAGTAATACCCATGGCAAAGTCGATGCGAAAAATGCTCCTGCTAGCCAAGCGGGAAGTGACACCGGGCGTGGACCCGATCCCCACGGCCGGTGCCAACTCGGTGATGGTCCGGGCGTTCACGCCCGAACTGATCACCGCCGAGTTCGTCCAGCGCAACCTGCTGCGCCCCTTCAAGGGCAACAGCGGCAGCATGGCGGTCGGCGTGCACCGCCGCTTCCAGTTCGAGATCGAGCTGGCCGGCTCGGGCGCACCCGGCACCGCCCCGGCCTGGGGCGACATCCTGGCCGCCTGCGGCTTCTCCGAGACCATCACCATTGGCACCAGCGTCCAGTACCTGCCCGTCAGCGAGGGCGAGCCGACCCTGACGATGTACGGCTACCTGGATGGCGTGCTGTTCAAGCTCACCAACGCCAAGGGCACCGTCAGCCTGCAGATGGATGCGAAGACCATCCCGGTGCTGAAGTTCGACTTCATCGGCGCGTACAGCGACGGCGCCGACGTGGTGCAGCCCGCGGCCAACACGGTCGACTACAGCAAGTTCAAGCAGCCGCAGACGGTCGGCAAGATCAACACCCCCACCTTCAGCATCTACGGGGTGCAGGCCTGCATGCAGGCCTTCGGCGTCGACGTGGCCAATCAGCTGGCCTGGCGCGAACTGGTGAACTGCGCCGGCCCGCGCAGCCCCGACCGCCAGCCCAAGGGCACCGCCATGATCGAGCTGACCTCGATGCAGCAGAAAAACTGGGGCGCCACGATCAAGGACAGCGCCGTCGGTGCCGCCCAGAGCATCCACGGCACCGTGGCCGGCAACATCATCCAGCTGGACTTGCCGAACATCCAGGTGACCAGCGCCGCGCTGCAGGACCAAGAGGGCATCGCGATGCTCAATCTGGGCTTCGACGTAAACCCGAACACGGGTGACGACGAGATGGTCCTGACGCTGAAGTAAGCCGAGGCCGGCGCCTGCCGGCCTGTCTCTCTCTCCCTCTCCTGTTCCCTCACCAGGCCCGCCGGCATGTCGCCCGCGGGCCTTCCTTCGTCCCCTTCCATTCCGAGATCCACATGGCCTTCAACCTCACCCCCACCGAAACCTTCAAGGAAACCGTCACCGTCAACGTCAAGCAGGCCAACGGCGGCTGGAAGCAAGACAGCTACATCGGCGAGTTCAAGCGCGCGAGCGAGGAGGAGCGCAAGGCCCTCGCCGCACTGTCCGATGTCGACCTGGTGCGCGACCGCCTGGTCGGCTGGTCGATGAAGGACGACAACAAGAACGACGTGCCCTTCACTCCCGAAAACCTCGACGCCCTCTGCAGCTTCACCGCCGCCGTACGCGAGACGGCCGTGACCTTCTGGCAGGCCAACCTGGGCGCCAAGCAAAAAAACTGATCGGGGCGGCTCGGCACTGGGCGGGTGTGCGGGACACGCCGCCGGCGCCGATGGCCGTGGATGCGTCGATCGTGGAAGGCATGCGGGCTTTCGGTGCGAGCGCCGAGGACATCGAGGCCGCCGAGGCCCAGATCCAGCCCGAGGACGACAGCCACGAGCACTTCGGCCTCTACGCCGAGAACGTCCAGACCTTCGAGCGCTTCCACGCGCTGCGCACTCAGTGGACCTATGCCGGTATGGCTGGGCAGCGGGTCGGCTTCGACTACGCCCGGGTCATCGCCTGGATGCAGTTCGCCGTCCCCAAGAAAGAGCGCCTGCAGCTCTTCGCCGACCTGCAGGTGATGGAGCCCCAGCGCCGGCTCGCCGGGCGATGTCGAGGTGCTGATCGCCGCCTCCCNATGCAGTTCGCCGTCCCCAAGAAAGAGCGCCTGCAGCTCTTCGCCGACCTGCAGGTGATGGAGTCCGCGGTGCTGACCGCCGACGCCGAGCTGATGAAAAACAAAAAGGAAACCTGACCCATGGCTGCACTCGGCTCCCTCGTCGTCCAGCTCGGGCTGAACTACGCCCAATTCACGGGCGGCGCCGATGCTGCGGAGCAGCGCGCCCTGCAGATGGCCAAGCGTGTCCAGGACTCGATGGACCGCGTCAAGGCCACGGCCGGTGCCGCGGTCGGCGCTTTCGTGGGCGCTGTCACCGCCGGCGCGATCATCCAGGGCTTCCGCCAGACCATCGATGAACTGGACCGCGTATCCGATGCGGCCGACAAGATCGGCGTCTCGGCGCAGAACCTGGCCGAGCTGGGCTACGCCGCCAAGATGAGCGGCACCGACGCCGAGTCCCTGGAATCGTCCATGGGCAAGCTCAGCGTCAAGGTGGCCGAGGCGGTCGGCGGTGGTAAGGAAGCCGTCAAGACCTTCGAGAGCATCGGCATCAAGCTGAAGGACGCCGAGGGCAAGGTGCGCTCCAGCGAAGAGGTGTTCGGCGATCTGGCCGACTTCTTCCAGGTGCTGCCGGACGGCGTCACCAAGACTGCGCTGGCCGTCGACATCTTCGGCAAGAGCGGCAAGGAAATGGTGCCGATGCTCAGCCGCGGCCGGGAAGGCATCACCGAGCTGCGCGAGGAGTTCGTGCGCCTGTCTGGTGGGAGTCAGGAGGCTGCGCGCGCACTCGCGGGCGAGCTGAACGACCAGCTCGACAAGCTGGCCGTCGTCTCGCAGGGCGCTTATGCCCAGGTGGCGACGCAGCTGCTGCCCACGATCAACGCGCTCACCTCGGAATTCATCGGCGCCGGCCGCGAGGCGGGTGCGCTCGGGGCTGGGTTCTCGGCCGCCAGTGCTGTCGGTGCCGACCTGGCCCAGTTCCTGGTGGAGGTGGCGGTGCTCGGGGCCAATGTCGCCTACGGCTTTGCGGCGATGCGGCGTGAGATCGGCGGCTTTGCCGCCGGTGCGGCGGCGCTGCTGTCGGGGGACCTCAAGGGCGCGCGGGCGATCGGCCAGGAGATCATCCGGGACGCCGAGGACGCCCACGCGGAGCTGGTAGCGCAGGAGGAGCGGCTGAAGGCCTCCCTCAAGAAGTCGAGCGCGACCGATCCGAAGCCCGCAGAAGACGACAGCGAAGCCAAGCGCATGGCGAACCGCGCCGCCGCGGCCGCCGCAGAAGAGAAGGCCCGCAAGGCCCTGGCCGCCACCGGCGCAGCCGCGTCCAAGACCGAGTCGGAATACGCCAAGCTCACCACCCGCATCGGCGAGCGCATCCAGCTGGCCGAGATCGAGCTGAAGGCCGGCCGCACCCTGACCGAACAGGAGAAGTTCGCCGCCAAGGTCGCCTCCGACATGGACGGCGCCAAGAAGTCGCTGACTGCCGCGGAGCGCGCCCACATCGCCGCGCTGCTCGCCCGGTCCGAGGCGGCCCAGCTCGCGCTCGACATCGACCGCAGCCTGATCAAGTCCGCCCAAGACCTGGCGACCGCACGGCAAACCCAGCGTGCAGCCGACGACCAGGCCGCGGCCGAGTTCATCCAGTCGCAGCAGGCGGCCGCCAGCGCCGCCCTTGCGGGCGTCGCCGACCGCACTCGTGCGATCGAGGACGAGATGCGCGCCGTGGCCCTGTCGGCCGATGGTCACATCACCCTGGCCTACGCCGTCGAGCAGGTGGCGATCGCGCGCCTCAAAGAAAAGCAAGCCGGGTTCTACGAGAACAGCGAAGGCTGGGAGAACCTGCAGCGCGAGATCGACCAGCGCACCAAGCTGCTGGCCCTGATGGGCAAGCGCGACGACCAGGCCAAGGTGGTCGAGCAGGCCAAGGAAGCGCAGGGGGAGTGGACCAAGTTCACCGACTCGGTGTACCAGGGCCTGACCGACAGCCTCTTCCGGGGCTTCGAGGCCGGCAAGGGCTTCTTCAGCTCCTTCTGGTCCGGCATCAAGAACACCTTCAAGACCAGCGTGCTGAAGCTGCTTGTGCAGGGTGTGATGACGGGCATCACCGGCTTGGCCGGCTCGGCCGCCAGCGCTGCAGGCCTGGTCGGCAACCAGGCGGGTGGTGCCGGGGGTGTGCTCAGCGGCGCGAATCTGGCGTCGAGCGCCTTCAGCCTGATCTCCGGCGCCGGCAGTGCGCTGGCGTCGGGCGTGTCGTCGGGCCTCACCGGCTTCTTCGCCGGCGAGGGCGGGGCGATCATCGCCAACGGCATCAGTAGCGCTGTCGGCGCCAGCACGGTCGGCGGCGCGTCCTTCAGCATCGGCAGCGTCATCGGCGCGGCGGCACCCTACGCCCTGGCCGCGGTGGTGGCCTTGAACGCCCTGGGTGTCTTCCGCTCGGAAAAGAAAACCGACGTCGGCTTCAAGGGCACGCTGGGCGCATCGTCCGACGTGTCCGGCTTCACCACCATTCGCAAGGGTGGCAGTCTGTTCTCGGGCCCCTCCTACCGCGACGAGCTGTCGGCTCTGCCGGCCGCCACAAAGCTGGCAATCGACCAGTCGGTCGGCTCGATGTTCTCCAGCGTCAAGGGCTTCTCGGACGTGCTGGGGCTCAACTCGAAGGCGATCGACGGCTTCACCAAGGACATCTTCATCAGCACCCAGGGGCTGACGGACGCGCAGATCCAGGAGAAGCTGGCCGCCACGTTCAAGAGCCTGGGCGACGACCTGGCCAATCTGGTGGCGGGCGGCATCCTGTCGGGTGCGAAGGCCGGCTCCGCTGCTGCGGCCGCCGCGATCCAGGAGGACGCGGCCGGCGCGCTGCCGGTGGCCTACGCCGGTGCCGCAGATCCTGCTGCTGGTGGTCAGACCGTCTCGGCCGCCTCGGCGCTGGACCCGTTCCGCCGGGCGGGCGAGTCGGCGATCGACACGCTGGGCCGGCTGGCCAACAGCCTTTCGGGCGCGAATGCCATCTTCGACTCGCTTGGCCAGACCGCTCTGAAGGCGTCCCTGGCCGGTGGTGCTGCGGCTTCGGCCCTGGTCGACCTGTTCGGCGGCATGGACAAGTTCGGCGCCGCCGCGGGCAGCTTCCTGCAGGACTTCTACACCCCGGCCGAGCGCGCCGCGATCACGACCCGGCAGTTGACCACCGAGTTCGACAAGCTCGGCGTCACGCTGCCGAAGTCGCGCGACGCCTACCGGGAGATGGTCGAGCTGTACCAGACGAAGCTCGACACGGAGGAGGGCCGCAAGATGTACGCGGCCNGTCCCTGGCTGGTGGTGCCGCAGCATCGGCCCTGGTCGACCTGTTCGGCGGCATAGACAAGTTCAGCGCCGCCGCGGGCAGCTTCCTGCAGGACTTCTACACCCCCGCCGAGCGCGCCGCGATCACGACCCGGCAGCTGACCACCGAGTTCGACAAGCTCGGCGTCACGCTGCCGAAGTCGCGCGACGCCTACCGGGAGATGGTCGAGCTGTACCAGACGAAGCTCGACACGGAGGAGGGCCGCAAGATGTACGCGGCGCTGCTGCAGCTGGGTCCTGTCTTCGCCTCGATCACCGAAGCGGCCGCAGATTCGTCCACCGCAGCCCAGACCGCGACCGCCGCTCGGCAGCAAGAAATCCAGATCATGGAGCTGCAGGGCGACGCCGCGGGCGCGCTGGCGGCCCGCCGAGAGGACGAGCTGGCGGCGATGGACCCGCTGCTGCGCGAGAAACAGCGGTACATCCACAGCCTGCAGGACGAAGCGACGGCTACGGCGGCGGCTACGGCCCGGGCGACGGCCTCGCGCGACCAGGACATCCAGATCCTAGAGCTGCAAGGCAATGCCGCCGGGGCGCTGGCCGCGCGGCGCGAGGATGAGCTTGCCGCGATGGACCCGCTGCTGCGCGAGAAACAGCGGTACATCTATAGCCTGCAGGACGAGGCGGCCGCGACGGCTGCTGCTGCGGCAGCGAAGGCCGAGGCCGACGCCCGCGCGAAAGAGATCGGCGACACCCAATTCGACTACGAGCAGCGCCTGCTGCGGGCCCAGGGGCGGGACCGGGAAGCCCTGGACCGTGACCGGGCCAAGGAATATGCCCGGCTGGTGGCGCTGAGCCCCGCGCTGGCCGTCCTGGCCAATAACCTGTGGCTGGCAGAGGACGCCGCCACCGCTGCAGCCGCCGCGGCCGAGGCGGAAGCCAAAGCCAAGGCCGACCGCGACAAGGCGATCGATGACGCGTATGCCGCCGTGCAGCGTGCCGTCGACGCCCGCAAGACAGTGCTGAGCGAGATGCAGTCGGTGCAGCAGGCAGCAGTGACCGGCCTCGGCGCGATCGCCAAGACCCTGAAGTCGAGCATCGGCTCGCTGCTGGGCGAGGTGACCAGCGTGACGGCCGTCACGGCGGCAAACGGCATGGCCTACATCCGCCGGGCTCTTGTCAGCGGTGTCAGCAGCGACGAGGAGCTGCAGGCAGCGATCGCCGGCGTGCGGGCCAACATGGGCGAGGACCGGTACGCGACCCGCGAGGAGTACGACCGCGACCGCCTGGTGCTGGCCGGCCAGCTGTCCGAGCTGGAGGAGGTCAACGGAGTCCAGCTCACCACCGCCGAGAAGCAGCTGAAGACCACGCAGGACGAGTTGAAGCGCCTGGACGACATGCTGCGCGAGTCGAAGATCCTGGTCGACACCATGAAGGGCGTCGACACCTCGGTGCTGAGCGTGGCCGAGGCGATCGACCGGCTGCATAAGGCGATGTTCCCGGCGAAGCCTGCGGGCACGGCGACCGGTGCCGGCAGCTCGGCCACGGGTGGTGCGGTGGTCGGTGCGGGCCCTGGCGGCGGCGCTGCCAACAGCGGCTCCTACCTGGGCCGCCAGGCCAATGGCTCCTACGTCTTCAGCGACGGCTACGTCTCCCGTGACATCACGGGGGCCGATGCCGCTCGGCTCGACGGCGCGGCCGGCATCGTGGCGCAGTTCTCCGGCACCGGCGACGTCAAGGGGTACTACGAGGCGATGCGGGACGCCGGCTTCTCGCTGCGCGACATCGCGGCGCGGGACGGCTACTACTACGGCGACGTGCTGGCAGCAGCCGCGGCCGCAGGCGTGCCGGCCTTCGAGGCGGGCGGCATGCACGCGGGCGGTCTGCGGATCGTCGGTGAGCGGGGCTGGGAGTTGGAGGCATCAGGCCAAAGCCGGATCTGGAACCAGCAGCAGCTGGCGGCAGCGTTCGGCGGCGGCGGCGCAGCGGCGAACGACCAGATTGTGGTCGAGCTGCGGGCGCTGGGTTTGAAGGTGGAAGCGCTCCAGCTAGCGGCCAAGGCCACGGCCGACAACACGCGTGAAACCGTGAAGTCGATCCGTAACGTTACAGCGGAAGACGGCAAGTCCGTATCGATGAAGGCAGCAGCATGATCGTTGTCACTCCCATTCCCATCACCGACGCGATCCTGACCAGCAGCAGCGTGCTGGAGCCTGATACCGGCGAGACGCTCTGGTCGTCCAGCTCGGCTTATGTGGTGGGCGACGTGCGGATCCGCACCACCACGCACCGGAAATACCAGTGCGTGAAGGCGGTTGCAGCCGGCACCAACACGCTGCCCGAGAACGATCCGACCAGCTGGCAGGACATCGGCGCGACCAACCGGCGCGCCATGTTCGAGCTGGAGCGCAACAACGCAACCACCTCGGCCGGGCCTCAGACCGTGGTGCTGACGCCTGGCCAGCGGGTGGGGGCGTTGTTCATCGGCGGCGGCCAAGCCACGCAGGTAACGGTGGTGGTCACCCTGGCCGGGCAGGAGCTATATCGGAGGTCGGTCAGCCGGGTAGCGCGGCGCACCACCAGTTGGAAGACCTACTTCTTCGGCAAGTTCATCGTGCTGCCGTCCCTACTGCTGACCGACCTGCCGCCGTCGACCGGCGCCGTGATCACCGTAACGATCGAGAACAGCTTCGGCTCTGCCGTGAAGTGCGCGGCGCTGGTCATCGGCAATGGCGAATTCATCGGCAACGTTCAGAAGAAGGCCAAGAGCGATGCCCTCAACTTCAGCAACACCACCCGGGACTTCGCCGGCAACGTGACCTTCGTGCCCCGCCGCACGGTGCCGCGGACCGAGCAGGTGCTGGAGCTGCCGAAGGGCCTGGTCAACACGGTTCGCGATTTGCGCACCGCCCTGAACGCGAAGGTCGCCGTCTGGAGCGGACTGGACAACTTCAGCGACGACGGCTACTTCGAATCGCTCCTGATCCTGGGCTTCTACCGGCAATTCTCGATCGACCTGGACCAGCCGAAGGACGCGCTGGCCACCCTTGAACTGGAGGAAATCTAATGGCCATCACCCCCGTGCCGGATCTACCCGTCCTCGGCTCCGCGCCGTCGACCACGGACATGGCCAACTTCGACACCCGGTCCGACGCCTTCCTGCCGCAGCTCAAGCCCTGGGGCGACGTGCTGAAGGCGATCGGCGACGCGACGAAGGCCAACGCCCTCTCCGCGAACGGCGATGCGGCCATTGCCCTGGCGGCACAGGCCGGCGCCCAGGCGGCAGCAGCCCAGGCGGCGGCGGGCTCCGGCTCCTCCAAGTGGGCGGCCGGCAACTACAACGATGGCGCCACCGTCTGGTCGCCGATCGACTACATGGGCTATCGCAAGCGGGGCACCGGGGCCAGCGCCACGGACCCCAGCGCGGACGCTGCAGGCTGGGCACCGCTCACACCGAAGGTCGCGCCCACGGCGGTAATGTCCGCAGGCTTCAACGCCGTGGCGGGCGGCTGGTATCCGGTCGACACCTCGGCCGGCGGCTTCACGATCCCGTTCCCGGCCACCGCGTCGAACGGCTCGCAGATCACCCTCTACGACGCGACCCGCACATGGCCCACGAATCCCGCGGTCGTCAATCCCCAGGGAAAGAAGGTCGGCGGGCTCGCGGAAAACTTCATCTGCAACACGAAGGGTCGCACGCTGACCTTCACCTTTGTCGCCGCGCTCGGCGACTGGAGCGTCCAATAATGGGTTCCTCAAACGACCTTCTCGGCGGTGCCGTCAAGCTGGTGCTGAAGACGCAGGTATTCACCGCATCGGGCACTTTCACGCCGCCCCAGGCCCTGCTTGACCTGGGCGGCACCGTCTATGTCACCGTCGTAGGTGCCGGTGGCGGTTCGGGCGGCAGCGGCGGCAGTGCCTGGTTGGCCGGCGGCGGCGGCGGCGGCGACGTGATCCTGCGTCGTGCCGTGGCGGTGGCCGCCGCAGTGGCGGTTTCCGTCGGACTCGGAGGTGCAGCAGGAGCAAATGCATCCGATGCCACAGCGCGCGGCGGTAATGGAGGGGCATCGTCGTTCGGGACGCTGACGGCAAACGGCGGCGGCGGCGGTGGTGGCGGAGCGGTCCAGCCACTTACGAACCACAGCGGAAATGTCGGCGGGGGCGGTAGCGCCAATCAAGGCGCCCCGTACCCGAGTCCGGCCGGGAAAAACGCCGGCGGCGGCGCCCACAGCGCTGGCGGCGGCGGCGGTGGAGGCGCCGGCGGACCGGCGGCCAGCGGAACCGCCAACGACAACCTGTTCAAGATGGGCCAGGGCGGCGCGCACGTCGAAGGCTACGGCGGCGGCGGCCAGGGCGGAAGTCAATACACCAACTCCACCCCTGGCGCCGCCAACACCGGACAGGGCGCAACAGCCGGAGTTGCGACCACCGCAGGAGCCGCGGGTGGCTCCGGCATCGTCATCGTTCAATGGTACGAAAAAGCATGAACTACGCTCTGATCCAAAACGGCATGGTCACCAATATCGTGGTGGTGGCCGACAACGACGACGGCGCAGCCTACCTGGCTGCGATCGCACCCGATCACGATCACCTCGAACCGCTGGACACGGCGCACGAGCAGGGCCTGGGCGTCGGCCCTGGCTGGGGCTGGCAAGACGGCGCATTCGTCGCGCCTGCCGCAGAAGCGCCGCCGCCGCCGGTTCCTCCCACGGTCTACACCAAGACCGACTTCCGCAAGCTGCTGACCGACGGCGAGAACATCCTGATCGACAACTTCAACTTCGCGGAGTTCGTGGCCGAGACGCCGGCGATCAAGAACCTCACGGTCGCGCAGCGCGCCGGCGTGCGCTCGGCGATCGCCCGCTACAAGGACGCGATCGACATCGACCGCACGGATCCGACAACGGTGGAGTTCATCGGCGCGCTCGGTGCGCTCGGGCTGCTCGACGGGCCGGGCCGGGCAGGCCAGATCCTGGCCGGCGAATCGGTTGACTAGTTATATGAATGGGAGATGCCTGGCTTTTGCCATCGTCTTATTCGCCCTGGATGCGCTGACGTCGGAAGCCGACCCAGGGGTTACCCTAGTGGGCGAAGGCCTACGCGTAACTGGGGTTAATGCGGGCGTGAACGGGTTCTTCTAAACGCGGCTGTTGTCAATAATGCTGCATGCCTCGCCGCCGACACCTTTGCCACCTCATCGAACGCTTATCTTCTGACGAGGGGAAGCGACAGCCGACTCCTGAAGAGTGGCTATGGGCGCAAGATCAATCCAATGGCGGAGGCGTCAAATTGGACGACGCCTCCGCCGTGATGGCGTGGTCAAGGTTCTTTCAGGCAACCCCCTTGGATCTCGCTGCCGCGGTCGAAGCAGTAGGCAACAAGCCAGCCGATGTTGCGGAATTCCTGAGAAAACTCAGGACGCATTAGTCTCTCCCGCTCCCTCAGAGGGCCGGCCGCCATCCCATGGCGCCGGCCCTTTTTGCATTTATCGCTCAACCCGCCCCGGCGGGTTTTTTTACGCCCATTCGGAGACCACCATGGCCACCATTCCCCGCGGCATCCGCAACCACAATCCCGGCAACATCGACCGGACCACCGAGCGCTGGCAGGGCATGGCCGCCGACCAATCCAGCGACCCGCGCTTCGTCGTCTTCACTGGCCCCTTGTGGGGCCTTCGTGCCCTGGCCAAGGTACTGCTGAGCTACCAGCGCAAATACAACCTGCGCACGCCGGCGGCCATCATCGGCCGGTGGGCACCGCCGGTCGAGAACGACACGGGCGCATACGCCCGCCAGGTCGCCAAGGCTCTCGGCGTGCAGCCCGACGACCGGATCGACTTGGAGGACCGGGCCACGCTCACCCGCATCCTGCCGGCCATCGTCGCCCACGAGAACGGCGAACAGCCGTACCCCGACCATTACTTCCGCCAGGCCGTTTCCCTGGCGCTGGAGTGAGCTAAGTGGATGTGCCGGAACTCAACGGCCTGCCCGGCGGCCCCATGGGCGCTATCGGCATGGCGATCGGCGCCATCGGCGGCGGCTTCATCTTCCTGCGGCAGTACCTCTCCCGGGGTGCCGCTGACCGGGCCGACGACGCCGGGCGCGTCTCGGCGATCAACGTCTACAAGGAACTGCTGGAAGCCGAGCGCGTCGCGCGCCTCACGGCGGACAAACGGGCCGACGACTTCGCGCGCGAGCGAAACGAGGCGATCACCATGCTCGGCAAGCTGCAGGGCCAGATCGAGGCCATGCAGCGCCAGCTGGAGCACGCCACCACTGAGATCGCGGGCCTGGAAAACCGGGTGCGCGAACTGACGGAGCAAGTCCATGCAAAAACCTGATTACCGCAAATGGCGGGAGATGGGCGAAGCCTGTTTCATCCTCGCCACCCTGCTGTCCAGNGCGAACTGACGGAGCAAGTCCATGCAAAAACCTGATTACCGCAAATGGCGGGAGATGGGCGAAGCCTGTTTCATCCTCGCCACCCTGCTGTCCAGCGGAGCCGGCCTCGGCTACTGGGCCGGCACCGAGCGCATGCGCGGCATGCTGATCGAGGACCGGCAGGACCACCTCGAAGAGCTGCAACGCCTGCAGGACGCCAACCGCATGGCGCTGCAGGCCATCAGTGGCCGGCTGGCCCAGGCCGCAGGTTCCACCGCCGAGGCCGCCGGTGTGGCCGCCACCGCGGCCGAGACCGCTCAGGTAGCCGCCCAGACGGCCAGCAAGGCGGCCAAGGCCGCCGGCGTGCCGGCCGCAGCGATCGAGCAGGACCGCAAGGCGATCAACAGCGCGATCGGCAAGGCCAACGCCCGGATCGGGGAGGGTGCCCGATGAAGCGCGCCCACCTCGCCCTGTCCACCCTGGCCGCCGTGATGCTGCAGGCCGGCTGCGCGTCGACGCCGCCGGCGGAACCGCAGGCCGACGTGACAGCTCAGGCCTGCCAGGCCGCATCGGCCGACGTGGGCCGGCTGGTGGAAATCCACGAGCTGCAGCGCGCCTGCCCCCTGCTGCCTACCCTGCGCGCCGGCGCAAGCGCACTGGAGCGCCGGGCCCACACCGAAACCATCGTGCGCATGTATGAAAACTGCGCGAGGAGCGGATCATGAATGCTGCGGAATTGATAGCTGCCGCCTGGCCCTGGCTGCTGGGCGTGGGCGGATTGCTTGCCCTTTTCCTGCTGTGGCTGCTGGTGCCGCTGACGGCGCTGTGGTGCCTGCCGGTGCCGGTGGTGCACAAGCTGCGCGCCAGTGCCTGCTTCGTCGGCGCGCTGGCCCGCGCGGCACTCCCGAAGCTCTTCGGCCTGTCCGCCTACCTGGTGGTGCCGCTGCTGGTGCGCCGCCTGTCGTGGTCGGCTGAATCTCTGGCCCGCCTCGATGGCGTCTACGGCAACAACTGGGGCGTCAACGGCGACAAGCGCCTGTGGATCGACCCCGAGGGCACTGGCGCCGGCATCCCTCTGCCTGTGTCGCTCCTCGACACGCCCGAGGCCCGCGCGCTCTGCTACTGGTGCCCGGGCGAGCATCCGCGCAGCGCGAAAGCTCGGCGCGCCTGGCTGACCCGCAACCGCTGTACGAACCTCTCGCTGCAGTTGGGCAAGCCTTGGCCGACGGGCCCGAAGCAGGCGTGGGGCGACATCGACACCGAGAAGAGCCGGCCGGGCTGGGTGCTGTTCGAGCAGGGCGGCCTGTACCACCTCCACGGCTGCTTGGCGCTGGGTGGCCGGGTGCTGCGCATCAGCTTTGGTTACAAGCTCGGCAAGCTGCGGGACCGGACCTTCCCGCGCGTGCCGCCGACCATCGTGCCGGCCAGCCTGCCGCGGCGCGGCGACCCGGAGGCGGCTGCGGCGCAGGACCTGTTTCTGTCGGCCGAGGCCAAGGCCGAGATCGCCGCTATCGTGCGGCATGTGGGTGCGTGATGTTGAGCCTGATCCCCGCACCCTACCGCTGGGCCGCCCTGGCCCTGGCAGTCGCCGCCCTGGCCGGCGGCTCCTACCGCGCCGGCGTCAGCCGGGAGCACGACCGCGGCACCGTGGCGCTGGCCCAGCTGCAGAGCCGCTGGGATGCGGCTGACGCCGCCGCCCGCGGCCGCGCACTGACCGAAGCCGAGCAGAACGCCCGAGAGACACAGCGCCGGCTCGACCGGCAGAAGGAGAACGACGATGCGCAAGCCGCCCAACTCGCCCGCGCTGCTCGGGACCTTGTTGATGCTCGCACTGCTGGCCAGCGCCTGCACCAGCAATCCGAAGCCCTCCGTGCCGCTATCCGTGGCGCCGCCGGCGATCCCGCCGCTGGCTCAAGCAGCGCGCCAGCCGGCGATGCCCTCGATCTGTTCGCCGACCTGTTCAGCCGGGCTGACGGCCGAGCGGGAGAGCTGGCGGAAGCGCTTGATCGAAGCTATGCCGCAGGGCTCCGATGCGAACTTGATTACATTTCACTAAATAATTAGCTCTTTTGGGGGTGCGAAGATAATTGATTTCTGCGAAGGCATATTCTCAAGGCAGGTTGTTTGACTTTTATTTTCTTCCTTCAAGTCGTATTAGCTCGGTTAATTCATAAACATTGGTAGAGGGATCCCCTTTTGGGGTGCCTTCTTCGGCCCTAGATTCCATTGCCTTCTTTGAATTCTTTACCGCATCATTATACAAATGTTGAATTTCGCCAAGATCGATAATGGGATTATGCTCATGGCAATAAGACTTGAGCTTATTTTTTAATTCTGATTGAGTTTGGTGGTGGTGGCCGGGTTTTGCATAAGCGCTGTAATGCATTAGCCCCCAAACTTCGAAGCATGGATTGGAGAAAGCTACTTTGATTCCATTTGCCTCGGCTAATGCCATAGCGGCAGGAACTTGGCCGACAGGATGAGCATCACGGTCAAACACAGCCCAGACGAAAAACCGTTTTGCGAAAGAGTTTTTGCTGCGTTTTGCATTTGCAACACGCTGTTGTCTTTCGTCAATAGCACGCTCCACTACAGAAATAGGCACGCCGCAACCTCCAATTGGGGTTATTGTAACCAAAGTATTTTTAAATGACTTTTTTAAGTCAAGGAAATATCTTGGCTCTGTGACTTTACCCTCGCACACAATCACTATTTCCGGATGCGATTCACGTTTTGGAGGTTGGCGCTTTAACATGCTATTTACAGTGAAAATTCACTGACGAAGGGTATGGCCCCAAATCTACCTTCGACATATCCCTTCTCAATATTATCTGAATTTTTGGTTTTAATATCAGAGAGCGGGTATATAACGGTGGCGCCCTCTGATGACTTTTCGGCAAACCAAATTTCATCCCTTCGGAGAAGGCCGGGATATAGTAGATTTGTGTCGTGCGTGGTAAAAATAAGCTGAGCGCCGTGCTTGTTCAACGCTTTATTGTTGAACATCGAAACTATTTTTCTAGCTAAAAGGGTATGGAGGGCTGTTGTGATTTCGTCAAGAATAATAACGGCACCTAGATTTAACGCGACTAATAGTGATGGTAATAGCTGCAACAGATACTGAGTTCCTAAACTTTCGGTTGCTAAACTTAAATGCCTTACTTTATCATCGCCGCACTCATGGCCGACAGATATTTTATAAGTATGCGTCTTAGAGAATTTAAGTTCGGGCGGAAATGCAGGGCCAGCTAATTTTTGAATTAGTTCGACCAGGCTTGCAATGCCTGACTTTGCATCTGCTGGTATTTCTTCCTCAGTTATTTTGAGGTCTCTAATTCCAGTGTCTGCAAACCGTAGAAGCCTCACCACATCATTTTTTAGATCTTCATTTCTGAACAGAGATTCGCCAATTTCATCAAACTCTGCCGGTGATACTCCGTTGGAAAATCTAAAGAAAAGCTTTTCCTTGAAAAACTCGCTTATTTTTTCAAGAATTGGGTGTTTTGAGGCGGCAGCGGCAGACAAAAATAAGACATTTGGCAATGTCACGGATTCAATTTGTTTGTTTGGTCCTGTCAGTGCTCTTCCATATTCGAAGAATTGTTCGCTTCTTTCGTAGAGCTTTTGACGAATTTTGTTTGGATACTGGTTTAACCACTCCCTCACTACCTTTTTGTCATCAAGCTCGAAGCCTAGCTCAAAGCGCACATCATCTATAACAAAATCAATCTCAAACAAAGAGTTTTCTTCTTCGCTGCCAGCATCAAGTCTGAACGCTTTGCGGCCAGTGCCTGCTTGTTCTGCGGTGCGAAAAGACGTAATTACGAAATGTCTGATGTAGTGTAACGCTCGCAGAGCATTAGATTTGCCAGAAGCGTTCGCGCCATACACTGCCATGATCGGCAATACGCCATGTGGTGTAAATCGGCATTCTAATTTTGCTTCTGCGTGCTCCTTGAAAGGCGCTGCCACGAAGCTCATGTCGGCTTTGTCGCGCAAGGAAAGAAAGTTGGTTACAGAGTAGCGTAGTAGCATGCGCTAATGTATCATTCAGATGACCTAAAAATCCAAGAACTGGATTTTTTTGTCCTGGTGTTGCATGCGGAGCCTAGCGCCTGTGAAGACTTGAGCCGCTTGCTACGCCCGCGCGGTAGGGACATCAGCCCACCGGGTGGTGTACTCCGGCGTCCTGCGCTCGTGCTTCATGCCCCACGCCTTCTTCGGCCCGGCACCGGTGCTGGCCATCTTCAGCGTCCCTCGCCCGTAGCGATCATTGAGCGTGTCCAACGCCGTCATCAGCCGCGCCTTGTCCTCGCCCGGCTCGTCCAGATCCAGCTCGTGCTGCACCCGGCTGGCCGGCTGCAGCTCCAGCAGCATCACCCCGCACTTGATGAGCTGGTACCCCGGCTCGTAGATCCGCGTGATGCCCCGCACTGCGGCCTCCACCAGCAGCGGCGTGTGGCTCGTCGGCCGGCGCAGCGGTACCACCATGCTGCGGGAGAAGCTAGGTCCCGGTCGGTGCGGGCTGGTGTGTGCGAACACCAGCACCTTGCAGGCATGCCCGGCTTGCATCCGCAGCTTCTCCGCCGCGCGGCTTGCGTGCGTGCTCACCGCCTCGATCAGCTCGGGCAGCTCGCTCACTGGCCGGCCAAAGCTGCGGGTGCAGGCGATCTCTTTCTTTGCAGGCGGCAAGTCCTCGAGGTCGACGCAGCTGATGCCCTGCAGCTCCCGCACCGTGCGCTCCAGCACCACGCTCCAGCCATTGCGGATCACGGCCGGGTCCATCCGGGCCAGGTCGAGCGCGGTCAGGATGCCGCCTTCCACCAGCTTCGCGCCGATACGCCGGCCGACGCCCCAGATGTCGCCCACGGCCGTGGCCGCCAGCACCGCGTCCAGGTCCGAGGCCGGCAGCGCCGCCAGGTTGCAGACCTGGGCCAGGTCGGCGGGATAGCTGCCCGGCTTGCGCTCGGCGGTCTTGGCGACGTGGTTGGCCAGCTTGGCGAGGGTCTTCGTGCGCCCGATGCCGATGCCGGTCGGCAGCCCGGTCCAGGTCAGGATCCGCTCACGGGTGCGCCGCGCCCGGTCGACAAGGTCGCCCGGCACGCCGGTCAGGTCGATGAAGCTCTCGTCGATGCTGTAGATCTCCTGGGCAGGCCCTAGGCCGGCGGCCAGCGTCATCATCCGGTCGCTCATGTCCGCGTACAGCGCGTAGTTGCTGGAGAGCGCCACGACCTGGTCGCCCAGCAGCTCGCGGATCTTGAACCAGGGTGCGCCCATCTTGATGCCGAGGGCCTTGGCCTCGTTGCTGCGGGCCACCGCACAGCCGTCGTTGTTCGACAGCACCACCACCGGAATGCCCCGCAGGTCGGGGCGAAACACCCGCTCGCAGCTGACGTAAAAGTTATTGCCGTCGACCAGCGCGAACAGCGGGGGAAGGCGGCCCACCGCGCATCACTTCGGGAAGATCTTGAAGCAGGCGACTACCACCCCGAACACCTCGAGGATCTGGCCGTCCTTGGGGACGATGTCGGGATAGGTCGGGTTCGACGCCTTGAGCCGGACCCGGCCGGCGCGCTCCCAATACGTCTTGACCGTGAATTCGTTGTCCAGCACCGCCAGCACCACATGCCCCGACTTCGGACGGATCGCCTTGTCCACGATCAGCATGTCGCCGTCGAAGATGCCGGCGTCGCGCATCGATTCCCCTCGCACCTTGAACTGGAAGGTCGCCTGCGGGTGCCGCACGATGTGTTCGAGCACGTCGATGCGTTTGGTGGCGTGGTCCTCGGCCGGGGAAGCGAAGCCGGCCTGCACCGTGTGCAGGACGTGGAAGGCGGTGATGCAGCCGGGGGTGTAGGGGATCGGGGTCATGGCGGGAGAGGCGCAGCGTGGGCAGACGAGGAGAACAGCTGCTATCCGAGCCGCACTTCGAAGTAGGCGCCATCGCCTTCGCTCAGGCCGCGAAAGCCCGCCTGCCGTGCCAGCTCCACGGCCTTGACCCAGCGCAGGGCCTGGGCCTTGTCCTCGGGAGTCGCGTCGCTCTCGTCGCCGTCCGCGGCGTAGCAGTACGCGCCGTAGGCCTGGGCGACCGCCTCGGCGCCGCCCAGGGCACGCTCCAGCGCCTTGGCATAACGCGATTCCGCGTCGAGACGGATGTTGGCCGGCAGTTCCGGGAAGTCGCAGAGGTTGACCGAGAAGGCGGTGGGTGCGTCGATGGCGGTGTGCATGGCTGCTCCAGTAGAGGGGCCGACAGAATTTGCGGCCGGGTTGAACTACTGGTTAAGCATACAGTGCTTGGTGCACAATGGCGCCCGGATCAAATCGGCTTTACGCGCCGAGGCTGCTGCATTCCACCCGGGTCGCCTGCGGGGCCCGGCATCCGACGAGCGGCACGTGCAGCTCGCGGGATCGACGGTTATGGGATGTGCACCAAGTACACCGTGAACTTCGGCCCTGTGTCCGTCTCGACGATTCGGCCAGCCAGCACCAGCTCGGTGGGGCCAGTATCGGACCACAGGTCGACGCAGACGACCCAGTGGTTGCTGTACCACTGCGCCGTTGCACGTTCCCAAGCCCTCTCGGGTAGCTCCACCAGCAAGGTGCCATAGCTCTCGATCGCGTCCCGGATGTCGGCGCGCACATCGGGAGGGAGTGGATCGACACCAGCCCCGCCCGCGATCAGGCCGTAGTCGCCTGCGACGAGGCAGCGAACCACGTCCGTCAGAAGGGGTCGCCAAGCGGTCGGCACGGCACGGGGATAGTCCTCGTCCTTGACGGGCAGGACTTCGGGGCTGATGGATGCTGACATGTGGATCCGTTCGGCAGGGGTTGGCGTGGTCGTTCGTTAGTATGCTAACCAAGGTGATACCGCCCGGCGTAGCTTGGCGCACACAATGGATGCATGTGCGCCCACTACAGACCCCCTGAGAAAGCCCTGTTCCTCGAGCGCTGGTCCGCCGAGCCGCCAGCAGATTGGACGAAGGCAGACCTGTGGCCCGGATACGCCGGCCCGTTCCTACGGCGGCCGCGGGCGGCCGACGCTGGCGACGAAGCGGTGGGGCCCATGGAAGCGGTCACCGGCACATTCGGGCTGCTGCCGCATTGGGCCAAGGATGAGAGCTTGGCCAAGCGCACCTACAACGCGCGAAGCGAGACGGCGGCCGAGAAACCCAGCTTCCGCGATGCGTGGAAGCGCGCGCAGCACTGCATCATCCCGGCCGCGGCCATCTACGAGCCGGACTGGCGATCGGGCAAGGCCGTGCCGACGCGGATCGAGCGGACCGACGGTGTCGATCTTGGGATTGCCGGGCTGTGGGATTGGAACGCGGCGCTCAACATGCACAGCATGACGATGCTGACCGTCAACGCCGATGAGCACGAGCTCATGCGCAACTATCACAAGCCGGGCGATGAGAAGCGGATGGTGGTGATCCTGCCGCGCGGGCTCTACAGCGACTGGCTGGATGCGCCGGCAGGCAGCAGCATGGAATTCATGCGGCAGTTTCCGGCCGACCGGCTGGTCGCGACCGCAGAGCTGCGAACATCGAAATCCACAGGCTAGAGCGGGGCGCCGGGCCTTAAAAGTTCCCATTGCGCGCGCTGTTGTCCTACGGCTTGCCAAGCCGATTCGACTGCGAAAAGCGCTCCGCAAAGTCTATGGTTGTCACCAAGGAATGCGGCTCGCAATACTGTTCATGCATACAGTTTTGCGGAGCGCAAACCGACGGCAAACCCGCATGAATCCTCAGTAGTTTGGAGAGCTTAGAAGGCTGATGCTCTATCCAACTGAGCTACGGGCAGAAAATGAGTCCGGCATGTGTAGGCTTTTGCAAAAGCGAACACGGGTCGAAATCCCGGCATGCCAACGATCATAACGTTGCCGATACTCCGTAAAGGCTTTGTGCCACGCGTGTTTTCGCTTTCACCCTCTCAAGGAGCTTTCATGGCGACCAATCCAGAATTTCCCAACATCGAAGATATTTCCGAAGAAGATCCGGCCGACGAGGTGGAGATTCCTCGCCCGGGCGAGGGTTTGATCGAGCCGAGCAACGTGCCGGTCGACGAAGAGATCGAGCGCGTCATCCAGCCGGAGCCCGTGGGCGAATAGGCAAACAGTCGAAACAAAACAAAACGGGGCGAATCTCACATTCGCCCCGTTTTTTCTTTTGCGTCGGATAGCAGTCTGCGCGTTCAGCGTCCCAATCGGCCCAGCAGGTAGCCCACCGACAGCGCCAGCGTCACCGCGGCGATCGGGTTTTCGCGGATCGTGTTGCGCGGCACATCGGCGATCTCATCGCACAGGTTGCTGAGTCGGTTGCAACCTTCCTGCGCGGAGAGCGCCGCGCGATCGACCGTCTCGTAGGCCTTGTTGGCCGCGCGTCCCACGACGCCGTCTGGATCGACATCGTCGGGAAGGTTGTGGTCGCCGTTGCTGGAAGTAATCATGGATATCTCCGGTCGATGGTGTGGATCGCAGCGCGGCTGCAACATAAGCCGACCAATCTATCGAACGGTACCTGCTCACGCAACCGCGCCATTCGCAAGCCCATGTAGGACAAAACCCGCCAATGGCGGGTTTCGAGAGGGATGCACCGACGCGGTCGGTGCGATGGAGGCAGGCGCTGGTCAGTTGGCAGGAACGCGTGGCTGGCCCTGGCCGTTCAGGCCCTGGTCGCGTGGTGCGGGCGGCAGCTTGTCGCCGATACGCTCGCCGGTGCGGCGTACAGCGCCACCGGCACGTTCCGCCACGTTCTCGGTGGCGTTGACCGCCTTCTTGGCGCCGCGCTTGGTCGCATTGCCTGCACGACGTGCGGTGCGCTTGGTGCTCTCGACCGCGCGCTTGCCGGCACCGGGCTGGGCCGGTGCAGGGGTTGCCGCAGTTTCAGCCGGCGGCATGGCCGCGGTTTGGGCATGGGCGGTGAAGCCGAAGGCCAGGGTGGCCAGCAGCAGTGCGGCGGGCAGAGGACGGAAGGCGGTGCGTGTCGTTTTCATGGCGTTTCCTGTTGGATTGAACACGTCGCCAGTATCTGGCAAAGCCCTTCGCTATACGGGGGTTGTCCATCAGACTGTTACAGATATCGCGCGTATTGGCACGCCCTGCGATCACGCCTTCTGCGCGAAACGCCACGCCAGCTCGGCCATCGGCCGCGCGCCCGCGCCCGAAGCGACGGCCTGGGCGCTCGACGCGGTGCCGGCCTCCACCCGCTTGGCGATGCCCTGCAGGATCGCCGCGATGCGGAACATGTTGTAGGCCAGGTAGAAGTTCCAGTCGGGCGCCAGTTCGGCCGGCGTCGCGATGCCGGTGCGTTCGCAGTAGCGGGCGATGTAATCGGCCTCGGACGGGATGCCCAGCGCGGCGATGTCGACGCCGCCGATGCCGCGGAACGATCCCTGCGGAATATGCCAGGCCATGCAGTGGTAGCTGATGTCGGCCAGCGGATGGCCGAGCGTCGAGAGTTCCCAGTCGAGCAAGGCCAGCACCTTCGGCTCTGTCGGGTGGAACATCAGGTTGTCGAGCCGGTAGTCGCCGTGGACCACGCAGGTATGGCGCTCGTCGCGGGCGCTGGCCGGCATTTGCGCCGGCAGCCATTCCATCAGCCGGTCCATCTCCGGGATGGGCACGGTGACCGAGGCCTGGTACTGGCGGCTCCAGCGGGCGATCTGGCGCTCGAAGTAGTTGCCCGGCTTGCCATACGCCTCCAGTCCACAGGCCCGGTGGTCGACGGTGTGCAGCGCGGCGATGACGCGGTTCATCTCGTCGTAGAGGGCGGCCCGCTCGGCGTTCGCCATGCCGGGCAGCGTCTGGTCCCACAGCACCCGGCCCTGCATGAACTCCATCACGTAGAAGGCGCGGCCGATGACCGACTCGTCCTCGCACAGCACATGCATCCGGGGAACCGGGACGGCGGTGCCGTGCAGGCCGCGCATCACCGCGAACTCGCGCTCGATCGCATGGGCCGAGGGCAGCAGCCTGCTCACCGGGCCGGGCTTAGAGCGCAACACGTACGCGGTCGACGGCGTCACCAGCTTGTAGGTGGGGTTGGACTGGCCGCCCTTGAACATCTCCACCGACAAGGGTCCCGCGAAGCCCTCGATGCGGGTGGAGAGCCAGGCCTCCAGCGCGGGCACGTCGATCGCGTGCTGGTCGGAAACAGGGCGGGTGCCCTCGAAGTGGCTGTAGCTGGTGGTCGTCATGGGGCCTTTGTCAATCGAGGGCCCGCGGGGCCCCGGTCAGTGGTCTGCGTCGCCGATGCTGCGCAGCGCCTGGCGGTCGCGCACGACCAGCCCGGCGGTTTCGATGCGGATCACGTCCTCGCGCTCCATCGTCTTCAGCTCCTGGTTCACCCGCTGGCGCGAGGCACCCAGTAGCTGGGCCAGTTCTTCCTGGGCCAGGTGGAGGGAGATGCGGATCTCGTTGTTGTCGCCCAGGCTCGGCACGCCGTAGCTGCGGGCCAGGTGGCCCAGCTGCTTGGCCAGCCGTGCCCGCAGGGGCAGGGTGTTGAGGTCTTCCACCAGCCCGAACAGCGTGCGGATGCGGCGGGCGTGCAGGCGCAGCAGTGCCTCGTAGAGCTCGACGTGGGCCGACAGGATCTTGCGGAAGTCGGCCCGTGCCACGCAGAGGGTGGTGGTGTCGCCATGCGCATAGCAGTCGTGCGTGCGCTTCTCGCCGTCGAAGAAGGCCACGTCGCCGAACCAGATGCCCGGCTCCACGTAGGTCAGCGTGATCTGCTTGCCCGAGACCGAGGTGGAGCTGACGCGCACCGCGCCGCGGGCGCAGGCCACCCACTCTTCGGGCGAGTCGCCACGGGCGGCCAGCAGGTCGCCGTCCTTGTAGCGTTTGACGTATGCGCATCGGAGGATGTCGTGCCGCAACGAGGGCGACAAGGAAGAGAACCAGCGACCGGAGTTGATCGCCTCGCGTTCTTCGATGGTAAGAATCGGTTCGTCCATGGTCTGTCGTATGGGTGACTGGGGTTCGCTGCCCAGCGGCAGCGACTGCAGCGTGGGGTGCTATTGAATCGATAGCTGGAGGCCGGCATCCTGCGCCGGCTCCAGCCATGTTTCATTCGTAATCCGGCTTCGTCATGCCCAGGAAGGCGCCGATGCCGATGCCGGCGTTGGCGTGGTGCAGGTTCAGCACGAACTGGTCGCGCTCCCTGGTCAGGTGCGGGCCGAGCGGATGGTCCATCGCGCTGCTCAGCAGTTCCTTGGTGCTGGCGAGTGCGTTGGGCGCGCGCTGGTTCAGTTGCTCGGCCAGCGACAGCGCCTCGTCCAGCGCGCTGCCCGGCGCACAGACTCGGTTGACGATGCCGAAGTGCCGCAGCCGCTCGGCATCGATCCGCTGGCCCAGCATGATCAGCTCGCTGGCCAGCTGGCGCGGCAGGAAGCGCGCCAGTTGCCACGATCCTCCACCGTCGGGCGAGAGCGCCACGCCGGTGTGCGACATCGCGAAGACGCTGTTGCTGGCGGCCACGATGAAGTCGCAGCCCAGCGCCAGCGAGAAGCCGGCGCCGGCCGCCGCCCCCTCCACCGCCGCGATCACCGGGCAGGGGAACGAACGGATCTCCTCCAGCCACAGGTGCAGCGCATCGATGCTCTGCGCCTGCACTTCGGGCGGCTCCTGGCGGTTGTGCTGCAGGCGCTGCAGGTCGCCGCCGGCGCAGAAGAAGCCGCCCGATCCGACGATGACGACCGAACGCACCTCCGGCCCGGCGGCGTTCAGCGCCTCGATGCCTGCGGCGTACATCGCGGGCCCGAGCGCGTTGCGCTGGTCGGGGTTGTGCAGCGTGAGCACCATGGTGGCCCCATGGCTGCTGGTCTTGAGCTCGGCGGGCATGCGGGCCTTTGTCGTGGGATGCGGTGGGCGGCGCCGGGAAGGCGCGCGCTGTCTAGTCTTCGGTATGCAGCAGGCTCAGGCCGATCGCGCCGCGGCGGCGCAGCCACGGGCTCGGGCGGTAGCGCGGATCGCCGTACACCGTCTGCAGGTTGAACAGCACCTCGAGGATATTCGTCGGGCCGAGCAAATTGCCCAGCGCCAACGGTCCGGTGGGGTAGCCCAGGCCCAGCGTCACCGCGGTGTCGAGGTCCTGCGGCGTGCACACGCCCTGCTGGCACATGTCGGAGGCGATGTTGACGATCGTCGCCACCACCCGCTGCGTCACGAAGCCGCCGCTGTCGCGCACCACGCTGACCGGCTTGCCGTCGCGGGAGAACAGGGCATGGGCCGCGTCGCGCATGTCGCGGCGGGTGGCGGGGTTGACCGCCAGCACCCGGCGCCTGGTGGCGACGTCGGCGGCCAGCAAGTCGATGCCGACGGTGCGCGCCGGATCGAGCCGCTCGACCACCGCCACGGTAGTGATGTCGAAGCCCAGCGGCGCCACGATCGTGAGTGCGCCGGGCGAGGGCGACACGCCCGTCTCCACCGTCGCGCCCAGGTCCTTGAGCAGCTGCAGCAGTTCGGCCCGGCGCGCGGCGCGCGGCGACACCCATACCGGCGGCATGTCGTCGACGACCGGCACCGGCGGCTCCGCCGGCGCGTCCGCCCTGCCGTCGGCATAGCGATAGAAGCCCTCGCCGGTCTTGCGGCCCAGCATGTTGCCGGCAAGGCGCTGGGCGGTGATCGCGCTCGGGCGGTAGCGCGGTTCCTGGTAGTACTGGTCGTAGATCGACTCCATCACCGGATGCGAGACGTCCAGGCCGGTCAGGTCCAGCAGCTCGAACGGTCCCAGCTTGAAGCCGATCTGGTCGCGCAGGATGCGGTCGATGGTCGCGAAATCGGCCACTTTCTCGCCGACGATCCGCAGCGCCTCGGTGCCGTAGCCCCGACCGGCGTGGTTGACGATGAACCCCGGAGTGTCTTCGGCGCGGACCGCCGTGTGGCCCATCCGGCCGACGTAGGCCTGCAGGGCGTCGCAGGTGGCCGGCGCGGTCCGCAGGCCGGCGATCACCTCCACCACCTTCATCAGGGGCACCGGATTGAAGAAATGCAGTCCGGCGAAGCGCTCGGGATGCCGCAGCGACGCCGCGATGGCCGTCACCGAGAGCGACGACGTGTTGGTCGCCAGCACCGCATCGGCGGCCACGATGTCCTCGAGCGCCGCGAACAGCTGGCGCTTGGCATCGATCTGCTCGACGATCGCCTCGACCACCAGGGTGGCGGGCGACAAGGCCTGCAGCGATTCGGCGACCGACAGCCGGCCGGCCTGGTCCGCGGCGGCATCGGCGGTCAGCCGGCCCTTCTCTACCAGGCGATCCCACTGGGCACGGACGGCTTTCACCGCCTCCTCTGCCGCACCGGGCTGCCGGTCGAACACCACGACGGAGCTTCCTGCCTGGACCGCCATCTGGGCGATACCGCGCCCCATGGCACCTGCGCCGATCACGGCGGTGGTGGGATAAACCTTATGCATGGGGTAATTATCACGCCACGGATTTGTGAAGCCCTGTGACAGAATCGACCGACATGGAGAAGACCGCGCGTGACAAGCAGTAAAACCGTCCTCGGCATCGCATTGCTGGCAGCCGCCTCGGCAGGCCATGCGCTTTCGCTGGGATCGCCGCGTGGCGCCGCCGTCGTCGGCCAACCGCTCCAATTGACTTTCGACCTGACGCTGGACGGCCCCTCCGACGGCGGGTCGGCCTGCGCGCAGGCCGAATTGTTCTACGGAGAGACCCGGGTCGATCCGTCGCGCGTCCAGGTCGCGACCCTGCCGGGCGCGCAGCCATCGCAGGTGCGGATCCAGCTGGCGTCGGCCATCGCGGTGAACGAGCCGGTCGTATCGGTCAACCTGCGGGCCGGTTGCGGACAGGGCCTGTCCCGGCGCTACGTGCTGCTCGCGTCCTCGCCCACCGCGCAGGCCGATCCGATCCCGGCGATCGCGTTGCCCGAGCGCCCGGCCGAGGCGGTGCGCCGCGGTGGCAATGTTCCGCCGCCGACTGCGTCGGTGGACAGTGGTGCGTCGGGCCGCGTCGCCCCGTCTTCCGCGCCAGGGCGAACCGCCGCGGCGGCCGCCAAGCCGGCCACGGCACCGCGGTCCGCCCCGCCGCGCCGTGCAGAGGCCGCGCCGGTCAAGAAGGCCCCGGCACCGGGAATTCCCCGGCTCGAGTTGCAATCCCCCACCGAGTGGCTCGAGGAGCACAACCTGCCGCTGCGCCCCTCGTTCGACATGATCGCGCCCTCTGCCACCGTGACGCCCGAGCAGCGCGCGATGGCCGCGGCCGCGTGGCGCCGCCTGTTTGCAGAAGTGTCGCCGGAAACGGCCGCCCAGGCCGATGCCGACCAGGCACGCAGTGTTCAGACGCTGCAGGACCAAGTGAAGACGCTGCAGAGCAGTGCCGCCCGCGACCGGGCCCGTGAGGCCGAACTGCAGGCGCGGGTGGAAGAGGCGGAAAGCGACCGGCAGCTGTACCTGTGGGGTGCTCTCGGCGCCGTGGCGTTGCTGGTCTCCGCCCTCGTGTTCTTCCTGCTCGGCCGGTCGGGCAAGCGGGATGCGTCCGGCGCCGTCTGGTGGCGGCCCCGCCCGACAGCCGCGCAGGCGCCGGTCGCGCCGTCTTTCCAGGATTCGGTGCTGGAGCCGCTTCCGGTCACAGTACCGGTCGTGCCGGGCGACCGCGCCGCCACCCCGGCGGCCGCCCGCACGCCGATCGACGTGCCGCCGCGGGCTGTTCCCGCTGCTGCGGTGCCGCCGCCGGCCTTCGAACCCGGCAGTTTCGTGCCGGAGCAGGTGGAGCCTGCGCACCAGGTGTTCGATGCGGCACCTCTGGCGGCGACAGGCGCCAGTTCGGCCGCCGCCGCCACTGCCGCTGCGCACGAGTTGCGCCAGCTGGATACCGACGCATTGCTCGACGTGCAGCAGAACGCCGAGTTCTACGTGTCGCTCGGCCAGTACGAGCAGGCGATCGAGCTGCTGCAGGGCTACATCGCCGCGCATCCGGGCGTCAATCCGGCCGTGTACCTCGACTTGCTGAAGATCCTGCACACGCTGAGCCTGACCGATGCCTATCGGAAATTGCGCGACGAGTTCAACACGAGCTTCAATGCCGACGTTCCCGTATTCGCAGGTTTCCTCAAGAGCCGTCGGCGTCTGGAGGACTATCCGGATGCCCTGGCACGCATCGAGGCCCACTGGGAGCGCAAGGACATCCTGGACGTGGTCGAGGACTATCTCTTCCGCAAGCCGGGTCAGCAGGGCGCCTCGCCGTTCGAGCTGGAGGCGTATCGCGAACTGCTGCTGCTGCATGCGGTGGCACGGATCGCCATCCAGCAGGATCCGACGTCCCGCCAGGGCGACAGTGCTGCTCGCGAACCGGCCGGGGCAGGCGCTGCTGGCGCCGTGGCCGCATCGACGGCTTTTTCGCCAGGCAAGGATTTGGCGGCAGGCCGGGCTTTTGCCGACCCTGCGCCCGCTGCGGCAGCACAGCCATCGCCCGACGCCTTGGACGACTACCGTCCCAGCTTCACGCTGGAAGAGCTGCGCCAGGACCACGCCATCGAGGACATCGGCCTGGAGCCTCTCAGCTTCGATATGCCGGTCGAGGAGCCGAATGCAGCCCCGGACGCGCGTGCTCCTGCGGCTCCTGCCGGGTTCGGTCCGGTACCGCGGACGGACGACAACCTGATCGACTTCGACCTGCTGGACCTGGAAGCGCTGAACAAAGGAAAGCCGCCGAAGCCGGAGACTTGAGGGCACGGGGTCGAGGAGATTCGGTAGAAGGCTGCCCGCGCGCCGCAGCGGTCGGCACGGAATGATCAGACGGTTGGGCGAGATTTCGGACGCCAAGGGGGCACGGCTGTAGGGCCTGAAACCCGACCCGATCCCTTGCTCGCCGCACTGGCAGACTCAGCGTCGTACCTGCAGAGCGCCAGGATTCACGATGTTGGTCGGAACGCCCTTGATGTAGTTGATGACGTTGTCGAAAGCGGCACCGAAGTACATCTCGTAGCTGTCCTGCTCGACGTAGCCGATGTGGGGCGTGCAGATGCAGTTCTCCAGGCGCAGCAGGGCGTGTCCCTGCAAGGGCGGCTCGGTCTCGAACACGTCGATGGCGCCCATGCCCGGCCGTCCACGGTTGAGCGCGGTGAGCAGGGCTTCGGGCTCGATCAATTCCGCACGCGACGTGTTCACGATCAGGGCCGTCGGCTTCATGCACAACAGGTCGTCGAGCTTGACGATGCCGCGCGTCTCGTCGTTCAGGCGCAGATGCAGCGACACCACGTCGCACTGCTGGAAGAATTCTTCGCGGCTGTTGGCGGCCTGGTAGCCGTCGGCCCGCGCCTTGGCGCGCGAGGCATCGCGGCCCCAGACCCTGACGTGCATGCCGAATGCCTGCGCGTAACCGGCGACCAGTTGGCCGATCTTGCCGTAGCCCCAGATCCCCAGCGTCTTGCCCCGCAGCACGTTACCGACGCCGAAATTCGGCGGCATCGACGCGGCGCGCAGGCCCGACTGCTGCCAGGCGCCGTGCTTGAGGTTGGCGATGTACTGCGGCAAGCGGCGCATCGCCGCCATGGTCAACGCCCAGGTCAGTTCGGCCGGCGCGATCGGCGAGCCCACCCCCTCGGCCACCGCCACGCCCCGCTCGGTACAGGCCTGCACGTCGATATGGGCACCGACCTTGCCCGTCTGGGCGATCAATTTCAGGCGCGGCAGCTTCTCGATCAGCTGGCGGTTGATCTGTGTCCGCTCTCGGATCAGGACGATGATCTCAGCATCGCGCAGCCGAACCGACAACTGGCCCAGACCCTTGACGGTGTTGGTATAGACCTTGGCGGAGTAGGCGTCCAACCGTGCAGCGCAATGCAGCTTGCGCACCGCATCCTGGTAGTCGTCGAGGATCACAATATTCATGCCCCGATTGTGCCTTGTCACCTCGCCGGGTAGAAAGCGCAAGGCTCCCAGGGCAAGCCGGCTGCAGAACCGAGGGCGAAGGGCGGGGGAGCATCTCCTCCTGCCGGCGCATGCCGGCAACTGGGAAATTTCAGACCTCCACCGTCCCTCGCACGCCGAGACGGCGCCGGCCTACTGCGGTGCCAACCGCTCCAGTTCGGCGCATACGTCGGCCATGCGGCCGGAGATCACCATGCGGCCTGCGTACTGGGCGTTCTGGCGTCCTTCCACGATCCGCACAACGCGCAGCGGCGTGGGGCGCGATGGTGCGGCGTGGCCGACACCTGCCGTCGCGGCCACGGCGGCCGTCGTATCGGCTGCGAGGCCATCCGGTGCCCGGGGGACCAGCCGCAGCGGTGGCGCCTGCGTCGAAGGCGAGGATGCGGGGCGTGCAGACTGGCGGTCCCATGCGCGACGCGACATCCAAGAGGAAAAGGGCGCAAAAATCCCTGCCTGTGCGATAGCGGCAAATCCCATTCGTAACTCCAGATCGAAGAAGGTTCAGGAACGGCAGGATTTGCGAGAGAGATGCAATCGCCAGGGCCGCCAGTGCTCGGGATCCAAGCCTGCCGAACGCCCGCCACCTGGCGTTGCAGAAGACGCTACATGAGCATCGTGTTGCGGATCAGGCCCACGGCCAAGCCCTCGATCTCGAAGGGCTCGTCGGGCTGGACGAAGATCGGCTCGAAGTCGGGGTTCTCGGCGTGCAGTTCCACACCGCTGTCGGTCCGCTGGAAGCGCTTGACCGTCACTTCCTCTCCCAGGCGGGCCACCACGATCTGGCCGTTGCGGGCTTCACGGGTGGAGAGGACCGCCAGCAGGTCGCCGTCCATGATGCCGATGTCGCGCATCGACATGCCGCGCACCTTCAACAGGTAATCGGGCTGTTGCTGGAACATGCCGCTCTCGACGTAGTAGGTGCGATCGACATGCTCCTGCGCCAGGATCGGCGAGCCGGCGGCCACCCGGCCGACCAGCGGCAGCGCCAGTTGCGCCAGCCCGGGCAACGGCAGCGATACCGACAGCTGCCCGGCGGAGTGCAAGGACCGGAGGGTGTCGCTGCGCAGCCGGATGCCACGCGAGGTGCCGCTCACCAGTTCGATGACGCCCTTGCGAGCCAATGCCTGCAGATGGTCCTCCGCCGCGTTGGCCGACTTGAAACCCAGCGTTTGCGCGATCTCCGCGCGGGTTGGGGGGGCGCCGGTACGGGCGACGGCCTGCTTGATGAGCTCCAGAATTTCCTGCTGGCGCGCCGTCAGCTTGATGGGGGCTGCGTGGCTGTCGATCATGGTCATTTCTCCGCGGCGGTGCTGTTTGAATATCCAGTAGCTGTATTTTTGAACAGTTTCGCTGGATTGGCAAGCATCGAACGGTTGGCAATGCCGACTGTGGTGTTTTTTCACCGGGTCGCTACCCGGGTCGCGCGGCAGCGACCACGCAATGCGGGCCGCCAAAGAAAAAGGCCGCTGCGCGGCCTTCTTCACGGGTGTCGGTTTTCGCCTCAGGCAGCGAGCGCTTCCAGCGCCCGGCGGGTGATCTCGTCGACGGATCCGATGCCGCTGATGGCGCGGTAGCGCGGCGCCTGGTCGGGCTCCTTGCGGGCCCAGTCGGCGTAGTAATCGACCAGCGGACGGGTCTGGGCGCTGTACACCTCCAGCCGCTTGCTGACGGTGGCTTCCTTGTCGTCCTCGCGCTGGATGAGTTCTTCGCCGGTGACGTCGTCCTTGCCTTCGGTCTTCGGCGGGTTGAACCGGACGTGGTAGGTGCGGCCCGATGCGGGGTGCGAGCGGCGGCCGCTCATGCGCTCGATGATCGCCTCGAACGGAACGTCGATCTCCAGCACGTAGTCGAGCTTGACGCCGGCACTCTTCATCGCATCGGCCTGCGGAATGGTGCGCGGGAAGCCGTCGAACAGGAAGCCCTTGTCGCAGTCGGGCTGGGCGATGCGTTCCTTGACCAGATCGATGATCAGCTGGTCGCTGACCAGCGCACCCGACTTCATGACCGCGTCGGCCTGCAGTCCGAGCGGGGTGCCGGCCTTCACGGCCGCGCGCAGCATGTCGCCGGTGGAAATCTGAGGGATGCCGTACTTTTCGCAGATGAAAGCGGCTTGGGTGCCCTTGCCCGCGCCGGGCGCGCCCAACAGAATCAGTCTCATGGAAGTCCTCGGATAGTGAAATGTGGCGGTGGCACCGCTGGCCGCGCGGCGCGCCGTCGAGGACGGGCTGGGAAGGGCGGGTGCGGTGCTCTGACTTGCGCGGGAGGATAGCACGCAGGCTTGCAGGGTTTTCGAGGGGGGAGTCGCCCCCGGCAGGCGCCTCGGGGCCCGTGCCGAAGCCTGTTTCAGGCGAACAGAGCGCGGACGCGCGCCAGGTCCTGAGGCGTGTCGACGCCGGTACCCGGCGCGTCCGGTGTCAGGTGTACCGCGATGCGGTGGCCGTGCCACAGCGCGCGCAGCTGTTCCAGCGCCTCGGTGGTTTCCAGCGGCGACTGTTCGAGTTGCGGGAACGCCCGCAGGAAGCGCACCCGGTAGCCGTACAGGCCCACATGCCGCAATGGCGGCGGGCTGGGCAATGCCGGCGCACCGGTCGAGCGCAGCCACGGGATGGGAGCCCGGCTGAAGTACAGCGCCAGGCCCGATGCATCCGTCACCACCTTGACCGCGTTCGGGTCGAGGTAGTCGGCCAGCGCGTCGATCGGGTGTGCCGCAGTCGAGATGCTGGCCTCGGGTCGGGCATGCAGCGCCGCGGCCACGGCGGCCACGAGTGCGGGGGGTACCAGCGGCTCGTCGCCCTGCACATTGACCACGACGTCGTCGTCGGCCAGGCGCAGCAGGTCGCAGGCCTCGGCCAGGCGGTCGCTGCCGCAGGCATGGTCCGCGCGTGTCAGCAGGGCCTCCACGCCATGGCGATCGCAGGCGGCGACGATGGAGGGATGGTCGGCGGCCACCACGGTGCGCACCGCGCCGGAGGCCATGGCCTGGCGCGCCACCCGCACCACCATCGGCAATCCGCCGATGTCGGCCAGCGGCTTGTCCGGCAGCCGGGTCGATGCGAGCCGGGCCGGGATCAGGGCGGTGAAGGGCAGGGCGGTCATGGCGGGGGCGTACGCCGAAATCACAGGCCCAGTTCTTCGTCGGACAGCGTGCGGGCTTCGTTCTCGAGCAGGATCGGGATGCCGTCGCGGATCGGGTAGGCCAGACGGGCGCTGCGCGAGGTCAGCTCGTCCTTCTCGCGGTCGTACGCCAGCGGGCCTTTGGTGACGGGGCACACCAGCAGTTCGAGAAGTTTGCTGTCGATCATGGCTTTCCTTGGGCGGCGTCGTGAGCGGGCGATGATAGCCGTGCCAGATGCGCACCGACCCGTGCGTCCAGGGCGGCCAGGAAGGCCGGCTCGGGCACGAACACCAGCGGCACCGCCAGCGCGGCCGGTGCCGCCCGCCAGAGCTTCAGGGCGTCTTTTTCGGTGCAAATGAGCCGCTGGCCGGCGTCAGGCGCCGGCCTCCAGCTATCGAAATCATAGTGATCGGGCAGCGCGGTCGTCCGGGCGACGTCCAGGCCGCGCGCACGCAGCATCGAGAAGAACGCTTCCGGTTGCGCGATGCCGGCGACGGCGTGCAGCGCCACGCCGGCCAGTGCCGCCAGCGGCACCGCGGTGCCGTCGGCCTGCAGCGCGTGGTCGGCCAGGCGGCGCTCGCCGCGATAGCCGTCGAACGCCGGCCGGCTACCGGTATGCAGCACCAGATCCACCCGACGGGGCCAGGGCTCGCGCAGGGGTCCGGCCGGCAGCAGCCAGCCGTTGCCGACGCCGCGGTCGTCGAACACGCAGATCTCGACGTCGCGGCCCAGCGCCAGATGCTGCAGCCCGTCGTCGCAGACGATCAGCTGCACCTCGGGGTGCGCTGCCAGCAGGCGGCGGGCGGTCGCGGCGCGGCGGCGGCCGACGAACACCGGCGCGCCGGTGCGGCGGCGGATGAGCAGCGGCTCGTCGCCGACCGTCTGGGGCATGTCTTGCGGCATCACCGGGCGGATGTCGTCGTCTTCGCCGGCAGAAGGGGTGCGTCCGTAGCCCCGCGAGACGACGCCCACCCGTAGACCCCGGCGCTGCAGATGCTCGACGACGGCGATAACCGTCGGTGTCTTGCCGGCCCCGCCGGCGACCGCGTTGCCGACGACGATCAGCGGAACGCCGACCCGCTCGGTGTGCCGCCAGCCGTGGCGGTAGGCCGCCAGCCGCAGGTTCCAGAGCGCGCGGTAGATCCACGACACCGGCCGCAGGGCCCGGGCCAGCGGCCCCCGCCGGAGCCATGCGTCCCGCAACCGTTCCCGCAGGCCGCCGCCGGGCGTCATCGGCGGTTCAGGGCGTGCCGCCGGCGCGCGCGCTGCTCTGGGTGGCGAAGGTGATCTGGCCCAGACCGGCGCGGCGGGCGGCTTCCATCACCGTGACGACGGTCTGGTGCGGCGCGCTCGCATCGGCGCTGATGATCACCACCGTCTCGCGACCGGCCTTCGCGGCGGCGCCCAGGGCCTTGCTCAACGCGTCCACCGAGCCCGACGCCATCGGCGTCTTGTTGACGGTGAACCGGCCGTCGCTGCTCACGGAGACCAGCACTTCCTTCTGGTAGTCGCGCATCGCCTGCGCATCGGCCACCGGCAGCCGCAACTGGATCTCGGTGAAGCGGCTGTAGGTGGTGGAGAGCATCAGGAAGATCAGCACCACCAGCAGCACGTCGATGAACGGGATCAGGTTGATCTCGGGCTCGTCGCGGCTGCCTGCGCGGAAATCCATGCGGGAGCGTCCGCGGAAATTGAGGCTCATGGCGGTGCCGCGGTCAGGGTTTGCGCAGCTGGTTCAGGTGGCGCACGAAGCGCTCGGCCGCCAGTTCCAGCGTCAGCAGGTAGGCATCGACCCGGCCCCGAAAGTAGCGCCAGAAGATCAGCGAGGGAATCGCCACGATCAGGCCGAAGGCGGTGTTGTAGAGCGCGATGGAGATGCCCTGCGCCAGCTGCGCCGGGTTGCCGCCGCCGCTGGCCGCGCCGCTGCCCGACTGCGATCCGAAGATCTCGATCATGCCGATCACGGTGCCCAGCAGGCCCAGCAGCGGCGCGGCCGACGCGATGGTGGCCAGCGCGCTCAGGTATCGCTCCAGCCGGTGCGCTGCACTGCGGCCCGCGCCTTCGATGGCTGCGCGCAGATCGCTCTCGCTGCAGCTGGGATTGCTGTTGAGCGCCCGGAAGCCGCTGGCGAGCACCGTGCCGAGGACCGAGTTCTGCTCCAGCTGCGTCACCACGTCCGGGCCGGGTACCGTGCGGGCCGACACGGCGATCGCTTCGTCCAGCAGTTTCGGGGGGGCGACCTTCGAGGTCTTGAGGCTCAGGAAACGCTCGATGACGAGGGCCAGCGCCAGTACGGAGCAGAGCACCAGGGGCCATATCGGCCATCCGGCCGCTTGTATGATCGAGAACAAAAGGACTCCCTCCGGTGACGTATGACGATGTCGGCCGGGATTATGGCGCAGGCCTTCCGCGACCTGCTTTGCCTTGCATGCCGGTCCGCCAGCCGGTCGCCCACAGATCGTGTGGATAAGTTTGTGCGCAAGCCGGCGGTTTGCGGCTCCAGCCCGCGCCGGCATTGGAATGCGACAGTTCGATGAAAAAAACAGCACCTCCTCCGATCTCTTCCAGGCCGCTCGGCCGGGCGTTCCATGCTTGAACCCGGCCAGCCGGCAGGTGCACGCGTCTGGCCGGTGGGTGCGCTGTGCCGGGCGGTCGGCGACGCGCTCGACGCCCGCTTCAACCCCGTCGCGGTGCGCGGCGAGATCGCCGGGTTCTCCCGGGCCTCCAGCGGGCACTGCTACTTCTCCCTGAAGGACGCGCAGGGCCAGGTCCGCTGCGCGATGTTCCGCCGCGCGGCCGGGCTGCTCGACTTCCTCCCGCGCGACGGCGAACTGGTGGACGTGCGGGGGCGGCTCGGCGTCTACGAGGCCCGGGGCGACCTGCAACTGGTCGCCGAGTCGATGTCGCGGGTGGGGCAGGGCGGCCTGTTCGAGCAGTTCCTGCTGCGCAAGGCCCGGCTGGAGGCGGAGGGCCTGTTCGACCCGGCCCGCAAGCGGGCCTTGCCGCCGATGCCGCGCGGCATCGGCATCGTGACGTCCCTGGGGGCTGCCGCCCTGCACGACGTGGTGACGGCCCTGCGCCGCCGTGCGCCGCACCTGCCGGTGTTGCTGGCCCCCGCCGCGGTGCAGGGCGCCGGCGCGCCGGCCGAACTGGTGCGGGCCCTGGAGGCTTTGTATGCCCACACGCGCCGGCCGCAGGACACGCAGCCGGTCGACGTGATCCTGCTGGTGCGCGGCGGCGGCTCGATGGAAGACCTGTGGGCGTTCAACGACGAACTGCTGGTGCGCACCCTGGCCGCCAGCCCGGTGCCGGTGGTGACCGGCGTGGGACACGAGACCGATTTCACCCTGACTGACTTCGTCGCCGACCTGCGCGCGCCGACCCCTACCGCGGCGGCGGAGTTGTCGGCGCCTGCCCGGGATGCGTTGCTGGGCGGGCTGGACCAGATGTCCGATGCGCTGAAGAGTGCTGTATTGCGGACGCTGGACCGGCAGGGCCAGCGCATCGACACGCTGGCGGCCCGGGTGGGCAGGCCGTCGTCACGTCTGGCCGAGCAGCGGCTGCAGCTCGATCGGCATATGCACACGCTGCACTTCGGTGCCCGCGCCGCGCTGCAGCGGGCGGCGCATGCGCAGCAGCGGCTGGCGCAGTCGCTCGCACCCGCCGTGTCGTCGTCGCTGGCCCGGCATGCGGCGCTACTCGACCGCGCGCAGTTGCGGCTCGAACTGCTGGACCCGGCGCTGGTGCTGCAACGCGGCTACTCATGGATCGAGGATGCGCAGGGCGGCGTCGTGCAGAGCGTGCGGCAAGTCGCAGCGGGGCAGGCGCTCAAGGCGACGCTGGCCGACGGCAGCGTGGCTCTGCAGGTCACCGGCGTGAGCGCGCAAACCGTCGCGGGCGCTGCAGACGCGGACTAGGCCTGCCGAAACCGGTGGTCAGCGGGCCTGGAAGGGCGCGCCGGTCAGCCTGAAGCCGGCCTTGAGCTTCTTGTGGTCGAACCAGCCCTGGTTCATTTCCAGCACGTAGCGCACCGGTTTGGTCGAGCAGTGCGAATCGGTCTTGAGCGGCTGCATGTCGGCCAGGTTGACGATGGTGCCGTCGTCCGCCACGAAGGCCGCCGTCAGCGGCAGCAGCGTGTTCTTCATCCAGAAGCACTGCGTCGCGGGCTGTTCGAACACGAAGAGCATGCCTTCGTGCTGCGGCATCTCGCGGCGGTACATCAGGCCCGTCTGGCGCTCGTCGGGTTTTGCGGCCACCTGGGCATCGATCCGGTACATGCCCGCCATCAGCGGAACGCGCGGAAGATCGGTCTGCGGCACGCCGTTCGGGCTGTCCTGCGCCTGCGCGCCGGGGGCGGCCAGCAGGGCGGAGCACAGCAGTGCCCAGAGGATACGGCGGGACGGTGCATTCTTCATGAGCGGTTCTTCGAGCGGTGCGGAAGGGATGTCGATTCTCGCGCAGAGCGCGCCGCGGCGTGCGGCGCCGGCACGGAGGCGGCGGACACGAAAAAGCGGCCGCACGGGCCGCTTCTGTCGATCGGGTCTCGCCGCGGCGGATGGATGCCGCGGTTGTCGATCAGCCCTTGTGGGCGTGTGCCGCGACCGCGTGCTTCGGGTGCCGCGGCTTGTGGCCGGCAGCGTGCGGGCCCTTGGGGTGCTTGTGCTTCTTGGCTGCCTTGTGCTTGGACATGCGGGCCTGCTTGCGTGCCTCGCCGGCCGCCTGCGACTGGGCAGGAGAGTAGGCCGAGGTGCTGGAGTTGCCTTGCGGTGCCTGCTGGGCGAAAGCGCCCATCGCGAAGAAACCGGCGATCAGGGTGGCGAGGAGCTTGTTCATGTGACGGTATCCTGGATCGGGAACTTTAAAAGGGTGGGGGGCATGCCTTCCGGAACGCCGGAAGGCGGGTTTTCAACGCGGTCTTCTGCACCGGCGTTGACCGCGAGTATGCCTATTTATCGGACATAGAATCGACGGCTTTGTCCCGGCCGTCACCGGCCGCCGGGCGCACCTTTTCTCCCGCTCTCCCCCGAGGTTTCCCATGCCGTACCAGCACATCCAGGTGCCCGCCCGAGGCCAGAAGATCACCGTCAATGCCGACAGGACCCTCTGCGTGCCCGACGAGCCGGTCATTCCGTACATCGAAGGCGACGGAACCGGCCAGGACATCACCCCGGTGATGCTCAAGGTGGTCGATGCGGCGGTGGCCAAGGCCTACGGCGGCGCCCGCAAGATCCACTGGATGCAGGTCTACGCCGGCGAGAAGGCGACGCGTGTCTACGGGCCCGACGTCTGGCTGCCCGAGGAGACGCTGGAGGTGGTGCGCGACTACGTCGTGTCGATCAAGGGACCGCTCACCACGCCGGTGGGCGGCGGCATCCGGTCGTTGAACGTGGCCCTGCGCCAGCAACTCGACCTCTACGTCTGCCTGCGGCCGATCCGCTACTTCAAGGGCGTGCCGAGCCCGGTGCGCGAGCCGGAGAAGACCGACATGGTGATCTTCCGGGAGAACTCGGAGGACATCTACGCCGGCATCGAGTTCGAGGCCGGCAGCGAGAAGGCGAAGAAGCTGATCCGCCTGCTGAAGGACGAGCTGGGCGTCGACAAGATCCGTTTCCCCGAAACGTCCGCACTCGGCATCAAGCCGGTGTCGATCGAGGGCACCGAGCGCCTGGTGCGCAAGGCGCTCCAGTACTGCATCGACAACGACAAGCCCAGCATGACGGTGGTCCACAAGGGCAACATCATGAAGTTCACCGAAGGCGGCTTCCGCGACTGGGCCTATGCCCTGGCGCAGAGGGAGTTCGGCGCCGAGCCGATCGACGGCGGCCCGTGGATGAAGTTCAAGAACCCGAAGACCGGCAGGGACATCACCGTCAAGGATTCGATCGCCGACGCGTTCCTGCAGCAGATCCTGCTGCGTCCGGCCGAGTACAGCGTGATCGCCACCCTCAACCTCAACGGCGACTACATCTCGGACGCGCTGGCGGCCCAGGTCGGCGGCATCGGCATCGCGCCGGGCGGCAACATGAGCGACACGGTGGCGATGTTCGAAGCCACCCACGGCACCGCGCCGAAGTACGCCGGCAAGGACTACGTCAACCCCGGCTCCGAGATCCTGTCGGCCGAGATGATGCTGCGCCACATGGGCTGGACCGAGGCGGCCGACCTGATCATCGAATCGATGGAGAAGGCGATCGCCAGCAAGAAGGTCACCTACGACTTCGCGCGCCTGATGGAAGGTGCGACGCAGGTGAGTTGCTCGGGCTTCGGCCAGGTCATGATCGACCAGATGTAGGTTCACGCACCTCCGGCCTCCGGGCCGTGTCCGAAAAAGCCCTTCCCTGCCCTGCAGGAAAGGGCTTTTCGCATGGTGCCGATGCGTGCGGCTGTACCGGCCGACGCACCGCGCTCAACGTGCCCGACGCTCGGCCACCGGTTCGGCGCCCAGGCGGTGATCGAAGTCGCGCCGCGGCGCGTGCGCCAAGCCCACCGCATCGTCCAGCGGCACCGGGTGGCTCAGCAGATAACCTTGAACCCGGTCGACGCCCATCCCTTGCAGCACCCGCAACTCGGCCAGCGTCTCGATGCCTTCGGCCACCACGTCGCTGCCGATGTCGTGGGCGAAGGTGCTCAGGGCCGCGGCCAGGGCCCGGTGGTTCGCGTCCTGGTCGATGTCGTGCACCAGCGAGATGTCGAGCTTGATCTGGTCCGGCCGCAAATGGAGGATGTCCCGCATGCTGGCATGCCCCGCGCCGGCGTTGTCGAGGGCGATGCGCAGGCCCCGCTGCCGCAGCGGCTGCAGGTGGGCCATGACGGTGTTGTCGTCGGCGACGGCCGCGCGCTCGGTCACCTCCAGCACGACGCGGGTCAGGTCGTGGCCCTCGAGCGTCGGTTCCAGAAGACCGCTCGAGATGAATTCGCGCGAGCCGTTGATCGCGAAGAAGACGTGCGCTGGCATCTGCGCCATGCTCGCCAGGGCCTTCTCCATCGCCCACTGCTCCAGCGACGTGCCCAGCCCTGCCTCGACTGCCTCCTTGAACCATTCCGCCGGCGTGGCCCGCTGCCCCTTGTAGAAACGCGAGAGGCACTCCACACCGGCGACGGTGCCCGTCTCGACGTCATAGATGGGCTGGTAGACGATCCTCGGCTGCTTGTCCATGATGGCCGCGTCGATGCGCGCGGCCTTGTCCTGCATGCGCTGCCAGGCCGTCCGCTCCTGGTCCAGCCGGTGGGCCACCAGCTCCGACAAGGTCTTGAGCATGCCGGTATCGCGCTCTCCCAGGGTCGGATCGGCCTGGTACCGCAGGCAGCACAGGGTGCCGTAGAGCGTGCCGTCGGCCAGCCAGATCGGCACGCTGATGTGGGCGCCCAGCGGCGGGCCAGCGTCGGGTACCGACGGATGGGACGCTTGGCCACGCGCATTCGGCACCAGGGTCGACAGATGGCCGGTGATCACGCCCTGCACGTAGCGGCTGTCCTGCGGGATGACCTGCCCAGGGTAGAACGGCACGGGGTGGCGTGCATCCAGATGGCGCAGCACCCGCTTTTCGCCCTGGAATTCGGCCACGAAGGCCACGTCCATGTCGAGGTGCGTGCGGGCGGCGCGCAAGACCTTGTCGATGTAGCTGCGGCCCTCCACGTCCTGGAATACTGACGCGATCGCGGTGGAAAGCCGCATCGGAACGCCAACGATCGTCATATTTACCCCCATAAAAATAGTCTGGGGTGTTTTACGCTTCCGGGGACACGAACACAAGGCCGCTTTCGCCGATGCGACAGCCGTCGCAGGCCGTATTGCGCACAGGTCGCCGGCGCGCGCACATGCCGGGTGTTTCTGCGGCGGGCTACTCTCCGCTACCCGTTTGCGGCTCCGCGCCCCGCAAATCCAGGTGCAGCAGGTCGGCGACCTGCTGGAAGGTACGGGCCGGCGTGGCATGGCAGCGGGCATGCACCAGTTCCTTCAGGGCGCTGTAGCTCGGCAGCGGGTACGGGCGCTGGCGGGCGGCGATGCGGATCGCGTTGACGGCGGTCAGGTACCCCGACACCCACTGCACCATGCCATCTTCCCGCACCACGTCCACGACCGCGCTGCTGCTGCGGATGTCGTTCCAGTGGGTGCACGGGGTACCTGCGTAACCGACGGCCAGGCGCGCCTGCACCGGTGTCGCCACCAATGCCAGGACCATCGAGCAGGTGAATGCGGTTGTGCGGCACATAGACTCTCCAGTTTTGATCCGGGTATTTTGAAGTCTTGTGGCCGGTTTCCGTCAAGCGGCATCAGGGGTCGAAGGGGTGTTCGTCCGCCCGGCCATCGCACAATGGCCTGTTGCCCCGCGCCGGGGCTCGGTCGATGAAGGGATGTCCATGGCGGCAGGTTGGTGGGAAACGGTGGGTCGGGTCGTCGAGCAGGAGTTCGCCGATATCGGCGATCCGGAGCGGATCACGCGGCTCGTGCTGCGGCTGGGCATGGCCGCGCTCCTCGGCGGCCTGCTGGGGCTGGAGCGGGAGCGCAGCGGCAAGTCGGCGGGCATCCGCACCCATATGCTGGTGTCGATGGGCGCGGCGCTGTTCGTGCTGGTCACCCAGCAGGCGGGCGTTCTGGAGACGGACGTGAGCCGGGTTGTGCAGGGCATCGTCGCCGGCGTGGGATTCCTGGGCGCGGGCGCCATCCTGAAGAGCCGCGGCGGCGACCAGGTCAAGGGGCTGACCACCGCTGCCGGCATATGGCTCACCGCGGCGATCGGCTTGTCGGCCGGCCTGGGGCAGGAAGTCACGGCTGTGCTGAGCACCGTGCTGGCGATCCTGGTGCTGTCGTTGGAATCGGCTTTCGGCCGGCTGGGGAACAAGCTGCGGGAATGAGCTGCCGAGGGCCGGCGCACCTTCGGCGACCGGCTCGTTCACTTCGTGTCACCGCCCCGTCACGGGCCGTGCGGAAGATGGCGGATTTCAGCCGCCGATCCACCATGACCTTCTCTTCGCTCCCCGAACCCCAGCAGGACCTCGTGCACCGCATGGCGCAGGATCTGGTCGACAGCTACGACGAGGAATTCGAGCTGGAGATGGAAGACCGCGATTTCGCCGAAGGCGGCGAGCGCAGCGCCAAGGACCCGGACGCCCGCCGCGCGTACTTCCGCGAGCTGTTCCGCCTGCAGGGCGAACTGGTCGAGCTGCAGGACTGGGTGCAGCAGAGCAAGCAGAAGGTGGTGATCCTCTTCGAAGGCCGCGATGCGGCGGGCAAGGGCGGGGTGATCAAGCGCATCACCCAGCGGCTCAACCCGCGCGTGGCCCGGGTGGCGGCGCTGCCCGCACCCAACGACCGCGAGCGGACCCAGTGGTACTTCCAGCGCTACGTGGCGCACCTGCCGGCTGCGGGCGAAATGGTGCTGTTCGACCGCAGCTGGTACAACCGCGCCGGCGTCGAGCGGGTCATGGGCTTCTGCTCCGACGAGGAATACGAGGAGTTCTTCCGCACCGTGCCCGACTTCGAGCGGATGCTGGTGCGCTCGGGCATCAAGCTGATCAAGTACTGGTTCTCGATCTCCGACGAGGAGCAGCACCTGCGCTTCCTCGGCCGTATCCACGACCCGCTCAAGCAGTGGAAGCTGAGCCCGATGGACCTGGAGAGCCGCCGGCGCTGGGAGGAGTACACCAAGGCCAAGGAAACGATGCTGGAGCGCACCCACATCCCCGAAGCGCCCTGGTGGGTGGTGCAGGCCGACGACAAGAAGAAGGCCCGGCTGAACTGCATCAGCCACCTGCTGCACCAACTGCCCTACCAGGACGTGCCGCATGCGCCGGTGGTGCTGCCGGAGCGGGTGCGCAACCCCGACTACCTGCGCCAGCCGGTGCCGTCGCACATGGTGGTGCCCGAAATCTACTGACCGGAACCGGTTGACCGCAGGCGCGGCGGCCGCCGCCGACCTCTAGCCGCCGGGCCGCACCTCGAAGCGCTGGTGCGGTGCGCCGCCCATGCCGCGGTTGGGCTGCATCTGCTGCTGCATCGACTCCCGCTGCTGCTGCATCTGCTGGCGCTGCTGGTCCTGGTGCTGGCGGATCTGCTGCTGCAGTTGCATCTGTCCCTGGCGTTCCTGCTGTTGTTGCTGTTGCTGTTGTTGCTGTTGTTGCTGCATCTGGAACCGCTGCTGCTGCTGCTGTTGTTGTTCCATCCGCTGCACCGCCTGTTCCCGCTGGTTCTGCTCCATGCGGAACTGGTCGCGGCGCTCGTGGTTGAGCTGCTGGATGCGGACCTGCTCCTGGTAGACCTGCTGGGCGCGGCGCTGGTCCTCTGCCTGCCGCTGGGAAAAGCCGGGTTGGAACCGTTCCTGCGCCTGGCGCATCTGCTCGACCTGCTGGTTGTCGCGGTACTGCTGCAGCTCCCGCTGGCGCTGCTCCTGGGCCAGCTGGTGCTGGCGCATCTGGTCGGCCAGCGCGCCACCGGGCGGCCCGGCGGTGAACGGCTGGCTACCGACGCCCGACGTGCCGTAGACGCCGCGCGGTACCTGCGGGGCGATGCCGGCCTGGCCCGGGCCGCCGTAGCCGGCGCCGGGCCGGAAGATCGGCGGCTGCACCGTGCGGGCGCGGGCCAGTTCCTCGGCCGTGACCGCCTCCATCCGCCGGCGCTCGCCCCGGCGGCGGCCGAAATCGTCGGCGCCGATGCCCGATACCGCACCCGGGCGGTTGAGGAAGCGGTACGCCGCGGCGTCGGCATTGCCGCGCACGTCCCAGCCGCGGTTGATGTTGCCCAGGTAGCGGGTGCTGGCTCGGTAGCCAGGGCGCCAGGCCTCGCCGGGCGCCAGCGGAAACCACGCCACGCCCGGCCGGCCGTTGCCGAGCAGTATGGTGCCGGTCTCGATCTGGCTGCCGACGAATCCGACCAGGGCGGGTGCGTAGATCGGCCGGATGTGCGCCGGCCCGGGTACCCACGCCCAGCGGCTGCTGATCTGCGTCCAGCGACCGTAGTGGAACGGGGCGAATCCCCAGGGCGCGTCGTCCATCCAGGTCCAACCCCAGGGCTGCACCCATTCCCAGCGGCCGTAGCGGTAGGGCGCCCAGTCGGCCGCCACGCCGGTGGGGTACCACACCGTGCCGTAGGTACCGTCGTTGTGCCAGTCGCCCTGGCCGTCGAGCATGCGGTAGCCGGGCATTTCGCGCGAAACGTAGCGGGCGCTGACCGAGGCCGCATCCAGCCGTGCCCGCTGCTCGAACCAGCGGTCGAAATCGTCGCCCGCCACTACGGTGGCGAGCAGGCCCGGCGAGCTGAGGTTGCGGCCGACGAAATCGCGCCGCTGCGGCCCGGTGAGCGGAAGCGATTCGCCTTTTTCGCCGTACACGACGCCCGCGGCGCCCGGCTCCACCGCCGACACCCGGGTGAGGCCCTGGCCCGGGTCGACGTCGATCCGGTAGCGGCCAGGGCGGGTGAGCACGAAGGCCAGGTTGGGCGTATCGATCTCGTAGCGCTGGCCCGGCTCGGCCGCACGCAGCTGGACGCCGAGGGTGCCCTGGGTGAGCTTGAGCTGGGTGGTCTGGGGATCGAGGGCGGTGAATTCCATCACCGAGGCGCCGTCAAGCCGGAGCAGCATGCCGCCGGCATCGATCTCGGCGCGCGATCCGGTGTCGGTCCAGACACGGTCGCCTGCGATCAGCGGCCAGCCGGTGTCGGCGGGGCGGGTCTGGTTGTCGATGCCGGTCTGGTGCTGGGCGCTGCCCTCGATCAGGTCGAAGCGGGCGATGCGCTCGGGCGGATCGGCCTGGGCCGTCGCCTGCAGTGCGGAGGCGGCCAGCAGCATCGCCAGGAACGGTGTGCACCAGCGGCGCAGGCGCGAAGAAAGTGCGGAGACAGCCATGCTATGAGAACGCCTTTATCGGCCGGAAGTTAACACCGTCCGTCCTGCGACGGCCCCGCCGGGCCGCCTTTGTGCAAGCGCCGGTAACGGCGGCGCTGCATTGCTAGGCCGGTTCAGCCGGCCAGGGCGGCCTTCACCGCGGCGGAGACCTGGGCCATGTCGGCCTTGCCGGTCAGGCGGGCCTTGGCGGCACCCATGACCTTGCCCATGTCGCCGGCGGCCGGGGCGCGGCCCAGTTCCGCAGTGATCGCGGCGACCACGGCACGTACTTCGGCCGTCACCTCTTCCATCGACAGCCGTGCGGGCAGGTAGACCTGCAGCACGGTCAGCTCGGCGGTTTCCTTGTCGGCCAGGTCGGTGCGGCCGGCCTGCTCGAAGGCGGCGACCGAGTCCTTACGCTGCTTGATCAGCTTGTCGACGATGGCGACGATGGCCGCGTCGTCCAGTTCCACCCGCTCGTCCACTTCCTTCTGCTTCATCGCGGCCATCAGCAGGCGGATCGTGCCGAGACGCTCGCTGTCCTTGGCGCGCATCGCGGTCTTCATGTCGTCGGTGATCTGTTCCTTGAGGGCCATGGTGTTTCCTGGTGTTGGCAAGTGGAGGGTGGGGCCGCACAGCCGCATGCGATGCAGCGGCCGCAAACGAAAAAACCCGCGCCTGGCGTCCCGAGCGCGGGTTGCTGTCGGAAAGCCCGTGGGCTTCCGGCAGGGATCAGTACAGCTTCTTGGGCAGCTGCATGCTGCGCACGCGCTTGTAGTGGCGCTTGACGGCGGCAGCCTTCTTGCGCTTGCGCTCGGCCGTCGGCTTTTCGTAGAACTCGCGGGCGCGCAGGTCGGTCAGCAGGCCGAGCTTTTCGATGGTGCGCTTGAAGCGGCGAAGAGCTACGTCGAAGGGCTCGTTTTCTTTAACACGGATGGTCGTCATTACGTAATGTTTTCCGAGATATGTGCAGCCGCTTGGAATCACGGGAGATCGGGCCCATGACCGGCGTGCTGCGATTGTTCCCCGGCTTGAGGTGATCAGGCCGCCGGGGGTTTGCCAGCAAAGCCGAGCATTATAGCCCGGCGCCGACGGCGTTCGTCCATACATTCGTCGGGCAGTGCGGCAAGCAGCCGCTGTAACGTTCCATTGCGAACCTTCTACCCCCACAGAATCGGCCGATGGATTATCTCGATTGGCTTCAATGGCCCGCGATGGCCGTATCGGTCTGCGCGGCGTGGATGGTGGCGTCGGATGCGCAGTCGCGGCGGGAGGCGGGCTTCTGGGTCTTCCTGGCCAGCAATCTGCTGTGGATCGTCTGGGGCATCTACAGCACGTCGTGGGCGCTGGTGGTGCTGCAGTTCTGCCTGGGCGCGATGAACATCCGCGGCGTGAAGAAGAACGACAGCGCCCGACAGGCCCCTGCCGAGGACTAGGCCAAAGCGTGCCGCCTGCGCCGGCGGAGGGCGGTGCCGTTAGCGCTGCGCCGCGCACCGCATATGCACATGCGCGAAATGTCGTTGCCCCGGGGTGCGGCTCCCGGCACAGTCGCGCCTCCATCGATTTCCAGGTCTACCGCTCCATGCCATTCCGTTCGAAACTCTCCCTCGGCCGCCGTGCCGCCGTCGCCGCACTCGCACTCGCTTCGCTCGGCGCCGGATGGGCCCATGCGCAGGACAAGACGACCATCAAGGTGGGCGTCTCGGTCGGCAGCGGCGACCAGATCTTCGAGGTGGTGAAGAAGGTCGCCGCGCGCGACGGCCTCACGATCCAGGTCGTGGCCTTCAACGACTACCAGCTGCCCAATGCCGCGCTCGCCTCGAACGACCTGGACGCCAACGCCTTCCAGCACCAGCCCTTCCTCGACAACCAGAACCGCACCCGCGGCTTCGACATCGTGCCGGTCGGCCTGACGATCACCGCGCCGCTGGGCTTCTACTCGAAGAAGGTCAAGTCGGCGTCCGAACTGCAGGACGGCGTCACCGTCGCGATTCAGAACGATCCGTCCAACGGCAACCGCGCCTTGCTGCTGCTGCAGTCGGCTGGCCTGGTCACCCTCAAGCCCGAGGCGGTGGCGCGCAACAACGCCACGCCGCTCGACGTGGTCGCCAACCCGAAGAAGCTCAAGCTGGTCGCGCTCGATGCGGCGCAACTGCCGCGCTCGCTCGACGACGTGGCGATCGCCGCGATCAACAACGACTACGCCGGGCAGGCGGGCCTGAGCTTCGAGCGCGACGCGGTGCTCAAGGAGTCGCCCCGCGGCCCCTACGCCAACATCATCGCCACCCGCCGTGCCGACAAGGACAAGCCGTGGGTGAAGAAGCTGGTGGCCGCCTACCAGTCGGCCGAGGTGCGCGAGTTCATCGAGACCAAGTTCAAGGGCTCGCTGATCCCGGCGTTCTAGAGCACACCCCCAGGCTCCGCACTGCGTGTCTTCGCCTACCCCCTTGCAGGGGGCGACACCTTGCGGCCCGGCGGAGCCGGATCCGCGGTGTCCCTGGAAAATGGCGGCGGCGGTTGCGGTTGCGGGCGTTTTGCAGATGAAAAGTGCCTGTAGCCGGCGTGTGGTTCCGGCCATCAGCTATCGAAAATGTAGCGTCAGACGGGAGCAGGCTGCAGCGCCTGACCGCAGGCGTGGCCGCTCGCCCAGGCCCACTGGAAGTTGTAGCCGCCCAGCCAGCCGGTCACGTCCACCACCTCGCCCAGGAAGAACAGCCCCGGCTGCTTCTGGGCCTCCATCGTCTGCGAGGACAGGTCGCGCGTGTCGACCCCGCCCAGCGTCACCTCGGCCTTGCGGTAGCCCTCGGTGCCGGTGGGTACGATGCTCCACTGCGCGATGCGGGCGGCCAGCGCCGCAAGCGATTTGTCGGGCACCTCGTTGACCGGGCGCTGCAGGGCTGCGTCGCCCGCCGTCCACGCATCCGCCAGGCGCGAGGGCACCATCAGCCCCAACTCGTTGGCCACCCGCTTCTTCGACACCGCCTTGGCCTGCGACAGCCGCGCCGGCACGTCGGTGCCCGGTGCGAAATCGAGCGCCAGCGGCACCCCCTCCTGCCAGTAGCTGGAGATCTGCAGGATCGCCGGCCCCGAGAGGCCCCGGTGGGTGAAGAGCAGGTCTTCCAGGAAGGCGGCGCGCGCCTTCTTCTGGCCGGTCGCCACCTCCACCGGCAGTGCCAGGCCGGCCAGCGCCGCGTAGGGCGCCCAGCCGTCGCCGTCGAAGGTGAGCGGCACCAGACCGGGCCGCTGCGCCACGGTGCGCAGTCCGAACTGCTGGGCGATGCGGTAGCCGAAGTCGGTGGCGCCGATCTTCGGGATCGACAGCCCGCCGGTGGCGATCACCAATTGCGGCGCGCGGGCAGGGCCGCGGCTGGTTTCGATGGCATAGCCCTCGGTCTGCGAGAAGCGCACCGATTCGACCTTGCACGGCTGCCAGCGTTCCACGCCGCCGCCGCTGGCCCCGCCGCCGCATTCGGCCAGCAGCATGCCGATGATGTCCTCGGCCGAGCGGTCGCAGAAGAGCTGGCCCTTGTGCTTCTCGTGGAAGCCGATGCCGTGCCGCTGCACCAGCGAAATGAAATCCTGCGGCGTGTAGCGCGCCAGCGCCGAGCGGCAGAAGTGCGGGTTCTGGCCGATGAAGTGTTTCTGCGGCGCGGCCGGGTCGAGCTCGCGGTTGGTGAAGTTGCAGCGGCCGCCGCCCGAGATGCGGATCTTCTCGGCCAGTTTTTCCGCATGGTCGACCAGCAGCACCCGCAGCCCGCGCTGCGCCGCCACGCCCGCGCAGAAGAGGCCGGCCGCGCCGGCGCCGATGACGATGGCGTCGAAGGATTTCAAGGAAAAAGTGCCTGTGAGGATTGATGCTCGCCGACTACATGCTATCGAAGATATAGCACGCGGCTCAGCCGGGGATAAAGATCGCGGAGTGGAGCCCGCGGGCCGCGACAGCCCCTGCCAAGGCCTGCCGCGCCAAAGTGCTCAGCCCTTCCAGGTGAACGGAAACTTGAACTGCTGCACGAAGCCGACCGGCACGTAGTCGCCCTTCACGCCGTAGTCCTTCGGCCAGCGCTGGTCGCTCTTCACCGCGGTGCCGAACAGGTAGTCGAGGAAGGCGAAATGCGCCGCGTAGTTGCGGTCGAGCGCGGCGTCGTCCTGGCTGTGGTGCCAATGGTGGAAGTTGGGGGTCACGATCAGGTAGCGCAGCGGCCCCAGCCGCACGCTCACGTTGGCATGGTTGAAGACCGCTTGGAAGCCGACGATCACGATGTAGGCGTCGATCACTTCCTTCGAGAAACCCAGCACGTAGATCGGCGCCAGCACCAGCGTGCGGGTGATCAGCAATTCGCCGATGTGCTGGCGGGAGCCGGCCAGCCAGTCCATGCTCTTAACGCTGTGGTGCACCGCATGCAGTCGCCAGAGCGTCGGCACCTCGTGGTAGGCGCGGTGGGTCCAGTACTGGACCAGGTCGGCCACCAACACGATCAGGAACAGCGCCACCCAGAAGTTGAGCCCCTGCACCCAGCCGCGGATGCCGTCGCTGGCGGCCCAGCCGAAGAACTTGTGCACCATCAGGTTGGTCGCCAGCAGCACGAAGCCGACCACCATGTGGTTGACGATGAAGTGGTGCAGGTCGCACTGCCATTCGGCGCGGAACACCGGCTGGTCCTTGCGCAGGGCGAACAGCTTCTCGATGAAGATGAAGATGAGCGCCGATCCGAACAGGTCGAGCACGAACCAGTCGAGCCCGATGTAGGGCGTGCCGTCGGCGAAATCGTGCACCGGCACCTTGTGGCCGCCCAGCAGCGCGGCCGAGGTGACCAGCAGGAAGGCGGCGGCCGAGAGCCAGCGCGAACGGTTGAACAGGATGTTGACCAGGCTCAGCCCGCCGCCCACCACCAGCGCGCCCAGAAGGATTTGGCGCATCAGGTCGACGTTGTACGACTTGCGCAGTTCGGGCGTGGTCAGGTACTGCGGAAACAGGAAGGCCAGCACGCCCAGGAAGCTGAGGATGCCGAGGGTGAGGGCGATGGTGCCGGTCACCAGCCCGCGGCCGCGCGGCAGTGCGCCGTGGCTCTGGGTGAAGTCGTTGAGTTTGTCGAGCATGGGGAAGGCTCCGGGTGTGCGCTGTAGTGCCGCGCGAGGGGCCCGAGTCTAACGACGCGCCTTACCGGCGTGGCGTGCTGACGGGCGTGTCCGGCACCGATGGCGCGGTGCCCGCAGCGGATCGCCCCGGCGTGCCGATGTCGGCCCCCACGCCATCGGCTGTCAGCGGCTACCTACAAGGCGCGTCCTGTGTGGATGGCAGCAAGTTATTTTTACCCCAGCGAATCTCGGTGGATTGCACCGTCGCCGTGCCACCCCGACTCGACCCCTCGCTGCGACACCGTCGACAGCCTTTCCAAAGATTGCCATGCGCAGCGACAGACGTTATTTGCAGGATGCCGGCCGTGCCGCCTCGGGTGCGGTGCGCACCGATACCGGTGGCGGCAGGCGCCCGGGCGCCGTCGTTTTTCCGTAGGAACGCACCATGCCCTACGCGTTGCTGGAAAAGCTCGACGAGATGCAGCTGCCGGTGGAGATCGCCGGAGCGGAGGTGGACATGGTCCGCGCATATGTAGCGGCCGGACTGGTGGTGGCCGAGATACGGCAGCCGGTGTGCGGGCGTGACGGTGCGGTGCTGGCGATGTCGGCGCGGGTCGAGTCGCTGACCCGTGCCGGGCGCCGCACAGTGGAGAAGCGGCGTGCGCACCGTAGCACGCAGGCCTTCCTGCGCAAGCTGTAGTCCGGTCGTACGCGGGCCGGAACTCTAGCAAGCCGACAGGGCGCGCGCGGCAGACGATGGCGCTTGCTCCTGCGCTAAGCCCGAGCGCCGATGAGCGTGGCCGCGCGCAGCGACAGTCCGTCCACCTGCTGGGTGATGCCCGACAGCACCTGTGCCACGACTGCGAACTCCCGGCCGTGCTGGCCCGCGCGGGCCGCCATCACCTGCGCGTTGAACGCGACCACCTTGGCTTCGCGCGCCACCCGCTGGATCGAGCCGACGATGTCGCCCAGCTCGCGGGTGGTGGATTCGGCCTGCGCCGAGGCGATCCGGTCGAAGGTCGAGGTGGCGCGGTTGAGGGCATCGAGCGTCGCATCGCCCCGCTCCGCCAATGCCGCCACCGCCTCGGCCATGCGGGCGCTGTTTGCGGCGATCGCGTCCAGTGCCTCGCCGGCCTGCCGCACGAAGGCGGCCACCGCCGGGCCGACGCCGCCCGTGCCGCCATAGAGGTCGCGCACGGCAGCGGCGCTGGTGGCATCGAGTTGCCGGTGCGTGCCCTCCAGCCGCGCCTGGCTGTCGGCGAACAGCGCGAGGCTGGCGCGTGCCGCGGCCAGTTGCGACGCGCTGCCCTGCGCCGCCAGCACCGTCTGCAGCAGCAGGCGCTGCGACAGCATCCGCTGCCGTGCGGCCAGGTTGACGGTGGACATGCCGGCGTCCTGGCGCGGGGTGGCGGGTGCCGGCGGCGCAGGTGCGAAGGTCGAGAGGGGCCGTGCCGACATGGTGGTTCCTTGGAAGCGGTGACGGGTACCGTCTAGCAAGCGCCGGGCCACGGCGCCCGTACTGGCCGGCGTTACCATCGCCGTCCGGAGGCCTCCGACATGAAGCGCAACGTATTCGAATCCGAAGACATGGACCAGCTCGAGGTGACCGTCAGCGAGATGCTGCTGGCGACCACCGAACAGTCCGATGCGATGGTCGACGCGTCGGTCACCCAGGTGCTGCAGGTGCTGCGCGAGCGGCTGGGCATGGACGTGGTCTTCGTCGCGGAGTTCGACGGCGACAAGCACGTCATCCGGCAGGTGGCGAACCCGGCGCACGAGCAGACCCACGTGCCCGGCGAAGTGCGTGAGCTGGAGCAGACCTGGTGCCACCACGTGGTCGAAGGCCGGCTGCCGCGCCTGGTGCCCGACACCCGCACCGAGCCTGCGCTGCGCGACGCGCCGCCGCCGCCGGCCAAGATCGGCGCTTTCATCACCACGCCGATCGTGCTGGACGGCCGCAGGAACTACGGCACGCTGTGCACCTACAGCTTCGCCGCGAACGCGTCGCTGGGAGACCGGCAACTGCAGGCGATGGAAAAGGCCGCGCAGCACATCTCGCAGGCGGTGAGCCGCGGCCACCGCCGCTGATCCTGCCGCGTCCGCTCGGGCGAAGTGGCGCGGGGCGGGTGTTCAGGCGGCGCGCAGGTCTCCCGGCGCCGGCTGGTTCCGGGCCGCGGCCAGTCCGACCAGCACATCGCCGACCACGATCACCGACGGGCTGCCCAGCCCTTCGGCCACGATCGTGGACTGCAGCGCGCCGAGCGTGGTGACCGCATGCCGCTGCGTCGGCAGGGTCGCGTTCTGGATGACGGCCACCGGCGTGCCGGCCGGCAGGCCCGACAGCAGCTCGTCCTGGATGCGGGCCGCGCCCGACACGCCCATGTAGATCACCAGCGTGAGCCGGGCCGCATGCGCGGTGGCGGCCAGCGCCCGCCAGTCGGTGCCGGAGTCTCCGGGCTTGGCATGGCCGGTGACGAAGACCACGCCGTGGGCATGCTCGCGGTGGGTCAGCGGCACGCCGATCGCGGTCATCGCGGCCAGGCCCGAGGTGATGCCGTTGACCACCTCCACCTGCACGCCGGCGGCCCGCAGATGCTCCACCTCCTCGCCGCCGCGGCCGAAGATGAACGGGTCGCCGCCCTTCAGCCGCACCACCCGCTCGCCGTCGCGCACCGCCATCAGCATCAGCTTCTCGATGAAGGCCTGCGGCGTGCTCTTGCAGCCGCCGCGCTTGCCGACGTAGACGACGCGTGCGGTGGGCGAGGCCAGCGCCACGATCGCGTCGGCCACTAGGTCGTCGACCAGCAGCACGGTGGCCGCACGGATCGCCTTGACCGCCTTGACCGTCAGCAGGTCCGGGTCGCCCGGGCCGGCGCCCACCAGGGTGCAGCTGCCGTGGGGGAGGGGGGCGAGGGGGTCTTGCATCGTCATGGGCGGGGCTCCTGATTCGGTTGTCGTGCGGCCGGGGCGAAGGCCTCGCGCGTCGCTGTCTCCTGGGTCGCGATACGCAAGATGTATTCCACCTGGCGGGCGATGGGACCCGGTACCGGCAGCGCGCCGCCGAGCACGGCGCGGGTGTAGTCGGCGGTGGTCCGCACGTCGATCTCGTCGGGCAGGCCAGGCACCGTGGGCAGGGTGCCCGGCTGCTGGGCCTGCAGCTCCATCCGGGCGCCGTGCACGAAGCCGGTCATCTCGGGGGTGCGGCGCGGGTCGGCGACCACCTCGCCCTCCATGCCGCGCGACAGCATCGCGGTGGCGCCTGTCAGCTCGAACACCGCGCCCATCGATTCCGCGTACGGCAGGTGGGTGTAGCTGGCCACGAGCACGGCCGGGCCGTCGCACGGGTTCATCAGCTTGACGACGCTGTGCGCCGGGTTGCGCAGGCCGATCACCCGGCGCACGTCCAGCAGGCGTTTCAGGCCGGGGCAGAGCAGTTCGGTCGGCGCGAAGGCCACCGTGCCGTCTGCTATGGAATCGATAGCTGTAAGTCGTCGCACACCAACGGCTTCGAGTACATCGGATGCCAGAACCCGGCTCGATTCCGTCGCCGCGCCGTGCACCAGCACCGGCAGGCCTTCGCGGGCCACGAGCAGCGCCAGCAGCGGTGTCAACACGGGCAGGCGGCGTGCGCCGTTGTAGCTGGGCAGCACGACCACCGGCCGCTGCGAAGCGGGCACCCGGGCGGTGCGGGCGGCGGTGGCGTCGAGGAAGCCGGCCATCTCCTCGGGCGTCTCGCCCTTGATCCGCATCGCGAGGCAGAAGGCGCCGATCTCCAGGTCGGTCACGCTGCCGTCGAGCACCTGGCCGAAGAGGTCCGCCGCCTGGGCGCGGTCGAGCGGCTTGGCGCCCCGGGCGCCGCGGCCGATTTCCTTGATGTACTGGCTGATGCCCATGCGGCTCGTATGTCTCGTTCGTGGGAAAGGTGGGAACCGCCGATTGTCGAAGATCGGTTCCCACTTTCGGCTATATGCCGAATGACGCCAGGGTCGTCATGCGCCCACGGTGATTGCCGGCTCCGCCGCGGCGGCCGGCGTGGCCCGCACGATGCGCCGCAGCTCGGGAATGCACGATCCGCAGTTGGTGCCGCATCGGAGCGCGCCCTGCAGCGTCGCGAGGCGCGCGTCCTCGGTGCCGGCGCAGCCGGCCAGGAAGCCCGCGATCGCCGGCTCGGTGACGTTGAAGCAGGTGCAGACCTGCCGGCCGCGCGACGCCACCGCCACCGGCGCGGTGGCGCCCGGCACCAGCAGCAGCCGGCCGTAGGCCTGGGCCGGCAGCTCGTCCTGCAGCAGGGTGCGCAGCCACGATTCGGCCCGGGTGTCGCCCGCCAGGACGAAGCCGTCGATGAAGGCATCGGCACCCTCGCGGCGCAGGCGTATCGCCCGGCGCTGGCCGCGGCGGCGGTCGGCGTAGCGCAGCGCGTCCGGCGTGCCCAGGCCCAGCAGTTGTTCGACCTGCGCGACCAGGGCTTCGGGCGGCGCCTCGTAGGCCGCGGCTCGGAACAGCACGCCGAAGCGCTCCTGCTCGGGCGCGGCCAGCGGCGCGTTGTTGGAGAACGGCACGCAGGTGGCGAAGGGGAACTGCGCCATCAGCGTGCGCAGCGCGTCGCGGGCGGCGAGCGCCTCGCCCTCGGGCAGCCAGGCCATGCCGAGCAGCGTCCAGGGCAGCTCGGCCTTCAGCACCTTCACCGCGGTGTGCTTCAGCTCGGGCTGCTTGGAATCGGGGCAGTAGGCGGGCAGGGTGAGCGCGTTGACGCCCGCCAGCCGCTGGCCGATGGAGGACTGGCCCGACAGGAATTCCTCGCCCCAGTGCATCGCCATGAAGGCCTGGGTCATGCCCACGTCTTCCGACGGCTGCACCGGCACCACGATGGAGCCGCGGCGCGAGGTGAGCTGGACCAGGTCGCCCGCCGCGAGCTTGCGGCGCGCCATGTCCGACGGGTGCAGCTGCACCGCCGGTTCGGCCACGTGGCCGAACAGCCGGCCCAGCGTGCCGGTGCGGCTCATGCCGTGCCACTGGTCGCGCAGCCGGCCGGTGGTGAGCGAGAAGGGGTAGCGCGCGTCGCGCGGCTCCGCCACCGCCCGGTAGGGCACGGCGACGAAGCGGGCGCGGCCGTCGGGGGTGGCGAAGCGGCCGTCCTCGTAGAGGCGTGCCCTGGGCGCTCCGCCCTCGGGCAGCGGCCACTGCTGCGGGCCCTGCGCATCGAGCATCGCCCACGAGAGGCCGGTGATGTCGAGGTCGCGGCCGCGGGTGGTTTCGCGGTGCTCGTTCCAGATCGCCTCGGCCGACGCGTCGGCGGCGAACGGGTCGAGCGAATAGGGGAACAGGTGCTGCGGCAGGGCCGGCAGCCGTGCGGCCAGGCGCTGTGCGAAATCGGTGGCGGCGGCCCAGTCGTGGCGGGCGGCGCCGGGGGCGGGCACGGCGGGGCGGACCCGGCTGATGCGGCGCTCGCTGTTGGTCACGGTGCCCACCTTTTCGCCCCAGGTGGTGGCGGGCAGCAGCAGGTCGGCGAAGGCGCAGGTGGCGGTGGTGGCGAACGCCTCCTGCACCACGACGAAATCGCAGCGCTCGAGCGCGCGGCGCACCATCGCCTGGTCTGGCATCGACTGCGCCGGGTTGGTGCAGGAGATCCACAGCGCGCGGATCTCGCCGTCGGCCGCGGCCTGGAACATGTCGATCGCGCTCCGCCCCGGGGTGGCGGGCACGTCGGCCACGCCCCACAGCGCGGCCACTTCGGCGCGGTGCTGCGGGTTGGCCATGTCGCGGTGGGCCGAGAGCAGGTTCGACAGGCCGCCCACCTCGCGCCCGCCCATCGCATTGGGCTGGCCGGTGAGCGAGAACGGCCCGGCGCCGGGGCGGCCGATCTGGGCGGTGGCCAGGTGCAGGCCGATCAGCGCGGTGTTCTTGGCGGTGCCGCTGGTCGACTGGTTCTGGCCCATGCAGTAGAGGCTGAGCGTCGCGGCCGAGGTGGCGAAGAGGCGCGCGGCCTGGAACAGGTCTTCCTTCCTGATGCCGCAGAGGAACGCCACGTTGTCGGGCGTGCAGTCGCGCACCAGGGCCTTGAGCGCATCGAAGCCGGTGGTGCGCGCCGCGATGTAGGCCGCATCGGTCCAGCCCTCCCACAGCATGATGTGCAGCATGCCGTGGTAGAGCATCACGTCGGTGCCGGGCTGGATCGCCAGGTGCAGGTCGGCGGCGGCGGCGGTGTCGGTGCGGCGCGGGTCGACCACCACGATCTTCATCGCCGGGTTGGCGGCGCGCGCGTCTTCGATCCGGCGGTAGAGGATCGGGTGCGCCCAGGCGGTGTTGCTGCCGGTGATGAACAGGCAGTCGGCATGGTTCACGTCGTCGTAGCAGACCGGCGGCGCATCGGCGCCGAGGGTCTGCTTGTAGCCGGCCACCGCGCTGCTCATGCACAGGCGCGAGTTGGTGTCGACGTTGTTGGTGCCGATCAGGCCCTTGGCCAGCTTGTTGAAGACGTAGTAGTCCTCGGTGAGCAACTGGCCCGAGAGATAGAAGCCCACCGCGTCCGGCCCGTGGGTGCGGATCGTGTCGGCGAACCTGTCGGCGGCCAGGTCCAGCGCGGTGTCCCACGGCAGGGCCTGCGGCGCGGCGCCGCGCGCGGCGCGCAGCATCGGCTGCAGCAGGCGGGTCTGCAGGGTGACCTGGGCGGTGGCGGTGCGGGCCAGGGTCGAGCCCTTGGTGCAGAGCCGGCCGAAGTTGGCCGGATGCGCCGGGTCGCCGCGCACGCCGGTGATCTGCCCGTCGTGCGATTCGATCACCACACCACAGCCGACGCCGCAGTACGGGCAGGTGGACTTGGTTTCCTGCATGGGCTGTTTCGCTGGTGGTGGGAGGGGGCGGACGGCGGGGCGGGGCAAGGCGTTCAGGCAGCGGCGCCGGCCATGTCGTTCTGCGGATGGCCGGTGTCGTTGGCGCCGTGGGCGCCCACCGCACGCGGGCCGGCCACGGGACGCGGCAGGTCGGTGGCGTGCGTGGCCAGCTCGCCCGCATCCAGGTGCACCACGCCGGCATCGACGCGGACGGCGAAGCGCGGGGTGCAGCCCTCGTCGGGCGCCTTGGCGCAGCCGTCGTCCATGCCGATGGTCCAGTTGTGCAGCGGGCAGGCCACGCTGGTGCCGAAGACGATGCCCTGGCTGAGCGGGCCGCCCTTGTGCGGGCAGCGGTCGAGCAGTGCGAAGACCTGGTCCTGGTCGTTGCGGAACACGGCCACGTCGACGCCCACCGGGCGGGCGACACGGCGGGAGCCGAGGACCGGGATGTCCTCGACGCGGCAGATGGGTTTCCATTCGCTCATGGGGTTCCTTGTGGTGCGGTGCGGTGCGGTGCGGCGTTCAGACGGCCACGGCGATCGGGATGACCGGCGTGAACTGGCGGGTGTCGACCGATGCCTTGGCCGATTCGAGCCACGGGTCGGGCGCGCCGTCGAGCGAGAACTGCAGCCGCTCCCACAGCGCCTTGCGGTTGGCCTCGTCGTCGAGGATCTTCTTCTTGACGTAGTCCAGGCCCACCCGGCCGATGTAGTGCACCGTGCGCTCCAGGTACCAGCCCTCTTCGCGGTAGAGCTGAAGGAAGGCGCCGGCGAATTCCATCACTTCCTCGGCGGTCTTGACCTTCACGAAGAAGTGGGCCACCTCGGTCTTGATGCCGCCGTTGCCGCCGACGTACATCTCCCAGCCCGAATCGACGCCGATGATGCCGACGTCTTTGATGCCCGATTCGGCGCAGTTGCGAGGGCAGCCCGAGACGGCCAGCTTGACCTTGTGCGGCGCATACATCGCCCACAGCGCACGCTCCAGGTCCTTGCCGAGCTGCGTGCTGTCCTGCGTGCCGAAGCGGCACCATTCGCTGCCGACGCAGGTCTTGACCGTGCGCAGCGCCTTGGCATAGGCCAGGCCGCTCGGCATGCCCAGGTCGGCCCAGACGCCCTGCAGGTCTTCCTTCTTGACGCCCAGCAGGTCGATGCGCTGGCCGCCGGTGACCTTGACGGTGGGGATCGCGTACTTGTCGGCCACGTCGGCGATGCGGCGCAGGTCGGCCGCGGTGGTGGTGCCGCCCCACATGCGGGGAATGACCGAATAGGTGCCGTCCTTCTGGATGTTGGCGTGGCTGCGTTCGTTGATGAAGCGGCTCTGCGGATCGTCCTTCGCCTCCTTCGGGAAGGTGCTGATCAGGTAGTAGTTGAGCGCCGGGCGGCAGGTGGCGCAGCCGTTGGGCGTCTTCCAGCCGAGGGTGCGCTGCACCTCGGCCATGCTGGTCAGGTGCTCCTTGCGGATCGCGTCGCGCACTTCCTGGTGGCTGTGGTCGGTGCAGCCGCAGAGGGCCTTCTTCTTGGGCGTGGACGAGTAGTCGCCGCCCGCGGTGAACATGATGATCTGCTCGACCAGGCCGGTGCAGGAGCCGCAGGACGCGCTGGCCTTGGTGTGCTTGCGCACGTCCTCCAGGGTGAACAGGCCCTTCTCCTTGATCGCCTTGCAGACGGCGCCCTTGGTCACGCCGTTGCAGCCGCAGACCTCGTCGGTATCGGCCATCGCGGCGGCCTTGTTCTGGCCCTGGTGGCCGGTGTCGCCCAGGTTGGATTCGCCGAACATCAGGCGGTCGCGGATGTCGCTCACGCTGCGGCCTTCGCGCAGCAGCTTGAAGTAGTAGCTGCCGTCGACCGTGTCGCCGTAGAGGCAGGCGCCGACCAGCTTGTCGTCCTTGATCACCAGCTTCTTGTAGACGCCGCCGAAGGGGTCGCTCATCACGATCTCCTCGGTGCCTTCGCCGCCCATGAATTCGCCGGCACTGAAGAGGTCGATGCCGGTCACCTTCAGCTTGGTGGAGGTGAGCGATCCGAGGTAGCGGCCGATGCCCATCTCGGCCAGGTGGTTGGCGGCGACCTTGGCCTGCTCGAACAGCGGCGCCACCAGGCCGTAGGCGATGCCGCGGTGGGCGGCGCATTCGCCGACCGCGTAGATGCGCGCATCGGTCACCGTCTGCAGCGTGTCGGTGACGACGATGCCGCGGTTGCAGTGCAGCCGGCTCTTCTCGGCCAGCGCGGTGTTGGGGCGGATGCCGACGGCCATCACCACCAGGTCGGCCGGGTCTTCGGAGCCGTCCTTGAAGCGGATCGCCTTCACCCGGCCGCCCTTGCCGTCTTCGCTGTCGCCCACCAGCTCCTGGGTGTGGGCGTTCAGGCGGAACTGCAGGCCGCGGTCTTCGAGCGACTTGCGCAGCATGCTGCCGGCCACGTCGTCGAGCTGGCGCTCCATCAGCCAGCCGCTGTTGTGCACCACCACCACGATCATGCCGCGCAGCATCAGGCCGTTGGCAGCCTCTAGGCCCAGCAGGCCGCCGCCGATCACCACCGCATGCTTGTGCGTCTTGGCGGTCTCGATCATCGTGTTGGTGTCGGCGATGTCGCGGTAGGCGATCACGCCCTCGAGCTGGGCGCCCGGCACCGGCAGCATGAACGGGTTGGAGCCGGTGCAGAGCAGCAGCCGGTCGTACGGGGCCTCGGTGCCGTCGTCGGCCCGCACCACGCGCCTGACCCGGTCGATCTCGGTGACCTTGCGGCCGGCGTGCACCGTGATGCCGTTCTCTTCGTACCACGACCACGGGTTGAGCACGATCTCCTCGACCGTCTGCTCGCCCGCCAGTACCGGGGAGAGCAGGATGCGGTTGTAGTTGGGGTGCGGCTCGGCGCCGAAGACGGTGATCTCGTAGAGGTCGGGGTCGATCTTCAGCAGCTCTTCGAGCGTGCGCACGCCGGCCATTCCGTTGCCGACCAACACCAGCTTCTGCTTCTTTACGCGCATGTCCATACAGGTCCTCCGTGGGGCCATCCTGAAAACGAAAAAGGCGTCCGCATGGACCGTGGCCAGCGGGGGCTGGTACGACATGCGGACGCCTTTGTCCTCGAGCCCTTCGCGACGCCATTGCCGCGCAGAGCCTATGGAGGGATCGATGCAAGAGGTGTGCCAGCGAATTCGGCATTGCGATCGGAGAACCACGCCGGGCGGTGCCACGTGAGCGTGCGGGTGCAGCACGGGTCCCGGTGCGATCGCCTCAGATTGGTGCGCTGCGACATGCACCGTCCGGAGGCGATGCGACCGAAAGCATCTTGGCTATGCCGGGCCAGCTGTCCGCCCTGGCTTGCCGCTTTTCGACAAGGTCTAGCCGACGGGTGCCTGCCACGATCGGGCGCACCGCCGGTCCTTATGCCCACATTGAACTATCTGATTGCTTTAATTACAATGGCACCAACGCACGATTTTCGTGCAGCACAAAAGTTTTATCATGCAGATCACACAAGCCACGGCAAGCGTGAAGGTCGTCGGAGCTAACGGGCAAATTTCCCTTGGCAAGCAGTTCGCCGGGCGCCAAGTGCTGGTCGAAGAGCGGGAGGCCGGTGTCTGGCTGATCCGCACCGCGACGGTCGTACCCGACAACGAGCGCTGGCTTCACCGGGAGGAGACGGCGGCCGACCTGCGCCGCGCACTGGACTGGGCGGCAGCCCATCCCGCCTCCGACGCCCAGGCGGACGCAGTGTTGGACGTATTGGGGGCCAAGCGCTGATGGCCGCCGGCGACGCGTTGGTGAGGTTGGACCTGAACAATCCCGTCTTCCAGGAAAACCTGCTTCACCTGCAAAAGCCCGATCGCCATGCCGCCCTCGACACCCTCAAGAAAATACGGCAACTCACCTGGGCCCAGCTGTACCGGGACAACGGCTTGAAGTGGGAGAAGATCGCGAGTGTCGCGCCGCCGGCGGGCGTCGATGCGATCTACGCGTTGCGCATCACCCAGGCGCGCCGCTGCACCGCCTACCGGGACGGCGATTTCATGCGCTTTTTGACCATCGCGCCCGACCACGACGCGACCTACGGTCGCAAGTGAGGGTGCTGGCCTCGAATAAAAAAGTGTCTGTAGCCGCCGCCATGCGCCGGCCGTCAGCTATCAAGATAGGAGCGATATGCCCGCGTGTTACCGTGCTGGCCCGGGTGTCGGTCAGGCCATGCCGATGCCCGTAGGGCTTGCTGCTCTCCGCCTGCGGCGACACGAACGATCGACATGAGCTTCGATCTCGACATCGGCTTCGCCTCGCTCGCCGCGGGCCGTGGCGGCGGTGCCAACGAGGACTTCGCCGCCGCGATGGCGGGCGACGATGGCGAGGACCAGCGCGGTGCGATCGCGGCGATCGCCGACGGCGTGAGTGCCGGCGGCATGGGGCGCGAGGCGGCGCAGACCACGGTGACCAGCCTGGTGCGCGACTATTTCGGCACGCCCGCCACCTGGGACACGACGGTGGCGCTCGACCGGATCATCGCCGCGCAGAACGCGTGGCTGGCGGGCATCAACCGGCGCCGCGCGCCGGCCCTGGGGCTGACCACGCTCACCGCCCTGGTGCTGCGCGGCCAGTCGTACGCACTCGCCCATGTGGGCGACACCCGCGCCTACCTGCTGCGTGGCGGCGCGCTGGAACTGCTGACCACCGACCATACGGTGGCCCATCCGGATTTCGCCCACCAGCTGACCCGCAGCATCGGTGCCGACGACCGGTTGGTGGTCGACTACCGGCAGGGCGAGGCGCAGACCGGCGACCTGTTCGTGCTGCTGACCGACGGGGTGCACGGCAGCCTGTCGGAGCGCGACATCGCCGTGCTGGCGCAGCCGCCGCTGGAAGGCGCCGATGCGCAGTCGATCAGCCAGGCGCTGGTCGACGCGGCCCGCCAGCGCGGCAGCGGCGACGACGCGACCGCCCTGGTGCTGCGCGTGCGCGGCGCCGCCACCGCCACGCTGCACGACGCCCAGTTGCGCGCGTCGGAGCTGCCGGTGCCGCCGCCTCTGAAGGTGGGCGACACGCTCGACGGCCTGACCGTCACCGCGCTGGTTTCCGACGGCGGCGTGGCCCGGCTCTACCAGGTGCGCGACGCCCAGACCCGGCGGCTCTATGCGCTGAAGACGCTGCAACCCTCCCGCGCCCACGACGCCGAAGAGCGCGCCACCCTGGCCCACGAGGCCTGGCTGGCCCGCCGCATGCAGGGCGGCCGCGCCGCCGACCACCTGGTGCGACTGCACGGCGCGGCGCCCACCGGTCCGGCCACCGCCTTCTACCTGCTCTACGACTGGCACGGCGGCGAGACGCTGCAGCAGATGCTCGACCGCGGCCAGCGCCCCAGCCCGGCCCAGGCCGTGGCCATCGCCCTGCCGGTGGCGCGCACCCTGGGCCAGCTGCACCGGCAGGGCGTGATCCACCGCGACATCAAGCCGGCCAACCTGCACCAGGGCGAAGACGGCAGCATGCGGGTGCTGGACCTGGGCGTGGCCCTCAGCGGCCGCGAGCCCGCCGCCACCCGCGCCCTGCATGCCGGCACCCCGAGCTACATCAACCCGGAGCAGTGGGACGATCCGCCACGGCCCGCCGACGCGCAGAGCGACCTGTTCGCCCTGGGCGTGACGCTCTACCAGCTGCTGACCGGCGCGCTGCCGTACGGCGAGGTGGTGCCCTACCAGCGCGGCCGCTATTGGCGCGACCCGCTGCCGCCCAGCCGCCGCAACCCGGCAGTGCCGATCTGGCTCGACCACGTCGTGCTGAAGGCGGTCGCGCGCGACGGCAGCCTGCGATTCGAAACTGCCGAGGAGATGGTGCTGGCGCTGGAGCGGGGCGCCTCCCGGCCGATCACCGCGCCACCCGCATCGCCGCTGGTCGCGCGCGATCCGGCGGCGCTGTGGAAGATCGGGCTGGCGGTGTCGCTGCTGCTGAACGGGCTGCTGGTGTACTGGGTGCTGTTCCTGCCGCGCTAGGGCGGACGGCGGCCCGCGGCATCTGCAAGCACCGGCGTTGCACCGGTGCATCGGAAGAGAGGCCGGCGTGGGCCGGCCTCGATGCCGAACCGATCAGAAATCGATCGCGGCCGACAGCATGAGCGTGCGGGGCGCGCCGACCGTCACGTAGTTGCTGATGACCCAATAGGCTTTGTTCGAGGCGTTTTCCAGGCTGGCGCGCAGGGTGACCGGCTTGCCGGCCACACGGGTCGCGTACCGGGCGCCCAGGTCTACCCGGGTCCACGACGGTGCGCGCAACAGGTTGGTCGCGTCCGCATAGGTCGACGCGGTACTGATCACCCGGCCATTCACGCTCAGGCCCTGCACCCACGGTGTGTCCCAGTCCAGGCCCAGGTTGTAGGTGTGGTCGGGCACGCCGGCCGCGTCGTTGCCCTGGTTGACGCCGCCCGCGGTACGGGTCAGCACCGCGTCGTTGAAGGCGGCGCTGGCCATCACCCGCAGGCCGCGTTGCACTTCGCCGTAGGCGCTCAGTTCCAGGCCGCGGTTGCGTTGTTCGCCACCGAAGCTGTAGACGCGCGTCAACGGGTCGGTGACCGACGCGGGGCGTTTGATCTCGTAGAGCGCGGCCTGCGTCATCAGGCGACCCCAATCGACTTTCACGCCCACTTCGTGCTGCTTGGATTTCTGCGGTGCGAAGACTTCGCCGATATTGGCGGTTCCGGCGCCGGCGATGCCGCCCCGCGTCAGGCCGGAGGTGTAGTTGGTGTAGACCGAGATGTCCTTCGTCGCCTTGAACACCAACCCCGCCAACGGGGTGACCGCGCTCGCCTTGTACGGCGTGCCGCTGACCGCGCCGGTCAGGACGTTGTAGCCGGTTTGCTCGATGGTCTGGTTGCGCAGGCCCACGGTGAGCAGCACCCGGTCGTCGGCGAAGGCCATGGTGTCGGCGAGGGCGACGCTGTAGTGCTTCAGTTCGCTGCTCTTGGACGGCTCGCCTCGTGCGAAGTTGATCGCAGGCAGAGGTGCGGGGTTGTAGATGTTCGAAGCGACCGGCGTGCTGGTCAGTTGGTAGAAGTAGCCGATTTCCTGGTTCAGGTAATTGGCCGCCAGGGCCACCGTGTGCTTCACGCCACCGGTGTTGAAGCGGGTGCGGATGCCCGTGTCGGCGGACGAGGTCCTGTTGTAGGCGTCGTAGTAGCCGTTGTTGACGGTGAAGTTGCCCAGCGCATCCACCCGGCGTGCCGCGGTCGGGAAATGCTGGTCGCCCCAGCTGTCGCTGTAGCCGATCGCGCCCCAGGCGGTGGTGCTGTCGTTCAGGTCGTACTCCAGCCGGGTCATCGCGGTCTTTTGGCCGTCGGTGAGTTCGGCGCCGGGGTAGAAGCTGCCGCGCGGGTTGGGCACCGCCGGCATCTGGGTGATGCCGGCCAGGAACGCGGTCTGCGGGCGGAAGCCGACCGTCTTGCCGTCGGTCGCGAAAGCGTCGAACGACCAGCGCAGCCGGCTGCCGGCATAGTCCACGCCGACCGCGGCGACGTCGGCACGCTGGCGGCCGCCGTCGATGTTGCCCTCGCCATTGCGCAGCAAGCCGTTGAACCGGACGCCCCACTGGTTGTCCTCGCCGAAGCGACGGCCTAGATCGAGATGCGTTCCGAACTGCGCCTTGCCCATGTAGGTGGTGGTCAGGCGGGTCAGGGGAACGTCACCGGCCCGCTTGGTGACCACGTTGATGCTGCCGCCGACGCTGCCGCCGGGTCCGACACCGTTCGTGAGCGAGCCGGGACCCTTGAGCACTTCCACCCGTTCGACCATTTCGAGCGGGACACGCGTCGACGGTGCCAAGCCGAACAGTCCGTTCAGGCTCAGGTCGGTGTTCTGGACCGTCAGGCCGCGAATCTGAAAGTCGTCGCCGAAGCCGCCTCGGGCCTGGAGCGTGCGCACCGAGGCGTCGTTCATGACCACGTCGGCGGTGGTGAGCGCCTGCTGGTTCTGGATCAGCTCCGAGGTGTAGTTGGTCGTGCTGAACGGCACGTTCATCAGATCGGTGCGGCCCAGGATGCCTAGGTCGCCGCCGCGGGCGAGCTGGCCGCCGGAGTAGGTCTTCTGCAGTCCGCCGATGGCCTCGGCCTGGTCCGACACGGTGACGTCCTTGAGGCGCGATCCGTCCGTCGACGTCTGGGCGGCGACGCCCGCGGTCGCCAGCACCAGGCCGACGCCCAGGCATTGGCGGATCGATTGCACGAGGAGGGTGGGGGCGAAGCGGAAGCGCGTGGCCGGCGAAAGAGCGCTGGGAGAGTGCATGAGTGAGATGAGAAAGGAGAGGAACCGGCCGAGTCCGGCAGAGCCGTGCGCCGCGCCGAGGAGGCGCATCACGACATGCATAGCTGGCCAAAAGCGAAACGCAATGACAACTATTCGCATAATAAACCGTAACTGGCGAAATACCCGGATACATCGTGAATGCTTGCTGAACCGGGTGAAGATTTGTCGTCGAAGAAGAACGTTTCGGCGAAACAACGCCCATATCGCTCTGCATATGCCGCGCCGCCGCTCCTGCGGTGCCTTGCACCCGGTTTAAGCTGCCTCCGAGCTCACTTTTACCGCCAGCCCTGTTCTGGCATCACCTACCGATATGCCAGCCAGCATCCACCGCCGCTCCCTCCTCCTCACCACCGCCGCCGCACCCTGGCTCACCGCCTGCGCCGGCGGCCCCGCTCCCGACCGGCTGGCCGAGGCGCGTGCCGCGTTCGCCCGCATCGAGACTGCCGCCGACGGCCGCCTGGGGGTCTGCGCTTTCCGGACCGACGGAGGGCCGGTCGTCCAGCACCGGGCGCAGGAGCGGTTCCCCGCCTGCAGCACCTTCAAGACGCTCGCCGCCGCCGCGGTATTGGCGCGCAGCGATGCGGTGCCGGGCCTGATGGACCGGGTGGTGCGCTACGGGCCGGCCGATCTGGTCAACTATTCGCCGGTGACGTCGAAGCAGGTGGGGGAGGGCATGACCTACGCCGCGCTCTGCGCTGCGGCGCTGCAGTACAGCGATAACACCGCCGGCAATTTGCTGCTGCGCGAGATCGGCGGGCCGGAGGGGTTGACGCGCTATGCGCGCGGCCTGGGCGATACGGAGTTCCGCCTCGACCGCTGGGAAACGGCGCTCAACGATGCGGTACCCGGCGATCCGCGCGACACCTGCACGCCCGGCGGCATGGCGCGCAACCTGCAGCGGCTGCTGCTGGGCGATGCCCTGGCACCGGCGCATCGCGCACGGCTGACGGAGTGGATGCGCGGCAACACGACCGGCGGCGCCCGCATCCGCGCCGGCGTGCCGGCCGGCTGGCCGGTGGCCGACAAGACCGGCTCGGGCGATTACGGCACGGTCAACGACATCGGGGTGGCCTGGCCGCCTGCCGGCAGCCCGCTGGTGATCGCGGTGTACTTCACGCGGGCGGTGCCGCCGGCCCCGGATGCGCCGCTGCGGCACGACGTGGTGGCCGACGCCGCCCGGGCCGTGGTGCGGGCCCTGGCGGTGTAGCGCGCCGAGCGGGGTCGGTCGGGCGGGATCGTTGCGCTGCCGCGGCGCAGCGCCGCGGCCCGGTCAGGCGACGCGTGCGCGGCCGCCGCGCTCGGCCCAGGTGCGGGTCCAGCGGATCTGCATGAAGCGCAGCAGCACCAGCATCGCCAGCGCGCAGGCCGCGAACAGCACGAAACCCCACAGGTAGGTGCCGGCGTACTGCTTGGACAGGCCCATCGCGTTGGGCACCAGCCCGCCGCCCAGCGCACCGATCTCGCCGATCATCGAGCCGGCCACCGCGGTGGTCAGCGGCCAGCGCAGCGGCACCAGCTGGAACAGCGCGCCGTTGCCGGCCCCCAGCGCGGCGAAGCACACCAGGAACAGCAGCACCGTGACCGGCAGCGACTGCTGCGCGAAGCCGCACAGCACCAGCGACACGGCGACCACCGCCAGCACCGCGGTCAGGGTGTTCACCCCACCCCAGTGGTCCGACAGCCAGCCGCCGAAGATGCGCAGCGCCGCGCCCATGAAGGCCGCCAGCATCGTCAGCTGGCCCGCCTGCGTCTTGCTCACGCCGAACTGGTCGTAGAAGTAGCTGGGCAGGAAGGTGGTCAGGCCGATGAAGCCGCCGAAGGTCACCGCATAGATCAGGCTGAAGGCCCAGCCGTCCTTCTCGAACAGGCAGGCGATGTGGTCGCGGAAGCTCGAATGCTTGTCCAGGTCGGGCGGTTCCTGGGCGAAGACAATCATCACCACCATCGGCACGATGATGCCAAGGGCCGCGAAGCCGTACACCGTCTGCCAGCCGTAGGCCTGGGCCAGCGCCGGTGCCAGCAAGGCCGACACCGCAGTGCCGACGTTGCCGGCCCCCACCAGACCCATCGCCAGGCCCTTGTAGCGTGGCGGAAACGAGCCCGAGCCCAGCGACAGTGCCACGCCGAAGCTGGCGCCCGCGATGCCCAGCAGCACGCCCATGGCCAGCAGGTCGTTGTAGGAGCTCACGTAGAAATAGCCGAAGGCCATCGCGATCGCGATGCCCACCATCTCGACCAGCGTCGCGTTCTTGCGGCCGATGTACTGCGCCAGCAGCCCCAGCGGGAAGCGCATCAGCGCGCCCGCGAAGATCGGGATCGACAGCATCACGCCCTTTTGCGCCGGGCTCAGCTGGAAGGCCTCGCTGATGAAGGGCGCCATCGCGCCGTTGATCACCCAGATGCCGCAGGAAAACGCGAAGTACAGGAAGGAGGCCCAAAGCGTGGGGGCGTGGCCCGCATTCAGGAATGCCCGGAAGTTCAGCATGGCGGCGTCTCGTGGTCGTAGTCGGTGCATCAACGCAAAAAGGCGTCCGTGCAGCCTGCGCCACCGAAGTGCGCAGGCTGCAGAGACGCCTTTGTCTGTTTGGAAATGCCGCTTCGTTGCGCCATTTCCGTGCGGCCGTGTCGGGCCGCGTCAAATTCATGCAGGTTCCATGCCACGGGTCGCACGGTGTCGTGCGCCGTGCGACCCGCGCCGCACGCTCAGGCGGCGGTCTTCTCCACGTGTGCCTGGCGGGTGTAGAGGAAGTCGATCACCGCCTTGCGGCAGTGCGCGTACTGCGGGTCCTCGGCCAGCGCCACCCGGTCGCGGGGCCGCGGAATGTCGACCGCCAGCAACTCCCCGATGGTGGCGGCCGGGCCGTTGGTCATCATCACGATCTTGTCGGACAGCAACACCGCCTCGTCCACGTCGTGGGTCACCATCACCACGGTGCTCCTGGTCTTGGCGACGATGGCGAGCAGCTCGTCCTGCAGCTTGGCGCGGGTCAACGCATCAAGTGCGCCGAAGGGTTCGTCCATCAGCAGCACCTGCGGCTCCATCGCCAGGGCCCGGGCGATGCCCACGCGCTGCTTCATGCCGCCGGAGATCTCGCCCGGCCGTTTCTGCGCCGCCGGCACCAGGCCGACGAGAGCCAGCGCGGCGTTGGTGCGGTCGCGCAGCTGGGCTTTCGATTCGGTGGCCGAGAAGACGCGCTCCACGCCCAGGAAGATGTTCTCGTAGCAGGTCAGCCACGGCAGCAGCGAATGGTTCTGGAACACCACCGCCCGCTCGGGGCCGGGGCCGGTGATCTCCTTGTTGGCGCAGAGCAGGGTGCCCTGCGTGGGCGTGGTGAGGCCCGCGATCAGGTTCAGCAGCGTGGACTTGCCGCAACCCGAATGGCCGATCAGCGCCACGAACTCGCCCTTGGCGACGGTCAGGTTGATGTCGCGCAGGGCCGGGAACGCGCCCTTGGCGGTCTTGAAGGTCTGGGCGACGTTCTGGACTTCGATGAACTTGGTGGACAGCGACGGATTGCTCATGACTTCACCTCTTCGAACGTGAACGCGGTCGCCAGCTTGATCAGCGCATATTCGAGCAGCAGGCCCACGATGCCGATCACGAAGATCGCGATGATGATGTTCTTGACGTTGAGGTTGTTCCATTCGTCCCACACCCAGAAGCCGATGCCGACGCCGCCGGTCAGCATCTCGGCCGCGACGATCACCAGCCAGGCGGTACCGACGGCCAGGCGCACGCCGGTCAGCATGTAGGGCAGCACGGCGGGGAACAGGATCTTGGTGAGGATCTTCCACTCGCTCAGGTTGAGCACCCGGGCCACGTTCATGTAGTCCTGCGGCACCCGCTGCACGCCGACGGCGGTGTTGATGATCATCGGCCAGATCGAGCAGATGAAGATGGTCCAGATGGCCGCCGGATTGGCGCCCTTGAAGACCAGCAGGCCGATCGGCAGCCAGGCGAGCGGCGAGACCGGCCGCAGCAGGCTGATCAGCGGATTGCACATCCGCGAGAGGAAGCTGAACCGGCCGACCGCGAAGCCCACCGGAATGCCCACCACCGCCGCCAGGCCGAAGCCCAGCGCCACCCGCTGCAGCGAGGCCAGCACGTTCCAGCCCACGCCCTGGTCGTTCGGCCCCTTGCTGTAGAACGGATCGCTGAAGACGACGATCGCCTGCTGCAGCGTGTCGGCCGGCGTCGGGATGCTGCCGGCGGTGACGGCCGAGACCAGCTGCCACACCACGCCCAGCAATGCGATGCCGACTGCCGGCGGCAATATCCGCAGCCAGAAGCCCCGCCAGTCGCGCGGTATGCGGGCCGGCTTTTGGGCGCCCTTGAGCCCTGCAGCCGGCGATTCGCTTGGACTTGCTGCTATGGTATTCATAGTGACGGGAGGGTGGGGCCGGCCGGGGGCCGGCGGGTCGGTGGGCGGGACGGCGAGGGGCGAGTGGAAGACGGCGCTGACCATGGTGGTGCTCCCGGTGGGCTTAGGCGTGGACCTTGAACGAATCGGCGTACTGCTTCGGGTTCCTGCCGTCCCAGACGGTGCCGTCGATCAGCTTGCTGGTGCGCAGCGTGTCCTTCGGCACCGGCGTCTTGCTGGCCGCGGCGGCGTCCTTGTAGATGCCGATTTGGTTGATCTGCTGCGCCACGGCCAGGTAGTCGGGGTGGTCCTTCAGCAGGCCCCAGCGCTTGTGCTGGGTCAGGAACCACATGCCGTCCGACAGGTACGGGAAGTTGACGTTGCCGTCGGCGTAGAACTTCATGTAGTTCGGGTCGTCCCAGGTCTTGCCCAGGCCGTTCTGGTAGCGGCCCAGGATGCGCTGGTTGATCGCGTCGACGCTGGTGTTGACGTAGGACTTGTCGGCGATGGTCTCGGCCATCTTCATCTTGTTCTGCAGGCCCGCGTCGATCCACTTGCCGGCCTCCAGGATGGCGGCGGTCACCGCGCGGCAGGTGTTGGGGTACTTCTTGGCGTATTCGCCGGTGGTGCCCAGCACCTTCTCGGGGTGGTCCTGCCAGATGTCCTGGGTGGTGACCCCGGTGATGCCGATGCCGTCCATGATCGCGCGGTGGTTCCAGGGCTCGCCGACGCAGAAGCCGTCCATGTTGCCGATGCGCATGTTGGCCACCATCTGCGGCGGCGGCACGGTGATGACCTTGCTGTCCTTGAGCGGGTTGATGCCGTAGGCCGCCATCCAGTAGTACAGCCACATCGCGTGGGTGCCGGTGGGGAAGGTCTGGGCGAAGGTGTATTCGCGCTTCTCGGAGGCCATGAGCTTGGCGAGCGAGGGGCCGTCGATCGCGCCCTTGTCGGCCAACTTCTTCGAGAGCGTGATCGCCTGGCCGTTGTGGTTCAGGTTCATCAGCACCGCCATGTCCTTCTTGGCGCCGCCGATACCCAGGTGCACGCCGTAGACGAGGCCGTAGAGCACGTGGGCGAAGTCGAGTTCGCCGTTGACCAGTTTGTCGCGCACGCCGGGCCAGCTGGCCTCCTTGCTGGGGACGATCTTCACGCCGTATTTCTTGTCGATGCCCAGCACCGACGCCATCACCACGCTGGCGCAGTCGGTCAGCGGGATGAAGCCGATCTTGACCTCGGCCTTCTCCGGTGCGTCGGAGCCGGCGGCCCAGACGCCGCTGTGGCCCAGGGTGGAGAAGATCGCGCCGGTGCCCACGGCGCCGGCCTTGCCGAGGAAATCGCGGCGGCCTGCGCTGACGGGGGCCGTGGCGGTTGCGGGGGCGGAACCTGGGGACTGCGTTGCCATCTTTTCAACTCCTGAGTGTGTCGGGGAAACCGACCCGGAAAATGAAAACGGCGCCCATCTCTCGACCGCAGGCTGGCGCCGCCGGTGGGAGATGGACGCCGTTGTCCGGGTGTCTGGGTGACCTTGTGACCCGACCGCCGTTGGCCGGGTTACGGGTACGACAAAGCAGGAGTCGTGCCAGTCCGTGGAGGTGGGATCGGCCGGGAAAGCGGGCCGCGGCGGTGCGCGGAGCGCTGCATGGTGGCCCGCAGGCGCCGCTCAACGCCGTGCGGTGGTGCGGCGCACCATTAGCGGAGGGTGGCGGTGCGTACGCCGGTCAGCGCGCACCACCGGGCAGCAGGTCGGCCATCGCCAGCACCGCCTCGGCCACGTCGACCAGGCGGCGGTTCTGGCTCATCGCCGTCTGGCGCAGCATCTTGTGGGCTTCTTCCTCGCTCAGCTGGCGGTGCGCCATCAGCAGGCCCTTGGCGCGCTCGACCAGCTTGCGCTCGTTGAGCGAGGCGCGCACGGTGGTCAGCTCGTCGTTCATCGCCTGCAGGCGCTTGGATTGCTCCTGCACCATCTCCAGCACCGAGCGTTCCAGGTGCGGGCCGTACGACTGCGGCGCCACCGCGAAGCCGTCGGCCGGCGGCACGGCGAAGCCGCCCGGGGCCGGCGCCGGGCCGGCCAGGGCCGCCAGCAGCGACTGCTGCGACTGCAGGTCCTGCCGCGCCTGGGCGATCTTGCTCTGGCAGCGGGCCAGCAGGTCGGTCGCCAGCCGCGCCTCGACCGCCTGCATCGCGTCGATGCGGGCGCTGCAGCTGTCGAACCAGCCCTGGCTGGCCTCGGGATCGAGCAGGCCGTCCTCGGGCGCGGTGCAGCCGATGCGCCGCAGCCGTTCCAGGTCGGCCAGCGGCCGGCCGGCGTTGCAGGCCTGCCAGAGCGCCAGCGGGCCGGCCTCGGCGAAATCGGTGAAGACCTGGAAGCAGCGCTCCTGCGAATCGATCAGGTGCAGCCACTGCTGCTGGCGCCGGGCATCGGAGCGGCCGCTGGCGAAGGCAGCGGCGCCGGTGGCGCGCTCCTGGCCGGCGAACTCCTTGCCCTGCATGAAATTGAACATCGCCACCAGCAGGCGCGAGACCTGCGGATCGCTCGCGCTGTCGGCCGCCTCGAACACCACCGCCAGCAGGCCCGAGACCAGCCGGGTGAAGGCCTGCGTGGCCTCGGATGCGGTGATGCCGTCGAGCGTGTCGATCCGCTGTCGCAGCGCGGGCAGCGATTCCAGCCCGTGCAGCACGTAGGCGATGCGGCTGAAGAGCCGGGCGCCGTTGCCGATGCGCCCGCCGTCGATGTCGAGCCGGTCGAAAGCGGCGCGGGCCTCGGCCTCGAGCCGGCGGCATTCGGCGATCTGCTGCGCCCGCTCGGCCGTCCAGCGCCTGCCGCCCGAGCTGAGCACCAGGTTGCTCATGCCGCGCTCCCGCTGCAGCGCATGGGTGAACTGGCCGGTGCGCTGCACCAGCTCGCTGGTCAGCATCAGCTGCTCCAGCTCGCGGATCTCGCATTGGCGGGCGGCGATCAAGAAACTAAGGCCTGATGTCATGGAGGAACGTGTGCCTGGATTGCGCGGCGGGGCAGGGGGCCGGCCGCTGCGTCGTGGGTGCGCCATCATGCCCGAGCGGTCGGGGCCGGCCGCCTACACTCCAGGGATGCTGGTACTGGGTATTGAATCTTCTTGCGACGAGACGGGCGTGGCCCTGGTGGAATCCGACGGCGCCGCGCTGCCGCGGCTGCGGGCGCACGCGCTGCACAGCCAGATCGAGATGCACCAGGCCTACGGCGGCGTGGTGCCCGAGCTGGCCAGCCGCGACCACATCCGCCGCGTGCTGCCGCTCACCGAAGCGGTGCTGGCCGAGGCCGGCAGCACCCTGGCGGCGGTCGACGTGGTGGCCTACACCCGCGGCCCGGGCCTGGCCGGCGCTCTGCTGGTGGGTGCGGGGGTGGCCTGCGCGCTGGGCGCCGCGCTCGACCGGCCGGTGCTGGGCGTGCACCACCTGGAGGGCCACCTGCTGTCGCCCTTCCTGAGCGCCGACCCGCCCGCGTTTCCCTTCGTGGCGCTGCTGGTGTCGGGCGGTCACACGCAGCTGATGCGGGTCGACGGCATCGGCCGCTACGAAATGCTGGGCGAAACCATCGACGACGCCGCCGGCGAGGCGTTCGACAAGAGCGCCAAGCTTATGGGCCTGGGCTACCCCGGCGGCCCCGCTCTGTCGCGGCTCGCGGCCCAGGGCGATCCTGAGGCCTTCAAGCTGCCGCGTCCCCTGCTGCACAGCGGCGACCTCGATTTCTCCTTCGCCGGCCTCAAGACCGCGGTGCTGGTCCAGGCCAAGCGGCTGGGCGACGACCTGGAGGCACGCAAGGCCGACCTGGCCGCATCGACCCAGGCGGCCATCGTCGACGTGCTGGTACGCAAGACGATGACGGCGCTGCAGCAGTCCGGCCTGGACCGGGTGGTGGTCGCCGGCGGCGTGGGAGCCAACGCCCGGCTGCGGGCCGAGCTGAACCAACGGTGCGCGGCCCGCGGCATCCGGGTGCACTACCCCGAACTGCATCTGTGCACCGACAACGGCGCGATGATCGCGATGGCCGCCGCGATGCGGCTGCAGGCAGGCGCCGCGGATGCCAACCGCGGCTACAGCTTCGACGTCAGGCCGCGCTGGCCGCTGGACCAGATCGACGCCGTTTGAGAGGGCACAACGGCTAGGGTTTGGCTCGCATCGGATGCTGTCCCGGTCCGAGAAAAAGCCACCAGGGCCGGTCAAAGCAGTGGTGGCTTTTGCGTTGCTGCACAGCATGCGCCGCGTGGCGTGTCGGAAGGTGTGAAAGAACCGTAGCGAGCAAGCCCGAGTGTGCGTTGAGGACCGGAGCCGTACTTCGGTACGGTGAGGACCGCAGACGCGCAATCGGGCTGCGCAGTAGGTTCTCTCGCACCTTCTCAGTCGATGGCCAGCGTGGCGACGTTGCTGACCGGCTGCTTCTTGGCCAGGTGCAGGCTCAGCACGCCGTGCTCGAGCTTGGCGCTGCTGGCGGTCGCGTCGATCTCCTGGGGCAGCTCGTAGGCCGCCTTGAAGGCGCGGGGTGCGCCTTCGACGCTGTCGATGCGCAGCACGGCGCCCTCCAGGCCGATGCTCAGATGTTCGCGGGCCAGGCCGGGCACGTCGATCTGCAGGTCCCAAGCGGCATCGTCCTGGCCGACCAGCGTGGCGGGGTTGCGGGCCTGGGTGCGTGGCGCCAGCAGCGCCTCGTTGACGAAGCGCTCGAAGCTGCGGTCGACGGCGCGGGGGCCGGTGGTGTAGGAAGCGCGGCGGATCACGGGTGCGAAGAACATGGAAAGCTCCTTGGTTACACTGCGCGGCCCTCGGACGGATGAGCGCCGCATGCAGCGAATCTGCGCACCCGCCGGGGCATTTCAAGAGAGAAACATGCGCCTCGAAAATATGCTGTCCGGTGCCTTGAAAACAGGCGCCGCAGCGTTATGTGCCTCGGTTTTTTGCGCTGCGGGTCAAGCGCCCGAGGCATCCGCGCCGGCCGCGGCCGCCGGCCGCCCGATCAAGATCGCGATGGTCGAGAGCCTGTCGGGGCCGTTCGCCAACACCGGCGAGGCGGTCTTCCGCAACCTGGTCTGGGCGATCGACCGGGTCAACGCCCGCGGCGGCGTGGCGCTGCCCGGCGGTGCACGGCCGCTGCAACTGCAGCGCTACGACAGCAAGGGCCAGAACGAGGAGACGCTGTCGGCCCTGCGCGCCGCGATCGACGACGGCGCGGGCTTCGTGGTGCAGGGCAACTCGTCGGCCACCGCCGCCGCGCTGGTGGACGCGCTGGAGAAGCACAACCAACGCGATCCGGCGCGCCGCATGCTGTTCCTGAACTACTCGGCGGTCGATCCCGCGCTGACCAACGAGAAATGCAGCTTCTGGCATTTCCGCTTCGATGCCCATGCCGACATGCGGATGGCCGCGCTGATGCAGGTGCTCCGGGACGACCGTGCGCTGCGCCGCGTCTACCTGATCGGCCAGGACTACAGCTTCGGCCAGGGCGTGCTGCGCGAAGCGCGGCGCCAGCTGGTCGCCACCCGGCCCGATGTGGAAATCGTCGGCGAGGAACTCCACCCGATGGGCCGGGTGAAGGATTTCGCGCCCTATGCCGCCAAGATTCGCGCCAGCGGCGCCCAGGCGGTGATCACCGGCAACTGGGGCAACGACCTGACGCTGCTGGTCAAGTCGGCCCGCGAGAGCGGCTTCGACGGCACCTTCTACACCTTTTACGGCAATGCGCTGGGTGCGCCCGCGGCCCTGGGCGATGCCGGCGTCGGCAGGGTGATCGCGGTGGCCGACTGGCTGCCCAACGTGCCCGGCGCGCAGAGCGAGGCGTTCTACACCGCCTTCCGCCAGCGCTACCCCAAGCCGGCCGACGACTACGTCCACATGCGGATGCAGTTGATGGTCGAGTCGCTCGCCCAGTCGATCGGCCGGGCCGGCACCGCCGAGCCGCTGGCGGTGGCCCGCCAGCTGGAGACGGCCGATGTCGAACTGCAGGGCCAGCGCGGCCACATGCGGGCGGCCGACCACCAGTTCCAGCAGGGCCTGGTGGTCGGGGTGATGGACCGGCAGGGCGCGCCGGGCGTCAGGTTCGACGTCGAAGGCTCGGGCTACGGCTTCCGGGTGATCAAGGCGCTGACGCCGGCCCAGGCCGAGCTGCCGACCACCTGCAGGATGCAGCGTCCCGGCTGAGGTGCGTCAGCGGCCGTAGCCCAGGCAGGCGCCGGCGTTCGGCAGACCGCGGCACTCGCGGTTCAGGCGCCGGTCGCGCTCGGCCGCCGTTTCGCCGGAGCCGCCCTGCATCTGGCGCGGACGCGCCACCCGGTGGCGGGTGGTGCGATGGGGCTGCGGCGCATCGGCCTGCGCACCCTGCCCGCGGGCGGCGTGGGCCGGCGCGGCGGCCAGCAGGCTGCCGAGCAGCAGGGCCGTGGCAACCAGCGTGGATGCGAAGGGCAGGGCGGGGACCGAAGCGCGGCGTAGGGCGGTGGCGTACATCGTCGTGGGCAGGGGCAAAGAGGGTGGGGAGGGGCCGGGAAGCCGCTCACGTTATAATCGACGGGCTTTGCATTCGGCAAGGCGCACGTGGCGCGCAGTTCCAGCGCACCTCGCAAGTCAAACATCTACCGGAAATCGACATGATCGCATCCTCCATCAAGGCCGAAGTCGTCAAAGACAACGCCCGCGCCGCCAACGACACTGGCAGTCCCGAAGTGCAAGTCGCCATCCTGACGGCCCGCATCAACGAACTCACCCCCCACTTCAAGACCCACGCCAAGGACCACCACGGCCGCCGCGGTCTCCTGCGCATGGTGAGCCGCCGCCGCAAGCTGCTCGACTACCTGAAGGCCAAGGACGCAGACCGCTACACCGCGCTGATCGCCAAGCTGGGTCTGCGCAAGTAAGCGCACACCATTGAAAAAACGCCTGGGTTAGCGCGCTAGCTCAGGCGTTTTTTACTTCCGGAGTCCGCAACACAGAGCGAAGCTGTGTCATTCCAACGGGCCTTGGCTCCGAGGCTCGCTGGAATGGCATCGTGTTCTGAATTGCACTCCGGCCCGTGCAGGTCCTCCGTGAGCTGCTATCGATTGAAGAGCAAAAAGGAATACGCATGAGCATTTTCAACAAAGTCACCAAGACCTTCCAATGGGGCGAGCACACCGTCCGCATGGAAACCGGCGAAATCGCACGCCAGGCCTCCGGCGCCGTGCTGGTGGACATCGACGACACCGTCGTGCTGGCCACCGTGGCCGCGTCCAAGACCGCCAAGAGCGGCCAGGACTTCTTCCCCCTGACCGTCGACTACATCGAGAAGACGTACGCCGCCGGCAAGATCCCCGGCAGCTTCTTCAAGCGCGAAGCCAAGCCGAGCGAACTCGAAACCCTGACCAGCCGCCTGATCGACCGCCCGATCCGCCCCCTGTTCCCCGAAGGTTTCTTCAACGACGTGCACGTGGTGATCCACACCGTGTCGCTGAACCCCGAAGTCGATGCCGACATCGCCGCCATGATCGCGGTGAGCGCGGCGCTCGCCATCTCGGGCATCCCGTTCGCCGGCCCGATCGGCGCGGCCCGCGTGGGTTACGTCAACAACGAATACGTTCTGAACCCGGGCCAGACCGCCCGCAAGAACTCGCAGCTCGACCTGATCGTCGCCGGCACCGAAGCCGCCGTGCTGATGGTCGAATCGGAAGCGCAGCAGCTGTCCGAAGAAATCATGCTCGGCGCCGTCGTCTTCGGCCACGAGCAGGGCAACATCGCGATCAACGCGATCCACGAGCTGGTGCGCGATGCCGGCAAGCCGGTCTGGGACTGGCAGCCGCCGGCCAAGGACGAGCCGCTGATCGCCAAGGTCGCCGCCCTGGCCGAAGAGAAGCTGCGCGCCGCCTACCAGTTGCGCAACAAACAGGCCCGCACCCAGGCCCTGCGCGAAGCCACCGCCTCCGTCATCGAAGGCCTCAAGGCCGACGGTTCGTCCGTCGACAGCGTCAAGGTCGAAGGCCTGCTGTTCGACATCGAAGCCAAGATCGTCCGCAGCCAGATCCTGGCCGGCGAGCCGCGCATCGACGGCCGCGACACCCGCACCGTCCGCCCGATCGAGATCCGTAACTCGGTGCTGCCCCGCACCCACGGCTCGGCCCTGTTCACTCGCGGCGAAACCCAGGCGCTGGTCATCACCACGCTGGGTACCGAGCGCGACGCGCAGCGCATCGACGCACTGGCCGGCGAATACGAAGACCGCTTCCTGTTCCACTACAACATGCCTCCCTTCGCCACCGGCGAAGTGGGCCGCATGGGCTCGACCAAGCGCCGCGAAGTCGGCCACGGCCGCCTGGCCAAGCGCGCGCTGATCGCGGTGCTGCCGAACAAGGAAGAATTCCCGTACACGATCCGCGTCGTGTCGGAAATCACCGAGTCGAACGGCTCCTCGTCGATGGCCTCGGTCTGCGGCGGTTGCCTGTCGATGATGGACGCCGGCGTGCCGATCAAGACGCACGTGGCCGGCATCGCCATGGGCCTGATCAAGGACGCCAGCCGCTTCGCCGTGCTGACCGACATCCTGGGCGACGAGGACCATCTGGGCGACATGGACTTCAAGGTCGCGGGCTCGGCCACCGGCATCACCGCGCTGCAGATGGACATCAAGATCCAGGGCATCACCAAGGAAATCATGCAGGTCGCCCTGGCGCAGGCCAAGGAAGCGCGTCTGCACATCCTGAGCGAGATGCAGAAAGCCATGGGCGAAGCCAAGACGGTCGTGTCCGATTTCGCGCCCAAGCTCTTCACCATGAAGATCAATCCGGAGAAGATCCGCGACGTGATCGGCAAGGGCGGCTCGGTGATCCGTGCGCTGACCGAGGAAACCGGCACGCAGATCAGCATCGACGAAGACGGCACCATCACCATCGCCTCGACCGACACCGCCAAGGCCGACGAAGCCAAGCGCCGCATCGAGCAGATCACCGCGGAAGTGGAAATCGGCAAGGTCTACGAAGGCCCGGTCGTCAAGATCCTCGACTTCGGCGCACTGATCAACCTGCTGCCCGGCAAGGACGGCCTGCTGCACATCAGCCAGATCGCCCACCAGCGGGTCGAGAAGGTCACCGACTTCCTCACCGAAGGCCAGATCGTCAAGGTCAAGGTCCTCGAGACGGACGAAAAGGGCCGCGTGAAGCTGTCGATGAAGGCGCTGCAGGAGCGTCCGGCCTCCGGCGGCTACGGCGGTGCCTTCGGCGACGCATCGCAACAGCAGCAGCAGCAGCAGCAGCAGCAGCAGCAGCAGCAGCAGCAGCAGGGCAACGCCAACCCAGGTTCGCAAGGCTGATCGCCTGATCGGCTTTTGCTCCTGAATTCGTAGCGCACAGCCGGCGTCCAGCGCCGGCTTGCGCACGAAATGGCTCCGAATTTTCTTTGCGAGAGTTTTCCGATGCGTGTTGTCGAGATCACATCCTTTGGCGCGCCCGACGTGCTGCAGCTGGCCGAACGCCCGCTGCCCACGGCCGGCGCCGGCGAACTGCTGATCCGGGTCGCCGCCAGCGGTATCAACCGCCCGGACGTGCTGCAGCGGACCGGCAACTACCCGGTGCCGCCCGGCGCGTCGGACATCCCCGGCCTGGAAGTGGCAGGCGTCGTCGAGAGCGGCGACGCCGCCGCGATGGCCGAGGCCGGCCTGAAAGTGGGCGACCGCGTCTGCGCACTGCTCGCCGGTGGCGGCTATGCCGACCATGCGGTCGCGCCGGTCGCGCAGTGCCTGCCGGTGCCCGATGGGCTGAGTGACGTCGAGGCCGCGGCCTTGCCCGAAACCTTCTTCACCGTGTGGAGCAACGTCTTCATGCGCGGCCGCCTGCAGAAGGGCGAGACCCTGCTGGTGCAGGGCGGCACCAGCGGCATCGGCGTGACCGCGATCCTGCTGGCCAAGGCGATGGGCGCGACGGTGATCGTCACCGCCGGCGACGATGCCAAGTGCACCGCCTGCCTCAAGCTGGGCGCCGACCATGCGATCAACTACAAGACCCAGGACTTCGCGGCCGAGGCCAAGCGCCTGACCGACGGCAAGGGCGTCGACGTGGTGCTCGACATGGTGGCCGGCAGCTACGTGGCCCGCGAGATCGAATGCCTGGCCGAGGACGGCCGGATCGTGGTGATCGCGGTGCAGGGCGGCACCAAGGCCGAGTTCAACGCCGGCCTGCTGCTGCGCCGCCGGCTGACGGTCACCGGCTCGACGCTCCGGCCCCGCCCGATCGCCTTCAAGTCCGAAGTCGCCCGCGAACTGCGCGAGCGGGTCTGGCCGCTGCTGGCATCCGGCCAGGTGAAGCCTGTGATCCACGCCACCTTCGAAGGCGCCCGCGCCGCCGAGGCCCACACCCTGATGGAGTCCGGCGCGCACGTCGGCAAGATCGTGCTCACCTGGTGAGCCCCGAACACACCATGAACGAAAAGAAGAAGCTCATCGTCGGCAACTGGAAGATGAACGGCGGCCTGGAGGCCAATGCCCGTCTCCTGGCCGACCTGACCGCCGGCCTGGGTTCGCCGGCCTGCGACGTGGCGGTCTGCGTGCCCGCGCCGTACCTGGCCCAGGTGGCCGGTCTGGTCGCCGGAACGCCGGTCGCCCTCGGCTCCCAGGACGTGGCGGCCCACGCGCAGGGCGCCTATACCGGCGAAGTCTCGGCCGGCATGCTGCGCGATTTCGGCGTCCGTTTCGCCATCGTCGGGCATTCGGAGCGCCGGCAATACCATGGCGAGACCGATGCGGTCGTCGCCGCCAAGGCGGTCGCCGCGCTGGATGCGGGCATCGTCCCTATCGTTTGCGTCGGCGAGACGCTGGCCGAGCGCGAAGCGGACCGGACGGTCGAGGTCGTGGCGCGCCAACTGGCTGCCGCGCTCGACGCACTGGGCGATCGCGCGGCCTGCATGGTGCTGGCGTACGAACCGGTCTGGGCCATCGGCACCGGCAAGACCGCTTCGCCCGAGCAGGCGCAGGCCGTGCATGCGGCGCTGCGCAGCCAGTTGCGCAGCGCGTCCGCCGATGCGGCCGGAATCAATATCCTGTACGGCGGCAGCATGAACGCCGCCAACGCGGCCGAACTGCTGTCGCAAGCCGATATCGACGGTGGCCTGATCGGCGGCGCGTCGCTCAAGGCCCCGGATTTCCTGAAGATCGTCCACGCCGCGCACTGAACTGCGGCCCGCATCCCGTATTTGGAGTTTCTCTATGAACATCGTCCTCAACCTCGTCCTCGCCGTGCAGATCCTGTCGGCCCTCGGCATGATCGGCCTGATCCTCATCCAGCACGGCAAGGGTGCCGACATGGGCGCCGCCTTCGGCAGCGGCGGCTCGGGCAGCCTGTTCGGCGCGAGCGGCAGCGCCAACTTCCTGTCGCGGACCACCGCGGTGCTGGCGGCGGTCTTCTTCGTCTGCACGCTGGCCCTGGCCTACTTCGGCAACCTGCGTCCGGCGGATTCGGGCAGCGTGCTCGACCGCGCGGGCGTCGCGTCGCCCGCCGTGGTGCCACCGGCCGACACCAGCCCGGCCGGGCAGATTCCCGGCAACACGCCCGCCAAGCCGGCCGCATCGGGTGCGACAGACAACTCGGTGCCTGCACCGTCGGCGCCGGCTACGCCCAAGCCCTGAGTCAAGAGTGAAAACTCTGTGACCCGGCGAAAAACGGGTGATTACAGAGTAGAATCGTAGACTGTTCGGAAAGCCAACAACCGCAAGGTCCTCATGCCATCCGAACATCGCGAAATAGCCGTCGTGGTGAAATTGGTAGACACGCTATCTTGAGGGGGTAGTGGCGAAAGCTGTGCGAGTTCGAGTCTCGCCGACGGCACCATACACAACCTGCCTGGACCCGCGTCCAGGTAGGTGCAAGCGGCCAGCAAATCCCCAAAATGAACCTCGATCAGTACCTGCCTGTCCTCTTGTTCATTTTGGTCGGCATCAGCGTCGGCATCCTGCCGCAGGTGCTCGGATACATCCTCGGCCCCAACCGGCCGGACGAGGCCAAGAACTCACCCTACGAGTGCGGCTTCGAAGCGTTCGAGGACGCGCGCATGCAGTTCGACGTGCGCTACTACCTCGTCGCCATTCTCTTCATCCTGTTCGATCTCGAGATCGCTTTCCTGTTTCCCTGGGCCGTGGCGCTCAAGGACATCGGCGCGACCGGGTTCTGGGCCGCCGTGATCTTCCTCGGCATCCTGGTGGTCGGTTTCGCCTACGAATGGAAAAAGGGCGCGCTGGATTGGGAGTGATCCGGCCACCACAAGGAGTTCACGATGGCTATCGAAGGTGTTTTCAAGGAAGGTTTCATCACCACGTCGTACGACTCGGTGGTGAACTGGGCCAAGACCGGCTCGCTGTGGCCGATGACGTTCGGCCTGGCCTGCTGCGCGGTCGAGATGATGCACGCGGCCGCGGCGCGCTACGACATCGGCCGGTTCGGCGCCGAAGTGTTCCGTGCCAGCCCGCGCCAGTCCGATCTTATGATCGTGGCCGGCACGCTCTGCAACAAGATGGCGCCGGCCCTGCGCAAGGTGTACGACCAGATGGCCGAGCCGCGCTGGGTGCTGTCGATGGGCACCTGCGCAAATGGCGGTGGCTATTACCACTACAGCTATTCGGTCGTGCGCGGCTGTGACCGCATCGTGCCGGTCGACGTCTATGTGCCCGGTTGCCCGCCCACGGCGGAAGCCCTGATCTACGGGATCATCCAGTTGCAGCAAAAGGTGCGTCGCACCAACACGATTGCCCGCGTATGAGCGCACATTCCATGACCGACGCCAACCCGGCGCTGGCGATTTCGCCCGAGTCGCTGCAGGAAGTCCTGGCGGCCGCGTTGGGCGACAAGGCGACGCGTTTCGTCGTGCGCCTGGGCGAAGTGACGGTGATCGTATCGCCCGAGAACTACCTGGCGGCCATGCAGATCCTGCGCGATGCGCCGGGCTGCCGCTTCGAGCAGCTGATCGACCTCTGCGGCGTCGACTATTCGGAATACCGTGATGGCCTGTGGGAAGGCGCGCGCTTCGCGGCCGTCACCCACCTTCTGTCGGTGAGCCTCAACCAGCGCGTGCGGGTCAAGGTGTTCTGCGCCGACGACGACATGCCGATGGTGGCCTCGGTGACGCCGCTCTGGAGCAGTGCCAACTGGTTCGAGCGCGAAGCGTTCGACCTGTTCGGCATCGTGTTCGAAGGCCATGAGGATCTGCGCCGCATCCTGACCGACTACGGTTTCATCGGCCATCCGTTCCGCAAGGATTTCCCGCTGTCGGGCCACGTCGAGATGAAGTACGACGCCGACATGAAGCGCGTGGTCTACCAGCCGGTCTCGATCGAGCCGCGCGTGGTCACGCCGCGCATCATCCGCGAAGACAATTACGGCGGCCTGCACTGAGCAGCCGCGGCGACGGTAATTTCATGGCTGAAATCAAGAACTACACCCTGAACTTCGGGCCGCAGCATCCTGCAGCGCACGGCGTGCTGCGCCTGGTGCTCGAGCTCGACGGCGAAGTCGTCCAGCGTGCCGACCCCCATATCGGCCTGCTGCACCGCGCGACCGAAAAGCTGGCCGAGCACAAGACCTTCATCCAGTCGCTGCCCTACATGGACCGTCTGGACTACGTCTCGATGATGTGCAACGAGCACGCCTACTGCCTGGCCATCGAGAAGCTGCTCGGCCTGGAAGTGCCGATCCGTGCGCAGTACATCCGCGTGATGTTCTCCGAAATCACCCGCCTGCTGAACCACCTGATGTGGCTCGGTTCGCACGGAAACGATTGCGGCAGCTCCACCATCCTGATCTACGCGTTCCGCGAGCGGGAAGACCTGTTCGACGTGTACGAAGCCGTGTCGGGCGCGCGCATGCACGCAGCGTATTTCCGTCCCGGTGGCGTCTACCGCGACCTGCCGGACGCGATGCCGCAGTACACCGTCAGCAAGCTGAAGAACGCCCGCGCCCTGGCCCGGATGAACGAGAACCGGCAGGGCTCGGTGCTCGACTTCATCGACGATTTCACCCAGCGGTTCGACGGCCACATGGACGAGTACCACACGCTGCTCACCGACAACCGCATCTGGAAGCAGCGGACCGTCGGCATCGGCGTGATGGATGCGGACCGTGCGCTCAACCTCGGCCTGACCGGCCCGATGTTGCGCGGTTCCGGCGTGGCGTGGGACCTGCGCAAGAAGCAGCCCTACGACGTCTACGACAAGATGGATTTCGACATCCCGGTCGGCAAGACGGGCGACTGCTACGACCGCTACCTGGTGCGCATGGAAGAGATGCGCCAGTCGAACAAGATCATCAAGCAGTGCGTCGACTGGCTGCGGGTGAACCCGGGCCCGGTGATCACCGACAACCACAAGGTTGCCGCACCTGACCGCGAATCCATGAAGGCCAACATGGAAGAGCTGATCCACCACTTCAAGCTCTTCAGCGAAGGTTTCCACGTGCCCGAAGGCGAAGCCTATGCCGCGGTGGAGCACCCGAAGGGCGAGTTCGGCATCTACCTGATCAGCGACGGCGCCAACAAGCCGTACCGCCTGAAGATCCGTGCGCCGGGCTTCCCGCACCTGGCCGCCATGGACGAGATGGCCCGGGGCCACATGATTGCCGATGCGGTCGCCGTCATCGGGACGCTGGACATCGTTTTCGGGGAGATCGACCGATGAGTTCGGACACCACCCACGCCGCCGCCATGCCGCTGTCGGCCGAAGCCCACGCGCGCTTCGCGCGCGAGATCGCCAAGTACCCGGCCGAGCAGAAGCAGTCGGCCGTCATGGCGTGCCTGGCCATCGCACAGCAGGAGCAGGGCTGGGTCACCCTGGAGAGCGAGGTCGTCATCGCCGACCTGCTCGGCATGCCGCAGATCGCCGTGCACGAAGTCACGACGTTCTACAACATGTACAACCAGCAGCCGACGGGCCGGTTCAAGCTCAACGTCTGCACCAACCTTCCCTGCCAGCTGCGCGATGGCCAGAAGGCCTTGCACTATCTGGAGAAGAAGCTGGGCATCGCCATGGGCGAGACCACCTCGGACGGCCTCTTCACGCTGCAGCAGAGCGAATGCCTGGGCGCCTGCGCCGATTCGCCGGTGATGCTGGTCAACGACCGCACCATGTGCAGCTTCATGAGCGACGAGAAGCTCGACCAGTTGATCGACGGCCTGCGCGGTGCCGAGCAGCCGTCGAAGCAAGGAGCCTGACATGAATGCCCAACAAGTGCTGTCCCAGTTCCAGGCGACGGGTGTGCAGACCTGCTTCCACGACCGCCATATCGATCCGCAGATCTACGAAGGCCTCGACGGCACCAACTGGCGTCTGAAGGACTACGAGGCACGCGGCGGCTACCAGGCGCTGCGCAAGATCCTCGGCAAGCTTGACGTGCCGGCCGATGCACCGGTGCAGACCGATGCCGAAGGCAAGCCGCTCGATCCGAACGCCGGCCTCACGCAGGACCAGGTGATCGCCACGGTCAAGGAATCGGGACTGCGCGGCCGCGGTGGTGCGGGCTTTCCGACGGGCCTGAAATGGAGCTTCATGCCCCGGCAGTTCCCGGGCCAAAAGTACCTCGTCTGCAATTCGGACGAGGGCGAGCCGGGTACCTGCAAGGACCGGGACATCATGATGTTCAACCCGCACATCGTGATCGAAGGCATGATCATCGCCGCCTACGCGATGGGCATCACCGTCGGCTACAACTACATCCACGGCGAGATCTTCCAGACCTACGACCGGTTCGAGGAAGCGCTGGAAGAAGCGCGGGCCGCCGGATACCTGGGCGACGCGATCCTGGGCAGCAAGTTCAGTTTCCAGCTGCATGCGGCCCATGGCTTCGGCGCGTACATCTGCGGCGAAGAAACGGCCTTGCTCGAATCGCTCGAAGGCAAGAAGGGCCAACCCCGCTTCAAGCCGCCGTTTCCTGCCAGCTTCGGCCTGTACGGCAAGCCGACGACCATCAACAACACCGAGACCTTTGCCGCGGTGCCGTGGATCGTGCGGCATGGCGGCGCGGCCTACCTGGCCTGCGGCAAGCCCAACAACGGCGGCACCAAGATATTCTCGGTGTCAGGAGACGTGGAGAAGCCCGGCAACTACGAAGTGCCCATGGGCACCCCGTTCGCCAAGCTGCTCGAGCTGGCTGGCGGCGTGCGCAAGGGGCGCCAGCTGAAGGCCGTGATCCCCGGTGGATCGTCGTCGCCTGTGCTGCCGGCGGCCATCATGATGGAATGCACGATGGACTACGACTCCATCGCCAAGGCCGGATCGATGCTCGGCTCGGGCGCTGTGATCGTGATGGACGATTCGCGCAGCATGGTCGAGTCGCTGCTGCGGCTGTCGTACTTCTACGCCCACGAGTCGTGCGGCCAGTGCACGCCGTGCCGCGAAGGCACCGGCTGGATGTGGCGGGTGATCGACCGCATCCAGCACGAGGAAGGCCGCGCCACCGACCTCGACCTGCTGAATTCGGTGGCCGACAACATCCAGGGGCGCACCATATGCGCCCTGGGCGACGCGGCGGCGATGCCGGTGCGCGCCATGATCAAGCACTTCCGTCCCGAGTTCGAGGCGCTGATCCAGCAGAACCGCAACTCCCAGAATCCGGCTCACGCCTGACCCCGCGGACCCCACGACATGGTTGAAATAGAACTCGACGGCCAGAAGGTCGAAGTTGCCGAAGGCTGCATGGTCATGCATGCGTCCGAAAAAGCCGGCACCTACATCCCGCATTTCTGCTACCACAAGAAGCTGAGCATCGCGGCGAACTGCCGCATGTGCCTGGTCGACGTGGAGAAGGCGCCCAAGCCCATGCCCGCCTGCGCCACGCCGGTGACGCAGGGCATGATCGTGCGCACCAAGAGCGACAAGGCTATCAAGGCACAGCAGTCGGTCATGGAGTTCCTCCTGATCAACCATCCGCTGGATTGCCCCATCTGCGACCAGGGCGGCGAGTGCCAGCTGCAGGACATCGCCGTCGGCTACGGAGGCTCCGGCTCGCGCTATGCGGAAGAAAAGCGTGTCGTGTTCCCGAAAGATGTCGGCCCGCTTATTTCCATGAAGGAAATGAGCCGCTGCATCCACTGCACCCGTTGCGTCCGTTTCGGCCAGGAAGTCGCCGGCGTGATGGAGCTGGGCATGATCCACCGCGGCGAGCATTCGGAGATCACCACCGTCGTCGGCGACACGATCGACTCGGAGCTCTCCGGCAACATGATCGACATCTGCCCGGTCGGCGCGCTCACCAGCAAGCCGTTCCGCTACAGCGCCCGCACCTGGGAGCTGTCGCGCCGCAAGTCGGTCAGCCCGCACGACTCCACCGGCGCCAACCTGATCGTCCAGGTCAAGAACAACGAAGTGCTGCGCGTCCTGCCGCTGGAGAACGAGGACATCAACGAGTGCTGGATCGCCGACCGCGACCGCTTCTCCTACGAGGCGCTGCGCAGCGAGGACCGCCTGACCCAGCCGATGCTGAAGCAGGGCGGCCAATGGCAGCCTGTCAGCTGGCAGGCGGCGCTCGAGTACGTCGCCAATGGCCTGCGCCAGATCAAGGCGGACCACGGCGCCGCCTCGATCGGTGCGCTGGTGAGCCCGCACAGCACGCTGGAAGAGCTCTACCTGGCCGCCGCCCTGGTGCGCGGCCTGGGCAGCGACAACATCGACTACCGTCTCCGCACGGCCGATTTCTCGGTGGAGCAGGGCGATTCCGTCCGCTGGCTCGGCACCTCGATCGCATCGCTCTCCAGCCTGCAGAGCGTACTGGTCGTCGGTTCGAACCTGCGCAAGGACCATCCGCTGTTCGCCCAGCGCATTCGCCAGGCAGCCCGCAAGGGTGCGGCGGTGCACGCGATCCGGTCGGCCGACGACGATTGGGCGATGGCGCTTGCCTCTTCCACCGTCGTGCCGCACACCCAGTGGGTCGCCGCGCTGGAAAACATCGCCAGCGGCATCGCGGCGGAGCAGGGCGTCGCATCGCCTGTCGCCACCGCGGCGGATGCCTCTGGCACCGCGGTCGCCCGCAGCTTGTTGTCGGGCGAGCGCAAGGCCATCCTGCTGGGCAACGGCGCGGCACACCATGCCGATGCGTCGCTGATCCTGAGCCTCGCACAGTGGATCGGACAGCAGACCGGCGCTTCGGTCGGCTACCTCACCGAAGCGGCCAACACCGTCGGTGCTCAGTATGTCGGCGCCTACCCGCAGAACGGCGGCCTGCATGCGGGCCAGATGCTGCAGGGCAAGCTGAAGGCGGCGCTGCTGCTCAATACCGAGCCGGCGTTCGACGCCGCCGGTGGTGCGGCCGCCGCCGCGGCCCTGGGTGGCGCGGCGATGGTCGTCTCGCTCAACGCCTTCAAGGCCAACCTCGACATCGCCGACGTGTTGCTGCCGGTCGCACCCTTCACCGAAACGTCCGGCAGCTTCGTCAATGCCGAAGGCCGTCTCCAGAGCTTCCACGCGGTGACCAAGCCGCGTGGCGATGCGCGTCCGGCCTGGAAGGTCATCCGCGTGCTGGGCAACCTCCTCGGCCTGCCCGGCTTCGCGTTCGAGTCCTCGCAGGAGGTGCTGGCCCAGGCCCGCGGTGCCATGGCGGCAGACGCCAGCTTCCTGCCGGAAGCACGGCTCTCCAACACGACGCAGGCGCCTCTGCGCGCGGCCACGCCTGATGCGGCCGAGCCGGCGGTCGCGGCCATCTACGAGCTCGACGGCCTCGTTCGCCGCGCCGAATCGTTGCAGCTGACGGCCGATGGCCGGGCGGGACATGCCGCCGCCCAGCGCGCAGGAGTCGCAGCATGATCGACAGCATTTACGGATTCGGCCAGAACCTGGTCGGTGCGGGCTGGTGGACGGGCGGTGCTTGGCCGGTCATCTGGAACCTGCTCAAGATCGTTTGCGTACTGGCGCCCCTGATGGGCGCGGTCGCCTACCTGACGCTGTGGGAGCGCAAGCTGCTCGGCTGGATCCAGGTGCGCCACGGGCCCAACCGGGTCGGCCCCCTGGGCCTGCTGCAGCCGATAGCCGATGCGGTGAAGCTGCTGACCAAGGAAATCATCAGCCCGTCGGCTGCCGCCGGTGGCCTGTTCCGCCTGGGCCCGATCATGGCCATCATGCCGGCGCTGGCCGCATGGGTCGCCATCCCGTTCGGGCCCGACGTGGTCCTGGCCAACGTCAACGCGGGCCTGCTGCTGATCATGGCCATCACCTCGGTCGAGGTCTACGGCGTGATCATCGCGGGCTGGGCGTCCAACTCGAAGTACGCGTTCCTCGGCGCGCTCCGGGCGTCGGCCCAGATGGTGAGCTACGAGATCGCCATGGGCTTCTGCCTGGTGGTGGTGATCATGGTCACCGGCAGCCTGCACCTGGGCGACGTCGTGGCAGGGCAGGGCAAGGGCATGTTCGCAGACCGCGGCCTGGGCTTCCTGTCGTGGAACTGGTTGCCGCTGCTGCCGATCTTCGTGGTCTACGTGATCTCGGGCGTGGCCGAGACCAACCGCCATCCGTTCGACGTGGTCGAGGGCGAAGCCGAAATCGTGGCAGGCCACATGGTCGAGTATTCGGGCATGGGCTTCGCCATCTTCTTCCTGGCCGAATACGCCAGCATGTGGCTGGTGGCGATCCTGGCCGCGCTGATGTTCCTGGGCGGCTGGCTCTCGCCGGTCGCGTTCCTCGATTTCATTCCCGGCTGGATCTGGCTGGGCATCAAGACCTTCTTCGTGGTGTCGCTGTTCATCTGGGTGCGTGGAACATTTCCCCGCTTCCGCTACGACCAGATCATGCGCCTCGGCTGGAAGATCTTCATTCCGGTGACCCTGGTCTGGCTGCTCGTCGTGGGCGGCTGGATGCAGACCTCGTGGAACATCTGGAAGTAAACGGAGATTTGACGATGTCAGCCGCTGCTGTATCCGCTTTTTCAATCAAGGACTTCTTCAAGAGCTTCATGCTCGTGGAGCTGGTCAAGGGCATGGCCCTCACCGGCCGCTACGCGTTCAAGCGCAAGGTGACCGTCCAGTTCCCCGAGGAGAAGACGCCGCTGTCGCCGCGCTTCCGGGGCCTGCACGCGTTGCGCCGCTACGACAACGGCGAAGAGCGCTGCATTGCCTGCAAGCTGTGCGAGGCCGTCTGCCCCGCCGTGGCGATCACGATCGAGTCCGAAGTGCGCGACGACGGCAGCCGCCGTACCACCCGCTACGACATCGACCTGACCAAGTGCATCTTCTGCGGCTTCTGCGAAGAGAGCTGCCCGGTCGACTCGATCGTGGAAACCCACATCCTCGAGTATCACGGCGAAAAGCGGGGCGACCTGTATTTCACCAAGGACATGCTGCTGGCGGTGGGCGATCGCTACGAAAAAGAAATCTCCGCGGCCAAGGCGGCCGACGCCAAGTACCGCTGAAGCGGTCCCCTGAGAGCCCCCATGGACGTCAAGACCGGTTTCTTCTTTCTGTTCTCGTTCGCGCTGCTGTTCGCCGCGTTTCGGGTAATAACGGCACGCAACCCCGTGCATGCCGTGCTGTACCTGATGCTTGCCTTCTCGCAGGCATCGGCGATCTGGCTGTTGCTGCAGGCCGAGTTCCTGGCCATCACCCTGGTGCTGGTGTACCTGGGCGCGGTGATGGTGCTGTTCCTCTTCGTCGTGATGATGATCAACATCAACATGGACGGCCTGCGCCAGGGCTTCTGGAAGCATTTCCCGCTGGCGGCCGTGATCGGCGTGGTGATCGCGCTCGAGATGGCCTACGTGCTGATGGGCGGCTTCCGCGAGAGCGGCGGGCCGCGTCCGATGGTGACGATGGGCGGCGCCGCGTCCGAGGTGTCGAACACCCATGCGCTCGGCATGCTGCTCTACACCCAGTACCTGTACCCGCTCGAAATCGCGGCCGTGATCCTGCTGGTCGCGATCGTCGCCGCCATCGCACTGACGCTGCGTCGCCGCAAGGACAGCAAGTTCGTCGACGTGGCCGACCAGGTGCGCGTCCGCGCCCAGGACCGTGTGGCCCTGGTCAAGCTCGATGCGACGCGCCCGCCGGCACCCGTTGAACCCGTCGCCGCACCTGCGGTGGAGAAGAAGGCATGACGCTGACGCTTGGCCATTTCCTGTCGCTCGGCGCGATGCTGTTCGCGCTGTCGGTCATCGGCATCTTCCTGAACCGCAAGAACCTGATCGTGCTGCTGATGGCGATCGAATTGATGCTGCTCGCGGTGAACATGAATTTCGTTGCGTTCTCGCACTATCTGGGTGACATGCACGGACAGGTGTTCGTGTTCTTCATCCTGACGGTCGCCGCCGCCGAATCCGCGATCGGGCTGGCCATCCTGGTGCTGCTGTTCCGCAACAAGTCGAGCATCAGCGTCGAGGATCTCGACACGCTCAAGGGCTGAGGCTGCGGCCGAGAAGAAGAAAGACACGAGAACGATGAGCGCAACCCTTTCCGCCTCGACCCTGCTGGCCATCCCGCTGGCGCCGCTCGCCGGCGCATTGCTGGCCGGCATCCCGGGCACCCTGTTCGGCGGCAACCTGCTGGGCCGCAAGGCCAGCCACACCCTCACCATCCTGGGCGTGTTCGTCGCCTTCGTGCTGTCCGCGATGACGCTCTGGAGCGTGGTGCAGGACGGCGCCCGCTTCGACCAGACCCTCTACACCTGGATGACGGTCGGATCGCTCAAGATGGAGGTCGGCTTCCTGGTCGACAGCATCACCGCGATGATGATGTGCGTCGTGACCTTCGTGTCGCTGATGGTGCACATCTACACCGTCGGCTATATGGCCGAGGACGACGGATACGACCGTTTCTTCGCGTACATCTCGCTCTTCACCTTCTCGATGCTGATGCTGGTGATGAGCAACAACCTGCTGCAGCTGTTCTTCGGCTGGGAAGCGGTGGGCTTGGTGTCGTACCTGCTGATCGGCTTCTGGTTCAACAAGCCGACCGCCATCTTCGCCAACATGAAGGCGTTCCTGGTGAACCGCGTCGGCGATTTCGGGTTCATCCTGGGCATCGGCCTGATCGCGGCCTACACCGGCACGCTGAACTACGCCGAGATCTTCGCCAAGAAGGGCGAACTGGCCGCGCTCGGCTTCCCCGGCACCGACTGGATGCTGGTCACCGTGATCTGCATTTGCCTGTTCATCGGTGCGATGGGCAAGTCGGCCCAGTTCCCCCTGCATGTATGGCTGCCCGATTCGATGGAAGGCCCGACGCCCATCTCGGCCCTGATCCATGCGGCGACGATGGTGACCGCCGGCATCTTCATGGTGTCGCGCATGTCGCCGCTGTTCGAGCTGTCCGATACCGCGCTCAACTTCATCCTCGTGATCGGGGCGATCACCGCGCTGTTCATGGGCTTCCTGGGCATCATCCAGAACGACATCAAGCGGGTGGTGGCGTACTCCACGCTGTCGCAGCTCGGCTACATGACGGTCGCCCTCGGTGCATCGGCCTACTCGGTCGCGGTGTTCCACCTGATGACGCACGCGTTCTTCAAGGCGCTGCTGTTCCTGGGCGCCGGCTCGGTCATCATGGGCATGCACCACAACCAGGACATCCGCTGGATGGGCGGCGTGCGCAAGTACATGCCGATCACCTGGATCACCTCGCTGCTGGGCTCGCTGGCTTTGATCGGCACGCCACTGTTCTCGGGCTTCTATTCCAAGGACAGCATCATCGAAGCGGTGCACGAGAGCCACCTTCCGGCCGCCGGCTTCGCCTCCTTCGCCGTGCTGGCGGGCGTGTTCATCACCGCCTTCTACTCGTTCCGCATGTACTTCCTGGTCTTCCATGGCAAGGAACGCTACGACCAGAATCCGGACGCGCACCACGACGACCACCATGCCGACCCGCATGCGACGGCGCACGACGACCACCACGGGCACGACGCACACGGCGGCAAGCCGCACGAGTCGCCCTGGGTCGTCACCCTGCCGCTGGTGCTGCTGGCGATCCCGTCGGTGCTGATCGGCTTCTTCACGATCGAGCCGATGCTCTTCGGCGACTTCTTCAAGAACGTGATCTTCGTCGACGGCGACAAGCACCATGCGATGGCCGAGCTGGCCGAGGCCTTCCACGGCCCGCTGCAGATGGCGATCCACGGCTTGACCACCTGGCCTTTCTGGCTGGCGCTGGCGGGTGTCGTGTCGTCCTACTACATGTACATGGTCAACCCGAAGGTGCCGGCCGCGATCAAGCGCACCTTCCAGCCGATCTACACGCTGTTCGAGAACAAGTACTACCTCGACTGGTTCAACGAGAACGTCCTGGCGCGCGGTGCGCGGGCGCTCGGGACCGGCCTCTGGAAGGGCGGCGACCAGGCCATCATCGACGGCGCGCTGGTCAATGGCTCGTGGAAGGTCGTCGGCCGCATCGCCGCCGCCGTCCGCCATCTGCAGAGCGGCTACATCTACCACTATGCGCTCGTGATGATCGTGGGTGTGTTCGTGCTGCTGACCTACTTCGTGTGGCATGACCAGTTCTTCGCGCTCTTCAAGTAATAACAACAAGGAAAACGACACATGGGCTGGTTGAGTCTCGCCATCTGGACGCCGATCGTGTTCGGCGCCGTACTGCTGGCGTTCGGCAAGAAGGAGCAGGCGGGCCTGGTGCGCTGGCTGGCGCTCGCCGGGTCCTTGTTGGGTCTGCTTGTCACGGTTCCGCTCTACCAGGGCTTCCGCCTCGGTACGTCGGCGATGCAGTTCGTGGAGCGCCACAGCTGGGTGGAGCGTTTCAACATCCACTACCACCTGGGCGTGGACGGCATCTCGTTCTGGTTCGTGCCGTTGACCGCGTTCATCACGGTCATCGTGGTGATCGCCGCGTGGGAGGTGATCACCGAGCGCGTCAACCAGTACATGGGGGCGTTCCTGATCCTGTCGGGCCTGCTGATCGGCGTGTTCAGCGCGCTCGACGGCATCCTGTTCTACATGTTCTTCGAAGCCACGCTGATCCCGATGTACCTGATCATCGGCATCTGGGGCGGCGGCAACAAGATCTACGCGGCGTTCAAGTTCTTCCTCTACACGCTGCTCGGCTCCCTGTTGACGCTGGTGGCGTTGATCTACCTGTACACCCAGTCGGGCGGCAGCTTCGACATCGCGACCTGGCACCGCCTGCCGCTGTCGTCGACCGCGCAGACGCTGATCTTCTTCGCCTTCTTCGCCGCGTTCGCGGTGAAGGTGCCGATGTGGCCGGTGCACACCTGGCTGCCCGACGTGCACGTCGAGGCGCCCACCGGCGGCTCGGCCGTGCTGGCCGCGATCATGCTGAAGCTGGGCGCCTACGGCTTCCTGCGGTTCTCGATGCCGATCGCCCCCGACGCCTCGCGCGAATGGGCGTGGCTGATGGTCGCGCTGTCGCTGGTCGCGGTGGTCTACGTCGGCCTGGTCGCCATGGTCCAGAAGGACATGAAGAAGCTGGTCGCCTATTCGTCGGTCGCGCACATGGGCTTCGTGACCCTCGGTTTCTTCCTGTTCAACGACCTGGGCGTGTCCGGCGGCATCGTGCAGATGATCGCCCACGGCTTCGTGTCGGGTGCGATGTTCCTGTCGATCGGCGTGCTGTACGACCGGGTCCACTCGCGGGAGATCGCGGCGTACGGCGGCGTGGTCAACACGATGCCGCGCTTCACCGCGTTCGCACTGCTGTTCGCGATGGCCAACTGCGGCCTGCCGGGCACGGCCGGCTTCGTCGGCGAATGGATGGTGATCCTGGCGGCGGTGAAGGCGAACTTCTGGATCGGCCTGCTCGCATCGACCGCCCTGATCTTCGGTGCCGGCTACACCCTGTGGATGTTCAAGCGCGTCTACCTGGGCCCGGTGGCCAACGACCACGTCCGCGACCTGAAGGACATCAACGGCCGCGAGTTCCTGATCATGTCGCTGCTGGCGATCGCGGTGCTGGCCATGGGCCTGTACCCGAAGCCGTTCACCGACGTGATGGACGCATCGGTCGCCGATCTGCTGCGCCACGTCGCCACCTCGAAGCTGCGCTGACCCACTGAACTGAAGTAGAAGAGATATGGACACATTCGGCTGGGCCACCCTTTACCCGGAGATCTTGCTGCTCGTGGCGGCCTGCGTGATTGCGCTGCTGGATCTGCGGACGACCGACACCCGTCGCGTCCTGACCTACGTGCTGACGCTGGCCACCCTGGCGGCCACCGCGCTGCTGGCCGGCTGGCAGGCGCACACCGGCGGCACCTCGTACGGCTTCTCCAACATGGTGGTCAGCGACCCGATGGGCAACTGGCTGAAGTGCTTCGCCGCCGTCGCGATGTTCGTCACCATCGTCTACGGCCGGCCGTACGCGGCCAGCCGCGACATGACGCGCGGCGGCGAGCTGTTCACGCTCGGCATGTTCGCCCTGCTGGGCATGCTGATCATGATCGGCGGCAACAACTTCCTGGTGATCTACCTGGGCCTGGAACTGCTGACGCTCTCCAGCTACGCCCTGGTCGCCCTGCGCCGCGACGACACCAACGCCACCGAAGCGGCGATGAAGTACTTCGTGCTGGGCGCGATGGCCAGCGGCTTCCTGCTCTACGGCCTGTCGATGCTCTACGGTGCGACCGGTTCGCTCGACATCGGCCAGGTGCTGAAGGCGGTGAGCACCGGACAGATCCGCCACCAGGTACTGGTCTTCGGCGTGGTCTTCATCGTCGCCGGCATCGCCTTCAAGCTGGGCGTGGCACCGTTCCATATGTGGGTGCCCGACGTCTACCAGGGCGCACCGACGGCGGTGACCCTGATCATCGGCGGCGCCACCAAGCTCGCCGCCTTCGCGATGACGATGCGCCTCCTGGTCGAGGGCCTGCTGCCGTTGGCGATCGACTGGCAGCAGATGCTGGCGGTGCTGGCGGTGTGCTCGCTGGTGATCGGCAACCTGGCGGCCATCGCGCAGAAGAACCTGAAGCGCATGTTGGCCTATTCGACCATCTCGCAGATGGGCTTCGTGCTGCTCGGCATGATGTCGGGGGTGATCCGCGGCGACGTTGCGGCGGCGTACAACGCCTACAGCTCGTCGATGTTCTACATCGTCACCTACGTGATGACCACGCTCGCGGCCTTCGGCGTGATCATGCTGCTGGCCCGCGACGGCTTCGAGCACGACGAGATCGCCGACTTTGCCGGCCTCAACCAGCGCAGCCCGCTGTATGCCGGCGTGCTGGCCCTGTGCATGTTCTCGATGGCCGGCCTGCCGCCGCTGGTGGGCTTCTACGCCAAGCTGGCGGTGCTGCAGGCGTTGATCAGCTCCGGCCTGTCGCTCTACATCGGCGTGGCCGTGGTCGCGGTGGTGATGTCGCTGATCGGCGCGTTCTACTACATCCGCGTGGTCAAGGTCATGTACTTCGACGCCCCGAGCGACACCACGCCGGTCGTGGCCGGCGCCGATGCGCGCTGGATGCTGACCCTCAACGGCGCGCTGGTGCTGGTGCTGGGCGTCGTGCCCGGCGGCCTGATGACGCTGTGCGCGCAGGCCGTCGTCAAGACGCTCGGCACCTGACGCGCCGGCCGCGGACCGATCCACGGCGGCATGTCCAACACGTTCGCGGTCTGGCTGGTGGGGTTGGCGGGGCTGGTCCTGGCCAACCTGCCGTTCGCCAGCCAGCGCCTCTTCGCTGCCGTGCCGATGCGCGCGCCCAAGCCGCTGGCGCTGCGCCTGGTGGAACTGGTGGTGCTGTACTTCGTGGTCCTCGGCATCGGCCTGCTGCTCGAGAAGCGCGCGGGCCAGATCGCGCCGCAGGGCTGGGAGTTCTACGCGGTGACGGCGGCGGTCTTCCTGACGCTCGCCTTCCCCGGCTTCGTCTACCGCTACCTGCTGCGCGGCCGCAACCGAGATGTCTGACATCCCTCCGCTCCCCGGCTTGACCGCCCTCGACGGCACCGACGCGCACCTGCAGGAAGTGCGTATCGCCGGCGAATCGATCCTCGACGGCCGCTTCCTCAGGGCCCGGCGCGACCAGGTGCGGCTGCCCGACGGCGGCACGTCCACCCGCGAGTACATCGTCCACCCCGGCGCGGTGGTGGTGGTGCCCTTGCTGGACGACGGCCGGGTGGTGCTGGAGCGGCAGTACCGCTATCCGGTGGGTCGGGTGATCGTGGAGTTTCCGGCCGGCAAGCTCGATCCGGGCGAAGCGCCGCTGCGCTGCGGCCAGCGCGAATTGTTCGAGGAAACCGGATTCACCGCCCGCGAATGGGCACGGGCCGGGTCGATGCACCTGGCGGTCGGCTACTCCACCGAGGTCATCCACATCTACTTCGCGCGCGGCCTGGTCGCGGGCACGCCGTCGCTCGACCCGGGCGAGTTCGTCGACGTCTTCGCGGCCTCGCTGGACGAACTGCTGGCGTGGTGCCGCACCGGCACGGTGACCGACGCCAAGACGCTGGCCTGCGTGGTGCACTTGCAGAACATGGTATCGGGCGGGTGGGCCTTGGAATGGCACGCCGCCGACGCGGCGCCGCCGGCCGTTTCCGCATGAAGGTGCTCGACCTGCAGTGCGGGCAGGGCCACGGATTCGAGGGCTGGTTCGGCTCCGAGGACGACTACCGGGGCCAGCACGCGCGCGGCCTGGTGACCTGCCCGGTCTGCGGCATCGCCGACGTCTCCAAGCTGCCGAGCGCGCCGCGCCTCAACCTGGGCAGCACGCGCGGCGACCGCGTGCCGGCGGCGGAATCCGGCACCGGTGTCGTACCGACGAACCGGTCGGCCGGCCCATCGTCCGCCGTCGCGCCGGCGCTGACCGCCGAGCAGGCCGCCTGGTGGCGCGCCGCCCGGGCCCTGGTCGGCCAGGCGGAGAACGTGGGCGCGCGCTTCGCCGAAGAGGCCCGGCGCATCCACCACGGCGAAGCCGCCGAGCGCAGTATCCGCGGCCAGGCCACGCCCGACGAGGCCCACGCACTGCGCGAAGAGGGCATCGGCGTATTGCCGCTGCCGGCCGCGCTGACGGAGACGCTGCAATGATTCCCGACCTGGCCGGCGCGCTGGTGGGCCTGTTCGCCCTGGTGGTGACCGCGGTGGTGGTGCGGGTGATCAAGCGGTGGTCCGACCGCCGCAAGCAGGCACGGGCCCTGGCCGCCCAGCCGGCCGCCAGCCGGCAGGTGCGACGCGCCGAGGACCGCAAGCGCTCGGGGCGCACGGCGCGTTGATGCGCATCGGGCGCAGATTGCGAGCCCTGCACTCCTGTCTTGATTGCTCGCAATTTTGTAGCTAGAGGCCGTTGCCGGTGACCGGCTGGCGGCCTATTCGGCCCGCAAAGCAGGTCTGCGGCATGCCCGGCGGCGTGGCGCCTGCCACGCTCCGCTCACACATCGAACTGCAATGCCGCCAGCCGCGCGTAGGTGCCGCCCGCGGCCATCAGCGTGGCGTGGGTGCCTTGCTCGACGATGCGCCCGTGCTCCAGCACCACGATCCGGTCGGCGTTCTGCACCGTGGCCAGCCGGTGGGCGATGACGAGGGTCGTGCGGCGGCCGGCACCGCGCTGCAGGGCGGCGTCGAGGGCGGCCTGGACCATCCGCTCGCTCTCCGCGTCCAGCGCGCTGGTGGCTTCGTCCAGCAGCAGCAGCGGCGGGTCCTTCAGCAGGGCCCGGGCGATGGCGATGCGCTGCCGCTGGCCGCCCGAGATGCGCACGCCGCGCTCCCCCAGGAAGGTGTCGTAGCCCTGCGGCAGCGCCTGCAGGAAGTCGTGTGCGAACGCGGCCCGGGCGGCGGCCTCCACCTCGGCGTCGGTCGCGTCGGGCCGGCCGTAGCGGATGTTCTCCCGGGCGGTGGCCGAGAACACCGCCGCATCCTGCGGCACGATGCCGATCCGGCTGCGCAGCGCGGCCAGGTCGAACCGCTGGATGTCCAGCCCGTCGACCCGGATCCGGCCGACGCCCGGATCGGGATCGTAGAAGCGCTGGAGCAGCTGGAACACGGTCGTCTTGCCGGCGCCGCTCGGCCCGACCAGGGCGACGGTTTCGCCCGGGGCCACCTCCAGCGTCAGGGCGCGCAGGGTAGGATGCGCCGGCCGCGACGGGTAGTGGAAATCGACTGCTACGAAATCGATAGCTAGACCCCGGCGCTGTTCGCCGGCTGCGGGCACTTCCGACCAATGGCCGGGCTGCTGCGGGGCTGCAGGCGACTGGATCGGCGAGCGGGTGTGCAGCAGCTCCATCAGCCGCTCGGCCGCGCCTGCGGCGCGCAGCAGGTCGCCGTAGACCTCGCCCAGCACCGCGGAGGCGCTGGCCAGGATCAGCACGTAGACGACGGTCTGCCCCAGCTGGCCGGCGCTCATCGTGCCGTCCAACACCGCGCGGGTGCCGGCGTACAGCCCCCAGAGCAGGGCCGCGCTGGTGGCGATGATCACGAAGGCCACCAGCACCGAGCGGGCCAGGCTGCGGCGCACCGCGGTGTCGAAGGCCTGCTCGTTGGAAGCGGCGAAGCGGGCCGATTCCCGGGCCTCGGCGGTGTAGACCTGCACCAGCGGCACCGCGTTCAGCACTTCGGCCGCGATCGCGCTGGCATCGGCGATGCGGTCCTGGCTGGCGCGAGAGAGGGTGCGCACCCGGCGGCCGAACCAGGCGCTGGGCACCACCACCAGCACCACCGCGGCGAGCACCGCCAGCATCAGCGTCGGGTGCGTCCAGAGCAGCACGCCGAGCGCGCCAAGGCCCATCACCGCGTTGCGCAGCCCCATGCTGAGCGAGGAACCGACGACGGTCTGGACGAGCGTGGTGTCGGCCGTCAGCCGCGACAGCACCTCGCCGGTCTGGGTGGTCTCGAAGAATTGGGGGCTCTGCCGCAGCACGTGGGCGTAGACCGCATTGCGGATGTCGACCGTGATCCGCTCGCCCAGCCAGCTCACCATGTAGAAGCGGCCGGCCGAGAAGGCACCCAGCGCCACCACCACGCCGAACAGTGCGGCGAAGTGGGTGCGCAGCGTCATCAGCCGCTCGCCCGGGTCCTGCGCGGCCAGGCCGCCGTCGACCAGACTGCGCAGCGCCAGCGGAAACGCCAGCGTGGTGGCCGCGGCGCCGACCAGCAGCACCAGCGCCAGCAGTATGCGGCCGCGGTAGGGCCGCAGGAAGCGCAGCAGCGCCCGGCGGTGCTGCACGGCCGCTTCCGGGGAAGGGCGGGGCGACGCGGGCCGCACGCCGGCCGCGGCCGGTGGCAGGCCCGAAGGGGCGGTCGGCGGGGCCATGGGGTGCGGGAGCGGCTGGCGGTCGCCTCAGCGCCCCCAGCTGTCCTTCAGGCCGGTGATGCGGTTGAAGGCCGGGCCCGGCGTATCGCCGCCGGTGTCCACCGCGAAGTAGCCGTGCCGTTCGAACTGCCAGCGGCTGCCGGGCGCAGCGTTCGCCAGGCTCGGCTCCAGCCGGGCGGTCACCGTCTTCAGGCTGTCGGGGTTGAGCACGCTCAGGAAGTCGCGGTCGCCCGCGTCGGGATGCGCCTCGGTGAAGAGCCGGTCGTACAGGTGCACCGGGGCTTCGATGCCGTCGCTGTCGCCCACCCAGGTGATGACCCCCTTGACCTTTACCGCATCCGCGCCGGGCGTGCCGCTCTTGGTGTCGGGCAGCAGCTTGGCATGCACCTCGACCAGCCGGCCGTCGGCATCGACCGTGGCGCCGGTGCATTCGACGACGTGGCCGTACTTCATCCGCACCTTGTTGCCGGGCTTGGCCGTGCCGTCGGCCGCGGTGTGCGGCGGGTAGAAGCGGAAGAAGCCCTTGGGCGGCACCGCCTCGAAATCGCTGCGTTCGATCCAGAGGTCGCGGCCGAAGCGCAGGCTGCGCTGGCCCATCTCGGGGTGGTGCGGATGCACCGGCGCGCTGCAGGCGTCGAGCGTGCCGGCACCCATCAGCTCCTCCCAGTTGGTGATGACCAATTTCACCGGGTCCAGCACCGCCATGGCACGCGGGGCCTTCTCGTCCAGGTCTTCGCGCAGCGCGATCTCGAGCGAGCTGTAGTCGATCCAGCCGCCCGACTTGCTGGCGCCGCTGCGCTCGCAGAAGAGGCGGATCGCCTCGGGCGTGTAGCCGCGGCGGCGCAGGCCGGCGATGGTGGGCATGCGCGGGTCGTCCCAGCCGCTCACCCGGCCTTCGTCGACCAGCTGCCGCAGCTTGCGCTTGCTGGTCACCACGTAGGTCAGGTTGAGCCGGGCGAACTCGTACTGGCGCGGCGCGGGCGCGGCCAGCAGGCCGCCCTCGATCAGCCGCTCTAGCAGCCAGTCGTAGAAAGGCCGCTGGTCCTCGAACTCCAGGGTGCAGATGCTGTGGGTGATGTTCTCCAGCGCATCCTCGATCGGGTGCGCGAAGGTGTACATCGGGTAGATGCACCAGGTGTCGCCGGTGTTGTGGTGGGTGGCGCGGCGGATCCTGTAGAGCGACGGGTCGCGCAGGTTGATGTTGGGCGACGCCATGTCGATCCTGGCGCGCAGCACCGCGGCGCCGTCGGGCAGCTGGCCGTCGCGCATCGCGCGGAAACGGGCCAGGTGCTCGGCCGGGGAGCGGCTGCGGAACGGGCTGTCGGTGCCGGGCGTGGTGAAGTCGCCGCGGTTGGCGCGCATCTGCTCGGGCGTCTGCTCGTCGACGTAGGCATGGCCGGCCTCGATCAGGTATTCGGCCGCCCGGTACATGAAATCGAAATAGTTGCTGGCGTAGTACAGGTGGCTGGTGCCGTGGGATTGCCAGTCGAAGCCCAGCCAGCGGACCGCGTCGACGATCGCATCGACGTACTCCTGTTCTTCCTTCTCGGGGTTGGTGTCGTCGAAGCGCAGATGGCAGACACCGCCGTACTCCTGCGCCAGCCCGAAGTTCAGGCAGATGCTCTTGGCGTGGCCGATGTGCAGGTAGCCGTTGGGCTCGGGCGGGAAGCGCATCCGCACCCGCTGCGGGTCGGCGGGGCCGGCCGCCTGGTGGGCCGCGTCGCCGGGGCCACCGCCCCAGTGGCGCGCGGAATAGGTGCCGGCGTCCAGATCGTTCTCGATGATCTGGCGGAGGAAATTGCTGGGGCGCGCGGCGTCGCGGGCCGGCTCGGGAGCGGTCGGCGCGGCGGGGCTCGGCCGCGTGCCGGTGGAGGAGGAGGTCATCCGCCGATTCTAGGTGGCGCGTTGTCGACGGCCGGGGCCGAGGGGCGCCTCGCGCGGCGGGGGGTCGATCCCTGCGCGGGCTTTGAAGGGGGCGCTACAACAGCCGTCGCTGCAAGCCCGCCGGCGTTACCCATGGAAACCACAATTCACGTTCCCCTGCCATCCGGCGCAGACTTTCATGCGTTACTGATTCACGAGGCGCCGGATCTACCGCAGCGCCCTTCAAAGGAGATCCTCCATGATCGCAAGCATCTACCGCCGTTTGGCTCTCGGCGCCGCCGTGATGGTCGGCGCGCTGGCTACCGTGGGCGTTGCGCACGCCAACGGTGGCGTCTCGTGGTCGGTCGGCATCAACACCCCGGGCGTGGCGCTCGGCGTCGCGGCCCCGACCTATTACAACCCCCCGCCCGTGTACTACAACCCTCCGCCGGTGTACTACAACCCCGCGCCGGTCTACGTGCCGCCCCGTCCGGTGTACTACAACCCGCCGCCCGTTTACGTGGCACCGCAGCCGATCTACTACGGCCCGCCGCGGGGCTACTATGGTCCTCCCCGCGGCTATTACGGCCCGCCACCGCACTGGCGGAGCGGCCACGGCGACTGGCGTCGCTGATCGGTGAGTGACGGTCGCTTCGCAGCGGCCGTCCACAGCGTTTCAAAGCCGTGTCTCTTTGTGTAAGAGGCGCGGCTTTTTCGTTTCCGTATGCGTTCCGAGTTAGCCGGACCGGATGCGGGTGCAGCTCGCGGGTGGGGCAAAATCGATCGCTTTTGCCACCGGAAGCCTCTCGCGGCTCCTCGTCCTCCAACCATCACGATCCCATGAGCAGCCTGTTCGACGACTTCCTTTCGACCGACGAGGCGCTGGAGGCCTTCAGTCCGCCGCATTTCGTCGCCGCGATGCTGCGCTTCGAGGTGTCGCTGGCCCGCGCACAGGCCCAGGCCGGCCTGGTGCCTGCAGCGGCCGCCGAAGCGATCGCCGGCCAATGCCATGTCGAATCCTTCGACGTCGCGCAGATCGTGCGCGACAGCGGCCGGGCCGGCAGCGTCGCGATTCCGCTGCTCAAGGCACTGAAGGAGCGGGTGGGAGCGGTCGATGCCGCCGCCACCGCCTTCACCCACTTCGGCAGCACCAGCCAGGACGTGATCGACACCGCGGCCGCCCTGGTCACCCGCCCGGTGCTGGACCGGATCGACGCCGACGGCCGGCAACTGGTCGCCGCCTTGCTGGACCTGGCCGAGCGCCATGCCGCCATGCCGGTCCTGGCGCGCACGCTGGGCCAGCCCGGCTCGGTCACCAGCTTCGGCTGGAAGTGCGCCCAGTGGGCCGCGCCGATCGCCCGCAGCCTGCTGCAGGTGCGGGCGGCCGCGGCCGAGGCGCTGGCGGTACAGCTGGGCGGCGCGGTCGGTACCCAGGCGCAGATGGCGGGCAAGGGGCCGGCGGTGGTCGCGCTGATGGCCGCCGACCTGGGCCTGGCCGCGCCCGATGCGCCGTGGCACACGCAGCGCGACCGCTGGGTGACGCTCGGCTGCGCGCTCGGCGTGCTGGTCGGCAGCGTGGGCAAGCTGGCGCGCGACCTGGCGCTGATGGGCCAGTACGAGGTGGGCGAGGTGGCCGAGCCGTCGGAGCCGGGACGCGGCGGCTCTTCGGCGATGCCGCACAAGCGCAACCCGGTCGCCTCGATGGTGGCGCTGGCGGCGGCGCACCGGGCTCCGCAGTGCGTGGCCGCGCTGCTGGCCGCGATGCCGCAGGAGCAAGAACGTGCCCTCGGCGCCTGGCAGGCCGAGCTGGCCGCATGGCCGGCGCTGCTGCAGTCGGCCCATGGCGCGGTGCGTGCGCTGGCCCAGGCGGTGCCCGGCCTGCAGGTCCACGGCGAGCGGATGCGGGCCAACCTCGACCGCCTGCGGGCCGAATTGCCGCCCGCCGCAGCCGAGGAATGGTTCGCCCCCGCGCTCGCCGACCATGCGGCCGGCCTGGCCCGCGAACAGGCCGCCCGGCTGCGCACGCTGCTCGCCGGCTGATCCCCGCTCTTTCCATCCTCTATCAGAAAGCAACCCGATGCCCGAACCCACCACGCCCGATACGCAGCAGCAGGACTACGACAGCGGCATGCTGAACCGCCGCCGCGTCCTCGGCGACGCCTGGGTCGACAAGGCGGCCGCCAACGTCCATGCCTACAACGCCGAGTTCCAGCACCTGATCACCCGCCACGCCTGGAACGACATCTGGGGCCGTCCGGCGCTGGGCGACCGCACCCGGCGCTTCATGGTGCTGTCGATGATGCTGGGCATCCATGCCTACGACGAGTTCGCGATGCATGTACGCGCCGCGCTCGACGGCGCACCCGACTCCCGGCTGACGCCCGACGAGATCAAGGAGGTGATCCTGCAGGCCGCGATCTACTGCGGCGTGCCGGTCGCCAACCACGCCTTCGGCATCTTCACCGCCATCCTGCGCGAGAATGGCCTGCTGCCCGAGAAGCCGGCCGGCGCCTGACCCGCCCACCACCCCTCGACCGCCGGAGCCCGCGATGACCACCACCCTCAAGATCGATTTCGTCTCCGACGTGTCCTGCCCCTGGTGCGCCGTCGGCCTGGGCGCGCTGGAGCATGCACTGGCCCGCATCGGCGACGCGGTGCAGGCCGACCTGCACTTCCAGCCCTTCGAGCTGAACCCCGACATGGCGCCCGAAGGCCAGGACATCTCCGAACACATCGCCCAGAAGTACGGCAGCACGCCTGAGCAGATGGCCCAGAGCCGCGAAACGATCCGCCAGCGCGGCGCCGAGGTGGGCTTCGAGTTCCGCATGGCCGACGCCCGGCGCATCTACAACACCTTCGATGCGCACCGGCTGCTGCACTGGGCGGAGGAAGAGGGCAGCGGTCTGCAGCCCGCGCTCAAGAAGCGATTGCTGAAAGCGTATTTCACCGAGGGCAGGAACCCATCGGATCCCGCGGTGCTGGTGCGCCTTGCCGCCGACGTGGGCCTGGACGCGGCGCGCGCCGAAGAGATCCTGGACGGCGACAAATACGCGGCCGAGGTGCGGGCGCGGGAGCGCTATTACCGGCAGCACGGCATCAGCGCGGTGCCGGCCGTCGTCATCAACGACCGGCACCTGATCTCCGGCGGCCAGCCGGCGGCGGTGTTCGAGCAGGCGTTGCGCCAGATCGCCGCCGGCAATGACTAGGATTTGCTACTTATTCGATAGCTAGAGGCCGGCGAGCAGGGCCGGCCCTGGCTATCTTTCTTTCAGGATCGCGTCTACCACGCGCCATCCGCCGGGGTGTCAGGTGGCCAACAATCCGGGTGTCTGCGGCAGCGTCGCAGGCTCTTCCTGGTCGGCCCGGATGCTGCCGTCGGGCCGGGTGTAGGTGCCGATCAGCAAGCCGCTGGCGAGCGCCCGGGCGTTGATCGCGTCCATCACAGCCTCGCGCCCGGGTGTTTCGTCGAGGAGGGCGGTTTCGTCCTCCGGGTCGGCGGCGGCCAGCGCGAACACCTGGAACGCGTAGCGGTGGACGCCGTGGCCCGGCGGCGGGTCGGGCGGCAGCCAGGCAGCCTGCAGGTAGGAGTTGCGGCCGACACGGCCGGTGGCCGGCAAGGTGCTGTCGTCCTGCGCGGGGCTGGCCAGGGCCGATTCGGGCAGGGTGCCTTCGGCGTCGGCAGGCAGGTCGACCACGATCGCATGCACCAGCGGACGTGGCGTCGGCGCGTCGGCGTCCTCGACCAGCAGCACCACCGACGCGGCGCCGGCCGGCACGCCGCTCCACTGCAGCGGCGGCGAGCGGCCCTCGCCGTCGGCGGTGTAGAGCGCGGGGATCGGCGCGTGGTCGGCGAAGGCGAGGCTGGAGACGGCGATCGCGGCGGTGCCGGTGCGCAGGTCGACGAGGTTGAAGGCGATCTCGTCGAGTCCGGCGCGTTGGTTGCGCAGTGCGTGGCCCAGGGCATCGGGCAGCTTTTCGAGCATGGCGGGCTTCCTTGGTGGGAGGAGGGGAACGGGGCGGGGCCCGGGAGGCGATCCGCGGCATGCCAGTGTGGCCAATGCCGGACGCGGGCACCGTGTCGGCTTGTGTCCGAGCCGGTCGTGAAAAGCTGATAAGGCCGGTTGCCGGCTTACCACGCCGACATCCCGCTATCGATACGATAGCAGACCTACCGTCGGCGGAAGAAGGCGTCGAAGAGCGGCACCAGCGCGGGAAACTCGTCCGCGAACCGCGCCCGGTTCACGAAGTACGCCTCGCAGGCCACCGGGAAGAACTCCGACAGCGCCTCGGCGCCGTACGGATCCAGCCACGGTTCGGCGCCACCGAAGCGCTCGGCCACGATCACCTGCTCGCGGAAGGCCTCGTAGGCCGGCTCCAGCACCGCCAGCCACGCCGCCCGCGCGGCACGGGCGCCGCGGGTGCCCAGGAAGCCGGGCGGCAGCGGCGGGCAGCCGTCGGGCTCTCCGCCGCGCATGTCGATCTTGTGGATGAACTCGTGGATCACGACGTTGGTGCCCTCGGCCGCGGTGTCGCCGGCTGCCGCCACGTCCTGCCAGCTGAGGGTGACCGGGCCGCTGTCCATCGCCTCGCCGATCAGCGGCTCGTCGTAGCGGTGCACGATGCCGGCCTCGTCGGTCACCTCGCGCGGCGCCACCACGCCCGCGGCGTGGACCACCACGGTCACGAAGTCGTCGTACCAGCCCAGCGCCTGGGCGGGCGGCCCCAGGTGGAGCAGCGGCAGGCAGGCCTGCGCGGCGATCGAGAGCGCCATCGCGTCGGTCACCTCCAGGCCGTGGGCCCCGTGGAATTCCTTTCGGTCGAGGAACCCTCCGCAGAGGCTGCGCAGGCCCGCCTGCTCGTCCTGCGACAGCGCCGAGAGAAACGGCAGGCCAGCCAGCACGCCGTTCCAGAGCGGATCGGGAATCTCCACGCCGGTGGGCGCTGTGCCGAAGAGGGACCGGATCGCGCGCCACATGGGAGGAGGAGGCCCGATGTTCGAAGGAAGGGCGCGGCGCGCTACGCCAGCGCGACGCGGGTCGCCCCGGCCGCCGTGATGCGCAGCACCTCGGCCCGGGGCGGCTCGGCCCGCAGGTCCCAGTCGGACAGCACGATGCGGCGGCGGCCACCGTCGACCGCATGGTCGGCGGGGCGGTGGGTATGGCCGTGGACCAGCGTGTCGGCGCCTGCGACGGTCATCCAGCGGGCCACCGCGCCGGCATCGGCGTCGGCGTAGTCGGCGCCGGCGCGCTTGCGCGCTTCGCTCTCGCTGCGCATGCCGCGGGCGAGGGCCCGTCGCTCGGCCAGCGGACGCGCCAGGAAGGCCTGCTGCCAAGCCGGCGCGCGCACCTCGGCGCGGAAGCGCAGGTAGTCGGCATCGTCCAGGCACAGGGCGTCGCCGTGCGAGAACAGCCACCGGCGGCCGAACAGGTCGAGCGCGGTGGGGTCGGCCAGCGCGGTCGCGCCGCAGTCGGCCAGGAACGCGGGGCCCAGCAGGAAATCGCGGTTGCCGTGCTGCAGATAGACGGCGCACCGGCCCGAGGCTTCGCGCAGGATTTCCGCGCAGCGGGACTCGAAGCTGCCGGGCGTGGCGGCGTCGTCGCCGATCCAGACCTCGAACACGTCGCCCAGCAGCAGCAGCACGTCGGCCGGCGTGGAGCGCAGGTAGTGCGCGAAGGCGTCGAAGGTCTCGGCGTCGTCGGCGTGCAAATGCAGGTCGGACGCGACGTCGACCGTGCGCCAGGCGGGCGGAGCGGCAAGCTCCGCCACCGGCGGCACGGTCGACGAAAGGACGGCCATCGCCGTGTCAGTGCGACGGCCCGGGCGATGGGGCCCGGGCGGCGCGGCGACGGTCGGGGGCCGGCACGGCGGGCCTCTTAGAGCGCCACGGCCTTGGTGATGATCACGTCTTCCTGCGGCACGTCGTCGTGGAAGCCCTTGCGGCCGGTCTTCACGGCCTTGATCTTGTCGACCACCTCGGTGCCCGAGACGACCTTGCCGAAGACGGCGTAGCCCCAGCCCTGGGCCGACGGCGCGGTGTGGTTCAGGAAGCCATTGTTGGCGACGTTGATGAAGAACTGGGCCGTGGCCGAGTGCGGCGCGTTGGTGCGCGCCATGGCGACGGTGTAGTTGTCGTTCTTCAGGCCGTTGTTGGCTTCGTTCTGGATCGGCGCGCCCGAGGCCTTCTCGTTCATGCCGGGCCCCATGCCTCCGCCCTGGACCATGAAGCCGGGGATCACGCGGTGGAAGATGGTGTTGTCGTAGTGGCCCTTGGCGACGTAGTCGAGGAAGTTCTCGACCGTCTTGGGTGCCTTGGCGGGATCGAGTTCGAGCGTGATGACGCCGTAGTTCTGGATGTGCAGTTCGACTTGCGGGTTGCTCATGGCAAGGTTTCCTTAGTAGAGAGGGGGATCAGTTCACGACCGTTGCGGAAGTGATGGTGATGGGGGTGGTGGGCACGTTCTGGTGCGGGCCCTTGTTGCCGGTGGCCATGGTGCGGATCTTGTCGACCACCTCGGTGCCGGCGACGACCTTGCCGAAGACGGCGTAGCCGTAGCCGTCGGCGCCGGGCGGGTTGAGCATCGCGTTGTCCTTCACGTTGATGAAGAACTGCGAGGTGGCCGAGTTGGGATTGCTGGTGCGGGCCATCGCCACCGTGTACTTGTCGTTCTTCAGGCCGGTCGCTTCGAAGGCCAGCGGCGCGCGGGTGGGCTTTTGCTGCATGTCGGCGTTGAATCCGCCGCCCTGGATCATGAAGCCGTCGATCACGCGGTGGAACACGGTGCCGTCGTAGTGCTTGTCGCGCACGTACTGCAGGAAGTTCTCGGTGGTCTTCGGCGCCTTGGCGGCGTCGAGCTCGATCACGATGTCGCCGGCGGTGGTCGCGAGCTTGACCCGCGGGTCGGCGGCGAGGGCCTGGGTGGCGGTGCCGGCCAGCAGCAGGGCGGCGGCGGCGATGCCGGCGGCGCGGCGGCTCAGCAGGCGGGCGAATGGGGAGGTGTGCGGGGTGTTCATCAGCCGATCGTTCCTTCGAAGAAAATTTGCCAGGGGCCGTGCGGGGTGCGCATCCAGTACTGGCGGCGCACCGGGCCGGTTCGGATGCCTTCGGGCACTTCGCCGAAGGTCACCACCATGGTCTCGGTGGTGTTGTCGTGCTGCCATCGCAGCATGCTCAGGTCCTTCGCCCGCACCGGGCGGCCCTGGGCGCGGACGATGTCCTGTTGTACCACCGGGCGCCAGGCCTCGAGCGACTTGCCGTAACTGTTGAAATCGGGTGCGTAGAACGGCATCAGCGCGGCCATGTCGCCGGCCGATTTCGCCGCACGCCAGCCCTCGAACGCGTCCTCGAACGACTTGCCGGCGGCCCGCGCGGCCTGCGGCGGTACCCAGAGCAGACGCTCGGCGATCACCACCGGCGTGGAGCGCACCGCCACCGTGCCCAGGATGCGGCGCAGGTCGGGGTTGGCGATCACCACGCAGCCGTCGGTCGCCAGCGGCGCCCGCGAGAACTGGTCGGCCGGCGTGCCGTGCAGCCAGATGCCGCCGCCGGTCTTGCCGAGCCGCATGTCGTACGGGTTGGGGTAGTTGATCGGCAGCGCGCCGGCGCCGTAGAAGGGCTTGAGCGTGCGCGGGTCTAGGTTGCTGGTGATGTAGTACACGCCGAGCGGCGTGCGCATGTCGCCCTCGGCCGACTTCTCGATGCCCGACTTGCCGACCGAGATGTAGTAGTCGGCCAGCAGCTTCAGGCCGCCGTCGGTGTTCTCGAACAGGTAGAGCCGGGCGCGCGAGGTGTCGATCGCGATCGCATGGCGGCTGCTGGCCGAAAGCTGCACGAACTGCGCCGGCACCGTGCCTGCTGGCGGCCGTTCGCGCAGCGCCTTCAGCCGCAAATCGGATTCGTGGCGCAGGGCAGCCAGCGATGCAGCCTGCGCGGCGTCGTGGTCGGGCAGGTCGCCCAGTGCGCGGACGATGCGGATCCGCTGGGCCAGCAGGTCGCCGTAGACCAGCTGGCCCAGCTGGAAGTTGGGATAGTCGGCGGTGAGCTTCTCGGCATCGGCCAGGGCGCGAGCGCTTTCGCCGTCGCCGATCAGCCGGTAGATGGCGATCAGGCGGGCTTCGGCATCGCCGTCGACGATCGGGGGCCGGGGCGCCGCCCGGACGGCGGCAGGCGCGGCCACAGCGGCGGTCGTCGCGGCGGCCCGGGCGGACTGCCCGCGGCGCGGCGCGTCTTCGCGGGCTGCCCACGCGGTCGGCTGCGGCAGCAGGCCGGCCAGCAGCAGGCAAGCCACGGCGGCCGGCAGGGTCCGCGCCAGGGCGGTTCGGATACGGGAAACGGAAGAGGGCAAGAGAAGACGCAATGTCGCTGCGCACGCCCGGCCGGTGCCGGCCGCTGCGCGCATGTCCTGACGGCGGGGCCCGCGGCCCCGGACGGCTGCGGGAATCAGCCGGTGGATTCCTGCACGATCTGCCACGTGTTGCCCGACTTCACCATCTCGAGCGTCTTGCGGCTGGTGACGTTGAGCGCGTCGGCGCTGTAGTCCTGGCGGAACTTGGCCGTGGCCTTGCCGCCCGGTTGCACCGTGACCACCAGGTTCGACACGTTGAGCTTGATGCTCGACTTGCCGACGATGCGGGCCTTGCGCTCCGCTTCCCAGGCGGCACGCGACTGCTTGCCGGGAGTGCGGAACGACTTGTTGTACGCAGCCAAATAGCCCTTCATATCCTGCGCAGCCCACGCGGCGGCCCAGGCGCGCACGGCGGATTCGACTTCTTCGCGCTCCTTGGCGGCGTCGGATGCGGCCGGCGCAGCAGGAGCAGCCGGTGCCGATGCGGCAGGGGCCGCCGGAGCCGGTACGGGGGCCGGAGAAGGCGCGGGCGCCGTCGGGGCGGGAATGGGTGCGGGCGCGGGTGCCGGGCTCGGCGCGGCAGGCACCGGTGCCGGAGCGGGAGCCGGTGTCGGAGCAGCGGCCGGTGCGGCTGCGGGCGCCGGGATCGCGGCTGGCGCAGGCGCGGGCGTCGGTGCGGCAGCAGGTGCCCTGGCGGGTGCGGCAGGGGCTGCGGCGACCACCGTCGGTGCCGTGGCGGCGGCCTTGGTGGTGCGGGCGGCGGTAGGCGAGAACAGGTCGCGGATCAGGGCCAGCTTGGGCGGCACGTTCGGGTTGGCGGCATCGAGCTGCAGCGCACGGCTGTAGGCCTGGCTGGCGAGCTTGGCGTACACGTCGCCCATGTTCTCGTGGGCGGTGGCGTAGCTCGGGTTGGTGCGGATCGCCATGTCGAGCGCGGCGCGGGCCTTGTCGTACTGCTTCTGGTTGGCGTAGAGCACCGCCAGGTTGTTGTACGGCTCGGGCAGTTCGGGGAACTCCTGGGTCAGCGCGGTGAAGGTCGCGATCGCGTCGTTCTGCTTGCCGGACTCGGTCTGGATGACGCCCTTCAGGAAGCGCATCTGCGGATCGCGGGGGTTGCTGGCCAGGTAGCGGTCGGCCTTCAGCTGCGCGTCGGCGAACTTGCCGGTGCGGATCAGCTGGTTGACATCGGTGTAGTCGTCGGCCAGGGCCGGTGCAGAAACCGACAGGCCGCCACAGACGAGAGCAACGCACAGCGCCAGGGAACGCAGGGAAAACGGAAGGGCGGCGGCGCCTTTTTTCATAGAGCCTCGGGGGTCGGAATGCGGGACGTCACGGCCCGCCGGACGGGGCCGCGGGAGCTTATACTGCGGCGGATTGTAGCCGGGAGCAGCCTGCGTATCCGCGACGTCCAGGCCCGTGCCGATCCCCCCGTTTTCCCGCAAAAAGGCGCATGCGACCGGCATGCTGCCGGCCGTCCGGTTTCCTAAATTCATGAGCCTGCGCATCTACAACACGCTTTCGCGTGCCTTGGAGCCGTTTTCCCCGATCGAGCCCGGCCATGTCCGCATGTACGTCTGCGGCATGACCGTCTACGACCTGTGCCACCTGGGCCATGCGCGGTCGATGGTCGCGTTCGACGTGGTGCAGCGCTGGCTGCGCGCCTCGGGCCTGCGGGTGACCTACGTCCGCAACGTCACCGACATCGACGACAAGATCATCCGCCGCGCGCTCGAGAACGGCGAGACGATCCGCGCTCTCACCGACCGCATGGTCGAGGCGCTGCACCAGGATGCCGACGCGCTCGGCATCGAGCGGCCGACGCACGAGCCCCGCGCGATGGATTTCGTGCCGCAGATGCTCGACCTGGTCGGCGCGCTGGAGCAGAAGGGCCTGGCCTACCGCAGTGCCGACGGCGACGTGAACTTTGCGGTGCGCCGGTTCCCGGGCTACGGCAAGCTGTCGGGCAAGTCGCCGGACGAACTGCGCGCCGGCGAGCGCGTGGCGGTGCAGGGCGGCAAGGACGATCCCCTCGACTTCGTGCTGTGGAAATCCGCCAAGGATAGCGAGCCCGACGACGCCAAGTGGGCCAGCGGCTACGGCACCGGCCGGCCCGGCTGGCACATCGAATGCTCGGCCATGGGCTGCGCGCTGCTGGGGGAGAGCTTCGACATCCACGGCGGCGGCGCCGACCTGCAGTTCCCGCACCACGAGAACGAGATCGCCCAGAGCGAAGGCGCCACCGGCCAGCCGCTGGCGCGCTTCTGGATGCACAACGGTTTCGTGCGGCTCGACAACGAGAAGATGTCCAAGAGCCTGGGCAACTTCTTCACCATCCGCGAGGTGCTCGCGAAGTACGACGCCGAGACGGTGCGCTACTTCATCCTGCGCGCCCACTACCGCAGCCCGCTGAACTACAGCGACGCCCACCTGGACGATGCCCGCACCGGGCTGAAGCGCCTCTACACCGCGCTCGACCTGGTCGCGCCGCAGGCGCCGGCCGCGATCGACTGGACCGAGCCGCACGCCGCCCGCTTCAAGGCCGCGATGGACGAGGACTTCGGCACGCCCGAGGCGATGGCCGCGCTGTTCGACCTGGCGAGCGAGGTCAACCGCACCCGGTCGCCCGCGCTGGCCGGCCTGCTGGTGGCGCTCGGCGGTACGCTGGGGCTGCTGCAGGGCGCGCCACAGGCCTTCCTGCGCGCCGGCGCCACGCTCGACGCGGCGGCCGTCGAAGCCCAGATCGCACTGCGCGTCCAGGCCAAGCAGGCCCGCGACTTCGCCGAGGCCGACCGCATCCGCCAGGCGCTGCTGGCGCAGGGCATCGTCCTGAAGGACACGGCTGGCGGCACCACCTGGGAGGCGGGCGCATGAACCCGCGTTCCTTCGCCGGAGAAGGCGCGTATGCCAAAGGCCGTTGACCGCGCGGCCCTGGGGGCGGTCGCCGTGGAGGCCGTCGACACCGTTCCGGACGCGAAACCCGCGCCGGCCAAGGCGGTGCGCGCCCGCGCCGCCAAGGTGGCGCCGGTGGTCCAGGTCTTCACGCCCGATTACTGGCAGGAAGCCTGCGCCCATCTGGTGGCGAAAGACCGGGTGATGAAGCGGCTGATCCCGCAGTTCGGCGATGCCTGCCTGCAGACCCGCGGCGACGCCTTCACCACGCTGGCGCGCAGCATCGTCGGCCAGCAGATCTCGACCAAGGCGGCCCAGGCCGTCTGGGACCGGTTCGTGCTGCTGCCGCGCAAGATGACGCCGGCCAACGTGCTCAAGCTGAAGGTGGACGACATGCGGGCCGCCGGCCTGTCGGCGCGCAAGGTGGAGTACCTCTGCGACCTGGCCCTGCACTTCGACGGCGGCGCGGTGCACGTCAAGTCGTGGGAGTCGATGGACGACGAGGCCATCATCGCCGAGCTGGTCGCGATCCGCGGCATCGGCCGGTGGACGGCGGAGATGTTCCTGATCTTCTACCTGATGCGGCCCAACGTGCTGCCGCTCGACGACCTGGGGCTGATCAAGGGCATCAGCGAGAACTACTTTTCCGGCGATCCGGTCAGCCGCAGCGACGCCCGCGAAGTCGCCGCCGCCTGGGCGCCTTACTGCAGCGTGGCGACTTGGTATATTTGGCGGTCGCTCGACCCGCTCCCCGTCGAATACTGAGCCGCGGTCGGCACACCGGCGCCCACTGCGGCGCCGGCCCCCATTAGGAGCAAGGCCTTGGCCAAGAAAACTTTCCTCGATTTCGAGCAGCCGATTGCGGAGCTCGAAAGCAAGATCGAAGAGCTGCGCTACGTGCAGACCGAATCCGCCGTCGATATCTCCGAAGAGATCGACCAGCTCGGCAAGAAGAGCCTGCAGCTCACCAAGGACATCTACAGCGACCTCTCGCCCTGGCAGATCACCAAGATCGCCCGCCATGCCGAGCGTCCCTACACCCTCGACTATGTGCGCGAGGTGTTCACCGATTTCATCGAGCTGCACGGCGACCGCCATTTCTCGGACGATCTCTCCATCGTCGGCGGCCTGGCCCGCTTCAACGGCCACGCCTGCATGGTGCTGGGCCACCAGAAGGGCCGCGACACCAAGGAGCGCGGCCTGCGCAACTTCGGCATGAGCAAGCCCGAGGGCTACCGCAAGGCGCTGCGCCTGATGAAGACGGCCGAGAAGTTCAAGCTGCCGGTCTTCACCTTCGTCGACACGCCGGGCGCCTACCCGGGCATCGACGCCGAGGAGCGCGGCCAGTCCGAAGCGATCGGCCGCAACATCTTCGAGATGGCCCAGCTGGAGGTGCCGATCATCGCCACCATCATCGGCGAGGGCGGCTCGGGCGGCGCGCTGGCGATCTCGGTGGGCGATCAGGTGCTGATGCTGCAGTACTCCGTCTACTCGGTCATCAGCCCCGAGGGCTGTGCCTCCATCCTCTGGAAGACCAGCGACAAGGCCCAGGAAGCCGCCGACGCGCTGGGCATCACCGCCCATCGCCTGAAGGCGCTGGGCCTGATCGACAAGATCGTCAACGAGCCGGTGGGCGGCGCGCACCGCGATCCGAAGCAGATGGCCGCCTTCCTGAAGCGTGCCCTCAACGACGCCTTCCGGCAGGTGCACGACCTGAAGACCTCGGAACTGCTCGACCGCCGCTACGAACGCCTGCAGAGCTACGGCCGCTACAACGACGTGAAGGCCGAGAGCAAGTAAGGGCTGCCGGCAGGCGCTGCGCGCTGGCCGATACCCTTTTTCGCAGCCCTCCGCACCCGCGCGCCGCACCGGCCCGCGGGTGTGCTTTTTTCCGGACCGCATCCCCATGCCCACAGCCGCCGCCCATGCCGCCTTCGACGCCGCGATGCAGCGGTTTCGCCCGGCGCTGCCGCTGCTGGTGGCGTTCAGTGGCGGGGCCGATTCCACCGCCTTGCTGGCGGCCTGCGCAGACCGCTGGCCGGGTGAGGTGCGTGCGCTGCACGTGCACCACGGCCTGCAGTCGGCGGCGGACGGCTTCGAGGCACGGTGCCGCAGCACCTGCACCCAGCTGGGCGTGCCGCTGTCGGTCCGCCGGGTCGACGCGCAGGCCGCGGCGGGCGAGAGCCCCGAGAACGCGGCCCGCAAGGCCCGTTACGAGGCTTTCAGGCTCGAAGCCGACGCGGATGGCTGGCCATCAGCTATCAAAAGCATAGCAATCGCCCAGCACGCCGACGACCAGGCCGAGACACTGCTGCTGGCCCTCTCCCGCGGTGCCGGGCTGCCGGGCTTGGCCTGCATGCCGCAGCATTGGCGGCGTGACGGCACCGACTACCACCGGCCCCTGCTGGCCGTGCCCGGCGCCGCGGTGCGCGCCTGGGCCGCGGCCCGCGGGCTCGCCTGGGTGGAAGACCCGACCAATGCCGACGAGCACTTCACCCGCAACCGCATCCGTGCCCGGCTGCTGCCGGCGCTCGACGCCGCCTTTCCGCAGTTCCGCGATACGTTCGCCCGGAGCGCGGCCCATGCGGCCGAGGCGCAGTCGGTGCTGGCCGAGGTGGCGGCGGCCGACCTGGCGGCCGTCGGCGATCCGCCGGCGATCGCGCTGCTGCAGGGCCTGACGGCTGGCCGGCGCGCTTTGGTGCTGCGCCACTGGCTGCGCACCGCGCACGGTGCCGTCCCGAGCGCCGCCCAGCTGGCCGAGCTGCAACGCCAGCTGGTGGCCTGCACCACCCGCGGCCACCGCCTGCACCTGAAGGTGGGGGAGGGCTTCGTGCGCCGGGAGGGCCCAATGCTCGGTTGGTACAATCCCGCGGTTTTGGACTCTCACGCAGCACGGAACACCGCGGCGCTCCAAAACCTCCCGCCCCCAGCGCCGTGAGCCGCTTTCCGTCATTCGCATTCATTCCATGGCACTGATCGTTCACAAGTACGGCGGCACGTCGATGGGCTCCACCGAGCGCATCCGCAACGTCGCCAAACGCGTCGCCAAATGGGCGCGCGCCGGCCACCAGATGGTGGTCGTGCCCAGCGCCATGAGCGGCGAGACCAACCGCCTGCTGGGCCTGGCCAAGGAGCTGGCGCCCACCCGCCCGGGCGATGCCTACGGCCGCGAGCTGGACATGCTGGCCTCCACCGGCGAGCAGGCCTCGTCCGCGCTGCTGGCGATCGCGTTGCAGGCCGAGGGCATGGAGTCGGTCAGCTACGCCGGCTGGCAGGTGCCGATCCGCACCGACAGTTCCTACACCAAGGCCCGGATCGAGTCGATCGACGACGTGCGGGTGCGCGGCGACCTGAACGCCGGCAAGGTGGTGATCGTCACCGGCTTCCAGGGCATCGACGACCTGGGCCACATCACCACGCTGGGCCGCGGCGGCAGCGACACTTCGGCCGTGGCCGTGGCCGCCGCGATGAAGGCCGCCGAGTGCCTGATCTACACCGACGTCGACGGCGTCTACACCACCGATCCGCGGGTCGTGCCCGAGGCGCGGCGACTGCAGACGGTCAGCTTCGAGGAGATGCTGGAGATGGCGTCCCTCGGCTCCAAGGTGCTGCAGATCCGCTCGGTCGAATTCGCGGGCAAGTACAAGGTCCCGCTGCGGGTGCTGAGCAGCTTCACCCCGTGGGACATCGACATCGCCGAAGAGGCCGTGTCCGGCACCCTGATCACTTTCGAGGAAGACGAACAAATGGAACAAGCCGTCGTATCCGGCATTGCCTTCAACCGCGACGAGGCCAAGATCTCGGTCCTGGGCGTGCCCGACAAGCCCGGCATCGCCTACCAGATCCTGGGCGCGGTGGCCGATGCCAACGTCGAAGTCGACGTGATCATCCAGAACCTCTCGAAGGACGGCAAGACCGACTTCAGCTTCACCGTGCACCGCAACGACCTGCCGCGCACCGTCGAGATGCTGCAGACCAAGGTGCTGCCGTCGCTGGGTGCCGACCGCATCGAGTCGGACGCCAAGATCTGCAAGGTCAGCATCGTCGGCATCGGCATGCGCAGCCATGTGGGTGTCGCCAGCAAGATGTTCCGGGTGCTGAGCGAAGAGGGCATCAACATCCAGATGATCTCGACCTCGGAGATCAAGACGTCGGTGGTGATCGACGAGAAGTACATGGAGCTGGCCGTCCGCGCGCTGCACCGTGCCTTCGACCTCGACCAGCCCAAGGCCTGAAAAATCCCGCCGCGCGGCGAAATCGCCGCCGGCATCAGGCATAATCAGGGGCTTCTAGGAAACGTGACCGAGTGGCCGAAGGTGCTCCCCTGCTAAGGGAGTATGGGGTGTAGAGCCTCATCGAGGGTTCGAATCCCTCCGTTTCCGCCAGACAAGCTCTTGAAATTCAAGGGCTTTTTTGGTTTCTGGGGGGTGCTTTTCCGATGTCCCGGTTTCGCCTCTCCCGAGGGAGCCTCACCCCACCGCATCCAACTCGTCCATCTCGGTTGTCGTAGCCATGCACCGCAGGGCTAGTGCGCCAGTTCTGCCGACAGCAGGGCCGGCCCGCCCCGTTTCACGAACTGTGCGTAGTCGATCGGCTTCAGGGTGTGCGGCCCGGCGTCGTTGGTCATCCAGTAGGCCCACGACCGGCCTTCCGCCGGCACATGCACCAGTTTCCAGGTGGCGGCCGGGATCCACACCTTGTTGGCTCCCAGCGTCGCCGGTCCTGCGCCGTAGCTCGGGCCGGTGAACACGTACACGTCGCCGGGCGCCCGCGCCGCGTATTTGCGGGTGGCCTGCTCGATCTGGTTCCAGGCTTTCTGGTTCAGGGCGGGCGCCTGGGGCACCATGTTGGCCAGACTGAAGCTCTGCGCCTTCGCTTCCGCCGTCGGCATGTCGCCGGCGGGGGCCATGTGGCCGCGGTCGTAGCCCGAGCCGGCGTAGTCGGCCAACTGGGCACGGTAGGCGGCGGGCAGCCGTGCTTCGGGATAGAACCGGTCGCTGCGCTTGATCCCCTGGGCGGACTCTAGGCGGGACCGGGTCAGGCGCTCGACGGCGTAGATCGGCGTCTTGCTCTGTCCCGAGTACAGGACGGCGAACGCATCGAAGCACAGCTCGCGCTGCAGCCCCGGCGCCGCCACCGGCGGCGGTGCGGCGGGGAAATGCTGGGGGCAAGCGGCGAAGCCTGGGCCTGCAGCGGCCTGCGCCGGCGGGCTCGATGGACCTGCCGCGACCGTATCGGGCACCGACGGGGAAACGCTGCAGCCGATCGCCGCGAGGCCGATCGAAAAGGAGAGCACGAAGGCGTGGATGCCGGATTTGAGCGTGCGTGAGGAGGAGCCCGTGGCGGCTTTTTTGCGCCGGATGGATTTGCGTTTTTGGGGCATCCGGGAGCATAGCTTCAGGGCCCTTTATTTATCCGGAACGAAACTATCACCGTTTGTATCCGGTAGCTAATTTCGCCCTCACAAGCGCGCGATCGGTGGGTCATCCGAGTGGATTCGGCGTCGCAGGGCGCCTTGCGCCATTTGTTCCTCCCAGTGCTTGGCACCGCCCGGCGTCCTACATCCCTACCGGATGGGCCGACGCTGCCGTAGGCTCCGGCCGACCCGATGCACCCTGGTAAATCCTTCGCTGCGTCGGCGCCTCTGCTGCAGTGCCGCAAACGGATTGGTGGCGACCATAGGTCCCATGAAAGCCGTAGCCCAGCAATTCGTCAACACTCCCTTCATCGCGACCGCCGTATGCGTCTTGCCGGCCGTCGCTGCAGGGGCGACGAACTTGCTGGACCAGTCGATGCGCCGCCCCTCGCTGGTACGCGTGGTCATGCAGTCTCTGCAGATGGTTTGGTAAGCCGAACTGCAGGAGCGCGCGCACGAAGATGTCGCGATGACCGGCCTGTACAACAGAAAGCAGAGACAGGGGAGGCGATTGCAGCCTGTAGAAAAAAGTGCTATAGAAAGCACGGCGGGCTGCAACGAAAATGAGGGTTGACGAGCCTTACCCCCGGCACTAGATCCACAGTTAGGGCTGCTTGGTTCCCCACCTGACCCGGTTGGCCGCTTCCCTATGCGGGGAGGCCCGTCAGCCGCCATTGTATCGTGCGACCGGGCCCTGTTTCGGCAGCGGCGAACGACATCCCTACGCGGTTGCGGAAATGCCCCGCACCCCGCGCGGCCGAACACCGGGGTGCGGCTGCGTGACGATCCGGGACGGCAGCCCGTGCATGCCCGGCCCCGTAGAATCCGGGTGATGTCCTACCTCGTGCTCGCCCGCAAATACCGCCCCCGGAACTTCTCCGAAATGGTCGGCCAGGAGCATGTGGTGCAGGCGCTGTCGAACGCATTGCAGACCCAGCGTCTGCACCATGCCTACCTCTTCACCGGCACCCGCGGCGTGGGCAAGACCACCGTCTCTCGCATCCTGGCCAAGTCGCTCAACTGCGTGGGGCCGGACGGGCAGGGCGGCATCACCTCGGCGCCCTGCGGCGTGTGCCAGGCCTGCACCGATATCGATGCCGGCCGCTTCGTCGACTACACCGAGCTCGACGCCGCCTCCAACCGGGGCGTGGACGAAGTCCAGTCGCTGCTGGAGCAGGCGGTCTACAAGCCGGTGGTCGGGCGCTTCAAGGTCTTCATGATCGACGAAGTGCACATGCTCACCAACACCGCCTTCAACGCGATGCTGAAGACGCTGGAGGAGCCGCCCGAATACCTCAAGTTCGTCCTGGCGACGACCGACCCGCAGAAGGTGCCGGTCACGGTGCTGTCGCGATGCCTGCAGTTCAACCTGCGGCCGATGGCGCCCGAGACGGTCGAGGAGCACCTGGCCCAGGTGCTGCAGACCGAAGCCGTCGCGGCCGACGCGCCGTCCTTGAAGCTGATCTCCCGTGCCGCCCGCGGATCGATGCGCGATGCGCTCTCGCTCACCGACCAGGCGATCGCCTTTGGCAACGGCGCGCTCGAGGAAGACACGGTGCGCCGGATGCTCGGCAGCGTCGACCGTTCGCACGTGTTCCGTCTGATCGGCGCACTCGCCGGCGGCGACGGCAAGACGGTGGTCGAGACGGCCGACGTGTTGCGGGTCAACGGGTTTTCCGCCGGCTCCACGCTGGAAGAGATGACCGCGGTGCTGCAGCGCATGGCCGTGATGCAGGCCGTGCCGCAGATGGCCGCGGCAGTGGACGCGGCCGACGGCGAGGCGGTCGAGATCGCGCGGCTGGCGGGCGAGATGCCTGCCGACGAGACCCAGCTGCTCTACAGCTTGTGCCTGCACGGCCGCGCCGAACTGGGCCTGGCGCCCGACGAATACGCCGCGCTCACGATGGTGCTGCTGCGCCTGCTGGCGTTCAAGCCTGGATCGTCTCAAAAAAAAACACTGAAGCCGGCTGACGCGGCGCAGGCCGCGACGGCAGACGCTGCAGCGTCGGGTCCGACGCTGGTCGTTTCGGACCCCCGACCGCCGGCCGCAGCGGTAGCGAAAGCGCCGTCCGCGCCATCGCCCGCCGTATCCGAGGCGGCGCCTGCGCGGCCGCCCGTCCCTCGGCAGGGTCCGGCCATACCTGCACCGCCGCCGCAGCACGATCCGCAACCACAACCGCAACCGCAACCGCAACCGCAACCGCAGCAGCCCTCAGCTGTGCATGCTCCTGCCGCCTCGGACTCGCCTGGCCGACCTGTTGCGCAGTTCGAAGACGGCGCACCCGCCCCGTACGCGGAAGAAGCGGACAACGCCGGCGACGCAGAAGCCGACACGGCCCCGCCCGGCATGGACGACGGCGGCGATGCCGAGTGGCTGGACTCGATCGCCGCAGAGTCGGCCGCCCCTGCCGGTCGCGAGAGCGGTGCGGCGCCGGTCGGCTCCACTCCTGAGCCGGTCGCCTCGCAGGGCGGACGAGCCGGCCTGGCCTTGCCGGTGCACGAGCGTCCGCCATCGGCTTCTTTCGAAGAAAAAAGGCCTGTGGCCGGCGTCCATGGCCGACCTGATGCTACCAATATAATAGCTATTCCGGTGCGGCAGCAGCCCGAGCCGGGCCTGCGGTCCCAGCCGCGTCCCGATGCCGCCGGCAACGGCCCCCGGCCGCCGGCCGCCACCTTCACCCGCACGGACGAGGGCGATGCCTGGCACGCCACCGTCGGCCAGCTGATCGCGGCCGAGGCGATCTCGGCGCTGGTGCGGGAACTGGCGCTGCAGTCGCAGCTGGTGTCGCGCGACGGCAGCCATTGGATCCTGCGGGTCGAGCGCGAATCGCTCAACCAGCCGACCAGCCGCGAGCGCCTGCGCACCGCTCTGGCCACGGCGGGCCATGCCGAGACGCTGGCCGTCGAGATCGGCGTGGTCGTCGACAGCCCCGCACGCCGCAATGCCGCCGCCGCCGCCGCGCGCCAGCACCGTGCCGAGGAGATCGTGCAGAACGATCCCTTCGTGCAGCAGATGGTGCGCGACTTTGGCGCGAAAATCGTGCCCGGCAGCATCAAGCCGCTGCCGCCCCGGGCCGCCTGAGGCGCGCAGCCTTTTCCCATCCCACCCCTCCCATCCCATCCCGGACAACCCGAAGGAATTCCATGTTCAACAAAGGACAACTCGCCGGCCTCATGAAGCAGGCGCAAAACATGCAGGACAACCTCAAGAAGGCCCAGGACGAACTGGCGACCATCGAGGTGGAAGGCGAATCCGGCGCCGGCCTGGTGAAGGTGCTGATGACCTGCAAGCACGACGTCAAGCGCATCACCATCGACCCGAGCCTGCTGGCCGAGGACAAGGACATGCTCGAAGACCTGGTCGCCGCCGCCTTCAATGCCGCGGTGCGCAAGGCCGAGGACACCAGCCAGGAAAAGATGGGCAAGATCAGCGCCGGCATGCCGGGCCTGCCCGGCGGCATGAAGTTTCCGTTCTGATCCCGCGATGACGCCCGTGTCCGGCCGCCGGCCTCGTCGTCGCATGCAGGGGAGCCTCGCTTTCTCCGGTGCGGCGCGGGCGCCGCGGCGCACGGGTGCCGTGCTGGTCGCGGGCCTCGGCGCCTTGTCGGTCTTCGCGGCCCAGGCCGCGGCACCGGCGGTGCCGGCCTACCGCGAATTCAAGGACTGGATCGTCGCCTGCGACAACGTGCGCCGCTGCGAGGCGCGCCTGGCGCCCGCCGCCGGCGACACGCTGCCGATGCGGCTTTCGGTCGCGCGCGAGGCCGGCCCCGCGGGCGCGGTGGACCTCGACCTGGCCGGCGAGAAGCCGCTGACGTCGGACGCCCTGCGGCTCGACGGCACGGCGCTCGCCGGCGCCGACCGGCCGGCCGCGGCCGGCAGCGCCTGGACCACCGACGGCGAAGGCAGCTACCGTCTGCAGGGCGAGCCTGCGCTGAAGCTGGCCCGCCGCCTGGACCAGGCGCGGCAGATGGCGGTGCAGCAGCCCGACGGACCGCTGCAGCTGTCGCTCGACGGCCTGGCGGCCGCGCTGCTTTTCATTGACGACGTGCAGGGCCGGGTCGGGACCGCCACCGCGCTGCACCAGCCGGGCACCGGGCCCGCCGCGCAGGTGCCGGCCGCGCCGGCGCTGCCGGTGGTGCAGGCCGCCGCCGCGCCGCCGCCGCTGGCCGATGCGCAGGCGTTCGCGGCAGCGGTCCGCACCCGCAACGCCGCACTGGTCGCGCGCAAGTGCGATGCGCCGCGCGGCGCCGCCGACGCGGCCGCATCCGACGACGCGATGCCGTTGACCGGCGCCGACGCCCTGGTGCTGCTGCAGTGCTGGTCGGGCGCCTACCAGAGCGCCGCGCTGGTGCTGCGGGTGCCCCGGTCGGCCCCGCAGCAGGCGCGGCCGGTGGCGCTGCCCGAGGTGCCGGGCGGCCTGCCGGCCGGCAAGAACGACGACCCGAGCGTGGCGACCGAGGCGTTCTACGACCCGGCCACCGCCACCCTGTCGTCCTTCGCGAAGGGCCGGGGCATCGGCGACTGCGGCATCGCCCGGTCGTGGGTGTTCGACGGCACCGCTTTCCAGCCGGCATCGCGCGACGAGCAGCGCCGTTGCGCCGGCTCGCCGGGCGACTGGCCGGCGCTCTACCGCACGCGTTCCGTGCCTGCCACCGCCGCGGCTGCCCCGGCGCCGGCGCAATAACTTCCACGATGGCCGCTCCTACCAGCTCGCTCGATGCGCTCGTCCAGGCGCTGCGCCGTTTGCCCGGCGTGGGGGCCAAGACCGCCCAGCGCATGGCCTTCCACCTGCTGCAGCACGACCGGCCCGGTGCCGAGATGCTGTCGCGGGCGTTGCACGACGCGGCCGGCCAGGTGCGCCACTGCCTGCTGTGCCACACCTTCACCGAATCCGACATCTGCGAGGTGTGCAGCGACCCGTCGCGCGATGCGACCAAGCTGTGCGTGGTCGAAACGCCGGCCGACCAGTCGGCGATGGAGCGCACCGGCGCCTTCAAGGGCCTGTACTTCGTGCTGATGGGCAAGCTGTCGCCGCTCGACGGCATCGGCCCCCACGAGATCGGCCTGCACAAGCTGTTCGAGCGCGCGACCGACGGCACGGTGCAGGAGACGATCCTCGCGACCAACTTCACCGCCGAGGGCGAGGCGACGGCGCATGCGATCTCGGAAGGCCTGAAGGCGCGCGGCCTGCGGGTCACCCGGCTCTCGCGCGGCGTGCCGGTGGGCAGCGAGCTGGAGTACGTCGACCTGGGCACGATCGCCCACGCCCTGGCGGACCGCCGCTGAGGCGCTCCGTGCGACGGAGATACTTTGCATGAACGGCATTTCATCCGTCGCGGCCCCGGCGGGCGCGCTGCATTTCACGATCGCCTACTGGTGCGTGCTGGCCGCGGCGCTGCTGCCGATCCTGTGCGCCGTCGTCGCCAAGGCCGGTGCGCAGGGCTACGACAACCGCGCGCCCAGGACGTGGGCCGAAGGGGTGCGCGGCTGGCGCGCGCGTGCGATGGCGGCCCAGCAGAATGGCTTCGAGAGCCTGCCCTTCTTCATCGGCGCGGTGGTCGTCGCCCACCAGCTGGCTGCGCCGCAGGGCCGGCTCGACCTGCTGGCGGTCGGCTGGGTGCTGGTGCGGGTGGCCTACAGCGCGATCTACATGGCCGGTGGCGCGGCCACGCGCAGCGCGGCCTACTCGCTCGGCTTCGCGCTGAACGTGGCCATCCTGTTCGTCGGCTACCGATGAGGCCCCGCCGGGTGTACGCCGGCCCGGGATTTACCCGCACGGGGATGTTCCCGATGGGAGCCGTGCAGGCGGGCCGCTAAGCTGGCCCTGTCGTCATCCACCCAGGCAAGGATTCCCGTGAGACCCAGCCCCGCGTTCCCGCTCTCGCGTCGCGGCTTCGGTGTGGCCGCCGCGCTGGCGGCGGCGGGCGCCTGCGTGCCGGCCCTGCGGGCGCAGTCGCGCCGCGAGCGGGAGAAGGTGACGATCGCGGTGGGCGGCAAGGCACGCTTCGCCTACCTGCCGCTCACCATCGCCGAGCAGATGGGGTTCTTCCGCGCCGAGGGGCTGGAGGTGGAGATCCGCGATTTCGCGACCGGTTCGCAGGCGCTGCAGGCGGTGCTGAGCGGCATCGCCGACGTCTGCTCGGGCGCCTTCGAGCACACCGTCAGCCTGCAGAGCAAGGGCAAGAGCTTCCGCAGCATCGTGCTGCAGGGCCGCGCGCCCCAGATCGTGATGGGCGCATCGACCCGCACCCTGGCCGGCTACCGCGGCCTGCGCGATCTGCAGGGCCGGCGGATCGGCATCCCGGCGCCCGGCGGGGCCAGCCACATGATGGCCACGCTGGTGCTGGCCCGCGCGGGGCTGAAGCCCGGCGATGCGGAATTCGTCGCGCTCGGCACGCCGTCGGCGGCGGCATCGGCGCTGCGGGCGGGCCAGATCGACGCGGTGAGCGTCACCGATCCGGTGGCGACCACGCTGGAGCAGAAGGCCGACATCCGCGTGGTGTGCGACACCCGCACGCTCAAGGGCACGCTCGATCTCTTCGGCGGGCCGATGCCGGCCGGTTGCCTGCATGCGCCGGAGGATTTCGTGCAGAAGCGGAGCGCCACCGCGCAGGCCCTGGCCAGCGGCATGGTGCACGCACTCAAGTGGCTGCAGACCGCCGGGCCGGGCGACATCGTGAAGACGGTGCCCGAACCCTACCTGCTGGGCGACCGGGCGCTGTACCTCACCGTCTTCCACAAGATGCGGGAGGGCTACTCGCCCGACGGGTTGGTGCCCGAGGGCGGTCCCGAGACGGCCGTGCGGGCGATGGCGGGCTTCGATCCCGCGGTGCAGCTGGGCCGTATCGACCTGCCGCGGCTCTACACCAACGATTTCGCCCAGCGGGCCAAGGACCGGTTCCAGGCCTGACCCGGGCCGCTGTCCCTTGTTACAGGCAGCGCCGGGTGGCGGCTTATCGTCGGGCGCATCAAGACAGGTGCTGCGCACCGCAAAGGAATCGCATGGTTTTCGGATTCAGCATCGGCCCGGTCGTCTCCCTGATCGCCGGCATCCTCATCCTCATTGTGCCGCGTCTGTTGAACTACATCGTGGCGCTGTACCTGATCATCATGGGCATCCTGGGGCTGGTCGGCACCCGCTGACGGCTCGAAGGTCGTCCACCAAAAGCAAAGGGGCGCAGCAGCGCCCCTTTGCTTTTGGTGGTGCCGTGCGGCAGCCGCCTATTTCTTCGCAGAAGGTTTTGCCGCCGCGCGGGGTGCGGCTGCTTTCGGCGCCGCGACCTTGCGGGTCGCCGAGGCGGCCGGGGCGCTCGCGCGGGCCGCGGTGGTGCGGGTCGCGGCCGCACGCGCCGGCTGCCGGGCGTTGCCGCGCACCGCGGCCGGGGCCGGCGCGGCAGAGGCCGCTGCCGCCGCGGTGACCGGCGCCCGCACGTTCACCGGCAGGTACACCACCAGCTGCTGCCCGGTGCGCAGCACGGTGCTGGGCTGCACGTCGTTCCAGGTCGCGACGTCGGAGGTGGTCACCCGGTAGCGGCGGGCGACGGTCGCTACGGTGTCGCGCCTGCCGGCCTTGACCAGGGTGCGGCGGGTGACGATCTCGGGCGACAGCGCCAGGCGGCCGTTGTCGGCCACCTGCGCGTCGACGTCGTCCAGGTTCTTGGCCGACCGGGGCACCACCAGCGCCGAGCCTGCCTTGATGAGCATGCGCGGCGGAATGTTGTTCACCTGGCGCAGGTCCACCTCGCTCATGCCGACCAGCAGGGCGGCGGCCGACACGCTCATCGTGGTCGGGGCGGTCCAGGCGGTCCAGCTGGCGTACTGGCCGTCGGTGTAGGCCTCCAGGTTGCGGCGGAAGATGGCCGCGTTGTCCCAGGGCAGCAGGATCTGCGGCACGCCCGCCGCGAAGATCACCGGCTGGTGCATCGACGGGTTGAGTTCCTTGAAGTCCCGCAGCTGTACGTCGGCCAGTTTGGCGGCCAGGGCCACGTCGATGTCGCGGGTGATGGTGACCGACTGGAAGTAGGGGTGGTTCTCGATCAGCGGCAGTTCGGTGTTGAAGTCCTGCGGCCGGGCGACGATGTTCTTGACCGCCTGCAGCTTCGGCACGTAGTAGCGGGTCTCGTTGGGCATGTTGAGGTCGGTGTAGCCGGTGGGCAGGCCGAGCTTCTGGTTGCGCGCGATCGCGCGGCTGACGCTGCCTTCGCCCCAGTTGTAGGCCGCCAGGGCCAACTGCCAGTCGCCGAACATGTTGTAGAGGCGCTGGAGGTAGTCGAGCGCGGCGCGGGTCGAGGCCAGCACGTCGCGCCGGTCGTCGCGGAACGCGTTCTGCTTCAGCTGGTAGTCGCCGCCGGTGGCCGGCATGAACTGCCACATGCCCGCGGCCTTGGCGCTGGAGACGGCCTGCGGGTTGAACGCGCTTTCGATATACGGCAGCAGCGCCAGTTCGGTCGGCATGTTGCGCCGCTCCAGTTCGTCGACGATGTGGAACAGGTACTTGCTCGAGCGCTCGGTCATGCGCTGGATGTAGTCGGGGCGGGTGGCGTACCACTGCTCGCGGTCGCGCACCAGGTCGGTGTCGAGGTCAGGCATCGCGAAGCCGCGGCGGATGCGCTCCCAGAGGTCGGCCGGCGGCGAGGTGTAGGCCACGTCGTGCGAGCCGGCCGCGCCGGTGGCGAGCGGCTTGAGCGCGCCGCCGGGGATCATCGAGGGGTATTGCTTCTGGGGGCCTGCGCTGCCGGCGGTGGCGCCGGTGCCCGGTGCGGTGGAGGAGCCCGGAGGCGTGGCGCAGCCGGCGAGCAGGACGGCCAGGGACAGCCAGAAGGCGTTGAGAATCTTCATCGGAAATCGTTCTTCCATTGGCGCAGGGCGGCAAAGATGCCGACTTCGTCGTCGGCCAGGGGGTTCGCGTGGCGGCGCACGGCCGCCACGACCGGAGCCGTTCGGCTCCGCAGGAAAGGATTCACCTCGCGCTCCAGCCCGAGGGTGGAGGGCAGGGTGGGCAGGCCCTGGGCGCGCAGCCCCTTGCAGTGGTGGACATACGCCGCCAGCGCCTGGTTGCCGGGCTCCACCGCCTGCGCGAACGCGAGGTTGGAGAGCGTGTATTCGTGGCCGCAGCATACGCGTGTCTCGTCGGGCAGGGCCGCCAGTGCGTCGAGCGAGGCCAGCATCTGCGCCGGCGTGCCCTCGAAGATCCGGCCGCAGCCGCCGGAGAAGAGGGTGTCGCCGCTGAAGAGCAGGGGCGTGCCGCCCACGTCTTTGCAGAAGAATGCGATGTGCCCCGCGGTGTGGCCCGGCACGTCGATCACGCGGAACGCCAGACCCAGCGCACGGCCCACGTCGCCGTGGCGGAGCCGGTCGGCCGGATCGGGCACCACCGCGTGCGCCTCGGTCGCGGGGCCGATCACCCGGGCGCCGGTCGCCGCGCGCAGGGCGTCGACGCCGCCGGTGTGATCGTGGTGGTGGTGCGTGACTAGAATCGTCTCGAGCTGCAGCCCCTGGGCCTGCAGCTCGTCGAGCACCGGCTGGGCCTCGCCCGGGTCGACCACCACGGCCCGCTGCCCTTCGTGCAGCATCCAGATGTAGTTGTCAGTGAAGGCGGGCAGCGGTTGCAAGGTCATGAGCGACGAAATTATAGGTTTGCACCCCTGGTTCGGCTCCCCGGCCGGTCGATACCTCACCGCGTGGGAACAGGCGCGGGTCGACCAGGCGGTGGGCGACCTGTTCGGCTACCACGGCGTGCAGCTCGGCCTGCCCTGGTTCGACGGCCTGCGGGCCAACCGCATGCCGCACCGCTGGCTGATCGGAGGGCCCGACGATCTGGACCCGCCGGCAGCCGCTGCGCTCGCCGCATCCGACCTGCCGGTGCCGCCCCTTTTCCGGCCGGCGATCCATGCCGAGTTCGGTGCCTTGCCGTTCGCGTCGCGCAGCCTCGACCTGGTGCTGATGCCGCACACGCTGGAGCTGACCGCCGACCCGCACGCCGCCCTGCGCGAGGCCGAGCGCACCCTGGTACCCGAAGGCCGGGTGGTGATCAGCGGGCTGAATCCGGTCAGCTTCTGGGGGCTGAAACAGCGGCGCGCCCGGATGGCGCAGCGGCTGGGCCTGGGCCAGCGCTACCTGCCCGACGCGGTCGATTTCATCGGCTACTGGCGGCTGCGGGACTGGCTGCGGCTGCTGTCGTTCGAGGTGGAATCGGTGCAGTTCGGCTGCTGGCGTCCGGCCATGCGCAGCCAGCGCTGGCTGGACCGCACCGCCTGGATGGACCCGCTGGGCGACCGCTGGTGGCCGATCTTCGGCGCGGCGTATTTCGTGGTGGCGGTCAAGCGGGTGCCCGGCATGCGGCGGATGGAGAAGCCCCGCAAGGTGACAGCGGTGCGGGCGGTGGCGCCGGCCGCCTCAGTGGCCGGCCGCAGCTTGCCGGACAATCCGCCCTCCTGATTTTTCTGCAAAGCGTTTTCCCGTGAACCATATCGACATCTACACCGACGGCGCCTGCAAGGGCAACCCCGGCCCGGGCGGCTGGGGCGTATTGCTGAAGGCCGGCCCGACCGAAAAAGAGCTCTACGGGGGCGAGCGCAACACCACCAACAACCGGATGGAGATGACCGCGGTGATCGAAGCGCTGGGCGCCCTCAAGCGGCCGTGCGACGTGACGCTCTACATCGACAGCCAGTACGTGCTCAAGGGCATCACCGAATGGGTGGCGGGCTGGAAGGCCCGCGGCTGGCGCACCGCATCGAAGGAGCCGGTGAAGAACGTCGAACTCTGGCAGAAGATGGACGAGCTGGTGCGCACCGGCGGCCACAAGATCGAATGGCGCTGGGTGCGCGGCCACAACGGCGACCCGGGCAACGAGCGGGCCGACCAGTTGGCCAACCGTGGGGTGGAGGTGGCCCTGGGCCGGATGCCGGCGCAGGTGCGCTCCACGCCGGCAGCGGCAGACGCGGGCTAGTACGCCGCCCATGCCTGCGGGCCTTATGCTATTAGTTTGATAGCTGGATGCCGGCGCCGAATGCCGGCTACAGGCATTTTTTCCTTGAATTTTTATGCTGCCGGCCCATCCGCGGGCTAGAGCCTCTCCAGCGCCTGCAACTCCGCCGGCGTGTTCGCGTTCCGGAACGCCTGCGGATCGTCGCCGGGCAGGTCGAAGGGCACCAGCACGCCGGCATGGCGCGATGCCCACTGCCGCATTGCGCGCACGCCACCGGCCAGGGCGGTCTTGAGGTCGTCGCGCAGGGCCGCCCGTGCGAGGCAGAACACCGGCTCGGGCACGGGCCCGGCAGGCCCTGCGGAAGCCGCCAGCGCCACCGATGCGCCAGCCGCGCTGGCGGCAGCTGCCATCCGCTCTGCCAAGTCGGTCGGAAATCGGGGCGTGTCGCAGGGCACCGTCAGCAGCCAGGGGGTGGTGCAGTGCTCCAGTCCGGCCAGCAGTCCGGCCAGGGGCCCGGGGAAATCGGCCGATGCATCCGGCCACACCGGTACCTGCCACGCGGCATAGCGCTCTAAGTGACGGTTCGCGTTTACCGCTACGGCCGCCACCTGGGGCCGCAGCCGCTCCAGCGCATGTCGCGCCAACGGGGTGCCCTGGAAGGGTTGCAGGCCCTTGTCCACGCCGCCCATGCGGCTGCCCTGGCCGCCGGCCAGCACCAGACCGGTGATGTCGGCACGCACGGCCAGAGCAGGGGACACGGATGACGACACGGCAGCGCCGGCTCAGCCGCCGATGTAGCTCATCTCCACCCGGCGCGGCCCGGGCGCGGCATCGGGGCCGGCCGGTGGCAGGGCGGCCCGCAGCTCGGAATAGCGGTCGCTGCGGCCCTGCCAGGTGCCGGCGATGGCGGCGGCGATGTCGTCGTCGCTCGCGCCGCCCCGCAGCAGGGCACGCAGGTCGTGTCCCTGGCTGGCGAAGAGGCAGAGGTAGAGCTTGCCCTCGGTGGACAGGCGTGCCCGGTTGCAGTCGTGGCAGAAGGCCTGGGTGACGCTGGCGATCACGCCCACCTCGCCCAGCGACGGGTCGTGGCGGCCCTGTGCGTCTGCGTAGCCCCAGCGGCGGGCGGTCTCGCCGGGGGAGGTTTCGGCCAGCGGCACCAGCGGCAGCGCGGCGCTCAGGTGCTCGACCATCTCGGATGCCGGCATCACCTCGTCCATCCGCCAGCCGTTGGTGGCGCCGACGTCCATGTATTCGATAAAGCGCAGCACCACGCCGGTCCCGCGGAAGTGCCGGGCCATCGGCAGGATCTCCTGCGCGTTGGTGCCGCGCTTGACCACCATGTTGACCTTGACCGGGCCCAGGCCCGCCGTCAGCGCCGCGTCGATGCCGTGCAGCACGTCGGCCACCGGGAAATCCATGTCGTTCATCCGCCGGAAGACGGCATCGTCCAGCGCGTCGAGGCTGACGGTAACCCGCCGCAGGCCGGCGTCGCGCAGCGCCCGGGCCTTGCGGGCGAGCAGCGAACCGTTGGTGGTCAAGGTCATGTCGGGCGCGGTGCCGTCGACGGTGCGCAGTTCGGCGAGCTGCCCGACCAGCGTCTCCAGGTTCTTGCGCAGCAGCGGCTCTCCGCCGGTGAGTCGGATCTTGCGCACGCCCTGGGCCAGGAACAGGCGCGCCAGCCGTGTCGTCTCCTCGAAGCTCAGCAAGGCCGACTGGGGCAGGTAGGGGTGGTCCTTGCCGAAACTTTCCTTCGGCATGCAGTAGCTGCAGCGGAAGTTACAGCGGTCGGTGACGCTGATCCGGAGGTCGCGCAGCGGGCGCTGCAGCCGGTCCTGCAACAGCGCCGACGGCGTGCCGCGGGCGAGCGCCGGCGCCGCGCCGGCAAGGGAGCGGACGTCGATCAGCGGGATGGTGCGCGCGGTGCGGTCGGGCGCGACGGTGGAAGTCATCCGCCGATTGTGCAGGGCCTGCGGTGTTCCGCCTTGCGCCAGGGTCTAAATCCGCGCCCGTCCGGCGCCGGTCGGCGACCCCGTGCGATGCATGTCGAGACATGCGCTGGCGATACGGTCGCCGAAATCATGTTACAAGTCTGGAGTCCGTGGCAGCCGAGGCGATGCCGCCTGCTGCGGCCGCTGCGAAGGCCCGCGCCTTCCGCCGCACTGCGGCGCCGCCTTCGCCGGCGCCGCGTTCACTTATCTCAGGAGTTGATTCATGCCTTATACGCTTCCCGCTCTTCCTTATGCCTACGACGCGCTCGAGCCGCATGTCGATGCACAGACGATGGAGATCCACTACTCCAAACACCACCAGACCTACGTCACCAACCTGAACAACGCCGTCAAGGACACCGAGTACGACGGCAAGCCGGTGGAGGAACTGCTCAAGGGCCTTGACGGCCTGCCCGAGAACATCCGCACCGCCGTGCGCAACAACGGTGGCGGCCACTTCAACCACAGCCTGTTCTGGACGGTGATGGCCCCCAATGCCGGCGGCACGCCCGACGGCGAGCTGGGCAAGGCGATCGACGCGGACCTGGGCGGCTTCGACGCCTTCAAGGAAGCCTTCACCAAGGCCGCCATCAGCCGTTTCGGCAGCGGCTGGGCGTGGCTGTCGGTCGGCAAGGACGGCAAGCTGGTGGTCGAGAGCAGCGCCAACCAGGACAGCCCGGTGGTGCAGGGCGTCGGCTCGGGTGCCACCCCGATCCTCGGCCTGGACGTATGGGAGCACGCCTACTACCTGAAGTACCAGAACCGCCGCCCCGAGTACATCGCGGCGTTCTTCAACGCGGTCAACTGGCCCGAAGTGGCACGCCGCTTCGCCGCTGCCAAGGTCTGACGCGCGACTGCCGCCGTCTGCATGCCCGTACCTGATCGCCCATGTCGTCTTTCCGCTCCCAACTGACACTGCGCCGGTTGCCCCGTGCGCTGATCGTGGTGGCGGTGGTGCTGGGGCTGGGCGTGCAGTCGTGGCGCTTCATCACGTCGAACGACGTGATCCTCGACGCCTTCACCGGCGGCATGGTGGCGGCGCTGGCGACCGCGCTCGGCACCCTGCCGGTACTGTTCTCGCAACGCCTGTCGGACAGGACGCAGGACACGCTGTTCGGCTTCGGCGCCGGCGTGATGCTGGCGGCGTGTGCGTTCTCCCTGATCATTCCCGGCATCGCTGCGGCGCGGTCACAGGGCATGGGTCCCTGGGGTGCGGGCAGCCTCGTCGGCGTGTCCATCCTGCTGGGCGGCGCCATGCTGCTGGCGATGGAGCGGCTGGTGCCGCACGAACATTTCATCAAGGGGGTCGAGGGCCAGACGGCGCGCAAGCTGCGGCGGACCTGGCTCTTCGTCTTCGCGATCGCCCTGCACAACCTGCCCGAGGGCCTGGCCATCGGCGTGGGCTTCGCGGGCAACGACACCCTGCGCGCAGGCGCGCTCGCGACCGGCATCGCGATCCAGGACGTGCCCGAGGGCCTGGTGGTCGCCGTCGCCCTGCTGGCCGCGGGCTACAGCCGCAAGCTGTCGGTGGGCCTGGGCATGGCGTCGGGGCTGGTCGAACCGGTCGGCGCGGTGCTGGGCGCCGCGATCATCGAGTTTTCGAGCGGGATGCTCCCGTGGGGCCTGGGCTTCGCCGGCGGTGCGATGCTGTTCGTCATCAGCCACGAGATCATTCCGGAATCGCACCGCAAGGGGCACGAGGCCTGGGCGACCGGTGGTCTGATGGTCGGCTTCGTGCTCATGATGCTGCTCGATACCGCATTGGGATAGCGAGATTCGCCCCCAGGCTTTTCACTGCGTATAACGCCAACCCCCTTCCGGGGGCGACACTGGTGGACCGGCGGAGCCGGATCCACTGTGTCCTGAGGCAGCGGTTACTGCGTGCCGCTCATGAACCCCCACCTCCCTCACGCGGCGTGTTCAGCCGTGCTTGAAGGCCACGGTTTTCAGGGTGGTGAATCCGTACAGGGCTTCGAAGCCCTTTTCGCGGCCGTATCCCGACGACTTGACGCCGCCGAAGGGCAGTTCGACGCCGCCGCCGGCGCCGTAGTTGTTGACGAACACCTGTCCGCTGCGCAGCCGCTTGGCCATGCGGAACTGGCGGGCGCCGTCGCGGGTCCAGACGCCTGCGACCAGGCCAAAGGCTGTGCCGTTGGCGAGCTGCACCGCATGGTCCTCGTCGCGGAAGGACATGGCGGCCAGCACCGGGCCGAAGACCTCCTCCTGCGCCAGGCGGTGTTGGGGCGGCACGTCGCGCAGCAGGGTGGGGGCCTGGTAATAGCCGGTCTGGGGCGCCTCGTCCACCACCGTGCCTTGCGCCACCATGGCGATGCCGGCCACCTGGGCGTCCGACAGAAAATCCCACACCCGCTGCTGCTGGCTCTGCCGGATCAGCGGGCCCACGTCGAGATCCATCGCCGCCGGGCCGACGCGCAGCGCTTCGAAGGCCGCGCCCAGGCGCTCCAGCAGCGGCTCGTAGATCGATTGTTCCACCAGCAGGCGGGAGCCGGCCGAGCAGGTCTGGCCGGCGTTCTGCACGATCGCGTTGACCAGCGTCGGGATGGCCGCGTCCAGGTCGGCGTCAGCGAAGACGATCTGGGGGCTCTTGCCGCCCAGCTCCAGCGTCACCGGGCAGTGCCGCTCGGCGGCGGCCTGCTGGATCAGGGTACCGACCGACGGGCTGCCGGTGAAGCTGATGTGGTCGATGCCCGGATGGCGGGCCAGCGCGTCGCCGACCTCGTGCCCGTAGCCGGTGACAATGTTGATCGCGCCGGCGGGGAAACCCACCTCGGCGGCCAGCTGGGCGACGCGGAGCAGCGACATGCAGGCGTCTTCCGACGGCTTGACCACGCAGACGTTGCCGGCGGCCAGTGCACCGCCCACGCTGCGGCCGAAGATCTGCATCGGGTAGTTCCACGGCACCACATGGCCGGTCACGCCGTGCGGTTCGCGCCAGGTGAAGACGCTGTAGCCTTCCTGGTAGGGCAGTGTCTCGCCGTGCAGCTTGTCGCAGGCGCCTGCGTAGAACTCGAAGTAGCGGGCCAGGGCCTGGGTATCGGCACGGGCCTGCCGGGTCGGCTTGCCGCAGTCGCGCTGCTCCAGGGCGGTCAGCTCGTCGGCGTGCGCGGCCACCGCCTCGGCCAGCGCCATCAGCAGCCGCCCCCGGTCCATCGCCGAGACCTTGCTCCATACCGCGTCGTAGCACTGGCGCGCCGCCTGCACCGCGCTGTCGATGTCCTGCGCGTCGCCGCGCTGGATCTCGTCGTAGGGCTGCCCGTCGGAGGGGTCGATCACCGGCAGCGTGCGGCCGGACGACGAGGGCAGGGAGGCGTTGGCGATGAAGTGGTACTGCATGCCGTCCATTGTGCCGGGGGCGGGCGGCGCGGTGCGGGCCGGTCAGTAGAATCCCGCGCTGTCATGGCCGTACCGGACCGGTGCCGGCGGCCGCCTTTCTCCGTTTCCCCCCAACCGCTGCTGCACCATGTCCTTCGACAAAGTTTCCCCAGGCAAGAATCCGCCCGACGTCTTCAACGTGGTCATCGAGATCTCGATGAACGCCGACCCGGTGAAGTACGAGGTGGACAAGGATTCGGGCGCGATCTTCGTCGACCGTTTCCTCACGACCGCGATGCACTACCCGACCAACTACGGCTACGTGCCGCAGACCCTGTCGGGCGACGGCGACCCGGTCGACGTGCTGGTGATGACGCCCTTCCCGCTGCCGCCCGGCGTGGTGGTGCCGTGCCGCGCCATCGGCATCCTGAAGATGGAAGACGAAGCCGGCATCGACGGCAAGGTGCTGGCCGTGCCCACCACCAAGATCCTGCCGATCTACGAGAACATCCAGAAGCCCGAGGACCTGCACCCGATCCTGCTCAAGCAGATCAGCCATTTCTTCGAGCACTATAAGGACCTGGAAGCCGGCAAGTGGGTCAAGGTGCTGGGCTGGGAAGGCATCGACGCGGCGAAGCAGGAGATCACCGAAGGCATCGCCAACTACAAGGCGCCGAAGGCCTGAGCGTCTTCTTTGCCGCCGGCTCGCGGGCCGGTTGGCATCGTGCTTGCTTGACAACGCCCGCCCCGCGCGGGCGTTGTCGTTTTCGCCAGGTGCTTGTGGCAGCACTGCAACCCCGGGCCTAACTTTCCCCGTGTGATGGGGGTTTACACCCGGGTCGCAGTTAGGATTATCTTTTTGTAACGGAACACGGGCCGATGAAAATTTCCGACTGGAAGATTAGAACCAAGCTGGCGGTAGCCTTCGGGCTGCTGGTCGTTCTGGTAGTGGCGCTCGGGGCGATCGCGCTGTCGGCACTCAACAATGTTCATGGACATGTGCGGGAGATCGGCGGGAACCTGCTGCCCAGCGTTCAGGTATTGGGCGACATGCGGGTCGATGCCAACCGGATCCGTCTTGCCGAGGGCGTGCTGGTCATGTCGCGCACACCCGCTCAGGCGAAGGCCTTCACCGCCGAGGTCGGCGAACAGCGCAAGTCCCTGGCCAAATCGGAGGCCGCCTATGCCCCGCTGGTGTCGTCCGGGGAGGAGGCCGAGGGCTACCGCAACTACCAGGTACGGCGCGATGCGTACCTGAAGTCGCTCGAGGAGGTTACGCGCCTGGCCAACGGCGAGGACGAGACGAGCACGGCCGAGGCAAGCCGACTGTATTCGGGACCTTCGCGCGAACTGTTCGCAGCTTTCGTGGCGGCCATCGGCCAGCTGTCACAGGTCAACAAGCACGCAGCCGATGCCGCAGTCGCAGCCTCCACCGATTCCTACACGAGCGCACGGTGGGGCGTGGTGGCATCGGTGGTCGCGGCGGTCGTCGCCGGGATTTTGTTGGCCATGTGGATGACGCGCCTGATCACCGGCCCGCTGCGCAACGCGCTGTTCGTGTCGCAGCAGATCGCGGCCGGCAACCTGGGCATCGAGGTGGACGACAGCAGCAAGGACGAGGTCGGATTGCTCCTGACCGGCCTGGCCACGATGCGCGACAGCCTGGCCCGGGTGGTGGGCGGCGTGCGTGCCAACGCCGAGGGCGTGGCCACTGCCAGCGCGCAGATCTCGCAGGGCAACAACGACCTGTCGGCCCGCACCGAGCAGCAGGCCTCGTCCCTGGAGGAGACGGCCGCCTCGATGGAGGAGCTGGGCTCCACCGTGCGCCAGAACGCCGACAACGCACGCCAGGCCAACCAGCTCGCGATCAGCGCCTCCGCGGTTGCGGTGCAGGGTGGCGAGGCCGTCAGCGAAGTGGTGGAGACGATGAAGGGCATCAACGACAGCTCCCGCCGCATCGCCGACATCATCGGCACGATCGACGGCATCGCGTTCCAGACCAATATCCTGGCCCTCAACGCGGCGGTGGAAGCCGCCCGGGCCGGGGAGCAGGGCCGCGGATTCGCGGTGGTCGCGTCCGAGGTGCGCAGCCTGGCGCAGCGCAGCGCCGATGCCGCCAAGGAGATCAAGGCGCTGATCACCGCCAGCGTGCAGCGGGTGGAGCAGGGCACCGCCCAGGTCGACCGCGCCGGCGCCACCATGACCGAGGTGGTCGGCTCGATCCGCCGGGTGACCGACATCATGGGCGAAATCAGCGCCGCCAGTGCCGAACAGAGCGCCGGCGTGGGCCAGGTGAGCGAGGCCGTCACGCAGATGGACCAGGCCACGCAGCAGAACGCCGCACTGGTCGAGGAAAGCGCGGCTGCTGCCGCCAGCCTGCGCGCGCAAGCCGAGCAACTGGTGGCCGCCGTCGCCGTGTTCCAGCTGACCCGCACCCGGCCGCCCGGTAGCGGCAGCCAGGCCCCGGTCGCTGCGGCAAGGGCGCCGGCACCGGTTCCGATGCCCGTGCCCGTGCCCGTTCAGGTCGCCTCGCCCTCCCTGTCGATCGCGCGGCCTGCGCCCAGCGCGAAAGCGCCGGCCGCTACGAGCCGCCCTGCACCGCGCCCGCCGGGCGCCGATGCGGTGGTACCGGCCACCGCGAAGCTCGCCGGTCCGTCGGCCCGCAAGCCGGCCAGCACCCCATCCGCACCTGCGCCCGCACCCGCGGCGACCCCGGCGAGCCGGGCAATGGCGGCAGGCTCGGAAGACGACTGGGAAACGTTCTGAGCGTGCGCAGGCGCAGCCGGTTCGACGGCTGCAGCCCGCGTTGAAGGGCGAGCCGGCGCAATCGATCGACCGGCTGGAGAACGGCCGGCGATCGCGCCGCCGCTCAGTGGCCTCCGCCGTGCCGAAAGGGCGAGCGGGCGTCCAGGTGCTCCATGTAGTGCGCGATGCCTTCCCCCTCGCGCTCCAGGAAACGTTCGACCGCATCGGAGAAATCGGGCCGTGCCAGCCAGTGGGCGCTGGTGGTGGCGACGGGCATCAGGGCGCGGGCCATCTTGTGCTCGCCCTGGGCGCCGCCTTCGAACCGGACGAAGCCGTGCGCGATGCACCAGGCGATCGGCTGGTAGTAGCAGGCCTCGAAGTGCAGGCAATCGACCCGCTCGAGTGCGCCCCAGTACCGGCCGTAGGCGACGCCGCCACCACCTGCCTGGGGTGCCGATTCTGGGTCTTTCGTGCCTGCAGCCGGCGCCGGATGCGGGCTTATTGCTATCAAACTGCTAGCAATCGCCACGCCATCCTTTTCCGCGACGAAGAGCAGCCAGTTCTCCGGCATCTTCTGCTCCATCCGCCGGAAGAAGTCGCGGGTGAGGTAGGGCGCGTTTCCGTGCTCGCGATAGGTGCGGGCATAGCAGCGGTAGAAGAAATCCCAATCGTCGGGCGCGATGCCGGTCCCGCGAGACCAGCGGAACGACACGCCCGCTTCGGCCACCTTGCGCCGCTCCTGGCGGATCTTCTTGCGCTTCTCCTGGGTCAGGCTGGCGAGGAAGTCGTCGAAGTCGGCATAGCTGCGGGGTGGCTGCGCGGGCCCGGGCGGGGTCCCGGCTGCCGGCGGAGCCTGGTTGTGCCAGTGGAACTGGACGGTGTTGCGCAGCATCAACCCCGCCGCGCGGCAGGCATCCACGTCGGGATCCGACAGGAACAGCAGGTGCAGCGACGACAGCTCCTGCTCGCCGCACCAGGCCACCAGCGCCTGCACCAGCACGTTGCGGGCCTCGGGGGTGCGTGCCAGCAGCCGGGCGCCCGGCACCGGGGTGAACGGCACGGCCACCAACGCCTTGGGGTAGTAGGCGAGCCCGTGGTCGGCATAGGCGTTGGCCCAGGCCCAGTCGAAGACGTATTCGCCGTACGAATGGTTCTTCAGATAGACCGCGCAGGCGGCCTCCATCGTCTCGCCTTCCCAGACGGTGAAGAACACGATGCCCCAGCCGGTGTCGGCGGTGGCGCTGCCGCTGTCGTGCAGCGCCGCGAGATAGGCGTGGCGCAGGAACGGGGTGGCGTCGCCGCCGAGGGCCAGCAACTGGTCCCAGGCGTGCGCATCCACCTCCTGGTGGCGGGAGAAGATTCGGAGGGTCAAGGTCACGGAATGGGCGCGGGGTGCGTTGGAGGGTTCGGTCGTGGGCAGCCGATGATGGCGGGAATCGTTAGCCCTTGCAGGCACCGGCGCGTTGCGGCACGACAGGCAGGTGGAGCAGGTGGGGGCGTCGCATCCTCCGCCAAGGGCTCGTGGAGCGAATGACATAATCGTTTACGACCCCTCGCCGGGGCGCCGTGCGCCTCGCGCCGTCGGGCAACGCCCCGCGCGGCCTCCCCTATTCCAACAGGACGACACCATGAAGCAGATCACCGCCATCATCAAACCCTTCAAGCTGGAGGAGGTGCGGGAAGCGTTGGCGGAATGCGGTGTGACCGGCCTGACGGTGACGGAGGTGAAGGGCTTTGGCCGGCAGAAGGGCCATACCGAACTGTACCGCGGTGCGGAATATGTCGTCGACTTCCTGCCGAAGGTGAAGGTCGAGGTGGTGGTGGCGACCGAGGATGTGGAGCGCTGCGTCGATGCGATCGTCGGCGCGGCCCGCACCGGCAAGATCGGCGACGGCAAGATCTTCGTGACCGCGGTGGACCGGATCGTGCGTATCCGCACCGGCGAAGAGGACGCATCGGCCATCTGAGGCCGGTGTCGGGGCGGCCGCCTTCGCGGCATCTCGCCCCGCTTCGATGGCGTTGGCCTAGATCACGTCCCGCAGCGGCGCCACGTCCCCTGTGCCGGGATGGCACAGCAGGCCGGGCAACAGGGTATCGACCTCGGTGCCGACCTGCAGGAAATCCATCTGCCACTCGCCCATGAAGCCGTGGCCCACGCTGTTTTGCAGGAACGACAGCATCGCGTCGTAGTAGCCTGCGACATTCAAGAGGCCCAGCGGCTTGGCGTGGTAGCCCAGCTGGCGCCAGGTCCAGACTTCGAACAGCTCCTCGAACGTGCCTATGCCGCCCGGCAGCGCCAGGAAGGCATCGGCCCGCTCGGCCATCATCGCCTTGCGCTCGTGCATGTTCTGCACGATGTGCAATTCGTCGCAACGGCGGTTGGCCGCTTCCTTGTCGACGAGGGCCTGGGGGATCACGCCGATCACCCGGCCACCGGCGGCCTGGGTCGCATCGGCCACCACGCCCATCAAGCCGTTGTGCCCGCCGCCGTAGACCAACTGGCCGCCGTGCCGGCCGATCCACGAGCCAACCGCGCGCGCGGCATCGGCGAATCGCAGGTCGTCGCCCGGCCGCGAGCCGCAGTACACGCACAGCGAAAACGCTGGAATACTCATGCGGCCGCCGCAGCCCGCACCGGTACCGTACTGACCAGCCGGGTGCCGACCATCGCATCGTGCAGAAACTGGCGTTGGGGGTGCAGGCGGCTGGCCAGGGCCCAGAGAGTCACCCAGCCGAGGACCGCGAGAAAGGTCTCGCCCGTCGACAGCTGGAGGGGAGAAATCAGCGCGAGCGGCGGCAGCAGCCATAGCCAGCTGGCGAAATAGCGGCACAGCGCGCGCAGCTGCGTCACCTGCGCGCCGTGCACATCCACGACCCGTATATGCCAGGTCTTCATCGCCAGCGTCTGTCCCTTGGCCCAGAACCACGCGAAATAGATGCCGAACACCACGAAGAGAAACGCCTGCAGCGCATGCCGGTTGTCCATCGCATTGCGGGTCTGGCTGAGGGTGCCGAACAGGTAGCCGGCGATGAAGACCACACCGAACATCAGCATGCCCTCGTACAGCCAGCAGGCCATGCGGCGGGCGAGGCGTGGCGCGACGGAGCTCGGCAGGCCGGGCGGCGAAGCATCGGCGCTTTGGCCGGTCTCCGGCGAGGAATCGGACATCATGGGGCGGCAGGCGGCTCGGCAGGTACGGGTGCGGCGGCAGGTGATACGGAATTATCCGGTACCGGCGACGGCACCGGTGCAGCAGGTACAGGTACAGGTGCCGGCACGGCTGCCGGCTGCGCGCGCGCCGTCGGTTGCGCGACGACGTGCTGGGGCAGCAGCGTCTTCTGGTCGAAGTGCGAGGACGATACCCCAATCGTCGGCCGGGGGCGGGGCGTCACCGCCGGCGGCAGGGTTGCCAGGCGCTGGGACGAAACGGGCCGAACGGCCCGCGCCGCCCCGGTCGGCGGCGCGGCATGGCCTTCGGTCAGCCGACTGCGCTCCTCCGGACTTAGGGCCTGGTAGGCCTCCCACTGCGCTTTTTTCTGGCCCGGGTCCAGCTTGCTTACTTCGGCGAAATTCATGCGCGCCTGGGTGCGCTGTTCGAACGAAAGCGTGGCCCATTCGGCCATGCGGCCGTGCAACCGGTCCTGCTCGGCCTGCGGCATCGCGTGGAAGTTGCGCACCATCTCCAGCCACTTGCGGCGTTGCGTATCGCGCATGCCACCCCAGTCGTTCGCCAAGGGCGCGAGCGCCTTCTGCTGCTGCGGAGTCAGCGCCTTGAACGCCGCGGACGTAGCCGCTACCGCAGGCTGGCCCTTCGCTGTTCCGGTGCCGACGGTGGCGGGCGTCGAGCCGCCCTGTGCCGGTGGGGTATCGGTGCCCTGTGCGCGGACGGCGACGGCAGCAGCCGCTGCCAGCACGATGCATGCAGCAACGGTTATACGGGTGGTCGACCGGGCGCCTGCAGTCATACTGGAACCAGCGGTCAACGTGGGCCGTCCGCGCTGTTCTTCATGAACTGAAGAAAGCCGGGATCGGCATAGGCGGCCGGTGGCAGATCGTCAGCGAGCAAGGCGGAATCGACCTCGGCCAGTTCGTGTACGCGGTTGTCGTTCTGCACCGTGTAGATCGTGAACAGGCCCGCCGCCAGCGCCGCCAGCGGCAATACCGCTGCGATGCGGCCCCAGAATCCCGGGCCGTCCTGCCCGAAGGATGCGGTCGCGGTCCCGCCCTGACCGAAGATCGACGAGGCGGTACGGGCCCGGACATTCACCACCCGCCGCCGCGCGACTGCCTGCTGTCGCAACAGGCGCAGGCGCTCCGAGATATCGTGCGGCACGGCACGAGCGCCTTCCGAAAGGCGCGCGGCGATCCGCTCGCCGAATTCGTCCTGCAGATGAGGAAGTGCGGAAGTGTGAACTTGGGTCATATCTGGATCCCTTTGGCTTTGAGCGCCTTGCCAAGAGAATGGACGGCACGCGAACAGTGCGTTTTGACGCTGCCTTCTGAGCAGCCCATGGCGGCGGCGGTCTCCGCCACGTCCATCTCTTCCCAGTAACGCATCAGGAATGCTTCGCGTTGACGTGCCGGCAACGCCTGGATCTCGGCCTCGATCTGATGCAAGACCTGGGCCCGCCGGGTCGTGTCTTCGGCGCTTTCGGTGCGGTGCGATCCGTCGTCGATCTGCAACGTTTCCAGCAGGTTGAAGTCGCCGTCCTTGCCCGCCACGTCGAAATCGCTCATGTTGGAAAAGAGCGCATTGCGCGTCTTCTGCCGGCGGAACCAGTCGAGCGTGCAGTTCGACAGGATGCGCTGGAAGAGCATCGGCAACTCTTCGGCGGGCCGGTCGCCGTAGTGTTCCGCCAGCCGCATCATGCTGTCCTGCACGATGTCGAGTGCCGCTTCCTCGTTGCGCACATGGTAGATCGACCGCTTGAACGCGCGCGTTTCTACGCTTTTGAGGAAATCGGACAGTTCGCGTTCGGTGGCCAAGAGCAGGATCCGGCCGCTGGACGGCACGAGGGTGGGGCGGAAGTCCGCAGTTGCCGGACGGCCGGATTATTGCACCGGTCAACTTTATTTCGGCGCGTGCCCGGGTCGGGCCGCGAGCAATGTGATAATGCGCGTTGCTGTCTATTCAAGCAAACGGGTTCCGGTTCGGCGCAGCAAGCATCTCGCCCATGGCCGTGGACCCTAAGTTCCGACACCGCTTCACAAGAGCGTGCGTGAAGGAGCACCCAAGGTTTTTCGCGCCCGAAATTCACAAAGGTTCATCATGGAAATCTCCCAAGCCGAAATCGCCTCGGCCGCCGCTGCCCACGCGCAGAGCGCTTCTTCCCCGCTTTCCCCCGCCTCGCCTGCACAGGCCCATCCCGAGTTGATGGGTGCCGAAGTGTTGGTGAAATCCCTGCAGGCCGAGGGCGTGCAGTACATCTGGGGTTATCCCGGCGGTGCGGTTCTCTACATATACGACGCTTTCTACAAGCAGGATTCGATCCTGCATGTGCTGGTGCGCCACGAGCAGGCCGCGGTGCACGCCGCCGACGGCTACGCCCGCGCCACCGGCGAGGTGGGCGTGGCGCTGGTCACCTCCGGCCCGGGCCTGACGAACGCCGTGACCGGCATCGCCACCGCCTACATGGACTCCATCCCGATGGTGATCATCAGCGGCCAGGTGCCGACGGCGGCGATCGGCCAGGATGCCTTCCAGGAATGCGACACGGTCGGCATCACCCGCCCGATCGTCAAGCACAACTTCCTGGTCAAGGATCCGCGCGACATCGCGATGACGATCAAGAAGGCGTTCCACATCGCCCGTACCGGCCGGCCCGGACCGGTGGTGGTGGACATCCCGAAGGACGTCTCTTTCAAGAAGGTCACCTACAGCGGCCACCCCGCGACGGTGGAGATGCGCTCGTACAACCCGGTCAAGCGCGGCCACGGCGGGCAGATCCGCAAGGCGCTGCAGCTGCTGCTGACCGCCAAGCGGCCCTACATCTACACCGGCGGGGGGGTGCTGCTCAGCAACGCGTCGAACGAACTGCGTACGCTGGTCGACCTGCTGGGCTATCCGGTCACCAACACGCTGATGGGCCTGGGCGCGTATCCGGCGTCCGACCCGAAGTTCCTGGGCATGCTCGGCATGCACGGCACCTGGGAGGCCAACAACGCGATGCAGCACTGCGACGTGCTGCTGGCCGTGGGCGCGCGCTTCGACGACCGGGTGATCGGCAACGTCAAGCACTTCGCCCAGAACGAACGCAAGATCATCCACATCGACATCGACCCGTCGAGCATCTCGAAGCGGGTCAAGGTCGACGTGCCGATCGTCGGCGACGTGAAGGACGTGCTGACCGAGCTGATCAACATGATCAAGGAATCGCCGGTGCGTCCCGACGGCGCTGCGCTCTCCGGCTGGTGGGAGACGATCGAAGGCTGGCGCAGCCGCAAGAGCCTCGCGTACGACCGCGGCAACGGCGACGTGATCAAGCCGCAGTTCGTGGTCGAGACGCTCTGGAACATGACCAAGGACGTCGAGACCTACATCACCTCCGACGTGGGCCAGCACCAGATGTGGGCCGCGCAGTACTACCGGTTCGACGAGCCGCGCCGCTGGATCAACTCGGGCGGCCTGGGCACCATGGGCGTCGGCATTCCCTATGCCATGGGCATCAAGCTGGCCAAGCCCGAGGCCGAGGTGTTCTGCGTCACCGGCGAAGGCTCGGTGCAGATGAACATCCAGGAGCTCTCCACCTGCCTGCAGTACAACACGCCGATCAAGATCTGCGCGCTGAACAACCGCTTCCTGGGTATGGTGCGCCAGTGGCAGCAGATCGAGTATTCGGGCCGCTACAGCCACAGCTACATGGACGCGCTGCCCGATTTCGTGAAGCTCGCCGAGGCCTACGGCCACGTCGGCATGCTGATCGAGAAGCCCGAGGACGTGGAGCCCGCCTTGCGCGAGGCCCGCAAGCTCAAGGACCGCACGGTGTTCATGGACTTCCGCACCGACCCCACCGAGAACGTGTTCCCGATGGTGCAGGCCGGCAAAGGCATCACCGAGATGCTCCTGGGCAGCGAAGACCTGTAATTACAGGCGAAAAGTGCCTGTGGCCGGCGCCAGACGCCGGCTACTAGCTATCGAAATAATAGCGATCCGTTCCCAGACGAATCTATTGCCCGCCGAGCCCGCGCATTACCGTGCGCGGGGGAGGGCGGCGAAAAACGACAGTTTTCAGCGAGCATTTTTCGATCGTGCTGTCGTCGCAAAAAGAGGAATCCCTTCATGAAGCACATCATCGCCGTCCTGCTCGAGAACGAGCCGGGCGCACTCTCCCGCGTGGTCGGGCTGTTCTCGGCCCGCGGCTACAACATCGAGTCGCTGACGGTGGCCCCCACCGAAGACCCCAGCCTGTCGCGCATGACGATCCAGACGGCCGGCTCCGACGACGTGATCGAGCAGATCACCAAGCACTTGAACCGCCTGATCGAGGTGGTCAAGGTGGTCGACCTGACCGAAGGCGCCTACACCGAGCGCGAGCTGATGATGGTCAAGGTGCGTGCCGTCGGCAAGGAGCGCGAGGAGATGAAGCGCATGGTCGACATCTTCCGCGGCCGCATCATCGACGTCACCGACAAGAGCTACACCGTCGAGCTGACCGGCGACCAGTCGAAGAACGACGCATTCCTGCAGGCGATCGAGCGGACCGCGATCCTCGAGACGGTGCGGACCGGCGCCAGCGGCATCGGCCGCGGCGAGCGGGTGCTGCGCGTCTAGTACCCGAGTTTTCCTCCGACCGTGCGTCGACAGGCTCGGCACGGACGGATTCCCGTGGATGGCGACCTTGCATTGCGCGTTCGCCCCGAGCCTGTCGCTGGGCGTTTTCGCCAACCCAACCTTTAAATTCCGGAGCATTCCATGAAAGTTTTCTACGACAAAGACGCCGACCTGAGCCTGATCAAGGGCAAGACTGTGGCCATCATCGGCTACGGCTCGCAGGGCCATGCCCACGCGCAGAACCTGAACGACAGCGGCGTGAAGGTCGTGGTCGGCCTGCGCAAGGGCGGCGCGTCGTGGGACAAGGTCGGCAAGGCAGGCCTGCAGGTCGCCGAAGTGGCCGAGGCGGTCAAGTCGGCCGACGTGGTCATGATCCTGCTGCCGGACGAGCAGATCGCCACGGTCTACAAGAACGACGTCGAGCCGAACATCAAGCAGGGCGCGTCCCTGGTGTTCGCCCACGGCTTCAACGTGCACTACGGCTTCGTGCAGCCGCGTGCCGACCTCGACGTGTGGATGGTCGCTCCGAAGGCCCCGGGCCACACCGTGCGCGGCACCTACGCCCAGGGCGGCGGCGTGCCCCATCTCGTCGCGGTGCACCAGGACAAGAGCGGCAAGGCGCGTGACCTGGCCCTGTCGTACGCCTCGGCCAACGGCGGCGGCAAGGCCGGCATCATCGAGACCAACTTCCGCGAAGAAACCGAGACCGACCTGTTCGGCGAGCAGGCCGTGCTGTGCGGCGGTACCGTCGAGCTGATCAAGGCCGGCTTCGAGACGCTGGTGGAAGCCGGCTACGCGCCCGAGATGGCGTACTTCGAATGCCTGCACGAGCTCAAGCTCATCGTCGACCTGATCTACGAAGGCGGCATCGCCAACATGAACTACTCGATCTCGAACAACGCCGAATACGGCGAGTACGTGACCGGCCCGAACATCGTCACCTCGGCCACCAAGGACGCGATGCGCAAGTGCCTGAAGGACATCCAGACGGGCGAATACGCCAAGAGCTTCGTGCTCGAAGCCGCCGCCGGCCAGCCGACGCTGATCAGCCGCCGCCGCCTGAATGCCGAGCACCAGATCGAACAGGTTGGCGCCAAGCTGCGCGCGATGATGCCGTGGATCGCCAAGAACAAGCTGGTCGACCAGACCCGCAACTAAGCGCTGCGCCGCTGCGCTGAACACGAGGGCCACGCGAGTGGCCCTCGTCGTTTGCGCCGTTCCGCCGTCGGTACACTCGGCGGCTCCGACGGCCCGCGCGGCATCCTGCCCGCACCCCGCCGTCGCACCGGTTTTCTAGGACACACATGGCCCATCCCGATCCCTCTTCTCCGCTGCCGCACGACGACGCGGGCATGGTGGTGCGCAAGCGCCGCAAGGGCATCTACATCCTGCCCAACCTGTTCACGCTGGCGGCGCTGTTCGGTGGCTTCTATGCGATCGTGATGGCGATGAACGGCCGCTTCGACCTGGCCGCGGCCGGCGTCTTCGTCGCGATGGTGCTCGACAGCCTCGACGGCCGGGTGGCGCGGATGACCAACACCCAGAGCGCCTTCGGCGAGCAGATGGATTCGCTCTCCGACATGGTGTCGTTCGGCGCCGCGCCGGCGCTGATCGCCTACGAATGGGCGCTGCGCGGGCTGGGCCGCTGGGGCTGGATCGCCGCCTTCGTCTACTGCGCCTGCGCGGCGCTGCGGCTGGCGCGCTTCAACGTCAACACTACCGTGGTCGACAAGCGCTATTTCCAGGGCCTGCCGTCGCCCGCGGCGGCGGCCCTGGTGACGGGCTTCATCTGGCTGATGACCGAGGCCGGCGTGCGCAACGGCGAATCGGCCTGGCTCAGCTGGACGCAGGTGGTCTGGATCACCTTCGCCTTCACGCTCTACGCGGGCCTGACCATGGTGACCAACGTGCCGTTCTACAGCTTCAAGGACATCCGGCTGAAGAAGAGCGTGCCCTTCGCCACGATCGTGCTGATCGCGCTCGGCATCGCGATCATCAACATCCATCCGCCGACGGTGCTGTTCGGCATCTTCGTGGCCTACGGCCTGAGCGGCTACGCGGTGTATGCATGGCGCAAGGCCAAGGGCCAGCACACCAGCGTGATCAGCACCTCGACCGACGAACCCGACGAACGCGGCTGGCACCGCTAGATCGCGTTGCGGCCGCACGAAACCCTGTGCTACAGTCGCCGACATGTCCCTGACCTCGCTCGCCCTACTACTAGTGCTCACTGGGCATAGACGGTAGCGCGCGCACACCTCACTCTACGGCCCGTATTGCACCAGCAACGGGCCGTTTTGCTTTTGGGAGTTGCTGGTGTGCCTCCTCGTTTGAAAGAGATCCATCATGTTGAAGCAGCCTTCCACCAAATACCGCAGCTTTCCCCCGATCGCCCTGAAGGACCGCACCTGGCCCGACGTGGTGCTGGCGAAGGCCCCGGTGTGGCTGTCGACGGACCTGCGGGATGGCAACCAGGCCCTGATCGAGCCGATGGACATCGACCGCAAGATGCGGATGTTCGAGACGCTGGTCGACATCGGCTTCAAGGAAATCGAGGTGGGGTTTCCCTCCGCGTCGCAGGTCGAGTTCGACTTCGTGCGCCGCCTGATCGACGAGAACCGGATTCCCGACGACGTCTCGATCCAGGTGCTGACCCCTGCCCGCGACCAGTTGATCGCCCGGACGTTCGAGGCGTTGCAGGGTGTTCCGCGCGCCATCGTGCATCTCTACAACGCGGTGGCGCCGGTGATGCGCAAGATCGTGCTGGGCATGGACGAGGACCAGATCGTCGAACTGGCCACCACCCATGCCCAGGTGTTCCGCGATTGCGCAGCCAGGCAGCCCGGCACGCAATGGACCTTCCAGTACTCGCCCGAGATGTTCTCGGGCACCGACCTGGCGTTCTCGAAGCGGGTGGTCGATGCGGTGACCGCGGTGTGGCAGCCGACGCCCGAGCGCAAGTGCATCATCAACCTGCCGTCGACGGTGGAGCATTCGACCGCCAACATCTTCGCCGACATGATCGAGTGGATGCACCGCAACCTCGCGCGGCGCGATGCGATCGTGCTGTCGGTCCATCCGCACAACGACCGCGGCACCGGCACGGCCGCGGCCGAGTTCTCGCTGATGGCGGGCGCCGACCGCATCGAAGGCTGCCTGTTCGGCAACGGCGAGCGCACCGGCAATCTCGACCTGGTGAACGTGGCGCTCAACCTCTACACCCAGGGCGTCGATCCGGAGCTCGATTTCTCGAACATCGACGAGATCCGCGCGACGGTCGAGCATTGCAACCAGATCAGCGTCCATCCGCGCCATCCGTACGTCGGCGACTTGGTCTACACCTCGTTCTCCGGTTCGCACCAGGATGCGATCAAGAAGGCGTTCTCCGCCCGCAAGGAAGGCGACATCTGGGACATGCCCTACCTGCCGATCGATCCGAAGGACCTCGGCCGGAGCTACGAGGCGGTGATCCGCGTCAACAGCCAGTCCGGCAAGGGCGGCATCTCGTACCTGCTCGAGAGCGAGTACGGTCTGGAACTGCCCCGCCGTCTGCAGATCGAGTTCAGCCGGGTGGTGCAGGGCGCGATGGATGCCGGAGGCAAGGAACTCACCGCGCGCGACATCTGGGAGCTCTTCCAGGGCGAGTACCGCTTGCAGGACATCGAGGCTCCCGTCCACCGCATCGCAGAAGAAAGCCAGGGCGGTCGCCATACGGTCCGCCTCGAGGCGCAGGTGCAGTGGAACGACGGCTCGCACGCGATCGAAGGGCAGGGCACAGGCCCGATCGACGCGTTCGTGCTGGGTCTCGGTGCGTTGATCGGCCAGGAGGTGCGGGTGCTGGACTACCACCAGCACTCGATCGGCGCGGGCGCCGATGCGCGCTCGGTGTCCTATGTCGAACTGCAGGTCGGCGGCGGTGCTAGCCTGTTCGGCGCCGGCATCGACGCGAATATCGTCTCCGCCTCCTTCAAGGCGATTCTGTCGGGCGTCGCGCGTTCGGGCGTGGGGCAGGTGCATTCCGCGGAAGCTGCCGCCGTCTGAAGATGGGGGTCTCCGGTGTCGCATTTCGCGGCACCGGATTGCAGGGAATGTCCTACACTGCATTTCCTCCGGCCAACGCAGGCGTATTTTTGTAACGCTTTATTGCGAATTAGGCCCAGCTTCAAGTAAGCCGCGCAAGTAATTGATCTTGCGCGTTTTTTTTGATTCATTACACTCTCGGCCATGCCACTTTCACTGCTGCGGAGATATTTTGATGTCAAGTCGTAATTCCCTCGTCTTGCGTCGTCTGACCCAGTTCGTGTCCTGTACCGCCGTCGCTTGGGCGCTGGTGCACCCCGCAGCCCAGGCCGCCGAGCGCAAGAAGCCTGTCGCCAGGACGCCCGTCGCCTCGGTGCAGGCCAAGCGGGAAGTGCGGGTCGTCGCCCCGCGCAAGGTGGCCCGTGTTTCCAAGACCATCACGGTGGCGGCGCGCAGCAAGGCGCCGATGCGCGTAGCCTACGTGCCGGCCCGTCCTTCGTACGGCCAGCTGGCGGGTCTTCACACCGCGTCCGATCCGCTCGACCTGAAGTCGAGCGTCGCCTTGGTCATCGACCAGGACACCAACGAAGTCCTGCTCAGCAAAAACGACAGTGCGGTGCTGCCGATCGCTTCGATCACCAAGCTGATGACCGGCGTGATCGTGACCGAAGCGCGTCTTCCGATGGACGAGATGATCACCATCTCGCAGGACGACGTCGACACCGAGAAATTCAGCAGCTCGCGCCTGGTGGTCGGCGCGACGCTCAGCCGCGGCGAGATGCTGCACCTCGCCTTGATGTCGAGCGAGAACCGGGCGGCGCATGCCCTCGGCCGTACCTATCCCGGTGGCATGACGACCTTCGTCACGCTGATGAATGCCAAGGCCCAGATGCTCGGGATGGCCGATACCCGCTATGTGGAGCCGACGGGCCTGTCGAGCCGCAACCAGTCCAGCGCGCGCGATCTGGCGACGCTGGTCAATGCGGCCTACGGCGACCCGACCCTGCGCGAACTGACGACCTCGCCGAGCTATGCGGTGGACATCGGCCGCCGCACCCTGCAGTACAACAACACCAACCGCCTGGTGCACAGCCCGGCCTGGGACATCGGCCTGCAGAAGACCGGCTACATCAACGAAGCCGGCCAGTGCCTGGTGATGCAGGCCAAGATCGCCGGCCGTAAGGTCATCATGGTGTTCCTGGATTCGGCCGGCAAGCTGAGCCGGGTGGCGGACGCCGAGCGGGTCCGCCGCTGGGTCGAATCGACCGCGTCCGCGGCCGCCCTGGCCAAGCACACGGACGGTTGATCGCGTACGGCCGCGGCTGACGGCTGCGGCGCGCTTTCAGCGTCGGCTAACGAATTTGAGCGGGCACGGGCCTCTACCGTGCCCGTTTTCGTCTCAGCGCTCCGGGCACCCTACGGCTTCGGTCAGGCGTTGCCGCCTTCCACATGGCCCATCGCCACCGAGATCTCTCGGGCGGTGCTTTCCAGCTTGGGCAGCCAGCCCTCGTCCAGCCGGTCCGCCGGTGCCGAGATCGACAGGCCGGCCACCAGCCGGTTCTGGTCGTCGTAGATGCCGGCGGCCATGCAGCGCACACCCAGTTCCAGCTCCTCGTTGTCCCGCGCCGTGCCGTACTGCCGGGCACGCGACAGTTCGCGTTCCAACGAGCTCAGCTGGGTGATGCTGTTGCGGGTGTGGCCGCTCAGCCCCGTCCGGGTGGCATAGGCCCGGACGCGCTGCGGATCGTCCACCGCCAGGAACAGCTTGCCCACCGAAGTCAGGTGCAACGGTGCCCGTCCGCCGATGGCCCGTACCACCTGCATGCCCGATCGTTCGCTGTAGGCGCGCTCCACATAGACGATCTCGTCGCCTTGGCGCACGCTTAGGTTCACCGGCTGCTGGATCAGGCGGTGCAGTTCGCGCATCGGCACCAGCGCCGCATCCCGCACGCTCAGGCGTGCCTTCACCAGATTGCCCAGTTCCAGCAGGCGCATGCCGAGGCGGTAGCTGCCCGCCTCGGGCCGGTCGACGAACCGGCCGGTGGCGAGGTCGTTCAGGATGCGGTGGGTGGTGGAGGGATGCAGCCCCGTGCGTGCGCTGATCTCCTTCAAGGGGATGGCCTCTTCACGTGAAGCGAGCACATCGATCAGCGCGAACATGCGCTCGATCACCTGGACACTGGGCGTTGCAGGAACGCCGCCGTGGTCGATTTTTCTCATGCAGCCACTCGGTTGGATCGGTGGCGCATTTTATCTGGTGAAAACGACGCAGTGCTTACGGCGAGGTCTTTGGCGACTGCCAGGTGCCGTCGACCAGCAATTCATAGGGCCGGAACCGCGTCTTGTAGCGCATCTTGTCGCTGCGCTCTATCCAGTAGCCGAGGTAGACGTGGGCCAGGCCCAGGTCCCGGGCCTGCTCGATCTGCCACAGCACGCCGTAGGTGCCGTAGCTGCCGCCGATGTCCGGATCGTAGAAGGTGTAGACCGCCGACAGCCCGTCGTCTACCACGTCGAGGATCGACACCATCCGCAGCGCGCCCGGCATGCCGTCGACTTCCGGCTCGCGGAATTCGACCAGGCGCGAATTGACTCTGCTCTGCAGTAGGAACTGGGTGTACTGGTGGATGCTGTCGTGGTCCATGCCGCCGCCGGCATGCCGCCCGCTCTGGTAGCGCAGGTAGAGCCGGTAGTGCTCGGGCATGAAGCAGAGCTTGAGCACCCGGGCCTGCAGATGGGCATGCTCCTTACAGGCGCGGCGCTGGCTGCGGTCGGGCACGAAATGCGGGACCGTCACCCGCAGCGGTTCGCAGGCGCGGCAACCGTCGCAATACGGACGGTAGGTGAACATGCCGCTGCGTCGGAACCCCTTGGCGACCAGTTCGCTGTAGACGTCGCTGTGGATCAAGTGCCCGGGCGTCGCCACCTGCGACCGTGCTTCCCGGTCGGGCAGGTAGCTGCAGGGGTAGGGCGCCGTCGCGTAGAACTGCAGCGCATGGAGCGGGAGATCCTTGAGGTGGGTCACGCACAAGCCTACCGGTTAAGAAGAATCGACTGCCAGTATAGGGGCTCGAACGCCCAGGAGAGCGCGGGCCGGGCGCGGGCCCGCTCCACGGAATCGAGGAATGCGGCGCGGGATATCTCCACCGCACCCAGCGATGCGAGGTGGCGGGTGTTCTGCTGGCAGTCGACCATCCCGACGCCGTGGTGCCGGCAGAACGCCATCAGCCCCGCCAGGGCGATCTTCGACGCATCGGTGCGATGGGCGAACATCGACTCCCCGAACACCGCCTGCCCGATCGCCACGCAGTAGAGGCCGCCGACCAGGGCATCGTCCTGCCACACCTCGACGCTGTGGGCATGGCCCGCACGGTGCAGCGCGCCGTAGGCTGCCTGCATCTCGGGCAGGATCCAGGTACCGTCCTGGCCGTTGCGCGGCGTCCGTGCGCAGTTTCCGATGACCTGGTCGAAGGCCGTGTCGATCCGCAGGTCCGCACCGGGAGTCTTGCGGAACTGCTGCAATGTCTTGCGCAGCGAGCGGTGCAGCCTGAAGTCCGTCGGCCGCAGCACCATGCGCGGGTCGGGGCTCCACCACAGGATCGGCTGGCCTTCGCTAAACCAGGGGAAGATGCCGTGCCCGTAGGCAGCCTGCAGGCTGGCGGTGTCCAGCGCACCGCCCGCCGCCAGCAGCCCGGGGGCAGGCGCATCCGGCCCCCACGCGGTCTCCGGGTCGGGAAACGGATCGCCGGCCTCGAGCCAGGGCAGCTTGCGGTCTGCGAGCCGGTTCATCGAACCACTCCGCGTAGTGCGTTCTACTTGTCCTTGTCCTTCAGCTTGCCGCGCGGTGCGACGGCGGTGACGGGAGGGGTAGGGCGGTCCGACACGCCACCGGTCTTGGGTGCCGAAGTGTCCTTCTTGGGCTTCTTCGTCATCTTGTCGTTGCGTTGCTGGCCTTTAGCCATAAGAATTCCTTGGAGTGGCGCCGGCACGTGCCAGCAGGATGGATGCTACGCGATGGCAGCCGCGATTCCGGTCCGAGGGGCTCCTGCCGTCGGCCGGTCGGCACGGCGACATCGCGCCTCGGGTGCCGGACGGTGCGCAACCCGCATATGCTGCGGTCCTTCTCGTTTTTCCAGAACATCCTCATGGACCGTCCCCGCCCCCACTCTCCATTGCAAGCGCTCGTGTTCATGGGCGTCTCCGGCTGCGGCAAATCCAGCGTCGGCCAGGCATGCGCGGACGCGCTGGGCTGGCTGATGCAGGAGGGCGACAGCTACCACTCGCCCGCCAGCGTCGCCAAGATGCGGGAAGGCATCGCCCTGACTGACGACGACCGCAGCGGCTGGCTTGACCGGCTGGCCGGGCTGCTCGCCGACGCCGCCGCGACGGACGACGCAGAGGCGGCGACAGGTCTCGTCCTGACCTGCTCGGCTCTGCGCAAGCGCTACCGCGACCGGCTGCGCCAGGCGCAGCCGCGGCTCGGCTTCGTGTTCCTCCAGCTCGACTACGACCAGGCCCTGGCCCGCGTCGGATCGCGCGCCTCCCACTTCTTCTCGCCCGCCTTGGTCGCCGACCAGTTCGCGACGCTCGAAGCGCCGACGGGCGAGCCCCATGTGCTCACGCTCGATGCCACCGCGCCGATCGGCGATCTGGTCGCGCAGACGTTGGCGTGGCTGGGTAAGGTGCGGTGACGCAGCGCACGCAGGGGGACGTCAATCCCGCTCGATCAGCTCGATCTGGTACCCATCCGGATCGCGCACGAAGGCGATGACCGTGGTGCCGCCCTTCACCGGGCCGGCTTCGCGGGTGACGACGCCGCCGGCGGCCTTGATCTTCTCGCAGGCGGCGGCGACATCGGGTACGCCGAGGGCGATGTGGCCATAGCCCTTGCCCAGGTCGTAGCTGTCGACGCCGTGGTTGTAGGTCAGCTCGATCTCGGCATGCTCCGGGTTAGTGCCGTAGCCGACGAACGCGAGCGAGTATTTCTGTTCGGGCCGCTCGGTGGTGCGCAGCAGCTGCATGCCCATCACCTGGGTGTAGAAGTCGATCGAGCGCTGCAGGTCGCCGACGCGCAGCATGGTGTGGAGGAGTCGCATGGGGCTTTCTCTTTCGGTGCGGGGAGGAAGCCGACGATTGTGGCGACTCCGCGGCCGCCGTGTGTGACCGGGTTCAACGTTCCGGCGGCAGGTCGAACACCAAGCAGGTGGTGGTGGCGTGGGCGTACAGGGCGCCGTCGGGCCCGGTGAGGCGCGCCTCCGCCGTGGCCAGTTGGCGGCCGCAGTGGATCACCCGGCCTTCGGCGCGCACCCGCTGGACCTTGGGCGTGAGGGCCTTCACCAGGTTGATGCCCAGCTCGGCGGTCGTGTAGCCGCGGCCCGGCAGCATGCGGGTGTGGATGGAGCAGCCGAGCGCCGAGTCGAGCAGCGTGGCGAACCAACCACCGTGCACCGTGCCCATCGGGTTCAGGTGCGCGGTGCCGGGCCGGCCCTGAAACAGCGAGCGGCCTTCCTCGACCTCCATGAGCTTGAAGTCGAGCGTCCTGGCGATCGCCGCATAGGGCAGGGCGCCCTGCAGCATGGCCTGCATCTGCTGCAGCCCGGTCAGGCCCGCGATCTGGTCGCGGCGGGCCACGCCCGGGCCCGGGCCGGCGTCGATGCGACGGGCCACGGCCTCTTCTTCGGCGATCCAGCGGGCCAGGGTGGCGTCTGCGTCGGGTGAACCCATGCGTGTCCTCGGTCGATAAGTTGTAGATGCATCGATTGTAGATACAATGAATCGCATGACAAGCCGATCCATCCCCGAGCCGTCCGTACCGCCCCAAGCGGCCGCCCCGGCCGTCCGGCCGCAGGGTTGCACCAATTTCAAGCTGCACCACCTGGCCCGCCGGGTGGGCCAGCACTACGACGCCGAGGTCCGCAAGACCGGGCTCAAGACCAGCCAGTACTCGCTGCTCTCGCATGTCGAGCGGCTGGCGCCGGTGCGCCCGGTGGACCTGGCTGCCGCGATGGGCATGACCGCCTCCACCCTCAGCCGCAACCTGCAGGTGCTGGTGGCCGACGGATTCCTGGAGCTCGACGCCGGCCCGGACGCCCGCAGCCGGCTGGTGCGCATCACCCCCGCCGGCCGCGCCAAGCGGGCCGACGCGCAGCGCCACTGGAAGGCGGCGCAACTGGCGCTCAACGAGCGGCTCGGCGAGGCGCGGGTGCTGGAGCTGCACGCGCTGCTCGACGACACGCTGGCGCAGATGGCCGCGACGCAGGGCGAGGGCGACGATGCCTCCGCTTCGCCCGATGAAGCGCCTTAGCCGCCGGGCGTCCGGCCACACCCGTCTTCTTCTCCTTTTCCATCGTCCCGGGATGCCCATGTCCTCCACACCTCTCGCCGCCCGCCTGCAACGCCGCGGCCTCCACTACGGCTGGGTGGTCGCCGCCGTCACCTTCTGCACGATGCTGACGATGTCGGCCGCGCTCGGCCTGCCCGGCGCGATGATCCAGCCGCTGGGCCGCGAGTTCGGCTGGAGCACCGACCAGGTCTCGTCGGCACTGGCGTTGCGCTTCGCGCTGTTCGGTCTGATGGGGCCGTTCGCCGCCGTGCTGATGGAGCGCTTCGGCCTGCGGGCGGTGATCTGCACCGCGCTGGCGATGGTGGCGGGCGGCATGGCGCTCTCCACCCAGGTCACCCAGCTCTGGCACCTGGTGGCGCTGTGGGGCGTGATCCTGGGCCTGGGCACCGGCATGACGGCGCTGGTACTGGGCGCGGTGGTCGCCAACCGCTGGTTCGTGTCGCGGCGCGGACTGGTGGTGGGGCTGCTGACGGCCAGTTCGGCCACCGGGCAGCTGGCCTTTTTGCCGATCGGCGCCTGGATGATCGAGCACTGGGGCTGGCGCTCGGCCATCGTGCCGGTGGTGGTGGGCTGCGCGCTGGTCGCGGGCCTGGCGTTCTTCCTGATGCGCAACCGACCTGCCGACGTGGGCCTGCGGCCCTTCGGCGAGGCGGCCGATGCGCCGCAGGCCCCGGCCTCGCCGGCCATGCCGATGACCTTCGCCACGCCGTTCCGGGTGCTGCGCGAGGTGGCACATAGCCGAACCTTCTGGGTGCTGTTCGGCACCTTCTTCATCTGCGGCCTGTCGACCAACGGGCTGGTGCAGACGCACTTCATCTCGCTGTGCGGCGACAACGGCATGGGCGCGGTGCCGGCCGCCTCGGTGCTGGCGATGATGGGCGCGTTCGACCTGGTGGGCACCATCGGCTCGGGCTGGCTGTCGGACCGCTACGACAACCGCAAGCTGCTCTTCTGGTACTACGGCCTGCGCGGGCTGTCGCTGCTGTGGCTGCCGCACTCGGAGTTCACCTTCTACGGCCTGGGCCTGTTCGCCATGTTCTACGGGCTGGACTGGATCGCTACCGTGCCGCCGACGGTCAAGCTGGCCGGTGCCGCCTTCGGCCCGCAGAAGGTGGGCCTGGTTTTCGGCTGGATCTTCGCGGCCCACCAGATCGGCGCGGCCACCGCCGCCTGGGGCGCGGGGCTGACCCGCACGCTGCTGCTGACCTATTCGCCGGCGCTGTACGCGGCCGGCGCGGCCTGCCTGCTGGCGGCGGCCGCGGTGTTCCTGATCCGTCGGCCGGCGCGTCCCGCGGCGGTAGCCGCACCTGCCGTTGCGGTGGCCCGCCGCGCCTGAGCCCGCCCTTTTCCTGGACCGAACACCATGACCGCCCCGGCATCCGCTGCGACCCCTGCGCCCCTGCCCGCCGCCACATCCGCTCTCGCAGCGCCGCAAAGCCCCCTCGACCCGCGCACCCGGCTGCTGCTCGAAGGCCCGATCGTCGGAACCTTGCTGCGCCTGGCCTGGCCCAACGTGCTGGTGATGGTGGCGCAGGCCTGCGCCGGCCTGATCGAGACATGGTTCATCGGCCGCCTGGGCACCGATGCGCTGGCCGGCATGGCGCTGGCGTTCCCGGCGGTGATGCTGATGCAGATGGTCTCGGGCGGCGCCATCGGCGGGGGCATCGCCTCGGCCATCGCCCGCGCGCTGGGGGCGCGGCGCCGGACCGATGCCGATGCGCTGGTGCTGCATGCGGTGGTGATCGCGCTCGGCTTCGGCCTGCTGTTCACCCTGGCGATGGCGCTGAGCGGGCGCTGGCTCTACGGCCACATGGGCGGCAGCGGCGCCTCGCTGGACGCGGCGCTCACCTATTCGCACTGGGTCTTCGCCGGCGCGGTGCTGGTGTGGCTGTTCAACTCGCTGGCGGCGGTGATCCGCGGCACCGGCAACATGGCGCTGCCGGCCACGGTGACCTGCGTGGGCGTGGTGGCGCTGCTGCCGCTGTCGCCCCTGCTCATCTTCGGCTGGGGGCCGCTGCCGGGCATGGGCATCGCGGGCGGTGCCCTTGCGCTGCTGCTGTACTACGCCGGCGGATGCGCGGTGCTGGCGGCCCACCTGTGGCGCGGCCGGTCGCCGCTGCGGCCCACCTGGGCCGGCACGGTGCTGCGCTGGGCGCTGTTCAAGGACATCCTGCGGGTGGGCCTGCTGGCGGCGGTGTCGGCGATCTCGACCAACCTGGCGATCGGCGTGGCGACCGGGCTGGTCGGCAGTTTCGGGCCCGCCGCCATCGCGGGCTACGGCACCGCGGCGCGGCTGGAGTACCTGCTGGTGCCGCTGGTCTTCGGCCTGGGGGCGCCGCTGGTCTCGATGGTGGGCACATGCATGGGCGCCGGCCAGCGGGGGCGGGCGCTGCGGGTCGCCTGGGTGGGTGCCGCCACCGCCGCGGTGCTGACCGAGGCGATCGGCCTGGCTGCCGCCGTCTGGCCCCGCCAGTGGCTGGGCCTCTTCGGCAGCGATCCGGCGATGCTGGAGGCCGGCGCCCAGTACCTTCGGGTGGTCGGGCCGACCTACGGCTTCTTCGGCCTGGGGCTGGCGCTGTACTTCGCGTCGCAGGGCGCGGGCCGGCTGCGCTGGCCGGTCACCGGCAATCTGGTGCGTCTGGCGGTGGCCGCGGGCGGCGGCGCCTGGGTGCTGCAGGCCGGCGGCGGCCTGCAGGCGGTGTTCGCGGTGCAGGGCGTGGCGCTGGTGCTGTACGGCCTGTGCATCGCCGCCTCGATCGCGGGCGGCGCCTGGTTCGGGCCGGTAGGCCGGCCGCGCAGCACGGCGGGCCTGCTGCAGCGGGTGGAAGCGGCCGGGCTGGCTGCTACGAAATAGATAGCTGGTGGTCGGCGTGGATCGCCGGCTGCGGGCACTTTTGGCTCGAGAGGTCGGCCGCCAAGCAGCGGCATTTCTTAGCCGAAGCCTTTTGTCTCGACCTCCGCAGCCAGCGCTGCTAGACGTCCACGCCCTCCGCCGGCCCCCACTGCGCCAGCCGGCCGTCCCGCATCCGCCCCACCCAGTCGGCCATCGCATCCGCGTCCGCCTCGTGGTGCGTCACCAGCAGGGCCGTCTGGCCGGTGGCGCGCAGGATGTCGCGTACCTCGCGGGTGAGTCGCTCGCGGGTGGCGCCGTCGAGGTTGGAGAACGGCTCGTCCAGCAGCAGCAGATCGGGGGCGGGCGCCAAGGCCCGGGCCAGGGCGATGCGCTGCTGCTGGCCGCCCGAGAGCGCATGCGGCGGGCGTGCCCCGGCGTCGGGCAGGCCGACCAGGGCCAGCATCTCGGCCACCCGCGACGCCCGTTGCGCGGCGGGCTGCCGGCGCAGGCCGAAGGCGATGTTCTGCGCGGCGGTGAGGTGCGGGAAGAGGGCGTACTCCTGGAACATCATCCCCACCCTGCGGCGCTCCGGCGGCAGGTGCACCGCGGCCGACGATACGGTCTGCGCGCCCAGCCGGATGCTGCCGGCATGCACCGGCTCGAACCCCGCCACGGCGCGCAGCACCGTCGTCTTGCCGCAGCCCGACGGGCCGAGCAGGCAGCCGATGCCGCCTGCCGGCAGCGTGAGCGAGAAACCCTCGACGACGGTGTGCAGCCCGCGCGCACCGGCATAGGCGAGGTGGACGGAATCGAGGTGCAGGTCGAGGCTCATGGCAGGGCGGGTGTGGGATGGCGCGTCAATGCGGTGGCTGCAGGTGCGAGCGCGCCAGCAGCACCACCGGCAGCAGGCCCGCCAGCACGATCGCCAGCGCGGCGATGGCGCCTTCTTCGTACGTGCCGCGCGCGGCCTCGGCATAGAGCCAGGTGGCCAGGGTGTCGAAGTTTGCGGGCCGCAGCAGCAGGGTGGCGGGCAGTTCCTTCATCGCGTCGACGAAGACCAGCAGCGCGCTGGCCGCGAGCGCCGGGCGCAGCAGCGGCAGGTGCACCCGCCGCAGGGCGCCGGCCGGGGTTTCGCCCAGGAGCCGCGCGGCCTGCTCCAGCGCGGGCGGAATGCGGGCCAGGCCCGCCTCGATGCCGCCGACGGGCATCGCCAGGAAACGCATGGTGCAGGCCACGGCCAGCACCGCGCCGATGCCCGTGAGCGGCAGGCCGGGCAGGCCCAGCAGGCCGGCCAGCGCGGCGTCGAAGGCGAGTGCCGGTGTCAGCATGCCGATCGCCAACACCGTACCGGGCAGGGCGTAGCCCAGCGTGGCGGCTCGGGCCTGCCAGCGCATCGACGCACTGCCGGTGGAGCCGCCGCGCGCGGCCCAGGCCACGACCAGCCCGGCGGCCACCGCCATCGCGGTCACGCCGCAGGCCAGGCCCAGCGTGTTCAGCAGGCTGCTCCACAGGCCGCCGGAGATGCCGCCGCCCTGGCGCAGCCGCTTGGCCGTCTCGGCCACCAGATACAGCGCCGGGGCCGCGAACCCCACCAGCACCGGCACGCTGGCGGCCACCGTGGCCGCCCAGGCCGCCGCGCCGCGCAGCGGGCGGGGCTGGACCGCCCGCATCCGCTGCGCGGCGCCGAAGCGCTGGTGCCGCCGGCCGTGGCGCTCCAGCAGCACCAGCAGCAGCACCGCGCCCAGCATCGCGCAGGCGATCTGCGCCGCGCCGGCCAGGTCGGAGCGGGTGATCCAGGTGGTGTAGACCGCCACGGTGAGCGTGTTCACGCCGAGGAATTCCGAGGCGCCGATGTCGTTCAGCGCCTCCAGCAGCGCCAGGCTCAGGCCCACTGCCAGGGCCGGCCGCGCCAGCGGCAGCGCCACCCGGAAGAAAGCGCCGCCGCGGCCTTCGCCCAGGGTGCGCGCCGCTTCCAGCAGATGCGCCGGCTGGGTCATGAACATCGCCCGGGCGGTGAGATACACGTAGGGATAGAGCACGAAGCCCAGCACGAAGACCGCCCCGCCCATCGAGCGCAGATCGGGCAGCCGAAACTGCCGCGGGCTGTCGAAGCCCAGCATCCACCGGATGGCACCCTGCACCGGCCCGATCGGGTGCAGCAGGTCCAGGTAGGCGAAGGCGCTGATGTAGGTCGGCATCGCCAGCGGCAGCAGCAGGGCCCAATGCAGCACCCGCCGCCCGGGAAAATCGCAGGCCGTGACCAGCCAGGCGCAACCGGTGCCGATCACCAGCACCAGCACCCCCACGCCCGCCAGCAGCACCGCGGTATTGAGCGCGGCCTGCGGCAATACATGCGCCGCCAGATGCGCCCAGTGCCCCCAGCCCTCTCCCAGCGCGATCCACAGCAGCGACGCCACGGGCGCCAGCACGCCGAGCGCGACCAGCCACGCGCCCACGCGCCACACCGGCCCGACCGGCGACGAATTGCGGCTCACGTGCAAAACATCACGGCGAAAACCGGCAGGACCCCGGCAACGCCGACCGCGCACCTCTCAGGGACACCGTGGAACCGGCTTCGCCGGGCCGCCGGTGTCGCCCCCGGTAGGGGGTAGGCGAAGACGCGAAGCGCGCAGCCTGGGGGCGAGCGGTCACCGGTCGAAGCCGACCTTGTCGACCAGCGCGCTGGCCTGCTTGCGGTGTTTGGCGATCTCGGCCAATGGCAGCGGATCGACCTTGATCTCGCCGATGCTCGACGCGATCACCGGATCCAGCGCCACGCCCTTGCGCACCGGGTATTCGTAGTTGGCCTGGGCGTACAGCGCCTGGGCCGGCTCCGACACCAGGAACTCCAGCAGCTTCACCGCATTGGCCTTGTTGGGCGCGCTTTTGGCGACCGAGGCGCCGCTGATGTTGGCGTGCGTGCCGCCGCCCTGGGCGAAGACCGGCTTCACCACCTTGATCGCGTCGCCCCACTTGCGCGCGTCGGTGCCTTCCTTCGACGCCTTCATCTGGCCGACGTAGTACGAATTGGCGATACCCACGTCGCAGATGCCGCCGAGGATGTCGCGCGCCACGTCGCGGTCGCCGCCGGTGGCCTTGCGGGCCAGGTTGGCCTTCACGCCGCGCAGCCACTGCTCGGCCTTGGCTTCGCCGTCGTGCGCGATCAGCGCGGCGACCAGGGCGGTGTTGTAGGGGTGCTGGCCGGCGCGGATGCAGACCTTGCCCTTCCACTTCGGATCGGCGAGGTCCTCGTAGCGGAAGGTGCCCAGCTTCAGGTCCTTGTCGGCATAGAGCACCCGGGCGCGCATCGACAGCGCGAACCAGTCGCCCTGCGCGCCGCGCAGGTTGGCCGGGACCGCCTGCTGCAGCGCGGCCGACTGCACCGGCTGGGTCACGCCGCCTTCGACCAGGTCGAGGAGGTTGCCCACGTCCACCGTCATCAGCACGTCGGCCGGCGACCGGGCGCCCTCGGCCCGCACCCGCTCGAGCAGGCCGTCCTTCACGAACACGGTGTTCACCTGCACGCCGCTCTGCGCGCTGAAGGCGGCCAGCAGCGGCTGCACCAGGGCCGGCTCCCGGGTCGTGTAGAGCGTCACCTCCTCGGCGGCGAAGGCCGGCGCGGCCGCGGCGGTGGCGAGCGCGAGCGCGCCGAGGCGCAGGGCGGGGCGGAGCAGCGGACGGGCCGTGCGGGCGGAGCGGGTCATGAACGGTCTTTCTCGAAAAAGCGAGGTCGAAGGAGTGAGACAGGCCGTCCGCTTTGTCGTGAAAGCGTGTTGTAGTGCGCGGATGGATGCGAACGATTATCGGTGCGCGTTGCGGCGGCGCGCCGATTCACCGGGCCGCCGTGGGTGTATGCGGCCGTCTAGCCGGCGTGGTCGCCGGCGGCTTCGGTGGGACGCATCCATTCGTCGATCCGCTCGAGCAGCCGCTCGGGTACGACCGGCTTGGTCAGGTGGTCGTCGAAGCCGGCGGCGCGGGTGCGCGCCCTGTCTTGCTCGGTGCCCCAGCCGGTCAGTGCCACGATGCGGGTGCCGGCCAGGCCCGGTTCGCCGCGCAGGCGGGCCGCGACCTCGTAGCCGTCCATCGCGGGCATGCCGAGGTCGAGCAGCACCAGGTCGGGCGTCCAGCCGCCTGCGATGCGCAACGCCTCGGGGCCGTCGGCGGCGCCGCGCACCGCATGGCCTGCTGCACCGACCAGTTCCACCAGCGTAAGCAGGCCGTCGGGATTGTCCTCGACCACCAGAACCCTGCCGTGGCTGGCCGACGGCGCGATCCGGTGCGCGGGCGCTTCCGGCGCCGCGGCGGGGGCTGCCAGCGGCAGTTCGATCCAGAAGGTGCTGCCCTCGTCCAGCCCGGCGCTCTGCACGCTGACGGTGCCGCCGTGCATCTCGACCAGGCTCTTGACCAGAGACAGCCCGATGCCCAGCCCGCCGTGCGCCTTGCGGCCGGTGTGCGGCAACTGGGTGAACAGTTCGAACAGCCGGCGCTGGTCCTCCAGCGGAATGCCCATGCCGTTGTCGCTCAGCTCCACCACCACCTTCGACCGCTCCACCCATGCCGACAACCGGATGTCGCCACCGTCGGGCGTGTACTTGGCCGCGTTGTTGAGCAGGTTGGTGACGACCTGCACCAGACGCGCAGGATCGGCATGCACCGGCGCCGGCATGTGCGGCGGCTGCACGCTCAAGCGGTGGCGGGCGCCTTCGAGCGCCGGCGTCGCCGCCTCGACCGCCTGGGCAAGCAGCGGAGCGACGTCGACCACTTCGCGCTTGAGATCGACCAGGCCCCGGTTGATGCGGGAGACATCGAGCAGGTCGTCCACCAGCCGCACCAGGTGGCCTGCCTGCCGCTCGACCACGTCGATGCGGCGGCCCTGGCGCGCCGGGTCGGGTTCGCGCTTCATCAGCGCGACGGCGTAGAGCATCGGCGCGATCGGGTTGCGCAGCTCGTGCGCCAGCGTCACCAAGAATTCGTCCTTGCGGCGGTCCTGCTCGCGCAGCATCGCGGCGTCGCGCACCCGCTCGATATGGGCCCAGCAGCGCTCCACCACGTCGGTGATGATGCGCAGGTCCTCGTCGGACCATCGGCGCGGGTGGCTCTGGTGCACCGCCATCATCGCGACCAGCCGCCCGCCCTTGACCAGGCCGGCGCAGACGATCGCCTTGATGCCGATCGCATTGAACATGCGGCCGCCGTTGTTGTCGCCCAGCTCGCGGTCCACGTCGTGCACCACCAGGTGGCCGCCGCTGCGCATGCTGGAGGTGGCCTGCGGGCCGAAGAGGTCGAGCGAATACACGCCGGCGCTCGAGGGCACGCCGGGCTGCGACCAGTCGCTGCGGATGGTGAAGCGGTCGTTGTCGGGCTCGACGTCGGCATAGGCGCAGCGCGTGGCGTGCAGGTGCTCGCCCAGCAGACGCGCGGTGACCTGCATCACCTCGACCGCATCGACCAGCGGACGGATGGCGAGCTCGATCCGGTCGAGCACCTGCAGGCGCTTCTGGATCGCCTGCTGCCGGGCGTCGGCCTCCTTGCGCCGGGTGATGTCGATCGCGGTGCCGATGGCGCGAATGCAGCGGCCGGTGTCGTCGAAGATGCCGCGGCCCTTTGCCGCCACCCAGCGCACCAGGCCGTCTTCCTTGCCGACGGTGCGGTACTCCACGTCATAGACGGTGCGCAGCGTCGGGTCCTGCGCATCGGCGAAAGCCCGCTGCACATCGCCCCGGTCGTCGGGGTGCAGGCAGGCGACGAAGTCGTCCAGCGTCGCCTCGGCATCGGCGGAGAGGCCGAACATGGCCTTGACCCGCGCGGGCCAGTAGAGGGTGCCGGTCGCCACGTCCACGTCCCACAGGCCGACCTCGGCGGCGTCGATGGCCAGGCGGAGCTGTTCCTCCCGCTGCTGCAGGGAGAGGCCGGAGGCGTCGTCGGTGGTCGTGGCGGTACCCATGGATATGTGATCGTCCGAACGTGTCGTTGCGTCCGCGGCATTATCTGGGAAGAGGCCCGGCGGTCCCGCATGCCGCGCGAACCCCGGCGGCACCCCGGGGCGCGTGCTCGATAGACTGGCGGGTCTGTCGCCACCCGCCACCCGCCACCCGCTACCCGACCGGCTCCGCCCCGCCCCGCCCCGCCCATGCTCGATCCCGCCATCCTCCGTGCCGGCCTGCCGGCCGGCACACCGCGCCACTATTTCAACAACGCGGGCGCATCGCTGATGCCGCAGGCCGTGGTGGACGCCATCACCGCCCATCTGGCGCTCGAGTCGTCTCTCGGCGCCTACGGCGCGGCCGGCGAGCGGCAGGGCGCGGTGGACCAGGTCTACCGGTCGGCCGCGCGTCTGCTCGGCTGCGACGCCGACGAGATCGCGCTCACCGACAGCCACTCGCGCGGCTGGCAGGCGGTGATCGCGGCGATGGGGTTGAAGCGTGGCGACCGCGTGCTGGTCGGCCGCAGCGAATGGGGAGGCAACTACGCGGCCCTGCTGCACATCGCCCGCGCCACCGGCGCCACGGTGCAGCAGGTGGGCTGCGAGGCCGACGGCACGATCGACCTGGACGACCTGGCCTACAACCTGGATGCTTCGGTCCGGATGGTGTCGCTCACCTGGCTGCCGGCCAACGGCGGCCTGGTGAACCCGGCTGCGGCGGTGGGCGCGCTGACCCGCGCGGCCGGCGTGCCCTTCGTGCTGGATGCGGCACAGGCCGTCGGCCAGATGCCAGTCGACGTGCGGGCGCTGGGCTGCGACGTGCTGACGGCGCCGGGCCGCAAGTGGCTGCGCGGTCCGCGCGGCACCGGCCTGTTGTACGTGCGACGCGGCTTTCTCGAGACGCTGCACCCGCCGACGGTGGACCATTTCACCGCGCCGTGGAACGGCAGCGAATACGTCCTGCGCGCCGATGCGCGCCGTTTCGAGGCGTCCGAAGCATCAGTCGCGCTCCGGCTGGGGTTGGGCGTGGCGCTGGAGGGCGCGCTGGCGCTCGGTGTGGACAACCTCCGGCAGGTTATCGGCGCCCGCGCCACGCAGTTGCGGGAGGGCCTGGCGCGCATCGACGGCGTGCGGTTGCGGGATCTGGGTACGGCCCAGTCGGGGCTGGTCAGCTTCACGTTGGAGGGCCTGGCGCCCGTGCAGGTACAGGCGCAACTGGCCGGCGAAGGCATGGTGCTGGCGGTGAACGGCATGGCGTACACGCCGCTCGACATGCGGGCCCGCGGACTGCACGAAATTGTGCGGGCGTCGCCCCACGCCTACACGACGGCGGACGAAATCGACGATCTGCTGGCGGCGGTGCGGAATTTGGCCGCGGGGCAGGCGGCCAGCCCCTGAGGTGTCTGGCGCGCAGGCTGCTATGCGGCGGGTGCGAGCGCGGCGTACCACTGTGCGTAGGGTGTGTGCGCCACCAGCCGCCGGTTGAAGTCGGGTGCGCCGTCGTCCCACCATACGGGGCCGCGCTCGCCGAGCGCGGTCTTCGCGGCGTCCACCTGCCGGCGGGCCTCGCGCTCGGCTTCTCCGTCGCGATGCTTCAATGCCGCGCCCACTGCGCGGCGTGCATCCATCAGCTGGTCGACCAGCCGTTGCCGAGTGTGCGGGTCGAGGGCCGGGTCGCTGCTGCGCCACAGCCGTCCTTTGACGACGAAATAGCGCTGGTCGGGTGTGTGGGGGTACTTGCGGGCATCGGGCATCGCGCCACTATGGCCTGCCCGGCGGCATGCGGACGTCGGACACATCCGCATGCCGGGGGCCCGCCCCCTCGCATCAGTCGAGCTGCAGCCCGGCCTCCTTGGCGGCGGTGGGCAGTACCGCCAGCTCGCGGTTGATGACGTCGGTGAAGGCTTCGGTCGTGTTGCCGGTGGCCGGTGCCACGCCGCCCAGCTCGTTCAGGCGCTTGCGGAACGCCGGTTCGGAAACGATCAGGGCGATCTTCTGGTTCAACAGGGCGACCACCGCCTTCGGCGTCTTGGCCGGCGCGACCACGCCGAACCACACGTCGAAATCGACCCCCCCGGCCAGGCCCTGCTCGGGCAGAGTGGCGATCTCGGGCCACAGTTCGGAGCGGCCGTTGCGCAGCACGCCGATCGCCTTCAGCTTGCCCGCCTGCACGAAGCTGCGCGCGTCGCCGGTGCCCAGCAGTCCCCAGGCGACCTCGTTGGCCATCAGCGCCTGCACCAGCGGAGCGCCGCCCTTGTAGGGCACGTGGGTGAAGTTGCCGCCCGCATGGCTGTTGATCGACTCGGACGCCAGATGCGACAGTCCGCCCGCACCGGCCGAGCCGTAGGCCATGCCGTTCTTGCCGGCGCTCTTGCCCGCGGCCAGCAGCTCCTGCACGTTCTTGTAGGGCGACTTCTCCGGCACGACCAGCAGCAGCGGTGCCAGCGACACCCGCGCGACCGGCGTGAAGTCCGCGGAATCGAAGCCCGCCTTCTTGTAGATGACCGGGTTGATCGACAGCATGCCGGTCAGCGTCATCGCCAGGGTGTGGCCGTCGGGCACGCTTTGCGCAACCGCGTTCATCGCGATGTTGCCGCCCGCGCCGGGCCGGTTCTCGACCACGATCGGCTGGCCCAGTTCTTCCTGCAGACGTGGGCCGAGCATGCGGGCGGCCACGTCGGTGGCGCCGCCGGCGGGGTAGGGCACGATGATGCGGATCGGCTTGGTGGGGAATCCGCCGGTCTGGGCGAGGGCCACGGCCGCGCCCAGTGCGAGGGATGCCGCGACGGCGAGGCGGGCGAAGATCTTCAGTTGGCGCATGGTGTCTCCTGTCGTTATGGGCGAGAAAGGTGCCTAGGCGGCGGGGGCGGTCTCGTACTCGGCCTGGCGCGCCTCCAGCTCGTGCCAGCCGATCGTCTGCTTGAACATGGCCATCGTGGTCTGCTCGAAGGGCAGGCCGGCGAAGTCGCCCGATCGGCGGGCCGCCAATGCCTCTAGGTTGGCCTGCACCGCCCGCACGGTGCTGAGCAGTCCGACGATCGGGTAGGTGGCGAACGCGGCGACCGATTCGATCTGCTGCCGGCTGAGCGCGGTCATCCAGGTGCCGGCCATGAGCTGCAGCGAGAGGCGCTTGCCGCAGGCCTTCTGCATCTCCACCAGCTGCTCGAAGCGGTCGAAGGTGCGCGAGATCGGCTGGATCAGGTCGGCACCGGCCTCGGCATAGCGGGCACAGCGCTCCAGCGCCTCGCCGGCGTCCATCGCATCGGTGCGGGCGACGATCAGCAGGTCCGGGTCCTGTCGCGCATCGACCGCCGCCCTGATCCGAGCGACAGCGTCCGCGACCGGCACCACGATCGAATGCGTGGCCGCGGCAGGGCAGCGCTTCGGGCTCACCTGGTCTTCCAGCGACAGCGCCGCGACGCCGGCCTTTTCCATTTCGCGCACCGTGCGGGCCACGTTCAGCACGTTCCCGTAGCCGGTGTCGGCATCGGCGAAGACCGGCTTGCCGACGATGTTGACGATGCGGTCGACCACGCCGACGTTCTCGCTGAGCGTATAGAGCTCCATGTCGGGCATGCCCAGCAGCGAGGCCGAGATGCCGAAGCCGGTGGTGAAGATGCCGTCGAAGCCCGACCGGTCCACCAGCAGTGCGGAAAGCGCGTCCTGCGCGCCGGCGAACCAGACGGTGTCGCCGCCGTCGATGCGGGCGCGAAGCGCCTGTCGGGATGAAGTCATGGCATGTCTCCTGTGGTGCATGGATCGCGTCGGGATGTCGCTCGCGGGTGGGGATCGCTCATGCGACCGCCGCGCCGGCTGCGGCGACGGTGCGGCGCTTGAGGTACGGGATGAGGCCGCCGGCATCGAGCATGCCGCGCTCGGAATCGGAGAACGGCTCCAACGGCAGCTGGCGGCCGGTCGTCAGGTTGGACACGACGGAGGTGTCCCAGTCGACCGCCAGTTCGTCGCCGCGCAGGGCCGCGGTGCGGATGCCGGGACAGCTCACCAGCGGAAAGCCCATGCTGGTCTCTCCCCGGAAGAAGCCGGGCGAGAACGATTCGGCGATCACCGCGGCGATGCCCAGGTGGCGCATCGCCCGCATGGCCGGGTAGTGGGGATGGCCGTAGCCGAAGTTGTGGCCGCCGACCAGCAGGTCGCCCTTCTGCACCGTGGCCGCGAAGCCGGGCAGATAGTCCGACATGGCGATGGCGGCCAGTTCGTTCAGATCGGTGATCTTGATGTTGCGCACGCCGACGATCAGGTCGATGTCGTAGTCGTCCTCTTCGAAGACCCAGGCCACGCGGCCGCGCAGAGGCAGCAGGCTCATTGCACCTCCTCCGCGATGGCCAGCGCAGCGGCTTCGGCCAGGTAGGGTCGCGGATCGGCGATGCGCCCCTCCAGGGCCGACGCGGCCACCACGGCTGCATTGCAGATGTAAATCTCGGAATCGACGCTGCCCATGCGGCCCGGCGTGTTGAGCGTGCCGGTGGAGACGGCCCGCTGGCCGTCGCTCATCGTGGCGATGCGGCCGAAGCAGTAGTCGCAGCTGGGGGAGCTGATGAAGGCGCCGGCCTCGACCAGGCATTCGATCAGCCCCTCCCGCGCAGCGGCGGCCATGATGGTGCGCGAGGTGGGCACCACGTGCAGCTGGAAGCCCGGGTGGATGCGGCGGCCCCGCAGCACGTCGGCCGCGGCGCGCAGGTCTTCCAGCCGGCCGCTCGCGCAGGAACCGAGGTAGCCGGTGTGCACTTCCACGCCCAGGTAGTCGACCAGGTCGCGTGTGTTGGCGGGGCTGGGCGGCACCACCACGATCGGTGCGAGATCCGATACGTCGATGGTCCAGACACGGTCGTACGCCGCGTCGGCATCCGGGTACACCGGCGGCAGCGCCACCTTCGCGCGGCCGTCCACATAGGCCAGCGTCTTGGCGTCGGGTGCGATCAGCATGGTGGTGGCGCCCAGGAACATCGCCTGTCCGCAGACGGTCTGGCGGCCTTCGATGCTCATCGCGTCGATCACCGGGCCGCACAGCTCCACCGCCTTGAAGCGGCACGACGCGGGGCCCATCACCCGCACCATGTGGTGGAAGACGTCGCGCGCCATCACGCCGGGCTGCAGCGTGCCGACCAGCTCGACCTTTACGGTGGCCGGTACCGTCATCGTCAGGTGCTCGGTGACGAAGGATTCGAGCACGCCCTTGCGGGCGCCGAAGGCGAAGGTGCCGAACGCGCCCAGCTGGCTCACGTGGCCGTCGAAATGCACCACGAAGGCCCCGGGCGTGGCATAGCCCAGTTCGGCCGAGACCTGGTGGCCGATGCCCTCGCGCTCGTAGACCGGCACGCCCTGGTCGCGGCCCCAGGCCCGGGTGATCTTGTGCAGTTCCTCCTCCTTGGGCGCGACCGCCGGCACCATGTGGTCGATGAACAGCACGAAGCGCTCCGGGCTCGACACCTTGTCGATGCCGAAGTCTTCCCGTGTCTCCTTGAAGAACACATCGGTGTAGCCGGGGAAGTCGTAGCTGATCACGAAGTCGGGCCGCGCGGTCACTTCCTCGCCCGGCCGTACGCTGGCCTTGCCGGCGGCCCTGGCCAGTATCTTCTCGGTCATTGTCTGTGGCATCTATCGTCCTTCCGGCTCTCACAATGTGGCGGTTTCTTTCGATCCGATAAGCCGATTACAGTGCGTATGGACAACGGCCTATTCAGGTGCAACCCGGGAAACTGCCACATGGTGGAAACTAAAGAATTCGATACGTTCGTCGCTTCGCTCGCGGCAGACGCCGCCTCTCCGCCCGGCGATCCGCTGCCCGGCGATGCGGGTGCCACGGGTCGCACCGGCACGCAAAGCATCGAGCGCGTCGTCGGCATGCTGCGGGTGGTGGCGTCGCGCGGACGCCGCGGGATGCGGATCGGCGACGTCGCCAGCGTCAGCGGCCTGCCCATGTCGACCTGCTTTCGCATGCTGCAGCGGCTGGAGCTGGAAGGCCTGGTCGACCGCGACCCGTTGACGCGCAAGTACCACCTGGGGCCGCTGCTGTACGAGCTGGGCTTGCTGGCACAACCGCGCTACCGGCTGAGCGAGATCTGCGACGACGCGCTGGCCGAGATCGCGGAGCAGACCCAGGACACGGTGTACCTGAGCGAGCGCCGCGGCGCAGAGTCGATCTGTACCAGCCGGGCGCTGGGCGACTACCCGATCAAGGCGCTGACGCTGGATGTCGGCATCCGCCGGCCGATGGGCATCGGCGCCGGAGGCCTGGCGATCCTGTGCGCGCTGCCCCCCGCCGAGGCCGAGGAGATCATCGAGGCGAACAGCGCGCGCTACCGCAAGTTCGCGGCCTTCGACCTGGGCTTTCTGCGCGCGGCCGTGGCCGAGGGACGTGCGAACGGCTATTCGTTCCTGGACAGCGCGGCGACACCCGGAACCGCGGCGGTCGGCGTGGCGTTTCCGCCCGACAACCCGATGGCCGCCGTCAGCGTAGCGGCCATCTCCAGCCGGATGGGCGCGACGCGCCGCGTCGAGGTGGCGAAAGCGATCCAACAGCAGGTGGCAGTGATCTGCACGCTGCTGCAGGCGCGCGGACGTGCGGCAGTTCCGCCCACCGACGGCAAGACGAGCCGCAAGTTGCGAAGCCGGCCCTGAACGGATCGGCGACCGTCTGCCGCGTCGCGGAAACCGCAGGTCGGACGAGCATTGCCGCGCTGGAGAAGCCCGATGTGCCCGGGAGCAAAGCGTGGCACGATGGCCCGGCAACTGCCTACACACGATGATCACAACAAAGCGCGCGTCTGCCGCGCACGCAGTCGGTTGCCCCCGATTCGTCTCCCGCCGCTATCTGCACATGCGGGGCGGTGGCTTCACCCTGGTCGAACTGATGATCACGGTGGCCATCGTGACCATTCTGGCGGCAGTGGCGATTCCGTCGTATACCAGCGCGATGGACAAGGGCCGGGTGTCTGTTGCGAAGCGCGACCTGCTGGACCTGCAGACGCGGCTCGACCGGTATTTCACACGGTACAACACCTACCCCGCGGCGCTGGCCCCGATCGCAGGCGATCTTCTGGATCCCTGGGGCCATCCTTACCAGTATCTTTCGATGGAGAACGCCTCGGTCGGCGAGAAGCGCAAGGACAAGTCGCTGCATCCGCTCAACAGCGACTACGATCTCTACAGCATGGGGCCGGACGGCCGTTCCGTCTCGCCCCTGACAGCGAAGGCCAGCCGCGACGACATCATCCGGGCGAACAACGGCGGCTTCATCGGCGTCGCAGAGGACTACTGAGGCATGGCGGCTGGCGGTCGGTTCCTGCCCGGGCTGGCCCGGCGCATCTTCTGGGGCGTGCTGGCCGTGACTGCCGCCGCGGTGATGGCGCTGGGCGCGCTTTTCTACGGTCTTGGCGAACACATGGCCCGGTCGTCCACGCGGCTGGTGTTGGCCGAGTCCACCAAGCTGGTCAACTTCAATCTGCTCGACAGGCTGCGGGCAGCCGAGCAGCTGTTGCAGACCTGGACTCCCGGACGCGACTCGGAAGCGCTCGATCTCGTCTTCTCCTCGGTTGCCGCGGATGCTGCGCCCGGCATCGCCGCGGTAGGCCGTCTGGAGGTGGCCATCGGCGACCCTGCGCAGATCAGTCTGGTCGCCATAGGGGAGGGCGGGCGCAGCGCGGTGCGCGGCGTGGTGCGTTCGGACTATTTGTGGGAGAACGTGCAGAGCGGGTTGTACGACCTGTGCATGCGGGCGGCGTCGGGGGCGGTATTGTGGTGCGCGCCCTCCGCCGATCTGGAGAAGGCCGGCTCCGGCACTTACCGGCGCGAGTTGCTTTTTAGGCCCTTCCTGGAAGCCGATCCCTGGGTGCTGGTCGCGGTGCCTTCGCCGCAGATGCAGCGGTTGCTTCCGGTGGGGGTTGGGCTGGTGGTGGGTGGCGCATCGCTCCTTGCCGTGCTCGTGGCGCTCATGGCCAGTTCGGTCTTCCTTCGCCGTATCACGCAGCCGCTGGGTGCGCTCACCCGTGCCGCACAGTCGGCCGGGCCGGGCGCGCTGGTGCGGGTCGATCTGGGTGGCATGCAGGACGAGATGCGCGAACTGGGTCTTTCCTTCAACCGGATGATGGACGGCTTGGCACACGGTTTCGGCTACCAGGCCCTTCTGTCGCGCATCGATGCCGCGATCCTGGAGCGGCAGCCGTTCGAGCAGATGGCCGAGATGGTGCTCGGGTATTGCCAGGAGCAGTTTCCAGGAGGGCGCCTGTCGATGGTCAGCGGCAGCGGCACGCACGTCGATACGACCGTTGCTCCATCGTCCTCGGTAGAGACCCTGGTGCTCGACGAACGTCATCTGCTGTTGTGGGAGGCGGTGCATGGTGGACCGATGCCGGCGGAAGTCCGAGAGTTGGCCCAACGGCTGCACATTGCGCTGGAGGCGCAGGCCCGCGACCGGGCTTTGGCAGAACGGGCGACGACCGATGTCCTGACCGGCCTGTGGAATCGTCTCGGCCTGCTGGACGAACTCGCCAGGCGCCTGCGTCCCGATGCGCACGCGAGGGGATTGGTGCTGGCCTACTGCGATCTCGACCATTTCAAGGAAGTCAACGACGCCTACGGCCACACCGTAGGCGATGCGCTTCTGGTGGAAATCGCGCGCCGGATGAAGGCGGTGCTGACACCCTACTGCGCTCCGCTGGCACGGCTCGGCGGCGACGAATTCGCGGCCCTGTTGCCGGTCGGGGGTGGCGAAGCGGCCATGGCCGCCCTGTGCGATGCGGTACGCCTGCCGGTGCTGGTCGGCGAACGCGAACTGCATGTGCGCCTCAGCATCGGAGGTGCATCGGCGGCCCGCGACGCATCGACGGCCGAAGAACTGTTGCGCATGGCGGATCTCGCGATGTACCAGGCCAAGGCCGGGGGCGGAGATGGGTATGTCGCGTACTCGCCTTCGCTCGACCATGCGAACACCGAACGGCTCGCGCTGCTGCGGGAACTGCGTCTGGCGCTTGAGACGGACGCACTGTTCGTCGTCTACCAGCCGCGCGTGGATGCCGTCAGCCACCGGTGGGTGTCGGCAGAAGCCCTGCTGCGGTGGCGCCATCCGAGCCTCGGCCTTGTGCCTCCGGACCGGTTCATCCCGCTGGCGGAAGAGGCAGGCCTGATCGAGTCGTTCGGGGCGTGGGTGCTGGAACAGGCGTGTGCCCAGTGGCAGGTGTGGCACCGGGTGGGCTCGCCGATCCGCCAGATTTCGGTCAACGTCTCGCCGCTGCAACTGGCGTCCTCGCGCTTCTACGAGATGGCGGCGGACACGATGCGGCGCCATGCCTTGCCGCCCGGGGCGATCGAGCTCGAGATTACCGAGGGTCTGCTGGTGCAGGACCGGACCGGTGCCGCAGCGCGTCTGCAGGAATTGCGACAGGGGGGCTACCACATCGCGCTGGATGACTTCGGCGTGGGCTACTCGTCGCTGAGTTACCTGGCCGACATTCCCTTCGACACCTTGAAGGTCGACCGGAGCTTCGTGATGCACATCCACGAAGACGCTCCGTCGCTGGCCATCGTCACGGCGATCGTGGCGGTTGCGCAGGCTTTGGGCAAGCACGTCGTGGCCGAAGGGATCGAACTGGACGAACAGGCGAAAAGGCTCGCAGCACTGGGCGTGCATGAACTGCAGGGCTATCTTTTCGGGCGTCCGATGCCGGTAGCCGATATCGCGGAACGAACCGAATCGACCAATACAGGCCGCTGACCGCTTCGCCAGGCTGAATGCTGTATGAAATTACAGTTCTTCTGGCTGTGCGCCTACATGTACGCATCGGCCGGCGCGCGACAGTGCAGGTCTTCCCATCCAGACGGAGATTCTCATGACAGACAAACATGTCCAAGCCGAAGCAGAACACAGCAACATGGAAAAGGACCCGAACACCTGGGTCACGGGCGACGAGCCGATGACCGGCGCACAGAAGTCGTATCTGGCGACGCTGTCCGAAGAGGCGAAGGTAGACTTCGACGAATCGCTGAACAAGGCGCAGGCCTCCATGCGGATCGACGAACTGCAGGAGATCACCGGCAGAGGCGCTGGCAAATAATCGGAGCGGCACGTACCGATCCGCGCACAGACGCCCTCGACGGACGAGCTGCATCCGCGCCTGAAACGAAAAAGCCCGCTATGCAGAACATAGCGGGCTTTCTAGAGGCCTTGCGGCTTGTAGGTGGCTCCTCGACCTGGGCTCGAACCAGGGACCTACGGATTAACAGTCACCTGAACGGGGGTTCGGCATCGTTCGGATTGTCACGATACTGATGCCTATGGTCTAGGTAGATCAACAAGTTAGCGCAATTTCAAGTCCGTTGGTGTACGCTCCGATCCAGCCCCAATCAAAACTGGATCGTGACATGGATCGTGACAAGAATTCGGCCCTTGCAGTCGACGCAGCGGTCCGCCGCACGGCACCCAAATCGCTAACCACCGCCGCCATCAGCGCCCTGAAACCCGGCCGCATGCTGGCCGACGGCGCAGTTCGCCCAGGTGCCGGCAGCCTCAAGATCCGCAAGCGCAAGACGGCGCAGGGAAGCGTCACCGAGTGGATCTATGAGTGGAGCCGCGACGGTGTCACGCGTCGCCCCTCGCTCGGCCGCTACAGTGCCACCGAAGCCGAGAACTGCCTCACGCTGTCCCAAGCCCGCGCCGTAGCGGCCGAGTGGCAGGTATCTATCAAGGCAGGCTCTGATCCGGCCGCGCAACGCCTTCTGGACCGGGAGGACACCCGCGTGGCGCAAGCCCGTGCCATCGCAGACCACAAGACCAGCGCCGAGCGCAGCCTGGCGTCCATGCTGGCAACCTACATCGAGGCACTGCGAGACAAGGGCAAGACCGACAGTGCCTACGACGCCCAGAACATCTTCAAGAACCATGTCCTCCTGGCGTTTCCCGCATTTGCCGAGCTGCCTGCCTCTGCCATCACCCCGGAACATGTCTCCCGCATCCTGGGAAGACTCGTCGGCCCCGGAGTCAAAGACAAGATTGGCAGGACCGCCCTCAAGCTGCGCAGCTACATGTCTGCAGCCTTCAACCTCGCTCTCGGTGCAAGCGTAGACCCCATGGCCCCCAATGCCGCAGCAGGCTTCGGCCTGCTCAGCAACCCCGCAGCTGCAGTCCCTGCCACCAAGATGGCCCAGGCCTTCAACAGGGTAGGGGAGCGCAGCCTCGCACCCGAAGAACTCGGCGCCTACCTGCGCCACCTGGACGCCATGCCGCTGAGCCTCTCGCGGATCGCCCTGCAGATGCAACTGGCCCTCGGCGGCCAGCGGATGCAGCAAATGCTCCGGCTAAAGCAATCCGACGTCCACCGCACCACCTTCGACCTCTACGACGGCAAGGGTCGACGCGCCCATCCCCGCAAACACACGCTGCCCATCCTGCCGGAGATCAAAACCCTCCTCGACACACTGCGCGCACTCAATCCTCCCGATGCACTGAGCAGCCAAAAGAACCCGGAAGGCATTCTGTTCGCCCTCGACGGCGTACCGCTGGCCCCGGAAACGCCTTCCGACATGGTCAAGCGCATCAGCAGAGCCCTGTGCGCAGCAGAGAAAGTCACGGCACCTTTCCGCGGTGGCGACATCCGGCGCACGGTCGAGACCCTCATGGCGGGCCGCTTAAAAATCTCGAAGGACGTCAGAGCCCAGACCCTCTCGCATGGACTCACCGGCGTGCAGGACCGCCACTACGACAAAGACGCTCACCTCGACGCCAAAACAGAAACGCTTCGCGCCTGGAACGATTACCTGGCCCAGGTGCGACTGCTGGAGATTTCAACCGAGGCGAAATCGTGATTTGAAAACGGTCCGGCGGGGAGAAACTGGCCGTCGAGTGGATTATTTTGTGCTAAGCAACCGGGACTCGTAGGCGTAAACCAGCCCAAACGACCAAAATCGGCAAAGAAAAACGCTGTTTAACACCCTAAAGTGGCAAAACAGCGTGCTGAGGGGACGTACAGTGAAGTAAGTCCAGTGAAAACGGATGAATCAGTACCTGAAGCCGAAGCCCAGTTTCCGTCAAGACCTCGAAATCGATGTCGGAAATTAAGGGAGCGCAGGTGCTTTCGAAACAGACCCTTGAAGGCGTCTTTATGCCGAGTGTAACCCTCCATCCATCCAACCCCGAAGCGGGAAATTCCGCGTCGAATAATCTTCGACCCTATCGCCCAGTCGACAGGCCCATGCACTTCCTGCGGCTGGCCTTGGTCTTGCAGCGAATGGACATCAGTCGAACGACCTGGCTTGAAGGTGTGAAATCGGGACTTTATCCGCCGCCGATTCAAGTGGGCCATCGCAACCGCTGGATTTCTTCAGAGATCGAGTCGCTGCAGGCTGCCATGGTGCGGGGCGAAGTTGGAGAAGCACTGCGGCTTACGGTTGCCGATCTGATTGTTCAACGAAAGACGCCAGTCTGAAGTGAGCAAAGACGAGAGTGGGGGTCCACCAAACCCATTACTGGAAAAAACCGGGATTTGCTACGTTCTAAGCGGTACCGGCAATAAGATTGCCTTATTAAATTACTGACGCTTGGCTTGGGTACTGCCTTCACACGGCAGGGGTCGCAGGTTCAAACCCTGCATCACCCACCAAATTCAAAACCTCGTAAGTCCTTGATTTACGAGGTTTTTTCGTTTTCCTCTCTCAATCCCTGCACCCCGATTGCTCCCGTTTGGCTGGGGCTTTTGCGACTTCGCGTCAATTTTGCGTCAATGCCGAACATGTGCAACGCGGGCCTCCCTCAACGACAAGGGCTCAGGGAGTGCGAGATGGGTGCAATTCGCAAGGTCAAAAGCGTTCGGTGGAAGGTCGTCCCGCCAGACGAATGCGATGAAAAGGTCAGGACCTTCAAGGCAGAGACGGACGCGAGGGAATACATGTCGCAACTCCAACTGGCCGGGTTTGCCAAGGCTAAAAAGATCCAGGTGATCTCCATCGCATGGGAGGTGCGGATCCGGTCCCGGCTCGCGCCCGACCTTTGCAAGACGTTCCCGACCCGGAAGGCTGCAGATGACTGGGTCAAAGTCAAAGACGGCGAGATCGTGTCCCGCCGCTTCGTCGACTACCGCGAGGCGGACAACAACACGCTCGGTGATTTGTTCAGAAAGTACGATGCGACCGTGCTGGCAGATCGCCCGAACGACGATCCTGCACGGGTTCGCATGCGTTGCCTGCAGCAGCGGGCCTTAGCCTCCATCGTCATGACCGCGTTACAGCCGGGCGACATCGCGGCCTACCGTGATGCCCGGTTGCAGGGCAGGCTCGGTGACCCACCGGTCAAAGGTGCGAACGTCAACAAGGAGCTCGAGCTGATGGGCCGCGTCATCGCATTGGCTCGCCGCGAATGGAAACTCCATCTCGCTGCGAACGCGGCCTCAGGGAAACTCGTCTCGCGGGTGCCAGCCGGGGAGGGCGATGAGAGGGACCGCAGGCTGAAGGATGTCTACGTTCCGGTGGAAGCACGTCGGGCGCTGAAAGAGGAGCGCATGCGCTCCCATGCCCCAGATGGCGACAAGGGCAGCGCCAACGCCAGCAAGCGTCGTAAAACCGCCGACGATGCCTTCGAAATCGATCCGGACACTGAGGCTTTGCTGGCGATGCCACAGTCAGAACAGCAGGCCCTGCTCCGTGCGTTGCGCTACCCTGGCTGGTTTACCGAACGTAAACGGGTGGTGACTGACGCCACCCTGAAGGCACGTGCCAAGAAAAAGCTAATGGCGCCGCTGAAAGCGCGAGTCAGGGACAAGGGTAGGCACTGGGCGTTGGTCAGTCTGGCCATCGAGACGGCCATGCGCCGCGGCGAGCTGCTCAAGCTGCGCTGGGCCCATGTGCATCTCGCCCGGGGATACGTCGATCTGCCCAAGGAAATCACCAAGAACGGCAAGGGACGGATCGTTCCTCTTTCACTGCGGGCGATGCGTATCTTGGCGACTCAGCCGCGCACGGGAGAGGCCGTTTTCGAAGCCAGCATCGAGGCATGCAAATCGGCGTTCAGGCGGGCCCGCGAAAGAATCGGCGCAACCGACCTGCGACGTCACGACCTAAGGCACGAAGCCACAAGCCGCTTCTTCGAACAGACCGATCTGCGGGCCAACGAAATCGGCTACGTGACTGGGCACACGGACCCGCGCATGCTTGAGCGTTACTACAACAAGCGGCCTGACGACTTCGTCAAACGGGTGAAGCAGTCGTTTAACCAAGAGGGCAAATAGCGTATTAGCCGAACAGATCGTGGTCACATCGCAGCCGTTCCAAACGTTGAAGGTGCTGACCTGAGGGACGTACGAACGAGTTCCGTCAGAAGGCATCGCCCGCGAGGCGCATTCCACCGGACTGCTTGACCGCTTGCGGGCGAAGTTCCAGCACCTGGGTGTTGGGCTGGAGGTCGTCTGCAGGGTTTTGATTGTTGATGTCAGCCACAAGGAACTCGCGGTTGAGTGCTGGCGATACACCTGCGATAGCCATCGGGGCTACTCGATCGCTCAACGCCTGTCCTGACCGCTGTCCTTCGGCCATCTGATTGGGAGATCTAGGCTCGCCATGGTGACCACGGGCTTCAAAGATTTGATGGTTGCTTCCGCCCACCTCAAAGGACAAAACGACGTGTCTCCAAGGTGTCAGTTGTTTGGTTGGAAGGCATGCCGAGTCGATGTCCCGATCAAACGATCCGCACAAGGATGGATAAAATTATTACAGTTCTATTACAGCTTGATGAAACACGGAATGGCATGGGATTGACGAACTTACGCGTATCGAAGAAGTTGTGGCTGGTGATAGCCGGTCTCATGACAGCCATGCTTGCACTTGCGATAGGTAGCCAAGTTTTTGCCCAGCGCAACATGGACCGCGCGCTGGCCGAGATGTCCCGTCTCGACAAAAGCGTTTCTACGGCGATTCGATGGCGTGGTCTGACCGAGTTGTCGACGTCCATGATCGTGACCGGAGCGCTCAGCAGCGAACCCGAGCTCGCGGCAAACCTTGATCAGCGGGTCAAGGAGGTCATTGCCCGCATCAACGAGCTGCAAAAGGAGATCACGACCCTTTTGGTGTCGCCCGAGGAAAAGCTTGCATTCGAAAAAGTGAGTGCAGACCGCACCAAGGTGCTCGCTCTGCTGGCCAAAGTCCGAGAACTCAAGGCATCCGGAGATGCGGCGGCAGCAAAAAACTTCGTCAATACGCAGTTCTCACCGGCGATCGCGACCTACCTGGCAACCCAGGACAGCTTTGTAAAAGCCGAGGAACTAGAGCGTCAGCATGCCAACGCTGAGTTGGAAGCAGGACGCCGCACCGTGATGGTCTACACGTTCTCAATAGCGGTCCTGCTACTTGCCGTTGGCATGCTGGTGACTGCGGCGCTGGTGCGTTCCATCGTGCAGCCGCTGCGGCGTGCGGTGGGTTTCGCGGACGGCATCGCCGCAGGCGACTTGACCCAGGAAATCCAGGACACCCGCCGCGACGAGTTCGGGCAATTGCTGCAGGCCTTGGACACGATGGTGCAGCGTCTGCGGGGGGTGGTCGGCGAAGTGCGCTCGGGCGTCGAATCGGTCTCCACCGCGTCGTCCGAGATCGCCCACGGCAACCAGGACCTGTCGGCCCGCACCGAGCAGGCGGCTTCGAGCCTGCAACAGACGGCCGCCAGCATGGAGCAGTTGACCAGCACCGTCAGCCAGTCCACCGACACCGCCCACCAGGCGCGCCAGCTGGCCGGCACCGCAGCGCAAGCCGCCACCCGCGGCGGCGAGGTCATGGCCGAGGTGGTCGCCAGCATGGAGCAGATCAGCGGCTCGTCGCGGCGGATCGGCGACATCATCGGCACCATCGACGGCATCGCCTTCCAGACCAACATCCTGGCCTTGAATGCGGCGGTCGAAGCTGCTCGGGCGGGCGAGCAGGGCCGGGGCTTCGCCGTCGTGGCCAGCGAAGTGCGCAGCCTGGCCCAGCGCAGTGCGCAGGCCGCGCGCGAGATCAAGACCCTGATCGGCGCGTCGGTGGAGACGGTGGACGTCGGCTCCCGCCAGGTGGCCCAGGCGGGGCAGACCATGGGCGAGATCGTCCAGGGCGTGCGGCAGGTCTCGGACCTGATCGCGGAGATCCATGCGGCCTCGTCGGAGCAGCGCGACGGCATCGGGCAGGTGAACCAGGCGGTGGGCCACCTCGACCAGATGACCCAGCAGAACGCGGCGCTGGTGGAGGAGAGTGCGGCGGCCGCATCCTCGCTGCGCGACCANATCGGGCAGGTGAACCAGGCGGTGGGCCACCTCGACCAGATGACCCAGCAGAACGCGGCGCTGGTGGAGGAGAGTGCGGCGGCCGCATCCTCGCTGCGCGACCAAGCCCAGCGGCTGACCGATGCGATCTCGGTGTTCAAGCTGGGCAGCCATGCTGCGCCTACCGTCCAGGTCCCAGCGCAATCGACGGGTTTGTCGTCACCGGTCGATGTCCGCACTGTCGCGCTAAAAGCTGCTCCGGCAACACCAACTTCCTCGCCGGCGAAACCAAAGATGGGCTCCACCCCCCAGCTAACCAATAAACCTGTCTCGCCGAAGCCTGCCGCCAAAGCGGCTGGCCCAACCAGCACATCGTTTGGTTCCGCTACTCCGGATCCGAAGAGCGATGACTGGGAAAGTTTCTGATCGCTTCTGCGTTGGCGACGTGGCACCGGCAGTCGTGCAGGTCGGCAACAACAGTAACGCCTTCGCCGCACTAGCGGTAACCCCACGCTCGACCGCTCCCAGTACCAGGACGGCGCCCAGGTCGACCAAGACCATGCCACCCATGCCGTGACCGTCGTGCCGCTGGCTGGCGGTATCGCCGACATAAAAACGCAATAGTCGATGTCGCGGTGCGGTCTGCCCACATTACCCTCGCCGCGCCCGAGAGCAATACCACCGGCAGCCTGACGGTGGAGGGCTGCTGTACTACCGCTCCGGCTGGACGGCCGGGGCCGAGTCGGCGGTGTTGCAGCCATGATCGAAGTATCGGTACGCGGCACCGAAGACATGCTTGCCTCCTACATGCGCCTGGTGACTCCTGTGCACGCCGGATGGCAGTCCGGCAGCGACAAAGCATTTGAAGGCGCGCATGGGAGGCCTCGCCCCTCCACCGGTGCCGCTTTCGAAGGATTGGACACCTGCTCCAGCTGACGGCTTACAGCTCGACTTGACATACACCGGAGCTGATTCGCCTGAGACGTTTTAGACCCGCACCCTCGGACGCAACGATAGCGATTTGAGACGCAGAGCCAAGTTTCGACCTGGGTGTTGGGATAGATTCAGTCCGTCTCGCCAGATGGCGCCACAACACCAGGAGTTCCGCATGTCCCAAGTCCAGATCGAACAGTTTTATGCCCGCGTCAAAGACGAGCCAGCGCTGATGCAGGAGTTGATGGCCAACTTCACCACGCCGGAAGACTTCACGGCTCGCGTCGTCGCGAAAGGCAAGGAGCTGGGCTACGAATTCTCGTATGCCGAAGCGGAGACGTGGATCGAACAGCAGCGCAACGTAGCCGAGAGCGGCGAATTGTCAGACATGCAGCTCGAGGCTGTTTCCGGAGGTAAATCCTCGAATAGCGTGATGAAGGATGTGAAAGGCGAGGTCAAGGGCGTGGCTCATGAGATGAAGGGCGGGATTTCATACGCCAGCAACAAGGTCTCCGATTTCTTCTCTGGTTGGTAATCAACCGGGTAGTGATTCGATACTTGGAAAGGCCGCGCAAGGCGGCTTTTCTACTTCCGGCTTTAAGAGATTGAAAACGCAATCTGCCGGGAACTCCAGCATTAATTGCATTCTTCTGATAGTTCGCTTGCGGACCAAGTGTTCGTCTTGACCATGGCGGCCTACAGCCTGGTACGCATGCGGTCCCTGGGACAGCTCCGTCCGGTGGCGGGATAACGCCCGGAAAACAGTCCAAAAACCGACAACAGACCCTCAAAACATCGCCTGAACACGGACCTATTGCACTATCCGAAATGAATCCGATTGGCTAATCCAACCGGAATGGCGATGCTGCTTTGTGCGGGGAGTAATTCAGCAGGCTGCAGAGGCGCTCGTCGTGGACGGTAATGCCGGCGAAGGCAGTGCGACGCACTGGATCGGGCGGCATTAATGGAGGTCTGACGGGGTGGTCGGCGCGTTACGAGCTTCTATCTCCGTAGCTCCTGGATATGAAGACCGGCGGCTGGCCACGTCAACAAAATTCGGGCGGTGTGAGCCTGCGCATGCCCTAGACGTTACAACACAAATATCCGTTGTGCGCGCTGGCGAAAATAGGTGATGAGTCGGGTTTCACTCTCCCAAGGTTGCAAGTTGGCTCGAGATTGGCAACCGAAACTTGTGAAGTTTTCGGTGCTGCCCGCCTAGTGTTGTTGGACTCCATCATGGCTGTGTTAAACAGCCATTCACAGTGACCTGAGACTCTGCTGTAAACGCAATAAGTAATATCCCAAACCGACGAGACTATCCATTTCTGATGATGCAAATTATCAGTGCCGGACGCATCTACCGTGCCTGAGTTTTGCAACTGCCAACTATCAGAACTTGGATTTAGCTAGATTAAATTGCGCAATTAGTCTTATGAGGTGCAGTTTGCTGGTGCGTCGTTACTGGCTGGCGAGCGACGCGCCCACCTTACTCGAAAACTATTCTCACCGCTACCGGACCAACGCGCCGCAAAGCTTCGGTGCCTACATGTAATCGCCCGAGCCGCACAAGACCCTCAGACAAAGGGCCTGGCGCGTAGAAAATCGCGAGATTTCCCCATGGAGCGTAATACGCAATGTCGCCGGCCGACGGTGTCCAGGAGGTGGGTGCTCCCACCGTCGACAGCCTGCGGGGCAGGTGGGCGATCTTTTCGGTCGCTTCGTAATCATTCAAAAGTAAATCGAGCGGGAGCAACGCTGCGAAATTCCGTGCACTGGCATTGTCGTCGAGCAAGCCAGTCGCAATGACAACGCCGTCCACCGCGATCCGGACCATCATGCGACCGCCCCTCCGAGTACCATGCCAAGCGCGAGGCGATGCACAGAGGGCCGAGTCGTCACAGCAGCTTCTCCGGGGTGATTGGCAGATCGCGCACCCGCTTGCCGGTCGCATGGAAGATCGCGTTGGCGATGGCCGCGGGAATGCCGACCATTCCGAGTTCGCCCATGCCCTTCACCCCCAGCGGGTTCACGATGGAATCCTCTTCTTCGACGAAGATGGTCTCGATCGAATGGATGTCCGCGTTCACCGGCACGTGGTAGTGCTGCAGGTTGGCGTTCATGATCCGGCCGTAGCGGTGGTCGATCTCGGTCGCCTCCTCGAGCGCCATACCGATGCCCCAGACCACGCCGCCGATTTCCTGGCTGTGCGAGGCGAGCGGATTCAGGATTTTGCCGCAGGCGGTCACCTCGATCACGCGGGTGACCTTGACGGTGCCGAGGTCCGGGTCGACCTTCACCTCGACGAACTGGGCGCCGTGCGCGAGCGATGCGTACTTGGCACGCTCCGGCGAAGGCGTCGAATCGTAGGTCTCGGTGATCTCGGCCGTCGCGGTGCGGCGCATGAGATCGGCGATGTCGACCGCGCGCGACGGATCGCGCTTGAGGTGCAGGCGGCCGTCGAGCATCTCCACCTGCGCCGCGGTGGCGCCCTTAAGAGGCGACGCGGCATCCCGGTCGGCAAGCTGCAGTAGCTTCGCGGCGACCGCCAGGGCGGCGCCGCGCACGGCTGAGCCGACACTCGACGTCGTCCACGAGCCGCCCTGCGCTGGCGCCTTTGGCTGCCGGGTGTCGCCCAGCTCGAAATGCACTTGTTCCAGCCGAAGCCCGAGGAATTCGGCTGCGATCATCGTCATCACGGTGTAGGTTCCGGGCCCGATGTCGCTGGTGCCGCTGGACACTCCGGCCGTGCCGTCGGCGCGGTACGTAATGCGCGCGCTGGCGGGCATCTGCATCGCGCCCCAGACGCTCGACGCCATGCCCCAGCCCACCAGCAGGCGCCCGTCCCGCATCGACCGCGGCTCGGCCTTGCGGTGCTTCCAGCCGAACTTCTCGGCGCCGAGGCGGTAGCACTCGCGCAGGGCCTTGCTGGAGAAGGGCTTGCCGCTTTCGGGGTCCACTTCCGCATAGTTGACGAGGCGCAGCTCCATCGGGTCGATCCGGAGCTTGTGGGCCAGTTCGTCCATGGCGCATTCCAGCGCGAACATCCCGCTCACCGCACCCGGTGCGCGCATCCAGGTAGGCGTGGCCAGGTCGGTCGCCGCGACCTTCAGCGGCGCGTGGAGGTTGGGGCAGGCGTAGAGCTGGCGGGTGAAGCCGGTGGTCGCGTCCGAGAAGGCCTCGAACGACGAGGTGTTGTGGAAAGCCTCGTGGATCATCGACGACAGCTTGCCATCACGGTCGGCGCCCAGCGCGATCTTCTGGATGGTGTGCGGCCGGTAGCCGTGGCCGGTGAACATCTGGGCCCGGGTGTAGACCACCTTGACCGGCCGCTGGAGCGCGCGCGCGGCCATCGCCGTCAACGACGGGTAGTAGTTGGGCTTGAGCGACGCGCCGAACGCCCCACCGACGAACGGGGACACCACCCGGATGTTCTCGGCCGGCACCCCGAGGCCCTCCGCCAGATGGGCCTGCACCCCGAAGACCTGCTGGGTCTTGTCGAAGACGGTGAGCTGGTCCCCCTGCCAGAACGCGATGGCCGCGTGCGGCTCGATCGGGTTGTGGTGGTTGATCGGAATCCGGTACTCGGCCTCGATCTTGACGGCCGCGGCCTGCATGGCGGCGGCAGGGTCGCCGCGCGGCTTGCCCTTCGCGGTGTCCGGGTCCGGCAGGGCGCGGTCCAGCACGGTTGCGAAGTCGGTGTTGTGGGGCTCGGTGACGTAGGTCGCCTTCACCAGCCGCGCCGCGTGCCGCGCCTGTTCGTAGCTTTCGGCTACCACCAGCGCGATCGGTTGGCCGCTGAAGAACACCCGGTCCGATTGCAGCGGCCAGGACCACGCCGGGGCCGCATCCGCGGCCGGGGCGGGCCCGAGCCGGCCCGCGTTCAGGTGCGTGAAGACACGTATCACCCCACCCGCCTGCTCGGCCTGGCGGATGTCGATCGCCGCGATGCGGCCCTTGGCGACCGTGCTCAGCACGATGAAGCCGTAGGCGACGTTCGGGACCTGGAATTCGGCGGCGTACTTCGCCTTGCCGGTGACCTTGGCGAGCCCGTCGACGCGGGTCGTTTCCTTGCCTAGATAGCGTGCCATGCGATGTACTTTCTTCAGGCTAGGCGGGCCGCGCGCATCAGCGCCAGCACGACGGAGCGTTGGCCCAACTCAACCTTGTAGGCGTTGTGCGCCAGCGGGCGGGCGTCCCGAAGCGCCGCCTCGGCCGCGCGTCGGAAGGTCGCCTCGTCGGCACGCTGGCCCACCAGGACGGCCTCGGCCTCGGCACTGCGCCAGGGCTTGTGCGCAACGCTTCCCAGCACCACGCGCGCTTGGCGGATCCGGCTGCCGTCGATGTCCAGCGCGGCGGCCACCGAGACCATCGCGAAGGCGTAAGAGGCGCGGTCGCGCACCTTCAGGTAGTGCGAGTGGCGGGCGAAGCCGCTCGCCGGCACCGGCAGCTCGATCGAGACGACCAGGTCGCCGTGCTCCAGCGTGTTGTCGCGCTGCGGCGTGTCGCCCGGCAGCCGGTGGAAGTCGCCGATGCCGATCAGGCGCTGGCGCCCGTCCGGCGTGCGGACGAGCACCTTGGCATCGAGCGCGTACAGCGCGGTGGCCATGTCGCCGGGATAGGTCGCGACGCACGCATCGCTCCAGCCCAGGATCGCGCTGTTCCTGTTGAGGCCTTCGCGCGCCCCGCAGCCGGTTCCCGCCTCGCGCTTGTTGCACGACATGGCGGTGTCGTAGAAGTAGTTGCAGCGGGTGCGCTGCAGCAGGTTGCCGCCATTGGTGGCCATGTTGCGCAACTGCGCCGAGGCACCCGCGACGATCGCCTGGGTGAGCAGCGGATAGTTCTCGCGGATCAGCGGATGGTTGGCAGTGTCGGTGTTGGTGGCCAGGGCGCCGATGGAGATGCCAGAGCGGGTCCGCTGGATCTCCCGCAGCGGCAGCTGGGTGATGTCGACCAGCCGCGTCGGACGCTCGACGTCTTCCTTCATCAGGTCCAGCAGATTGCTGCCGCCCGCGAGGTACTGGGCCTGCGGCATTGCGGACAGGGCGGCGGTGGCTGCGTCGGTATCCGACGCGCGTACGTACTCAAACGGTCGCATGGCCGTCCTCCTGCCGGGCGATAGCCACGGACGTCTCGGGCGCGAAGCCCCAGGTCTGGGCGGCCTGGCGGCCCGAGTGGACCTCCTGGATGGCGGCGACGATGCCGGGGTAGGCACCGCACCGGCAGATGTTGCCGCTCATGCGTTCCCTGATCTCGTCGTCGGTGAGGCGGGTGGTGGTCTTCGCGACGTTCCCGGTGACGTGGCTCACCTGGCCGCGCCGGGCCTCGTCCAGCAGGCCGACAGCCGAGCAGATCTGCCCCGACGTACAGTAGCCGCACTGGAAGCCGTCGTGCTTGATGAAGGCCGCCTGCAGGGGGTGCAGCCGGTCGCCCTTCGCCAGGCCCTCGATGGTGGTGACCTCCCGCCCCTCGAGCGTGGCGGCCAGGGTCAGGCAGGACAGCACCCGCTGCCCGTCCACCAGCACGGTGCAAGCGCCGCACTGGCCCTGGTCGCAACCCTTCTTGGAGCCGGTCAGCGCGAGGCGTTCGCGCAGCGCATCGAGCAGCACGACGCGGGAGTCGAGGTCCAGCGTCCGCGGCGTGCCGTTGACTTGGAAAGTGACCTTCACGACGTTCTGCGCCACCACCGGCGCGGACGCCGCGCCCGCCGCCGGCGCCATCTGCGCTAGTGCCGATTCGGTCACCAGCAGCTGGGCGGCGAAGAGTCCGATGCCCCCGCCGCTGGTCTGCATCATGAAGGTCCGTCGTGCCTGGCCGACGTCGCCGAGTGCCGGCATTTCGCGCAGGAGCGCGGCCTCGTCGGCACTGAGTTCGGCGAAAAGGTCGTCGCGGCGGTCGGGGTCGTGGCGGATGTCGTGGGGCATGGGACTGGGTCCTTGTAAATGGGGAACACGTCGGCGGAGCAGGGCCCGCGGGGGCCGGGCGCAGAGGGCTTCTCGTCGTTGTTTCAGGCTACGCAGCACTGTGTCAAACACGGCCGCGGCCGACTACCTGACGAATGCTTAATGGGTTTATTACCGCTGCTAATGAGTGGCGCAGCGCGGGCTGGCATCGCGAGGGCCGCCTTCACCGCTTCGAGAACACCACCCGGGCGTCGCCCCGACCCAGCGCCTGCGACAGGCCGTGCGGGTCGTCCGTCCGGCCGAGCCGGGTGTACGAATACGGGGAGCCGAAGCCCCGGTAGAAAACGACCACCGTGTTCGCGCCGTACAGCATCAGGTCGCCGCTGCGTATCGTCCCGGTCCGGATGGCATTCGCGGGCAGCGGGTTCGGCAGGTCGAACTTCTTTTCGTTGCCGTGGAGGTCGGTCATGTCGAGCGTCAACGGCAGCCGGGCGGCGAATGCACCGGCGGCCTCGGTGTCGGCCAGGGTCACGGCGAAGCGGCGCTCGCCCACGGTCATCCAGATGCGCGCCGCCTTCGTATCGGCGGGTACAGCACCCGAATCTGCCGCAGCGACGGCGCGCCCGTCGGGCATCGGCTTCTCTTCGGCGTGGCTGCCGCCGAAGGTGGCGCATCCGATCAGAAGGCTGGCCAGGCGCAGACCAAGGCCCAGGCGCGATGTCCAGCGCGCCCTGATCGTCGGGGCGCATGGAGGGTGGGTGGCGGTGTGCGTCATGTCGAATGCGTGCGGTCGGCACGGGCCGTCAGGTAAACCAGGAACGCGCCGGCCAGCAGCAGGACGGCGCTGAAGACGAACGTGCTGCGGTAGCCGCCACTGTCGAAGAGCAGGCCGCCGGCGGTCGACCCCAGTGCGATGGAGAGCTGGACCACGGCCACCATGAGCCCGCCGCCTGCCTCGGCATCCTCCGGCAAGGTTCGGGCGATCCACAGCCACCAGCCCACCGGCGCGGCGGTCGCCACCAAGCCCCAGGCACCGAGCAGCACCGTCGTGGCGGCCGAATGCGTGCCGACCGCCGTTAGGGCCACGGCGATCGCCGCCATCAGCGCCGGGATGGCCGCCAGCGTGCGGTAGAAGCCGGCCCGCAGGAACCGGCCGATGACCAGGGTGCCGACGAAGCCGCAGACGCCTAATGTCAGCAGCATCAGCGACAGGGTCGACACGTCGACCCGCGTCACCGTCTCCAGAAAAGGCCGCAGGTAGGTGAACAGCGCGAACTGCCCCATGAAGAAGACGCCGACCGCCAACATGCCCAGCACGACCCGCCGACGTCTGAACAGCGTGAGCGCGTTGCCCGATCCCGCCGCGCGCGGTTGCGCCCGCAGGGTCGGCAGGCTGTACCACTGCCAGGCCCACGCGACCGCCGCGACCGGCACCAGGCAGAAGAACGCGCCCCGCCACCCTACGAAGGATGCGACGTAGCTGCCCAGCGGAGCCGCCACCACCGTGGCGAGCGCGTTGCCGCCGTTGAATATCGCCAGCGCACGGGGCACCTGCGACGGCGGCACCAACTGCATGGCCGTCGCCGCGGACATCGACCAGAAGCCCCCCACGACGATTCCGATCAATGCGCGGCCCGCCATGTACGTCGGATAGTTCGGGGCCAGCGCGACGACGATGCCCGAGAGGCACATCGTCGCCGTCAGCGACAGCAGCATGCGCTTGCGGTCGACCCTGCGGGCGACCGCCGAGATCGACAGGCTGGTGAGCACTGCGAAGACGCCGGAGATGGCGATGCCCTGGCCGGCCATGCCTTCGGTCACCCCGAGATCGGAGGCCAGGGGGGTGAGCAGGCTGACCGGCATGAACTCGGACGCGATCAGCGCGAAGACGCACAGCGTCATCGCGAAGACACCGCCCCAGTGGGCGGGCTGCGCGCCCGTGCGGTCGTTGCGCGGGGCGGCCTCTGCCGGCGTGCCGATGGCCTGCGCAGCCATCAGGCGGCCGCTCCGGAGAAGAAAGGTTGGGTTGTCATGTTCGATGTTCGTGCGCAGTGGCGGGTGGCGCCGGCTGGGCGTGCAGCGGGTGGCGCCGTCACCGTCCGGGAAGTTTGCCGAGCCGGAGCGAAATTGACTACGTAATGAATGCTTAATACATTTATTACCCTAGCTAATCAGTCCATCCCAGCGGAGCAGCCATGCCAAGACGCAATCTCAACGACCTGCTGGCTTTCGTGACGGTGGCCCGCGAGGGCAGCTTCACCAAGGCTGCCGGCACGCTCGGCGTGACCCAGTCGGCGCTCAGCCAGGCGATCCGTGGGCTGGAGGAAGGACTGCAGATCCGCCTGCTGACCCGCACCACCCGCAGCGTTGCGCCCACTTCGGCCGGCGAGCGGCTCATGAAGGCCATCGGCCACCGCTTCGAGGAGATCGAGGCCGAGCTCGATGCCTTGACCGAACTGCGCGACAAGCCCGCCGGCACCGTACGCATCACCTGCGGTGACAACGTGCTGCACACGGTCTTGCTGCCCCGGCTCACGCCGCTGCTGCGCGAGTACCCCGACATCACTCTCGAGTTCGATGTGAACTACAGCTTCCGCGACATCGTGGCCGACCGGTTCGATGCCGGCGTTCGCATGGGCAACACCATCGACAACGACATGATCGCGGTGCCCATCGGCCCGCCGCTGCAGATGGCGGTGGTGGCGTCGCCCGGCTACTTCGCCGCCAACCCCATCCCCAGGACACCGGCCGACCTGACGAAGCACGCCTGCATCAACCAACGCATGCCGACCTCCGGCGGGCTGTACGTATGGGACTTCGAGAAGCGCGGGCGCAAGATCAACGTGCGGGTCGACGGGCCGCTGATCTTCAATACCGCCCCGCCCCAGGTGGATGCGTCCCTGGCCGGGCTCGGCATCTCGCTGCTGCCAGAAGACGAGCTGATGTCGCACATCGACGCGGGCCGCCTCGTGCGGGTGCTGCAGGACTGGTGCCCCAAGTTCGCCGGCTACCACCTGTACTACCCCAGCAAGCGCCAGCCGTCGCCGGCCTTCTCGCTGGTGGTGAAGGCGCTGCGCTTCAGCGGGACGCGGCAGCAGTAGGGCGATCGGGCCGTGCGAGCCTCAGCGCCTCGATCACCAGCGCCAGGGCGGGCGCGATCTGGCGCCGGTTGGCGTAGTAGAGGTGGTAGCCGGGAAAGCTCGGCCACCAGTCTTCCAGGACCGGGACCAGGCGCCCCGCGTCGATGTGCGGCCGCACTAGGTCGAACGGAACGTAGGCGAAGCCCATGCCGTCCAGCGCGGCCTGCAGCATCAGCGCGGTGGTGTTGAACACCGTTTGGCCCTGCACCCGCACGTTGACCGACTTCCTGCCCTTCTCGAAATCCCATGCGTACAGATTGCCCCAGGTAGGAAGCCGCAGGTTCACGCAGCGGTGCGAGGTCAGGTCCTGAGGCTTCCGGGGGGCCGGCTTGCCGAGAAGGTAGTCGGGCGAGGCGGCGACGGCCATGCGCAGATCGGGCGAGATGCGCACCGCCACCATGTCCTTGTCCACCCGGTCGCCCACCCGCACCCCGGCATCGAACCGGTGCGCGGCGATGTCGGTGAAGGCGTAGTCGACGCTGAACTCGATCTGGATGTCGGGGTATTGCCGCAGCAGCGGCAGCAGCCGGGGCCAGAGCGCGGTGGTGATGGCGTGGTCGTGCGCGGTGATGCGCACCGTGCCAGCGGGCTTGTCCCGCATCGCACTGAGCTGGCCCAGCTCGGCCTCGATCTCCTGGAGCCGCGGCGCCACCGTGTCGAGCAACCGGGCACCCGCCTCGGTGGTCGAGACACTGCGAGTGGTCCGGGCCAAAAGCCGCACGCCCAGGCGTGCCTCGAGGGCCAGCATCGCGTGGCTCAGTGCGGAACGCGAAAGGCCCATCTGCGCGGCCGCACGGGTGAAGCTGCGCTCGCGCGCGACCACGACGAACGCCTGCAGGTCGTTGAGGTTTTCTTTAGGCATTGGTGAATCATTTGCACATGTGAATGCCGATTTTGCCGGCTTCTCAACGGGCGCTGCGGCTCATAGAGTCGATCGCATCCCTGAAAGGCATCTTTCCATGAAGCTCATCCGCCCCGGCATGCAACCGTCCGCCAAAGGCCCCGCCACCTATTTCACCGGTACCGTCCGCATCGACATGCTGAACGACCCACCGCCGCCCGCCCGCACGTCCTGCGCCAGCGTCACCTTCGAACCCGGCGCGCGCTCGGCCTGGCACACCCATCCGCTGGGGCAGACGCTGATCGTCACCGCCGGCTGCGGCTGGACACAGTGCGCAGGCGAGCCGATCGTCGAGATCCGCGCCGGCGACGTCGTATGGTGCCCACCCGGCCACCGGCACTGGCACGGCGCGACCGCCACCACCGCCATGACTCACATCTCGGTGGCCGAAGCATTCGACGGCCGCAACGTCGACTGGCTGGAGCAGGTCACTGATGCCGAGTACCTCGCAGGGGCCCAGCCGTGACACGGGCCCTGCTGAAGATCGTGGTGTGCTTGGTCGTCACGCAGGCCTTAGGTGCCTGCGCCCAGTCGGTGCCTGTGGTCGCCGGCGGGCAGATCACCCGGGCGGGATCGCAGCCCTCGGCGGCCGGCCCGGACGCGTTCTTCACCGGCCGCGCACGGGTCGATCCGGTCTGGCCCGCCAACGCGAGCATGAACGCCGCCGGTGCTAACGTGACCTTCGACGCCAGCGCGCGCTCGGCCTGGCACACCCATCCGGCCGGCCAGCATCTGGTCGTCGTATCGGGCGTGGGCCGCACGCAGGAGTGGGGCAAGCCCGTGCAGGAGATCCGCCCGGGCGACGTCGTCTGGTGCCCTCCGGGGGTCAAGCACTGGCACGGCGCATCGCCCACGACCGGCATGACGCATCTCTCGGTCGCTGGAACGGTCGGCGGCCAGAACGTGAACTGGATGGAGAAGGTGACCGATGACCAATACCACGCCCGCTAATCTCGCCTCGCAGGTCGGCGCCAGTCTGGCGCTGGGCTTGGCCACCCTGTTGTGTCAGGCAGACGCAAACGCACAAAGTCCCCCTCCCATGACTCAAACCCCAGGCGAGACTCTATCCCCTATGCCTGAATCCCTGTCACCGCGCCAGCAGGCCATCGTGCCGATCGCGGCTTTCGGTGCAGTTGGCGACATGCCTCGCTTGGCCGACGCCCTGGATCAGGGCCTCGATGCTGGCTTGACGGTGAACGACAACAAGGAGATCCTAGTGCAGCTCTATGCTTACGCCGGATTTCCCCGCAGCCTCAATGCGCTCGGCGAACTGATGAGGGTTCTGGAGGCGCGCAAGCGCCGCGGCCTCCAGGACGCCCAGGGCCAGGCACCGGGCCGCGCCATACCCCGGGGCGAAGCGCTGTTGGCGGCCGGCACCGCCAATCAGACCCGGCTGGCAGGCGCGCCGGTGACGGGCGCTGTGTTCGAGTTCGCACCCGCGATCGACGAGTACCTCAAGACCCATCTCTTCGGCGACATCTTCGAGCGCGACAACCTCGACTGGCAGAGCCGCGAGATCGCCACGGTGAGCATGCTGTCGGCACTGCAGGGGGCCGACTCGCAGGTGCAATCGCACATGGGTATCAGCATGAACGCTGGCATCACTGCTGGGCAGCTGAACCAGTTGGTGAAGGTATTGGCTGATAGGGTCGATGCTGATGCCGCAGCAAGGGCGCAGAGAGCTCTTTCTATGCAGATTGCGGTACGGGCAAAGCCGTAGAAGGTTCGTTATTGGGTCTCGGTATCTCTCTATCCAAGGAAGGTCTGCGTAATGCGTTTTTAGATGCATTGGTGCAGGGTAGTTGAGCAAATTCGCTGCAAGAATAGTGCGCTGGCCAAAACAACCATGCCTGAGCCGGTTTTTCGGTGCGTTGGCAGCTCCATGCGCTCTTAATGCCGCGCTCCCTTCAAAATACGCTCGTAGTAGCTGCGAGATTGACTGGGGGAACAGCGTGTGCACTTGGTCGGGTTACTCAACCATACCCCGGTTTCAAGCACCTTCAGAAGCCTGAACTGGCATTTGAGCGCACACCAGATACTGGCCGTAAGGCAATCGAGTTGGTCGAGCAGGTTGTCGATTGGCTGAGCTTAATCAAGCAGTTTGCGCTTCCCGGGCGGATCGCGATGTTTTAGCGCACGCCGTCCCGGCCGCTCGGGCACTTGCCAACCCCATGGTCACTGGCGTCACCCTAGGTTTCCAAATCCTCGCCATTCATCAGTGTGTTGGGCTTGCCTCGGCAAGCTGCGGGTCGGGCCAGTGGACTTCGCGCTGGCTCCGCAGAACGTTGAGAACGTCGGCGTAGACCGCCGACATCTGCGTTCGGGCCTACCGGAAGGTTCGGCTGCGCCAGAGTTACTTGGCCATACGAGCGTTGCCAGCACTTATTCGGACTGCACCGTCTGCCGTCTCAGCAGGCGGTTTCAGTGCGCCGGTCGGCGCTGATGCCCGACTCGTGGCGCACCAGCGCGGCCTGTGCGATCCATGCGCCGCCGGCAGGCGTGCTCAGCAGCAGAAGCAGCTCTCAAACTGCCGATCATTCGCATGCGCTTTGTAATGACCGCGACTGTGTATTCCCTTTAGATGACGCCTGGATCAACGAGAACGAACGCGACTTGCACCGGCTTTCCGGAGCGGTTAGCCCATGCATGGTTGGTCGCGCGTTGAATCAGCACGTCGCCCTGTCGCATCACGGTTTCACCTTCCTCCAGGATGGCGACCACCTCTCCTTCCAGCACAATTGCGTAGTCGACCGTCTGCGTGCGGTGCATGCCCGGGTGCTCGCCGCCGCCCGGCTCACGATGCGCGTCGGGATACATAGCGGAGAACGTCGCGTCCATCCGCCGCCGAAGCTCGACCGGATCGTCGGGCTCGGCCGGCCATTCGATGATTCTGACGACCGTGCCGCCGGATGGTGGAAGGACGCCTTGGTGCTCGGCAATCGAGTCGGGTGCGTCATAACCAGCACCGGAGACGGTGCGCCACAGGTTGGTCACGCGGTAACCAGGTCGTGCATCGACCGTCTTGACAGCGGGCGATGGGCCGTCAGCCAAGATGCAGGAGCGGCCGTCGACCGTGTGGCCGGTCACGATACGGCGAATTGGGGGAAGGGTGTCTGTCATGTCGAGCTACCAACGCAGGTTCAGTTCTTTTCAAGCTTGAGTTCGGGGACCAATGCGGCATTGGCTTTGTAGACAGTGTCGATCCGTGCGCGAAAAGCTGTGGCGCTCAGAAACTGGGGCACTTGCATCAATGTCTTCGCGCTGTCGCTGAACGATGCCGAAGTTGTCACCTTCTCGCAAAGCCGTTCGATGTCCTCAATCACCGGAGCGGGGGTGCCCGCGGGTACGAAGAGCCCGTTGAGGCCGGGCGTGACGGAGGGCACGCCCAACTCTGCGATGGATGGGACGTCCGGGTAGCCCGGATGGCGCTTCTCTGACAAAACGGCCAAGACGCGCAGGTTCTTGCCTGCGATGGATGAGATAGCAGGTGCGCTGAAATCAAGCGTACCGCCCATCGCATCCGTGATGGCAGGAGCGTCACCCCGATAAGCGATGGCGTTGAACTTCACCTTGAGCGCGCGTTCTACTGCTGCAACAGACAGATGGCCAACACTTCCAGGACCCGCATGTCCGAACGACACCGATCCAGGGTTGGACCGTGCGCGCGCAACCAGATCGCTGAAGTTTCGAATTGTTGACTTCTCACCCACCGCGATCGTGAATACGTTCTCGAACACCTGACATACCGGCTGGATCTGCGTGTTCGGGAACGGCATGCTGGCATTGATGAAGGGCGCATTGGTCATCGGCGATGCGGGAGAGAACACCACGCTGTAGCCATCGGGCTTGGCACGCGACAGGTAGGTGAAACCCACCACACCTCCGGCCCCTTCCCGCGGGGTCACCACCCATGGCTGGCCCGTGACCTTCGCAGCTTCGGTCGCAAAAGCACGTGCCATTGCGCCCACGCCGCCTCCGATGGAATAGGGGACGATGGTTTCTACCGGTTTTTCCGGGAAGCGCGCCTGATCGGCCGCCGCCGACGCTTGGGCCAGCACTGCTGCAACAGCCGCGACAACCCATCGCGACAAACACGGTTGTGAGAAATCCATCGATGCACCCATCTGTCAAAAGTAGGTCAATCGTATAGTGATGCGGCTGCGACGCTATCCGTATTAATACGGCGTTTGCGGGCCAGCGTCGGGGACAATTGAGCTGCTTTAACAGTCCCTCGCAGGTAGAACGTGCTCGCACCCAAGCCAGATCCACGCGCAAAGATTCTCGATTCGGCCGAAGCGCAGTTTGCGGAAAGGGGATTCCACGGCGTCTCGATGCGGCAAGTCGCCAACGGCGCCAACCTTTCGCTCTCTCTTGTGCAGTACCACTTCAAGGTGAAAAGTGCCTTGTTCGCGGCGGTGATGGAACGGCGAATCGCGGCGATCAACCAAAAGCGCCTGAGTCTTCTCGACGCCGTCGAGCAAGCCAGTGGGGCAGGGGAGAAACCAGCCCTGGAAGATGTGCTACGAGCATTCCTGGGGCCGACTGTCTTGATGGCGCGCGACAAGGCCTCCGGTGGCACGCTTTACGCGCAGTTGATCGCGCAGATCTCCAACGATCCGCAGCCGCATGCGCGCAACGTGTCGCAAACCATGACGGATCCGATCGCACGACAGACTCTGCGTGTGCTGCAACTAGTGCTGCCTGAACTCGACCGCGCCACCTTGGCTTGGTGCTACCTGTTCGCGGTGGGGGCGATGGTGTCGGCCATCTCACCCACCGGCCGCGTGCGCCTACTTTCAGACGGAGAAGCTGACCCAGACGACGTCCAAGCCATCATGTCGTTGCTGGTTCCCTTTCTTGCAGGTGCGTTCGAACGAGTTGCGGCACTGGTGCGTGACGGGGCGTTGGTACCCACGGCGTCGACTCTATCGATGGTGCTTCCGATTCCCCTGCCGCCAGACGAAGGTCCAAAGACGGCGCCATCCAAGCCACCTAAGCTTGATCAAGCGACTGCCACCCAGCCGCGAAAGCCAAAGCCGGCATAGAACATCTCGATTTCGCCGAAGCCGGCTTCCCGAATGAGGGCTTCGTCTTCTGCAGGCGAAAGAATCGGCAGTCGGGCACCGATGGCAGCGCCGGCCTGCTCTGCCTCGCTGCGAGCAATGCCCGAGGACACCGCGAAGGCCACGTAGCGCGACAGCCACTGCGCACGGTCGGGCGACTGCTGCTCGAAGCTGAAATGCGCGCAGACGAACGGAGCGCCCGGACGCAGTCGAGCGCGCACCTGTTCCAGCGTGCGGCGACGCTCCTCACGCGCGATGAAATGAAGCGCAGCAGGCTGCAGGCCGCATCGAACGGGCCGGGCGGCGCGTCATCGACATAGCCTTCTACCAGCCGCACCCGCGCTCCGTAGGGCTCCAGCCGTGACTGCGCCAGCTGCAGCATCGCGTGCGACGGGTCGATGCCGTCGAACTGCCAGCCCGCCTGATCCCGCGCGAACAGATCCAGCTCCAGGCCGCCGCCCGCCCCCAGCACCAGCACCAGCACCCGCGCATCGGACGGTGACCTTTCTGCCAGCAGCAGCATCGCCATGCGCTGCATGTCGGCAAAACCGGGGACGAGCCGCGGTGGCCGCAGGGCATAGCCTGCGACGGCCTGTGCATCGTCGAACCCGTGGGCCGCCGTGTGGTGGCCTGTCATGCCGCGCGAAGCCCGAACACGAGCGACTGGTGCGCCGCCACGCCGGCGACCGTTCCGTCGCTCACGGCCAGGGCCACCGATCCGCCGGCCCGTGCCGCATCCCCGCAGGCGAACACGCCCGGCACCGTCGTCGCCTTCATCGCGTCGGTGGTAATGACCGGGCCCATCGGCCCATCGGTGAATCCGCAGCCCAGGGATGCTGCGGCCTGCCCTGCGAGAGCGGTCTCGGTGACGGTGAACAGGCCCGCCAGCGCGACAATACGGCCGTCCCGCAGCACCACGTCGGCACGGCCTACGATCCGCTCCACCGGCGTTGTCTCCACCGCCACGCCGCGCGCCTGCAACTGGGCTTGCTGAGCTGCATCGAGCGTCATGGTCTCGTCCAGAAACAAGGCGGTCGGCCCCCAATCCGGCAGGAGCAGTGCCTGGTGCAGGGACAGTGCGGAGGTGCCCAGCACGCCGATCCGGCCCTGGTCCAGCTCGTAGCCGTGGCAGTACGGGCAATGGAACACATGGCGGCCCCAGCGCTCATGCAGGCCCGGCACCGGTGGCAGCGTATCGACCACGCCCGTCGCCAGCACCAGCCGGCGGGCGGAGCGTGTCACTCGCCCGCCGATCTCGACGTGGAAGGCGCCGTCGGCCTGTGTCGCTGCGCCGGCTTCGCCCTCCAGCCATTCGACGGTGCCGTAGGGCATCAGTTGCGCGCGGCCGATGGCGGCGACTTCGGCGGCCGGTGTGCCGTCCCGCGTCAGGAAGCCATGCGAATGGTCGGCGAAACGGTTGCGGCGCTGGCCGCCGTCGACAACCAGGATGCGTCGGCGGGCGCGCGCCAGCGGCAGGGCGGCGGCCAAGCCTGCATAGCTGCCTCAGATGATGATGGCGTCGTAGGTCATTGCTGGATCAATGGGAAGACATCAAGCAACCGCTCGACGCATGAAGAAACTATCGAAGTTGCATGATAGACGGGCCTGCCGTGTCACGCAACTTAAAATGCGTCATGACCATTGCAGTACCGCCTGATCAAACGCCAAAACGGCACCGGCCATGAGGAACGACAGCCGCCTGTCCCGCATGCTGCATGTGCTGCTGCACATGGCCCGCCATGCCGATCCGTTCACCTCCGAGCAGATCGCCAGAATGCTGGGCACCAACCCTGTCGTCGTCCGGCGCACCATGGCGGGCCTGAAGCAGGCGGGCTTCGTCAGTTCCGAGAAAGGCCACGGGGGAGGGTGGCGACTGTGCTGCGACCTGGGATCGGTAACGCTGCTGGACGTGCACCGCGCGGTCGGCGGGCCGCACATCTTTGCCATCGGCAATACGAGTACTGAACCGCAGTGCGCGGTGGAGAAGGTGGTGAACGCAGCACTGGACGACGCGCTGGCGCAGGCCGAGGCCCTGCTGGTGGCACGCCTGGGCGCGATCACCCTGGGCGATCTGGCGCGAGATTTCGACACCGTGTGTGTCGAACGCGGATATGCAGATAAGTCGTAGCGAGGCGGAGCCAACTCCCACAGTTCGCCCCCTTCTTCACCGAGCTGGACGGTTGGGTAGATGTACAAAGCACGCTCTGTTGTGTAGCGCGGGCACTCAGAAGAGGGTGGATGGCTGCTTTGGAGCGCGAAAATCGCCTTTCAGCAGCGTTCGCGGGGCCATCTCCCGACAATGAAAAAAGCCTTTTGAGTCTTAAGAGGCACCTATGCAAACTCAAGATCTCTTTGAGGTCGTTAAGGCGGACAATCCAGGACACGCATTGGTCCAGTTATCACTAGAACAACCAATGGACCGCGCAATGCGGCTCATACGTGAGGTGTTCGATGACCGGCACATTGCCGGTTTGGCATACGGCGGTGGCAAGCATTAAAGTGCTACGGCGTGCTTTTTGCTCGCAGTGGCGGCGGACTACCGGCAAAGAGGGCTCAGCCTCCCGCCGATCTACGTGACTCACAGCTCCACCGGGGTTGAAAATCCTGTTGTCGCAGCCTTGGCGAAGGCCGAACTCACAAAGATGAAGACCTTTGCTGCAAAGCATGACTTCACTCTCACTGTGCTAACGGGGGACCCGATCTGAACTCAAGCTGGGCTGGGCGCGTACTTACGGGGCGAGGCCTTCCAACATACCTTCCTCACCCACAATGGACTGTAGTAAGTCGTGGAAAGTGGACGTTGGTCAACGTTTGCTTAAGGACGCAATGGTTGAGGCAAATGGTCATAAGGAATGGAATAGGCCGGTCGTTCTGACAGGTATTCGTTCTGGCGAGTCTGCAGCGTGTGATGTGCGAATTGCCGCAAGGCGTGAGCATGGAGATGGAATCTGGTCTACGCCATCGAGCTTAGTGCAGTGAGTCGAATGATGCGCGGAGCGCCGGGTGGCTGCTCTTGCGGCCTTTCGCACCGGAAGAGTTGTCGCGGTAGATCAACAGCAGCCTGAAGTCGATGCTTCTTTGGGTTACCAGAGCTTGCGCAGCTTGACAATTGTTAACAAAATCGCATGACGCCTTCTTGTGCCGTCGGAGCTTACGTTCTCCAACCTAGTCTTGCTATGTCTGCATCTTCTGTGTACTCAGCGGTTCTGCGCCAATTTCGTCGGCGCCCCCATTCCAACAGTCGCCTTTGGGCTGCTTTTGGGTGGGCTCTGGTCGCGCTGGCGACTTGGGGCACTCCTGCAGACGTGCTGGCGGCTTCCCAGACCTTCGAATTCACGGCCGGCGTGGATGGGAACGATGGGGGAAGCGGTTTCGCCACCACGTGGACGACATTGGGAACTCCCACCTATACCCTGCAATTTTCCGTCAGCGGGGCCGCTGCCGGCGAAGTCTATGGAAGCGCGGGTTTCAGCGGTGACAGCTATGCCATTGGCAACAGCGCAGCTCCCGGCGGCACGATTACCGCCGTAATTTCGCTGCGGGGCTTCAGATTCGACCTCACATCCCTGAAGCTGGCGCAACAGGAGACCGGCGGTCCGGCGTCCTACCTGATCACTACGCCGGCCTCCGGTTCCCAGTCGGGCAGCCTCACGGCCGGCGGGGGCGTCTACCAGACCATCACCCCCAGCGGCGGTGGCTTCGCGTCGATCACGTCCTTCACGGTCAGCTACACCGCCGGGTCCGGTTCCAGCCAAAGCGTGTTCTCCCTCGACTCGCTGGTCCTCGACAACATCGTGGCCACAAGCCCCACACCGACCGACGCCCGCATCTCCATCGCTGGCGCCACCGGCACTGGCGGCGCCTACCGCATCGGCGACACTGTCACCGCCACCTGGAACAACACGGCTGCCACGGGCGACAACCAGCCGGGCGTGACTGGCGTCACGGTCAATTTCAGCCAGTTCGGCGGTGGCACGGCAGTCGCCGCCACCAATGCCGGTGGCGTGTGGACGGCCAGTTACACCATCACCGCAGGCAGCATCAACGGCACGGCGGGCCGCAACGTGTCCATCACCGCCACCAACGGCAGCTTGTCCGAAACCACCGCCGATTCGACCAACGCGGTGGTCGACACCATCGCGCCCACGGTGTCGTCCATCGTGCGCTCGGGGGGGACGGCCGCCCTCAGCAACGCGGCAGTCGTCGAATACACCGTGACTTTCGCCGAGGCCGTGACCGGTGTCGGTGCCGGCTCGTTCAGCTTGAGCACCACGGGAACCGCCAGCGGCACCGTCGGCGCCGTCACGGCGGTCAGTTCGACGGTTTACACGGTGGCGGTAAGCGGTATCACCGGCGACGGCACGCTGCGGCTGGACCTGAAGTCGGGCGGCTCCGGCGTGGCCGACATGGCAGGCAATGCCGCGACCGGCTTCAGCGCTGGCAACGTCTACACCTTCGACCACACCGGCCCGGGCGTCGGCAGCACGGGCGTGCCGCCAGGCGCGACCTATGTGGCAGGCAACGCCCTGGATTTCACGGTTACCTTCAACGAGAGCGTCACCGTCAACACCGCCGGCGGTACGCCCTCTGTGCCGGTCACCTTGAACACGGGCGGCACCGTGCAGGCGGCCTACGTGTCGGGCAGCGGCACCAATACGCTGACTTTCCGCTACGTCGTGGCGGCAGGCAACAACGATCCGGACGGCGTCGTGGTCGGCACGGCCATCAGCACCAATGGCGCAACCCTGCGCGACGCCGTCGGCAACAACGCCACGCTGAGCGGACTGTCGGTCGGCAGCACCGGCGCCGTGCGGGTCGATGCCGTGGCGCCCACGCTGGCGATCACCAGCGACGTGGCAACCCTCAAGAGCGGCGAAACCGCCACCATCACCTTTACCTTCAGCGAGAATCCGGGCAGCAGCTTCACCGCGGGCAGCGTAGTGTCCAGCGGCGGCACGCTGGGCGCCATCATCGGCAGCGGCCTGACGCGCACGGCCACCTTCACCCCGACGCCGGCGACCAACAGCGGCACTGCCAGCATCACCGTGGCCGGCGGCGCCTACACCGATGCCGCGGGCAACAACGGCGGTGCCGGTACGACACCCACGCTGACGTTCGACACCCAGGCGCCGGCGGCGCCCGGCACCCCGGTGCTGAGCACCGCCAGCGATACGGGTGTGTCCAACTCCGACCGCATCACCTCGGCCACCACGCCGACGATCACCGGCACGGCCGAGGCCAACACCACCGTCACGCTGTATGACACCAACGGCACGACGGTGCTGGGCACCACCATGGCCGACGGCGCCGGCAACTGGTCCATCACCAGCAGCACGCTAGCGCAGGGCGCCCACACGTTCACGGCCAAGGCGTCCGATGCGGCCGACAACGTGTCGCTTGCGTCTGCCAGGCTGACGGCCGTCATCGACACGACTGCGCCGCAGATTTCTTCGGTGACTGTGCCGGCGTCGGCCACTTACGGCACGGGCAGCCCCCTGGAATTCACCGTCAGTTTCAGCGAAGCCGTGACGGTCGACACCACGAGCGGCACCCCGGGTATCGCCCTGGTGGTCGGCGGTAACACGCGTTCAGCCGCGTATGTATCCGGGTCGCAATCGTCCAGCTTGCTCTTCCGCTACATCGTTGCGTCCAACGATGAAGACAACGATGGCATATCTCTGGGCGCGTTGCAGGCCCAAGGCGGTGCCATGCGTGACGTAGCAGGCAACAGTGCCAACCTGGCACTCAACGGCGTGGGCAGCACCACAGGCGTGCTGGTCGGCCGCGTGGCCGCCGTGCCTGCCGCACCAGTGCTGAACCCCGCCACGCCGGGGGACGGCCAAGTCACGCTGTCGTGGATGGCACCGGCTGACAACGGCAGCCCCATCACCGGCTATACCGCCATCGCGTACACCACTTCTCAGGGCGCGCCCTTGGGTACCTGCAGCACGACAGCTGCTACGGCCACCACCTGCACGGTGCTGGGGCTGGTCAACGGCACGACCCACTGGTTCACGGTAATGGCGACCAATGCGATCGGGGGCGGCGCAGCGTCCGCTGCCGTGAACGCCACCCCAGTCAAGAAGGTAGCGGCTGGCACCATTCCCGGTATGGCGGGCATGGCGGCGGTAGAGATAGGTGGCGGCAGCCTGACCTGCACGCTGGCGTCCGCAGAATTCAACATGGCCCTGCCGGCAGGCGCACCGGCCGGCTCTACGCAGCCTGCAGGCGTGTTCGGCTTTCGCACTACGGGGTGCCCCGGCGACCAGCTCACGGTGACCCTGAACTACCCGCAACCTTTGCCCAGCGGTATCCGTTTCTTCAAGTTCGGGCCACGCGTTGCAGGCCAGACCGCCGAATGGTTCGAGCTGCCGTCCGGCGCTGTCAGCCTGAGCGGGGACCGCCGCACAGTGAGCTACTCCATCACCGACAACCAGGCCGGCGATTCCAACGCTGCAGTGGGCGTCATTGAAGACCCCTTTGCCCCCATGCTCCTGCAGGCAGTCGCGCCGGCGGGCGTGACCGGCATACCCACGTTGTCGGATGCGGGGCTTGCCTTGATGAGCGCGCTGGTGGGTTTGCTGGCGTGGCGCCGGCGGCGGTTTAGTGGATAGCGTGTCCGGCGTCGATATGGGTACCCAGGCGTTACGCAGGCGCAGCGTTACCTGCCCACGATGACCAGCGTGCCGTGGCTGCCCGGCGCCACGGCATGCAGCAGTCCGGCCGGCACGATGACTAGGCAGGCGGCCTCCACCCGCTGGATGCGGCCTTCCGATTCAAGCAGCAGGCAGCCGTCGATCATCAGCAGGCTTCGTCGAAGTCGTGCACCGCGGGGTAGGCCTGTCGTCCATGCGTAGCACCTTGACCTGCAGGCCCGCAGCGCCGCCGTCGAAGGTCGACCGTCAGGCGTCGGGCAAATCACAGGCGGTGCGTGGCAGGTGGGTGATGCTCCTTGCGGGTCCTCTTGGGCAGAGGATCGAACTCCAGCATCTGCTGCTTTTGCGTCATCCTCGCCATCTTGCCTGCGACTCACCGCACGCGCCAATCAGCGGTGAGGTTTTGCAGACCTTCCCTAGTTCTTGGCCTTTCAGAAGGCGAACGCATCGGAATGTAAGACACCTTCAGGCTGAATAGAGAACCCGCTTTGATTGGAGCCCATGACCGTGTCATTCCAGCCTTCGCAAAATAGCAACCTTGCTATCGAGCCCAATGCCACAGCGCTCATAGTCACGTTGCAAATGGATCCGGCAGCCTCAGCACGATTTACCGCGATGCGACGCGAACATTTCCCCGCGCATCGCAACTGGCTCGACGCCCACATCACGCTATTCCACGCTCTGCCCATTGGGTCAATGGATCTCGTACTGCGAGATGCGGCGGAGCTTGCATCGAGCACCGATGCATTCAGGCTGCGTGTCGATCGGGTGCTGTTTCTTGGCGCAGGCGTGGCCTATGCCTTGTCGTCCGTGCAGGCGGTGAAGCTGCGCAGTGCGCTCGTTGCGCGCTGGTCACCGCTTCTGAGCCCACAAGACCGAAACAAGCGGGGAGCGCTGCACATCACCGTGCAAAACAAAGTGTCGCCTTCAGCTGCCAGGCAATTGCATGGCGAACTCGAGCAGGCATTCGAGCCGCACGAAATCGACGCGGTAGGGCTTCAGGTTTGGCACTACGTCGGCGGTCCGTGGAGACATGCAGCAACATTTCCATTCACAGACAGGGTTCGAACACAGGTGCCGCTTGCTGCCGATGCCGCAGGCGGTACGCGTGGAATCTCGGGCCCATCTTCGTCCTGATCTCGGATAGCATTCCCACCTTCAAGCAAGGCCGGCAACCGACCCGAGCCCTTGCAGCGACCGAGTGGTCATTTTCTCGAGACGTTTAAAGCGTGTGCCTTTGCACGCACGTCGTCGAGCGAAAGACACCATGAAGTTCGCTCCTCCATTCTTGGCAGCCGCAGCGCTTGCCACGGCCATCGCCGCATCCACAGCAGCCTCATCACAGCCCGTAGCGCTGACCGGAAGCGACATCTCGGCTGCAATCCATGTTTTCGAACACGATAGGTCTTCGCTGACGCAGCTGGTGGGCACGCCGGTCTCAGTGAAACTGCGCGCGTTCCCGGCGATCGCCTATTACGAGATCGAAGGTGAACCGGACCTCGTAGTTGTCTGCGCTTTAACTAGCGGATTCGCCGGAGGTCACGTGACCTCGACCGTCCAGAGCATCTCGTTGACCACAGAGCTCGGCGCGGACGTTCAGGGCATCCTTACCCTCGAGCGCTGCGGGAAGTAAACGGATGAGCCCCGACAACATGGGGCTCCTCGGAGCCCCAAACCAAAGCCTGCTCTTCCCGCCGATCTGTCCGCCAGTTGATCCAGCGCCTCCGGGCGCGTCGATGGAAGCCGACATCGCCGACCTGCTCCGATCACTAGGTCCTGCTCAAACAGCCAAGCCAGCCAGCGCCCCCGAGGTTGATCAACACACTGGACCTTCGAAGCTTGTGGGACGTGGCAGTGATGCGCAGCACTACCGCAGCGATGGACTCCTGAGGGTCGAGGTCTTCACCAAAGCTGGCGTGGAAGCAGCGGCTGCGGCCGCATCGGTACTCGAGAAAGATCTCAAAGAACGACAGCTGCACGAACTGCATTTACTTGCAGAACATGGCACCTCGAGACCGCTCAGCTGGGTGCGTGCGATCTACAAGAAGAAGTTGGAACTGCTTTTAAGGAGGCAACCGAACTTTCGAGAAGTAGTGGAGGGCGCCGTGCGCCCCGCGATGGTCATTCGCGCAGCGGGTGGGATCGCCCGACAGCCACCCATACTGCTGGTGGGTCCGCCAGGAACCGGTAAAACGCATTTCGCACGAGCGCTGGCGGCGATGCTGGGCGTACCGATGGGTGTCGTCGACATGTCCACTGCCAGCACCTGCGCCGACCTGACTGGGCTGTCTACGAAGTGGGGCAACGGCGCACCTGGTTTACTGTTTCGCCTGCTCGCGCACGGCATCGGGTCACCACCGCATGCCGACCCCGTCATCCTGGTGGATGAGCTGGACAAGGCCATCGGCATGCGCCAGCAGATGGACCCGGTGGGCAGTCTGTACACCGTGTTGGAAAGCGGCACTGCAGCGACGTTCCAGGACGAGTCGCTGCCCGGACTGAAAATCGACGCCAGATACGTGCGATGGATCTTGTGCTGCAACTCGGTCGATGGTATTCCCGAGGCGCTGCTGTCGCGGTGTTTGACCTTCCAGGTTCCGGAGTTGTCAGTAGAAGAGCGACGCAACATCTATCGGCAGATGTTCATGCAAGCCGTGTCCGACTGCCGCCTCTACACCTTCGATGCCAACATGCCGGCCGCCGCTGTCGAAGCCTGTCTGGAGATCGGAACGCGGGAGTTCAAGAACAGGTGCCAAGTGGCGATTGGTAGAGCGGTGGCCGACGGAAGAGTCGAGGTTCTGCCGGAGGATTTTCGATCGATCAAGGTCGAGCCCCAAACCCGCATGGGTTTCATCCGCTGATCGCCGTCCACGCAAGGGGGCTCGTCCCGGAAATGAATGTTGGCCAGCCAGGCCCGGAAGTTCTGTTCTTGGCCGCATCTTTGAGACTGGTCACGCCGATGCGCGGTGTCCTTGCGCGCGGTGAGTTCTCAGTCGAAAGAACACTGATGCCGTCTTGCGCCCCTGCTCGGTGCCTGGGCGATCAGCTTGTGGATCCCACCGCCTACTTGCGATCAAGTGACACCGAGGCCCTGACCAGCGTCTTCGATAGCTTCCTCACCGCGTTTCGAAATAGTGCGCGGCAGCACGGGAGCGCCCGGCGCGATGCGGTCATACGGTTCTGCTCGTTTGGGAGGCAGCCAAGCTTGCAAGGCCGTAGAAGCGAAGACCGGTGTCGAGGCGCTCCCGTGCCCGACTCGCGCGTCGGGCGCGGACGTTTCGCAGTGCGCCTATTTCAGGTGCTTGTCCAGGAAGGACCGGATGACACCGCCGATCTCCTCTCCGTGCGTTTCGAGCGCCAGGTGGCCGGTGTCGTAGAAGCGCACCTCTGCACCTGGAATGTCGCGCTTCCACGCCTCGGCGCCCGCCGGCAGGAAGAAGGGGTCGTTCTTTCCCCACACCGCAAGCAAAGGCGGCTGGTGTCGACGGAAGTAGGACTGGAACTCCGGATACTTCGCCACGTTGGATGCGTAATCGAGCAGCAGATCCAACTGCACCTCGGCGTTGCCCGGGCGCTCGACCAGCATGCTCTCCAGCGCGATCGCGTCGGGTGCGACCAAGCTCTTGTCACCCACGCCCTCGAGGTACTGCCACCGGATGGATGCCGCCGTAGGAAACGACTGCAAGGCCGCGCGGTGTGCCGGCGTTGGCTCTGCCCAGTATTTCTGGATGGGCGCCCAGCCCGCGCCCAGTCCTTCTTCGTAGGCATTGCCGTTCTGCGAAACGATGGCTCGCACGCGCTCGGGATGCGCGAGGGCCATGCGCCAGCCCACCGGGGCACCGTAATCGAACACCTGCATGGCATAGCTCTTGAGCTGCAGTTGCTCCGTGAACTGCGTCATGGTCCGAGCGAGTTTGTCGAAGGTGTAGTCGTAGCGGCCACGCCCAGGCGCTTCGGTGAAACCAAAGCCCGGCAGGTCCGGCGCTATGACGTGGTAGCGGTCCGCTAGCTTGGGGATGAGATCGCGGTACATGAACGATGAAGCCGCATATCCGTGGAGCAGCAGCACTACGGGCGACTTCGGGTCTCCCGCCTCGCGATAGAAGACCTTTACGTCGCCGACCTGCTCGAACTTGTGGTGCACCTGCAGGTCGGCTGCGATGACGCTTCCGGCCATCACCGCGGCGGCGAAACCAGCGGCTGCAATCGTTTGGGTTGAGCTCATGGGTAAATCCTGTAACCTTTGAATTTGGATTTACAGGTTACTTTGGCTGCTTGTAACTTGTCAACGTTAAATTTAAAGGTTACATTGCATCCATGATCGAAAGTCAGTCCACACCACTGGAGCTTCTATTCGTCGGCGACGACTTGGCACTCGACTTCATCAACACCCGTTACGGTGTGGATGCTGCGCATCGCGACTGTTTTGTGGACGACACCAGCGTGCTTGCGTGGCTGAAAAAGACGGGGGTCGTGTCGCCTGACCGCCAGCGCGTGCCGGAAGGTTTGCATCGGCTTGCCATAGCTCTCCGCGACCAGTGCAGCACGTTGGTGCGTGCGGCCAAGGCCGGCGATGCCGCCGACGTCGCGGTGGTCAACCAAGTGCTTGAGGCCGGCCGCGCGGCCCGTGCGTTGGTGTGGAGTGCCGAGAGCCGCAGCTATGTGCTTCAGACTGCTCCCCGTGATGACAGCGCCGAGAGCCTGCTGGAGCCGGTCGCGAGGGCGTTGTTAGAACTGCTCACCGATGCTCCGATGGAGTGGGTCCGGCAGTGCGAGGCGCACGACTGCACGCTCTTGTTCCGAGACTTGACCAAGTCGCACCGTCGCCGTTGGTGCAGCATGGGGCTGTGCGGCAACCGGATGAAGGTAGCTGCCTTTAGAGCCCGGCAAAAAGCCGGATAGGTGGCCCGGTACTGCAGTACGTCAAAGCGTAATCGGCATCTCAAGTGACTGCTTTGGGCCCGTGGCAGACGAACAGCCCGTTGCCAGTAGGATCGTCCGTATGAGCGAACATGCAAGTTTCCAGGTGCGCTGTGCCGACCACGTCGGCTTCGCGGTCGCCTCCCTCGATGAGGCGCTTCGGTTTTGGCTTGATGGGCTTGGGGCGCAACTCGTGCGCACGGGCGAGATGGGGGGCGAGTTTCTCGGCCAAGTGACGGGTGCGCATGGGGCGGAGGTACGCATTGCAATCGTGTCGCTGGCAGATCAGACGATCGAACTTCTGGAATATCGGGGCGTAGACCGGCCGAGCGCACCGGCCAAGCCTTTCGACCCAGGCTTTGCGCATCTCGCGCTCGTGGTCGATGACATCGACGCGCTCTTGGCGCGGATCGCCACCTACGGCTGGAAGGCACAAGGCACTCCGCAGCCGATCGCAGGTGGCGCGCGGGCTGGGACGCGGGTGATCTACGTCGTTGGCCCTGATGGCGCGACCATCGAATTCATGCAGCCGCCGACCGCTGTTCGCGAGCACTGATCCTGCCAATCAAGGATCCGCTTTCTATTGCGGATTCAACCGGTCGATGCAACACACTAGATCCGCGATTGCGGAAGGGGTGTTGTATGAAGAGAAGACCGAGGATTTACTACACGGACGCCCAGAAAGCAGTCATGTGGGAGCGCTGGAAGCAGGGCGACACGCTGCACTAGATCGGCAAGCTGTTCGACCGACCGCACACCTCCATCCACCGCATCCTGGCCGAGACGGGCGGCATCCGGCCGCCTCAGCCCAAGCGTTCGTCTCGGGCACTGAGCTTGGCCGAGCGCGAAGAGATCTCCCGTGCAGTTGCCACCGGAAAATCGCTCAGGTCCGTTGCCAAACGATTGGATCGTGCCGCCTCGACCATCAGCCGTGAGCTGCTCCGCAATGGTGGGGCAGACAGCTACCGCGCCGCTGCAGCCGATCAAGCCGCCTGGGGGCGTGCAAAGCGTCCCAAGGCCTGCAAGCTGGTCCTGCACCCGGGCCTCGCGGCACTGGTGGCCGAGAAACTTACGCTCCAATGGTCGCCCGAACAGGTTGCCGGCTGGTTCAAGCAAACCTATCCTGGCAACCTGACCATGCACGTGTCCCACGAAGCGATCTACCGCAGCCTCTTCATCCAGACGCGCGGGGCGTTGAAGAAGGATTTGCTGGAGCACCCGCGCCGCACGCGTGGCATGCGCCGCTCGCGCCATTACACGCAGAAGACCAGCCTCCACGGCCAGATTGCCGACACCGTCTCCATCAGCGAGCGCCCTACGACAGTGGACGACCGGGCGGTGCCGAAGATCGGCGATCAAAAGCGGCGATCTGATAAAAATGGAGACGTGGCAGGTTGCGTTAGTTAGTCAGTCAACCTCGATGGCGTTCACTGCAGCTTTAGCGTATTGATTGCAAAAGCGCCAGCGGATCGACGCTGAGGGAAAGGCGCCAGTGCTAGTCGAGGGGAGCATATAGACGCTTGCATGGGCGCCGGTTCGCTCGATGTGCCACGGCCGCCGTACGAAATCAACACCCAGGTCGCGCACGCCACCGCTGAGAACGACGTGCGACAAGTCTAGGAAAAGGAGCTGGTTCCAGCGCTTGGTTGGTGCCCCAGCCCGCCGTGAGAAACCGAGGAAGGGTGAGCCGTTAGCGCTGTTTGCGCATTCGTAGCATGGCAATCAATCCAACCACCGAGGCCATGAGGATCAAACCCCACTCGGACAGGGTCGGGATTGATTTTGTAACTGCAGTCGCGACAGCAACAGTAATATTTACGTTAGCGGTCGAGCAGATTGGAGTCGGGTTTGCTGCAGACGCGGTCGTGCAGATCTGATAAGAAAACGTGTCTGGGCCAACATAGCCGGCAGTGGGCGTGTAAATCACTGTTCCGGTGCCGGTAAAGTTAACAGTTCCATGCGCAGCTCGAATTTGCCCTTGCGTTGGGTCGCCAACGGCGCTTCCGTTAGGGGTAATAGTGTCGTTTGCTAGCGGAGAAATCGTTACAGCTTGCCCGGGCCCAGTGTTTATACTATCTGGCAAAGCCGTTACCGTTGGCGTCGAAGTGGTTGAACAAGCTAACGTACCAGATGGTGTGCCAGTCGGGTCCGGTTGTACAGAAATGTCGTCAAAGAACAAATCGTTCCCCGAAACGACTTGGGAATTATTCAAAAGCGAGAATGCATATTGAGCTGTACCGCAGGTTCCACCAGTGGTAAAGGTCCAGCTCATCTCAGACCATGTTCCGTTCGTACCAGTTGCAGTCGTGTAGTTAGGAGACTGGCCTACCGATGCTGAATCGTCAGCCTGTCTAATGTCAAAAGAAAGATTGGTTGGGCCAGCAATGATGAAGCGCCAAACCTTGGCAGTATATTTTGTCCCGGCCTGTAGACTCACGACGCGGCGGTAAACTGCATTCTGTACATTACCGGCGTTAACAATTAGAACAGCACCGCCGTTGCCTGTATGGTCTTGGTAATTAGATGCTGACCCTGTCGTTCCATTTTGCCACCACGCCCCTCCACCTGAAGTCAAAACCGCATTTGGGTTCAGTACGGTGTAATAGCCATCATCGATTACTCGCTGCTGCGTCTGTGTCGGGCCAGCGGGTGCGGCAGGATCTGCAAATTTATAATAACTTGTCCCACCATTGGCAGAAAATTGCGGCACATAAGACGATGCTTGTCTAGTGCTAGCAATACCGAAATCGTCGGTGAATGGATTAGCATTTGCACAAAAAGAAATTGCACTGGCAAGCAAGAAAAAACACCGACTAATTTTTTGCATAATGAAACATGGGGTTACACATGGCCTATGTTACCACTACAATTTATGCTCCCGCTCCACAAGCGTTAGACGAAGGGGAACTTCGCACTTACGTGAAGACCGCCGCCAGCGGCACAAGGCGCCTCCTTGCGTGGCGCGACGCGGGTAACTAGTACGGCGCCCTCTCAACTGGTGGGGTACCAAGCAGGCCGTCATACCGCACGAATCGTCGCCGCGCCGAAGGAGCCGCTACCACTACCACTGCCTTTGATTAGCACTACGTTCTACAAATTTACCCGCAGCATCTTTGTGCATCCGCAAGGCAGCTGTGCGTGTCGGCGACGGCGCACCGCGCAACGCCCGTTCACGTCTGGCCGCGATGGGAGGAGGCTGCCCGAGTGGCGTCGTTCATTCAGGCGTGCGCGGTTTCGTCCCGCAGCCCGATTTGCGGTACTGAAAATATTTGCGCGATCAATACAAACCTTCAACTTTGTTTATTGAGCCTGGTACAACGATGAAGCCTGGTGTAAGCAAGGTCTCAACGGCCAGTTCACAAAATATGCGCGACTGGCGGGCTCCGTGCAACAGCGCCCACACCATCAGTTGCTACTCAGTCAGGGCGCGCGGTTTCCAAATCGCTCGACTGCTGGTTTTGTTCCAGCTGCAGGATCCTGCGCTCGAGCGAGCTGATCGCGTGCTGCGTGCGCTGCTCGTTTTCTTGCAAGCTGGTTTCCAAACCGCTCCATTTCAACTGCAAGGTCTGCAAGCCTTGCTCGCACTCGCCGAGCGAAAGCTGCTGAGATTGCTTCAAGCTCTGCCCGAAGTCGGCCAATAAATCCTGTAACGATTCCTTGAAGATCTGTTCCAGTCGTTTGTCCATCTTTGGCTTTCTGCTGCGTGGGGTATGGGGCCGATGTGGGGGAGGTTTGCGGCTTTCGGTTTTCAGACGTGCTTAGGGCAGGTACAGGCAGCTCTTTCGTCGCGAGATCATCTGGCTGCGAAAATGCCGAATCGCCAATGTGCTTAAGCACAGGAACGAGGTCGGCAAGCGACTGGACCCGCACCATGTCGGCAGGGTCTGCTGACAGGTCCATGACCTGGCGATCGGGCGATGGATGGACGGGCGGGGTCAAGGGGCCATCCGCGGTTTGAGCGCGGCGTTTCTTCGGCTGGTAGCGTTGACGGTTGACCTCAGCACGCCGATGAATGGCCGCGTCCAATCGGATCTTGGCCGCTGCCTCTGCTGCTGGGTTTTTATCCGCTTCGCGTTCTGCGTCAGTTCGATCCGCCTTTGGCTTGGGCTTTGGCGGTTGAAACGTCAATGCATCGAAGTCCCGTTGAAACAGCGTCCCGCGCAAGCGAATCGACTTCGAGAAGTTCTCGGGCTTGATCGAGAGGCTGTTCTTGCCTGTTCGCGTAATCTCACCGTGTTGCGCAAGGACTGCCACGATGTCGGTGCGCGTGCGCACTTTCTTGCGAAGCACCAGGTCCAAGACAAAGTCTTGAAGCACCTGCTTTGTGTCGGGTTCGACCGCAAGCGCCTCTCTGAGCTTCGCCGCAACCCAGCGGGGACGACTGCCCGGTTGAACCGCGCGGGCCAATCGCGGATCTGCTGGACTCGACCAGCCGTGGCGATAGTTATGCATGTCCCGCAGGGGATCGTAGCTTTTCATCCACCCAGGCGGGGCCGGGTTGAAGTGTTTTCCAGTTTCCAAATCGACCGTGGCAACCAGAAGATGCACATCAGTCCGGTTTCCTTTCTGGTGCAGGAACACACACCAGCAGAAACGGTCTGGCGACAGACCTGCAAAACTGACCTCTTGGAAATCCTTCAGCAGTTCGTCGAGCTGTTCAGATGTGGGTACTTCGCCCGGGGCCCATGCGATCACCGCGCTTTTGTATCGCTCCCGAAATGGAAGTGTTTCCGCGACCCGAACAAACTCTTTCGGCGATCCCCTGAGCACGACGACCGCATCACGGCCACCGTGTGCGGGATCCAGAACCGCCTTGCAGTACTTCACTGCCAATCTTGGCTGTGTGCCGCCCTGGTTCAGAAACTTGAGCATCATTGCAAAGCCCCCAGACCTGCTGGCGGGTCCCCAGCGAACAGGGCGCCCGAATGCGCTTTCTCGTCAAGCCGAATCACCTGCTGATCGAGCAAGTCGTCCAGCCGCAAGTCGATCACGACGAGCAGGCAGTGCAGGGCAGAGAGGTCGATCGGCAGGCCGTTGTGGGACAGCACCCGGACACCCTCTGCGATCTCTTCCACGAGATTTTTGAGTCGCACATGCACGTGCAGCAGCTCTGCGCACGGGCCGCCGGGCTCCAGACCTGTGGGTCTTACTACTTTGGGTGTGGTCTTGCGCGCGACCGGGCCTTCCGGTAGTCCCATCGCTTTCCGAAGCACCCGGCGGATGAACTCGCTCCGGGTGATGCCCTCCCGTTCTGCGGCTTGGTGAATGGCTTGTCTTTCCTCCTCGTTGGGTTTGAAGGTTTCCGTTTTTCGTCTTGGGGTAGCTGACCTCATGGGATGGTCTCCCAAGACGTCGGGGCACGCACGAAGTCGCAATGGCTCGTGGGGGGTCGAGGGGGGCGGCACGCCCCTTTCGTCAGCCGTGCGAGTACCCTCCGGGTACGACCACGTAGGCTGGCTTCAAACGAAGCAAGTGAATAAGGGCTGTTGCGATCGCGGAGATTTTCGAATTCGAGTCGGATGTTCTGCGATGCCGGAATGGACTTCGCTCTCGTGGATGGAGCATTCGACTGCGTATTGAACTGCGAAGGCGCAGTGGCAAGCCTTCCGCACGCGGGGGCAGCCGCGGACGTAAATGCCTTTCGCCTTTGGTGGACTGCAGCGTCTGGTCCAGGCGCAGCCATGGCAGTGAACTGCCTGACTGCGCCCGTGCCCGCACAGAGGTGGGCAGACGTGCTCATGCAGACAGTCCTCCGCCGGCTTCAGTGCCTACATCATCAAAGTCCGGAATGTCCGACAACAGCATCGACAAACGCAACGCCAGCCACTTGCAATAAGGCTCTCCCACGTTCGGGATCCAGATCACTGCACAGGTCTTGCTTGTCCGATCGTTGAACACCCCACCTCGCGTGACGCCGGCGTCGGTGATGACAGGCTCAGCATCCGATGGAAGGTGCGTTGGCAATACGAACTGGGGACCAACCGGTTCGGAGGCTTCCTGTTCGCACGCTTCGACTGACGCTACTACCGCATCACGGTCGATCCGTGCTGCAGCAACTGCGGGAGCGATAAGGTCTGCCTCAGGTCCAAGGTCAAGCTGCAGCTGCGTTTCCGTTGGCCGCTCTGCGTCCAGCTTATGGGGTGCTGCAGTGACCGATGCACCTTCGCCCTGCGGCGGCAACGACGCCGTGTTCATCGACACATCCATGTGGGCAGCAAACGGCGAGGCCATCAGCAACGCCTGGGCTCTGGCCGTGCAATCTGGACACTTCTTGGTGGCCCCTCCGGAATTCTTGGGCGCTTCGGCTTTGGGTGGAAGCAGGGCTTCGTAGATCTCGCGAGCCTTCATCGAGAAGTTCTTGTCCACGTTCTTTTGGGCAACCAGCGCAGCCCGCTCCATCAGGCCCTTCTTGTCTTTCTGCAGCAGGTCTGTCAGCGGGACGGCATGGCGAAAGTGCGGTCCACTGGTGCCCCGGTACGCGTCGAGGAGTTCCCGTGGAAGGGCGGCCACCTTCCGTGCCTTGCTGAAGTCACCTTCGTCGTGCCCACACGTGTGGCACAGCTCCCTCGCAGTCGGGAAGACGCCGGTGTCGAGCATCCTTTCGCCCCACGAGCCCAGGGCCGCGGGTGCATAACTCTGGCGGCCCCGATTCGAATTGAACATGTGGCGCAGAGCAGCATGGTCGTCGAATCCTTCGGCGTCCTCGACCTGCGCCTGTACATCCAGTCCCAAGTCTCGGCACGCTCGCAAGCGGAGTTGGCCGGTAATCGCCGTGTACCGAGGGCCGCTTGGCGGAGGCTGGAGAATCTTGCGGACGAGAATGGGTTCCGTGTTGGTGCCTGCAAGCGCGATCGACTCATAGACTTGCTTGTAGCTGTCCGGGTCCAGGAACTCGGTGCGGTCGATGGAGTGTTCCCAGGGTTCGATCGAGTCTGGCGAGAGCTGAAGTACTGAGCCTTGGAAAGGTGCCAGTGGCGGCAGCGGAGGAAGATCTTCAGTCTCGCGCGAATCTCCAGTCTCGGCGGTGGTGGCGGTTGCGGCTGCAATGCAAACGGCGGTCTTGCGCGATTTCTGCGCTGGACGGGCAGCCGAAGTTTTCCGTTTGGGCGCGGGCTTTTTGCGGGTTTGAGGCTTTCTGCTTGCAGAGGTTTTGCGATTTTGCGGAACTGGATCAACCGCATTGGTTGGTTTGGACAAAGGCACGCCGTCTGGGTTTTCTTGAAAGTTCATCGCGGTAATTCCTGAATGTGTGCGAAGCACAGTGCGACGCGCGCAGCAGTGCTGCACCTGCCATAGCAAGTGCTTGTGTGGATTGAAGGGGAGGACCCGGGCTTACCGGGCCGCGGGGACTATCAGCACGGTTTGTTCAGCAGCGCTTCGATTTCCTGAAATCGCTTCTGCGTGAAGTTCTTCGTGCAGACCTTCTGCCGAAGGTCTTCTGCTTCAAGCTCAAAGGCCTGTTCAGGCGTCAGGGACGACGACGCCGGGAAAGCACTGGCTGTGCGCACGTCTTGTACTTGCTGTTCTGCAGGTGACAGCAGCGCACAGACGGGCGGTTCCAGCGCTTCTGGCTGGTCATTCGCGGACGACGGGCTATTGCGCCGCGAGATGACCTGGGTTACCTTACTTCTTCCCATGGATGGCTTTCTAAGTGAGGTTGTGGGAACGATGGAGCGCTGGCCTGCTTGAAAATCCGATCAGTGCCATATCGTCTGGTTTGCCGCCAATCGGCTGGCCTGGACAGAAGCCGCGGTACTAAAGTCCTGCGGCTTTCTGAACCTGCAGCATTATTTGAACACTGAAAAACCGGAAGATTTTCCAGTTTGGTGGGTTTGGCCACGTAATAAATGGCCGATTTTGCTATTTCAGACTGATCCGACCTGCGCTTCAGGTCTGAATCACGATTTCAAAGGCAGACCTAGCCGTGAAACAAGGTTTTCTTGAATTTGAACTCGATGATGGATGCTGGCTCACTGCGTTCGACCTGGATTTGCTTGTCGCACCTAAACGGACAATGCACTACCAACAGCGGCCCTTTTCACCGCCGGTTTGTGAACCAAAAAGGTTGATTAATTACTTGGACGGTCCAAGTAATCCTCACTTTATGGCTCCGTTGTTCAGCGCCCGTAAAAGGCTCGACAACATCACGCACCCATCGCTCTACACATTGTGAAAGGAAGACGACAAAAAAATCCATCGCAAATGCTCAAGCGCGCGCAAAAAAAGGGATGTGGCGCAGGCGGCACATCCCAAGAGCAGGGTTCTGATCTTCCCGTCGGGTCGACGGGCATAGAAGAGGGGACTACTTCTTGCGCATGGGGGCGCAATCCTTCAAAAAGTAGAAGCGGCCCGTGTCGGGGCTGACCTCAGTCCTCACGATGGTGCCCGTCATCGCCCCGCCTTTGAATGTCGGGTTCATGCAGACGAACCCGATCTCGTCCTTGCGATGGCCACGCTGGAAAAAGGCATCAGAGCCTTTGCCGAAACCGACGAGATCCAGAACGACAGGGCGGGCACCCATCGCTGTCATCAGCTGGTATTCGTTGCTGATGCGCTGCGTGTCGACCAGGATCTGGTTGTAGGTCGCGGGTGGGGGAGAGGCGAGGGTCTGGGAAGTGGCCGAGAGTGCCAGGAAGGCGCAGGCCACTGCGGACACGGAACGGAGGATGCAGAGCGTCATTGTCGACTTTCAACAGGCGCGGGTGCACACGAGGGTGTGCTGACGACCCGGCCAAAAAGTTCGACAGGAACGCGCCGCGCCGCTACATGAATCGAATCCCGTTGTTGGTATTGCAGCGTGCGCGCGTCATCGGAACTACTTTTTTGGGATGACCTTGGGAGCGGGCACGAAGGGGCGGTGGTTAGGGTCGAGTGCTGGTGGCAGCGGCCGCACGCCACGCTTGACGTTCGTGTTTTTCATGAAGCTCAGCCATGCGGTGTCGAGGAATGCGCCACGCTTGGCGTCGTCGATGCAGACCGAGTCCGCACCGGTGACACCGTTGCGCATTTCCTCCAGAGCGAGCTTGCGGAACTCATCGAGCGCGAAGCTGTTGGCACTTTGGCGTTGCAGTATGTCCTGCGTGCTGGCCAGGTCATCTCGCAACTGCATGAAGTACTTGGACGCTGCTACACCGGCCGCACGTGCCTTCCGCAGGTCATCGTTGGTCTTCGAATGCGCCTCTGCTTGGCTCCGGGAGTAGGCCTGGAGCAGCTTGAGTTTGTCGGTGAGGTCATCGACCTGTTTTGCATACGCGATGCCAACCTGCGCGTTGTGCTCAGACGCTTTTTGCTCCGCGCGCCGCTCGCGGATCTCCTGCATCCGCTGGCCGAAGCGTTCGGCGGCTGCGGCCATGCCAGTGCCGACGGCGGTGATGATTCGGTCGTTCAGGTCAAAAGCGTTCATGCGAGGGGCCTAGTAGTGCTCAGCTAGTGATGCGGGTACGAATTTGGATGAAGCGACGGACACGGGGCTGTGCAAGCAAGCGCGACGACAGACTTCGAGAGACCGGAGGACTGCACTTCGACAAGCTTGAAAAACTTAATGGGATGCCACCCTGTAGGTGGCATTACAACCCATAACGCCCTTCAACTCAAGCGGTTGACATACGACCATCGGAGTTGTGTCCTCGTCTCTAAAACATCCCCCGCCTCAACTCGATGCCAAAGCTCTCGGGTCGGCTTTGGCTGCGCGCCGCGTCAGAGCACAGTTGTCCCAAGAGGACGTCGCAGAGATACTTGGAATTGGGCAGGAGGCTGTTTCCCGACTTGAAAGAGGCGTGGTCGTACCCTCTCTCCAGCGCCTCTTCGAATTTGCCAACGCCTATGGCTGCGGGGTCGACGAATTCATTCTTCCAGTCAGTGCGATCCCTAAAGATCAGGCCGTATGGTTGAGCAAACGGCTTGGATCACTCCTGCCGGCCGATCGGGAATTTGTCGTTGAAATGGTCGACAAGATCTGCGACCGATTTAAACGTTAAATCACTGGCATGAAGCGCAGGACTAGGCGCAACCAAAATCCAGCGAGAGTTTTACAGATATCTCCGAGCACCATGCAGGCCAGAACGGTGAGCCATGTGCTGCTGCCGGCGCTTTGTATGCGTCCGGCCAATTCATCTTGATAGCGAGCCGCGCGGCGGCAAGGATCGTGTGCATCTAGATTGAGGTGGACACGATGACAAGCGAGAAGGGGGATACCGGGCGGCGGGACAGCATGGCGAAGATGGCGAAGATGGCGCAGGTTGTGGCACAGTGCGCCGAGCCCGGTGTATCGGTCGCCAAGATTGCGATGGCACACGGCATCAATGCCAATGTCATTCATTGCTGGCGCAAGCTGACCCGAGTCGGTGACGGCAAGGCGGCCACAAAGACAGGCGAGTTCATCGCACTGCCCCTCACGATGCTTCCGCACCGGCGCCACCCGGCAACCGTCAGCGCCGCAGGCGGACCTGCTGGTCGAACTGCGCCGCGGCGCGATCACGATGTCCATCACCTGGCCGACCAGCGCTGCAGGCGAGTTCGCCCTGTGGACTCGAGAGGTGCTCAAATGGTTCGTGTAGATGCAGTGTGGCTTACCTGTGAACCCTTGAACATGCGAGCGGGCACCGAGTCGGTACTCGGCCGGGTGGGCCAGGTCTTTGGCGAAGCTCGACCTCACCATGCCTACCTGTTCGCCAACCGACTGGCCAATCGCATGTAGGTGCTGGTGCATGACGGCATCGGTGTATGGCTGGCAGCTCGCCGGTGAAATGCCGGCAGGTTCGTCTGGCCCCAGGACGGCAGCACACTGGCGTTAACCCGTCCCAGATATCAACGCCGATTTAAATCTGACCCACTTTGCGTCGGATCGCCGAAGTAAATTTGACCCAGTCGCCCCTTTAGTCGGGCAATCCCAGAGCGCGTGTCATCGGAGGACAAAAGGCGAACTGCGCCTCGGGTGGCGGGTGTCGGACGACTTCCGGGCTTGTTCGATTCAGCCTGTCGGAGAGCCGCGCAGAGCTTTCTGTAGACCGCAGTGTCGTGATGCAACTGACGCGAGTGTTGGCCAGCATACTTCCAAAACTCGGTCTGATCCTCAACCGTGAGCAATCTCCAAACCGTTCGAAGATCTATGTCCGCTTGGCTTGCCACCGTAGACGTGTTGGCCATCATTTCCGCATCTCCCTGCATATTCTCTCGTGTACGTGGCACACGCCAGCTAACCTAGGTCGGCTGAGCTAGTGCATCTTTCGGAGGTTATTTCAGACGGTTGGGCTAATTGCTCAGGCTTGGCCTGGCCTCGGCAGCAGAGACTTGATCTCGGCAAGGTTGGCGATGACCACCTGCTTCTCGCCCCTCCGGGGTGTGCCGCTGGGCTCGAAGTTCAGCGTCCTCAGGGTGTAGAACAGCATAGCCTGACGGCAGGGCACGGTGACCGTTCCGTCCTTCATCCCGTAGTCGATCTCGACACCCTCGCGCTGCATGAGCGTGAGTGAATCATGTGGCTTCAGAATGAGGTCCACATTGGTGTGCCACTCGCAGTCATGCAAGGGGTCAACGTCAGACGCCACAGGTTCACTGGGCACCAGGATTCGACCCAGGACGAAGTCTCGGAACCCCTCGCGAAGGTGGCAGTAGGCCCGCACGTGCCACCTCACGCCGTCATAACCAAACGCGTGGGGGCTGATAAAGCGCTCTTGCGGCTCGTCCCGCGCAATCGACTGGTATCGGATACGCAGCTTCGCCCGCTCGGCGATTGACTGCACCAGAAGGGCAAGCGTTTTCGGCTCGACCGTTCGACTAGGAAGGGGTACCGAGGCCATGGGAGGCCGAAACGCCAAGAAAGCTTGGCCGCTGGTCAAGATCTGCCGTTCCAAGGCCAGCAGCTGAGACAGGTACTGGCGCGCTCCGCTGGATTCATAGTGGGGGGCAAACCCTGGCGTAGCGACGTACGTGCGCGAACTGGTGTCGTAGTCCAGATTGCCTGGCGTCACCTCGGCGTAGCGAGCGATGTCGGCAGACGCCTGGGGCACCGAGATCTTGAAGAAATCCGTCACGTCGCGGCGGTTGATGCGTCCACCCCACTGCAGACGGAAGTCTATGAATTGCAGCCTGCGCTCCTGGCTCCACTTGACGGGACCGGTGTCGGGCTCCTTTTCTTGGGGCGAGGTCTTGCTGGAGCGCGCTGAGGGTCGCGGGACGGAGGGGAGTGCAGCGCCCGGCTCAGAGGGTGGGCTGTTCACCCGAGTTGGGTCAGCGGCTCTGCGAGGGGAGGTTTGGCTTGGCATGAGGCGAGTATAGTTTGTTGACGCGCATAGAAAGTATGCGTACATTAAATATGCTCTCAGCCGCCGCACCGCCAGTGCGGGGCGTCATAAGTTCAAGTCAACCAGCACAAAGGCTCAATCGAAGGGTTCACATGGCAGAAAAGCACCAGATCCTCTTCTACCCAGTGGGCGAGGGCGACACATCGCAGGTCGTCCTCAGCCAAGGGCGCCGCATCCTGTTCGACTTCTGCCACCGCCCGAACGCCAAAAGCGCGGACACACCCGCGATCGATATCAAGAAGCGGCTCAAGGAGGAGTTGCAGGCTGCCGGATGTGACTACTTGGACGCCGTGGCCTTCACGCACGCCGCCATCGACCACATCATGGGCAGCACCGAGTTCTTCAAGCTTCAGCACGCTTCGATGTACCAGGACAAAGGTCGCATCAAGATTCGCCAGTTCTGGATGCCAGCCGCGATGGTTTCTTTCGGCGATTGAGGAGGTTCCCTTGGCAAATGCAGTTGAAGCCAGTTGGAACGGGCATGACTATCAGTCCCGGTATTTCTGGCACATGGCGGCCGCGCTCCGCGACGATGACCAGGCCCACGTGCTTGAGGTCACCTATGAAGGTGACGGGCCCAAGGGGTTCGACGATGTCATCGTGCGCTACCGGCCGCCCGGGCGGGTTACCAGTTCGCACCCTTCCCACGTCTCAGCGGACTACCACCAACTGAAGTTCCATGCGACCCAGATCGGGCGCTTCGGCTTCGCGGATCTGGTGGATCCAAAGTTCATCGGTGCGGAGTCCATTTCCATCCTGCAACGTCTGAAGGATGCGAAGGCCGAGGCCGGCGACGCCGGCTTTGTCTTGGTGACCACGGACCGCATCAGCGATGGCGACCCGCTCAACGAGTTGATCTCCAACGTCGACAACACCCTGCGGCTGGACAAGCTGTTCATCGGGGGGGGTGATCGCAGCAAGATGGGCAAGATCCGCAAGCTATGGCGCGAGCACCTGAGCCTAGCTGCGGATGATGAATTGCGGGAGGTGCTGATCGGCTTCCGCATCAAGCAGCATGCGATTTCGTTTGAGGACATGCGCAACGAGGTCAACCTGCGGTTCAGGTCCGTGGGCATGATGACCTGCACTAACACCACCGGCTTCACCTTCGACAGCGTCGCCCGGGACCTCAAGCGCCAGAAGCGCAACAGCCTGACCCGTGAAGCCTTCGAGCAGTTCGTCATCGAGAAGGGGTGGCTCCGCGAGAAAGCGGCGTCGCCCACCCTGAACGTTTCGATCCAGTCCTTCGGTGACATCCTGGCCGACCATCTCGATGCGGCCACGGACAACACCCTGAGGCTGGTCGAACACTTCGACGGCCGACACCTGCGCGACGGCGTCAGCTGGACCGACACCATCCAGCCAGCGGTGTCCAAGTTCTTGACGCAGATGCGGGCCAAGAACCCGCGGCTGCGGCTGTACCTGGATGCGCACACTTCCGTGGCCTTCCTGGCAGGCTCCACGCTTGGTCTCAAGTCCGGCGTCACGGTCGAGCTCATTCAGAAGGGCCGGCGCGGATCCAGCCGTTGGCAGGCCGACGACGAGCGGACCGGCCCCGCAGCCACCGTGACCTCAGAGGAGATCGGCACCGGTGCCGAGATCGCGGTTGCCGTGGGCCTATCGCGCGACGTATCGCAGGGCGTGCGCGAGTACCTGGCGAAGGAGATGCCCGCCATCGGCAAGCTCGTCAACATCACGCCCGCGGCTGGCCCAGGTCAGACCGCCATCGTGGGGGGTGCTCATGCCGCAGATATCGCCGACCAAGTGTCTTCTGCGGTCCAGCGGATCAGGCGCCCGGCAGGCACCCCCGTGCACATCTTTGCCGCGGCCCCGAACGCGTTCACCTTCTTCCTCGGCCAGCACCGGTACGCGATGGGGCCGTGCGTTGTCTACGAGTTCGATTTCAACAACACAGCAACCGGCAGCTACCAGCCCGCTTTCAGGATCGAATAACCATGGAACTCAACCAGCAATTCAAGACCTTCCTCACCGAGATTCGGCCCACGCAGTCGCAGAAGGAGGGCTGGATCGTGGGGGCGACCACCCTGCGCACTCGCTTGAACGCGGATCCCGATCTCACCAAGATCACCGTGTCCACCTTCTTGCAGGGCAGCATCCGCCGCTCTACGGCCATCCGCCCCATTGGCGACAAGCGCCCCGACGTCGACGTGGTTGTGGTCACGACGATCGACTACAACACCACGACGCCGGAGCAGGCAATGGACAAGTTCGTTCCCTTCCTGGAACGCCACTACGCCGGCAAGTGGCGCCGGCAGGGTCGGTCCTTTGGCATCGAGCTGTCCTATGTGGACATAGACTTGGTAATCACCGCCCTGCCCAGCGAAGTGACTTCCGACCAGGCGGTCACGGCGCTGTACAAGTCAGAATCCGTGCAGAACATCCAGACCCTGGAAGAGCAGCCGACATGGCGCCTGAACAAAAGCTGGACCGCGGCCAAGGGCGATGGCCTCTACCCAGTTATGGCCATTGCACAGGACGCCCCCGAGCAAGACTGGAAGCCTCACCCTCTGATGCTGCCTGACCGGGATGCTGGCCGCTGGGGCCGCACTCATCCCCTCGCCCAGATTCAGTGGACTGCGGCGAAGAACCGTGACTGCAATGGTCACTACGTGAACCTGGTGAAGGCATTGAAGTGCTGGCGGCAGACCAACGCTAGGATGCTGCCGAAGTATCCCAAGGGATACCCGCTGGAGCACATGATCGGCCAGGCGCTGGCAAACGGCACGGGCTCGATGGGCACCGGGGTGGTCCAGGTCCTGGAAGAAATGAGGGACCGGTGGACGCCGGAAGTCGCTATGGGCCGTGTACCGGTACTGGACGACCACGGTGTGCCGGAGCACAACGTTCTTCAGCGCTTGAGCTTCGAGGATTTCGAGGCCTTCCACAAGGCGATCTCCGACGCGGCCGCGCAGGCCCGCAAGGCGCTGGACGCAGGTGACCCCTCGGAGAGCGGAATGCTGTGGCAGGGTCTGTTCGGTGCCAAGTTCCCCCTGCCCAGTCCCCAAGGCGGCGACCGTCCCCCCGGCTTCACCAAGCCAAGCGGCCCGGCCGACCCGCAGCTGACACCGAGGTTTGCATAGTCGACGTCGCAATGGTGCCGGAGATCCTAACCAGCTTTGCCGACGAAATGGCGCCCCATGACCGGGTGGATATTTCGGCGCCGTGGCATTCGCATGGCCCCGGCACCTGGTCGCTGCCGCTGGTGGTCAGGCTGTCCGTACCGCCCTCGGAGGCGGTGCCACTCGAAACGTCCTGGCACCTCGTAGTGGAGGGAAGCAGCTTCGAGGTCGACGTGGGAATCTATCCCGACGGAAAAAATGGGCTGACGGCGACTTTCCCGCACCAGTCGCACAACGACAAGCCGGAGAAGGACAAGCCTTGGCGCACGGGCAACCCCTGTGTCGAGAGGCCAATCGCGAACCTGGGCCGCGTCGCGTGGAACGACGAGCCGCAGAGCGATCTGCAGGCCCGCATGCGATGGAAGGTCGAGCGTCTGCTGCACTGGGTGGATGCCGCCGCCGAAGGCCGGCTCGTGCAGACAGGCGACCCCTTCGAGGTACCTGCTTTCCCGGCCGGCTGGGTGGCCGACATGGTCGCTTTCAACGAGTCGAAGCCGGATCTGGCTTTCTGGAATGCAAGCGCTGTCACCTGGGGTTTTGCCCGCATGGCAGCCGTGCCGCGCGCCAAGCGCACGTTGGTCCTGACCGAGTTCATGGCCGGCGCTGGCGCGACCATTCGCAAAGTGGACTGGTCAGCACCGATTACCGACACGCAACCGGATTTCATGGGCATCTGGATCAAGCTCCCCACCATACCTGTGTTGCAGCCCTGGCAGCGGCCGACCACATGGCGTGAGTTGAATTCGCTGCTAGAAGCAGACGGCTTCGATCTGGCCTACATCCTCCAGTACGCCGGAGCAGCCTATCGCAAGTCGAGCAGCAAGGCGCGTCACTACCGCCTACTGCTTGGTTTTCCCGTTGCCGAACGCATCGGTGACACGCCTGACCGTTTGCATTGGCTGGCTATACACACGGTGCCCCTCTGTTCACGGAAGACCCCGCGCGAAGGATTCCGGACCACCGAGGACAACCACCTGCGCTGGGACCGCGAACTCGCCAGTTCAACAAAGTCGCTGGTGTGGCAGCGGACCTCGAACTGGGCCTCGGACCAGATGCGCATGAGGGGCGAAGCTGAGGACATGGTACGTCGGAAGAAAGTCCTCTTAATCGGTTGCGGGACGTTGGGCGCGGCCGTGGCCGAAAACCTGTTGCGCATGGGCGTGACGAACATGGGGCTGATGGACAGCGACGTCTTCCAGCATGGCAACTTGAGTCGGCACGTGCTCACAATGGAAGACATTGGCCACGCCAAGTCCATCGCGCTGGCGGCGCGTTTGAACTCCGCAATGCCTGACGCACGCGTCGAGGCGCTGACCGATCGCTTCCCTCCGGCCAAGGCCAACATGGCTAATCGCTTGCGGGGGTACGACGTCATCGTTGACTGCACGGCGGAGGACGCCGTGCTGCATGCCATGGGCCAGTTCGAATGGGGTAACGAAAAGCAATTCGTGGTGCTCTCGATAACATGGCGTGCTGAAGGCCTGCTGGCTTACGCGGCAAGCGAGGCGGCTTTTCCCACCTATGATGCGACCGCCAAATTTGGTGCTGCGCCCACGCCCCCCGTGAACTTCGATGAGGCGCGTGCTGAAGGTGTGGGATGCTGGAATCCTGTTTTTCCTGCAACGGCCGACGACGTGCAGTTGTGGGCGGCGTTGGGCAGCAAGTTTGTGCGCCGGGCCATCATTTCGGGGGAGAGGTCCTGCACCTACTTCAGGCAGACCAATCTGGGCACCGTGGAGCGAGTGGATGTCTAAGGGTGGGCGAATCTATGTGGATGGCCACAGCCGCAGATTCCAGGTCCACCTGAGCGACCAGGCCGTCGGTTCGATGGTCGCGGTATGTGCCGTGGCCAGAGGCCGCGAAACGGGGGGAATTCTGATCGGTCGCTTTACCGAAGATGGCAACGCCGCCTTTGTACTCGAGGCCAGCGCCAAACCGCCGGACTCGGGGGCCGGTTGGGCTTGGTTCAAGAGAGGCGCATCGGGCCTGCGGGACATGCTTGTGCAACGTTGGACACACGGGCTCCACTATCTTGGCGAATGGCACTTCCACCCAGGAGGCAGTAGCGAGCCGAGCTCGCCGGACAAGAGCTCGATGGCCGCTATCGCAACCAACGAGCGCTACCAGTGCCCGGAGCCCATACTGGTGATCCTGGGCGGGCGTCCGCCGCGCAAGTACGATTTTTCGGTGACGGTGTTCCCGGCCATGGGACGTCCGGTGCCGCTCAGGCTTCAACGCTGGCCGCCGCAAAACTAGGGTGTCCGAAGGCTGCGCTAGCCGCCGAAGGACCTAGCCACCTCAACACTAAGCTGGGCAGACGGGCTCGACATCACTGCTACAGCCGACCAAAACTGCAAGGAGACCGGTGAGTCGCGCATGCTTCAACATCATGTATCGGAGTAAAGGTCAGCATGCGTCCGACCAACCCTTCTTGAAGTCGGTTATACAGCCGGCATCCGCAGACAACAGGGGCTGAAGAGCGGGTGAACAATTCGGAGCGCCGGTTCTTCTGGATGCTTGGCCGAATGCAGGGCATGCCGGGGGCAGGCACCGCCGAGCCGCCGATCGTCCCAAGCTGCTGGCCTTGAAGCGAAGGCTCAAAGACATGTGGAGTATGGCTACCCATCAGCGCGAATACGCGTTCGAGCAGTGGCTGGGAGAGGTGTTCAACGTTTATGAATTGCCGCCGCGCGAGCCGTTCCGAAATCAGCACGAATAGATAGATGGCAGCTTCACATTGCAAGGAGAGACTTACCTGCTCGAAGTTAAGTGGCAGTAGGCGCTCACGCCGGCAGCCGACCTCCACGTCTTGGATGGCAAGGTTACTCAGAAAACCGCGTGGGCGAGAGGCTTTTTCGTCATCTAAGCCGGTTTCACCTAAGACGGGCTCCACGCGTTAGGGCCCGGGAAAGGCGTCATCTGCATGATTTCCACAATGCCCTCGAGCGAGAGCTCCCGCTTGACGGCGTCTTGGCTCGCAAAGCGCGCACCGCAGCCGAGAACGGCATGCCGTTTCAACGGGTGTACGACCTTTGCGCCCGTTAGGAGCCGGTCAGGATCGCGAGGTCGCTGAAGCTGTCCAGCCTCGGTCGCGCACGGCGGGCCCCATCTCTTGTATGGCAAGTTCGGCCGTCGTCCTCTACGAGAAGCCGTACTCCCTGGTGCGCGGGATGCGCTGACCTTCGCGTCCATATGCCCAGGTCCTGAATGCTGCAATTCGCGCTCATCCGGCGCCTAGGGAAGGTCTGCGCAATGCGCTCTGAGATGTGCTGATGCAGGGCGGTCGAATGAATTCGCCGCGACATCTCGTCCCCAGGACATCGCAGCACTGTCTAAGGTTAATTTTTCGGCCCGCTGGCCGCCTGCAGGCGCACTCATGCCCGCGTTCCCATCAAACGCCCCCGCGCCATCCACAGGNCGATCACCAGCACGCCCACCAGGATTAATTCGCCGCGACATCTCGTCCCCAGGACATCGCAGCACTGTCTAAGGTTAATTTTTCGGCCCGCTGGCCGCCTGCAGGCGCACTCATGCCCGCGTTCCCATCAAACGCCCCCGCGCCATCCACAGGTTGGACAGCGCAAACAGCGTGTGCAGCTGCGCGGTGTTCTTGGCCAGGCCGCGGTAGCGTACCTTGACGTGTCCGAACTGGCGCTTGATCACCCGGAACGGGTGCTCGACCTTGGCCCGGATGCTGGCCTTGAGGCGTTCGAGTTGATCGTTCAGGTCGTCGACCAGGCGAGCCTTGTCCAGCAGCTTGCGTTTGCCCGGCCGCATTGCGATGTTCCAGCGTACGCCGTCCCGGGCGTCAGGGCGCTTACCGGCGCCTTGGTAGCCCGCGTCACCCCAGGCTTCGGTTTCCTCGCCATGCAGCAGTGCGTTGGCCTCGACCACGTCGTGGACGCTGCCCGCCGTGCCGCGCACGGTGTGCACCAGGCCCGAGTCCGCATCCACGCCGATGTGGGCCTTCATTCCGAAGTACCACTGGTTGCCCTTCTGGCTCTGCTTCATCTGCGGGTCGCGCTCGCCCGAGGCGTTCTTGGTCGAGCTGGGCGCGGCGATCAGCGTGGCGTCCACAACCGTGCCGACACGCAGCATCAAACCCTTGGCGCCCAACAATTCGTTGACCAGCGCCAGGATCTGGGCGCTGAGCTTGTGCTCATCCAGCAGCCGGCGGAATCGAAGGATCGTGGTCTCGTCAGGTACTGCGGTGTCCCAGTTCAAGCCTGCGAACTCACGAAACAGTGGCACGTCGTGCAGCGATTCTTCCATCGCCGGATCGCTCAGCGTGAACCACTGTTGCATGAAGTGGATGCGCAGCATCGTCTCCACCGCAAACGGCGGGCGACCGCGCTTGCCTTCGAGCGCATACGGCGTGATCAAGCCCACCAGCTCTGACCACGGCACCACGCGTTCCATCTCTGCCAGGAACTCGCGCTTGCGCGTGCGCTTGGTCGTCAGGTTCAGGCCCAGGTCGGCTTGCTTCATGGCTTGGATTCTCTGCGCGGACTCACC